>CAVTBC010000004.1:677500-1130195 GCA_963732865.1 uncultured Alphaproteobacteria bacterium | reverse complement strand
GCGCGCGCGACCTGTGACGCATCCACTTCGCCCATCAGGATCCATCCGACTGGCTGTGTTCACAACCGTAACCCCAAAGGTCATCAATAAACTTCTTCCCGGCAGAATGACTCCGCGCAACCACCAACCCGGAATACGATACCCACGCGAAACGCCAACTTTTGTCCGCGGAACTCGCGGACTCTCACATATTCGATCATCTCCAGCGCCATTTGGGTCAGCACCTGCGCGTGGTCGATCCGAGGCCGCGGTAAGCCGGAGGCCGCCATGTAGCAATCGCCAATCGTTTTGATTTTCTCCAGTTCATCTTTCAGTCAAGTTCGTCGAAATACGAAAAACGTCGTCGAGTCGGCCGACCAAGTCGGCAGGCGACATGGTCGCCGACATCGGAGTGAAGTTCACTAGATCCGCAAAAAGCACGCTTACTCCCTCAAATTGGTCGGCAATCGGGCGACGGCCGCTTGCTTGAATTTCGCGCGATCTCCTTGGGGAGAATGTTCAGGAGAAGCCCCTCGGACTGCTCTGCGAAAAAGTTCTTTTGACCAACGAAATAGAGGACCAAAAAGAAGATCAACGAGCCAACTCCAATCAAGTTGATAGCGAAGAAGAACGTAATAAATTCTGACGATATGGGTGGATCGATACTCAACCGTGACTGCACACTTGCACAAGAAGCAGTATGCAGGGTTAATAATCCAGCGAACCAACGGGGAGCGTTGCGAGGCTCGTCAAAAAGCATTGCCGCCATCTGGCAGATTAGCGCCCAAAGGATTACGGCACTGCCATAGAAAAATCCGCCCAAAACCAACATGAGCAGACAGGGGAGAAGGAGGATCAGCGTCAATTGGCTGAAGCCAAAAAAGCAAAATATTCCACGTCAACCCAAAATTGACGAGGCTGAGCAAAGAAACCAAACTATATGAAATTGGAATGATTGAGGCGAGCCGCGCTCCGAGCGCGAAATACATCACACCCCAACAAAGACCTGCTAACGAGAATGAAATGCTGCCGAAGACAAGAAGTGATTTCTTGAGCCTAAGGCCGTCGTCGTCGCTTGGATCGCCGCCTATTTGGGCAACGAACGCCACGACATTCTTCGCTGACACTTCTTCAGCTTCATTGCCAGCATTCGCAATCCGGCGGGCCGGAGATGGGCGCGCAGCTTTGCCATTGTGCTTCGCGCAGGTGGTCCTGTCGGTAGTGTATTCGTCTGACGTGCATGGTCGGCCGGCCAGGACCATTCTAACTGGTGTCCGTCGGTCAACCAATCAAGTCGGTGGGCGGACTGTTTTGGCTGAGGGAGCACCGACGTGCTGGCGTGTTCGGCGTCGGCGCCTCAGCGACTGAATAGCGGGCATTCCTGCTCCGGCCCGTACTTCGCGGGCGCCTGCACCTGACGGGAGTGCGCGAACGCCTTCTCCCTATCACGACGGACATTCCGCCCTGGTCGCCATGGTCTGGATCAGCGGGGCCCTCGCCGAGGTCAACAACGACACACTCCTTCTCAGGGCACGCTGGCGCCGCTTCCCGCAGTTGGCCACATGGTGGTTTCATCGAGACGCGCTCGAAGGCCAAGGGCGAAATAGTGCCTTTAGCGGCTGCGAGTTTCTTGTGTTTCGATGGATGGTAAGTACCGACAGCTAATCCCCTCGCGTCGAAAAACAGAAGATGATAGGACGCCGGCGAAACCCAATCCGAAACCGACGGCAACATTAACAATTGGCCGCCAGCCCCGCGGCGGCGCCTCAAAAAGCAAGGCAAACGTCCGTGCGGCCGAGAACCTCTATCGCAAGGCGACGGGCGACGGCCGCGAGGCGGTAACCGCCGCGATCTTCTGGCTGAAGACAAGAGCCGGATGGAAGGAAACCTCGGTCCATGAATTGCGGGACGAGTGGCCGTTGTCAGCGTGGAGCGACGAAGAACTCAACCAACGCGTCGATGGGGGGCAGAAACCTATCGCCTCGGCGCAAGCAGCGGAATCCCTCGGGGGGGGCATCGACGCGCTCGGCCTGGTCGAGTCGGAAGCCAGTGGTGGTGAGTGACACCCGTTGAGCTCTCCTCACCAAGCGACGTTCGCGGGCGGCCGAAATATCATGGAGGGGGTCCTGCCGATCTCCGCGAAATCGAAAAGTGCCAGCCAGGGGAAACATCTTTCAGAACACGCGCCAAGGCAGGTTTGGATGTTCAACAAGCTGTTCGAGAAATGCCGCAAGCTGTGGGCGCTCGAGGGCTGCGACTTGTCGATCGGCAGCGAAAGCGGACGAGCGATGTGTTCCAGGGGGACGCGAGCGATTTCTGGTGTCGGTTATCGCAAGGTCATAGAGGCCGCAGGAAAGGCACGCGATGGCGTTTTCCAGGAAAGTCTTGTTCCAATCGTCCAGTTCGAGTTCGAAGACGCACCGGGCAATCTCCCATTGCGCCAGCGCTCGATGGTCGGATTCGTCTGGATCGGAACTGTCGCTCATTCTCCGGGCGCCCCGTGACCGTTGAGACAGAACTGGACACTGCGCCCGGTCACAAAGAGCATTTTGCCAGATCTGCTATCTGAGGGCGCGACCCATTTCGCGCCACTGTGAACGATTAGGGATAACTAAGCGCGTCCGGCGTGGGCGACCAGCAACACGCAAGGTTAAGCGTCTCTTAACCATCGGAGCGCAGCCTAGCCTGGGTCGCCCTCAGTGGTGGCGAATCTCGCACAAACGTAGATCGGTTGAGAAAGATGGAACAGCGATCCGCCCTATTTAGGCGCCGCCTGCCTCTGCCGCTCCTTGCCGGCGCCATCATTGGGATAGTCGCGCTGGTTGCCGGGGCAGTGCTGATCTTCTCTCTCCATCCTCAACCGAAACCTCAACGGTCGCCGCTGACATCGACCCGGTGACGACCGGTGCCATTCCCGTGGACATCGGCACCATCCCCGCGGAACTCGACAAGCCGGGAATGTAACTTTCCGGTTTTCAGGCCAACGTTTGCTGTCGCGGCCGGATAGGCATCCAGAGGAAATAACTCGACCATCCGCCTTCGGCAAAGCTGCAAGGCAGCTATGCGCATTGGGGCGATGCCAGTGCCTGTTACTCCGCATATAAGCAGCTATCACTCACGGAGTTTTATGAGCGTCTTTCAGCTGCCCCTCGTTGCCGGCGATACTCACCTTGGTGATTTGATTTCGCTTGGCCGGAACGTTGTTCTTTTCACGGCGCGCCCAGAGCTCGCCACGTTGGATGGACGGACCTTCGTCAGCGCCCAGCATGCCATGGAAGCCGCCCTCCTGGCGCTTCAGAGCATTGAGCAAGACCAATCCGGCAGGCGGGCCCAGGCGGCGGCGTAGGCGGGAACGCCGCTCGGAAAATCGTCTTTTCTTTCAATAAGTTGGCTTCATACAAACGGCAAACGGTGGCATGCAGTTTGTATATGAACGCCACCCTGCCCCGACCGCAGACTTTCGTCGCCTAATATCGCGTCTCCACGCAGCGACAGGAAGCACTTCCCTTTTTAGTCGGGAGTTACGAACGCCCGAAACCTCATGCTGAACTCCTCCTGAATTCTCGGATTCCCCGGCGGCTTAGCCTTCACTGCTGCGCAGGCGGATCGGCGTAAAAGGCATTGGCGCGCGCCCAATAAAGCAGCCGCACAACGTCACGAACGCCCATCTTGAAGCCACGTCAGCGGGACGCGCTGACGTGTTAGTCGAGATAAGTCCGGCAGCGACAAGACTTATGTGTTCAGCCGCCACCAATCTTCCCAGGTCTGCAGCCCTAAACCGAGGGCCGCATAATCGACGCGAAGATACCCATCGCGACCTTGGATGACGGCGTCAGGCCTCACTTGCAGGAGGTCCTGCGCCATGACGCCGACAAATTGCTGGTCGCTCCAGAGATATCGGTAGCGATAGAGGTCGATGCCTCCGTCGAGTTCGTCGACTTTAGCGATGCTGCGCTTCAAGCGGCGGTCCGACACGGTATGCACGCAACCTGCACCGACGAGAAATGGGAGGGCGGCGACCGCCACCCAGGGAATCCACCTGCTGAGCTTTGTCATCTTGACCTCGCTGCTTAACCTCGCTGCATGAAAAGATAGTCACCTTACGCCGCGTTCGGCGGCCATGGAACCGTTCCGAACCCATATTGCGCTACAGCCACAAGCTACCGGTGAGGCGCCTCGCTCATGACGCGCCGCCTGCCATCGGGCATTCGCCTACGATACAGTGGCGAGGGAGTGAGAAACAGACTCTGATCGCAGAACAGCGCGCCACCTTCTTCCCTGATCCGCTTGCCGGTATTGCCGACGCCCTCAATCGCCGCGGCATCAGAACCGCTCGCGGCGGACGATGGCACGTCTCGACGGTCCGGAACGTCCTCGTCCGCACGCCCTCCTCCTCCTGATCAAATCCCCTCGATGATCTCAGACCGAAGGGGCGGGCCCCATGCGCCGCTCCCTTAGGCCGGGCCATGTCCCCAAGTCTGAGCTCGATCGTCACTGGCCGTTCGCGCGCGTTTTTAGTCGGGAAGTAGCGCTCGTCAACCGCCCAGCTGAGCGTTTTCAAATGCCAAGCTGGCGGAAGAAGTTCTGAGCTGAATAAATCGCCCAGTGGAGACCGATGCCACTGTTCGCACCCATGTCCCAGGCAAGCAGAAAAAACAGTGGTACAACGGCAAGCAACGGTCGCATGCTGCAAGGCTTATCAATACAGTTGTGAATATTCTGTTGCCCGGTCGTTCGACCTACTTTGGAGCTGGGATCCAACATTCTCCAGGACATCCACAACGACATTTTTGACACGCCGAAAACAGGGCGTTTCTGTTATTTTGGCCAGGCTTATGGTGCTTGTCGAAACCGTGTTTGAGCGGTAGGAGGACGTCCGCTAACGAGCCGGCTCGCGGCGCGGCGAGTACCGGCGAAACGGATATCGCTCCGGCGGCTTCACCGCGCGCTTGCGCCCTTGAACCGGAATAGTAGCGTCGAACGCGATCTTAATCACCCCGGTCGGGGACCGACCACTATAGATGCTCATTCACCTCAAGGGAGAACTTTAACCCGTCGGAGATCACGAGACGCGCCGACCGCGCCTCGTAGGACAGATTCTCGATGTCCACCTCATCCGGCAGAATGTTTATGATGTACCCGCTATCGTAGATGCCGAATATTCGAGTGCGCTTCCCCAGAAGTCGCCGCACTTCCAGGCCGACGGGGCTAACGATGAAGGTAAATCCTTCGACCCTGATCGCTCCGAGAGCAACTGCCCGCACTGTGCCGGCAAAATGCCGGCGCACGTCTTCCTTGAATTGCCTGCGCTCTATCAGGTGAATCTTTTCACCGATGTGAATTGCTCCGTCGCTCATCCACGCATTTCTTGTCTCGGGAGGGGCAAAAGTAGCCAAGCCTTTCGACAACAGAATGGCGGCAAAAGTGTTAAACAAGCGTGGGGTCGCCCTTCCTGTTCCCCTGCGGGAGAACGATGTCGCGGAATAACACCGATCCACGCGTGGACACCTATATCGCGGCCCTTCCGGACTGGCAGCAATCGATCTGCAATGAAGTCCGCGAGCTTGCGCACGCCGCCGATCCAGGACTGACCGAGACGATCAAGCGGTCGCGGCAGCCCTATTTCATCTTCCACGGCAATGTCTGTGCTTTGCTGGCCGCCCAGGGTTGGGTGAACGTCTTCCTATACGATGGCGGCATCGTGCCGGATCCGGAAGGAATCATAACCGGCGGCCATGGTAACAAAACGGCGCGAACTATCGCCATTCGCCGTGGCGAGCCGGTCAACGCTAGGGCCCTTTCGGCGATCTTCAGGCAGATCATCGCCGACAATCGGGCGGGCGGCTGGCGCAAGTTAATTCGGTCCGGCGCCCGGGGCCGTTCGCCTTGAGGCCGGAGAATCGACCGTCAAGGCAGAGCAGAGTGGCACCTTTGCGCAAGCGGCGCGCTGCTCGGAATGGGTTGCACCAGTTGCTGTCCAACATCGGCAAAACGGTACACAGGCAGCAGTGCTTAGCGCCGTCCCGCACTGGCCGGGGGATTCCACACTATCCTGCTTGGGCCGCCTGCTCGCCGCCATAGGCCCACGCGACGTGTTTGTTCCCTTCCTCGTCCTGAACCAGGACGAATACGTCATCGCCAGCAGAAGCCGCCGTGAGCCCGGCGGTGCGAGCCGCGCTTACAGCTATTTTCCGAGTTGCATATGGACCGAAGAGTTGCCCGCCGAATTGAACTCTCCATTCTCCGTCATTCAAAACGACGAATGTACGAGATCGTTGCACAGCCACCCCCTTGATTCGACTTCAAGAAGTGTACTGCAACAGATCTACTAGTGCTGGCTCCGACCGGCTCTTCCACCGCTTATTGGCTTTTTGGGATTCACAAACAGAGAAGCCGACCAGCAAAACGCTAGTCGGCTTCTTGTGGGCTATTCTGAGTCAAGCGGTCACGGGTCTGCAGATCGTGTGTCGCGCCTCCCTGTTTTGCTAGAAAGCCGCCAATTTGGACTGAGGTTCAGCGGCGCGGCGCCAGGCTGAAAACCCTGACCGCCCTCGGATAGTCAGTCGCGCCGTCCCAGCAATTGTATAACTGTCTCACCCTGATGTTGTCCGCCGGACTGATATCGGACGGTTACTCTGCGAATTGCTCGCCGCCCACCGAGATCGAAATCATAGGTTTTGCCGACCAACATGTTGAGGTCCGCGCTGTTTAACGTTCCGAGCACCGCGTCCATCATCAAGCCTGCTTCACTAATCGCGAAGCCCCTGACCCCACTCAGACCATTGCCAGATACCCGAAGGCCGAGGTGCGTGTAGCGCCGGGCAATTGCAGGGACCGGGATGTCGACATGGTCCGTATTGAAGTCGACAGTTCGTTCGCCGATGATTTCCCACTGGAGCTCATCAGCAACACTTGACCCGCTCATGAAGGCCAAGGCAACGGCGGCGGCGGCGACGAGGAATGTGCGTCGTCTCATCAACGGGTCCCCCCACAGCACCTGAAGGGCGCCGCCTTCGACCGGCGTGACTGAGATTGCCATCGCGTCAGAACTCCGGTGGGTAGTGGCGGGACCTTCTGACTGAAACCAGCATCGACCAGTTGCACTGAACCTGTCAACGGCGGAGAAATTTCCGGCCAAAGGGCGGCGCAAAAGTCGGCTGCTTCAAGCGCCTTCAGCCGCTTGGCCTCCCACACTTCCAGCCCGCCGTATCGCCTCAGTTCAAGCGGCTGGCATCACCACGCTTGCCGGCATTGCCGATGCCCTCAACAGCCGCGGTACCGATCGCGGCGGACGGTGGCACGGCTCAACGGTACGGAACATGCTCGCCCGCGCAGCAACTACTTCCTGATGACACCAGCCTCGATCCACTTCAGGCGCGAGCCGGGGCTTTTCTCGCCGCTCTGGCGGTCGATCGACGCCGCTAAAAGTGCCGTTGGCTCGCGCGATTTTTCAGTCGGAAAGTACTGTCTCACGCAAAATTCGGTCGAAGAAAAGGCGCCCTCGCTACCGACGAGAGCGCCCCCAGTTGGCGGAAATTCCGCAGCTCATTGGAGGGCGACCCCGGCGCGAACGCCGGGATCCAGATCGGACAGTTCGGTTTACATGCCGCCTGCGACGGCCTCCGGCAGGGCGAAGACATAGAGTGTCGACCCGGCGCGACGATAGCGGTCGGCGTCGTCGGCAGCGTCGTTGACGTTGACCTGAGCCAGTGTTCGATCCGCGATGCGATGAAGGCAATGTACTGCTTGCCGTCATGCATGTAGGCGATCGGCGACGCGTGCCCTGTGAACCGATCGGGAACGACCACGCCAGTTCTCCGGTCGCGGCGTTGTAAGCGTTGACCGTGCCGTGTTACCGCTTGCCCTCGAAGAGCAGGCCGCCAGCCGTCGTGATCACCGGAACTTCGTTGTTGACGGCCGGAATCTCTGACCGACCAGGCGATTCTGCTGGTGACGGGGTTGATCGCCAGCAACTGCCGGCGACGTCGGTCGGCTGGCCGAAGTCAGGCGAGTTCCGGTCGGCAACGCGGTAGCGGCCGATCGGATTGGCCCCAGCGCTCTGGCGAAGCGTGTATCCCTCGCCGGCGACGTACTCGCCCGCGATCACGACCTGCGTGGCGCAGAGCGTTGTCTGGTCGAGACGTAGTAGAGGCCGGTCTGCGGATCGTAGGAGTCGTTCTCCCAGTTGCGAGCGTTGATGCCCGGGCAGATGTCGACCTCCGTGCCGGTGTAGTCATCACGGGCCGCCGCCGCCCGGCATTTCGTAGTCGGTGTAGCTTGGCGATCGGCAGCGTCGGTGAAGTTCCAGCGCGTGATGTCGTATTCGGCGCGGCCGGTGGCCATGTCGACGCCGGTCATGTAGTCGATATAGACGAACGGCCACGGCTCGTTGAGGAGCTCTCCGTCGGAGCGATCCCAGACGTAGAACCAGCCGTTGCGGGCTGCCTTCATGGCGGTGTGTTCGACGGAGCCGTCACCGTTGACGTCGACGTCGACCAGCTGCGTGTTGATCGGCTCGTCGAAGTCCCACATGTCCGCCGGAGTGATGTTGTAGGCCCAGATCAGCTCACCGGTGGTGGCGTCGCGCGACATCATCGAGGCGCACCAGTTGTTGCGGTAGTCGATCAGACCGCCATTGGCGTCGAGATTTACGACGCCCCATTCGCGGCGATAGTCCGGATTCCATCCGGACCGCAGTTGCCGGTCGAATAGAAGAACTGATTGCATGTCCGGATCGTAGGTGAAATAGCCCCAAACCGTGCCGCCGCCACGACGCCAGGAATCGCCGAACCAAGTCGACAGCGAGCCCTGCTTGTCGTCGGCGTAGTATGGGTTGAAGCGCGGGCCGATGCCGACTTCGTTGTCCGGACCCATGTTGTACATGACCCACTGGGTCTGGCCGGTGTGGATGTCGAAGGCCGAGACCTTGCCGCGGACACGCCGTACTCGCCACCCTCGATTGCCGATGATGTAGAGGTCACCGATGATGATGCCGTTGCCCGGCGTTTTCTTCGCGGATGGTGACGTCAGCGCCAACCGAGCGCCACAGCGCCTCGCCGGTCTGCCCATCGAGAGCGAAAACCTGACCGTCGATGGTGTGGTAGTAGATGTTGCCTTCGGCGTATTGCAGACCACGGGTCTGGGCGCCGCAGCAGGCCTGGAGGCCATGCTCACGGTCAACGTCCGGACGGAACTCCCACAGGATGTTGCCGTTGTTGTTGAGGTCGAGCGCCATCACCTCGTTCGGCGCCTGGCCCGAGCCTTCCGACTGATTGACCGGCGAGACGATGTACATGGTGTTACCGACCACCAGAGGCGAGGCCTCATACTGATCGAGAACGCCGAGCTGCAGCGTCCAGGCGACGGTCAGATCCGCGACGTTCGACAGGTTGATCTGATCGAACGTCGAGAAGTTGTGGCCGTCATAGGTGATGTTCGGCGTGACGATATCGCCGGCGGCGATGTGGGCCATGACATCCTCATTGGTCCGCGAAGGCCGAGCTGGCAAAGCCGCAGCCGGCGACAATGGCAACGGTCGAAGCCGTCGCCTTCAACAGTGTCCTTCCAGTCATTATTCCCTCCCTAGGAAGTCCATTCGAATTGGCGCGCGCCGAAAAGATGGACAGGCTGAAATACAGTTGCGAAGTTGCGTCCGTTTAGTCTTGCGGTCCCTTCTCTCCCCCCTCTCTTCCCAGGCCGCACTTGGCCAGCAAAACCCGCGGGCCGTCGTTCACGCGAACGGCGAGCCGAAGAAACGTAAATCGGTGCCACGCCAAAACCGGCGCAGTCATCTGCGGGCCAAAACTCGGGCCAAAACGACAACTATCCCTAGGGAAAAGATGGGTTGTATCCTTAGAGAATAGATGGGTTGGCCATCTTCCTCACGCCCATTCCCCGTCGAGTTCGGCCTTATCCGGCCGGGTCGCGCGTCCAGATATCAGTAGCGTCGTCGCCTGCGGTTCGTTCCCGTCCGCCGGACTTCGTGCCCGGTTCTTGAGCGGCTGCCGTTTAATGATGACAGACGCGACTTCTATCCCCAATTCTGCCATTAGCACGAGACGGGAAGTTTGCACAATATTTTTTGCTGAACCGCACTTCCTATAGCTCTACGTGCGAATGTGATAGTCCGAAGTTATCCTGGGAAACGCTTCGCTTCTTGATGGAGAATGGAAGGTCAGCGGCGAATGCTGACCCGGCGCAGAGAGAGCTCCAGTTCGAGCTCGAAGACGCACCGGACAATCTCCCATTGCGCCAACGGCCTCTGCTCGGATTTGTCTGGATCAGCGTTGTAGATCATTCTTGTCCCGCCAGTGACTGTTCAGACGACGCTACAATTCGCGGTCACAAATTCAATTTGGCCAGATCTGCTCTCTGCGGGCGCGGCGCGGGCCCGTTTCGCGGCACTCTGAACGACTAGGGATAACCTGGCCTTCTGCTTCTCAAACTGCTTGCTGCGAAAGGACGAAGGCAAGTGGTTCGTGAAATCCGGAGATATCGTTCCGATCCCCTCATCCCCGTTGTTCTGGCCATCGGGGCACTACAGTTGTTGTCTTCCTCCAGAAGAAGGTAGACGGTGTCTGGGTGATTGAGGAGGCATGGCCGCATCCCGCCCGCAGCCGTCAGCTGGCTATCACAAACCAGAAGTCGGCATAATGGCCTGCTACCTGGTCCGGGCATGGCGCGAAGCTGCCGGGGGCCAACGGGCCATAGCCGCCCCCTGCTGGACTGGTTAGCGGTGCCGGGTGCGGCGTGGCGGAGACTTGGCGCCGCGCGCGCCGGCTGCATCACATGCGTATGCAGGAACGCCAGGGTCGTTGCGCTGCGTCGTCCGACGTTTGAATTGAAAGGAGAGGAGAATGATCGGCATCAACCCCATTTCAGCCGTACTCGTGTCGACCGACCTTGACCGTGCCCGTGCCTTCTATGTGGACAAGCTTGGCCTCAAGCTATCCCCACGGACCATCAAGAACCATCTGTTATTTGAGTGTGGCGACGGCACTACAGTGCTGATCTATGGCCGTCCGAAGGGCAACAGCGCCGACCACACCCAGGTGCGCTTCTGGTCCGCCGACATCCGCAGGGATATCGCTGACCTGGCCGGCCGCGGCGTCGTCTTTGAGGAGTACGATTCCGGCCCGTTCAAGACGATTGACCATATTGTGACGACCGCCGGAATTGGCCGCTCGGCGTGGTTCAAGGACCCTGACGGAAACACTATCGCTCTTTTCCAGCCGGAATGAGTGCCTAATCGAAACTGTTGGTGCGGGGGATTGCGACCTTCCTGCCGCGGCATCGCAGCCTTAACCGGGCGGCAATTCGGGCGGCTTTCCGCACCCGTGACGCAGATCGGTTTTCGGCCGGCCCGCAGAGGCTCTGCGGGGCCGGCCTCCAATCGGCTTAGGTCCCCCGGTGGAATTGTTCCTAGGGGTTCAAATCGATCTTGTGCACATAGGTGACGACGGTTGGATCGGCATTGCGGATGGTACCGACGACGTAGCCGTCAGTGCCGATCTGGGCGATGCCGGTCGAAGCGGTGAAGCCGTCCGCGATCTTGGTGACATGGCCGTTGTCGCCATCGATGGTGATCAGGTCGATCTGATGACCGGCGTTCTCGGCGACATAGAGGCCGGTGCCGTCCTCGGTGGTCCGCATGCCATCCGGCCGATTGATCGGCGTGTCGAGATTAATCTGCGTGAATGCGGTCACCTTGTTGGCCGCATCGACGTCGATACGCCAGATCGTGCTGGCGCGAACGTCGTTGACATAAATCGCGCCGTTGAGGATGGCGATGCCGTCAACGCCGGAGATCGCGGTGCTCTGGATCAGCGTCTGGAGGGTCATGTTGCCGCGACGGTCCGGCGCCAGATAGAGCACGCGGCCGTTGGTGGTGTCGGTGACATACAGCGTGCCGTCATCGCCGATGGCAAAGTCGTTGCAGGTGCCGCCGCCCGGGAAGTCATACGCTCCGGTCGGAACCGCCGGCGAAGCCGACGACAGCTGATAGGTCACCACCGCCGAATTCGGCGCGTTGGTGGCGCACATATAGGCGGTGTCGTCCTTGGCGAAGACGCCGAAGGTCTGAACCAGACCGGTAACCCACTGGGTCGCCTGATCCTGGCCGGGCATCCAACGGAAGATGGTGCCGGCCGTGGTGCCGATGATCAGGCCGCCGTCCGGCGTCGCCGCAATGCTCTCCGGCTGCAAACCGGGGGCAAGCGCAATGTCGCCGGGCTGCGGTTCCGGCGCGGGCGTTGGCGTCGGCGCCGGCTGCGCTCCCGCGCTGCCGGCAATAGCGAATGCCAAAGCAATGGTGCTGCCAGCGGCCGCAAGGCGGCCGATCAATCCACTATGCTTCATGTTCGTTCCTCCCGGCAGATTGTTGTGACATGCGGGTCACGATGTCCACGCTTGTCAGGATGTCGATAACTGCCATCTCGATGCCCATCCGGGCGCGGATACTGTGCCGAATTGGGCCCGCTGTATTCTCAAATTAATGCGCGCGACATATTGTGGATTTGCACCAGTCGGGCGGGCCGGAGGAGTATTTCGGCGCAGACGACTTCGTCGCTCGAAGAACAGAACCGGCGTTGCGGCGCTATCCTGCTCTCCGTCAACCTGGCCGAAGGTCGGGCCTTGGGGCGAGCCGATCGAGCCAGCCGAACCGGTGGAGATATCGGAGAAATTCCCGACACTGACCAATGATGGCATTCGGCACTACCCGCCTGAGCTGGCAAAGAGGAGCTTAATGGAGATCCAGACCCGGATCTTGTTGCAGGCGTAGCTGACGCCCGACGACGTCTTCGCCAAACAGGCCATCATGGCGAAACTGGCGGCGTAATCGAACCCAGCATCTTAGCCGCGCCGCCGCCAAACTGTTTCGGAAAACGAGCCCGCCTCTACTATCGCCAGCTCCAATTTGCCCAATACTGCAAAAAGTCCTTCTCTAACTTTGTTTCATTGACATAATGCCTCCGACCGTGGTTGGGGCGGGGGGAGGGGGTTGCAGTGCAGTGATATCCGGCGACGTGTGGCCGAGGCGGCGGCGCATCAGACACATGACCTCGGAAACCAACGCCCCCTGGGTTGGGCGACGGTCCTTATCAGGTGGGACCACCGCGCCCCTGATCAACCTGCGTTCAGCCAGGGAAACCCCTGCCTTGAGCACGGATACGTTCTTCAAGAACTACCTCAGCCTCGACGACCCGAATTCCCAAAGGGCGATAACCGACTATCTCTTCATCGCCGACCGAATGAACAGGAGCGACGTTGCCATCGTGTTCGGGATGAGCCGCTGGCAACGACCTCTGGCGAGAGCACTTGACCTTTATCGGAACGGAACCGTTCGGCGGCTTATCTTCACAGGCGGGTACAATCCCAACATCGCGGCCGTCGAGGCACAGTGCATGGCGCGCGCCGCACTTGATTGCGGGGTCCCTGCAGACCACTTCGGGGTCGAGGCAGAGGCGACAAACACGCTCGAGAACGTTGTGTTCGCCGCGCGACATCTCGAAGGCGCGGGGTCGGCAATTCTCGTCGCCATCCACTTCCATGCGCGCCGCGCGCTGCTGACCGCGGCGGCGCACCTTCCCCGATCCGTGGCTCTTGGGATCGCCACCTATCCTAGCCTCTTCTACGATCAGACAAACTGGCACGTGAGCGAGCGCGGCCGGAGCGATGTCCGCGTCGAGCTTGGCAAACTCGGAGACGCCACGCCAACGATTTTCGAGCGCTGCAGCGGCACTTCGTCATCTAATCGGCGGGTGAAGGTCCATGAGTATCGTCGCGCCGAAGCGGGAACCCGCCGCGCAGGTCGCAATCGCCCACGGCGACCCGCTGGCAGTCGGCCCGCATCAATGTCGGGACTGGCTTCAGCGCTTTTAAGGTCAGTCGAGGCGCTGCCGTCCGGGCGGTTCGTGTTCCACCGATCAGGCGACGGCACGCTGTGGTCACCTTGTCGCAAATGCTTGCGCAAGCGAGGACGATCTTGGGCGGGTTGAATGCACGGGGGCTGGGCCCGGCGATGCGATCGTCCTCCACTTCGATCGGACCGGGGACTTCACCGTCAGCTGTGGGCGCATTTCTGGGCGGCCTGGTGGCGGTGCCTTTCGCCCGCCAGGACTGGAACCGCTATCGCGTTCAGACTGGACCGGCGACGTTGGCGCGATTGGATCGAGTGCTCGGCGGACCGCCAATTCTCATCCGCGACCGGGGCGACATAACAGGCACCGCGACCGACCGGGCGCCGGGCTCGCGCATATTCGACATTGACGATCTGATGGACGGGCAGGCTGGCGTAGCCGTCGAGGTCGACCCGGAACAAACCGCAGTTCTAATTCTTAGTTCGGCTCGACGGGCATCCCAAGCCTTGTGGCACTTAGCGGACGCGCGGTCGTAAACCGTCTTTGGCCGCAGGTTCCTGGCGCCAGCGAAACAGCTTCCTTCCTTTCATGGACGCCGTTTGATCACGTCATGGGGCTTGAAGATCGCCAGCCCAAATATGCCCCTGAAGGTATGTTTGCCGACTGCCGATTTTGTCAGCTCGCCGACGCTCTGGCTCGATCTTTGTCAGAAGTACGCGGTCACCCACACGACGACGACCAATTTTGGCATGTCGCTGCTTAGTCAAGCTCCCGCCTCGTCATCGGACGCGCTGACATCTATCTGCAAGATCGGTATTGGCGGTGAGGCAATCTCTCCCCGCACCCTCCGTCTTTTTCTTGCCTGGGGACGCCGAATGGGATTGCGCGAAGACGCGGCGATCCTCGGATACGGTCTTTCCGAATGTGGCCCTATCGTTGGAGGGGCCACCCCCTTGAATCTGATGGACGCAAGTGACGAAGATGCTTTCGTGCGCCTTGATCGCCCTACCGCCGGTCACGCGGTGCGGATCGTCGACGACAGCGGCCGGCCCGTTTTGGAGGGGATCATTGGGAATGTCGAAGTCACCGGAGCGACCCTCGCCAGCGGATACTATGGCGACGAAGCCGCAACCGCCCGCATGTTCACCACGGATGGCTGGCTCAGAACAGGTGATTTGGGACGTCTGGATGACGGCACCCTGACGATCGTCGGGCAGGTTAAGGAAGTCATCAGCATCAACGCGCGGAAATACGCTTGCGCCGAGATTGAGGCGATAGCCGAGCAGATTCCGGTCGTCCGCGAGGCCTATGCCGTTCCGCTCGGCGACGGGGTCGCGACAGGGGGCAAACAATCCCCGTTCGCCCTGTTTGTCGTTGCTCCGTTCGTTCCCGCTAGTGGCTTCCCGGCTCTGGCCGATCGCATACGGCGTTCCGTTGCGGCCGTCATCGGTCTAGCCCCTAGGTCGATCCATGCGATCCGCGAAGACGATGTCCCACGCACAACAACGGGGAAGGTGCGCCGCCTGGAGTTGGCGGATCTGGCGACCGGCGGCCCGGAGGCGGCCGAACCGACGGCGCCTTTGGTCGGCGCCCCGGCCGCGGCCAGCGAGGCCTTTGACGAAACGGAGGCGAAGGTCGCCGCGATTATGGCGCGGCTGCTGAACCAAACAGCTATCGGCCGCGACGAGGACTTCTACAGCCTGGGCGGCAACTCGGTCGCCGCGTTGCAGCTCGTGTTCGAGCTCGAAGGCCAATTCGGCATCTCGCTGCCGACGACCATTGTCCATCAGGAGACAACGGTGGCTCGCCTAGCCGCGTTGCTCAATCCAGCCACGCGATCCGACTACCACGACCCGCGCGGCGGAACCTGGCGGATCGGCCACCATCGTATAGTCACCACGGATGCGTCCGACGACAGACTGCCGGAAACGATCGAACACCAAATCCGCGAACGCATATCAAATTGGGCGGGAGATCGGCCCAGCCCGTACCCGTTGCTGCGCGGCCTCAACGCCGCCGGTAGCCGCCAGCCGTTGTTCTGGTGCCTACAGGGCGAGCGCGAGTTCTTGCGGCTGGCCCAACTCATCGGCGACGAGCAACCGGTCTATGCCATGCGATCCGGGGTGCTCGTGATGCGATACAGCACCGGCAATCTCGACGCTCTTGCCGAACGATATGCCGACGAGATCCAGGCGATTGATCCGACCGGGCCGTATTGGATTGGCGGCAACTGCCAGGGTGGGGTGATTGCCATCGGAATCGCCAAGAAGCTGTTCCAGCGCGGTTATCACGTCGCGCTGTTGAGCTTGCTCGACACGGTCGTCGCAGACCGGTTCCCCACCGCCCCTTATCCGGGCCGCGTATCGCTCTTCTATGGCACGCTAAGTCGCCTTAATCCCCTCCGCATCTTCCGCACGCCCGAGCTCGGCTGGCGCAAACTATCCCCCGAAGGGCTGATCGTCCGGTACGTGCCGGTTGATCATGGCGAGTTCTTCGTCGAGGGCGGGCACTTGCTGATCGACCTGTTGCGAGAGGCGAGTCCTGGGCATCGCAGCTTCGGGCCGAACCCGACCGGTCTTTTGTCGGAGCCCTTCCCAACACCGCCTACCGCGCGCGCATTCAGCTTCCTCCGGAGGCGAGAGTGCTTGAGCCGGGCCAAGAAACGCAAATCCGGGCGCATGTGCGGAACCGCGCGATGGTGGTTTGGAGACGCACCGAACAGAGTGGCATCGTTCTCGGCAACCACTGGCTCGGTACCGATGGCGAGTTGCTCCGCTGGTCCGATGGCCGCGCGCCACTCGACCACGATGTGCCGCCGGACGGCCAGATCGATTTGCTGCTTACCGTCCGGGCACCGTCGGAGCCCGGCGATTACCTCCTTGAGCTCGATATGGTCGAGGAGGGCGTAACCTGGTTCAAGGAGCTTGGGTCCCAAGTCACGCGCGATGCCCGTGACCGTTGGCGGCGCGCCGCCAGTAGTTTTGGCAGCCCCGATGGCCTTCGGCCCAGGCCCCGGGTCAGGTGAACATTGCGATCGCCTGGACTGCTGACTATGGCCGCTTCGCCACCGGTATCCCGGCATGGGACGAGAATATCGCGATCCGCCACAATGGCGACGTGGAACGCGTGATCCTCGCCTATCGCATCACCAGCGATACGGCCTTGGCCGCTGGAGAATGTTGGATCCCAGTTCCTCTCCCTCCGCCACCTTAACCCGGCCGCACCATTCTCAAACGGTGGTTGCCCGGAGGAGAATGGCCGGAATCCCGCCGCTTTCATTGTCCCAAATTCGGCGCAACAAGTTCTTGCCTAGGGGCTTATGCTTGGTCCGGCGGCGGAGTGCAGCAGTTGAGCGAACAAGGCGAATTGCCCACCAAACCGACCTTAAATCCGCAAACAGGGTTCCAACCGACTACGCTTAATAAGCTGTCCAATCGGTATCAGCTGGACCTCGCAACGCTCGCGCCGGTGTTGAGATCGTTGCTGGTCACGGACGGCACTATCTCGACAATCCTCGAGGCATACTTTTGGGAGCCCATACACGCCGACGTCGTGGAGCACGTGGAGCGGCCATGCGAGGCCGATGATCCCATGCTCAATCTTCGCATTGGCGACCTGACCCTACGACGGAAGGTGATCCTGCGCGGCGAGTTTACCTCTGTTCCCTATGTTTTTGGAGAAGCCCTGATCGTGGCCGCAACGATGCCAGCGCATTTCCGTGCGACCTTACCCGCGGCCAAGAGTGGACTTGGCGACTTGATCGCACGCGAACGTTTAGAAACCTATCGTGAACTGGTCGCGGTTGAACGAACGTCGGCGGCGGATAGCGGGCAATTCCTCGCCATCGCGCCCGACGCACCGGTCGTCGTTCGTCGGTATATCATCCACTATCAACGGCAGCCCGCAATCTGCATCACAGAGGCCTTCCCAGAGAATCGTTACCGATAAGCTCTGATTCCTAGCCTTGGCCAAGTGGGAGTTCGTCCGCGAAAATGGCTGCGACTACGCCAAAATACGCCTCTCAGAAGAAGCCGCCTCATTGATCCTCTACATCGCTATTTAAGAGGTGCGGAAGTCATATTCGCTCACATCCCGAGGCCATGGGCGCCACCCACCACCATCGCGATTGTGAACCCGTCATAGCCTTTAGCGCCGACAGTCTGGATGGTTGTGGCGAGGACCCGCCGATCCGATCCTAGCTGACTGTTGAATCGCCTCACGCCGCGGACACTCGGGTCGGCGGTCTGCGCGTCGATCACGCGCCCGGCACGGATGACGTTGTCAACCACGATCAGCGCGCCTGGTCTGGAGAGCGTGACAGCCCAGTCGAAATACTCAGCGATCTTCACTTTGTCAGCGTCGACAAATGTAAAGTCAAAGCTCGATCCATCGGCGGCCAACTGTGGCAGGAGGTCGAGCGCGTCCCCGATCCGCACCTCGACTTTGCCTTCGAGCCCCGCCTGGGCGAGGTTGCTTGTTGCAACAGCGGCAAAGCGCGGCTCGCGCTCTAGGCTTATCAGCCGGCCGCCCTCCGCGAGCGCCCGCGCGATCCAGATCGCGGAATAACCGCCGAGCGTGCCGATCTCCAGCGCCCGGCTCGCGCGAACCGACTTGGCGAGGATATGCAGGAGCCTGCCCTGGCTGGTCGATACTGCCATGTCGGGCAGGCCGGCCGCCTTGCCTGCGGCAACGGCCGCCTCGAGCGCCGCATCGTCGGAAGCATAGATGCCGTTCAGGTAGTCGTCGACCTTGGACCATTGCTCCTGGGTCAATCCTTCCTCCGTGAGCTCGCGAAGACATGACACGCCAGCAGCATGGTCAGCCTGCCCTCCCGACGAAGCTTTCGGCGAAGGAGCGCGCCGCCGACTCCTCGGAGACCAGATGGGTCAAATCGGCAAGTTGCAGTCGGCGGCCGAAGCGATCGCCGTCGTGGAAATCGTGCAGGAGGGAGGTCATCCACCAGCTGAACCGCTCGGCTCTCCAGACCCGCCGCAGTGCCTTTTCGGAATACGCGTCAAGCCCGACCGTGCTTCCGTCCGAATAGTATTCGATAATGCCTTCGGCGAGAACGCGAATGTCGGCGGCAGCAAGGTTGAGACCCTTGGCGCCAGTCGGCGGCATGACGTGAGCGGCATCGCCGGCGAGCATCAACCGGCCGAAACGCATGGGTTCGGCAACATGGCTGCGCAGCAGTGCGATCGATTTCTCGATCGAAGGCCCGACGACAACGCCGGCCGCCGTCTCCGGATCGAGGGAATTTCGCAGGACGTGCCAGAAGCGATCGTCGGGCCAATCGGCGACCGAGTCGTTCCCGTTGCATTGCACGTAATAGCGGCTCCGGTTGCGCGATCTCATCGAGCAGAGGGCGAAGCCGTTGTCGTGCCGTGAATAGACGATCTCGGGCGCCGCCGGCGGAACGTCGGCGAGGACGCCGATCCAGCCAAGCGGGTAGACGCGTTCGAAAATGGTCAGCGCCGACGATGGAACACAGGTGCGGCAGACGCCGTGGCTGCCATCGCAGCCGGCGATAAAATCGCAGTCGACGCGATGCAGGGCGCCGTCCTTGCTGTAGGACACCCACGGCCGGTGCGTATCGAAATCATGCGGCGCCACCTGGTCGGCCGCGAAGACGATCGGCGCTCCGCAGGCGGCGCGCGCGTCCATCAGGTCGCGCGTCAGCTCCGCTTGGCCATAGATGGTGACTCCTCCGCCGGCAAGACCGGCGAGGTCGATCCGGTGCCGTGCGCCGGCGAAGGAAAGATTGACGCCGCCAAGGACGAGACCCTCAGCCCTCACGCGCTCATCGCACCTGATCTCGCCCAGGAGATCGACCGTGCCCTGTTCCAAGACGCCGGCGCGGATTCGCGACAGGACACGATCGCGGCTTCTTGTTTCGAGGATGATCGCATCGACGCCGGCGAGATGTAGCTTCTGGCCGAGGAGGAGGCCCGCCGGGCCGGAGCCTATGATAGCGACCTGAGTACGCATCAGTCCTCCGCCAAAATGAGCGCTGCGTCAGTCGGGCCGTTATCTCGGGTTCGGCGCATCGCACCTGTACGACTGCCGCTCATGTAGGCCGATCCGCTTCGGCGGCCTTCGTGGTTTTGTCAGGACCGTCAACGATCTCCATGATCGTCGATCCGAGACGGCCGGAGCGAGCCAAAGCCGCCATGCAGAAATGTTTGGCGGTCGCCAGCGGCCGTATCGTGACCTCGGGCAGGCCGTTCAACGGCGCGACGATTTTGGCCTCGGGCCGGCTGCCTTCGCCATAGAAGACGGTAAGCAATGGCCTCTTCCCCGCAGCGCAGTAGTCGGCAATCGGGTCGAAGATGTTCTTGAAGCCGCAGCGTAGGCCGATGGGAAAATAGAAAAAGAACGGCACGCTGATTGAGAGCAGCACATGCTCCCAATACGCGCTGGGCTCCCGCAGGAGGAGCGGCATGTCGAAATAGGCCCGCAACTGCGCCTTCGGACGAATCCAGTGGCGGAGCGGGAACGGCGGACTGAATGCGATAACTTGGTCAAAGCCGAGGCGTAGGCCGAAATAGATAGCGGCGGCAGCGCCACTTGAGTCCCCGATGGCAACGACGCGGGTCGAACCCAAACCTGCCAACGTCCGTTTGAGCTCGGCCTCGTGGAATACCAGGCCGCCCGGCTCGCCAAGCGGTGTGTAGTGATACGCGCTACGATGAACGTCACGTAGGAAGACGAGGTTGTAACGCTCGCCGCGATTGGTAAAGAAGCTTTCGAAATCGCGCGTCGATTGGCCGGCGTGAAGCATGCCGGCGCTCGAGAATGAAATGATCGTCGATGCGCTTCCCCGGTCAACGACGTGGATGTGCCGCGGCGCGCCATCGGACCCGTCGTCGGCAAACGTGCCATCGGCCGTTTCCCTCCGGATGGAGGGTGCCATGTGCGGCACAAGCAGCCGCGTCGCGCGGTTGAATATGCGCTCGCGGAAACGGTAGCCACGACCTCGCCTCAACATCGCGCCAGCCACCCTCGCTCCGCGCTCATGCTTCCTTCGCGGCTACCATAAGCCGGTCGGGATAGTCAGGGCATCTTACCTTGATCGGCTTCCCCGACGGAGTGCGCGGAATCTCATCGACGATGTGGAACACTGTCGGGACTTTGTACCCGGCCAGTTCCGCGAGGCAAAAGGATCGCAAAAGGCGAATGTCGATCCCGGCGCCGACAACCGCGGCCTGCACGAATTCGAAGCCGTCCTTGCCGATGCCGGGGTAGACCGCGACGTCGTCGACGGCCGGATAGGACAGAATAACTGCCTCCACGTCCGACGGATCAACCTTGTTGCCGCCGATATTCACGATATCTCGGGCACGGGCGATCAGATGAACACAGCCGTCATCGTCGATCGATCCGATGTCCCCTGTCGGAAACTGGGTGACCGGACGCGCCGGGTCGGCCCCGGGGACATAGCCCTGCATGAGCGCGGGAGAGCGGACCTGCAACTCGCCGATGCCGGCGCCGAGGCCCGCATAGGCCGGCTCGTCTATCGTCTCGACTTCGACGCCGCGGAGCGGGAGACCGACGCCGGCGAGCACCCCCGACCGAGCGAAAGTCGTGGTGATCGGACCGGTCTCGGTAGTGCCCCAGTTGGTGTAGAGTGTTGTGGCTAGCGCGGTTTCGAACGCCTCTGCCAAACGGGGGTCGATCCGTGCGCCAGAGTAGAAGACCGCCGCCGCGAGGCGCGGACCGGGATCGCGGCCGTTGACGTCGAGCAGCGCCTTCGCCATCGGTGGCACGATCGCGATGATGTCGCTCGGCCGCTCCCGTTCGAGGCGAAGAATGCGTTTCGGATTGAATGTGGCGTCGACCGCAAGCGTGCTGTGGCTGAGGACCGCGGCAAGGAGCCCGAAGCCATAACCGTAACCGTGGCTCAGCGGCGTGGTGAACGTGACCCGGATGCCGCGATAGAAATCCATTGTTTCGAGATAGGAGCGCGCCTCGGCCATCGCGGTGGTTTGATTGCGAAGGCAGAATCTCGCCGCGCCTGACGTCCCCGAAGTCGGGTGGAGCACGACGCCTTCGCCGGCCACCGGCGCCACCGGATAATCGCGATTGCCGGTGTCGAGCAGTGCCATGGCCATCGGCCCGATCTCGATATGGTCCAGTACCGTGAGTGCAGACGGCTCCAGCGCACTTACACCGTCGATGAAGTCATGAATCGCAAAGCGAACGCCGAACTCCGCCGCCACCCGCTGAAGCGAAGGCAGCGGCGTGCCGGCGAACACCAGAAGCGGGTTGCAGCCCTTTTGCAGCAGGGCCATGAGCGCAACGGGAAACGCGGCGGTGTTGGCAAGCATGAAAATCACCGGCGCGCCCGGCGGGATCTGGCGAAAAGATAAGCGCGCCACCAGGGCGTCTGCGAGTTTACGCAAGTCCCGCGCCTGCCAGACGCGCGCGGTGTAGCCGCAATCAAGCGCGCCGGCCCACACATCCCAACTTTCGAGGACAAACGGATTACCGCTGATCCTTGGGCTCTCGCCCACTGACCTCACCGTCACCGGCGTTTAACCGCAACCCGCATGAGTTCGTTGAGATCCCTCAGCTTACGGCCGTTCCAGTATTTCTCCGGGATAAGGACGCCGCATTCGGTCTCAATCGCTCCCATTAGATCAAGGCAGGCGATTGAATTGAACCCGAGCCCATCTTCGCCCAGCGAAACGTCGAGCCGGGGTTCACCAACCAGCTGTCGGTCGCGCATGAGCCGAGAGGTGATCTCGAGCACGTCCTTCTCCAATTCCGGTGTGAGCAAGTTGCGCGCCATTGCCGGCGCCCAGCTTATCGCGGCTGGGGTACAAAGGCGATGGACCTGCAAAGGGGCGCTCTTTGTCCGTCATCAGAGTTTTTGGAACAGATGGCGGCCTTATTTAAGAGAGAGTCCGGCTCCTCTGGTTGATCGTTTTATGCGGCTTGCCGGCGATGCAGCAAGCGTCGGTTGTTGGAAGCGTACAGCAACAGGGGGGAACGCCTTGGCCGAATGCCGTTTCTTACACCTTTGGCGCACGGGAAGCACTTCTCGGCAACCTACGACAACGGACGAATAATAGATAAGTCCCGCTCAGCCCTTCCTTGTTTTTCGAAAATTACACGGCGCGTCAGCTCTACGAAGCTTTTTGGTCGTGGGCCGACGACTATTTCAGCATCGACTGGATGGCCGGTGATGTTGGTCCGGTTGAAGCCTATCGAGAGGTCGTGAAGGATCCAAAAGCTGCTCGGGATCCCAACCGTGCACGTCTTTGGGAAGGACCCTTGGAGAATGCGAGTGGCCGGATCGCTTTCAACAACGGCACGAAGATCGGTGCGGTGCGCGGGGCAGAGACAACTCACATTTGTTACGATCTGAACGGAACCAACATCCACGCATACCCGGTGACCCCGGATGAGGCGATGACAATCATGGAACCCAATCGCGTTTTCTTTATCGAAGCGCTTCCCTAGGGTCCCCAATCTCCCAAATCCCAACCACCTCTTTGGTTAAACTCCTTCTGCTCCCGCGGTCCTTCTCAAACACTCTCTGAGGAAGATCGGTGCTCGGCCCATAGGCGCGTACTCAGAAGGTCGATGAAACGCATAGCGGGACCGGTGCCAAAGCTTCGACTTGCCTTTCGCTCCGGAGTACTTGCGGTGTTGCTACTCGCCGGCCGCCAAGCGACGGGCCCGTAGGCTATCGCCACGTGGAAATTGAAGTTTGGCAGGTGTCGTCGGTGAGTGTCGCGTGAGGGAGCGCGTCGAAGACGAGTATCTCGCTACGTTGCCGGGTAGTTTGCTCCAGTCCTGCCATGCGGAGGCCAATCACTCGGCGCGAAAGGTTTATCCAGAACCCAGGGTACAACCGCCATGGCGATCGTCGTTGTGGTCGTGCCCCGCGCCGGCGCTCACCCCTGACATCTTCGAGCGTGGCACACGCTTTTCGATCTACGGCCAACCAAGTCAGGCCCAAAGTCCGACGATGATATCCCCCAACCGGTCGAGGTAGGGAGGTCGGTCGGCGACGCCCTGCTCGAAAAGCAGTCTTGCCGATGGTGCCAGACGGAGACGACCCGCCGGCGGCCGACAAGCCGACGGCCGCAGGCAGGCCGACGGGCCCCAACCAGGACATCACCAACTCCTGCATCCACGGCGGAAGAGAAGGCGGGGGGTTACCTATGTCGGCTCCACCGTCGAGGGACACGGCCCAGGAAAGTCACCGTTGATTCTCGGCGGCATGCTGAAGGGCGGCCCAAAAAGTTGCCTAGGCGCCTCCGGGCCGATATCCCAGCGGCCGAGGGTGATGCAGACCGTAATGCTGTCTGAGAACATTCCCTATGAAGAGCGCAGAAATCCGGGGGTGAACACGTTACCTGCTGGAGTGCCTTCCGCCCATCCTGCCTCTGACACAAGGGCGGCACCGGCGAAGGCCTGCCGGAATGAAGCCAAATGCACGGTCATGTGACCATCCGCCGTCCCCTTGCTGTCGAACAGAAACTGATCCGCCACACTCCACGACCCTTGGATCAGCGTATGCGGAGGCCCGAACAAAGCCATGAACTCCTTGGGATATTGCCCGCCGTAGAGCTCGGCGTTTGAGAACCAACGGACCGAGACGGCGCTCTCGAGGGGAGCAATGCGATGGGTGAGTTGATTGTGCAGTGCAAGGCCGACCCTGGCGATGAACCGGTTCATCAGGCGTGTCAGGATAGGTCCACTTGCATTGAGGACATGCGCATCCGCCGGCGCCCATGCAGCGTCACCAAACCTTCGGACTTGGTCGGCGCTTGGCCACATCTCCTCCAACAATCCCGGGTGTCGTTTGGCAACGCTACGCGTTAGTTTGCGGAGCTCGCCCGCGTGTTGGGGGCGTACATTTGGATAGATACGGCTGAGAACTGCTGCAGCTAGGTCGCTCCCGCTAGCCCCTACGTTGCACGGACGACACGAGACGAACTCCAACCCTTTTGGCCGCCTCCGTTCCGTAAAAACGGAGATTGGAGGAATATGGTCAATCGTTTCTGCGCGATGGGCGCCACCACACAACACACATAAGGGTTGTTCGGCCAGGCGGCGCTGAAGCCTGGTCATCTACACACCCAACTCCAGGCCAGTTCATTTCGAACGGCGTATTTGGTTCCGGTAGACAACCAGTGACTTGAGTTCGTCGAAGTCGGTCGCCGGTGCAAACGCGTTTGTCCTCTGCTCGGTCGCTAGGCCCTAACCCGACGGGCCGCAATCAGCGCGGGTTCAACAAGGGCTTGCCGACGGCATCGCCCCGCTGGAATGCCGCCTCGATCTCTCGTGCCTCCCTTGGGCTGCGAACGGCAAGGTAGCGGAATCCCAGTTGGCTCGGGATGTAGCCTTTGGTCTCCCCATCAAGACGGAGGTATCCGGCAGCCACCCCATGGAGCCTATTATGCAGTATCGGTAGGACCAGCCTGTCGCAGACATAGACGCAGAACTGGTCACCGTTGCGCCGCCCCGATGCATGGCTGTTTAGCCGACCCCACGGCCCCGATCCTCGGACATCTGCTGAACGGCCCGACATGCCGACGTAGACGAACTTTTCCTCGCGGTCCCAGATCGTATAGACCCCGCCGCCAGATTTCGGGACAGCATCAACGGGCCAGTCTGCGAACCACAGGATCGGGCCGCCTGTCAGGTTCTTGATCACGTCTTGATCAACGAATGTCGATGACATTCGGGCCAGCTCCCACTTCGCCGCGAACCCATATCAAGCGGTCGGCTTCGAATGAAAGGCATGCTACCCTCGATGTGGAGGGGGTTTCGGGCTCGTAGAGCGGCGAGCGCCTCTCAATTGATACCCGAGGGCTGCCACCGCTTCATCGAAAGGTATTTCGGGTGATCTACCCTTTTGATCGAGCGGGTTACGGAAGCGCGCCTACGACCCGCGTGTGTCGCTCCAACTCGGGTCCAATATCGGACACCGGACGGACACGAAAACTCACGCCTTTCGCCGATGCAGCCTAACGCATTGATATTATTGGTGGGTGTACAAGGGCTCGAACCTTGGACCCGCTGATTAAGAGTCAGCTGCTCTACCAACTGAGCTATACACCCACAGCCGCGGTTTATAGGAACGCGGCGCTCTCACCGCAAGGCGCTCCGCTGCGGCGGATCGGTGTTTGGCGATTTTCGTGACGACGAGACAAGCCCCCCGCCTCGCCGCCGGCTGCAGCAATCGCTGGAAAAACCGGGACCGCCGGGCGTCGAGGCCGGTCCCGCATTTGCGGGGTTTGGCCGAGCCGTGCATCCTTAGCACCGCACCCATGGCAAGGAGGGACGACCAATTTCTCAGGACCTCACGGATTTCGCCACAGCGGCCTGGGACTGGCTGCTGAACTTCATTCCCCACCTCGCGGGCGCTATCGCGATCCTCGTGATCGGCTACATCGCGGCCGGCTATGTCGCCCGTGCCGTCGTCCGGCTTTTCGACCGCACCGGCAAGCTGGACGCGACGCTGAAACCCGTGATCCGGTCGGTCGTGCGCTACACCATCGTCATTCTGGTGGTGGTGGCCGCCCTCGGCCAGTTGGGTGTCCAGACCGCATCCGTCCTTGCGGCTCTCGGCGGTGCGGCACTCGCCATCGGCCTCGCCTTGCAGGGCACGCTTGCCAACATCGCCGCCGGGCTGATGCTTCTGTGGCTGCGCCCCTTCCGCGCTGGTGACTACATTGAGACCACCGCCGTCGCCGGCACCGTCGAGGAACTCAACCTGTTCAACGCGCGCATCAGGACCTGGGACGGCATATACAAATTCGTGCCGAACTCCGAGCTGTGGAACACCACGATCACCAACTACACGCGCAACCCGACGCGGTTGGTCCTGATCGAATTCGGCATCGACTACGACAACGACATGTCGCGAGGGCGTCAGGTCCTCGCCGAATTTGCGGCCTCGCATCCGCAGGTGCTGGCGGATCCGCCGGTCCAGGTGGTGCCGCTGACGCTGGGCGATAGCTCCGTGGTGCTGCAGCTGCGCGCTTGGACGACGACACCGGATTTCTGGGCCACGCGTTGGGACCTCACCGAAGGCGGCAAGAAGGCGCTCGAGAAGGCCGGCCTGACCATCCCGTTCCCGCAGACGGTCATCCATTTCGCCGACCCGACGACCGCCCCGCCAAGGCTCGCGTCGCACGCCCCCCCCGCCGGCCCCATGCCGCATCAGGGCGCCTCGGCCACCAGCGATCCCTCAGGTCAGGAATCGCCGGAGCACGGCGGCTGATCGCAAGTCAGTGGCAGGCCGTTTGCGCGTGCTCCAGGGCGGCCGTGAACCCAAGCAGTGAAATTGTGTCCCTGCGAGCCGAGCCACCGGGCGTGGTACCCGACAGCACCAACTCGACACCCTGCCGCATCGCCTCGATCAACGCCGGTTCCTCAGCCTGAACATCGATGAATGCATCGCCCGCATCCGACACAAGATTGAAGGCCCGGCCACCGTCGACGGAAGCTGTGGCGTAGTGGCGTCCATCGAGATTGTAGCCGAACAGGAACGCCATCCGTGGTCCGTCGCCACCCGCCGGTTGATCCAGCACAATGACATAGGTCGGATCGAGCGCCGGGTTCTCCGGCTCAGAACTCACGGCGAGGGAGGCGATGAAGCAGCCGCTTTGACGGAACACGGTCCAATCGCGATAGGAGGCAAGAAACTGAGCCTCCTCCCACGGATACGGCCGCCCGGTGTCGTCGGCCGGTTCGGCCGATCCGGTGTCCGGCGCGCCCAGAGTGGCGCCCCCCACCTGCGCCACCAGCGTCGCCGCGTGGATGGAATTGTCCGCATAGGTACCGACCCAGATCTGATACTCGCCGCCAGCAGGATCTTTCCACTCAATCGACGGGTCGCTGACAGATCCGAAATTGTCGTCGCAGAACCAGTCGCCGTTCGGATCCCTGACCACGATGACGGTGAAGATGAGCGAATCCACGGACAGGACTAGCGAACGTCCGCTGCCGGGCCGATAAGTCATGCGCAACTCCGGTGCTTCTGCGATGAAGCCGAGGCAACGGCCGCCGAGCGCGGTGCCGGCGTTGATCGGACCGCCTGACTGAACCGGCACACGCCGCTCCGCGGGCCCGGTCCCCGACACGATCTTGACGTCACCAAAGGTCGGCGGCAGTCGCCAGTCGGGCATCGTTGCGACAGGGGTGGGAACCAGCGAGACCGGATTCGCCGATAGCGAGCGCAGGAAGGCGATGACATTGATTCGCTCCTGACTGTTGTCTATGCCGGGATGCGCCATCAATGTACCCGGCACCGCCGTGTTTGGCCCCGCCAGGAAGTAGTTGAGCTGCTCGACGGTCCATATCGCCCCGGCCGCCCGCAACGCTTCGAGGCCACGCGAATAGTCGAACCCATCCGTCCTGCCGACACGCGCGCCGACGATGTCATAGAGATTGGGGCCGATTTCGGGTCCCGCCACCCCGTGTCAAAGAATGGCAGGCAACGCACTGCGTTGCCGTCGATCCGCCAGCCTGAACGTCTGCCGTCACAATCCTTTGCTCAAGATCGGCGTCGGGTGCGTCGACGATCAGCGGTGTTTCCGTGGTCTCCGTCGCATTCCAGGATCGCGCCGCCTCCGCCAGCATTGCCGTGTATTCCGCGTTCTTCGGCAGGCTGACGACCAGGTTCTCGCCCGAGGCAAGTTCCAGCAACAAATCGATCGTAGAGACGGAATCGAGATATCGGCTTGGGTCGGCGAGTTGTGCCACGAACACCCCGACGTCATAGGCTTCCCAGTCCGCCCCAAGGAGGGCGACACGGAACGCATCGTCGGCGAAAGCTTCCGGCGGGTAGAACACCATCAAGGCCGATTCATCGGTGAACGAAAGGTCGGCCCAGATGCCTTGCGACGGGATTTCCAGCCGCACGCCAAGGCTCGGCCCATAGGTGTACCAGGTGATTGTCGCGTCGGCAGGTGGCGATCCAGACGCCGTTCTCACGGCTACGGGCGTGACTGTGCGCGGCCCGTCGCGATCGCCCAGCGGCATATCTGCGGCTTGTTCAAGCCACCCCGACGCCGTCTCGGAGACGACGTCCGCGAGCGGGATGGACAGTATCGCGTCCGGTGCCGAGCCGCCTTTGAACACAAGGTCAATCGCCACGGCGTCCCGGATCAGCGAGAGGTCCAGGGCCAGCCATCGGCGATTGCCGCCGAGATAGACGATGCTCCGCTCGGCGTCGAACTCGCCACCGCCGAGAGTAGTTGGCCGGACCTCGCCGTCGGACCCCTTGACCCAGAGTTCCACCGTCCGGTTATCGCCGTCGCCCAACAGGGCCGCGTCCTCGCTCAAGACGCCGACAATGACGCCGTACAATTCCGTCGGATCCAACGGCGCCGAGATGATGATGCCGGCGCTGACTTCGCCTCGGCCGAGATCGACAGCCGCGAGGAGGACGTTCTGTCCGTCCTCATCGATCGTATCCCAGGCCACACTCCCCGACGTTCGCCGCTCATTGATACCATTGGGGTCGACGATCAGCGTGACGCCGGTCAGACCGTTATCGGCCGCCGCAACCGGCGGGCCGCCGGCTTCCTCATAAGCGGTGTCCCCTTCGGCAAAGCCCCGGTTGATGCCGTATTGATCGATCTCGGCGGGTGTGAAGACATACATGTCGTCGGGCGGCGTCCGCAGCATCAACGAGATCACCGGCTGCGGCGTGTCGAACCGCGCCAGTATCTCCAAAACATCGGCCACCATCCGCTGGGCGACGTCGTAGTCCGGATTGTCGCCTGTGAACTGGTGGACACCGAGTTCGCCGACGGCCAACCGCTCCACGCCGGCGAAGAAGAGAAACGAGCACGCCGAATAGCAGCCCGCCCAACTCGGGATGACGGTCGAGAATCCGGCCTCGTGCACCTCGTCGGCGATGGCGAGACCGCTACCGGCCATGCCGCCCGGGCTGTTCAGTACCAAAATGCGTGCATCGGGATACGCGCGGCGGGCCCTGCGGAAATCCAGGATCGATGCGTCGCTGATCGGACCGTTGAGGTAGATCGCCTCGGGGTGACTGCGATCCACCGAAAAGACACCGAACTCCTCATAGGACCGTTCGGCGGGCGGAACCTGGGCGTGTGCCGGCGCGGCGAAGAAGACGACGACCGCCAAAGCAACGTAAAGCAAGCGCCGCAGCGGATGCCCCGACAGACGACAAGAACTGCCACGTCGAAAACGGGTCGTCCCCGCCATCGCCACGCCCCTCAAACCTGTTCGAGACAATGCAGACGAGCGGCGTAAGCGCAAGCAAGTCGCCGATCAACTTTCGTTCTTTTTTTGTTCTTTGCAATAAGGCAACCGTCACGTGCAGTAGCGCGCGGCGGCATTGCGCCGCCGCGCGTGCCGTCGTCAGACTGCCTTGAGCGTCTCGACCGAGCCTTTGCCGCGGCGGGTCATCAGCTTGTTGATGCCCGAGACATAGGCCTTCGCCGAGGCCACCATGGTGTCGGGATCGGCGGCCCGGGCCATCACCATGCGGCCGTCTTCCTCAAGCCGGACCGAGACCTCGGCCTGGGCGTCGGTCCCTTCCGTTACGGCGTGCACCTGATAGAGCGACAAGTGGCCACTATGCGGCAGGATCATCTTGATGGCGTTGAAGGTCGCATCGACGGGGCCGTTGCCGGTCGCCTCGCGCGTTTCGTGGCGGCCGTTGACGTCGAGGGTGATGATCGCCTTCTGCGGCCCGCCGGTGCCGGCGATGACGGTGAGCGCCACCACCTTCACCAGCTCGCTTGCGGTGGCGACCTCATCCTCGACCAGCGCGACGATGTCATCGTCGAACACGGTCTTCTTGCGGTCGGCCAGATCCTTGAAGCGCTTGAACACGTCATTCAGCGCGTTGTCGCCCAGATCATAGCCGAGCTCGATCAGCTTCTCGCGGAAGGCGTGGCGGCCGGAATGCTTGCCCATGACCAGCGACGTCGCCTTCACGCCGACATCCTCCGGCTTCATGATTTCGAACGTCTGCGCGTTCTTCAACATGCCGTCCTGGTGGATGCCGGATTCGTGCGCGAAGGCGTTCTGGCCGACGATCGCCTTGTTGTACTGCACCGGGAAAGCCGTCACCGCCGACACCAGCTTCGAGGCCCGCATCAGCATCGTCGTGTCGATCTCGGTGTGGAACGGCAGGATGTCCGAGCGGGTCTTGATCGCCATTACCACCTCTTCCAGCGCGGCGTTGCCGGCGCGCTCGCCGAGCCCGTTGATCGTGCATTCGACCTGCCGCGCGCCGCCAATGACGCCGGCCAGCGAATTGGCGACGGCCATGCCGAGATCGTCATGGCAATGGACGGAGAAGATCGCCTTGTCGGAGTTCGGCACCCGCTCGATCAGCATCCGCATCAGCGCCTGGAATTCTTCCGGCGTGGTGTAGCCGACCGTGTCGGGGATGTTGATCGTCGTCGCGCCGGCATTGATCGCGGCTTCGACGACCCGGCAGAGATAGTCGTGCTCGGTTCGGGTCGCGTCCATCGGCGACCACTCGACGTCATCGGTGTAGCTTCGCGCCCGCGTCACGGAGGCGACGACCTTCTCGTACACCTCCTCCTCATTCATCTTCAGCTGGAACTGCCGATGCACCGGCGAGGTGCCGATGAAGGTGTGGATGCGCGGGCGCTTCGCGGCCTTCAGCGCCTCGGCGGCCCGGTCGATATCGGCGAAGCCGGCACGGGCGAGACCGCAGACAACTGCGTTCTCGACCCGCTTGGAAATCTCCGCAACGGCCTCGAAGTCGCCTTGCGAGGCGATCGGGAAGCCCGCCTCGATAATATCCACGCCCATCTCGTCGAGGACGGACGCAACCTGGAGCTTCTCCTCCAGCGTCATTGAGGCGCCTGGCGATTGCTCCCCGTCGCGCAATGTCGTGTCGAAAATGAAGACGCGCCCTGCGCTGTCTTCGCTTGATGCCACGGCCTTGCTGGCCTGTTCTGCCTTACCCATCTCACTGGTCCTTCGCGCTTAGCAATTCGGCCCACATCGAACGGGGCCCGTTCGGGTTGGTTGCACACCATCCCCTGAGAGCCCGCTCAACAATGAGCAGCGGCGCTCAGGGGCAGCTAAGGAGGAGAAGGGTGCTGAGCAGGCGCGCGGACTCGGCCGCCGAATAGGCAGCATCGAAAGTCAGAGAATGGATCGGCATCCGATCGATCATCTTCTCACGCGCCAAGGAACCAACTCACGCAAGACTACCTCGCCATCGAATAAGGCGAGGTTAAGCCTCGGAACATGTGTCTATCCGAGGCCCGCCGGTCAAGGCAAGCCCAGATCGCGTGCGGGCCGGGATCTAGTGAAAGACGAACGCCGAGCAGATCACGACGATCAGGGCGAGCCCACCCATGGCCGGACCAACCATCGGCATATACTGGCCGAAGGTCGGGGTCTCGCCACGTTTGATCTGCTGCTGCGCCTGATAGACGAAATAGGCGATGGCGATCATTGCAGCCGCGCCGAGAAGCTTGATGTAGAACCAGAAGAAGTGGAATGCGCCCGTCATCCCCGTGACGGTGAAGAGCATCAGCAGCCCGGTCACCACCAAAACGCCGAGGCCGATCGTCGACAATTGCGCGATGCGAGGCGGCAGCGTGGCCCACACGCCGCTTTGCTCAGGACTGGCCATCGCGGCTTCACGCGCCCAGCGGGCGACGAACATGTTCACAATGCCACCGCCGAGCCCGACCGCAAGGCCAAGCAGATGCAGAACAAGGAGAATGTCGTGATAGAAAGACACACCTGACATGGCTGCGACCCTCGATTCGGCAATGCCGCTAAGTCCTTACACGATATTGCCGCTACCGGTCGCCAGGCGCTACACCAAAAAACAGGCAGTCACACCTTTGCTGTGGGCGTGATTAAGCGATCACTGCCACCGCGAGCGAGTGACCACCCGGCCGAGAGATATGACCGCAACCCTATCCCTGATCGCAGCGGTCGCCGAAAATGGCGTCATCGGGCGCGGCGGCGCCCTGCCCTGGCGCCTGTCCACCGATATGCGCCGCTTCAAGGAGCTGACCCTCGCCAAGCCGGTGATCATGGGCCGCAAGACCGCGGAAAGCCTGAGCAAACCTCTTGTCGAGCGCACCAACATCGTGGTCGCTTCGCAGGAACTGCCCGACCCCGGCTTCCTGCATGTCACCTCGCTCGACGAAGCGCTGGAGGTCGCGAGCGACGCGTTGAAGATGCTCGGCGGCGACGAGATCATGGTGATCGGCGGCGGCCAGATCTATGCCGCCGCGATCGGCCGGGCCGACCGGCTCTACATCACTCACGTCCAGGCGCCCGTCGATGGCGACGTCTTCTTCCCGCCGATCGATCCTGAGACATGGACGATCGCCTCAACGCAGTCCGTTCCGGCCGGCGAACACGATAACTATCCGACCCAGTTCTCGATCTATCGGCGCCGCAATGCTTGACGGATGGGGGTCCCGTTCCCAATTTGCCCTTAGCGAGCGACGGCGGGTCGCCAGATCGGGGGGAGCTTCTTCGGCGATTTGCGGCGATGGTACCATTCGCCTATAACGCGCCAAATCCCTGAAACATGTGATTTTAGCGACGCCCAGGGTCTCGCGGCCAGGGCGCCAAGCAAAAGGTAGAGAATGCCGACGGTGCATGAAATGAGTGGTGGCGGTGGCTGGCGCGGCGGCAATGGCGGGCCGTGGGGTCAAGGACCGCGAAACACCGGCGGCGGTGGCGGGCGATCAACCCCGCCCGACCTTGAGGAACTCCTTCGTCGCAGCCAGGACCGGCTTCGCCGCGTCTTCCCGCGGCGCACCGGCGGCGGCGGTGGCATCAGCCCCCTCGCCATCATTGCCATCGTCATCATCGTCCTTGGCATCGTCGGCTATTCGGCCTTCACCTTCCGGGTGGAGCCGAACGAGGTCGGCGTCGTCCTCCGCTTCGGCGAATACAATCGCACCGTTCTGCCGGGCCTGAATTTCCGCCTGCCCTTCGCCGAGACCGTCTACACCCCGGCGGTGACACGCGAGACGCAGCTGCAGATTGGCTACAGCCAGGCCGACGCCACGCTCAACAACCCGGACCCGTCGGTGATCGACGTGCCTCGGGAGGCTCTCATGCTCACGGGCGATGAGAACATCGCCGATGTCCACTTCTCCGTGGTGTGGATCATCAACGACGCACGCGCCTATCTGTTCAATCTGGTCGACCCGGACGGCACCGTGAAAGCCGTCGCGGAAAGCATCATGCGTGAGGCGATCGGCAAGGAAGACCTTGGGCCATTGCAGACGGGCCTTCGTGAACAGACGGCGCAGTCGGTCCAGAACGCTATCCAGGCGACCCTCGATTCCTACAACGCCGGCATCCAGATTGTCCGCGTCAACCTGTCGGCGGTCGATCCGCCTCCCTCGGTGGTCGATGCCTTCCGCGACGTTCAGGCGGCCCAAGCCGATCGCGAGCGCCTGCAGAACGAGGCGACCGCCTACGCCAACCAGGTCATCCCGGAAGCTCGTGGCCAGGCCGCTCAGATCCGGGAGGCGGCCGAAGCCTATCGCCAGCAGATCATCGCCCAGGCGACGGGTGACGCCGACCGCTTCCTGCAGGTCTACGCGACCTATGCCCAAGCGCCGGAGATCATCCGCGAGCGGATCTATCTCGACACCATCGCGACCGTCCTTGGCGGCATCAACAAGATCATCGTCGATCCGAGCGCCGGCAACAACATCGTGCCCTACCTGCCCCTCGATGCGCTGACGCCGGGAGGCAACCAATGAGCCGCGGCCGTATCGTCACCATCGGCGGCCTTATCGTCGTCGCCGTTCTGGTCATCGTCGCGCTTCTTAGCGCCTATATCGTCGATCCGACGAAATACGGGCTGGTCCTGCGTTTCGGCGAACCGGTACAGGCGCGGACGGAACCCGGTCTTTATTTCAGGGTCCCGTTCATCGACAACGTCGTCTACATCGAAAAGCGCCTTATCAGCTTCGCGCCCAGCGCCGAGACGACGCGCAACGAAGCCAACGAGATTGTCACCGGTGACCGCCGCCGCGTCACTGTGCTTGCCTTCGGACGCTACAAGGTTGTCGATCCGCTGCGCTTCTATGAGGCGGTCAGTAGCGTGGACGTCGCCAATTCGCGCCTTCTCGCTATCCTCGACGCCTCCGTCCGCAGCATTCTCGGCGACGCCACGACCACCTTCCAGGAAATTGTCCGCGACGACCGCGCCGGTCTGGAGCAGGCGATCACCGACCGTGTCACCGCCGAAGCGCAGAATCTCGGCGTCGAAATCGTCGATGTTCGCATCCAGCGTGTTGACCTCCCGGACGTCAACGCTACCGCCATCTACAACAGGATGCGCACGGAACGTCAGCAGGAGGCGGCGCAGTACCGCGCCGACGGCGAACAGGCGGCCCGCGAGATCCGTGCCGCCGCCGACCGCGACGTGACGGTCACGGTCGCCAACGCGACCCGCGATGCGCAGACCCTGCGCGGCGCGGGCGACGCTGAGGCGAACCGCATCTACGCTAACGCGTATGGCGTGGATCAAAACTTCTTCGAATTCTACCGGAGCATGGACGCCTATCGGCAGTCACTGACCGGCAATACGACGACGATGCTGATCTCGCCGACCGGAGACTTCTTCCGCTACTTCAACGAGATCGGCGCGATCGACGCGGCCCCGCCGCCGCTCGATCCGGCCCTCCTGCCGGAAGTACCGGTCGTCACCGATCCGATCCCATTGCCGACCGATAGCACGGCATTGCCGGCAGCCGGCGCCGCAAGCCCGGCGCTCACCCCGGCAGCTGACACGACACCGCCAGCCGACGCAACACCGGCAACCGAGACGCCAATACCGGCCGGCCCCTAGCGGGGGGCCGGACCGCCGGCTAGCTGCCGACGACGGCGGGCGCCGATTTCAGCCAGGCGTCGCGTTCGACAACATAGACGACGTGCCGGCGCAGCGGACTGTGTTCGGGCATTCGCGAGTACTCGAAGTCGCTGCCCGGATCGCGGACCATGCCGATCTTCTCCATGACCCGGCGCGACGGCGTGTTCGCGGCGGCCGTGTAGGCAACCATCCGCTCCAGCCCCGCGAGATCGAAGCCGGCCCGCAGCACAGCTCGGGCGCCCTCCGGCGCGAGCCCCTGCCCCCAAACGTCGCGCGCCAGGCGCCAGCCAATCTCGACCGCGGGGGCAAGCGGCATGTCGTCCGCCACCGGCCGCATGCCGATGGTCCCGATGAACCGCCCCGTCAGCTGCTCCTCCGCTGCGAAGAACGTCATGCCGCACTCAGCCTCCGAGGCGGCGAGGCGGTCGACCATCGCGTCCGATTCGGCGCGCGTCAGCAGAGCCGGAAAGAAACGCATCACCTCCGGATCGGCGTTCATCGCGGCGAAGGGCGGTTTGTCTTCCTCGCGCCAGCTGCGCAGAATCAGCCGTTCTGTCACCAGCGGCGTCATGGCACAAATTCGTCCCGGCGATAGCCTTGCAGATAGAGCAGCGCGGTGAGGTCGCCATGTTCGATCCGGACATCGGCGGCGATGGCGACGGCCGGCTTTGCACGATAAGCAACGCCAAGCCCCGCGGCCTCGATCATGCCGAGATCGTTGGCGCCGTCTCCGACCGCCATGGTCTCCGCTTGTTCCAGCCCCAGACGATCGCGGAGATTGATCAACGCCGCCAGCTTGGCCTCGCGGCCGCGAATCGGTTCCTCGGCCCGGCCCGCGAGCCGCCCCTCCTCCACGACCAGGACATTGGCGAAGTGCTCATCGAATCCCACGAGTTGCGCCACCGACTGGGTGAAGCGGGTGAACCCGCCCGACACAAGCGCGGCATGCGCGCCATGCGCCCGCATGGTCTGCACCAAGGTCGCAGCGCCAGAATTGACGGTGATGCGGCTCGTCAGGATTTCGTCGATTGCCGAGACCGGCAGGCCCTTCAGCAGCGCCACGCGCTCGCGCAGCGAGGCCTCGAACGGCAGTTCGCCCTGCATCGCCCGCTCGGTGATCGCCGCTACCTGCCGCTTGATGCCGGCAAAATCAGCCAGTTCGTCGATGCATTCCTGGCCGATGATGGTGGAATCCATGTCGGCCAGCAGCAGCTTCTTGCGCCGGCCTTCAGCCGGCAGCACGGCGACATCAATTGGCAGCCCTTCGGTCCTCGCCCGGACCTGAGTCTCCGCCGCCTTCGCCGCGTTCCTGTCCGCAGCCGCAATGCCGAACTCGGCCGCCACGCCTTCGGCCAGCCAGCTCGGCTCCTCGGTCACGGCCAGCATGGCGCGAAGTTCCGCCAGCAATTCCGGGCCAAGCGCCGGCTTCGCGGGGTTGGCCATCAGACTGAGGATGAAGCGCATGAAACGAATGGAGTTGAGAACAAGGTCGCCGGTCGCCTATAGCCGGGCGACCGTCCGCCGTCTAATCGAGATCGTCCGAGTTGGAAAAACGGTTGCCAATGGCAAAGCCGATCCTGATCGCGGGGCCGACCGCCGGCGGCAAATCACGGCTCGCGCTGGAGATCGCCAAGCGCGTCGACGGCATGATCATCAATGCTGATTCGATGCAGGTCTACGCCGAGCTGCGCGTACTAACGGCGCGGCCGAGCGACGCCGAGCTCGAAGCAGCGCCGCATCGGCTGTTCGGCCACGTGCCCGCCTCGCAGCCCTATTCGGTCGGTCGCTGGATCAGTGACATCGCCTCCGTTCTCTTGGACGCGCGCGGCGAGCGCCGGCGGCCGATCATCGTCGGCGGCACCGGCCTCTATTTTCGCGCCCTCACCCACGGCCTTGCCGAAGTGCCCAACGTTCCAGTTGCAATACGCTCGGAATGGCGCGAGCGCGCGGCGACGCTGTCGACCGGCGAACTTCACGACCTCCTGGCCAAGCGCTCCAGCAACGAGGCGGCGCGCGTCGGCCCCAATGACCGCGGCCGGATCCTGCGCGCATTGGAGGTCATCGATGCCACCGGCCGCACCTTGCCCGAATGGCAGGACGAGGCGGCCGGGGCCGCGTTGATCCAGCCGAGCGAGGCCGAGCGCATCGTCCTCGTGCCGCAGCGCGCCGACCTCTATGACCGCATCAACCGCCGCTTCCTGGTGATGATGAAAGCCGGTGGCCTGCATGAGGCGCGCAAGGTCGCCGCACTGAAGCTGAGCCCCGACTTGCCGGCCATGAAGTCGATCGGCCTTACGGCATTGATGGCGCATCTCAACGGCGAGACCGAGCTCGACGAAGCGATCGCCCGGGCCCAGACCGAGACGCGCAACTACGCCAAGCGCCAGATGACATGGTTCCGCAACCAGATGCCCGACTGGCGGCAGATCACGCCCGGCGAGACCGAAGCGTTCGTCGAGAGCCTGACGTAATACTGGCGCGATCACCCGGCCGTATGCGAAGCATTGGCGTCGCCCTTCGCCCTTCGCCCGCGCAAGCGACAACAATTGCAGTGTGGAGGCAGGCCTGTCCGACCGGAAGCAACATGCCGATTGGGTCAAGCTGCGCGCCAAAGGCAAACGCCTTCTGGGCGCGACCAACGCCGCAATCGCCGCCGGCGACGCTGCAAGGCTTCTCCGCCTTTTCTCGGACGCCACGCTCGATCACGATCCCCTTGCCCTGAAGGCGCGTGGCGGTGCCATTCGCTGGCTCTGTGCCAATCGGCGAGTTGAGGCCTTCGACCTCGTGGGGCCGATCGAAGACACGAGATGGGACACCCACACCCTCCGTTCGGCCCTGCTCAAGCTCGCCATCAAGCAGAGTCCGGAGCGCGCCCCAGCACAGCTGCAGGCCCTGTCTCAACGGGCGCCCATGTCGCCGACGGACGGCGCCGGAGCGATCGAACTTGCACGGCAGGCGGGCCTCGACGTCACGGCCGTTGAATCCCGCCGCGACAATATCGGCGGCACCGTCACACCTGCGGCGGCGGCGTTCCGGATCGTGGAGCGTGGGGCGATCGAGCCCTTCGCCGTCAATATCGGCTGCCACGATGGCAAGAGCTGGGGCGATCCCTGCTACGAGCTGTACCAAGCGGGATGGGCTGGCATCGCGATCGACGGCGGCGACTATCCCGATCTCGCGACAAACCTCCCCTCGTCGGACGTCCGCAAACTGCTGAACACCATGGTGACACCGGGCAACGCCTGCTCGCTGCTCGCCGATGCCGGCTGTCCTGAGGATTTCGCCCTTCTCAAGATCGATATCGATTCCTTCGACGGCATGATCCTCACCGCGCTTCTAAGCTGCTACCGCCCGGCGCTGATCCACATCGAGGTCAACCCGGAGATTCCGCCGCCTGTCGGATTCGCGATCGAATACGACCGGCGCTACACCGCATCCGCGTTCGGTGGCTTTTTCGGGTGCTCCGTTGCCTTCGTCGAGCAGGCAGGGAAATCGGCTGGCTATCGGCTGCTGTCGCTCGATGTGTCCAATCCGCCACGCCGGCAGGACGCGTTGCTTGTTCGCGCCGATCTTGTCCCCTGCTTTGACGAAGCCGATTTGCGCCGTTCGCTGGAAGAAAGCTTTGCCACGACGCGACCGGTGAAGAGTTCGTTCTGGGATATCGGCATCGACTCGCGAACCTGGCGCACAATTTCCGATCCGGCAGAATTGTCTCGGCAGGTGGCGGCAGCATGCCGGATTGCATCGATCGCCCGATATGGAGAGGTTCTGCCTTTCCGCATCGAATTGGTCTGAGCGGGCGAGCGCACAGACCATGGGAATTTTCGCCGGCAACGCGAATTGGAATTGGTCCGTCGAACCGACTAATGTTGAAACCGGGGGAACGGGACACGATGGGCTTGCTTGATCTCATCCGTCCGAAATGGCGGCACAGTGATGCCGGCGTGCGGCTGCACGCCGTTGCGACCGTGGGCGATCAAACGGTCTTGGCCCGCATCGCTCGGGAAGACGAGGACGACCGCGTCCGCGAAGCGGCGATCGCCAAAATCGACGATCCCGAAACGCTCACCCGCATCGCGATAACTGGGGCCATAAGTTCCGCGCACAAGGCGGCCGTGGCGAAGTTGAAGGACCAGGCCGTGCTAGCGCGCATCGCGACGGCGGCCATGGATATCCGCGTCCGCGAAGCGGCCGTCGCCAAACTGACCGACCAAGCGTTCCTCAGCGCCATCATCGCCAGCAGCAATCCGCGCCCGATCCGGCTCGCCGCCATGCGCGCCCTAACGGATCAGCCGATGCTGACGAAGCTGGCAAAGGACGACCCCGACGCTGCCATCCGCGCCGCGGCGGCGGGCCAGCTGACGGATCGGACGCTGCTGCAACAGATCGCGCTTGGCGACGGCGACGCATCGGTGCGTCTTGCCGCCGCTGGCGCCGGCGGCGACGCTCTCCTCGCCAGGATCGCGACGGAGGACCCGGACCAACCGAACCGCGAAGCGGCTGTCGGCCTGCTGGAGGACGGGGAAACGCTGTTCCGGATCGTGATGCACAAGATGGATACTGCGACCGACCTTCTCGGCGACCAGTTCACCGTCCGCGCCGGGCAAGACGCCGCCCTCGCCAAGATCGCCGACCAGGCGATGTTGGCGAAGATTGCGGCGACGGTGGAGGATCAGCCGCTCGCCCGGGCGGCGCTCGACCGGCTGACCGATCAGGCCCTCATCTGCGACGTCTTGCAGAGCCCGCATTGGTTCGCGCGCCAGGCGGCGGTGAAAAAGCTCGACGATCCGCTGCCGATCCTCGACCTAATCGCCCGAGATCAGGATCTCGACGTCCTTGAGACTGCCGTTTCCCATCTCGCCGAACCGCGCTTCGCCGCGGCCGTTTCCGACCCCGCAATGGCCGGCGCCATCGAGAAGGCGCGTGCCGCGCTCAAGACGGCGGCCGAGGCCGAGACGAAGGAGGCCGGCGGCCATCGCATTATCACCGGCGGTTTGCCGAGCGCCGAGAAGGTCGCCGCTCATTTCGAGCGCATCGTCGTCGCGCGTTGACCGCGGGTGGGCGACGGCGGGCTGAGGCGGCCAAATCGCGGATGGCATCCCTTGACCCCTTCCCGGCCCGCGCCTATCTTCCACGCCGACCGACGTGCGGAGAAGACCGTGACGACCAACATTCTCGTAGTATCGGAGCACACCGTCACGATGGCTTAACCGCCGTCGCCTTTGATGGTGTGCGATTTCGAAGGGCCTCAGAGGCCCTTTTTTGTTACTTAGGGCTGGGAACGGCTGGAGAGAGCCATGCAAGAACGAAGAATGACGGGCGCCGAAATGGTGCTGCAGGCGCTGAAGGACCACGGCGTCACGGATCTGTTCGGCTATCCGGGCGGCGCCGTCCTGCCGATCTATGACGCCCTGTTCGAGCAGAACGACGTCCGCCACATCCTTGTCCGTCATGAGCAAGGCGCCGGCCACGCTGCCGAGGGTTACGCCCGTTCGACCGGCAAGCCGGGCGTTGCGCTGGTCACGTCCGGCCCCGGCGCCACCAACATGGTCACGCCGCTTACCGACGCGCTGATGGATTCGATCCCGGTCGTCTGCATCACCGGGCAGGTCGCGACCCATCTCATCGGGTCCGACGCCTTCCAGGAGTGCGACACCGTCGGCATCACCCGCCCCTGCACCAAGCACAATTGGCTGGTGAAGGACGTCAATGATCTCGCCCGCATCCTGCACGAGGCCTTTTACGTCGCGACCCATGGCCGGCCCGGCCCGGTCGTCGTCGACATCCCGAAGGACGTCCAGTTCGCGACCGGAATCTACACCGGCCCCGAGCATGTGAAGCACAAGACCTACCACCCGCGGGTCAAGGGCGACGCCGACCGCATCCGCGAGGCCGTGGCGCTGATGGCCGGCGCCAAGCGGCCGATCTTCTATACCGGCGGCGGCGTCATCAATTCAGGCCCCGAGGCGTCGCGCCTGCTGCGCGAACTGGTTCGCCTCACCGGCTATCCGATCACCACCACGCTGATGGGCCTCGGCTCGTTCCCGGCGTCCGATCCGCAATGGCTCGGCATGCTGGGCATGCACGGGACGTATGAGGCGAACAACGCCATGCATGATTGCGACGTGATGATCGCGATCGGCTCCCGCTTCGACGACCGCATCACCGGCCGGCTTGATGCCTTCTCGCCGGATTCACGCAAGATCCAGATCGACATCGATCCCTCGTCGATCAACAAGAACGTCCGCGTCGACATCCCGATCATTGGCGACGTCGCCAACGTTCTCGCCGACATGTTGCATGTCTGGCAGGCCGAGAATCCGAAGATCGATAAGCCGGCGTTGAAGGATTGGTGGCAGCGGATCGACCGCTGGCGCGCGCGCAAGAGCCTCGCCTACACGCCCAACCCCGACGTCATCATGCCGCAATATGCGATCGAGCGCCTGTTCGCCGCGACGCAGGGGCGCGACACCTACATCACCACCGAGGTCGGCCAGCATCAGATGTGGGCGGCGCAGTATTTCCACTTCGAGGACCCGAACCATTGGGTCACCTCTGGCGGCCTCGGCACCATGGGCTTCGGCCTGCCGGCGGCGATCGGCGCGCAAGCCGGCCACCCCGACGCGCTGGTCATCGACATTGCCGGCGACGCCTCCGTGCTGATGACGATGCAGGAAATGTCGACGGCCGTTCAGCACGAGCTGCCGGTCAAGATATTCATCCTCAACAACCAATATATGGGCATGGTGCGCCAATGGCAGCAGCTGCTGCATGGCAACCGCATCTCGCACAGCTACATGGAATCATTGCCTGATTTCGAGAAGCTGGGGGACGCCTATGGCGCCGTCGGCATGCGTGTCGACAAGCCGGACGAACTGGACGACGCCATCGCCGAGATGATCGCGATCAACAGGCCGGTGCTGTTCGATTGCCGCGTCGCCGCGCTCGCCAACTGCCTGCCGATGATCCCGTCAGGCAAGGCCCACAACGAGATGCTGCTGCCGGACGAAGCCACCGACGAGATGATGGCGACGGCGATTGACGAGACCGGAAGGCAGTTGGTCTAGCAATGGCACAAGAGCCAGACATCAGCGCCGACCCGTTCAGCAAGCCTCGCGACCCTCGCGAGGAGCGAGGCCTTCTGCTCTTCCTCCGCATCCTGTTCGGCCTCCGCGTCGTGATGCTGGCGGGATCGGCGGGGGCCTTCGTCGGATCGTTGCTGATGTTCTGGCAGGGTTTCCTCTATGTCGGCGACGCGTGGCACATCTTGCGTTCGACTGCCGCCGAACACGCCGAACGACAGGTGACGGTACCGATCCTAGAGGCGGTCGATTCCTTCCTCTTCGGCGTCGTCCTCGTCATCTTCGCCTATGGCATCGCCATAGGCTTCGTTTTCCGCCTTCCCGCGCACATCGCGAAGTTCCTGCCCGCCTGGATGAAGATTGAGGGGGTCGGCCAGCTCAAGCAGATCCTGGCCGAGGTCGTCATCGTCGTCCTCATCGTCATCTTCGCGCGCGTCATCGTCGAATCCGGCAGTGACTTCTCGTGGGACCTCCTCGTCCTGCCGGTCGCCATCATCCTCATCTCCGGCGCGTTGTGGTTCCTCGACCTCGACGCAAACCGGCACGGCGGCGAAGATCATTCCGAGGCGCGCGCCATCACCCATTCAGAACCGGACCACAAATCATGAACCAGCCGGCCTCGCCCTATTTCATCCAGGAACGGCACGACAAGGAAGAGACGCACACGCTTTCCGTCGTCGTCGATAATGAGCCGGGCGTCCTCGCCCGCGTCATCGGCCTCTTCTCCGGCCGCGGCTACAACATCGACAGCCTGACGGTCTCGGAGACCGAACACGCCGAGCACGTGTCGCGCATCACCATCGTCACCACCGGCGTTCCCGACGTTATCGTCCAGATCAAGCATCAGCTCGAGCGCATGGTGCCGGTGCACAATGTTCGCGACCTCACCGCTGAGGGCAAGCCACTCGAACGCGAGTTGGCGCTGGTCAAGGTGATCGGCACCGGGGACAAGCGCGTCGAGGCGCTGCGCCTCGCCGACGCGTTTCGCGCCACGGTCATCGACGCGAATGTCGATCACTTCGTGTTCGAGATCACCGGCCGCACGTCGAAGATCGAGCAGTTCATCGCCATCATGGGTCCGCTAGGTCTCGCCGAAGTCTGCCGCACCGGCATCGCGGCGGTCAGCCGCGGCAAGGAAACGGCCAAGCTCGACGTCTAGCCGGCGGCGCCCCGGCTAGGGCCGCTCGGTACACTGGATCGGTGCGTCCTCGCCGCCATGCATCAGATCGGCGAGCGTGACGCCGCTGCCGCTCGTCCACCAGATATATTGCGCCCCGGCGTAGCGGGCCCCTGACGCGGAAATCACATTGGCCGCAACGACGAGGTCGTTCGGCAAATGCAGCACGGCGAGCGAAACCGGCCCGGCATTGATGTAATCGACCGTGACCTGCATCTTGCCGCATGAATAGTGCGTCGTTGTCGTATCGACAGCGGCCGCGCTCGGAACGTCGATCGTGACCGTAGCCGCTTGTGCGGCCGAGCTTCCGGCCGCCGCCACGATGATGGCCGCAATGGCCAGAACGCGTTTGATTTGCACTTTGCCAATCTCCCCTTGCCCGAGCACATTATTGGTCAACATCGCGCCGAAGGTGAACAAAATGCGCGCAATGGATTCAATACTTCCTCGACTTGTCAGAAAGCCGTGACCATCTCCGCACATATGGCCCACGCAGCGAGCTTAAGAAACTCGCATGTGCTACACAGAAGCTCCGGCTGAGTTGTCTTTTCCAAGGAGCACGTCATGGCCAACACTGATTCTCACACTTTAACTTTCGGAACTCCAGGGCCTTTTCTTCTGCCGCTTGCCGCCAATTGGTGGCTGATCCTGTTGCGCGGCATAGTCGCGATTCTGTTCGGCATCGTCGCCCTTCTCTATCCAGATGTCACGCTCGCGACCTTCATCTGGCTTTTCGGCGCGTTCGTCTTCGTCGATGGCGTGTTTTCGATCGGCGCGGCGATGCGCGGCGGCAACATAGCGCCGCGCTGGTGGCTCGTCCTTGTCGGTCTTGCAGGTATTGTGACCGGCATCCTTGCCGTCGTCTGGCCCGGGCTCACCGCCCTCGTTCTGGTCGCCTTCATTGGCGCCTGGTCGATCCTGCGCGGCCTGTTCGAGATCATCGGCGCTCTCCGGCTTCGCCGTCACATCGACAATGAGTGGATGCTGATCGCGACCGGTGCGCTCTCGATCTTGTTCGGCGTCATCGTGTTGGTCGCACCGGGTGCCGGCGCACTCGCCCTTCTTTGGTTCATTGGTGCCTACGCAATCGTCTCTGGACTTATGCTGGCCATCTTGGCCTTGCGTCTCAGGCTGCACAGCCACCCCGAGTGAGAGGACGCCTCCGCCTGGCTCTGCCCGGTGGAGGCTTCGCGTCTCTGGCGGGCCGTTTCAGGATCATGGCGGATCCTGGGGCGATCTCATCGTTTGACCGGTGACCGCCGAAGCACTATCGGATTTCATCTTGCAAAACCCACCACAAGGCGCGGTCTCAATGTCGCCGCCCATCGCCGTTCCCGATGAAATCCTGACACGCCGGCTCCGTATCCGCCGCCATCATGAGGGCGACGTCGAGGCCTTCCAGGGCTTCATGACCGACCCGGAGGCGACGCGCTTCCTGCCTCTGGATGATGACGAGCGAACGCCCGCCGGTGCCCGCGCGACGTTGCTCGATGTCGCCGAGCTCTATGACAGCGAAGCCCCGGTGTTCTCGATGACCATCACGCTTCTCGGGGTCGATCGCTTCCTTGGCTCGTGCGGCCTCAGCCCGACCGATCAGGACGACGTCATCGAGATCTACTTTGCGCTCGTTCCCGCCGCGCAGGGCCATGGCTACGCCACCGAGGCGGTCGAGGCCCTAATCGATTTTGCGCGCGACCACGGCATCCATCGCATGATCGCCCGCGTCTTCGACGGCAACGATCCCTCGGTCGGCGTCCTGCGGCGTTCGGGCTTCGCCTTCGCCGAAGCGATCGAGGGCGAGCTCGGCCCGGCCTCGCTGTTCGTCCTGAACCTCTGACGGTCCGCGACTACCTGAGCCTGGAGCCGCTGGCGATGCGCCGGCTTCGCCGGTCAGTGACAAAGCTGACCCCCATCGCGTCGAGCCGGAATGAGAACGCGCCCGCCCCGCCAAACGCGCCATGGACGTAGGCGCCTTGATCGTCTCCGGCGTTGCGGCGGTCACGGTCAGCGTGGCCGCCGCTTGCTCTTGGAGCGATGAGCGCGACGCCGTCGATCTCAGACGGGAGCTTGCGTCAGGCGCAAGGTCGGATTGTCCCGCCGATGCCCGAAATGGCGGACATATCTGGCGACCGCACCAGCACACGATACGGTTCGTTCGGCGCAAGCCTGACATAGATCGTTACGGGAAGGCGGACGGCTGGATCGACGACGCAGCCGGAAATTCCCACGGCCAGCGAGACTTCCCTTTCTCCGGTTGGCACAGTTGCCGTCACGATGCCGATCTGGCGCTGGAGCGCCACTGCGTCCGCTGCCGACAAGGCGAACACCCGCAGCTCGCTCCCAGTCCGGACCTCGGCCTGAAGCCCTTGCGCCTGTGCCGAGGCCACCTCGGTGAATGTGACGGAACGGGTCTCGATCCCGCCCTGCGTGCTCCCGACCGACAGCGTGAATTCCGGCTGGCCGGCGTCGGGCCGAAATGTCGTCTGCGTCACAATAGCGAGCCTGAGGCCAGCGGCGTCGAACGAAGCCGCATTCAGCTGTTCGACCGCGGCGATTGTCGACGGCCATATCGTGGTGCAGCCCGTAAGGGAACCTAGCGCGAGCATGGTCGCGAACAGCTTGCCTAGGCGAGCGGAAACTGGCATGTGATTATCTCCTGTGTTGCAGAATTAAATTATCGTTACACGATAATTTCACAACCTCATACGATGAGATCGACATGCGCGCAAGCCGTTCTGAATCCCAAGTCCGCCGTATCGCGGGTCTGATGAGTTGGGTCACGCTGGCCCTCGGCGCGCTGATGACGGCAGCCAGCGTCTATCTCTGGTTCGACTGGACGGCGCCGGTTCCCGCGTCGCCCATTGCCGCGGAGATCTCCCCGGCAACGCAGGCCTCGCTATTGGCGCTCGTCGGCCTGCCGGCGCTCGGCCTGATGCTGTGGGGCCTTTGGAACGCCTTCTGGCTCTTCCGCAATCTCCGCGGCGGAGCCGTGTTCGTGACCGAGACCGGAACGCGCATTCACCGTGTCGGCCTGGCGATCCTGCTCCTCCCCTTCGTCAGCATCGTCTCTGGCGGGGCCAGTACAGTCATCACGAGTTGGAACAACGCGCCCGGCGAACGCGAGATTGCAGTGGCGATCAGCAGCGTGGATGTCGTCATGCTGGTCGCCGGCGCCATGTTGCTGCTGCTTGGCTGGGCGATGGCGAAGGCCACGAGCATCGCCGACGAAAACCGTCAATTCGTCTGAGTTCGGCATGGCCATCATCGTCAATCTCGACGTCATGCTGGCGCGCCGGAAGATGCGTTCTAAGGAACTCGCCGAACGCATCGGCATCACCGAGGCGAATGTTTCGCTGCTGAAATCCGGCAAGGTGAAGGGCGTCCGTTTCGAAACGCTCGAGCGCATCTGCGAGGCGCTGGAGTGCCAGCCGGGCGATATCCTCGAATGGCGGCCCGACTAGCGGCTTCCTCGGCCCCGTCAGTCGGATGAGCGCCGCTTCCAGTCGCCGGACCGGATGACGCGCGCGCGGTCGAACGGCCTCGCCGCCTCGTTGAAAAAATAGACGAACGCCGTCAGCGAGGGCTCGATCAGCGCCGCCGGCTGCCGCACGAACAAACTCTCGACCGGCCGCTTCGGATCGTATTCCTCATAGGCATCCAGCGCGGCGAGCGCCGTTTCGTCGCCGATCTCGTGTAGCTCGCCAATGACGACGCCTTCTCCCACGACAAGCCCCGGATACGCGCCGAGGTCGACCAGCACACCGGCGATCTTGCAGGCCGAGACGAATTGCAGCTTGCTGGCGAGCCCGAGGCGTATGGAGGCGCCCTCACCTTGGCGAAGCGTGCCGTAGAGCGCGAGATAGGCGTGCCCGCTCATCCAGCCTCCCGGACGATGTTGACAAATAACTTATCGATCGATAAGTAAGCCGCCATGTCACAGACCAACACAGCCGCAAAGCCGCGCCAGCGCATTCCCGCCGAGGAACGTCGCGTTCTTGTCGTCACAGCGGCCATCACCGAATTTTCCGAGCATGGCTATGAGGGCACCTCGACCGACGCCATCGCGACGCGGGCCGGCGTTTCCCAGCCCTATCTCTTTCAGCTCTTCGGCAGCAAGAAGGAGCTGTTCATCGCCGCCACGCGCGAGGTCTTCGCCCGCACCTGGCAGATCTTCGACAAGGCCGCTTCCGAAGCTCGCGCCAAGGATCCCTCGCCTGCGAGCATCCTATACGCCATGGGCGAATCATACTGCGGCCTCCTGCGCGACCGTGCGCTCCTGCGCTGCCAGCTTCACGCCTATTCCGCCTGCGCCGACGACGACATCCGCGCCGCCGTACGCCGCGAATATTCCGACCTCTACTGGCGCGTCGCGTCCATTTCCGGCGCTGACCCGGAGACGATCGAGAACTGGTTCGCCCGCGGCATGCTGTTGAACACCATCGCGGCCATCGCCCCGGACCTCGTGGATCAGGGCGAAGACATCATCCTGGCGCAGCTCGGCCCCGTTGAGGGCAAAGCCCCGCCTTCTCCCGGCGCAAAGCCCCGTAATTCCTGAACGGATCGGCACAATGGCTGCGCGTCATTTCCTCGGTTTCGTAACTTAGCGATCAGTCACTAGAAAGGGCAGCATCATGTCGGCTGAAGTCGCCTCCCGCAAGAATGTCGGTTGGACATTCGCCATCACCTCCATCGTCCTGTTCATGGCGGCGCTCGACAATCTCGTCGTCACCACCGCGCTTCCCGTCATCCGCTCCGAGCTCGACGCTTCGCTGTCGCAGCTCGAATGGATCGTCAACGCCTACACCCTCACCTTCGCCGTTCTACTGCTGACCGGCGCCGCGCTCGGCGACCGCTTCGGCCGCAAGCGCATGTTCGTGCTCGGCATCGGCCTCTTCACCGCCGGCTCGGCGCTGGCGGCGCTCGCGGGCACCACCGAGATGCTGATCGTCTCCCGCGCCCTGCAGGGCGTCGGCGGCGCCATCATCACGCCGCTGACGCTGACCATCCTGTCTGCAGCCGTACCGCCCGAGCGCCGCGCTTTGGCGCTTGGCGCCTGGGGCGGCATCGGCGGCCTCGCCGTCGCTATCGGCCCGCTCGTCGGCGGAGCCATTGCGGAGGGCCTCTCCTGGCAGTGGATCTTCTGGGTCAACGTCCCGATCGGCATCGTCGCTGCCATCGTCGCCGCCTACCGCCTCAACGAGTTCCGCGGTCCTGATCGCCGGCTCGATCTCGTCGGCCTCGGCCTCGCTTCCGCCGGCCTCTTCGGCATCGTCTGGGGCCTGATCCATGGCAACGATCTCGGCTGGGGCAGCGGCGGCGTGCTCGGCCCGATCATCGGTGGCCTCGCTCTCGTTGGCGCCTTCCTGTGGTGGGAGAGCCGCTCGGCCTCGCCGATGCTGCCGCTCCGCTTCTTCCACAGCCGCACCTTCTTCTACGCCAACGCCGCCTCGTTCCTGATGTTCTTCGGCGTCTTCGGCGCGGTGTTCCTGATGACGCAGTTCCTGCAATTCGTGCAGGGCTACTCGCCCTTCGAGGCGGGCCTGCGCACCCTGCCCTGGACCGGCATGCCCGCGATCGTCGCTCCGATCGCCGGCGCTCTCTCGGGCCGCATCGGCGGACGTCCGCTGCTCGTCGCCGGCCTGTCGCTGATGGCGATCGGCCTCGGCTGGTTCGCCGCGATCGCCGCGCCTGACGTCGCCTATTCGGCGCAGGTCCCGGCGCTCGTCCTCGCCGGCATCGGCATGGGCCTCTTCTTCGCCCCGGTCGCGGCCGTCGTCCTGTCGTCGGTGAAGCCCGAGGAAGAAGGCAAGGCCTCCGGCGCCACCAACGCCATCCGCGAACTCGGCGGCGTCTTCGGTGTCGCCATCCTCGCAGCAGTGTTCGCCGGCCAGGGCTCCTATGTCTCCGGCCAGGCCTTCGTCGACGGCATGGTGCCGGCGATCTGGGTCGGCTCCGGCGTCGTCGCCGTGGCCGCGATCATGGCGGCGCTCATTCCGGGCCGCCGCCGCTCGAGCCAGCCGACGACCACCGCACCGGCGATCACCGGCGCAGCCTAGCCTCCCTCAGACCACGCAGCTTTGGAGAACGCCCTTCGGGGCGTTCTCTTTTTGTTTCTGGCAGGGCCGAGCTCTGCTAGAGATGGGCAAACAGATCTGGGGAACTCCATGCCTTCCTTTCCGTGCTTTTCGCCGACCGCCCTCGCCTTCTTCAAAGCGCTCGCCTTTCATCAGGACCGTGAATGGTTCCAGGAGAACAAGGCGCTCTACGAGACCGAAGTGAAGGCGCCGATGCTGGCGCTGCTGGACGAGCTCACCGACCGCTTCGTCAAGGCCGGCGTTCCCCTGCGCGGCGACAAGCGCGGCATGTTCCGCATCAACCGCGACGTCCGCTTTGCCAAGGACAAGCGCCCCTATCAGACTCACGTCAGCGCCGTGCTGACGCCCGACGGCACCAAGGGCGATCCGGGCCTCATCTATGTCCATATCACCGCCGCGGATCTGAAGAGCTGGAACCACGATTCCGGCGGCAGCTTCCTCGCCGCAGGCTTCCACAATCCCGACCCGACGATGCTGAGCCATTTCCGCAATTCGATCCGGCGGAAGCCCAAGGCCTTTCAGGACATGGAGGCAGCGCTGAACAAGGCCAAGCTCGACCTCGACGCCGAAGGCGTCCTCACCCGCGTCCCGCGCGGCTTCGAGGACATGAAGGGCAGTCCCGTCGAAGCGGCGATCCGGCGGAAGGAATTCACCACGGCCGAGCCGCTCTCTGAGGCGACCGTCACCGGCAAGAAGCTTCCCGACGCCATCGTCAAGTTCGCCGAACGCGCCCGTCCCGTCCTCGACTGGGGCTGGGCAGCGCTGCGGTGACGAACGAAGCACTTCGGTTCACGGCGACGATCGCCATCGTTGGCGTCAATCCCTTCGTCGATGTCCCCGAAAGCATCAGCCGAAAGCTTGGTGGGCGCCGCCATATTCCGGTTTCCATGACCATCAATGGCCATCCCTTCGCGGCGAATCTCGTTCCGCTGGGCGGAGGCCGCTTCCGGCTGTACCTCAACGGACCGATGCGGAAGGCCGCCGGCAAGGATGTCGGCGACCGGGTGACGATCGGCCTCACTCTGGATGACACGCCGCGGATCGAACCGGTCCGCCCGGAATTGGCGGCGGCTCTGGCGGCCGACCCTTCCGCGAAGGAAGTCTTCGAGGGCCTGTCGCAGTCGCGGCAGAAGGAAATCCTTCGCTACCTCAACCGCCTGCAGAAACCGGAGAGCATCGCGCGGTCGGTCGATCGGGTCATCCGCGTCCTGCATGGCGAGAGCGACGTGGAGGGCACGGCCTTCGCGCGCCCGAGCGCGCCCCGAGCCGACTGACACATCCGTCCACCGCCATTGCGCCGCCCGCCCCCGCCCGATAGAAAGCGCGCGGTTTCTCGGCCGAGGGCTGCAGGCCCGTTTCGGCCCATTTTCGTTCAGTCTTTCGAAGGATCACGCCGATGCGCGTCTATTATGATCGCGATGCCGACCTCAATCTCATCAAGACCAAGAAGGTCGCCATCGTCGGTTATGGCAGCCAGGGCCACGCCCACGCGCTGAATCTCAAGGATTCCGGCGTCGCCGATGTGGCAATCGCGCTCCGCGCTGGGTCGTCCACGGCGAAGAAGGCCGAAGGCGCCGGCTTCAAGGTGATGAACGTCGCCGAAGCCGCCGCCTGGGCCGACGTCCTGATGATCCTCGTCCCGGACGAGTTGCAGGCCGACCTCTACAAGAACGAGATCGCGCCGAACCTTCGCGACGGCGCCGCCATCGCCTTCGCCCACGGCCTCGCCATCCATTTCGCGCTGATCGAGCCGAAGCCGACGGTCGACGTCATCATGATCGCGCCGAAGGGCCCGGGCCACACCGTCCGCTCCGAATATCAGAAGGGCGGCGGCGTGCCGTGCCTGATGGCCATCGCGCAGGACGCCTCGGGCAACGCCCATGACGTCTGCCTCTCCTACGCCAGCGCCATCGGCGGCGGCCGCACCGGCGTCATCGAGACGACTTTCCGCGAGGAATGCGAGACCGATCTTTTCGGCGAGCAGGCCGTTCTCTGCGGCGGCCTCGTCGAGCTCATCCGCAACGGCTTCGAGACGCTGGTCGAAGCGGGCTACGCACCGGAGATGGCCTATTTCGAGTGCCTCCACGAGGTGAAGCTCATCGTCGACCTCATCTATGAGGGCGGCATCGCCAACATGAACTACTCGGTCTCCAACACCGCCGAGTTCGGCGAATATGTCTCCGGTCCGCGCGTCATCACGCCCGATACCAAGAAGGCGATGAAGGGCATCCTCCGGGATATCCAGACCGGCGTCTTCACCTCCGAATGGATGCAGGAATACAAGGCCGGCCTCCCCCGCTTCAAAGCGATCCGCCGCCTCAACGACGAACATCAGATCGAGGAAGTCGGCGCCAAGCTCCGCGCCATGATGCCGTGGATCGGCGCCAACAAGCTCGTCGACAAAGACAAGAACTAGCCGTCCGCGAACGCGGCAGAGCGGAGGCGCGCGTGGCGAGACGCTACGCCATTCTCGACGTGTTCACCGAGAACTCCTCTCGAGGGCAACGCGCTTGCCGTTGTCCTCGATTGCGAGGGGTTGAGCGCCGTTGAGATGCAGAAGATCGCCGCGCGGAATTCCGTCTCTCTGAGACCGTCTTCGTGCTGCCGCCGGAGCGGGCGACGCACAGCGCCCGTATCCGCATCTTCACGCCGCAGGACGAATTGCCCTTCGCCGGCCATCCGACGATTGGAACGGCGGTCCTTCTCGCCACCGAGAACGCCTCCGGCGCGAAGGACGCGCTCCTGATCCTCGAGGAGGGCATCGGCCCGATCCGCTGCGCCGTCGAATTGAGCGCGACAGGGGGCGAAGCGCGTTTCGATGCGCCCAAGCTGCCGCAGCCGATCGAACGCCTCATCGACGACGGCGCCATCGCCGATGCCCTCGGCCTCTCCGCGGCCGATATCGGTTTTGAGAACCACGTGCCGAGCGCCTTCGAGGCGGGGATGCCGTTTACCTTCGTGCCTGTCCGCAATCTGGCGACCATCGCCGATGCGCGGCCGAAGACGGATCGCTGGGCCGAAATCTTCGCCGGAGATCCGGTCTACGTCTATACGCGCGAAACCGTCGGCGTCGCCCGCCAGTTCCATGGCCGCATGTTTGCGCCCGATCTCGGCATACCGGAGGATCCGGCGACCGGCGGGGCGGCGCCGGCCTTTGCCGCTGTTGTCGATCGCTTCGACGCGCTGACACCGGGCACGCATAATTTCATCATCGAACAGGGCTTCGAGATGGGCCGCCCGAGCCTGATCGCCCTTGAGATCGATGTCGAGCAGAGCAAACTCGCCGAGATCCGCGTCGGCGGCGCGGCCGTGATCGTCGCCCGGGGCACGCTGGAAATCTGACCGGCGCCATTTGACTTGCGTCAAGGCTGGGCGAAGCGATCCGCCGAATGGTGCCTGCGCCGCAACCTTCGGCGCGCTCTTACGGCCATTGCCGTGAAACCGTCACAAGCTTGCGGCATGAGTCTTGCTCAAGATGTTGTCGATTCGCTCGATGCGGTCGGTTGCATGACGCCGATGTCGGCGTCACGACGGTCGGGCGTAAGGAGGCCCTCCCGCCATGAAGATTGCCGAAGACACCCAGGCCAAGATCCGCGAACGCGCCTATTTGCTCTGGGAGAGCGCCGGACGGCCCGACGGTCGTTCCGACGAGTTCTGGATGCTGGCGATGCAGGAAGTCATCGCCTCGCCGTCGATGGTGACGCCGGAAAAGCCGAAGGCCAAGAAGGCAGCAGCGAAAGCGGCTCCTGCCAAGAAGGCCACAACGGTTGCCAAGAAGGCGCCGGCGAAAAAGGTGACGTCGAAGTAGGTTCGACGTCGAGCGGTTTCGCTCTGCCATTGCTGAATTGACTTGGCGCGAGCGGGCCTTGCGCCGAGCGATCTTTTGCGCCCGCTAGACCGCGACCTTCGCCTTGATGCTCGGATGCGGATTGTAGCCGGTCAGCTCGAAATCCTCGAAGCGGAACGCGTCGATCTCCCGCACCGCCGGGTTGAGCGTCATCGTCGGCAGCGGACGCAGGTCGCGCGACAGCTGCTCGCGCGCCTGATCGAGATGATTGAGGTAGAGATGCGCGTCGCCCAGCGTGTGCACGAACTCGCCCGGCTTCAGGCCCGTCACCTGCGCCATCATCATCGTCAGCAACGCATAGGACGCGATGTTGAACGGCACGCCGAGAAAGATATCGGCCGAGCGTTGATAGAGCTGGCACGAGAGCCGGCCATTGCCGACGTAGAACTGGAACAGGACATGGCACGGCGGCAGCGCCTGCTTGTCGACCTCGGCCGGGTTCCAAGCCGTGACGATGTGGCGACGTGAATCAGGATTTGAACGAATCCCTTCAACCACTTGCGCGATCTGATCGATTGTCCCGCCGTCTGGCGTCGGCCATGAACGCCATTGCGCGCCATAGACCGGACCGAGATCGCCGTTCTCGTCGGCCCATTCATCCCAGATGCGTACCCCGTTGTCCTTGAGATAGGCGATGTTCGTTTCGCCCCTCAGGAACCAGATCAGTTCGTGGATGATCGACTTCAGATGCAGCTTCTTCGTCGTCACCAGCGGAAAGCCGTCCGCGAGGTCGAAGCGCATCTGGTGACCGAAGACCGACTTCGTGCCGGTCCCGGTCCGGTCCGATTTGACCAGGCCGGTATCGAGCACGAGCTGCATCAGGTCGAGATATTGGCGCATCGCTCTAATCTAGAGCTCCGGCGCTGAAGCCTCAATGAAAGAGGCCGCAACCTCGCGGTCGCGGCCTCCAATCCTGTTGATAGCCCGTCGCCTATTCGGCGGGGGCGTGGACCACGCGGCGGGACAGCGTCACCCGCGAGATCAGGAACGCCCCGACCGCGCAGGCCGCGATCACAGCGACCATCGGCAACGGCGTGCCATCGAAGAACGCGCTGACGGCAACGATCGCCAACGCGCCGAGGGCGAATTGCAGCGTGCCGCCGAGCGCCGCCGCCATGCCGGCGATCGGGCCGTTCTCCTCCAGCGCCAGCACCATCGTCGACGGGATGACGAGGCCGAGCGCCGCGAAGGCGACGAAGAGCACCGCCATCAGCACCGCGAGGCTGTCGACGCCGGCCAGCGTCGCCACGAAGAGAGCGACCGCTGCGAGGGTGAAGAAAGACACCGCCGCCGCGATCACCCGCTCCACGCCGAAACGGGCAGCCAGCGTCGCGCTGAACTGCGAGGCGCCGATGAACGCAACGGCGTTCACCGAGAAGGCAACGCTGTAGAGCGTCGGGCTGAGGCCGAAATGATCGATATAGACGAAGGACGAACTGCCCAGGAACGAGAAGAACGCCGCCATGCCGAGGCCGCCGATGAAGGTGATGCCGAGGAAACGCGCATCACGAATCAGCACGCCGGCGCTGGCAAAGGCGCTCCGCACGCCGCCCCCAGTCCGCACCGAGGCCGGACGAGTCTCCGGCAGGGCGAAGAAGACGAGCAGGAAGCCGAGAACACCTGCGACGGCGACCGCGACGAATACCGCCCGCCAGCTGAACAGCGAGATGAGGCCGCTGCCGGTGAGCGGGGCAAGGATCGGCGAAACGCTGAAGACGAGCATAACCAGAGACATCAGCCGCGTCGCCTCGACGCCGGTGTGGAGGTCGCGAACGATCGCTCTGGCGATCACCATACCCGCCGCGGCGCCGATGCCCTGGATGAAGCGGAAAATGATGAGCCACGTCACAGTCGGGGCGACGGCGGCGCCGATCGACCCGATCGTGAACAGCGTCAGGCCGAAATAGAGCGGACGCTTCCGCCCGATCATGTCCGAGACCGGCCCGTAGATGAGTTGGAACGCGCCGAACGCGACGAAGAAGACCATCAACGTCATCTGCGTGGCGCCGGTGGTCGTGTTGAGATCCTCGGCGATGGCCGGCATCGCCGGCAGATACATGTCGATCGCAAAGGGCCGACCGCGACGAGGAGGCCAAGAATGATTGCGTTCTTGAGGAAAGACTTGTGCATTCGCGTGACTTTCAATTGGGAAAGACGCCGGTTCGCCCCGATTGGAGTCGGGCCGCAACGGCAGTTGGAAAAGATGATCGCTACGCAAACGGACCGCCGGCCTGTGCCGGTTGGGGAGCGCTTCCAGGCATCCGTGGCGCCCGCGGGCCTCACCGGAAATTGGAGTGGCGCTTGCCGACAACGCTCCTACATGAGCCTTGGTGTCGACGGACCGTGATTGAACTGTCCTGTATTTTGGACAGCATTGTCTAATTCGTCAACGACTCCTATCATGCATTCATGGCAGAGCAGATGCGTCGCAATGGCTGAACTGGAGGAAGGAGACCGCGCAGCGGGCGCCTATCGAGGGCACCCCGGCAAGCGCGCGCTGATTCTGGACGCCGCCGTCCGCGTCTTCTCTCGCGACGGCTTCGCTGGCGCCAGCATCGACACGATCGCCGCGGAAGCCGGCGTCTCCCGGCAGACCGTCTATAACCATGTCGGCGACAAGGAGAACCTCTTTGCCGCCGTCGTCGAGGATGCGACCGAGCGCAGCAATGCCGGCCTGTTCGCGACGCTGGCCACCTTCCCAAGCCAACCGGTCGATCTCGAGGCGGAACTCGTGGCATTCGCCCGCCGCCTGACGGGTGATTGCCTGTGCAATTGCCGCTCCGCCGAACTGCAGAAGCTCGTCGAGAATGAAGGCCAGCGCTATCCAGAACTGTTCCAGACCTGGCGGGAACGCGGCCCCGAACGCGTCGATAGCGCGATTGCGGCAAGGCTTGCCCGCCTCGCCCATGCCGGCCTGCTCGATATCGACGATCCCGACTTGGCGGCCCGCCAATTCGTGGCTTTGGTGAAGCTCGGTCTTGAGCCCTCAAACCATATCGGCGAAGACCCGACCGCCGCCGAAGTCGATGCCGCGGCAACCGCCGGCGTCAGGACTTTCCTCCGCGCTTACGCAGCGAAGCACTGACGGAGCGGTCCGCTCCGCCGCTCTCCGGCACCTGCCCGGCCCGACGAAAGCCGGGGAAGAGCCGATTTGGCCGCATCACCCGGCAGAACAACGCCTTTTCACGCGCGGTCCGCGCGCCTATATTCATTTTGCCGGTTTCGGCCGGCTATGGCGATAAACGGCCATCGTAATAAACCCATCGGACCCGGGGGCAGTACCCGGCGCCTCCACCAGAGCCCACCGGCCCGCTTCGGATTTGCGGGTTCCGGCGGGGGCGAAACAGGATCGACGAGGGCGTAAAGGGTGGACTTTTGCCCGGCATGGTACCACCGACATCGGGCCATAATCATAGTTGCCAATGACAACAACTATGCCGAGGCTCGCATTGCTGCGTAAGCGGTAAGGCAACCTCATCTCTGAAGCCCTTGCCGGTTCGCATCGGTAAGGCGGGGTTCGGGAGCACCTGGCAACAGAAGCTCCCACTTATTTTCCTCGCGGCCGAACCCCGGCCGGCGGCATGCAGGCAGTCGAAGGAATGACGGAAGACCTGATCCGATATGACATCCTCGCCCAGGACGCTTTACGAGGCGTCTTGCGCAAGGTTCTGTCCGAAGTGGCCAAGACCGGCCTGCCCGGCGAACACCATTTCTACATCACCTTCGCCACCAGGGCGCCGGGCGTCCGCATCTCGACGCGGCTGCTCAATCAATATCCGGAAGATATGACGATCGTGCTCCAGCACCAATTCTGGGACCTTACCGTCACCGAACATGCCGTCGAGGTCGGCCTTTCCTTCAACGGCGTGCCGGAGCGATTGCTGGTTCCATTCAGCGCCGTCAAAGCCTTCGTCGATCCGTCGGTGCAGTTTGCGCTTCAATTCGAGCCGACGGTCACCGCGCTCGAGACCGCTGAAGACAACGCGGCCGATGCGCCGCAGGCGCCGGCGAAGATCGTGCCGGGTCCGGCCGTCGCCGAAACGCACGCCGCCAAGACGCCGGAAGACACGGCTGATGACGATTCGGATGGCGAGGACAAAGACGCGCCGCAGGCCGAGGTCGTTAGCCTCGACGCCTTCCGCAAGAAGAATTGACTGTATCGCCGGCAGCGAAGGAGACGGCCATGGCGGCCCGATCGGATATGGCCGGCGACGACCCCTCCCCGACCCGCACCGAATCCGATTCGCATGGCAGCGTGGATGTTCCCGCCGATCGCTATTGGGGCGCGCAGGCGGAGCGCTCGCGCGGCAATTTCCGCATAGGCAACGAGCGGCAGCCCCTGCCGATCATCCGCGCTTTGGCCATCGTCAAGCGCGCCGCGGCCGAGGTGAACAGTGAACTCGGCCTTCTGCATGCCGACATCGCCGCCGCCATCGTCAGCGCCGCCGACGAGGTGATCGACGGCGAGCTCGACGATCACTTCCCGCTCGTCGTCTGGCAGACCGGCTCCGGCACCCAGACCAACATGAACGTCAACGAGGTGATCGCCAATCGCGCGATCGAGCTCCTTGGCGGCACCGTCGGCAGCAAGACGCCGGTTCACCCGAACGACCACGTCAATCTCAGCCAGTCGTCCAACGACACCTATCCGACGGCGCTCCATATCGCCGCCACGGACGAGATCATCAACGGCCTCCTCCCGGCGCTGAGGCATCTGCACGGCGTCGTCAGCGACAAGGCCGAGGCCTGGGCTGCGATCGTCAAGATTGGCCGGACGCATACGATGGATGCGGTGCCGCTAACGCTCGGCCAGGAATTCTCGGGCTATGCCCAACAGATCGCCAATGGCGTGGAGCGGATCGAACTGACGCTGCCGATGCTGACGCAACTGGCCCAGGGGGGTACGGCGGTCGGCGCCGGCACCAATGCGCCAGCCGGCTTCGCCGAGAGAATCGTCGAGCGCATCGTCGCGCTGACCGGCCTCGCCTTCACCCCAGCGCCGAACAAATTCGAAGCGATTGCTGCGCGCGACGCGGCCGTGGCGACGCACGGCGCCATCAACGGCGTGGCGATGTCCTTGTTCAAAATCGCCAACGACATCCGCCTGCTGGGCTCCGGTCCGCGCGCCGGCCTCGGCGAATTGGCGCTGCCGGCCAATGAGCCGGGCTCCTCGATCATGCCAGGCAAGGTCAACCCGACGCAGTGCGAAGCCGTCACCCAGGTCTGCGTACAGATCTTCGGCAACAATGCCGCCGTCGCCTTCGCCGGCAGCCAGGGGCAGTTCGAACTCAACGCCTTCGCGCCGGTGATCGCCTACAATATGCTGCAGTCGATCCGGCTGATGGCCGACGCGGCGCGCTCCTTCGCCGACAAATGCATCGCCGGCATCGAGCCCCGGCGCGACAATATCAGCGCCAATCTCGAGCGTTCGCTCATGTTGGTGACCGCCCTCGCCCCGAAAATCGGTTACGACGCCGCGGCAACGATCGCGAATGCAGCGCACGCCAACGGTACGACGCTGAGAGACGAAGCCGTCGGCGGCGGCCACGTTACCGCCGAGGAGTTCGACGCCCTCGTCGATCCAGGGAAGATGGTCGGACCGGGCTAGGAGACGGACTCTCCCATGAACGGCCGCATCCCATCAGATCCCCCGCTTCACGCGCCGGTCGCCAAGCGCTCCATCGCCATCGCCGGCCATCGCACGTCGATCTCTGTCGAGCAGCCCTTCTGGGATGCGTTGAAGGAAATCGCCGCGGCCGACGGCCAGAGCATCTCCTCCCTGCTCGCCGAGATCGACCGGGATCGTGCACCCGAGGCTGGGCTGTCATCCTCGGTCCGTCTCTTCGTCCTCGATTGGTATCGTCGCCGCGCCGGCAACTAGGGGCCGGGTATGACTCCCGGCGGAATGAGCAGCCCCGCACCGGGCTGCGGCGCTGCGGCCGGGGCCGGCAACGGCGCAGTTTCGACCGTGTTGGCCGGCGTTTCCGGAGCGGGCACATTGGCTGTCGCAGCGCGGCCGGCCTCGATCGTGTCGATCAGGCGGATGAAACGCTCTCGCTCCAGCACGTCGGCCTGCAATTGTTCGGTCTCCTGCAGCCGCCGCAAACTGAGATAGCCCATCAAGGGCGTGACGTTCACCTGCCGCACCGGAGCGGCAAGCGGTCCGGCGAAGGTAACATAGGCGCGCGGCTGCGGCCCGTCACCGATGTCCCGCCCCTCGATCATCGTCAGCTCCCAGGAACTGTCGATGGTAAGATGGTTGAGGTCGATCGGCGCCCGCGCCACCAGCTGCACCGGTCCGGCCTCCTGGATGATCGTATCGGGCGTGACGATGCCGGCGGAGATATCGAAGCGAACGGTGGCGTCGCCAAAGTCCAGCGTGCCCGCGTCGAGGAAGCCGGTAAAGGCCTGCCGCAACTGATCGTCCGTTGTTGCCTCCCCCTCATCGGCGAGGCGGATGACCAGACTGAAAGCATCGGCGCCCATGAAGTGAAACACGCTTTGACCGATATCGAGCGAGCCGCTACCCGCCAGCGCGGACACCAGGCCCGCCGGCGACCGGCCGATCGCCGCGAACTCCGCGCTGAGACCGACAACCCCATCGGCCACTGGCTGTCCCTCGCTGCGCCACACGAGCGCGTCCATCGGAACATCGGCGAGGAACAATTGTCCGTTGAAGATGAGTTGTCCGTCTTCGACAGCCAGCGATAATGTCGAGCGAACCAGACCCGTCGACAGCGAGCCATTGCGCAGTTCGATGCGCGCCTGGTTATCGCCCAGCGTGAAGCCGAGATCGGCATTGGCAATCGTCAGATCGCGGCCGACGACGAAGCGGTCGGCGCTGACATCGACGTTAAGCGCGAGACCGTTCATCAGCGTTCCGGTGAACGGCTCCGTTGACCACGGCGAATCCGTGCCGCCCTCCGGCAACGGATCGATGCCCAGCGGCCAAGTCATCAGCCAGCCGAGGTCCAGCTCCTCGAGATTGAGCTGGCCCGCCAGATCCCACACGCCGTTTGCTCGCGTGAGCTGCAGTGAACCAGCGACGGAACGCTGATTGATCGAACTTGGATCGAGGTCGAGACCAATCACACCGTCCGCGATGTTGAGCCGCCCCTCAAGCACCGCCGGCATCTCAGTGCCGCCCTGCGGCAGCGTCAGTCCGATCAGCCGCGCCAGCCGATCAAGATCGCCCTGCGCCGTCATTGGTCCGGCGAACTGCGGCGGGCCGGCGCCGTTGAGCGTCAACGTACCGTCGCTGGCGAAAACCACACCGGCAATCGTCGCGCCGAAATGTGCGGCCATCCCCGCGGTCGGGACGCCATTCGCCGAGACGCGAATTGTCGCCGCCCCATTTTCCTCGGCCACGACAGCGCCGGCAAGGCCGAGTTGCTGTGCCAATTGTGCGCTGTCCGCAGCATCGATCTCGACGACCAGCCCGACATTGTTGGCCGCCCAATCGTCCGTTCCGCCATCGGCATTGAGTTGGACGCGCAAGGTCGACCCGGCGGCGGTGCCGGTAACCCCGATATCGTAGAGCGAACCGCCCGGGCTATGCGCCGTCACGATCGCCTGCAGATCCACCGGCGCGAGAGCGGGCGCGCTTTTCTCAAGCCACGTCGTCAGCGCCGTACCGGGAGCAAGATGCTGCGCCAATGCGACGACGCCATCGAGCTGCTCGGCCTGCAGACTCGCCGTCAACGTCCCGCGCGGCGCGTTCGACGACAGGTCACCGAGCGTTCCCGTCACATTGACCATACCGCCGTCGAGATCGCCGATCGTAAGATCGTTGAGGGCAAGCACGTCCTGCGTCAGCGCCGCGTCCAGCGTGACATCACCGATGGCGACATCGCCGGCGCGCAGTTCGTCCGCCGCCAGCATCAGATGGTAGCTCTGCCCGTCGCCGGCACTGCCGTCGCCCGACAGGAGATCGGCGAGCGCACGCAGTTGGTCGATATCGAAGCTGTGGGTCGACACATCCGCCGTCAGCCGGCGCGGCCCGCCGGCATCCTCCGGCGCAAGCCAGGCCAGCGTTCCGGTGAGGGCATCATCGCCGGCGTGCAGTTCCGCGTCGCTGAGCGTCAGTCCGGCCGGCGCGAGTGCGACGGTCGCATTCAGCGACAGCGGCCTCAGACCCAGGCTCGACACGTCGCGCCCGGTCCACCAACTCGCCAGCACGGCGGGCTGTGCGGTCGAAAGTCCGGCCGTGCCGGCGAACCCGGGTTCCGTGCCTGGGTCGAAGCGTCCGGCCAGCGACAGTTGCGTCTGCCCCGGCAGTTGCATTTGCAGCGACACGACGTCCCAATGATCGCCGGCGGCGGTGACATCAAGCTGCAAATTCTGCAGGACCGACCCCGAGACGATCACCGACGGGATCGACAAGGTCGCGTGCCCCGCCAGCACCGGCGGCATCGCCGCTGACAGGCGCTGCCAGATCTGGCTTCCGGCGTCGCCGATGGCAACTGCATCACCATCGCCGAGCGCGCGATCAAGATCGATCTGGCGCGACACCAGCGTTGCGTCGAAGGAAGCATTCGTTCCCAACGACAACGACGCATCGCCGCCGATCGAGAAGACGCCGTCGCTCGACTCCCAGGTGAACTGGCTCAGCGACAATGCCTCCGCGCCGAGGCGGAAACCGCCGGCGATCGTCCAGGCCTGTGCCAAGACTTGCGGCGGCGAGTCCTCCGGCGCGCCGCTTGTCACCGCCAGCTTGTCGAACTGAAACGTTCCCGCATAGGCAAGCAGCCCCTCCTCGCGCGTCACCACCCCCTGCGTTCGCAGCGTGCCGGCAAGGTCCGCCGAGGCCGGCGTGATCTCGGCACTGACGCGGAGGGATCCATCCGCCGCCAGCCGCCCGCTCGACAGCGTGAACGTGACAGGCAAACCGTCGCCGCAAACGAGTTCCGCCTCGCAGATCAGGCTGCCGTCTATTTGCCAGGGGCCGTTCAGCGACCTGGCACTGAATTGATTTGTTGCAATGTCAGACAGGGAAAAGGCCGCCCCCGTGCGAGCGTCGTAGAAACGAAGGGCGCCGTCGCGAACCACGATCTGATCGAGCGCGACCTTCGCCGGGTCGACCGAACTCACTCCCTCCGGCCGCATTGTCCAATCGAGGGCGCCGGAATCGTCGACCGTGGCGCGAACGTCCGGATGATCGAGGTCGAGTTCGGTGACGTTGAACTGCCCGGTGAGAAGCGGCAGCAATTCGAGATGGATTTCGACGTGGTCGATGGTGGCCATCGGCGCACCCTCGGTGTCGCCCACCTCGACATCATCCATGGTGATCGTCGGCGTCGGCAGCATCGACAGATCGATATTGCCGCGAATGTGCACAGGCTGCCCGAGGATGTCGCCCGCGCGGTTTTCGAACGTCGTGCGAAAGCCGTTCCAGTCGACGAAATACGGGCCGATGAGCACCGCCACCAGCACGAAGACGATGAGCCCGCCCAGGATGAGATAGAGCCTGCCCAGGTCGCTCCCTCCGATTGCCGCCCCGGCCCCTCGCCTCTTCGACTATCAGGAAACCTGCCGTCGCGCAGCCACCATCACGCTTTGTCCTATATTCACGCGGCCGTGCTCGCAGTCCGGTTGATTTGACACCATGCAACTGCTTTGTTGACCGAGGGAGTTGCCATCGCGCGCCATGCACCAGGATCCGTCGTCAACGTTGTTGCACCACGCACCGGATCGGCGCGCCCGTCTTCGCGACAACCGCCTCCCCCTGTTCTTTGACGCTCTGCTGAACAGCTGGGTGATAGTCGACCCCCGACTCGCGGCTGCCGCGCTCACCGATGCCCGCTTCGCCGAGGTCGACTATCACGACGCCAACGCCACCCTTGCCCGCGTTAGCGGCTTGCCCCTGCTGAACATCGACTTCACGCTGACACACAACCCCATCTCGCGCGACGGACCGAAGCACGTGGCCCAGCGAAGAGCCGCCGCGCGCCACGTCGCAGATCATCGCCGGGCAGCCGAAGCCGCCACGATGGAAGCGATCGCGGCCTATGCCGGAAGGTTCGCCGACGCCGGTGAACTCGAGGTGATGGGCGAAGTCATCGTGCCAATGGTGCACACGGTCATCGGCGCCATGGTCGGCGTTCCTATCGACGCCGATGAAACGGCCGGGGCCATGTCGCGGGTATTCGATCGCCTCGGCTCCGTCCGGCGAAGCGCCGAGGCCGACCGGCAGATCGGGGATGCGCGTGAGCGTCTGAGGGCGGAGCGCGGAAGCCCCATGAGCGACGAGGAAATGGGCGCGGCGCTGTCGCTTTGGATCCTCGGCTATGACGCCCTGATCGGTACGCTTGGCGAGAGCCTCCGATATCTTTTCGAAAGACACAACGGCCTGCAGCTCAGCCAAATCCCCTTCCCGGACAACCCGCCCGAAACGGGCGTCGCCTATGTCGCGCGCAAGGCGCGCGGGGATTTCGACTTCGCCGGCGCGTCCATCAAGCAAGGGCAGCGCATTCGCGTGACGCTGCAAAGCTCGGCCTATTCGGACGATCCTAAACAGCAGGTGCGTATGTTCGGCGCCGGGGCGCATAGCTGTCTCGGGCGGCCTTTGGCGCTCGACCTTTGGCGGCTTCTGACGGAGCGGCTTCGCACGATCGACCTCCGCGTCGAGTTCCTCGGCTCCAAGCTGCGCGACCAGGACTATCTGTTTATCTTCCCCGAATATCTCCGCGTGACGCTGACGTGACGCCTGCCGAAATCCGAGCCATCATCGTTCGCGGCGTCAACGACTGGGTCTCGGCCGCCGACCGGCCTCAGCTCGCCATGCGCTTGGCTGATCCGGCGCAGGACGTGCCCTTCAGCGATCTCGACGTCGACAGCCTGGCCGCGGCGGAGATTTCGATGCTTATCGAGGACGAAACGGGTTACGCCTGCGACATCGCTGACTTCATCGCCTATCCCTCGGTCGACGCGCTGTCCGTCTTCGTCGCGGAGCAAGTCCGCGGCGATGAACGATAGCGCGGTCGTAACCGCTCTCTCCGCCATTGGCGAAACCCGCGCCGCCGAGACAGCGATGCGACGGCTGGAGGAATTTGCCGCGCCGGCCGAATTCGCCGCTGCCGTGGCAATGGCGGATCACCTTTCCGCCGAGGCCCAGCGAGTGCTGCGAAAATCGATCGTTGGCCAGAGCGTGCGTAAGGCGGAAGTGCAAGCTTATGTGAGGCGTGCGCTTGCGCCGGATGTTCTGGTGTACAGCGCGGCTGATGGCAGCGCATCCGACAGAACCCTGGTGGTCGGGCTTACCGGAGCAACCGGCAGGCTGGCCGCTCCGGTCGGTATCGTTCTACAATCGCTGCCCGCGCGCCACCATGATTTCGTACTTCTTCGTGACGCCGCCGGCGCGCATTTCGACCTAGGCGTCTCCGGCTATGCCAACTCGCTGCCCACACTGGCGCACCGGCTCGGCGCCGACCTCGGCATTGCCCGCTATCGCCGCGTCGTCACGCTCGGCACCTCTATGGGCGGCCTGCCTGCCCTTCGCCTCGGTGTGGTCCTCCCCGCCGATCTGTCGATCTCGGTCGGCGGGCGTCCGATCTGGCATGTCCATCGCCTCCTGAACCGCGGGCGCCGGGACATTTCGGCCTTCGACCTCCTCTGTCCTTGCGGTCCAGCCGGCCCGGATTTGTGGTGCATCTACGCAGCGAGGAACGCCGAGGATCGTGAAGGACCGGAGCTCTTGCAACGGATTCGCCCGGTTCGGCAGTTTGCCGTGCCCTTCCGCGAGCACAACGTCCTCCACGCGATAGTCAAGGCCGGCCATGCCGACCGGTTCCTCCCCGCACTGATCGCGGGCGACGGCGCGGTGGTCCAAGACGTGCTCTCCCGTCTCGTCTGAAGCCGGGCTGGCATCCGCCCTCGCGTCATCCCATTTGTTGCTATAGTGTTCTCATCCATGGATTCGAGTGAAGTAACCCCGCGATGACGACGGGCGACGCCGGCGCGGCTTTGCCGGTAAGCGACCATTTTGAGGAAGAGCAACCTAACTTGGGTGGCATCGCTGCCCGGGCGACAGCCGCGCGCGCCAGCGGCTATCTCGACGGCCTCAACCCCGAACAGCGTCTCGCGGTCGAGACGACCGAGGGACCGGTTCTGGTGCTTGCCGGCGCCGGCACCGGCAAGACGCGCGTTCTGACGACGCGCATCGGGCACCTCCTCGCCACCGGCAAGGCGCGGCCCTGGGAGATCCTCGCCGTCACCTTCACCAACAAAGCCGCGCGCGAGATGAAGCTGCGCATCGGCCAGCTCATCGGCGGCACCGTCGAGGGCATGCAGTGGCTCGGCACCTTCCATTCGATCGGCGTCAAGATCCTGCGCCGGCACGCCGAACTCGTCGGGCTGAAGCCCAACTTCACCATCCTCGACACCGACGATCAGATCCGCCTGATGAAGCAGATCATCCAGGCCGAGAACATTGATGAGAAGCGTTGGCCCGCGCGCGCGCTCGCCAACATCATCGACAACTGGAAGAACCGCGGCTGGTCGCCCAAGGATCTGCCGCCGGGCGAAGGCGGCGTCTTCGCCAATGGCCGCGGCGCCGAACTTTACGCCGCCTATCAGGCGCGGCTGAAGGTACTCAACGCCGTCGATTTCGGCGACCTGCTGCTGGAATGCCTGCGCCTCTTCCGCGAACAGCCGGACGTCCTCAAGGAGTATCACCGCAAGCTGCGCTATATCCTGGTCGACGAATATCAGGACACCAATGTCGCGCAGTATCTGTGGCTGCGCCTTCTCGCCCAGGGCAGCCGCAATGTCTGCTGCGTCGGCGATGACGACCAATCGATCTATGGCTGGCGCGGCGCCGAGGTCGACAACATCCTCCGCTTCGAGAAGGATTTCCCCGGGGCCAAGGTGATCCGCCTCGAGCGCAACTACCGTTCGACCAGCCCGATCCTCGCCGCCGCCGCCCATCTCATCGCCCACAATGAAGGGCGGCTGGGCAAGACGCTGTTCACCGAGCGCAAGGACCCCGATGCGCCGCAGGTCCGCCTTGCCTCGGCATGGGACTCCGAAGAGGAGGCTCGCGCGGTCGGCGAGGAAATCGAGCAGCTTCAGCGGCAAAAGCACAAGCTCAACGACATCGCCATCCTCGTCCGCGCCTCGTTCCAGATGCGCTCCTTCGAAGAGCGCTTCATCACGCTGGGGCTGGACTATCGCGTCATCGGCGGCCCGCGTTTCTATGAGCGGCAGGAGATCCGCGACGCCCTCGCCTATCTCCGCGCCACCGCCCAGCCCGCCGACGACCTCGCCTTCGAGCGCATCGTCAACGTTCCGCGCCGCGGCATCGGCGACACCACCGTCCGCATGCTGCACGACTATGCGCGCGCCAAGGGTATCCCGCTGATGCAGGCGGCGATTGAACTCTGCGACACCGAGGAGATCAACGGCCGCACGCGCGCCGCCCTGCGCGACGTGCTGGCGATGTTCGGACGCTGGCGTTCGCAGCTCGACCACCTGCCGCACACCGAGCTCGCCGAGCTGATCCTCGAAGAATCCGGCTACACGGAGATGTGGCAGAACGAGCGTTCCGCCGATGCGCCCGGCCGCCTGGAGAACCTCAAGGAGCTGATCCGCGCCATGGAGGATTTCGAGACCATGGCCGGCTTCCTCGAACATATCTCGCTGGTGATGGACACCGAGCGCGACGGCGAGGACGACAAGGTCTCGATCATGACCCTGCATTCCGCCAAGGGGCTGGAGTTCGAGACCGTGTTCCTGCCCGGCTGGGAGGAAGGCGTCTTCCCCAATCAGCGGGCGCTCGACGAAGGCGGCAAGGCCTCGCTCGAGGAAGAGCGCCGCCTTGCCTATGTCGGCCTCACCCGCGCCAAGCGCCGCGCCTTCATCTGGTTCGCCTCCAACCGCCGCATCCACGGCCTGTGGCAATCCTCCGTGCCCTCCCGTTTCATTGAGGAACTGCCCGCCGATCAGATCGAGATCGTCGAGCAAGGGCCGAGCTATGGCGGTTATGGCGTCGGCGGCATGGGCGGCAGCTACGGCATGAGCCGCTTCGACAAGGCCGAGCCCTTCACCAACACCTATGAGACGCCGGGCTGGCAACGGGCGCAGCGCAACCGCGCCGGTCAGGGCGACATGTTTGGCGGCTCACGCCGAGGCAACCGTTCGACGGCGAGCCACAACCGCCCCGGCGGACCGCTGGAGATCGACGGCGAACTGGTAGCCAAGAGCGTCACGCCCTCCTCCGAATATTCGCTCGGCGAACGGGTGTTCCATTTGAAATTCGGCTACGGCAAGATTTCCGCCATCGAAGGCAACAAGCTGACCATCGATTTCGACAAGGCCGGCACCAAGCGCGTCATCGACAGCTTCGTCGAGAGACATTGAAGTTAATCTAATCTTTTCAACGTGATAACCGGATATTGACTCCCATGGGCCCAAATGGCGCCATCGGGAGACTGGCGAATGTTGAGATCCTTGCACGAGCACGCCCCGGCCGTGACGGCGCGGCTGCGAATGGCCAGCGTTTTCGCGCTCGCCGCCGTGTGGCTCGTCGCCGGCCTCGTCCTCGGATTCTGGATCATTGCCTCTCTGGTAGCGGTGAGGCCTGACGGCTGGGCCGAGATGTCCGCCCTCACTGCCGAGGGCCTGTTGCTCGCCGCCGGCAGCCTGACCCTCACGACGTCCGGTGCGTCGCGGATCGCCATCTGGGCCGCGAACGCGGCGGCCGCAGGCGTCGCCCTGATCGGCATTTCGACTTTCCTCGATGGCTTTGACGTCGCGCCGCTTGCCGCCGCGACGTTACCGTCGCCGCAAACTGCCGCGGCATTCATTCTTCTCGGCGTCACGCTCATCCTGATGACAATGCGCCGGATGCCGGTCGTCGCGGCCGAAGCGTTCGCCGTGGTTTACGCCGCCTTCCTGTTGTTCATGATCGGCGGCTACGTCTTCAATGCCGCCAGCATGGTCGAGGTCAGCGATGGCCGCCTGATCTCGCCGCAGACCTTGGCCTGCTTCCTGTGCCTCGCATTCGTCGTCCTGACGCGGCTTGCGATCGACGGCGACGGCGTGCTGGCGATGGGGGTCGAGAAGGGCCTGGGCAGCCGCATCCTGCGGGCCATGACACCGGCGATCCTGGTGATCCCGTTCGTCCTGTTTGGGCTGGTCAGCTATTTCTACGAGACGGGCATATTGCCCGCCAACACGACGCGGGCGGTGTTCGCCCCAGCGGTCGTCATCGGCATTTTCGGTCTCGTCGGCTGGATGGCCTACCGGATCAACCGCCTCGAATATGACCTGACCGAACAGTCGATCACCGACGAATTGACCGGCGTCCTCAACCGGCGCGGCTTTGGCTCTGTCTCAGGCTATTTTGTCAAGACGGCCCAGCGCTCCGGCGTCGATCTGGTCGTCCTGTTTTTCGACCTCGACGGCCTGAAGACGCTCAACGACACGCTCGGCCATGATGCCGGATCCGATCTGCTCAAACGCTTCGCCAATTTGCTGACCACCACCTTTCGCCGCAGCGATGTCGTTGCCCGTATTGGCGGCGACGAGTTCGCCGTCCTGACCGCTCTCGAACCAGACGAGATCGATGGCGTGATCGAACGGTTGAGGCGGGCCGTGGCGGAATTGAATGTCGGGAAAACGGCGCAGGTCGCCTTCAGCGTCGGCTTCGCTCCTCTGAAGAGCGAATTGGACAAGGCGCTCGAAGATGCGATCGCCGTCGCCGACGCCTTCATGTACGAGCAGAAGCGGAAGAACCGGAAACGTGCCGAGGACGGCAGACCGGGCGGAAACCCGCAAGGCGCCTCAGGCAGCCTCACGCAAATCGATTGGCATATTTGAGAAGGGCTCGGACTTAGTTGCCGCCGCCGCGGCCGCCGACCGCTCTCAGCTTGGGCTTGGGACGCGGCAGAAGTCCCTCTTGCTGCGCCCGCTTCCGTGCCTGCTTACGCGCCCGCCGGACGGCCTCGCCCTTTTCGCGCGCTCTCTTCTCCGACGGCTTCTCGTAGGCCCGCCTCCGCTTCATCTCACGGAACACGCCCTCACGCTGGAGCTTCTTCTTGAGCACGCGGAGAGCTTGATCGACATTGTTGTCGCGGACGATGACCTGCACGGAATACCTTTCGGTTCGATCGGCGGTGACGCCCGGTTTTTGGCCCAGGGCGCCGGAAGTGTGAAAACACCCGGCCGCACGAGGAGGCCGGGTGGATTCGTTTAGGCGACGCGGTTAGGCGCGCTGCAGATTCGTGGCGGCGGACTTGCCGCTGCGCGAATCGCGCTCGATGTCGAAGCTGACCTTCTGGCCATCAACGAGACCGGGAAGACCGGCACGCTCGACAGCGCTGATATGAACGAACACATCCGGTCCGCCCTCGGCCTGCTCGATGAAGCCGAATCCCTTGGTGGTATTGAAGAACTTAACGGTACCTGTGGCCATGATGGCCTCCTTATGAAAACACGCTAGGCGTGCGATGATGTGCCGGTGCGACCCTTCGCATCGGCCGTCGAACTCCAGCGGTGTCTTGAGAAAGAGGCCCTTAGGGCAGCCAGCAAGGCAGTCGTCAAAAGTCGAACACCTCCTACATGGGCGTTTCCCGTCCATATTGCAACCGAAACTCACGCCTCAATCGCTAATAACGTTCGCGTGAACGCCGCCGCCCTACTGGAACTCGGGGTCGTTTCGCTGCATCATATCGGCATGACAGACGGCTATCTCTTTCGCGTTCTTGCCCGATCCGCTGAGGGGGGCAACGCCTTTCGCCAATATTGGTATGCGAACATCGCCGATCGCTCCGCTGCGATGACCGCGGTCATGCTGGCCGCCGCCGCCGTGACGATCGGCGTCTCAGTCGAACTGGTCAGCTACATCAGCCAGGACACCTTCTCTTGGCTCGGCATTCCGTTGGGCGAGCTTCGCCGCGACTGACCGTGGCAGCAGCGCCGCCTTGTTAATAGGCGGCGCCACCCTATTCCGACCTAGCGATCGCCGGCCTTCGAATAGCGCCAAACCGCCAGCGACAGGCCGATCGTGCCGATGATGACGACCCAGATCACCGACGTGATGACCGGATGCTGCAACGACCACGCATCGGGTGCCGGATAGCCCGGCGGCAGATTTCCGAACAATTGTCGGATGGCCTGCACCATCGCGCTGACGGGGTTCCATTCCGCGAAGGTCTTCAGGAAGCCCGGCATGTTGTCGGTCGGCACGAACGCATTGGACGCGAAAGTCAGCGGGAAGACGACTACGAAGCCGATCGTCTGCGCGGTCATGGCGTTCTTCACCAACTGGCCGATGAAGGTGCCGATGCAGATCATCGCAAAGGCGATGCCCGCCAGGAGCAGAAACGCGCCAACCGTTTGGCCGAGGCCATTATGGGCGCCCCAGCCGACGATGAGGCCGCAGATCGCCATCACCGTGATGCCGAGCGACCCTTCCACCAAGGTCGCCACGACGCGGCCGCCAAGTACGGAAACGCGGCTGATCGGCAGCGACCGGAACCGGTCGATGACGCCCTCGCGCATATCGTTGGAGACGCCGACCGCAGTCGTAATCGACATGAACACCATCGATTGCACGAAGATGCCGGCGATCAGAAATTCGCGATAGGCGGCCGATGCTTCCGGGCCGATCTCGACCCCGGGCAGCGCGATGGCGCTGCCAAAGACATAGCCGAACAGAATGACGAACATGATCGGCTGGATGGTGACATCCGCCAATCTCTCCGGTACCCGGGGAATATGGGCGAGGTTGCGCCAGACGATGACGCGGATCTCGTCGAAAACCTTAGCGAAACCGCGCGGGCGATCGACGAAAGGGTGGGTTGAACTGACGGTGGTCATACGGTTTCCCCCTCTTGAACGGCTTTCGCCTCAGGGGGACGACCAGTTAACTCGAAGAAGACGTCGTCCATGCTTGCCTTGGCGATGTTGATTTGATCGAGCGTCGCGCCGGCCTGGGCCAGCGCCTTGACGATCTCGGCCGTGCTGCCGAGATCACGCAGCGGGGCGACGATCTGCTGTCCGCGAACCTGCGGCTCGCCGGCAGCGAATGGCGCGATGGCCGCCCGTGCGGCCTCTTCGCCCAACCCGTCGCCCAGATGCACGACCAGCGTGGCGCTGGCGACCTTGGATTTCAGCTGTGCCGGCGTGCCCTCGGCAACGACGCGGCCATGATCGATAACCGCGATCCGTTCGGCAAACTGGTCAGCTTCCTCGAGATATTGGGTCGTCAGCAGCACCGTGGTGCCACCCTTCGTCATCGTCGAGATAACCTCCCAGGTCGCCGCCCGACCGGTCGGATCGAGGCCGGTGGTCGGCTCGTCAAGGAACAGCACTGGCGGCGAGACCACCAAGCTTGAGGCGAGGTCCAGACGGCGGCGCATGCCGCCCGAATAGGTCTTCACCGATTTCTTGCCGGGCTCGAGCAAGTCGAACCGCTCGAGCAATTCGTCGGCGCGTTTTCGCGCCTGGGCGGTCGTCATGCCGTGTAGCCGACCGATCATGATCAGATTCTGCCGGCCGCTGAGGATTTCGTCGACGCTGGCATACTGACCCACCAGGCCGATCCGGCGCCTCACCTCAGTTGGGTCGGTCATCACGTCGAAGCCGGCGACGCGGGCCGTGCCGCTGTCGGGCCGCAGCAACGTCGTCAATATCCGTACGCATGTCGTCTTGCCGGCGCCGTTCGGGCCGAGAAGACCAAAGACGCTGCCGCGTGGAATCGCAAGACTGATGCCGTCGGCTGCTTTAGTTTCGCCGAATGTCTTGCGGAGGTCGATTGCTTCGACGGCGAAATCACCGTCAATGTCTTGCGATGCGTCGAACATTGTTGTCACCTAAACAGCTGATTCATATTGAATTTTAGGCTTGTTGGGCGGGCGAGCAACCAGTTCGAGCGTCGGCTCGACGTGGTTATATCGGATGGGTAGCACCCCGGTAAAAGGGGCCGCCCACCAATTGTGCTGCCCGAAAGATAGGCACGCGTTTCCCGGCAATTCTTGCCGTAGTTCCGGTCAGCCATTGCTACGCCTCGTGTAGCGGTGGACGGCCAGGCCAAGGCTTGTGGCGGTCAGCGCCGTGCACCAGATCAGCGACCCGACGACGGGATGGAGGAGCGGCCACGCCGCGCCATCGGGGACCGGACTTGGATTGCCGAACAACTGCCGCGTCGCCTCGACCAACGCGCTCACCGGGCTCCATTCCGCGATAGTGCGAAGTACCGTCGGCATATTGTCGATCGGCACGAACGCGATCGAAATGAATGACAGCGGCAGCACCGTCACGAAGGCAATGCCCTGGGCGCTGCCCGCGGTCCTGACGAGAAGTCCGATCAGCGAGCCGACGCAGATCATCGCAAAGGCGAAGAAGATCAGCAGCCCGAACCCGGCGAGCGTGTCGAGGAACCCGTTATGGACGGTCCAGCCGATGGCCAAGCCGCACATCGCCATGATGGTGATGCCGAGCAGGCTTTGGATGAGGCTGCCCACTGCTCTTCCGACCAGCACCGTGCTCCGGGCGATCGGCAGCGATCGGAAGCGATCCATGATCGTCTCATGCATGTCGGAGAGAACCCCGATCGCCGTCCCCATCGCCCCGAAAGCGAGGGTCTGGACCATGATCCCGGCCACGAGGAATTCGTTGTAGCTGCCGCCGCCGGGGACGACGATGGCGCTGCCGAAGACATAGCCGAACAGCACAACGAACATGATCGGTTGAATCGTGACGTCGCCGAGCCGTTCCGGCATCCGCGGAATCTGGACGAGGTCACGCCAGATCATAACGCCGACTTCGTCGAAATATTTGGCAAGTGAGGTCATGCTTGGCTCGCTGCAGACCGGGCGATTCGCAGCAATTTCGTTGCGCTCAGCACTGGTCTAGTGGTACGGTGTACGAGCGAATATACGTACGGTGTACGAGTGTCAAGAGACAGCGACTTAAGAAACCGGATCGAGGACTATCAGGAGCGCCATATCGAAAAGGCGCTCGCCACACGCATGGGCAAGTCGCTGGAGCGACGCCTGGCGCGTGAGGCCGAGAGCGCCTTGCGGAAAGGCGCCAAGCTGAGCCGCGAACAGATTGCCGCCGCAGCCGTCGCCATCGCCGATGCTCAGGGCTTCGAAGCCGTGTCGATGCGCAAGATCGCAGCTGTCCTAGGCGCCGGCACGATGTCGCTCTACCACTATGTCCGCACCAAGGATGAGCTCGTCACCCTCATGGACGACGCGATCATGGGCGAGGTTCTCGTCCCGGACGGCCAGTTGCCGCCTCATTGGCGCGCTGCAATCGCCGCTCTGGCCTACCGCACGCGGGATGTGTTCGTGCGCCATCAATGGGCGATGACCGCATTGATGCAGGCCCGTCCAGGTCCCAATGGCATGCGCCATGTCGAGCAATCCTTGGCTGCGCTCAAAACCACCGGCTTGGAGACGGAAGAGAAGTTCACCGTGCTCATGACGGTGGACGACTATGTGTTCGGCCACACGCTCCGCACCAATGACAGACGGCCCATGGCGTCCGGCGAAGAAAACGCCGCGACCAAGGCGCTCCTGGAGGCGACATTGGCGGAGCTGGCAACCGGCCAATACCCGGAGCTAAGCGCTCTGGTCGGGGACGATCCGGCGGCCGCTTTCAAGCGATTCGGGGAATCGGCGCGTGACGCTCGGTTCGATGTCGGGCTGGAAGCCGTCCTCGATGGCATCGCTGCGAAATACCGCCTGCCCGCCTAGAGCAGCGGCGTCGCATTTGTCGGTTGGCGCGGCCCCCTGCTAAGGGGCGGATGTGGAAAGCATCGTCTTCAAGATCGCGATGATCGGCGCGCTGGGCATCGGCGCACAGTGGATCGCCTGGCGCTTCCGTTTGCCGAGCGTGGTGCTTCTCGCGCTCGCCGGCATTCTCGTCGGACCGGCCACCGGGCTCCTCGATCCGCATGCGGATTTCGGCGATCTCTTCCAGCCGGCCATCGCCATCGCGGTCGCCATCATTCTTTTTGAGGGTGGCCTCACCCTCAACTTCCATGAGATCCGGCAGACTTCGGTGGCGATCCGCCGGATGATTCTGATCGGCGCCCCGGCAAGTTGGGCGCTTGGCGCCGCCGCCGCACACTATGTGGCGGGCCTCCCTTGGGCGACCGCAACGATCTTCGGCGGCATCCTCGTCGTCACCGGCCCGACCGTCATCATGCCGCTGCTGCGCAATGCCCGGCTGAAGCCGCGTGTTGCCTCCGTGCTTCGCTGGGAAGGCATCATCAACGACCCGATCGGCGCTCTGTTCGCGGTGTTTGCCTACGAGGTGCTGGTCGCGACCCATGAACGCTCGAACGGAACGCTCATTCTCGAGCTGGTCGCCCTCGCCGGCGCGGCGGTCGTCATCGGAACCGCGATCGGCCTTGCCATCGTGCAGTCGTTCCGCCGAGGCTGGGTTCCAGAGTTCCTGAAATCACCGATGCTGCTGGCGACCGTTCTGCTCAGCTACGAGGCGGCAAACAGCTTCCTCGACGAGGGCGGTTTGCTCGCCGTCACCGCGATGGGCATCGTTATCGGCAATTCCCGGCTCGCCAGCCTCGACGAGATCCGTCGCTTCAAGGAGTACATGACCGTTCTCCTCGTCTCGGCCGTGTTCATTCTCCTCACGGCCACGATCACCGCCGACACGATCCGACTACTCGATTGGCGTTCCTTCGCGTTCCTGGCCTTGCTCCTGTTTGGCGTGCGGCCGGTGACGGTGTGGCTGACGACATTCGGTAGTGGCCTCAGCCTGAAGGAGCGCGCCTTCGTCGCCTGGATCGCGCCGCGCGGCGTTGTCGCCGTCGCTGTCGCCGGCCTTTTCGGCGCCACCCTGACGGCGCAGGGCTATGACGGCGGCGAGGAGCTTGTCGCCCTCACCTTCCTGGTCGTCTTCGCCACGATCCTCCTGCATGGCTTCAGCCTGCCCTTCGTCGCGCGGCGGCTCGATCTCATCTCGGCCGATCAACCGGGCGTCCTCATTGTCGGCGCATCGCCCTGGGCGACCGCATTCGCCGGCAAACTCGCCGAGCTCGAAATCCCCGTGATGATCGCCGACGCCAGCTGGAACCGGCTGACCCGCGCCCGTATGGCCGGCATCCGCACCTATCGCGGCGACATACTGTCGGAGGCCGCCGAGCATACCATCGACCTCAACGAATTCGACACCATGCTCGCCGTCACCGACGACGACGCCTACAATGCGCTGATCCTTGCCAACTTCGGACCGGAGATCGGCCGGTCGAAAGTGCTGACGCTCCGGCCGGCACAGGAGAAGAAAGGCCCCGGCTACACGCCGGCTTTTCGCGGCGAGGCAATCCTCGACGACATCGGCTTTTGGGAGATCGTCGACCGTGCCCGCGCCGGATGGATTTTCGTCGCGCCGAAGCTTGGCGAAGAACGGAACCTCGACGATATCATCGCCAGCCATGATGGCGGCTTCATCCCGCTGCTGTTGCGGCGACAGAGCGGCCGTATCGCCTTCTTCACCGACAACCAGAAGCCGAATGGCGAGGCCGGCGATATCGTCGTCGGTTTCGGCAAGGCAACGCCAAGCCCGACCGAAAGGCGGCACGGGCACGCCGAGGCGGCACAGCCGGGCGCAGAGCCGACCACATGACATTCACGGCCAGCTGGACTCTCGACGAGGCGAAGGCTCGCGCATTGACCGACGCGCTGGCCGAGGCCGACACGCTGGCTGCGGATATGACGGAGACGAGCCCGGGCGCGTGGACCGTCATCGCCTATTTCGAATTCGCGCCCGACGAAGCGGCGCTGAGCCACCTGGGGCGAACGGCGCTCGGACGCGCCGCTGTGCCGACGATCGAGGAATTGCCGGACGAGGACTGGGTAACGAAAAGCTTGCGCGCCCTCGCCCCGGTCCGCGCCGGGCGATGTCTCGTGCATGGAGCCCATGACCGCGCCGCGCGGCGGGCCAACGACATCGCCATCGAGATCGACGCCAATCAGGCCTTCGGCACCGGCCATCACGGTACCACCGCCGGCTGCCTCGCCGCGCTCTCCCACCTTGCGAAGCGGCGGCGCTTCCACGCCGCGCTCGATCTCGGCACCGGCTCCGGCGTGCTCGCAATCGCCGCCGCCAAGCTTTGGCACATTCCGGTCGTCGCCACCGACATCGATCCGATCGCCCTAGCCATCGCGGCCAACAATATCCGGCTGAACGGCGTCGCTCGTCACATCCGCACCCTCGTCGCCGACGGCGTCCGGCATCCGCTGATCCGCGAGGCCGGTCCGTTCGATCTTGTCATCGCCAACATCCTCGCCGGTCCACTTGCGAAGCTCGCCCCGGCGATCGCCGCCTCCATGACCATCGGCGGCGTGGCGATCCTTTCCGGCCTGCTACCGACGCAGCGGCGCTGGATCCAGGCCGCCTATCGCAAACAAGGCCTCATCATCCGCCGGGCTTCGGTCCGCGAAGGCTGGCTGACTCTTGTGTTGGAACGCACAGGATGATTGCCGCTCGCCGCGCCGCGGCCTAATAACCGGGCCATGTTCCAGACCTTCGACACCCGCTCCTCGAACGCCAAATCAGCAGAGCGCCTTGCCGCACTCCGCCAGCGCATGCGGGAGGAAGTGCTTGACGGCTACATCGTCCCGCACACCGATGAGCATCAGAGCGAATATCTCCCGCCCTCCGCCGAGCGGCTTGCCTGGCTTACTGGTTTCACCGGTTCGGCCGGAACAGCGATCGCGCTGACCGACAGCGCGGTCGTCTTCATCGACGGCCGCTACACGCTCCAGGCGGCGCATGAGATCGACGCATCGCTGTTTCGCATCGTCGATATCTCGGAGGCGACGCCGTCGAAATGGCTGCGCCGGCATACCCGGCTGGGGCAACGCATCGGTTACGATCCGATGCTCTTCACCAGCGCCGAGGTGAAGCGGCTGGAGACAGCGTGCCATGAGGCGGGCGGCGAGTTGATTGCCGTCGAAGGCAATTTCATCGACGCCTTGTGGACCGATCGGCCGGAGCCGCCCTCCGCTCCGGTGATGTTGCACCCGATCGAATTCGCTGGCCGTTCGACGCAGGAGAAGCTTGCCGACATCGCCGCGATCCTCGCAGAGCGGAAGGTCGATGCCGCGCTGCTGACGCAATCTGACTCGGTCGCCTGGACGTTCAATATTCGCGGCCACGACGTCGCCCACAATCCCGCCCCACTCGCTTCCGCCCTCGTCCGCGCCGACGGCAGACCGACGCTCTATGTCGATGGCCGCAAGCTCAGCAATGCCGTCCGCGACGCACTCGCCGACATCGCCGACATCGCCGAGCCAACCCATCTCGTCGACGACCTTCGCCGCCTCGCCGCCTCCGGCCAACGTCTCCAGATCGATCGCGAAACCGCCGCCGCGCGCTTCGCCGGCATCGTCGCCGAGACCGGCGGGCAGTTGATCGAAAGCCATGATCCGGTCACGCTGCTGAAATCGCGCAAGAATGAAGCCGAGCTCGACGGCGCGCGCCGCGCGCATGTCCGCGACGGCATAGCCATCGCGCGCTTCCTCGCCTGGCTCGAGCGTGAGTCCGCCGGGCGCGACCTCGACGAAATCGCATGCGTCGAGGCGCTGGAGAATTTCCGCGCCGAAGCCGCAATCGCCGACGGCACCGAACTCGTCGATATCTCGTTCGACACCATCGCCGGCGCCGGACCGAATGGCGCCATCGTCCACTACCGCGTCAATCGCGACAGCAACCGGACGCTCGACCGTAACTCACTCTTTCTCATCGACTCCGGCGCGCAATATCCCGACGGCACGACCGACATCACGCGCACCGTCGCAATCGGCACGCCGAGCGAGGAGATGCGAACGCGCTTCACGCTCGTGCTGAAAGGCCACATCGCTCTGGCCGATGCGCGCTTCCCGGCCGGCACCAACGGCGCACAACTCGATACGCTGGCACGCATGGCGCTGTGGCGCGCCGGTCTCGACTACGATCACGGCACCGGTCACGGCGTCGGCTCCTTCCTGTCGGTGCATGAAGGGCCGGCGCGAATATCGAAGACCGGCAATGTCGCGCTGGAGCCGGGGATGATCCTCTCCAACGAACCCGGCTACTACAAGCCAGGCGCCTACGGCATCCGCATCGAAAATCTCGTCATCGTCAATCCGCCCGCCCCGATCGAATGTGGCGAGCGGCCGATGCTGAGCTTCGAGACGATAACGCTCGCACCGATCGACCGTCGCCTCATCGACCCGGCGCTCCTGACGGACAGCGAACGCGGCTGGCTCAATGCCTATCACGCGCGCGTCCGCGACACGCTGGCGCCGAAGCTCGACGGCGAGGATCGCGCCTGGCTGGAAGCGGCGACGGCGCCGCTTTAGGGCTCCAACGTCCCGATCTGCAGACGCGCCCTAGTCACGCTGCTTGCCGCGCGGCGCGGCCTGCAGGTCATTGTCACTTCTTCAACGCCGAGTTGGTTCGATGGGACCGTCAACCGCCAACAACCGGCTAGGTTCGGCCTATGGCAATGTCGCTCGCAATTGCCGCCTATGCCCTCGCGATCAACACAATTGCTTTCTTGCTGTTTGCCATCGACAAACGGCGAGCCCGCTACGGCTTGTGGCGGATCTCGGAGTCGACGCTGCTGACTGCCGCGGCAATCGGCGGCTCAATCGGAGCGTTGATCGCCTCATCCACCTTGCATCACAAGACCAGGAAGGAACCGTTCAGGACGCGCCTTCGTCTGATCGTTATTCTGCAGACGCTTGCCTTGATCGCTCTATTTGTCCCTCAGGTCCGCGAATTCGTCGGGCAATTGGTGTCTCGCACCGGATGATGCCGAGGAGGCACCGGACGGACAAAGGTCAACGATTGATCGGTGTCCGTCTGGCGCGAATGTGAGACAGCACCGCCCGGCTAGCGTCCCTTGCTCATCTCGCGCTGGATCTCAGCTTCGCTGATCGGCCGGATGAAGAACGCGGTCCAGGCGTGCAGAACCAAGCCGACACCCCATCCGCCAATCACCCAGACCGGCCAGAAATAGCCCTGCCCCGTCAGCGCCCAGATGCCGACAAGCATCGCGTTGATGACCACGTAGGTCACCACATGCATTCTGAAATCGCGCTTGTCCTTGAGACGCTTGATCGCAGCCTCGCGGACGCTGTCCTGCTCGTCCATCGCAAACCTCGTTGGTGGCATGCGGCTCTCACCGCCCTGATGTAAGCCCGCGCCAACCGCGAACCGCTTTGACTTGCGTCAATCGAATTCCGTCCCCGATAGCACAATTCGGCACGTAAATTGCTGCTCTGGTACCATCGCGTACAGGCCGGCACGGATGTGCTATAGCATTGATCGATGCGGAAGCCGTTCGTCCACCTTGTCGCCTGCCTGTTCGCCTGCGCCGCGCTGACGCTGTCGCAGAGTGCGGCCGCACAATCCGGCCCGGTCGGCATCGGCTTCGCTCAGGCCGAAGAAGGCACCTGGTGGTGCCGTGGCGACAGCACGGTCGCGACACTCGACTGCGCCCGCGCCAATTGCGTTGCCGGGGCTAGCGGCCAGGATTGCTATCGCACGGCCTGGTGCTATCCGGCGCGCTGGAGCGGGCTGATGACGGTCTGGCTTAGCGATTTTCATTCGACGCAGATCATCTGCGGCGCGCCGAGCCAGGAGGCCCTGCAGCGGGCGATGGAAGCATTCTGCGCCGGCAATCTTTACGCAACCAGCTGCGACCTCTTCCTCCTCATCGATCCCGATGGAACCGAGACCGAAATCTCGCTCAGCTTTGCCGGTGGCGGAGGGGGCGACGCCAGCCGCGGCGGAGCCGCAGCAGCACCGGCGGCCCCACAGAAGTAGCCCGCGCGTTACTCCGTCTCGTCGGGCTGCCACAGCTCGATCGGGTTCCCCTCCGGATCATGGACGCGCGCGAAGCGGCCGACGCCGGGCGCATCCCATTCCGGCTTGGTAGTGACCTCGATCCCGGCTTCTCGAAGCTTCGCGCATAGCGCGTCGAGATCGTCCACGCGCAGGTTCAGCATCCACTGGCGGTCGGCTGCGAAGTAATCCGTATCGGCGGCGAAGGGCGCGAAAACGCTCGGGCCTGCCTGTGTGTCCCAAGCGCCGTAGGGCGCCGACCCGACGCCAAGATGTTCGACATACCATCCGCGAAGCGCCCCCGGATCCTTCGCCCGAAAGAAGAAGCCGCCGATCCCCGTCACACCCATCACATCTCTCCCTTCCGGAACTACCCGCCGATCAGATCGAACCAGCCGTCCTCGTCGATCACGTCGACGCCGAGTTCCTTCGCCTTCTTCTCCTTCGACCCGGCGCCGGGGCCGGCGACGACGATATCCGTCTTCTTCGACACCGACCCTGACACTTTGGCGCCGAGGCGTTCCGCCATCGCCTTCGCTTCGTCGCGCGTCATGCGCTCCAGTGTGCCGGTGAACACGACAATCTTGCCGGCGACGGGCGAGCCTTCGCTCTGGACGCCCTCATCGGCGAGCGGCGTGATCTCGCCGAGCAACGCCTTGAGCGCATCGATGTTATGCGGTTCGGCGAAGAAGTCGACCACCGCGGTCGCAACCACGACGCCAATGCCGTCGATCGAATCGAGTTCGTGCCAGGCGTCGTTGTCGCGACCGGCGGCCGCGCGCATCGCCGTCTCGAACGCGTCCCAATTGCCGTAGCTCCGCGCCAGCACCTTCGCCGTCGTCTCGCCGACATGGCGAATGCCAAGCGCATAGATGAGGCGATGCAGCGCGATCTCGCGGCGCGCGTCGATCGAGGCCATCAGCTTCTTCACCGACGTCTCGCCATAGCCCTCGCGATCCATCAGCTCGGAAGTGTGCTCATGCAGGCGGAAGATATCGGCCGGCTGCCTGATCAGACCTTCCTCGTGAAACGCGGTGATCTGCTTGTCGCCGAGCCCTTCGATGTCGAACGCGAGGCGCGAAATGAAATGGCGAAGCTTCTCGACAACCTGCGCGTCGCAGATGAGACCGCCGGTGCAGCGACGCACCGAGTCCATGCGTCCCGTCTCGGGATGCACCTCGCGCACGGCGTGGCTGCCGCACACCGGACAGATCGGTTGCGAAACTTGTACGGCTCAGCACTCGGTGGCCGCATCGACAGATCGACGTCGACGATCTGCGGGATAACGTCCCCTGCCCGCTGCACCGTCACCGTGTCGCCGATGCGGATGTCTCTGCCGTCGCGGATCGGCTCGCCGTCATTGCCGATGCCCTTGATGTAATCCTCATTGTGCAGCGTCGCGTTCTGCACGACGACGCCGCCGACGGTCACGGGTTCCAGCCGGGCGACAGGTGTCAACGCGCCAGTACGTCCGACCTGAATGTCGATGCCGTTGAGTACCGTCTGCACTTGCTCGGCCGGGAATTTGTGCGCGATCGCCCAGCGCGGACTGCGCGATACGAAGCCGAGCCGCTCCTGCAGACCGAGGCGGTCGACCTTGTAAACGACGCCGTCGATGTCATAGGCGAGCTTGGCGCGGTCGGCCGCGATGCCGTGATAAAAGTCGAGCGCCTCCTCGATGGTCTTGCAGTGGCGCATGCGCTCCTGCACCGGCAGGCCCCATCCGGCGAACGCCGCTTCCATGCCGCTCTGCGTATCCGCCGGCATCGCCGACATCTCGCCCCAAGCATAAGCGAAGAAGCGGAGCGGGCGTGACGCCGTCACGCTGACATCGATCTGGCGCAGCGAACCGGCGGCGAAGTTGCGCGGATTGGCGTAAGTGCGTTTCCCCGCCTCGGCGAAGCCCTCGTTGAGCTTCACGAAATCCGCCTTGTTGAGGAACACCTCTCCGCGCACCTCGACGACATCGGGTGCGCCCTTCGGCAGCCTGTCTGGAATATCGCCGATCGTTTTCGCATTGGCGGTGACATTCTCGCCCTCATAGCCGTCGCCGCGCGTTGCGGCAGAGACGAGCGTGCGATGTTCGTAGCGAAGCGACAACGACAGCCCGTCGATCTTCGGCTCGGCGACGACGTCGAGTTCGGCGTCGTCGGCAAAGCGCAGGAAACGCCGCGCGCGCTTGAGGAATTCAACGACGTCCTCTTCGGCGAAGGCGTTGTCGAGCGACAGCATCGGCACCTTGTGCGCGATCTTGGCAAAGCCGCTCGCCGGCACCGCACCGACGCGCTTGCCCGGTGAATCGGGACGGATCAGATCCGGGAACCGTGCCTCGATCGCCTGGTTGCGCCGGCGCAGCGCGTCATAGTCGGCGTCTGAAACAGTCGGCGCGTCTTGCTGATAGTAGCGCCGGTCATGCGCGGCGATCTCGCTGGCCAGCCGCACCAATTCGGCCGCGGCCTCGTCGCGCGTCAGGGCTTCGGTCGGTTTCTCAGGAAGCGCTTCGCTCGGTGTCGCCATCGCACGTCAACTCATCCGCTCGTCATCACCGGGCTTGACCCGGTGATCCACATAGCACCGCCACAATGGATTGCCGGATCAAGTCCGGCAATGACGAAGCCTCTTACACCGCCGAGGATTCGATCGCGCGGCGGATGCGGCTCTGACGTGACAGCACGAGGCTGACGACGAACAGGAGCGCACCCAATATGTACGGCGCACCGGGAAATACCACCGGCGTCGATGGCCCGACGAAATAGCCGAACAGCCCCGCCGCCACTGGCGGCCCAACCACGCCCGTCGCTGTCGTCAGGCTGGTAATCGCGCCCTGCAGGATGCCCTGCTCATTGGTGCCGACCGTCCGGCTCGCCATCGCCCGCGCCGCCGGGCCGACAACGCCCCAGCCCATGACGTAGAGCGCGATGGCGATATAGGCCATCCACGCCTCCGTCGCGAAGGCGATCGCCGCCATGCACAGCGCGCCCATGATCAGACCGATATGCAGCATGCGCGCTTCGCCGAGGCGAGGCACCAGGATGCGGACCAGAAAGCCCTCAGTGAACGCCATCAGCAGTCCCACCACGGCAAGCGAGATGCCGACATCGGCAGGACCCCAGCCATAGCGGAAATCGGTGAACAGCACCCACGTGCTCTCCAGCGCCCGCTCGGCCAGTTGCGTGAAGGCGAAGACACCAAGCAGCGCGACCACCACGGCGTAGCGGCTGACCAGAATGAAGGCGCCGATCGGGTTCGCATCGCGAAGGCGGAAGTGCCGCCGATTCGCCTGCGGCAACGATTCCGGTAGGTAGAACCAGGCGAGGGCGAAGTTGACCGCGCACAGGCCGGCCGCGACATAGAACGGCAGCCGCAGGCTCGTCTCGCCGAGCCAGCCGCCAAGCAGCGGTCCGATGATGAAGCCGAGGCCAAAGGCGACCCCGATCAGGCCGAAGCTCTGCGCCCGCTTCTCCGACGGCGTGACGTCTGCGATATAGGCGGAGGCAACGCTGACCGACGCGCCCATCATGCCGCCCACCGCCCGGGCGATGCCGATCCAGGCGATCGTCGGCGCGATGCCCATCAGCAGGAAATGGACGCCCAGCCCACCGAGCGAGAAGAGGATGATTGGGCGGCGGCCGAAGCGATCCGACAGCGCACCGAGCAGCGGCCCGAAGATGAACTGCATCGCCGCATAGAGGGCCACGATCAGGCCGTAACTGAACGAGCCCGAGCTGATGTCGCCCGCCAGCTGCTCGATCAGCTTTGGCAGTACCGGCATCAGCAAGCCGATGCCGATCATGTTGATGGTCAGTGTAAGCAGAAGGACGGCAATGCTCGTCCGCGACCCGGACGGCGTCATGTGACTCGTTGCGCCGCCCGCTCGACCGCACCGGCGAGCAGTTGATCGGCGGCCGCGCGCGCCTCATCCGTCACCACGCGCCCTGCAAGCATGCGTGCGATCTCTTCACGCCGGCGCGGTTCGTCCAGCTTGCCCACCGACGTCACCATTCGCTCTTCCAATTCATGCTGCACCTTGGCCACCGACCAATGATGCCGGGCCCGCGCCGCCACCTGCGGAGCATGCGTTACAGCCAGCACCTGCACTGTCTCGGCCAGCCGTGCAAGACGGACGCCGATGGCATCCGACACGGCCCCGCCCACCGCAGTATCGATTTCGTCGAAGATCAATGTCGGCGCCGAACCGCGGTCGGCCAGCGCCACTTTGATCGCCAGCAGGAATCGCGACAGCTCGCCGCCGGACGCGACTTTGCCGAGCGGTCCCGGCCGCGACCCGGGATTGGTCTGGACGACGAAGGAGACTTGGTCGATCCCCGCCTCGCCCGGCTGATCCGGATAGCTCTCGATTTCGACGATAAACTTTGCCCGCTCCAATTTCAGGGCCGGCAGCTCGACCGCAACGGCCATTTCCAATTCGGAAGCGGCCTTCCTGCGGGCTGCGCTCAGGGCCAGCGCCACAATGTCGTAGCGCTTGCGCGCCTGCTTGGCGGCATCGGCCAATTCGCCCACCTTCGCCTCGCCGGTCTCCAGCGCTTCGAGGTCGTCGGCAATGCGCGTGGCAAGATCCGACAAGAGATCCACCGGCGCATCATATTTGCGCGCCGCCCCGCGTAGAGCGAACAGCCGTTGTTCGGCAGTCTCCAGTTCCTTGGGGTCGAAGGCCGCCTCGGCCCGCGCCTGCTCGAGCGCGACCGCTGCTTCGTCCAGCGCCGTCAACGCGCGGTCAAGCGCCTCGATCGCGGGATCGACCAGGTCCGACGCGATGTCCCGCCGGCGCTCCAGACGCCGCGCCAGGCTCGCGAGCACCGGCACGGGCGACCCCGCACCCGCCACTGTCTCCAGCGCATCGGTCACGTCCTCGGCGATCTTCTCCGCGCGCATCATGCGATGGCGCTTGTCGGACAGGTCGCTCTCCTCGCCGGCCTTGGGCGCCAATTCGGTGAGCTCGTCGAGCGCGGCGCGCAGATAGTCTGCCTCCGCCCGCGCCGAAGCGATGCGCCGCCGCTGCTCCTCAACCTCGGCTTCGGCGTTCCGCCAGACGGAAAACTGCTTGCCGACCTCGGCCGCCTGTTGCGTCAGTCCGCCGAACGCATCAAGCAACGTCCGGTGCGCGGCGGCGTCGATCAGCGCCCGGTCGTCATGCTGGCCATGGACTTCGATCAGGGTCGCGCCGACCTGCCGCAACAAACCGACACTGACCGGCTGGTCGTTGATGAAGGCGCGGCTGCGGCCATCCTTGCTCTGCGCCCGGCGGAGGATCATCTCGCCATCGCCGGTGAGCCCATTGTCGCGCAGAATCGTCCAGGCCGGATGATCGGCGGCGAGTTCGAACATCGCCGTCACCTGCCCCTGCTCGGCCGTGTGCCGCACCAAAGCCCCGTCGCCGCGCGCGCCGAGGGCGAGCGAGAGCGCATCGAGGAGGATCGACTTGCCCGCGCCGGTCTCACCGGTCAGCACCGTCAGCCCCGGCGCAAACGCGACATCGAGCGTATCAATCAGCACGATGTCGCGAATGGCGAGAGCGGCGAGCATACCGCCGGGCTTCGCCCTAGTTCCCGCCGAATGCGCGACTGAGCAGGCCGCCGCCATTGCGCGGCTGAACCCCGCCGGCGCCCAGCAGGTCGTACGCCCGCTGATACCATTCGCTGTCCGGGAAGTTAGCGCCGAGCACCGCCGCGGCAGTCTGCGCCTCCGACACCAGCCCCATCGCGAGATAGGTCTCCGTCAGCCGGTACAACGCCTCTTCGACATGCCGCGTGTCTTGATAATCGGTGACGACCGTCTGGAAGCGGTTGATCGCGGCCGGGTATTCCCGCCGCTCCTGATAGTAGCGGCCAACCAGCATCTCCTGTCCGGCGAGCTGATCGCGAATCGCGACGATGTTGAGCCGTGCCTCATCGGCATATTGCGAATTGGGGAACCGCGTCAGCAATTCCTGATCGGCATCGAGGGCCTTCCGCGCCGGCTCTTGGTCACGCGTCACATCGGGCACGGTGCGCAGATACGCTTCGCCGAGGAGATAGAGCACATAGTCGGCGTCTTCCTGCGTCGGATAGGCCCGCATGAAGCGCTCTGCCGTGCTGATCGTCAGGTCGTAATTCTGCGTCTGGTAGGCCGCAAAAGTCGTCAGCACCATACCCCGCCGCGAATCGGACGAATATGGATAGTACTGGTCCAGCTCCTTGAAGCTGTCGATTGCGTCGTTGTACCGGCCAGCCTGGATGAAGGCCAAGCCCTCGTTGAAGATTTCAGCCGCTGGCCGCGCTTCGGTAAGCGTGAAATCATCATGCTTGTTGGAGGCGCAGCCGGCCAGGAAAAGGGCGCCGATCAGTGCAGCGGCTCGAACCAATGCGACCGCGGCGCGTCTATGCGGGCGGGCGTTTGCGGCGGTCGTAAGAGGATGATTCATGAGGGGGGCCGGTACCAAGCGATTGGGGGTTACGATTCCTCGGGGCTTGTAGCGCAAAGCTCGCAATGAGGCTATGGCGCGCTGCCCCCTTGGCACGGCGGCACATGCCGCCGAGCCGGTCCCTTCGAACATGGATTAATGGCGACGAAAAGGCGCTAGCCGTGAAAACCCTAGGCCGTGGCGGCGGCCGTCAGCTGTGGGCGGCGTTCGGCCGGACGCCGCGACGGCGCCTGCACCCGCTCCCACGCGTTCGACGTGGCGAACAAGACTTCGAGCATGCGCGCATTCAGATTGTGGCCACCGCGATAAGAGCGGTAACAGCCGATGATCGGCGCTCCGGCCAACGCCAGATCGCCCAGCGCATCCACGGCCTTGTGCCGCGCGAATTCGTCGGCGAAGCGCAGGCCCTCGGGATTGATGACCGCCTTGTCGCCGATCACCAGCGCATTCTCCAGCGAGGCGCCGCGCGCCAGGCCGCGCGCCCGTAATCCTTCGACTTCGCCAAGGAATCCAAAGGTCCGGGCAGCGGCCATCTCCTTGCGGAAAAGTTCCGGCGTCACGTCCGCCGAATAGCTCTGCCGTCCTACGATCGGATGCGCATAGTCGAGCTCGATCTCAAGCCGGCGGCCGTCGCACGGACGAAGCTCGGCATAGGACTGGCCGATCTCGACGCGAATTGTCCGAGTGACCTTGATGTAGTTCCGCTTCGCCGCCAGCGACACGATACCGACGTCGTCGATCGCCTCGATGAAAGCGGCCGAACTTCCGTCCATCACCGGCACTTCCGCGCCGTCGATTTCCACCACCGCATTGTCGATGCCAAGGCCGGAGAAGCCGGCCAGCAGATGCTCGACCGTCGACACGGACCAGCCATTGCCGACCAGCGTTGTGCACAGTTCCGTCGCCCCGACATTGGCGACATCCGCGCGAATCGCCGACCTCGGCTCGTTCGGCCGCATAAACACGATGCCCGTGTTCGCCGGTGCCGGTCCGATCACCATCGACACCGGCTCACCGCTGTGCACGCCAACGCCGCTTAGGCCCACGGACCCGCGCAACGTCGTCTGGCGCGAAGGCACAGAAATCATTTTAGCCGATCCTTGCCCGGTCTTGGGAGATCATTCGGGCGCAAAGGGGATTCTTTCTCAGCGCCTGAAAAATAGGCGCGCCCTGCGCATGGGCCAAATCACGCTTGGTGACAGGATGTTACCAAAGGCGGTGATGCCTCCGGCCAAACAAAAGCCCGCCCGGCGAAATGCCGGGCGGGCTGTTGGGATCGCGAGGATTGCGGCTAGTTCGCTTGCCGGCGAAGGAAAGCGGGGATTTCCAGTTCGCCTTCGTCGAGCCGGGCGTCGCGGGGAATGGCCCGGCCATGCGCGTCGAGATCGCCGCGCCTCGGCTGGTAGAGCCCGCCACCTGCCGCACGCTGCGGCTCGCCCCGGGGAAGTTCGGCGGGCGCAGCCAACGGGCGGTGAGTTCGGAGGCGTCTGCTGCGGACGGGCCTGCGGCGCGCGCGCCGGGCCATGAGCCGTCTGCATTGCTTCCGGCGCTGCCGTGTTCGGCAGTTGACGCGGCAGCGGCGGCGGCTCCATCTGCGCGCTGTCATGTTCGTCCTCGCGGCGGCCGAGACCGACATTGGCGAGGCGCTTCAGCAAGCTACGCGGACCACGTTCCTCTTCAGGAGCCCGACGGGGCGTGAGCTGGCGCTGCACGATCGGCGGGAAATCCTCGACCTTCGGAATGCGGCTTGGCGGCGCTTCCGCTGCCGGCGGCATGAACGGCTCGGCACCCGGCAGCATCGAATCGTCCGGCGCCTGCGGCTCCGGATCGATTTCCGCAGCACCACCGAAATCGGCCGCCGTCATGTTCAACGGCGTGATGGTCACTGCGGGATCGGACGCAGTCGGCTGCGGCTGCGCCGCCCGCTGCGGCGCGGCCATCATCGGAGCGGGCTGGGACGCCAAAGGCGGATTTGCGGCACGGGCGGGCGCCACGGCGGCTACCGGACGGGCGGCTTCAGCCGAAGCACGGCTGGCCGGCGTTGGGGCGCTGATCGGCCTGAGACGCTGCACAACTTCCGTTGTCCGCGTGGGGGTTGGCAGAATTTCCTGATTCTCTGCCTCAATGCCGGTCGCAACCACCGACACGCGAATGACACCCTCGAGCGATTCGTCGAACGTGGCGCCGAGGATGACATTGGCGTCCGGATCGACTTCCTCGCGGATGCGGGTTGCCGCTTCGTCGACCTCGAACAGCGTGAGGTCGCGGCCGCCGGTGATGGAGATGAGAAGGCCCTTGGCGCCCATCATCGACGTCTCGTCGAGGAGCGGGTTGGCGATCGCCGCCTCGGCCGCCTGCTGGGCACGGCCCTCGCCGGAGGCTTCGCCGGTGCCCATCATCGCCTTGCCCATCTCGCGCATCACCGAACGGACGTCGGCGAAGTCGAGATTGATGAGGCCCTCTTTCACCATCAGATCGGTGATGCAGGCAACGCCGGAGAACAGCACCTGGTCGGCCATCGCAAAGGCGTCGGCGAAGGTGGTCTTCTCATTGGCGATACGGAAGAGGTTCTGGTTCGGGATGACGATCAGCGTATCGACATGTTCCTGCAGGTCGGCAATGCCGGCCTCGGCAACCCGCATACGGCGGGCGCCCTCGAACTGGAACGGCTTGGTGACGACGCCGACGGTGAGGATGCCGGCCTCCCGCGCTGCCCGGGCGATGACCGGAGCAGCACCGGTACCGGTGCCGCCGCCCATGCCGGCGGTAACGAAGATCATATGCGCGCCGCTGAGATGGTCGACGATCTCGTCCATCATCTCCTCGGCCGCCGCGCGTCCGATCTCGGGCTGTGACCCGGCGCCGAGACCCTCGGTGACGGCAACGCCCATCTGAATGCGCCGTTCCGCCTGCGATGACATCAGCGCCTGCGAATCGGTGTTAGCAACCACGAATTCGCAACCGGCGAGGCCGGAGCGGATCATGTTGTTGACGGCGTTGCCGCCGGCGCCGCCGACACCGAAAACGGTGATCCTTGGCTTCAGTTCTTTGATGTCCGGTATTGTCAGATTGATCGACATGTTTTTCCTCGTCTCGACCCCTTCCGACCGCTCGCGACTGCGATCGTGCGATTCCAATTCACGGGCGCCGTCGCGCTTCCCCTGCCCGCGTCATCACTAAAAACTCTGCCGCAACCAACGTCCGAACTTGCCGAAACGTCCGCCCGTTCCGGTCGCCCGATAGACTTCCTCGTGGCGTCTGCCGACGCGCTCCATGCCGCCGATTTGCGGATAGATCAGCATGCCTGCTGTGGTGGCATGCGCCGGCCCGCGGGCGATTTCGGGCAAGCCCGAGACGCCGAGCGGCCGGCCCAGTCTGACATTGCGGGCCAGGATGCGGCGCGCCACTTCGGTCATGCCGTTGAGCTGGCCGCCGCCGCCGGTCAGGACGATGCGGCGGCCGACAAGAGCGGAGAAGCCGGAATTGTTGAGCCGGTCGCGGACCAGTTCGAGGGTTTCCTCAACGCGGGCGCGGATGACGCGGTTCAGCACCGAACGCGGCATCCGGTTCGGCGTGTCGCGGTCCTCGTCGCCAAGCGGTGGCACCAGGATCAGTTCGGCTTCGTCGGAGGCGTTCGCCAGCGCGCTGCCGTTGAGAACCTTCAGCCGCTCGGCCGCCTCGACGCTGGTCGACAGACCGCGCGCGATGTCGAGCGTGATGTGATGAGCGCCGATGGCGATGGCGTCGGTGTGGATGAACTGCCCGTCAAGGAAGACGGCCATCGTCGTCGTAGCGGCACCGAGATCGATAACGACGACGCCGAGTTCGGCCTCGTCATCGACGAGCGTCGACAGCCCGCTTGCATAGGCGCTGGCGACCGTCGTGCCGATCGAAAGATGGCAACGATTGATGCACAGTTCGAGATTGTCGATCGGCGCTTCGTCGGCGGTGACGACATGCATGTCGACACCAAGCTGCTGCCCCATCATACCACGCGGATCCTTGATGCCGCGATGACCGTCGAGACCGTAACCGATTGGCAGCGAGTGAATGATCTCGCGCCCGTCCTGAACCGAATGCGCCCTGCCCGCCGCGAGGACGCGACCGATATCGGCGGTGGTGACTTCCGCGCCGGTGACATTGACCTTGGCGGAGAAGGTCTCGCTCGCCGGGCGGCCGCAGGAAATGTTGACGATCAGCGAGTTGATCGTCATCCGCGCCATCCGTTCGGCGGCATCGACGGCAAGACGGATCGACCGTTCGGCGGCGTCCAGATCGATGATCACGCCGGACTTGACGCCGCGGGCGCGCTGATGGCCGAAGCCGAGCACCTGAACATCATGCGTTCGGCCGGGGATGGCCTCGCCGTTCTGCCGCGGCGTCAGCTTGGCGACGACACAGCAGAATTTCGAGGAACCGACGTCAAGGACGCTGACGACGGTACTGCGGCCCGGAACGGCCTGCCCCCTGCGCGAATTATCGAATACCCCGAGCAGCTTCATCTACTGGTTCCTCGCCCGTGTCACGGCGGTTTGAACGTCTTCGAAACGAACTTCGTCGAGGGCGACCACGACGCGATCCGGCAGCCTGAGATCGACGCTGATGATGTCGCGCGAGAGCAATTGCTGGCTCTGGTCGAGCGCCTCGAGTTCCACCAGCGCCGGCACCGGATCTTCCTCCGGCAGCATGATGACGACCCCGTTGTTCAGCGTCAGATTCCAGCGCCGGCCGGAGACCAGGGTCGCCGCCTTCAGCTGCGAACGGATGTCGGGGAATTGCGCGATGAGCGCGAGGATCTCGGTCGCCTCAGATTGCGCGCCGGCACCGACCAGCATCGGCAGGTCCCGATAGCGCGGCGAGATATAGTCGCTGAGGACCTGCCCGGAGGCGTCGATCAGGGCGACGGCGCCGTTGCGCTGCCACAAGGCGAACGGCTCCCGTTCGGTGATGTCGACTTCCAGCGTGTCGGGGTAAACCTTGCGGATCGTCGCCGACGCTACCCAGGGCAGCTGCTCGACGCGCTGGCGCGCCGCGGCGACGTCGAAGGTGACTATCGAGGCGTGATCGGGAATTGCCAGGCGGCCCAGAACGTCGAGTTCCGCCGTCTCGCTCTGGCCGCTGATGCGGATGGCGTCGATCTTGAGGCCGGCCGCCGCCGTCAGATTACCGAACAGGGATTTGACATGGCCGCCGGCGACCACCCCATACAGGCCAATAAGGAGAAGGAAGACCGCCACGACTTTGATGCCGAAACGGCGCGGCAGGACGAAATCGATGCGGCCGAGAAAACGGGCGGGCCGGCGCAGGGGACGCGGCAGCACGACATCCGGGAGCGGAACGCGAAACCGCGACCGCGCCTCTGCGCCGTAGCCCCGAAAAATTGTCGCCCCTACCGTCCGCAAGATGCATCCTCCACCATCCAAGCGACCAGCGAACCGAAGTCCATTCCGGCATAGGCCGCCATTTCCGGCACGAGCGATGTCGGGGTCATACCCGGCTGGGTATTGACTTCGAGGCAGATGAGTTCGCCGGTCCCGTCGGGGCGTTCATCGAACCTGAAGTCGGCGCGGCTGACCCCTCGGCACCCAAGTGCCTGATGCGCTCGTCGGGTAAGCATCCGTACATTTTGGTAAACAAGTGGTGAAAGTTTTGCGGGCAAGATGTGAATTGATCCGCCCGCTGCGTATTTTGCGTCGTAATCGTAAAAGCGCCCGTCGGTCGTGATCTCGATGACGTCGGTTGGTTCCTCGCCGATCATGGCGCACGTCAACTCCCGGCCGGCAATGAAGCGTTCTGCCATCAGTTCGTCGCCATAGGGCCATTCCGCCGCCAGTACCTCGACCGCCGGCGCATTGGCGCCCTCGCGAACGATGACGACGCCAAGGCTTGAACCTTCCTGCACCGGCTTCACCACATAGGGTGGCGCCATCGGATGCGCGCGGGCCGCCTCTTCGCGCGTCACGGCAATGGACTCCGCAACCGGAACCCCGGCCGCTGCGAGGATGGTCTTGGCGAGAATCTTGTGCATGGCGAGCGCCGAGGCGAGGACGCCCGAATGCGTGTAGGGAATGGCGAGGATTTCCAGGACGCCTTGGATCGTGCCGTCCTCACCGAACGGTCCGTGCAGCGCATTGAAGGCGACATCCGGCTTGAGTGCAGCCAGGACCTCGGCGATGTCGCGTCCGACGTCGACGCGCGTGACCAGATAGCCCTTTTGTTCCAATGCCTTCGCACAGTTTTCGCCACTACTGAGTGAGATCTTGCGTTCCGCCGACCAGCCGCCCATCAGCACCGCAACGTGCTTGCCTTGGCCGGATTCTGATTTCGTCTGACGCAACCATCATGTGAGCGATAGCAGGCGATTGGGTAACGAATGGTTAACCATAGAAACGCGCAGCATCCTGTCGTTTCGGGGCGTTCCGTGGTGCGGGCGTTAACGATTTAGCACCGCATCAACCAGCCCGAGCCAGCTAACCCTTGCCGAGGAACGGCTCCACCGTCTTGCCCGGCGCAAAATCGCCGAGGATGCGGATCTCCCATTCGAGGCGAACCCCACTCGTCTCGAGCACGCGGGCCCGCACGGTCTCACCGAGTAGCTCAAGGTCGTAGGCGCTCGCCGCGCCCCGATTGATGAGAAAGTTGCAGTGCAGCGGCGAGACCTCGGCGTCACCGACGATCAGCCCCCGGCAACCCGCCGCGTCAATCAGCTCCCAGGCCCGGCGTTGGTTCGGCGTACCCGGCGGGTCGGGATTCTTGAACGTCGAACCGCCGGTCTTGTCCCGGATCGGCTGCACCGTCTCGCGGTGAAGCTGCACCGCCGCCATCGCGTCGGCGATTGCCGTCGCCGACGCCGCCTCCCCTTCGAACAATGCCTCGGTGAAAATCAGATCGTCAGGCGCCGCGCTGTGGCGATAGGTGAAGCCGAGATCCGCATTGCTGAGAACGGGTCGCCTGCCGCCTCGATCGACGGCGACCGCTTCCACCAGACGCTCGCGGATTTCCGCGCCATTGGCGCCCGCATTCATCCGCACCGCACCGCCGACCGCACCGGGAATGCCGTGGAAGAAGGCGAACCCGCCGATGCTCTGATCCTGCGCGAAGGCGGCGAGCCGCTTGTCGAGTACTGCGGCGCCCGCCCGAATGCGATGATTCGATTCCTCAGCCAGATGCCCGAAGCCTTTGGCAGACAGGCGAATCACGACGCCGGCAATACCGCCGTCGCGGACCAGCAGATTCGAACCGACGCCGATCACCGTCACCGGCACCGCTGCCGGAAGCGCCGCCAGGACCGTCGCCAGATCGTCGCTGTCGGCCGGCTGGAACAGCAGTTCCGCCGGACCGCCGACGCGGAACCAAGTACCCGCGGCCAACGGCGTGTTGGGCGTCAGCCGCCCGCGTGCGGCCGCCGCAACGGCGCGCAGAGTCTCCGCTGAGATCGTCGGCTCAGGCAATGGCGCGTTGCTCCGACGCCTCCACGGCGCTCAGCCAGTTGCGAAAGACGCTGACGCCCAGCATCGCCGCGTTGGCCCCGTAGCGCTCCGTGTCGGCGCGGATCGTCGCCGGCGCGATCCCGGCGTTGCCCAGCTCGGCGCGGTGGCCGATCAGCCATTGCTCGATGCGCGTTGGATCGACCTCGATGTGGAACTGCAGCGCCAGCACCATGTCGCCGAGCATGAATGCCTGATTGCGGCAGATATCTGTCTCCGCCAGCCGCCTGGCGCCTGCCGGCAAGGTCGCGATGTCGCCGTGCCAATGCAGCACGGGCTTCCCGTCGAGCGGTGCCAGCACGGAGCCCTTCCCTTCCTCGGTCAGCCGCAGCAGCGCCCAGCCAATCTCTTTGGCGAGGCTCGGCCCGACATTGCCGCCAAGGGCGATCGCGATGAGTTGCAGGCCAAGACAGACGCCGAAGGTCGGCCCGCCCGCTTCAAGCCGGGCGCGGATGGCAGCGACCTCGTCGTCGAGAAACGGATATTGTTCGGTCTCATAGACGCCGATCGGTCCACCGAGAATGATGAGCAAATCGGTCGCGACCGCTTCCTCGGCGTCGATGCGATCGACCCCGGCTTCACGATATTCCGGTGCATAACCGGCCGCGCGCAGGACGGGCGCGAAGGTGCCGAGATCTTCGAACGGAACATGGCGATAAACGAGGCAGCGCCTTGCCATCACTCAGCAACCGCGCGCCTGCTCAGCTCGGCGAGTTCGCCCGGAAGCGCGTTCGCCCATTGCGTAATGTTGCCGGCGCCGAGGAACACGACGAAATCGCCGGGCTTGGCTTCGGCGGCGATCGTCTCCGCCAGCACGTCCGAACCCGACAGAGGCCGCGCATCGCGGTGGCCGCGCAGGCGCATGCCTTCGACCAGCGCGTCGCGGTCATAGCCGGCGATCGGCTGCTCGCCAGCCGCATAGACCGGCGCGACCAAAACGGTGTCGGCGGCGTTGAACGCGGTACAGAAGGAATCGAACAAATCGCGCAGGCGCGTATAGCGATGCGGCTGAACGACCGCGATGAGCTTCTTGTCGGTCGCCGAGCGCGCGGCCTTCAGCACGGCCGCGATCTCGACCGGATGGTGGCCGTAGTCGTCGAAGATCTGCACGCCGTTCCAGGTGCCGGTCCGGGTGAAGCGCCGCTTCACGCCGGCGAAAGAAGAAAGCCCGGCGCGGATTGCTTCGGCTCCGATGCCGAGCTGGCGCGCCACCGCGATCGCCGCCGTCGCGTTCTGGACATTGTGCTCGCCGGGCATGGCGAGGCTGATATTCTCGATACGCTCGATATCGCTGCCGGAGCGGTCATGGATGATCACCGTGAAGCGGCTGAATGCGCCTTCTGTGCGTAGGTCGGTGAAACGGACATCGGCCTGCGGATTGGCGCCGTAGGTGATGATACGCCGGTCCTCGATCCGCCCGATCAACGCCTGCACCTCCGGGTGATCGCCGCACATCACGGCGAAGCCATAGAACGGCACATTCTCGACGAACTGGCGGAAGGCATCACGCTCGCGGTCGAAGGTGCCGTAATGGTCGAGGTGCTCCGGATCGATATTGGTGACGACTGCGATGTCGGCCGGCAGCTTGACGAAGGTGCCGTCGGATTCGTCGGCCTCGACGACCATCCAATCGCCGTCACCCATCCGCGCGTTCGAACCATAGGCGTTGATGATGCCGCCATTGATGACGGTCGGATCCAGTCCGCCGGCATCGAGCAGCGCCGCGATCAGCGACGTGGTTGTCGTCTTGCCATGGGTGCCGCCGACGGCGATCGCCGATTTCAGCCGCATCAATTCGGCCAGCATTTCGGCTCTGCGGACGACGGGCAATAGCCGTTCGCGCGCCGCCTTGAGCTCGGGATTGTCGCGCTTGATCGCCGAGGAAACGACGACCACTTCGGCATTGCCGAGATTGGCGGCGGCATGGCCGATCGCGACAGGGATTTTCTTCTCGCGCAGGCGAAGGACGTTGGCGTTTTCCGCGACGTCCGAACCCTGCACCTTGTAGCCCAGCGTCATCAGCGCCTCGGCGATGCCGCTCATGCCGATGCCGCCGATACCGACGAAATGGATCGCTCCGAGATCGCGGGACATTTTCATGCGCGTGCTTCCTTCCCCTTGGGTTCCGCGGCGCGGGCGCCATTGCGCGCCACCGATTCGATGAGATCGGCCAAGCGCTCTGCGCCATCCGCCGATGCCGTGCCCGAGGCCGCCTTGGCGGCAAAGGCAAGCTTGTCCGGGTGATCGAACAGGTCGGTCATTGCCTCCGCCAATTGGCGAACGCCGAGCGTCTTCTCTTCATACACCCAAGCGCCGCCGGCCGCGCCCAGCGTTTCGGCATTGGCCCGCTGGTCCTGATCGATGGCGCCGGGCAACGGCACCAGGATCGCCGGGCGGCCGATGACACCAAGTTCGGACACTGTCGTCGCCCCCGAACGCGAAATCACCAAATGGCTCTTGGCCATGATCGCCGGCAGATTGGCGAAGAACGTGGCACATTCCGCTTCAACCCCGGCGCCGCGATAGAGCGCCTCGACCTGTGCCAGATCCTCCGACCGGCACTGCTGGACGATGTTCAGCCGACCGAGCAGATCGGGGCGCAGCTTGGCGACGGCCTTCGGCACGATATCGGACAGGAAGCGCGCGCCCTGGCTGCCGCCGAACACCAGCAGACGGATCGGACCGTCCGCTTCAACCGCCTCATAGGGCACCCTGGCCGCATCGCGCACTGCGGGGCGAACTGGATTGCCGGTCATCTCGACCTTGGCCGCGAGGCCGTCGGGCAACACCAGCGCCCGGCTTGCCGTCGCGATCCGCTTGGCGCCGCGGGCCAACAGCCGGTTGGCGCGGCCGAGCACGGCGTTTTGGTCATGGATTATCGTTGGCACGCCGAGGAAGCGCGCCGCCATGATCGGCGGGACGGTCGGATAGCCGCCGAACCCGGCGGCCACCGCGGCCCGCATTCGCCCAATCATGGCAAGCGCCCGCAGGAAACCCCAGCCCAACTGCAGGGCAGCAATCGCCTTGCCGAAAATGCCGCGCCCCGACGGCGTCGCCGACGGCACGATATGCACGGCGGAGGCGGGAAAATCGCTGCCATAGTCGCGGGCGCGATGATCGGTGGCGAGTTCGATCCGCCAGCCGCGCTCCTCGAGCACCGAGGCGACCGCCTGCGCCGGGAAGAGGTGCCCGCCGGTGCCGCCGGCGCAAAGGAGGATAGTGCGAGCCATCGGCCGCTCAGGCGGGGTCGGGCACGCCCCTGACGAAGACGCGCCTCCGGCTGCGCACCGTACCGGGGCTGCGCCGCGTCAGGGCGAGGACCAGACCCATGCCGATGGCGATCGCGAACATCGACGAGCCGCCATAGGAAACGAACGGCAACGTCATGCCCTTGGACGGCATCAGATTGAGGTTCACCGCCATATTGATCACCGATTGGACGCCGAACATGATGACAAGGCCGGCCGAGGCGACACGGGCGAACGGGTCTTCCGTTTTGATGCTCCGCGACAGGCCGCGGATGACAACAAAGGCGAAGACCGCGACCAGAGCAAGGCAGACGATAATGCCGAATTCTTCGCCGGCGACGGCAAAGATGTAGTCGGTATGGGCGTCGGGAAGGACGCGCTTCACCGTCCCCTCACCCGGGCCGACGCCGAACCAGCCACCATTGATGAAGGCGTTGAGCGCCGTGTCGACCTGATAGGTGTCACCGGCGGCCGGATTGAGGAACTGATCGATGCGCACCGCCACATGCGGAATCGTAGTGTAGGCGGCGAACACGCCCACTGCCGCAAAACCGGCGATGACGAGAATCCACATCCAGGGCATGCCGGCGAGGAAGAACACTGCGCCCCAGGACACGGTGGTGAGGATCGTCTGGCCGAAATCGGGCTGCGCGATCAGGAGGACACCGACGAGCGCCAGCAGGAAGATCGCCAGGATATTGCCTGGAACCTCGCCGTTTCGCGATTTTTCCGTGAACAGCCAGGCACAGACGATGACGAAGGCCGGCTTCAGAAACTCCGACGGCTGCAGCGAGAAACCGGCAACGTCGATCCACCGCGTCGAACCATTGACCTCAACGCCGATCACCAGAGTCAGCATCATCAGGCCGATCATCCCGACCAGCATGATGAGGGACAGGCGGCGCGCCATGCGCGGCGTCAGGAACGACGTACTGATCAGCAGCAGCACGGTCGGCACGAGGAAGATCAGATGACGCTTCACGAAATGGAAGCTGTCGTCATAGCCGAGCCGCTCGGCGACCGACGGACTGCCGCTGAGCGACAGGACAACGCCGCCGACGAGAAGGATGACGAGACCGGTGAGAAGCGCCTTATCGACCGTCCACCACCATTCGGAGATGACGCTGCGGTCCGCGCGGCTGATACTCAAGCGGCCACCCCTTTGCCGGTGATGTCACCGACGAGCACGCGGAAGGCTTCGCCTCGCGCGACGAAATTCTTGAACTGATCGAAAGACGCTGCCGCCGGCGACAGGAGCACGACGCTTTCGCTGGCCGGGTCGCGGGCCGCTGCTTCGGCCGCCGCCTTGACCGCGCTCTCCAGCGTTCCGGAAATCTCGTATCGCAAGGTTCCCTCCATCGTCCGGGCGAACTCTTCGGCGGCTTCACCGATCAGGAAAGCCTTCTCGACCCGAGGGAAGAGCGGCTCCAGACCGGCGATTCCGCCCTCCTTCGAGCGGCCGCCTGCGATCCAGTAAACATGGTTAAAGCTTGCCAACGCCTTACCGGCAGCGTCCGCGTTGGTCGCTTTTGAATCATTGACGAAAATTGTTCGCCCGCGCCGCCCCACTTCCTCCAGCCGATGCGCCAATCCGGGGAAGGTGAGCAGCCCCTCAGCGATGACCTTGTCGGGCACGCCGAGCGCGCGCAGGACCGCAACCGCGGCAAGGGCGTTCTGCGCATTGTGCAAGCCGCGCAGCGTCTTGATGCCACCCACGTCGGCGATTTGCGTGTCGGCGCCTCCCGTGCTCGAAACGATCAGCCCATCGCGATAGGTCAGTCCGTCGGCAAAGGCGCTGCGCACGGAGATGCGCGTCACCTTGCCGCCGGCCTGTTCGATATGGTCGGCAATCAGCGCCGAGCGGCGGTCGTCGACGCCGATGACGGCCTCATCGGCCTCCCGCGGCAGGCGCGCCTTGATGTCGGCATAGCGGTCGAAGCTGCCGTGCCGGTCGATGTGATCCGGGCTGAGATTGAGGAGCACCCCGACAGTCGGCCTGAGGCTTGGCGTCAATTCGATCTGGAACGACGAACATTCCAGCACATGCGTCCGCGCCATCGATGGCGGCTGCAGCGTCAACACTGGCGGGCCGAAATTACCGCCAAGCTGTGCGTCCCGGCCCGCATACGTGAGAAGATGAGCGATCAGCGCGACGGTGGTCGACTTGCCATTGGTGCCGGTGACGGCGACCAGCGGCGCTCTCGCGGCCAACCGCTGCCGTTCGCGGCAGAACAATTCGATATCGCCGATGATCGGCACGCCTGCGGCCTCGGCGAGCAGCACCACCGGATGCGGTGTCGGGTGGGAGAGCGGGACGCCGGGCGCCAGGATCAGGGCGGCGAACGCGCGCCAGTCCGCGGCGGCGAGGTCGGTGACATTGAGGTCCAGCGCCGCCGCAGCCTGACGCGATGATTCGCTGTCGTCCCAACAGACCGGCTCCGCGCCTCCCGCAGTCAGCGCCCGCGCAGTAGCGATGCCGCTTGCGCCCAGGCCAAACACCGCGACACGGCGCTGTGTGAACCCGCGGACGGGAATCATGATTTCACCTGAGCTTCAGGCTGGCGAGCCCAAGCAACGCCAGCACAACGGCGATGATCCAGAAACGGATCACGATCTGGGATTCGGTCCACCCCAATTGCTCGAAATGATGATGGATCGGCGCCATGCGGAACACGCGCTTGCCCGTGAGGCGGAAGGACACGACCTGAATAATCACCGAGACGGTCTCAAGGACGAAGAGGCCGCCGACGACGACGGCGATCAGTTCGTTCTTGGTCGCCACCGCGAGCGCCCCGAGCATGCCGCCAAGGGCCAGCGATCCGGTGTCGCCCATGAAGATGGCGGCGGGCGGGGCATTGAACCACAGGAAGCCGAGGCCGGCGCCGAGCACCGCGCCGCACAGCACCGCGAGTTCGCCGGTGCCGACGACATAATGGATCTGCAGATATTCCGAATAGACCGAATTGCCGACGAGATAGGCGAACAGGCCGAAGGTCGCGAGGGCGATCATCGCCGGCACGATCGCGAGGCCGTCGAGTCCGTCGGTGAAATTCACCGCGTTGCCGAAACCGGTGACGACGAACGCACCGAACGGCACAAAGAACCAGCCGAGATTGATAACGAGATCTTTGACGAAGGGAACGGCCAGCCCAGCGGCCAGATCGCCGCTCCCCTCGCGCATCAAGACGAAGGCGGCGATCCCGGCGACGATGAATTCCAGCAGCAGCCGCCTCGCGCCCGAGAAGCCGCTATTGCTGCTGGCGCGGCGGACCTTCTGCATGTCGTCGTAGAAACCGATGAGCCCGAAGGCCACCGTCACACCGAGGACGGTCCAGACATAGACATTGCGGAGGTCGGCCCACAGCAACGTCGAGACCATCAGGCCCGACAGGATCATCAGGCCGCCCATGGTGGGCGTCCCCTTCTTGGTCAGAAGGTGCGTCGGCGGCCCGTCGGCGCGGATCGGCTGGCCCTGCCCCTGGCGCACGCGCAAGGCGGTGATAATCGCCGGACCGAACAGGGCGACGAACAGGAGCCCCGTCAGCGCCGCCGCGCCGGTGCGGAAAGTAATGTATGTGACGACGTTGCCGCCCGGCAGATCGGTCAGCAGTTCGGCGAGAAAGACCAGCATCAACGTGCCCCTTGCCGCGCCTCTTTGGCGGCCGCCCCGAATTGCTGCCTCAACGCCTCGACCAACGCCCCCAGCCGAATTCCGTTGGAGCCCTTGACCATCATCACGTCGCCGGGCCGGAGGTCGTCCGCCAGCGCCGCAGCGAGCCCGTCAGCGTTGACGGCATAGACGCCCCGACGGTCGGGCGGCAAGACTTCCCACAGGGCCGCCATCCGCTCGCCAACAAGATGAACGCGATCGACCCGCGCGGTCTCCAGCACGTCCACCAGCGCGGCATGCAGCGCCAGTTCGCTTTGGCCGAGTTCGAGCATGTCGCCGAGAACCGCGATCCGGCGCCCTTCGCCACCCGGCCCGATCCGCCCAAGAACACCGATCGCAGCGCGCATCGACGCCGGATTGGCGTTGTAGCTTTCATCGATCAAGAGGGCCGTGCCCGAAGCAAGCTGGAGCTGGCTGCGTGTGCCGCGTCCCTTACCGGGCGAAATGCCCGCGAGCGATGCCGCAGCGGCGTCGAGGTCGGCGCCGACAAAGAGCGCCGCAGCCAGAACCGCCAGACTGTTGATCACCATGTGCAGGCCGGCGATGCCGACGGCGTAGCTCATCGGCCTGCCATCGATGCGGGCGCGCACGGCAGAGCCAGCCGGGCCGAGTGAGGCATCCTCCAGCCGGGCATCGGCATCCGGGTGTTTGCCAAAGCCGATGATACGCGCCGCGTCTGCCGCTCCGGCAGCCAGCGCCAGCCGCTCGAAATGCGGATTGTCGCGGTTGAGGATGGCGGCGCCGCCGGCCTCGATGCCGGTGAAGATTTCCGCCTTTGCATCGGCGATCGCCTCGACGGACTCGAAAGCCTCGATGTGAACCGGCTCGACCGTGGTGACGATTGCCACATGCGGGCGGACCATCGCCGCAAGCGGCGCGATCTCGCCCGGATGGTTCATGCCGATTTCGAAGACGCCATAGGCCGAATGGGCCGGCATCCGCGCCAGCGTCAACGGCACGCCCCAATGATTGTTGAACGACGCCGGCGCCGCGTGGACGGAGCCGGAGCGTCCGAGCGCGGCGCGCAGCATGTCCTTTGTTGTTGTCTTGCCGACGCTGCCGGTGACGGCGACGATCTTGCCGGTGGCGCGCGAGCGCGCCCCAACGGCCAGTCGGCGCAGGGCCTTCGTCACGTCGTCGACAACAACCAGCGGCGCAGTGATCCGTCCGAGGCCGACAAGCCGGTGTGCCCCCACCACGGCGAGCACCGCGCCGCCGGCCAGGGCCGCGGCGATGAAATCATGACCGTCGAACCGATCACCGCGAATGGCAAAGAAGGCGTCGCCACTTTCGGTCGTGCGGCTGTCGATGGAGATCCCGTCGATCGCCTTCGGCTCGGGTCCGATCAACCGGCCTTTGGTCAGTTCGAGCAGGGCCGCGAGCGTCCACAGCGGTTCGCTCATTGCGCCGCGACGGCCTCGGCAACCGCCTGATGGTCGGAGAAAGGCCGCTTCTCGGCGCCGATAATCTGGCCAGTCTCGTGCCCCTTGCCGGCCACGCAGAGCACATCGCCTGCCCGCAGCATCGCTACCGCTTCCGCGATCGCCTTGCCGCGGCCGTCGATCTCGATGGCATCGGGCGCTCCGGCGAGCACCGCTGCGCGGATGGCCGCCGGGTCCTCGCTGCGAGGATTGTCGTCTGTGACGATAACGAGATCGGCGAGCCTGGCCGCTGCCGCCCCCATCAGGGGCCGCTTGCCGGCGTCCCGGTCGCCGCCGGCGCCGATGATGACGATCAGCCGCCCGGTCGCCAGTGGACGCAGCGCCGTCAGCGCCGCCTCGATCGCCTCGGGCTTGTGCGCATAGTCGACGAAGATCGGCGCGCCCTCGGCGGTTTCCGCAACTTTCTCAAGCCTGCCCGGTGCGCCCTTCAAGAAGCCCAGCGCTTCGACCGCTAGCCCCGGCTCGATCCCCGTGGCAATAGCGAGACCCGCGGCCATTACGGCGTTGTCCGCCTGGAAGCTGCCGGCCAGCGGCAAGGTCACTTCGACGCTCCTTCCCTGCATCTCGAGAGCGAGGTGCTGCCGTAGCCCCTCCGTTCGGACGGCCACAATGCGCAGATCGCCGCCCGAACGCCCGACCATCATCAATTGCGACCCCGCCGCGTTCACCGCCGCGACAACCTCGACCGCGACGTCGCTGTCGGCATTGACAACCGCCGTCCCGCTCGCCGGCAGAATCTCGCGGAAGAGCCGCAGCTTCGCCGCCAGATATTCGGCGACATCGGCATGATAGTCCATGTGATCCCGGCCGAGATTGGTGAAGCCGGCCGCAACGAGGCGCAGCCCATCGAGCCGGCGCTGGTCGAGGCCGTGGCTCGACGCCTCCATCGACGCATGCGTAACGCCGTCGCTGGTGGCGAGCCGATCGAGCATCTGATGCAGGGCGACCGGGTCAGGCGTCGTCAGATTGCCGGGTTCCCAGCCATTGGGCCCGATCACCCCGATCGTGCCGATGCTGGCCGCCCGCTTGCCCGCATGCTCGAAAATCTGTCGCGTGAACACCGCCACCGACGTCTTGCCGCTGGTGCCGGTGACGGCCACCAACTGCTCGGGCTGATGCGGATAGAAGCGCGCCGCCATCAGCGCCAACATCCGGCGCGGATCTTTGGCGTGCAGCACCGGCACCCCGATCCCGTCGAGGATTGCCCCATCCTCCGCCAGAATCGCGGCCGCCCCGGCGCTGACGGACTTTGCCGCAAAGTGCGCCCCGTCGGTCATCCTCCCGCGTAGCGCCGCAAACAGGAAGCCAGGCTGAACGAGCCGGGAATCGGCTGTTAGCCCGGTAATGTCGAGCGCGGTCGCCGGACTGTCGACAGGCAGGTCCCGGACAAGATCGCCAAGTTGCATCGGTAGAAAGTTCCGCTGGTGTCGTTCCCTAGGGCCCGGTTCTGTCCAACCGATATGACTCAAGTGAGGCATAGTCGAACGGATTGAACCGCGGCGATACCCCGAGCATCGACGCCGAGCGGCTGATGACATTGGAGACGACGCGTGCCGCGTTGTAGGCGGCGGTCGTGCCCTCACCCGGCAAGGCGTGGGGATTGTCGACGATGACCAGCACGACATATTGCGGATCATCCATCGGGAACGCCGCCAGGAACGAGTTGAACACCAGCGTCGAGCTGTACTGGCCGTTGACGATCTTCTCCGCGGTGCCGGTCTTGCCGCCGACGAGGTAACCGGGAACGTCGGCGTTGCGGCCGGTGCCATCCACCGCGTTGAGGCGGAAGAGGTAGCGCATGTCCTGGCTGGTCTGTGGGCTGATCACCCGCTCGGCCAATTGGTTTGCTTCGTCCTGTGTCCGCGGCAGGAAGGTCGGCGGAATGAGATAGCCGCCATTCATCAGCGCTGCGGCGGCAACCGCGAGGTTCATCGGCGTTGTCGAAATGCCATGACCGAAGGCGACCGTCATCGTCGTCAGATCGCTCCATCGGCTTGGGAGCAGCGGCCGCGCCCGTTCGGGCAGTTCGGTGCCGGGGCGACTGGTAATGCCCATCCGGGCCAGGAAGTCCTGCTGACCCTGGCTGCCCACGGTCAGCGCCATCCGCGCCGCGCCGATATTGGACGAATAGGTGAAGACCTCGGCGACGCTGAGCGGCCTGTGCTGGCCGTGGAAATCGTTGATCGTGTAGCCGCCGGCACGCAGCGGCACCGAGGCGTCGAAATAGTCGTTGAGGCTCACGAGACCCGAGTCCAGCGCCATGGCGATGGTCAGCGATTTGAACACCGATCCCAGTTCGAACACACCGTCGGTGATGCGATTGAGGCGGTCAGGCTCAAGCGCCTGCGCCGGCTGGTTCGGGTCGAAATCCGGCAATGACGACATCGCCACAACTTCGCCGGTGTGGATGTTGAGGATAACGCCGGCCGCTGCATCGGCGTTGAAGCGGTCGATCGCGGACGCCAATTCGTCGCGAAGAATATATTGCACCCGCAGATCGATCGTCAGCTGCACCGGTTCGAGATCCGCGCCCGTGCCGGCCGCGAAGCCGAAATCCTGAAGATCGCGAAGACCGGTATCGTCGATATATTTCTCCAGACCGGCAATGCCCTGATTGTCGACATTGACCGAGCCAAGAATATGCGAGGCCACCGGTCCGCCCGGATAGAAGCGCTGGTTTTCCGTGAGGAATCCAATGCCCGGAATGCCGAGCCGATGGATGGCATCCTGCTGCCGCGGCGTGATCTCGCGCTGCAGCCAAACGAAGCCCGCAGTGCCATCGAGGCGACCCCGCAGCCAGTCGATGCTGAGATCGGGCAGAACCGAATGGATCGCCTCGGCCGCCTCGTCGACATCGAGAATGCGGCGCGGTTCGGCGTAGAGCGAGGCGGTGCGAATATCCGTCGCGAGGATATCGCCATTGCGGTCGACGATATCCGGACGCGCCGCCGCGATGGCGGCCTCCGCCCCGGGCGAATTGTTGGCGACAGCCGGCTGCACGAAAGCCAGCATGATCAACCGGCCTGCGATGATGCCGTAAAGGACGATGAACAGAAGGATCGCGAGGTGCAGGCGAACGCGCGAAGCGTCACGCGTCTTCGCCCGCGATGGCGGCGGCGCGAGCCATTTCGGCTCGAACCCGACGACGCTGCGGCCACCGGTGTCGCTGGTCACACTCATCGATGCGCTCCCGCCAGAACTTCGGCAATAAGGTCGGGCTGCTCCGCCGGCGCCATCGGCAAATCGCGGATACGGACCATTTGGTCGATCCCGAACGGCTGCAGCGGGAACGCCGTCGGATACCGGTCGATCAGATCCTGCAGCCGGCCCGGCTCCGTCAGTTCGCTCCACTCGGCCTTGAGCAGCGAAATGGCCACCTGCTCCTGCGTTATCTCGTCGCGAAGATCGGAGACGCGCGCCGCGGCGGCCACCGCATCGTCCTTAGTCGAATAGGTCCAGGCCGCGCCGCCCACCATCAGCAGCAGCGCCAGCGGCACCACCAGCCGGCGCGGGTGAAGTGCCGCCATCATGCTGGCACCCTCAGGCCTTGCAGCGACGGCACACCGACAGCGGCGAGGTCAACCGGCCGCGCTTCCGCCCCGCTGCGAATCGCGGCGCGCAGTTTCGCCGAGCGGGCCCGCGGATTGTCGTCGCGTTCGGCATCCTCCGGCAGCACCGGGCCGCGCGTCGCGAGCCGGAAGGTCGGCGGCTCGAGCGGCTCTGCCGGCAGATGCCGCGACCCGGTCGAGTGCTCGCGGCTGCGATCAACGAGGAACTTCTTGACGATGCGGTCTTCCAGCGAATGGAACGTCACAACCACGAGGCGGCCGCCCTCGCCGAGAATGCGTTCGGCTGCGCCAAGCGCATTGGCCAATTCGTCCAGTTCGTGATTGACAGCGATCCTGAGCGCCTGAAAGGTCCGCGTTGCCGGATGGATCGGATCGCGTGGCGCGCGACCGATCGCGCCCTCGACGAGGTCGGCAAGCTCCTTCGTCCGGGTCAGCGGTTTGCGGGCCCGCGCTTCGCCGATTGCCCGGCTGATAGGTCCCGCCTTCTTCTCTTCGCCGAGGAGGCCGATGATGCGGGCCAGTACCTTCTCATCGAGCGTGTTGACGATATCGGCCGCAGTCGCGCCTTCCTTGCCCATGCGCATGTCGAGCGGCCCGTCGCGCATGAAAGAGAAGCCACGCTCGGCGCGGTCGAGCTGCATTGAGGAAACGCCGACATCGAGGACAACCCCGTCGACGGTTTCGTAGCCGGCGCCGCGGGCGATCCAATCGAGCGCCCCAAAGCGCCCGCGCACCAGCGTCAGGCGCCCCTTCGCGGCAGCCGACAGCGGGCGGCCCTCAGTAATCGCGTCCGGGTCCCGGTCGATGCCGACCACACTGGCGCCGGCCGCGAGCAGCGCCCGGCTGTAGCCGCCATCGCCGAACGTGCCGTCGACGAACACTTCGCCAGGCTTCGGATCGAGGAATTCGACGACCTCGTCGAGGAGGACGGGGATGTGGCCGGCCGGTCCGCCAGCGACAGCATTCGTGCCGCGGCCGGCCATCATCCCTCGCCTCGCATCCGGGCCGAACCGTTGCCATTGCCGCCAAGGCGCGAGCGGATCGCGCGGACGCGATCCTTCGCTTCCTCGCGATAGGCGGCGAAGCGTTCCGGCTCCCAGATCTGAAATTTGAAACCGTGCCCGACGAAGGTGACGCGGTCCGTCACCCCGGCATAATCCTTGATCATGTCCGACAGAACGGTTCGCCCGTCCTGATCGATCTTGAGGATTTCGCTCTCGCCGAGCAGCGTCGTCGATAGCTGCTCGTGTTCCTCCGAGAACGGCTCGAACTGCGACAGGCTCTGCCTGATCCGTTCGCGCAGAAGATTGCCGCCGGCATCGACCGCCGTCCGGTCCAGTGTCGGGCAGCAATAGAGGCCGTCGAAACCATCGCGCGCCAGCACCAGCCGGAACGAAGCGGGGATCGAGACCCGGCCTTTCGAATCCAACCGATTGGTGAAGGTCGAAACGAACTCGTCCATCAGCCCCGCCGCCCCATCCCCGTTCAACAAAAGCCAGGGAATTGCTTGCTTTTGGTCGATCCCGCAGCGGCGCTGAAACAACGCCCAAGCGATCCGGACGGGACGGCATGGGATAACATGGTGATTTGATGGTCGTCAATGGAATCCCATGGTCCGGCGGACTTGGTCGGATTCCGTCAGTCTGAACTTGTTAGCCTTAACAATCGGTGGAGAAATGATGCCGGAGCGGCCCGAGTGACTTCTGCGAAATTCGAGGACTATTTCCGCCCGGTAGGACTGGAGGGGCCGCAGCCAAGTGACTTGGCGGCGAGAAACCGGCTGACCGCAGCACTGTCGCAGCACGTGACAACCGTGCAAGAAAGGAGGCGATAGATCTCGGTTCATCCGCAGCGGCCCCTTAGGTCCGGGCATTCTCGAGTCAGCAGGTCTGCGCCTTGCTCCAAGCCAACCACCCAACTTGCCGAGATCAACCGCGCTGGCGCGATCTTCCGATTGGGCGAAGCCACGCATGACGCCCGGAGAACCTCCTTCGCCGCAAGCACCGGTACGCCTCACATACTTCCTTCGGGTGCCCAATATCGGCGACCGAATGTCACCCGCGGTCGTCGGCGGCACGACCGGCAGGCAGGTGAAATGGCACCGCGGTCCGGCCCACCCCCACCTCCTGGCGATTGGCAGCCTCGTCTCGGCGGCCAAGCACAACACCTACGTTTGGGGGGCGGGTCTGATGCATCCCAGCCTCGGTGTCGGCGGCGTTGATCCAAGGAAAATTCTCGCGCTTCGCGGCAAGCTGACTCACAGCGAGCTTCGCCGGCATTTCGGCGCCTTGCCGCATGTCCCGTTGGGCGACCCGGGTTTTCTCCTGCCGGCCGACCTGCCAAGGCCGAACGGCCAAGCGGAGTACCGGCTTGGCGTCGCCGCGCACTATGTCGACGCCCGCCACCCCGTCATCCAGGCTTTGTGCTCGCACCCCGGCATTGTCCTGCTGGATGCAGCAGATCCTCCCGATCGCTATTTCGAGCAGCTCACCAAATGCGATGCGGTCGTGGCCTCGTCGCTCCACGGGCTGATCTTCGCAGAAGCACTCGGCATCCCGAACCTTTGGGTGGATCTTCCGGCGGCCCGGGAACGCGCAGACTTCAAGTACCATGACTGGTTCACTCTCGCGCAGGAGCCGCAACGGGAGCCCGTCCACCTCGACGGCCGGCAGCAGCCCTCGCAACTGATCGAGATGTGCCGGCTCCACGACGTCACGATCGACAAACCAGCCCTGACAGAGGCGCTGACGGGCGACGCCCTCGACGCGTGCAGCGAACCGGCACGCAGGGCCAGCCTCGTGCCTCTGCGGCAATGCCGCGAAGCGGCCGTGCCGATCTTCGTCATCTCATTCAATCGGCCGAGGGCCTTGGCCAAGGTGATCGAGTCATATCGCAAACTCGCCACGCCCACCCGGATCATCATCCACGACAATGGCAGCGCAGACGCCGAGACCATCGCCGCACTGGCCGGACTGGAACGCGATGGCGCGATCGTCTACCGGAACGAGCCGATCCACCATGCCGACGAACTCAACACGGTCGCACAATCGGTGGCGCGCTACTTCCGAAACTGGTCCGAGCCGGCCCGATATGTCGTGACCGACTGCGATATCGACCTCAGCATTGCTGACCGCAATCTTCTTGCCGTCCTTGACGAAATGCTCAACCGCTTCCCTGAAGCGGTGTGTGCCGGGCCGATGCTCCGCATTCGAGACGTGCCCTCAAGCTACCCCTTGTACAATCACATGATGAACCGGCACATCAGCCAATTCTGGCACAAGGAACCCCGGCGAACGCCTACCAGATTCGGTGAAGTTGCCTTTCAGGAGGCGTTCATCGATTCGACATTTGCGATGTTCCGGGCCGACTTCAGATTTCAGAGGAAGCAGCCCGGCATTCGTCTCTATGAGCCATATGAAGCGCTGCATTTGGACTGGTACGGGAACACCGAAGACGCGTTCAATCAAACGTCGTCGCCCCGAATCTCACACTGGAACAATGCCGAGCGCAGGGCGGAACGCACGGGCGAAGAGCTTGCTTACTCTGAATACAACACCATCTGGCGGCAGGCCGACGGGTCGCTCCGGCTGTTCGTGGAACGAACGCGTCAAAGAGATCCCGAAGTGTCATAGCCGGTTTGGGGCCAACGGCCGCTCGCCGGTGGGAAACAAACAAGCAGCGCCAGCTGGCCTGTAAGCCGGGTTCTGTATGGCGGCCGAAGCCGCGTGACGACCATTCCTCTGGAGCGCCCGTTGCCGGACGCTTCATGCAACCCACCCGGACGGCTGACGCGGAAACACGCCTGAGGCCGAAACCTCGCGCCGTCCCTATTCGGTTTTGCTCCCGGTGGGGTTTACCATGCCGGTCCCGTTGCCGGTCCCGCGGTGGGCTCTTACCCCACCCTTTCACCCTTACCGCGGCCGCGATGGCCGAGGCGGTTTGCTTTCTGTGGCACTTTCCCTGGGGTCGCCCCCGCCGGGCGTTACCCGGCACCGTGTTTCCATGGAGCCCGGACTTTCCTCTCCCGCCGCCTTTCGACGATTGCGGGAGCGGCCGTCCGGCCAGCTGGCGCTCCGGCGATATGCGGTGAGGCAGAGTGCGGGGTCAAGCGGACGTGCACCCGGCGGCCATGGGACCGACTGGAGCGGTCGCAGCAAAGCATGATAGCGTTTCGCTGTGGCGGTGGAGGGGGCGAACCGTGGTCGATACGACGTTGGAGGGCGAACGCCCCAATGCGGAAGCGCCTGTTCCCGACGAAACGCGTCCCGCATCGCCTAAGCGGCAACGCGGCCAGGCCATCGTCCCCAAGATCATCCATCAATTCTGGGACAGCGCCGATCCGCCGCCTGATGTCGCCGCGCGGATGCGCAGTTGGCCGGCGATGCATCCCCGCTGGGCGTACATCCAATGGAACGATGAAAGCGCCGAATCCTTGATTGCGACCCATCATGGCGCCGACGCGGCACGCCTGTTCCGCGCCTGCGTGCCGGCGACGATGCGCGCAGATCTGTTGCGCGTTGCGGCCTTGTCCCTGTTCGGCGGGGTCTACGCCGATGCCGACAGTCTCTGCCTCCAGCCCTTCGACGACTTGCGCAACTCCGTCTGCACGCTCTCCTTTCGCGATTTTCGCGATCGCCCTAACAAGGCGTGGCTTCTCGACATGGATCATATGATCGCCACCCCGGAGGCAAGGATCTTGCGCTTGCCTGGAAGGAGCAGCAGCGAACATAAGGCGGGCGGGACGAAAGGCCTGGAACAAGCTGCGCAAGCGTCCCGTCAACAACCCCTCCAACGCCACCGGTCCGGCCATGTTGACGGCTGTATGGCAAACCCTGAGCGACGCCGAGAAGGCGAAAATCCGCCTGATATCCCGCGAGGAGATGCGGGCCTTTGGCCAACCAACGCGTGACCTCAGCTACGTCCGCGACGATGGCACTTGGAAGGCCGTCATGAGGCGCGAGCGCGTTGTCGACTTCGCGCGGGCAGATGGCGAATGGCCTCCGCGCACATAGGCTAAGCCGGCCGCCGCTCCATCTCGATCCGGTCCCAGGCGACATTGATCGCCGCCAGGCGCCGGTTGGCGACCGCGACAAACTCGGGCGGGACGCCGCGCGCCAGCAGCCGGTCCGGATGGTTTTCGGCGACAAGCTTGCGATAGCGTTTGCGCAGTTCGTCGAAGCTCAGCGTCCGGTCGGCGCCGAGGATCAGATAGGGGTCGCCCTCCTCCGGCATGGTGTGGCGCAGCTTGATCCGCTCGAACTGCAGCGCGCTGATGCCGAACACACTCGCGACGCCGGCGAGGTAGGCAATCTCGGCCTCGTGGATGAAATTGTCGGCGCCGGCGATCTCGAACAGGGCGTCGACGATGTCAGTGAAGATCGGGTCGTTCGGCTCGTACAGCGCAGCAATCCTGGCCGCATAGGATTCGTAGCCGGCGACGTCGCGGCGGGCGAGATCGAACAGCCGCTCGACATGCCGCGCCTGGGACTCCGGGTAGGCCACGAGCCGCCGGAACGCGGTGATCTCGTCAAAAGTCACGACGCCGTCCGCTTTCGCCATCTTCGCCGCTAGCGCTACGATGGCGATCGAGAAGGTCATCTGCTTGCGGTCCTCGGGATCGCCGCCGAGCCGCGCGGAGACGCGGTCGATCAGACCGCTCGTCGCTTCAACCCCGTCGCCAAGCACCTTGGTGAAACGCTGCCAGAGACTCATGGAAGCAACCTAACCCAGCAGCGGGAGCGCGCGAAGCGGCTTCGCGGCCACAGGGTGATTCCACTGGTTCCTGCCGGCGGCGGCGTCCACGAGGCGCATTGCCCTTTAGGCGCCGCGCGTTCCATTGTCAGCCCATGACGAGAGGTTGGGACTTCTGGATCGATCGCGGCGGCACCTTCACCGACATCGTCGCCCGCGATCCGGCCGGCGCCCTGCATGCCTCCAAGCTCCTGTCGCAGAGCCCCGCCTATCCCGACGCCGCCATCGAGGGCATCCGGCGGGCGCTCGGCCTTGCCGCCGGCAATCCGATCCCCAACGCGACCATCGGCACGGTCAAGATGGGAACGACGGTCGCCACCAACGCGCTCCTCGAGCGCAATGGTGCGCGCGTCCTCCTGCTCGTCACCAAGGGATTCCGCGATGCCCTGCGGATCGGCAACCAGGCCCGCCCCGATATCTTCGCCAAGATCGTCGAAAAACCCGAGATGCTCTATGAGCGCGTCGTCGAGGTAAGCGAGCGCGTCCGCGCTGACGGCGCCGTGGAACGGAGCCCCGATCCCACAGCCATCCGCGAAGCATTGGACGACGCCCGCGACGAAGGCATCGCCGCCGTCGCCATCGCTTTCATGCACGCCTGGGCATTTCCCGAGCACGAGATGCTGGTCGCCCAACTCGCCCGCGACGCCGGCTTCACCCAGATATCCGCCAGCCACCAGGTCTCGCCGCTGGTGAAGTTTATCGGCCGCGGTGACACCAGCGTGGTCGACGCCTATCTCTCGCCGCTCCTCCGACATCACGTCGGCCGCGTCGCGACGGCCTTGGGCGAGACCACACGACTGTTCTTCATGCAGTCCTCCGGCGGCCTCGCCGACGCAGCGCATTTCCAAGGCAAGGACGCGATCCTATCCGGTCCCGCCGGTGGCGTCGTCGGCGCCGTCGAGACCGCTGCAATGGCGGGCCTCAGCCGAATCATCGGCTTCGACATGGGCGGCACTTCGACCGACGTCTCGCACTATGACGGCGCGTATGAGCGGGACTTCGACACCGAGATCGCCGGTGTTCGCCTGCGCGCACCGGTGATGCGGGTGAACACGATCGCCGCAGGCGGCGGTTCGATCCTCCATTTCGATGGCGGCCGTTTCCAGGTGGGGCCGGATTCGGCTGGGGCCGACCCGGGTCCCGCCGCCTATCGGCGCGGCGGCCCCCTCACCGTCACCGACGCCAATGTCCTCGCGGGCAAGCTCAACCCGGACTTCTTCCCGGCCGTCTTCGGGCCGCAGCAGAACGAGCCGCTCGATGCCGAGATCGTCCGCTCGCGCTTCGCCGAACTCGCCGCCAAAGTCGGCGACGGCCGCAGCGCCGAGGAGATTGCCGACGGCTTCCTCAAGATCGCCATCGAGAACATGGCCAACGCCATCCGCAAGATCTCGGTGCAGCGCGGCCACGACGTCGGCCGCTATACCCTCGCCTGTTTCGGCGGCGCCGGCGGCCAGCACGCCTGTGCTGTCGCCGACGCGCTCGGTATGAAGACCATCCACATCCACCCGCTTTCCGGAGTCCTGTCGGCCTATGGCATCGGCCTCGCGCCTGTCTCGGCCAACCGCAACAGGGCGGTCTTGATCGGTCTCGCCGAAGCCGGCGCCGCCAGTCGGATGAGAGCTGCCATCGACGGACTGGTCGCCGAGGCTTCGAACGATGTCGCCGCGCAGCTCGGCGAAGCGGCCGCCCCAGAGCTCCTTGTCCGCGCTCACCTCCGCTACGACGGCTCCGACGCGACGCTGCCCGTGCCGATCGCGCCTCGGGGGCCATTCCCTGCCCCGGCGGAGATTGCCACCAGCTTCGAGGCGGAGCACCGGCGGCAGTTCGGCTTCGTCTTTCCCGGCAAGCCGATCGTGCTGGAAATGCTGGAAGTCGAGGCTTCGGTTGCCGACACCACGGTCGACGAGCCGGAACATCCGCTGGCAACCGATCGTCCGGTCGCCCACAGCGAAACCCGCTTGTTCTCGGGCGGTTGGCGCGGCGCCCCCGTCTATCTCCGCGCCGACCTCCGCCCGGGGCACCGCCTCGCGGGCCCAGCCCTAATCATCGAGCCGCACCAGACCATCATCGTCGAAGCCGGCTGGTCGGCACAGATCAACACGCGCGATCACATCGTCTTGTCGCGGAGTGGCACCGGGGCCGACCAGCGGGCAATCGGCACCGACGCCGATCCCGTCATGCTGGAGCTCTTCAGCAACCGCTTCATGGCGATCGCTGAGGAGATGGGCGTGGCGCTGCAAAACACCGCTCAGTCGGTCAATATCAAGGAGCGGCTCGATTTCTCCTGCGCCCTCTTCAACGGCGAGGGCGAACTCGTCGCCAACGCGCCGCACGTCCCCGTCCATCTCGGCTCGATGGACCGATCCGTCGAAACGATCATCCGCAAGAATGCCGGCATGGTCCGTCCCGGCGACGTCTTCGCTCTCAACGCTCCCTATGATGGCGGCACGCACCTGCCGGACATCACCGTCGTCACGCCGGTGTTCGACGATACAGACACACACATTCGCTTCTGGGTCGCCTCGCGTGGCCACCATGCCGATATCGGCGGTCTTGCCCCGGGCTCGATGACACCGCGCGCCACGACGGTCAACGAGGAAGGCGTGCTTATCGAAAACTTCAGGCTGGTCGAAAATAGCCGTTTTCGCGAGGCCGAGGTCACCGTTCTGCTGACCGGGCACACCTACCCCGTCCGCAACCTTGCCCAGAACCTCGCCGACCTCCGCGCCCAGATCGCCGCCAATGAGCGCGGCGCCGCCGGGCTGCGTCGCCTCGTCGCCGAATATGGCAACGCCGTCGTCGACGCCTATATGGGCCACGTCATGGACAACGCCGAGGAAGCCGTCCGCCGTGTCATTGATGCGCTCGCCGATTCCGAATTCGCGATGGAGACGGACCAAGGCGCAACGATCCGCGTCTGTATTTCTGTCGACAAGGAGAAGCGCGAGGCAACACTGGATTTCGCCGGCACCTCGCCGCAGCAGCCGAACAATTTCAACGCACCCGAGCCAGTGACCCGCGCCGCAGTCCTTTACTGCTTCCGCGTCATGGTCGGCGGCGCCATCCCGATCAATGCCGGGTGCCTCCGCCCGCTCAACATCATCATCCCCGACGGCTCGATGCTGCGGCCGCGCTACCCGGCCGCCGTCGCCGCCGGCAATGTCGAAACCAGCATGCAGGTCACGGACTGCGTCTTCGGCGCCCTCGGGGCGATGGCCTCAAGCCAAGGCACGATGAACAACCTCACCTTCGGCAATGACCGCTATCAGTACTACGAGACCATCGCGTCCGGTTCGCCGGCCGGCCCCGGCTTCGACGGAACGCCAGCGGTGCAAACCCACATGACCAATTCCCGCCTCACCGACCCGGAGATTTTGGAGCTGCGCTTTCCGGTCGTCCTTGAGGATTTCCACATCCGCGAGGCATCCGGCGGCAAAGGCCGCTGGTCGGCCGGCGACGGCACCGAACGCACGATCCGCTTCCTCCAGGATATGGACCTCGCCATCCTCGCCTCGCATCGCCGAGTACCACCGCACGGCCTGGCGGGCGGTGACCCTGGCGCGCTTGGCGCGACGCGGATTTGCCGCGCGGACGGCACGATAGAAGAGCTGGCAGGGTCGGATCAGACGAGGCTGCGCGCCACAGATGCGGTGATCGTCACGACGCCGACTGGCGGCGGCTACGGCAGGCGCGAATAACAGGCGGCCGCGAGGTAACGAGCCGCGGCCGCCCGGATCGACGCGGGCTCTACTTGCCCTTTTTCGCAGGCGCCTTCTTTGCCGGAGCAGCGGCGGCTTTCTTCGCCGGTGCGGCGGCTTTGGCGGCAGGCTTAGCAGCGCCCTTCGCGCTACCCTTTCCTTTGTCCAAGGTCTTCCTCCAGGCACTATTTGAAAACGGGATAGTGGGCCCGATCCCTCACTTGAGGGCACAAGAAGAAATAACGCCGATTCCTTGACAGCGCCATACGATTTGGCTGCCACGACAGACTTTATGAAGCTGAAAATGCACTAGCGGATCAGCGCGCCAAGGAGCCGGGCGAGCGGCCCCGGATCGCCGGCGGCAGGATCGATAATGGTCGCCGCCGCTGCATCGTCGGCATAGGCGAAGGGCGCCTGTCCCGGCGCTGCCTCGGCCGTCCGAACCGGCGGGATCGACGGCGACGGATTGCAGTAGGGCGTCGACCGCTGCGCCATATCGAGGTGGAAATGGTCGTCATGCAGCGGATAGCCGGGTCCGAGCACGGTGGCGAAATATTGGCAGGCGCGCGCCTCGATCTCACGGAGAAAATCCCGTTCCGCCTGCGTACCATGGCTCCAGTCGCTCGCCACCGAGACGATCCGGCCATCGGCGAGTTCGAAGGAGGCGACATCGATGGCGTTGCCGAAGGCATGCTCGGAGGGGTCGCCGCCGGTCTGGTTGTTCACCGGCCGGCACGAATAGGCGCCGAAATCGTGGATCGCCACGACCGGCGAACCAAGCCGGGCGAGCGCCGCCGGCTGCACCGCGCCAGTAAGCCAGGCGTTGAGCGTCGTCGCCATCGAGCAGTCCATCGTTGCGGTCGGGGTCATGGCAACGGTGCCGTCCGTCAGTGCCGAGACCGCCAGCGGCTTGGTCAGGCCGCAAATCAGATGATCGCGGATCGGCCGGAGCTGTTCGATCGTGGCGTCGCGGCGGAAGGGTCGGTCGGCCATGCAGGCGCGCTCCGCCTGCGCCCGCCACGCCTGGCGCGGTTCATATTTGAACGTCGCGCAGCTGGTCAGAGCTGTCGCCAGAACGAGTGCGGAAACCGCCAGATACACAACACGACGGAGCATGTTGCGATCAATGCCGCCCTAGGGGTTAAGGACCGGTCAACCTTGCTCGGCGATCAGACTACGACGATGCCGGCGTGTTTGGCCTTGTCTTCCGGCTCGACGTGGATCGTGATGCGCAGATCCGGGAACTCTTCGCGCAGCGCCCGTTCGATCCGGTCGCAAATATCGTGCGCCGCGGTGACCGGCATGTCGCCCGCCACGACCAGATGGAAGTCAAGAAAGGTCAGCGCGCCGGCGTTCCGGGTGCGCACGTCATGGGCCTCGATGGCGCCCTGTGCATTCTTGGCGATGATCGCGCGCATGCGTTCGACCTGTTCGCTCGGCGCGGCCTCGTCCATCAGCCCCGACACCGACTCCTTCACAAGGCGCCAGCCGGACCAGAGGACGTTGAGGGCGACCAGAGACGCGACGATCGGGTCGAGGATGGCGATGGTCGTGACGATGGCGATGATGACGCCCACCGCGACGCCGACCGAGGTGACGACATCGGCGAACAGGTGCCGTCCGTCCGCTACGAGTGCAGGCGACGCCAGCCGCCGCCCCCGGCTGATGAGAACCCACCCCCAGGTGCCGTTGAGCACCGTGGCGGAAAGATTGACGATGAGGCCGATCGTCGGTTCCTCGATCACCGGCGGATTGACGAAGCCCCGGAACGCCTCGCTCAGGATCAGGCCGGCGGCGATGATGATCAACACGCCTTCCGCGACAGCCGAGAAATATTCGGCCTTGGTATGCCCATAGGGGTGGTTGGCATCGGCGGGCTTGCGCGCCACCCAGACGGCCCCGATTACGGCCGCCGCCGCGCCAACATTGACGATGCTCTCCATCGCGTCCGAATAGAGGCCGATGCTCCCAGTCAGGAAGTAGGCAACTAGCTTGATCGCCAGGACGGCGGCGCCAACGATGAGGCTCCCCACGGCGATTTTCAGCGTGTGGTTCAAGAGTGCCTCTCGCCGGAACGGCCGCGTTCGAGATCCCGCCCCTCGCCGTAGGTCAACGTGAACGAGCCGGCAAGTGTTTTGCCACCGCCCCGCTGCTCGGTGGCGCGGCAATGGCGGGCGCTTGTCCACAACGCCCGATGGCCCAGTTCAGCGGGAATTCGCTTCTCAGCCAATCGGTTGGAATCCATTGTTGATGCTCGTGCGGCCCTGCCCGCTAATTCCGCTTCGCCATTCCCGCTTTGCGCGATAGCCTACCTACCCGTCGAACCACCAAAGGGCGGAAACGATGACAGCCACAATCTCGCTTCGCTTGATCGTGTTGGGTGCCGCGTTCTTGTTTGTTGGTGCAGTCTTGCTCGGAGCGCTTTGAGCCCCCGGCTCAGCGATAGAAACTCGGCACGAGCAGAACCAGGACGCTGAGAATCTCCAGCCGTCCCATGATCATGCCGATGGCGAGCACCAGTTTCTGAAAGCCGTCGAGGCTGGCAAAATTGCCGGCCGGTCCGATGATGTCGCCAAGCCCCGGGCCGACATTGCCGAGGGCCTGCGCCGCGCCGGAAAACGCCGTGATCGTATCCAGCCCCGTCACCGCCAGGATGATTGCGACGACGGAAAAGGTCGCGACATAGAGAAACACGAAGACGCCGACCGAGACGATCTGATCGTTGCCGAGCGCACGCCCGCCATAGCGGATAGGCTGAACAATGTGCGGATAGATCGTCTGGCGAACCTGCTGAAACAGCGTCGCCAACAAGATCTGGTAGCGCAGAATCTTGATGCCGCCAGCGGTCGAGCCACTGCAGCCTCCGAGGAACATCAGAAGGAAGAACACTAGGACCGCGAAGGTGCCCCACTGGTTGAAATCTGAGGTGGCGTAGCCGGTAGTCGAAATGACCGACACGACATTGAACGCCGCCTCGGTGAGAGCGTCGCCGGCATCATAGCGGCCGGTCAGGAATATCCAGGCGAAGACCACCAGCACCGCCGCGATCACGACCACAAAGAAGGCGACCACCTGGGGCTCAACCCGATCACTGAAACCGCCGCGTCGCCCTAGCCTTAAATAGGCGAGGAACGGCACCGATCCGGCGATCATGAAGACAATCGCAGCCCAACGCAGCGCTGGGCGTTCGAAGTATCCGAACGAGGCGTCATGGGTTGAGAATCCACCGGTGCACACCGTCGTGAGCGCATGATTGAGTGCGTCGAACGGCGTCATGCCAAGGAGGAGATAGGTGACAAAGCAAAGGGCAGTGAGCGTGAGGTAGATCTGGCCAACCGCCCGCGCGATCGACCGGATCCGTGGTAGATACTTTTCCCCGCGCTCCGACGATTCCAGCTGGAATAGCTGCATGCCGCCGATCTTCAGGAACGGCAGGATGACGAGGGCAAGGCCGATGATGCCGAAGCCGCCGAGCCATTGGAAAGTCGACCGCCAGAGCAGGATCGAAGTCGGCATTGAATCAAGGCCCGTAAAGGCCGTTGACCCAGTCGTCGTCACCGCCGACACCATTTCGAAATAGGCGTCGATCGTATTGGCCGAAAGCGGTCCTATGACCATCGGAATCGCCGCGAAGAGCGGCAGGATAAACCACGCCGAAACAGTGAGGATCACCGCGTCGCGAAAGCTGAGCTCGAATTGCCGGCCCTTGGTCGACAGAACGGCGCAGCCGCCGATCATCGCCGTAATCGCCGCACCGATCGCGAAGGCCTCGCCGGCCCCGTCTGCGGCGGCCCAACCGATGCCGGCCATCGCCGCCTCGGCGGCGGCGATGGCGAGGATAAGCCAGCCGAGGCTTAAGACGGCAGGCCAAAGCCTTGGGAGCACAGGCGCGCCTCGTCGATGGAACCGTCACGCGCGCCGGAATCGACGCTACGGACGCTGAAAACGTGCGCGTGTTTAGCGCGAAAGCGTTAGCGTTGCCATAAAGCGCGCGCCGCCGCCTTCGATGCCCCGCGGCCATGACCATGCCACCGCCGATCACACCCTCGCGAGGGCGCTGGTTACGCGGAACCTTGCTTTGTAGAAGGTCCTGACGGGATCGCGTGGCAGCCGGCACAACTCCGAGAGGGGACTCGGGTCAGCGGCCGTGGCCTCAATCTGCCAGCACGATCCCGCCAGGGTTGGGCGAACGGGAATGCCGCTTTTCGCTGCATCCGTTCATCTTCATGCGACCTCGAGCTGGAGCCCGGCTTGGCTCGACTCCTCGAAGATGTCGCCATTGATCCCGCTGACGGCGCGCACGTCGGCGTCCGTTTCCGGGCCGACATCGTAGAGCACCGCATAGCTGAGCGTGCCGCCGAGCTTCTTCGGCGGCGCGATCGGCTCGCCCGCGCAATGGGCGCGTTTCAGCGCGCGATGAACCAGCGCGTCATAGACGGTGACCACATGCGTCAGCCCGACGCGCATGCCGATCGCATTCATCCCGAGGCCGAGTTCCACGGTCGCCCGGCTGACGCCGTTCGGCCCGATCGGAACGTCGGCGTCGCGGTCCACCGCAAAGCGGCTCGATTCCCAGATCAGCGGGCTGACGATCGGCGCGCCGTCCGGCAGCAGCTCCGAAAAGACGTCGTTGATCATGGTGAAGCCGGTGGTCGGCAGAAGCCGAAGCGTGCCGACGATCCGGCCCATTTCATCGACCGACAGCAGATAGAGCGGATCGAACGCATCGAATCCGTCGATCTCCCAATCGCGGATCACCGACACATCCCACCGCATGCGATCGTGGAAAACCTTACGGCGCAGCTGATGCATTGCCTCAAAATCGTCCGGATACATCGACCTTTGGTGGCCTTGGAGAAGCCTAATCATACGCAGTACCTTTCCCCCAGCCGCGTCCCGAGCGCCGAAGCAACACTAGTCCGAGCGCAGGCCGCGGCCACCTGTCCGAAAGGGCAGGTGCGCCACGCCTCGCGGCGGATGGAGCAAACCTCAACGATGCGAAGAAAAGATTAGCGAGAAGCAGCCAATTCTAACGCGTGGTGCCGCTAGAACAGCGTGATCAGATTAAGGCTAACAGCCTTGGAGACCGCGTGCGTCGTGTTCATGGCGCGCAGCTTGGCGCGGGCGTTTTCCAGATGAAACTTCACTGTCCGTTCGCTGACACCCATGATCTGCCCGGCGTCCCACGCCGATTTCCCCATCGCCGTCCAGCGCAGGGATTCGACCTCGCGGAAGGAGAGCTTGTCGCGATATTCGTCGCCCTCCTCAATGTGTTCAGCATTGAGCGCGAAGGAGTGGAAGTTATAGGCGAGCAGCATGAAGTCCCGCATGTACCGGTTCTTCAGGCGCTCCCATTCCGCCGGCGACATATGCGAGGTGACGCTGAACAGGGCGAATTCGCCGTGCCGTCCACGCACCGGGATCGAGAGCCCCTGCCCGCCGACCTTGAATTCCTGCGCCTCGCCGAAGAAGCGCTTGACCGTCGGGTGGCCCTTGTTGAGCGACGCCCAGTCGACCGGCAGGATGCCGCCGATCCCGGCCTTCACCACCGGATCGATGTCGACATAGTCGTTCTGCGCGTAGTGCTTCTGCCACTCGGCCGAGTAGGTCATGGCCACTAGCGGCGTCGGCCGCTTCTCGGTCGGCAGGTTCACGGCGATATAGACGACGTGCTCCAGGCCATACGAATTCAGCGCCGACTTCAGGACCTCATGGCCCTCCATCAGCTTGTCTGATTGGCTGATCTTGTCGATCAGCTCGAAGAGCTCGTCGCCCGTCCGATCAAGTACGGCCATGCACCCGCGCCAAGCGCCGCCCTTGCGGGCCACGCCCCCTCTTTGGTCGTCCCGATACTCTGCATGAAATCGGCTGCGGTTTGTAGCCGCATTAAGGTGCAAAGCAGGAAATCCTTTGCTCCCGAGACAGGCAGGCTTCTGTCCACAGCGCCTTTCGCCAAACTGCCCGGAATGGCCTAGCATTGCCTTCCTGACGCGTGCCGTAGCCCGAGAGGCTTGATGGATAACGCGATTACGGTCACGAACCTCACCGTCAAGCGCGGCCACAAGTCCGTGCTCCACGGCCTCAACTGTACCGTCGAGGCCGGACGCGTCACTGGTGTTCTGGGTCCGAGCGGCAGCGGCAAGACGACCTTGCTGCGCTCCATTGTCGGTGCGCAGATCGTCGCCTCCGGCAGCATTACGATCTTTGGCCTGCCGGCCGGATCGCCGGCGTTGCGCCGGCGGATCGGCTACGTCACCCAAGCGCCCAGCGTCTATGGCGACCTCACGGTCCGGCAGAACGCCCGCTATTTCGCATCGATCTACGGCATGGATGCCGCGGCGGCCGGGCAGGCCATTTCCGATGTCGGCCTCACCGAGGCGGCAGACCAGTTGGTTGGCCATCTCTCCGGCGGCCAGATGAGCAGAGCCTCCCTCGCCTGCGCCATCATCGCCAAACCCGATCTCCTCGTCCTGGACGAGCCGACCGTCGGTCAGGACCCGATCCTGCGCGAGGATCTGTGGTCACAGTTTCACGCCCTGGCCGAAAGCGGGGTGACGCTCCTCGTCTCCAGCCATGTGATGGATGAGGCCGCCCGCTGCGACCGGCTGCTGCTGATCCGGGAAGGCGATCTGATCGCCGACGGAACCCCCGCCGAAATCCGAACGAGCGCGCAAACCGACAACCTCGGCGAGGCGTTCCTGCGCCTGATCCGCGCTCATGAGAGGGAGCCGGCATGAGCACCCGCGCCCTCGCCGCCACCACGGTGCGCATCCTGCACCAATTGAGCCACGACCGGCAGACACTGGCGCTGCTGCTCGTCGTGCCAGTCATTCTGATGACGCTGCTCTACTACATGTTTCCGGCGCCGCCGGCTGGCTCGCCCATGCCCCAGATATTCGACCGCATCGCACTGCTGATGCTCGGTATATTCCCGTTCATTCTGATGTTCGTCGTGACCAGCGTGGCCATGCTGCGCGAACGGACGACCGGAACGCTCGAGCGGCTCCTCGTCTCACCGATCAGCCGCCTCGACCTGCTGTTCGGCTATGGCGTCGCCTTCGCCATCGCCGCGACGGTTCAGGCCGTTGTCGTCACCGGCGTCGCGTATTTGCTGCTCGGACTCGACACAGCGGGCGGCGCCGAGTTCGTCGTCTTGATCGCCGTGGCCAACGCCGTCCTCGGCGTCGCCCTTGGCCTCTTCTTCAGCGCATTCGCGCGAACCGAGTTCCAGGCTGTCCAGTTCATGCCGCTGGTGGTGTTCCCCCAGGCGCTGCTCTGTGGCCTCTTCGTTGCGCGCGATCAGATGGCTGACTGGCTGCAATCGCTGTCCAGCGCCTTCCCGCTCACCTACGCCGTCGAGGCGCTGCAGGAAGTCGGCGCCAATGCCGAAGCGACCGGAACGATGTGGCGCGACTTCGGCATTGTCGTCGCCTGCATCGTCGTCGCCCTCGCGCTCGGGGCCGTGACGCTCAAACGACGAACGCCGTAGCTGCCGCTCAAGCCCGTGAGAACTGCTTGTATTTGATGCGCTTCGGCATCACTGCATCGTCGCCGAGGCGGCGTTTCTTGTCTTCCTCATAGTCGGCGAAATTGCCCTCGAACCATTCGACATGGCTGTCGCCTTCGAAGGCGAGCATGTGCGTCGCCATGCGGTCGAGGAACATGCGGTCATGCGAGATTATCACGGCGCAGCCGGCATAATCTTCCAGCGCTTCCTCCAGCGCCCCCAGCGTCTCCGTGTCGAGGTCGTTGGTCGGTTCATCGAGGAGGAGAACGTTGGAGCCGCTCTTCAGCAGCTTGGCGAGATGGACGCGGTTGCGCTGACCGCCTGACAGCGTACCTACCGGCTGCTGCTGATCGCCGCCCTTGAAGTTGAAGGCGCCGACATAGGCGCGCGAATTGACCTCGCGCTTGCCGAGCTTGATGATGTCCTGGCCATCGGAGATCTCCTCCCACACGGTCCGGTTCGGATCGAGCGTGCGGTTCTGGTCGACATAGCCGAGATGCACGGTCTCGCCGATCTTGATCGTGCCGGCGTCGGGTTTCTCCTCGCCGATGATCATCTTGAACAGCGTCGTCTTGCCGACGCCGTTCGGGCCGATGACGCCGACAATGCCGCCCGGCGGCAGCTTGAAGGTCAGGTCATCGATCAGCAGGCGATCGTCGAAGCCCTTGGTCACGCCTTCAAGATCGATGACGTTCTGCCCCAGCCGTTCGCCGGCGGGGATCACGATCTGCACATCGCCGGGACGGCGGTCTTCGCTGCGCTTGACCAGTTCCTCATAGGCATTGATACGCGCCTTCGACTTCGTCTGGCGTGCCTTCGGCGAGGCGGCAATCCATTCGCGCTCGGCGTTGATCGCCCGCTGGCGCGCCGCATCCTCGCGGCCTTCCTGCGCCATGCGCTTGGCCTTCTTGTCGAGATAGGCCGAGTAGTTGCCCTCATAGGGCAGACCGCGGCCGCGATCGAGTTCGAGGATCCAGCCGGTTACGTTGTCGAGGAAATAGCGGTCATGGGTGACGATCAGGATCGCGCCCGGATAGTTGCGCAGATGCGCCTCCAGCCAATGCACCGTCTCGGCGTCGAGATGGTTGGTCGGCTCGTCCAGCAGCAGCAGGTCCGGCTGTTCGAGCAGGAGCTTGCACAGCGCCACGCGGCGTTTCTCGCCGCCTGACAGACGCGTGACGTCGGCATCGCCCGGCGGGCAGCGCAGCGCGTCCATCGCCTGCTCGACCTGCGCATCGAGGTCCCACAGATTCTGGCTGTCGATCTCGTCCTGAAGCTTGGCGCCCTCGTCGGCCGTCTCGTCCGAGTAGTTCATCATCAGCTCGTTGTAGCGGTCGAGGATCGCCTTCTTCTTGGCGACCCCTTCCATCACATTGCCGGTAACGTCCTTGGTCGGATCGAGCGGTGGCTCCTGCGACAGGTAACCGACGGTGGCGCCTTCGGCGAGCCAGGCTTCGCCGGTGAATTCCTTGTCGATGCCCGCCATGATGCGCAGCAACGTCGACTTGCCCGAACCGTTGGGGCCGAGGACGCCGATCTTGGCGTCCGGGTAGAAGGACAAATGGATGCCGTCGAGAACCTTCTTGCCGCCCGAATAGGCCTTCGACAGGGCGTCCATGTGATAAATGAATTGACGTGCCATTGGGTGACTCCGAAAGGCCGCCGCCGGCTATGGGCCGTGGCGCACCACTGTCTATGTCGGGAGAACGTTGGCCGCGTTCTAGGCGAAAGAAGCTACGCCTTCAACCGCCAGCAGCTCTCACACCCCGGCGCCGCTCACATCAAACGCGGCCGTTTGCCGGTCACCATCCACTCGACCACCGCGCCGGCAACGATGCCGACCACCGCTCCGATCGCCCCGCCGAGCGCCCCGCCCGGCACCGATCCATCGGTCACCGAATTGAGGATCAGCATCGTTGCGACCCCGACGCCGGCGCCGATGCCGAGAAACCAGGACATCTTCGGCTTTTCAGGCTTGGTCTCGGTCGCCTTGTCTTCTTCGCTCATCGGGGATCTCCTTGTTTTCTTGCCCGTCGGAGTTCTGTCCAGTGCTGCCCGCCGCAACGCTGCAAGCATCAGGCCGGAAGCTTGGAGAGGTTGGGCGCCGACGACAACCGACGAACGGGATTTCACCCGACTATCTCGCGGCATGAGACGCTGGCGGCAGCACAGCCCCGCGGTGCCGTGCTGCCTCCGGTGCGGGCTGTCAGGGAGTGACGGTGATTGTCGTCCACATGCCGGCCGAATAGTGGCCGGGAATGTTGCAGATCAGCGCATAGGTGCCGGGGTCGAGATGCAGGGTGACCGTGCCGGTCGTGCCTGGAGCAAGTTCGGAAACCTCGCCTATCGTGCCGGCCGCAGCCTCGTCGACCGTCATCGTCGTGGCGTCGTAGGGGAGCGTCGCATCCGGCGACGACAGCGGGACCACGACCATCTCGTGGATTGCGCTCTGGGAAGCGTTGGTAACGTTGAACGTCACCTCGCCCGCGGCGACGGTCGTCACATCGGCAGTGATGCCCATTGCCGCTGTGGTCGGGTCGCCGTTCATACCCATGGCATGGGTCATCGACATCGCCGTGCCGGGATGATCCCACAAAGATACAGTGATGGTCTGGTCGGCGAAGGCCGAGGTGCCGTAGAGCGCCAGCCCGGCCACGAGGCCGAGCAGCGAAAGTCTCATTCCCATTTTCATGAATTGCTCCGAAGACTGAAAACGCGGGAGAATTTCCCGCGCCGGAATCCCCTGAAGCGCGAACCTGTCTGCAGCCTGAATGCCGCCGGGCTCAGTCGCCCGCCGGCTCCGGAAAAGTGACCGGCGCGCCATCCGCCAGCGTCACGCCATTGACGATGGCGGCCAGAGCCGAACGCAACGCCGCTTCATCATCGGCGGTGAATTCCTGAATGGTGCCCGGATCATAGTTCGCGAATTGGGTTTGCCCGATCCGCGTCTCGAACTCGTAGCAGCTACCCGCCACGGCGAGCCGGTAGAGATCTCCTGCGGCATAGTGCCCAGCGCCGCCGTCGCCCAGCCCGGCAAAAACGCTGGTGGCGTAGCCAGCCGCAGCGCCAATGTTCGGAACGAGTTCGTCATAGCCGGTCGGTTGCGTGCCGAGGCAGGCGTCCCTGGTCGGCAAGTCCGGCCGCAGCGAGATGCGAATGCCGGCGCTCTCCAGATTCGTCCCGTCATATTCGCTGCCCGAGAAATAGATGCAGGCGGCGAAGCCTTCGTCGCAGGGCGGGATCACGCCCTGGACCGCAACCTCGTCCGCCGTGGTCGCCAAGGTGAAATCGGCCGGCACTGGGACCGTGATGGTGCCATCCTCATAGGCGGAGTTCGGTGCCCCCGCCGATGCCGGTGCCGATGCGCCGGAGCCGGCAAGCGCCGCAAGGATGCCGCCATACGGGACGAAGAGCGCCTGATCGTCCAGCGCGGCGTCATTGTTCCACGTCGCCACGACGCAATGCGTGGTGCCGTCGGCGGTGGTGACGAGCGTCGACAGATTGAGGACGCCAACCTCCGAGCCGCCCTTGAAGGCGACATGCGCCCAGTCCGAGGCATCGGCGATGCCCGGATTGATCTCGAAGGCCGGATTGCCGCCGACGCGCTGCAGTAGCGCGCATATCTCAGTGGCGGTCATTAGCCACTCCGCCTCTGGTGAGGCGGCCGGCGAAAGCTGCTCCGCAGCCGGCAGCGGCAGCCGATCGACCGTCTTCAGTAGTTCGCGCCGCGCGTCTTCGTCGCCGGCGATCCATTGTTGGAGCAGCGCCTCATTGCCCTGCGTCTTGAGCCTGAACAATTCACCGGTGGTGAGGAAGGGCGTGTTGCGCGGGCTCACCGCCTCGACGCGGTCGCGCCTGAGGATCGAGATCAGATTGTCGGTGGCGGTGTTGTCGCTGATCGAAATCATGAGATTGGCAAGCACGGCCAGGGTCACGGGGCTGTCGGGCCACGCCTGCAGGATACCGGTCGGTACGGAGCGGAGGGCCGGGTCGAGCGTGACGACGTCATCCCAATGCAGGCGCCCGGCAGCAACTTCGTCCTCCAAAGCCGCCAGCACCGCGAGCTTGAAGGCCGAGCCAACTGCCAGCGGCATGTCCGCCTGATAGCCGGCAACGACGGTCCCGTTCGTCGTCACCAGCACCGAGCTTGTGCCCGGTAGGGCGGCGATCTGCGCGACCAGCGCACCAAGATCGAGCCCGGTCGGCACCGGCGTCCCGAAGGAAAGGCCGATGATGCGACCGTCCGCGTCGAGCACGATTTGCGTCGGCATGGTTGCTCGCTCAAGGCGCGTGGTTAGTTGGCCGTCGCCCGCCGTCACTTCGACAAACGCACCGAATTGCGCCGTCAGCATATCGACGACTGAGCGCAGGCGCTCGACCGGCACTTGCGCCAGGAACGCCTCGCCGAACCAGCCATCGTTGATGTCCTGCTCCTGCTCGAACAGGCGCGTGACGGCGTCGGTCGGTGTGATTGTCTGTGCCGGCGCCGGGGTCGCGGCGAGCGACATAAGCGCCAGAAGTGCGGCCGCAATCAGCGCGCGAAAAAGCTGCGGAATTGATGTCTCGCGGACAGCCGACATACCGTGACCCTCATCTACCTGCCCATCCGCCGATCGCGGAAGTCGGCCCTAGCTGCACCTGAATCTGGCACGATATATGGCGATCGTCACCTGTTCGAGCGGGCAAGCTAGCCAGACCGCGCCAGCGTTCTGACGATCGAGGTGAAGATTCTGGTCATCGCGTCGTCATCGAGCGGTTCGGTGGAATTCCAGGTCGCGACGACGCAGTGAACCGTGCCGTCCGCCGCGACCAGCCGCTCCGACAAATTGAGGACGCCGACTTCCGAGCCGCCCTTATAGGCGACCGACGACCACAGGTCGGGACGCGCCGGCCCCGGATTGATCGTGAACACCGGCAGGCCGGCGACACTGTCGAGGACGTGGCAAATCTCGCTCGCCGTCATGGTCCACTCGGCGCCGCCCGTATAGTCGCGTCTGATGTCCGCCGCTGCCGGCAGCGGCATTTCGGCGAGCTCGGCCAGAATGGCGCGGCGCCCATCGGCATCCGCCGCGACCCAGCGATCAAGCAGGTCTTCGCTGCCGACCGCCTTCAGTTTCCACAGCTCGACAGTCGTCACGAAAGGATTGTTGCGGGCGGTTTCGGCCTGCACCGCGTCGCGCCCGACAATGTCGATGAGGGCGTCGGTTGCCGTGTTGTCGCTGATCGAGATCATCAAATCGACCAGCGTTTCGATCGTCACCGCGGTGCCAACCGGCCATGTTTGCAGGAACCCGCCGGGCAGCGAGTACCAATCCCGATCGAGACGGACGACCTGATCCCAAGTCAACCGTCCGCCGGCGACGGCGGCGGCCACCGCCTTGAGGACGGCCAGCTTCGCTGCTGAACCAACCGCGAGCGGCTCGTCCGGACGATAGGAAGCCACAGGCTCGCCATTGGTCGTGACCAGAACCGACAGGTCACCCGGCAACGCCGCGATCTGGTCGACATAATTCTGCAGGTCGTCGCCGATCGGAATGGGCGAATTGAACCACAGATACGTGATGCGGTTGTGGTCATCGAGCGTGATCTCGGTCGGCACCTCGGCATGTTCGAACACCGTCACGAGGCCGTCCCGCCAGTCCTCGACGCCGACAAAGGCGCCGTTCACGTCGGTGAGCCCGGCAAGCAGGCCCGGTAGGCTGGCGAGATCATTGTCGCTCCAGCCGGCGCCAAACCAATCGCGGTCGAACGGTTGCTGAAACAAGCGTGTCACCGCGTCGATGCCCGTGATGTGCGGGAGCGGTACGGTGCTGGCTTCGGTAAGCGCGGCGCACCATTCGGCCGCCGTTTCATTGCTGAGCGGCGGCAGGTCGAGCCCCGTATCCGCCGCATAGGCTGCGGCGGCGGTCAGCGTGCGCTCGCCGGCAACGCCATCGGCCGGGCCGGGATCATAGTCGCCGAGCAGCGGCAAACGCTCCTGCACACACTGCACATCGGCATATTGCGCCAGCGCCAGGCCGGGCAGTGCAGCAAGCATCAGGGCTCCAAGGAGCCCTGCGAAACGCGGCATTGCCATCCGTCGGACCCTCCCGTGGCCTTCGGCCGACGGTTTGGTCCTACGCCCGAACCGCTTGCTTTTTCGTTGCCATCATGTCGGCGAAGCGGGTGAACAGGTAATGACTGTCATGCGGGCCGGGTGAGGCCTCGGGGTGATATTGCACGGAGAAAGCCCCGCCATTCTTCAATTGCAGGCCGCAATTGGAGCCGTCGAACAGCGATATGTGCGTTGCCTCGACATCGGCCGGCAGCGACTCCGCCTCGACGGCGAAACCGTGATTCATCGACGTGATCTCGACCTTGCCGGTCATCAGATCCTTCACCGGATGATTGGCGCCGTGATGGCCCTGCTTCATTTTTGCGGTCGTTGCGCCGAGCGCCAGGGCCAGCAATTGATGGCCGAGACAGATGCCGAAGACCGGCACCTCCGCCTCGATTACACCTCGGATCATCGGGGCGGCATATTCCGCCGTCGCCGCCGGATCGCCTGGCCCGTTGGTGAGGAAGACGCCGTCCGGCCTCCGCGCCAAGACGTCCTCGGCGGTCGCCGTAGCAGGCAGCACGGTCACGGCGCAGCCGACTTCCGCCAGCCGGCGCAGAATGTTGCGCTTGGCGCCGTAATCGATGGCGACGACGTGAAAGCGCGGCTCCTCCAGATGGCCGTAGCCCTCGCCCCAGCGCCACGCCGTCTCGTCCCAATTGTAGCTCTGGGTGGTCGTGACCTCCTTGGCGAGGTCCATGCCCTCGAGCCCCGGCCAAGCCGCCGCTTCGGCCTTGAGCGCCGGCAGGTCGAATTCGCCCGCGGGGTTGTTGGCGATCACCGCGTTCGGCATCCCTCCGGTCCGGATGAGGCTGGTCAGCGCCCGCGTGTCGATGCCGGCAAGGCCGATGATGCCGCGCGCCTTCAGCCATGCGTCCAGGTGTCGCGCCGCGCGGTAGTTCGACGGATCGGTGATATCGGCCTTGATGATGCAGCCGCGAACACCGGATGCGCCGGCCATGTTGACCGTCTCGATGTCCTCGTCATTCGCCCCGACATTGCCGATATGCGGGAAGGTGAAAGTGATGATCTGTCCGGCATATGAGGGATCGGTAAGGATTTCCTCGTAGCCTGACATGGCCGTGTTGAAGCAGACCTCGCCGACAGCGATTCCCTCGGCGCCGACGCCGTGCCCTTCGATGACGGTGCCATCGGCCAGCACGAGAACCGCGCTAGGCCTTATCTGTGGCCATGTTTCTGCCGCAGTCTTGATTTCGGGCGCGTGCTGTACCATATCGGTCCGCCTGATCGCAGTTTGGCCATCCGATCGCCGCTTTTCGGCCCTCGCCGCCAGACGCTCGATGAGTGAAGTGATGACGCTGATACAGGTAGGTTGCGCAGTTCGCAACATCAACCGTGGGCGTGGTGCCAACCCATTGACATACCAGGACTTTGGCGGAGCGCATCCTTGCCGGGCCGTACATTATTGCCCGGCCGGTTCCCGCCTCCATGGAGACAGCAATGCGTGAACAGATTGAAGCGGCGTTCAAACAGGCTAACGAGACCCATGATCGCCGCCGACTGAACATGCTCCGGCTTATCAAAACGACGGTTCGCGATCGCGACAATGCCGCCAGGCTGGCCGGTGGCGAAGGCGTAAGCGAGGATGACGTAGTGGCGATCCTCGTAAAGATGATCAAGCAGCGGCTGGAATCAGCCAAGGCCTATGACCTCAGCGGCCGCAGCGAACTGGTCCGCGAAGAACTGGAAGAAATCGACGTCATCAAGTCCCTGCTCCCGCGGCAACTCGACGAGAGCGAAATGCAGAATGTCTGCGCCGCCGCGATCAAGGACACCGGCTCGCAAAGCCTTCGCGACCTCGGCAAATGTATGCAGACGCTGAAGCAGCGTTTCCCCGGCCAGATGGATCTGGGCAAAGCCATTCAGATCGTGAAGCAGCAACTTCAATAGACTGACCTATATCAAAGCGCGGCCGGCTCAGATGGCGAGACTGGCTGCATGAACGCCAATCAGATCTTCATTCTCGTTGCGGTTCTGACGCTTGTCGCGGTGCTGGTGTTGTGGTTCTTCGCCATCCGACCGCACGGACCGCGCCCACTGTCACCCCTTTCCGGCATCGCTTTCGCCTTTGTCATCGCCGGCATCGTCCTCGGCGACCAGCCGCATTGGCTCGGCTATGGCCTGATCGCTATTGGCGTGGTCGCGGCCATCGCGGACATGATCGTCCACCGGCCCGGCCGTAGCGTGTGAATTCCAGGCACAACTCGACCGCCGAATCGCTTTCCGCCGCATTGATGCGGTACTGATTCGCCTGAGCCGAAAGCCGCGAATCACTTGATGCGATATCCGTCTGCGCTCCTTGAGGAGATTCGAAACCGCCTGCCGCTGTCGCAGGTGGTGGGCCGGCGCGTGTCCTGGGACCGGCGCAAGACGCAAGCCGCCAAGGGCGACTATTGGGCTTGCTGCCCATTCCATGGCGAGAAGACGCCGTCCTTCCATGCCGATGACCGGCGCGGCCGCTACCACTGCTTTGGCTGCGGCAAGGACGGCGACATCTTCACCTTTGTCACCGAGATGGAGGGCGTCTCCTTCCCCGAGGCGGTGGAGCAGTTGGCCGGTGAGGCGGGCGTTCCCCTGCCCGCCCCCGATCCACAAAGTGAAGCACGCGAAAAGCAGCAGGCAAGCCTTGCCGACGTGTTGGAGGCGGCAAGCCTTTTCTATGAAGCCGAGCTTCTGTCGCCGCGCGGATCGAGCGTCAGAGCCTATCTCGAGCGCCGCCGCATGGGCCGCGAGGCGCAGAAGCACTTCCGCCTTGGCTATGCCGGCCCCAGCCGCAACGCGCTGAAGGAACATTTGGCCGGCAAGGGCTTCAGCCAGGAGATGATGGTCGAGGCCGGGCTCCTCGTCAGTGGCGACGACATCCCGGTTTCCTTCGATCGCTTCCGCGACCGGGTGATGTTCCCGATCACCAATTTCCGCGGACGTATCGTCGCCTTCGGCGGCCGCGCCTTGTCGCCCGACGCCCAGGCAAAATATCTCAACTCGCCCGAGACCGCCCTCTTCCAGAAGGGCTCACTGCTCTACAACGGTCAGGAAGCCCGGGGCGCTTCGCGCAGCGCCGGCACGGTGATCGCAGTTGAGGGCTATGTCGACGTCATTGCCATGGTGATGGCCGGCTTCGAGCACACCGTGGCGCCACTCGGCACGGCGCTGACAGACCGGCAATTGCAGCTTCTCTGGCGGATGGCGCCGGAACCGATCCTTTGCTTCGACGGCGATAACGCAGGCCTGCGCGCCGCCCATCGCGCTATCGACCTCGCCCTGCCCCTCATTGAGCCCGACCGCTCGCTGCGCTTTGCGCTCTTGCCGGAAGGCGTCGACCCGGACGATCTCATCGGCTCGTCCGGCCCGAAGGCGATGCAGCAGGTGCTCGACGCCGCCTTGCCGCTGGTTGATATGCTGTGGGATCGCGAGACCGAAACGGGGCGCTTCGACACGCCGGAGCGCCGCGCCGGCCTTGAGAAACGGATCGAGGAAATTGCTGCAAGCATCGGCAATGATTCCGTTCGCCGCCATTACCGCGAGGCGCTTGCCGACCGGCTGCGCGGCCTCTTCGGCAATACCCGGCCGACCGCCACCCGGGCCGCGCCGCAGCGCCAGCCATTTCGCCGCGGTTTCGACGATTGGCGCAGCGCCCAGAACCGCGGCCCGCTGACGCCACGCTATCGCCCGGCCGAGCCGACGCCGGTCTCCGCCCAGCTGAACCGCAGCGTCCGCGCCAAGAACCCGGCCTCACCGACCCTGGTCGAGGCGACGCTACTGCTCACCATCGTCCATCACGATTCCCTGCTCGACCGCCATCTGGACGATTTCCTCGCCCTGGAATTCAGCCAACGCGAACTCGATGCGCTACGCCAGGCCATTGTCGCCGCCGTCGCTGACGATCGTGGCGGAGCGCCGCTTCCCGAGCTGCTGGCAAAGGCCGGTCATGAGAAGGCGCTGCACCGGCTCGACGAAATGGTGCGCCGCAGCGGCGTCTGGCAGGCGCTCGAAGGCGCGGACGACGCCGATGCCGAGCAGGGCTGGATGCAAGCTATTACCTTGCACCAGCGCGCGCGGGCGTTACATAAGGAGCTGGCGCAGGCAGAGGCCGCTTATGCAGGGGATATGAGCGAGCCGAATTTTGCCCGAATGATCGAAATTCAGAGGCAATTGTCCAATGCCGAGGGCACCGAGGCGTCGATCGACGGTTTCGGGCGATCCTCCGGCCGGCAAGCCCGGGAATTTTAGGCGGGAGCCGCGGCAACGCGGTTAATCGCGACTTAAGACGCAATGCGCCAAACAGATGCCCCAACGCGGGCAAGTGATTTGATCGGGGCCGGTGCGACCGGCTCGGCAGGCAAGCGACAAAGCAGGTGACCATGGCCACGAAAGAAAAAGAACCGGAGCAGAAAGACGCAGCGCCGACGGAGGGCCAGGACGGCCCGCTGCTCGACCTCTCCGATGCTGCCGTCAAGAAGATGATCAAGACCGCCAAGAAGCGCGGCTATGTCACCAATGAGGAGCTGAATTCGGTCCTGCCGCCGGAGGAAGTGAACTCCGAGCAGATCGAGGACGTCCTCGCCATGCTCTCCGATCTCGGCATCAACGTCGTTGAGGCCGATGAGGCGGAGGAAGCCGAAGCCGACGATTCCGACGATGAGGAATCGACCGACCTCGTCGAGACCTCCGGCACCGCCGTCGCCAAGACCACCACGGCGCGCGAGCCGACCGACCGCACCGACGACCCGGTGCGCATGTATCTGCGCGAAATGGGCACCGTCGAGCTGCTCTCCCGCGAGGGCGAAATCGCCATCGCCAAGCGCATCGAGGCCGGCCGCGAGACGATGATCGCGGGCCTCTGCGAAAGCCCCCTCACCTTCCAGGCCATCATCATCTGGCGCGACGAACTCGCCGAGACGAAGATCCTGCTGCGCGACATCATCGACCTCGAGGCCACCTATGCCGGCCCGGACGCCAAGGCGGCGCCGATCGCCAACCCGGCCGACACCAATGGCGGCCAGCCCAATGGCGAGGCCAAGACCGCCGCGCCGCCGACCGCGCCCGAGAATGACGAAGAGGACGAAGAGGAAGGCAGCGCCGGCCGCCGCCCCGAACTCGACGACGATGATGACGACGATATGGAGAACAATATCTCCCTCGCCGCCATGGAAGCCGAACTGAAGCCGCAGGTCGTCGAGACCTTCGACCGCGTCGCCTCCGAATATAAGAAGCTGCGCCGCCTGCAGGATCAGCTGGTCGAGAACCGGCTGAAGAACGAGCGCCTCTCGCCGGCGCAGGAGCGCCGCTACAAGAAGCTGAAGGAAGAGATCGTCACCGACGTGAAGTCGCTGTCGCTCAACCAGGCGCGCATCGATTCACTCGTCGAGCAGCTTTACGACATCAACAAGCGCCTCGTTGCCTTCGAGGGCCGCCTGCTCCGCCTCGCCGAGAGCTACGGCATCAAGCGCGACGATTTCCTCGAGCATTACCAAGGCATGGAGCTCGACCCGCATTGGCTGCGCCGCGTCGTCAACCTCACCTCCAAGGGCTGGCGCGAATTCATCAAGCAGGAAGGCGACCGCATCAAGGATCTGCGCGGCGACATTCAGCAGCTCGCCACCGAGACGGGCCTGGAGATCATCGAGTTTCGCCGCATCGTCCACATGGTGCAGAAGGGCGAGCGCGAAGCGCGCAAGGCGAAGAAGGAGATGGTCGAGGCGAACCTCCGCCTCGTCATCTCGATCGCCAAGAAATACACCAACCGCGGCCTGCAGTTCCTCGATCTGATTCAGGAAGGCAATATCGGCCTGATGAAGGCGGTCGATAAGTTCGAATACCGCCGCGGCTACAAGTTCTCGACCTACGCCACCTGGTGGATTCGCCAGGCGATCACCCGCTCGATCGCCGATCAGGCGCGCACCATCCGCATCCCGGTGCACATGATCGAGACGATCAACAAGATCGTGCGCACCTCGCGCCAGATGCTCCACGAGATCGGCCGCGAGCCGACCCCGGAGGAGCTCGCCGAGAAGCTGGCGATGCCGCTGGAGAAGGTGCGCAAGGTCCTCAAGATCGCCAAGGAGCCGATCAGCCTCGAGACGCCGATCGGCGACGAGGAGGATTCGCATCTCGGCGATTTCATCGAGGACAAGAACGCGATCCTGCCGATCGACGCCGCGATCCAGTCGAACCTTCGCGAGACGACGACGCGGGTTCTCGCCTCCCTCACCCCGCGCGAGGAGCGCGTGCTGCGCATGCGCTTCGGCATCGGCATGAACACCGACCACACGCTGGAGGAAGTCGGCCAGCAATTCTCGGTGACGCGCGAACGCATCCGCCAGATCGAGGCGAAGGCCCTGCGCAAGCTGAAGCACCCGTCGCGCTCACGGAAGCTCCGCTCCTTCCTCGACAACTAGCCGAGCTCAGCAACCGATGTCGGCGCCTCTGGACAATGGTCAGCGCTTCCTGAATCCGCAGCAATCGTGACGGGTGCCGGAGTTGATGCATCTTATGAGCGAGCATGTTTTTCATCGGATCGAGTGTCCAACGCAGACGGCTGAAACTGCAATCCTACAAGTTCAATCAAAGGAAGTTTGGGGGAAAGAACCTCGGGGGAAGTCGATCCCTCGTAGTGCAAGCATATCGGAACAGACTTCCCGCCAAAGTCCGGGGAATTCAATTCACGTCCGAGGTGTATCCACAGAAGGGTAGCGGCACACCATACGAGGCCCGCTGGTATTATGATGTAACTCCGGGCGTTTTGCTGGTCGAATCGAAGGTGTAGAATACGCTGCGATTCCTGCCGAGGTGGAGAATAGACAGCCTTGACTACTTCAAAGACTCATACTGTTGCTGTTCGGCAGAGGTCGTCCTGAGGTCTTTCTGCCAGACCCCGACGTTGGTCAAAAAGCGGAACCGCAAAAGCTCTGTTTAAATCATCAGCATGGAAGCAGACCTCAAATTCCTCGTTCATCGGTTGGCTTACCAAGGCTAAGCGCGAAGGAAACATAACACCCGAACAGTTTAAGGTAATAAAGCGATATGCTAGGGGTAACATTGCAATTCAACGCGGCGTACTATCGGTCAATCCAACGCACTTTTCGCTCGGACGGGAACTTGAGAGCCTCAAGATCTCGATGCTCTTCTGCGAGAAGTTCCTATGATACCGCAAGCAATCCTCTCAGTGCCGCTGGCGAAAATGGCAAAACGGTTAGGGTCGAAGATAACCAATAGTTACGACAATCTCGATGGCTTTGAGGGCGTTGCTGCGAAATTGCACAGACTTAGATTCACTGTAACTCACCGCCCCGGCTACCCGCGCGATACTAGTATCATAAATCTACCGATGGATATCAAGAACCTCGGGGAGCTTACCGAGCAAGTATCAGCGATTACGGAGGCCTTTGGTTTGCCCCAAGATACGATAGTTTGGCAGCGCAGAGACGGACCCGAGCTCTAACAGAGGCGACTGTGAATTCGTCGGCAGGCGTGAATGCTGGCGGTTTGTGGCGCTAACCACCATCCCCGAGCTGGCGCCATGCTCCAGACCGCGCCATACTTCTCCAGGAACACACTCCGCTCGTTGCCAGCCATGCGAACTTCAGTTGGTCGAAAGTAGGCTTCTCTGTGAAGTCGACCAAACGGAAGTCCTCTGGATTGTAGTCAGGTAGGGCTTCCGTCAGAGCCCAGAAGGCCAAGCGCGCCCCTCGTCATCTGGGAGCGCGGGCGTCTCAAGTCAAGTATGGATCATCACTCTACTGTGATCCATCCCAAATCCTGACACCCACTGTGTTTTCTATTTTGATCAGCGCACCAAGCTCCTTGATGACGAGTTGCGCCTTGATGCTTGTTGGAACGAATTCAAAAGGTTCATTTCGCCATCGCATCTTCTCGTTCCACATACGCAGAAATCGTTCTGTCAAAATGCGATAGAGCCGCTCCCGTCGTCTATTCGCAGCGATGCGATCGGCGGTAGCGTCTTCAATATTCAACTGTCCTGCTGCATGCGCCTTAACGTCGGCCCAGAAAGGGGTGTAGAAGTCGCCGCCCTCGGTGCCGCTGGCGACTTGTTTTCTGTGTTCGCTTCGAATGTCGTCCAAAAGCAGCGAACGCTGCTGCCGCGCATCCGCGTAACAACTGTAAGAGCTTCCTCAAGTTGATCTTCTCAGCGGACATTGTATCCAGCCGTGAAAGCAAATTGCTTCGCCATGTCGCGCCAGAGCTACGTCGATGCCAAGGCGAATCGAACTAAGACTACCGATGGTTCACGTAGTGCGTGCTATCATGCAACCAAAAAGTGAAGCGATCGACGTCCACTCGCTCCCGCTCGGCAAGTGAAGGCGCGCCTTCGGCCATGAGTTCGCGTTCAAGTGGGGCCTCAGAAACACCCGTCCCTACCCCATCTGTGCGATCTGGATGAGGTTGCCGCAGGTGTCGTCGAAGACGGCGGTGGTGACGGGGCCCATCGGCGTCGGCGGCTGGGTGAAGATGACGCCCGCCGCGACCAAGCGCTGATGCTCGGCGGCGACGTCCGCCACCGCGAATGAATTCATCGGGATGCCGTCTTCCACCAGCGCCGCCTTGAACGGCTTCACCGCCGGGTGGCTGTCCGGCTCCAGCACGAGCTCGACGCCGTCCGCCGCCTCGGGCGAGACGACCGTCAGCCAGCGATGCTCGCCGAGCGGAACGTCGTTCTTCTTCGTGAAGCCGAGCACGTCCGTATAGAATTTCAGCGCCTTCTCCTGGTCGTCGACGAAGATCGACGTCAACACGATCCGCATGCGCGTTTCTCCCGTCAGTCGGTGTAGCGGTGGAGCCATTGCCGGTTCACATCCGCGATCGGCGTCAGATTGAGGCGATGCAGCTTCGTGCGGCCGGCCCATTCGGTCACGACGATGCCGGCCTCCTCCAGCACCGCGAGATGCTTGGAGATCGCCTGCCGCGAGATGCCGAGCCGGTGATGCTCGATCAGGCGCACGCAGATCTCGAACAGCGTCTGCCCGTCACGGGCGCCGAGCTCATCGATGATGAGCCGCCGCGTCGCGTCTGACAGCGCTTTGAAGACCGCATCCGCCTGCTGCACAGCTTCAACCTTCCGCCGCCCAACATGCAACAATCTGGTTGCATGTCAAGCGCGGCGGGCTGGCTAGTTGCCCACCTCGACGACGTTCACCTCGGTATAGACGCGGCCACTATAGGAGCTGATGAACAGCGTCACGAGCACCTGCGGATCGCCCGGGCCGCCCGCGTGGCGCAGCACGACATAGCGATAGTTGGCCGGGTCGAACTGCATCGCCGGCAGCGGCAGAAGATCGACCGCATAGGCGAAATCGAGGCCGCCGCAATCATCCGTCTCGCAGGCGAAGACAAGATCATAGGCGTCGCGGGTGACGTCCTCATAATGCCGCGTCACCGATTCGATCGAGGCGTCGGCGGGCATGCCATAGGCGATCTTGTAGACGCGCCCCTGCAGCATCTTGTATGGCGCGTCCTCGCCGCCCGGTCCGGTCAGCAGCCGATAGCCGGCAAATTCGGCCTCGGCATAGCCGCGGATCACCGCGCCGTCATAGCGCGGGAAATCGGGATGGTCGGCGGCGCCGGCAACATCGGCGTTCTGCGCCCACGCCACGCCGCCGAGCAGGACGGCAAATAGGGTTGCTGCGATCAGTCCGGTGCGTTTCCGTTTCATGACTCTCCCCGTTTCTTGATCGTTCCAATTGCCGCGGACATTGCCCGGCGGCAGCGACAGAAAAATGCGGGCGCGCTCAGGCGGGCCCGAGCTGGGCCAGCGCCTGCCTGGTGGCGCCGTCGAAGATGCCGTCCGCCTTGCCGGTCATCAACCCACTGCTGACGAGATAGGCCTCGACCGCCGTCAGAATTTCGATCGGATATTCGTCGGCGTGATTGAGGAATTCGTCGAGCGCCAGCGGACTGCCCTGCGCCAAGGCTTCAACGTAATATTGCGCGGCCGTGTCGAGACTGCGCGGCACGCCGCGCCCGAACTCATACAGATAGCCGAGCTCCGTCAGCGCGTCGGGCTCACCGGCTGCGGCCGCCTGCTCCCAAAGGTTCCGCGCCGTCGAGGAGTTCTGCGTCACGCCGAGCCCCTGATCGAAGAGAACGCCGAGCCGGACCAGCGCATAGGGCATCTGATTGCTCAGCGCCGATTGCGAATACCAGCGCGCCGCCTCCTCGTAATCGCGCGCGACGCCAACCCCGTTTTCATAGATCCGGCCGAGCGCGTACATCGACACATAGTCGCCCTCGCCGGCGCCGCGCTGATACCACTGCCGCGCCAGATCGAGGTCGGCATCGACGCCAAGCCCAAGCTCGTAGAAATAGCCGAGGCTGGCCATCGCGACGCCGACGCCGTTGTTCGCCGCCGCCTCGTACCAATAGCGCGCCTGGGCATAGTCGACCGGCCCGCCATCGCCGAATTCATACATCGCAGCCAGCGAATCCATGGCGAAGCCGTCGCCGGCCTCGGCGGCGCGCTGATACATGGCGCGCGCTGCGACGAGATCCATCGCGACGCCGCGCCCATTCTCCAGGCGATTGGCGAGCGCCGAGATGGCGCCTGCATTGCCGGCGTCCGCCGCCATGGCGAACCAGCGCCCCGCCTCGTCGAGATCGAGCGGCACGCCGTTGCCCTGATCGTAGAGGTAGCCGAGATAGAGCATTCCGTCGCTGCTGCCCGCATCGGCGGCGCGCCGGTACCACGCCTCCGCGTCAGCATAGCTCTGAGTGACGGCAACTCCGTATTCGTAGTGAATGCCGACCAAAACCATCGCCGCCGCGCTTCCCATCGCCGCCGCATCGGTCGCCGATTGGTAGGCCTCGTCCGTGCGGTTGGCGAGGAACGCCACGCGCGCCAGCTGGAAGAGCATCCGCCGGTCGTCCGGATGCGCTTCGACCGCAGTGCGGCAGGCGTCGAGCGCCGGCCGCGTATTGTGCTGCAGAGTAGCGTCTCTCACCGGTTCGACCGATTGGGGCCGATCGAGATCGTAGCGATAGGCGGCATAGCGGTCGCACGCCGCGCTAGCCTCGTCCAAAGCCCCAGGAGCTGGTGCGGGTTCAGCGGCGGCCACCGCATCGTCAGGCGCCGCAACCTCAGCCGCCGCGGGTGCCGGCGCCGGCATCGCCGCTTCCGGCGGCGCACCGCCGGCATCGGATGAAACGAACACCGGGAGATCCGCCACAACCGGCGCGGCTTCGGCCGGCGCGGCCGAAGCTGCCGCCTCCTCCGCCAGGCCCTGCAGCTTGTTCAGCGCGGCGCGCGCGAGATCGGCATAAAGGCCCGTCGTGTGATAGCGCAGAAACGCCGCCCAGGCCTCAATCGTGTCGATCGCCTGCGCCGCCTGATAATCGGCGCGAATGTCGTTCTGATCGGTCGCCTCGGTGGCGGTTGGCTGCGGCGTTGGCGCCGCCGGCACGAAGTAGATCGCCTCGCGGCCCAGCGACGCGTTCCACACTGGCTGCTGCGCCCCATTGGTCGCCGTCACCACATCGTCGCGCACGAGGCGAAGCACGGAATCGATTTCGAGGCCCGGCGTCTCGACATGGGCCAGGAAGGCCGTGGTGAACGGACTGTGGTCCCCGTCGCCGTCGGCGGCGACTTGCCCAGCATCGGCGGCAAACACCACCAGCGTCGAGCCGGCCTCGACGCGCGCCAGGCCGCGGCCCACCGACCGCGCGGCGCTCGTCCGCTGCATGCGGGCGGCAAACGGATTGTCACGGCAGGCGTCAAGGATGATGAGGCGGAGCGCGTGCGCCTGCTCGACCGAAACCATCACCCGGTCCAGCGGGATCGCCTCGTCGAAGACATGGGTGTCGCGACTGAGTTCGGCATCGATCGGAATGAGGTAGTCGACGCCGTCGACCTCGATGCCATGCCCGGCATAATAGACGACGGCGACGTCGGCGACCGCTGCCTTCAGCTCGAAATCCTGCAGCGCATGGCGCATCGTCTCCTGATCGCCGTCGAGTACCAGGGTGACGTCGAAGCCGACCCGGCCAAACGCATCGGCAACCGCCTGGGCGTCATTGGGGGGATTGGCGAGAGCCGGAACGGACTGATAGGCGCCATTGCCGATGACCAGCGCGACGCGCGTGCCGTCCGGCTCCTGCGCTGTCGCGGCAGTGGCCCAGATGACGGCAAGGATGACCAGCGCACCCTTGCGAACCCAACGCCCAGCAAAGCCCATTCTCAACTCCGACTTGCCTCAACGTCGGTGCACGCCGGATTATATCGGGCCGGGCATCAGCCACAAGGAGCGGGCCACCGGCCCGCCCCCGTTGGGCGATTTGGCTATTGCGGCGCGATCTCGAACACCAGCGTGGCCGTTGCCGTGATCGACTGCTGGCCACCCATGATCGGCGCGGCGACGGCACGCACCATATCGAACTGCGGCTGATTGTTGGCATAGGTCGAGACCGTGAGGATCCGCACCAGACGGACACCCGCCGCCTCGGCCATCAATTCCGCCCGGCGGCGCGCATCGGCGATCGCCGCCTGCGTCGCCTCGTCCTGCAAGGGCTGCGGTTCGGCAATATCGAAGCGGATGCCGTTGATCTGATTGGCGCCCGCGGCCACCACCTTATCGAGGATGTCGCCGGACGCGGTGATGTCGCGAATGCGCACCGTGACTTGGTTGCTCACATTGTAGCCAATCACAGGAGCGGGCTGGACGTCGCCGGGGCGCTGATCGCCATAGACCGGATCGATCGAAAAGCCCGAGGTGGCGATATCCGCCTCGGCGACACCTGCCTGGAGGATCGCATCAATGACGTGCTGCATATCGGCGCTGTTGGCTCGCAGCGCCTCGCTCGGCGTGTCGCCCCTGGTGGAGACCCCGATGGAAATGACGACGATATCCGGGGCAGCCATGACAACGCCTGTGCCGTCCGCGGTCAGCGTTGCAACCTCCGGGGCATTCTGCGCCCAGACCGGGGTCGTGGCGAAGACGAGGATAGAGGCAATAAGGGCGATCCGTTTCATTAGGGTCCAAGCTCCAATTGGCTGGCGCGATCTCCGAGCCTTCCCGCGGCGCGGAAGCTGCCTAGGCTTTGCGTCGGCAATACGGCGGTTGTCCTTGCCCCCGCTTTCACCCGCTACGTATAAGGGCGACTGCCCGGCCTTGCGGCCGCGGGCCCGTAGCTCAATGGTTAGAGCCGGCCGCTCATAACGGTCTGGTTGCAGGTTCGAGTCCTGCCGGGCCCACCACTTTGTCCAGCAGTTTCGCTGGTTCCCTCCGCCTGGTCGAATGAGCCACGACCTTTCCGTAGTCCAGCGCACAGGGGCAACAGCTCGTTGGCCGCGAGAACGTGGGGCTTTGCCCCACTGCGGAATTGCTGTTCAGCTTGTGGTGGGAAGGATAGGATTCGCGCGGAGGCCCGATGATCCGATTTGCATCCGTTTTCGTACTCGCTCTCGCGATGGCCCTCTCGCCACTCGTCGCCCGCGCCGATGACCTGCTCGAGCCGCATATGCGGATCTTGCCGGGCGGGCCGGGCGCGCCGCAGGTTGCGCTGACGCTCGACGCCTGTTCGGGCGGCGTGGACATGCGCATCATCAACGCGCTGATCGACAACGGCATCAAGGCGACACTGTTCATCACCGGCCGCTGGCTGCGGGCGAACCCCGAGGCTGCGGCGGTGTTGCGCGCCCATGCGGACCTCTTCGACTTCGAGGATCACGGGGCCGAGCATGTACCTGCCGTGATCGGCACGGAAAAGCCGTACGGCATTTCCCCGGCCGGCACGCCCGAAGCGGTGCTCGCCGAAGTGCTGGGCGGCGCGCGGGCCGTGGAAGCCGCTTTCGGCAACCAGACACACTATTACCGCGGGGCGACGGCGCTCTATACCCCGGACGCCATCGGGCTAATCCAGGCGCAGGGTTTCGCCATCGGCGCCTTCTCGCTCAACGCCGACTGGGGCGCCACGGCGACCGCCGAACAGGCGGCGCACAACGTGTCGACGGCGACGGACGGCGAGGTAATCATCGCCCACATGAACCAGCCGACCCACGCAGCCGGTCTCGGCATCGTGGCCGGCATCCTGGCACTTCAGGCGCGCGGGTTCGTCTTCGTTCGATTGGACCAGGCGACGGTGGTCTTCCAATAGCAGCTGATCCGGACGACCTGTCCTGGGACCAAACGGGGGGAACGGGGCGGCGCGATCCCCCCGGGCTGAAAGGGCTGATGGGCTGGTGAGGCCGCGCTCACCCCTGCGGCTACTGTCCGACGCGGGCGGTTTAGCAAACACGCGCTGAGTTGCACCAAGTCTGTCTCCGACGCTCGTCAACGCGTGTGGACGATATCAAGACAATGACCATCGGTGATCTCCGCTCTACGAAATAATAGCCAGAGACTGATAAACAAATTCTCAGGCACACTAAACAATGACGGAATTGTGTCGGATACAATTCCCAACGCTCATAGATGTACTCTGTCGTTTTTTGTTTTCTCCGGCATCTTGGTTTGTTTTTACTAGCCAGATAGTTAGAGGCGCTCTGGGGAGAGCAAAGAGGGGCACAAAGAGGAAAGGAATCATCCATGAGCCGGCTGAGCCATTCGATACTGGCTGTCGGGACTGCCGCGGGCATATTGGCCGCGACAGCAACCAACCTGGCGTTCGGGCAGGAAATCGCCGCCAGCACATTCACGACTGATACCGTGGTGCCCGGCCACCCGTTTGCAACCCTGCCGATCGACCGCGACCGGATCGCGACACACACGCAGAACATCGACGCCTTCCTGGCGCCGCTGACGGCCGCGCAGAAGACCGAGTTCCAGCAGCGCTGCGTCGTCGTAACCGGGAATGCCGCACTGTATCAGGCCGACGTCGTCGCCTTCTGCAACGCCGTCTTGGCGGCGGCACGGGCCGCAACGCCCTAGCCGGACTTCAAAGCCCGAGACCAACTGCGCCGGCTTGGCCAATTGCGAATGCCAAGCCGGTCTCCTTCAACGGGATGCCTAGCCGCCGAAATTATCGTCGGCTATCCCCTGGAACGAGCTGTTGATGCCGGTGCCGAGCGCTGTCGCCCCAACGATCAGGGCCACCCCAAGAAGGACGGCGATCAAGCCGTATTCCAACGCCGTGGCGCCCGAGGTTTCCCGCCCAAACCGGGCGATGAGCTGCCGCATGCCTGACCTCATTCACCCCAAGCCGAGACCCGCAAAAGGCGAGGCCGGATGGACTAGCTAACGCCGGAATCCCAGCGGCCGCGTTAACTGGCACGCCGGTAACTCCGCCATCGAATCAGAGTTCGTTAACCATGCTGACGGGCGCAGGCGCATTCGGCATAGCCGAAACGCAGGAAATCGCTGGCGTTATTGCGGGGCAATCAAATCCAGCTCGCGGCGATTTTCGCAGAGCAACGCAACTGCTGACTAACCTAACCACGCGAAGCGCGGCCTCAGTTGAATGCGACTTCGAGAATCTCGTAGCTATGCGACCCGCCCGGCGCCGTCACCTCGACCGTGTCGCCGACGCATTTGCCGATCAGCGCGCGGGCGATCGGCGAGGAGATAGAGATCCGGCCGGCTTTGACGTCGGCCTCTGCGTCACCGACGATGCGGTAGACGCGCTCCTCGTCGGTGTCCTCATCGACGAGTTTGACCTTGGCGCCGAAGATCACCGACTTGCCCGAAAGCTTCGAAACGTCGATCACCTCGGCGCGCGACAGCTGATCCTCAAGCTCAGCGATCCGGCCCTCATTGTGGCTCTGCGCTTCCTTAGCGGCGTGGTATTCGGCGTTCTCGGACAAATCGCCATGCGAGCGCGCCTCGGAGATGGACTCGATGATGCGCGGACGCTCCTCGCTCGTCCGTCGCTTCAGCTCTTCCTCCAACGCGGCGTGTCCTGCGACCGTCATCGGTACTTTTTCGATCATCGTCCAATCCCGCAAAACGCGGCCGTAGAGCACGGCCGTTTGCTTGAGCTCCGTCCAAAAGATCAGCGCCCGTCCTAGGCCGCCGCGAAATATGACTGCAGCGACCTCACTTCAAGGTCGCCAAGTCCATAGGCTTCAATGCCAAGCGTTGCCGCCACGGCTCCCGCGACCGTCGTGTAGTACGGTATCTTGTGGAGCAGTGCCGCCCGCCTGAGCGACCGACTATCGGCAAGGGCCTGAGCGCCTTCGGTCGTGTTGAAGACCAATTGCACCTCGCCGTTTTGCATAGCATCAACGATGTTTGGCCGCCCTTCAAGCACCTTGTTGATCCGCGCGCAGGCAACGGCGTGGGATTCAAGGAAAGCCTTGGTTCCGCCGGTAGCGATGATGGCGAAGCCAAGGCGCTGTAAACGCCTCAGCGGCTCCAAAATACGCGGTTTGTCGGCATCCCGAACGGAAACGAAAACGGTTCCCTTGGTCGGCACCAGGGTGCCCGATCCGAGTTGGCTCTTGGCGAAGGCGACCGCGAAATCGAAGTCGAGCCCCATGACCTCGCCGGTGGACTTCATCTCCGGGCCGAGCACCGTATCGACCCCCGGGAAGCGGGCGAACGGGAACACCGCCTCCTTGACCGCGATGTGGTTGAGCGGGCCGCGGTCGAGTTCGAAATCGCCGAGCCGCTCGCCAGCCATCACCCGCGCCGCGATCTTGGCGATGGGGACGCCAATCGCCTTGGCGACGAACGGCACCGTCCGCGATGCGCGCGGATTGACCTCCAGCACGTAGATCTTGTCGTCCTTGTAGGCGAACTGCACGTTCATCAGGCCGACGACATTGAGCGCCTGGGCAAGTTCAGTCGTCTGCCGCTTCAGCTCCGCGATCAACTCCGGTGAGAGCGAACGCGGCGGCAGCGAGCAGGCGCTGTCGCCGGAATGAATGCCGGCTTCCTCGATATGCTCCATGATGCCGGCGACGAACACTTCATCGCCGTCCGACAGGGCATCGACGTCGATCTCGATCGCGTCGGAAAGGTAGCGGTCGAAGAGCAGCGGATTGCGCTTCAGCAGCCCGTCGATCTGGGCCGTCTTGTCGCCACGATGCCGGACGCGCAGTTCCTGCGGCACCAGCTCCGGCAACGTCTGCTGCAAATAGGCCGACAGCGAATCCTCGTCGCGCAGGATCTGCATGGCGCGCCCGCCCAGAACGTAGGACGGACGCACGACCATCGGCATGCCCAGAGCGGCCGCGACGGTGCGCGCTTCGCTGACGGAATGGGCGATGCCGTTCTGCGGCTGGCGGAGCCCGAGCTTCGACAGCAACTTCGCAAAACGGTCGCGATCCTCGGCGAGATCGATGGCGTCGGGCGACGTACCGAGGATCGGCACATGGGCCGCCTGCAGTGCCGCGGCTAGACCGAGCGGCGTCTGCCCGCCGAACTGGACGATGACGCCGACCAGCGTTCCCTTCGACTGCTCCACACGCACGATCTCAAGCACGTCTTCGGCGGTCAGCGACTCGAAATAGAGCCGGTCCGAGGTGTCGTAATCAGTCGACACGGTTTCGGGATTGCAGTTGACCATGATCGATTCATAGCCGGCATCGGCCAGCGCGAAGGCCGCATGGCAGCAGCAATAGTCGAACTCGATCCCCTGCCCGATCCGGTTCGGCCCGCCGCCGAGGATCATCACCTTCTTCCGGTCGCTCGGCTCGGCCTCATTGGCGAGCAGACCGGCGAAGGGGGTCTCATAGGTCGAGTACATATATGCCGTCGGCGAGGCGAACTCGGCGGCGCAGGTATCGATGCGCTTGTAGGCGGGATGGACGCCGAGCCGGCGGCGTTCGGCCGAAACTTCCGCCTCACTGCAATTGGCGAGCGCCGCCAGCCGGCTGTCGGAAAAGCCCATTGCCTTCAGGCTGCGGAGCGGCTGCGGCGTATCGGGAAGGCCGCGCCGGCGTATCAGTTCTTCCGTCGCAATGATGGCCGCCAATTGCGCCAGGAACCAGCGATCGATCCGACAGGCCTGATGCACCTCGTCGATACTGAGACCATGACGCAGCGCCTGGGCCGCGATCAGCAGGCGATCGGGCGTCGCCGTGCCCAGCGCCGCACGGATGGCGTTCTTGTCATCACCGACGCCGAGACCCGGAATGTCGATTTCATCAAGGCCCGACAGCCCGGTCTCCAGGCCACGCAGCGCCTTCTGCAGCGACTCGGCGAAGGTCCGGCCGATCGCCATCACCTCACCCACCGACTTCATCGACGTGTTGAGGAGCGGTTCGGCGCCGGGGAATTTCTCGAAGGCGAAGCGCGGGATCTTGGTGACGACATAGTCGATCGTCGGTTCGAACGACGCTGGCGTGACGCCGCCGGTGATATCGTTGTCAAGTTCGTCGAGCGTGTAGCCGACGGCCAGCTTTGCCGCGACCCGGGCGATCGGGAAGCCCGTCGCCTTGGATGCTAGCGCCGACGAGCGCGACACGCGCGGATTCATCTCGATGACGACGAGGCGTCCGTCCGCCGGATTGACGGCGAACTGAACGTTGGAGCCGCCCGTCTCGACGCCGATCTCGCGCAGCACCGCGATCGAGGCGTCGCGCATGATCTGGAATTCCTTGTCCGTCAGCGTCAGCGCCGGCGCGACGGTGATCGAATCGCCGGTATGCACGCCCATCGGATCGATATTCTCGATCGAGCAGACGATGATGCAGTTGTCCGCCTTGTCGCGGACGACCTCCATCTCATACTCCTTCCAGCCCAGCACCGACTCCTCGATCAGAATCTCGCTGGTCGGCGACGCATCGAGCCCGCGTTCGACGATCTCGAGGAACTCGGCGCGGTTGTAGGCGATGCCGCCGCCGGTGCCGCCGAGCGTGAATGAGGGGCGGATGATGGCCGGCAGGCCGATTTCCTGCAGGGCCTCCAGCGCCTCGACGAGCGCCGCTTCCTGATAGATTTTCGCCCGCGCCGGACGCTCCGCTTCCCATTCGCGCTGGAAGGCTTCCTGCAGCTTCTGCTTTTCGCCGTCCGAGACGGCGAGCGTCGCAATGCTGGCGAGTTCGTCGCGCCGCCGCTGCCGCGCTTTCTCCTTGGCCGTCGACGCATTGGCCAGCATCGACCGCGGCGTCTCCAGTCCAATGCGCTGCATGGCCTGACGGAACAGCTGCCGGTCCTCGGCCATGTCGATCGCCTCGGCGTCGGCGCCGATCATCTCGACATTGAATTCATCGAGGATGCCCATGCGCCGCAGCGACAGCGCGCAATTGAGCGCGGTCTGGCCGCCCATGGTCGGCAGCAGCGCGTCGGGGCGCTCCTTGCGGATGACCTCCGCAACGATCTCGGGGGTCACCGGCTCGATATAGGTGGCATCCGCCAGATCCGGGTCGGTCATGATCGTCGCCGGATTGGAGTTCACCAGGATGACCCGGTAGCCCTCCTCCTTCAGCGCCTTGCAGGCCTGCGTTCCCGAATAGTCGAATTCGCAGGCTTGTCCGATAATGATCGGACCGGCCCCGATGATCAGGATCGACTTGATGTCAGTCCGTTTGGGCATGGCAAGGCTCAAGTGGCGAACGAAACCCCGGCGCGGATGGCCGCCCGGGGCTTCAACGATCATCAAAGATCAGGCTAGAGGCGGCTTATAGGGGATTGTGGCAGATGGGGAAAGCCATCGCCCCAAAAGACCACAGTCTGGACTCGAACGCGCCGCAATCCCGCCCTGCCTGCCCAGGAAGCTCCTTGATACCGCGACTCTGTAGAGATTGGGCGGAACTCAGGAGCTGGAGATCGCTATGACCCACAATTTGGATACCCTGTATATTTCTGACCTCCACCAGGCCCGCGACGATGCGCGCATGCTGGTGGCGGCCCTGTCGGAGCTGGCTCAGGCTACCGATGATCCCGAACTCGCCGACGCATTCCGCGCCCATGTGAGCGAAACCTCCCGCCAACTCGACCGGCTGGGCCAGCTGGACACAACCGGTGATCAAGCACAGATCGCCTCGGACGACGCCATGGCCGCCCTCGTCGCCAGGGCTCTTCGCCCCATCGCCTCCGGCGAACGCGGCGTGATGCGCGACACCGCCATGATCGGCGCCGTCCAGCGCATTCAGCACTATCTCATCGCCGCCTTCGGGACGCTCGCCGCCTACGCCAAGCTGCTTGGCCGGCACGACGAGAAGCGCATCCTCGGCGCCATGCTGGAAGATGAGCGCGCATTCGACGAAGATTTGACGGTTATCGCCACTGGCCTGCTGGAACCCGAGCCGAACGTTGCGGCGTACGCCCTATCCGGCGGCCGCAGTACTGCGCTTCATCAGCGCCCTTAGGTCGAAGCTTTCGTCGGCGGCCTGTTCCGGCGTGGGCAGGTTCGCCGGCTGATCCATCATCCGCCGGCCAAACATGTGGTCGGCGCCTCGGTTGACGGAGTTGATTTCGACCAATTGGTCGCCCGCGAATTGGAAAACGGAGAAGGCCGAATCGTCCGGCCTGCCGCGAAGCACGCGGCGGGTTGCCCGGTTGGCCAATCCGACCATCTGCAGCTTGACGTCCTGCTGGTCCGACCAGAACCACGGCACGGACCGGTAGGCCTCGCCCTTGCCCATCACGGTCTTGGCGACCGCCTTCCCCTGATCGACCGCGTTCTGCACCGATTCCAGGCGAATCTTCTGGCCGATCGAGACCTCGTCGAACATCACGCAATCGCCGATGGCGAAGATCTTCGGGTCGCTGGTACGCAGATCCGCGCCAACGACGATACCGTTGTCGACAATGATCCCGGCCTCCTGCGCCATCTCGACATTCGGCACGACGCCGATGCCGAGAACGACGAGGTCGGCTTCGATTGGTGACCCGCCCCCCGCCTGCACGGCGGCGACGGCATCGCTGGAATTGCCGAGGATCCCCTCCGCCATCGCGTTGAGCAGAACCGTCGTGCCCCAACCGCGATGGAGGTCGAGGAAATGCTGCGAGATTTCCGGCGCGACTGCGCGGCCCATCAGCCGGTCGGTTGCCTCGACCACCGTCACCATGCGGCCGAGCTGCCGTGCTGTCGCCGCGAGTTCAAGGCCGATGAAGCCGCCGCCGATAACAACAACCGATTCGGCCGTCAGGAACCGGTCGTGCAGCCGCCGCGCATCCGCCGCGTCGCGAAGCAGAAAGACACCGTCGAGATCCGTCCCCGAAATCGGCGGGATTCGAGGCCGCGAACCAACGGCCAACACGAGATGGTCGTAGCCGATCTCGCTGCCATCGCTGAGCGCTACGATTTGCCCCTGCCGATCGATCGACATGGCCGTCGTCGACAGGCGGAGATCGATATTGTGGCTCGTATAGAAGGCCGCCGGCCGCAGCTCCTGCAGGCCCTTCTCCGGCTCCTTGAGATAGGTCTTGGACAGCGGCGGTCGCTGATAGGGAATATCCGGTTCCGCCGTAATCAGCGTCACCGGCCCTTCATAACCCTCCGACCGGAGGCTGGCGGCGGTTTGCGACCCGCCATGCCCACCGCCGATGATAACAACGCCATTGGCCAAAACGCACCCTCCCTCAAGGCGTCGACCACGGTGCCGCGCGATCGATGGTGGCCCTTGCTACTGGGGAAGCCAACGCGAGGCAAGGCAGCCCGGCAGGGTCAGAACCAGCCGCGCCGTTTCAGGATGAAATAGGGAATGAGGGCGGAGGCGATCATCAACCCAATCGCGAAGGGATAGCCGAGGCCCCATTTCAACTCCGGCATCCCGTCGAAGTTCATGCCGTAGATCGTGCCAACCAGCGTCGGCGGGAACAGGATCGTTGCAGCCACCGTCAGCACGCGGATGACATCGTTCTGCTCAACCGAGATGAGGCCGAGCGTGGCATCAAGCAGAAATGTCGCCTTGCTCGACAGGAAGCTCAGCTGGTCGGTCAGCGAACGGACATCCCTTCCCATCAGCCGCAGCCGATCGCGATCCGTCTTGCGGTCGGGCCAGCCAGAACCGGCGCCCGACAGATATTGCAGCATGCGCTCGATCGAGATCAGACTTTCACGGCTCTTGGAGATGATGTCGTTCTGATAGGCGATCTTCTCGATATATTCTTCCAGGCTGCGCTCCCGCTCCCTTCCGCCGCGCGACTGGCGATCGCGCCCCTTGAAGATGTTGTTGTTGATCCGGTCGATGTCGGCGCCAATCTTCTCCACGATGTCAGCGGCGCGATCGATGATCGATTCGGTCATAAACGAGATCACGTCCGTTGCCGTGTTGCAGCTGTTCTTCGGCTTGGCGGCCCGCATCTGGAACTGCTTGAAGGCAGATGATTCCGCATAGCGGACCGTGACCACCCATTCATTCTTGAGGACGAAGCTGAGCGGACTGAGCGCGGGCTGACCGGCATCGACGCCGACCAGCACGGCCAGATTGAGGAACGTCGCCCCGTCCTCAATGAAGAACCGGCTGGTCGATTCGATCTCCTGCGCTTCCTCGCGGGTGGGGATGGACACCCCAAGCAGGCTGACCGCCACCTCGTCTTCCTGCAATGTAGGGTTGAACAGATCGATCCAGCCGGCGCCCTCGCCGGCCACTTCCGGCACGGTCGGCAACGGCTCGGGCCCGGAGGCGGCAAGTGAATAGGCCGCAAGCATCGGCGTCTCCCGTCCCCTGTCTGATTGCGCGACTCAGACCTCTTTTCTAGCTCTCCCGCCGGAAAGAGGAAACCTTGACGGGAGGCTTGCCACCTGCCGCATTCCCTGAGACGATCCAGCCATAAACCGAGCCTGCCTCCCGGCCGCCGGTTTCCGCTGGGGCGGGCAGGACATGGGGAGGCTTGAGCAGATGAGCGACAACAACGGCAGAATTGCCGGACCGCGCGCGATCGCGCTGGTAGGTCCCTTTGCGAGCGGCAAGACCACGCTGCTTGAAGCCATTCTCGCACGCACCGGAACGATCTCGCGCCAGGGCACCCTCGCGGAGGGCAACACATTGGGCGACGCCTCCCCGGAGGCGCGGGCGCATCAGATGAGCGTTGAGGTCAATATTGCCGAGACCGACTTCATGAGCGACCGGTTGACCTTCTTCGACTGCCCGGGATCGATCGAATTCGCCTTCGAGGCCGAGCCAATCCTTCCCGCCGTCGACATCGCTATCGTCGTCGCCGAGTCCGATCCCAAGAAGGTGCCGGCGTTGCAGGTGATCATGAAGGCGCTGGAGGATCGCAACATCCCCCGCATCATGTTCCTCAACAAGGTCGACAAGGAGGAACTCAGCGTTCGCGAAACGCTTGCGACTTTGCAGGCCGCGTCCTCGGTGCCCCTCCTCCTCCGCCATGTTCCGATCCGTGAATCCGGCGTCATCTCCGGCTTCATCGACTTGGCGCTGGAACGCGCCTTCGTTTACCGCGAGCACGCCGCCAGCGCGGTCGTCGACCTCACCGCGGACGACAAGCCGCGCAAGGACGAGGCCCGCTACACTATGCTGGAGACCCTCGCCGACTATGACGACAGCCTCATGGAACAATTGCTCGAGGACATCGAACCAAACCGCGAGGCCGTCTTCCAGGACCTCGTCGCCGATATGCGCCAGGGCCTCGTCTGCCCCGTACTCATTGGCGCCGCCGAGCATGGTCATGGCATCGGCCGGCTTCTCAAGGCGATCCGACATGAGAGCCCCGGCATTGCGCAAACCCGTCAGCGGCTGGGTCTCGATGGCAAGGGCGAAACGATCCTGCAGGTCGTCAAGACGCTGCACACCGCGCATGCCGGCAAGGTTTCGGTGGCGCGCGTGCTGTCCGGCGCGGTGGGTGATGGCAGCGAACTCGCGGGGCCGGACGGGCCTGCGGGACGTGTCTCCGGCGTGTTCCAGATCAACGGTCAGCAGATGAACAAACGCGACCAGGCGATGGAGGGCGAGACCGCCGGGTTCGGCAAGCTGGACGATGCGCCGACCGGCGCAACACTCGCCGCCGGCAAGACCACGCCGAAGCAACTGGTCGAACTGGCGCCGCCGCAGCCGGTCCTTAGCTATGCCCTTGCCGCCGCCGAACGGAAAGACGACGTGAAGCTCAGCGCCTCGCTCGCCAAGGCAACGGAAGAAGATCCCTCGCTCGCCGTCAGCCAGAACGCTGAAAGCGGCGAGACCGTCCTTGCCGGCCAGGGCGAAATGCATCTGCGCGTCGCGCTTGAACGCCTGACCAGCCGTTATGGCATCAAGGTCGCGACCAGCGAGGCGGCCATCCCCTATCGCGAGACGATCCGCGGCTCGACCACCATCCGCGGCCGGCACCGGAAGCAATCGGGCGGACATGGGCAGTTCGGCGACGTCGTGCTGGAGATCAAGCCGTTGCCGCGCGGTTCCGGCTTCGAGTTTTCCGAGCGCATCTCCGGCGGCGTGGTGCCCCGGCAATATATCGCGTCAGTCGAGGCCGGCGTTGCCGACTATCTCGGACATGGACCGCTCGGCTTTAGCGTCGTCGATCTCAGCGTCTGCCTGATCGACGGCTCGTATCACACGGTCGATTCGTCCGATCAGGCCTTCCGCATGGCGGCGCAATTGGCGATGCGCGAGGGCATGGCGCAATGCACGCCGGTGCTGCTGGAGCCGGTGCTGCATGTCGAGATCGCCATCCCGTCCGACGCCACCGCCAGGGTCAACGCCATCGTCTCGCAGCGGCGCGGGCAATTGATGGGCTTCGATGCGCGGCCCGATTGGCCGGCCTGGGACGTCGTGGTTGCCCTCATCCCGCAATCGGAAATCCGCGACTTGATCGTCGAACTGCGTTCGGCGACCGCCGGCGTCGGCACCTTCACCAGCCGGTTCGATCACCTGCAGGAACTGACCGGCCGCCTCGCCGACGAAGCTGTCGCGCGAGCGAGCCAGAAGGCCGCCTAGCTGCGCATTTTGGGGGAAAGAAAATGCCGGGCAAACGGCCCGGCAGGTGGGGCTCAGCTAGTCGCCTGCTACCTCAACGCAACAAAGGCGACGCAACCCTCAGGGAGGAACCACCACGAATCAGCAGCTCATCGACAACTATAAAGCGCCGATGACGCCGAGCAACCAGAAGCTGAAATCGTCCTCCTTATCCACACCTTTGCCGCTGGATCAGAATGACCATGTCTGGGCCTTCTCCAGCAGGAAATCGCGGAAGACGCCGATCCGCGCCGAATTCCTGAGCTCCGAGGGGTAGACGAAATAGCAGGTGAAGCTCGGCGCTTCGGCCTGCGGCAGGATGCGCACGAGACCGGCCACCTTCTCCATCATGTAGTCGGGTAGCGTCGCGATGCCGGCGCCATTGCGCACCACATTGCGGATCGCCATCACATTGTTGATGCGCATCACCGGCTGGCGCGGCGCGCCACGTGGGCGGCCGGCCTGCTCCAGCCAATTCATCTCGCGCAGATAAAGCGGCACCGGAACGCCGAAGGTAATGATGCGATGGCTGTCGAGATCCTCCAGCGTCTTCGGTTCACCGAAGCGGTCGAGATAGCTCTGCGCCGCATAGACGTGGAAATGCACGGTGAACAGACGCCGCTGCACGAGGTCCGGTTGACTCGGCTTCTGCAGCCGGATCGCCACATCGGCCTGCCGCATCGACAGATCGAGTTCCTCATTCTCAAGAATGAGCTGCAGGCTGATGTCGGGATAGCGCTCGACAAATTCATGCAGCCGGTCCGTCAGCCATGTCGAGCCGAGCCCGACCGTGGTTGTCACCCGCAGCGTGCCGGACGGCTTGTCGCGCGCTTCCTGCAATTCGCCGCGCACCGAATCCAGCTTCATGAGCATGTCATGCGCGGCGCGGAACAGCATCTCGCCCTGCTCCGTCAGCATCAGACCGCGAGCATGGCGATGAAACAGCGGCACGCCGAGATCACGCTCAATCGCGCTAACCTGCCGGCTGACCGCCGACTGGCTCATGTCCAACGCTTCCGCGGCCCGCGTGAACGAGCCCGATTCTGCGGCGGCGTGGAAGACCCGGATCTTGTCCCAATCCATCGCCGCACCGGAGATGGCCGGCGCGGCTATTCTGCCGCCTCCGTCTGCAGCACGTCCTCGGAGGCGGCGAGATAGCGCTCGGCCTCGAGAGCGGCCATGCAGCCCATCCCGGCGGCGGTCACCGCCTGCCGGTAGGTCTCATCCGTAACATCGCCCGCAGCGAAAACGCCGGGCACGGACGTGGCGGTGGAATCGGCTGCAGTCCAGATATAGCCCGAAGGCTTCAAACGAACCTTGCCGCGAAACACCTCCACGGCGGGCGCGTGACCGATGGCGACGAAAATGCCGTCGGCTTCGATGTCGCTGGTCTGGCCGGTCTTGAGATTGCGCACACGAAGCGCCTTCACGCGCGGCGGGAAACCGTCGGCGCCGATGACTTCATCGGCCTCGCTATCCCACACCACCTCGATTTTCGGCGATTTGAACAGCCGGTCCTGCAGGATGCGTTCGGCCCGGAAGCTGTCGCGGCGATGGACGATTGTTACCTTTGACGCGAAGCGCGTGAGGAAGAGCGCCTCCTCGACGGCCGTGTTACCGCCGCCGATGACCACCACAGGCCGCTCCTTGAAGAAGAAGCCGTCGCAGGTGGCGCAGGCCGAAACGCCGAAGCCCTTGAAATGCTCCTCGGACGGCAGCCCCAGCCACTTCGCCTGGGCGCCGGTGGCGATGATGACGCTGTCGGCAGTGTAGATCTTGCCGCTGTCGCCGACGAGGCGGAACGGCCTGGCGTCGAAATCAGCCTCGACGATCATGTCCTGGATAATGCGCGTGCCGACATTCTCGGCCTGCTCGCGCATCTGCTCCATCAGCCACGGACCTTGAACGACTTCGGCGAAGCCGGGATAGTTCTCGACATCGGACGTGATCGTCAGCTGCCCGCCTTGCGGCATGCCCGCGATCAGCAGTGGCTCAAGCATCGCGCGCGCCGCGTAAATGCCAGCCGTATATCCGGCCGGACCGGATCCGATGATGATCACCTTGGCGTGCATGGAACCCGACTCGTTTGGCAATGTTGATCAACGTCCACCGCCAAAGCGGAGACGGTCAACATCCTACAAGCCGTTAATGTAGGAAATGCGTCCACCTGTGATCAAGGAGCAGCAGACAACAATGCCCCGAAGACTTGGGGAGCGCCGCGCCGGCGACTCGCCCTATGCGGTATTGCCGGCCGGTTCGCCGGGGACGTTCGCGTCTTAAATGACATTGTTGCGTGCCTATGGCATATTGTTGCCTCAATAGGCGAATTTGTCATTGCGGTTGCGAGCCTTAACAACACCGGCGATAGCACGCCGGGCGTGCAATGAGTATTTGTCTCGCGATCCGGCCACTTTGCGCCGGTAGATAAGAAAGCCGTCAATGCACCGCCGGCGACGCGGTACGGCGATGATTGGCATACCGGGCCACGAGCAAGCGGCGGCCCGGCCCTCGATCGGGGCAAAGGCAGACCGCCGGCGCCTCTATGACTCCACCGTCCGAACTGCGGGAGGTTTGGCACCATGAAACTTCAGTCAATTGCGCTCGCAAGCGCGCTCGCCGCCGGCTTGATGCTGTCGGCGTGCAGCAACAAGGACGACACCACGGCGACGGACGACGCAGCAACTGCGGCGTCAACCGCCACCGACACCACCCCGGCCATGGACGCCGGCGCTCCAGCGATGGCAACTGAGGCTCCAGCGATGGAAGCTGGCGCCCCTGCGACCGACGCCCCGGCGACGGACACTGCGGCCCCGGCCATGGAAGCGGGAGCCCCAGCAATGGAAGCTGCGGCACCTGCAGCCGTTGCGCTCGCCGACATCGTCGGCCTCTGGGCGGAAGCGCCCGAGGCATGCGCCACCGACGCGATGACCATCGCTCCGGATGCGATCACGGTCGGCGATACCGCCTGCCTGGTCACCGGTACCGAGGCAGGCGACACAGGCCTCACCGTCAACCTTCTATGTCCGGTCACAGGCGCTGAGCCTGAGGCGGCCACGTGGACGGTCACGGCCACCGGCGAGGCGCCCTTCACTGCGATCAACATCGCAATGGGCGACCTGACGACGGACTTCGTCCGCTGCGGCACGACCGAATAACGAACAGGCTGGGCCGCCGATACGTCGGCGGCCCGGCACTTCACCGCAAAGAGCCGCAGAACCTTTGAATGCGGCGGCACGCCTCGTCGAGCGTCTCGGTCGCCGTTGCGTAAGAGATGCGGAAGGCGGGGCTGAAGCCAAACGCCGATCCCTGCACCACGGCCACTCCTTCTTCTTCAAGCAATGCAGTCACGAAGGCCTCGTCATTCTCGATGAGCCGGCCGCCACCGCTCGTCCGCCCGATCGCCTCGGCGCAGGACGGATAGACATAGAACGCGCCTTCCGGCTTCGGACAGCGAATGCCCTTCGCTTGGTTCAGCATGCCGACGACGAGGTCGCGCCGCTCCTTGAACAGCGCGGCGTTCTTCGGGATGAAATCCTGCGGTCCGGTCAGCGCCTCGACGGCGGCCCACTGCGAAATCGAACTCGGATTCGAAGTCGACTGCGACTGGATCGTCGCCATCGCCTTGATCAGCTTCTCCGGCCCGCCCGCATAGCCGATCCGCCACCCGGTCATTGCATAGGCCTTCGAGACGCCGTTCACCGTCAGCGTCCGGTCGCGGAGGCCGGGCTCGATTTCGACGATCGTCGTGAAGCGGAAATCGTCATAGACGAGATGCTCATACATATCGTCGGTCAGCACCCAGACCTGCGGGTGCCGCATCAGCACGTCCGTAACCGCACGGATTTCGTCCGCCGTGTAGGCAGCCCCGGTCGGGTTCGACGGCGAGTTGAAGATCAGCCATTTGGTTGCCGGCGTGATCGCCGCTTCCAGCGCATCCGCCGACAGCTTGTAGCCGCTGGCGGTCGTCGTCTTGACCTCGACCGGCGTCCCGCCGGCCAGCGCCACCATGTCGGGATAGCTCACCCAATAGGGCGCCGGAACGATCACCTCATCGCCCGGATTGAGCGTCGCCATCAGGGCGTTGTAGAGCACCTGCTTGCCGCCGGTGCCGACGGTGATTTCCTTCGGCGTGTAGTCGATATGATTCTCGTTGTGGAACTTGTCGACTATCGCGCGCTTCAACTCGGGGATGCCATCGACGGCGGTGTATTTCGTCTTGCCGTCGCGGATCGCTCGGATCGCGGCTTCCTTGATGTTGTCGGGCGTGTCGAAATCCGGCTCGCCGGCGCCAAGGCCGATGACGTCGCGACCGGCCGCCTTGAGCTCCATCGCCTTCGTGGTCACGGCTATGGTCGCGGACGGCTTGATCCGCGCAAGAGAGTCAGCGAGGAATCCCATTCGCGGCATCTCCATTTCCGGTCGGGAGCGCGCGGAAACTATGCGCGCCCCTACCCCTTTGCAAGGATCGCGATCGAATGACAGCCCTGCGCCTTCGCAGCCGTCGGCGCGGCCTTGCATTCGCCACCCTGCTGGCCGCCCTGGCCATTGCTCCACGCGCGGTCGCGGCCACCCCGCTGGTCTTCGCCGCGGCGAGCCTGCAGACGGCACTTGATGAGATTGTTCAAGACTTTACCCGCGAGACCGGAATCACTGTGTCAGTCAGCTATGCCGGCACCTCGACGCTCGCGCGGCAGATCGAGCAGGGAGCGCCAGCTGACATCTTCATCTCCGCCGATCTCGACTGGATGGATTATGTCGAGGCACGCGGCATCATCGACCCCGCGACCCGCACCGATCTCCTTGGCAACCGGCTCGTGCTGATCGCTCCGCTGGCCAGCACCGTCGCCATCCATATCGACGCCGACCCGATCGTTGCGGCGCTGGGTCCCGACGACCGCATCGCCATGGCCGATGTCGAGGCGGTGCCCGCCGGGCGCTACGGCAAGGCGGCCCTCATTGCCCTGGGCGAATGGGACGCGGTGGAGCCGCACGTCGCCCAGGCGGACAATGTCCGTGCCGCCCTCGCCTTCGTAGCACTCGGCGAAACCCCGCTCGGCATCGTCTACGCCACCGACGCCGCGGCCGAGCCGCGCGTCCGGATCGTCGATACCTTCGCGGAAGATCTGCATCCGCCGATCATCTATCCGGCGGCGATGGTTGCCGACGGCGCCAATGCGGAGGCCTTGCAGTTCTTCACCTACCTTCGCTCCGAGAACGCCGCCGCGATCTTCATTCGCAACGGCTTCGCGGTCCTTTCGCCCGGCCCGTAGATGTGGGGACCGCTGACGCCGGCAGAACTTACGGCGATTGGCCTTAGCCTGCGCGTCGGCCTGGTCGCGACGCTTGTCTCGGTTCCCTTTGCCGTTGCGGTAGCGCTTCTGCTGGCGCGCAAGCGCTTCCCCGGCCGAACCCTCGTCGACGCCCTGGTGCATCTGCCATTGGTCGCTCCGCCAGTGGTCACCGGCTATATCCTGCTCCTCGCCTTCGGACGGCAGGGTCCGCTCGGCATCTTTCTCGAAGACACCTTCGGCATCGTCCTGGCATTCCGCTGGACGGGCGCCGCATTGGCGGCGGCGGTGATGGGCTTTCCGCTGATGGTGCGGGCGATGCGGCTTTCGGTCGAAGCAATCGACCGTCGGCTCGAGGACGCGGCGCGCACGCTCGGCGCCAATCGCTGGCGCGTCTTCCTGCGCATCACTCTGCCGCTGATGATGCCGGGCATCCTCGCCGGCATGGTGCTCTGCTTCGCCCGGGCGCTCGGCGAGTTCGGGGCGACGATTACTTTCGTCGCCAACATCCCCGGCGAGACGCAGACCATCCCGACCGCGATCTACACGGCGCTGCAATTGCCCGATGGCGGGGTGGCGGCGCTGCGGCTGACGCTCATCTCGCTCGTCATCGCGGTCGTCGCCCTGGTCGTGTCGGAACTGCTCGCTCGCCGCGCCCGCACCCGACGGCCGGCGCGCTGAGCCCCAAGCAACGCCGAACAACAAAAAGCCGCCGAATGACCGGCGGCCTGAAGCCGAAGAGCGGTGCCCGAAGGCACCGCACTCGAATGCTATTGCTTACGCGAGAGCGAGGTTGACGGCCTTCGGGCCTTTGCCCTGGCGGTCCGGCTCGGTCTCGAAGCTGACCTTCTGCCCATCCTGCAAATGCGGGATGCCCGAGCGCTCGAGAGCGGAGACGTGAACGAACACATCCTTCGCCCCGTCGTCCGGAGTAATGAAGCCGAAGCCCTTGCTGCTGTTGAAGAATTTCACGGTGCCAGTCTGGCGCATAGCGATGGGATCCTTTCCCGTTTGATCATAACGCGGACGGGTATCGTCCGCGTGGTGTTAGGGGCACGGTGGTGTACAGAGGAAAGGAAATGGCATCATTATGTGTGCCGAACATCGGTATTCCAGCCAGCACCTGCGTGGGCGTTCGAAATCGAAACTGCCTCGCGCCTTAAGCTCCAGTCTCCAGGGCCCGCATGCCCGAGCCTTTCCAGTCTGCCAGCACATCGCCAGAAAAGCAACGAGAAATACTAGAGCCGATGTCGTTCAACTTGATTCAGTTTTTGCGCCCCGCAGGTTGATGCCATGGCGAAGGACACAAGCGGGAATATCTTCTCGGCGATAGACGCCGGCGCGCCGGATGAACTGGTCACCCATCTCCTGTCCCGCCCCGGTGTACGCGTCGAGCGGATCGTCTCAACGGGCCAGGCTTCGCCGCCCGGCTTCTGGTACGACCAGCCGACCGACGAATGGGTGCTGCTGATCGCCGGCGCCGCCCGCCTCGAAATTGAAGGCGACGGGGAGCAAGCGCTGACGGCGGGCGACTATCTGCTCGTCCCCGCTCATCGCCGTCACCGCGTCGCTTGGACCGACCCCGCCCAGCCGACGATCTGGCTGGCGATCCACTTGAAGACGGAGGACTAGCTCAGTCCCACTTCTTTCGGCCGCCGCGGAATGCGCCGAGGAAGCCGCCGCCGAACAGAATGCCGGCGCCGAGAACGAAGCCAAAATCGTACCACCCGCCGGAATTGTGGACCTCGTAGATGCTCACCTTGTCGGTGAACAGCGAGATGATGAAGGTGATGGGGGCGATGATCCCCTGCCACAGGCCACGCCAGAAGCCGGCGATCACATCATCCGCATTGGCGGTGTCGACGTAAGGATTCACGCCGGCCGCGCAGGCGGCGAGAAGCAGCACGAGCCCCAGCGTTAAGGCAAGTGGAACAAGCCGTGATTTCGTCATGACGATAGCCCCCGTCTGTTCGAACCTCGGCTTCAATCGTAGCGCGGATCGTGGCCGCGCGCACGTGCTAGCGGCGCCTCGGCGTCAGCGACGGCAGCGTGATGCCGCGGCTCACCTCAGCGGGCACGGCATAGACGGCGAGGAGTTCGCCGTAGTTGCGGGCGCCGCATGCTTCCCGTTGCACGACGAGATACCAGAGCGCCCGCCGCGCCTCGGCCAGCAATGCCGGCCGGTCAGGTGGCGGGTTCCGGCCGCTGCGCTTGGGCTGCGTTCCAGCATCGCAGGCGGCAAGATCGGCGAGCGCCGTCTCCAGCCGCCGGCCGGCGCGCCCGAGCGCTGACGCCTGCTCGGCGACAATCTCGGCATCGACGGCACTCAGTGCCGCCTGGCGCGCGGGGATGGACGAAGGTGATGCGAGCGGGCGGAGCGACATGAGCCGGACTCGTGTTTGCAGCAAATCCTAGCCATCACGGCACGCGCGGTGAAGCCCTGTCCGTGAAATCGAGCCAGCGCAGGAAGCGTTCCGACATCGGCGCGCCACCTCAGTCTTCTGGTACCGCGCCGAATGTGGAGAGGTCGAATTCCGGTTTGGCCGACAGTTTCGCCTCGATCAGCCCGGCAATCTTGCCGGATTCCTCATCGATCTCGCCCTGGCGGAAACCCTAACTCGCGGCCGCGGCAAGAAGCTCCTTGGCCATTCGCGCCGCACGGACGTCATAGGCCTCGACGTCACCGCCGGAGCCCATCGGGACATTGTCCTCGATCCAGACGTCGATCCATCTCAGAAAGCGCTTCGACATGTTCGCTGCTCCTTGCGCGATGCTCCTGCTCGGGACCGCGAAGGTCAAGCCCGCCGACCGCATCGCTCCGGCAATCCTGATTCGCGACGCCGGGCCGGCCGGGGGAAAACAACCCGTCGCCCTGCCCCGCCGAGCGAACCACATGATCCAGTTCACCCGCCCGCTCGCGACGGCGTAAGCTGCACCGGAACGGGAAAAGGACACCCCGCCATGAAGGCCGCGATCTGGACCGCCTATGGTCCGCCCGAAGTGCTGCAGCTGCAGGACGTGCCGACGCCGGAGCCGAAACCCGGCGAGGTCCGCATCAAGGTCGAGGCGACCACCGTGACAGCCGGCGATTGCGGCATGCGCGCCCTCCGCTTCCCCTGGTATCTCAGGCTGCCGCTGCGCCTCTTCGCCGGCTGGTGGCAGCCGCGCCGGGTGCGCGTTCTCGGCCAGGAACTCGCCGGCACCGTCGATGTCGTCGGCGCCGGCGTCACCCGCTTCAAGCCGGGCGATCATGTCTTCGCCGCCACCGGCATGAAGCTCGGCGGCCAGGCCGAATATGCCATCCTGCCGGAGACGCCGCGGGACGGCATGCTCGCAATCCGTCCGCCTTCCCTCACCGCCGAGGAAGCCGCCTGCGTTCCCTTCGCCGCCTTCGAGGCGCTCTACTTCCCCACCAAGGCCGGTGTGACGCGCGGCGAGCGCGTGCTGATCGTCGGCGCCGGCGGTTCGATCGGCACCTATGCCGTGCAGATCGCCAAGGCGGCGGGCGCCGAGGTGACGGCGGTCGACCGCGCCGCCAAGCATGCGATGCTCCGGCAGATCGGGGCGGACCGCGTCATCGACGCCTCGGCCGGGGCCTATGTCCCGCGCCGCCGCGGCGCCGCGACCGCCCTTGCCGCCAATGACGATGTTGCCGCCGACGGCTTCGACGTCGTCTTGGACGCAGTGGGCGCCGCCACCGTCACCCGTGGCATCCGCGCCCTTCGCCGCGGCGGCCGCTATGTCTCGGCCAATCCCGGCTTCACGCTGGTCGTGCGCCGCTTCTGGGCGCGGTTGGCAAACGGCAAGCATGTCATTTTCGGCCAGGCGAAGCACACGCCCGAGGGCCTCGCCGAAATCAGCGAACTGATCGAGACGCGCAAGGTGAGGCCGGTGATCGGCCGCACTTTCCCGTTGTCGGATATCGTTGCCGCCTATCGCTATGCCGAGAGCGAGGAGAAGACCGGCAACGTCATCATCCGGCAGGGCTGAGGCTGCGTCCGTCCCCTGCGGCAATCGCGCCACAGCGCCAAGGATTTGCACACCTTCCTGCTGCGAGCCCTGATGACGGCGACCGGAATCAGGCGCAGAATATCTTGCTGACAAATTTTTGGGGCGGGGAGCCCGAAAGCCATGAAGTTCGGTAAGCTATTGCTGGTCGGCGCCGCCTGCGCCGCGCTGACTGCAACCTCGGCTCATGCGGCGGATCTGACGCCGATCATGCCCGCGCCCGTGGTGACCACCGCCCCGATGGCGCCACCCACGTTTCGCTGGGGCGGCCTCTATGCCGGCGTGTCCGGCGGCCTCGTCTATTGCCCCGGCCTCTGCATCCCCACGATCGGCGGCCTCGCCTCCGTAGGCGCCGGGTATAACTTCACGACCGGCCGTCTGCTTTTTGGCACCTCGGCCGATCTTTACGTGCTCTTCGGCGGCGGCATCGGTGTCGCCGTCGAAGGCAACGGCCGCGCGGGCGTTCTTCTCGGCGACCGCGCCCTCATCTATGGCGAAGGCGGCATCGGCTGGTTCTTCGGCAGCACCCAGCCGCACTTCACCGTCGGCGGCGGCGTCGAAGTCGCGGTGAGCAACAAGCTGTCCGTTTTTGGCGAAGTGAAGCCCTATTGGTTTTTCAACAGCGGCGGAATCACTTTCGGCCCGGTCTGGCGCTTCGACGTCGGCGTCAGCTTCCATTTCGGCGGCTAGGCCGTCTGCACGGTCAATCGACCTCGGCGCCTCGGCTTCGGCCGGGGCGCTTCCGTGCGGCATGGCTGAGGACATGGCGAAGGCACTCGGGCTAGCGGCGCCATTTGAACCCGGCATACATGGCGATGGCGAAAACCGCGCCGACGCCCGCGCCCACGGCGATGTTATCCGATGATACGGCGATGACCGAACCGGCGGCGACGCCGGTGGCGATGGCTATCGCAAGTCTGTTTCCCATTGCGGTCAACGGAGGGAGAGCCTGTCGGTTCCCCGAGCTCTCGGCAAGTATCGCTTTCCGGGCTCGCGCTGCCGACGCGCACATCGCGCGGCTCCATGCGCGCCCGGTCGTAGCGCACGGCGCCGGACGGGGTCACCTGCCCGGCGTGACCACGAGCCCCACCGCGAAGACCAAGCCGTGAGTGTCGTTCGCTTGCTGTTCAAAGCCGGCCCCTTGTTGCGGCCCGTGACCGGCGAAATCTGCCCTCTCGGGGCAGGCTAGGAGGCCGGCACCGAGCGAGACTTCCCGCTCAATAGTTGGTGTCGTTCGCCGGGCTACCCTGCCGTCGGACTTGCGTCGTCAACGCGTGACGCTGTAGATGCCAACAACCAACTGAAAGTTGAGCCTTTCACCAATGCCCATCCGTACGGTAACGGTAGATCGTTTCAAGGTAATTGAACACGCAAGAGTAGATCTCGGGCAGCTTTCCGTCATCGTCGGATCAAACAGATCGGGCAAGAGCAGCCTAATTCAAGGCATTCATTTCGCGATATCCGCCCTCCAGACAATTAAGCTCGCCGGTCTTTGGCCCACGAACGCGACGGGCACGATCTCCACGAGTTTCGCACCAAACCAGTTTATCTACTCTCCTGCCGACGACGTCTCGACTCTCGCGCACGGTGGGAGGCTACTTGAAGCCGCCGACCAGGCAATCCGGTTCGGCATGGTGCTGGGCGATGGCCAGGAAGTCGAGCTATCGGTCCGAAAAGGGCGAAATAAGAACATTTTGGTGCAGGTATCGAACGCTGCGGCTGCCGCCGCTCTCGCTGACATTTCAGCCCCTTTCAGCATCTTCTCACCTGGCCTCGCTGGAGTCGCTCGTAACGAAACCCACGTTTCCGATGGCGTTCTTCTGCGCGCCCTCGCCCGGGGTGACGCCAACGTTGTTCTGCGCAACATCCTGTATCGCCTATGGGACACTCCCGAATGGGACGCCTTCGTGACCGATATCCAAACGATCTTTCCTGATCTCGACATCAAGGTGAGGTTCGACGCGGCAACAGACGAGAACATTGGCGTTCACGTGATACACGGCAAGAATGAACTGCCAATTGAACTGGCCGGAACCGGAGTGCTCCAAGCAGCCCAGATTCTCGCCTACATCCACAAGTTCTCTCCGTCGATGATCGTTCTTGACGAACCCGACTCTCATCTTCACCCGAACAACCAAAGGTTGATCTGCAGACTACTGCGTCATATTTCAGGCGAACGAGAAACTCAGGTTATCCTCACTACACATTCGCGGCACATCATCGACGCCATAGGTCACGACTCCACGTTCTTGTGGGCACAGTCGGGCCGAATCGAAAGAGCCTCCGACGAAGATGAAATAGACATGCTACTCGATCTCGGAGCACTGGACGTCAAGGACAGAATAGCAGCAGGAGACTATAAACTAATCGTCCTTACTGAAGATGACAACCTCACTCCCATATTGACGTTACTTGAAGCCAACGGAAGCGTAGCTGACAAAACGCTCGTCCTCTCGTATGGCGGAGTCACATCTATCAAACAACTCAGACCGTTAATGAAAGTGGTTCGAGACACAAACAAAGACGCCGTAGTTGTACTACATAGAGATAGAGACTTGTTAACGGATGAAGATGTAAGGAATTGGCGCGAGAAAGTTAATGTGTTAGGGGCTATTCCGTTCTTGACCGGTGGGCTGGATATTGAGTCATACTTCCTTCGTGAAGAACACCTTGCCACGTCAAACCAAATTGACAGGAGCGATATTGTTGATCTACTCAACAAAACAATTGACGAACGTTTTGGGGCGCTCGTAAGAAGTTATGTGAACAAGACGATAGAGAACGAAAGGAAGCAGGGACGTTTCGGAAACCTTGATGTTGGCAAAGTGGCTGCTGACGCTCCTTTGGCGATACGAGCCAACCTCGATCGGTTTGCACTTGGGAAGGAGTTGCTGGCCGGCTTTCGCGACGCCTTTCGGAAACGCTACGGAAAAAGCAGTCGGATAATGGTGGCCACTGCTGCACTTGAGGATGCATCTGTTCGTCACTTCGTGGCGGCAGCGTTTCCAGAGAAGGGCTAAGGTCGTTACGGCTCGGGGTCCTACCGCCTCCCCCTTCGCCCGGCCTGAGACCCTCGCCGGGCGGCCGCCCATCGCGCCACCTCATTTGCCTAGTAGCAAATTGTGTTGCCTGCGGCCCGGCAGTTAAATCGCCGCACAGCGTCGTCGGCTTCTTGGTTCACATCGTTGGCCAGCCGTTGCAGGCACTGAACATAGCTGCTCACGTCGGACAAGTAGTTCTGAAGATTGCGCCGGCAGCTTTGGAACGCGAAATCGTCTGTATATGTGCTGTATGAGGTGATGCAGTAGGGCACTGATGGGCGATAGCAATAGCCCTGCGCCATCGCTGGTGGCGTAAGGAAGGTGAGCAGTGGCCAGCCGACAAACAAGACGCGAACCAAGCGTCGCAAGGCATTTCTCTTCATGTTGTCCCCCAACTCAAGACAAGCCACAAACAACATGACCGCTCGCCAGGGCTTTTGGCAACAATAGGTTGTCTTACCGCCTCCCCCTGCGCCCAGCCTGAGACCCGGGCCGGCCGCCGATCGAGCGACCCTGGGGCGAGCAGGTTAGATCCGGCACTAGAGCCTCTTGAACGTCACTCGCTCACCAGTGCGGTCCAGCTGTTCTGTTCGCCATCCCGCGTCAAGCCATGCGTGGGCATGGATGTGCTGACCGTCCGTTTCATTCTCCCACCAGGCCGAATACCTCCTCGCGCTATCGGGCAGGGAGAAGCCAAGAACCGCTTCAATCTCAGCAAACGACGCGCGCCATGTCGAGACCAGCAGGTGCTCCAAGTGGAGCTTAAGTGGATCGTACTTGCTCGCCACTACCGCCTCCCCCTTCTGCCTGCCTGAGACCCAGGCCGGCCTCCGATCGAGCGGCCGCGCGGCGGCATCGGCTTTTCGGTCCGGCCGACGGTCATTTCGTCGAGCGTGTTTTTCCTGACCTTGCTGCTGGGAGCGTCCGCTTGCTCGGAGTCCGTTGAACGGTCCTCTCCCCCCTTGAGGGGGAGAGACAGAGAGGGGGGTGCTCTGCCGCCACGCCGATTACCCCCCTCCCGGCGCGTAGCTTGTCCTTGGGCCGGCCGATGGCCGGACCCGGGGGCGCCGACCTCCCCCTCACGGGGGGAGGTGAATGAACCGCGTCCGCCGCCCGAGCCTGCCCCGCCCTCGCCCGCCAGCGCGTCGGGGCCGACGGTGAGCTCCATCTCCTCCAGCCGCTTGATCTCGTCGCGGAGGCGCGCGGCCTCCTCGAATTCGAGATTGGCCGCCGCGTCGCGCATCCGGCTTTCGAGCTCGGAAATGGTGGCGCGGAGATTGTGGCCGACAAGGATGCCCTCCTCGGCAAGACCGGTGTCGACGATGACGTGGTCGCGCTCATAGACCGACGACATGATGTCGCCGATGCGCGACTTGATGCTCTCCGGCGTGATGCCGTGCTCGACATTGTAGGCGGTCTGCTTCTCGCGCCGCCGGTCGGTCTCGGCGATGGCGCGCTCCATCGAGCCGGTCATGTGATCGGCATAGAGGATCACCTTGCCGTCGACGTTGCGCGCGGCGCGGCCGATGGTCTGGATCAGGCTCGTCTCGGAGCGCAGGAACCCTTCCTTGTCGGCGTCGAGAATGGCGACCAGCGCGCACTCCGGGATGTCGAGCCCTTCGCGCAGGAGGTTGATGCCGACCAGCACGTCGAACGCGCCGAGCCGGAGATCGCGGATGATCTCGATGCGCTCCAGCGTCTCGACGTCGGAATGCATGTAGCGGACCTTCACGCCGTTCTCGTGGAGATATTCGGTGAGGTCCTCGGCCATGCGCTTGGTGAGCGTCGTCACCAGGACGCGATAGCCGTTGCCGGTGACCTGCTTGATCTCGTCGAGCAGATCGTCGACCTGGCTCTTCGCCGGCCGGATCTCGACCGGCGGATCGATGAGGCCGGTCGGACGGATCACCTGCTCGACGAAGACGCCGCCGGCGCGCTCCATCTCCCAGCGGCCCGGCGTCGCCGACACATACATCGTCTGCGGCCGCATGATGTCCCACTCCTCGAAGCGGAGCGGCCGGTTGTCCATGCAGGACGGCAGACGGAAGCCATATTCGGCCAGCGTCGCCTTGCGCCTGAAGTCGCCGCGATACATCGCGCCGATCTGCGGGATGGTGACGTGGCTCTCGTCGGCGAAGACGAGCGCATTGTCAGGCAGATATTCGAACAGCGTCGGCGGCGGCTCGCCGGGCTTCCGTCCCGTCAGATAGCGCGAATAGTTCTCGATGCCGGCGCATGAGCCGGTCGCCTCGATCATCTCGATGTCGAAGCGGCAGCGCTGCTCCAGCCGCTGCGCTTCGAGCAGGCGCCCTGCCCGCGTCAGCTCCTCCAGCCGCATCTTGAGCTCGGCCTTGATGCTCTTCACCGCCTGCGCCAACGTCGGCCGCGGCGTGACGTAATGCGAATTGGCATAGACGCGGACCGACTTCATCTCGGCCTGCTTGTGGCCGGTCAGCGGATCGAATTCGGTGATCGATTCCACTTCGTCGCCGAACAGGCTGATGCGCCAGGCGCGGTCTTCAAGATGCGCCGGGAAGAGCTCGATCGTATCGCCGCGGACGCGGAACGTGCCGCGCACGAAGGCAACGTCTGTGCGCTTGTATTGCAGCGCAACGAGATCGGCGAGCAGCTGGCGCTGGTCGATCTTCTCGCCGACCTCGAGCGAGAACGTCATCGCCGTGTAGGTCTCGACCGAGCCGATGCCGTAGATGCACGAGACCGACGCGACGATGATGCAGTCGTCGCGCTCGAGCAGCGACCGTGTCGCCGAATGGCGCATGCGGTCGATCTGCTCGTTGATCGAGGATTCCTTCTCGATATAGGTGTCCGTCCGCGGGACGTAGGCTTCCGGCTGGTAGTAGTCGTAATAGCTGACGAAATACTCGACCGCGTTGTCGGGGAAGAAGTTCTTGAACTCGCCATAGAGCTGCGCCGCCAGCGTCTTGTTCGGCGCCAGGATCAGCGCCGGCCGCTGCGTCGCCTCGATGACCTTGGCCATCGTGTAAGTCTTGCCCGAGCCGGTGACGCCGAGGAGCACCTGGTCGCGCTCCAATTCGCCGACGCCCTTGACCAGCTCCGCGATCGCCGTCGGCTGGTCGCCGCGCGGTTCGAACTCCGACACGATCTTGAGCGGAACGCCGCCCTCGCTCTTCTCCGGCCGCGCCGGCCGATGCGGCACCCAGGTGCCGTCATGGATCTCCGGCCGGCCGCTTTCGATCAGCGCCGACAGCGCCGCCACCGTCGCCGTGACGCCGTCCTGCGGCAGCTTGCCGACATCCTCCAGCGCCACGTCGACGCCGGCCACCGGATTGAGCCCCGCCGCTGCCCGCTGCTTCGGCGTCGACGGTCCGCCGATCGACGTGCCGCGCGAAGTCTTCAACGGCTTTTCGGCCTTGGGCTGCCGCTTCGGCTTGGTCGGCTTCGCCGCCTCGCTGGCGATCTCGGCCGCCCATTCCGAAATGGGCCCGGACAACGGCGTGCCTTCAAGCTCCGGCTGCGGCGCTTCTTCGAATCCGGTCTTCTTTGGGGTTTGAGTCATGGCACCAATATGGAGGAACAGAACGGGAATAGCGAGGGGGCGGCCGAGCCCGAGCGATGGGATTGATGCCGCCAGAATTGCCCCAGATCAATGTTGGCGCCGGCGGCAGAGGCTAACCGGGGTTTACCCGCTGCGCTTTGGGAGACGCGCCATGCAGACCGAAACCGTCGAGGCTCGCGCCCAGCCGATGCTCTATGTCCGCAAGACCACGGCTATGGCGCCGGAAGCAATCGCCCCCACAATGGCCCAGGCGTTCCAGAAGCTTGGTGCTTTTGTCGGCGCCCACGGCATCGCCGTGACCGGGCCGCCGATCGCGGTCTATCGCGACTATGACCGCGGCCGCGTGACGATGGATGTCGGCGTCCCGGTTGCCGCGGCGGCTCTGGGCCAGGCGACCGGTGACATCAAGGCTGGCGCCACGCCCTCCGGCAAGGCGATGAAGATCGTCCATCGCGGGCCATACGAAACCCTGTTCGAGACCTATGCCGAGATCGAAAGCGCCGGCATCAACCGCTCGCCTTTTTCCTGGGAGGTCTACCCGACCGATCCCTCGACGACCCCGGCCGACCAGCTCATCACCGAGATCTTCATGCCATTGCAGTAGCGGCGGCCCGAAGGCCGCCGCCACACACATTGCCTCAGAGCCTTACGTCTAGCGGAACCAGGACCACCACCAGCCGAACGGGCCGACCCAGTAATTGGGTCCGGTATACACCCGTGGGCCGGCATAGATCGGGCCGATGATCTGCTGCTGCGGGTAGGTCTGTTGCGGATAGTACTGCTGGCCGTAGGGCTGCTGCGGGTAGGCCGGCGCCGCCACCTGCGGCTGATACTGCTGCTGGGCCTGACCATATTGCGGCTGCTGCTGGTAGGTCGGCTGCTGCTGGTAGGTCGGCTGCTGCTGGTAGGTCGGCTGCTGCTGGTAGGTCGGCTGCTGGGCGTATTGCGGCGCGGAGGTCGACAGATAGCGGGACGACGCCCAGCCGGAATATTGCTGGAACTGCAGGAAGCACCAGCTGTCCGTGGTTGAGCAGTAGCTCACCTGAACCTGCGCGCCCTGGGGCATCGCGGTCACGACGTTGAACTGGGTGCCCGGCCCATCGCGAAGATTGAGGGTCGCGGTCGTGTAGGCGGTGACCAGTTGCGTTTGTGCGCTGGCGATCGACGGCGCCAGGAGTACGGCACCCAGAATCGCGGCGCCGGCGACGATGGTCTTACGAAATGAAAACATCTCAGTCTTTCCGTTTCGGGCGCCCCCCTCCACGGACGACCGAACCTCGACGCGGTCCGGCCTTGGCCAATTGACTAGGTGCCCCTAACTGAACGCCAACTGAACAACGTTCAGGATGTGCGGCCGGCGCTCAACGTTCCGATGGTGCGATCCGATGATCTTAGAAGAATCAGCCGTCATCATGGCACCGCCCGCGCGTATCGCGGTGTTTCTAGGCGACCTTGATCGGCACTATCTCGAATGGCATCCGGATCATGTTTCCTTCGCTTGGCTGGACGATGACCACCGGCGCTTCCGCTTCGATGAACGTATCGGGCGCTGGACCCTGCGCCTGGCGATGACGGTGGACCGATCTGCCGACGGGCTTTCAGCCACCTGCCGGCCGGTATCCGCCGTCCTCCGCCTTGTCTTCCCATGGATGACGTTCGAGGCCATCCCCGACGGGAACGGCAGCCGTTTCAGGCATCGCATCAATCTGCGGCTCGGCCCCCTGCGCCCGCTCTTGGAGCGCACTTTGTTGCGCCCGCTCCGCCGTCATATGCGCGATGAGAGCCGCAATCTGGGGCGGCTTTTGACCGCGCCCGCCGTTGCATAAGTGTCACATTGACGCACCTACGAGCACACATCAAGAACCCGGAATCGTGACAACACCTTGAATGGAGCCTCCCGGCCGGCGCCCCTGACCGGGCGAAACCGTTGCACGGCCTTGGTTCCTGCATCATAGGATTGTCGCTGGGCTCGGTTGAGCCCGGCATTCATGCCCTTCAGTTTGCCCTCGGGGGGGCAGGGCGCTGAGAACGAAACGGCAGGCACTGTCGAGACGCATCGGAGCCTACTGAAAAGCAAGGAGTGCATTGGCCCGGTTGGGGAGAGTCCCGGCCGGGAAATGGACGAGGTCAGGAAGCAATGCGTCAGAATGGCACTGTGAAGTTCTTCAACGCCGCCAAGGGCTACGGGTTCATAACCCCAGATGACGGCGGCAAGGATGTTTTCGTTCACGTCACCGCGGTCGAGCAGTCAGGCCTGCAGTCATTGAGCGACGGTATGCGGATTTCATTCGAAACCGAGCCCGACAAACGCGGCAAAGGGCCCAAGGCCGTGGAGCTTCAGGCCGCGAGCTAGAGCAACAGCTGGCGCGGTGGCGGTCCCGGCTCAGCTCGCCGGGAACCGTCGGCGACTTTGGGGAGGCCGCTGCGTCGCGGCGACGGCTTGCTATTGCGCGCCGACATTGACCATCCAGCGCGTGCCAAAGCGATCGGTCAGCATGCCGAATGTGTCGCCCCATGGCGCCTTCTCGAGCGGGATGGTGACCGTGGCGCCGTCGCTGAGCTTGTCCCAGAAGCCGTGCAGATCGCCCTCATCCGACGCTCCGCCCGAGAGCGAAAGCGAGACATTGTTGCCGGGCCGGTATTCCATATTCCCAGGCGTGTCTGACGCCATCAGCACGAAGCCGTTTGGCGCCTCGAGTTGGGCGTGCATGACCTTGTCCTTCTCGGCCTCGTCGGGCACGCCGTTCTCGCCGAAAGTCTGCACGGTGAGTTCGCCGCCGAATACAGACCGGTAGAACTCCATGGCCTGCCGGGCGTTGTCCCGGAAGCTCAGATAGGGATTGAGTTTGCTCGTCATGACGACCTCCTCCAAGGAAAGCGGACGCTAGCCGCGCAATTGTGACGTTTGCGAGGGCGGCGATCAGACGCCCGCCGCCAGCTCTGCCGCAACACGGTTGCCGACGAGCTTGGTGTAGTCTTCCATCATCAGCAGCGACATGTCGCCGGGCGTGAACTTGTACGGCCCAATCTCGGAAACCGGCGTCACCTCGGCGGCCGTCCCGGTCAGCCAGCATTCGCTAAAAGTCGCCATCTCGTCCGGCATGATCGCCCGCTGGATGACATTCCAGCCACGCGCCTCGGCAAGACCGATGACGCTGCGGCGGGTGATGCCATCCAGGAAGCAATCCGGATCCGGCGTGTGGATCTCGCCGTCACGGACGAAGAAGACATTGGCGCCGGTCGCCTCGGCGACGCGCCCGCGATAGTCGAGCATCAACGCGTCCGCATAGCCCTTTGACTCGGCGGCGTGTTTGGAGATCGTGCAGATCATGTAGAGGCCGGCCGCCTTCGACTTGGACGGCGCCGTCTTGGGATCGGGACGCCGATATTCGGCGAGGTCGAGCCGGATGCCCTTGAGGCGTTCTTCCGGCTTGAAATAGGACGGCCACGCCCAGGCGGCGATCGCCAGGTTGATCCGATTGTGCTGGGCCGAGACGCCCATCATCTCGCTGCCGCGCCAGGCGATCGGCCGCAGATAGCCATCCGACAACCCCTGCCGCTCGAGCGTCTCGCGGCAAGCTTCGTTGATCTCCTCGACGGTATACGGGATTTTGAAACCCAGGAGCTTCGCCGACTCGTGGAGCCGCTGCGTATGCTCGTCGAGCTTGAAGATGGTTCCGCCATAGGCGCGTTCGCCTTCAAACACCGCGCTGGCATAATGCAGGCCGTGTGTGAGGACGTGAACCTTGGCGTCACGCCAAGGAACGAACTCACCATTCATCCAGATGAAACCGTCGCGGTCGTCGAAAGCTTGCATATCGTTGACCCTCGTGGGCTCCCATCGCGCCGCCTCTTTTGTGGGCGGCCCTTTGCCCAAAGCCTGGCAGCGTCGCTTTATGTTATCAACGCGTGACTATCGGTACCAATCGTGCAAAAATATGTCAACATGGCTGACGTAATTGCTGACATAGCGGCGCCAACTGGCCGGAATGCTGGGCCGAAAGGTGCCGACGAGGCGCCCGAACTGGCGCTGATCGAACTGCTGTTCTTCGCCTATCGCGATTTTGTGTCCGAACCCGACACAGTTCTGACGGCCTATGATTTCGGCCGCGCCCACCACCGCGTACTGCATTTCGTCAATCGCCAGCCCGGCATTCGCGTTGCCGATCTCCTCGATATCCTGCGCATCACCAAGCAGAGCCTCGCCCGCGTGCTCAAGCAACTGATCGACGGCGGCTTCATCGTCCAGCGCACCGGGAAGACCGACCGCCGCCAGCGGCTCCTGTTCACCACCGACTCCGGCAAGGCTCTGGCGCAGCAGCTGGTCGCGATGCAGGCGCGCCGCCTGCGCGCCGCCCTGGACGCGCTGCCGGCCGCATGCCGTGGCAGCGCGGCAATATTTCTCGCCGGCATCATAGACGCCGGCGAGCGCGACAAGGTCGCCCATCTGATCGATGGGTCGCAGGGGCAGTCCTGATGGCCGACATCGACGACGGACTTCGCGACGACGCCGCCCACATCCTCGTTGTCGATGACGATCGGCGCCTGCGCGAACTCCTGTCGCGCTACCTTTCCGACAATGGCTTCCGCGTCACGGTCGCCGCCAACGCTTCGGAGGCGCGGCAGCGCATTGATGGCCTCGCCTTCGATCTCCTCATCGTCGATGTGATGATGCCGGGCGAAGACGGCCTTTCCCTCACCCGCGGACTGCGGCAGACGACCGACGTGCCGATCCTCATCCTTACCGCCCGCGGCGAGGCGCAGGCGCGCATCGAGGGCCTCGAGACTGGCGCCGACGACTATCTCGCCAAGCCGTTTGAGCCGCGCGAATTGCTGTTGCGCATCAACAATATCCTGAAGCGTTCGGCAGCGGCGGACGGCCCCCTGATCGAGCACCTTCGCTTCGGCCCTTTCACCTTCCATCTGCAGCGGCTGGAACTGACCCGCAACAATCAGCCGGTGCGCCTTACCGACCGCGAGCGGCAGATCCTGCGCGCCTTCGCCGAGGCGCCCGGGCAGACGGTCGACCGCCTGGCGCTGCTCGGCGATGACGGGCCGGCGGGCGACCGCACGGTCGACGTCCAGATCAATCGACTTCGCCGCAAGATCGAGGACGATCCGTCCAACCCGCTCTATTTGCAGACCGTCCGCGGCTATGGCTACCGCCTTGTGATCGAAGGCTGAGGCTGGCGATGGCGAATGTCGCCGAGCATCGCGGTCCGATTAGACGCAGCGCCGAATGGCTGGGCCGCGGCGTCGACGCGGTGATCCGGGCGATTGCCGCTTTCTTCCGCGCCATCGGCGAAGTGATCGCCGCCATCCCCGGCTGGAAGGCCCTGCGCTCGGGCTATCGCTGGCTGGCGCGTCATCTCCGCCGGGCGATGCCGAAGGGCCTGTTCGCCCGCTCGCTCATCATCATCATCGCCCCGATCGTGCTGCTGCAGGCCGTGGTCGCTTTCGTCTTCCTCGAGCGGCACTACGCTCTGGTGACGCAGAACCTTGCCGCCGCGACGACCCGCGACATCGCCGCGCTGGTGGAGATGCTGTCGACATTCCCGGCCAGCGAAGACACCGACGCGCTGATCCGCATCGCCGGCAGGCAGCTCGACCTCGACGTCGCCCTTCTTCCCGGCGCGACATTGCCGCCGGCCTCGACGCAGCCCTTCTTCTCGCTGCTCGATCAGACACTCAGCGACCAGATCACAGAGCAGATCGGCCTCCCCTTCTGGATCGACACGGTCGGCAATTCGAACCTCATCGAAGTCCGCATCCAGCTCGACGGCGCCGTGCTGCAGGTGCTGGCGCAGCGCACCGGCGCCTACGCGTCCAACTCCGGCGTCTTCATCTTCTGGATGGTCGGCACGAGCTTGATCCTCGTGACCATCGCCATCCTCTTCCTGCGCAATCAAATCCGCCCGATCCAGCGCCTCGCCGATGCGGCCGAAAGCTTCGGCAAGGGCCGGCCGGCGTCGGATTTCGTGCCGCGCGGGGCGCGCGAGGTGCGCCGCGCCAGCGCTGCCTTCATCAAGATGCGCGAACGCATCATCCGGCAGATGGAGCAGCGTACCGAGATGCTCGCCGGCGTGTCGCACGATCTGCGCACGATCCTCACCCGCTTCCGGCTGCAGCTTGAGCTGATGCAGACATCGGACGATTTGGAGGAACTGCGCCGCGATGTCGGCGATATGCAGAAGATGCTGGAGGATTATCTCGCTTTCGCCAGCGGCGACAGCGGCGAGCGCGCCGAACCGACCGACCTGCCGGGGCTCCTCAAGCGCGAGGCCGAGCACGGCGGCGCGAAAGTCACCGTCACCTATTCCGGACCGCGGATCGTAATGGTCCGGCCCCTCGCCTTCCGCCGCTGCGTCGGCAATCTGATCCGCAACGCGGCCCGGCATGGCGAGCACGTTGCCGTGGCCGCGACCAACACCACCGGTTGGCTGACAATCACCGTCGACGACGACGGTCCCGGTATCCCCGAGGATCAGTATGAGGCGGTCTTCAAGCCGTTCTACCGGCTCGACGCCGCACGTAATATCGAGGAAAGCGGCACCGGCCTCGGCCTCCCCATCGCCCGCGACATCGCCCGCGCCCATGGCGGCGACATCGCCCTGTCCCCGAGCCCGCTCGGCGGCCTGCGCGCCATGGTGCGGATACCGGCCTAGCCCAACTCCACCGATCGTTTCTTCGCGGCGGCGACGGCCCGGCGCATCAATTGCGCGAGGCCCACCGGGGCCATCAGCACGTCGAGCGCGGCTGCGGTGGTGCCGCCCGGTGACGTGACGTTGCGCCGAAGCGTGGCCGGAGGTTCATCCGACAGGCCGAGCAGGGCGCCGGAACCTGCAACGGTGGCGTCGGCCAGCCGGCGCGCGAGATCAGGGCTGAGGCCCGCCTCGATGCCAGCTTCGGCAAGGCATTCGGCGAGCAGGAAAACATAGGCCGGGCCGGAGCCGGAGACGGCGGTCACCGCGTCCATCAGGCCCTCATCGTCGATCCATTCGACGATGCCCACGGCCGACAGCAACGCCGTCCCGAGTTCCCGCGCCACGGCATTGACGCCCGCGCCGCCGACGGCGACGCTGACCCCCTTGCCGATCTGCGCCGGGGTGTTTGGCATGACCCGCACGACAACGTCCGTCCCGAGGCCCGCGGCAAGCGTCGAAAGCTTGATGCCGGCGGCGATCGACAAGACCAGCGTGTCCGGCGCGATGAGGCCCTTCAGCGCCGGCAGCGCCTCGGACATCGACTGCGGCTTCACTGCAAGGACCACGACGCGTGCCGTCGTCTCGCCGGGCGTCGCTGCCGTTGCGACGATCCCCTGCTCCGCCAGCAGCGCTTCGGAGTCCCGCGGCGGCCCCGGATCGACAACGCGGAAAGCGGCAGCCGGCAGACCGCCGGCAAGCCAGCCCGTTAGCAGCGCGCCGCCCATCTTGCCGGCACCGACGAGGACGAGCGGCCGCTCGGCCGTGATCACGCTACCAAGATCCATTTTGGGCTCCGGCAGAAGGCGGCCCTACGCTTCGCCCTCGGTCTCAAACAGAACCGCTTCCAGCGCCTCGGCGGCCGACTTGCCGGCCCAGACGACGAACTGGAACGCCTGATAATACCGTTCGCAGGCCTCGATGGCGGATGAAAGCAGGCCCTCGATCTGCTGCTCAGTCGGATCGGCACCGCCGGACAGCAGCAGCGTCTGGCGGAACATGACCAGTCCTTCCTGGCTCCACAGGTCGAAATGGCCGATCCACATCTGTTCGTTGACCAGCGACAGGAGCCGCATCACTTCGAGCTTCCGCCGCTCGGTCACCTTGAGGTCGAAAGCCGAGGAAAGGTGGACTGCTTCGAGGTCCTCCATCCAGGCGAAGGACACGTGGTACTCCGCCATCCCGGATTTGATCGAAATCGTGATCTCGTTTTCGCCGGAACGATCGAACAGCCAGTCATGGTGGCCGGCGATGTGTTCGATCGTGTCAACGGGGTTGGAGTGCCTCTCCGCTTCGAAATCAATTAGGCTCATGGTCGAACCTCATGGCGTTTTGGCGGCCCTTGGCCGGCAGGCAGGCATTCACTCCAAACGCATGATAGCGCAGCTGAGCGAATCTGCGATGAACGAGTATAGGCTCGTCTCCGGCCTGGCCTACGGGCGTCTTGCGTTGCCGGCGAACCGCTTGTGGAAGAAACCTCAGGAGCTGGACTCCGCCTCGGGCTTGGCGGCGGCACTCGCCCGTTTCCGCGGCGTGGTGCTGGCCGACCGCGCCGCGGCGGGCTTCGCCTTCGCTTCGCCGGCGCCCTTGAGCTGGGCCTCGAGCTCGGCAATGCGCGCTTCCAGCCGCGCATTCTCTTCCCGCGCCATCCGCGCCATATCCTTGACCGCGTCGAAATCCTCGCGCTTCACGAGATCCATATCGTTGGCAATCCGCTCCGCCTGGCTGCGGAACATTGTCGTCGCCTCGCGGCGAACCCCTTGCGCAACGCTGGCCGCATCATTCATCAACCGTGCGAACCGGTCGTAGAAGCGATTCGAAGTCTGGGTCATGGATGGCTCTTCCGCCTCAAGCGCTGAATCAGCGCGGAACTGCACCGATACTATGGTAATCTGCCGGTTCCGGCGCAAGGCTGGCCGATTGCCGCCTCCCGACGGTGGCGCCCCCGTTTCACACAACGCCCCAGGACGATGTTTCCTTTCCTAGAGATCGCCTACCCCGTCATCAACCCGGTCTTGCTCCAGGTCGGCCCGGTGGCCATCCGCTGGTACGCCCTGTCCTACATCGCGGGCATTCTGCTCGGCTGGGTCTATGCCCGCCGCATCGTCACCAATGACGCCCTTTGGGGGCCTGGCGGCTCGCCGATCAGCAAGCGCCGCATAGACGATTTCGTCGTTTTCGCCACCCTCGGCATCATCATCGGCGGCCGCCTTGGCTACGTCTTCATCTACGACTTCCAGCACTTCGTCGATCAGCCCCTGACCATCTTCGCCCTATGGGAAGGCGGCATGTCCTTCCATGGCGCACTGATCGGCACGGTGGTGGCGATGGCGCTTTTCGCCCGTTACACCAAGATTCCGGTCTGGTCCCTGGTCGACGTCATTGCCGCTGTCACCCCGATCGGCCTCTTCCTCGGCCGCATCGCCAATTTCATCAATGGCGAACTCTATGGCCGCGTCTCCGACGTGCCTTGGGCGATGGTCTTCCCCAATGGCGGTCCCGAGCCGCGCCATCCCAGCCAGCTTTACGAGTCCGCGCTGGAAGGTTTTGTTCTGTTCTGGATCCTGTGGTTCCTCGCCTATCGCTTCAAGATGCTGCGCCGGCCGGGCTTCCTCTCCGGCGCCTTCATTGCCGGCTATGGCGCGGCGCGGACCTTCGTTGAGTTCTTCCGCCAGCCCGACATCCAGATGGGCACTAACGGCTTCATCTCCCCCGGCATCACGATGGGAATGCTGCTGTCGGTGCCGATGTTCATTCTGGGCGTCGGCATCATGATCTGGGCGGCAAGGCGCAAGGCGGCCCCGCCCGCGGCCCGCAAACGCGCCCCCGCCAGCCCGCATTGACTTCAACCGTGCAGCCGGACACGCCGCTCGCCGCGGAGCTGATCCGCCGCATCCACGCCGAAGGTCCGATCTCGGTGGCCGACTATATGGCCGCCTGCCTCGCCGATCCGCAGCATGGCTACTACACGCGTCATGATCCGCTCGGGGCGGCGGGCGACTTCATCACCGCGCCGGAGATCAGCCAGATTTTCGGCGAGTTGATCGGCCTTTGGTGCCTGTCGGTTTGGCTTGAGCTCGGTTCGCCCTCACATTTCGTCCTTGCCGAACTTGGGCCCGGCCGCGGCACGCTGATGGCCGACGCGCTGCGCGCCGCCTCGATCCGCCCGGCCTTCGCTGAGGCCGCAGACATCGTGTTCATGGAAATGAACGAAGCCCTCCGCCGCGCGCAGGCCGAGGCGCTGCAGTCCTTCGCCCCACCGACCTGGATCACCGGCGTCGACGCCCTGCCGTCGGGCCCCCTGATCGTGATTGCCAACGAGTTCTTCGACGCCCTGCCGATCTATCAATATGTCAGCACAGGGTCGGGCTGGGCGGAGCGCATGATCGGCCTCGCCAATGACGGCCGGCTCGCCTTCGGTCTGCGGCCGGTCGGGCCATCCTCGCCGCTCAACGGTGCCGATGCGCCGCTCGGTTCGGTTCTCGAAAGCTGTCCCTCGGCGGCCGTCATCGTCACCGCGCTCGCCGAGCGCATCGCCGGCGCGGGCGGCGCCGCGCTCATCATCGACTACGGCCATGCCCGGCACGGCCTCGGCGATACGCTGCAAGCCGTGCGGGCGCACGGCTATGACGATCCCCTCGCCCATCCCGGCGCGGTCGATCTCACCGCCCATGTCGATTTCGCCGCGCTGTCAAAAGCCGCGGCCAAGGGCGGCGCCGCGCCTCACCCGATTATCGACCAGGCGACGTTTCTCGGCCGCATGGGGATCGCGCACCGCGTCGACGCCCTGTCGCGCGGCAAGGACGCCGCAGCCACCGCGGCCATCGCCGCTGGGGCAGCGCGCCTGACGGCCGCGGACCAGATGGGGCAGCTCTTCAAGGCACTCGCCTTCTCCTCGCCTGGCCTGACACTGCCCGCGTTTGACAGCTGAACGACACGGGGGCACGACCGCACGATGAGCGAGAAAGCCGCCCGTCACGATGTCTGCTCGGGATGCGGCCTTCCCGTCGCCGGCGGCGACGAGGGCTGCCAGGCCTTGTTCGAGAGCGTCGGCCTGCGGGGATTCGCGGACCCGCGCTTCGGCCGTCTCCACCGCATGGTGGTGGACATCTATGCCCTGCAGCATCCGGCGCGCTATTGCATCTCGGCGAAGTCGCTGGCCGCGCATCTTTGCGGGCTATGCGAACTCGTCGAACGCGGCGGCGATACCGCCCTGCCGAATATGTCGCTGCAGCGCTGGCTCAACGGCTCCGTCGATATCGCCAAGCCGGGCCTCCCGGAAAGCCGCGGTGCGCTGACGATCGCCGGCATCGCCGCGGTCGACTCCCCTGTCGCCTACGCGCAGGCCGTGGGCAAATGGGCCGATGCCGTTTGGCTGGCATACGCCCCGCTGCACCCGCTGGCGCGCGACTGGCTCGACCGCGCTCTTTCCGCCGGTTCGCCGAAACAAAGGCATGGCCACACATGATCCATCATCCCGAGGCCCTCACCGACCCACGGCTCGCCGCGCTGCCGGGCATTGCGCATGGCTTCTTCACCCGCATCGGCGGGGTCTCGCAGGGCGCCTATGCCAGCCTCAATTGCGGCATTGGTTCGGGCGATAGCCGCGAACGCGTCCTCGCCAATCGGGCGCAGGCTGCCGCCGCGCTCGGCGTCGCCCCGACGCATCTGACCTCGCCTGTGCAGGTGCACGGCGCCGACGTCGCCATCGTCACCGAGCCATGGCCGGTTGGCGAAGGTCCGAACGCGGACGCTGTCGTCACCAACACCCTTGGCATCGCCGCCGCGATCGGCACCGCCGATTGTGCGCCGGTGCTGTTCGCCGATCCCGAAGCGCGGGTGATCGGCGCCGCCCATGCCGGTTGGGGCGGCGCGCTCAAGGGCGTCCTTGAGGCGACGGTGGTCGCGATGCTCACGCTGGGCGCGGACATCTCCCGGATTAGCGCCGCAATCGGCCCGGCGATCGCGCAGCGCTCCTATGAAGTCGGCGCAGAGTTCCGGGACCGTTTTCTGGCCGACGACAGCGCCAATGACAACTTCTTCGCCAGTGCGAACCGGCCCGGCCATTTCTTCTTCGACCTGACCGGCTACGCCGCCGCGCGCCTGGACCGGCTCGGCGTCGGCACCGTCTCGGTTCTTGGTCTGGACACCTATGCGGACGAAGAGCGGTTCTTCTCCTTCCGTCGCACCACCCATCGCGGCGAGACCGACTACGGCCGCATGATTTCCGCCATCGCGCTCATCTGACGCTTGTGTGGATCGCACGGCGGATTGCCGTTAGTGTGACCGCGGGGGACAGTGCGACAGGAGTGGCGCGGCCATGATCCGTGTAATTTCCCTTATCGCCGTCATCCTGCTGGCCGGTTGCACGACGACGATGCAAGGCCCGGCGACGCCCCAGATCGCCGGCATCGGCTCCGTCAGCCTCTCCATGTATGATTTTCCTGACGCCCCCAACCGCGTGCAGGACACGTTCTACTCGACATTCGCCACCGCCGCCCCTTTGCGGGGGATCGCCTTCAACCCAGGCCTCGACGGCACGGTCCGAGTGCGCGGCTATCTTTCCGTGGCGGGCAGCGCGTCAGGCACGCTGCTGATATATGTCTTCGATTTTGAGGACAGCGCCGGCAACCGTCTCACCCGCATCGGCGGGCAAACCAGCACTCATTCCGCACCCAATGATCCCTGGGACGCCGTCGATTATACCCTGGCGCGCGGCGTCGTCGACGATGTCCTGGATCAGTTCCGCGCCTGGATCGATGACAATAATGTTGGCGTTTAACGCTTTGGCGATTGGCCGGATTGCGTTGTCGTCGGGGTGATTGCTAAAAGCCGCAATGGGTCCGGGCGAAGCGCCCGACTGCGAGAAGGCTGAGCCAATCCGTTGAGCGAGAACCGCGCGATGAAGCTCGTGGCCGGCAATTCAAACCGGCCACTGGCGGAAGCTATTGGAGACTATCTGCATCTCCCGCTCGCCAAGTGCATGGTCCGGCGCTTTGCCGACCAGGAAATCTTCGTCGAGATCCAGGAGAATGTCCGCGGTGAGGACGTCTTCGCGATCCAATCGACGAGCTATCCCGCCAACGACCATCTCATGGAGTTGCTCATCATCATCGATGCGCTCCGCCGGGCCTCGGCCCAGCGGATCACCGCTGTGCTTCCCTATTTCGGCTATGCCCGCCAGGATCGGAAGCCGGGCCCGCGCACGCCGATCTCCGCCAAGCTGGTCGCCAATCTGATCACCCGCGCCGGTGCCGACCGCGTCCTCACGCTCGATCTCCACGCCGGCCAGATCCAGGGCTTCTTCGACATCCCGACCGACAACCTCTATTCCGCGCCGGTCATCACCCGCGACATCCTGGAGCAGAACGACATCGCCAATGTCGCGATCGTTTCGCCCGATGTCGGCGGCGTGGTGCGCGCCCGAGCTCTGGCCAAGCGCATCGACGCGCCGCTGGCGATCGTCGACAAGCGCCGCGAGCGGCCCGGTGAATCCGAGGTAATGAACATCATCGGCTCGGTCGAAGGGAAGGATTGCATCCTCTTCGACGACATCATCGATTCCGGCGGAACGCTGTGCAACGCTGCCGCTGCGCTCCTGGAAAACGGCGCCAATTCGGTCCGCGCCTACACGACCCATGGCGTGCTTTCGGGTGGCGCCGTAGCACGCATCACCGCCTCGGACCTGCAGGAATTGGTGATCACCGATTCGATCCAACCAAGCGCCGCCGTCCGCGCCGCGCCCAATATCCGCGTCGTCCCGATCGCTCCGCTGATCGGCGAGGCCATCCGGCGCACGGCCGCCGAGGAATTTGTCTCAAGCCTCTTCGACTAGGCGCCGCTGATCCCCGCCGCGTTTCGCCAATGCTTTCGCGCGTGAAAAATCGACGATCGGTCCTCGCCCGATCTGGTCAGGCCAATGCCCCCCCTCTTCTCGGTAGCGGAGATCCGGCCGATGCGTGATCACCGACGCAAGGTGGCGCCCCCGGATCAATCGGTAGGGCGCCCGCTCTTCGTCCGTCAGCCTCTCGTTCCAGACCCGGGTCAGCATGATCGGTCCGGTCATTCGTGAAACGTGGCCGGGAAACAGGTCGCCGGCAATATTCCGTAAGATCACCTTCCACGCCCAGCGAAACAGGACCGTGCCGGGAAGGTCGATAAAGAAGCCGTTCTTGACCTTGACCGAGTGCGTTGGGTTCGACGTGCCTATATAGAGCGTCTGGCGGTCTGCAAAGGCATCGAGCGGTCCGAGACACTCGGCATCGGCGTCAACATAGAGGCCGCCATGCACCAGAACGGCGGCAACACGCAGGACGTCCGCGCGCATCGCCGGGATGGTGCAGGCGTTGAAGCATCCCATGGCCCCGCGCCCGAACGCATTGTAGATGAAGGCCGCTGCCGACTCGTCGCTCCAAAGGATGTGCCGCCAGGCGGGGTGATGGTCACGCCATGTCTGGATCAGCGCCGCCACGTCATCTGGTGGTTTCTCGCGATCCCAGAACTGGTGGATGATCTTCGGAACGTCGGCCATCGCCGCAAGCGGTACCATCCCAGGCCAGCGCTCGCCAACACCGCTGCCGCGGTGCCCGCCGCCCAGCGCCAAACGGTTGCGCCGGCCGTTTCTCTCCCCTATAAGCCCCCTGCCGCGCCTTGGGTGGCGGCCGCGGCTCGGCTTCGACCGGGCCTTTCAGCTTTTATGGGAATGGTTGCGAAATGAGCGAGCCAGTGGAGCTCCCGGCATCGGCACGTGAAACCTCGGGCAAGGGCGGTGCGCGCGCTGTCCGCCGCGGCGGCCATGTCCCGGGCATCATTTACGGCGGCAACGAACCGCCTCTTCCGGTCAGCCTTGTGTACAAGGACATTGACCTCAGGATCCATCACGGGCGCTTCCTGACGACCGTGCTCACGATCAATGTCGACGGCAACCCGGTCCGCGTGATCCCTCGGGATTACCAGTTGGATCCGGTGCGCGATTTTCCGCTGCATGTCGATTTCCTGCGCATTACCGCCGATTTGGTCCTGACCGTTGATATCGCGGTCCATTTCATCAATGAGGAGGCCTCCCCGGGCCTCAAGCGCGGCGGTGTCCTCAACATCGTCCGGCACGAGATCGAAGTGACCTGCCCGGCCGACCAGATTCCCGAGGCCTTCACCTGCGACCTCACCGGCCTGGACATCGGCGATTCGATCCACATTTCCTCGGTTGCGCTGCCGGATCGCGTGCGCCCGACGATCACCGACCGCGACTTCACGATCGCCACGATCGCCGCTCCGGCCGGTCTCAAGGATGAGGCGGCCGATACCGCCGAGGCCGCCGCTGCCGCGGCCGAAAGCGCCGGCGCCGCTGCCGAAGCCGAGAAGAAGGCCGACTAGCGCGCTCCGGGCCGCCACGGCCCGGGCGCTCCGTTTTCGGGACCGGGCGCGATGCTCCTCATCGTCGGATTGGGCAATCCCGGCCCTGACTATGCCGGCCACCGGCACAATGTCGGCGCCATGGCCGTCGATGCCATCCATCGCCGGCACACCTTCTCGCCCTGGCGCAGCCGCTTCCATGCCGACATTTCCGAGGGCCATTTCGGCGGCGACAAGACCGTCCTGATGAAGCCTACCACCTACATGAACGATTCCGGCCAGGCCGTCGGCGAGGCGCTGCGCTTCTACAAGCTGGAGCCCGCCGATATCGTGGTCATCCATGACGAGCTCGACCTTGCCCCTGGCAAGACGCGCATAAAGACTGGCGGCGGCTCGGCCGGCCATAATGGCCTGCGCTCAGTGACCGCCCATATCGGCAACGACTATCGCCGCGTCCGCATTGGTGTCGGCCATCCCGGTCATCGCGATCTCGTCCACCGCCACGTCCTGCATGATTTCTCCAAGGCGGACCGTGATTGGCTGGATCCGCTGCTACTCGCCATCGCTGACAACGCCGGCCTCCTCGCCGAGCGACGCGATGAGTTGATGGCAACGCGCCTCGCCACCTCCCCGCCCGCCGACAGCAAGCCGGCGAAGAAAGAAAACCAACACGAAATCAGGGCCGAAGCGGCAGCACCCGAATCGAAGTCTGAGCCGGCTAAGGGTCCTTTTGCCGGCCTTCGCCGCCTCTTCACCGGCAAGGACGACACCTGATGGGATTCAAATGCGGCATCGTCGGCCTGCCCAATGTCGGCAAGTCGACCCTCTTCAACGCGCTCACCAAGACGGCGGCGGCGCAGGCGGCGAACTACCCGTTCACGACCATTGAGCCCAATTCCGGTGAAGTCGCCGTCCCCGACCCACGCCTCAGCAAGATCGCGGCGATCGCGAAGTCGGCGCAGATCGTTCCGACACGCATTACCTTTGTCGATATTGCTGGCCTCGTCCGCGGCGCTTCCAAGGGCGAGGGCCTCGGCAATCAATTCCTCGCCAATATCCGCGAAGTCGACGCCATCGCTCATGTGCTGCGCTGTTTCGACGAGGGCGACGTCACCCATGTCGAGGGCCGCGTCGATCCGGTCGCCGACGCCGAGACGGTCGAAACCGAACTCATGCTGTCCGACCTCGAAAGCCTGGAGCGCCGGATCGTGCCGCTGCAGAAGAAGGCCCAGGTCGGCGACAAGGAGGCCAAGCGTCTCGCCGTTCTGATGCAAGGCGCGCTCGACCTTCTTCGCGAGGGAAAGCCGGCCCGCAACCTAGACGTTGCCGCTGACGACGAGGAGACCTTCCGCGGTCTGAATCTCCTGACGTCGAAGCCGGTCCTCTATGTCTGCAACGTCGACGAGGCATCGGCCGCAAGCGGCAACGCCCATTCGGCTCGCGTCGCCGAAAGGGCCAAGGCCGAGGGCGCCGGCTGCGTCGTCATATCCGCCGCGATCGAAGCCGAGATCGCCCAGCTCGATCCGGCCGAGCAGGCAGAATTCCTGGCGACGCTGGGGCTGCATGAGCCCGGCCTCGATCGCCTCATCCGCGCCGGTTACGAACTCCTAGGCCTCGTCACCTACTTCACGGCCGGCCCCAAGGAAGCGCGTGCCTGGACGATCGAACGCGGCACCAAGGCGCCACAGGCGGCAGGCGCCATCCACTCCGATTTCGAGCGCGGCTTCATCCGCGCCCAGACCATCGCCTATGCCGATTATGTTGCACTGGGCGGCGAACAGGCGGCGAAGGACGCCGGCAAGGCACGCGACGAAGGCAAGGAATATGTGGTCGCCGACGGCGACGTGCTGCTGTTCAAGTTCGGGGTGTAGGCGCGCGGGTCTTTGTCGTACCCTCGCGCAGGGGAAACGGCGGCGCATGAAGAGGCTGCCGAAGGACTGGGAGGAAGACAACGATGAAGGTGAAGGACTTCATTCCGAAGGCGGCCGTTCGCCTCGCTACCGTGACGCCGGATATGGAAATTCATGAGGTCGCGAAGATCCTGGCTGAGCCCGGCATCGATCTCGTTGTCGTCACGGGCGAAGACGGCAAGATGGTCGGCGTCCTAACCGACACCGACATTGTCACCTGGGTCGCCAGGAACGAGCCCGGCAACTCCGGCTCCGTCACCGCACAGTCGCTGATGTCGACGGAGATCTTCTCCTGCACCGCCGAAGAGGCCTTCGGCGCCGTGATCGACGACGCCGTGCGGCGGCGGCGGAAGCACTTTCCCATCCTCAACGAGCTCAGCCAGCCGATCGGCGTCGTTTATGTATCGGACGCGCTGATCGCCCTGCACAAGGAGGATCAGCTCTCGCCTGACGTTGTCATGTCCTACATCCACAAGCGCGGATACATGTAGCTTCGCGGGTTCGGCATCTGACCCGTCAGGTCGGCAGGAGTGCGTGAGCAATGGTGAAATGGCCTTTCGGATCGAAGCCCGACGCCTCGCCGAGGGGGCAAGAAGAGGCGTCCGCCCTAGTCCCGAAGATCATCCATCAGTTCTGGGACAAGCCCACGCCTCCGCCGGATGTCGTCGAGCGGATGGATACCTGGCCCGAGCGTCACCCGGGATGGCGATACATCCGCTGGAACGATGAGACCGCGGCGGATTTCATCCTCGCGCAATTCGGCCGCGAGGCGGCCCTGTGCTTCCTCGCCAGCATCATCCCGGCGATGCGGGCCGACATCGCAAGAATAGCCGCGCTGGTGACCTATGGCGGCATGTTCGTCGAAGCCGATTGGGGCTGCGCCCGCACCCTCGACGATTTCCTGATCGGACACGGAACGCTCCGCTACGGACCGGGCCGCGGCGAGGGCGAGGCGGCGACACGTATTCGCCTCTCCACGGGCTTCATCGCGTCCGAGCCCAACAGTCCACTCCTCACCAAGGCGTGGAGCCAGATCCTCGCCAATGTGAAGCACTCCACCTACAGCTTGCAGATATCGAAAATGACCGGTCCCGGAATGCTGACGGCCGTTTGGTACGGGCGGCTGTCGGAAAAGGAGCGGTCGCTCTATCGCCTGATCTTGAAGGCCGATTTCGCCGACTACATCACGCGGCCGGGCGCGCCCGAGTACCGCAAGGACGGCAACCACTGGCTGACTGAGATCGAGCGGCGGAAGATCATCAACTTCGCCGCCGCCGAAGCTGCCCTTGGCGGTCCCGCCGCAAGCGACCTGCCGGTGCCGGATTAGCTAGCCGACCTCTCCCGCCTCGAGCATCGCCTTCAGCCCCGCGCCACTCTGTGTCAGGCGCTTGCGGACCATGCCCACGACGAAGAGCTTTTCCGCCACCCAGCCAAAGGGCCTCGTGAATCCGGGCATGATCGTGAAGGAGATTGTCTGTTTGAGTTCGGCGCCCTTGCCTGCTTGCGCGACGATGAACTCCCGCGTCACCTCCCCCATGAAGCCGACCTTGCCGACATGGACCTGCCGCCGCGGTGGATCGAACGCCATCACCTTCCAACTGCTGTGGTCGGTGCCTGATCGCTCCTCATAGGTGGCGCCGAACTTCAGGCGCGACGCCGAAGCCGAGAGAATCTCGTCGGCGAAGGCATCCCATTTGGCATAGCGATTGATCTTGGTGAGGAAGGTCCACACCTCCTCAGCCGGCGTGTCGATCGCCGTCACCACCGTCACCTCGCCCATCGCTGCCCCTTCGCGCCTCGTAATACTGCTGCGCCGTTAACACTCAGACCGCACCGCGAACAAATCCTGTCCGAATCACTGATCGGCGTCGGTTGCCGGTTTGATCACCGCTACATGTTGAGTCCCCCGTGGAACCTACCGCAAGCGCCGCAGGGGAAAGCCGCGTCACGCCGCAGCCTTGTTAACCAGCCAATCCCATTCCGGAACAGGCGGCGTCCGCGATGCCGTGTCGACCCCCGCCCATCACGACGAGGTGTCGAACATGGCCGGAAGGTTAACTCCTGTCGCAAAGATTCGCAGCCGGCGAAGCTTGATACACCTCGATACAAACGGCTCCTTGGCCGCCCTAATAGGGTGCGGACTGCCTCCTACCTCTCCTGGCGCTGTGCAACCAACCTCCTCCCAGGAGATCAAGATGACCATTCATTGGAAACTTGCTTCCTCTGCTCTTGCCGCAGCGGCGATCATCGCAACGGCAGGCGTCGCAAATGCCGAGACCAGCGCTGTCTATGGCGTCGATACCGGCACCTACACGCGCGCCGACGTTCCGGCTGCCGATCCGTTCGGCACGCTACCGGTCGATGTGAAGCTCAACGACATCGGAGCAATAGACGGCTTCCTGACGACGCTGTCCTCAGCTCAGAAGACCGAGCTCAACGAACGCTGCGCCGTGGTGACCGACAGTTCCGCTCACACCTATGGAACTGCGGCGGAGACTTTCTGCGCCGATGTCTTCGCGTCGGAAGGCGTAACCCCGGCGACCCCGACCGGAGACAATGGCAATGACGCCGGCTCCGCCTATCACGACACCGCCGGCAATGTGACCAACGACGCCTACAACGATCTCTGATCGCGCGCCTCGCGCCTCCGACCCAAGACGGCGATCCGGCAGCAGCGCTCCTGGACCGCCGTCGAGGCCAGCACCACACTGATTCGGAGCCCGTCGCCGCGCCGTCGCTAGCGCCCCGTCCGAGGCCCCACGAACCACCGATCGGGGACCGTTTTGGGGCGCGTTCGCACCGCGGCGACAATAATCGTGTCGCAAAGATTCACGCGGCCGGGCGGTGACACAGGCCGATACAAAGGCGCCCTTGGGCCGCCTCATTGCGGCGCGCCGCGGCCCTTAACTAACGCGTGTTGTTCACCCCTCTCACTCCCTTCCCAGGAGACAAGAAAATGACCACGCGATGGAAACTGACACGACCTGCTTTTGCCTTGGCCGCGATTCTGGCCGCCACGACCGCCGCGTCCGCCGGCACCAGCGGCATCTATGATGTCGACACCGGCAACTACAACCGGACCAATGTTTCGGCGGCCGCTCCGTTCGGCACGCTGCCGGTCGACGTCAATCTGAGCGGCGCCACGGCATTCAACAGTCTGATCGCGTCGCTGACCGCTGCGCAGAACACGGAACTGACGCAGCGCTGCGCCGTCATCGCTGGTGCCCCCGGCACCTACGCGAGTGCCGACATTCAGTTCTGCGGTTCGTACTTCGCCTATGCCGGCGTCACCCCGATGGATCCGGATCCCGACGCCGCGAACGATGCTGGCTCGCCCTATCTGGATGCCGCCGGCCATGTCGCCAACGACGCGGTCGACGACCTGTAGTCGTCTCCGGCACAGAGCGAAACGGCGGTCGGTGCTCATCATCCGGCCACCGCGCATCGGCGGATCGGAGCGCCCGCAAGCGCCGGTTCGCCGATGCCCCCCTCGTCCTGCATGCATGCCCGAATGTTGCCCCGACATCGCCTCCTGACGGCCGAAGCGCCGTCGCATTCCGGCGTCTAACTCCCGTCTTGGGAGGCTACTCGCTGAGGGGCTTTTCAAGGCAAGGAGAAGGACGATGAAAATCAACCGAATGGCTACGGCCGGCGCTGCGATCGCTCTGACGCTCGCTTGGGCCAGCGCACCGCTGGCACAACCCGCTCCGAGCGCCTTCACGACCGAGAACATCTCGGCCGAGGCACCTTTCGGTGATCTTCCGATCGACGTCGCGATGATCAATGTCGACGACATCGAAGCGTACTTGGCGGACCTCGTGCAAACCCTCTCGCCCGACCAACAGGCCGAGCTTGAACAGCGCTGCGTGGTTATCTCGACCAACGCAGACATGTACCCGGCGCCGGCGGTGACGCTTTGTACCGCCGTGCTCGGCGGCGACGCCGGCGGCATGTAGCGACCAACGGGGCCCGGCGAGCGATGTTTCGTCGGGCCCCTTCCACGCAACGGGGATGAGACGCTGCGTTAGCTCGTCTTGGGCTCGGGCGGGGCGTCCGCCCGGGCCGCATCCTCCCACGCCTTCATGTCGCGGTCGGCAAGCATCGCTTGCTTGTAGGCTTCGGCCACTGGCGACAGCGTCACGCCATAGGTGCGAAACCGTGTCGTCACCGGCGCATACATCGCGTCGGCGATGGTGAAATGGCCAAAGAGATACGGACCGCCCTCGCGCTCGCCGTACTTCTCGCGGCACTCGGTCCAGATCGCCTCTATCCGGGCGAGGTCGCTCGCCACCGGCTCGTCGTCGACACGCACGCCCGCATGCCGCGCGAGGAGATCCATATCGAGCCGGTCGCGCAGCGGCCGGAAGCCGGAATGCATCTCCGCCGAAATGGAACGCGCCAACGCCCGCGCCACCGGATCCTCTGGCCACAACTTCTTCTCCGGGAAGAGTTCGGCAAGATACTCGCCGATGGCGATCGAATCCCAGACCTTCACCGTCTCCTCGCCGCGTTCGTGGATGAGCAGCGGCACCTTCGACGTCGGGCTCATCGCGGTCAGCCGCGCCTTCTGCTCAGGCAAACGATAGCGGATGAGGACTTCTTCGAACGGGGCACCCGTCTTGCGCATCATCATCCACCCGCGCAGCGACCAGGACGACACATGCCGGTAGCCGATCAGGAATGCGAATTCACTCATGCTTTGCCTCTTGGGATTGGCGGGAGACCGGCGGACAGGGCCTAGTCCCCTTCGAAGGAAATCAGCGTGTGAACGGCGATGCCTGCTCGCCTTAACCGTGCCGAGCCCCCGAGATCGGGAAGGTCGATGACGAAGCTCGCCGCAACCAGATCGCCGCTGGACCGCGCGATCAGCTTCGCCGCCGCCTCAGCGGTGCCGCCGGTCGCGATGAGATCGTCGATCAGCAGCACGCGGCTTCCCGGCAGGATCGCATCGGCGTGCATCTCAATGGTGTCGACGCCATATTCGAGCTCATAGTCCTGGCCGATTGTCTTGCCCGGCAGCTTGCCCTTCTTGCGGATCGGCACGAAGCCTCGGCCGAGCTCATGCGCCACCGCACCGCCCAGGATGAAGCCGCGCGCTTCGATGCCGGCGACATAGTCCACCTTCGCCGTCAGGAACGGCAACAGCAGTCCGTCGACCGCACCGCGCAGGCCCACCGGATCGGCGAGCAAGGTCGTGATGTCGCGGAACTGGATGCCGGGCTTCGGATAGTCCGGGATCGTCCGGATGAGGTGCCGAAGCGACCCCGGATCGGTCGGTGCCATCGTCGCCGACGGATCACGCAAATCCGAGATAGCCTGCCAGATCGACGCCCGCTGCGATCAGGATCACGACCAACAGGATCACGATCCCGGCGGAAAGCAGCGCGCCGATGAGCACAGCGGGAAGCTGGCGCCACCAGCGCGCCGAGGCCTCCACTTTCTTCACCGCTGCTTCGACGCGGCCGGCGATGCCGTCGCGAATAATCAGCGGTTTCTCGAGTTCCACCGCCACCGAGGCGTAGGCGTCCAACACCTGACGCGCCGCGGTGCGATAACGATCGCGCTGCGCAAAGGTCAGCTGGCCGTTGACGAAGGCCTCGACCTGATCCGCAGTCGGATCAGCGCCGTGATCGCGGCGCCAGTTCGTCCACCATTCGCGCTTGTCCTGCTTGTAGAGCGAATAGGTGATGAGGCCGATGACATCGTCTTCGCCTTCGACCAGATGCTCATAGACGCGGTTGTGCGCCCGGGACGGTGTCGCTCCGACTGGCGCCGCCGCAGGCGGAGCGGCCTTCGGCATTACTGGCTCTGCCGCAGGCGTCGGCGCCGGTTGTTGTGCCGCTGTGTCGTTCATAGGCTCTGCCTCTTCTGTCGGCCTGACGTCGGCCCCGTTTCCGCCATTCGTCGCCCGCGCCACCACGGGCGCCAGCGCCGCCGACATCGCCGCTTCGATGTCGGGATCTGGCGGGCTGTCGGCGACGTCGCTGTCGGCGCCATTGGCCACAGCGTCGACCGCCGGGCTCGTCTCGACTTCGTTCATTTCCCTGCCGCCTTGACCGCCAGATGAGCTCGCAGGGCCTTCCTGGCGGCGCTCAACCCGCGCTGGTGCACATCGTCGCGGAGCGACAAACGCATCACCGGAACGCGCATCGAATGACGCGGCTCCTGCACGAATACACTTTCGGTCGTCGCCTTCGGCGTTCGCCGCTCGCGCACGGCCTTGCGCCCGGCCGCATCGTCAATTGCCATCAATCCGGCCCTCAGGATTTCCGGTGTAATTGACAGCCACTTGCCGTCGCGGTCAATGCACCTTCGCCCACACGCGTCGCTTGGCAAGATAGACGATGCCGGCGAACACGATGAGGAACACCATCGCCTGGAAGCCGATGCGCTTGCGGTCGTCGAGTTTTGGTTCGGCGGCCCACATCAGGAAGGCGGACACGTCGGCGGCGTACTGCTCAGTCGTTTCCGGCGTGCCGTCGGCATAGGAGACGCGCCCGTCACTCAGCGGCGGCGGCATACCGATGGCAACGCCGGCATTGAAGTGCGGATTGTAGAACGTGCCCGGCGGCACCTCGACGCCTTCCGGCGCCGGTTCGTAGCCGGTCAGCAGGCCATAGATGTAGTCGGGCCCACCCTCCTGATATTGCAGGAACGGATCGAGCAGGAACTGGAAGCCACCGCCCACGCCCCGCGCCTTGGCCATCAGCGACAGATCCGGCGGCGTTGGCGTCAAGGGATAGTTGGGCTGCGGGAAATAATCGGCGGGGCGGCCTTCGCGCGTCTCTCCCGTATCGGCATCGACGACGCGGAACGAGGCGGCGACGGCGCGCATCTGCTCATCGCTGAGGAACGGTCCGGTTTCCGAGGCCAGCGTCCGGAACGCTACCCGTTGCAGGCCGTGACAGAAGCTGCAGACCTCGCGATAGACCTGCAGGCCGCGCTGCAGCTGGGCCGGATCATAGGTACCGAACGGCCCGGAGAAGCTCCAGCTCTGCCGCTCCGGTTTCACCAGCGGATAATGCGGTGATCCATGTTCCGCCGCCGGAGCGGCCGAACCAACTGCTTCTGCCGCCGCCGGCGCGGGCTCGTCCTGCGCCTTGGCCGGCGTCCAGACGAACGCGACGGACAGCAGGGCGGCGAAAGCCGGGACCAGCCCGAAACGTGACGATCTCAAACGGCTCATCGGCTGGACTCGGCGTTCGTGGCCTCAGCCAGCACCGGTTCGCTGATACTCGTCGGTAACGGCTTGGGTTTCTCCACCCAGGCGACGAGCGGCATGATGATGAGGAAGTGCGCGAAATAATAGACGGTCAAAATGCGCGACGCGATGACATAGCCACCCTCTGGCGGCTGCGAGCCGAGATAGCCAAGGCCGATGCAGCAGGCGATCAGGATCCAGAAGAACTGGCGATAGAGCGGCCGGAACCGCGCCGAGCGGACCTTCGAACGATCGAGCCAGGGAATGAAGAACAGCACGATGATCGCCGAGGCGAAGGCGATGACGCCGCCGAGCTTGGACGGGATCGACCGCAGGATCGCGTAGAACGGCAGGAAGTACCATTCGGGCACGATATGAGCAGGCGTCACCAGCGGATCGGCGGGGATGTAGTTGTCCGGGTGGCCGAGGAAGTTCGGCACGTAGAACACGAACCACGCCATGAAGATCAGGAAGACGATGATGCCGAAGAGGTCCTTCGTCGTCTGATACGGGTGGAACGGCACCATATCCTGCCGTTTCTTCACGCTGATGCCGACCGGGTTGTTGTTGCCTGGGACATGCAGCGCCCAGATATGCAGCAGCACCACGCCGGCGATCACGAACGGCAGCAGGTAATGCAGCGAGAAGAAACGGTTGAGCGTCGGGCTATCGACCGAGAAGCCGCCCCACAGCCAAGTCGTGATCGAATCGCCGATCACCGGAATCGCCGAGAAGAGGTTGGTGATGACGTTGGCGGCCCAGAAGGACATCTGCCCCCAGGGCAGCACATAGCCGAGGAACGCCGTCGTCACGGCCAGCAGATAGAGCAGCACGCCGAGGATCCACAGCACCTCGCGCGGTGACTTGAACGAGCCGTAATAGAGGCCGCGGAACATGTGAATGTAGAGCGCGACGAAGAACATCGAGGCGCCGTTGGCATGGATGTAGCGCAGCAGCCAGCCATAGTTGACGTCCCGCATGATCGTCTCGACCGAATCGAAGGCGAGCCCGGAATTGGGGACGTAATGCATCGCCAGAACGACGCCGGTGGCGATCTGCACCGCCAGGATGAAAGTCAGGATGCCGCCGAAGGTCCACCAATAGTTCAGGTTCTTCGGCGTCGGAAAGGCGATGAACGAGCCGTGGACCAGCTTGCCAACCGGCAGCCGCGATTCGAACCATTTGGCGATGCGCGACTTTGGCTCGTAGGAACTGAGAGGATGCATTTCCATTGTCGCCGCCTCAGCCGATTTGCACGATGTTCGGCGACAGGAAGGTCATCACCGGGATAGGCAGGTTCTGCGGCGCCGGGCCAACGCGGACGCGGCCGGCAGTGTCATATTGCGATCCGTGGCACGGGCAGAACCACCCACCATAGTCGCCCGACTCCCCGAGCGGCACGCAGCCGAGATGGGTGCAGATGCCCACCATCAGCAGGATGCGCTCATTGTCGGGGCTGGCGCGATTTTCGTCGGTGGCCGGCGCATCGGCGGGCAGATTTTCGTTCCGCGCGATTGGATCGCGCAATTCGTTGAGCGGGACGGCCTTGGCCGCCTCGATCTCGGCGTCGGTGCGGTTGCGGATGAAAACGGGCTTGCCGCGCCATTTCACCGTCACCGACATGCCGGGCTCGATTCCGGATATGTCGACTTCCGTGGTGGCCAAGGCGAGCGACGCCGCATCGGGATTCATCTGGTCGATAAACGGCCATGCCACCAAGCCGACGCCGATAGCGCCAACGGCGATGGTCGCAACATAGATGAAGTCCCGCCGGCCCTCGTCGGTGGTCTCAGTCTCGCTCAAGTCCCCTCCCTCAGCGGTAGGCCAAGTCTTTTGCTACCTGACCTCTGGCGCTTGGGTGCGCTGCCAGCGGTCGGTTGGCGCCTACCAGCCGGCGTTTTTGCCAGCCGCTTCCGAACTTGTCCAGAATTTCGCAGAAACTGATTTGTACCATGGGACAATTGGCCGTGGCCAAAACCTTGCGGCGGGGACGGCCCGGCCCTATGGCTTCCGCGCCTTTTCAGCACCCGTCTGGCCTCGACCGATGACTTTGCCCCCTGATTTGGATTCACGAAAAGAGCGGGCCGCTGCTTGGTTTACGGAGCTCCGCGACCGCTTCATCGCCATTTTCGAGGGTATCGAAGACGACCTGCCGGCGTCGCTGCCCCAGGGCGATCGGCCGCCGGGCCGCTTCGAACAAACGCCATGGCAACGCAAGGATGAGGACGGCGGCGGCGGCGTCATGTCCATCCTGCACGGCCGGGTCATGGAGAAGATGGGCGTCCACATTTCGACGGTCCACGGCGAGTTCTCCCCTGAATTCCGTCAGCAGATGCCAGGCGCCGAAGAGGATCCCCGATTCTGGGCCTCGGGCATCTCGCTCATCGCCCATCCCCGCAATCCGAACGTGCCCGCCGCGCATATGAACACGCGCATGGTCGTGACCTCGAAACTGTGGTTCGGCGGCGGCGGCGACCTCACCCCGGTGCTGGACCGCCGGCGCACCCAGGACGACCGCGACAGCCGGGACTTTCACGCCGCGATGCGCCGGGCCTGTGACGCCCACGCCGATGTCGCCGACTATCAACGCTACAAGGAATGGTGCGACAGCTACTTCTTCCTCAAGCACCGCAACGAGCCGCGCGGCATCGGCGGCATCTTCTACGACAATCACAATAGCGGGGATTGGGAGGCCGATTTCGCCTTCACCCGCAGCGTCGGCGAGGCGTTTCTCAGCACGTATGAGAAGCTGGTGCGGCGCAATTTCGCGACGCCATGGAGCGAAGCCGACCGCGAGGAGCAACTCATCCGACGCGGACGCTATGTGGAATTCAACCTGCTCTACGACCGCGGCACATCATTCGGCCTCCGCACCGGAGGGAACGTGGACTCGATCCTGTCGTCGATGCCGCCTGAGGTGAAATGGCCCTAGCCGTCGCTTAGACGATGAGGTTGCGAAGGCGTTCGGCCGGCGCCTTGGTGAGCGGCTCCCCGTGGGAGACGGTCACCAGCCTGAGGTCGGGCGTGTCGGCGAGTTCGCGCGCGAAACGGCGCAGCGCCTCCTTATCCGACACCATCGTCCAGCGCGTAATCCGCGTCACGCCGAAACCGTTGCCGGGTACGGTCATCCGACGGACCAGAAGCCTCCCCAATAGCCGGCTGTGGTCATGAGCATCTGGGCCGCCGAAAACATCGTTTGAAATGAGGATACGGCCGCCGCTCGGCAGCTCATATTCATAGACGCATTCCGGTGACTTCCACCCGGGTACCGGATGCACTTTGAAGCCCAGCGCCGGCAGAGCGTGTTCGACCGTATCGGCGACGTCGACCCGAACGACGGGCCGCACCGCCTCCGGCGCCAGAAAGGCGAGGTCTGGATAGCGCGCGCGGTAGAACGCCGTATCCATCTGATGGCCGCGACTTGGCACGATGGCATAGGCAGGTCGGCCAAGCGCCTCAAGCGAATTCAGGCCGGCGTCGTCGAGCGCGACGACGCTATGAAGCACCAGTTCGCCGGAAGGCAGGCGAATGACGATCATGTTTCGAAACATCGGGAACGGCAGAGAGCCGCGCACTCGCCAGACGCCCTCGGCGAGTTCTTCCAGCTGATTATGCGGGCGGACGGGCTGACTGGTCACGGGCTGGCAACGGCCTCCCCGGCTCGGGCCCGGCGCAACGACTAGGCGCTGCGGTTCCGGCTGCGGCCCTGACCGACCTTGATGTCGGTTCCGAAGACCTTGTCCCAGAAGGCTGTTGTGACTCCGTAATTCCCCTCATCGTCGAAATGATGATGGAGGGCGTGCCGGTGTTTCAGCTTGTAGAGATAGCTGCCCGGACGAAGCCGCCAATGATGCACGCCATGGTGCACGACAATGTAGAAGAAATAGCCGAGCAGCAGCCCGGCCGTGAACCCGGCGGCATAGGAGAAGCCGGCAAGCAGATAGGCCGGCAGCAGAACCAGAATGATTATCAGCGCCATGCTGAGCCAACTCGGCGTGCCGATCAGCGCCTTCTGATCGCTGTGATGCGCCTCGTGCATGTCCTTCACGACCGGCACGTGGTGCAGCACCCAGCGGTGAAGCTGGTATTCGGCGAAGGTCCAGGTCGCGGCGCCTGCGGCCACGGACAGTGTCCAGAAGCCCCATTTGTCGACCGGCGTCGTCCACAGCGAAACCGCCGTCAGACCGGTCGCAAGCGTGGGAATGAGGACATAGTCCGAATAATAGCTGGTTGCGCTAAGTCGCATACCTGACCTCCAAAACGACCGACTGCTTAGGCAAAACCAACCCGCAGTCCAAGGTCGCACCCGCGCCGGGCACTAAAGCCCCGAATCGCGGCTATTGTAAATGTTCGTTGTTAAGAAGGCACCTTACTGCTGGCTCGCCGAAATCTGCTGCCACAGGCCCAGCAGGGCAGCGCGATCGGGTCGGAAATCATCCGCTATCCACCAAGCCTCCAACTGCGCCAGCATTGCGCCCAAGGCCGGCCCTCGTGCAAGTCCCTCCGCAAGGAGGTCCTTGCCGCTGATGGGGAAAAGCGGCGGTTCCCAGGATTGTACGAAGCTCAGCGCTTTCAACCATTTGGCGGCATCGGCCGGGTGCCGCGCCGCGGCCAAAGCCAATCCGTTGGTAAATGTGTCGCGGCCATTGCGGTAAAGATCCGCCCTCGCCTGGCGCTGATCGGGCGGCAAGTTCGCTCCGGCGGAGAATGCCAGCGCTTGCCGCATCGCATCGCGATCAGCATTGGCGAGCCGCAGCCGGTCCGTGACGCGGGCGATGTCCTCCTCGATCTGCACCGCCAGCCCGGCCAGCCGGCGTGGATAGGATGGCGCAAGCGCCGCCTCCCGCTCGAAGCCGGCCATCGCCGCGAACGGCGCAAGATAGCCGACACCGGCCAGAAGGATGGGCAGAATGCCCGCTTCCTGCATCGCCACCACCGCACCCACGGCGCCATCCGCCACAAGCATGCGCGCCAGCTCGTGGTTGATCCGCTCGGCCGACAGCGCCCGCAAACCATTCCGCCCACGGATCGCCGCATCCAGCCCAGCCCGGTCGAGTTCCCCCGAGCCGCATTGGGCATGGAAGCGGAAGAAACGGAGAATGCGCAGATAGTCCTCGGTAATCCGCCGGTCCGGATCACCGATGAAGCGGACCCGCCGCGCAACGAGGTCCGGATAGCCCATCACCGGATCATGCAGATGGCCGTCCACTTCAACCGAGAGCGCGTTCATGGTGAAATCGCGCCTGCGCGCATCGGCCGCCCAGTCGCGACCGAACCTCACCACCGCGTGCCGCCCGTCGGTCTCCACGTCCTCGCGCAGTGTCGTCACTTCATAGCCGCGACCGCCGACCACCAGCGTCACGGTGCCATGCTCGATGCCAGTCGGCACCGCCTTCACGCCAAGCGCCTCTGCCCGTGCAAGCACCCAGTCCGGCCGGCCTGTGGTGGCAAAATCGATCTCGCTGACGGCCCGGCCCATGAGCGTGTCCCGAACGGCACCGCCGACCGCACGGCCTGACTCGCCGTCATTGTTGAGCAGTTCGAAGACCGCAACGACCTGCTGGTCAGCAAGCCATGGGGCCTCAAGTCTCGGGAGCGCGTCCATCAACGGCATGGCGATCACTCGCCGCCGAACCGGCCCGGCACGACCTGCCCGTCCTGAAGTTCAGCCGGATGATATTGTTGATTGGTCGAGGTTCCAGAGAACGACACGAGCGCAATCAGCCCGACAATGACGAAGACGACGCCGACCCCGCACAGTTGCAGGATCCTTCGCGTCGGCCAATCGGCGGCCGTGGTCACGCTCTGCCGCCTGAGCAGCCGCCATGCGCCATAGATCGCGAACGGGATCAGGAAGAACAGCGCATTGAGCGCCAACAGCCTCGCCATCAGGAGGCGCCCGCGCGTCGCCCGGGGCCGATATTCACTTGCCGCATCAGGTCTCGACCTTCCTTCATTCGCATCCGCAACCGGTACCGAGCAGCGCCCCTCACCGTTCAACTTAGCGAGAGACTAACCGTTCCTCCGGCGCGTCAAAGGGTAACACATGAGGGATTGGCCCAAGTAGCCGGCGCCGCCGTGGGACCCCAGCCAATCCTCGCGACACAATTCCAACCTGACGCCGTGCTCAGGATCGTGGCATGATCCTGATCAGCATTTAAGCAAAACCGAACCGACGGGGAACTTCATGGGAGCAGTCAATCAGCGGACGGCGCAGGAGGTTCAAGGCGTCGTCGCCGAAATCGACGCGGCCGTTGAGCGCATCGCCACGGCCCGGGCGGCCATCGGCGAGGTCATCTATGGCCAGACCGAAGTTGTCGATCAGGCGCTGACGACCATCCTGTCGGGTGGGCACGGCCTTCTCGTCGGCGTCCCCGGCCTCGCCAAGACCAAGCTGGTGGAAACGCTTGGCATCGTCCTCGGCCTCGACACGATGCGCATCCAGTTCACGCCGGACCTGATGCCCTCCGACATCATTGGCACCGAGGTGCTGGATCAGGCGGCTGACGGCAGCCGGACGTTCCGATTCGTCCGCGGCCCGACCTTCACGCAGCTGCTGATGGCCGACGAAATCAACCGCGCAAGCCCGCGCACCCAATCCGCGCTGCTGCAGGCGATGCAGGAATATCACGTCACCATCGCCGGCCGGCGGCATGATCTGCCTCGCCCGTTCCACGTCCTGGCGACGCAAAACCCGATCGAGCAGGAAGGCACCTATCCCCTGCCCGAAGCGCAACTCGATCGCTTCCTGCTGCAGATCGACATCTCCTATCCCGATCGCGAAGCCGAACGGCAAATCCTGCTCGAGACCACCGGCGCCACTGAAGCGACCGCAAGGCCGGTCATGACGTCGGACGAAATCGCCAGCCTGCAGCGTCTGGTGCGCAGCCTGCCGATCGGCGACTCCGTCGTCGAGGCGATTCTCGACCTCGTCCGCTCGGCGCGGCCCGATCAATCCGGCGATGTCAAATTCGCCGACATCATCGCCTGGGGCCCGGGCCCGCGTGCCAGCCAGGCGCTGATGCTCGCCTGCCGCGCCCGCGCGCTGATCGACGGTCGCTATTCGCCCTCGATCGACGACGTTCAGGCCTTGGCCGTCCCGGTCCTGCAGCATCGCATGGCGCTGAGTTTCGCCGCCCGCGCCGAAGACCTTACGGTACGCGACGTCATCGACGAGCTGGCGGCCAAGCTGAGCTGAACGGAATGGCCGACCAGCGCATCGCGAGACATGCCGGCCACGCGGCCGAGCTGCCGGAGGCGAAGACCCTCGGCGCCGCGATGCCTGCCCTGCTTGTCGAAGCGCGGCGCATCACCTCGACCATCCTCGCCGGCTGGCACGGCCGCCGGCGCGCCGGCCCCGGCGAAACCTTCTGGCAATTCCGACCCTTCATCTCCGGCGAAACGGCCGGCTCGATCGACTGGCGCCGCTCGGCCCGCGACGAGCATCTCTATGTCCGCGAGAAGGAATGGGAGGCGGCGCACACGCTGTGGCTCGCCCCCGACCTCTCCGGCTCGATGGCCTTCCGCTCGCGCCTTGCCCTCACCGACAAGCGGTCCCGCGCCGTGATTCTGACCCTGGCGCTGGCCGATCTCCTCGCCCGTGGCGGCGAGCGCGTCGGTCTGCTCGGCCATGGCCGGCCGCTGCTGTCGCGGATCGCCGCCGAGAAGATCGCCGCCACCATGGCCGCCGGCGATCTGAGCGACTGGCCCGACACCGGCCAGCTGCGGCGCTATTCCGATCTCGTCATCCTCACCGACTTCCTCGACCCGATCGCGACGATCGAACAGCGGCTCGACGCCGTCGCAGCGACCGGCGCGCGGGCGCACCTCGTCCAGATCGTCGACCCGATCGAGGAGACCTTCCCCTATTCCGGGCGCACTGAATTCGAAGACCCGGAGACCGGCTTCCGCCACATCGTCGGCAAGGCCGAGACGGTGCGCGCCGCCTATCGTCTTCGGCTTGAGGAAAGGCGCGATCGCCTGCGCGAAATCTGCCGGGCACGGGACTGGACGCTGCTGATCCACCGCACCGACCGGCCCGCCATCGAGCCCCTCCTCGCCCTGCACATGCATCTGTCCGATCGCAGCACGGCGATCCGGCGGACGGGCCGCGCTGCATGAGCTTCGCGGCGCCGGCCGTTCTTTTCGCCCTCATCGCATTGCCGGCGATCTGGTGGCTGCTCCGCCTGACCCCGCCGCGCCCGAAGGCGGAAATCTTCCCGCCGACGCGCATGGTCGCCGAAATCGAGCAGCGGCAGGAAACCTCGGCGCGGACGCCCTGGTGGCTGACGGCGATCCGCCTCGCTCTAGCGGGGCTGCTGATCCTGGCGCTGGCTGGCCCCACTCTGTCCGGTTCGGTGAACGAAGCGCCGGGCGACGGACCGCTGCTGCTCGTCGTCGATAACAGCTGGGCCTCGGCGCGCAATTGGACGAAAGAGCGGGACGCGGCGCTGGCGATCGTCGCCATGGCCGAAGACGCAGAGCGCCCCGTTGCCCTCGTTCCCACCGCCGGCGGGCCGGGCGATATCGTGGCGCCGACCGATCCGACCGACATCGCCAACCGCCTCGCAGCGCTGCAACCCCAGCCATTCGGCGCGCGCTACGACGAGCTCCTGCCACAGCTCGAAACCATTGCGCAGACGGCGAACTTCGGCGGCGCGGCGTGGCTGTCCGATGGGCTTGGCGGCGATGGCGCCGATGCTTTCGCAGCGTTCCTGGCCGACGCCGTCGACGGACCGGTGACGGTCTATGCCGACACCGGTGCTGCCCTCTTCGGCCTCGGCTCCCCGACCAACGACGCCGAAGGGCTGACCGTCCCGGTCCTTCGCCGCGGCGACGGCGACGGCGCCGACGGCGTCGTCATCGCCCGCGACCTCCGCGGTCGCGCCATCGGCGAGGCCGACTTCCATTTCGACACCGGTGCGACAACCGCCGAAGCGGCCTTCGATCTGCCTACGGAACTGCGTAACGAAATCGTCCGCCTCGAGATCAGCGGGCAAGCCACTGCCGGCGCCGTCCAACTGCTCGACGACCGCTATCGCCGCCGCACCGTCGGCATCATCTCCGACGAGCCGAATGCCCAGCCGCTCCTGTCGGCGCAATATTTCCTGACCCGCGCCCTCGCGCCCTTCGCCGACGTGCAGCAGGGAAGCGGCGACATCGCCACCTCGCTTGGCGGCATGATCAACGCCGGCCTATCGGTCATCATCCTTGCCGATGTCGGTACCCTGCCCGCCGAAAGCGAGGCGCAACTCGCCACCTGGGTCGCCAATGGCGGCACGCTCATCCGGTTCGCCGGACCCCATCTTGCCGCGTCCAACCCGACGCTGATCCCGGTGCATCTGCGCGAGGGCGGCCGCATCCTCGGCGGGGCCTTGTCGTGGGAGGAGCCACAGCCTCTTGGTCCCTATCCAGCCACCAGCCCGTTCTTCGGCCTCGCCGTACCCGCCGATGTGTTAGTCGAGCGGCAGGTTCTGGCCGAACCGGACGCCGAACTGACCGACCGCATCTGGGCCGTCCTCGCCGACGGAACGCCGCTCGTGACAGGCGCGCCCAATGGCGACGGCCTGACCGTCCTCTTCCACGTGACCGGAGACACAAGCTGGTCGAACCTGCCGCTGTCCGGCGTCTTCGTCGACATGCTGCGGCGCGTCGTCGAACTCGCCAACGCCCCATCCGGCAACAGCCAGACCGGCTCCGACAACGCGCTCCTGCCCTATCGCCTGCTCGACGGCTTCGGCCGCTTCGCCGATCCGCCCGACACGGCCCAGCCGATCCCTGCCGGCCTCGCCGCCATCACCGTCGATCCGGCGCATCCGCCTGGCCTCTACGGCACCGACGAAGCCTTCCGGGCCATCAGCCTTCTCTCCGCCGATGACGTGCTGGCACCGTTCGATGCGGCCTCGATCCCCGGTGCGGCGACGGCCCCCTATCCTGGCGCCGCCCCGAGCAACATCGCACCCTGGCTCTTCGCTGCAGCGCTGGCGCTTCTGCTGATCGACACGCTGGCGGTGCTCTGGCTTTCCGGCTTCGGCCGCCGCCGCGCTCAGTTCGCGGCCTTGGCGCTGGCTGTCCTGGTGCTGCCCGGCCTGCCGCATCATGCCGATGCTCAGGCCCTGACGGCAGCGGACCAATTCGCCATGACCGCGGCCAACCGCACCGCGCTTGCCTATGTCGTCACCGGCGACGCGGCGAGCGACAATATCAGCCGCGCAGGGCTGACCGGCCTCACCTGGATCCTCACTCAGCGCACCTCGTTCGAGCCGGGCGATCCGATCGGCGTCAATATCGACACCGACGAACTCGCCTTCTTCCCGCTCATCTATTGGCGCGTCACCGCCGACGCCCCGATGCCCGATGAGACCGCGCTGACACGCATCGACGACTATATGCGGAATGGCGGCATCGTCCTTTTCGACACCGCCGATCAATTGCAGCGCGCGGGCGCCGACCTCAACCAGACCAGCACGCCGGCCGCGGCACGGCTGCGCGAGATTCTGCTCGCCCTCGACATCCCGCCGCTCGAGCCGGTGCCGTCCGACCACGTCATCACCAAGTCATATTATCTGCTCGACAATTTCCCTGGCCGCTACGCCGGCGGCGACTTCTGGGTCGAGGCGACCACCCCTCCGCCCAATGACGGCATCGAACGCCCGGTCCGCCCATCCGATGGCGTCAGTCCCGTCCTCATCACCAGCAACGACCTCGCCGGCGCCTGGGCCATCGACGGCACCGGCGCCTATCTCTTCCCGCTCGTCACGACCGACACCCGCCAGCGCGAATATGCCTTCCGCGCCGGGGTCAACATCGTGATGTACGCGCTGACCGGAAATTACAAATCCGACCAGATCCATGTGCCTGACCTCCTGCAGAGGCTTGGCCAATGAGGTGGTCGGTCGACTTCGCGCCGGTGGTGCCGGTCTGGCTCGTCATCCTCTTGGGCACCGTCGGCATCGCCCTGCTCGCCCTCGCCATCTATCGCCGCGCTCCCGCCGCATGGCTGCGGACGTTGGCCGTGGCGGCGCTCACCGTCGCGCTGCTCAATCCGGTCGTCGTCTCGCAGAGGCGCGATCCGCTACCCACCGTCGTGGCGCTCGTCGTCGATCACAGCGCCAGCCAAACCTTGGAGACGCGCAGCGAGGCGACGGACACGGCGGCGGCCACCTTGGCTGCCAGGCTCGGCGCGATCGACGGGGTCGACGTCCGCACCATCACCGTTCCGCCCAATGCCGGCACAGACGGGACGCAGCTCTTCGCCGCCGCCAATGCCGGCCTCGCCGATGTGCCGCCGGACCGCGTCGGCGCGATCATCATGCTCACCGATGGCGAAGTGCACGACACGCCGCAAACCGGGGCCGATCTTGGCGGCGCGCCGCTGCACGCGCTCATCACCGGCCGCAGCGACGAAACCGACCGCCGCGTCGTCATCGACACCGCACCGCGCTTCGGCATCGTCGATGAGGACCAGACGATCACCTATCGCGTCGTCGATGACGGCACGCGCGACGCCGGCACCGTGGCCGTGGGCGTCTATCGCGACGGCGAGTTGGTGCAGCAGCAACTGGCGACCATCGGTCAGCCGCAGACCTATCAGTTCACCGTTCCCCATGCCGGCAACATGGTGCTCGAATTCGTCGCCGAACCGCTGGCCGGCGAACTCACCGACATCAACAACCGCGCCGTCGTGACGCTGGACGGCATCCGCCAGAACCTGCGCGTGCTACTCGTCTCGGGCGAACCGCATGCCGGCGAGCGCACCTGGCGCGACCTGCTCAAATCGGACCCCGCCGTCGATCTCATTCACTTCACGATCCTGCGCCCCGCCGACAAATTCGACGCGACGCCGCCCGACGAATTGGCCCTGATCGCCTTCCCGACCCAGGAACTCTTTGTCGACAAGCTGAACGATTTCGACCTCATCATTTTCGACCGCTACCAGGATCAGGGCCCGCTGCCGCAAGGATATTTCAACAACATCGCCCGCTACGTGGAAGGCGGCGGCGCGCTGCTGATCGCCGCCGGCCCCGACGATGCCGGACCAACCAGCATCTACAGCACCGGCCTCGCAGCCGTCCTGCCGGCAACGCCGACCGGCACGATGGTCGACGTGCCTTTTCTGCCAACAATCACCGACCTCGGTCAGCGCCATCCGGTAACGCGGGACCTGCCCGGCGGCCAGTCCGATCCGCCCGCCTGGAGCCGCTGGTTCAGCCAGGCCGAAGCGGTCAACCCCACGGGCGAGGTCGTCATGGCAGGCGCCAACGGACTGCCGCTCCTCATCCTCGGCCATGAAGGCCAGGGCCGCGTCGCCATGCTGATGTCGGATCAGGCCTGGCTGTGGGCGCGCGGCTATGAAGGCGGCGGCCCTTATGTCGATCTGCTCCGTCGTATCGCACATTGGCTGATGCAGGAGCCCGACCTCGCCGAGGAGGCCCTCCGCGCCACCGCTGATAACGGCACCCTGACGATCGAGCGGCAGACGATGGCCGACACTGTCGATCCGGTCACCGTTCACGCGCCGGACGGCACTGATCAGCAAGTGACCCTGGCGCAGGTCGAACCGGGCCTGTGGCGGACGCAAATCGCCACCAACGCGCTCGGTCTCTGGCGCGTCGAGCAAGGCGACCGCGTCGCCGTCGTCAGCGTCGGCCCCGCCAATGCGCGCGAATTCACCGATCCGATGTCGACCGAGGACGTGCTCCGGCCGGTGGTCGATGACACCAATGGCCATATCGGCCGGATCGGTCCTGACGGGACCGATCTCCCGCGCATCGTGCAGATCAACGCCGGCAGCAATTATGGCGGCGGCGATTGGCTCGGCATCCGCATGACCGACGCCAGCACGCTGCTCGGCATCAACCGCATTCCGCTCTTCGCCGGGCTCCTCGGCCTTGCCATTCTCGCCGGCCTGCTGGCCGTCACCTGGTTCCGCGAAGGCCGCTAGGCCGCGCGCCCGGCCAGGCCTGCCAGGCCCTCGGCGGCGCCTGGAACCAGCTCCGCCACCAACACCCGCTCCGGATCGACCGGTCCGGGCATGACGACCGCCCCGCGCGGCTCAACGCGGCGAAAGCCAAGCGGTCCGTAGTAGGGCTCGTCACCGACGAGAAGGATCAGGCGATGCCCCTGCAGGCGAGCGGCCGCCACCGCCGTCCGCACCAGCGCTTTGCCGCAGCCCTTGTCTTTCCATGCCGGTTCGACCGCCAGCGGGCCGAGCAGCAGCGCTGGACGATCACCGATGAGCGTACGGGTCAGACGCACCGAACCGATGACCCGGCCGTCGACATCGCCGACGAAGGAAAGCGGCGCCTCGTGCGGCACGCCCTCGCGCAAACGATAGGCGGCGCGCGCAAAGCGTCCCGGGCCAAAGGCGACATCGTTCAGGATTTCGATCGCGGGATTGTCGTCCGGCGCTTCAGGCCGGATGACGAAAGGCGGCTTGCTGTTCATGAGAAAACGCGCTCTTCAGGCAGGTGCGGGGACCGCCTTCGCGCGATTTGGCTAACGCTCCGACGGTGGCGGCAGGACAGACGACCTCTGGTCGCCACGGCGTCGTCGTCGGATCATCTCAACCATCTCCGAAAAATCGGAGGCGCGGTAACATGCGCGGGAGAAACCGTCCAGACCGATGCGATTTCCGCGGCTTGCGCTTGAGCACCCTTGCGCATCTGGCGCGCATCGCGACACGCTGAATCCGGCAGAATCGCCCCACCGTGTCACGCGACCCTCGCAGAACGGTCCCCGATGCGCCATATTAGTCACAGTGACGGCCGCCAGCGAAGGCCCGGCGGCGAAACCTCGGGGAATGAATTCGCCTCATGAGCGATGAGAACCTGGCCGAAAAAATGGAGGCCCCTGCGCCCTTGCCCCATTTCGATCGGGGGGACAATTTCGTGCTCGCTCATCTCTCCGATCCGCATCTCGGTCCGCTCCCGCGCCCGCGCCTCGATCATCTCCTGTCCAAGCGGCTGATCGGCTACATCAACTGGCAGAGTAATCGCTCGCGCGCGCACAAGCCCGAGATCGCCATCGAGCTGATCGAGCACATTCTCGCCGCCAAGCCCGACCACATCGCCGTCACCGGCGACCTCGTTAATCTCGCCCTGCCCGAGGAGATCGAGGGCGCGCGTCATTGGCTCGAACGCCTCGGCGAGCCGCACGACGTGACCGTCATTCCAGGCAATCACGATGCCTATGTGCCTGGCGCCCTCGCCCATACGCGGCGCGAATGGCGTGACTTCATGGTCGGCGACGAAACCAGCGATACGGTGGTGTTTCCCTTCATCCGCCGCCGCGGCCCGGCGGCGATCATCGGCGTCAACACCGCGCGCGCCACGGCGCCCTTCATGGCCACCGGCCATCTCAGCGCACGCCAGTTGGAGATGCTCGCGCTCGCGCTTCGCCGGCTGCATCGGCAGGGCCTGTTCCGGGTCGTGCTGCTGCATCATCCGCCGGCGCCGGACGTCACCCATCGCAGCCAGCGTCTGGTCGAGGCGGACGAGTTCCTGAAAGTGATTGCCGACGAAGGGGCCGAACTGGTGCTGCATGGGCACCTTCACTCGGTCAGCCTCGTCTATCTCGACGGCAAGCACGGCAAGGTCCCGGCGGTCGGGGTGCCGTCGGTGACCAACCCACCGGGCAACATCCGCGCGGCCGCGGCCTTCAACTTGTATAGGATCGGAGGCAAGCCAGGCGCCTTCACCTGTGACATGACCTCGGTCGGCTTCACCCAGCCGGGCATCCCCGCTGGCCTCATCGCCAATCGCCAGATCGTCGGGACCCGCGCCGCGAAGATCGTGACTTAGAGCGGCACCGTCACCCAGGCGTAGATCAGCAGGCCGATGACGCCGAGCAGCACGCCGCCGAGAAAACCGGCGACGATCCAGCCTGTGGCGCTACCTTCAAACAGCCGCCGTCTGCGGCCAATCTCCGGGACGGCCGCACGCTCGCCAAGGGGATCGGGCCGCCGCTTGGCGTCCTGCTTGATCCGGCGCGACAGCCAATCGCCTTCCAGCGCCCGCTCGCGCTCGATGATGCGTTCAGCGACATAGTTGGTGACGGTATCGGCGACGTCGTCGATCGACGCGCTTTCGAGGATCACCGTCCGCCCGAGCCGCGTGTCCTTGAGAAAGCGATAGGTCCGCCGATCACGCCCGACCATGACGAAGGCGGTCATATCGATCCACAGCCGCGGTTGCGATCCGGTCGAGACCGTAAAGATGAACTGGTCATCATCCGCCGGCACGTCCGCGAAGACGTCCCGCATCTCTTCGGCGAGCATCTCCAGCCTTGCGCGCTCGGCTTCCTGCAAATCCACGAATCCATCGGAGCGGTCGGCCTCGGCGATCCGCACCTTGCGCATGGCGTCGGTCAGATTGCGCACATTGCTTGAAGAGGAGCCACTGCGCCCTTCGGCCATACCGTTGAACCTTATGGTGAATGCGGACTTAACGAAATTAGCAGAACCGTAACGAACCCGCATCCACTGCCGCTAACCGAACGCGCTGGTGGTTAATACCGGGCCGTTGTTGCCCGCGGCAATCGCGCTGCCTAAGGTTGTCGCGCTCATCACCGATTCCCACCGATTTCACAATGAAATTAGCGTTTACCGCCGCTCTCCTTTTTATTCTTTCGGCTGCCACAGCGACCGCTCAAACGGTCCTGGAACGGGGCAATGGCGCCGATCCGGTGACGCTCGATCCCCAGCGCGCGACGACCGCGGCGGAGGCCAATATTCTCCGCGATCTCTATGAGGGGCTTGTCACCTACGATGCGGCAGGAAACCTCATTCCCGGCGTCGCATCGCATTGGACGGTCTCGCACGATCGCCTCACCTACACCTTCTCGCTGCGCGACGACGCCCTGTGGTCGAACGGATCTCCGGTGACGGCGGCCGACTTCGTGCAGACTTTCCAGCGCCTGTTCGATCCGGCAACCGAAGCGCCCGCCGCTCCGCTGTTTGAAGCCATTAGCGGCGCCGCTACCGTCCTCGCCGGAACGGCCCAACCAGACAGCATCGGCGTTTACGCCACCGACGCCCGGACTCTGGTGATCGAACTGGCGGCGCCGGACCCGGCCTTCCTCAATTTGCTCGCCCTGCCCGCCGCCCTTCCCCTGCACCGGGCCTTCCACGTCTTCCCCGCGATCCCCGCCGTGACCCAGCCATTCAACGGCGCGTACCGTTTCGACGGCTTCGAGCCAGGCGTCGGCCTTTGGCTCATCAAGAACGAGCGCTTCCACGACGCCGACAGCATCGCCTATGACAGCATCCACTATCGCGGCTACGACCGGCAGCGGGCGGTTGCGGCCTTCGCCGACGGCGAAATTCAGATCAGCAATGACGTGCCGCTCTTCGCGCTGGCCGACCTCGCGGACCAGTTCGGCGCCGCCCTGCATGAATCGCCCTTTGCAGGCACGTTCTTCCTCGCCGCCAATGTTGGCGGCGTCCTCGCCGATCCGGATCTCCGCCTCGCTGTGGCGCTGGCGATCGACCGCATCGCCCTTGCAGATGATGTCTGGCACGGCGCCATGGTCCCCACCCTTTCGCTCCTGCCGCCCGGCCTCACGGACGAATCGCAGCCGGCCGAGGCCGCGCTGGGTCCCAACGTCCCCGCCAACCGTCAGGATGAGGCGCGCAGCCTGCTGGCAGCGGCGGGATATGTGGCCGACACGCCGCTGACGCTCACGCTCGCCGTCAGCGACGGAGATCAGCAGTCGGCCACAGCACAGCAACTCGTCACCGACCTGGAAGCCGTCGGTATCCTCGTCAATGTCATCACGCGCTCCGCGGCGGAACAGCATCGCCATCTGACGGGCGACCGCGATTTCGACCTGGCGACCGTCGCCTGGATCGGGGACAGCGGACACGTGTCGGAGTTCCTGGCGCTGTTCGGCGCCGGCGATCTCAACGTCACAGGCTATGATGACGCCACGTTCCAGTCGCTGATCGCCGAGGCAGCCATCACGGCCGACCGCACGGTGCGGACCGCGCTCTTTGCCGCCGCCGACCGGCGCCTGATGCACGACCTACCGGCAATCCCTCTGATGCACTACGCCTCGTTCAACCTCGTCGCGCCGGATCTCGCCGGATGGCAGGACAACCCGCTTGATGTCCATTTGTCACGCTGGCTCGCGCCGGCCGCCACGGATCAATAGCCCGCTGCCGAGCCATGGCGCCGCCGCATTGTTAGGGTTCAAGCGTGATCGTCGTTGATGCGGCAGGCTAGGCCGATCCGAACCGAACGGGGGAAGTCATGGGTGAACTTGCCATCCGACAGGGAAATCAACCGGTCCCCGCGGGCGTGTGGGATTGGTGGCAGGCCCGCCGCCTCCGCTACAATCTCGCGCTCGCCGCGGCCGGAGCAACGGCCTATCTCATCGCCATCGGTGTTCACTATGCTTTCGGCGATGCGATCTGGCTCAACTGGCGCGAAGCGCTCGGGCAAACGCTCCTCCTCGGCACGCTCTATCTCGGCGTCATCGGCATCGCCAATGTCTGTTATCTACTCGGCCCGCTCGGCGAGGCCTGGCTCAGACCCGCGGATTCCGAGCACTTTCGCAAGACCGCCTTTGCCATGGGCTTCTGGGGATCGCTCGCTCTACCCTTCCTTTTTCCGCTGGCCAATTTGTCGCTCCTCATTGGCAACGGCGCGGGCTGACGGCGGCCGCTGACGGCGGATGAGCGCCGCCGATATCCGCACGCATCGCATCGCGACCGCCAACAAGCGGCTGCTCGATCATGTCGCCAAGGATGTCTTCGACGAACCGGTGGATCCCGATCGCTTGGCGGACTACCTCGCCTCGCCCGGACATTTGATGATCGTCGCCGTTGCCAACAATGTCGTCGTCGGCCATTGCGCCGCAGTCATTCATCGCCACCCCGACAAGCCGAGCGAACTCTACATTGACGAGGTTGGCGTCACGCCCAAGCGGCAGCGCGAGGGCGTTGCGACGCGCCTTCTCAATGAGATGTTCGAATGGGGGATGGAGTTCGGCTGCGAGGAAGCCTGGGTCGGCACGGAGCTCACCAACATGGCGGCGCGAGCGCTGTACGACGCCCTGGGCCCGATTGAATCCGGCCCCTTCGCACTTTACGTCTATCAACTCAGCGATGACTGAAGTGCGCGAGTCCGACCAGCGCACGGGCCCGTTTTCCGGGCCGCAATCCCCCCGTGCGTCCGCTTGCTCGCGGAGCGGTGCGGAAGGCTAGGCCGCGTGGCCCAGAGCGACGCTGCGCTCGGCCCGATCGGCCGCATCGCGGATTCGCCGCGCGAGGCGATAGGCATCCGCCGGCGTCTCAAGTGCATTTCGTACATTCGGCCGCGAGGCAGAGTCTTCGCGGATCATCACCAGATCAGGTCCCTGGCGGAGGATCAGGAGGGAGACGTCCATTGCGACGACGACGGTGCGCTCACCGCCACCGGCGGCAACCTGCTCGATCGCCGTCGCCAATGCGCGGGCGTGGTTCGGATACATCGCCCGGCAATCAGCATGGCCCGGCATGGCGAGCCAGACCTGTCCGGCGGCGACATGCACCTCGAAGTCGAGGTAGCTTTGAAGCGGTTGGCTGGCCGTCAGACCGGCGGGCATTGCCGCTTGGTGCTCGGCCAGCGCTACATTGGTTTCATGAGTCATGGTAGGCGGCTGCAAGGCTCTTGGGGGGTCGGGAACTGCCATTAGATTTGGCACGCTCCTTAAATAGTCGTTTCCGCCGATAAGAGGTAATGCTTGGGAGCAAGGCTGCTCTGCAGAATAGACTTTAGTTGTCGGCGGTTTGCGACGAATCGCTGAAGCAATCATGGCGGAAATCGGGCGGCTGAATTCTGTGTCCACCGGCAACTGCCCCGCCTATCGCGGGCCATGAAGCGCCAGCCCGAGTCCCCCTCCTCCGCATCCATGCCGTCGCCCTAGCGCCACACCCCACAAAAGCACTTGCCTCCCAGAGCATAATTCGATAATTCCAGAATTATGGATGAATCAAGCGCACTCAACGGTTTGGCAGCCCTCGGCCAGGACAATCGGCTGCGCATCTTCCGCTATCTGATCAGGGCCGGCGCCGTGGGCGTGTCCGCCGGGACGATCGCCGCGGACCTCGAGATCGTGCCGAACACGTTGTCGACGCACCTGGGTCAACTCGCCCGGGCCGGGCTCATCAAAGGGCATCGCGAGGGCCGGTCGATCCGCTACGCCGCCAACTACGCCGGTGTCACAGCATTGTTGCAATACTTAATGGAAGATTGCTGCCAGGGGCAGCCGGAGCTCTGTCGCCCGGCGCTGGCAACACTCGCTTGTGCTTGTTGAGAGGAAAAATGGAGCAGCCGCGCGCTTATAACGTCTTGTTTCTTTGCACCGGCAACTCGGCCCGGTCGATCATCGGCGAGGCCATTCTCAACCGGGAGGGACGTGGCAAATTCAAAGCCTTTTCCGCCGGCTCGCACCCGAAGGGGCAAGTGCATCCATACACGCTGGACCTCCTGCAGAATCTCGGCTTCCAGACCGCGGAGTTCCGTTCCAAATCATGGGACGAGTTCGAGCAGCCCGGCGCGCCCAAGCTCGATTTCGTTTTCACCGTCTGCGACGACGCTGCCAAGGAGACCTGTCCCGTTTGGCCGGGCCAGCCGATGACGGCCCATTGGGGCATTCCCGACCCCGCCGGCGTCGAGGGCTCCGAGGCAGTCAAGCGCGCGGCCTTTGCCGAAGCGTTTCGCCTGCTCAACAACCGCATATCGCTGTTCATCAATCTGCCGCTGGCGACCATCGACAGGCTGTCGCTGCAGCGCGATCTCAATCAGATCGGCCAGTCGCAGACGACCTAGTGGCCAGCGTTCGCTTCCCCCTTTCCCGCCGCCTCGCCGCCGAGGCGGCAGGCACCGCTTTGTTGGTCACGGCGGTGGTCGGTTCCGGGATCATGGCGGAGCGGCTGACCGATGACGTCGCCCTCGCCCTCCTCGCCAACACCATCGCCACCGCCGCCGCCCTGATCGTCCTGATCGCAGCACTGGGACCGATCTCCGGCGCTCATTTCAACCCGGCCGTGACCTTCGCCTTTCTTATCCGTGGCGAGATCGGCCGGCGCGATGGGGCAACCTATATCGTGGCGCAGATCGTCGGCGGCATCGCCGGCACCATTCTGGCGCATCTGATGTTCGACCTGTCGCCGCTGGTCGCGGGTACGCATATCCGAACCGGTGGAGCACAATGGCTGGCCGAGGCCGTCGCCGCGTTCGGCCTCGTTGCCACCATTCTCCTCGGGCTCGCCTTCCGGCCGAAAGATATTCCCTGGCTGGTCGGACTCTATATCGCCGCCGCCTACTGGTTCACCGCCTCGACATCCTTCGCCAACCCGGCGGTGACCATCGCACGCGCCTTCACCGTCACATTCTCCGGGATCAGGCCCATCGACGCGCCCGGCTTCATCCTCGCCCAGCTTGCCGGCGCCGCCCTTGCCGTGATGGCCGTCGCCTGGCTCCGGCCCCGGACGCGCCCGCCAGCCGCCTAGCTGGCGCCAATCATGCGCTAAATCGCCTCGACATCGCCGGGCCGGTCTGGAACAAGCCCGACCAGCAACCCAGATTGTTTTGAGGCGGCGGGAGGCGGGCTCCCCGAAACTGAGGCGGCGGTAAGGCGGATGGATTTTGTGTGGGCGGAGTTGACGGCGCTGCTGACCGTGGTCGCCATCGATCTTGTGCTCGCCGGAGACAACGCGGTGGTCGTCGGCATGGCCGCGGCCGGTCTGCCGGCGGAGCAGCGCAAGAAGGCGGTGCTGATCGGCATTGCCGCCGCGGCCGGCCTCCGCATCATCTTCGCCATCTTCGCCGTTCAGCTGCTCGACATCATCGGCCTGCTCTTCGCCGGCGGCCTCCTCCTCCTCTGGGTGTCCTGGAAACTGTGGCGGGAGATCCAGGCCGAGAGCCGTCGTCGGCAAACCGAAAGAGAAGGCCGGGAAGGCCAGGACGCAGCCGCGCCGAGCAACGACAAGACGCTCGCTCAGGCGATCCTGCAGATCGTCGTCGCCGACGTTTCCATGTCACTCGACAACGTCCTCGCCGTTGCCGGCGCCGCGCGCGAGCACTGGGAGGTTCTGATCATCGGCCTCGCGCTTTCGGTGGCGCTGATGGGCATCGCCGCAGCCTTCATCGCCCGCCTGCTCAAGCGCTATCATTGGATCTCTTATGTCGGCCTCGCCGTCATCGCCTATGTCGCCCTGCGCATGGTCTATGACGGCGGCCAAGAGGTGCTCCACTTCGCTCAGGCAAGAGGCGTCCTCTGACCGCTTTCATGACAAGATCGTAACCAAGCGGCTTTCCCCTTGTCATCGATAGGCAAAGCCCGATAGGGATGGCGCCAATAAATGAGCGTCGGAACCTCCGACGCCGGGGAAACGCGTTCGAGTTTGATGACTCCACTTGTAGAAGTCCGTTCCCTGCGCAAGACGTTTGGCGCAGTCACCGCGGTGGACGACATCAGCTTTGCCGTGGAGCGTGGCGAAGTGCTCGGCTTCCTCGGCCCCAACGGCGCCGGCAAATCCACCACGATGAAAATCATCACCGGCTTCCTGCCGGCAACGGCGGGAACGGCGATCGTCTGTGGCGAGGACATCCGCGCCAACCCGATCGCGGCGAAGCTGAAGATCGGCTACCTGCCGGAAGGCTCGCCGCTGTATGGCGACATGACGCCGGAAGGCTTCCTCGATTTCGTTTGCCGCACACGGCGCATGCCGCGGGCCGACCGCAAGCGCGCCATCGCCAATGTCGTCAACCGGCTTGAGCTGCAGGAAGTCCTGCACCGTCGGATCGAGACATTGTCGAAGGGCTTCCGCCGCCGCGTCGGCGTCGCCCAGGCGATCCTGCACGATCCCGACGTTCTCATTCTCGACGAGCCGACCGACGGTCTCGACCCGAACCAGAAGCATCAGGTGCGCGAGCTGATCCGCTCGATGGGCGACACCAAGGCGATCATCATCTCGACCCACATCCTGGAAGAGGTCGACGCCGTCTGCGACCGCACCATCATCATCGACCACGGCAAGATCGTCTCCGACGGCACGCCGGCGCAGCTGCATGCGCGCTCGCCGGAACACAATGCCGTATCGCTGAAGGTGATGAACGCTGACGCTGACAAGGCCGTCGGCATCATCAAGGCCCTGGCCGAGATCGCCGAAGTCGAAGTCAAAGGCGCGGCCGACGAGCGGACGAGCCTGGTTGCGCGCCCGCGCAACGGCCAGTTCATTGCCGATCTCGTCGCCACCACCCTGCGCTCGAACCAGATCGAGGCGTTCGACGTCACCAACAATGTCGGCCAGCTCGACGACGTCTTCCGGGCCGTGACCACGTTGAGCGGAGGCTAGGTCGGCGGCATGAAGGTGATGCTCACCATCGCAAGGCGGGAATTTGCCGGCTATTTCTCGACGCCGCTCGCCTATGTCTTCCTCGTGGTGTTTCTGGCCGCGGCGGCAGCTGCGCCGTTTTATTTCGGCAATTTCCTCGAGAGCAACCAGGCCGACCTCACCACTTTCTTCCAGTTCCATCCCTGGCTCTTCCTGGTCTTCATGCCGGCTATCGGCATGCGCCTGTGGACGGATGAACGCCGGGCTGGAACGATCGAACTGCTGATGACGTTGCCGGTTACGCCCTGGCAGGCGGTCGGCGGCAAGTTCATCGCCGCATGGGGCTTCGCCACCATCGCGCTGCTGTTGACCTTCCCGATCGTGATTACGGTCAACTATCTCGGCGACGCGGAGAATTCGGTCATAGTGACCAGTTACTTCGGCTCATGGCTGATGGCCGGCGCCCTTATTGCCCTTGCCTCCTGCGTTTCGGCGCTGACCAAGAGTTAGGTCATCGCCTTCGTTATCAGCGTGGTGATCGGCTTCCTGCTGATGGTAGCCGGGCTCGGCCTCGTCATCGACGCCTTCTCGTCATGGGCGCCCGACTATCTCGTCCGCCTCATTGCCTCCTTCTCCTTTGTCACGCATTTCCGGGGCATGACCAGCGGGCTCGTCGACCTCACAGCCGTGATCTATTTCGTGTCGCTGATTGCCCTGTTGCTGGTGATCAACCGCGAGATCATCGACGTGAAGAAGGCGGGCTGAGCAATGATCAGATGGGTCCAGACCGCGAGCCGTACGACGATCGCCATCACCGCAATTATCATGGCCGTGATTCTGTTCCTGTGCGTCAACCTATTGTCGTCGCTGACGATTGTCGGCACCCGGCTCGACGTTACGCAGGAGCACATCTACACCCTGACGGACGAGACGAGGCAGGTGATCGCCAACGTCAAAGAGCCGATCACGATCCGCCTCTATCTGTCGAGCACGCTCGTCAACGCCGACCCGAACGTCCGCCTGCTCTCGGAGCAGGTGATCGAGCTGTTGAAGACGTATGAAATCATGTCGGGCGGCATGATCGACTTCCAGCAATTCGATCCGGTGTCGTTGTCGGTCGAAGAAGATGATGCGCTCGGGTACGGCGTCGCCTCCGTCTCGCTCAACATCAACGACCGCGCCTATTTTGGCCTCGTCGCGACCGATACCGTCGACGACATCCAGGTGATCCCCTACATCCAGCCCGGGCAAACCGCCGACCTGGAATATGAGCTGACGCGCATCGTTTCACGCCTGTCGAATTACGACTACCCGGTCGTGGGCGTCATCTCCGGCCTCAGCCTCAATCAGGGCGAAGGCGGGCCATATGCGTTCTATCAACGCCTGCAGGAAGAGTTCACCGTTCTCAACCTGCCGCCGGACATCAACAACATTCCCGACGGGCTCGACGCTCTGATCGTGATCCATCCCTATTTGCTGTTCGACCCCACCCGCTACGCGATCGATCAATATGTTATTCGCGGCGGCAAGGCGTTGATCCTGATCGACCCGCTCGCCGAAATGGGCGCGCCATCGGCGGCGAATGCGGCCATCCTTCAGAACCCGGATTCCTATCTCCAGCCTGTGCTGGCGGCGTGGGGCGTTGACATGGCCGCGCGAACGGTCGTCGGCGACGCCAATGAAGACAATGCGCTGCACGTGCAAACCAGTGACGGTCGACAATTCGCCTTCTACGAGCGCATGGACGCCAAGACCTTCGATCAAAACGATATCGTCACGGCGCCCCTGAGCGCGGTGCGGTTTGTTAGCCCGGGCGCATTGTCGCCGCTTCCGAACGCGACGACGACGTTCACACCCCTGATCATGACCAGCCCCGATGCTGGCTTCATCCCGCAATCGGTTGCAATGCAGCGCCAGCCGTCGGCGTCGCAGCAGGCCTTCGTCCCAGCCGGACAGCAAGTGCTCGCCGCTCGCATCACAGGCATGGTCAACACGGCCTATCCCGACGGACCGCCGACCCAGGCCGAGGGCGTCACAGACGCACCGCCTGATCTCATCGCGCAATCGGTGCAGCCGATCGACGTCATCGTCGTGGCCGACACCGACCTTATCGCCGACGACTATTTCAACGGCCAATATGCCGGAGCCTCGAACGCGGTCTTCATCATCAATGCGGTGGAGCAGTTGAGCGGTGCCCAGGACTTGACGGCGCTTCGCGGCCGCACAGTTCAGGATCGCCCCTTCACCACGATCGAGAATCTGCTGCGCGACGCCAACAATCAATATGGCGGCCGCATCGCCGATCTGACGACGCAATACAACAACCTCAATCTGCAGATCGGCGACCTGCTCGCGCGCACACCGCTGGGTCAGGCAACGGCGCTCCCCGCCGATCTGCGCGCCCAATATGACTCTCTCGTCGCCCAGCAACTTCAGGTTCAGCGCGAACGGCGCGACTTGCAGGCGCTCGTGCGCGCCGAATTCGACGCACTGAGGAACAAGCTGCGGCTCGGCAATATCCTTGTCGTTCCGGCGATTGTCATCCTCTTCGGCCTATTGGTGGCGCTGTGGCGCCGGATGCGGCTGGCGCGCTATCTGCGCCTGCGGCGCATGATGCCCTAGGGAAGAATCATGTCGCCACGCGGATACATCACTCTGGCTGTTGCCACTCTCATCGCGCTGATTGCGTCGATTGCCTTGATCGTTAGCGAGCAGGTGACGGCCACGCAGAATTGTCACGGCACCGCCCTGATGTTTCCTGATCTTGCCCAGCGCCAGGGCGAGATCAGCCAAGTTTCGATTGATGCCCTGCGCTACAATCTCGTGCTCGAAAGGCATGATGGCCAATGGGTTGCCGTGAATGACGGCAACTACCCCGTGCGCAGCGATCCGATCGACACGATGATCGCCGGACTGGCCGGCCTCGTTCAATACGAGCGCAAGACCAACAACCCCGACAATTATGCCGAGCTCGGCGTCGTCGGCCCCGGTGACAATCGCGACGACACACGGGTCACGATCACCGCCGCCAATGGCGACGTGCTGGTCGACGCCATTCTTGGCATCGACGCACAGGCGATCGGCGCCAACACCCGCGGCGGCATGTATGTGCGCCGCGTTGATGAGGATCGCGTCTGGCTCGCCGAAGGCGCCGCGCGTCCGCCGGTCTTCACCACGGATCTCTTCGACATGCTCTTCACCGTCGTCGGACGAGACGTCGGCCGGGTCACCATCTACGCTGGCGCCACGATGCTGTTTGACGCCGTCAAGATTGACTACAACACCGGCGACTACGAACTCGAATATCTCGATCCGACGATCGGACCGGCAGGTTCGACCGCCAATGACAGCGCCGTCCGCGGCATGTCGCAGGCGATCGTTTCCACCACCTTTGTCAACGTCAAAGCAGCGAGCGATGTGACCGTCGCCCCCGATGCGCGGATCGTCCGCTACGTCACGCAAGACGGTCTCAGCCTCACCGCGACCCTCGGCGTGGACGATGCCGGCACGACCTATGTCCTATACGAAGCCACCGCGGAACCTGGTTCCGCTGCCGAGGCGCAGGCCGCCGAAATCACCGCGGCAACGCAAGGCTGGGCGTTCGAGTTGCAGCCAGGCCGGCTCATCACGTTCAATCGCGACGTCCATGACCTGTTCAATCCGCCGCCGCCGGCCGCCGCGCCCGCTCCGGCTGCGCCGCTCGTGCCGATCCCGGCGGTACCGGCCGCGCCCTAGCGGGCCGCAGTCTTCGCGGCGCCCGCATGGTGCGTCGCCGCGATCGCCGGCAGGAAGCCTGCGCCGCGCTCCACGAGAAAATCGGAGAAGGCGCCCGCCGCAGCGGACAGCGACCGATCGGACCGCCGCACCAGAAACCAGTGCCGCATGATCGGCAGGCCCGGCACGTCCAGCGTCACCAGCCGCCGATCGGCCAGTTCGACCGCCACCGAATGCCCCGAGATCACCGCGATCCCGAGCCCGGCCATCACCGACTGCTTGATCGTCTCGTTGCTGCCGATTTCCATGCCCATCGGCATAGCGTTGACTTCCATCCCCTCGAAGAACGTGTCGTAGGCCGACCGCGTTCCCGATCCCTCCTCGCGGATGAGAAAGCGTTCACGCGCCAGCGCGCGTTTGGCGATACGCCTCTGACCCGCCAGCGGGTGATCGGGCGCGGCGATGATCAGCAACGGATGATCCCCGAACGGCTCGGCCTCGACCTCGAAATCGCTCGGTGGCCGCCCCATGATCGCAAGGTCGACCTGATAGCTGCGCATCGCCTCGACAATGGCGTCGCGATTGCCGACCGAAAGGCGGACATCGACATGCGGGTTGTTGCGCATGAAGGCGGCGATCAATTGCGGGGCGAAATATTTGCCCGTCGACACAACGCCGACGGTGATCATGCCGTGCTTGAGGCCCCTGAGATCGTCGATCCGTTCGCGGCACTCAAGCAGCAGATCCTCGACCCGCGAGGCAGCACGGAACACCTCCCATCCCGCGGCGGTCGGCCGCATCCCGGTCTGCGTCCGGTCAAACAGGCTGACGCCGAGTTCGGTCTCGAGCAGCTTGAGTTGGCTGGTGATTGCCGGCGTGGTGAGATTCAGTTCCCTCGCCGCTCCAACAATTCGGCCATTCCGGACGATCGCCGCGACCGAGCGCAGCTGTTTCAGCGTCGTGTTCTTCATGGCCCTACCGTTAAACGAAATTTATCGGAGAGCCAAGATAATTTCATTTTCCCTCGCCTCGAAAATCCGGCATTCATCGCCAGGATTTGTTGACCGATCCGTTGCATGCGAAGATGCGTCATCGGATGAGGGTGCCCGTGTCGGCCGCTTGGCAGACGGGGCAATTGGGGAACGGGACGCGGCAAAGACGCCCCGATCACCCTGGGGAGGATGCTATGACGCTGACCCTAGCCAAGGGCAGTACGCCATTCGTTTTGGCGCCAATGATCCAGACGGCTGATGCCGCATTCCGCACCAACGGCCTCGCGCCGGCGGCAATCATTTCACTTGGGGGAGTTCGAGCCTAGATGTCGCGTCGTCATCCGATCATTTCGATCACCGGTTCTTCCGGCGCCGGCACGTCGACCGTCAAGAAGACATTCGTTGAGATCATGCGGCGCGAGAAGATCAACGCCGCCTTCATCGAAGGTGACGCGTTCCATCGCTACGACCGCATGGAAATGCGGGAGGTGATGAAGTCCGAGACGGACAAGGGCAATCACCGCTTCTCCCATTTCGGGCCGCAAGCGAACATCCTCGACAAGCTCGAAGAGACCTTCAAGAACTACAGCGAGACCGGCAACGGCCTGACGCGGCACTATGTGCATGACGACAAGGAAGCCGGGCTTTACGGCTCGGCGCCGGGGACCTTCACCGACTGGGAGGAGTTTCCAGCCGGCACCGACCTCCTGTTCTATGAGGGCCTGCACGGCGCCGTCGTCACCGACGACGTCAACGTCGCGCAATATGCCGACATGAAGATCGGCGTCGTGCCGGTCATCAACCTCGAATGGATCCAGAAGATTCATCGCGACAAGGAAGCGCGCGGCTACACCACCCAGGCGGTGACCGACACGATCCTGCGCCGCATGCCGGACTACATCGACTACATCGTTCCGCAGTTCTCGCAGACGAACATCAATTTTCAGCGGACCCCCGTCGTCGACACGTCGAACCCGTTCATCGCGCGAACGATCCCGACGCCGAATGAATCGATCGTCGTCATCCGCTGGTCCAATCCCCGCGGCATCGACTTCCCCTATCTCTTGGCCATGATCCCGCAGTCCTACATGTCGCGGGCGAATTCCATCGTCATCAGAGGTGGTTACCTCGATTTGGCAATGCAGCTCATTCTCACGCCGATGATCCTCGGCCTGGTCGAGCAGCGCCAGACTCCCGCTTAGAAAGAGGCCTTGCACAGATGACTCAGGACAACCTTGCCACGGACGGCGCCGAAACTGCCGCCGTCTCAGACAAGATGCTGGCGGGCGCCATCCGGGCGCTGTCGATGGATGCGGTTCAGGCAGCCAATTCCGGTCACCCCGGAATGCCGATGGGCATGGCCGACGTCGCCACCGTACTGTTTTCCCGCTTCCTGAAGTTCGATCCGAAGGACCCGAATTGGGCCGATCGCGATCGCTTCATCCTGTCGGCCGGCCACGGCTCGATGCTGCTCTATTCGCTCCTCTACCTCACCGGCTATGAGGACATGACTATCGAAGAGCTGAAGCGCTTCCGCCAGCTTGGCGCCAAGACGGCCGGTCATCCGGAATATGGCCATGCCACCGGCATCGAGACGACGACCGGTCCGCTCGGTCAGGGCATCGCCAATTCGGTCGGCTTCGCGCTCGCCGAGCGCATGCTCAACGCCCGCTTCGGCGACGCGCTGGTCGATCACTACACCTATGTCATCGCCGGTGATGGCTGCTTGATGGAGGGCATCAGCCACGAAGCGATCGACTTCGCCGGTCATTTGCGCCTCAGCCGCCTGATCGTCCTGTGGGACGACAACGAGATTTCCATCGACGGCTCGACCAAGCTGTCGACCTCCACCGATCAGCTTGCCCGCTTCGCCGCCTCCGGCTGGTCCGTGCGCCGCGTTGACGGCCATGACCCCGAGGCCGTTGCCGCGGCGATTGCCGAGGAGCGCCAGACCGACAGGCCGTCGCTGATCGCCTGCCGCACCAAGATCGGCTATGGCGCCCCGACCCGCGCCGGCACGTCGAAGGCGCATGGCGAACCGCTGGGCGCCGAAGAGATCGCCGGCGCCCGCAAGTTCCTCGACTGGCCCTACGAGCCCTTTGTCATCCCGAACTCGGTTCTGTCCGCGTGGCGCTCCGTCGGCGCCCAGGGCGGCCTCCGGCGCAAGGCGTGGGAAGATCGCCTCGCCGCCACGCCGGGTGACCTCCGCGGCCAGTTCCTTGCCGGCCAGGAAGGCCACGTCGCCGATATCGCGACCGCCGCTCTCGTCGATCTCAAGGCGAAATGGGTGGAGGAGAAGCCGAAGCTGGCGACGCGGCAGTCTTCGCAGAAGACCCTCGAAGCGCTGATCCCCGCGATCCCCTCCCTTCTCGGCGGTTCGGCCGACCTCACCGGTTCGGTGGGCACCAAGATCGCCTCGCACGAACCCGTCACCCGTGACAACTACGCCGGCACTTACATCCATTACGGCGTGCGCGAGCACGGTATGGCGGCCGCGATGAACGGCATCGCGCTGCACAAGGGTTTCATCCCCTATGGCGGCACGTTCCTCGTCTTCGCCGACTATTCGCGTCCCTCGCTTCGCCTCGCCGCGCTGATGGGCATCCGCGTCATCCACGTCCTGACGCACGATTCGATCGGCCTCGGCGAAGACGGCCCGACGCACCAGCCCGTCGAGACGCTGTCGGCGCTGCGCACCATCCCGAACTTCACCGTCATCCGCCCCGCTGACGCGATCGAAAGCGCGGAAGCCTGGGAAGCGGCGCTCGCCAACGAAAACGGCCCCACCGGCCTCATCCTCTCCCGCCAGGGCCTTCCCGCCCTGCGCACCGACGCCGGCGAGAACAAGACGGCGAAGGGCGGCTATATCCTCCGAGAGGCGAATGGCGAACGTCAGGTGACGCTCATCGCCTCCGGCTCGGAAGTGTCGCTGGCGGTCGAGGCTGCCGACGCACTTGCCGGAGCCGGCGTTGCCGCGGCGGTCGTGTCCATGCCGTCGATGGAACTGTTCGCGAAACAGCCCAAGGCCTATCGCGACGAGGTTCTCGGCACCGTGCCGCGGATCGCCATCGAGGCCGGCGTTCGCCAAAGCTGGGACCGCTTCCTGCGCGACGGTGACGTCTTCATCGGCATGTCCGGCTTCGGCGCTTCAGGCCCGGCGCCGGAGCTCTTCAAGCATTTCGGCATCACCAGCGACGCGGTCGTCGAAGCCGCCAAGCTGCTCGCATAACTCGTTTCAACCAGCTCAGAATCCAATCGAGGTAGGAGACCAAAAATGGCGCGCATCACCCTAAGGCAGCTATTGGATCACGCCGCCGAGAATGACTACGGCGTGCCGGCCTTCAACATCAACAACATGGAACAGGGCCTGGCCATGGTCGGCGCCGCTGCGGCTGTCGATGCGCCGGTGATCATCCAGGCGAGCCGCGGCGCTCGCTCCTATGCCAACGACATCATGCTGGCGAACATGATCGACGCCCTCGTCGAAATCTATCCCAACGTGCCGATCGTCATGCACCAGGATCACGGCAACAACGAAGCCACCTGCCTGACCGCGATCCAGCACGGCTTCACGTCGGTGATGATGGACGGTTCGCTCGAGGCCGACGCCAAGACGCCCGCCTCCTATGACTACAATGTCGGCATCACCGCCCGCGTCGCCGAAATGGCGCATTGGGTCGGCGCCTCGGTCGAGGGTGAACTCGGCGTTCTGGGCTCGCTGGAGACCGGCCAAGGCGAGGCCGAAGACGGCCACGGCGCCGAAGGCGTCCTGTCGCATGACCAGCTGCTGACCGATCCGGATCAGGCGGTCGATTTCGTCGCCCGCACCAAGGTCGACGCGCTGGCCATCGCGATGGGCACCTCGCACGGCGCCTACAAGTTTTCGCGCAAGCCCGGCGGTGACATCCTCGCCATGCATGTGATCGAGGAGATCCACCGCAAGCTGCCGAACACGCATCTCGTGATGCACGGCTCATCGTCCGTGCCGCAGGAACTGCAGGACATCTTCAACGCCGCCGGCGGCGAGATGCCCCAGACGTGGGGCGTCCCGGTCGAAGAGATCGTGCGCGGCATCAAGCACGGTGTCCGCAAGGTCAACATCGACACCGACTGCCGCCTCGCCATGACCGGCGCCATGCGTCAGGTGGCGATGAAGAACAAGGCGGAATTCGACCCGCGCAAGTTCCTGAAGCCTGCCCTCGACGCCATGGAAAAGCTCTGCCGCGAACGGCTTGAAGCTTTCGGCGCTGCCGGTCAGGCCTCGAAAATCAAGGTCGTCGCCATCAGCGACATGGCCAAGCGTTACCAGTCCGGTGCGCTCGATCCGAAAATCACCCCGGCGCGCGCCGCCTAGCGAACCCCAAGGAGACCTGAACAATGGCTACAGAAGTGAAACCCGGCGACCAGAAGACGATGGGCGAAGGCAAGGAGCGCTACAAGTCTGGCGTTATCCCCTACGCGAAGATGGGCTATTGGGAGCCCGACTATAACGTCAAGGACACCGACGTCCTGGCGCTCTTCCGCATCACGCCGCAGCCCGGCGTCGACCCGGTGGAAGCAGCCGCGGCCGTCGCGGGTAAATCCTCGACCGCGACCTGGACGGTGGTGTGGACCGATCGCCTGACCGACGCGCCGACCTACCGCGCCAAGGCCTTCAAGGTCGATCCGGTTCCGAATACCGGCCCGGGCACCAAGACCGACCAGCAGTATTTCGCCTACATCGCCTACGAACTCGATCTGTTCGAGCCGGGCTCGATCGCCAACCTCACCGCGTCGATCATCGGCAACGTCTTCGGCTTCAAGGCCGTCAAGGCCCTCCGCCTTGAGGACATGCGCATTCCGGTCGCTTACCTCAAGACCTTTCAGGGTCCGGCCACCGGCATCGTCGTCGAGCGCGAGCGTCTCGACAAGTTCGGCCGTCCGCTCCTCGGTGCTACCACCAAGCCGAAGCTCGGCCTGTCCGGCCGCAACTACGGCCGCGTCGTTTACGAGGCGCTCAAGGGCGGCCTCGACTTCGTGAAGGACGACGAGAACATCAACTCGCAGCCCTTCATGCATTGGCGCGACCGCTTCCTGTACTGCATGGAAGCCGTCAACCGCGCTTCGGCCGCCACGGGCGAAGTGAAGGGCCACTACCTGAATGTCACCGCCGGCACGATGGAAGACATGTATGAGCGCGCCGAGTTCGCCAAGGAGCTCGGTTCGGTCATCGTCATGATCGACCTTGTCATTGGCTACACCGCGATCCAGTCGATGGCCAAATGGGCGCGCAAGAACGACATGATCTTGCACCTCCACCGCGCCGGTAACTCGACCTATTCGCGCCAGAAGAACCACGGCATGAACTTCCGCGTCATCTGTAAGTGGATGCGCATGGCCGGTGTCGATCACATTCATGCCGGCACCGTCGTCGGCAAACTTGAAGGCGACCCGCTGATGATCGCCGGCTTCTACGACACGCTGCGCGAGCCTCACACACCGATCAGCCTTGAGCATGGCCTGTTCTTCGACCAGGAATGGGCTTCGCTGAACAAGACGATGCCGGTTGCCTCGGGCGGCATTCATGCCGGTCAGATGCACCAGCTGATCCACTATCTCGGCGAGGACGTCGTCCTGCAGTTCGGCGGCGGCACGATCGGTCACCCGGGTGGCATCCAGGCCGGCGCCGTGGCCAACCGCGTCGCGCTGGAAGCGATGATCCAGGCCCGCAACGAAGGCCGCGATTACATGGCCGAGGGACCCGATATCCTGAACGCGGCCGCCAAGTGGTGCTCGCCGTTGAAGCAAGCCCTCGAAGTCTGGAAGGACATCACCTTCAACTACGAATTGACCGACACGGCCGACTTCGTACCCACCGCCACCGGCAGCGTCTAAGCCGCTAAGCCCATTCTATTTGGAGACACACGACCATGATGAGCAATCACGGCAATCGGGTCACGCAGGGGCAGTTCTCGTTCCTGCCTGACCTCACCGACGAGCAGATCGGGAAGCAGATTCAGTACGCGCTGAAGAACAACTGGGCAGTGAGCGTCGAGTACACCGACGATCCGCATCCGCGGAACACCTACTGGGAAATGTACGGCCAGCCGATGTTCGACCTGAAGGATCCCGCCGGGATCATGATGGAGATCAACGAGTGCCGGAAGACCTTCCCGCGCCACTACATCCGTGTCACCGCGTTCGACTCCACGCGTGGCTGGGAAACGCCACGCATGGGCTTCCTCGTCAATCGGCCGGAGAACGAGCCCGGCTTCGAGATCCTGCGTCAGGAGCGCAACGGGCGGTCCATGGGTTACACCATCCGCGCCTACGCCACTGATAAGCCGGAAGGCGAACGCTATATGTAACTAGCGCGGCCAACCGCGTTGGGCGGCGCCCCTCTCCTCCCCGGGGCGCCGCCACACTTTCACGCCCGCTCGTCACCGCGATGACGGCAACCACCGGGCACCCAGCGTTACGCCTGGATTTCCGCCTTCGCGGGAATGAGCGGTTTCAGAATGGATGAATTCGCATGGCTGACGACAACATCGAAACGACCGACACGGTAGTCGCAACACCGGCGGGGCCTGTCGACCTCGCCCGCGAACTCAAAGAATCCGGCGTCGCTGACGTCCTCCGCGAGCTCGACGAGGAACTCATCGGCCTGGCGCCGGTCAAGAAGCGCATCCGCGAAACGGCGGCGTTGCTGCTCGTCGACCGCGCCCGGCAGCGGCTCGGCCTCGCCAATGAAACGCCGACCCTGCATATGAGCTTCACCGGCAATCCCGGCACCGGCAAGACGACCGTTGCGCTGCGGATGGCCGACCTTCTCCACCGCCTCGGCTATATCCGTCAGGGCCATCTCGTCACCGTTACGCGCGACGATCTCGTCGGCCAATATATCGGCCACACCGCGCCGAAGACGAAGGAAGTCCTCAAGAAGGCGATGGGCGGCGTCCTCTTCATCGACGAGGCCTATTATCTCTTCCGGCCGGAGAACGAGCGCGACTACGGCCAGGAAGCCATCGAGATCCTGCTTCAGGTCATGGAAAACCAGCGTGATGACCTCGTCGTCATTGTCGCCGGCTATGCCGACCGGATGGAGCAATTCTTCTCCTCCAATCCCGGCTTCCGCTCACGCATCGCCCATCACATCGACTTCCCGGACTATACGGATGCCGAACTGCTCCAGATCGCCGAAAAGATGCTGAAGGAGCAGAACTACGAGATGTCGACGGACGCCACCAAGGCCTTGGCCGAATACATCACGCTCCGGCGTAAGCAGCCGCATTTCGCCAACGCCCGTTCGATCCGCAACGCGCTCGATCGCTCCCGGCTTCGTCAGGCCAACCGTCTGTTCGAAAGCAATCGCCCGATCAGCCCGAAGGAACTGTCGACCATCGAGGCCGAAGACATTCTCGGCAGCCGCGTCTTCAAGCCCGTCGAGAGCGCTCCCGCACCGGTCAACGCGTCCGGGATCCGGTAGCAACAGCTTCGTGAACGGCCCCTTTCGGTCCGTGACAATATGACGACGGCAGCGCTATAACGCTGCAAAGGCCGGAAGGCCGTCATGTGTCTACGGCCGATTAGGGAGCCGCCGTGGCCGATCTTCACAAGCAGGCAGAAGACGCCGCGGGAGGGCACTCTCGTGCAACCGCGAATGGCGGCAATGGCGTCAAGAACGAGATGACGCTGCATCAGCTGCGCATCTTCTGGGCCGTCGCTCACGCTGAAACGCTGACCAAGGCAGCCAAACAGCTCGGCCTGACCCAGCCGTCGCTGTCGCAGCAGCTTTCCAAGCTGGAGACGACCGTCGGCGCGCGCTTGTTCGATCGGACGCCAAGCCAGATGGAGCTCACCGACGCCGGTATCTTCCTGCTTCGCAAGGCCGAGCACATCCTCAGCGATGTCAGCGAAGCGACGGAGGGGCTCCGCCAGTTCAGCGATGGGAAGCGCGCGACGCTGCGGGTCGCCGGACTGCACTCGGTTTTGCGCGTCCTGCTGCCGTCTGCCATCCGCGACCTTGTCGCCAACTTCCCCGATATCGAGCTCGACATCCACGAGGCGGCACCGGCCGAAGCGCTTGAGCTGCTTTATGCGCGCCGGGTCAATATCGGCCTCGTCGCCGAGAATTCAGTTGCCGCCGCCAGCGTCGGCTTCCGCCAGGTTCCGATCGCCCGTGATCCCTACGTCTTCGCCGTGCCGAAGGGGATCAGCCTGAACGATATCTCCGACCCCGATCACGAACTCGACGCCGCCGAGACTGCGATCGTCAATTCCTGCATCCAATTCACCTTCGGCACGCAGCACACCAAACGCGTCGAGCAATGGTATCAGCAGGTGCTTCCGCATCATCGCCTGATCGCCGAGTGCCGCAGCTATGAGGTGGCGCTGGCGATGGTTCAGGCGGGCCTCGGCGTTTGTCTCGTCCCCGCCCTCACGGCCTTCGACGGCGACAACATCCTTGACGGCATCAGCCTCTACCGGTCGACCGAGCCGGAACGCACGATCGTGGCCCTCGTGCCGGGCCAATATCAGCGCGTCGAGCCATACCGGAGCTTCCTCGCGGCGCTCCAGAAACGCGGCAAGGCCATCGCCCTGCCCGGCATTTCGCCAACCCCGCCCTTCCTCCATCGCGCCGAGCTCGGCGACTAGTCAAAACGGCGGGGGACGGCCGCGACCCGAACACGCCTTGACGAAACCAAGGATCGGCGTGTCTGTTATCATGGCAGCCGATCACTCGTATGGGGCTATCTGGACTGATGGACGACCAGCCAACCGAACCCGATCGCCGTTGGCCGACGATTGCGATCATCCTGATCGTTATCGGCGCCATCTTCTTTTTCGGCCAAGTGTTCAATGTCCGCTTCGGATCGGGCTTCTGGCCGCTCTTGATCCTTGTCCCAGGCCTTATCTTCCTGGCGACGGCGTTTGGCGGCGATGAGGTCAATCCCGGCCTCGGCGGCGCGGGCGCCGTCCTGACCACGCTCGGGCTGATATTCTTCTACCAAAACGCCTCGGGCCACTGGGAATCCTGGGCCTATATCTGGGCGCTGCTGCCGGCGTCGGTCGGTCTGTCGCAAATGGTCGCCGGCGCCCGCAACGGCGATGAACTCCTGGCTCACGCCGGCGTCAGGCTGGCGCGCACCTTCGCGATCGTTTTTGTCGTCGGCCTGATCTTCTTTGAGCTCGTCATCTTCGATCGCGGCGGCGTCGGCGGCTGGCTGTTGCCGCTGGGCCTGATCGCGGCTGGCGCGTACATGCTGTGGGATCACCAGCGCCGCGGCGGCGATTTGCCCTTTGCCGCCATGTTCCGCCGGCCTGAACCTCCGGCGCCGCCTCCGTCTCAATCTGGCACGCCGTCCGCCCCGCCCCGCCCCGCCGCGCCTGAGGCGGCAGCCGCAGTGCCGCCGCCCGCTGCATCAACGCCCCCGCCACCGGTCGAGCCCTTCCCTGAAGACGAGTTGCCCGAACCGCCGGCACCCGACAGCGCCCCCTTCCCTCCCGACGAGGAATCCCCGTCATCACCCCCCGCCGAGGCGGCCAAGCCAAAACCCCGGCGCCGCACGACCAGGAAGCCCAAATCTTCCGACGACGCCCCTCCGCAAACCTCCTGACCCACCGGTCCACCGCCGCGCCGCCGCCGCATTAGTGGCCCGAATCGTGCTTCGGAATGGCCGGGGGCCAGCCGTCGAAATCCCCGCTTCTGCCGGTCTCCGGCATCGCCATTTAGGAACATCCATGGATTGGAATATCGAAGACTTTCAGCGCCGTAGCACGATCGCCTATTTCACGATGGAGATTGCGCTCCGGCCCGAGATCCACAGCTATTCCGGCGGTCTCGGCGTGCTTGCCGGCGATACCGCCCGCTCGGCGGCCGATCTCGAGCTGCCGATGGTGTTCGTCACCCTGGCCAGCCGGCAGGGCTATCTCCATCAGGAGATTGACGCATCCGGCCATCAGGTGCACCGGCCCGATCCATGGAACCCGCCCGATTGGTGCACGCCCTTGCCGGCGATCACCGCCATCACCCTTGAAGGCCGCCAGGTCTGGATTCGCCCGTGGCTCTATGGTTGCAGCGGCGCCCTGGCCAAGCCGATCCCGGTAATCCTTCTTGACACCGATCTCGACCGCAACCACCCGGCTGACCGGCAGATCACCGATCATCTCTATGGCGGCGACAGCACCTACCGGCTGAAGCAGGAAGCCGTGCTCGGCATTGGCGGGCTTCGCGTCCTTCAGGCGCTTGGCTTCAACCTGCACACCTACCATCTCAATGAAGGTCACGCCGCCCTGCTCACCGCCGAGTTGCTGAAACACTATCCGCGCCGCAGCAATATGCTCACCGCCGACGGCGGCCCGCGCTACGATCCGAGCCCGGTCCTCAGCCAGTGCCTCTTCACCACGCACACGCCGGTGGAGGCTGGACACGACAAGTTCTCCTACGACCTCGTCGAAAAGGTTTTGGATGAGACCATCGATATCGAGGAGATCAAGCGCTACGCCGGCGAAGAAGACTGCAACATGACCAAGCTGGCGCTCAATCTCTCCGGCTTCGTCAACGGCGTCGCGACACGGCACGCCGAGACGACGCAGCAGATGTTCCCGGGTTACCGGGTTCACGCCATCACCAATGGCGTGCATGCGGCGAAATGGGCCTTCCCGACCTTCGCCCGCCTCTTCGATCAGCATTTCCCGAGCTGGACGGAAGAGCCGGAACTCCTGTTCCACGCCGATCACCTGACCGACGAAGACATCATCAAGGCCAAGCGGACCGCCAAGTCCGACCTCATCGACCTTGTCACCGAAGTAACCGGCGTCGCTCTCAATCCCGATTTGCCGATCCTCGCCTATGCCCGCCGCATGACCGCCTACAAGCGGCCGAGCCTGATCCTCAGCGACCCGGCACGGCTGAAGGCGATTGCCGCCAAATATCCCATGCAGATCGTCTGGGCCGGCAAGGCCCATCCTGCCGACACCGCCGGCGCTGACGTCATCCAGTCGATCCAGAACAGCAGCGCGGCCTTGGCCGGCGAAGTGCCGATGGCCTTCTTGCCCAACTACGACACGACCAGCGCCCAGCGTCTCGTCGCCGGCGCAGATGTGTGGCTGAACACGCCGCGGCCGCCGCTCGAAGCGTCGGGCACCAGCGGCATGAAGGCGGCCCTCAACGGCACGCTGAACCTGTCGACGATCGACGGCTGGTGGGTGGAGGCCTGGATCGAGGGTGTCACCGGCTGGGCGATCGGCGCCGAGGGCGATGACGCCACCGACGAGGATCACGCCCGCAGTCTCTACGACAAGCTCGAGAATGTCGTGCTGCCGCTCTACACCAACGATCGCGAGAGATGGGTGTGGATGATGAAGCAGTCGATCTCGAAGATCGCACCCTACTTCAACAGCCACCGCATGATGCGTCGCTACGCCGTCGACGCCTATCTGCGCTAGCGCCTAGACGTCCTCGACGGTCACCACCTCGAACGTATGCGTCTCGCCATTGTCGTCTCGGATCGAAACATATTCGCCCGGGACGAAACGGTGGCTGGCCAGCTTGAAACCAGCCTCGTCGCCCTCATCGCCGCCGATATCGTAGTGGAAGCCCCAGCCCGTGCCGCGATGGACGAGATGACCGATATCCTCCTCCTCGCCGCCCCAGAAACGGACGACCCGGCACAGATCCTTGTGCTCCCGCCAGCCCTCGGCATTGAGGTGGCCATCGGCGTCCAGCGGCGCGGTGAAGCGGTAGCCATGGCTCGCGCTGCCATCGGGGAAATCGGGCGTCCGCGCCAGATTGAGCCGGATGGTCTTCAGGCCGAACGTATCCACCAAATATGCCTCCCTCGAATAGCGTCTTCTTCGGTGGTCACCTTTTCCGCCGGGTGACGATAGAATTCAAGCGCCGTGAAGCGGCGCCGCTGTCAAAGCGTCGCCCGTGCCGATGCTTCTATTCCCTTCAGCCCTTCCGTCGGTCCACTATATGGTCCGACGTTCCCTTGGATCGCGGAAGTCATGCGACCGTCATCACCATCGCCAATGCTGACGTAACATGCTGACCACACTCGCATTCGCCTTCTGCGCCGTCACCGGCCTCGCCCAAACCGTCACCATCGCGACGGTCGCGGTGCGATTCATGCGCCGCCGCAAACCGCAGACCTTTGTCGGCACCGCTGCATTGGTCTCGATCGTTCGCCCGATCTGCGGTTTGGAGAACAATCTCGAAGCCTGCTTCGTGTCGACCTTTCGCCTCACCTATCCCAACTATGAAGTCATCTTCTGTGCCGATGAGGAGACTGATGCGGCGGTGCCTCTGGCGCGCAGGGCGATCGCCGCCAATCCACAGATCCCGGCATCCGTCATCATCGGCCGCGACCAAATCAGCGCCAACCCGAAGCTCAATAATTGCGTCAAGGGTTGGCGCGAGGCGAAGGCCGACTGGGTGATCTTCTCCGACAGCAACACCATTCTGCCGCCGGACTACGTGGAATCACTGTGGGTCCGTTGGGACAAGAACACCGGCTGCGTCAGCAACCCGGCCGAGGTCGGCATGCCGGAGGGTTTCGCGGCCGATCTCGAATGCGCCTTCATCAATTCCATGCAGGCGCGTCTGGTGCTGGCCGCGGACAGCTTCGGTTTCGGCTATGCGCTCGGCAAGACGCTGATGTACCACAAGCCAACGCTTGAAGATCTTGGCGGCCTGGCGCGGCTTGGCGAATATGCCGCCGAAGACATCGCCACTTCGCACACGATTCACGAGGCCGGGCTGAAGGCGCATCTGGCGCAGCGCCCTGTTATGCAGCCGATCGGCCACCGTTCCTTCCGCGCCGTCATGCAACGTCAGATCCGTTGGGCCCGTCTGCGCCGTCAGGGGCTACCGACGATCTACGGAGCCGAGATCCTCAATGGCGGCCTGCTTCCCATCGCCTGCGCCATCGGCCTGGCGATATCCGGCGCCGCCCCGGCCTGGTTCCCGTTGGCCTTCGCGGCCGGTTGGTACGGCCTCGAACTCGCCCTCATCGCCATCGCCGGCTGGCCGCTTTCCTGGCGCATGCCGGCGGCGCTGCTGCTCCGCGATATCCTCGTTCCTGTGGTTTGGGTCGCCGGCCTCTTCGGCAACCGCTTCGAATGGCGCGGCAACGCCATGACGGTGGCCAAGGCCTCCGACGAAGACAGCCTCAAAGCGGAAGTCAGCGGCCCCTAGGCGGCGTCCGCATCAGCGTCGCTGACGATTGCGATCGGCGCCACCCGGCGTCGCGACGGCAGCGCCGCCGTCCAGCGGATGATCTCGAGCTTGCCGTTATGATCCTCCGCGACGGCCGTGCAGCTTTCCATCCAGTCGCCGGTATTGACGTAGCGGATGCCGAACTCGTCATGGATCGCGGCGTGATGGATATGGCCGCAGATGACGCCGTCCGCGCCCACCCGCTCCGCTTCCTTCACCAGCGCCGATTTATAGTCGCCGATCACGTTGACCGCGTTCTTGACCTTCTGCTTCGTCCAGTCGGCGAGCGACCAATAGTCGACGCCGATCCAGCGGCGAACCCGATTGACGAGTGCGTTGGCGGCCAGCGTCAGATTGTAGATCGAAGCGCCCAGGGCCGAGAGCCAGGGCGCCCAGCGCACCACGACGTCGAACTGATCGCCATGGATGACGAGCAGCTTCAGTCCGTCGGCGGTTTCATGGACCGCCCTTTCGGCAACTTCGATCTCGCCGAAGGCGAGGCCGACATAGTTGCGCAGGAATTCGTCGTGATTGCCGGGGATATAAACGAGGCGGGTGCCGGTCTGCGCTCTGCGGATAAGCGCCTGAATGACGTCAGTGTGCGCCTGCGGCCAGAGCCAGCTTCGCTTCAACCGCCAGCCGTCGATGATATCGCCGACCAGGAAGATCGTTTCGGCTTCGTGATGGGCGAGGAAATGGAGGAGCCTCTCCGCCTGGCATCCCCTGGTCCCGAGGTGGACGTCGGATATGAACAGCGTGCGAAGCTTAACCGGCAGCGGTCGATGCAGCATGTGACAAGCACTCAGGCTGGTTCCATTGGTGAACCGGCTACCTGATTCATTTCACAGCACCATGACAGTGCGGATAATGGATGGTTAACGCGCTGGCCGCCCGGGCCGATCAGCCCTTCGGCAGCAATGGCGCCACTGCCAGAATGAGCAGGATGGCGAAAAAGGCGAAGCCGGTGCCGATGAAACGCGTATACATGGGCATATGTCCCTGAGCCCTACGCCGAGGGACGATAGCTACATTTCGTCTCAAAAGAATTAAGCCCGCTCCTTGCCGCGTGCGTTTCAGTCGCGACCCAGCGGATGGGCGCTCGGCGACTAGGAAGCGGGTGTTCTCTTTCGCGGCGCCTGCGGTTTGTTTCGCTCCTCGCGCGCCATTCGCAGGATCTCGTCCGATCGCTTGCCGTCAGTGTTGACGCCAAGGCGCGCAAGTTCAACCTTTGCGTCGGCGACCAGCCGCGCAATCTTCGGCATGGGATCCGTTGAATCATGGGGAAGAGCCATGCCTCTCTATGCGCTTAGGCCCGGCGCTTAGCCAGAGCCAACTCTGCCGGCGAACCGGCGCCACATGGCGATGGTGCGGATTGCATACAAACCGTATAAGGACGGAGCGTCGCCTCCCCGACGGAATCTCGGCGAGCGATCGACCCGGAGCTGGCCTCGGATGAAACTCCTCCTCGTCGCCGACATTCACTACGATCTCAGGAAGTTCGACTGGGTCGTCGACGCGGCCGATTATGTTGATCTCGTCGTCCTCGCCGGGGATCATCTTGAGATCGCGGCGATCGTCGACCGTTCGGCACAGGCCGTGGTGGCGCAGAAATATTTCCGCCGTATCCAGGCGAAGAAGCCGCTGATCATCTGCTCGGGCAACCACGATCTCGACAGCAAGACTGCCGCCGGCGAGCTCACCGCCAAATGGGTCTCCAACGCCCGCCATCTCGGCATCCCGACGGACGGCGATTCGACCGTGATCGGCGACACGCTGTTCAGCATCTGTCCGTGGTGGGACGGTCCGGCTACGCAGGCCGAGATCGGCGAGCAGTTCGCGCGCGACGCGCCGAACCGGCCGGCGCGCTGGATCTGGGTCTATCATGCACCGCCCGAGAGTTCGCCGACGAGCTGGGGCGGCGGCCGCTCCTTCGGCGACGGACCCCTGCGGGCCTGGATCGAGCAATACCAGCCCGACCTGGTCCTGAGCGGCCATGTCCACCAGTCGCCCTTCGTGCCCAACGGCTCATGGGCCGACCGCATCGGCGATACCTGGGTGTTCAACGCCGGCCACCAGATCGGACCGATCCCGACCCATGTCGTCATCGATACCGACATCCCGCGCGCCTACTGGCTGTCACTGACCGGTGCCGAGACGGCACTGCTTGACGAACCGATGGACCGGCCGCTGGCGCCGCTGCGCGACGGACCGGAATGGCTGTCGTCTATGGCTCAGCTGGCAAATCGCCGTCTGGCATGAAGCCGGCGTCCTGCTGATGCGTCAGCGACTCCAGGACTTCGTCGAGCATTCCGAGGTGATCCGCCTGATGCTGGAACTGCCGCTTGAGATCGACCAGATAGGTCGTTGAACTCTGCAGCCGGCGCGCCAGCAACTGGGCGATCGGCACCAGCATCGTCGGATGGTCCGCCAGATACTTCATCGCATTGTCTATGACGCGCACCTTGGCCGGTCCGACGGCGCGGACGCTGGCCGTGTGCGGAATGTCGAGCAGCAGCGACATCTCGCCGAAGATCGAGCCGGGCTCGGTGACCAGCGCGATGGTCACATCGTCACGGAAGACCTCGATGGCGCCTTCCGACAGGACATAGAGGTGCCCGGTCGTACCGCCCTCGGTCAGGATGGTTTCCCCCGACGCCAATTCGATGTCGGGGAAGTCGCCGCAAAGCTCAAGCATCTTAGCCATTTGCAGCCCTTTCTTGAATCAGACTCAGACCTACCGAAGCGACATCACCATCCGATTGGACTGCCGCAGCCGATCGGACAGATCGGTGACGAGATTGGTCAGAACCTGACTGTTGATCGCCGGGTTCTGGGACAGGAAGGCACGGAGCACGTCGATCGACAAGACCCAGCACTCCGCATCGGTCTCGGCGACCACGTCGGCCGAGCGCGGCGAACCGTCAATCAGGCCCATCTCTCCGAAAATCGCTCCTGGTCCGAGCGAACTGATCCGCGTTGGTCGGTCGTTCTTGGCCGGCAGCTGCACGGTAACGATACCCGACGCGATGATATAGATCGCGTCGGTCTCATCACCCTTCCGCACAACCATCTCGCCCTGCTCGTAGGGTTGCTTGTGCGGCGCGACGGCGTCGATCAGCTGCTCCAGCTCGGCCGCCGACAGCCCGCCGAACAGCGAGGCCCGTTCGATCGGCACGGCATCGTCCGTGTCGCCGATCCCGGCTTCGGCCAGTACCTTGTTCTCGGCAACTTCCAGCGCGTCGTCGAGGCTGTCCTTGAGCGTGAAGGCGGACGGAAGGCGCCCGTCCTCCTCCATCAGCCGGCGGATCACGCCGTGCTCTCCGGGCTTGGTGACGAGGATCGTCTTGCCGTCGGCCGTGAGCGCCCGGCCGAAATCGGCGAGCAGCCGGGCCGATCCCGCGTCGATGCCGGTGACGCCCTTCATGTCGAGGATTGTGAGCTTGCCTTCGGCGATCGAGACGCCGGCCCGCCGCAGCACCCGCTCGGTGGCCGCGATGGAGAGATCGCCGCGAGCCTCCAGCACGCGGATGCGCTCGCCCTGTTCATCGAGCTGCGCCCGTTCCGCAGGCAACCGCCAGCGCCGCGAGCGCAGGTCCTTGCAGGTCCACTCCCTGATCTTGACGCTGATGCCGCTGACTCGCTGCCGATAGGAATGGAACGAGAAGATCGTGGACAGACGCTGGCAGGCTTCGACGGCCCGCACGCTGTTGCCGAACCGGTCGAGCTTGGGCGAATAGGCGGCGATGCCGAACTGCCCCGGCACCACCGCGATGACGCCGCCCGAAACACCGCTCTTGGCTGGGAGGCCTGCCTCATAGGCCCACTGCCCCGCATAATCATACATGCCGCAAGTCAGCATCACCGTGAGTACGTCGGGGATCGTTTCGACCAAAACCGCCCGCTCATTGGTGCGCGGATTGATGCCGCCATTGGCTAGCGTCGCCGCCATAACCGCGAGGTCCTTGGTGTTCACAAGGACCGAGCATTGCCGGAAATAGGTGTCGAGCGCCGCCTCGGGGTCGACCTCCAGCATGCCCGCATTGAGCAGCAGATAGGCGATCGCACGGTTGCGATGGCCGGTGCTTGCTTCCGACCGGAACACCTTGTCGTCTATGCTGAGCTTGCGCCCCGCGAAGCGCGACAGCGTTGCCAGCATGGCCTCGCTCCGCGTCTCAAGATTGTCGCCGGGAAACAGCGAGGAAATGGCGATCGCGCCGGCATTGACCATTGGGTTGAACGGACGCCGGTTGGTATCGTCGAGGACGATCGAATTGAATGCCTCGCCGGTCGGCTCGACGCCGACCCGGCGGATCATTTCCGAGCGGCCGAGGCGGTCGAGCATGGCGGCATAGGCGAACGGCTTGGAGATGGACTGGATGGTGAATTCGGTATCGTAATCGCCGACGGCATAGACCTCGCCGTCCAGGGTCGCGATCGCGATCGAAAGCTTCAGCGGATCGGCCTTGGCGAGTTCGGGGATGTAGGTCGCGACCTCGCCGCCCCCGATCGACATCAGTTCCGAATACACCCCGGACAGGCTCTTCAGGAAAGGTTGGATTGCCGCCGAGGGCGGGGCCTCCGAATTCGCCGAGATATGAATCGTCGGCGGGCTCCCGAACTCTAGGCTGTGCATCCATCAGTTGAGAATTCCATCACAAGGGTCGGTCGGGGCGATCACGCAAAAAAAGGCAGGACTCATGCCAGCAATCAGGGCCGGGTAATCCCCTGTGCGAACCGTCTCCGCTTTGAACGAAGCGGCCACGGCATGCCTACAACTTAGGCCGCCGCCTAAAACTTGGGCGACCTGGGCACGACTGCCCGCTAGCCAAGCGACATGAGACCTGACTAATCTTCACCTCCTCGATTGCATGCAGTCCCGGTGCGATTAAGCACTTTGACGTTTCCAGATGTGGCGTCGCTAGCGGTGTCTGGCGGTCGCCGCTATAGTTTCCGGATTGTTAACGTGGCTGGAAAATTGCATGCAATTTGACAGCTTGGTGTTTGGTATCGGCTGGGGATGGCTCACATGCGGGATAGGCGAGACGCGCGACCTCTAACTTCGCGGCTTGGCGTTCGCGGATTGACGATCCGACTGACTATGGTTGTCGCCGCCCTGTTAGCCTGGGCGAGCGTTGCGCAAGCGCAACCGATCGGAACGGCAGTTGGCGTCCGACCTCTGGCGACCGGCGAACTCGACGGCGCCAACGTCACGTTGATGACCGGCGCCGATCTCTTCGAAGGGCAGACGATTACCACCGACGCGAACGGCGAAGTGCAGATCCAATTCGTCGACAACACGCGAATGGTGCTCGGCCCCAACTCGTCGCTGGTGATCGAGCGCTATCTGCTGCGCGACCCGACGACGGTGCAGGATCTGACGGTCAACGTCCTTGGCGGCGCCTTCCGCTTCATTACCGGCAACAGCCCGCATGAGGCCTACACGGTCACCACCCCGAATGGAACGATCGGCTTCCGCGGTACTGAAGTCGACGGTTTCGTTGACCTGATCAACGACATCACCGACGTCATCGTCTATCTCGGCTCGATTTATCTGTGCCCGGCGGACACCACGCTCGCTTGCATCTATGTCGACACTCGCTGCTCGATCGGCACCGTCGGCGGCGACGAGGCCGAGGTGATCCGCGAAGAGGGAATCCGCGTCGGCCTGGCGGGAGAAGTGTTCCCCTTCGCCGATACACAACATCATTTGCTTGAGCAATTCCGCGTCGCCGACCCGGAGCAGTGCCTGACCTATCTCGAAGATCTCGTCCCCGCGCCGGACTCGTCGTCGTCAAGCACGCCGCCACCAGCCAGCTCGTCGTCGAGCGCCTCAAGCAGCACGCCGCCATCCGAAGCGTTCGACCCGGATTTCGATCCCGATCTGGACGGTATCGTTGAGGGCGACAATTGTCCCAACGACGCCAATCCCGATCAGGCCGACGCCGACGATGACGGCATCGGCGACGTCTGCGATCCGACCCCCTATCCGCCTGACCCGGAGAGCTGTTCCAGCGAGAGCTGCTGTTCCAGCGAGAGCTGCGGATCAGGCTACGGCTACTGGTGCGAACCGTCCTACGGCTGTGCCGACATCGTCCTCGGCGACGGCGGTTACTACGCCTGTATCACCGATGGTCCGTGCCTGGACTGTGATGGCCCGGATGGCCCCTGCTACCTCGTCGGCGCCGAGTTGTTGCCGGCCGACGAACCTCGCTTCGTCATCCTTATCGACCCAATCCCTGTCCTTGGAGATACCAAAGTGACCGACGCCTTGGCGCCGCTACCGGCGCTGATGCGCCAACTTGCATGAGCGAAACGCGACAGTTCCGTTTCCGCTATTGGCGGGCCTCTACGGGCATCCGTAGATATTTGCTGAGTACCGTGTTTGCCATCGGCGGCTTCGTCGCAATCCCTGGCACTGCCAGTGCCGATGTGCCGCTCGGAACTGCTCTTGCCGTGATTCCCCAAGCGGTCGGGGAGCTAGGCGGCCAGCAAGTCACCATCATCCAGGGCAGCGACCTCTTCCAGGGTCAAACGATCACCACCGGCGCCCAGGGCGAGGTGCAGATTATCTTCGTCGACAACACCCGCATGGTGATCGGTCCGAACTCCGCGCTCGTCATCGAACAATATCTGCTTCGGGATCCGAGTTCGTTCTCCAATCTTACCGTCAACGCCCTCGGCGGCACATTCCGCTGGATCTCCGGCGACAGCCCGCATGATGCCTACACGGTGCAGACACCAACCGGCACCATCGGCTTTCGCGGCACGATCGTGGACTTCTCGGTAAGTTGGCTGAATGGAATCGTCAACGCCATCGTCTTGCAAGGCGCCGCATTCCTCTGTCCGGAAGACGCAACCGCCTGCACGTTCCTCACCGATCGCTGCGCCGTTGGGACGATCTCCACGACCACTGACGCCAACGAAGTGTTCAATGACCGTCGGCGGCGCGACATCACCCTGGCCCAGTTCCCATACGCGCTATTCCAGCTCGGGCTGAGAAACGAGTTCCGCGCGCCGGACACGGGTGAATGCACCGAGGATCCCACCGAACGGTTCGCCGGCCCTGTGTCGCCGCCTCCACCGCCACCGCCGCCGCCGCCTCCACCGCCGCCGCCCCCACCGCCGCCGCCGCCGCCTCCACCGCCGCCGCCTCCACCGCCGCCGCCTCCACCGCCGCCGCCGCCGCCTCCACCGCCGCCGCCTCCACCGCCGCCGCCTCCACCGCCGCCGCCTCCACCGCCGCCGCCTCCACCGCCGCCGCCTCCACCGCCGCCGCCTCCACCGCCGCCGCCTCCACCGCCGCCGCCTCCACCGCCAGTCGAGTCATGCGCGCATGACACGCATGCTGGAGGTTCCGACGCATGCCATGACGATAGCGGTCCCCATCAGAACAACGGGAACAACTACAATCACGGCGGCACGGGCAACAATAACGGGAACTGGGGGAACAATAATGGCAACAACAACGGCAACCAGTTTGGAAATCATCATTGATGTTGCCGAAAGGGGCCGCGCCCTGGCTGCTGGGCGCCGTTAAAATCGTCTGCTGCCGGAAAACGTTCGCCGGCTTAGCTTCGCCGGAACGGCCGCAGCCGCAGGCGCGTATGGTGGTCTTCCGGCGCAAGTGGCCGGCCGTCGGGCGCGAGGCCGTGGTAATATTTGCGCTGCCATTTTTCCGACTGAGCCTCGGAGTCCGGCACTTTCAGATCGGCATTGAACTGCTGCCGGCTCTGTGACCAAGCCTCATGCTGGGCCTTGAGCTCGGCGTCCTGCGACAGCAGGCGGAGTTCCGGCTCCATCTGTTCCAACTCACCCCGCTTGACGGGAAGGACGTTGCAATAGGCCTCCCCCTTCTCGAACCGCACCGGGATCGCTGGCGCGGTGAACCGCCAGTTCATCGTGAACGAAAACGGCGACCAGTCGGATTCGACAACGCCGGCCAACGGCGCGATGCCGTGCTTCGGCCGGTTGACCGGGCCCTGCACCATCAAATCGTAGCCCGGCTCGGTGCGAAAAAGGCAGGGCACATGGAAGGTTAGCACGCCGCTGCCGAAATGGCTGACGACGGGCGAATGCGTCCCCGGGTCGCCGACGATGCTGATCGCGCCCAGATCGTTGCCGCCGTTCCAAACGGCGGTGAAGCCGGCCTGGCAAAGGATCTCCCAGCCATGGGCATTGGCGATGTTGAGCGGCAGGCAGCGATAGGCGAACCGCTCTTGCGTCGCGTCCATCCAGTCGCGCTCGACCGGCGCGGGCCGGATGTCGAACGGGTGGCCGTCGAGCACGAATGCGCTGAGTTTCATGGCAGCTCCGAAAGCGGATTTCGCGTCCACCCCTTCTATCACCAACGGCGGTCGCAGCGGCTGGGATATCCGAACGCGCGCAGTTACCCCGCGCCGGGAAACGCGCTAGTCAGAAGGGATGTGGAAGCGTCGCTTCATCCCGGTTCTCATCGGCCTGATCGTCGTCGCGCTGCTTGGTTGGCTGCGCCTGGCCGATCCCTATCCCGTGCAGACGCTCCGCGACCTGACCTTCGATTCCTATCAGCGCATCCATCCGCGTGAAGGACAGGATTTCCCGGTCCGTATCATCGACATTGATGAAGCCTCGCTGGCCGAAATCGGCCAATGGCCGTGGCCACGCGACCTGATGGCGACGCTCATCCAGAGGCTGACGGATCTGGGGGCGGCGTCCGTCGTCATCGATGGTCTCTTCCCCGAACCCGACCGCCTCTCGCCGAGCCGTCTCGCCGCCACCGGCGACACCGCGAACGATGCCGCCCTGCCCGACTATGATCAGATGTTCGCCGCCGCGCTCGCCGCTTCGCCTTCCGTCCTGGGCTTCAGCATCAATCCCGGCGTCGGTCCAGTGCCCGAGGAAGCCAAGACCGTCCCGGCGGTCGTCGGGCCAAACAACCGGCTGCTCGTGCCCTATATGCGCAACACGACCATGTCGCTGCCGATGCTGGTCGAGGCGGCCCACGGCCTTGGCGCCATCAGCCTCGAGCCTACGGGAAGCGTCGGTGCGATCCGCCGGCTGCCGTTGCTCTGGACCAACGGTACCGCGCTTTTCCCGTCGCTTTCGATCGAAGCGCTGCGCGTGGCGCTCGGCGTGGCGACGCCCGTGATATTCGCCGACCAGACCGGATTCGGCACGGTCCAGTCCGTCCGCGTCGGCCCCTATGAAGTGCCCACCACGCCCGATGGCTCGCTGTGGCTCTACTATCAGAAGACGCCGCATGATCTATACGTCTCGGCCCGCAACATCCTCGGTGACGCCTGGTCCGACTACGCGCCGCTGATCCAGGGCAATATCGTCTTCATCGGAACGTCGGCGGCCGGGCTCCTCGACATCCGCGGCACCCCGCTCGGTGTCGACATGGCCGGCGTGGAAATCCATGTGCAGGCGCTGCAGCAGATCCTGGCGGGCGATTTCCTGCAGCGCGCCGACTGGGTCAGCGGGCTGGAGGTCCTCGCCTTCCTCCTCATCTCGCTGGTGATCATCGCCGTCATCATGCTCACCGGGCCGCTGATCTCTTTCCTTGTCGGCGCGGTCCTGCTCGCGGGTGTGGTCGGCGCATCCTGGTGGGCCTTTGTCGCCAAGGGCGTTCTCGTCGATCCGAGTTTTCCGCTGCTTGGCACCTTCATCATTTACACCCTGATGATCTTCCTCCGCTTCGTCGTTACCGACGCCGACAAGCGGAAGATCCGCGCCGCCTTCGGCACCTACGTGGACCCGAAGCTCCTGGCGCAGATCGAAAAGAGCGGCTCCAAGCTGCGCCTTGGCGGCGAAACGCGCGACCTGTCGATCATGTTCTGCGACGTGCGCAATTTCACTACCGTCTCGGAGGACTTCACGCCGCCGAATCTCGTCGCCATGCTCAACACCCTGTTCGGCGCGCTGGGCGCCTGCATCACCGAGCAGTTCGGCACCATCGACAAGTTCATCGGCGACGCCATCATGGCATTCTGGAACGCGCCGGTGGACGTTGCGAACCACGCCCGCCGCGCCTGCGTCGCCGCGCTCCACATGCGCACGCGACTCGCCGACCTCAACGCCCGCGACGGTTTCCGCCTTCGCGCCGACGGCCACAAGAGCGACGAGATCGCGATCGGCATCGGTATCTCCACCGGCGAGGCGCTGGTCGGCAATCTCGGTCTCGAAACGCGGTTCGACTATTCCTGCGTCGGCGACACAGTGAACGTCGCCTCCCGCGTCGAAGGCGCGTGCAAGACCGTCGGCTACGACATCGTCGTCGTCGAGGCGACGCGCGCCGGCGCCAGCGACCTCGCCTTTCTTGAGGCCGGCTCTCTGTCGCTCAAGGGCAAGACCAACCGCGAACCAATCCACATCCTCGTCGGCGACGAGCGGCTTGCAGCCACCGCTGAGTTCAAGGCACTGGAGGCGGCGCATATCGAGGCCGTGCGAGAGCTGCGCGAAGGCCGCGACGGCAAGGCCGCGATTGACCGCTGCATTTCGCTGATCGGCTTTCCTGATCGCCTGCTCGCCAAGTTCTACGAGACGATGCGCGCGCGGGCGCATGACTACGCCCTGGAAACCGAGGAAAGAACGCCCGAGCCGGCGCATTAGGCACGCCCGCCGGATTGCAGTATTTTCCAATGATCGATTGATGCTATTGAGGAATCCGGCGTCATTGGCGCGCGGGACTGTTGGCGGGGACAAGGCAACCGATGGAAATGAGGCAAGAAGAACTGGCTGGCGACGTGTTGAAGGTCGCGCTTGACGGGTCTTTCGACATCGCCGGCGCCGGTGACGTTGACCTGCGCTTCAGCGTCATCGCCGGCAGCCGCAACAAGGTCGCGGTGGATTTCAGTGACGTGACCTTCCTTGCCTCCATGGGCGTCCGCGTTCTGGTGAAAACCGCCAAGACCATGAACCTGCATGGCGGCAAGCTGGTCCTGATCAATCCCAACGATGCCGCGCGCAAAGTCCTGGATGCGACGGGCGCCGACACGATCATCGCCGTCGTCGACACCGAGGCCGACGCACTCGCCGCGCTTGGCTAGCTGCCGTGTTTTCCCGGCGCCTTTCCCTGACCTCTGATTTCTCGGAGGTCGGGCGCCTGAATGAGTGGCTCGACGCGGCTTCGGCAGAGGCGAACGTTCCAGCCCCATTGGCAAACGATCTGAAGCTCTGCCTCAACGAGGCGGTGGCCAACACGATGCTCTATGGGTTCGACGGCATCGTCAGGCCTGAGATCGATGTCGAAATCGAAATCGGCGCGGTGTCGGCCTCGGCCGTGCTCATCGACAATGGCAAGGCGTTCAACCCGCTCGAACGTCCCGCCCGGCCCAAGCTGACGAATCTGGAGGATGCCACCATCGGCGGCTTCGGCATTCAGCTGATCCGCGACACCGCAAGCGAGGTGGACTACGCGCGGATCGGCGACCGCAACCGACTCACGATCATCTGCCGCGCGGTGCCCCGCGCAACCGTTCAGGCTTCGCCGCCGCGATAGACGACCGCCAGGCATGTGGTGTCATCCGATCGCGAGGCGCCGTCGGCAAACCGGTCGACTGCGTCGCTGACCGTTCGCACCACCTCCTCGGCCGATGGGCGTGACAGCTCCGCCAACAGCGCCTCAAGGCGGTCGAAGCCGAAGACGTCGCCGGCCGGGTTGAATGCCTCCGTCACGCCGTCCGTCGCCAGGAAGACGACATCGCCCGGCTTCAATTGGCGCGACTGCGTCGGAAACTGCACGCCCTCAAACAAAGACACGGCCGGCCCGAGATGGGTCAGTTGCTCGCGCGTCCCGTCGGCGCCCAGCAGGAAGACTTCATCATGGCCGCCGCTGGAGAAGGCGAGCCATCCGGTCTCAAGGTCGAGGCAACCGAAGAACAGTGTGACGAACATCGACTTGCCGCCCTCGGCGACGAGCAGCCGGTTGAGCCGCGTCAGCACCTCGCCCGGCGCCCCGCCTTCCGACGCGATCGTCTTCAGCACAGTCCGCGATAGGCTCATGAACATTGCCGCCGGCACGCCCTTGCCCGAGACATCGCCAATGGCGAAAGCGAGAAACTTCTCGGCGACGACGAAATAATCGAAGAAGTCGCCCCCCACCTCTTTCGCCGGGATCATCGACGCGAACACCTCGCCGCACCCGGTGAAAACACCGAGGTCAACGCTCTGCGGCAGCAGCGAACGTTGGATCTCGGCGGCTGTGTGCATTTCCTGATTGTGCAGGCGCTTCTGCGTGATCTCGCTCGCCATGCGCTCGAACACGCCGGCGAAATGGCTGAAGCGGCTAGCCTCGGCCTTCAGCGTCTCCAGCATTGCCGGCTGGAATTCGCCCAGCGCCAGCGCCGACGCAGCCTGGGTGAGAATCGCAACGGTGCCGTTGAGGTTCTGCAGGCGCTGGCCGAGATCGCCGATCACCGCCATGGCCGCCTCGGGGTGATCTGCCATCAGCCGGCGGATCACCGACTGCTCGAGGCGCATCAACTGCGTTGCCTCCAGCGCCTGGACGGTGGCCGTCCGGTTCATCGGCGCGAAGGCGGCAACCTCGCCGACGAGGTCGCCGGGGCACATCGTGGCGACCCGGACCTGACCCCATTGCGTCTCGACTTCGATCGCGACTTCGCCGGACAGAACCAGGTAGGCATAGTCGCCCTGCTCGCCCTGGCGAAAGGCCGTCGCGCCGGCCTCCAGCACCTCGACAGGGCTCGCCGAAACGATATCGCGCAGATAGCCGTCACCGATCGCGGCGAAGCTCGCATGCCGCTTCAGCAGATCGATCGCAGCCGCACCATCAGGCATCGCGGGCGCTCCGTCTCACGTCTCTTTCAGCTTCCGGCCCGAGAGATTCCCGAGCGCGTCGAAGCAGGCATATTTGTAGAGTTCATGCAGCGTCGGATAGTTGAACACCGTGGCGATGACCTCCATCACCGACTTGCGGTCCTGCACCAGCGTCAAGCCATAGTGGATCAGTTCGCTGGACTGCTGGCCCAGCACGTGGACACCGACAATCACGGAATCGGTGCGACGGATAACGAGCTTCAGCACGCCCGCCTTCGCCCCCATGATCGCGCCCCGCGCCATCTTGGCGTGATGCGCCCGCCCGACAAAATAGTCGAGCCCGGCCGCCTTCGCCTCCTCCTCCGTCATCCCAACCATCGACACTTCCGGGATCGTGTAGATGCCGTAGGGAAACACCTTCGGCAGATTGTCGAAATCGTCGATCTCGAACATATGGGAAACCGCGACGCGGCCCTGGTCCATGCTCGTGCTCGCCAGCGCCGGGAAGCCGATGACGTCGCCCACGGCGTAGATATGCGGAACGTTGGTCTGATAGCGGTCGTTGACGATCAGCGCCTCGCGCACGCCGACGGCGATCCCGGCGGCCTCGCAATTGAGGTCCTTCGTCCTGCCGCTGCGGCCGGCAGCGAAGAGAAACATGTCGACCGCCAATTCCCGGCCGTCCTTCAACCGCACGGTGACGTCGCCATCCTCCCCCGTAGCTGGCTCGACTTCGTCCAGCGCCGCGCCGAACAGAATGTCGATCCCGTCGGCCGCCATTTGCGTCACCAACTCCGACGAAATCTCGTGGTCGAGAAAGCCGAGAATGTGCTGGGCGCTGTTGACAAGAAACACCTTGCTCCCCATCGCCGAGAAGATCGTCGCATATTCGCAGCCGATAACGCCGGCGCCGACGACGCATAGCGATCGCGGCAGCCGCGTGATCCGCAGGATGGTGTCCGAATCATGGATTCGTGTGCCGTCGAACGGAACGCTTGCCGGATGAAACGGATAGGAGCCCGTGGCGACGATGACGTTGTCGGCGAAGAGTTCGAGGGGCGTTGCCCCCGGCGCCTCGACGGCGATCCTGTGTGCGTCGGCAAATCGCGCTCTACCGCGAAAGAGATCGACGCCATGCCGTTTCAGATTGGCGTCGACTTCGGCATTCGCCTCGTCGACGACGATCGCCTTGCGGAACATGAAGTCCTCGATCGAGGTCTTCCGCTCCAGATCGCGGTCGGCGCCATAGAGGCCCTTGTCGTACTTGCCTGAATAATAGAGCGCCGATTCCTTCAGCGTCTTGGAGGGCAGCGTCCCGGTGTTCGTGCCGGCGCCGCCGAGCGCCGGCTCTGCCTCCACCAAGGCGACCCGGCGACCGAAATAGGCCGCCTTCACCGCGGCTTTTTCGCCCGCTGGTCCGGACCCCAGAACGACAAGTTCGTAGCGGTTCTGCGTTTCGCCCTGATCCATCGCAACCTTTCTCGGCCCCTGCAGCGAACCGCCGAGGGACAGTTGTTACAAGCGGCTATCTAGCCGACAAGGCATCGCCACCGGCAGGATCCGCAACAGCCGGGCACAGCGAAATAAGTTTCCGCATGTCCGCGTCCAAGGCGCCTCCATATCCCGGCGTAATCCAACCGTCACATCGGGCACCCTAGACACGCGAAATGGCAATCATCAGCGAGGACAATGGCGGGGGGTCTCCGGCTGAGAAGCCTGCCGGCCGATCTCGCCGCCCCGGCGGCGCTGCAGCAATCCGCCATTGGCTTGGTCTGCGGCATCGTCAGCACGGTCTTCGCGCTCGCCTACGCGGCCCCCTGTTCTCCGGCTCGCTCGGCGGTAACATCGCCAGCGGCATGGGTATGATGCTGTTCGCCTGCGCCGTCTGGTTCGCTTCCTGGCCGAATAGCGCATTCGGTCCAATTGTACCTTTGCGTCACATATGCAATTGACGGCGCCAGTTTCCGGCCCACCTTATAGGCTGATGGCGCGACGAAAGGTTTCCTGGTGAGCAGCGACGAGAGTGTGATCCTTGTGCTCTTCGCTGTCCTGATGGCGAAGCACTACATCTTCGACTTCGTCCTACAGACGCCCTACATGTTCCAGAACAAATGGAGCTACGGCCATCCCGGCGGCATTCTCCATGCGGGGCTGCACGCCCTCGGATCGATCGTCGCGATCGTAATCCTGCCGCCGGCGTTCCTCGTTGCGGTGGCCATCGTCGTCGGCGAGTTCATCATCCACTATCATATCGATTGGACCAAAGAGCAGATCGAGCGGCGGCTGAAGCTCTCCTCCTCCGACGCAGCGCATTTTTATCTGCTCGGCGCCGATCAATTCTTGCATCAACTGACCTATGTTGGCATCGTTGCTGTGTTGATCACCGCCTGATTGCGGCACTGAACAGAACGCGCGGAGCATGGGCGAAGCGATCGGCCTCCTTCACAAGCGCCATGGCCTAACGCCTCGTGGCATAGTGCATGTCGGTGCCAATAGCGGTCAGGAGGTGCCCAACTACCGCGAGTCCGGCATTCGGCCCGTTGTCCTGATTGAGGCCTTGCCCGGCCCCTTTGAGGCGCTGCAGACGGCTATTGCCGGCGAACCACGCTTCTACCCCGTCCTCGCATGCTGTTCCGACCAGGCCGGCCAAATGGTGGACTTCCACGTCGCCAGCAATGGCGGAGAATCCTCAAGCATGCTCGCCCCAACTGGGCACCTCAACGCGTACCCGGGCATACGCTTCGCTGAGGTGGTGAAGGTCACGACCACGACCTTGGACGACATCATTGCCGAAACTGCGACGGCGAATGGCTTTCCCTTGGAGTCGCTGGATTATCTGGCGATGGACACGCAAGGCGCGGAACTCAAGGTACTGCACGGCGGGACGCGCGTCCTCGAGCACGTCCGATACATCTTCACCGAAGTGGCCTTTGGCGGGCTCTATGCCGGCGACGTCGGCTTCTACGACCTCATCGACTATCTGCGATCCTTCGGCTTCGATCTCTATCAGGTGAAGATGCGGAAAGAGCGCTGGGGCGACGCGCTCTTCATTCGGCCGGGCTGACGCGCCTTAGCGTCACGGCGAGGCCCGAGCGGCGGCGACGGCGGGCCGGTTCAGGCGGCGCCGCTGACCTCGGTCGCCGCAACATCCATGGAAACATCCCAAGGCATGGCCAGATTCCGGCCCCTCCGTTTGGCGGCATAGAGCGCCACGTCGGCTCGCTCGATGGAATGCTCGACCGGGAAATCGGGGTCGAGCAATGTGAAGCCGAACGAGACCGTTGCCTGGAAGGGCGCCTGGCCGTCTTCGGCCCGATGCTGCAGCGTTGCCAGTTCGCTGCGCAACCGATCGACGATCTCGCCGCCTGCCGGCAGGTCCGTGCCGGGCAGGCAGAGCAGGAACTCCTCCCCGCCATAGCGGAACATCTTGTCGTAGGGCCGCAGATGAGACGTGATGTAGTGCGCCACGTCGATCAGAACGCGATCGCCGGTCAGGTGTCCGTAGCGGTCATTGACCGCCTTGAATTGGTCGAGGTCCATCATCGCCACGACGCAGCTATGCACGCTGCGTTTGACCAATTCCTGCTGTTCGCGAAGCTTGGTCAGCATACCGACGCGGCTCGGTGTCCCCGTCAGAGGATCGAGATTAGTCAGCGCATCTTCGAGTTCGCGCTGCACAGTGGTGATCTCCAGGCGCATGCTTTTCAGCGCCGAGAGGAAGCGATCATAATCGTGGATCGAAATAGGCACGCCGTCCCGGGACGAGTGCAGCAGGCTTGAGGCGTATTGATGCATACGCTCGTGCTCCAGGCCGATTTCGGCAAAGCCGGGATGCTCCTCCAGCGCCACGATGCCGGAATGGTGGTACCATTGGCCGAAGCGGCAGGCATGGTGAGACTCTGGACCGATATCCCGCTGATCGGGTTGCAGCCGGCAAATCAGCGTCCCAAACAGACTCTCGGTCCATTGATCGTGATTGTGCAGCGCCTGCTCAAGCTCGCGCAGCGCGGTGCGCATCTGCTCGTCGGTCATATTCGGAATGGCCATTCGCACCTCCGGCGCCTCGAGCCTCTTGGTCGGCCGCTGCAGCCTTCCACGAATTGGTCAATAAAAAGTTCGGGGTGAGAGGCCCACCGGCGGAAGCAGGTGATCGAGCCGGCCGCCCGGTCAGAGGGGCAGTCATCGCATGCTCCTGGACGGTTAGTGCCGGCAAGCAAGGCCGCGGCAACAATCACCCGAACCTGAGCCGCAACTGCGCGGGGAACGATGGTAGCGGAGGAGGGATTCGAACCCCCGACACAAGGATTATGATTCCTCTGCTCTAACCAACTGAGCTACTCCGCCGCCGAGGCGCGGCGCATATGCCGCCGAGGCGCGGCGCATATAAGGAGGAGCCCAGAATCAAGTCAAGAAACAGCGGCGCAAACCCTTCCATTCTCGCTCTCAGAGGTTAGGCAGGGATGGTTGAATCCGAAGTCGGGGGGCCATCATGCCGCACAAGTTCAAGATCGTAGACCGCGCCAACGGACAGTGCGGCGTCCAGTTCGCCTACAATGCCGAGATCATCTTCTGGTCGGAGAACTACACGGCCAAGGCAAGCGCCGAGAACTGTATCGCCTCGCTGAAGAAGAACGCGCCGGGTGCAGCACCGCCGACCTGACCAAGGGTGAGACGCAATCCGGCTACCGTTTCGAGATCGACAAGGCGAAAAACGACGAGACCTATGTCCGTTTCGTTGCGTCGAACGGCGAAACGATGGTCCGCACCGAAACGTATTCGTCCAAGGCCGGCTCGCTCAACGCCATCGATTCGTTGAAGACGAACGGACCCGACGCCCCGACCGAAGACGAAACGAAATAGTCGCGGCGCGGGCCCTGCCCGCCTAGAGCCGCTCGAACTCCATCAGCGTGAACAGCCAAAGCGGCCCGAGCTTGCGCCGGCTCAGCAGCCGCAGGTCAGGCCGCCGCGTGAGGCGCGAGACGGGAAAGTCGGGGTTCCAGCCGAGCTTTGCCGCATAGCGGGCCAACCGCCGCTCAAACCATTGGTAGATTCCGGCCGTCGAGGCGAAATGGGCGATGACGATGATCCGCCCGCCGGGTTTGGCGACGCGTTCAAACTCGGCCATCACCTTCTCGGGGTCGGGAACCACCGTCATCACATACATGGCGACGACCGCGTCAAAGCTCTGGTCGGGAAAGCGGAGGTCGGAAGCATCCATCTCCTCCACGGCCTCGACATGGGTGAGTTTCTGCCGCGCCACGCGCGCCCTCGCCCGCGCCAGCATGTCCGGCGACAGGTCGATGCCGACGACGCGGTGGCGCCGATCATAGCGCCGGAGCGCCAGGCCGGTGCCGACGCCCGCCTCGAGAATCCGTCCAGGCGGCAAACGATTGGCAAGCCGGGCGGCGCCGCGGCGCCCGGTGATGAACGGAACGGCGAAGACGAAATCATAGATCGGTGCCCAGCGCGAATAGGCCGCAAGGACATCCGCGTCCGTCAGTGGACTGGGCTGCGCCAGTTCCTCCACCGCGTCCGGTTCCCGCTCGGCAGACACCGCGACGGCTAGGCCGCGGCAGGTTCGGAGCGCATGCCGGCGAGACGCGCCAGCGCCGCCTCAGCCTCGCGATTGTGCTCCGCATGGGTGATCCAGCCGCCGCCGAGAACACGCGCTCCGGCTTCCGCGCCGTCGTAGAAGACACAGGCCTGACCCGGGGCGACACCGTTTTCGCCATCGGCAAGTTCGACGAAGACCTCGCCATCCTGCACGCTGAGCAATGCCGGCCGTGGCGGCCGTGTTGAGCGAACCCGGGCTTCGACCTCGATCCCCTCGGGCCCGATCGCCGCAAGATCGCTCTCGCCAAGCCAGTTGACGCCGGACAGGGTCAGCTTCCGCGTTGCCAGGGCCGACCGCGGCCCGACGATGACCCGCCGCTGGGCGGCATCAATCTGCACGACGTAGAGCGGTTCACCGGCGGCGACGCCGATGCCGCGCCGCTGGCCGATGGTGAAATGAATGACGCCTTCGTGCCGGCCGAGGACGCGGCCATCGAGATGCACGATCTCGCCCGGCGACGAAGCGCCCGGCCGCAACTTCTCGATCACGTCGGCATAGCGGCCCTGGGGCACGAAGCAGATATCCTGGCTGTCGGCCTTGTCGGCGACGATGAGGCCGAGATCGCGCGCCGCCTCCCTCACCTGCGTCTTGGTCATACCGCCGAGCGGAAAGCGAAGGCGCTCCAGCTGCGCCGGCGTCGTGCCAAAAAGGAAATAGCTCTGATCGCGTGACAAATCGGCGGGACGGAACATCGCCCGGCGGCCGCCGTCTTCGCGTGAGGCGATGTAATGCCCGGTTGCCAACACATCGCCGCCAAGCTCCAGCGTCGTGCCGAGGAGATCGGCGAACTTGACCGTCTGATTGCAGGCAACGCACGGCACCGGCGTCTGCCCGGCGATATAACTTTCCGCGAAGCGCTCGATCACCGCTTCCTGGAAGCGCTCCTCATAGTCGAGGACGTAGTGCGGGATGCCCAGCATTTCCGCGACGCGGCGCGCATCGTGGATGTCCTGTCCGGCACAGCAGGCGCCCTTCCGGTGGGTCGCCGCCCCGTGGTCGTAAAGCTGCAGCGTGACGCCGACGACGTCGTAGCCTTCGCGCTTGAGCAACGCCGCGACAACGGATGAATCGACACCGCCGGACATGGCGACGACGACCCGCGTATCGGCAGGTGCCTTTGGAAGGTCCAGCGAATTCAAGGTCTCGTGCTCCACCATTCACCCGATATGGAACCTAAATCGCCTCGGGTCAAAGGTCCGCGACGCCGCGGCGGAAATGATTTTCGCACCCCAAACCGACGATTTGTCGGCCCTATCAGGGCCGCGCGCCTCAGTTTCGAAGCCTTCTTACCGATTTGTTTCCATCGGTTTAGCCAATTTTTAAAGCCACTTGGCGTAGGTTCCGTGACCGATTGGTCTGCATGAGTGTGAGAGTAGCATGACCGAACAGATCCGCCCGCGGGTCAAATATGTGATTGGACCGGACGGTAGTCCGCTGACGATCGCCGATTTGCCACCACGGAATACCAAACGCTGGGTTATCCGTCGTAAGGCGGAGGTCGTTGCTGCTGTACGCGGTGGGCTCCTCAGCCTCGACGAGGCCTGCGCCCGCTACACGCTGACGGTCGAGGAGTTCCTCTCCTGGCAGCAGTCGATCGACCAGCACGGCCTTGCTGGCCTGCGGACCACGCGCATTCAGCAATATCGCGCCTAGCGCCGCTCCCCGCCCCGAGACAAATTCGCCTCCGCCGCCAAAACGCTTGAGCACAGCGGCGGAGCGGCTATGGTCGCCGCCATGTCACCAGGTATCTACATCGCCGCGGGCATCGTCCTTGGCGCCGTCCTCGCCGTCTTCATCAACAATGCCTTCATCGGCATTGGTGTTGGCGTCGCGCTTGGCATTGCCTTGTATTACGGCCGTTTAGCGCTGGCGCGTCGGCGCCCCTAGGCAGATTTGACGGCGCCGGCCACCACCGACATCCAAGCTTTCGCTGACGGCCTTCCTGCGAGCGGCGCCCTGATCGGCCTCGATCTCGGCACCAAGACGATCGGCGTCGCCATCTCCGACGCCGGCAGACGGGTTGCCTCGCCGCTTTCCGTCATACGGCGCAAGAAGTTCACCGTCGACATTGAATCACTTTTCGAGCTGACCGCCACGTCGCAGCCCGCCGGCATCGTCCTCGGCCTGCCGCTCAATATGGACGGCTCGGAAGGCCCCCGCGCCCAGGCTACCCGCGCCTTCGCGCGCAACCTCGCGGGCCACACCGACTTGCCGATCCTGTTCTGGGACGAGCGCCTTTCCACCGCCGCCGTCGAGCGTACACTGATCGAGGCCGACAGCAGCCGCGCGCGCCGGGCGGAGGTCGTCGACAAGGTGGCCGCCGCCTACATCCTGCAAGGCGCCCTCGACCGGATGCGGGGCTGACGCTACATCGGCCAAACGATGAGGATCATCGGCACGGAGACCGCCAGGATCACGATCTCGAGCGGCAGGCCCATGCGCCAATAATCGCCGAACCGATAGCCGCCCGGGCCCATCACCAGCGTGTTGTTGTGGTGCCCGATCGGCGTCAGGAAGGCGCAGGACGAGGCTATCGCGACGCCCATCAGGAACGGGTCCGGGCTGACGCCGAGCCTGTTCGCGATCTCGATCGCGACCGGTGCCACCACCACCGCCGTCGCCGAATTGTTGAGGACGTCGGTCAGCGCCATCGTCACGACCATCATCATCAGCAGGATGGCGACATTGGGCAGGCCCGAGCCGGCATCCAGCAGCATGTCGGCGATGACTTGCGATCCGCCGGTCGTTTGCAGCGCCGCGCCGAGCGGCAGCAACGAGGCGATCAGGACGATCACCGGCCATTGGATGCGGCTGTAGATGTCCTTCGCCGGGACGATGCCGGCCCCGACATAGAACAGAACGACCAGCGCCAGACCGACTTCGATCGAAAACACGCCGAGCGCGGCCGCAATGATCGCCGCCGCGAAAGCGCCGGCGGCGAGGCCGGCCCGCGGCGCCTGACCAACCTGCAGGCTGCGCGGCTCAAGGGAGAGCAACCCGAGGCTCTGCACGATCTCGGACAACTGATCCGGTGTGCCGACCAGCAGAAGGATGTCGCCGGGTTCGATCCGCTCTTGCCGCACCCGTCCTGCAATGCGTTGGCCGCGGCGGGAGATACCGAGCAGGACGGCGCCGTGGCGGCGCACGAGACGGAAGCTCTGCGCCGACCGGCCGAGGATCTGCGAATCCGGCTGCACCACCGCTTCGATCAGCGCCAGATCTTCGCCCGGCGCGACTGCCTGCTCCTCCGGCTCGAAGAACTCGAGCTGCAGCGATTTCTTGAGGCGATCCAGCGATTCGGGCGTGCCCTCGACCACCAGCACGTCGCCCGGCCGGACGATGTTGGTGCGCGCCCTTCCGGGCAAACGCCGGCCCTTGCGCACCAACCCGAGGATGACGGCATCCGCCTCGTCGGCGCTGTCGTCCAGTTCCATCACCAGCTTGCCGATTGCATCGGAGCCCTCGGCCACCGACAGCTCGGCGATGTAGTCGGTGATGCGGCGAAGTTCCTCGATCTGGTTGGAAACGAGCGCCCGCCGCGGGATGAGGCGCCAACCGACCAGCGCGATGAAGGCAACGCCGGCCACCGCCACGACGAGACCGACCGGCGCGAAATCGAACATGCCGAACGGTTCGCCGATCGCTTCGGCGCGGAACTGCGAGATGATGATGTTGGGGGGCGTGCCGATCAGCGTGATGAGCCCGCCCAGCATTGTGGTGAAGGCCAGCGCCATCAGCGTCGCCGCCGGCGGCCGCTTCTCCTTCGCCGCGGCCTGCAGTTCGATCGGCATCAACAGCGTCAGCGCCGCTACATTGTTCATGAATGCCGACAGGGCAGCGCCGACACCGCCCATCACGGCGATATGCGCCGAGATGCTTCGACCCTGATTGACCACGATGCGCGACAGCCAATCGACGGCGCCGGAGTTGGACAGGCCCTGCGAGATGATGAAGACCAGGGCCACCAAGACAGTGGCGGGATGACCGAAGCCGGCGAACGCATCGCCGATCGGGATAACGCCGAGAATCACCGCCAGAATCAGCGCGCTGAAGGCAACGAGATCGTATCGGAGCTTGCCCCAGATCAGCAGCACCAGAACCAGCCCGAATAGGCTGAACAGCGCAATTTGGTCAAAGCTCATGCGGGCTCGTGGGGCTGAGTGGCGCCAGCGCGAGGGTGGCAAGCACGCCGGCCAAGGTCAATCCGCTTCAGAGCGGACGCCGCCGGTCCCAAGCGGGCGATTGCTTAGGCGCTGGGGCAGACGAAGTCGAGTATGCCGCGCGCATCGAAGCGAGAATCAAGCATTCCGTACGTGGTTCGCCAGCCCTTGCCCAGTCGTGTGTCGAGAAACGCGTCGCCGACTTCCGCCGGGAAGCTGTGGTGCAGGGTCGCCGCCGCCACCGTCAGCGCAAGCTGCTCCGTCAGGACGCGCGCCGAGCCCTCGTCGGCCAGCGCCACCGCCGTCGCCGCACGCAGAATGTTGAGCGTCGCCTTGGCCGTTCCGCCAAGCGCGTCCTCGCACAACGTCAGCACCGCCTCCAGCGATTCCGAGGACCGGCTGAGCTGGCGGACGATGTCGAGGCTGAGAACATTGCCCGGGCCATCCGACACCATCAGCGAGGCGGCGTCGCGATAAAGGCGCGGCAGGCGGCTCTCCTCGACCGTAGCGTTGCCGCCGATGCTCTCCATCGCCTCGGCGATCACCGCCGGCGCCGCCTTGGCGATCCAGTATTTGGCGACGGGCGTCATCAGACGGGCGAAGGCCGCCTCCACCGGATCGTCGCCGGCTCGGTCGAGGGCGGTCGCGACGCGGAAGGCGAGGGCCGTCGCGGCCGCAACGTCGAGCGACATGTCGGCCAGCACCCGCGCCATAAGCGGCTGCTCCAGCAGCGCCTTGCCGCCGACCATGCGCTGGCGGCAATGATGCACCGCCTCGGCCAGCGCCGCGCGCATCAGCGACGCCGCTATCAGCGCATCGTCTAGCCGGGCCAGCGTCGTCACCTCGCGGATCGTATCAAGCCCCGCCCCGGCATTGCCGAGGAGGAAGCCGGTCGCACCTTCAAGTTCAAGTTCGCCGGCGGCCAGGGAACGGGTGCCGAGCTTGTCCTTCAGCCGCAGCAGCCGGACCGCATTGCGCGTTCCGTCGCCGAGATAGCGTGGCACGAGGAAACAGGAGAGGCCTTCCTTGCTTTGCGCCAGCGTCACATAGGCATCGCTCATCGGCGCCGAGACGAACCATTTGTGGCCGATCAGCCGGTAATTGGCGTCGGTCCCACCGCGTTCGGCGCGCGTCGTCAGAAGCTTGAAATCACTACCGGCCTGCTTCTCGGTGATCGCCAGGGAGACCAGCACGCCGGCCTTTTGCGGCGCTGGCTTCGTCGTCGCGTCATATTTGCGCGACCGCACCATCGGCAGCCATTGTTCGGAAAGACGCGGCGAATGGGCGAGCGCCGCCACGGAAGCATTGGTCGCCGTCATCTGCGCCAGATGGCCGGCATCGACCTGCGCCGTCAGGAACAGGCGCGCCGCGCGGGCGACGGTGCGCACCCGCCCCTCCCCGCCGGTCGCATCCCAAACGGAGCAATGGAGACCGGCCGCAACGCTTCGGCGCATCAGGGCGTGGAAAGCCGGATGATACTCGACCGAATCGATGCGGTTCCCTTGTGGATCGTGTGACCGCAGAACCGGCGGTGACTGGTTGGCGAGACGCCCCAGTTCCAGCGTTTCGGCGGAACCGAAGAAAGCGCCCAGCCCGCTCAGCACCTCGACCACAGCCGTCGGCGCCTGCTCCGTCATGGAAACCAGCACCGGATCGGACGTGAACAAATTCACGCCCGTCAACGGCGGCGGCTGATTGGCCACCTCATGTGTCGTGAATGCCTGACTCATCAATCGCTCCGGCATCCTGCCGCAGCAGACACTTAGCCCGGTATGGTTAACTTATTATAGAAGCGGGCCCAAGCGCTTCTGGTCCCTGCGATGTGACGGCCGGTCCGGTGGACAAGCTGCCGGGCCGCTGTTAGCTCACTGGTCTGGCGTGGTACACCCCGCGGCGATTGGGGATCGGAATTTGAGCCAGGCGCAGGCCACGAAGCACCTTGTGGACCTCGAAACCGAGACGCGGCATCTCGTTTCCATCAACGATTTGTCCAACGAAGAGATTCTTTCCCTCTTCGCCTTGGCCGATCATTTCCTGGCGACGCTCGGCGATCCGCTTCGCAGCTACCGCATCGCGGCCGGCACTAACATCGCCGCCGGCAAGATCCTCGCCTCGCTGTTCTACGAGCCGTCGACGCGCACCCGCCTCTCCTTCGAGAGCGCCATGAACCGCCTTGGCGGCCAGGTCATCACCAGTGCCGACCCCCAGGCGAGTTCGAGCTCGAAGGGCGAGAGCCTCGCCGACACCGTCCGCGTCGTCTCCAATTATGCCGACGTCATCGTGCTGCGCCATCCGCGCGACGGCGCTGCCCGTTTCGCCGCCGACTTCGCCCATATCCCCGTGATCAATGGCGGCGATGGCGGCCATGAGCACCCGACGCAGACGCTGTGCGATTTGTTCACCCTGGCCAAACGCGACAAGAATCTGCGGGACCTCAACATCACCGTTTCCGGCGATCTCAAAGGCAGCCGAACCATCCATTCGCTGGTCTATGCCCTGACGCGCTTCGGATCGAAGATCCGCCTGCTGCCGGCCAAGGGCATGGAGCTGCCGGCCTATGTCGAGCGCCGCCTCCGCTACGAATTCGGCGGCCGCACCGAGCCGGACGAATCGGCGATTGGCGCCTGGTATGTGACGCCGAGCGAACCGCACCAGCCGGCGCTCTTCACCGACGCCGAGCTGGCGACGCCGAACGGTGCATCCGATCCGGTCGATGCGGTCTATGTCACCCGCTACCAGAAGGAACGCCACGACGGCGACCAGAGCGGCGACTATCCGCGCGTCGACAAGAAGTTCTTGCGCGACCCGAAATATTCCAAATCCAGCGTCCTCCACCCGCTGCCGCGGGTCGACGAGCTCGACACGGATCTCGACAGCGACCACCGTGCGACCTATTTCCAGCAGGCCTCCTACGGCGTGCCGATCCGCATGGCGCTGATCGCGATGATCCTCGCGCTCGAACCGAAGCGCCCCCTCGCCCGTTTCATCGGTGGCTTCCGCAGTCCGAACGCGCAATTCGTCATCGAGCAGGCTGAGGGCGCGGGCCTCAAATGCCCGAACAAGAACTGCATTAGCCGCGATCCGTCGGAGCGGCCGCATATGCGCGACAAGTTCAGCTATGTGAAATATGCCGAGCCGGTCATGCGTTGCTTCTATTGCGACACCGAGATCAATTCCTTCGTCATCGGCGACAAGCGGCATCACCGCATCTACAGCCGCCAGCCGCGCCAGGCGCAGCCGCGCAACCTCATTTGCTTTGCCGACGAGGCACAGGCGCAAGCGGTCGGTTACGCACGGGATTGATCGGGCCAACCGGCCGCAAACCGTCACACACTTGTTGCCGCTGATTTGCACTAGAGGTACCGTCCCGCGGCACAAAGCGACGAACGGACTGCCGCGATGGTCACACCGACTTTTGTTCAGGGATCGGCGACGGCACTGCTGGTCGCAGGTATCCTCGGCTATCTGATCGGCTCCGTTCCCTTCGGGCTTATCCTCACCCGCTTCGCTGGCCTGGGGGACATCCGCAATATCGGCTCGCACAATATCGGCGCGACGAACGTGCTGCGCACCGGCCGGCGCGATCTGGCTTTCTTCACTTTCCTGCTCGACGCCGGCAAAGGCACCGTTGCCGTGGTGCTTGCGGGCGTATGGTGGGACGGGCTGCTTGCCGGCGCCGCCGGCATTGGCGTCTTCCTCGGCCACATCTTTCCGCTGTGGATCGGCTTCCGCGGCGGCAAGGGCGTCGCCACCTATCTTGGCGTTGCGCTTGGCCTCTACTGGCCGGCGGCCGCCATTTTCGCCGTCGTGTGGCTCGGCGTCGCCTTCGGCTCCCGCTATTCTTCGCTCGCCGCCCTCACCGCGAGCGTCACCGTCCCGATCGTCATGCTGGTGACCGGCAAGCCGGAATGGGCCTTCATGACCGCCTGCATCACGGTCATCCTCTGGCTTCGCCATCTCGGCAATATCAGGCGCCTCCTCGACGGCACCGAAAGCCGGATCGGCAGCCGGGCCTGATGGCGGACGACGGGACCGAACTCAGCAGCCAGCAGCGCCTCGCCTGGCTGCGTCTCATCCGCAGCGACAATATCGGCCCCGCGACGTTCCGCGATCTCCTCGCCAATTACGGCACGGCCTCGGCGGCGCTCGACGCCCTCCCGGCGATTGCGCGCCGCGTCGGCCGCCGCATTCGCATCTGCCCGGCCGAACAGGCGGAAGCCGAGTTGTCGGCGATCGACGATCTCGGCGCCCGGCTGATCGCCCTGGGCGAGCCTGACTATCCGCACTGGCTGGCGGAAATTGACACGGCGCCACCGCTCATCAGCGTCATGGGCGCCAGCGCAATTCTGCAGCAGCCGATGATCGCCATCGTCGGCTCGCGCAATGCCTCCGTCAGCGGCCGCAAGATCGCCGCCAAGCTGGCCCGCGATCTCGGCGCGCGCGGCCTCGCCGTCGTCTCCGGCCTTGCCAGGGGCATCGACGCCGCCGCGCATGAAGCGGCGCTGGAGAGCGGCACCGTCGCCGTCTTCGCCGGTGGACTCGACCGCATCTATCCGCCCGAGAACGCGCCGCTCGCCCAACGCATCATCGCCGAAGGCGGCGCGCTCATCTCCGAAACGCAGTTGGGCCTCGAGCCGCGCGCCCGCGATTTCCCGCGCCGCAACCGCATCGTGTCGGGCCTGTCGCTCGGCGTCGTCGTTATCGAAGCAGCCGACCGTTCCGGCACGCTCATCACGGCGCGATTCGCCGGCGAACAGGGCCGCACCGTTTTCGCCGTGCCCGGATCGCCGCTTGATCCGCGCGCAGCCGGCACCAATCGCCTCCTCAAGGACGGCGCGACGGTTGTCACCGAGGTGGACGACATCGTCGCCGTCGTCGAGCCCATGCTGCGCGCGCCGCTCGCAGCTCCCGTTCGGACGTTCCGCGAGCACGCCGCATCGCCCCCGCAGGAGATCGCCGGCATCGAAACGGCACGCGGCCGGGTCATCGAAGCGCTTGGTCCCGCGCCGATCGATGTCGACGATATCATCCGCTTCACCGGCCTGAAGCCGAGCGAAGTGCAGTTGGTGCTGATCGAGCTCGATCTCGCCGGCCGCATCGAGCGCCACGCCGGCCAGCGCGTCTCGCTGGTCTAGCGGCCGCGCTTTTTTCACCGGGCGTAGCCCGGTGTCGGAGGCGGCGGAAAAGCTGGGCTGGAAGTCGGCTGTGGGCGTCCCCATCTGCCGTTTCGGCCAGCTGCCGCAACCATCGCTTATTTGACAGCCCACGTTCGATAGTGATTGTCCTCGGCGGCGAGGACGATCCAGGCCGTGGCCCGTTTGCCCTGGACAGCTAGGAATCCGCGTTGAAGCACGTCGTCATCGTCGAATTGCCCGCCAAGGCGAAGACCATCAACAAATATCTGGGCAAGGACTACGAGGTCCTGGCCTCCTATGGCCATGTCCGCGACTTGCCGGCTAAGGACGGCTCGGTCCGGCCGGATGAAGATTTCGCGATGTCGTGGCAAGTCGATGCCAAGGCGCAGAAGCGGCTGTCCGATATCGCCAGCGCCGTTAAGAATGCCGACCGCGTCATCCTCGCCACCGACCCGGATCGTGAGGGCGAAGCGATTTCCTGGCACGTGCTCGAAGTGCTGCGCGCCAAGAAGGTCCTGAAAGACAAGCCGGTTGAACGGGTCGTCTTCAATGCCGTCACCAAGCAGGCAATCCTCGACGCCATCGCCGCGCCGCGCCAGATCGATGAAGCGCTAGTCGACGCCTATCTCGCCCGCCGCGCCCTCGACTATCTCGTCGGCTTCACCCTGTCGCCGGTCCTCTGGCGCAAGCTGCCCGGCGCGCGTTCGGCCGGCCGCGTTCAATCCGTGGCGCTCCGCCTCGTCTGTGACCGCGAGAGCGAAATCGAGATCTTCAGGCCGCAGGAATATTGGTCGATCGTCGCCACACTCGAAACGCCCCGCAATGCGCGCTTCACCGCCCGCGTTGTCGGCGCCGAAGGCAAGAAGCTTGGCCGGCTTGATATTCCGAGCGAAGTTTCCGCGCCGCACGATTGAGGCGGTTCTGAAGGGCGCGTCCTACGCCGTATCGAACGTCGAAGCGAAGGCGCAGAAGCGCAATCCCTATCCGCCCTTCACCACATCGACGCTGCAGCAGGAAGCTTCGCGCAAGCTCGGCTTCGCCGCGGCCCGGACGATGCAGATCGCCCAGCGCCTCTATGAAGGCGTCGACCTCGGCGGCGAGACCGTCGGCCTCATCACCTATATGCGCACCGATGGCGTCGACCTCGCGCCCGAGGCCGTGACCTCGATCCGCGCGCAGATCGGCCGCGACTATGGCGACCGCTACGTCCCCGAGGCGCCGCGCCGCTATTTCGTCAAAGCCAAGAACGCCCAGGAGGCGCATGAGGCGATCCGCCCGACCGACGTCGCTCGACGGCCGGCGGACGTTGCCCGCGTCGTTGAGCCGGATGCCGCCCGCCTCTATGAGCTGATCTGGCGGCGCACAGTCGCGTGCCAGATGGCGTCGGCCGACATCGAGCGCACGACGGCCGACATCGCCGCGCGCCAGGGCGGCAAGGAAGTGCTGCTGCGCGCCACCGGCCAGGTCATCAAGTTCGACGGCTTCCTCACGCTCTATCAGGAAGGCCGCGACGACGATGAAGATGAGGATTCTGCGCGCCTGCCGGAAATGGCGCAGGGCGAGGCGCTGACCGAGCACGGCATCGCCACCGACCAGCATTTCACCGAGCCGCCCCCGCGTTACACCGAGGCGACGCTCATCAAGAAGATGGAAGAGATCGGCATCGGCCGGCCGTCCACCTACACCTCGACCCTCTCGGTGCTGCGCGACCGGGGCTATGTCCGCCTCGACAAGAAACGCCTCATCCCTGAGGACAAGGGCCGCCTCGTCACCGCCTTCCTCGAAAGCTTCTTCGCCCGCTATGTCGGCTATGATTTCACCGCCGACCTCGAGGAACAGCTCGACCGCATCTCAGCCGGCGAACTTTCCTGGCGCGAAGTGCTGCGCGATTTCTGGAAGGCCTTCTCGGCCCAAGTCGACGACATCAAGGATTTGCGCGTCTCGGAGGTGCTCGAGGCCCTCAACGAGCTCCTCGGTCCGCATATTTTCCCGGACAAGGGTGACGGCAGCGATCCGCGCAAATGTCCGTCCTGCGAGAGCGGCAGGCTATCGCTCAAGGTCGGCAAATTCGGCGCCTTCATCGGCTGCTCCAATTATCCCGAGTGCCGCTTCACGCGCCAGCTGGCGGTCGCTTCCGGTGATGAGCCGGGCAAGGAAATCGCTGACGGCACAAGGGTGATAGGCCTCGATCCAGAATTGGGACTTGAGGTTTCCGTCCGCGTCGGGCGTTTCGGCCCCTATCTCCAGCTTGGCGAGGCGGAAGGCGACGAGAAGCCGAAGCGCGCCAATATCCCGAAGGGCTTCGATCCGGCGACGATCGACCTTGAGGCGGCGCTGTCGCTGCTGGCGTTGCCGCGCGACGTCGGCCTGCATCCCGAATCCGGCAAACCAATTACCGCCGGCATCGGTCGCTATGGGCCCTTCGTCCTGCATGACGGGACCTACGCCAATCTCGATTTGGCCGAGGAAGTGTTTACCGTCGGCATCAACCGCGCCGTCAGCCTGATCGCCGAGAAGAAGCAGGGCGGCGGTCGCCGCGATTCTGCGCAGGTGATCCAGTCTCTCGGCGACCATCCCGACGGCGGCGCCGTCACCGTCCGCGCTGGGCGCTACGGGCCCTATGTCAATCACGGCAAGATCAACGCCACCCTGCCGCGCGGATCGGACCCGGAGAAGATCACGCTCGCCGAAGCGTTGCCGCTGATCGCCAAGAAGGCCGAGGCGGGGCCCGGCAAACGTGGTGGCCGGACAGCCGCCAAGAAGCCCGCCGCCAAAAAGCCAGCCGCCAAAAAGAAGGCGCCGGCCAAGTCCGGGAAGAAGTCGGCCAAGGCCGGCAACGATTCCGAGACGGTGCCGGCGGGCTAAGGTTCGGGATTGGCCAAGCAGCCGCCCGGCAAACATGTTCCGGCCAAGGGCGCCCTGCCCTCCCGGGAAGAAATCCTCGCGTTCATTTCCGAGCATCCGGGCGAGACCGGCAAGCGCGAGATCGCCAGAGCGTTCGGTATCACCGGCGCCGACCGCATCCCGCTGAAGCGGATGTTGCGGGAACTCGCCGATGAGGGCGCGGTCGAGAAGCGGCGCAAGCACCTCAACCGGCCTGGCGAGTTGCCCCCGGTTGTCGTGGTCGAAGTGTCCGAACGGACGAGCGACGGCGATCTGGTCGCCGCGCCAGCCGATTGGGAAGAAGCGTCCGGTCCCGCGCCCCGCATCATCATCGTCCGTGACCGCCGCGGCAAAACCCCGGCGCCCGGCGTCGGCGACCGCGCCCTGGTGCGGCTGACGCCCGAAGGCGCCGGCTACACGGCCCGCGTCATTCGCCTGCTCGAACGCCGGCCGGAAACGGTCCTTGGCGTAGTGAGAAAAGTCGGCAGCGAGATCCGCCTCGAACCCGTCGATCGCAAGCAGCGCGAGGCGGTCATCCCGGCCGACGGCGCCGGTGGCGCCAAAGAGGGCGATCTCGTCCGCGCCAAGTTGGTGCGCAGCCGCCGGCACTATGTGGCCGACGCGCGTGTCGTCGAAATTGTTGGGCCGATGAATGACGAGAAGGCGGTCTCGATGATCGCCATCCTGTCGCACGGCATTCCCTACGAATTCCCCGAACCCGTGCTCGCTGAGGCCAACGCGGCGAAGGCCGTCCGCCAGGCGAAGCCGCGCGAGGACTGGCGTCATCTGCCGCTCATCACCATCGACCCGCCGGACGCCAAGGATCATGACGACGCCGTCCATGCCGCACCCGATGACGACAGCGGCAATCCCGGCGGCTTCGTCGTCACCGTCGCCATCGCCGATGTCGGCTGGTTCGTTCACCCGGGCAGCGCCCTCGACCGCGAGGCCCTGAAGCGCGGCAATTCGGTCTATTTCCCGGACCGCGTGGTGCCGATGCTGCCCGAGCGCTTGTCCGGCGATCTCTGCTCGCTCCGCGTCGGCGCCGACCGGCCGGCAATCGCCGCCCGCATGATATTTGGCGCCGACGGCCGCAAGCGTTCACACAGCTTCCACCGCATCATGATGCGGTCCGTCGCCAACCTTGCCTATACGGCGGCGCAGGAAGCCTTCGACCGCGACGAGGACCCGCCCGGCGACGACATCGGCACGCCCGTGCTGCGGCCCCTCTGGCAGGCCTATCAGGCCGTCGCCAAGGCCCGCGCCGAGCGCGAGCCGCTCGAACTCGAGATTCCCGAGCGCAAGGTCGTCATCGGCCAGGACGGCAAGATCGACCGCATCCTCATGCGCGAAACGCTCGAGGCGAACCGCCTGATCGAAGAGTTCATGATCCAGGCGAACGTCGCCGCGGCCGAAACGCTGGAGCGGGCGAAATCGCCGCTCGTCTACCGCATCCACGACGCGCCTTCCCTGGCGAAGCTGGAAGCGTTGCGCGAGTTCCTGGCCTCGATCGACGTCAATCTGCCGAAGTCGGGCAATCTGCGTCCGAGCCATTTCAACCGCATCCTGTCGCGTCTGAAGGCCACCGAACACGGCCGGCTCATTCATGAAGTCGTCCTGCGCACGCAGAGCCAAGCCGAATACAATCCGGTCAATATCGGCCATTTCGGCCTCAACCTCTTGCGCTACGCCCATTTCACCTCGCCGATCCGCCGCTACGCCGACCTCATCGTCCATCGCGGTTTGATCGCCGCGCTTGGCCTTGGCGACGGCGGCCTGCAGCCGGGCATCGAATCCGCCCTTCCCGAAATCGCCGCCGAGATCTCCGCCGCCGAACGCCGCGCAATGGTGGCCGAGCGCGACACGATCGACCGTCTCGTCGCCTACTGGCTCGCCGACCGCATCGGCGCGACATTCCAAGGCCGCATCGCCGGGGTCACGCGCGCCGGCCTGTTCGTCAAACTCGACGAAACCGGCGCCGACGGCTTCGTCCCTATCTCGACGATCGGCGCGGAATTCTTCTTCTACGACGAAGCGCATCATGCGCTCATCGGCCGCGACAGCGGCGAGACCCACCGCCTCGGCGATCGGGTCGAGGTCAAGCTTGTTGAAGTCGCGCCACTGGCCGGCGCCCTTCGATTCGAGCTCCTGAGTGAGGGCAAGAAGGCTTCTGCCGGCGAACGCCGCCGCCAGACCGCAAACCGGCGAGGAGGTCCGCCGGCAAAGCGCGGCGGGCGCAAACCGGTGAGAGGCAAACCGACGAAGAGCAAACGATGACCAACGGAAAGGTCACGACCACAATCGCGCCATGGCTCCCCGTGGCCGACGCAGCGGCGGCTGTCGCCTTCTATCGCGCGGCGTTCGGCGCCATCGAAACATATCGGCTCGAAGGCGACGAGGGCGCCATTTTGGTCGCGCAATTGGCAGTCGAAAACGCACCATTCTGGGTGCAACAGGACGACGGTGATCCGTCGCCCGACCACCGCGCCATTCGCATGATACTGACCGTCACCGATCCCGACGCCATGTTCGCACAGGCAGTTGCCGCCGGAGCGACAACGGTGTCGCCGGTCGGCGAAGAACATGGGTGGCGTACTGGCCGGCTCACCGACCCGTTCGGCCACGATTGGGAAGTGGCCAGGCCTCCGGAGAACACGGGCACCTAAGCCGCACTCGGCCACAGTGCCGATCCGCCGCATTGGCGAAATGGCAAACCGCCCTTAAGTTGAGATCGTCCCCATCCGGCACGCGGGTGCCGATGATCGACTGGGAGACCGCCAATGCACGTTGAAACGTCGCCAGTATTCTATGAAACGTTGCCTTCGCCCAGCGAGGCCGCGCCCCATCGGCCTGTGTGGCCGGCGATCAGGCGGGGTTTGCGCAAGCGCTGCCCAAATTGCGGCAAGGGCAAGCTGTTCAAGGGCTACCTCACGGTGGCGTCCGAATGCCCGGTCTGCGGTGAGGATTTGAGCCACCAGCGTGCAGACGATGCGCCACCCTACCTGACGATCGTTGTCGTGGGCCACATCATCGTCCCGCTCATCCTCTTCGTCGAAACGCGCTGGCACCTGTCGACGCCGTTGCATCTGGCGATCTGGCTGCCGCTGACGCTGATCCTTTCATTGCTGCTTCTGCCGGTGATGAAGGGTGCGGTGGTTGGTCTGCAATGGGCCATGCGGATGCACGGTTTCGGTGAATCCGATTCCGCGCTGCCGGAACCTGATGAGGGGTTCGCCGCGATCGGCCTCGACGAGAACGCCGCCGCAAGCGGGCCCTAACGCCGCCGACGCTACGAGAAGCCTTGACTTTGGCGGGGTGACGACTAGTTATCCCGCCTTGTTTTGACGCTGGCGCCTGGAGCGCCGCAGCTGGAGAGTTCCGATGGCCAAGGCCGCCACGATCAAGGTGAAGCTGGTGAGCTCAGCCGAAACCGGCTTCTTCTACGTCACGAAGAAGAATTCGCGCACGAAGACCGACAAGCTGACGATGAAGAAATATGACCCGGTGGTGCGCAAGCACGTCGAGTTCCGCGAAGCCAAGATCAAGTAGGCTGCCCGCCCCAGCGGCGAGACACAGAAAAAACACCGCCTCGGCGGTGTTTTTTATTGTGCAAAAAATGAGGAAATGTGGCCGGCCCAGAACGGGTTTATACGAGGAGGCCACTCAATCCGTTCTGGGCCGGGCCAACCCCACGGACCCAGGAGATGCGGCGGACCTGAGCATTCCGTAGGGTATCTGATATCTCTCGCCGGCTAAGCCAACCCCGCGCCTGCGGTCATGCCTCTCCCGCGAAGTGTTGCCTGAACTTTAACCTTCCGTTTACGGAAAGCAACTGCCGCCGGCATCCTCGGGGTCGAAAAGCGATGCATTCGTAAAGCGTTAACCTTAAGCCGAGCAGCTCGGCCCAGGCGCTATCTTAGGTTGTGTTCCGGTATCGACCGTGGCTAAGCAGCCGCCGATGCAACGCGGTTCCGGCCACCACGCTTGGCCTGATAGAGGGCCGCGTCGGCACGGGCCAGAAGCCCGAGCGGGGTATCGGAAGGGCTCTCGATCCCCCCGACGCCGATGCTGACCGTAACCACAACCGGATCTACGTTTTCGGCCACCTTGAACGGATCGGCGGAAATCAGCGAGCGAAGTCTCTCCCCGACGAGATAGGCCACCGAAATGTTGGTGTCGGGCATCGCCACAACAAACTCTTCGCCGCCAAAGCGACCGACAAGGTCGATCCCGCGCACGGCGCTTTAAATCCGGCGGCCAAATTCCTTCAGGACCTTGTCGCCGGCGAGATGACCATAGGTGTCGTTGATCGACTTGAAATGGTCGACGTCGATAATGAGCAGGGAAAGCGGACGCCCACGCGTCGTCGCCTGATCCACCATGGTCGCCAGATGGCGTTCGAAATAGCGCCGATTATGCAGGCCCGTCAGACCGTCCGTGATCGCCATTTCCAGCGTCAGCTGCATATTGTCGCGCAGCCGGTCCGCGTAGCGCTTGCGGCGGATCTGCGTGCGCACGCGCGCCGCCATTTCGTTGCGGTCGATCGGCCTCAGAATGTAGTCATTCACGCCGAGATCGAGGGCGCGCATCAGCCGCGCCTCCAATTCCGGACCGTCGATGGCGAGGATCGGGAGCGTCCGGGTGCGGTCGAGCGAGCGCAGCTGCGAACAAAGGCGCAGGCCGTCATGCTTGCTTGAATCGAAACTCACCAGCGCCAGGTCGAATTCGTTCTCCGCCGCCTTGAACAGCGCCTCCTGCGGATCGCTTTCGACCGTCACCTCGTTGCTGCGCTTCAAATAGGAAACGATCCCCTCGCGCGTCGACGGCCGGTCGTCGACAAGGAGGATCTTCCCCGGCACCTTTTCGTCGATCACCCAGTCGGCGAGCTCGATCTGCGTTGCAGTGGCCGAGCGCGCGCCGAGTTCGTCGGTGAGCATCTTCAGGCGCGCAAGACTGCGAACGCGCGCCGTGAGGGCAAGGTCATTGACGGGCTTGGTGAGGAAATCATCGGCGCCGGCCTCAAGCCCTGCGACGCGATCGGCGGGACTGTCGAGCGCGGTAATCATCACCACCGGCAAATGCATGGTCACCGGATCGGCCTTCAGCCGGCGGCATACCTCGAAGCCGTCCATGCCGGGCATGATGACGTCCAACAGCACAACGTCGCATTGCCCCTTGCGGCAAAGGTCCAGGGCTTCCGGGCCGTTACTGGCGACCACCACATCGAAATATTCGGCGTTGAGCCGCGCCCCGAGCAGCTTCACATTAGCCGGGACATCGTCAACGATAAGGATGCGAGCGCTCATCGTCCTCACCCATCGCCGAGATAGGCTTTGACCGTCTCGATGAATTTTCCCACCGAGATCGGCTTGGAGAGATAGGCCTCGCAGCCGCCCTGCCGGATGCGCTCCTCGTCACCCTTCATGGCGAAAGCGGTAACGGCGATGATCGGAATGGAGCGAAGGTCGTCATCCTCCTTTATCCATTTCGTCACCTCAAGGCCTGACACCTCGGGCAGTTGGATGTCCATCAGGATAAGGTCGGGATGGTGCGCGCGGGCGAGGTCGATCGCCTCCAAGCCGCTGCGAGTCTGGATCGTGTCATAGCCGCTGGCTTCGAGAAGATCGTGGAAGAGCTTCATGTTGAGCTCATTGTCTTCCACGACGAGCACGGTCTTCGGCATCTGCAGCAATTCCTTGTGCCCGCGCGGACGGCAGGCGCGCACGGGCTACGTCGGCCCGCGGAACGGGCACCGACGTTGTCCATGTACTATTCCAACTCTTTCAGGAGTGCTAATTCGATTGAAGAAACACGGGGGTATTGGCCGAATTGTCGGCTTTCCCGGCACATCGCATTAGCCATAAATGTGGCGTCAGGCGACCCGTTCGTTCTTGTCGGCGCCGCGATCCCGGCCATGATCCCGCTCGGCCAGGAGCTCCATCTTCGTCAGTTCCTCCTCGGCCACCGCGAGGTCCTCCAGCGCAGCATCGTGCTGAACCCGCAGTTCGGCCGCCGACGCCTTGAGATTGTCGCGCCGCTGCATCGCCGCCCGCGCGAAGGTGGAATAGGCGAAATGGGTGGTGTCGAAGATGCCGGTCCGCTCTTGCTCAGCGCTGATCTGCATATCGAGCTCGTTCGACATCCGGTCGAACTCCGCCACCATGCCCTCGATCTGCTGGACTTGGCGCCGCTTCTCCTCGACCTGGAAGCGTTTCAAACGCACGACACTCTCACGCGACTTCATCTGACTCAGGTCCCCCACGCCATGCCGGCGCCTTGTGCTGTCTGGTGTCATCAATCGGGATCGTCCTCACAAACGAAGCCAATTCGGCGGTCCGGTAACCCTTCGTTTACGTCTCGCGTTAATCATCAGGGCAATGACTTAAGGTCGAGTAAACCGACCCGCTCGAAACGACATCCAATCGCTGAGTCGATTAAATCAGTTAGGCCGGGTTCTTGAAGTTAGGCATGAAGCCAACCGAATCGAGATTCATTAGTTTGTTTCAAGCTGATGGCTTAGTTTTTCAACAGGAAGCCTGAAGAATGTTTGCCCGAGAATCAGTATCTGTTAACCACGTGCAACGGGGGCGGCGAATCGGGGCGATACGTTTCCCTCGCGCTGGCCGCGACGACCGGCCGGTGGCAGACCGGGGCCTGCAATCGAGGAAAATGGCATGCGAGTTCTGCTGATCGAGGACGACAGCGCCACAGCGCAAAGCATCGAGCTGATGCTGAAGTCCGAGGACTTCAACGTCTATACGACCGATCTCGGCGAAGAAGGCGTCGATCTTGGTAAGCTCTATGACTACGACATCATCCTTCTTGACCTGAACCTCCCCGACATGTCGGGCTATGAGGTGCTGCGAACGCTTCGCGTCTCCAAGGTCAAGACGCCAATCCTGATCCTCTCCGGCCTCGCCGGTATCGAGGACAAGGTCCGCGGGCTCGGCTTCGGCGCCGACGACTACATGACCAAGCCGTTCCACAAGGACGAACTGGTCGCCCGCATCCACGCCATCGTTCGCCGTTCGAAGGGCCACGCACAGTCGGTCATCAACACCGGCGAACTGTCGGTCAATCTCGACACCAAGACCGTCGAGGTGAACGGCCAGCGCGTGCATCTGACGGGCAAGGAATATCAGATGCTCGAACTCCTGAGCCTGCGCAAAGGCACCACGCTGACCAAGGAGATGTTCCTGAACCATCTCTATGGCGGCATGGACGAGCCGGAGCTCAAGATCATCGACGTGTTCATCTGCAAGCTTCGCAAGAAGCTGGCGGCGGCTACTGGCGGCCAGAACTACATCGAGACCGTTTGGGGCCGCGGCTATGTCCTGCGCGAACCCGACGAGCACGAACTGCGCGCCACCGCCTGATCGCCTCGCGGCGACGCACCAATGAAAAAGCCTCGCCGAGGCGGGGCTTTTCTTTCCCGTTGCCGCCGCGGCAGTGACATGCTGTCATCGCCGCCCCACTGCGTGAGACAGGGGCCCGGATGTGATGGGCAGACACCGTTGGGCAGCGCTTGCCCTTGGCCTGGCCGCAATGCTGCAAGCGCCCGTAGCCGTCGCCGACGAGGCCTCATACGAGGCCTATCGCGCCATTCTCGGACTGTTCACCGCTGGGGCCGACACCACCGTCTATTTTGATGGCAGCTATCCGACATTGATCGCGCCACATATTCGCGGCAACTGGGCGGCGCTGCGTTTCCGCGAGGCTGTCGCGGATGCGGAAACCCTCGACGACGTCGTCGGCCGGCAATGCGAAAACGGCCCGACCATCGTCAATCCACTTGCCCCTTCGCGCGTTGTCATGCAGCGGACGAACACCGCCACCGAGCAGCAGATGACCTACGACTACCTCTATGTCATCGGCGCGACATTCTCACCGCGGATCGACCCGATGGAGATGATCGCGTTTTTCGGCTTCGACCGGCCAGGCCTCGAACAGACGGCAACCGCGGCCCTGGCGGACGCTCAGGCCGACAGCGAGATCTATGTCGTCAACGACGACATGTTCGTCCTCGTCCGCAACACACAGCTTGAGTTCTACCTGCGCTGTCCCGGCGATGATGGCCTCGGCGACCGCGACCTTGCGATCGAGGACACGCTGTGGCGGGCCCTTGCCCTCAACGGTTCATCCGACCTGTTTGATGCACAGCTGCGCGCGGCCTATCTCGATTGTGGGCGTAAGCTGCTGGCGCCGGCCACGCGCGACGATGTCGTCGCCATGGTCAACGCCGTCGATCAAGGGGAAGAGGCCTCAGACGGTTTCGGAAACGAACACCCGGATATCGCCGAAGGCCTGGCGCGCTGCATCGTGGCGGCCGAGGCGGCAGCCAACCCCTGACGCCGCCTGAGACATATGCGATCTCGGTATTGACTGGCCCCGCCAGGGGTCAGTGCAGTCGCCTGCTGCCGGCCATCGGCCGCGGCGAAGCGGGCTCCGGGGCGATGCCGAAATTCGTTTCCGCCACAGCCCGTATGCGCGCCTTCATGACCGCCGCGTCGCGAGCCGCGCTAGCGCCGTCCCCGGACGCACCGAGAACAATGACGCAGGCCTTGGCGCCGCTGTTGGCGAGGTAGGCAAGGACAGCCACGCAGCGCTCGTCGTCAAGACCGAGACGGATCGCCACCAGGTCCGGCCGGCAATGATCGGCTTCCTGCCCGACCCTGCGTGGGTCGCGGCAAAGGCCTACCACCGCCAATTCGCGGTCCATGTCGATGGCGCGGGCGAGAGCGCTGGCGCCGGCCGTGTCGGGGTCGATCAGCAAAACCCGCACTGGGTTCGTTACCGGAACCGTGCGAGCCGAACCGCCCTTCGCCCTGAGGCCCGGAATCCCGCTCAAAGGATGCCGACCTCGTGAAGCTTGGCTTCCATCGCTTCCTTGTCGAACGGCTTCAGCATGTGATCATCGGCGCCGGCGCGCTTCGCCCGTCCGATATGGGCGATGTTGTATTCGGTGAGGCAGAAGATCACCTTGGGATCCTTGCCGCCTTCCATGCTGCGAAGTTCGCGGATGAACTCCAGCCCGTCCATCACCGGCATGTGCCAGTCGACCAGGATGGCATCCGGCATATGCTTGCGGCACTGCTCCAGCGCCTGCTCGCCATCTTCGGCTTCGGACACGGTGAACGAGAAATCTTCGCAGATCCGCCGCGCCACCTTTCGGATCACGCTCGAATCGTCAGCGACGAGAAAATGCGCCATTGGCGTTACCTGCCCCCCGGGGCCGACGCCGCGGCCGTCAGATCACGCGCCGGCCTTTGCTCGGCGCTACCGGACATGACCACGACGTCGTCGCCATGCATCGGTATCGTCATCTGGAATGTCGTCCCCTGCCCGGCTTCACTGCGGAAACCGATCCGGCCGCGAACTCCGGATAGACGGGCAGCGGCGCGCTTCAGGCCAAAGACGTGGCGTCGGTTGCCCTCAACCGCAATTCCGTGCCGCAGCAACAGGCTGCGCCAAGCATCGCTGTTGGCCGCATGGAGGGCGTCGGAGGAAACCGCGATCGCCCCGGTCGTCTGCACGATCTGTTCGTCCTCGATCCCGCGGCCGTCATCGCTCACGGAAATCAGGAGAACGCCATTATTGGCGGCAACAGCGATCGACAGTGCGCCGGTGAGTGCTTTGCCTGCGACCAACCGCTCGGTCGGCGTCTCGATGCCGTGCTCGATCGCATTGCGCAGGAATTGGACCAGAGTCGGGATCACCGCATCAATAATCGCCTGCCGCACCAGGATCGGCTGACATTTGACCGTGAGCGAGGCGGACTTGCCGATCTGCCCGGCCCGGTCGGCGGTGAAGCTACTGAGATGCGCCAGCGCTGCCGGGAGCGACCACAGGCGAGCCGCCCAACGAGGTGCACATTGCTCAGCCCTGAAATGCTCTGCCATCGCAGCCCGGTCGATCATGAAAATCTCGATCGCGGCGACAACCAAAGCGCTTCGCCGCTATCCCTGCCGCCACCATCGGCCGGATTGGTTAAGAGACGCTAAAATGAGTTGGAAATTCGGGGGGTCAGGCGACCGGACGGGCCGTGATGACAATCGTCTCGCCTTCCACGCTGCCGGCGACCCGCATGCGCGACAGGCGCGCCAGAAGCCCAGCATAATAGGGCTGCACCGCATGAGCATCGATCGTCTCACCGGCGATGTCGCCCGGTACAAGGCGCTCCAGCGATGGCGGCAAGCGGGCGTTGGGGCCGCTGCATTCGAACCGGAAGGTCGGGGCGTCGACCGGCTCCGACACCGTGACTTTGATCGCACCGCCGCGCGGCACCGCGGAAATGGCGATCAGCAGCATGTTGAGGAGGAGCTTGACGCGGTTCTTGCTCATCAGCGCCCGCGGCGCTTCCCAGCTGAGCTCGGCCTTCTCGCTCTGCATCAGCCCACCGGCCACCTTCTCCGCATCGGCGAGGTCGATCTCGGCGCCCGCTGAACCGGCGGCACCAAAGGCAAGACGGGCGAATTGCAGCTTCGCGGAGGCCTGATTGGCGCTCTTGCGAATGAGATCAAAGGCGATCGCCTTCATCTCTTCGCCATCTTCCTCCTCCAGGACTTCCAGGCCGTTGGTGATGGCGCCGACGGGCGAAATGATATCGTGGCACACCCGGCTGCACAGCAGCGCCGCCAGGTCGTGCGCTTCCAGTTCCGTCACGTCGACCATGCCGCTCTTCCTCGTCGCCCTTGTTCGAATCGCGCCGCTTCGCGACCCCGACCGGATACATGCGAACACCGACCCTGCCAACCGGCGGGTCCGTTCGACGCGCTGCCCAGTTTGCTCTATTTTGCCCCCAAATGTCCGCGTTGATTCGGTCCGGCGTTTCCCGGACAATGGACCGGTTCAGGCGGCGGCCTGTTCCCGCCCGTCTTTGAGGGAGAACCATCCGATGACCCGCTCCGTTGTGTCGCGTTGGCTCAGTGCGCTTCTGCTGTCGCTGTCGATCTCCGGCCTCGCGGCCCATCAGGCCGATGCACAGGCCCGCAACGATTTCACCGCCGACCAGTTGATCACCACCGGCAACGATTTCTTTGGCCAGATCTCCGGCAATCTTGCCGCGGTGATTGAAGAGGCGGTGAGCCGCTATGGCCTGCCCAATGGCTATGTCCTCGGACAGACGGTCGGTGGCGCCTTTTTCGGCGGTGTCCGCTACGGCGAAGGCACGCTCTACACCCAAAACATGGGCACTTTCCCGATCTATTGGCAGGGCCCGTCAATCGGCTTCGATATCGGTGCCGACGCGTCCCGGACGATGATGCTGGTCTATGGCCTGCCGACCGTCGACACGCTCTTCCATCGCTTCCCGGGCGTCGCCGGAACCGCGTATGTCGTCGGTGGCGTCGGCATGAACGTGATGACCTGGGGCGGCGTGACCATCGTCAACATCGTCTCTGGTGTCGGCGCGCGCCTTGGCCTGTCCGTCGGCTATCTCAAATTCACCGATCAGCCGACCTGGTTACCATTTTAGCCAAATCTTGAAGCTTGAGTGGACTTCCGCGTAGGTGGCGTATCAATAGAGGGGAATGACGTGTGCCGGCGCTGCCGGCCACAAATGTGAAGGCCTCGATCGGAGACCCGAATCTTGATCGAATCGGGCATGTATTTCGTGCTTGGGCTGGCTACGGCCGGCTTGCTGGCGCTGATGATCGCCCCGATCCTTTGGCGCCGCGCGGTGCGTTTGACCCGCGCCCGGATCGAACACGCCGTCCCCGCCAATCTCTCTGAAATCCAGGCTGACAAGGATCAGCTCCGGGCCGAATTCGCCATGTCCGCCCGGCGGCTTGAGACGACCGTCGAGCAGCTAAGGCAGAAAGCCGGCGAGCAATTGGTCGACATCAACCAGAAACGCGATCTCATCGGCCGCCTCGCCGAGGAACAGGCCCGCCGCGTCGAGGTCTTGGAGAAACTGGAAGAGCGGGAGAGCGAATTGCACAATCTGCTGCATCGCCGCGAGGACCGTATCGCCGAAACCACGGCGGAACTGGGCACCCTGCGGCACACGCTCTCCGAACGCAGCCGCGCCTTGGAGCAGGTTGAGACGACCCTGAAGCGCGCTGCCGCTGCCAATGAAGAGCAAACGGTCGAACTCGTCGCCAAGGGCACCGAACTCGAAAACCTGCGCGATCATCTCGCCTCGGCGAAGTCGCGCCAGACGGCGCTGCAGATCGAGCGCACCAAGCTGCAGACCGAACTCGGCGAAGCACAATCGGCCAAGGCGGTGCTGGAACAGCAACTGCAGACCGTCGAGCGGCGCCTTGCCGGAAGCGAGAAGGAACAGAAGGCGCGGATCTCGGAGATCGATGCCCGCGACCGCGAGATCGAGCGCCTGCAAAGCGTCGCCGCCGAACGCACTGGCGCCTATGCCGAGCTCGAGCGTCGCCTGCTTGAGAGCGAGGCGGCCAATGCCGACACCTCGGCGCGTATTTCGCAGTTGCTCGTCGAGATGGACGAACTCAGCCGCCGCGACCCCTCGGAAGAACTGCAGCACGCCATGGCACGGCTGGAGGGTGAGCGCGATGCGCTCACCGCCGAACTCGCAACTCTGCAGCAGCAGCATGAACGGCTGATCGGCGAGAACGCCGAATTGCAGCGCATAGCCGGCGACGACTGGGAGGCCGAGCGCATCCAGAACGCGATGCTGCGCGAGCGCCTCAACGACATTGCCGGCGAGGTCTCGCGCCTCACCCATTCCTATCAGGAAGATATGGGCATTCCGGAGCTCACCACCCTCGCCGCTTCGGACAACGGCAGCGAAGGCAAAAAGGCAGGCGGGCAGCGCCGTTCGCTGTCGAAGCGCGTCAGAGCCCTGCAGCGCACCACCCAGCACTGATTGCTCACGTTCAAAACGCAAAAAACCCGGGCCGCCCCGAAGGGCGGCCCGGGTTTTACTGCTGAATTGTGCGCGGATCGACGGAGCCCCTATTCGGTGCCGGCGGCATCCTCCAACGCGCCGAGACGCCGATCGCCCACCGCAAGGTCAATCGCCATTGCCTCGAGCCGCGACTGGTGCTGCTGCAGTTGTTGCCGAGTCTCGGTCAGCTGCTCGTTCTGCGCCGCGTCGACGAGGCCCTGAACCACCTGCTGCTGCGCCGCCTGGGTCGCCGTCCACAGGTCGTTCGTCCGCTCGTCGACCATCGCCGTCAGCGTCTCGACCGCCGCCTTGAGCTCGATGATCGCGGAACGGTTGGCGGCCACCCCCTCGACGACGCCGGCAAGCATGCTCCACAGCACGATGCCGAGCGCGCCAAGCAACGCCGGCACGGACAGGGTTGCCAGGCGATCGATGACGCGGCGTGTGCCGTTACCGTCCGGCGGCTCGTGCTGATCCGTCATCGGGCACCTCGGAGATGGATTGTGTGGTTGGCCGTCCCGGCCAAAGCGGCGCCGGGCGGGCCGCTGTGCGGCGGATGTGGTTCCGGATCGGCCAGAGCCGTCGGAACGACATGCGGCAGTGACCTAGGCGAGCAACTGGTGCCGGGCGAGTTCGTTGTAAAGCGGCGACGATTTGAGGAGTTCGGCATGCGTTCCGGTAGCCACGACGCGGCCCGCTTCCAGAACGATGATCTTGTCAGAATCGGCAACGGTTGCCAGGCGGTGTGCGACGACGAGCACCGTGCGGTTCTGCCCGACCTTGCGCAGCGCATCCTGCAGCGCCGCCTCGGTGCGTGAATCGACGCTGGATGTCGGCTCGTCGAGCAGCAGAAGGTCGCCGCCGGCGAGGAAGGCCCGCGCCCAGGCAAGGCGTTGCCGCTGTCCGCCCGAGAGCAGGACGCCGCCATCGCCGACCGGCATCGCGAGCCCCGCCTCCGTGCGCTCCGTCAGCGAGGTCAGCCCAACCTCTTCCATCGCGTTCAGCAGCTCGGCGTCGGTGGCATCGGGCGCGGCAAGACGGAGATTGTCGGCCAGCGTCCCGGCAAGGACCGGGGCCTCTTGCTCGACATAGGCGATGCCGCGGCGAAGGTCGGACCGCCGGATGGTCGTCACGTCAATACCGTCGAAGAGCACGCGGCCGGACGCCGGATCATAGAAGCGCTCAATCAGCGACAGGATCGACGATTTGCCGGCACCCGAGGGTCCGACGATCGCTGTCCGCGATCCACGCTCGACGGTGAAGCTGACATCCTCCAGCACCGGCGGCCCGTTCTCATAGGCGAAGCCCACATGTTCGAAGGAAAGAATGCTGTCGGCGGCAGGCAGGGTCTTGGGCCGCGCCGGGAGACTCGCTTCGTCGGCGTTCTCCAGCGGCAGGTTGAGCACTTCCTGCATGCGATCGAGCGCGGCGAGGCCGGACTGGATCGTGGTGAACGCGCCGATCGCAGAGCCAAGCGGCATGACCAGGGCGAAGAGATAAAGCAGGAAGGCGACGAGGTCGCCAATCTGCATGACGCCGGTGACGACGCGATAGCCGCCATAGCCGAGCACGATGACGAAGGCGCCCTGGATACAGATCGACATGATCGGCTGCACGAAGGCGCCGAGCGCCGCCAATTGCACGCCCTGGCGATAAACCTTCGTCGCCTCTTCGCCGACGCGCTCGCTTTCGCGTTCTGTCGCACCGGCGGCGCGCACGGAGCGGATGGCGCCGAGCGCCCGTTCGACGGCGGCCGTCATGTCGCCGACATTGTTCTGCGCCCTGAGGCTGGCGCGCCGCATCGCCATGCCGAGGGTGAGGACGGCGGCAGTGCCCACCGCGATCGCGCCGAGGGTGATCAGCAGCAGCGTCACATCGATCGTCGCCATCAGCGCCATCGCGCCGAAGAACATCAGCACCGAGGAGACGATGTCGAACAGGCCGGATGTGATCACCTGACGGAAAAGCGTCGTGTCCGCGCCGACGCGGGAAATGAGATCGCCGACACGGCGCCGGTCGAATTCGACAATCGGCAGGTGGAAGAGATGCCAGACCAGCGTCTTGCGCGTACCGAGGACGACACCCTCGGCGGTGCGGCGCAGCAGGAACGACTGGGCGGCGCTGAAGCCTGCCGTCCCGAGTGTCAGCCCGATCAGGAGCCACAGCGACGAACCGATCGCGCCGCCAGAGCCGACGGTATTGATCAGCCCCTGCAACACCAGCGGCTGCAGAAGCGCCAGCCCGCTGGCGACCAGCGAAACAACGGCGATAATGATGAGGATGCGCTTGTGCTCGCGGATATGCGGCCAGATATCGCGTAGCTTCGCCCGCGGCTTAGCCGCCTCGCCTCCGGCCTGCGCCCGGCCCCAACGCCGCCGTCCCGTCGCCGGAACGGCTCCACTCACATCGACATCGGCCAATTTTCGTCGCCCTATCCCGCCGCACAACGCGGCACTCAGATAGGCGCTCCAAATCGATCCTGCCAGTACGCTGTACGAACGAGACCGATCACGGAACCGTGAATTGGTGGCGGCAACTAGTCTCGCCGCCGCGAAATGACTGCAGCGGCGATGGCCGTCGCGCCGCGGCTGAGGCCATAGACGCCGAAGAAGGACAACAGGATTGCGCCTTCCCAATCGTTGAAGGGCGGCGGATAGGCCGGGATTCCCCAGCCGAACCTGAACGTCGTGTCGAGGCCGACAGCGGCGGCGTGCAATACGAATGGCGCGGCGATAAAAAAGGTCAGCAGACGCATCTCCCAGAAGCCGGAAGTCGCCTTGCGGATCTCGGCGGCGTTGCGCGCGCCGGCGATCGACGCGTCGATGCGCGCCTTCAGCACGTCCGCTTCGATCCGCTCGCGCTCGACCTCGCTGTCCTTCTTGGCCGCGTAGGCTTCGATCAGGCGACTGAGCCCGCTGCCGGTAAGCCAACGCCAAACGCGTGTCAGTAGCGCAATCATTGACGACCGCTTTTCCCGGCCTCGCCGCCGCCGGCAAACTCTCCGTCAAACCCGCCAACAGCGGTGTTCCGCTGTTGGGAAGAAGAGGATGGCGTGTTCGGAAACCACCACACCGACACCCACGTCCCGATCGCCATCGCCACCTCGACGATATTGTCGCCGAGGCCGGGCAACTCGATGCCGGTGAAATGCTTCAGCAGGATGAGTGAGATGCCGACGATGCCGGCGATGAGCTTGCGATAATTGCTCATGCCGCCCTCCCGCTGAAGCGGCGGAAGAACGCCTTCAGCCGGTCGCGATAGCGCCAGGCGAGAAATCCGGCCCCGGCAACCGCTGCGACGAGCGCCGCCCAGAGCGCCAGCTTGCCCAGCAGCGCCAGCAGCGCGAGGAACCCCGCGCCGCCGGCCGCAACGGCACCCATATCGGCCTTGCCCTCTTCCGGTTCCGGATCGGGGTCCGGACCGGGATCGTCCGGCTGGGCAACCCAGTCCGTCACCGCAACCTTGGGCGACAGCAGCGCCAGCGCATTGATCCGCGTGCCGCCGCTCCAGGCCACCCTGCCCTCGGCGTCGGCGGTGAAGATCGTCGCCATGCCCCTATTGGCATAGACGCCATCGCGGAACAGGCGCTTCTCCTTGTCGCGGCGAGGAATGATTTCCGGCGGTCGGTGCCAGCCGTCGAAGGCCGCGATTGCGCCTTCCCTATCGCCCGCATTGAGCAGCCGGGTCAGCCGTGCGCGCAGGATGCCGCCCGTGTTGAAATCGAAGCTCACCAGCGCGTCGAATTCGTGCTGTTCGAGCGGCACCTTCACCGCTGCTTTGACGCGATCCTCGAAATGTTTGAGGTCGCGGCGAAAGACATCGAGCGCCGGCGCCAAAGGCTGCGCCACGCCTTTCGCCATCGCTGCCGGATCGGGCAGACCTGCCGACGCGGTGTGGCCCACGCCGAAGGTCCACACGCCAACGCTGTCGCGATAGGGCGACAAGACGATACCTTCGTGGCCGGCGATTTCGGCCACGCCTTCAGAGCTGGTTTGCATGATTGTTCTCCACAAACAAAAGGGCCGCCCCAAGGGACGGCCGACAGAAAGAAGGGCTGGTGAGACGAGCGAACTCAGCTAGCTCCACTCGACATAGACTTTGCCGCGGGCGCCATCGCCGCCATTGCTGGTTGGCGGATTGAAGCCCGTGCCTCCCCCGCCGCCGCTGCCGACGACGATAGTGATGTTCCCCCCGACGGTGAGCTGGCCCGTGGTGAAGGTCTTCTTGGCGTAACCACCGCCACCGCCCCCACCGCCGCCGCCATCGCTGATCGAACGCCAGCCGCCGGCCCCGCCGCCACCGACGATCGACCCGTCGTCGCCCTGACCGATCGACAACGTCCGGTCGCCGCCGTCGCCGCCATCCGGGCCTGCGCCGTCGCCGCCGGCCCCGCCATAATTGTTGGCGCCCGTACCGTGGTTCTCGCCCGCTCCTCCTGCGGTGTTTGTGCTGCCACCCTGTGCCGTACCGCCAGCGCCGCCGTCGCCTCCCGCATTGCGCCCCTCCCCGCCCTTGCCGCCGCGCGCGATGACGGCCGTCGGCGATCCGAACGAACTGTCGCCACCATCGTCACCAAGGGAGTTGGAGTTGATGCCGCCGCCACCACCACCGCCGCCGCCGCCGTAGACATAGACGGTGAGCGAATGGAAGGCCGGGACGCTGAACGTGCCGCTGGAACTGAAGGTCTGATTGCCCGGCGTGACGTGGACGTCGGTCGTGAAGCTGCCGCTCGTCCGAACCGTCGACTGATTGCCGGCCATGTCCTCCTGCATGAAGTGGAAATAGTAGGTCGTGCTCGCGGTGAGCCCCGAGGCGGACGCGGCCTTGGTACCGGTCGATGAGACCGCCTGACTGCCGCTCACCGCCGCAGAAGATCCGGTGTGCATCTTCCCCGTCTTCACCTGCGTGGCCGTCGGCGCCGTTCCGCTCGTCGAAACGACCCAGTAGAGTGTGCCATTGCCCTCATTAGTGACGACGCTGCCGCCCGCCGTTGTCTCGCCCGTCGCCGACCCGTTCGCGCTCGACAGCGACGGCGCCGTTGTGTCCGGCGGTACCTGCATCATCAGCGGCAAGGCAAAGACGCTCATTGCAGCGCCTTCACGTGATAATTGGCGATGCCATTGATGCGGATGATCTGGATGAGGAACCGGTGGCCGCCGCTGGTCGTCAGCGCGTCGCCATTGGCGCTGCCCGTCGTGAACCCCGAGAAGCTCAGCGTGCCGGCGCTGCCGCCATTGGTGTAGAGGATCGTCACCACGCCGTCCGACGCGGGCGCCGCCAGCGTATGCGCGCCGTTGTTCGTCACATATTGCAGATTGCCGCTGGCAATGGTCGGCGTGAATGTGCCGGAGGATTTCGTGCCGGCGTTGTAGGGCGAGGCCGCATAACCGGCGCTGATCGTCCCGGTGACATCGGCCTTCAGCGTATCGGCGTCATAGCCCTGCACGGTCGAGCCGATATGCGATGACTGCAGGACATTCGACGCGGCGATGCCCGCGTCGACGGCATCGCCATCGCTGTTCCATGACGCGAGATTTCCGTTCGCTCCGGCAGTGCCGGTGATGACATCTGCATCTGCGCCGCTACGGCTCTTGAGGGCGCTCGTCGCGATGGCCTGCAGCGTGTTGTTATCGCCGTCGATCGTCTTGTTCGTCAGCGTCACCGTGCCGGCCGCGGTCAGCGCAAAGCCGACCGACGGATTGAGCAGGAGGAAGGCATCGGCGCCTGCGTCATAGCCGACGAAATAGATACCGCCTGACACGATATCGTCGGCAGCCAACGCCGCTCCGCCATTCAGCGTGATCGCCTTGGCGCCGACCGAATCGACGTTCAGCGTGGCCGCGTCGGTGTTGCTGTGGTTGGCTTCAAAGCCGATCAGGAGGCCCTGCACGTAGCTCATCAGCCCGAGACCGCTCGACAGCGCGTAGGCGTTGGAAGATCCACTCGTCGTTGCCGCACCGCCGATAAGATTGCGGAAGGCCGCGACATTGGCCATCTGCGCCCGCAGCGCGTCATTGACGTTACCCGGGTCGCAATTCTCGGCAATGTTGGTGCCGTCGATCTGAGTGTTGTCGCCGGCGGTTGGCGACCAGTCCGCGAAGTCGATCATCAGCTGCTCCGGAAAATGAGAAAGCCGCTCCTCGCGAAGCGGCTTCTTCGGGATTTGGATTTGAGAAAGAGGCGCCGCGTCCATTCGGACCCGGCAAATTGACGGCCGTCAGGACTGGCCGATATCGGGCGAATTGATCGCGTGGGGAGACGGCGACGAAAGGCACTCATAGAGAATCCGGTCGAGCCAGACCGGATCGCGCCGCCGCGCGATCTTCAAAATCTTGTCAACCGACCGGTCCGTCGTCTCGTCCGACGCCCGCACCTTCAGCCGTGGCTGATCCTCGATGGCCATGCCATAGACCTCGGCGCAATGCCGGATCAGCACATCGCGGTCCTCCGTGCGAAACAGCGTGAAGCGGGCGATCGTGCGGTCGACGAGATCGAGCCAGGGCTGGCGATCGGCCGGAGAATCCGGCGCATAGATAGGCACGTCCTCGCCGGTCAGCGAACGCATCTGCGCATTGTTGATAGCCCGGTGCTCCAGGAGCCGGCGGCCATGCGACGCGAGCCGCTTCGGACTGAACGCCAAGGCCGACCCCAATTGCGCATCCGGCGCACGCACCATTGCCACGATGGGATCGTCAATCACCGCGGCCAGGCCGGCCGTATAGTGGCTCATGACCGCTTCGATCCGCCCAAGTGACTGCGCTGCGCGATAGAAAGCGGGGACTTCGCCCGCCCAAGCCGCCGCGGCCGCGCCCTGGCCCGCGAAATGCGGCACGGTCACCACCCCGGCATCGTGGCGCCACAGCCAATCCCGCACCGCGTGACGGAAGGCCGTCCCGGACGTCTTGGGTATATGATGGAAAAAGAAAGGCCGCTTCAGGATTTGGCGTCCGTCACCGGCAACGAAGAAGACTTCGAGGTTGCCGCTCTTTTCCGGTCGCATGATCCACCGCCCTGCCGCGGAAAGCCTATACCGGGCGCCATGCTACGCCGCAAACACCTCAGCGCTTGGCGACGCGTTCATACAGAATACGATCAAGCCAAACGGGATCGTGCTCGCCTGCAAGGCGCTCGACCTCATCCATGAGGGCAGTATCCATCATCGGCCGGGCCTGCGTCCGTCTCTTCTTGTGGAGTTCGTCCAGCGCCAGGCCATATTCCTGCCGGCAGAACTCCAGCAGCGCCGGGAGGTCCGCCATCCGGAAGAGCGTCATGCGCCCCACCACTCGATCCACCAGGCGAAGCCAACGCCTCATTTCGCGCTTGTCGTCCGGCATGCGCACCGGGATCGATTTGTGGTCCATCAGACCGCTGAGAGAACGCATCTGCTGATTGGAAGAGCGGGTGAGAATCCTGATGGGCTTCAGTGCATTATAGCTGCCGGCGCGAAACTCGATGGCAGAGCGAAACTGTTCATCGGGATCGCGAACCAACGAGAGAATTGGGTACGGCACTTCGTTGGCCAACAACGAGGTGTAGTGACTCAGGGCGGCGGTCACGGGCGCCAGGTCCGCCACGCGCCGGTACAGGTCAACAATGCCCTGCGGCCAGGTGCCCCGCGCCTGCACGACGTCTTTGACGTCGGCGATCGTGATCTTCGAAGAGCTTAGAAGCGCCCGCTCAACCGCGGCCCTGAACGACGTCCCGGCCGTCTTCGGGACATGATGGAAGAAGAGCGGCGGCGCCTTGTTCGACCCGTCTTCGAGAAACGACAAATAGATGTCGAGCGCACCGCTACCGGCCATTACAAAACCGCTCAGCCACGACGCTCGCCACCAAATCCAAGACGCTTTTCACTCCGCTCCGGCCCCTGCATCAGTATTGCCAACAGCCGGCACTGTTGCGTCCACGATCACGATTTGCCCCGAAGGTTCGAACCGCCGCCATCCGCGGCATGGGGGTGCACCATATCGGGACGCGGCGGGAACTTGCCATCACCCCTCTAGCGCGTCCAGCATTTCGCGACGCGCATCCAGGGAATGTTGGCGTCTCGGCGGCCACTCTTTGAGCGGCACCCGCCGGGCAGTTTGACCCACCGAGGCGGCGTGGCTACACGAGGCTGACAGTCCAACAGACGGAGCCGCCAGTGTCAGCGAAGGTTGCTAGAGCGCCCAAGACAACCTTGGTCGCGATGTATGTTCACCTCGACGCAACTCTCGACTGGGATCGGCTGGCCACTCTTCCGGACCGGCTCGCCGCCGCTGGGGAGGCCCATAAATTCCCCGATGTCGGCAAGGCCCTGTATGAGGCATGGCTCCATGCCGAGCAGTTGGATCTTGTCGGCCGCGCCCCGACACGGATTCTCGACCTCGGAACGGGCGGCGGTTTCTTTCCTTTTGTCTGCCAGTTTCTGGGGCATGAAGTGGTCGGCGTCGATCTTCCCGATACCGCGGACAATCATGCCGGCGTCCGCGAGTGCCTGGGGATCAAGGCTTTCCCCCATCGCATCAGGGCCCTGGAGCTCCTTCCGAAGTTCGCCGAGGAGCGGTTCGACATGGTGACCGGCTTCCGCGTGTTGTTCGATCACCGGCTGCGGCAACGTTGGTCGACGTCAGACTGGGCTTTTCTTTTTGACGACCTTCGTGACAACCATCTGGTGGTCAAAGGCAGACTTGCCCTGAAGGTCAAGCTGGACGATGCCCGCATCGCGCTGTTTGAGCAACGCGGCGGAAAACTGGTGGACCAACACAAGCTCTTTGTCTTCGATCCACTTCTTTAGTTGTCAGCGAACCAGCGCGGCACTCGGGCCGCGCGATCCGGAGCCGCATCACAGCATGGCGAGGCATGACGCAGCGGCCCAAGCGCAGTTCCCGTCCACCCCGGATGAAGCGCCCGGACCGCCCAAGATAATCCATCAATTTTGGGATCGCCCCGTTCCGCCTCCGGATGTCGCCGAGCGCATCCAGACATGGAAGGATCAACACCCCGGTTGGGCCCACATCCTCTGGAGCGACGAGAGCGCAGAAAGCTTCATCCGATCCGAGTTCGGCGTTCGCGAAGCGCGATGCTTCACCGCATGTACGATACCCGCGATGCGGGCGGACGTGCTCCGAATCGCCGCCCTGCTGCACGTCGGCGGTGTATATTTCGATGCAGATATGGCGTGCTTGAAGTTGCTTACGCCGCTGATGTCCCGTCCCAGCACACTGTTTTGGCGTCGCCGAGAGGAGAAGCTTGTGATCACAAACAACGCCCTTCTGACTGCGCCGAAGCATCCCCTCTTCGAGAAGATGTGGTCTCGAGTCATCGCGACGATTCTGAGCAACCCTTCAACGCGCCACGTGTCAAACTTGACCGGACCCGCCCAGCTCACTTCCGTGTGGGAAAATGAGCTCTCTGCGGCGGAGAAAACCTCCGTGCAATTGCTCCCGAAGAAGGTCTTGTTCGACTATGTCGAGCCATCGCGCACACTCCAATACCACCGCGAAGAGGGTACTTGGAAGGATCAGGCGAGGAGAACGAACGGAGGCCTCGTTGACTTTCAGCGGCGCCATGGCCGAACAGAATTGACGACGGTGAGAAGGCCGACCGAAGCGGGCGATCCTTGACGGGAAGTCAGGGCGCTGCGCGCTAGTACCAAACTGTCCCATTGGTCGTTCCCGCCGAGCAGCGCTACTACGAGTATTCCTGCCATTCGACCAACACGTAGCCACCAGCTCCGTTCGCGCCGTTGCGATAAAGATCGCTGCTCGCACCGCCGCCGCCGCCGCCGAAATTGCTGCCACTGTTCGGGTTGCCGCCAGTCTGCCCGCCGCCGCCACCGTTCCCGCCGCCAGGGTTCCCGAGCCACCTCCGACTCCCGAACCAGGGCTTGTCGTCGTCGCATCGTGTCCCGTATGGCCGTTGCCGGCGAATCCGGCGCCGCCACCGCCGCCGCCCCCCTCTTGATCACCCGTCGTAATCGTGGAGCCGCCCTTGCCGCCCGCGTAGCCGCCGCTTCCCGCCGCGCCACCGTCGCCGCCTAATATCGTTATGTTGCCTCGTCGTCCTCGCTTACCACCATTTCCGGTGGCCAACCCACCAAAGCTGCTGTCCCCGCCGTCCGTCGCATCATCGCTGTCGTAAGTGCCCTTTGAGCCACCGCTCCCCACCGTCACAGACACATTCGCGCTCACCGCGACAGACACAATCGCGGAGCCTCCTCCTCCGCCGCCGGACCCTCCCGCGACGGTATTCTGTCCTCCCGCGCCACCGCCCCCGCCGCCGATCAGATACACTTTCACATTACCTACCGTGAGAGTGTCTGGATCGCGGAAAGGAACAGACGGAAGCATCCACGTCCCAGACGACGTGAACACCTGCTGTTGGGTCCCGCCCCATGACCCACGTCCCCCCGCCGCCATTCTCATCTTTGTTGCCAGCATCAGCTCATATCCAGTCCTGCGGCGAAGCCGAACCAGGTCGTTCCGCCATCGGTTGTCACGAAGGTGAGGATGTCGACGCCGGACGCCGTCAGCGTCGGCGCGGTGCCGCCGGCCCAATCGACGGCGGCCGGCCAGTTCACGGTTTTCGAGCCGCCATTGGTGAGGATCAGCGTGAAGGAGCAGGCGATGCCCGACGCCGAGGGGTTGGTGAAGGAGAAGGTGTTGGTCGAGCTCGAGACCGTCGCGGTGACGATATTGCCGAGCGTGAGGTCGACGGTACGCGTACCGCCGCCCGAGCCGAGGGCATTCACCGCCTCGCCGTAGGCGGCGACCATCGTCTCCAGCGCCGCACGGGAGACGCGCAGGAAGCCGGCGGGAACGCCCTCGACCTCGAGCAGGCTCGTCTCGAGGGTCAGCCCATAGCTCCGCTCGTTCGGCGATCCAACGCACCGCATAGCCTTCCGGATCCTTGCGGTGGCGGTACACGCCGGCGACGAAATCGACCGGCGCATCGACCAGCTTCAGAACACTGCCGGCCTGCCAAAATACGTCCGCATCGACGAAGACAAGGTCGGTCCCTTCCCCGGCTAAGAACGACGCAATGATCATGTCGCGCGCATGGGCGATCATCGCATTGCCGCTCTCGTCGAAGATCGTCACCTTGTCGCCGCGCTCAGCGAGCAGCAGCATGTCGGTCATCAGCGAGCGCATCGTGCCCAGATGCAACTGACCGGTATAGGCAGGCACGGCGATCCAGACGTTCTTCGCCATTCCGCACCTCGCAATGGATCTTGGGAATGAACACCGCCAACGGGCCTGGTTCGCCTAGGCGAAGGCCGGCGTCGCGATCTGCACCTGGTCGCCGCCATTGTGCTTGGCGGCGTAGAGGGCCTCATCGGCGGCGAGGAGCAGTGCCTCGATCGACTGCGCGCTCGCCGGAGAAACGACGAGCCCGGCCGATGTCGTGAAGCGCAGCCGGTCGGATTCGCTGGCGTCGACCGTATCGGCGAAGATGTCGATCACCCGGCGCGCTGCCGCGCGCGCCGCGGTCTCGTCCGCTCCGGGAAGGATCGCCGCGAATTCTTCGCCGCCGATGCGGCCGGCGAGATCGCCGGCCCGCAGTCCTGACAGGGTGGCGGCGGCAAAAGCCTCCAGAACGGCGTCGCCGAACGGATGGCCATAAGTGTCGTTGACCTGTTTGAACCGGTCGAGATCGAAGGCCACAAGCGATGTCGGCAGGCCATGCCGCTTCGCCTGCGCGACCAGCCGGGCGCCGTGCTCGAAGAAAGCGCGCCGGTTGGCCAGCCCGGTCAGTGGGTCGGTCATCGCGGCCGTGCGAAGGCGCGCCTCCGCGCGCTCCTTGGTCAGCGACAACAGGAGCAGGGCCAAGACCTGGAGAAAGACCAGCGTTTCCAGCGCGAGCGGCGCAAACCAGCGATTGCCGAATTCCAAAGTCGTGCTGGTTGTCTCGGTCAACACCGCCGGGATCCTCAGAAGCACGAATACCGAATGAAGAACGAGAACCAGCGCTATCGGGAAGCGGCTCTTCAGGCCGTCATGCGCCCACATCTCGCGGGCGCCGATAAGGCAATAGACCGACGCAAGGCTTGCCGCGATGATGACCCGCAAGCCATAGCGTTCCTCGATCACGGGAATCTGGGTCGCCGCCATCCACAGAGCGACGCCGACCAGCGGCACCCATTGCGGCGCCGGGCGGTGGTTGAACACCCGTGCTCCGACCCAGATCAAGGCAACGCTGTAGACAATCAATGCGTTGGCTATGTCGACCGAAAGTAGCGGGGACATCGTGCCCCGGCCCACCACGAGAAGACTGCCCACACCCACCGCGCCGTAGCCGATCGTGACCCACAACAGGATGCGCTCGTCCCGGTTCTGCCACCAGCACCACAGCAGAAGGAGCGCGTTGGCGAATGTCGCGGCAACGTTGACGGCAAAAAGTGTGGACGCGTCGAAAACCATGTCGAACGGTCGCGACGACGAACATCCCGTTAGGACGCCCGTCGGGCCCGCGACCTTGTCTCTCCCTAGCAGCGCGGGCGCCAGAGTGATCTCAATTTGCTTAATACTGTTTAAGATTGCTCAGAACCGACCGGGGGCCTATTCCCGCCAAAGCTCAGGCTTCAGCAAGGCAGCGGCGCATCTGACCTGTCCGGTCACCGCTCCGGTCGCGCCATTATGAAGGGCCTGCACCATCCACGCCTTGGTCTGCCCGTCGGACAATTGAAACGGCGGCGTAAAACCGAGCTTCGCCGCCGGCACGAAGCCGAAGCGGGGATAGTAGCCCGGATGGCCAAACACGAAGACGAGTTGGGTCCCGGCCTTTGCCAGCAGGCGCAGGCCCTCCTGGACGAGACCGGCGCCATAGCCCTGGCTTTGCTCGCGCGGCACGATCGCCATCGGCGCCAGAATTGATGCCGCGACCGGCCGGTCGGTACCGGTCAGCGACACAGCGGTGAAGAGGATATGGCCGACGGCCCGGCCCTCGGCCAGCGCCAACAGGGAAAGCCTTGGCTCAGCGTCCGGATCGAGCATCAGCGCGCGAACGAGTTCGGCCTCACGGTCCGACCCGAAGGCGCGGCGTTCGACGTCGAGCACGTCGTCGAGATCACGGTCGGTGGCTTCGCGGATGATCATGGAAAGTTTCGCCGGAACTCAGACGAAATCGCTCGCTTTCAAAACCGAGCTGAGCCGCACACCGAGGGCGGCGAGATTTTCGGCGCCGCCTTCCTGGCGGTCGAGCACACTGATCGCATGTTCGACAATCGCCCCTTCGCCGCGCGCCGCTTCGATTGCCTTGACCGTCGAGCCGCCGGTGGTTGTCACGTCGTCAACGACAAGCACACGCCGGCCAGCCAGCGTCTCGCCTGGCGCCAGTCCTTCGACGCCGAGCTTGGTGCCGTGATCCTTCGGCGCCTTGCGCACAAAGAAGGTCGCAATGGGATGGCCGGCAAGATGGCTGAGCACCGCCATGGCGCCGAGGATCGGCACGGCGCCGAGCTCAAGCCCGCCGATGAATTCCGGCGAGGTTTCCGCCGCCAGCGCCAGCAGCGCCCGGTTGGCGAGATAGGCGCCTTCCGGCAGCATGAGCGTCGGCTTGAGGTTGAAATAGAGGTTGCTCTGCCGCCCCGAGGCGAGCGTGAAATTGCCGGTCGCGAAGGACCGCTCCCGGATGATCGCGACGAGGCGCGCGCGCTCGTCGGCGCTCAAGGCGGCATCGGCCGGGATTTGCGAAACGGAAATCATCAAGACCAATATGCGGCGGAAGGCCGGCTGGGGGTTTGGCTGCAGCGGCCTCGCCGGTCAAGACCGTAGCGCGATTCAGCCCAGGAAACGAAAATCATGCCGAAGCCTACCGCACCGAAAGGCAGCCCGGAAGTCGACGCCTTCATCGCCACCAAGGTCTTGCCGGACTATCGGGACATCGCCGAGCGCCTGCGCGCCCTGATGGCCGAATGCGCGCCGGACGCCCGGGAGGTGATCGCCTATGGCGTCCCGATGTGGCGGAGGAAGAAAATGATCGCTGTCCTCAGCCCAACCAAGAAGGGCATCACCTTTGCGCTGTCGGAGGGCGCCAGCTTCGAGGACCGGTACGGCCTTCTCGAAGGCGTCGGCAAGCGCTCCAAGAATGTGCGGATGAAGAGCCTCGCCGATTGGAACGACGAGGCTCTTCGCGATTACATCGCGCAGGCGATCGCCCACGACGATGCTTAGTGGCGATCGCGCTAGGCGGAGCCCTTGATCAGCCCGAGCGTTACGTTGTCGGCGCGGATCTGGTTGGCCAGCGTCGTCAGCGAATCGACGCGGTCGATCAGCGAGTTGATCGAGGCTGCCCAGGCCGTTGTCGTGAAGGTTTCGACCGTCGTGATGGCGGTGGTGGCGACGGCCGCCTGACCGGCGCCGGCGGGCTGCACCACAGGCGTCTTGCCGTAGAAGCCTACCTTGTCGGCGGTGGAATCGCGGCCAAGCACTGTGCCGTCATCTTCGCCGGTGCCGAGATATTCGACTGACATGTTCGTTGGTTCCTTGCGTTTGGTGAGGGGAGGATGCCGAACGGCGGGCAACAAAAAAGGCGCCCGAAGCGCCCCCGTCACCCGCCGTCGAAGTTTGCGTCGCTAGTTGAACGCCAGCCGGCACGCGAATTCCGGCCGCATCGTCTTGTAACCGTAGAGGACGTCGATGCGGCACGGCAGGTTGTCATTGTTGATGTCGTAGTCGCGGATGATGCGCATCGAGATCCCGTCGAAGACGAGGCGGGCGGCGAAGTCGACGCCCTTCGGCATGACGAGATCGGCGGTGGCGAAGGTGAAGGCGTCTTCGTGGTAGGCCATCGAGGTGCCGTGCGAGGCCGAAGCGCCGCCCGTCTTGGTGATGACCTTGCCGTCCACCGCCGCCGCGTTGACGTTCTGCGCCACGCCCGACGCGACGATCGACGGCGAGATCGCCAGATCGCCCTCGCCGCCGGCATAGTCGGCCGTCACCACGAACTGCTGCAGGATGCCGGTTGACTGCTTCGTCTCCGGATGGACGCGGTAGACATCCTCGATGGTGATGATGTCGCCCTTCTTCAGCGTACCGGTGCCGGTGTCGATGTGGAGCGTGCCGGCCGAGCCGTCGGCTTCAGCGCCGGCAATGTCGGTGAGATAATCGCCGGTGCCGTCATCCGTGCCGGTGGCGTGGCTCGGCCACAGCGTGTTCTCCATGAAGTCGAAGCCCGCGGTGCGGCCGATATAGCCCTCCAGATATTGCCGGCTGACTTCCTGGCTGTCGTGGAACAGGCCCTTCAGATCGTCGACGAGATCGACATTGTCCTGCGTGTTGAGATTGCAGCTCCGGTTCGCCGTCGGCGCCAGATTGTCCTGCAGCTTCTTGCGGGCATTGAGGACGTCGATCAGGTCGATCGCACTGCCGATATTGGCGACCTGATTATTGACGTCTTTGTACATCGAGATCGCGTCCGCCTCGATATTGGCGGCGAGCACGCTCATCGCCGGATCGAGCACGCGCTTGGCGAAATCGTCCATCGCCAGCGTCAGATCGAGTGAGGAGAAATTGACGTCGACGCCCTTCTGGGTCGCGACCTGGAGCGTCACGCTCTGTTCGGTCGTGTCCTGGGTATCGAGCGTCTTGCCGGTGCGAACCGCATCTTGGTTCGGCAGCCGGATCTTCAGCGTATCGCCGGTCTTGGCGCCGGCCTGGGCGAAGCTGGAATCATACTGCCGATTGATCGAGCCGATGAAGTTGAGCTTCTGGTGGAGAATACGCAGCGCCTCGCGGGTCACTGCTTCTGCGGTAAGAAGTGCGTTTGCCATTGTTCAGTAGCCTTTGCGTTTCTGTCTGACTTGTCGGTTGCGCGCTTTCATCCAGTCCTCGATCGGCATCCTGTCCGAGAGTTCGATCTCGGCCGGCGATGACCGGCGGCCGACCTGGCTCAGCGGGCGCATGTCGTTCGAGGGCGGCGGAGCGCTTGCGCGGTTCGCCTGCTGCTCGCCGTTCCAGGCGCGATGGAGCGCCTTGATGATGCGCGGATCCGAGACGGCGGCGAGTTCGTCCGGATCGAAGCCGAGCGAAACGCCATAGTCGCGAAGCCGGCGCGCCATGTTGGCGTCCCAGCCCTTGATGTCCCGACGCAGCACGCGATGAGCGTCGGCGGCACCTTTCGCCTCCATCTGACGCGCGAGCAGCGCCCGCGCCTTCAGCTTCTCGGTCACCTTCGTTGCCACCGCATTGCGCACCTGGGTCAGCTGCAGCGCTCGCTGCAGGAGCTGTTGCGCCGCCTGCGGGTTCTTCTGGCGCAGCTGCTGCCAGTTGGTTTTCGACAGCGCCTGCAGCTGATCGTCGATGCCGACCAGAGCTGCGATGTCGCGAAGATGCTCCTGCTGCGCAACCAGTTGCGCCGACAGGGCCGCGCGGGCCTGCTCGAGCGTCCGCCGCTGGCGGGCGATGTCCTGCGTCTTTCGCGTGTAGTCCGCGTGGCGCAGGAACGAATCCTTCAGCGCCGCCGGGATCTGGTAGCGCTGGCCTTCATGCTCAAGCTCGTAAAGTTCGTCGGCCGGGCCGGTTTCTCCGGCCTCGGGCCCGGGCGGTTCCGCCGCCTCAGGCATCGTTCGTCCGTTCATGCCGAACGCGGAACCATTCCGCGCCCGCCGAACGGCATCGGCACCATTCATCATGGCCGTCACTCCGTTGTTGCGGTTGGTGAAAAAGAAAAAGCCGCCCGGAGGGGCGGCTTGGGTCACTAGAGCCCCCGTGGTACGGCGGCTCTCTAATCCTGCACCACGACCGGCCCCTATTCCCCCAGCACGAAGGGCGTGAACCGCGCCAGCAGGTTACCCTCCGCGTCGCGGAGTTCGAGAGCGCCTGTCGCAATGGCAAAGGTGCGTGTCGCATCGATGGCCGCGCCGAGACGCTCGGTGAAGAGTGCGAGGTCGCCACCGCATTGGCGCGAAAGATATCTGACGTCTGTGAAGGCCAGCCGGATTCCCGCGAACTCGCCTTGACCGATCCAGTCGCCACACGGTCCCGTCATGTCGAATTGGGCGGAGAGAGTACTGTCGGTGCTAAAAAACTCCAGCCTTGCCCGAAACGGATTTCCATTGGGCATGAGTATGGTCCCGCCGAAACCCTCCCCCACCCAGCGCGTGCCGGCGAGCGCAAGAGGCGGCGGCGGATCGACCCGCACGTCGATCGTACCGGTCGTTAGGGGGTCGACCGCCTGCGGTTCGAGGGTGGCGTAGAGAAGCGTTGACCCCTGCCAGACGCGCACCTCGATGCCGTAGGTCCTGCCGGCCATGAGATCGGCGTCGTTGAAACCGATCCGCATCTCCTGAGGCAGTTCGTAGTCGCCCGAGAACGTGCTTGTGCCGCCGAGGACGACCGGCTCTACCGCCGGGTCCGTCACGTCGGCGAGGCGGATCTCGAACTTGATGCCCTCATAGGCCGCCGCCTCTGGCCCGACGATCTCGATAGTAAGCACACGATTGGCGGCGAACGCCGATCCTGGAGCAAGGGCGAGAAAGAGGGAGGCGGCAAGAACTCGCCACCGATGAGGCGCAAGTGCAGCGCGCTGGACGGCGGCGCGGTCTGTAGGCATGGCGCTGAACCTCCCCCGGAAGATTTGTGCTGATCTTTCTGAAGATTGCCACGCTTGCATATCAACCTTGATTTTGCTGCTTTGCAATTCCGTTCTCGGAGATGACCACGCGATGAACATCGGTAAGCTTGCCCTCACGCTCGCTTTTCTCGCCGCCGCCACTGGTGCGGCGATGGCGCAGGCGCCGATGCCTGCCTGCGACAGCACGGCGGAGCGCACGGCGTTCCGCTTCTCCGGCGAGATCTCCGGGCAGCACGCCTATAGCGAAATCCTGCCGACCGGCTGGCTGTTCATGCTCGAGCCGGCGCAATATGGCTGGGACATCCGCGTCTATTCGAACCTGCCGGGCGACGCGCCGGGCATCGACATGGCCGCGATCACACCACCGTTCCACGCGCCCAATGCGCGCGAAATCTATGGATGGCACTTCCGCAACGCCGACAACACCGGCCCGAATATGGGCGACGTCAACGCGCCGCAGGCGCTCCGCCTCTTCGCCTTCTCGCCCGCCTTGATCGGCACCGGAGGCTTCCGCCCGCCGGACACCGACCTCGCCTCCGAGCCGAACCCGGATGACGGCCGCGGCTGGCTGATTGTCGCCGATTACGGCCTCGCCGATCTGGAGCCCGGCCAGCAGGCGCGCATGGTCTATCTCCGCTTCGAGGCCTGCCTCACCTGGCCGGCTGCCTACGACCCGCCGCCGCCCGAGCCGGTCGGCTTCGTGCCGGAGGACATCGAGCGCATCCGCGCCTGCGGCCTTGATGAATTCGCTGCGGCCCGAACCCTTCCTGCAGCCGCCGCTCTTCGAGGCCGACTTCGACCATGACGGCGCGTTGGATCTTGCTGTGCCGGTCGAGCGCACCGCCGACGGCAAGCGCGCCATCGCCATCTGCCGCGCCGGCACATGGCTCGACGTAATCGGCCTCGAGGGCGAGCTCGGCCAGCTGACGCCGGCCTATTTCGACCACATCGATTGGTGGCTGGTCGAGCCGCGCGGCACCATCGGTCAGGGCGCCGGCGAAGGTCCGCCGCCGACCCCGGCCGGCGATACGCTGACGATCGGCAAGGAAGGCGCGTCGAGCGTCAAGCTCTACTGGGACGGAGCGCAGTTCCAAGCCTATTGGCAGGGCGATTGAGTCTCGCCTCGCCAAGACGAACCGCGGTGCACATCGCCGGCAGCTCTAGGGAGCAACGCCCCTCGTCCTTTGCCGCCAAGTCGACGGTTAATCCGCGGCGGCGCCTACTCTTTCCGTTTTCTCTTCAGCTGTTGCAAAAACGATGTTCCGGCAAATCACGACACAGTGTATGTTTGCAGTGATCGTGATTGGGCGCCGTTCTGGCGGGAGGGCAAGTTCGATGCGGGTTGTTTCCTTGGCGCGGGGTCGCATTGCGGCCACCGCTTTTGTGTTTGCTTCGGTGGCATTGGCGGTCAGCGGCTCCTACGCGGCTGATCTTCCTCCCGTCATCGTGCCGACGACACCGGCGCCGCCGCCACCTGTGGCGTGCGGCAATACCGTCTACGCCTCGGCCTACTATCTCTACATGACCCGCCGCGACCCGGCACCAACGCCGCTGGTCTCCTTCGCCGGCCTGCCTGGCAGCGGCAACGCCATCGACGCGGCCGATTTCAATTTCGGCTGGCGTGACGGTGTCGAGGCCAGGGCCGGCTTCCTGCATTGCCGCATCGGCGTTGAGGTCGGCGGCTTCACCCTGCGGTCCTGGGTCGCCACGACGACCCCATTCATCGACGGCACTGAGGACATCGTCATCGAGACGAACCCGGTCACCGACGTGGCCGACGTCTTCACTCTCACCGGCGAAAACCGGACGGAAATCTGGGGCGCCGACGCCAACATCGTCTTCCAGGGCTCGAACTTCGCGATCTATGGCGGTGCGGCCTATATCCACCTCACCGACGAACTCACGATCAGCGCGTTCATGCGCGATCCGGGGTCGCCGACCTTTCCTGACGGCCAGGGCGACTATAACTGGCTCGTCATCAATTCGATGATCGGTCCGCAAATCGGCGCGCGCGCCATGTTCGGCCCGATGACGCCCGGCAGCATCTTCTTCGGTGCCGATATCCACGGCGGCATCCTGTTCAACCGGGTTTCCAATGCGCTGACCGTGACCCGCCCCGCCCCGCTGCTGACCCTGACCGGCGCCGACACAACGACCTCGATCGTGCCGATGTTGGGTGCGTCGGTGAAGGTCGGCTTCCAGGCGACGGCCAATCTGAGCTTCTCGATGGGCTACCGCGCCCTGTGGCTCGGCAATGTCGCCATGGCGCCGGATCAGGTTTCGCTGACGCCGAACCTCAACATCCCCGGCCCGAACGTTCCGATCGGGACGAGCGCAACCAGCCACTTCCTGGCTCATGGCCTGGAAGTCGGCGTCCATCTGCGCTTCTGATCCGCGACAAAGGCTGTTCGAACATAGCCCCGGCAGGTTGACCATCTGCCGGGGCTTTTGTTTTCTTGCGCCGTCACGCGGGGGCGTCGCCAAGCGGCAAGAGCTTATGAGGGGAGTTGCGCAGCGATGATCGCCGGCGCCGCCGCAATTGCCCGACGGGAACTGCGGGCGCTTGCCCGCAGCTGGTGGGCGATCGCGCTAACGCTCGCCGTGCCGCTTCTCCTCGCCACCCTCATCGGCGCCAGCTTCCCGCATGCCGACGTGCTTCAGACCAACGCCCCGTTCCAGACCAGCCGCGTCGCGCAGGCCGTAGCGTTCGAAATCGTCCTCATCATGGGCTTTGCCGTCTTCGCCCGCGTCACAGCCATTCTCGCCACCCGCCGCGAGGACGGTCATCTCCTCAGGCTGCGCCGGTTGCGTCTTGCCGACGCTGCCATCGTCAGCGGCCTTGTCGCCCCGTTTCTGCTTGTGGCGATCCTGCAATTGGCACTCGTCTCCGGCGGCACGATGATCGCTGCCGGTTCATGGCCGCGTCAGCCCTCGCTCCTCGCGGTCGCCATCCTCATCGCGCCCTTCTTCTTCGCCGCGACGGGTCTCTTCGCCGCTGCCTTCGTCAGCGGGCCGCGCTCGATGAAATTCGCCATCGGCGTTCCATTCGCCATCATCCTCGCCGGTGCGCTGTGGCTCCTCTTCTCGGCAGGCCCCGCCAATGCGCTGCATCTAGGCATTCCCGGCGCCGGCCTCTTCGAACTCGTGCGCCTCGCCTGGACGGACGATTTGCCGGCCGCAACAATCGCCGCGGCCGCGGGACGCGCGGCCGGCATGAGCCTCATCTGGACGGCCGTGATTTCCGTTGCCGCCTGGCGCTTCTTTCGCTGGGGACCGTATCCGCGCTAGGATTTGCCATTCCCCTCTCCGGCTGAAGGAACCTCCCATGTCGCTTGTCGTCCGCCGCCTCGGCGAGAGGGTCGTAATTGCCGTTCTAGCCGCTGCCCTCGCCGCCGCTCCCCTAAGGGCGCAGCAGGCGCCGCCGGACCCCGCGTCGTACATCTTCCTCGCCACTGTCGCCGACCGCGGCCTCAATTGCGGCCTCCTCAAACCATGGCAGGTTGCCGCCATCCTTTCTGAGGCCGGCCGGCTACTCAATGCCTTCGAAGAAGCCGATCGCGATGGCGTCATTGCCCAAGCCACGGAGCAAGCGGCGGCAACGCCATGCGACGACGCTGGCGTCAATCAATGGATCCAGGGCGCGACGCCGGGCATTGAACGAGAATGGCTGCCGCCCAACCTCGCGCTCTATCGCGCATTGGCGACCATGGACGAACCGCCGCAGCTGTTCCTCGACATCGTCGGCGACACTGACCTCACCAGCGCTGTCGCCTCGATCGACGCCCAGATCGCGTCGTTCGAAATCGGCGGCTTGGTAGCCGAGGGCGGCTTGGCCTGGGATGACTACCTCTCCCAGATCGCCGATGTTGCGGCACAGATCGTCTCCGCCGCGGCCGGTGAACCCGACGCGGCTTTCCCGCAGGACGATGCCACCTCATACATCGTTGATGCGGCGGTGATCGTGACGCTTTGGCTGAGCGATCCCGGCTAGGCACGGCGGGCTGGCCCCGAACTCGTGGCCAGAATCCCGGTTTTCCGCCAAAGCGGCCCAAAATTGTATCAATCCGTCGCGCCTCACTGAGTTGCGTCCTGCTGATACAAACTCGGGCTTTCGCCGCCTAATTTGGGTGCCGAACAGTCCCTAAGTCCTCCTGCACTGACCCACCCCAAAGGAGGAATTGAAATGAAGCTTCCCGGAAAATCGATTGCCCTCGCGGCCCTCATGACCACCGCTCTCGGCACCGCCGTGGCAGTCATCCCGAGCTACGCCCAGGACACCAACACAACCGCCGGCCCCGCCGGGACGGCGGCGCCAGTCCAAGTGGCCCAAATGGGGCCGCATGCAGGCGGTCCCGGAATGGGGGCCGAGGACATGATGCAGATGGTCGTCCGCGCCGAGGCGCTGCTTGCGCAGTTCGACACCAATGGCGACGGCGCCCTCACCCAGGACGAGATCGACGCCGCGCGCGCCGCCACCCTTGCCGAATACGACACGGATGGCGACGGCACGCTCTCGCTTGAGGAGTACCAAGCCTACTGGATGGCTCAGTTCTATGAACGGATGGTCGATGCCTTCCAGCGGCTCGACGCCAATGGCGATGGCCAGGTCACGGCCGAAGAGTTCAATGCCGGTTTAGCCGACATCGTTGCCCGCCTCGACCAGAATGGCGACGGCACACTCAACGCCGACGACCGTGCTGCCGTTCAGCAGCATGTTCAAGATCAGCGCCCGTTCGCCGGCCAGAACCAGCCCGGTCCTGGCCAAGTCGGCCCGGGCGGCGCCGGCCAGCGCCGCTAGTCGGCCCCCGCAACTCTGGCGGCGCCGTCCCGGCGCCGCCAGCCAGCGCCTCAAAGGGTACTGGACGGCCATGGCCAAGCCATGTCGCCGGAACCCTTTGTCAGAGATGCGGTTCGCAGACGATCCACCAACCGTCGCCACGGAGTTCGGCCTCGCAGTCCCATTCGATCTGCGTGGAAATGTAGCCATACTCGAGAAGCAACTCGTGCTTGTAGGCGTCGATCTGCTCGTCGATCGCGGCGAGACACTCTTCGTAATGAGTGCTGCCCGGAGGCGCGCCAGCTGCAGTACACACGCGCTGATTCTGCACAGGCGCCGCGCCAGGAATCGTCTGACAACCGGCAAGCATTATTCCACCCGCGATCAAGGCCGCGGCCGACAAGACACGCATTATCATGTGAATTCCCCCCAACCCGTTTTCACATCGCCCGTTGGTTCAACGCCATCGAAGTGCTCGCGCGATGCGCGACGGTCTGGAAGGTCCCCGCGCCATTCACGCATCTTGCGCGTGAATGTTCGAAGTCATCTTCGCGCCGTTAGATAGGAACGAACGGAGAACAGATTGTCAAGCACTTTTGGCGTGAGGGTTTCCGTCAGCGCCCTCAGGCTGAAAGGCTATGTCGCCTGTGCCTCAAACGCCGGCCTGACGCTACCGATGAGCAGCTCGCGAGACCGTCTCTCTCCGCCGGCCGTGCTCAGACTGACGCAATCGCGGCCGGATGCCTTGGCGACGTAGAGGGCGGCGTCGGCGCGGTCGAGCAGTTCTTCCAGCGCCTCTATCGCCTGCCCGGGCTCGGCAACCGCAACCCCAGAGCTGACCGTCGCGCGCACCTTGCGGCCGTTGACATCGATCGACCGTGACGCAAAGGCGGAACGAACCCGCTCGGCAAATTCCATCGCCGCGTTGGGATGCGCCCCTGGGATAATGGCGGCGAACTCTTCGCCACCGATACGGCCGATCAGGTCGGTGGCCCGCATGCTGACAATCGCGCTTTCGGCAAATCGGCGAAGGACTGCGTCGCCGGTGCGATGGCCGAACGTATCGTTGACCAACTTGAAATGGTCCAAGTCGAATACGGCGACCGCTACCGGTCTGCCTTCGGCCAATGTCTCGGCGATGACTTCCGTGCCCGAAGCGATGAGGGCTCCACGATTGGCGAGCCCTGTGAGCGAATCGGTCACCGCGGCGACTTCATGCTCAGCCACGGAGCGTTCCTTGGTCATCGCCAGGAAAAAGACCGCGCTTCCGATGGTAAAGGCGACCGTCGATATGTAGACGAACCAAAGGGCACCGCCGGGCGGAATCAGCGGTGCGTTCGCGAGACCGAACAGTTCGACCGCCCCCACCCACGAAGCCACCGCATTCATCATCACCAATGACAGCACTGGCCAGCGCCCAGGCAGCGCCTCGCCTCGACTGAGCCACAGTTCCGCGGCGGTCGCCGCGAAGTAGAAGCCGGCCGTGACAAGGAGAATGGCGGAACTGGGACCGAATCCCAGATCCCAGGGGCCGAGCGAGACGAAGGTCCAAATCGCGACCCCGGCGACCAGAAAGGTCAGCGGCACATTTTTATTGTTGAAGCGCGCCGTGGCGACCCAGGTCAGCGCGCCCGCGACCATGACCGACAGGAACGCAAGATTGTATTCTTGGCGCTGCAGCACCAGCATCATGCCGACAGCAATGAAGAGATTGGCGACGCCCCAAATTGTCGTCGGCCGCGCCTGCTGCAACTGACCGCCGGCCACCAGGAGGAATGCACCGCTCATCCCCGCGACAAACGCGGCGGCGGCGATAATGGTGGTCGAATCAAGATGCATGAATGGTTGCCTGCGCCCTTGCCCACAGCCGAGTTCTGTTGCCCGGTCTACAGTCATCCGGTGTAGAGGCGACGTATTACGAAAGCGCCCAACAGGCGTGGTTTAGGTTTCGTTGCCGCACTCAATGCAATTTGCGATGCCGATCGGCAACAATCCGTCCTTGATGCGAACGGGCAGCTTGGCGGTCATCGCTTCAGCCACCAGATGTAGCCCCGCGCTCAGTGGCCCGACCGGCCGCAAGGCGATAGGATTGTCCAACGATCGACGAGGCAACGCCCGTGCTGGCCAGCGACTTTGACGACCGTTGGGTCGAGATTCGCCAATTCAGGCAACGCGCCGAGGCTGAGCAGCATGCCTTGGTGCTGATCGCGATGAGCATCAATTGCCTGCTCGTGCGTCGGCCATGGGGCACCGGCCTCATGGTTGCCCCGCCCGACGCCGAACGCGCCGAATATCAGCTGCAGGAATACACTTCCGAAAATCTGCCGCGCACGCTTCAGAAACCACCCTTCGCGGTCGCGCAAGTGGTCGACGGCGCGCTGATCTTCAGCGCCGTTGTTATCTTCGTCCAGGCGGCCACCGAAGGCCGTTTCTTCGGCCTCGATTGGCAAACGGCGGGGGCCGCCAATGCGGGCCTCATCACCGCCGGCGAATGGTGGCGCGCCTTCACCGCGCTTGGGCTCCACGCCGATCTCGGCCACCTTATGTCAAACGTCCTGTTTGGCACTTTCTTCGGCATTGTCGTCAGCCAGATCCTCGGTGCGGGGCTGGGTTGGCTGTCGATCCTCCTGGCCGGCGGGCTCGGCAATATCGTCAGCGCCCTGTTCCAATCCGCCAGCCATACCGCCATCGGCGCATCGACAGCCGTGTTTGGTGCGCTCGGCCTCGTTGCCGCTCTGACATGGCAGCGGCAGCGTTTCTTCAGTTCCGGCCTCCGCCGCTTTGCGCCGCTGGCCGCCGGGTTGATGCTGCTTGCCTTCCTCGGTGTCGGCGGCGAACGCACCGACATTGGCGGCCATATTGCCGGCTTTGGCTCGGGCATTGCGTTGGCGCTCTTGCTGCACTTCGTCCGGGCTTACATCCCGACCGGCTTTCGCGCTCAGATCCGCTACGGCGTTGCCGCCTTTTCGATCTTTGCATTCTCCTGGCTGGTGGCGCTGACCTAGACGCCGCCGCACCCGAAGCCACCCAAGCTATTGATCTAAAAGCCGAAACGAATCTGAACGGAAGATAACGACCGCCTCAGGGTTGGTTCAGCGGCGCTTTGGCAAAAAGCGATCACTGAATTCGCACAACCGGCCGCCGCCGCGGCCACAATCTGAGGACACGACCATGAACATCACCAAGACCCTTCTCTCCGCCACGCTCACCGCCGGCGTCATCGCCGCCACCACCGCCACCGCTTCGGCCTATTACGTCACCCCGGCGCCGGCGCCGGTCGTCCGCACCAGCCAGATGTGCGACAGCTATGCCCGCGACGTCGCCAATGCCCATGCCGGCAATCGCGGTGTCCGCATCGGCGCCGGTGGTCTGATCGGCGCTGGCGTCGGCGCTCTCGCCGGTGGCTTCTTCTTCGGCACACCGATCGCCGGTGCGATCGTTGGCGGCACTGTCGGCCTTGGCGCCGGCGCGGTCATCGGCCAGCCGCAATGGCAGGCGGAATACAACAACGCCTACTCCGCCTGCATCTACGGCGCGCCGCTCTACTACTAGGCGCTTCCCCTTCGGCGGCGAGGCAACCTCGCCGCCGCCCCGGTCTGCAGTCTCCTCCCTCCTCCCGCTACCTGCCCCGTTCGCCCCCGCGAACGGGGCTCTTTCGCGAACGGGACCGTCCACCACCCATTTCGGCCGAACACTTGCGCCGCCTGGATGCAGGGCCCTGAAAAGGCTCTCGAAAATGTGCTGTGCACGTCCCGACGAGGTAAATCTCCAGGCCGGCTTTCGTCGTTGCCAACTGCTCGCGTCTGGCCGTATGGTCGCGGCCGATGTCTTGGCGCTCAATGCCCCAGCGGCAGCGCGGATTTCACGGAGGATTTTATGTTTCTGAAGCGCACTCTCGTGGCAGGTCTTGTGGTGGCTGCAACCACCGTTGCGGCCAACGCTGCCGACCTCACACCGCTGGCACCCGCCCCGATGGCGCCTCAGCCGATGATGTCGCCGACCTTCAGCTGGGGAGGTCCGTATGTCGGCGCCTATGGCGGCTACCTATTCGTCGGGCCGGGCTACGGCCAAGCGGGCGCCCAGGCCGGCTACAACTTCGTGTCGGGCGGCTTCCTGGCGGGCCTTGAGGTTCAGGCCGGCGCCCTGATCCAGAGCGGCATTGCCTTCGAGGGAAATTTGAATGCCCGCGCGGGCGTCATCCTCGGGTCCAAGCTTCTGCTCTATGGCGAGGGCGGCCTTGGCTGGATCCCCGCGAGCTCCAACTTTACCTACACCTTCGGCGGTGGCGCCGAACTTGCCGTTGGCACCGCGCTGTCGGTCTTCGCGGAAGGCAAGGCCTTCGGCGTTTTGGGTGGAACCTGCTGCGGCGTCGTCGTACAGGCCGGCATTAATTGGCATCCCGCTTACTAAGCAACGGTCTTAACATTGACTGTCAAGGCCCCGTTTCGGCGGGGCTTTTTGCTTTCTGGCGTTAGCAACGTGCATACCGTCCAACGCGAGCGACGCCAGACCTGTTGCCGAGAGGACACGTCAATCAAGCCGCAATCGTGATAAGTGTCTCGCTGGATTCTAATTTCGGGAGATGGAGATCCTGATGTTCTTGAAGCGCACTCTCGCGGCCGGCGCCTTGGTGCTGGCAACCGCGGTCACCGCCAACGCGGCAGACCTGACGCCGATCATGCCGGCGCCAGTGGCGCCAGCGCCGACGATGCCTGCTCCGACGTTCAGCTGGGGCGGCATCTATGTCGGCGGCTATGGCGGCTATTTGTTCGGACCTGGCTATCCCCAGCTTGGCGCGCAGGTTGGCTATAATTTCGTCAGCGGCGCGTTCCTTGCCGGTGCTGAAGTTCAGGCCGGGGCGCTCTTTGCCGGTGGTATTGCCTTCGAAGGCAATTTGAATGCCCGGGCCGGTGTCCTACTCGGCGGCAGTGTTCTGCTATATGGCGAGGCCGGCGTCGGCACGATCGCCTTCGGCCCATTCACCTACACCTTCGGCGGCGGTGCCGAGTTCGCGGTTGGCCACTCCGCTTCGCTCTTTGTCGAAACCAAGGGTCTCGGCATCTTCGGCGGCAGCTGTTGTGCCATCACCGTCCAAGGCGGCCTGAACTGGCACCTCTGAACCAGTCCACGCAGTTCTTCGCAATGCAAAGGCCCCGCTTCTGCGGGGCCTTTCTTTGAGCAAATCCTCAGGCGAAGGGAAGACGCTTCCCACGGCGACATCGTTTTGGCGCATTGACGGCCAAGGATACACGCTGCCGTCCGGGCGCGAATCAGCGGCACCCCGGACCAGTAGAAGCAAACAAATTGTTAAGAAGTTTCAAGTTACTGGTAACCATCCGAATGCCTAGGAGGCTGCAATGCTGTTCAAACGTACCCTCGCCGCCGGCGCCCTCGCGCTGATGGGCGCTGTTGGCGCTCACGCGGCCGACCTGCCCGTCACGGTTCCCACCTACACGCCGCCCGTCGTCACCATGCCAACGCCGACCTTCAACTGGGGCGGCGTTTATGTGGGCGCCTTCGGCGGCTACACCTTCGGGCTCGCGACCGCCGACATCGGCATGCTCGCCGGCTACAATTTTGTTTCGGGCAACTTCCTCGCCGGCGCCGAAGCGCGCGTCGGTGTTGGCCTCGCCGGCCCGGCGTTTTTCGGCTCGCTGAACGCACGCGCCGGCTACATCGTTTCGCCCAATCTCCTACTCTATGGCGTGGGCGGTGTCGGCTACATCCCGGCAGTGACAACGGTCACCTACACATTCGGCGGCGGCGCCGAATTTGCCATCAACAACAACCTGTCGGTCTTCGGCGAGGCGCGTGGCCTCGGCGCGTTCGGCGGCGGCTGCTGCCTCTTGACCCTTCAGACCGGCCTTAGCTACCACATCGGCCATTAAGCCGATCGCTCAACGAAACCTGTCGAAAGGCCTCGCTCCGGCGGGGCCTTTTGCGTTGCGCCCCAGCGCGCCATATTGCGGCCATGAGATCGACCGTCCGCTGCGAATGTGGCGCCACCTATGACCGCCAAGAAACGCAAACGCTCATCCGTTTGAGCGAACCGTTCGTCTGCATTGTCTGCGGTCGCGAGATCGAGACCTGGATGAAGTCGCGCAAGGCGACCTTCCACCTGATCCGGCGGCCGATGCATCCGAAGCTGCAACAAGACGGTTAGCGAACTGCATCGATGAACTACCGTCACGCCTTCCACGCAGGCAGCCACATCGATGTGTTCAAGCATGCGGTGCTGGCGCTGTTGGTCCTGCATGTGCGCAAGAAACCGAAGCCCTTCGTCGTTCTCGACACGCATGCCGGTCTCGGCGCTTACGACCTTCGCAGCGACGAAGCGCAGCGCACCGGCGAGGCAGCCGAAGGCATCGGCGTGGTGCTCAATGCCAATCTGCCGACGGCGGCCCCCTATCTCGACATCATCCGCGCGATGAACCCTGACGGCATGCTGACCGCCTATCCCGGGTCGCCTGCAATTGTCGCGTCTCTCCTCCGTTCCGAGGACAGACTGATCGCCTGCGAGCTTCACCCGGAAGATGTCCAAACGCTCCGGGCCGAGTTCCGGCATGACGCGCGGATCGGCATCCACCATCGTGACGGTTACGAGGCGCTGCTGGCGTTTATCCCGCCGCCGGAACGCCGCGGCCTCGTCTTCATCGACCCGCCCTTCGAGTCCCTTGATGAAGCCGCCCGCCTCGGCGATCGCCTCGTTGCGGCCATCCGCAAATGGCCGACTGGGATCTACGCCGCTTGGTATCCGGTGAAGAAGCGATCGACGCTTGCCCCGCTCTTCGAGCGCCTGGAAGGCATCTCGATCGACAAGGCGATCACCGTCGAATTCGTCCGCCATCCCGAGGACGGCGTCCGCCTCGCCGGCAGCGGCCTCGTCATTGTCAATCCGCCCTGGGGCATCGAGGACGACCTCACCCGCCTCGTCGATGAGCTTCGCGTGGCGTTCGCTGCGCCGGAGCAGACGACACCGATCCGCCGGCTTGAACCCGCACGCCGGCCAAACGGCTATCCGAATGTAGTTAGATCACAGTCCCGATAAGCCGTTCGGGGCAACCGGGATGGTACCGTTTGCCTTCGGCGCGGCGGTCGCTCCGCCAACCGCCTGCACCTCGGCCAACGCCTTCAGCCGGTCCGTCTCGGCCTGATACTGATCGATCTCAAGCTTCTTCACGGCGAGGCTCACATCCGTCTTAAGCTTCTGGTTCTCCGCCTGTAGCTGCTGAATCAGATTCTGACCGTCGGCCAGCAATTTCTTGAGCTGGCTAGGCATTTCCGTCTGCGCGTCGGCCGGCTGCATCGCCTTCAGCCGCTTGGCAATTTCGTCGGCGCCAGGCCAGTCAAGGTGCTTGGCAATGAGATCCCCGATCACCGGCGCTATCTGCGGGAAGGCGCGGATCATCTCAGTCATCTGCACCGCTGCCTCCTCCCGCCGCGTCGTGAAGGACGGGCCGGTGGTGACAGTGAGATCATATTTGCCGACGCGGATATCCTGCATTCGCGTGATCGCCTGGCCTTCCTCGTCGACCTTCGGCTGTCCGTCCGGCCCGATAACGGGCACCGTCTGGTTGATCGGCGCAGTGGCCTGGCTGCCGTCTTCACCCACGATGTGGACGATCCGCGCCTCGGAATAAACGTGCGGGATGAGATCGAGAAGGATGCGCCCGGTATGCCGGATGGCGCGGGCGAGATTGTCGACGAAATGGAACGTCGACGTATCGCCCTCGCGCATGCGCGCCAAGATCGCGCGCCCCGAGGTCTCGTTGGACTTCGCCCCGAGCGACGCATCGAACAGACCGATAATCGCCTTCATGTCGTCCGACGCATTGAGCGCCTCCTGCAGCGCGCCGCCGGCCGGGCCGCTGCCGAGCGGCTGCCGCTGCGGCGGCGCGCCCTTGTCGTCATACTCGACGAAGGCGTGCGACTGCGTGTTGATCGTCGCCCATTTCTCCGCGTCCGTCGTGAACGATCCCTTCGGCCCGATGAACGGGACGCGCGGCGCCAGCGCCACAAGCTCGGTCGACGTCGTCCGCCAATAATTGAACATCCGCTGTGCGTCCTTGGCGTCGCGGATGAGCGAGCGCAGATGCCGCCTGCCCTCAAGATTCACCTCGTCGCCATAGACCGGGACGATCGGGATATAGCGGCCTTTCCAATCCGTTTCTTCCAGCACCTCGGCGCCGGTGAGGATGCGCTGCTTCACCTTCCACGCGCGCACTTCGCGCGGGCGAAAGCTCTCGTCAACGCGGATCGCCCCGAGTTCCAGATCGGCCGCAAAGCTGGGCTCTGTGAGCCGTGCCTGATCGACCACCGTGCCGTTCGTCAGTCGCACCAGCATCTTCTTCGACGGTTCGCGCGTCCACCACTCGGCGACCATCACCCGCTCTTCGTCGAGCCAAGGATGGTCAAGCCCCCCATAACCGCCACTCCAGTCGACGGTCTTGGCGCCGCGATAGGCCGATTCGAAGGCGGCCTTGCGCATGCGCTCGACGACGAAGGCGGAGTTCCAATCGGACGAGTCCGCGGCCGTCGATTCCGGATCGCCATAGATCGTGAAGGGATCGGCGACGCGGTCGACACGGATGTCGAGGTCGAACGTATCGCTGTCGGCGTGATCGATGCCGACGCGCCAATAACCGAAGCCCATGCCGACCGCGCTTTCGATCGCCGTGTCATAGGCAACGTCCGAATTTGAAGCATATTCGATATGTCGGATGATGCCGTTGAAGATTTCCGCCGTTTCCGGATCGGCCGATGAATTGACCGGATGCACCTTGATCGCTGGCTTGATCTGTCTGGCGTCATTGACGACTTGGCGGATGAAGGCCGGTAGCCGGTTGATCGTCAGACAGGGCCTGCCCTCGAGCTGGCGCTGACGCACGATTTCGGCCGGCCATTGCTCGCCGAGGCGGGCAAAGCGAATGTCATCTCGGGCGGCGTCGCGGTTCTCGCGCTCCGCCTCGGAGGCAAGCTTGAAGGCCTCCTTGGCGTCCGCCAGGATATCGGCATCGGACATGCGGTCCTCACTGGTTGGAGATGTGGAGCGCCGAGCGAAATCTCGTTCATCCTACGTTCAGGCGCACAAAGGCACTCGTTCGCGTGGAGCGCGAACCTTCTTTGCTTGGGACGGGTTCCTTGATACGTTCTTCCGTCCACGCCCGGAGCAAGGGCGTGAGTTAGAGGCCGCGGGAGGCCGAACGCCCCGAAAGCGCCCGGTCCTTCCGCAGAAATCTTGAAAAAGTCGGCGCCCTTCCGATGCACGGCCACCGCCTGCCAGTCGGACGCGCCCAGAAAGGGAGTGTCATGAAGCGGATCATCATTGCAGCCGTTGCAGCGTCGGGTCTTACGCTTGCTGCTTGTTCGCCGGTCGGCGTCGGAACAGGCGTTGGAGCAGGCCTGGGCTTTCTCGTCACCGCCGCCCTCGGCGGCTCACCGCAGGCGATTGCGATCGGCACGCTGATCGGCGGCGCCGGCGGGTTCGCCGTTACAAGTATCGTGCAGGCGCAGAACCAGCCCGCGGGGGTTTGCCAAGCGTACAGCAATGGCCACGCGCTCTTCGTCACGAATAGCGGCGCGGTAACGACCGCCAATACGGGTCACCCGCTGCTCGCGAACTGCATCTAGTCTCGCTACGAGACTTGGAGCTTCTGCCGCGCGTCGGCGCCTCATCGAGGCGAAGGCGCGCGGCTTTGCTTTGTGGTCTTGCCAATCCCTCACTCGCACACAGAAAAGAACACCCCTCGCCGGCCATTCGCGCCTAGACTAGCTGCAGTAGCGGCCAGCCTTGAGGGCAGGTTGCACCTGGCTGATTGGGGCACCGGCCATGGCCGACCGATACTGTCGTCACTGCGGCTTGGAGTTTGCCGGCGAGCAGTCCGTGTGCCCGCGCTGCGCGGCGCCGCGGGACGCTGAAACCGCCGGCCTTTTCGATGCGGCCACTGGTGCGCCTCTTAACGGCGAGTTGCCGCCTTTGCGTTGCTGGCATTGCGGGCAACCGATCGGGCAGCAGCAACTCATCTGCAGCAACTGCAGCATCCCGCTGACCCAGCGCTCAGCAGGCGCGGTCGCCTATGATGTCGTGCCGCGCTCCGTCGCGCCACCCCCGCAGCACCGCCCGCCGGCCGTTCCCGATGTGCGGACGGTCGAGCCAACACCCGAGGCAGAGGCTGTGCTTACCAGCGCGGCCGACGGCCAGTCGCCTCACTCGTTGGAAAACGGCGCCAAGCGCGAAGCGCCCCCAACGCAGGAGGTCAGCGGCAACCCAGAGCAACGCCGGCGCAATTACTTCGTCCGCCATTGGCGGGGCGCACTGTCGCTGCCGGTCGCCTTCTGGGTCAACGTGATCCTGCTCAACTTCGTACTCGGGATCGTGACCCTCATAGTCGTGCTGAATTGGGGACCGATCTACAATCCCTATCTCGCACTTGCGGTCCTGGTCGGTTTCCTTGGTGTCGCAATTGCCATTGAGGTCTGGGAAATCGTCGGAACCTGGCGTTCGGCGCAAGCCCGATACCGAGACCAAAGCGCATCAGGATGGCGTCGCTTCTGGGCGGGCGCGGCTCAGTTCTGGACGGTGCTGCTTGGGCTCCGGGCCGTGGGGAGCGTTGTCGGGTTCTGGCCGGCGCTTTCCGAGTTTTTCGAGATGGGCTTCCAGGGCGACCCGTCGATACCGGACTTCGAGGTCGTGACCCTTCCGGACGGGAGCGGCGTCGTTGTGCAAGGCGGATTCAAATTTGGATTGGCGGGGGCGCTGCGCGCTGCACTCGACCGCGCGCCCGACGCCTCCGTAGTCTACCTGAATAGCGATGGCGGTAGGCTGGCGGCGGCGGCTCAGACCTATGATCTGATACGCGACCGTGGTCTCAACACTTATGTCGTTGGACTGTGCCAATCCGCCTGCACGCTGGCGTTCGTCGCCGGGGCCGACCGCACGACCGGCGCCCTCGGCGCGCTGGGCTTTCATCAGGCCTATCTCGAAGGCGGCAGCCAGCAGGATTTGGATTTCTGGCTGGACGACTTCATTGACCGCTACCGTGAGGCGGGCGTGTCGCAACAGCTTCTCGACCGCACCCGGACCGTCGCTCCGACCAGCATGTGGTACCCGACACCGTCGCAGCTTTACGAGGCGGGCGTCATCACGCGTCCGCGGGATGAATCAATCCGGCCAGCCGCAATACCCTTCGCCATCTTTGGCCCGATGGTTTCGGATTTGCTCAATGTCGGGCTACCGGAGGATCTGGCGCCAGGTTGGCGCCTCGTTGAGGTCAGCTTCGATGCCGACAGCGTTACCTACGAAACGGAGATCGACCTCAACATCATCTCTGAAGAAAGGATCACGTCCGCCATCGCCGATCCAGCCAGCTTCTGCTCGGCGGGCACGGTCCCGATGCTCCGCGATGACGCCTCAGAAGTTTGGATCTTCCGCAGTGTGGCGGGCGATCTCCTGGGCCAGATTACCCTTACCAGCGACCAATGCCGCGACGCCGGCGCGGCGTTGTAGGCCGCCCCTACCCCATCCATCCGCCACCCGCTGCTGGTGGGCCGACGCGCGGTTTCGGGCGTGTTTCGGTTTCGGCGAAGCGGCGCATCATCAGCGCGTAGCGCGTCGCGGCGAGGAGGTCGTCGCGTTCCTTGACGATGATGCCCTTGTCGCGGTGGTAGAGGCGGAATTCCTGCAGCCAGTCTTCCAGCCCGCGAAACACCTTGAAGCGCGCGGTCTGCATGCGCTCCAGCATGTCGAGAATTCCGGCCTCAATGCCGTGCCCGCCTTCTTCATGCGTCGCGTGTTCGAGGAGCATGTTCAGGCCGTGACCGCGATAGAGCGCCGACAGCTGATCGCCTGACCCCTTGTCGTGCTGATAGCCGTCATGCGGCCAGGCAACGGGAATCCACACCCCCCACGGCCGGATTGCTGCCGAATGGATCGGCGGCGTGGTTTGCGATTCCCGGTAGCAACCGACGACGTAGAAGATATCGCTGTCACGGTCCCAAGCGCAGCGTACGGCGGCGAAGGGATGGTCCCAGCCGAAGTCGATGCCGACGATCTGTGCGTAGTGCGGCGGGATCGCGAACGGATCGCAGACGATCCGCTGCTCGGCCACAGGAAAGACGCGGCCCGAGCCGAGCGCCGGCGTTCCCTGCGCCCGCGCTTCGCGTTCATGCTCGGGATAGGCCCCAACGATCCGCGCCCGATCCTCCGCCGAATAATGCAGCGCCTCGTCGATCGTCATCGTCGTGCCTGAACGATCGGGCGATTCCTGATAGAGGAAACGATGCACGACGGCGGAGACGCCGAGCAGCGGCGTGAAGGTGAGATAGACGAGGCCCCGTGTTGCGTTGGTGCGCGTCACGCCCTCGGAATAGACATCGAGCGGCGGCTCCTCGTCGAACCAGACGACATGCACGGTGTCGGCCTGCCATTTGGCCCGGCCCTGATCGTAGCTCTTCAGCAGCACGGTCGAGTTGCCGCCCGACAAATGGCGCACGACGATGGTGTCGACCGCATCGGCGACACCGCGCCGGCGTGTCCATTCGACAATGTCGTCGCCTGGGATGAGACCGGTGCCCCATTGCCGCTCGTCCGCCGGCGGGCCGAGCAGCAAGCGCTGCACGCCTTGCCGCGTCAGCTCCGCCGTCTCCGATCCGGCGAGCGCCGCGATCGGCCGATCGAAGCGGCGGCCCACCCACCATTTCGGATAGCGGCCGGTGAGATGCATGGCGAGTTCGGCGGCGCCGGCCATCGTCTTTCCGAGCTGATTGCCGGCCATGAACAGGCGCTCGCGCGCGAGATCGCCGGTCTGGTGGAAGGCAGACTGCCTAGCGTAGGGCCGGTAGGCCCGGAGGCGATTGCGACTCTTCCGCCGCTCCTTCTCCGTCAGGAGATCCGCCAGGTCCGATTTCAAGCGCGAGTTGTCTGGCGAGCTGTCGGATGCGGTGGTCGAGTTCGGCGTCGTCGAGGTCATTTGCGCTTTCGATCTTCACTTGTTTGGGCACGAGTCCGGCGCAGATGCGGACATAGGTTGCCGGGTTGTCTTCCCGGCAGCGCTGGATCGCCTCGGCGCCATGCGCGGCAAAATCCGCGATCAACGCATCGAGAAAGGCTGTGCCCAGGCGGCCGCCGGTCGTAGCGCTCTCGGTTTCGTTCATCCGACCCGCCCGGAAATTTGTGAAAGCGCTCGCATCGCTGCAGCCGGCTCCTATATGCTGAAGCAGGAACAGAGGAGCCCGACCCCATGGCCGAGACGCCGCCGAACACGTTTGGACCAGCCAGAACGCGACGGAAGGCAGCGCCCGTCAGGCGGGTCGTCGTTTCCGACGAAGTCCGCAAGGCCTATGAGGACGACATGCGCGAGCGCGACAAACGCGAGCGTGAGCACGGCCAGTTCCTGCCCGACGACATGAAGGGCAAGCGTTAAGCGCAGCAGCCCGGATCGGAGTTCGAGGATCAATGCCGAGCGCCTCTGACCGCATTGTCCTGACACTCATCCTCGCCGAGATTCGCGCGTCGATCCGTTCCGCGCGCCGGCGCGATCTCGCCTGGGCCGTTTTCGGCGGGCTCCCGATGGCGGCCTACGCAATCGGCATCGTCGTCCGTGGGATCAACTATCGCACCGAGATGCTGAACGCTCAGCCTCTGCTTTGGTGGCTCGCAATCCCGGCTGCGATCCTTGCCACCGGCGCAGCGGCGGGCGCCTCAATGGCAATCCTCACCCAGGCCCGCGCCCATGTGCCCTTCCTCAAGGCGCAACCGCTGAGCGAAAAGGCGCGGTGGCGGATGGCCGCCTATGCGGCGCTCGTGCTCGGGTCGCCGCTGGCGCTCATCGTCGGCGGCCTCACTGCCATTGGCGTCACCGCCGCCAGCCATCCGCCTGTGGCGGCCTGGGGTATCGGCGCCACGATCGTCTGGTTTGCCGGATATTTCGCCGGCATGTCATTTCGTCTTCACAGTCCCTATCGGGCGCCGGCCGACGCTCTCGCCGCAACATCCGGCGAATCCGAACGCGGAATCTCGATCGCGTGGACCGATCGGCGAAGGCCGATGTGGATCGGCAGTTGGGCCGCAAACTTCGCCACCGGCCGTTTTCGCTTCACCACCCGCGCCGCCCTGCTTTGGCTGGCGCTCGCTCTTGCCGGCACGCTGGCAGCGGTCGCCAGCATCGTCCGCGGCAACGCGGCCCCGGCCGTCCTTGGCGGCGTTCTGGGCGGCTTTGCCATCTTCATGCTTGCGCTCCGCTGCGGCCCGCTGCTCTCGCCGGTGCTGCGCGCATCGCAACTCAGCTTCACCCGCGCGATGCGCGGCCTCGTGCGCTTGCCGCTCCTGCTGTCGCTGCTGTTCTTCGGCGCACTGGCTGTGCCAGCCTATGCGGCCGAGCCAGGTATGATCGCCATGCCGGTGTCGGGCCTTCTCGGCCTGCTGGCGCTCAACGCGATTTATGCGGTCTTCGCCGCCTTCTTCGCTCATTCGCGGCGGCTGGCCGGGATGGCCTTCTTCGCGGCGCTCTCCCTCGCCGCCTATGAATTGCTGGAATACAGCCGCACCATTCTGGTGGGGCTGGCGGCACTTGTGGTGTTCCTATGGATGCGGGCGAGAGGAGCCTATCGCCATGGCTGATTTAATCGACAATCCGATCCTTGCCGCGGAGGGCGTCGTCGCCGGCTATGGCGGCCGCCCGATCGTCAAGGGCGTCGACATCACCCTCCGGCGCGGCGAGATCCTTGGCCTGTTGGGCGCCAATGGCGCCGGCAAGTCGACTTTGGTGAAAGCGCTGACCGGGCAGATTCGGCTCATCGGCGGTAGCGTCACGATCGGCGGCATCGACATGGCTCGCGCCCCGGAGCGAGCCAAGGCACAGCTCGGCCTCGCCGTCGATATTTCCGAGGTGCCCAGCGCCCTCACCGGCCGCCAATATCTCGAACTAGTCGCTTCCATCCGCGGCTGCACCGCCAACGCCTGGCCGGCTGATGATCTTGTCATCACACTCAATCTCGAACGCTGGATCGGGCGGCCGATAGCCACCTATTCGCTTGGTACGCGCATGAAGATCTCGGTCGCGGCATCGCTTCTCGGCAGTCCGCCGCTCATCATCTTCGATGAATCGCTCAACGGCCTCGATCCCGTCGCCGCCTTCAATATGAAGCGAATGATCCGCAGTCTCGCGGCAGCCGGAAGGCACGCCATCATTCTTGCCACCCATGTTGTGGAAACGATTCCAAGTCTCTGCACACGCGCGATTTTCTTAGCCGGCGGCGTGATCGCCAGGAGCTGGGACCGCGACGCTCTGACGGCAGCTGGCGCTCCCGGTGAATTCGAGCGCGAAGTGATCGCCGCGCTGGGCGAAAAAGAGCCGGCTTAGAAGGCGCATCGCCGCCCTCCATAGGGCGGACAGGAAAGTGTGGAAATCCAACATTTCGTACAGAGCCGCGCGTCGACAGGAATGTCCCGACCGGTCACAAGGCTTGGGATCTGTGGGCGCGGACGGAACGCTGAAGGCTCAGCCGGCGGAAAGTCCGGGCACCCCCCTGCAGATGCGCTGTCAAAGGCCGCAAAGACGGCGGGCAGAAAGTTTGGTTGAGACGTCGGCGCGGGCCTCCGTTCCGGCGTCTTTTCCTTCTGGAACATCTCGGACCGGCAAAGCCATCCGGACGCAATCACCGAGCTTCTATTTCGACAATCGCCTCCCCCGTCCGGCCGGTCAAGCATCGGACAGCGCCCGGCCCGATCAAGCTGTGGGGCAAGAACACAGTGACGCATTTCTCGCGTTTTCGGGACGCCAGCGCTGCAATCTGGCATAAGGACGGCCATATTGAGCGAAATCGGAGGAAGACATGGTCTTTCCCGCTGCAGCGGTACTCTTCATTGCCTGGTTCTTCCTGACGCCTGTCATCCGGGTCGGGCTGTGGATTTTTGGCCGGCGGCTCGGCCGATGGTCGCGGCTGCTGATCGCCCATCTCGCGGCCTATGTGATCATTGTCGCCGCGACGGCGATCGTTTTGTCCGGACCGGAGACGGCGGGCATGGCCCTGATCTTTGCGGTCGGCCAAGCCGCATTCCTTCTTCTTGATTTCTGGCGTATGCGCACCGGTGAACCGGAGGTCGCCAATAGCGGCCGACAGCGCCCGCCCGAAAACCTTGGATGAAGACAAGGCCGCGCTTCCTGACACCCGACTGGGGGGACCCTTCCATTGCGTACTACCACTCGCCTCGCGCTCGCGTTTTTCGCCGCAGTCGTCCTCGCCCTGACCATCTACGCCTACCCGTCCTGGGCCGGCTTCTCGACGCTTGCCTTCCGCGCCATCTCGATCCTGGCGATGCTGGTTCTGGCAGCGCTCCTGCTGGCCTCCCTGACGCATAAGCGCCCCGGCCGTTTCGATATCATTCTCGTCCTCGCCTCGATCGGCGTCATCATCGCCTCCTGGAGCCAGGTGTCGGCGGTCATGGATGCACACAAGCTGGATGCGGAGATTGCCGAAGCCGGTGAAGGGAACCTGATGTCGGTGCTGGCGGCGACAACCACCAACACCGGCAGTCTGGTTCGGGCGGCCAACGAACTGCGCGACACCACCAATAACGGCATCGTCTTCGATGTAGATTCGCTGTGGGACGAAGATCGCTTCGCCGCACTCATTGGCCCCCTTGCCCTTGATGACGCCGAGCTTGCTCAAGCGGCGGATCGGGTCACACTGCTCAGCGGCGCCGTCGACCAGACCCGGGGACAGCTCCACGACATCCTGGACGCCGAGATCGAAAGCATCACCAAGATCGAGACGCCCCTGCCCGACAGCGAGCGGCTGACATTTGTCGACGCAGCCGTCCAGCGGGTCGAAACGGATCGCACCTATTTCAGCGCCCGCCTCGATCTTGCCGGACAGCGCCTCGCCACCGCGGCCGACATCGTCACCCTGCTGCAGAACAGTCCGGGCGCATTCACATTCGACACCGCAACGCGGACTTTGGTCTTTGATGATCAGGCCGTCGGCACCCGGTATCGCGACCTCGTCGCCAGCATCGACGCGACTTGGACGCAGGAGGAGCAGCTCTCAGCCGATCACGATGCCGGCGAGCTCGCCGGCGTTCGCGGCTTGGTCGACGCCGCAGAAGTCACGCCCTAGGGCGCCGCTAACGGCCTTCCGGCAGCCCCGCGCCGGTCGCAATGCCCATGCTGCCGCCGGCGGGAACGTCGAGGGCGCGGGCGAGATGGTTGAGGCCGATCCGCAATGTCGGCGTCAGATCCGGCAGCGACCAATTGTTGACCGCCACCGCGTCAACAACCGAGGCCGCCATGCGGTCCTCGCGATTGGCGTCGCGCAGCGCCGCGCGGCAGTGATCGTAGCGCGCCATGGCGTGACGATAGCGCGCGCGATAGGCCTCGCCCGATCCGTCCTCGGCATCATAGCCGCCCTGCCGCTCCAAATCGCCGGCGCGCGGCATTCCCTTCATGCCGAGCAGGATGTCGTGCTGGCGGACGATCTCCGCATAGCGGGCGGCGGCCTCATATTGCCGGCGCGAAATCTCCCCGGTGGCGACCAGTCCACCCAGGACTGACGTTTCGGGCATCGCTGCCGCCGCCGTCTTCGACAGGCCGAACACACGTTCCCGCGCTTCCCTTGCCACTCGCTGCATGTCCTCGGCCCTTTCTCGTTTGCCGCCTTGTTTCACCCGTCCGTCCGGCAAGCGGACAACGCCCGGCTTGCGCTTTCGCCCGCGCCTTTTGGTCACAAACTCTCCTTTCGCTCCAAAGCCCTGGAGACGATTGCCGAATTCAATCCGTTAACTGGCTAATTTCACCGCCGCTTCCGTCGGCCGGCTTTCCAGTCCATGCCGCGCGGCAGCGGATCGCCCGTGCGGATGTGATGCCGCATGACGCCGTGCCCGATGGACGTGTGGTCGCGGTGGAAGATGCGGGCGATGGCCGGCAGCGACAGCGACGTCTCGGCAACGCAGCGAAACATCGCTTCATGCCGCGGCGGAATAAGAACATGCGCGCGCGAGGCGGATAGAATGTCGGCGGCGCGCACCCGATACTTTGCTGCCACCTCTTCGACGATCTGATGGCATGGCCCCTGTACGGCCCGCACCGCGCGGCCGGCCAACGTGGGATCGGCCGACAGTCGGACGGAGGGCTTTGTCCGCGGCAGCGCGTCCTGCTGCGGCTCCGCTTCCCGCTGAAGCTGCCGCTGGAACGCCAGGCCGGCCGCCTCAATACGCCGTGCCGCAGGACTGCGCAGCGATGACCTGACTCCGAAATTAGTGCTCATGCCGCCCTCCCCTGCCCTCTCGAGAGGGGGCGGCGGTCGAGGACGAGGTTTGTCCCCAACCGCCGCCGGCCGGCGCGGGAGGAGGCGGGGGCGCCGGCACTGCTGATGGGTGCGGCAGCCGGCGCTTGCCAGCTGCCGCCGGCGCGCTTCGATCACCGAAGGAGAGCGGCGGGGCGAAGCGGCGCACTGGCAAATCTGCGATCGGATTGCCGAGATGTGTCAGGGGTTGCGTGGATTGCGGCGGATGCCCCCTGGACGAAAGGTCAGGTTGGTTGTAGCGCCTGCGACTATAGATTGTATCGGGATTAGTTCGATTCGGAGAACCGCAATGCCGCGAAAAGCCCCACCTCCGGTGCCGCTGATTACCGAGCCGGTACCGATATTTGAGACCTTCACCACCGGCGTCGCCAATGCCGATGATTGCGGCGATTTCATACGCCTCACCTTCTATGTCGACCGGCCGCTGGTCGGCACGCCGGAAAGCGAACGCGCTGTCGTCGTGCGCCTTATCGTCCCGCGGCATGCTTACGCTTCTGTCGTTGAGGCATTGGCTGCGGGCCGAGCCGCCTCCGGCTAGCGACTCTCGAACACCACGGCCCGCGGCAGAACGCGCCACGGGCGATTGTCTGCTTCCAGACGGTGAATCCGTGACATTCGGCTTCGCTTCCACGTCGGCGCCGGTTGTTCCTGGTTGTTTGTTCGCGATCCGTTTCATGCCTCGTATGTGGACTGGCTCCACGGTGGATGTCAAGCACTATGTGGATGAGATGCGATAGACCGTTAACACAACCGGCCTACAACCGGAGTCATGCCTTCGGTCAAACACCCCCGCCGCGAACTGCGCCGTCACTTCCTCCAACAGTGGCGGCAATATCGCGGACTCTCGCAGGAACAGGCGGCCCTCCGCCTCGACATCTCTCGCACCCAACTGTCCAAGATCGAGAATATGAGAAGCCCCTATTCACAAGGACTTCTTGAGGCCGCGGCCGAGGCCTATGGCTGCACCGTGGCAGATCTTCTCATCCGCGATCCGACGATGCCCGACGCTCCCTGGTCGATATACGAAACGCTCAAGAAAGCGCCCGCAGACCAGCAGCGCCAAATCCACGCGGTCATTGAGACTCTGCTGAAGACCGGCAGCTGACGGTAGTAGTGGACTAGCTCCACATATTTATTTGCTCCTGAGGTGGAGGTGGTCCACCATCGATGCATGACCCCGTACCACAAAACCCTTGCAGACATCGCGTCAGCGTTACACCGCGTGAACGGCAGCGACTTGCTCGGCTTCCGGGGCGACCCTGAGGCCGAAGCGGCCCGGCTCCGCTTCCACTGCCACATGGCCCGCCGCCGGCGCCGAGACGCGGTCCTCGCCTATCTGCGCGAGCCATGGTCCGCTTGGAGCGCCGATGGCGACGCTGCCAGGACCGCGCGCCGGTTCCTGACACGTCATCCGGACTTCGACTGGCCGGACCCAGCCTATGACCTTCTCACCGACCGTCAGGCGGCAACGGAATATCATCGCGACGAAGCGGCGAACGACACGGAACGCAGCGAGGATCCGCCATGGCGCTGACCCTAAGCACCCTGCTCGTCGCCGTGGCTTCGTTTGCGGCGGGCTATATCTCGGGCGCCTGGGCATGGCGCACCGCCCGAACACGCCGCTATAGGACGATGGCCGAGGCGATGGATATCAGCGCAGTCGCGGTGGACGTGCGCGGTCGACCTTGCGGCCGAGGGCGAATGCCTTCTCTTGCAGCTTTGCCCGGCGGCCGCCGATCTCGACATTGCTGACGAAGCGGGCCGCCGCCGTCCGTCCCCGCTTGACGACGCGGCTGCGCAGCATCGCCAGATCATGATCGTCCCCGAGCAACTGCTCTGCCTTCTTGGCCTCGGTAAGCGTCCGTCCGGCGTGGCGCAGCCGTTCCCCGCCGAATTGCGTGAGATGCACTAGGTCCTTGAGACGCTTGCGCCATTCGTGAAGGTCGTGGGTGGAGTGCGACCTCGCCGCCTTCGTCTCGGCCTTGCCGGCTAGGCGAAAGGAACGGCGAAGCGCCTTCGCGTAGGATGTCTTGCCGTGCCTCGACGGCAGCAGACTGACGAGGCTGCGCGCATCACTGATGAGGTCCTGCGCCGCCGCCACCGTCGTGACCGGATCGGTCGTGCCGCCATTTTCCGGCGCCGCCGCGGCCAGAAGGATGGCCTCCTCCGGTTCGCCCATCCGCCGGCCGAGATCGGCGGCTGCGTCGGCCAGAGCATGCGACTCGCGAAGGCCGGCGAGTGCCCGCCCGGCATCGCGGAGAAGAACGCGCAGGCGGCGTGAAAGCTCAGGCGCCGTGCGGTCAAACACCCGCAATAGGGAACGGTCGCGCTTCAGCCGGCGGCGAACTCTGTGGACTCGTGTCTCGAACGGCAATTCGCCGCCGCTCAGCAAGGCCTCGGCGATTTCAAGATCGTCCGCCAGCGCGCGCCGCATGGCGGCCCCAACCGGCTCCGCCTTCTCAAGTTTGAACGCCAACGCCTTTGCCTCCTGCCCCGCCACTTCACGCCCAGTTCGACCGCAGGTCAATCCGGGTCGCAGGTGTCACGGGAATCTCGGCCAACGAGATGAAGCGAAGGCAAACGTCGCCGACCCACCGCTAGCTCTCGGCGGCCTCAAGATCGCCGGGAACCAGCTCTTTCGGAGGCACCTTGGCCGTCGCGCGATCAACCACCACGCAGGCGACGAGATCGCCGAGAACGTTCACGGAAGTCCTGCACATGTCGAGGATGCGATCGACCCCGAGGATGATCGCAATTCCGGCGGCCGGAATCCCGACGGCCGATAGGATCGTCGCCAGGATGACGATGCCGACACCCGGCGTTCCCGGCGAGCCTATCGCTGACCCGGTGGCCATCACAACGACCAGCGCCGCCCCGGCCATGCCGATCTCGACGCCGAAGATTTGCGCCAGAAACAGGGTCGCCACGGCCTGGTAGAGCGCTGTTCCGGCCATGTTGATCGTGGCTCCCAGCGGCACCACGAAACGGCTGGTGGCAGGACTGACGCCAAGGCCCTTCTCCGCCGTCGTCATGGTCAGCGGCATCACCGCCGCCGAACTCGACGTCGAGAATGCGAGCAGCATCACCTCGCGGCATGTGCCAAGGAACGCAATCGGTTTGCGGCCCGCCATCGCGGCGACGGCGACATAGATCGCCAGCAGAATGAGAAGCCCGGCGATGACGGTCAGGAGGTAGGCCGCTGTTCCAATCAGCGCCGCAATGCCGATACGCGCCGCGATGCTTGCCATTAGGCCGAAAACGGCGATCGGCGCGAATTGCAGGACGAAGCGCACGATCACCATGCAAACCGCCTGGATCGAAGCCAGGAGCGCCAGCAGCGCGAAAGATTGCGTCCGCGGCAATTGCACCAACGCGACGCCGATGATCACCGCGGCGATGACGATCTGCAGCATGTTGCCGCTGACAAAGGACGACAGCGGATCGTCGGGGAAGAGGCTGAGAATCAGGCTCGGCAGGTCCGACAGCTGCGGCAGATCGACGGCCGTCGCAGGCACCGAGCCGTCAATGCCGCCAAGTGCCTGGCTGACGACGCTGCCATCGATCAGCCGGCCCGGCCCCACGATCGCAGCCAGAAGCAGGCCGATGACGGCGGCCGCCAGTGTCGTCACCAGGAAGAACACCAAAGTTAACCAAGAGCGCCGGCCGAAGCCGGCTTCGCGCTGGCCGCCAGCAATGCCGCGGATTACCGAGGCGACGACCAGCGGCACCACGACAAACTGGATGGCTACCAGGAAGAGACGGCCCGGCAGCGCCAGCCAGTCGCCCAGAAGCGTCGATGTTTGCGCGTCAACAATGCCGACGCCCGGACCCAACAGAAAGCCGACACCGACGCCGAGCGCCATGCCGACCAGCACCCGGAGCCACAACCGCTGCGAAGTGAGCGTCTTCAACTGGCCGATCTGACGCGACAGGGAGCGGCGAAGTGCCATCACCGCTTTCTACGCGGGTCAGCGCCCGCCGCAAGGCATAAGCGGGACTCCGTCGCAGAAGCGGAAGTCGCCCGACCAAATCCTGGACCAGGATTGGTACTCCCTACCGGAATCGAACCGGTGTTTCTGCCGTGAGAGGGCAGCGTCCTAACCGCTAGACGAAGGGAGCGGGCGCGTGGCGCAAGGGCGGATATAGCCCCCCAGCCCTTCGCTTGACAAGGCGAGCGCCGGAGGGGCGACAAGCAGGCTAGTCGGTCACCCTAAACCGGCGGACCACCGTCATCGTTGCGGTGTCGACGATGACCGTGACGAGCCCTGCATCGTCGCGGAAAGTGAGAACCAGCTGTGTGCCGTCGATCGTCTGCTGCACCAGTTCGGCCTCCGGCGCGAGGCCAACAGCTTCCGCCGTCACCTCGCCGGTGATGACGGTTGGCGGCTGCGTCAGCTGGGCCGCCGCCTCGGCCAATTGCCCGTCTGTCGAATCGGCAATGAAAAAGCGGTAGATGATCGCAATCAGAACCGCGACGACGCCGACCCCCAGCGTCGACAGCCCGATAATCATCATCAAGCGCAAGCGTTTCTGAACGCGGATCAGCGCCGGATCGAGCGGCGGGTCCTTGGGGGCGCCGGATTGGGAAGACATGAACGCAAACTCCGAAGAACATCCGACCTTGGTCGAAGTAGCGGTCCTGCCGGAAAACGCCGGCACCCGTCTTGATGCGTTCCTTGCCGGCGCGGTCGCCGAGTTGAGCCGCAGCCGGGCGAAAGCCCTGATCCTCGATGGTCAGGTCACGATCGGCGGCGCGACGGTAGTGGAGCCAAAACACCCGGTCAACGCCGGCGACCGGGCGAAAGTGACGCTGCCGGCGCCATTGCCGGCCGCCCCCGCGGGAGAGGCGATCCCGCTCGACATCGTCTATGAGGACGCCGATCTCATCGTCATCAACAAACCGGCCGGTCTCGTCGTCCACCCTGCCCCCGGGCACAGCGGCGGAACGCTCGTCAACGCCCTGATCGCCCACTGCGGCGCAAGCCTTTCAGGCATTGGCGGCGTTCGCCGGCCGGGCATTGTTCATCGCCTCGACAAGGACACCACCGGGCTCCTCGTCGTCGCCAAGAGCGATCGGGCGCATCAGAGCCTGGCCGCGCAGTTCGCCGATCACGGCCGCGAAGGACCGCTTGTGCGTGGCTACAAGGCGGTTGCCTGGGGCGTGCCATCGCCGTCGGTTGGCACGGTCGAGGCAGCGATCGGACGCTCCGCCAAGAACCGCAAGAAGATGGCGATCGCCAAGGGCGAGTCCGGGCGCGAAGCGATCACCCATTATGAGGTCGAGCAAGTCTTCGGACCGAAGGCCGCGCCGATCGCATCGCTGATCGGGCTCGAACTGGAGACCGGCCGGACGCATCAGATCCGCGTCCATCTCGCCGCGATCGGCCACCCGCTGATCGGCGACGCCGACTATGGCGCCGGCATGAACACCAAGGCGGCCAAGCTGCCGGAGCACGCACGCGATATCGTGCGTGCCTTCCGCCGGCAGGCGCTCCACGCTTGGCTGCTCGGCTTCGCGCATCCCGTGACCGGCGCAGAGATGCAGTTCGAAGAGGAGCTCCCCGCTGATATGGCCGCGCTTGTCAGGGCCCTTGAGACGATCTAAGGAACGTCAATCCACAGTGCCAGATATTTGGGCGGGCGGCGCGGTTCCCGCAGCGCACACCGGCTGCTAGCTTCTCGCAGCCGAAAGCATTGGGGCTGGTTCGCATCCGAGGGTGCCGGCTCCATGAAAGCATTGTTCAGGAGGCAACCTATGAGAAACCTTGCACTGACATCGATGATTGTTGCTGGCTGCCTCGCGGCCGCGGGCTGCGTGCCGACCGTTACCACCACGAGCGCGCCGTCAGCGGGAACCAGCTACAGCTACGCCTGCAGCTCCGGAACAATGACTATCGTTATCGGGAATGGCACCGCCACCGCATATAATGGCGGCTCAGGCTACACTTATACGGGCGGGCCTTACGCCTATTATGGCGAAGAAGAATCGCTGACCTTCGCATCGGATTTCAGCAGCGTCGTTTGGGCTGGTCTGGGTGAACAGGAAACCTGCTACCGCGCATAGATCATTAGGCCCGGGAAGTGGGCGGGCCGCCGACCGCCCCCAAAAGGATGAGGAATGTCATGAACCGATTTTCTCTTGCTTCAATTGTTGGCCTTGTCGGCATCGCGGCGGCCGGCTGCGTGCCGGCGAGTCTTTCCGGTCCCCAGCCAACCGGTTTCACAACGGTGGCCAGCTTTGCTTGCCCCGGCGGTGCGATGAGCATTGAGGGGCACGACGGCGTGAACATCAGCGTCTATATCGCCAACACGCAAACACCGATGACCGGCGGCCCGATTTACTACGCAGGTGGCGGCCAATCGGTACGATTCTCCGGGGACTATCACGCCGTTCTTTGGACCAAGGCGGACGGCACGACGCAAAATTGCGCATTCAGCGGTCTGGGATAGCTGAAATCAGCACCTGCCATGCAGGCCCGGGCTTGGCGTCTTTGGGCTGAGCCACCAACCTGATTGGAGCGAACATGAACCGTTCAGCAGTAGCCCTGGTCGTCCTGTCTGTGGGCGTTGTCGCCGCCGGCTGCGCGCCCATTGATATCTTTGCGCCGACAACGCCGACACCCGTGACCGTCCAAACCACCGCCCCGGCCAACAGCGCCGCGACGCTGACCGGCTTCACCATGACCGAAGGCGCCGTCGGCTATCTTGTGGGGACCTACACGAAGATCAACGCCACGACTTGGTCCGGCCCGCACCCGACGACTAACGAAGTTGTTCAGTGGTCAGCGGTCGTTCAGGGCGATACAATCACACTTTATACTGGCAGCCCGCCCGCGACCTCGATTATCCTCAATCCCTCCACCCTGCAGATCAGCGCGACCGGGTTCGGCGCGAACGACGTTCTTCAGGTGACCAGCCTGCATTATCAGTAGCCCCAAACACACCGATTTGATCATCGGCGAGAGGCGCAGCGCAGCGCCCTTTTGAGGCAAGGTGGCCTCGGCAAAGGTTCGCTTGCGGGACGAGGGAATGGACCGAAGCCGCTACGCTCTTGCGCGAAACTGGCCAGATCACCACATAGCGCCTTGATCAAGGATTGCCGAAAGCTGGGGAGCGGCATTTGATTTTTACCGCTTTCGGCGAAGAATTAAAAAACGCTGCCACGAGTTCTGGCCGCGCTCCTGCCAGAATTGTGCGAGAACCTTCCTTCAACCATGAACGTCAGCGCCCGGGCGCATCTTTTCGCGCCGGGACAAAAGAGGTGCCGTAATGGCCCATGCAGCAACACTTCCAGCGATCGCGGCCGGCGAATCCGGCCTGACCCGGTATCTCGAGGAGATCCGGCGCTTCCCCATGCTTCAGCCGCAGGAAGAGTACATGCTCGCCAAGCGGTACAAGGAGCATGACGACCGCGATGCGGCCCATCGCCTGGTAACGAGCCATCTGCGTCTCGTGGCCAAGATTGCCATGGGCTATCGCGGTTACGGCCTGCCGATCGGCGAAGTGATTTCGGAAGGCAATGTCGGCCTCATGCAGGCGGTCAAGCGGTTCGAGCCCGAGCGTGGCTTCCGTTTGGCGACCTACGCAATGTGGTGGATCAAAGCCGCAATCCAGGAATACATCCTTCGCTCCTGGAGCTTGGTGAAGATGGGAACGACCGCCAACCAGAAGCGGCTGTTCTTCAACCTTCGCAAGGTCAAAGGCCAGATCCAGGCCCTCGACGAGGGTGACCTGAAGCCGGAACAAGTCTCCGCAATCGCGACCCGTCTTGGCGTCAGCGAGGAAGAGGTCGTGTCGATGAACCGCCGTCTCGGCGGCGACACTTCGCTCAACGCGCCGATCCGCGCCGACGCCGAAGGCGGCGAGTGGCAGGACTGGCTGGTCGACGACTCGGACAATCAGGAAGAGATGTTGGCCGAGCAGGAAGAGGCCGACAACCGTCACGTGCTCCTGCAGAGCGCCATGTCGGTCCTCAACGACCGCGAACGCCGCATCTTCGAGGCGCGCCGCCTTGCCGACGACCCGATCACCCTGGAGGAACTCTCCGGTGAGTTCGGCGTCAGCCGCGAGCGCGTGCGTCAGATTGAGGTCCGCGCCTTCGAGAAGGTGCAGGAAGCCGTGAAGAAGGGTGCCCGTGACATGGAGCGCCCGGCACGCGAGCGCGAACCGGCCTAATCAACAACAAGAACAGCCGCTGCCCAGTGGGCGGCGGCTGACCGTTTCACACCCTAGTTCGCCTGCCACGCGGCCAGGGCCTCGTCGAACACGTCCGTCCCCTGCTGTCCCTTCGAGAAGGCGACGATGACCCGACGGCCGGACGCGAACACCAGATTCAGATCGAACCACGGCGACAGGCCGAGCCGGTTGTTGTTGAGGATCACGTCGGATGTCGGCAACTGCAGCAGGAAGAAGTCCGGATCGTTGAACGCCGTACCCTGAAGTTCGGCGCCGATTGCTTCCTCGCTCGACTTGACCGCCAGATTTTCCACGCTCGCCAGAGGATCGCTGGAGTGAGCTGCGTCCTGCGTCACCAACACACTGATCTCGTGGCTGAACTCCGGATCGGTCGAGCGCGCGACGCGCATCGCGATCTGCAGCCCTTCTCCCGGCACCGCGATATTGGCGGTGATGACGTCGAGGCCAGTGTCCGGATCGGTACCGAGCGCCCAGTTGATCGTTCCGTCCAGCTTGGACGCCGGTGAACTGGGTTGCGGCTCCTCATAGAGATAGGCCGCCGCGTCGGGCAGGATAACGGGCTCCTCGGCGACAACCGCCGCCGCAGGCGACGCCGTCGACTCGGCGGCCGCTCCGCCGCTGGCCGCGGCAGATGCCGCCGCATCGTCCGCAGCGACCGCGTCCGTCGTCTCGGCAGCATCGTTGCCGAAGGCGGAATTGACGAAATCCGAGATTTGGTCCTGGTACTGGTAGGCGAAGTAGCCGCCTACCCCGATCAAGATCACAACCAGCACCAAGAGGGTCAGTCGTGCGGCCACGGAACGCTTCCGGCGCTGGTGCCGCGGCGCCGTTTCCCAGCCGCGACCACCACGCTTCGGGTCGCGGGCGCGTTCGCGCATGGCCTGTCGTGGTGGTGGCGGCGGCGGTGGCGGTGGTTCTTCCACATCGGTTACGGTCGCCGCCCGTTCCCAATTGGCGGGCCGCTGCGATGCCCGCGCTGTAGGTTGCGGACGCACCACTTCGGCAAACGACTTGGCGGCCGGTTGCGGCGCCATGACTTCCGGCTCGGCGGCGGGCTCAAAGCTCGGCGGCTCCGGGCGCGGGGGGGCAGTTCGCGGCGCCTCCCGCAGAACCACCGGTTCGGCCTCCTCCTCGAACGGCGCGGCCTCGGGTCCGGCATCCGGCGCCAACGCCTCGGCCAGCGCCCGTTCGGCGTGTCGCGCGATGTCCTCGTCGGACATCCGCGACGCCGCGGCCGCCTCCACGGCCTCGCGTTCGACCCGTCGGATCGCTTCTTCCAGCGCCAGCCTCTGCTTGGAAATCTCGGATGGCGGCAGGGGCGGTAAGATCGCCTTCAATTGCCGGATCAGTGCGCTGCGCGCCTTTACATAGATCTCCCGGCGGGAAGCCTCATCGTTGCGCTGGAGTGCCCCTACTGCCCTCGCCAGTAGAGCATAGTATTCCGCCATTCCGACCACCTACTCTGCTGCCCTGCCGCAGCTACTCAACGAGCCTCAAACGGATCCTGTACCAAAACGGTGTCATCGCGCTCCGGGCTTGTTGACAACAAGGCAACCGGTGCGCCGATCAGTTCCTCCACATGCCGGACATATTTGACCGCTTGCGCTGGCAGGTCAGCCCACCGCCGCGCACCTTTGGTCGTACTACGCCAGCCCTCCATCGTCTCGTAGACCGGCACCACCCGCGCTTGGGCGGATGGACTGCCGGGAAAGTAATTCAATTGCCGATCATCGAGACGATATGCAACGCAAATCTGGATTTCATCCAAGCCGTCAAGCACATCGAGCTTAGTTAAAGCGATTTCGTCGATGCCCATGATCTGAACCATTTGGCGGACAAGAACAGCATCGAACCAGCCACAACGGCGCTTCCGGCCGGTGACGGTGCCGAACTCCGCGCCTCTGATGCCGAGAAACTCGCCGATCTCATTCTTTTGTTCAGTGGGAAACGGCCCCTCGCCCACTCGTGTCGTGTACGCCTTGGCGATTCCGAGCACATAGCCGAGCGACCCGGGGCCGATGCCGCTGCCACCCGCGGCGGCGCCGGCCACCGTGTTCGACGACGTCACGAACGGATAGGTGCCGTGATCGATATCGAGGAGCCCACCCTGGGCTCCCTCGAACAGGATCCGTTTGCCGGCCCGGCGCTGATCTTCCATCAACCGCCAGACCGTGTCGATGAATGGCACGACCCGGGACGCCACCGCGTTCAGTTCATCAAGCAGCGCCTTTGGCTCGATCGGCTCGACGCCGAGCCCACGGCGAAGAGCGTTGTGATGTGTCAGCAAGCGATCGATCTTGGCCGGGAGTTGCTCCGGCGTCGCCAGATCCATGACCCGGATGGCGCGGCGGCCGACCTTGTCCTCATAGGCAGGCCCGATGCCGCGCTGCGTCGTGCCGATTGCCGTGCCGGATGCTGCCGCCGCGTTTTCGCGCAGCGCGTCGAGATCGCGATGCAGCGACAAAATCAAGGGCGCATTGTCGGCAATCCTGAGCGTCTCTGGCGTGACGACAACACCTTGGCCCGCCAAGCGGTCGATCTCGGCGAGAAGCGCATGCGGATCGATGACGACGCCATTGCCGATCACCGACAGCTTGCCGCGTACCACGCCGGAAGGCAGGAGGCTGAGTTTGAAGCTGGTGCCATCGACAACGAGCGTGTGGCCGGCATTGTGCCCGCCCTGAAACCGCACCACCACTTCGGCGCGCTCCGAGAGCCAATCGACGATCTTGCCCTTGCCCTCGTCGCCCCATTGCGATCCGACGACGACGACATTCGACATAAGCAGCTTTCCGTTGTTTTGGGGCGGTCAGGCCGGGCGGGTCAGTAACGCGGCCCGTCATACACCACAGGCGGGCCCGCGGGCAAAGTGTCCACGCCCACAACGAACTTCGGTCGCCTGCTGCGGGGCGGCCTGACCGCCCCGCAGCAAATTTGGCTACTGGACGCCGTAGACGTTCAGCGAGGTCGGCCAAGTCACCGAATAGGCGTTGATGATCTCATGGGTCTCGCCGGGCTCATATTCATAGGTCCAGGCAACGACGCCCCGCTGTCCGTCAACATCCTCGGCCGTTGGCTCGGTCATCTGCGGCAGGCGATCGACAAGGATACGCTCGTCGTCCCCCACGGGAACACGATCGGTGGTCGTGATCTCGATCGCACGGGAATGTCCGTTTTCGACAGTCGCCTGATACTCGCGCTCATCGAACTCAACCCGGGTCAGCAGACCGCGCTCGCCGGTCGAGCGGTTCGCCAGCGTCCAGGTCACATGCACCTGATCGTCTGCGCCGAAACCAAGCGAGATTTCTTCGCCCGGATTGGCGAAGGCAAGGCTCCCCGTGCCGACATAGGCGTCGTCGCGGAAGAGATTGACCCGTCCGGCCAGGATCGGGGCCTCCGAGTTCGAGCGTGAACGCGGCGGTCAGAAACGCTTCCTGCGAGAAACGGGGCGCCACCTCGACGAACAATCTTGCCATAGCCTCATCCGTTGCGATCTGCACCGAGCGGGCTCCAGCGCCGCTCGCCACCGACACCGGAACTGGGATGATGTAGTCGGCCTTGAACTCGCCGAAATCGGCGACCGCCTCCGCCGGGGCCATCGGCGCCGGGGCGGCGATGCCGCCAGCAACCGCCTCCATTGCCAGAGTCGGGGCGGCATTGGCGGCACGTGCCTGCTCGTAAACGCCGATCACTGCTTCCCCGACATCCGGGGCAGCCGTGCCGCCGGTCGGACGCGTGGTCGACAGGGTGATTGCAACGTTGGTCCAATCCTCGCCCGTGTTCTGCACAATATCGGCGCGGCGCACCAAGCTGATCGTCGGCTCGGTATCGGCGTCGCCGGTCGTCAGCATGGCGTCATAGGCGGGGGTCCAGCGCGCATCACTGACGCGGTAGCTGACGGCCATGACGACGTCGGTCGCATCGGCCGCCGACAGCTCGACCGCGATTTCCAGATGCCGGCCCTCGGTCGGCAGATTCGCCAGCTGGTTGGTGAGATCGTCGATCTGCTCCTGCACGTCGCGCTGCTGAAACTGTATCTGCCGGATTGCCGCCTGCACCTGGGCGAGGCCCTCGCCGATCGTCGTCCACGCCGCCTGCCATTGATCGATGCCGGTACCTTGGCCACCGAGCAATTCGGCAAAACCGGCCGGGCCCTGATTGACAAGGTTGTTGATGAATGTCCGCTGCGCTTCGAGCGCCGTATTCTGATCCGACAGAGCCAACAGTTGATCGCGGAGGTCGCCGATGGCGGCGACGAGCCGGTCGCGTTCTGGATTGTCGGATTCGTCCGTCTTGCCGGCCCGGACGGTCACGGACTGGATCTGCGCACCCGCGCCTGACACGCCTTCGACGCGCACGCTGCTCGTATCGATGCCGGTCGGAATGTGGTCGATGATGATCGTCGTGTTGCCGGCCGGCAGGGTAAACGGACCTTCCCGCGTGACCGCTGCGCCCTGCGGAAAGACCACCACCGATTTGATCGGGGCGTCCACGGTGAGTTCGTCGGCCATCGCCGGGGCGCTCATCACGCCCAGGCCGACAACGGCAATCCATGCCAAACGCTTCATGTTGCTATCTCCTCCGCTAGAATGCCCCCATGGCAGTACCGGCCTTTAGCGATCGATTGTGACCGCGACTGGCCGGAACCAAGTCGCAAAGACGGCACGTAGCGGTTGCGGCGGCCGAAGCCAGGCTAGAACCGCAAAGGCTTCGCTTGGATGACGCCGTCGACGGCGGCAACTTTGGCGACCACCGCATCGGTCAGCTCCTGGTCGACGCCGATCAGCGCGATCGCATCTTCGCCCGCGCCGCTGCGACCGAGATTGAAGGTGGCGATGTTCACGCCCTCCTCGCCGAGCACGCTGCCCAGCCGGCCGATGAAACCTGGCCGATCGAGATTGGTGACATAAAGCATGCTGGGCAGAAGCTCGGCCTCCATGCTGATGCCCTTGACCTGGATTATGCGCGGACGGCCGCCCGAAAACACCGTGCCGGCGACGGATCGCTCGCGCCGTTCGGTGATGACGGTAACGCGGATATAGCCCTCATACGCGCCCTGCTGCTCGCGGCGGGTCTCCTCGACCTGGATGCCCCGCTCGCGCGCCATCGCCGGCGCCGAGACCATGTTCACCGATTGCAGCAGCGGCTTGAGGAATCCCGTCAGCGCCGCCGCCGTCAGCGCCCGCGTATTCATGTCCGCCGCGGTGCCTTCATATTCGATGCGGATCGCCTTGACGGCGGTCTCCGTGAGCTGTCCCGCGAACGAGCCAAGCTGATCGGCAAGTGTCACGAACGGCGTCAGACGCGGCGCTTCCTCGGCCGTGATGGACGGCATGTTGAGGGCGTTGCTGACCGCGCCGTCGATCAGATAGTCGGCCATCTGCTCGGCGACCTGCAGCGCGACATTCTCCTGCGCTTCGTTGGTCGACGCGCCCAGATGCGGCGTGCATACGACGTTCGGAAGGCCGAAGAGGACGCTCTCGGTCGCTGGTTCGGTCGTGAACACGTCGATGCCGGCGCCGCCGATTTCGCCCGCCTTCAGCGCTGCCGCCAGATCTTCCTCGACCACCAGCCCGCCCCGCGCGCAATTGATGATGATCGCTTCCTTTTTCATCATCCCCAGCGCGTTGGCGTCGATGATGCCGCGGGTCTTGTCGGTCATCGGCGTGTGCAGCGTCACGATGTCGGCGCGGCCGAGGAGCTCGTCGAGCTCCACCTTTTCGACACCGATCTCCTTCGCCCGTTCGCCGGACAGGAATGGGTCATAGGCGATCACCCGCATCTTGAGGCCGATGGCGCGGTCGGCGACGACCGATCCAATATTGCCGCAACCGATGATGCCCAGCACCTTGCCGGTCAGCTCGGTGCCGAGGAAGCGGTTCTTCTCCCACTTGCCAGCTTGGGTTGATGCATCCGCCGCCGGCAGTTGCCGCGCCACCGCGAACATCAGCGCGATCGCGTGCTCCGCCGTCGTGATCGAATTGCCGAACGGCGTGTTCATCACGATGATGCCACGCGCCGTCGCCTTGGCGATATCGACATTGTCGACGCCGATGCCGGCGCGCCCGATCACGCGCAGCCTATCGGCGGCGGCGATGATCTTCTCCGTGACTTTGGTCGCCGAGCGGATCGCCAACCCGTCATAGTCGCCAATGATGGCGAGCAGGGCGTCCTTGTCCTTGCCGAGCTCCGGCCGATAATCGACGGCAACGCCACGACGCGTGAATATCTCCACCGCGGTTTCCGACAATGCATCAGAAATCAGAACGCGTGGGGCCATGACTGACTCTCCCGATTTTGCTCCGGTCTGACGATGACGCGCCGGAACTCTTTTCTATGGAATGTGTGAGATGCAGTTCCGGGAGGCATCGCGCGCCACCCGGAACGAAAACGACTGGCCGCCTAAGCGGCCGAGCTGAGCGCCGCTTTCTGTCCGGCGAAGGCCCAATCGAGCCACTCGGTCAGCGCTTCAAGATCCGACGCCTCGACCGTTCCCCCGGCCCAGATACGCAGGCCTGCAGGCGCATCGCGATACGAGCTGAAATCGTAGCCGACACCCTCATCCTCGAGCTGCTTGACGATGCCCTTGGCGACATCGGCCACGGCACCGGCGGCGACGACATCAGGATCGACAATGGCGAGACAGACCGATGTGTTCGACCGCGTCGCCGGATCGACCGCAAGGAAATCGGCCCAAGGCGTTCGCGCCACCCAGTCGGCGAGAACCTTCGCGTTGGTGTTGGCGCGGGCGAACAGCGCGTCGATGCCGCCGATCGACTTCGCCCAGTTGAGCGCGTCGACATAGTCCTCCACCGCCAGCATGGACGGCGTGTTGATCGTCTCGCCCTTGAAGATGCCTTCGAGCAGCTTGCCGTTCTCGACCAGCCGGAAGATCTTCGGCATCGGCCAGGTCGGCTGATGCGACATCAGCCGTTCGACCGCCCGCGGGCTGAGGATGATGACGCCGTGCGCCGCCTCGCCGCCCATCACCTTCTGCCATGAGAAAGTGGTGACATCGAGCTTGTCGAAGGGCAGGTCCTGCGCAAAGGCCGCCGACGTCGCGTCGCAGATCGTCAGGCCGCCGCGATCCGCGGGGATCCAGTCGCCATTCGGTACCCGCACGCCGGACGTCGTGCCGTTCCACGGGAAGATCACGTCATGGTCGAAATTGACCGTCGCCAGATCAGGGAGCTTGCCGTAGTCGGCGCTGATGATTCTGGTGTCCGGCAGTCTCAGCTGCGTCTCGGCATCGACCGCCCAGCCTTCGCTGAAGGATTCCCAATAGAGGACGTCGACCCCGCGCGGGCCGAGCAACGACCACATCGCCATCTCGACGGCGCCGGTATCCGATGCCGGGACGATGCCAATACGGAAATCGTCAGGTACGCGAAGGACTTCGCGGGTGAGATCGATGGCTTGCTTGAGCCGCCCCTTGCCCAGCGCGGAACGGTGCGAACGCCCGATAACGGCGTTGCGCAGCCCCTCCAGCGACCAGCCGGGATGCTTGGAGCACGGGCCCGAAGAGAAATTTGGAGTAATTGGCCGGCGGTTCGGCCGCATGGTCTCGGTCATCTTGGCTCTACCCTCACAGATAGCCGCCTCTCAGTGGGGAGAGGTGTCCCGCCGATGCGTCTAGTGAAATCCGCTGACCGCCGCAAGCTGAATGTGCGTGAGGCTGAGCGGCGCGGCCGAAGGTGCAAAGGGCCGGCAGGCCGCCTGCGCGGCTAGCTTGCGAGCCCGGCAACAAAGGGCCGGGCTGAAGCGAACAGCAAGCGCCAAGAGGTTGGTAAGACTGGTCAAGTATTTCCGTGGGTTGGTTCAGGAACGGATTTACTGTCCGCCCACTTCGACCATAGAATGCTGGGCGAGGCTGGGAGGCCCGTCAGACATGCTGGTTCGGCGTGGGGTAGTCGCAATTACCGCGGGCCTCGGGGTTGCCTTGGCCGCTTTGCCCGCCAAGGCAGAGAACCAAACGCATTGGGCCGGCCCCTATATCGAGGCCATCGGCGGCGATGCATGGGGCACCGGCGCCTACCATTTCAACACCGACGGCTGGTTCAACGACAATCCCGGTGACGCGTTCAGCGCGCCCGTCCATGGCTACCCGCTTGGTGTCGGCCTCGGCCAGAACTGGCAAACGGGCCGCTATGTCTATGGCTTCGAGGCGACCTTCCTGACGGCGGTGCGCGGCATCAGCCACGCCGATGTCGACAGCCCCTATCTTCCCGGCGACCAGAATTTTGACCTAAAGGGCCATTGGTTCGGCGCGCTGACGGCTCGGGCTGGTGTAGCGCTCGGCCCAGTCCTGTTCTCGGTCAATGCCGGACCGGCGGTCGCGCATCTCGTGACCTACGCCAACGACACCGTGACGCCGGTCATCGTTCAGGCGCGCGGCCCCGTGGTGGGTCTGGCGGCCGGCGTCAGCGCCGATATCCGCATGAGCCCCCGCTTCGCCGTCGGTCTCAGCTACGAATATATGGCCTTCGCCCCGCTGACCGTTCACGCGACCGGCGTCGGCGAAACCGATCACACGATCCGCTTTGCCGCACATATGGTGACCGCCCGCATCACGATGCTGACCGGCCCCGCGACGGAGAGCACCCGCGCCCGTGCGGCATTCGACTGGGCCGGCCCATTCGTCGGCCCCACCGTGAGTTCGTTCCACGAATTGGGCATGCAGGCGGGCTACAACTACGTGGTGGGACAGAGCGTTCTGGTCGGTGCCACTGCTCAGGCCGCAACGGTGATTTGCGTTGGCGTCGGCACTTGCGGCCCACTGCAGTTCGAGACGGACCTCAGCGCCCGTATCGGCTACCTCGCCGGCGACAACATCCTCGTCTATGGCAAGGCCGGGATTGGCTACATGACGGGAACCCATTTCGGGTTCATCGGCGGCGCTCTCTATATGCTGGGAACGGGCGTCGAGGTCGCGCTGTCGCCGCGCACCAGCGGCTTCATGGAGCTTGAGGGCGTGGGCGAACTGGGCGGCGGGCTGTTCGACGCCAATTTCCGCGGCGGCATCAACATCCATCTCGCCGGTCTGCACCGCTAGGTCGTTTCGGCGGTCCGCCAACTCGCAACTGGCCACGCAACAATTGCCGCGAACTGACTCTTCCGATTCAGAAATTTGTCCTGAGGCGCCGGGCTAGATCGGGGCTGAACCTCAGCGGGGCTTGCTGCCCCGCTGCTACATGCCGTCGAACTGCGCCATTCCCTCAAGCACCGGATCGACGGTGTCGACCGCGCCGGTGGTTGTCCGGTCGATCCCCGCGCCGGAACCGGCAATGAAGATCGCTGCTGCGATGGCGATCACCGCGCCAGCGAAGCCCATGATGACAATCGGACGTCGGAACCAAGGCTGATTACCGGTTTCCGCCTCGATAATGAGACGATCCGAGCGATGGGTCGGCTGCCAATTTTCGGCGTAGCGTGCCACGTGAGTCTTCCCTCTTTACTGAAACATTCACCGCCGGGGACGAGCGCGGCGGGCCGATGGGTCCGCCACGCGCTTGGTAGATCAGGCCGTCGCCGACCCTAAGGGGTCATGAAGCGAATACCGGCCCTGAATTCGTGCGCCGTGATGTTGTCGTAGTTGATGGGCGTACCGCCACCGAGCGTCGTCCATGCAACGGCGTCGCCGAGATGGACGAAGCGGTAGTTGACGTCGAGCACCAGGTTCGGCTTCAGGTCGAACGCGACACCTGCTGTCAGCGCCCAGGCAAAATTCCAAGTCGTCCCGCCGGCCCAAGTGCCGGTCGAAGCGTCAGGATTGACGAAGGCGACATTGCTCGTTCGCAGCAGCGAGACGCCAGCGCCCGCGCCCACATAAGGCGTGATCGGCCCGTCATTGGGATTGATGTCGAAGTAGCCGTTGAGCAACAGCGTCCATGCCGACAGATTTGCCGTTTCAGTCGAGTATTCCGGATCCGGCGCGGGAGTGCAGGGCGCGTTACAGATCAGGTTGCCCGTGATGTGTCCGGGCCACTCATAGTCGAGCGTGACGTCGGTCCGGAAGGCCCCTGCCGGATCCCAACCGAAGCCGACACCGACGAGACCGGTGCTCGTGATCGATTCGTTGATGAACTCGCCCGTGCCCGGCACGTTATAGCCGAGGGCCGGAAGATCGAAGCTGGTCGACGGCGGCCGATAATCCTTGAAGCCGAGATCGAGGCGCAGATACCACTGCGACGTCGCCGCCGGTGGCGTCGGCGGATAATAGTATGTCGGCGGTTGGGGTAGATCAGCTGCCATGGCGCTGACCGGCAGGATCAACGCAATGCCCCCAAGCAATACTGTCTTCGCGAAGCGGCCCATGTCCGTTTCCTTTCCTCAACTCCAGACGGTGCGCTGGCAGACAGTCCATCGCACTTCAGCTGAAACGGATTGTTCACCGGAAACCTTAAGGGCGCGTTAAGTACGGTTTTTAACCAAGATATTCTTGGAACGATCCGCTCCGCGCAGTTGAATGGACAAACCGCGCGTGGACTTGGCCTGGCGAAAATGGCGCTCTAGGCGAAGGGCTGGCGAACGATGGTTTTCAGCTTCGACGCATCGATGCGGCGCGGATCGGACAGGTATATCTCGTGATGCTTGCCGCGGAGCTGGCCACCCTGTTCGGCGATGAACCGATGCAGCGCGGCGATCGTCGGCCCTTCATCCGCGTAGCGGCCGAAATAGAGGATCTGCGCCGCCTTCCCTTCGCTGAATGATCCGAAGCGCAGGCGATCGAGCGACGGCACGTCCTTCTTCGCGGCGGCCTGCTGTTTGGCCATCTCGACATCGACCAACGAGATGAAGTCCGGCAGGGCGATCATTGCCGTCCACTTCCAATTATCTTTGTTGGCGTTTCGGAAGTCGTCCATGTCGTCAGACCACCACAGGCCTTCCAGCGGCATCACCGCGAAGTCCGGCGATTGGCCGGCCGCCTTGCGTGCGAATTTGAGCGTGTAGGCGACGGCGTAGAGGGCGCCGATGGCGTCAGCGTAGCTCTTGGCCGTGTTCGGATCGCCGCTGCCATCGACCATTAGAAAGCCGATGGCCGGAACGTCAACGACGCTGAAATGTTTCGCCGAGGGTGCGTAAAACGCCTTGCGTTCGCGCTTGAGGTCGACCTTCCCGGCCGCAGGCATTACGCCGCGGCGCCCGACAATGCCTGGACGATATCGCCAACCACCGACTCGACCAGCGCCGGGTCATCGCCCTCCGCCATTACCCGGATAACAGGCTCGGTCCCCGACGGCCGAATCAGCAGCCTGCCGGAGCCGGCCAAGCGGCCCTCACCGTCGGCGATCGCCGATTTGACGTCCGAATTCTCGAGCGACGCAGCGCCCGTGCGAACGTTGCGCAACACTTGCGGAACCGGTTCGAAACGCCGGCAGACTTCACTCACCGGCCGGCCAACCGCCTGCACCACAGCCAATATCTGCAGCGCCGTGACCAGACCGTCTCCGGTGGTGCAATAGTCGGTGAGGATGATATGGCCGGACTGCTCGCCGCCGACATTGAAGCCATGCGCGCGCATATATTCGACGACATGGCGGTCGCCCACCTTGGTGCGCGCCAGCGTCAAACCGAGCGATGCCAAATACCGCTCAAGACCGAGATTGGACATCACCGTAGCGACAACGCCGCCACCGGCGAGGCGACCGTCTTCAGCCCAGGAATTCGCAACGACGGCCATCAATTGATCGCCGTCCACTTCCTCGCCGCGTTCATCGACGATGATCACCCGGTCGCCATCGCCATCCAGCGCAATGCCGATATCGGCGCGGACTTCGTGGACGCGTTTGCGCAGCGCCGCGATATCGGTCGAGCCGCATTCGAGATTGATGTTGAACCCATTCGGTTCGCAACCGATCTTCACCACCTCGGCGCCGAGTTCCCACAGCGCGTCGGGCGCAACGCGGTACGCCGCGCCATTGGCGCAGTCGACGACGATGCGCAGCCCGGTGAGGTCGATATTGCGCGGCAGCGTCCGCTTGGCGAATTCGATATAGCGGTCATGCACGCCCTCGATGCGGCGGGCGCGCCCCAGTTCGGCGGGCGGCGCGAGACGGGATGTCAGATCCTGCGCCACGAGGCGCTCGATCGCCGCCTCGGTCTCGTCGGACAGCTTGAACCCGTCCGGCCCAAACAGCTTGATGCCGTTGTCGGCATAGCCATTGTGCGAGGCGGAGATCATGACGCCGAGGTCGGCGCGGAGCGAGCGGGTCAGCATCGCCACGCCGGGTGTCGGGATCGGGCCGAGCAGGAACACGTCCATTCCGGCCGCGGTGCAACCGGCCACCAGAGCCGGCTCGATCATGTAACCCGACAGCCGCGTATCCTTGCCGATCACCACGCGACGGCGTTCGAACCGATCCTCACGCCGGAAAACCAGGCCCGCCGCGATCCCGACCTGCATAGCCACCTGCGGCGTCATCGGGTCTGAATTGGCCAAACCCCTAATGCCGTCGGTCCCGAAGAGCTTCTTCGCCATAATGTGTCTTCCCGCTAAGCCCCGAGCGCCGCAACCTTTAGCGGATTCTGGCCGGCAACTCGTTCAAAAATAGTGATCGATTGTTGCAGGCGCAGGAGGCGGCCAAGCGGCGCAACGGCCTCGGAGCAAATGCAACCGCTCCCTGAGCATCGGATACTTGCCCGGTTTGGCCAAATCTGTTCCTTTCGGCGCATCATAGCGAGGAGTGAATATGCGGAAAATCCTGACGGCGCTGGCAGCTGTGGCGCTCACCATCCCGCTCGTGGCCCCGGCATCCGCCCAGTCCGGCTTCGCCTGGCAATATGACCGGCAGCTCGACGCCGACCCGCTGCAATCGCGGCTGGTGCTGTCCTATGGCGTCCCCGAGACAGACAATGTTCAGTTCACCGCCCAATGCCAAATCGGCGCCGGCGGCACATATGTGACCTTCGACATCGGCGCCGTCATCGGCGACCTGCCCGCAGGCCAGACCGTCCAGGTCGAATTCACCGGGACCGGATTCCACGAAGTGATCACCGGCACGATCGTCCGCCCGCAGGACGAAGGCATCACCGGCGTCGAATTCGCAGTCGAGACCAACGACGGCATCTGGCAGGCCATCCGTGGCCTCAGCGAAATCTATTACAACGTTGTCGGCTATACGGCGCTCTCGCTCGGGCTGCACGGCAGCAGCGCCCCAACGGCGCAGTTCATCAGCGATTGCCAGACCATGCCCGGCCCCGGCGGGGCCGCGACCGTATCCGGGACGCCGGCGCCAGTTGCTCCAGCGGTGCCCGCCGGCGGCGAGACGCTCAGCTGCAATGTCCTCGGTTCGCTGCGCTCGACCGACAGCCGCGTCCCTGCATCCGTGACCTTCGTCAACGGCACCGACGGGCTTCGGGGCGTGATGTGGATCGATTTCAACGGCACGCCGCAGCCCTACGCCAACCTTAACCCGGGCCAGTCCTACACGCAGGACACTGCCGTCGGGCATGCCTGGATGATCACCGACGGGCCGGGCAACTGCCTGGAGATCTACGTGGTGCCGGCGGGAACCAGTCAGTTCGTCGCAACGGCGGCGGCCAAGGATCTCGGTCCGGAATAGGCGCGCCGACGGCAAAGAAAAAGGGCGCCCCAAGGCGCCCTTTTTTGTTTCAGCCTTCGGGCTGTGGCGTCAGACCGCCGGTCCCCGGTTCTTCACCGATCGACCTGCCCTTGGTTGCCGGAACGGCCGAGGGGCGCGGGCTTGCCGGCTCATCCTGCTGCCGGACGGGCGGGCGCCCATCGAGCAGGTCGCGGATCTCAGTTCCGCTCAGGGTCTCATATTCGAGGAGCCCCTGCGCCAGAGCCTCAAGGTCGTGCGCATGGTCGGAGAGAATGCGGCGCGCGTCGACGAGGCCGGTCTCGACTAGGCGCCGGATCTCGGAGTCGATCTTCTGCGCCGTCTCCTCTGAGACGTTCTGCTGGCGCGACACGGAATGTCCGAGGAAGACCTCCTCCTGGTTCTCACCGTAGGAGACCGTCCCCAATTCGTCCGAGAAGCCCCAGCGCGTCACCATCATGCGGGCGAGGCGCGTGGCCTGCTCGATGTCGGACGCAGCGCCGGACGTCACCTTATCCGGACCGAACGTCATTTCCTCCGCGACGCGGCCGCCCATCATGATGGCGAGACGCGATGTCATCTGCTCCAGGCTCATCGAGAGTTTGTCGCGTTCCGGCAGCTGCAGAACCATGCCGAGAGCGCGGCCGCGCGGGATGATCGTCGCCTTGTGCACCGGATCGGTGGCCGGGACGTTGAGCGCAACGACCGCGTGGCCGGCCTCGTGATAGGCGGTCAGACGCTTCTCGTCCTCCGTCATCACCAAGGTCCGGCGCTCCGCGCCCATCATCACTTTGTCCTTGGCGTCCTCGAACTCCATCATCGTGACGAGGCGCTTGCCGCGGCGGGCCGCCAGCAGGGCCGCCTCGTTGACGAGGTTCATGAGGTCCGCGCCGGAGAAGCCCGGCGTCCCGCGAGCGGCGACCTTCAGATCAACGTCCGGCGCCAACGGCACATTGCGGACATGGACCTTCAGGATCTTCTCGCGGCCGACGATATCGGGCGCCGGGACCACGACCTGGCGGTCGAAACGGCCCGGGCGCAGCAGCGCCGGATCGAGCACGTCCGGACGGTTGGTCGCGGCGATGATGATAATGCCTTCATTCGCCTCGAAGCCGTCCATCTCGACCAGCAGCTGGTTCAGCGTCTGCTCGCGCTCGTCATTGCCGCCACCAAGTCCGGCGCCGCGATGACGGCCGACTGCATCGATTTCGTCGATGAAGATGATGCAGGGCGCATTCTTCTTCGCCTGCTCGAACATGTCGCGGACGCGGCTGGCGCCGACACCGACGAACATCTCGACGAAGTCGGAGCCCGAGATGGTGAAGAAGGGCACATTCGCTTCGCCGGCGACGGCGCGCGCGATCAGCGTCTTGCCGGTGCCCGGAGGGCCGACCAGCAGCACGCCGCGCGGGATACGGCCGCCGAGGCGCTGGAATTTCTGCGGGTCGCGCAGGAATTCGACGATCTCCTGCAGATCTTCCTTGGCCTCGTCGACACCGGCGACGTCCTCAAACGTCACCCTGCCCTGCGACTTCGTCAGAAGCTTGGCCTTGGACTTGCCGAAGCCCATGGCTCGACCGCCCGCCCCCTGCATCTGGCGCATGAAGAATATCCAGACCGCAATGATCAGGATGATCGGCAGATAGGTCAGCAGCACCGAGAAGATGGAGTTCGAACTGTCCGTCGCCGGCTGCGCCGTGAAGGTCACGCCCGCGGCCTCGAGGCGCTGGATCAGCGTCGGGTCGTTGGCCGGCGCGAACGTCTGGAACGGCGTGTTCTGGGTCGTCGTACCGGTGATGGCGTAGCCGCCGTCGATCTGCTGCGTCATGGTGACAGTGGCCACATGGCCGTTGTCAACGTCGCTGAGGAATTGCGAGTAGACGATGTCCTGGCCGACATTCCTGGGGCCGGGATTGCTGAACAAATTGAACAGCAGCACCAGCAAGAGAATGATCACGACCCAAAGCGCGAAATTCCGGATATTGGGATTCATCAAGTTTCCTCGCAGGCTACCGGGCGGGAAATCCCGGCGTGCCTTGGTTCGAACTCTAACATAGGCACCAATCCGCCGTTAGCCAATACATTGAGCGGTCACCATCGCTTCATGTGCGAAGGGTGAGGGGTTAGGGTTAAGCTCCCGGGCCGCAAACGCGCTCAGCCGAAGATCCGTTCGCCTACCACACTATGGATTTCGGCGGCCATCGGCGGGGCCCCCGCAACGACGATCCCGGCCGGCGGCACTGCGACAATCGCACCGTTGAGGCGGAGGGCGGGCAGCGCACCCAAGGCAGCGATCGGCGTGCCGGTCAGCTCAAGCGACCGCCGGCCTGCCTCGCCAAGCGGCCCGATCGACAGTCCCGCTGGGGCCGTCGCGATCCGAAATGCAAACCGTCCGTCCCAAATACCGGCGTCGCCTGCGGAAAGAGCGATATCCTGCAGGCGCATTCGTCCCTGCTCGCGATGGATGGCCGCCGCCTCGTTCGATGCCACGACAACGGCGCCACCAAGCGTGCGCTTGAACGGCCCCGTCCCGGTGAGCGCTGCTTCCAACGCCTCAAGCCTTTCGCTCCGCGGCGGTGGCCAATCGCTGCCGCCGATCCCGACGAGAATCCTGCCAAGTGCGCGCAAGCGAATTTCGGCAGGAACCGAGCGGAACGCCGCGCGGTCGAGCGTTGCGACCGCAAAGCGATCGACACTTGCCGACTGTGCCAGGAAGTCATCGACATAATGCTCCAAAGCGGCGTCCGCCCGCGCCAGACGCGACGCCGAGCGGATGACCCCGGGCGAGCCGATCCCCGCTGCTTCCAGCGCCGGCATGGCGCGCCGCAGCTTTGCGCGCGCAAAGCGTTCGTCGCCGTTGGATTCATCCTGCGCCGGGAGCAGACCGGCAGCGGCAACCGTCTCCGCGAGGCGGGATTTCGGCAAGGTCAGCAACGGCCGGCGAAGGGTGACACCCGCCGCCAAGAACCGGTCCGACCGCATCGCTGCGAGGCCGGCAAGACCCGAGCCCCTGCCGAGCCGCATCAGCACCGTTTCGACCTGATCGTCGCGATGATGGGCGGTCAACAAGTCCGCAGCGCCAACCTCGCGGCAGGCTTCGACGAGAAGGCCGTATCGCGCCTCGCGCGCCGCCTCCTCGACACCGGTCATCGGTTTTGCGCCCTCCCACCGCAGGATACGGGCGCGAAGGCCAAGCCGCCCCGCCGCCACCGCAACCATTTCCGCCTCACCGGCCGCTCCTGGGCGCAGGCCATGGTCAACGGTGAAGACCCATAGATCGGGACCTGCGTCGCGCTCCGCACGCCACCGCTGCATCAGGAGCATCAGGGCGAGCGAGTCGGCGCCCCCCGAAACGGCCAGGCTGAGAACCGGACGATCGGCAAGCGGATCGAACAGAGCATGCAGTTCGCCCCGGCCGACCGGTCCGTCAGCAATGGGCATTGGTCTGTTCGGTCGCAACCCGTTGGCGGAGTGCATTCGAGGCGTCCGGATACCGATTGAGCAGCAGTGCGTAGGTATCGCAGGCCGACTGCGTCTGCCCCAGTTGCGCCAGCGAAATGCCAAGCTTCAGCAACATGTCCGGCGCCTTCTCGTGGTTCGGGTTGGCGATATAGGCATTGTAGAACGCGTTCGCCGCGTTCTGGTACATGCCGCGCGAGAACAGGCTCTCCGCCACCCAGAACTGAGCGTCGACGTCGAGCGGATTGCCCGGATAGTTCGCCAGGAACGTGTTGAAGGCCACCTCCGCCTGGGCGTAGTCGCCGTTGAGAACATACTGATAGGCGGTGTCATAGTCCGCCTGAGCGTTCCCGGTTGGCACCATCGCCGCCGTCGTCGCCGGTGCGCCGCTGGTCACCGGCGTTGTTGTCGGAACTGCCGCGGGCGCTCCGCTCCCCGGGACCGTGGCCGCCGGAGTTGGACCCGCCGCAGTGGTCGGAGCTGGCGTTTCACCCGCTGGCGCGCCGCTATTGAGATTGAAATTGCCGTCGGGCCGCAGCGCCTGGGTGAGGTCGAGCGGCGCACCCGGCTGCTGCTGGCCGCCCGCAGGAATGACACCGAGATTGGCCGGCGGAGCGCCGAGCGTCAGCGGAGCGCCCGACGCCGCCGGCGCGGTCGTTGCGGGCGCTGACGTCGCCGGCGTTGTGGTCGTCGGCGTGATGGTCGGCGGAATGGTGACGGTCGTGGCCGGCGCCGCGCCGCTCGCCTGACCAATCATTTGATAGAGGGCCTCATTGTCAGCGCGCAGAACATCGACGAGCTGCTGGAGCAACTGCAGCTGGTGCGTCAGTTCGTCGACCATTCCCGTCAGGTCGCGCACCTCCTGCTCGAGGCGGTCGATGCGCAGGGCCAGATCTGCCGTCGTCTGAGAGAACCCCGGCGTCGGCGAAATAACCGCCAGGCTGAGGGCAACGGCCGTAGCCGCTGCAAATGATCGCAATCTCATGGCTTCCCCTGTTGGGCGGAGCCAAGAGGCATAGGCTCACCGCCACGCGGAACATGGCGAGAGGTGTCGGCGAAATTTAGGCAGTTGAAAAGGGCGGCGTCTAGGCGCCGCCCCTGAACCTCAGCGGCAGTCGTCAGCCAGCGTTGTTGATGACCGTCACGGCGCGACGATTTTGCGACCAGCAGCTAATGTCGTCGCAGGTCGCGACGGGCCGTTCCTTGCCGTAGGAGATGGTCTGCATCCGGTTCAGTTGAACGCCACGCGAGGCGAGATAGGACTGAACCGCAGCGGCGCGCCTGCCGCCCAGCGCGATGTTGTATTCGCGCGTGCCGCGCTCGTCGGCGTGGCCTTCGATCGTGATGGTGTATTGCGGATAGAGCATCAGCCACTGCGCCTGGCGGTCCAAAGTCGCCCTGCCCTCGACCGACAGCTCGGATGAATCGGTCTCGAAGAAGACGCGATCGCCGACCGTCACCAGGAATTCCTGCATCGACCCCGGCCCGCTGGCCGGCATGTTGCCAGCGATCGCGCCATTGTCGGGTTCGGCGCCATTGCGGGCGCAAGCGGCCAAGATCAATGCAAGTGCAAGCACCACGGCGGTTCCGCCGACGCGAAGCGTTTGTGCTACTCGGGACATTTGGGGTTCTCTCCTTGCCCGCAACGGGCTTGGCCGCACAGTGACGCGGGATGGTTAAGCGTCGGTTTCGACGCGTCAGTCACGCCACGAATATTTCTTGCGCCAAGCCACGTTGGGCGATCGGCCATGGAAACACGCCACGACAATACGCCCCCCACCGGCAACCTAGCATGACGCCTTAGTTGAGCAAGGGCGACCAGGACGGATCAGAGGCAAAGTTCGGCGTCGGCAGGCGAAGTTCATTGTAGCCCGTCAGGTCGATCGACCAGAGCTGCGGCCCGCCATTCGGGCCTGAAATCTCCCGCGTGAAGATGATCACCCGGCCGTTGGGAGCCCATGTCGGACCCTCCTGCACTTCCGTATGGCTGGTCAGAATTCGTTCGCCGCTGCCATTGGTTTGCATCACGCCGATTTCGAAATTGCCGTTGAGCTGATGGGTGAAGGCGATCAGATCGCCGCGCGGCGACCAGACCGGCGTCGAATACGTGCCCGCGCCAAAGCTGATCCGCGTCGGGCTCGAACCGTCGGCGTTCATGACGTAAAGCTGCTCGGAGCCTGCCCGGTCCGACGTGAAGACAATATGCTGCCCGTCCGGCGAATAGCTGGCGCTGGTGTTGATCGACGCGCTGTTCGTGAGGCGCTGCGTCTGCCCGGTGCGAAGGTCGTAGCTGAAGATATTGGTGTCGCCGCCTTCTTGCACGCTGAGCACCACCTTCGTGCCGTCAGGCGAAAAGCGCGGCGCAGAGGTAGCGCCGGCGAAATTGCCCATCACCTCCTCCTGGCCGGTGATCGTGTTGTAGAGCACGACGCGCGGACTGCCGGTGCGCGGATAGGCCATGTAGGCGATGTCCTGCGAGTTCGGGCTGAAGCGCGGCGTCAGCACCAACTGATAGTCGCCCGGATTGGTGAGGTAGGTGAGGTTCGCGCCGTCCTGGTCCATGATCGCCAGCCGCTTGACGCGGTTGTCCTTGGGGCCGGTCTCATCGATGAAGACGATCTGCGAATTGAAGTAGCCGGGCTCGCCGGTGAGGCGCTGATAGACGAGATCGGCAATCATGTGCGCGACCCGGCGCCAATTGTCCTGGCCGGTGACGAAGGACTGGCCGATCAGCTGTTCGCCGGCGAAGACGTCCCATAGCCGGACCTCGGTACGCACCTGACCGCCAGGCAGCGTCACCACGCGTCCGGTCAGGAGCGCCTGGGTCCCGATGATGCGCCAGTCGCCGAAACGCGGGGCGGCATCCGGATCGATATCGGTCTGAATGAAAGTCGAGGGGTCTGCCGGCGCGAAGATTCCGGACCGCTGCAGGTCGGCTGTGACGACGGCGGTCACCTGAGTGGCGAGTTGAGCGTCGCCGCCCAGGCCCACCAGATTGGGGATGGCGATGGGAAGCGGCGCGCTGTTGCCGCGCGTGACATCGAGCTCGAGAACCGCCGATGCCGGCCGCACCATGGCGAACATCATCAAGGCGAGCAGCGGCACCAATCGCAGAACGGTGCGCCCACGCGGCACGCGGCCGCGGGCATCGGACCTCATCACTACAGTTTCCCTCAAGGTGCGGGCGACTCTCATCGCAAGAACATCTCCAACGGATCGAAAGTGATCCTGACTTCCTGCCAGGAGTTGTATTTTTCCGGCGGCAGTTGATAGGGCGCACATTGTCGGACGGCGATCAGGGCTCTTTCTGTCGCCACGGTCGCATACCGGCCTGTCGGCGCCTGGACCACGGTTGGAATGCCGAGCACGCTACCATCACGATTGAGGCGGAATTGGACCACCACGCGAACCTCGGCGGGATCGACCCAGCCATTCGGGGGGTACCAGCACTGGGCGATCGCCGCCGTCAGCGCGTCGATCTCGCTTTGCGTCATTTCCGTGGTCGCCGTGCCCTCGGCGACGCCCGCACCCGCGGGCGCGGCTCCGTTGCCGCCGGCCACACCCGGATCGTTGAGGAGCGCTGCAATCTGGTCGCCGGTGGGCGCCGCAGGGTCGGCTTCAGGTGCGGGTGGTTCGGGTTCGGGCTCCGGGGTCGGCGGGGCAGGCGTGGCATTCGGCGTGACATTGGTCGGCCGCGGCCGCGGGGCCGGCGTCGGTAGAATGGCGGCAGGCGCAGGCGTGGGCGCAGGCGTCGGGGCGGGCCGCGGCGCGGGGTCGGCGGCGGGCGCTGCTTCGACGGCGGGCGCCGGCGCAGCTTCGGCCACGACTGTTTCCGGCGCGGGCTCCGCAGCAGGCGCCGGCTCAGGGGCCGGCGTTTCGGCGGCCGGTTCGGGAGCAGGTTCAGGCGTCGGCTCAGGCGGAGGCGTTTCGGCCGCGGCTGCCGGCGTCGGCGTTGGCTCGGGGGCAACAGCCGGCGTTTCGGCGGGCGTCGGCTCCGGCGCAGGGGTTTCGGTTGCGGCCGGCGGCGCGGGCTCCGCTTCGGGCGGAGCGGTCGTATCCAGACCGATAGCCAACTGCGTCACCTCGGCCACAGTTACCAAATCGACCGGGACGACATTGGGCACCGCATCCGCGCTGATCCGCGCCGTCGGCAACGCAATGAGGCCCGCGACGAGCAGCACGCCGTGACCGACAAGCGAGACGACGAGGCCGCTACGCATCGCCCCTACTGCGCCTCCGTCGGGTCCGTGACGAGGCCGATATGGGTGAAGCCGGCGGCGCTGATGCGGCTCATCACCAGCATGATCGCCCCATAGCTGGACTGGCGATCACCGCGCACGAAGACCCGCTGATCGAGATTGCCGCCGGTCACGTCGTTGAGCTGCGTGATCAGTTGGTCGATCGTCACCTCAGACTCGCCGACGAAAATCTGGCCGTCCTGATTGACAGTGACGGTCACCGGTTCGTTGCCGGTCGGGAGTTCGCCGGCCTGTGTCTGCGGCAGATCAACCGGCACACCGGCCGTCAGCAGCGGCGCCGACACCATGAACACGATCAGGAGCACCAGCATGACGTCGACCAGCGGCGTCACATTGATCTCGCTGATCGGTCTGTAGCGCCGGCGGCGTCGGCGATCGTTGTCCGCGTAAAGCGAGCCGGCCAACGCTAGCTCCTCTCATCGACCTGTCGGGAAAGAATTGCCGAAAACTCATCGGCGAATCCCTCAAGACGCTGCCCGATCTTCCCAGCCGAATTGGACATTTTGTTGAAGGCAACTGTGGCGGGGATGGCCGCAAAGAGGCCCATCGCTGTGGCGAGCAGCGCCTGGGCAATGCCCGGCGCCACGACCGACAGCGAACTCGACGAGGCCACAGCGATCGCCTGGAACGATGTCATGATGCCCCACACCGTGCCGAAAAGACCGACGAAAGGTGCCGCCGATCCCGTGCTGGCGAGGAACAGGAGCCGCCGTTCGGTGCGCTCCATCTCGCGGGCGATCGTGACCTGCAGCACCTTGTCGATGCGGGTCTGCAGGCCGATCGGCGAGCGCGCCCCCGCCTCGAAGCTCCGCTTCCACTCGCGCATCGCCGCCACGAACACCGACGCCATGCCGGTGGTGATTTGGTTCTGCAGGGTTCGGTAGAGGTCTTCGAGCGACTGGCCCGACCAGAACACGCGCTCAAACCGGTCCATCTGTTTGTTGGTCCGGCGGTAGAGCAGCGTCTTGTCGATGATGATCGCCCACGTCCAGACCGACGCCGCGAGCAGGCCGATGATGATCAGCTGGACCAGCCGATCGGCCTCGGAGAACAATGAAATCAGTGAGATATCACCGGTCATGGATGCAACAATCCGACTGTCGAAGGTTCAGGCATCCAAGATTCCTTGTGGGTCCCGAGGCGAGGCGGACCGGCGACCGAGCGCGATTGGAGAGCCGGGTCGGGAGAATCCCCGGCTGTCTAGCGCGTGCCTCGCGATCAAATTTGTTCAAAGAAGGGCCGAGGCGCTTATCTTCACACGCCTATTCGTCAGCCGATCATGCTTAACGAAGCGTTAGCTGCCGATCCCCGCACCCGACAAAGCCTCCGTCACGACCTTGGGAAATCGCCGCGGGCGGCCATCGCGGTCAACCAGCGCGACAGTGACGCGGGCAACAACGAGCGTCTCCGCGCCGCGCCGGGCAGTCTGATTGAGCACCACCCGCGCGCCGGTGAGATCGGCAACATTCGTCACCACCTGGACAACATCGTCGATCCGCGCCGCGCGGCGAAAGGAAAGCGTCATCTCGGCGACCGCAAAATGCAGACCGTCTGCCGCGAGCGAGGCATGCGAGACGCCGACGCAGCGCAGGAAATCCGACCGGCCCCGTTCGAGGAAACGGACATAGGAGCCGTGATAGACGGAGCCTGAAAAGTCCGTGTCCTCGTAATAGACCCGAACGGCAAGAACATGGCCCTCGGGCGTCAGCGCACCGGCGAGCGCCGCCTCGTCCGTCATCGCCCCAGCCAGCGCGACAGGGCCTGCGGCGTGACCATGCCGTCGTCCGAGCCGGCCCCGGCGATATGGCGGTAGGGCTCGCCCGGCGCGCCCAGATCGCTGAGGACGGCAAACGCCCCGGCGAAATTCTGGTCGTCGGTATACATGCTCGGGGTGATGATGGTCCGCAGCCCGGCGCCCGCCGCGGAACGGAGACCGTTGACCGAATCCTCGAACGCGACGGCGTCATCCGGCCCGATCCCCAACTGACCGAGCGTGAAGTTGAAAATGTCCGGTGCCGGCTTCTTGCTCTTAACGACGTCGCCGGCCCCGACCGCGTCGAACAGGCCCATGCCATCGGGGCCCAGCGTCGCGGCGATCAGGGACTCGACATTGGGCAGGCTGGTGGTCGTCGCGATCGCCACGCCCATCCCGGCCGTCCGCGCCTCGTGAATCAGCCGCGTGATGCCGGGCCGCGGCTGCGCCGCGCCGGCGTCGACCATCGCCGTGTAGCGATCGGTCTTGGCGGCATGGATCTCCGGGATCAGCGGCAAGGCGCGGTCGCCGCCTTCGGGCCGGAAGGTATCGATGAAATGCCGGATGCGTTCCTTGCCGCCGGTGACCTCCAGCAGCTTCTTGTACATCGGCCGATCCCAGACCCAAGGCAGGTCATAGGCCGCGAAGGTCTGATTGAACGCCTCGCGGTGGGTTTCCTCGGTCTCGGAAAAGGTGCCGTCGATATCGAAAATGAGGGTCAGGGGTCGGGACAAGGGGCTCGGCCTCGGCTGGATATGGAAAGCAGGGAGGCCGTTTAGCCGCGTTGGCGCTGCCTGGAAAGGAGGCGTTTGCCATAAAATGGCCCAGTTCCTCTAACGCTATCCGGCCGAAGTGTCGCCATGGGTAAGGTTATCAAGAGCTTTCAATTGATTTGATGGCTTGAGTAAAAACTAATTGCGCTGGCGCAAAGAGGGGAGCGTTCGGTGCGTGTAAAGAGTCCAACCGGCCGTGTAGTGGCCGGCATTCTGTTGACCTGTTGTTGTGTTCTTGCGGGGGTGAACATTGCCTTCGCGGAGTCGGGCATAGACGGTCCGACTGCCGATCAGAGCTTTGAAACGGCCGGCCGCGTCGCCGGACTATTCGACCGCCTGATCCATCACGACACCTCGTTCATCTGGCCGGTCGCGACCGGCGAGCTTTCTTCCCGTTACGGCATGCGCCTCGACCCCTATCTTGGGCGGTGGAGCCTTCATGCCGGCGTCGATTTCGCCGCACCGACGGGAACGCCGATCATGGCGGCCGCCGACGGCACGGTGATCTCCGCCGAATGGGAAAGCGGTTACGGCTACACCACGCGGATCATGCATGCCGATGGCGTCGAGACGACCTACGCCCATCAGAGCCATATCGAACCCGGCATCGAACCCGGAGCCTGGGTCACGCAGGGCGAGGTGATCGGCGAGGTGGGATCGACCGGATACGCGACGGGACCGCATCTCCATTACGAAGTGTCGATCAACGGCGTCACGGTTGATCCGCTCGGCGACGACGCGCAGCGCGTCGGCATCGTGGCTGCGTTCTAGCCCCAAAGCCGGGCGGAAGTCGCTCCGGCCCCGCCGCGTTTTTGGCGGCGCGCCGCGGGCCTGCACCCCAACACCGGCGGTGAACGCGCGGTGAACCGCCGGTTCAGGTCGGCCTCAGCGTCGGCGGACTAGTCTCTCCAGCAAATGAGATGGAGGTAAGTCCGATGCCGAGAAATCTGATCATATGGTCGTCCGCCAAACACAGCTGGCGGGAAGTGCGCCCGATCGACACCGATCATTTCCGCTTCCTGCCGTTGAGTGCGGCGATGATCGACGATCTCAACCGTCGCGCCGAGGCGAGCGCGCAGCAGGCGCTGCATGCGGAATTGTCTGCACAGGCGCAGCCGGCCTGGCCGGTCGCCGACTGGGAAGAGGCGGTCGACTACTAGTCGCCGCCATTGTCTCATTCGGTCTCGGTCACCGGATCAGTCCTCGTCGCCGCCGAACAATCCGAACTGCCCTGCTGTCTGCGCCGGCGGATCGAGACCGAGATGGCGGAAGGCATTTGGCGTCAGCAATCGTCCGCGCGGCGTGCGCTGGACAAAGCCTTGCTGGATGAGGAAGGGCTCGACGATCTCCTCGATCGCGTCGCGCGGTTCGGCGAGCGCCGCCGCAATCGTCTCAACGCCCACCGGGCCGCCGCCGAAGCCTTCGGCGATCGTCGTCAGATATCGGCGGTCGAGCTGATCGAAGCCGCGCGAATCGACCTCGAGGCGGCGCAGCGCCTTGTCGGCGATTTTGTCGTCGATCTCGCCGTCCCCCTCCACCAGTGCGAAATCGGCGACGCGGCGCAGGAGCCGCGACGCGATGCGCGGCGTACCGCGCGAGCGCCGCGCCACTTCGGCGGCGCCGGCGGGCGTCATGCGAACGCCGAGGATACGCGCCCCGCGCCGGACGATCTCCTCGAGTTCGGGGACGGAGTAGAAGTTCAAACGGATCGGAATGCCGAAGCGGTCGCGCAGTGGATTGGTGAGTAATCCCAATCGGGTGGTCGCGCCGACCAGGGTGAAGCGCGACAGGTCGATCTTGACCGAGCGCGCCGCCGGCCCGTCGCCGATGATGAGATCGAGCTGGAAGTCCTCCATCGCCGGATAGAGGATTTCCTCGACCGCCGGACTGAGGCGGTGAATCTCGTCGATGAAGAGAACGTCGCGGTCTTCGAGATTTGTCAGCAGCGCGGCGAGGTCGCCCGCCTTGACGATGACCGGGCCGGAGGTCGCACGGAAATTGACGCCGAGCTCGCGGGCGACGATCTGCGCCAGCGTCGTCTTGCCGAGGCCCGGCGGTCCGACCAGAAGCACGTGGTCGAGCGCCTGTCCGCGGGCCTTCGCCGCCTCGACGAAGACACGCAGATTGGCGCGCGCCTGTTCCTGGCCGATGAACTCGTCGAGATGCTGCGGCCGGAGCGTTGCATCGGCAGCGTCGTCGTCCCGCAGTTCGGCGGATACGAGGCGGGTCATGTCGGAAACCTTCTCGCCCTCCCTATCGTCAGGGAAGCCAGCATACCCGAAAGCGCCATCAAGGCGCCCCAGATTGCGACGACCCGGCTCTCGCCGAGAATCCCTTGTGGCAGCAATGGCGCATCGGCTGCCTCTTGAGCCAGCCAAAAGAAAAACACGGCGATAGCGATCAGGCTCGCCGCAACCAATGCCCTGCCCCACCCGGCCAAGCGACGGACCGCCGGCAATCCCATCATGATGCCGATGATGAGCAACGGCAGACCGGCGAAGAGATAGTGGTAGAGCAGCAGCAGGAAGAACATCGACACGAGCGTAGACGAGACATAGTCCGCCGGAAGCGACATCTTCGCGCCCACCCAAATCGTCACAAAGATCGTCGTGGCCGTTGCGGCGATGGGTGGCGTGACAAGCGCATAGCCGAATCCGGTGCGGATCGCCTGCCCCGCCGTCCTTTCAATGCTGTAAGCGGGGTCAGCGGACGTCATGCCGCTCGGCGCCGCATTAGCGACCACACCCCGATAACAAGCGCCGAGACAAAGCCGGCGATCGCACCGCCGACGGCGATAGCCATCACGGTGTCCCAGCCGGGTTGGGTGTCCCCCGAAACAAGGAAGGTCCACATCAGACCCGACACGGCCGAGAACAAGGCGCCATAAGCCGCCGACAGCAATGTCAGTGTCGGCAGCCGTGCGCCCCTCTGTGCCGACACTGCCACGAGCAGACCGGCCAGCGCCAAGGGAGGCGCACCCACGAGATAGACGAAGGCGAGCAGATTCCAGAAAGCGTCGGACGCGAAGGGCCCGAGATTGCCGATGCCCGGCGCGAACAAGATGAGGATCAGGACCACCGCGACCGCCGGTCCAATCACGGCGAAGGCCAGCGCGGTATAGAGGCGTCGCCAGCGCATTGCTCAGCTTCTGCTTTCGCTCATCGGGCCAGTTCCTTGAGGCCGAGGCGGATGAGCGCTTCCGTCGTCGCCCCCTCGCCGGCCGCCCGAACCGCTGCCGCTATAGCAGCGCTCGCCTGTGGCTGGCCGTAGCCGAGATTGGTGAGCGCCGAGACAGCATCGCTCACCGGCCGCGGCGCGCGCTTGTCGGCAAGGTCCGACTGCAGATGGATGACGGCAGGGTCGGCGGAGGAATAGGCCGGCGCCTTGTCGCGGAGCTCGGCAACGATCCGTTCGGCGACCTTTTTGCCGACGCCGGGCGCGCGGCTGATCTGGCCGTAATCCGACAGCGCGATCGCGGTCGCCAGATCGGCCGGCGACAGCACGCCGAGCACGGCCATCGCCACGCGCGCGCCCACCCCTTGGACGGTCATCAGCAGGCGGAACCACTCTCGCTCCACGTCACCGCCGAAACCGTAGAGGCGGATCATATCTTCGCGGACATAGGTCTCGATCGACAAGGAGGCAGCCTCGCCCGTCGCCGGCAGCGACCGCAGCGTTCGCGTTGAGCATTGCACTTGGTAGCCGACGCCGCCGACATCGAGGATGACATAGTCCTCGCCGTAGGAATCGACGATCCCCTTAAGCTTGCCGATCATCCGATAGCCTCGGCCGAGAGGCGTGCAACGACCGAGCCGCGATGATGCGCATGGGTGATGGCGATGGCGAGCGCGTCGGCGGCGTCGTCGCTGTCGAAGGTCGGCGCGCGGAAGGAGCACGCGCACCATCATCCTGATCTGACCTTTGTCGGCATGGCCTGCGCCGACAACGGTCTTCTTGACCGCGTTCGGGGCATATTCCGCGACCGCCAGGCCGGCCTGCGCCGGGACCAGCATGGCGATACCGCGCGCCTGGCCGAGCTTCAGTGTCGCGCCCGCGTCGCGGTTGACGAAGGTCTGTTCGACCGCCGCTTCATGCGGCACGAATTCACGCATGATCGCCATCAGACCAACATGCAGCGACAGCAGCCTTTCGGCCAGCAACTCATCGGCCTCCGACGTCACTGTGCCGGCGGCGACGAAGGAGATCGCGCTCCCCGAAATATCGATGACGCCCCAGCCGGTGCGGCGAAGGCCCGGGTCGATGCCAATGATTCGAATCGCGCGGGACATTCTGCCCCTGCCATAGCGCCGCACGGGCGGCGCGGCAAAGGCCCGAGCTAGGGCGCCAAAGCCCCTGGACGCAATCCGGCAAGCCATCGGTCGAGACCGACATAGACCGCAGCCAGGACGGCGAACCCGGCCGTCATGGCGACGATGTTGACCGCAACCTGACCGCCTCCCAGGTCCGACGCGTCCAGGAACGGATAGGGATACCAGTTCACAAGTGGTCCGCGGATCAAGGAATAGATGCCGTAGGCAACCGGGAAGACGAGCATCCATGGGATGCTCGCCCAGCGCAGCGATCCCTTGCGCACGAAGAAAAGCCAGAACCCGACATAGAGGACCGGCATCGCATAGTGGAGCAGCGCGTCGGCGACGAAGGCCCAACCTTCCGGTGCCCAGATCGTCCTGAGGACGAAGAAATAGACCAGGCCCGTGACCGAAATGTAGAGCGCTATCCCGGCACGAACCCGCGGCCGGGAGGAAAATCGGCCGATCCATCCGCCGCCCCCGAGGGCCGCCGCCGTCAGGGTGACGGCCACCAATATGTTGCTGAGGATCGTAAAGTAGCTGAAGAAATTGACGACGCGGCCAGCGACCGAAATGTCGCTATCGACTGTAACGATCAGCACCAATTGCAGGCCGAGCGCAAACCACCCCACCAGCGCCGAAACACCCGCATAAATACGCATGCCGTCTCCAGTCCACCGCAAGGTGGCAGTGAAGCTTGCCCGCCGGCCAGCGTCAATGGAGGGGTATGCGAGGGTTACCGCTTGCCCTGCAGGACCGAGAGGATATTGCCGGCCGGATCCTTGAACCAGGCGATCGACGGTTCGTCGCGAGCGATGCCCTTGGCGTCCGTCTGGATGTACTCATTGTCGTAGTGCTCGAACGCAACACCCTTGGCCTTCAAGGCGTCGACGGCCGCGTCTATATCATCGACGGGGAAGTTGAGGATCGTGAAGGTCGCCGCCGCATGCGCCGGCCCCTTGGCATAGACGAACACATTGTTGCCGCCCGCGAGATGGATGGTCATGCCCTGCTCGCCCATCTCGACCTTCAGCCCCAGCGTCCCGCCATAGAAGCGGCGGGCCGCATCCAGATCATCGACGGAAAAACCGCTGAAGGCATGTATGTCCTTGAACATTCCAACCCTCCACAGCGGCGTATCACCTACGCCGCGGTCAGCTTCGCCAACACGTCTTCGGAAATTTCAAAATTGGCGGTGACGGTCTGCACGTCGTCATCGTCATCGAGATTGTCGATCATCTTGAACAGGCTCGCCGCTGTTTCCTCATCGACCGGCGAGGTCGTCTGCGGGCGCCATGTCGGCCGGATCGAATCGGCTTCGCCGAGCTTTGCCTCGAGCGCCCTGGCGACATCGCCGAGGTCTTCGAACGCCGTGATGATCACATGCGCTTCATCATCGCTCTGCACGTCGTCGGCGCCGGCTTCGATCGCCGCATCCAGCATCTCGTCGGAACTGCCAGCCGAGGCCGGATAGGTGATCTGGCCGACGCGGTCGAACATGAAGCCGACCGAACCCGTCTCACCGAGGGCGCCGCCTGCCTTGGAGAAGATCGAGCGCACATTGCTGGCCGTGCGGTTGCGATTGTCGGTGAGCGCCTCGACGATCACCGCCACGCCGCCTGGGCCGTAGCCCTCATAGCGGACCTCTTCGTAATTCTCCGAATCGCCGCCGGCAGCCTTCTTGATGGCGCGCTCGATATTGTCCTTGGGCATGTTCTCGGCGCGCGCATTCTGGATGGCGAGGCGAAGCCGCGGATTCATCGACGGGTCCGGGCTGCCGAGTTTGGCGGCAACGGTGACCTCGCGGGCGAGCTTGGAGAACACCTTGGAGCGCCGCGCATCGGCGGCGCCCTTCTTGTGCATGATGTTCTTGAACTGTGAATGTCCGGCCATGATCCGTCCGATATGCGTGTCGCATCCGCCGCAGGATCAACTGGCTGCGCAATGCGGCTGCGATAGTAGCGAATTTGCCGGAGCTTATAGCTTAGCCGCCGTCGCCATGGCCAGACCAGCTTTGAAAGGTTCCCTGTCGGATACTAGGTCGGACAAAAGGAAATCCCGGGCGACCATCGGCGCCGCCATCGCGCCCGCATGCATTTCTGCCTGGCGGGGCCGCCGCACCACAGCTAGCCCCGCCACAATCCAGCCAAAGCTCCCCGTTGCCTGCCCGACAAGGCGGGCCAAAGACTTTTGTCCCCGTCCCCGGTTGACCAATCTGCATCCGCGCCCCACTCTGACGTCATGAACCCCGGAGCCGCAATCGCGCTCGGTATCGGTGTTGGAGCGGCCATCGGTGTCGCGATCGACAACCTGTCAATGGGCGTTGGAGTCGGCGCCGCGATCGGCGCGGCGGTTGCGATCGCATCGAAGCGAAGCAAGCCGCCCGGATCGGACGACGGCGCGGCCTAGTCCAGCCAGAACTCCGGGGTCGTCTCCTGGAGACCGGGACCGAGCCTGAGCGGCGCGACAGCCGTCGCCAGCCCCGTATCGTCGGCGATCTCGACGGCAACCCCGCTCAGCGTCCCCGGACCGTTCGCAGCGGACAGCCTCGTCGTCGAATATTTGTGCAGGAACCGGTGCAGCGGTTCCTCACGCTCCATCCCGAGCACGGAATCATAGTCACCGCACATTCCGGCGTCGGACATATAGGCCGTCCCACCCGGCAGAATCTTGTGGTCGGCGGTGGGCACATGCGTGTGCGTGCCGACGAGGAGGCTGGCGCGGCCATCGACGAAAAGCCCGGCCGCCTGCTTCTCGCTGGTCGCCTCGGCGTGGAAGTCGATGACGAGAGCATCGGCGCTGTCGCCCAGCGGCGATGAGGCAAGCTCGCGCTCGATCGCCGCGAAGGGATCGTCGAGGGCATCCATGAAAAGGCGGCCCATCGCATTGATGACCACCACCTGGCCGCCATTGCGCGCCGCATAGACGCCCGAACCGCGGCCGGGCGTCCCCGGCGGATAGTTGATCGGCCGCAGGAAGCGATCCTGCCTATCGGCGAAAACGAGGGCTTCTTTCTGGTCGAAGGCGTGGTTGCCGGTGGTGACGACGTCGGCGCCGGCGTCGAGAAGGGCCTGGCAGATCTCTTCGGTAATGCCGAAGCCGCCGGCGGCGTTCTCGCCATTGACGATCACGAAGTCGAGGCGAAAGCGATCAATCAGGCCGGGCAGCGTTTCGGTCACAGCATTGCGGCCGCTCCGCCCGACGACGTCTCCGAGAAACAACAAACGCAATAGGACTCTCCGAGGTTTCAGTCGGCGGCGAAGGCGATCGTTTCGCCTTCGGTCACCACCATATTGAGCAGGGCATCATGCGGCTCGATGGGGATAGCCTCCACTTCCTGCACGGCAAAGGCGGCGCCGACAAGCCGCGGCGCGTTGCCCGCATCGGCCAATGCGGCGATGGCCCGGTCATAGTGGCCCTTGCCATAGCCGAGCCGATTGCCATGACGATCGAAGGCGACCAGCGGCAGGATGAGGACATCTGGAATGATGACCGACGCGTCTGCCGCGGGCTCGCGCACGCCGAACCGTCCGGTGACAAGCGGGTCGCCGAAGCGCCAGGAAAGGAACATCAGGCCATCCCCGGACTGCACCGGAAGCGCCGTAGCCCGGTTGCCTAGGTTCTTGTCCGCCATCAACGGAAACAGATCGACCTCACTGCCGATCGGCGCATAGGCGGCCACCAATCGCGGCGACCATTTCTTCAGCAGCGCCAGCAATCGCGCCGCGATCTCGGCAGACCGCAGTTCCCGTTCGGCATCGGCAAGCGCGTCGCGGCGCGCCAACGCCTCACGGCGGAGCCGGGCCTTTTCCTGGGCAGCGTCAGTCATTCGATCGCTTGGCTGGTTCGGAACGGGAAGAAGGTGGCGAGTCCACCAAAGCCGATGGAAGCTCGATCCCGGGAACCTACAACGTAGGTGGGCGCCGTGTGTCCGAACCCAGGGGTTCGGTCAGGGACAGCTCCCTTCAGGATCGATAAGGCCCCGGGAATATTTGTTCCTGTCGCACCCAGCAGATCTCGCCAGAGCCCGATATAGGCCGAGGCGAGGCCCTCCGCCAGAGCGCGATTGGACGCGAGGCGATCGGCGATCAGCGCCGCTCCAGGAGCCAGACCTGCTCCACCGCTCCGGCTACCGCTCTGAGCCTGCCCTCCAAAGCGCCCTCCGCCAGCAGCGTAATGCTGTAATGAGCGCCATAGAGTTGTCGGATGTCTGCCTCGCTGGTGGCAAAAGGCGGCCCGTTCATCTGCGTCTGATCATAGGCGTAGGTGATGAGAAGTTGCGGCGCGCTGTCGGTGATCTCCACCAGATGCGGGGCGTAGCGGGCCCGCATCGCTGGCGGCAAGGCGGTCAACGCCGCGCGGTCGAAGATCGCATCAACCGGGCCGAGCGTCGTGCGGTCGACCGCGAAAATGTCACCGACGAATATGTCGAGACCCGCCGCGCTGTAGTGCTTCAGGTTACCGGCTTCCGTCACACGCGGCGTAGCGCCGAGCTCTTCGAACAACTGCTCGATCGCCGTCTCGCTCAGTTCCGCGCCGACGACGCGATAGCCGTTACGCAGCAGCCATCCGATGGCCAGCGTCTTTCCGCAGAGCGGCAGGAAGACGCGCGTCCCGGCGGGCATCGACAACTCGGCAAAATGGGCGACCAGCAGCGGATTGGCTTCGCTTTCATGGAAGCCGATGTCGCCCCGCTCCCATCGCCGTAGCCAAAACTCAGCGTCCACGCTTCACCTGAAGTCTGGTCCGGAGCGCCTAGCGCTCGGCGTTGAGGCGGCGGGCGATGTCACCGATCTTGTCGGCGGCGCCGGCGATCGCCTTGGTGAGCTGTTCGTCGGCGCCGGCCTGCCGCAGCTTGTCCATCGCCTCCTCCAAACGCGCGACCCGGCGGCGCTCTTCCGACAACTCGTCGGCCATAGTGATGGCAGCCATGACGATCAGCCTTTGGTCGCCGATCTCGCCGAACGCGCCGCGCAGATCGTCGATCGTCGCGTTCAGACGTTCACCGAGGCCGAGCAGATGCTGCTCCTGGCCCTCGTCGCAAGCCATCCGATAACTCTTGCCATTGATCATGACGCTGACACTCGGCATGGCGCGTTACGACCCCGACGGCTTGTTGCGGGCGACGACGCCCCGGATTAATTCCATCGCCGCGACGAGGCGGCGCGACACTTCACGGTTGGCCTCTTCCAATCGCGCGGCTTTCGCCTCGGCGGAATCGAGCGCCTGCGCGAGCCGCGACCGGTCGGCCCCCACCCGATGGAGTTCAGCCTCGAGGTCGACGCGCCGCCGCTCCTCGTCCTCCCGGCGCTCGACAGCATCATCGAGCGCGGAGAGCGCCTGCTCCAGCTGCTGCAACGCCGCCACTACAGATAATTCGCCGGACATCCCTCATTCCCTTGCCGGTCCCGTCACCACCATTATGGAGAGGCGCCATAAATAAGGCCGGGCAAAGGCTTGCAGTTGATAGATGTGACAGCGGGCGAACTGGAGGTCAATGCTGCACGAGTACGACATCCACCAGGGAAGATCGACCGCGCCTGAACCTGATCGCGACAAAGCGCGCAATTGTTTGATTTGTGCCGATGACCTGCTAATTGGAGCGCGAGGCGGGGACGGGCTACCTCACCGCGCATCGCAAGAGAAGGATCGGGCACCGGACGACGGTCTTGGTGCGTGGGCCTGCCGCATTGACCTGAGGTCTGAGACCGTTTCTATGGTCCGCCTTTCGTCGGGGGGAGGAACCGCCGACCGCTAGATTTTGGGAGGGACGGATGACAATTCGCGTTGGAATCAACGGCTTCGGCAGGATCGGACGGAACGTCCTTCGCGCCATTATCGAAAGCGGTCGCACCGACATTCAGGTCGTCGAACTCAACGATCTGGGTCCGGTCGAGACCAATGCCCATTTGCTCCGCTATGACAGCGTCCACGGTCGCTTCCCCAACAAGGTGACGGTTGACGGCGATAGCATCGACGCCGGCACGGGCCCTATCCGGGTCACCGCGATCCGCAATCCGGCCGAGCTCCCCTGGAAGGAGCTCAAGGTCGACATCGCCCTCGAATGCACCGGCATCTTCACCGATCGTGACAAGGCGGCTGCCCATCTCGAAGCGGGTGCCAAGCGCGTTCTGGTTTCCGCCCCGGCTTCGGGCGCCGATCTGACCGTCGTTTACGGCGTCAACAATGACAAGCTGACCGCTGACCACACAGTCGTCTCCAACGCCTCCTGCACGACCAACTGCCTGGCGCCGGTGGCTAAGGTTCTCAACGACACGGTCGGCATCGAGAACGGCTTCATGACGACGGTTCACTCCTACACCAACGACCAGCCGTCGCTCGACCAGATGCACAAGGATCTCTACCGCGCCCGTGCTGCCGCTTTGTCGATGATCCCGACCTCGACCGGCGCCGCCAAGGCCGTCGGCCTCGTGCTGCCGGAACTCAACGGCAAGCTAGACGGCGTCTCGATCCGCGTGCCGACCCCGAACGTTTCGGCGATCGACTTCAAGTTCAACGCCAAGCGGGCGACCACCGTCGACGAGATCAATGCCGCGATGAAGCGCGCCGCGTCGCAGGAGATGATTGGCATCATCTCGATCGTCGACGAGAAGCTGGTGTCGAGCGACTTCAACCACACGCCGTCCTCGGCCAATTTCGCCCTTGATCAGACCAAGGTCATCGAAGGCAGCCTCATTCGCGTTATGGCCTGGTACGACAATGAGTGGGGTTTCTCCAACCGCATGGTCGACACCGCCGTCGCGATGGGCAAGCTGCTCTAAGCGGGCGTCATGGCTGACTTTCATACGCTCGATCACGTCGATTTCGCGGACAAGCGCGTGCTTGTCCGCGTCGATCTCAACGTCCCCATGAAGGACGGTGAGGTCACCGATCTCACCCGCATCTACGCCGCCGCACCGACGATCACCGACATCGCCGATGCCGGCGGCAAGGTGATTCTGCTGGCGCATTTCGGTCGTCCGAAAGGCAAGCGTAATCTGGAAATGTCGCTGGAACCCGTGCGCGCCGCGATCGCCACCGCGCTGGATCGCCCGGTGGATTTTGCCGACGATTGCATCGGCGACATCGCCGCCGCCGCCGTCGCCGAAATGGGCCCGGGCAACATTCTCCTGCTGGAGAACACGCGCTTCCACGCAGGCGAAGAGGCCAACGACCCTGCCTTCACCGAAGCGCTGGCAGCGCTCGGCGACATCTATGTCAATGACGCCTTTTCCGCCGCGCACCGCGCCCATGCCTCGACCGAGGGGCTCGCGCATCGGCTACCCTCTTATGCCGGCCGCTCGATGGAGAAGGAACTGAAGGCCTTGCAGGCCGCGCTCGGCCAGCCCAAGCGACCGGTGGTCGCCGTCGTCGGCGGCGCCAAGGTTTCGAGCAAGATTGATCTCCTCGAAAACCTCATCAATAGGGTCGACGCACTCGTCATCGGCGGCGGCATGGCCAACACCTTCCTTCTCGCCAAGGGCGTGGCGGTCGGCAAGTCACTCGCCGAACCGGATCTCGCCGACACGGCGCGCCGCATCATGGCCGCTGCCGACGGTGCCAAATGCGAGATCGTGCTGCCTGTTGACGCCGTCGTCGCCCGTGAGTTCAAGGCCGATCCACCCACCGAAACCGTGGCGATTGACGCCGTCCCAGCCGACGCCATGATCCTCGATGTCGGTCCCGCGTCGATCGAAGCCGTCAAGGTGACCTTCGACAAAGCTGCGACTTTGGTCTGGAACGGCCCGCTCGGCGCCTTCGAACTCACGCCCTTCGATGTTGCGACCGTCGCCGCGGCGCAATACGCCGCTAAGCTCACCACCGAAAAAGGCCTTCTTTCCGTCGCAGGCGGCGGCGATACTGTCGCCGCCCTGAACCATGCCGGCGTCGCCGATCAGTTCAGCTACGTTTCCACCGCCGGTGGTGCGTTCCTGGAATGGCTAGAGGGCAAGGCTCTCCCTGGCGTCGAGGCGCTGCGCCAGGGTTGATTGCGGTTCGTCCGCATTGGTGAACTGGCGCCAGGGCGGAGAACGAACGATGAGCGATACGCTGGAAGACATCGCCGCCAAGATGGTGGCGCCCCGTCAAGGCATCCTCGCCGCGGACGAAAGCGGCGGCACGATCAAGAAGCGGTTCGACCAGATCAACGTCGCCTCAACCGATGAATCGCGGCGCGACTATCGCGAGCTGTTGTTTCGTTCGGGCATCGCCCTGCGGGACTACATCTCCGGCGTTATCCTCTATGACGAGACGATCCGGCAAAAGGCCGCCGACGGAACGCCGATTCCGCAACTGATAGAATTGGTTGGCGCCATTCCCGGAATCAAGGTCGACAAAGGCGCCAAACCCCTGGCGCTGTCGCCCGACGAGAAGATCACCGAAGGCCTCGACGGCCTGCGCGAGCGGCTCGCGGAATATCGCGATCTCGGCGCCCGCTTCGCCAAATGGCGTGGCGTCATCGACATCGGCCCCGGCCGGCCGACGCGGAACGCGATCATGGCCAACGCCGCCGCCCTCGCCCGCTACGCCGCCCTGTGCCAGGAGGCCGGTATCGTCCCGATCGTCGAGCCGGAAGTCTTGATGGACGGGCCGGTCGCCGCGCACGACATCGACACCTGCTATCAAGTCACTGAGTGGACGCTTAAGACGGTCTTTCAGGCGCTCTATGAGGCCAACGTGCGGCTCGAGCAGATGGTGCTGAAGCCGAACATGGTGATCGCCGGCAAGAACGCGGCGAAACCGGCGGGCCCCCGCGAAGTGGCGGAGAAAACCCTGAAGGTCATGAAGGAATGCGTCCCGGCGGCGGTGCCAGGCATCGCGTTTCTCTCCGGCGGCCAGTCCGACGAAGCGGCAACCGAACATCTGGCGCTGATCAATCAGCTGGGTGGCGCGCCGTGGCGCCTGTCATTCTCCTATGGCCGCGCCCTGCAGCACGCCGCGTTGATGGCCTGGCAAGGCAAGGCCGAGAACGTGACAGCCGCGCAGCATGCTTTCGCCCACCGCGCCCGCATGAACAGTCTCGCCACCGCCGGCGAATGGTCGCCGGCATCGGAGCGGGATGCGGCGTGAGCACAAATGATGCGGCCGGCCCACTCCTTCTCGGAGCCGACCGGCCGAATCATTGGTCCGCCACTTCCTAAGTCCGTCGTCACTATGGCGAATCAAAGTTAACGCGACACCTGTTCGAAAGGACAGGTCGAGCAGCGGAAGAAAAAGCACCGCATGGTCCGTACCCGGTTGAGTCTCGTCGCCCCGACGCCCCTCCCCCCCGCCTTCGCCGAATTGCTTGAGGCCGCGCTTGGCGCCGGTGACGTCGCATCCCTCCTGTTCGTGCCGGCCGGCCGCGCCGAAGCGGCCGCAATCGCCGCCATCGCAGCGAAATACGCTGTCGCTTCAATCGCCGTCGGCACCGAGGCGTTTCCGGAGCTTGATGGCGTGCACATTGAAACAGGCCCCGCCGACGTCGCCGCGGCACGGCGGACACTTGGGCAGAACATGATCGTCGGCGCCGGCGGCATTCGTTCGCGGCACGACGCCATGACGCTGGGCGAACTCCTGCCGGACTATGTCTTCTTTGGCCGTCTCGGCGGCGAGGGCGAAGCGGTGGCTAATGCCGATACTTTCGACCTGGCGGCATGGTGGGCGGCGCTGTTCGAGATCCCGGCCATGCTGATGGGTGGACGTCAGATTGCCGATGCCGCGGCGGCGCAGGCGGCGGGGATCGAGTTCATTGCGCTCGCCAGCGCCGTCTGGGACCATCCCGCGGGGCCGGGCGCAGCTGTCACCGAAGCCAACGCACTTCTTGATGCGAGTGTCACAGCATGAGCCGTAGGACCACAATCATCCTTGCCGCGGCGTTGGTGGCCTTGGCGGTCATAGCCACAATCGTCTACCTGCTCACGTCGGGTGACAGTGCGCCAACGACAACGGCGGAAACCCAGGCCGAAGCCGCGACCGTTGCCGATGGCCCGGGCGATGCCGCCGACCCGGCCGACACCTCCGGTGCCGCCCCCGGGGACGAACCCCCGCTGGTTCTGCCGACGCCAGAGCCGGACCCGGCCTATGCGGCCTATCAGATTCACCGCTACCACGACGCTTTCAATCTGGCGCAGCCGCTGGCCGAGCAAGGCAACAGGGCGGCTCAAACGCTGCTGGGCATCCTCTACACTGAAGGATTCGGCGTCCCGCAGGACCTCACGGAGGCGGCGCGCTGGTTCCAGCTTGCCGCCGATGCCGGCGATGCCAACGCCCAATTGTCGCTAGGGCTCGCTTATATCGACGGCGCCGGCGTCGAGCAGGATCGCGCCAAGGCGGCCGACTATTTCGAGATGGCAGCGGCGCAGGGCTTGCCCGACGCTCAGTACAATATCGGCCTCCTCTATCTGGAGGAGGACGGTGTTCGCGGGCAGGATTTCGTCCAGGCGGCAAACTATCTGAGCCAGGCTGCCGGTCAGGGGATTCCCGAGGCCGAGTACCAACTGGCTATCCTCTATGAGCAGGGCCAGGGCGTCATCCGCAGCGATCAGATCGCCAATCGCTGGCTCCTGCGGGCGGCCCAATCGGGGCTTGTCGCCGCGCAGGTCGAATACGGCATCAGACTGTTCAACGGCATCGGCGCCAATATCGACGAGGAAACGGCTGCCACGTGGTTTCGGCGTGCCGCGCTCGCCGGCAATCCGGTGGGACAGGTGCGTTACGGCCAGGTGCTGGCCGACGGAGCAGGCGTCCCGCAGGACACGGTCGAGGCCGCAAAGAACTACCTTCTTGCCCGGGCCGCCGGCCTGGACGACCCTTGGCTCAAGGACTTCTTCGATGGCCTGACCGCCGAGGAGCAACAGGCCGCGCTGCAGGCGGCACGCGAAATGTAAGCCTTGCCAGCCCACGGGCTTTGTGCTCGACAGGCCCCTACTCCCGTTCCCGCCGCCGTCCCACCGACTACCGGCCACCGCCGGTGCCAACCGATCGATTCCAATGCCGCGTAGCGCAATCCTCAATGTCATGGTCCAGGCCGCCACGAAGGCCGGGCGCACCCTCTCTCGCGATTTCGGCGAGGTCGAAAACCTGCAGGTCTCGGTGAAGGGCCCGGCCGAATTTGTCACGGCGGCCGACCGCAAGGCCGAATTGACCCTGATGGCCGAGCTCGAAAAGGCCCGCCCCGGCTACCCTTTCCTCACCGAGGAGACCGGAATCGTTGCCGGCAAGGACAAGTCGCATCGCTGGATCATCGACCCGCTCGACGGCACCACGAATTTCCTCCACGGCATCCCGATCTTTGCTATTTCGATAGCGCTGGAGCGCGATGGCGAAATCGTCGCCGGCGTGGTTTTCAACCCGGTTTCCAACGAGTTATTCGTCGCGGAAAAGGGGCACGGGGCCTTTCTCAATGACCGCCGCCTCCGGGTGGCGCAGCGTGCCGGCCTCGCCGACGCCGTCATCGCCACCGGCATCCCGCATCGCGGCCGGGCCGGCCACGCCGAGTTCAATGCCGAATTGCCGGACATGATGACCCGTGTCGCCGGCATCCGCCGCTGCGGCGCCGCGGCGATCGACCTTGCCTGGCTCGCCGCTGGTCGTTTTGATGGCTTCTGGGAGCGTGGTCTGCAGCCTTGGGACATGGCGGCGGGCATGCTGCTGATCGAGGAAGCCGGCGGACTTATCAGCGATCTCAATGGTGGCCGCAATATTTTGGCGAGCGGCGGTATTGTCGCCGGCAATCCGGTGATGCACCGGTTGTTGTTGAAGACCCTGGCCGAAGCGCGCTCCGGGGGATGACCAAAACGAAACCGTCCAAACGCGGTTTCGATTCGGCCACATTTCACGCTACACCTTAGCGAAGCGATTCGAGGACAAGCGCGTGGTTTTCCGGCGGCCGGGCAGACGGGATTACGACCCCTACAAGCTGGCGAGTTCACTGGTCTATCTATGGCGGATGATCATCTTTCTGATGATCGTCGTCTTCATCGCCGTCATCCTGTTCGAGCAAGTCCTCAGCGCCTTCAACTCGAATCCCGGGCTGAACGGCCTGATCGTCGCCGTTCTGCTGATCGGCATCATGCTCGCCTTCCGCCATGTCGTCCGACTTTTCCCTGAGATTCGCTGGGTCAACACTTTCCGTGTCGCCGAGCCGGGCATCGAAGTCACCCGGCCGCCAGTCCTCCTGGCGCCGATGGCCTCGCTGCTTGGCGCCCGGCTCGGCCGAATGGCGATTTCGACCCAGACGATGCGGTCGATCCTCGATTCGATTCAGATGCGGCTGGACGAGAACCGCGACATTTCCCGCTATCTGACCGGCCTGCTCGTCTTTCTCGGCCTCCTCGGCACCTTCTGGGGATTGCTGCAAACGGTCACCGCCGTCGGCGACACCATCCAGGGTCTCGACGTCACATCCGGCGACACCACACTCATTTTCGACAGCCTCAAGGACGGTCTCGCCGCGCCGCTTGGCGGTATGGGCACGGCATTCTCATCCTCGCTGTTCGGCCTCGCCGGGTCCCTGGTCCTCGGCTTCCTCGATCTGCAGGCCGGTCAGGCGCAGAGCGTCTTCTACAACGACCTCGAAGATTGGCTGTCGACCGTCGCTGACCTCGATCCCACGGCCATGGACGCGATCGGCGTGACGACCGCCGAGGATCTCCGTGTCGTGGTCGAGCGCCTATCGCGCGTCGTCCAGGAAGCCGGCGGCGTCGCCAGCAACGCGACCACGCAGCGCGCCACCACCGCGATGGCCAACCTCGCCGAAGGCATCCAGGGCCTCGTCCAGCATATGCGCAGCGAGCAGCAGGTCGTTCGCAGCTGGGTGGAGACCCAGGCGGAGCAGCAGCGCGAGATTCACGATCTGCTTGAAGTCATTGCCGAGGCACTAAAAACGCCGGCAGCGGAGTAGCCGATGGCCTACGCCCGCTCGCGCCGCAGCCATGGCCGGATCGACTACTGGCCGAGCTTCGTCGACGTCCTGTCGACGCTGCTCATGGTGTTCGTCTTCTTGCTGTCGATCTTCGCGCTAGTGCAGTTCTTCCTGTCACGCGAAATCAGCGGACGCGACACGTTGCTGAACCAGCTCCGCGCCCAGATCGACGAGTTGGGTCAACAGCTCGCGATGGAACGGACCGACAATTTCGATCTCACCAATACGATCGCGACGCTGCAGGGAAACCTCGACACGGCCACCGGCGAGCGCGATCAACTCGCCGGCCAACTGGCCACCCAGACTGTCGCCGCCACGGAGGCCGGCACCACCGCGGTGACGCTACAAGGACAGCTCAATGATCAGACACAGCTGACCCAGCAGGCGCTGTCACAGGTGGAAATCCTCAACGCCCAGATTCAGGCTCTGCGCAACCAGCTCGCCGCCATCCAGAACGCGCTTGATATCGCCGATCAGCAGAACACCGCCAATCAAGTGACGATCGATGATCTCGGCACCCGGCTGAACCTGGCGCTGGCCCAGCGTGTCGAGGAACTGTCGACCTATCGCTCCGACTTCTTCGGACGCCTCCGCGAGATTCTCGGCGACCGCAACGATATCCGCATCGTCGGCGACCGCTTCGTCTTCCAGTCGGAGGTCTTGTTCCCGGTTGGCGAGGCGACGATCAACGACGCCGGCAGAGCCCAACTCGTCGCGCTCGCTTCGGCAGTTCGTCAGCTGGAAACGGAAATCCCGGACGACATCGACTGGGTGCTCCAGGTCAACGGCCACACCGACGCACAGCCGATCCGGCCGGGCGGAGAATTCGCCAACAACTGGGAACTCTCCTTCGCGCGCGCCCTGTCGGTGGTGCAATTGTTGATCGACGAAGGCGTCTCGCCGCAGCATCTGGTCGCGGCCGGCTACGGCGAATTCGACCCGCTTGTCGAAGGCGATACGCCGGAAGCCTATTCGCAAAACCGCCGCATCGAGCTGAAGCTCACCGAGCGCTGACGGCCGGCACGGAACGCGGCGCTTGTCCTCGCGGCCCGGCGCCGCTATATCCGCGCCTCACGCAACGCCAGCCGCATTTCGAACGGACCGACCGCCATGAAGAAAGACATCCACCCCGAATATCACCCGATCACGGTGGTGATGACCGACGGCACCGAGTACGAGTTGCGCTCGACTTGGGGTAGCGCCGGCGACCGGCTGACGCTCGACATCGATTCCAAGACGCATCCGGCCTGGACCGGCGGCGGCCAGCATCTGATCGATCGTGGTGGTCGCGTGTCGCGGTTCAACAACCGCTTCAAGGGCTTGATGGGCGACAAGAAGTAAGGCTGGCGCTGTCGCCAGCCCTTGGGCCTAGCGGCCCTCGAACGCCCGCGCCAACCGCCCGATCTGTTCAATCACTGCGTTCCCGGTCGGTCTCGGCTCCGCCTGATAGATTGCTTCGTCGATCAGCCTGATCCGCTCCTGCAGCCGCATTGACCGGCTGATGAGTTGCTGCAGCCGCTCGGGCAGGTCTTCCCATCCCGGTCCTGACATGCCGCTGTCGAAGCCGCGCAGGCGCACCTTGGAGCGTTCCTGCCGCGCCTGCTCGGCCGGCATCTCGCCCTCATTCACGGCCCGCTGCAGCAACAGCCAGGACGCCAACTGCATCAGGCGGCTGGTGAGACGCATGGATTCAGTGGCGTAGGTGAGCCCGCCAAGCCGCGACAGGCGCTTGGAATCCTTGCGTCCGTCACCGTCGAGATAGGCAGCGGTCTCCTCGACCAGCGCCATACCCTCGCGGAACAGCGAGCGAAACGTCTCCGATTCGGCGAAACGCGGCCCGAACGCCGCTGTCGGCGTTCCGGTTATCGCAATTCCGTCAGCATGATCGGCCATTTTCGCTCCGCCTTGGTCACCGTCGCGACCGCACAGGGCGCCGACCGGACCGTCACAATAGCGACGCACGGCACAACAAAAAAGAGCCGCGGCAAAGCGCGGCTCTGAGAGTTAACAGGGAGGCGTCAAACAGAGTGGACAGGCCACTCGCGATCCAGGTGACTGGACGGTTCAGAGTTAAGCGACGTAAAGCTTAACGCCTAGTTAACACCCGTAAAGAAATTCTCTCGGTCCAGAGGTCAGCGTTTGAAGAACGCCGCCGCCGCATCGCGGCTGATGCGCTTTTCCGCAAGAACCGCTTCGATCCGTTCGATCTCGCCGCGCAGCAGAACGATCCGCGCCGCCAGTTCATCTTCGGACAGCGCCGCCAGGTCCTCCCCGACCGTGTGAGGCACCGGCTTGGGGCGCTCATCTTCAGCGAATATTGCCATTGTGGCCTCCGTCGCGCACAGAGTTTATCGCCACCGTCCGCTCATGTCAGGCCAGTTTCCGAATGCCCCTGCCCGAATCCATGACTGCCATCGCCATACGGGAACCCGGCGGCCCTGAAGTTCTGATCCCGGTGGAACGCCCGGTACCCAGCGCGGGCGCCGATGAAGTCCTCGTCAAGATCGAGGCGGCCGGGGTCAATCGTCCCGACGCCGCGCAGCGCGCCGGTGCCTATCCGCCGCCGCCCGGCGTTACCGATATTCCCGGTCTCGAGGTTGCTGGGGAGATCGTCGGCCTCGGTCGTTCCGTCTCGGCTTTCTCGATCGGCGAGAAAGTGACTGCGCTCGTTCCGGGCGGTGGCTACGCCGAATATTGCGTCGTCGATCAGCGCACCGCCCTGCCGATCCCGCATGGCCTGACAATGGCCGAAGCGGCCTCAGTGCCGGAGACCTTCTTCACCGTCTGGTCAAACGTCTTCGACCGAGGCGGGCTCAAGGCCGGCGAGACGCTGCTCGTCCATGGTGGCTCATCCGGCATCGGCACCACGGCCATCCAGCTGGGCAAAGCCTTCGGCGCTACCGTCATCATCACGGCGGGCAGCGACGCCAAATGTGCGGCCTGCCAGAACCTCGGAGCGGACCTCGCCGTGAATTACAGGACGCAGGATTTCGTCGCGGCGGTGAAGGAATTCGCGGGCGGCGCCGATGTCATCCTCGACATGGTCGGGGGCGACTATGTCTCCCGCAACTACCACGCCGCCGCCGATGACGGCCGCATCGTCCAGATCGCGACACTCGGCGGCCTCCGCGGCGAGGCCGACTTATGGCCGCTGATGCGCAAGCGGCTGACCCATACCGGCTCGACGCTCAGGCCGAGGTCGGCGGCGTTCAAGGGCGCCATCGCCGCCGCGCTGAAAGAGAAGGTCTGGCCGCTTCTTGCCTCAGGCGCCGTGAAGCCGGTCATCGACACCACCTTCCCGTTGCGCGAGGCGGCCGATGCCCACCGCCGCATCGAAGATCCGGAGCATATCGGCAAGATCGTTCTGACGGTGGCCACTGCCTAGGCGTTTGCCTCCGGCCCCCGCCGCGCCTATATACGCGCCATCCCCATGCAACTTCACGATGGCTGGGGCTCCCCGGGACCGGCGGAGCGAGGAGGAAGATTATGTCCACCACCCTTTTGATGCCCAAGGCGACCGCCGTTTGGCTGGTCGACAACACTGCACTCAGCTTCCAGCAGATCGCCGACTTTTGCTCTCTGCATCCGCTTGAGGTGAAGGCTATCGCCGATGGCGATTCCGCCACCACGATCAAGGGCTTGGACCCGGTATCGACCGGGCAATTGAGCCGCGAGGAAATCTCCAAGGGCGAGGCGGATCACAGCCACAAGCTGAAGATTTCCGATCGCAAGGTGACCGTGCCAACCGCCAAGCGGAAGGGTCCGCGCTACACGCCGGTGTCGCGCCGGCAGGATCGTCCGAATGCGGTGCTGTGGCTGCTGCGCTATCACCCGGAGCTGAAGGACGCGCAGATCTCGCGCCTCGTTGGCACCACCAAGCCGACCATCAATGCCATCCGCGACCGGACGCATTGGAATGCCAACAGCCTGCAGCCATTGGATCCGGTGACGCTCGGCCTGTGCTCGCAGATCGACCTCGACATGGAGGTCGAACGTGCGGCGCGCAGCGCCGGCGCCATGCCGACCCCGGAGCCGAGCTCGACCCTTCTGCCTGCGGACGAGACGACCACGGCCGAGGCTCTGGCTGCGGCAGCGCGCGGACGCGGCGAACCGGACGAGAACCGCCAGCGCCGCGGCGAAGGCGACCTCGACGCCGACGCAATCTTCGCCAAATTGAAGTCTCTCAAGAGCGCTGACGACGCGGATGGCGATCGCGACCGCTAGGAATCAAAAGCGCCGCGGCACTGCCGCGGCGCTCGAGGAACTTCAGACGCCTTTCCCTGTCGTCAGTGTACGGTCGCCTCGCCTCGCAGCTTGGCGATCTCATCCTTCAAACGCAGCTTGCGACGCTTGAGACTGGTCAGTTCGAGCGGGTCGGCGCTCGGATGATTCAACGCCTCATCAATCTTCCGTTCGAGATCCGCGTGGCGACGCTCAAGCTCGCTAAGATGCGATTCTGTCGACATTGGGAGATGCCTCCATGTTGGCCTGTAACTCTTTAAGTGTGGCATCGGCTTGGCCCATATTCAAGCCGCGGCGGGCCGGGGCTGTGATTCGCCGGAGGCAGAGGCTGAGCGGGCAAGGCATTGATATATATCATGTAATCTGTCTTGATCTGCGGGCCGAAGTGCCAGTCATCCTGTTGTGGTATATTTGTGCGCTCCAAGCTCGCTATGGGCCGCGCAGTCGCTCGCGGGGAACAAGTCGTGGACGAATACGACGAAGCGCATATCCGTCAGGAACTGGACGAGTTGCGGCGAAGGCATCGCGAATTGGCCGCGACCATCGACGATTTGTCGTCGGCCGGCCGCACTGACCCGATCCAGCTTCAATTGCTGAAGAAGCGGAAGCTGGCCCTCAAGGACCGCATCGCGCAAATCGAAGATCGCCTGTTGCCGGACATCATCGCCTGAAGGCTACCGGCGCAGGGCGACAACAAACAAACGCGGAAATGGAAGCAACAGACTCCCGTTCGGGCGCAAGGGATAGGCCTCGGAGAGGCGCTCGGCGAACTGCTCGAGGAATGCCGCGTGCTCATTCTCGTTGAGCGGCGCCAGATAGGGCCGCAATCCCGTCCCCTTCAGCCATGTCACCAGCGCCGCCACGCCCGCCAATTCATGGAAGTAGGTCGTCCGCCAAACGTCCATCTGCGATGAATAGGGCCGCAACCGGTCGTAATAGGCGTCGGCCGGCGGCAGGATTTCGCGTGCGCTGTCAACATCGGCGAACTTGTCACGCCACTCCCCGGCCAACGCCACATCGCGCATCAGCCGGTGGCTCGGCTGAGCAAGATTGTCCGGCATCTGCACGGCGAGCGCCGCCCCCGGGCGCAGCGTCACCAGCAGCCGCTCCAGCACGCTGAGATGATCCGGCACCCATTGGAAGACGGCATTGGCGAACAGCAGGCTTTCGCTTCCGTTCGGTCGCCACGCCGCGACATCGGCGGCGAAGAAATAAGCCGCCGGCAATCGCTCCCGTGCCGCCGCGAGCATCGCCGGCGACGAATCGAACCCCTCGATACGTGCCGCCGGCCAACGGGCGGCCAACAACTCGGTCGAATTGCCCGGACCACAGCCGATATCGACGATGTGTTCAGCCGTCCCGAGGGGCAGCCGGCCAAGCAGATCCGCCGCCGGGCGCGTCCGCTCGGCAGCAAAACGCAGATAGGTTTCTGCCGACCAGTCGTTCATGCGCCACTCGAGCCTCGCGGTCATCCAAACCGCGGTTTGACATAGCACCCGGCTTCAACCGGCAAGATAACCCCGGCGACTTGCCCGGACGCGGCGACTACTATAAGCCCGCGCCTTTCCGCGAGGACCCCGGCCAATGACCGTTGCACCGGTAGCCATCATTATGGGGAGCCAGTCCGACTGGTCGACCCTCGTCCATGCAGCTGACACCCTGGCCGCCCTGCAGGTCGACCACGACACGCTGATCGTCTCGGCGCACCGGACGCCGGATCGCCTCGTCGCCTTTGCCAAAGGCGCGAAAGACTCGGGCCGGAAGATCATTATTGCCGGCGCCGGCGGCGCCGCCCATCTGCCGGGCATGGTGGCGTCGATGACCTCGCTTCCGGTTCTTGGCGTTCCGATCAATTCAGAAGTGCTGTCGGGCCTCGACAGCCTCTTCTCCATCGTCCAGATGCCGGCTGGCGTACCCGTCGGCACGCTGGCGATCGGTCGCCCTGGCGCGGTCAACGCGGCCCTGCTCGCCGCGTCCATCCTGGCCCTCGAAGACCCGGCCTTGGCCGAACGCCTCGCGGACTGGCGCGCCGCTCAGACCGCAGCGGTTGCCGAGCACCCGACCCGTGATTCCTGAGCGGCTTCCGCCCGGCTCGACAATCGGCATTTTGGGCGGCGGACAGCTTGGCCGCATGCTGGCCATGGCAGCCGCCGAGCTTGGCTTCCACGTCCACATCTTCGCGCCGAAGGGCGACAATCCGGCGACCGACGTCGCGCATTCATCAACGCTGGCCGAATGGACCGACGAGTCCGCCCTCGGCGCTTTCGCCGATGCGGTGGATGTCGTCACCTACGAGTTCGAGAACATTCCGGTCGAGACGGTCTCCTGGCTCGCTGACCGGGTCCCGGTGAGGCCGGGCGTCGAAGCGATCGCCGTCGCGCAGGACCGGCTAGCCGAAAAAGCCATGGCGACCGGACTCGGACTGGCAGTCGCCCCCTATGCCGCGGTCGACACCTTGGGCGATCTTGAAGCTGCGCTCGCCAAGATCCCCCTCCCCGCAATTCTGAAGACGCGACGCCTCGGCTATGACGGCAAAGGCCAGGCCGCGATCGACCGGCCGGCGGATGCGCCCGCAGCGTGGAAGGCGGTCGGCGCCGCCCCCGCCATCCTGGAGCAGCGCGTCGCCTTTGCCATGGAGATTTCCGTCCTGCTGGCCCGCGGCGTCGACGGGACGACGCGTGCCTTCGACATTCCGCAGAACCGTCACGCGGCCGGTATCCTCGCAACTTCGACGGTGCCGGCGGCGGTGTCGGCGCAAGTCGCGGCGCACGCGGCAGCCATTGCGGAGCAAATCGCGGCGGCGCTCAACTATGTCGGCGTCCTCGCCGTGGAAATGTTCGTCGTACCCGGTGACGGCGGCGACACGATCCTCATCAACGAGATCGCGCCGCGGGTTCACAACTCCGGTCACTGGACCACGGACGCCTGTCTGGTCTCGCAATTCGAACAGCACATTCGCGCGGTTTGCGGCTGGCCGCTGGCCGATCCGACCCGCCATTCTGATGTGACGATGACCAATCTCATCGGCGGCGATGTCGAGGCATGGCCGGTGCTCGTCGGCGAGCGCGGAACGCGGCTGCACCTTTATGGCAAGGCCGAAGTCAGGCCCGGCCGCAAGATGGGCCATGTCAATCGGGTCACACCTCGGCACGATTGACGAAAGGCCATTGGCAGGGGCTTTGACGCCGCACCGGGCCTCTGATACAGACCGGCAAAACTGGACGACGCACAAGCGGCGGCGATTGGACCGCGCCGCGTCGGCCATTCCGAGTTAAGACGAGATAGACGCCGTGCAGGTATTGGTCCGGGACAACAATGTCGATCAGGCGCTGAAAGCCCTGAAAAAGAAGATGCAGCGCGAGGGCATCTTCCGCGAAATGAAGCTTCGCAACTATTATGAAAAGCCATCGGAGAAGCGCGCGCGGGAAAAGGCCGAGGCTGTCCGTCGCGCCCGCAAGCTGGCGCGTAAACGCGCTCAGCGGGAAGGTCTGGTCGCCGGTCGCACCACGCGATAGGCCCTCTTTTCGCCGAGTTCTTTCTGCAACGTCTAATCGTTGGGTGGGCCAGCCGGCGCTGCCTTTTGGGGGGAATCGGTTGAAAGCGGCACCAAGATTCATGCGCGGCAATGGCTTTGCCAGGTCCACTGCTTTGGCCATCGTGCTGGCCGCGACGACCGCGCTGTCGGCGTGCCAGTCGACGGCGCCCATGTCGAGCGCCAATCCCGCCGTGGGCTCTGAGGCCAACCTTCAGTCGCTGACCGACGTCATCAACCGCAATCCGCAAGATCCGAACGCCTACAACATTCGCGGCATCGCCTATGCGCAGGCCGGGCGGACACGCGACGCGCTTGCCGACTTCGCGCATGCGATCCAGTTGAGCCCAACCTTCTATCAAGCCTACGCGAACCGCGGCCTCGTGGAACGCAATGCCGGCGACCTCAACGAGGCACTCGCTGACTACAACATGGCGCTGCAGGTCAACCCGACCTATGGCGCGGCCTACTCCGGCCGCGGCTCGGTTTATGTCGCGCTCGGCCGATCCGATCTCGCCCTGGCCGATTTCAATCAGGCCATCAGCCTCAATTCATCGGACTCGCCCTCCTACTACAGCCGCGGCTTGATCTATCAGGGCCAAGGCCAGCATGATCTCGCGATCGCCGACTTCACGCGCGCCATCTCATTCGAGGGACGCGCCTCGGAGGCCTATTACGCTCGCGGCATCTCCTACCTGGCGCGCTTCAACTACGACGCGGCCTTCGAGGATTTCTACCAGGCCATCAGCCTCGGGCAGAACACGAAGGAGGCCTGGACGAACATTGGCATCGCGCTTGAAGGCAAGAATGATCCCGTCACGGCCAATGTCGCCTTCCGCAATGCGCTCGGGCTGGATCCGAATTATCAGCCGGCTCGTGACGGCCTCGCCCGTACCGCGGCTGCCGCAGCTGCCGCTCCGCCAGCGCAGGTCACGCTCGCCCACTAAGGCGATCACGCGCTGCTACAGCGCCCGGACGATGCCCTCGACCATCTTCTTGGCGTCGCCCAGAAGCATCATCGTGTTGTCGCGATAGAACAGCGGATTGTCGATGCCGGCATAGCCGGATGACAGCGACCGCTTGATGAACATCACCGTCCCCGCCTTCCACACTTCCAGCACAGGCATGCCGAAGATCGGCGAGGTCGGATCGTCCTTGGCCGACGGATTGGTCACGTCGTTGGCGCCGATGACGAACGCAATGTCCGTCTGCGCGAATTCGGAATTGATGTCCTCGAGCTCGAACACCTCGTCATAGGGAACGTTCGCTTCCGCGAGGAGGACGTTCATGTGGCCAGGCATCCGGCCGGCGACCGGATGAATGGCGTATTTCACCTCGACGCCCTGGTTCTTCAGCTCGTCGGCCATCTCACGCAGCGCGTGCTGCGCCTGGGCGACGGCCATGCCGTAGCCCGGCACGATCACGACGCGATTGGCGTTCTTGAGCATGAAGGCGGCGTCCTCGGCCGAGCCGAGTTTGACCGGGCGATTTTCCTCGGCCCCGCCCGCCGCTGCAGTCTCGCCTCCAAATCCGCCAAGAATGACGGAGATGAAAGAGCGGTTCATACCGCGGCACATGATGTAGGAGAGGATCGCGCCGGAGGAGCCGACAAGCGCGCCCGTGATGATCAGCGCCGTATTGCCGAGGGTGAAGCCGATGCCGGCCGCCGCCCAGCCGGAATAGGAATTGAGCATCGACACCACGACCGGCATGTCCGCGCCGCCGATCGGAACAATCAGCAAGAGCCCGATCAGCAGAGCCGCGGCGACGATGAGCCAGAACAACACCGGGCTCTGCGCCGAGACGAACGCGACGACGAGACCGACAAGGACGATGGCGAGTCCGCCATTGATCCAATGCCGCGCCGGCAGAAGGATCGGTTTGCCGGACATCCGCCCATCGAGTTTCAGGAAGGCGATGATCGAGCCGGTGAAGGTGATGGCGCCGATCGCGACGCCAAGCGACATCTCGATCAGGCTTTCGCTATGGATGTGCCCGGAAGTGCCAATGCCAAATGCCACCGGAGCGTAGAGCGCCGCTGCCGCCACCATAACGGCTGCAAGGCCGACCAGGCTGTGGAAGGCGGCGATAAGCTGCGGCATCGCCGTAATGGCGATCCGCCGCGCCACCACCGCGCCGATCACGCCGCCGACGGCGAGGAGGCCGAGGATCAGCATGAGCGTGCCGAAGCTCGGCGACGCATTGACCAGCGTCGTGACGATGGCAATCGCCATGCCGGTCATGCCGAGGAAGTTGCCGCGCCGCGCGGTCTCCGGATGCGACAGACCGCGCAGGGCCAGGATGAACAGGGCCCCCGAAATCAGATAGAGAAATGCGGTCAGGTCAGCCGACATCAACCTTGCCCAGCCTTGGGTTTCTTCTTGTACAGGCTGAGCATGCGCTGGGTGACGAGGAAGCCGCCAAAAATGTTCACGGCGACAATCACCAGGGCAATGGAACCGAACACGCGGGCGACACCCGACGTGTCGGATTCACCGGACAGAAGCGGCGCGACTTCGGTCCCGACGGCGAGAAGCGCACCGACGACGATCACGCTCGAAATGGCGTTGGTGACGCTCATCAGCGGCGTATGCAGCGCCGGCGTCACGGACCAGACGACGTAATAGCCGACGAAGATGGCGAGCACGAAAATCGACAGCTGGAAGATGAACGGGTCCACCGCCGCATTGGCGACGGCCTCTGCCCGATCAACGATGGTGGCGGCTGCTTCCATGTCCCAATCCGTTTCCGCGAGAGCTAGGCGTCAGCGAACATCTTGTGCACCAGCTTGCCGTCGCGCGTCAGCAAAGTGGCTTTGACCAAGTCGTCGTCGAGATTGACGGCAACGGCCTTCTTATCCTTGTCGATCAACGTTTCGACGAAGGCATAGAGATTGCGGGCATAGAGGGCCGAGGCGGTGGCGGCAATCCGGCTCGGCACGTTGAGATAACCGACCACGCTGGCATTGCCGACGGTCGTCACTTCGCCGGCGACTGAACCTTCGACGTTGCCCCCGCGTTCCACGGCAAGGTCGACGACGACCGAACCGGGGCGCATCGATTCCAGCATCGCCTTGCTGACCAGGCGCGGCGCCGGCCGGCCGGGAACGAGCGCGGTCGTGATGACGATGTCCTGCTTGGCGATGTGGCTGGCGACCAGTTCGGCCTGCTTGGCCTGATATTCCTTGCTCATTTCCTTGGCGTAGCCGCCGGCGGTTTCCGCGGCCTTGAACTCTTCATCTACGACCGCGATGAACTTGCCACCGAGGCTTTCAACCTGCTCCTTCGCTGCCGGCCGGACGTCGGTCGCGGAGACGGCCGCGCCCAGGCGCTTCGCGGTGGCGATCGCCTGCAGGCCGGCGACGCCAGCGCCCATGACAAACGCGCGTGCCGCCGGGACCGTGCCGGCTGCGGTCATCATCATCGGCAGGGCGCGATCAAAAATCGCGGCAGCGTCGATGACCGCCTGATAGCCGGAGAGGTTCGCCTGACTGGAAAGCACATCCATGCTTTGCGCGCGCGTGATGCGCGGCATGAGTTCCATGGCGAAAGCGCTGACACCGGTCTCGGCGAGCTTTTCGATCTCGGCCTTGTGACCATAGGGGTCGAATATGCCGACGAGCAGCGCGCCCTTGGCTGCGCCCGTAACAAGATCGGGTGTCGGCCGGCCTACCGTCAGGACGATATCGGCGCCTTTGACGGCCTCAGCGGCCGTCTTCGCCATAAGCGCGCCGGCTTCCGCATATTGCGCATCGGGAAAGCGCGATGCATCGCCCGCGCCGGATTGCACCGCAACCTCGGCGCCCAACGCGATGAAACGCTTGACGGTTTCAGGTGTCGCCGCGACGCGTCGCTCCACCCCGGCCGCTTGCGTCGGCACGGCGATCTTCATGCAGCAATCCCTGATAGTTCGCGCCGGGCCATCGAAGGCCCAACGCCAAGACCGATCCTAACCGGATGGCTCAGTTGAGGGCGAAGAACATGATCGCCAGCACGACAATGATGAAGGCGATGACATACTTTGCGAAGTTGAACATACCGCGATAGGTCGCGCGATGATGCTCCATGTCCGCCGCGATATCCGCCGCGCTTGCCGTCGAGATTTCCGTTGGGCCGCTCGCCATTTCCTGTCCCTCACAAGGTCACGTTTACCGAGATGAAAACGCTCATAGCCAAACCGAAGGCGATGAGCAATGCGTTCGACTACTGACCGCCGTCTTCCATGGCTTCAAGCTCGTCGATCATCTCGGCGATCACCGACAGCCCTTTCAGCCAGAAAGCCGGATCGCTGGCGTCGAGGCCGAACGGCGCCAGAAGCTCCTTATGGTGCTTCGTACCGCCGGCGCGCAGAAGGTCGAGATACTTGTCCTGAAAACCCTTCTCCGCCGACTGATAGACGGCAAAGAGCGAATTCACCAGGCAATCGCCGAATGCGTAGGCATAGACATAGAACGGCGCATGGATGAAGTGCGGAATATAGCTCCAGAAGGTCTCGTAGCCTTCGCCGAGCCGTACTGAATCGCCCAGACTCTCCCGCTGGATTTCCAGCCAGATATCGCCCAGCTGTGCGGCGGTGAGTTCGCCCTGGCGGCGCTCTTCGTGAACGCGCCGTTCGAAAGTGTAGAACGCGATCTGGCGCACCACCGTGTTGATCATGTCCTCGACCTTGGCGGCGAGCAGCGAGCGCCGCGCAGCCGGCTCCGTGGTCGAGGCCTTCAGCGCCTGGAAGGTCAGCATCTCGCCAAACACGCTCGCCGTCTCGGCGAGCGTCAGCGGCGTCGGCGCCATCAGCGCCCCCTGCGGCGCCGCCAGGACCTGATGCACGCCATGGCCGAGCTCATGCGCCAGCGTCATCACGTCGCGCGGTTTGCCCTGATAGTTGAGCAGCACATAGGGGTGGGCGCTCGGCACCGTCGGATGCGCGAAAGCGCCCGGTGATTTTCCCGCGCGCACGGGCGCGTCAATCCAGCGCTTGGCAAAGAAATCGCCGGCAATCTCGGCCATCTTCGGTGAGAAATCGCCATAGGCCGAAAGAACCGTTTGCCGCGCCTCGTCCCAGCCGATCGTCCGCATCGGCGCCTTGGGCAGCGGCGCATTGCGATCCCAATGGTTCAGGGCATCCATGCCGAACCAGCCCGCCTTCAGCTTGTAGTAGCGGTGCGACAGCCGGGGATAAGCCTCGCGGACGGCTTCGACGAGCGCGGCCACCACCTCGGCCTCGACGCGATTGGCCAGATGGCGGGAATCGGCAACGTCCTTGAAGCCGCGCCAGCGGTCGGAGATCTCCTTATCCTTGGCGAGGGCGTTGGTGATGAGCGTGAACAGGCGCAGATTTTCCGAGAAGGTCGCGGCCATCGCCTCGGCGGCGGCCTTCCGTTTCTCGCCGTTGGCATCCTGCAGCAGCGACAGCGTCGCCTCGATCGGCAGTTCCTCGCCAAGGACGTTGTAGCGAAGCGTCGCCTGCGTCTCGTCGAAGAGGCGCGTCAGCGACCCGCTGCCGGTGACGCTCTTCTCGAAAAAGAGCTGCTCCAACTTGTCGTCGAGCTGGTAAGGCTTCTCGCGGCGGATGTCTTCCAGCCACGGCCGATAGTGAGCGAGCGCCGGCGAGGCATTCATCGCCGCTTCGAGGGCGTCATCCTCGATCTTGTTCAGCTCGAGCGTGAAGAAGAGTAGCTTGGTCGACGCCGTTGTCAGCTTGTCCTGCGCGTCGCCGAAGAACTTCGCCCGTTTCGGATCGCTGGTGTCGGCCGCATGGATCAGGCCGGCATACGACATGATCCGCCCGAGCAGGTCGTCGAGGCCCTCATAGTCCTTCACCGCGACGGCCAGCTTGTCGCCGCCGTCGTCGAGCCGGGTGAACTCAGCCAGCTTGCCGCGATAACGCGCCTCGAACGCCGCCGCGTCCGCCTCCGCCCTGGCGAGGGCCGATTTGTACTCGGGCGATTCCATGCCGGGATAGAGATCGTCGAGATTCCATTCCGGCAGCGCGCCAAGATCGTTGCTCTTGGACGCAGCCATAGCGGCGGATTCGGCAGCAAAGTTAGGACGGGTCATGTGGCTGGGGTTCCAGGCTGATGGGTCTGAATAGAATATAGGCTCGACCGGCCGATTCAACGCATCGTCGCGGCAAAATGTGTCAGCGCCCCGTGGCGCTGGTGCATCTCGGCAACAGCGCCGTGTCTTCCGTCCCGCTCACAACCTCTTGCTCCATCTTGGGACGCTTTCGCCGGTGGTGGAAAGCGGGTGTTAACCCTCGCGCCCGGATCATCGGCACGAACAAAGGGGTTCCTCGACGCGGGAGCCCGGCCATTCACGCGGCAGAAGCCCATGCCCACTGCAATCCTGATCGTCGATGACGACCCGGTGCAACGCCGCCTGCTGGAATCGGCGGTCATCCGCTTTGGCTACACGCCGACCGTCGCCGACGGCGGCGAGGAGGCCGTGCGCCTTCTCACCGGGCCGGACGGGGACCGCTTCAGCCTGCTGATCCTCGATCTGGTGATGCCCGATCTCGATGGCATGGGCGTCCTGGAGCGCCTGCGCGAGGCCGGCCGCAGTCTCCCGATCATCGTGCAAACGGCGCATGGCGGCATTGATACGGTCGTCGGCGCCATGCGTGCGGGCGCTGTCGACTTCATCGTCAAGCCATTGTCGCCGGAACGCCTGCAAATTTCGATCGGCAACGCCCTCAAGCTTGGCGCGCTGGAAGGCGAGATCACGCGCATGAAGAAGCGGGTCGCCGGCACGCTCACCTTCCGCGACATCATCACCCGCAGCCCGGCGATGCACCGCGTCCTCGACCTCGGCAAGAGGGCCGCGCAGTCACAAATTCCAATCCTCATCGAAGGCGAATCCGGCGTCGGCAAAGAGCTCATCGCCCGCGCCATCCAGGGCACCAGCGACCGCAAGGCCAAGCCCTTCATCACGGTCAATTGCGGCGCCATCCCGGAAAAGCTGGTCGAGAGCATCCTCTTCGGCCACGAGAAGGGCGCCTTTACCGGCGCCAACGAACGCCACGCCGGCAAATTCCAGGAAGCGCATGGCGGCACCCTCTTTCTCGACGAGGTCGGCGAATTGCCGCCCGAGATTCAGGTCAAGCTCTTGCGCGCGCTGCAGGACGGGGAGATTGACCCCGTCGGGTCGCGCCGTCCGGTCAAAGTCGATTTCCGCCTGATTTCTGCGACCAATCAGAGCCTGGCGAAACTCGTGGAATCCGGCGATTTCCGCGACGATCTCTACTATCGCCTCAACGTGTTTCCGATCCGCGTGCCGCCCCTTCGCGAAAGACGGGAGGACATTCCGGAGCTGGTGCGCCATTTCACCGCGCGCTTCGCAGCCGAGGAAGGCAAAACCAGCCTTCGCAGCGTCGATCCGGCTGCGATGGAATTGCTCGTGGCCTTTCAATGGCCTGGGAACATTCGCCAGCTCGAGAATGCCGTGTTTCGCGCCGTAGTCCTCGCCGACGGCGATAGCCTATCGCCGGCCGAATTTCCGCAGATTGCCGCCCATCTCGGCGACCGTGGCATGGCTGCTACAGCTTCAACGGCAGAACACGCGCTACAATTCGCGCCCATCGAGGAAGGTGAGCCGAGGCTTCCGATCTTCCGCGATGGCGAAGTCAGAGCGCTGAGCGACATCGAAACCGACCTGATCAAGCTCGCGCTGGACCATTATGGCGGCCGCATGTCCTTGGTGGCGCGGCGCCTCGGGATTGGAAGATCGACCCTTTATCGGAAGCTTCGCGAGCTCGACCCGACGGGCACGGATGTTGCGGCGGAATGACAAGGAAGTGATCGGAATCTCTCGGAAAAGCCAGTTGGCTTCTGTTCAGGTTGCGCATGATAGAGCCGTGCGCATCGAAAGGAATTTTGCGTCATGATGCGTAGGGCGTTGATGGCAGTGCTGGGCGGCGGCTTGATCGTCGCGGTGAATGCTCCCGCGGCGAGCGCCTATTTTGCCGACGGCCCGGAGTTTGGGCTTCGCGGCGGCGCAGCTTCGCTCACGCTGCAGGCCGAACTGGGACCCGTTGCGCTGGCCATTCGCGACCAGCTTGCGGACCTCTCCGGTCGCAATCCCCTCACCCAGACCGACGCCGAAGGCGTCATCGCGTTCTACGAAGCCCGTGGCTACGAGCCGGTCTGGACCGTCGACAGCGCCCTGACCAGCGGCGCCATCGCCGTGATCCAGCGCATCGCCGCGGCCGATACGGACGGCCTCGACCCGGCAGCCTACAAGACGCCGAGCACTGATCTCGGTTCGGCATCAGTGGCAGAGATCGCCGCCGCCGATATCCAGCTGAGCGTTGCCGTCGCGGCCTATGCCCGCGAGGCCTATGCTGGCCGGCTTGACCCGCGCACGATAGGCCCGGCCGGGCGTGAAGATATCGACATTACCCCGCACTATCCCGACACCGTGGCGGCGCTCAACTCCATCGCCGCCTCCAGCGATCCGGCCACCACGCTCGGCGACTTCAATCCGCAGCAAGCCGGCTATCTGGCGCTACGCGCCGAATTGGCGCGCATTCGGTCCGAAACGACAGAGGCGCGGATTATCGTCCCCGCCGGCCCGACGCTCCGCGTTGGCGATGAAGACGCACGTGTCGGATTGCTGCGCGCCCGTCTCGACTTGCCCGTGCCGGACGATGAAAGCGCCAACATTTTTGACGACCAGCTGCTGTCGGCGGTGCGTGCGTTTCAGGGCAATGCCGGCCTTGTTGCCGATGGCATTGTCGGCCCGAACACGATCGGCGCCCTTAACGGCCCCAATGTCGACCCGGTCGCCGAGATCATCGCCAACATGGAACGCTGGCGGTGGATGCCGCGCGACCTTGGCGACTATTATGTGATGGTCAACATTCCAGAATTCATGGTGCGCATCGTCGCCGACGGCGAAGTGTTCCATGAAACGCGGGTCGTGGTCGGCCAGACGACCCACCGCACGCCCGTCTTCTCGGACGAGATCGAGACGATCGCCGTCAATCCCTATTGGTATGTGCCTTCATCGATCATCGCCGCCGAATACATGCCCGTCCTGCGCAGCGATCCCGGCTATTTCAATCGCGCCGGCTTCGACGTGTTCCTATACTACAATGGCGCGGCGCATCTCGTGGATCCGACGCAGGTCGCATGGGGTCAGGTGAACGCCAGCCAGGTCTCGATGCGGCAGCGTCCAGGCCCCGGCAACGCGCTCGGCCAGATCAAGTTCCTCTTCCCGAACAGCCACGCGGTCTATCTGCACGACACGCCGTCGAGGAGCCTGTTCCAGTATGACGTCCGGGCCTATTCGCATGGCTGCGTCCGCGTCCAGAACCCGATGGATTTCGCCGAGGCCCTTTTGTCGCGCGACCCGAATTTGGGTGTCGCCCAGCTGCAGGCCCTGTTTGGTGACCAGGAGCGCCTAGTCAATCTCGATCAGCATATCCCGATCAACATCACCTACTTCACGGCGGTGGTCGACGACACGGGAACGGTCCAGTTCAAGAACGATATCTACGGCTACAGCGCCATCGTTCGCGAACGCCTTGGCCTCGACAACACGCTCGTCGCCGCCAACTAGATCCGCCACCGCCTCGTAAAATGACGATATCGACGCGCATCGCTGGCGCGTCGAAGGTGTTCGTTTGTCTGCACCAAACGATCTTAGTCCTTGAATTCTGATCTGTTTTCGGCTGTCTTGGGCCGGTGCATGCGGACTGGGGCCTCGCCGGGGGGCGGGCCTTCGACGAACCTTTGGTTAACTATAGGGATCCACACTGGGGGCCGTGGGGGATGCCGGGGATCGGCAGGACGGCGGGTGAATTTGTCAGCGTGGCGTCGGGACAAGCAGGGAAACGCCGTGCCGCGAGCGCCGCTCAAGCGGCTGCGTCTGCTATTGGCCGTTGTTTCCGTCCTGTTTTCGACCACCCTCGTTCAGTTCGCCTCGGCCTCTTCCGAGCGCACGCTCAGCTTCCACAACATGCATACCGGCGAGGACACCACCGTCACTTATAAGCGGGACGGCCGGTACATCCCTGCGGCGATGCAGCAACTGAACTACGTTCTGCGCGACTGGCGGCTGGACCGCACCACCACCATGGACCCGCGCCTGATCGATCTGGTCTGGGAAATCTACCAGCAGACCGGCTCGAATCAGCCGATCAACATTATCTCCGGCTACCGATCGCCCGACACCAACGAGATGTTGCGCGAGACGACGGCCGGCGTCGCCGAACACAGCCAGCACATGCTCGGCAAGGCGATGGACATCCAGATTCCCGGCGTCGACCTGACGACGCTGCGCAACATCGCCCTGCGCATGCAGGTCGGCGGCGTCGGCTTCTATCCGACGTCGGGCTGGCCGTTCATCCATGTCGATGTCGGCTCGGTCCGCAATTGGCCGCGCCTGACACGCACCCAGCTGGCCCAAGTCTTCCCGGACGGCCACAGCCTCTACATCCCGGACGATGGGGTTCCCCTGCCCGGCTACAACGAAGCCCTCGCCGCCTACCAGACGCGCGGCAATGAGGTGGTTGCCCTGTATGGCGACGGTGCCGACGATACCGGCCAGCCGACCCGCGTCGCCGGTTTGTTTGGCGGTGGAAACGCGAACCAGACAGCCTCGGCCGCCGCGGCGACGGTGGCAGCCGCGATCCCGGCGACGGTGATCAACTCGCCGCCCGCGCCGCGGCCCGCGACGGCCGGAATCACCGTAACCGACCCCGCGGTCGCAGGAGAGGCGCTCGCCTTCGCGCCGGCGACAGATGTCGAGCGCGATCCGCTGGCAATTCTGACCGAGGCGCCGGTCACCACCGCGGCTTTGCCGACGCCGAGCCCACGGCCGACCGCGGCAACACCCTCGCCTCTCATCCAAAGGGATTGGTACGACCCGCTGGTCCAGATCACCCTGCCCTCGATCCGCGCGACCAACCTGCCATTCCTCGGGACGGCAACCGTCCGGCAGGCGGCCTTCGCGCAGCTGACGGCACCCGACATCAGCAACTCGCCGCAATTCCTGGTCAAGCCGGATCGCGTGATGGCCGTCGGCTTCATGACGCCGGCAACAACCAGCGAAGGCTACCGTTTCGCCGGCCCGGTCACGGCCGAACACGCGATGATCGACCTGACGCGGATGAGCCCAATCGCGGCTAGGTAGCCTCGCCTTCCGGGATCATCCCGAGGGCGTGCAGATACAGGTCGAGCAAGGCCTGCTCTTCTTCCCTTTCGGCCCGATCCTGCTTGCGCATGCGCACGACCGAACGCAGCGTCTTGGTGTCGAACCCGTTCGCCTTGGCCTCGGCATAGACATCACGAATGTCGTCCGCCAACGCCTTCTTTTCCTCTTCCAACCGTTCGATACGCTCGACGATCGACTTCAATTGCGCCGCGGCAATGCCGCCTGACTCGGCCATGATTCCCATTCCTGACGATGCCGGAGCGGCGTCAGTGGCCCATGCTGCCATCGGCGGTCAAGGGCGGTCATTCATGGAATCGAACAACGGGGATGACGGCGCCGGCAAAGCGCGTTGACATCCTCGAATCCGCAGCGGCATAACCCGCTGGGGCATTCTTCCCGACAAGGCCGATGCGCAATCGATTGTTTTCCCGACATCTTCTCAGAATCGGCGCGATCCTCTTAAGCTTGTTTGGTGGTAGCACGACGCTGATATGGGCCTCGCCCGCAGCGGCGGAGTTCACCGTCTGCAACCTCACCAGCAGCACCGTGGGTGTCGCCTTTGGCTATCGCGATGGCGAGGATATGGTGACAGAGGGCTGGTGGACACTGCCGCCACCGCGCGGCGACGCGCAAAGCTGCGTCACGCCGGACGCATTGGCCGGGCCTTTGCAAGAGCGCTATTACTATATCTACGCCATCGACTACACGCTCGGTGGCGAATGGGCGGGCAACACCTTCATGTGCACCAGCGACCGGGCTTTCACCATTCGCGGTGTTGAAGACTGCGTAGCCCGCGGCTATGACCGCACGGGATTCGTCGAGGTCGACACCGGCGATCGCACCGTCCACATTGTCCAACTCACAGATCAGCAAGGTGTCAGCGGCCAATGAAGCGCCTGCGTAAGGTAAAGATTCTGGCGACCCTAGGCCCAGCCTCGTCGTCCAAGGAAATGATCGCGGAACTTGCAGCGGCGGGAGCTGACCTGTTCCGCATCAATATGAGCCACACCGACCACGATCAGATGCGCCTTCTTATGGGACGCATCCGCGAGGTCGAGGCCGATAGCAACCGCCCGATCGGTGTGGTCGTCGATTTGCAGGGACCGAAATTCCGCGTTGGCACCTTCGCCGCAGGCAAGGTGGAGCTGAAGATCGGACAGATCTTCACGCTCGACAGCGACCCGACCCCGGGTGACGAGACGCGGGTTCAGCTGCCGCATCCGGAGATCTTTCACGCCCTCGCGCCTGGTGACAGGCTGCTGCTGGATGACGGCCGCGTCCATCTCGTCGCCGAAACATGCCGTCCGGATCACGCCGTGACCCGGGTCCAGTCCGGCACTGCAATCTCGAACAAGAAGGGCGTCAGCGTCCCCGATACGACCCTGATCCTCGATTCGATGACCGCCAAGGACCATGCCGACCTCGACGCCGCCCTTGAGGCCGGCGCCGACTGGATCGCCATGTCGTTCATTCAGCGGCCGGCCGATCTCGCCCAGATTCGCGAGCACACCGGCAATCGCGTCGGCATTATCGCCAAGATCGAGAAGCCGCAGGCCGTCGTCCATCTCGCCGACATCATCCAGGGCGCCGATGCGCTCATGGTCGCCCGTGGTGACCTCGGCGTTGAGGTCCCGCTTGAGAAGGTGCCCGGTATCCAGAAGCAGATCACACGCGGCGCCCGCAGGGCCGGCAAGCCCGTGGTGGTCGCCACCCAGATGCTGGAATCGATGATTACCGCTCCGGTGCCGACCCGCGCCGAAGTCTCGGACGTGGCAACCGCCGTCTTCGAAGGCGCGGACGCGATCATGCTGTCGGCCGAATCGGCGGCGGGCGCCTACCCGGTCGAGGCTGTGGCGACGATGGACCGCATCGCTATGGAGGTCGAGCGCGACATCAATTATGCCGGCATCATCAATGCGCAGCGTGCAGAACCGCAGGCGACGGGTGCCGACGCCATTGCGACCGCCGTGCGCCAGATCGCCGAGACGCTGCATCTGGCCGCCATCTGCTGCTACACGGGCTCCGGCACAACCGGTATCCGCGTCTCGCGCGAACGGCCGCAAACGCCGATCATTGCCTTCTCGACAGTTGTCGGCACCGCGCGCCGCCTGGCGCTCGGCTGGGGCTTGCACTGTGTGTTTGGTGATGAAGCGCCCGATCTCGACGGCATGGTCGACCGGGCCTGCGAGGTCGCGGTACGTGAAGGCTTCGCCTATCCGGGCGATCGCATCATCGTCACCGCCGGCATCCCGATGGGACGCCCCGGCACGACCAACATGCTTCGGATTGCCGTCGTCAACGAAACCGGCACCGGCGCGGCCTAGCGCCGGTCCCCGGAAGGGCCGTTAGCCCTGGCGCGCCTTGAAGCGGCGGTTCGTCTTGTTGATGATGTAGATACGGCCCTTCCGCCGGACGAGGCGGTTGGCGCGGTGCCGCGTGCGCAGCGATTTCAGCGAATTTCTGATCTTCATTTTTTCTTCGGCCTGGGGCGGAGCGGAGCCGCGTCTGATTTTCGGTTGGCAGTCCCTACGACGGCATAGAGGCAGCCGTCAAGAATTCGGCGCTGCCGCTACCCGGTTGCGGGGTCGATTTGCCGCCAGCCTTGCCTAATCGGGCCGCGCGACCTGCCTCGATCCGCGTCCCCGATGGAAGCGCCGCCTGGCTTGCTGCACTCCCGAGGGTGATGGTGGGCGATACTGGGATCGAACCAGTGACCCCTACGATGTCAACGTAGTGCTCTCCCGCTGAGCTAATCGCCCGGGAACGCCAGCTATGCCGACGCCGCCGCGATATAGCAAGGCAAACGCGGCAGGTTCAAGCGCCGATGTCATCGGGCTAATTCGCCGTCAATGTCCGTCGCACAGCGTCGCGCCACCCGGCCAGCCGATCGTCGCGCTCGTCCTTCCCGATCCGCGGTTCAAACCGGCGGTCGAGCGCCCAGGATTGGGCGAAGCCCTGCATATCCGGCCATAGACCCACATTGGATGCGGCGAGCCAGGCAGCGCCGAGGGCCGTCGTTTCGAGAAAGACCGGCCGGTCGACCGGCGCGCCGAGAATGTCGGCGAGATTCTGCATCGTCCAATCCGACGCCACCATCCCGCCATCGACGCGAAGAACGGTAGCCGGCCCCGCCGGCCAGTCGCGGCGCATCGCCTCAAGCAGATCGTGCGTCTGATAGGCGACCGATTCCAGCGTCGCCCGGGCGATTTCCGCCGGGCCGGTGTTGCGCGTGAGGCCATAGAGCGCACCCCGCGCCTCGGCGTCCCACCATGGCGCGCCAAGACCGACAAAGGCCGGCACGAGATAGACCCGCTGCGCCGCGTCGGCCGCGGCCGCAAGCACGCCGCTCTCGGCCGCATCACGGATAATTCCGAGACCGTCGCGAAGCCACTGCACCGCCGCACCGGCGATGAAGATCGCCCCTTCCAGCGCATAGGTTGTCGCTCCGTTCAGGCGATAGGCGATCGTGCTCAGAAGGCGGGTCTGCGACCGCACCCGGTCGGCGCCCGTATTGAGAAGCGCAAAGCACCCAGTGCCATAGGTCGACTTCATCATGCCCGGCGTGAAACAGGCCTGGCCGATCGTGGCGGCTTGCTGATCGCCGGCAACGCCGCGAATCGGAATCGCCGCGCCGAACAGGCCGGCCGTCGTCACCCCGAAATCGGCGGCGCAATCCAGCACCTTGGGCAGGATCGACGCGGGGATGCGGAACTGATCCAGCAACGCCTCGTCCCACTCATTCGTGCCGATATTGTACAGCAGCGTCCGCGCGGCATTGGTCGCATCGGTGGCATGGACCGCGCCGCCAGTGAGCCGCCAGATGAGGAAGCTGTCGATCGTCCCAAAGGCGAGCCGGCCTGCCTCGGCCGCCTCACGAACACCATCGATCGAATCAAGAAGCCAGGCGACCTTCGTCGCCGAGAAATAGGGATCGAGAAGAAGACCGGTGCGCTCGGCGAAATCCGCCTCAAGCCCCTCGGCCCGCAACGCAGCGCAACGAGCTGCCGTCCGTCGATCCTGCCAGACAATGGCGTTGGCGACCGGCTTGCCGCCGGCGCGGTCCCACAGAACCGTCGTCTCGCGCTGATTGGTGATGCCTATAGCGGCGACATCGACGGCCTTGATCCCAGCCGCCGCAATCGCCTCCCGGACGGTCGCGACCACCGACGCCCAGATCTCTTCAGGGTCGTGCTCGACCCAGCCCGGGCGTGGATAGACCTGCGTCAGCTCGCGTTGCGCGGTGGCGACAGGACGCTGCGCCGCGTCGAAAACGATGGCGCGGGTCGACGTCGTGCCCTGATCGATGGCGAGAACGAAAGCGGCCATGGGACCGCGACCCTAACCGAACGTGACGAGTTGATCAGCCGTTAAGCGGCGAGGAGCTTCTCGACTTCGTTGACGAGGTCGCGGAGATGGAACGGCTTCGATAATACCTTGGCATCCTTTGGCGCCCGCGAATCCGGATTGAGCGCCACCGCGGCGAAGCCGGTGATGAACATCACCTTGAGATCCGGGTCGAGTTCGGTCGCCTTGCGCGCCAGCTCGATGCCGTCCATTTCCGGCATCACGATATCAGTCAGCAGGAGCGTGAACGGCTCCTCCCGCAAACGCTGATAGGCGGACAGGCCGTTGTCAAAGGAGACCACATCATAGCCCGCCGCTTCCAGCGCCTTGGCGAGGAACCGGCGCATATCATTATCGTCTTCCGCCAACAGTATCCGTGACATCAGCACCACCCGAAAGCCCCTCTTTGCCGCGCAGCCGGAAATTCGATTATGGTGACGCGCGTAAAGATCACGTGAATTGGGACCAACGACATCGCATTGGACCGCACCAAGTGGACAGCGTCCCGCCTTGTTGGCAAGCTTTCTTTGCAGGCAACTGGCCGCGCATATGCCGCACCGATCAACGGTCGCCGCTTGGGAGTTCGATGAATGGCTGACGCCGAGGAATTCGAACCGGCCACGGCATTCGAGCTGATCGCCCCGCGGCGGCAACAGGCCCCCCTGGTTTTCAATTCACCCCACAGCGGCTCGCTCTATCCGAAGTCCTTCCTGTTGCGCTCACAGCTCGACGAACGCACGGTCCGTCAGTCGGAGGACACCTTCGTCGACCGCCTGTTCATGACCGCGATCAACGACGCCGCGCCTCTGTTGCGCGCGCATTTCCCGCGCGCTTGGCTCGACGTCAATCGGGAGCCATTCGAGCTCGACCCCAAGATGTTTTCTGGCGCCTTGCCAACCTTCGCCAATACCGGTTCCGCCCGTGTGGCTAGCGGCCTCGGCACTATCCCGCGGCTCGTCGCCGACGGCAAAGCCATCTACGCCGAACCGCTGCCGGTCGCCGAAGCGCTGTCCCGCATCGAAAATGTCTACGTCCCCTATCACCGTGCTTTGCAGCAGCTGCTCGACCGCACCGCCGCCGAGTTCGGTGTCGCTATTCTGATTGATTGCCATTCGATGCCCTCGACGGTGCGCGCCAGTAATTTGCGTGGCCGGCCTGATTTCGTCCTCGGCGATCGGCACGGCTCAAGCTGCGCGCCTGCCCTGACCGACGCGATCGAGCGCGGCCTCGTGCGCCGCGGCTATGACGTCAGCCGCAACCGTCCCTATGCCGGCGGCTTCATCACCGAACATTACGGCCGTCCGCGCGAGGGCGTTCACGCGATCCAGATTGAGATCAACCGGGCCCTCTATCTCGACGAGCGCAATTTGCGGAGGGCGAAGGGGTACGAAGCGCTGGAAACCGACCTCGCCGGTCTGGTCGCCGACCTGATCGGCGAATGCGAGGATCTGGTCAGCCCGCCCCGACAGGCGGCCGAATAAAAAAAGGGGCCGGTCGCTAGGCGACCGGGCCCGAGTTTAGGGAGGAAACGCCCAAGGAGGGCTGCGGTAATGAGGGTACCAATTACCGCAAGGTCGATATTTGAAGTTACGGGCCTCTTCTTCAAGAACAAAACTTGACGGGATTGGTCACAAAGTTGGCAGTCGACCGGAGAATCGCGCAGAAACCCTTGTTTTCGGCCACGAATTTGGCTGAAGAGATGCGACAAACTGGCCGACAAATGAAGGAATGCTAAGTGCCTCCGCCTGAATATGAGGCGTTTTTGCGTGAGCTGGCGGCGATCGCGTCAGCAGCGACCCTTCCGCACTTCCGGCGGATCATCGATGTCGAGAGCAAAAACGAACACAATTTCGACCCGGTAACCGTGGCCGACCGCGATGCCGAGACGGCCATTCGCGCAGCAATTGCCGCGGCTTATCCGGATCATGGCATCCTCGGCGAAGAGTTCGGCAGCATTGCGCTCGACTCCGATTTCGTCTGGGTGATCGACCCGATCGACGGCACCCGATCCTTCATCGCCGGCGTGCCCGTCTGGGGCGTGCTGCTCGGCCTGTTGGACAAGGGCAAGCCGAGCATTGGCATGATGGCGCAGCCCTTCACGGGCGAGCGCTTCTTCGGCAATGGCACCACAGCAACCTATGACGGGCCGGGCGGACCACGGCGCCTCGCCACGCGCCCATGCGCATCGATCGAGGAGGCGGTGATCTTCACGACGTCGCCGGATGCCTTCTCGGATACGGAGCGCCTCGCCTATCGGCGCGTCGAGACCGAAGCCCGGCTCGCCCGCTACGGCGTCGATTGCTACGCGTACTGCATGTTGGCCGCCGGCTTCGTCGACGCTGTGATCGAGGCGCAATTGCAGCCATACGACATCCTGCCCCTCGTCCCGATCATCGAAGGGGCCGGGGGCCGGGTCACCGATTGGCAGGGCAATCCGCCGCCGCAATCCGGCCAGATCGTCGCGACGGGCGACGCCCGCCTCCACGATTTGATCCTAGCCCGGCTTGCCGGAACCTGAAGCGATAGCGAACGGATCGCCGCCAGGAACGAACGCATCGAAGGCGGCCCAGAACTGTTCGCGCACCGGGTCCGGTTCCATCAGAACTTCGTGGCGCGCTCCGGCGACAATGATCTGCGCCGCGAAGCGAAGCTCCCCGGCGAAGCGTTCAATCGCTTCGTTCGAGACGACGCGGTCGCGCCCACACGCAACGAGCAGAACCGGCTGCTTCACTGCTTGTGCAAATTCCATCGTCTCCACCTCGCGCATCGCTTGCGCCGAAGCGTGGACCCAGCGCGTCGAGGGAAGACCGGTCCACAGGTCGGGAGCAACGCGTTGCACCTCGTCGATCCGCTCCTGGCGCTGGCCCTCATCCGATTCATAGCGTTCACGCAGCGCCCGGTTTGAAACGGGGCGCGAATCGCGTGCGAAAAAGAGGCCAAGCCCCGACGCGAATCGGATGACGCCCATCGGCGGCGCGCTGCGCCGTGACAGTTCCAGCATCGGCGCCATCAGCACCATCCGATCAAACCGCGCACGGCCGTCCCGGGCGGCGCGGAGCGTGGCGAGCGCGCCCATCGAATGAGCAAGCGCGAACAAAGGCTGCGGGCAATCCGGCAGCACCACCTGCCGCATCACCGCGTCGAAATCGCGGTCATAGTCGGCAAAGCTTTCGATGTGGCAGCACCGCTCCGCCAAGCGTTGCGATCGTCCCTGGCTGCGCCAGTCGAACGTGACGACCGCGAAGCCGCGTTTCATAAGGTCGGCGATAGTCTCGAAATATTTTTCGATGAACTCCGTGCGTCCCTGCAGGATCAGGACCGTGCCCTTCGGTTTGGCCGTGCTGGCCTGCCAATGGGCGCAACGAAGCCTGATCCCATCCGACGTCATGATCGCATCGACCCGCCCTCCAGGCGGGGCCGGGTTTGCGTCGGTCTCAGTCAGGTCCATGGCGGCATGGGATCGTCGGAATTTCGTTGCGCCCGGCTTGGACGGCGGCGGCCCAAAAAGCAAGCCGGCGGCGTCCTGTTGGGGGACACCGCCGGCGGGCCGGGAGCCGACATCGGAGGGGGGGCGGGAAGGAACGTCGGCCCCACGGAATGGCGAGCCACATGAACTCGTCTCGCCATTGGTGTGATCATCGCCGAACCCGCCTGAACGTGATTGGAAGGCCGCATTCACCCGCCATTCATCGCTTTGGCCCGCGCACAAAAGAATACCGGCGGCGCCCTTGGAAGGACGCCGCCGGCAATACGGGAACCGGGTGTCGCGGGGGGCGGAAACGATCATCCCTGGTTCCACGATGGTCCCGACACTAGCGAAGCCAATCTGAACGAGGCTTGAGGCGGTCGTTCAGATTCCATTCATCCGGCGACCGCGCCGGCCCTCTTGAAACGTAGCCGGTCGCCACCCAAATCGAGCGGTGCGGATGCCATGACGGGTCCGCAAGGCGGCGCTACCTGCTACGGGGGTTCAGCCGGCCTTATTGATGATTGTCGCTCAAATGGAGGACTTCATGCCCAGTTTTGATCTCAGCCCGCTCTATCGCTCGACCGTCGGCTTCGACCGTCTCTTCTCGATCCTCGACTCACTCGGCGGCGTCGAGAGCGGCACCAGCTATCCGCCCTACAACATCGAGCGGACGGGCGAGAACGCCTATCGAATTACCATGGCCGTCGCCGGCTTCGGCGAGAACGATCTGGCCATTGAGGCCAAGGAGAGCGTTCTTACCGTCAAGGGTGACCGCAAGGACGACGCCGAGAAGAACCGCGAGGTTCTTTATCGCGGAATTGCCGGCCGATCCTTTGAGCGCCGCTTCCAGCTCGCCGAGCATGTTGAAGTACGTGGCGCCCGGCTTGAGAACGGCCTCCTCCACATCGAACTCGTCCGCGAGATTCCCGAGGCGCTGAAGCCGCGTAAGATCGCGATCAGCACCACCGAGGAAACCGGATCGGGCAAGGTTCGGCAGATCGACGCGGCCGCGGCCTAACGGCACTCCCACCGTGTCATGAAGGGGCGCCCTCGGGCGCCCCTTTTTTGCTAGAGCGGACCGAGTGCGGCGAGAAACTGGGTCACCTCGGCTTCGCTCGTCGCAAAGCTGGCAACGAGGCGGACGATGTCCTCGCCGGCAATGGGTCTGCGATCTGGCGGCAGCAGCGCCGCAGTCCATTCATAGAAAGCCGCCCCCATCGCGCGGGCTCGCGCCAAGCTCTCACTCGGCAGGATAGCGAAGACCTCGTTGCCGATCGGTGGCCATGCCAGGCGGCCGCCGGCAGCGACGATCCCCTCGCTCAGGAGCCATGCCATCTGGTTGGCGTGTCCGGCGAGATCCAGCCAGAGATTGTCGTTGAGGAATGCCTTGAACTGCGCTGCAATGAATTGGCTTTTTGAAATGAGATGGCCGGCGCGTTTGCGGATGTAGGGGAACTGGGCCGCTTTCGCCGGATCGAAAAAGACCACTGCCTCGGCCTGCCAGCAGCCGCCCTTCGTACCGCCGAAGGACATGACATCGACCCCGGCCCGCCACGTCACATCGGCGGGCGCGACGCCGAGCCCGGCGACGGCGTTGCCGAATCGGGCGCCATCGAGATGCACGGCAAGACCGGCCTCCCTCGCGATCCCGGAGAGCTCGGCGATCTCCTCGGGTGTGTAGGCGGCGCCAAACTCGGTGAGTTGCGACAACGACAGCGCAACGGGCTGACCGTGCCTGCCCGGATCGGCCCGATAATGTTCTACCGCCGCGGACAGAACCGCCGCCGTCAGCTTGCCGTCATCGCCCGGCAGTCCGACGAGTTTCAGATCGGCGAGAAACTCGGTCGCGCCGCCCTCATCCGTGTTGATATGCGCTTCTTCATGGCAGAGGACGATGCCACCGGCTCGCGCCAGCGCCGACAGCGCCAGCGAATTGGCGGCGGTCCCGGTCGCCACGAAGAACACCCCGACCTCGCGGTCAAAGACACGCGCGAATGCGGCCTCCACCTCGCGGGTCAGCGGATCGCCACCATAGGCCGGGGCGATACCGCCCGCCTCCGCCGCGATTGCCGCCGCTATCGGCGCCGCCGCGCCGGCCCAATTGTCACTGGCAAAGTTCATATTGAGAGGACCTTGAAATGATAAATGCGCGAGCCGATCGTTTTCAACGAACCCACCGCAAGGTAGCATGAAGCTATCTTGGCAGGCCGCTTGCTGGCCACTCGGAAATCTGGCAAGGTCCGCCGCCCTAAATAGGACAGGATTGCTGTCCCATTATCGGGTTGCCCGGCGGCCGCCGGATCGACTGGAAGAATTGCAATGACGACGCCTTTGAGACCACTCCGGGGGAAGGTTGCGCGCCCGCAAAGCGAGGCGCTGCGTCCGCCCGTGCCGATGACGGCCTCGGGACTTTACGACCCGACCAAGGGTCAGGATTCCTGTGGCGTCGGCTTCATCGCCAACCTGTCCGACGAGAAGTCACACCAGATCGTCGCCGACGGTCTGAAGATTCTCGAGAACCTGACCCATCGCGGCGCCTCAGGCGCCGACCCGCTGGTCGGCGATGGCGCCGGCATGCTGACGCAGTTGCCGCACAGATTTTTCGCCGAGGAGGCAGAGGCGCTCGGCTTCGCCCTGCCGCAGCCGGGTCACTACGCCGTCGGCATGGTCTTCTTTCCGCAGGACGCGAAGATTCGCGCCGAAATGGCCGCGACGCTCGAGCGGAGCATCGTCGACGAGGGCATGCATGTCCTCGGCTGGCGCGACGTGCCGGTCGACAACAGCAGCCTGTCGCCGATGGTGACGGCGACTGAGCCCTATCAGCGCCAGGTGTTCATCGGCCGGCCGGCCGATTGCGCCGACGAGGAGAGCTACGAGCGCCGCCTCTACATCATGCGCAAGCGGACTTCGGGCCGGATCGTCGAGCAGTTCGGCAGCTTCGAGACGGAGTTCTACTTCGCCTCCCTCTCCTCGCCGGACCATCGTCTACAAGGGGATGTTCCTCGCCTATCAGCTCGGCGCCTACTATCCCGACCTCAAGGATCCGCGCTTCGAATCGGCGCTGGCTCTCGTGCATCAGCGCTTCTCGACCAACACCTTCCCGTCCTGGCGCTTGGCGCACCCCTATCGGATGATCGCCCATAATGGCGAGATCAACACGGTCCGCGGCAACGTCAATTGGATGGCGGCGCGGCAGGCGAGCGTCTCGTCCGAACTCTATGGCGAGGACATCGAGAAGCTGTGGCCGATCTCCTATGAGGGCCAGTCGGACACCGCCTGCTTCGACAACGCGCTCGAATTCCTGACCCGTGGCGGCTACGCGTTGCCGCATGCGGCGATGATGATGATTCCAGAGGCCTGGGCCGGCAATCCGCTGATGGATGAAGAGCGGCGGGCGTTCTACGAATATCACGCCGCGCTGATGGAACCGTGGGACGGACCCGCCGCGATCGCCTTCACCGACGGCCGCCGCATCGGCGCGACGCTCGATCGCAACGGGCTGCGCCCAGCGCGCTATTGCGTCACCCATGATGGCGTCGTGGTGATGGCCTCTGAGGCGGGTGTGCTGCCGATCGAGCAGAGCCGCATCGCTAAGAAATGGCGCCTACAGCCGGGCCTGATGCTGCTGATCGACCTCGACCAGAAGCGCATCATTCTCGACGAGGAGTTGAAGGCCGATCTCGCCAAGCTGCACCCGTACAGGAAGTGGCTGGCGCGGACGCAGATCGTGCTTGAGGAACTGCCCGAAGTGCCAGCGCCGGACTTCGGCACCGAGACGACATTGCTCGATCGTCAGCAGGCCTTCGGCTACACGCAGGAAGACGTGAAGCTGTTGATGGCGCCAATGGCCGTGACCGGTGCTGAGGCCGTGGGTTCGATGGGAACCGACACGCCGATCTCAGCGCTGTCGGCCAAGTCGAAGCTCCTCTACACCTATTTCAAGCAGAACTTCGCGCAGGTCACCAACCCGCCGATCGACCCGATCCGCGAAGAGCTGGTGATGAGCCTTGTCTCCTTCATCGGACCGCGGCCGAACTTGTTCGACCTTGAGGGTCAGGGAAGCCGCAAGCGGCTCGAGGTTCGTCAGCCGATCCTGACCAATCAGGACCTCGAGAAGATCCGCCGTATCGGTGAACTGGAGGACAATCCGTTCCGCTCGCGCACGCTCGACGTCACCTTCGCCGCGGCCACCGGGGCCAAGGGTATGATCGAGGCTGTCGACCGGCTGTGCCAACACGCGGAGGCGGCCGTCGATGACGGCTTCAACATCATCATCCTGTCCGACCGTGGCGTCAGCCGCGAGCGCGCGCCGATCCCTGCCCTGCTCGCCACCGCCGCCGTCCATCATCATTTGATCCGCAAGGGTCTGCGCACCTCCGTCGGCCTTGTCGTCGAGACCGGCGAAGCGCGCGAAGTGCATCACTTCGCCTGCCTCGCCGGATACGGCGCCGAGGCGATCAATCCTTATCTCGCATTCGAGACGCTGACCCAGCTGACGGATTTGAGCGAACCGCTGACCGAGGCCGATGCGGTCGCCCACTACATCAAGGCGATCGGCAAGGGCATCCACAAGGTCATGTCCAAGATGGGCATCTCGACCTATCAGTCCTATTGCGGCGCACAGATCTTCGATGCGGTGGGCCTTTCGTCGGATTTCGTCAGGCAGTTCTTCACCGGCACCGCGACGACGATCGAAGGCGTCGGCATCGAGGAAGTCGCCGAAGAAACCATCCAGCGCCATACCGCCGCTTTCGACGGCGGGCTGGTGCTCAAAAACGCGCTGGCGGTCGGCGGCGAATATCAGTTCCGCCATCGCGGTGAGGATCACGCCTGGAACTTCGACACCGTCGGCCATCTACAACATGCGGTGCGCGCATCGGGCGACAAGGCGTTGGAGGATTACCGCGCTTACGCCAGGACCATCAACGACCAGAGCGAGCACCTGCTCACCATCCGCGGGCTGTTCGATATTCGCACCGCTGAGCATTCGGGGCGCACACCCGTGCCGCTCGACGAGGTCGAGCCGGCGACAGCGATCGTGAAGCGTTTCGCCACCGGAGCGATGTCCTACGGGTCGATCAGCCGCGAAGCGCACACCACGCTCGCCATTGCCATGAACCGCATCGGCGGCAGGTCGAACACCGGCGAAGGCGGCGAGGAAGCGGATCGCTTCGTCCCGCTGCCGAACGGCGATTCCATGCGCTCGGCGATCAAGCAGGTGGCATCCGGCCGTTTCGGCGTGACGACGGAATACCTCGTCAATTCCGACATGATGCAGATCAAGATGGCGCAGGGCGCAAAGCCCGGCGAGGGCGGCCAATTGCCCGGCCACAAGGTGGACGCGACCATCGCCAAGGTGCGCTACGCGACGCCCGGAGTTGGCCTCATTTCACCGCCACCGCATCACGACATCTATTCGATCGAGGATTTGAAGCAGCTCATCTACGACCTGAAGAACGTCAATCCGGACGGCTGGGTTTCGGTGAAGCTGGTGTCGGAAGTCGGCGTCGGCACGGTCGCGACCGGCGTCGCCAAGGCCAAGGCCGACCATGTCACCATTTCCGGCTTCGAGGGCGGCACCGGCGCTTCGCCGCTGACCTCGATCAAGCATGCCGGCAGCCCATGGGAAATCGGTCTGTCCGAAACGCATCAGACGCTGGTCGCCAACCAGCTGCGCGGCCGCATCTCGGTGCAGGTCGACGGCGGCATCAGGACCGGCCGCGACGTCGTCATCGGCGCCCTCCTCGGCGCCGATGAGTTCGGCTTTTCGACCGCGCCGCTGATCGCCGCCGGCTGCATCATGATGCGCAAGTGCCATCTCAACACCTGCCCGGTCGGCATCGCGACGCAGGATCCGGTTCTGCGCAAGCGCTTCACCGGCACACCGGAACACGTCATCAACTTCTTCTTCTTCGTCGCCGAGGAAGTGCGCGAGCTGATGGCGGCAATGGGCTTCCGCAAATTCGAAGAGATGATCGGGCAGATGCAGATGCTCGATGCCAAGCGCAACATCCAGCACTGGAAGGCGCACGGGCTCGATTTCAAGCGCCTGTTCTTCAAGCCGCACGCGCCGGAAGGCATCGCCATCCATCATTGCGAAGCGCAGGACCACGAACTCGACGACATTCTTGACCGCAAGCTCATCAAGGAAGCTTGGCCGGCGTTGGAGGGCAAGCGGCCGATCCAGATGCGCCACGCTATCAACAACACCGATCGCTCCGCGGGCGCGATGCTCTCGGGCGAAGTGGCCAAACGCTACGGCCATACCGGCTTGCCGGACGACACGATCCACATCTCGCTGACCGGCACAGCCGGCCAGAGCTTCGGCGCGTGGCTTGCGCATGGCGTGACGCTCGACCTCGTCGGCGAGGCCAACGACTATGTCGGCAAGGGCATCTCCGGCGGCCGCATCGTCGTGCGCCCGCCCGACAATGCCGGCTTCGTGCCTGAGGAATCCATCATCGTCGGCAACACCGTGCTCTACGGTGCGATCGGCGGCGAGTGCTATTTCCGCGGCATCGCTGGTGAGCGCTTCGCCGTCCGCAATTCCGGCGCCATCGCTGTCGTCGAGGGCGCTGGTGACCATTGCTGCGAATATATGACCGGCGGCGTTGTCGTCGTTCTCGGCCGCACCGGCCGCAACTTCGCTGCCGGCATGTCGGGCGGCATCGCCTATGTCCTCGACGAAGACGGGACCTTCGAGCAGCGCTGCAACATGGCGATGATCGAGCTCGAACCGGTGCCGGACGAGTCGCTCGGCAGCGACGACCGCGACATCGTTTCAATGTCGGAGATCGTTTCCGATCTCACGGCCAACGATGCCAGGCGCTTGCGCAGCCTGATCCAGAATCACGCGCGCTACACAGGCTCGGCGCGGGCGCAATTCGTTCTCGACAACTGGGTCGACATGCTGCCGAAGTTCCGCAAGGTGATGCCGATCGAGTTCCGTCGCGCCCTCGCCGAATTGGCGCAGCGCGAAGAGGAAGCCGCCGAGGCGGCGCTCGCGGCGGGCGAGTAGGCGATGATGGCCAGCCAACACCGCGGCGCGGCGCCGCTCGTCAAGACGCCCGAACCGCCCTACTACGCCGTGATCTTCTCCAGCGTTCTGTCGCCGGACGTCGATGGCTATGCCGAAATGTCGGCGACGATGGATGAGCTCGCCGCCCGGCAGGAAGGCTATCTCGGCCATGAGAGCGCGCGCGGCGATGACGGCATCGGGATCACCGTTTCCTATTGGCGCGATGAGGCAGCTATCGCTCGTTGGTATCAGAATGCCGAGCACCGCGTCGCGCAACGCTTTGGTCGCGAGCGCTGGTACAAAGCCTATTCAATTCGCGTCGCCAAGGTTGAGCGCGCCCACGGGCACGCCACCTCTGACGCCTCTATCCAGAAGGCAGTCTGAGAATGGGTAAGGTCACCGGTTTCCTGGAAATCGATCGCCGCGACCGGACCTATGAGCCGGTCGAGGAGCGGGTGAAGAACTATAATGAGTTCTACGTTCCGCTCGGCGACGCCGGCACACGTGACCAGGCGGCGCGCTGCATGGATTGCGGCGTCCCGTTCTGTCACACGGGATGTCCGGTCAACAACCAGATCCCGGACTGGAACGACCTCGTTTATCACGGCGACTGGCGGACGGCGCTGCAGAACCTGCAGTCGACCAACAACTTCCCGGAGATCACCGGTCGCATCTGCCCGGCGCCGTGCGAGGAGAGCTGCACGCTCAACATCATCGATCAGCCGGTGACGATCAAAACGATCGAGGCGGCCATCGCCGATCACGGCTTCGAGGAAGGCTGGGTGGTCCCTTCACTGCCGGAGACCAAGACCGGCAAGAAGGTCGCCATCGTCGGTTCAGGCCCGTCAGGCCTTGCCTGCGCGCAGCAACTCGCCCGCGCCGGTCACGAGGTGCATGTCTTCGAGAAGCACGCTCATCCGGGCGGCCTGATGCGCTACGGCATCCCCGACTTCAAGATGGAAAAGATCCATGTCGAGCGCCGCGTCGCGCAGATGGAAGCCGAGGGCGTCGTCTTCCGCTGCAACGAACATATCGGCGTCACACGTCCGGCATCGGAACTCGTGAAGGACTATGACGCGGTTGTCCTCGCCGGCGGTGCCGAGAAAGGGCGCGACCTGCCTATCCCCGGCCGCGATCTCGACGGCATCCACTTCGCCATGAATTTCCTGCCGCAGCAAAACCGCCGCGTCTCCGGCGAACCGCTGACGACGAACGCGCCGATCACCGCCGAGGGCAAGCATGTCGTCGTCATCGGCGGCGGCGACACTGGTTCGGACTGCATCGGCACCTCGTTCCGTCAGGGCGCCCTGTCGGTGACCCAGCTTGAGATCATGCCGGAGCCGCCGCTGCATCCGAACAAAGGCCTCACCTGGCCGGATTGGCCGATGCGGCTGCGCACCTCATCGAGCCAGGAGGAAGGCGCGGAGCGCGATTTCGCCGTCGGCACGCAGTCCTTCGGCGGCGATGACGGCCACGTCACGAAGCTGAATTGCGCCCGCGTCGGCAAGGACTTCAAGCCGATCCCAGGCAGCGAGTTCGAGCTCAAAGCCGATCTCGTTCTGCTCGCGATGGGGTTCATCTCGCCGATCCATGAAGGCATGCTCGAAGAGCTGGCGCTTGAGTTCGACGCGCGCGGCAACGTCAAGGCCAACGTCATCGACTACAAGTCTTCGGCCGAGAAGATCTTCTCCTGCGGCGACATGCGCCGCGGCCAGTCGCTTGTCGTCTGGGCAATCCGTGAAGGCCGCCAGGCCGCGCGTTCGGTCGACGAGTTCCTCATGGGCACGACTACCTTGCCGCGCTAGCCGTCGGGTTTGTCGGCGGCGCCTCGGCCGCATCCGTCGCCCGCCAGGGACAAATGCGGCCGAGCCATTCCGGACCTATCTCGCTTAGGCCCGTGACGCGCCCGTCGCGAATAGGAGCCCCTTCCGTGACCGCCGGTCATAGGCCGACCTCGCCCAGAGATAGCCGACGAGGCCGATCCTGACGCACCAGGCGATCGAGGCGATGGCGCTGCTCCCCACCGGCGTGCCGACGAGGAGGCCGCGGATCGTCTCGATGAACGGCGTGAAGGGCTGATATTCGCGAACCAGCGGATGGCCGCCCGGCAACGAATCGGTGGGCACGAAGCCGCTTCCGAGGAACGGGCAGAGCATCAGGAACATCGGCGTGTTGCTGGCCGTTTCGACGCTCTTGGCAACGATGCCAAGGGCAACCGACAGCCACGTGATCGAGAAAGCGATCAGCGCGATCATGCCAGCGGCCGCACCGATCCAGCAATCCAGGCCGGGTCGGGCGGAAGCCGATGAGGAGCGCAACGCCGAGGACGACCGCGATCGCGATCATCGTCTGGATCACGCTGCCAACGACGTGGCCGGTCAGGACCGCCGCGCGCGAGATCGCCATGGTGCGGAAGCGGGCGATGATGCCCTCGTTCATGTCCATGGCAACCGAGATCGCCGTGCCCATGCGCGGCGCTGGCGATGGCCATCAGCAGCATGCCCGGCACGATGTATTGCAGATATTCGCGTCGCGGCCCGCCGGACACGCCGCGAGACCGGCGCCGAGCGTGCCGCCGAAGACGTAGACGAACAGCAGCAAGAGCACGACCGGCAGGCCGATCAGCATGAGCGTCATCGACGGGTAGCGCTGCATGTGCCGGATGTTCCGGCGCAGCATTGTTCGTCGAATCGCGAATGGCGTGGGAAAAGGGTGTCATGCCGGTCTCCTTCTGGGCTGCGGACCTGCCGGTCAGGGCGAGGAACACATCGTCGAGGTCGGGCGTGTGGAGCGACAGCGTCGACTCGACGGGGAGATCGCCGAGGCGATCGAGCAGCGCGCGCAGCGAGCGAACGCCGCCGTCGCTTGGAACCTGCAGGGCGAGCGCGTCCTCGTCGCGGATGACATCGCCAAGCCGGCCGGCGGCGGATTCGAGAGCGGCGGCATCGGCGAACTGCGAGCCGGACATGTCCGCCGGGCACGAGCCGCTTGAGCTCGGCGGCGGTGCCCTCGGCGACGATGCGCCCGTGGTCGAGGACCGCGATGCGGTCGGCGAGCTCGATCCGCCTCCTCGAGATACTGCGTCGTCAGGAAGATCGTGACGCCGCCGGCGACGAGATCGCGAATGATCTGCCACATCGGTTGCGCGGCTCCGCGGATCGAGGCCGGCGGTCGGTTCGTCGAGGAAGATGATGCGCGGATTGCCCATCAGCGTCATCGCCAGATCGAGCCGCCGCCGCATGCCGCCGGAGTAGGTCGCCGGGCGTCTTTTTCGCCGCTTCGACGAGATCGAACCGGCCGAGGAGATCGGCAACGCGGCGCCTTCCTTCGGCGCGGCCGAGATGGTTGAGGTCGGCCATGAGGATGAGGTTCTCCTCGCCGGTGAGGAGGTTGTCGACCGCCGAGAACTGGCCGGTGACGCCGATCACGCCGCGAACGCCGTCCGCATCCTTGGCGACGTCGTGGCCGGCAATTCTCGCCTCGCCGCCGTCGGCAAGGATGAGCGTCGACAGGATGTGAACGATCGTCGTCTTGCCGGCGCCGTTCGGCCCCAGGAGGGCAAACACCGATCCCTCGGGCACGGTCAGGTCGATACCGTCGAGGACGACTTTGTCGCCATAGGATTTGCGGAGACCGCGCGTCGCGACCGCCGGATTCGTATTGGACATACGAGTCATTGGGTTATCTCCGTTGAATCCGCTGCCGCGCTCAATGCGGCCGCTCGGTGGATCACGATGTCGCCGAAGGACGTGTGGGCGCGGATCTCGACCTTGTCGTCCGCGGGCTCCGGGCTGTTGACCGAACCGAGTCCGTTGCGGACGTTCCCGCGCGGCGCGCTGACGTCGAGCCAGGCGGCCGTGCCCTCGCTTATGCCAACGCTGATCTCGCCGGCGGCCGTATCGATCTGGACCACATTGCGCTCGACGGCGCCGATGCGGACGGCGCCGTTGGCCGTCTTTGCCCTGACCGAGCTCCGCGCCCTGTCGATCGCGATGCTGCCATTGGCGGTCCTCGCCTCGAGATCGCCCTCGATCGTGCCGAGCTTGATGGCACCGTTGGAGTTGCGGACATGAGCTGCGCCCCGGATGACGCCGATCCGCACCTCGCCCGACCCGGTGGTTGATTTGAGCTCGCCCGTGATGAGATCGGCGACGATGTCGCCGAAGCCGGTTTGCAGGTCCGCGGTGCCGGCCTCGCCGAGGATGATCCCTCCCGCCCCGGTCTTCAGGCGGCAGTCGCCAAGCCTGCCCTCGCAGCGGAAGGTGCCGAGACCGGTGTTGGCCTCAACGCTCGAACCGGAAGGCAGCGCGATCGTAACCTCGACCGCCGGACCGCCGCCGAAGGGACCAAGGAGGGGAATGTGCTGCTTCCAGTCCTTCGCGGTCTTAACCAGGAGCTTCCCATCGGAATACTCCAAGCGCGCCTCCTCGGCGGCGCGAACGTCCGCCGAATCCGACGGATTGCGCGGACGGATCTCGACGACCGTTTCGCCGCGCTCGCTTGCTGTGACCTGCACGTCACCGGCGTTGATTTCAACCGTCGCAACGATCGGATCTGGCGTTTCGAATTTGGGCATGGCTGTCCCTTCCCCGTCCGCTTACGGACCGGTTTTCGTGAGGCGCCAAAGGGCACCGGCGAAGACTTGCGTTTGGCTGGCGGCTACCGCACCCAGCCGGTGAAGCGGCGTCCGCTCGGCGGGCCGCGTTCTGAGTGTCCTTCACCGCCATCCAGCGCGACCGCGATGACACGGCCGAGCCATGCATTGACCGAGAGTCCCTCTTTGCCGGCAGCCGCCTCGATCCGGAGCTTCATCTGCTCCGTGAGCCGCAGCGTCATGCGGGCGGTACCGCCCTCACCGGCGTCGGCCGACGGCGGCAACGCGCCGCCCGAATCCCCTCGTGTCTCCTCCGTCGACGATTCTGCCATGGGCAGCGTCACCACGAATTCGGGATCGCGGCCGCGCAGTCGGACGTCAACCGAGCCGGGCGCGAGATCCAGCGTTATCTCGCCGGCCGCCGCCGAGAGCGCTTCAAGCAGAACGAGGCGGGTCGCCGCATCGAGCGGCGCCAGCAGTCTCTCCGCCTGCTTGCGCGCTTCCTCGCCACCGGCATCGGCGGCGGTCAGCAGTTCACGGACAAGCGTATCGACGTAGGGTTCGAGCTTCATGACGCCATATATGACGTCATAGTGACGTCATGTCAAGACGAGTGACGTCAACCACGAATTTCCCGCGAAAGGGTTGAGGTCTGCCCCGCTATGCTGTTCACAGGGCCGCAGCTGAACGGAGTGCCCATGCCGATCCCAATTCGTCGCCTTACCGCGGCAACGCTAATTGTCGGATTGGCGAGCATGCCGGCCGACGCCCTCACCACCGATGCTCCGATGATTGGCGATTGCGCGTGCAGCGGCGACCTGCGCGCCTACATCACGGCGCTTGGCAGCATCGAGTTGCTCGGTGGCGATCCGTCGTACCGCGCTGGTCTCATCGACGTTGAGGGTGATGCGATGACGATCACCTGGGATGAGGGCGGCGAGACGACGGTCACCTGGACGCTGGCCGATGGAACGCTGACGCTGGAAGGCTTGACGGACGAACCGCTCATCTGCACGCCACGCTAAGGGTGCGCGAACGGATTTCCCCTTCCCGCACTGAGCGCCGAACGCCTCTCAATCCCGCGATCCACAAAGCCTAACAAACAGCTAACCGCCTGAGCGGGCGTGTTATTTTTGTCGCGTGTTGGCAAAACTTGTGCGTTGCCACGTTTCCACGCGCGACAGCATTTTCGAGCGGCGCTATTATTGCAGCGATTTTTGCCGAGCATCGCGGCAAGCCAATTGGAGGGTAAGTCAATGAGGCTCACGGGCAAGCTGCTTCTTGGGATCGCAGGGTCCGTACTGATTTCATCGGCGGCAGCGGCGGCCGATTTGACGCCGGTCATGCCGACGCCGGTTGCGCCGACGCCACCTCCGGCACCAACCTTCGCGTGGGCGGGTCCCTATGCCGGCGTGTTCGGTGGCTATGATTTCACTTTCGCGCTCGGCGAAGGCGGCGTGCAGTACGGCTACAATTTCGGCTTCGGCAACTTCCTCGCCGGCCTGGAAATTGAGACTGGGCATTCGTTCGTTCCCGCCGGGATAATCAACGCTTCGCTGAACGCTCATGCCGGCGTCGTCCTTGCCAACCGCGTCTTCATCTATGGTGAAGGCGGCATTGGCGAGAAACTCTTCGTACCCCTTTGGAATATCGGCGGCGGCGTTGAAGTTGCCGTGACGAACACAATGTCGGCCTTCGCCGAAGCCAAGGCGAACTTCATCGTTGGTGGCGGCGGCTTCCTCGGCTGGCAGCTGACGGCCGGCATGAACTACCATCCGGGCGGCAGCATGATGATGGCGGGCGGAGGCGGCTTCAACGGCCTCTATTTCGGCACCTTCGGCGGCTGGACCACGGCACCGCTGTCCATGGCCCAGTTTGGCGTACAGGCCGGCTACAATTTCGGCTTTGGCAACTTCCTTGCCGGCCTCGAGGTCGAGACCGCCCATGCTGCCGGCGTTGGTTCGATCGTCGATGCGAGCCTTAACGCACGCGTCGGCGCGGTGTTGGCTAACTCGGTCCTCGTCTATGCCGAGGGCGGCATCGGCACCGACCTCGCTGTTCCCGTGTGGAACGTCGGCGGCGGTGTCGAATACCTGGTCGGCCAGAGCGGTGTGGGCGTGTTCGGCGAGGCGAACGCTCAGTTCATCATCGGCGGCGGAGGTTACTTCGGCACCAATATCCAGGGCGGCATCAACTACCACTTCGGCCAGTAGAACCGCCCTGCAACGTGATGCAAAAGGCCCCGCCATTGGCGGGGCCTTTTTTTTGTTGAACCGCTGGACGGCAGCTAGCTGGCGTCGCTGTGATAACGACCGGGATCGATCTCATCCCACGTGCCGCGAACAGCTTCACGGACCACTGCGGGATCAAAGCCCATATCACGCAGCAGACGCGGCTCGACGCGGGCAAGCCGAACCAGATCGCGCTTCTGGCGCCGGCGGGTCGCGAAGGCATGCAGCAAGCGCCCTACCCCGCTTCCAACGCGATGCTCGGCCGGCCGCGAGGGGGCGAAGCCCAGAGTTTCTGTCGTGCTCATCTTCTAGATCCTTTCGTGTCTGAATCGATTCAAGCAACCGTGACGCATCTCTCTTGAACCGATTCAAATAGCCGATCCGCGCGATGGGTCAAGCGAAAAATTGAATTGGTTCAAGATAGGTGCTATGCATGCGCGCATAGCTCGGGACGGGAGAGAGCCAATCCCGGGAAACGGGGAAGAGAGTGGCACGGAAATCGGTGAAACTGCTCGACGTCGCCAAGGCCGCCGGCGTTTCGCAAGGAACAGCCTCCAACGTCTTCAACCGGCCGCAGATCGTTCGCGAGGAAGTGCGCGAGCGTGTGCGGGCCGCTGCCCGGGCGATCGGTTATAGCGGCCCCGATGTGAAGGGGCGCCTGCTCCGGGCCGGCAAGGTCAATGCGATCGGCGTCGCGTCAGCCCAACCGCTCTCCCATTTCTTCGAGGACCCCTACGCGCGTTTGATGATGTCCGGCATCGCCGAGGCCTGCGACCGCAAGGGCGCCGGCCTATCAGTGGTCTCGACGGTCAATCCGGAGCGACTGGCGTGGAACATCCAGAGCGCGCTGGTGGATGGGTTCGTCCTCTTCTGCCTCGAAGGCGGTCCGCAACTCGTCCGCCTGACCCGGCAGCGCAAGCTCCCTTTCATCGCGCTCGACCTCAGCCTCGATGACCGCAGCATCTCGGCGATCGGCGTCGACGACGTTGCCGGCGCCCGGCTGGCCGCGCAGCATCTGATTGAACTCGGACACCGCCGTTTTGCCGTCGTTTCATTGGACGTCCCTGACGACCGGAAAGAACGGGCGGCAATCGACCCGACGCTCTATCACGTCGCGCGGGACCGGCTGCGCGGCTACTTCGAAGTGCTGTCAGAGCACGGCATCAATACAGCTTCGCTGCCGGTCATCGATGGCCACGAGGATGCCGGGACGGTCCGCGAGGGTCTCGAGCGGGTCTTCGCCGCCGCTGAGCCGCCAACAGCCATCCTAGTGATGTCCGACCGCTATGCCTTCATCGTTCTCGATTGGCTGGCCGAGCGCGGCCTGTCCGTGCCGAACGATGTTTCGGTGATCGGTTATGACGGCGTGCCCGAGGGCGACTGGTCCCGCCCGCCGCTGACCACGATTGCCCAGCCGATCAAACAGATCGGTCAACTAGCCGTGGAGGCGATCTTGGAGGATGACGGCGCCGTCAAGCGCGAGACTCTGGACACCAGCCTGCTCATCAGGGGATCGACGGCGCCACGGCCCTGATCCCACGCGCTTCAAGGCGCAGCGGCTTGATCGGATCCATCACCGCCCGCCGATCCAACAGTCGCAGACGCGGCCGGCGGCCATGTGAAATTGTCAGCGCGGCCGGGCACAGTCGGCAGAGGCTCTCCCCGCACCAGCAGCCGATACGCCAGTGTCTGGTCGTCAAGCGCCTCCGCTTCGGTCACCAGCACGGTCGGCGCGTCCGGCGGCGGATCGCCGATCACCATCACTGGCCCGACGACCTGCGGCGCCCCGTTCGGCTGAATTTCGACGCCGCCTGCATCCGGCACGGCGACGAATTGATTGCCACCGCCACCGCCGAGTTCAATTTCGTTGCGCACGAAGAAGGCCACCTTGGCGCTGCCGGCACGGGTGAAGCTATAGCCATCGTCGCCACGCAGAACGCGGTTTTGCCCGTCGACGCCCGGTCCGGTGACGACGAAGCGCCCGTCCTGATCGGCAAAGGCATCCCAGATGTCGATGAAACTGATGCCGCTCCGTGCCGCTGCGGCCTCGTACACCGAGTTGAGGAACGCAATATCCGCGGTCACGGACCGTGCCCGCATCGGCGGCTCGCCCACCCAATAGGCCTGGGCGCCATAGGGCGCGAGAATATCGGCCAGCGCATTCGTCCGTTCGCTGTAAAGGCGGTCCCACTCCTCCGAGCGCAGGGCGAAACGACCGTCCGTTCGGAAGTCCTGGCGATCGTTCGTGCCGATCATCATCACGACATAGGTCGGCTGGACCTCGGCGAGGATGTCCGGCAGCGCCGCGGTCCAATCGTAATAGTCATCCCGCACGATCCCCGAGGAGCCGTTGCTGCGGTCGATGACCTCCAATCCGGGCTCGCCGGCAAAGGCCTCCTTCAAGGCATCGGCGACCGTCCGCGCCATGAAATCGCCGACAACGAGCAGGCGCACAGCATCGTCGTTCTTCCCGGCCGGCGCATCCGGCAGGGTAACGATACGGGCCTGATTGGTTTGCGGGGCGGCTTGTGCCGCCTGGTTTTGCAGTTGATCGAGGAACCGTTGGGCGAAGCCCTGCGCACCAGCCGGAGCACTCGCCAGAGCGAGGCCTACGGCCAACGCCGCGATCAGTGGCGCGGCAACGGTTCTTGCCAGTCGATGACGCAAGGCATGGGCGCAGGCTTTCGCCTGGCCTCCCGACAGATGGCTAAGGCGCGCCGGTGAGACTACAGACTGCCGCGAAGCCGCTGCAAGAGGCGATCCGAGGCATAGCCATCCGGGGTTAACCCGGCCGAACGCTGATAATCGCGGATCGCCGCCTTGGTGCCATTGCCGACCACGGCATCGATAGCGCCGGTGTAGAGGCCCCGATTGGCGAGCAAGCGCTGCAATTCATAGCGTTGATCCTCCGTCAGCGGCCGCTCGTCACGCGGCCAGCCCTGACGGAAATCGCCGAATCCCTGCAACTGATCGGCGAGATGGCCGACCGCCAGCGCATAGAAATCCGATGCGTTGTAGCGCTTGATCACGCTGAAATTGTGCAGCAGCAGGAAAGCCGGACCGTTGGCGCCCGCAGGCACCCAAAGCGTCGCATTGTCGGTCGGCCGTGGAAACGCGATGCCGGAGGCGCGCACGATGCCCAAATCGGACCACGCTCTGAGCGTGCGTTGTCCAGAATCGGCGAGACGATAATCGAAATTGGCCGGCAGCTCGACTTCATAGCCCCAGGTCTTGCCGTCGTCCCAACCCATGGCGTGCAGATAGTTGGCGGTGGATGCCAGGGCGTCGACCGGCGAGGTCCAGATGTCCCGCCTGCCGTCGCCGTCCCAGTCGACCGCATAGGCTTCGTAGGTCGTCGGGATGAATTGCGTGTGCCCCATTGCCCCGGCCCAGGAACCGGTCATCCGATCGAGCGTGATGTCCCCGCGCTGCAGGATTTTCAGCGCCGCAATCAGCTGCGTTCTTCCGTAGTTCTGATAGGACCCGCCCATATAGGCGAGCGTTGCCAGCGAACGGATTGTCGGCTTGACGACGTTAGTGTTGTTGAGGATCGCGCCGTAGGACGATTCGATTCCCCAGATCGCGAGGATGATGTAGCGGTTGACGCCGTAATGAGCCTCAAGGTCGCGCAACAGCGGCCCGTATTGCGACAGTTGCGACAGGCCGGCAGCGATCCGATCGTCCGACACCGCGCTGTCGAGATATTCCCAGATCGTCCGGACGAATTCCGGCTGATTGGTCGAGTGCGGGACGATTGACGGGTCGGGCTCGAAATGGCCGAGCGCCGCCTGGTAGGTCTGCGAAGTGACGCCCGCGGCCTGCGCCTGCGGCCAAAAATCCTGCACCCAGCGGTCCGATGCGGCGTCGGCATGGGCGAGCCGCGGAGCGATCGCTGCCGCCGAGACTACGGTAAGCAAGGCAACCAGCAAGCTGCGCAGCCACCGGCGAGCGACGGTGCGGTCAAGCGAATTGATTGCGGCGGTCAAGTGATTCCTCCCAGGAAAGGGCCGTCTGGACGATGAAGTCGAGATCGTCATGGACCGGGGTCCAGTCGAAGCTGCGGCGGATCAGAGCCGGATCAGAGATCACCGAAGCGGGGTCGCCGGGCCGGCGTGGGCCGTAGGTGATGTTCAGCTTCTTTCCCGACACCCGCTCGACGGCGTTGAGCACCTGCAGCACCGAATAGCCGTGGCCGTAGCCGCAATTGGCGATCAGGCTGTCACCGCCAGCGGCGAGATAGGCGAGCGCCGCCAGATGCGCGCGCGCCAGATCAGTGACGTGGATGAAGTCCCGGACGCCGGTGCCATCAGGCGTCGGATAGTCGGTGCCGTAGACCTGGACGCCCGCCCTTTTTCCGAGTGCGGCCTGGGCGGCGACCTTGATCAGATGCGTTGCGCCCTTCGTCGATTGTCCGGTGCGCCCTTTCGGATCTGAGCCGGCGACGTTGAAATAGCGCAGCGCCACGAAGCGAAAATCATGGGCTGCCGTCGTGTCGGCGAGCATCATCTCGGTCATCAGCTTCGACCGGCCATAGGGCGAGATCGGCTGCTTCGGCGCCTCCTCGGAGACCGGCTCGTCGCCGGTCATGCCGTAGACGGCGGCGGTCGAGGAAAACACGAAGCGAGACACCCCGCCCCTGACCGCCAACTCAATGAGAGCGCGGGAGCGGACCGTGTTGTTGAGATAATAGCCGAGTGGATCGGCCACCGAATCCGGCACAACGACCGACCCGGCGAAGTGGATGATCGCATCGATGCCGCGTTCGGCAATCAAGCGATCGACGAGTGCCTGATCCCCGATATCTCCGGTCACCAACTCCGCTTCGGGTGACACGGCCCAACCGAACCCCGTCGACAAATCGTCGAGAACGATGACGCTCTCGCCGGCATCGACAAGATCCCAGACGGTATGGCTCCCGATATATCCGGCGCCGCCGGTCACAAGAACGGTCATGGTTATCCGATTTGCCCATAGGCAGCATGCTACCTATGAAGTGAGATTGTTGACGCTTTGTTATCCTTAGCCATGTGTCCACTTCATGGTTGAGTTGACCGGTTTCTTTCGAGAGGGCCTCTTAGCAAGCCATGCCTGAAGCCATCCGCACTGCAGTCTTTCCCGTCGCCGGCCTCGGCACCCGGTTCCTTCCCGCCACCAAAGCCATTCCCAAGGAGATGCTTCCGGTCGTCGACCGACCGCTGATCCAATATGCCGTCGACGAGGCGCGCGAAGCGGGGATCGAGCATTTCGTCTTCGTCACCGGCCGCAACAAGCAGGTGATCGAGGATCATTTCGACCGGCAGTTCGAACTCGAAGTCACGCTGCGTGAGCGCGGCAAGAAAGGTGAACTCAAGCAGTTGGAGCTCGACAAGCCGCCGCCCGGCGCCGCGAGCTTCACCCGCCAGCAAATTCCCGCGGGCCTCGGCCACGCCGTTTGGTGCGCCCGCGAAATCGTCGGTCGCCAAGCCTTTGCCGTGATCCTTCCCGACATGCTGATGCATTCGACGCCCGGCTGTCTGGCGCAAATGACCGCCGCTTATGCCGAGATCGGCGGCAACCTCATCTCGCTGTCGGAATGCGAGCCCGAGCAGACAAGCCAATATGGCATCGTGGCGCTCGGCGAAGCGAAGGGGCCGGCCTACGCCATTACCGGCATGGTCGAAAAGCCTAAGCCGTCCGAGGCCCCATCGAACCTCTACATCAATGGCCGCTATATCTTCCAGCCGGAGCTCTTCAGCTATCTCGACGCGCATGAGACGGGCGCCGGTGGCGAAATCCAGTTGACCGACGCCCTCCGCCGCCTTGCCGGGGCACAGCCGATCTACGGCCTCAAATATGCCGGGCGCACTTTCGATTGCGGTTCCAAGGCCGGCTTCCTCGCCGCCAATCTGGCCTATGCGCTGGAGCGGGACGACATCGCGGGCGAACTGCGGGAAGAATTGAGGAAGGCCGGTTTCGGCGTTTCCTAGCGCTGCGCCCGCGCGGTCAGCCTGAATGTTCCGGTCGTGCCGGCGCGCGTCGGATCCGGGCTCCACATCCACGCCTGCGTGTAGCCGGCGGTGATGCTGACCTGATTGTTCGGCACCCAGACGACGCCAAGGCCGGCGGATGCCGACCGCTCAACCGTACCGTCGCCGTAGGTCTCCGTGCCGTGCGCGCCCTGCGCCGTGAGCTGAACCGTATCCTGCACCAGCCAAGCGACGGTCAGCGTGGTGTTCCGGCTGACAGAGCCGCCCCACACAGGCGACGCGTCCGGATTGAAGCTGGTGGTGTGGTTGAGCGTGAACATCAGCGGGTCACGCGGCGACCAGGTGGTAGTGCCATCGAGCGTCAGCGCGCCCGAATTGGCGAGCGCCGGATCGACCGGCAATTCCCAGTGATAGCCGATGCCGAACTCGGTGCTCAGCACCGGCGAGGAATCATAAGCGATACCGGTGCGAATGCCGAAGAAATTGCCGGCCTGCAAATAGCCGTCGGTCCCAACCGGCTGATCGTAAACGCGCCGGCCCGCCGTGGTCTCGACGAACGGCGTCAGCAGCGAACCATTCGCCGTCTGAAAGCGAAACGTCGCGATGACGACGTCGTTGTTCCGCTCGCTCTGATCGACAGGAACTCCCGCCACCAGAGCGTCGTCATAGGCGTTGCGCACGACGCCGATGCTACCCCGCAATGCGAACTGGCCGATCGGTCCGCCGAGGTTCACCGAGGCCGAACTGGTGCGTACGTTTGGCGCCGTATCAGTGCCGGCCGGCAGGGCCGCATCCGTGAGGCTTTCGGCGGCGCTATTGAAGGAAGCCGTGAGGCCGAGCTGCCACTGCGAAGCGATGTCGTACTGCAGCTGAAGGTCCGCCATCGTCGCGATGACGAGCGTGCTGTTCGGCACCAGATCGGTGCCGAGGGTAAGCTGGGTTGATACCGCGCCCCAATCACCCTGGAACTTGACCTGGGGCGAAATCACCTGCGACCACCCGGGCGCCGTGAACGGATTGGCGACGGTGGTCGTCGTTTCGACCGCCGGATAGATGGTGAACCGTCCGGCCTGAATGCCGACCGCGGCGTTTGGATCGAGAAGGGTGGCGGTTTGCGCCAGTGCCGGACTTGCCAGCAGTACGCCGCAAAGAAGCAACGGAAGTCTGGCCATCGGGCCCTTCGCGATCGGACAGCGGCGCCGTGCCGCTAAGCGTTACCGATTCGTAAAGGCCTATGGTTAACGCATCGTTGCGTCGGCGATCTCAGCGCGGAAATTCGGGCTCGACGCGAAGCATCGTCCCCTCATAGCCGATGACCTTGACCCGGGTTCCCGACGGCGTGTCGGGACCGACGGCGCGCCAGGTGGAATCGCCGACCTTGACCCGCCCACCGCTGCCATCGACGATCGCATCGACGAGCATGAAGCTCGACCCGACCAGACCCGCCGCGCGTTCATTGAGATTGATGTCGCTGGCGGCCGTGTCACGCCCGGCGAAAAAGCGTCGGCCGAGAACGACCAGCGCTACCGACAGGATGCCGAAACCGATCAGCTGGAACTGCCAGCCCCAGTCGAACAGCAGGGCCGTCGCTCCGACGATCAGCGCGGCAATGCCGGTGAAAAGAAAGATCGAGCCCGGGAGCGAAAGGAAGATCTCAAGGACAAGCAGCGCCAGGCCGACGAGGACCCATGCCCACGGTCCGATCTGCGCCACGAAATCTTCCATCCCCGTCAGCTCGATTGGCCGGCGCGCGGCACCGACCCGCCGCGGCGCGGCGAACCATCGTCGCCAAACGTCGATTTGGCGATCTCGGCGATGCCCGCCAGCGAACCGATCAGCGACGCCGCCTCGACCGGCAGCATCAGCACTTTCTGATTCGGCGATGAAGCGATCTTCTCGAGCGCCTGCGTGTAGCGTTGTGCCACGAAATAGTTGATTGCCTGAACGTCGCCGGCCGCGATCGCTTTCGACACGACTTCGGTCGCCCGGGCCTCGGCCTCGGCGGAGCGTTCGCGCGCCTCGGCGTCGCGGAATGCTGCTTCACGGCGGCCTTCGGCCTCGAGGATCTGCCCCTGCTTCTGGCCCTCGGCCTTGAGAATCTGCGACTGGCGTTCGCCCTCGGCCTCCAGAATGACCGCGCGTTTCTCGCGCTCGGCTTTCATCTGCCGGCCCATCGCATCGACGAGGTCGCGCGGTGGGACGATGTCCTTGATCTCGATGCGGGTCATCTTCACGCCCCACGCGGAGGCGGCCGCATCGACGACATGAAGGATGCGGTCGTTGATATCGTCGCGATGCGACAGCAGCGCATCGAGGTCCATCGACCCCATCACCGTGCGGATGTTGGTTGTCGTGAGGTTGAGGATAGCGTTCTGCAGCCCGCTCACCTCATAGGCGGCGCGCGCGGCCTCCAGCACCTGATAGAAGACGACGCCATCGACGCTGACCGTGGCGTTGTCCTTGGTGATGACTTCCTGCGTCGGAACGTCGAGCACCTGCTCCATCATGTTCATCTTGGCGCCGATGCGGTCGATGAACGGCATGATGAGATTGAGTCCCGGCCGAAGCGTCGCCGTGTAGCGACCGAAGCGTTCCACCGTGTAGTTGTAGCCTTGGCGGACCTGTTTCACGCCGGCCAGGAGCGTAAGTACGATCAGGACGACGAGTACAATGACGAAGATGGCGAAGCCGTTCATGCGGGTAACTCCCCTCGCGCGGCAGAATATTGACCAAAAGCGATGCCACCAAATGGTTTCAATTCAATGAGCTTCACGCTGAGGGAAAATCTATCGCCACCCACCTTCTGACCTACGCCGTTTATGGCGTCGCGCTCGGGGCCGGCATTGCTGTCGTCATCGGCACAATTCGCCGAACGCGCTGGGGCATCAATGTCGGGCGGGAGCCCTGTCCAAATTGCGGTGTAGAGGCCCCACGCATGCGACGGCCGAGGTCGATGAGGCAAGCACTGTGGGGCGGCTGGACCTGCAGCAATTGCGGCACGGAGATGGATAAATGGGGCCGGCCGATCGCGAACCACGACGGGACGAATCCCTAGGCCCAACCCTTCAGCTCGTTGCGGACGAGTTGCTCCAGCATCGCCATGCCGGGCTCGGAATCGTTGAGGCAAGGGATCAGAGCAAACCGCTCGCCGCCCTGTTCGGTGAAGGCCTCGGCATTCTCGACCGCGATCTCCTCCAGCGTCTCCAGGCAGTCGGCGGCAAAGCCCGGCGTGATCACCGCCATGCGCTTCGTGCCCGCCTTAGCGAGATCCCGCACTGTGTCGATCGTATAAGGCTTCAGCCACTCGGCCTTGCCGAAGCGCGACTGGAAGGTCGTGCGTAGCCGCGCCTCATTCCAGCCGAGACGCTCCCGGAGCAACCGCGTCGTCTTGATGCAATGGCAGTAATAGGGGTCGCCCTTCTCAAGATAGGAACGCGGCGTGCCGTGATAGGAGGCGAGCACCAGCTCCGGCTCGAAATCGAGCGCCGTGAGCCCCTCCTCCAACGACTGCGCCAAGGCCTCGATATAGGCGGGATCGTCATAATAGGGCGGCAGCGTGCGCACCGCCGGCTGCCAGCGCATGCGCTGCAACTGTTCGGCCGCCTTGTCGATCGACCGTCGCGGTCGTGGCAGCGCTGTATTGCGGATAGAGCGGCACGAGCAGCACGCGGTCGCAACCGGCGTCGAGCATCGCTTGCAGCCGATCACCGATCGCAGGCTGGCCGTAGCGCATCGCCCAATCGACCGTGACTCTCGGATCGCCGGCAAAGGCCGCCGCCAACTTTTCCGACTGCGCCCGGGTGATGGTGCGGAACGGCGACTCGTCGCGTTCTTGATTCCAGACCTTGCGTAGGCAGCACCCGAGCGGCTCGGCCGGATCGTCAGGATGATCAGATTGAGGATCGGCCACCAGATCGCCCGCGGCACTTCGATGACGCGGCGGTCCGAGAGGAACTCCTTCAGATAGCGCCGCATCGACTTGTAGTCGGTACCGTCAGGCGTGCCGAGATTGACCAGCAGCACGCCGATGCGCCCGGACGCGACGTTCGGGTGGTCCGCGGGGCGGTCCGATCCGCGCGCGGCGGGCTTGATGGATTTCTGCTGGTTCATTCGGCCGGAGATTAGAACGATCCGAAATTGGTGACCACCCCGGTTCCGCAGCGGCAAAGTGGCGTCGCCAGTTCCTCCCGCGCCTTGCGCAGCGCCCCTTCGTGTTGCCACACTCGCGCCATGGTCGATCCTGCCTCCATCGCCAATCCAGTGGCCTTGCCAGCACCGCCAGCCGGCTGGTTCGACTATGGCTACACTGCACTGATGGACGGGAAACTGGCGCTCGTCCGCACGCGTGTTGATGTCCATGCGGAGTGGTCGCGCTGGCGGCAGGCCCTTATCGATGCGGCGACAAACGGCGGAGAATCCCCGCCTCAGCCCAACCTTTGGGACGGCGATATCCGATTGTCGACCTTCGACGGTGAGACGGAGTCGAAGGCGATCTATGTCCCGCCGGGGTTGTTTCCGAAGGTCGATCGTACACCGGACGGCGATTGGCTTGTCGTGGCCAGCCGCGCCAAAGACGATGAACCAAATGCACGTTTCTTCGCGGAAGATGGAACCCCCTCCATTGGTGTCCACCTCGGCGACGCAATCGAACACATTTGCTGCGCCCCCGATGGGACCATTTGGGTCGGCTATTTTGATGAAGGCGTGTTCGGTGGTCGAAACAAGGACGGCGATTGGAAGGTATCAACTGGTGGCATTGTTCAGTTCGACCGAGATGGAGCGGTGCTCTGGTCGTTCAACGAAAAGGCCTTGAGCAAGAGCTATCCAGGACGCTCCCGGTTTCACGTGGACGACTGCTATGCCATGACCCTTTGCGACACCATCCTGTGGGCTTGCTATTACGCTGACTTCCCAATCGCGCGAGTCGAAAAGGGAACAGTCGCCCTCTGGGCCAACGACGTCGCCGCGGCCGAGGCGATAGCCGTTGCGGACGAAGTCGTAATATTCGCCGGCTTCTGTCGCGAGGATGCAAATCGGATAGCTGTCGCGAAGCTCGAGGGGGATAGCAGTCGTGAGCTCGGCGGAATTCCGCTTTGATCCCCTGCTTCGCACCGGCGCCAAGCTGGTTCAGGGGCGCAGTGGCGTGATGCATATTGTCAGCAGTGGCGTCTGGTTTCGAATTTCCGCGTCGGACGCGGCAAGCGTTGCCGACCCCGGAGACGTCAGCCAACGCTCGAACACGTCATGAACCTTGTCGAGGCCGCCGGCACCGTCGATATCGCGGTGAGCGGCCGCATCGTCAGGCTGGGAATGTAGCCTCGCCGCGGCGCTGACCCGTAGGCAAAAAGGTAGCAACTGGCACGTCGGAAACCCGGCGGGTCGATTTGCATGAAGACCTGCGTGAATCTCTTGAATCCATCCACGAACACGCGTATATGCGCGCTGCCCAAATTCGCACGTGCCTGTGGCCGATCGAACGTCCGAGGGCGAACAACCGGGATCAACCCGGATTGCTTCGAAGGACGCGGCTTAAAGCAACGACGTAGCGGGCTTTTTTAGTCTCTGCCGGCTCTCCAAAGGCCGGGGTTACTGAAGAGGCACTACATCTTTGCCGGGCGTGCGGTTCGAGGCTTCTCGATCCAAGCGACGGCGGCGGAAGACAGATCGGACAGCCCTGTCCGCTTTGCCAAACCGCCAGCTGAACAAGCCGGTGATGAGCCGGCAAATCGGTGCACGAATCGCCTGAACGCCGTCTCCATAGCGGCGGGGGTGACGACCGCAACCGATGAGTTCCACGTCGCTTGGAGGGTCACACCTATGACCGATCGCATTCGTGAATTCCTGCGCACCACCGCCCTGGATGGTCCGTGCCTCGTCGTCGATCTCGACGTCGTTCGTGAGAACTACCGCACCTTCGCGCAGGCGATGCCGGACACCCGTGTCTTCTACGCGGTGAAGGCGAACCCGGCGCCGGAGATTCTGAACGCGTTGGCCGAGCTTGGCTCAAGCTTCGACTGCGCCTCGCCCAACGAGATCGAGGCCGTCCTGGCGACGGGCGCCACGCCCGACCGGATTTCCTACGGCAACACGATCAAGAAGGAGCGGGACGTCGCCCACGCCTATCGGCTTGGCGTACGCCTGTTCGCGGTCGATTGCGACGAGGAGGTCGAGAAGATCGCCCGCGTCGCCCCCGGCTCGAAGGTCTTCTGCCGCATCCTCTATGATTCGGGGACGGCGGAATGGCCGCTGTCGCGCAAGTTCGGCTGCGCCCCTGACATGGCCATCGACGTGCTGGAATATGCGCATCGCTCGGGCCTCGTCGCCCATGGCGTGTCGTTCCATGTCGGCTCGCAGCAGCCGGATGTCGATTCCTGGGACGGCGCCCTTGAGGCGGCGGCGGTCGTGTTCCGCACGCTGGCCGATCGCGGCATCAACCTCCGCCTCGTCAATCTCGGCGGTGGTTTCCCGACCCGCTATCTCAAGGACATCCCGGCGGTGCAGAACTACGCCATGGCGATCGGGGGCTCTCTCCGACGACATTTCGGCAACCGCCTGCCCGAGACGATCATCGAGCCCGGCCGCGGCATGGTCGGCAATGCCGGCATCATCAAGACCGAGATTGTCCTCATCTCCAAGAAGGAGAAGGACGAGGACACCCGCTGGGTCTATCTCGATGTCGGCAAGTTCCACGGCCTCGCCGAGACGATCGACGAAGCGATCCGCTACCCGATCTCGACGCCGCGCGACGGCGGCCCGGCTTCGCCGTGCATCATCGCCGGCCCGACCTGCGATTCGGCTGACGTGCTGTACGAGAAGAACAAGTACGATCTGCCGCTGTCGCTGACCATCGGTGACGAATTGCTGATCGAAGGCACCGGGGCATACACCTCGATGTACTCGTCAGTCGGCTTCAACGGCTTCGCCCCGCTCCGATCGATCGTGATCTAGGCGGGACTGCCGGATTTCCCGAACCGTTCGTCCCCGCGAAAGCGGGGACCATTTTCAACGTCATCCCAACGACCCGCTTCCGCGGGCGGCGGGAGCATCGACCGGCGTCCCCGGTTGGAGCAATGCCATGATTACGATCGACATCGAACGCCCTGGTGATTGGCACGCGCGCGAAGCGCTGCTCGACCGCACCATGGGATACGAGCGTTTCCTCAAGCCGTCGCAGCTTCTGCGTGACGGCCGACCGGCCGCGGACGGCCTCTCCTTCGTTGCCCGTGAGCGCGGCGCCATCCTCGGCACCGTGCGGCTGTGGGACGTCGTCGCCGGCGATCGTCCTGCCCTGCTCCTCGGCCCGCTCGCCGTGGCGCCGGAAACGCAGGGCCGCGGCATCGGCTCGCGTCTGATGCGCCGCGCGATCACGCGCGCCGCATCGCTCGGCCATGGCGCCATCATCCTCGTCGGCGATGCGCCCTACTACGCGCGCTTCGGCTTCGACGCCGGGCTGACGCAGAACCTCGTCATGCCGGCGCCGGTCGATCCCGCGCGCTTCGTTGCGCTGGAACTGCGCTCGGCGCGCTAGCCGGAGCCGCGGGTTTTGTCGTCGCCGGTCGCCAAGGACATGCCGCCGAGCAGGGGCCAATCGCTTCGATGCGATCGAGAAAACCTGTCCCTAAACGCTTACTTGCTCAGCTAGTAGGACCGAATGGACGTGATCATCAATGCCGGGTCGCACATAAGGCCTAAGACGTGATGCCCTCGCGCGCACTTCGTCACCGGAACTCACGACGATCATTTCATCGACCGCAACGGAGTTCGGTGCGCGGGAAGCCACCTACTCATTGATTTGTACGACGCACATCACCTCGACGACATTGTACACATTGAAGGCGCATTGAAACAAGCCGTGGACGTCGCCGGCGCGACCCTTCTGCACATACATTTGCATCATTTCGAACCCAATGGAGGCGTATCGGGCGGCGCAGTTCTCGCCGAAAGTCATATCTCAATCCACACGTGGCCAGAAAACGGGTACGCTGCGCTGGATGTCTTCATGTGCGGCAAGGCAAATCCACTGGCGTGCCTACCTGTGTTCCGCGACGCGTTTGAACCAGAATGTGTGAACGTTATCGATCTATTGCGCGGAGAGGGCACCTATGAAACCCCACGTCAGATGCAATCGTGGCGACAGCTTTCGGCATCTCGCGTTTCGCCATAGAATACCTACCTTGGGATGACGCGATCATCGGGGGGGTAACTTGTCGGAGAACCCAGACAAAGAAACGACTGCCGATGTCGGTTCGATTGGAAGCGCCAACGACGTATCGGTCCGCTTCTTCTTTCTTCGTGAGGTCGAGTGGAGCAAGGCCGCCATTTCGTCGATCGCGGACCGTCACATGGAGCTCCTCGATCCGGAGCGACTGGCCCAGCACATCCCGAACTAGGGCGCTTTGTGGTCCCTTTGATACTTCTTCGGCGACATAACTCGCACCGAGGAGGGAACACGCAGGCTACCGGGTGTTGCCGCCGCGTGGCTCCCAGGGAACCTCACGATCTCGCAACAAACGGCAACCCTCCCTTACTAGTTCAGTTCCCTCGGACTATCAAAACGATGTCTGAGGGAAAGCTGATCGAGATCCAACTCTCCGGCAACCCCGGCCAAACATCAGAAACAGTCGAACTGCGATGCGAATTCGTCGACACGACGGCCTTCTTCCGAACGGGCCATTTGTCATATTCTCTCACCATCCTTCTTCCAAGTCGAGACCGATCCTCGTCAGGGCAGTCGTGAAAATCTGCCGGGAAGCCCGAAATCATACTTAGTCTTCTCGACTTGGCGCGGCGCGTCGATCGGCCGATCTCACAACGTTTGCCAATTTTCTTTCGCCATCAGGCGACGACCCGGAGCTAGACGAGTTCGTCAACCATGGCCTGCGACACTGGCTCATTCGCGACTGAAAGAGCACGCATCCGAGCAGACCCGCTCGGCCAACGTTTTCGCCGGAATTATCGCCCCACTTCAAAAAGCCCGGGGAAAGACCAACCGCAGAGACCTCGCCGCCGAAATCGCAAAATTCCAGTATGGCGACCTGAAATCCGCCACCTGCGAAATAGCAAACTTCTCCAAGCTCAACCAAGTCAGCAAGATTGTCACCGGCCAAGTAGAGCCAAATGAAGAAGATCCACTGCACCTAGCTGTCGCCGGTCTAGCACAAAACATCATCGACTTCAAAAACCAGGACAACAGTGAGCTTCCCGATTCTCAAGCATCACCACTTGTTATTGGCAGCGATAATTACTTCGTAAATGCGAGCTCGGCCATTTTCTTCGTTCAAGTCCCGGCCGCGACGACCGTCGAAGGCTCATGGGGGGCGATCCATATCTTTTCCTCATTTCAATTGTGGCAATATACAACGAATATCTCCTGGATCGGGCGGAAGAAGTGTTATCGAATCTTAAGCCGGGGACTTCTGATTGAAGCAAGTCCATACAGATCTGCAAAGAAGGAACTGCTACAACGATATTCAATATTCTCTGGATTTCTCCGGCCATTTATTCCAAATCTCTTTCGCTACAAATATGTATTGACGATATATCAGGATATTATAGACCAAAGGGGAATATTGACGCGTCGCGACCAGGTCGAGAAGGAGCTCGACAGATATGAAAATATAGCGGAAGACTTTCAGTCACTGAATGCACAACGAGCCGCATGGTGGAGCAATCGGATTTTTCTGATACTTGCATTTTGGGGATGGTTTGCTTCTTTGGTTGCCGTTGCCGGTCTATTTGTTGGTATACACGCGGATTCACAACCGTTTTTGCTTGGATTTTGGGAAATTCAGGTCACTCAAGATAACATCGAGCAACTTACTCGGTACGGTCTGAGGGCTTCTGCTGTTGGACTTGGCGTCACTGCTATTTTTACACTTTACTATGTTGGTCGAGCGCTTCTTATTTGGATTGGTAAGATTGCCAAAGAACCTCGGCGGCAAGGGCATCCACTTCGCCGAACGCGACAAGCAAGGTTTTCGTCTGTCGTATGACGGCCGGCGAATCCTTCGGCATGTTCATCAACACTCTGGTGATCCGGCTTCCCTCCGAGGGAATGCAGACCGGCCGAGCTCGGTTTCTGGGACGCTCATGAGAAATGGCTGCCCGAATATGCGCTTGGGCATTCCGCCATTCATATCTCGGCGGCGGCGAATGCGGCATTGCTTCGGCGGCGCTTCAATACCCGCGTCCGCAATCACTATTGTTGAACTCGACGCAACTATCGTCGATCTGGCCAAAGAATACTATCCTGAATTCACCAAACCGGCCTTCGCCATTCCCGATTCCTGGTTGTCGACACTCGGGCGCGCAATTCGGCCTTCGTCACCCACAATATGACTTCATCATCGTCGACTCGCCGAATCGGTCGGACGGTCTCGCGATGTTAGCGACGACTTTTACGCCCCACGTGCCACTCGCCTAGCGCCCGGCGGTGTAATGGTGACTTCAAAGTGGTGTGCCGTTTCTGCAAGCGGACGAACTTACGGCGGGCCAAGCTCGTCTCCGGAAGCATTTCGACGATGTTAGCTGCTTCGTCATGCCCGTGCCAACTTATGTCGGCGGCCACATGGCAATTGGCTGGGCCACGAACAATCCCTTACTCCGAAGACCGGACGTAGCGAAATCGAGACACGCCATGCCGCCGTCGCTCCATGACCGCTACTGGTCCCCGGCCGTGCAGGAGGCGGCGTTCGTACTGCCGCCCTTCATTGCTGCTGCTACAGCATCGTAGTCCTCAGCGTTGTCTTTGGCCGTCAGATCACGTTGATCGGCGTCAAACTGCACGCTTAACTCGGCGTCCTTCTCTACGGCCATGCCAGGAATGCCTATTGGTTCGGATCGCAGCTCACGATCGAGGAAACTCGCGAGCTCGCCCCCTACCAAAACGCCACCGGCCTGCAGGTGACCTCGGCGGTCATCGCCGGCATGGTCTGGGCGATGGAAAACCCCAACCGCGGCATCGTCGAGGCCGATGAGATGGACTTCCGCCGCTGCCTCGAGATCCAGCTGCCCTATCTCGGACCGGTCAAGGGCTACTACACCGATTGGACGCCGCTGACCGATCGCCCCGGCCTCTTCCCGGAAGATATCGACGACAGCGACCCCTGGCAGTTTCGTAACGTATTGGTGCGCTAGGCCACGCATTCGGGGAATCCCGTTTCCAGCGATCTTCCCCTATAATCACCGAGGGAGGGAGCTCGATCTCCTCGTTTGCCGGCCTTTCGGGGAGCACTGACCGGCACTGAGTGGGAACCGGCTCCGCGTAGCTTCGTCCAGCCTCAGGAGCATGTCTTGGCTCAAATTCGCAAGTTCCTCGCCGCCACCTTCGCCGGCACCGTCATGGCCACGGCGGCCTTCGCCCAGGTCACCGATGACCAGGTCGCCGTTCTTGTCGACAATTGGCTCTATGATTACGGCAGCGATTTCTCGCCGGTCGTCCAGGAATATGGGGCGCGATGCATTGTGCCCCGCGTGGTGGCGATGCCTGAAATCGGCCAAGCAGACGATCATGGACGCCGGAGGCATCGAGGACGGCCTGAACGCACTGCAGACCGCGGACCCCGACACGCTCAACGCCTTTCTGCCGGGGCTGCAGGAATGCGTCGACACCATGTATCTGGGCGAGCAGATCGTGGCCTGGGTGGTGGAATACTATCCTCTCCTCGGAGACGACGATCGCGCCACCAAAGCGATATGCCTGATGGGGGCGGTTCGTCCGCTGCCTTCCGAGGTGAAGCAGGTTATTTACGCCGCCGACGATTTTCAGGCCGGCGTTCAGGCCGTGCTGCTCGGCCGCCCGGAGGGCATCCAGAACCTCGATTCGCAGCTAGCGGCCTGCCTCTAGGCTCAGGCGTCGAGATCGAACACCCCGGCGGCACCTTGCTCGGTTCCAAAGGCAAGGCGTCGGCCGGCCATGTCCCACGCAAGGGCTGATACCGGACCGTCGCCCGGTTGGCGAAGCAAAGAGCCTTGCCCCGCATCGAACGGTCCGATAGCAACCGCGCCGTCGCGGTAGCCGATCGCCACGACCTCATCCTTGGGGTGGCAGGCAACACGGGTTACCAACGCATCCCGCGCCCCTAGCTGCAGCGGCTGCTTGCCTTGCGGCCCGTCCTTGAAATGAAAAGGCCACAGGATCGCAGCGTCGGCGCCCGACGTGGCGAGATACCGCCCGCGCGCAGACCAGGAAAACGAGCGCGGCTTTGCCGGATAGCCGGTCATGCGCAGGTGGCCGCCGCCTTCAGGCAGACGCCAGCCATGCATCGCGTTCTCCTGCATCGTCGTCACCAGGAAACGGCCATCAGGCGAGAAGGTGACGCCGATATGCGGCCCGTTCCACTCGAGCTCGGTGGGGCCTGCCCCACCATTGACCCACCACAGCGATGCGCCGTTGTAGCGCGAGGCCGCGATGCGCAGGCCTTTGGGTGCGAAGGCAACGCCGGTGACGCTGCGCTCATGCGTGAAGGTCTTCTCCTCGCCGCTCGCCAGGCGCACCACGGCATCGCGGCCGACCGCGAAGGCGATGGCGCCGCTCGGGCCGGCGGCAACCTGATCGATCCATTTGCGCGGCCGCTCGGACAGGACCGAGACCGTGCCGGCGGCGTCGACGGCGCTGACCTTCCCGTCGTCCCCGCCACTGATGAGCTGCCTTCGGTCGAGGCTGGCGACGGCCGTGAGCACTGAGCCTTCATGCACACGGACCGAATCCGCGGCGCTGCCCTTCAGCAGCCTGACCGTTCCGTCGCCCAGGGCAAAGGCGGCGACCTCGCCGATGAATGCGGCGGCCACGACGAAGGCATCAAATGGGAGGCGCTGGACAGTGGGCATGCTTCGGCTTCTACGGGCGAGGAGGAAGGTGGACAAGGCCCGGAGACAAAGCTCCGGACCTTCGCGTCACAGCGGGAAATTGGGCTGGCGGCGGCTATGACAGCCGGAGCCGCGCAGACATCAAGCGCGTCACCGCCAGGACGTTCAGGCTCGACCCTGTATGGTTAACAGACCGTTAACTGGCGCTCGCACGGCAGGCGTTGAAGCCGGCGCGCAGCAAATCCTCATCAAGATGGCGCCCGATGAAGACCAGCTTGCTCATCCGCTCCTCGCCCGAACGCCAAGCGCGCTGGTGGTCGCCTTCCAGGATCATGTGCACGCCCTGAAGCACGTAACGCTCGTCGTCGCCCCTGAAGGCGATGATGCCCTTGAGCCGCAGAATATCGGGCCCCTGCACCTGCGTGATGTCGCGAACCCAGGGGAAGAACTTGTCCGGGTCCATCTCACCGCCTATCAGCGAGACGCTGGAGACCTCGTGATCGTGGTGATGATGGTGATGATCGTGAACATCATGATCGTGATCATGATGATGGTCGTGATCATGGTCATGATCGTGTTCGTCGTAGGCGTCCTCGTCGAGAAACTCGGGTTCGAGGGTCAGGATACGATCGAGATCGAAGGCGCCGCGATCGAGGACGCGATCGAGCGGAATGGCGCAACGCTCGGTCCGGTGGATGACGGCCGTCGGATTGATGGATCGGATAACGCGCTCGATCTCGGCGAGTTCACCTGGCGAAACGAGATCGGCCTTGTTGAGCAGGATCACATCGGCGAAGGCGATCTGATCTTCCGCCTCCGGCGCGTCCTTCAAACGCTCAAGCAGAAACTTGGCGTCGGCGACCGTTATCACCGCATCGAGCTTCGCCCGCTCGGCGATCTCTTCGTCCATGAAGAAGGTTTGCGCCACGGGCGCTGGCGCAGCGAGACCTGTCGTCTCGACCAGAATGCCGTCGAACCCACCGGGCCGTTTCACCAGACCTTCGACGGCCCGCACCAGATCGCCGCGGACGGTGCAGCAAATGCAGCCATTGTTCATCTCGTAAATCTCTTCGTCCGACTCGACGATGAGATCATTGTCGATGCCGATCTCACCGAACTCGTTGACGATCACAGCGTAGCGCTTGCCATGCTCCTCAGTCAGGATGCGATTGAGAAGCGTGGTCTTTCCGGCGCCGAGATAGCCGGTCAGGACGGTGACGGGGATTTGCGTCTGGCTCATGGATGGCCTCAGGTCGAAGGGCTAGGCGCGAGATATAGGTGACCTCTGCCACTCTCGCCAGACGGTGCTTGGGCGCGGAGATTGCATGCAGGGGTGCAATCCCCTTGATGCACGCCGTTTTCAGCTTATACCGATGACTCGCCGCGTTGCTTCGACGGCTTGTTACCGCCAATCCCAAGCCCTTCGGCGCCGCGAAAGCGCCAGTCGCAGAATCATCCGGCAGTCGACCACCCGCGAGACACAGATGAATTTGAAGCCTTCCGCTATCCTGGCAGCGTTCGCCCTTTCTTTTCCGCTGGCGCTGCCGGCGCACGCCCTCGACCACGTCGTCTTTGCCACCAATTGGCTCGCCGAGGCGGAGCATGGCGGCTTCTACCAGGCCCTCGCCGACGGCACCTATGAGCAATACGGGCTCGACGTCGAAATCGTTCAGGGCGGGCCGATGGCGCCGAACCGGGCCTTGCTCGTTTCCGGCCAAGTGCAGTTCTACATGGCCGGCAATTTCCTGCAGCCGATGAACGCGATGGGCCAGGATATCTCACCGATCATCGAAGTCGCCGCGATCTTCCAGAAGGAGCCGCAGGTGTTCATCGCCCATCCCGGCATGGGCATCGAAACCCTCCCCGATCTCGCCAATTTGCCGACCATCTTCATGGGCAATGATGTCTTTGCCTCGGTATTCCAATGGATGAAGGCGGAGTTCCCCGGGTTCAGCGACGAGCAACGGCGGCCCTACGCCTTCACTGCGGCGCCGTTCCTGGCCGATCCGCTGTCGGCGCAGCAGGGCTATGTGACCTCCGAGCCATACATCATCGCCCAGGCCGGTGGCTTTGAGCCCGTGGTATTCTTGATCGCCGACTATGGTTTCGACACGCCCTCAACGATGATCGAGGCGAGAGCCGACTATGTCGACGCCAACCCTGACATCGTCCAGCGCTTCGTCGATGCCTCGATCATCGGCTGGTACAACTACCTCTATGGCGACAACACCGCCGCCAATGAGCTCATCAAGCAAGAAAACCCCGACATGACGGATGATCTCATCAACTTCGCCGTCGAACAGATGCGCGACCGCGGCATTGTCGATTCCGGCATCGCGCTCGAGCACGGCATCGGCTGCTTCGACGACGACAAGGTCATGTCGTTTTACAATTCCATGGTGCGGGCCGGCGTCGTTCCTGCCGGGCTCGACCCGACGACGCTCTACACCAACCGCTTTGTGTGCCACGGCGTCGGGATGGATCTGAGGCCCGGGGCCGCTGACTAACCCCGCCACCGAACCGCTTATCCGTCTGGACCATGTCGGTAAGGTCTATCGCAGCGGCACGGTCGCGCTCGAGGACATCTCGATCGGCATCGGGGATGGCGATTTCGTCGGCCTGCTCGGCCCGTCCGGCTGCGGCAAGTCCACCCTGTTGCGCCTGCTCGCCGGCCTTGGCGAGCCGACCACTGGAGCCATTGTCTGGCGCGACGGGGCCGGAAGGGCCCGTGGCGACGTCGGCTTTGTATTCCAGGATCCCACCCTGATGCCGTGGTCGCGCCTCCTCGACAATGTGCGCCTGCCGCTGCGTTTGCTTGGCATTGGCGGCGCCGAGGCCGAACAGCGCGCTGCGGACGCGATCGAACTAGTCGGCCTCACCGGCTTTGAGCGGGCCTATCCGCGCGAGTTGTCGGGCGGCATGCGCATGCGCGCTTCGATTGCCCGGGCGCTGGTGACCCGGCCGCGGCTCCTGCTCCTCGACGAGCCCTTTGCAGCGCTCGACGAGATCACCCGCTTCCGTCTCAACGACGATCTGCTGGAACTATGGCATCGCTTCGGCTGGACCATCGTTTTCGTCAGCCATTCGGTATTCGAATCCGCCTATCTATCGCAGCGCGTACTGCTCATGGCGCCCAGGCCCGGACGCATCGCGCGCGAAATAGCGGTCGAAACACCTTACCCGCGGGCCGAATCCTACCGGACCGGCGCCCCGTTCAACGCCATTTGCCACGACATCTCCGCGTCGTTGAACGCGATCATGACGGTGAATAGTGAGGCACGAAACTGATGCGCGATCGGGGCACGATCCTCCTTCGCATCCTCGTGCCGCTGGGAACCCTCGCGCTCGTGCTGATTGCCTGGCAGATCGCTGCCAACGGCACCGAGACCTTCATCCTGCCGAGCCCCGTCCAGGTCCTCCATGCCTTGATCGACGACTGGGCGATCCTTGGCCCATCGCTTTGGGTTACCGTCAGCCTCACGCTCCTTGCCCTCTTCATCGCCCTTGCCGGTGGCGTCGGCCTCGCGGTGCTGATGAGTTAGTCGCGCTGGATCGAACTCGCCCTCCATCCCTACGCCGTCATCCTCCAAGTGACGCCGATTATCGCGGTCACCCCGCTCGTCGTCATTTGGGTGCCGGAAACCAAGCCGGCGCTGCTGATCCTCGCCTTCCTGGTCGCGTTTTTCCCGGTCTTGTCCAACACCGCTCAGGGGCTGAAATCGGTCGATCACAACCTCCTCAATCTCTTCGAGCTCTATGGCGCCGGCCGGTGGCGGACCTTGTGGCTGCTGCGCACGCCAAGCGCCCTGCCCTACTTCCTGACTGGGCTCAGGATCGCCGGCGGACTGGCCTTGATCGGCGCCGTCGTCGCCGAGTTCGCGGTCGGTCGCGGCGGACAAGGCTCCGGCCTCGCCTATCGCATCTTCAACGCACAATTCGATCTCGACACGCCGCGTGCCTTCGCCGCCCTCTTCCTGCTCGCGGCGACCGGTGTCGCCATCTACGCGGTGACGTCCGTGATCTCGCGCCTGGCCCTCCGCCGATGGCACGAAAGCGCCGCTCCGCGCGAGAATTGAGCCGGCAATCCTTTTGTTGACTGTGGCATCGGGCCGCGCGAACATGCTCGCCATCTGGGCATGGGGGGCCAACCCGATGGGCCGCGACCATCAAAAGACCGTTGCCGTCCGGATGGCGGCCGCAGCGCGCATGTACCGGGCGCGTATCGGCGGTCTGTTGTCCGGGATCGGTCTTCATGCCGGTCAGGAGGGCGTGCTCAAAGCGCTCGACACCAAAGACGGGCAGTCGATGACCGAGCTCGCCAGCATGCTCGAAGTGCAACCCCCGACGGTGACGAAGATGGTCGGGCGGTTGGCGACGAAGGGATATGTCGAACGGCGCGGCTCAGCATCCGATGGACGGCTGGCCCATGTGTACCTGACCGATTCAGGGCGCGAGACGCTTGGCGAGATCGATCGCATGCTGAAGCGGATCGAGCGGCAAGCGTTCGCCGGAATAGACAGCAAGGATCAGAAGAAGCTGAACCGAATGCTGCGCCGCATTGCCCGCAATCTCGGCGCCGACGTCGCCGACGGGGCAGCCTGAGCGCCCTTCGTCTCCCGCCCCCTTGCATAGCTGCCTATCCGTCTGATGCTTGTCCGTCGGCGGCATTGCCCCTAGGAAAGGGCCTCGTCGAGACCAACTGAGGCAACACCCAATGCGAACCGATTACTCCTCCGGCTCCTCCCTCGCCCCGGCGCTCTGGCCGTCGAGTGTCAGCCCGTTGGCCCGCAACATCATCCTTGTTCTGCTCGGCACGGGAATCCTGACGCTCTCGGCCAAGATCAGCGTGCCGTTCTGGCCCGTGCCGATGACCTTGCAGACCTTTGCGATCATGTTCATCGCGGCCGCCTATGGCTCGCGGCTCGGCGTCGCCACCATTCTCGCCTATCTTGCCGAGGGTTTCGTCGGCCTCCCGGTCTTTGCGTATGGCGCTGCCGCCGGCCCGTCTTACTTCCTCGGCACGACCGGCGGCTTTCTGATCGGCTTCATTGCCTGCGCTTACATTGTCGGCCTCGCCGCCGACCGCGGCTGGGATCGTTCCGCCCTCCGCATTGGCGCCGCGATGCTCGTTGGTGATGCCATCCTGTTCGTGCTGGGCTTCGTCTGGCTCGCCTGGTTCGCGCATCTGTCGAGCGGCGCGACCGGCATCGGCGTCGCCGCGGCCTGGACCAATGGCATCGCTCACTATCTTCTCGGCGATGGGCTGAAGATCGCCATTGCCGCACTCGCCGTCCCGGCCGGCTGGGCGTTGCTGGATCGCAGCCGGCGCACCTAGCCGCCTGAGGCGGGCAACCCGAACAACGCCATCGCAGCCGGCTTGGGGTCGGAGACGATCCAGGCCGGCTCCTCGATGGTGACGCCCGGCCGGAGCGGCCGCATGACCTCTACGCCGACGCGTTCCACGTGGTTGAAGTACTGCGTGATGAAGGCATATTCGGCGTCGACGCCCCATTTCCCCACATACAGCCCGACCCCTTCGGCGAGCGTCGGATCGGCGGTGCCGAGACCGCCGAAATAGCGCCAGCGCGTGAAATCGCCGATCTGGAAGGCCGGCGGCGGATTGTCGAGATAGAAGCGGATATAGGCCGGGTTCGAATAGTCGCGGCCGAGAATGTAGTCGGCGCCGACCAGTTGGCGGACATGCTCCTCATTCGCCACGAATTCCGGCCAGCCGCGAAACCGCGCCGTCATGTCGCCGGCCGCCGAGATCGGCAATACGGTCTCGACCAGCGACAGGTAGAACAGCACCATCACCGCCGCCCCGACCGGCACGGCGACGGCGCGGCAGATGCGCAGCACCGCCCGCCAGAACCGGCCCTCCGCCGCTCCCATCCCGATCGCGGCATAAATGGCGGCAATGGCTCCCAATGGCGCGATCCAATGAGCGCCGATCCATTCACCGAAGGAATGATAGGCAAAGAAGAGGGCGAGCGGGATCGGCGCGATCACCAGCAACGTCCGGACCGGATCGAGCCTCCAGCCGCGCCGCAGCAACACGATCACGCCGGCGCCCGCCAGCACCAGGATGGGCGGCGTGATCATCAGCGGGAAGAGGCTGAGATACTGAAGAAAACTCGCTAGCGAGGCGCTGGCGAATTCCTCGCGATTATATTGCAGGGTGAATGAGACCCAATCATTGCCGGCATTCCAGACCAGCACCGGCGAGAAAACCGCCAATCCCACGAGCAGGCCGAGATAGGGCCAGGGCCGCCGGAACCATCGCCGAAGGTCCGGCACCAGCAGAAGCCAGATCGGCACCGCTGCAATCAGGAAGAAGGTCGTGAACTTCGACGCCGAGGCGAGACCGGCAGCGAGACCGGCAAGCAGCCACCATTGCGGCGCACCTCCCTTGGCGATCCTGGCAAGCGCGTAGATGCCCAGCAGCCAGAACAGCATCATCGGCTGATCGGGCACGATGATCACCGAGAAGGCCGTCAAGGTCGTGACGTTGCTGAAGATCGCCGCCCAGGCGGAGACGCGGCGATTGCCCGTGAGTGTCTTGGTGATGCCGTAGATCAGCACCGTATCGACGGCGACCGACATCGTTCCGACGAAGCGAACGCCGAACTCGTCCTGGCCGAACAAGAGTGTGCCAAGCCGGATGAACAGCGCCACCATCGGCGGGTGGTCATAGTAACTGCCCGCCAGTTGCGTGGACCAGAGCCAGTAATAGACCTCGTCGAAGAAGAGGCCGAACTGTCCGATCATCGCCAGGCGCAGAACGAGCGTCGCCAGCGTCAGGCCGATGGCGAACTTGATCAGCCGGCCGGTGTTGCGCTCGGCGTCGGCGGCATTGCTGATCGGGCCCGCTATTGCAGCGGTAGACGTCATCTCGGCCTCGTGCTTGGCAGTGGCGCCGGTGTTATCACGCAGATTGGGGCCTCACCAAACCGGGCGCCCCGGCACGCGCCGGCTGGCAGAAACCATCCCCAGCCCTGCTTTCCCGGTCCGGCGGTTTCGTCTAAGAACCCGCGACAGCCTTGACCGAATCGCTCGGGCTGTGCCGGGTCGCTTCCGGCACGTCAGGAAGGGGAACCGTGACGATCGAAATCGTGCCTCGTGTCGATCACGAGGAAGCGCGAAAAGGCGGAAGTTTGTCCCCCGACATCACCATTGTCGTTCCAACCTTCAACGAGGTCGACAATGCGCCGCTCCTTGTCGAGCGGCTTGATCGCGTCTTGCGCGGCCGCAACTGGGAAGTCGTCTTCGTCGACGACGACTTCCCGGACGGCACGGCGGCGGCGGTGCGCGGCATCGCCCGTCACGACACTCGCGTCCGCGTCATCCAGCGCATTGGCCGCCGCGGGCTGTCCAGCGCGTGTGTCGAGGGCATCCTGTCCTCCTCCGCGCCGATCTTCGCCGTCATGGACGCCGACCTGCAGCACGACGACAGCAAGCTCGGCGAAATGATCGACCGCCTCACCGGCGAGGATCTCGATATCGTCGTCGGCAGCCGCTACGTCGAAGGCGGCAACACGCAGGGTCTGGACGCACGCCGGCTCCGTATCAGCCGGCTTGGAACCCAAGCTGCCCAGCGCCTTCTGAAGGCCGATCTCACCGACCCGATGAGTGGCTTCTTTGTGATGCGTCGCACCGCCTTCGAGCGCTCGGTGCGGCACCTGTCGCTGCAGGGCTTCAAGATATTGCTCGATATTTTCGCCTCGGCCGAAAAGCCTCTCCGTTGTGCCGAAGTCGCCTGCGAATTTCACGAGCGGCAGCATGGCGAGAGCAAGCTGGACACGATGGCCGCGTGGGAATTCGGGCTCCTGCTGCTCGACAAGCTCGTCGGCCGGTGGATCCCCGCCCGCTTCGTCCTGTTCATGGTCGTCGGAGGTTCCGGCCTTGTCGTCCAGTTGGTTGCCGCAGCGCTCTTCGGCGCCTCAAGCACGGCGAGCGCCACCACCTTCACCATCGCCCAGGCCGCCGCCGTGTTTGTGGCGATGACGTGGAACTTCTTCCTCAACAATCTCATCACCTACCGCGACCGGCGCCTGCGCGGCTGGGGGCTCATTCGCGGCCTCATTCTCTTCTATCTCGTCTGCTCGGTCGGCGCGGTAGCCAATGTCGGCGTTGCCCGCGTCGTCTTCGCCGACCAGCCGATCTGGTGGCTCGCGGCCATCGCCGGAGCCGTTATTGGCGTGGCCTGGAACTTCGCGGCATCGAGCTTCCTCACCTGGCGCCGCCGCTAGCGCCAGCGAATCCGTGGTGCCCCGCGGCGTTGTGAAGCTCCGGTGATAGAAAACGCGTTCGCCCCCTTCTCACCCGGGGGCTATCCGACTATATGTCCGCGCACTGGACGGGCCATGGCGGCCCGTTCCTCGTTTTGGCGCGGGGTGGAGCAGCCCGGTAGCTCGTCAGGCTCATAACCTGAAGGTCGCAGGTTCAAATCCTGCCCCCGCAACCAAACGGCTTCACCGCATTTCGATTCCCACTTCACCCCCGTTTAGGCGGCTGGTCTCCTCACTTCTTGAGGAGCCGGTAGTGGTCGGGATCGAGGCGTGAGGTTGACGCGCGCTGATACGTTGTCTCGGCGTTATCGTCGGTCATCCGCGTTCGATTGTTGAGCGTCGCTCCGCGCCAGCGGTCGATGACCACGTCAATGAAGCTGCGGTCGACACTGCGGCCAAAATCGGCGCTGGCATCGCTGACCGCCTCGCTGTGCGGCAGATATTGCTTCGGCAATTCCTTGAACTTCAGGCGCGTCGGCATCGCGACGCCCTCGCCAAAGGCAAACACCTCGCGTGTGCCGAGCGACGGCACGAAGCTGAGGAGACTGCCTGCCGCGTCCGACACGGCTGAGCGAACGATCGCCTGGTCGCGGTCGTTGGCAAGGCGCATCACGAACAGCGTCGAGCATTGCGACAGGATGGTCGGGTCGAGTTCGGCCGGGCGCTGGCTGACCAGCCCAAGAAACACGCCGTATTTGCGGCCTTCCTTGGCGATGCGCGAGATCGCCCGGCGGGTCGGGCCGAAGCCAACATCACGGTTGGCGGAGGCGTAGCGATGCGCTTCTTCGCAAACGAAAAGGATCGGAAGCGCGCCGTCGCTCCACAGCCCGAAATCGAACGCCATCCGCCCCAGAACCGACACCACCGAATCGACCACCTCGGTGGGGAACCCGGCAAGTTGCATGATCGTCATCGGCCGGTTCTCGGTGGGCAGGCGGAACAGTTGACTGAGCACCATGGCCATGGTGTCGCCGCCGACATTGGCCGCCTCGAACATGAAGCCATAGCGCGGGTCGTTGATGACGCTCGAAATGCGCGTCAGCAACTTGTTGTAGGTCGTCCGCGACGAGCGGTTTTCAAGCTTGCCCATCCGGTCGTCGAGGATCGTGAAGACGTCGTTGAGGCGATAAGGCACTGGCGTGTCGACGGTGTAGTCTGCATCGGCGCGGTGCGGCGCGTTGCGGTCGAGTTCGCCCGGGCGTGAGTTCGTACATCCGCCTGGCGAGCGGGATGATGTCCGCGAGGATCTCAACCTCATCTTCCGCGCCCGGCCGGCCGCGGAAGATGACGTCAACGATCTCCTCGAAATTGAATAGCCAGAAAGGCAAGCGAAGATTCGCCGGTGTCAGCGATTGCGCCCGTTCTCCAAAACAAGAGCCATATTCGTTGTGCGGGTCCACCAGGAAGATGCGTAGGTCCGGACGTCGCTCCATCACGGCGCGCAGGATGACCGCAACACCGCTCGACTTGCCGACGCCAGTGGTTCCGAGGACAGCGAAATGCTTCTGCAGCATGTCGTCGACACGAATATGGGCGTTGAGCCCGACTTCATGGTGCAGGCGGCCGATATCGATGACACCGGTGCCATCCATGCCGAAGACGAGGCGAAGTTCGCCCTCGGTAAGCATGGACGCCCAATCGCCGATCGCCGGATAGGTGGTAACACCGCGATCGAAACGCGGCGTCTCGCCAGCATCGGCCTTGATCTCGCCGACCATGTCGACTGTCGCAGTGGCGTGAAGGCCCTGCTCCCGCGCCACCGGCAGCACCTCCAATGATGCATCCGTGACAACGGCGATAATCATCGCCCGGCCGTTCCGGATGCCCAGGAAGTCTCCAACTGTCACGCGCCGGGCGCCTGCGGCCGGGCGTTCATTTTGACGGAGCCCGACGGAAGCACTGGACCCGTGGACGGTAACAACGCGTCCGATCGCGTCGTCTACGGCAAACGATTCTTCGATAAGTCGTTGTGCTGCGTTGAGCTGCATTGCGCGCCGCCTGCTTCGCGGCAATGTCCGCCGCGCGTTATTCCTGAAATCCTATGACAGTATTTCTGCTTCTAAGCGGTGGCGTTGAACTTTCCCTTAATTCGCCAAGACGCCCGTCATCGCTAGTCATTCTGGCCTGCAATAAGCCTTCCTATCGGGCCGACACCGCAGCCAATCCTCTGGCGCTGTCGCGCGAGGTGTTGGCGGAACGGGCCATGATCAGGGTTTCCTCGGGGCCAACGGCTTTTCCAAACAAAAATCCCTGCCCGATCTCGCACCCTTCCCGGCGCATGAACTCCAGCTGCTCGGTCGTCTCGATCCCCTCTGCAGTGGTCTTCAGCCCGAGGCCGCGCCCTATGCTGATCATCGCCCGCACGAGCGTTGCCTTGTCGTGATCCACGGAGACGTTGTGCACGAAGCTGCGGTCGATCTTGATCCTGTCGAACTTGAACTGACTGAGCTGCGCCAGGCTTGCGTAACCGGTGCCGAAATCGTCCAGAGCCACCTGGATGCCACCGTTGCGCAGTTCGTCCAGGGTCCTGCGCGCGGCGTCGAAATCGCGGACGATGGCGCTTTCGGTGATTTCAACTTCGACGCGGCTCGGCAGCAGTCCGGTCTTCATCAGAATAGCCATCATGCGTGTCGCCAGCCCGCGGTCGCGCAACTGCACCGGGGAGATGTTGAAGCACAGCATCAGGTCGGACGGCCAGGCGACCGCCTGGGTGCAGGCCTTCGAAAACAGCAGATCGGAAAGTTGGCTGATCAGCGACGAGTCTTCGGCGATCTGGATGAAGGAGGTCGGTTCGACTGTGCCCAATTCCGGGTCGTGCCAACGGGCGAGGGCCTCGAAGCCGATCAGCCGATTGCCCTCGAGATCGTGCAATGGCTGGTAATAGACCTCGACGCCGTCGGCCCTGATCGCGGCCCGCAACGCGTTTTCGATGCGCACCCGTTCATTCACCGCAGCATCCATTGCCGGCTCGAAGAACCGCGTCTCCCCCCGGCCCTCCTGCTTGGCGCGATAGAGCGCCATGTCCGCATGTCGCGTGAGCGTCACGCCGTCCGCGCCGTCATTCGGATACATGGCCACGCCGACTGAAGCGCCGGTCTCGATGCTTGTTCCGGCGAGCTCAATCGGCTGGGCCAGTGTGCGCGCAACCCGCATCGCCATCCGCGCCGCTTCGGTATTGTCCGGCGCCGACCTGGCAACAATTATGAATTCGTCGCCGCCGAGACGGGCGGCCGTGTCGCCCTCGCGCAGCGCTTCCTGCAGGCGCCTGCCGATCGTCCCGAGCAGGATATCTCCGGTATCGTGGCCGTGGACGTCATTGACATATTTGAAGTTGTCGAGGTCGATCAGCATGATCGAGAAAGGGCCGATTCTTCCGCCGAAGCCGCGAAGCGCCTCTTCAAGATGCAACTCGAAGCCGCGGCGATTGGGCAGCCCCGTAACCGGATCGGTGTATGCAAGGCGGGCCGATTCGCTCTCAGCTGCGATGCGCAGCCGCATTTCCCGCGACATATCCTGCAAGCGGCGAATTGCGTAGATGAAGCCGGCCAGGCCGGCGAGCAGGAACGCCATGACGATCTCGTCGAGCTGCCAGCTTTCATTGGCAAGCACCAGATCGGCAAGCTTGTCGAAGGCGTCGACGGCCAGCGACACGATGAGCACGACAACGGCGAGGCCAAAGATGATTAACGCTTCGATGCGTGCGCGTCGGCGTGAGTTTGGCGGCGTTGGCGAACTGCGGTCCATCGCACACCATCGTCCGCGGTCGGTTGAATTACCCTTAATATTACAACCAAAAATATCCGAATGACGCCCCTCGCGAACCACCGCCGCCGATGTTAATTCATCGGGCGTGATCGCTCCGGAGGGTGAAATGGACCGCACAGTTGACGACTATGTCGCCGCTGCCGAAGGAGTCCCTGGCGAAGTGGCGCGGGCGCTTTGCCAACTTCTGCGGAAGGTCGCGCCGGAGCTGACCGAAGCCATCAAATGGGGTCAGCCGGTCTTCAGTTGCGAAGGACCTGTCTGCTATTTCCGCGCCGGCAAGAAGCACGTCACGCTCGGTTTCTGGCGCGGCATACAGCTGATGAAGATCAACGAGGGACTGCAGGGCGGCGGCGACATGATGGCCCATCTGAAGCTGCGCAAGATGGACGACCTCGATCCGTCGGCGATTGAGGCTCTGGTCACCAAGGCGATCGCCCTCAACCGCAGCAAAGGCGATCCGACCAAGGAGCGCCGGCAGGGTCTCACGTCGGCGACCTGACCTCAACCAATCGGCCCGGAATTGGGCGGCGGAGCCGTTTTGGCGTTATGGGCGCAATTTGCAACTCTTTAGTTCACTCTTCTTTAAACGCAAGGGTCGTGAATAGAGCGAATTAACACCCCTACGTTGAAAGCCCCGATGGCCCAGGCCACATCACCGAAACAGGATAGCGATCGCCTGCATCTTGTTGAGACCGCGATTGAGAATCTTCCTGTCGGCGTCGGACTTTTCTACCGCGATGGCCGGACCGTGCTGCTCAACAGGAAATTCAAGCAGATCTTCCACATCGAGCAATCGGCGATCGACCCCAACGCCACCTTCGCAGAAATGCTGAAGGGCGACGTTTTTGACGATTGGAAGGAGGATCCGAAGGAATACTTCCGACGTCTCGGGGAAGCGATGGCCGCAGGCCGCGCCTTCACCGCTGAGCTCGAGATCGGCGACCAGATCATCTCGGTGCACGACACGCCGATCGACGGCGATCTGATGCTGGCGACCTTGGAGGACATCACCGCCCGCGTCCGTGCGGAACGCGACGTCGCTCACCTTGCCCACCACGACCCGCTGACCAACCTTCCCAACCGCGCGGCTTTCCAGACCAAGTTGGACGAGACTCTCGCCGAGTGCCGCGCCAAGCATCACTCATTCGCGCTCCTGTCGGTCGATCTCGATCGCTTCAAGGACGTCAATGATGTCTTCGGTCACGGCGTTGGCGACGCCCTCTTGAAGGAAGTCGCGCGACGCTTTCGCCTTATAGCCGGGGAAGCGGCGCCTGCGCGTCTTGGTGGCGACGAATTCACTTTCCTAAGCACCGTCGGCGTGCAGCCCATGAAGGCCGCATCCTTGGCAGAGCGGCTACTGGTTGAGGGTGCCGGCGAGATGGAGGTGAACGGCCGGCAATTGCTGGTCAGCCTTTCGGTCGGCATCGCGATTTTTCCGACCGACGGAACAGACGCCGCGAGCCTGCTCAACAATGCGGACGCCGCTCTTTACCGGGCCAAGGCCGACGGCCGCGGTCTCGTTCGATTCTACGAACAGGCGATGGACGAGCGCATCCATCAGCACCGGCGGCTGCAGCAAGACCTGCGCCTGGCACTCCCCAGGGGCGAACTGCACCTTTACTACCAGCCACAGGCCGAAATGGACGGCACGATTGTTGGCTTCGAGGCGCTGGTGCGTTGGATGCATCCCACGCTCGGCCCGCTTCAGCCGACGGACTTCATTCCGCTGGCCGAAGAGACCGGCCAGATCGTCGACATCGGCGAATGGATTCTCCGCGAGGCCTGCCGTGAGGCGGCCAGCTGGGCGCGGCCGCTGGAAATCTCCGTCAACGTCTCGCCAATCCAATTCCGTCATGGCGACCTTGCCGGCCTCGTCCACGAGATCCTGCTTGAGACCGGGCTCAAGGCGAACCGCCTGGAGATCGAGATCACCGAGGGCGTGCTGATCGAAAACCACGCCCGCGCCCTCAGCATCCTTCGGCGGATCAAAGCGCTCGGCGTCCGCATTGCGATGGATGATTTCGGCACCGGCTATTCGTCCCTTTCCTATTTGCAGTCCTTCCCCTTCGACAAGCTGAAGATCGACCAGTCCTTCGTCGACCGGTTGGGCAAGGACGAGCATGCCAAGGAGATCGTGCGGGCGGTCATTAGCCTCGGCCTCAGCCTCAAACTGCCGACCATCGCCGAAGGCGTGGAAACAATCGAGCAACTCAACTTCCTTGTCGACGCGCATTGCTCTGGTGTTCAGGGTTTCTATATCGGCCGGCCGGAGCCGATCGATTTCATACTCCCAGCTCATCGCCACCGGCATTGCTGCAAAACCGGTGGCCGACGAACCGCAATTGCCATTCCCGCAGCCCCTCGCCGGCTAGCCCGGGAGACCTCCTCGGCCCCTCGTCTTCGCGCCGCCGTTCACTTGCGGCATGATGCTGCTCGGTTGGTGGAGATCCCTGCGGCATGGACGAGAGGCAGACAGAACTCGGTGACGAACCGTGTGCCGAGCCCGTAGGCGCCACAGCAATCTTCCTGGCCTTCCTCCGCCTCGGCTTGACCAGCTTCGGTGGCCCGATCGCGCATATCGGCTATTTCCGCGACGAGTTCGTCACGCGCCGGCGCTGGCTCACCCAGCACGCCTATGCTGACCTCGTCGCCCTCTGCCAGTTCCTGCCCGGCCCGGCCTCGAGCCAGGTCGGCATGGGGATCGGCTTGACGCGCGGCGGCATCGGCGGTGCCCTCGCCGCCTGGCTCGGCTTCACCCTCCCCTCAGCGCTCATCATGATCGCCGCCGGCTACGGCGTCCTCGCCCTTGGCACGGATGCGACGCCCGGCTGGTTGCAGGGTCTCAAGGTCGTCGCCGTGGCTGTCGTGGCGCAGGCGGTTTGGGGCATGACCATCAGCCACGCGTCGAGCGCGCTGCGCTTCGCCATCGCCGTCGCGGCGGCGATCGCCACCCTGGTCTGGCCCGGCAGCACGACCCAGGTCTTCGTCATTCTCGCCGCCGCGGTGATCGGCTTGGCGCTGCCTGTCCGCGCTCGTCCCGCCGACGACACCCGTTTCGACGCGGGCGTTCGTCGCCGCCTCGCGATCCTCGCCCTTGTGGCGTTTGTCGCGCTGCTTGCCGGCTTGCCGCTGCTCGCATCGGCGACATCATCGCCGACGCTCGACATGGTCTACGCGACCTACCGCTCCGGCGCCCTTGTCTTCGGCGGCGGCCATGTCATCCTGCCGCTGCTCGATCAGGCGTTGGTCGTCCCCGGCTGGCTGTCGGAAAACTCCTTCATCGCCGGCTACGGGCTCGTTCAGGCGGTACCCGGCCCGCTCTTCAGCTTTTCGGCCTATCTCGGCACGGCGATGGATTACGGACCCGGCGGGATCGTCGGCGGCGTCATCGCGCTCGTCGCGATCTTCCTGCCGTCCTTCCTGCTCGTCGTCGGCATCCTGCCCTTCTGGGATCACCTCCGGCAGGTCCGGCTCGTCCGCCGCGCCCTCTCCGGCGTCAACGCCGCCGTCGTCGGGCTTCTCCTCGCCGCCTTCTACGATCCGGTCATCACCAGCGCGATCCATGGCTGGACCGATCTCGTTCTCGCCCTCTTCGGCCTCATCGCTCTGACGGGCCTCCGCCTGCCGCCCTGGATTGTCGTCGCCTTGGCGGCCGCGATCGGCGCCGTGCTCGGCCTCACGCCGTAGCAGCGCCTAGTCCGTGCCAGCGGTCACGGCCGGCGCAAACGGTGACGCGGGCACAGCCGCATCCGCCGGCTGCTTTGTCAGCACCGCGACGGAAATGACGGCAATCGTGGCGACGGCAAGCTTGATACGCAAAGCGAGGCGTCCTCTCGCGATCTGGCTGCCCCATGAACCGACACAAATCCGGCCGCAATTTGGCGCGCCCGTTGAGGCGGATCAAGGCTTGTGCCGAGGGACGACCGCTATGAATGGGGCATGAGCACCGCCGACCTCGCGAGCAACGCCAGAACGCTCCTCTGGATCAAGCTGATCCACACCTTCTTCTGGGCGCTGTTCGCCTCCTCGATCGTCGCCATCCCGATCGTCACCGCCCTCGGCCGATATGATATCGGCTGGTGGCTGACCGGCCTCGTCGCCGTCGAGGTCATCACGCTCTTGATCAACGGCATGCACTGCCCGCTGACCGGCGTCGCCGCCCGCTACACCGACGACCGACCTGTCGGCTTCGACATCTTCCTGCCGGCCTGGCTCGCCCGCTACAACAAGCTCATCTTCGGCACGCTGCTGGTGCTGGCGGAGGTCTACCTGATCTGGGCAACGGTAGCGCAGTAGTTCCATCTGATGGCAGGCTGATAGTCCGAGACGAAGGTCGCGCTTCGCGATCGCGCGCAGCATCCCAAGAGAAACGGCCCGATGCCAGGTCCCTCAGGTCCGCCCGGTGGTAATGAACTGGTTGAGCGGAAATTCCCGTTCCTGGGGATGCGTTCCACCAGGTTCTTCGCCGATATTCGCCAGATCGCTTTTGAGGAAATACCCGACATCAAAGAAGATTTGACGCCGGCGCAACCATTCCTCGGCACATACAGTCTGCGTGGCTTGAACCTGTTCAGGGTTAACCAGACGAACTTGGGCCGAGTGGTTGTGATTTTTTGGCTCGGACGAATGCTGCGCAGAGCGGGGTTGCCGGTCTCAGCGATCGTCATATGGGGCAGGCCCGGGGACTTTGGTTTTGGCCTCAGTCAATCGGCGCCGCCGGAAACTATTCGCCCGCACCTGAGGTACCTCGCTGCCTATGCCCAAGCCCGTCGCATCGAAATACCGCGCAACGGCACGGCGCCAAGCGAGCTCGCTTCGTATCTGTCCGACCTGCGAGCTGCCCAAAGCGAGATGGTCGAGGTCCTGCGCTCCACCCTTCGCGGGGCCAGTCCCCTTATCCAGGAAATTCTCTGGCTGCCGCCGTATTTCCGCAAACCGAGGCTCGGCTACGAGATGAACGGGACGAGGCTCGGTTGGATCAGAGCCGTAGGTCTACGGTCGGTCGAGCTAGGGTTTCATGCAGGAACCCGCCTCCGTCACGTCTCGGAGCGGCTGGATTTCAGCCTGCCCGGCCCCGCAACGCTGCGGTTCCGGCGCGAGAGCGATATCGATGAGGCAGAGGTCGACCGGATCGTGCGGGCGGCCGCGGCGCTGCCTTAGCGCTCCTAGTGCTCGCGGAGATTAACCTCATGTGGAGCTGACTGACGCGGTAGTCCTGCGGTTCACTATCAGCTACCCTCGTCTTCGCTCCAACGACGCCACCGCTATCCGCCCATGATCACCAGGATCGCCGTCTCGGGATATCGGTCGCTTCGCGACGTGGTCATTCCCGTCGGCGCCCTGACGCTGATAACCGGCCCGAACGGCAGCGGAAAGTCGAACATCTACAAGGCGGTCAGGCTGCTCGCGGACATCGTTCAGGGCAGGATTATTCCATCTCTCGCCGCAGAGGGAGGGCTGCCATCGGTTCTTTGGGCGGGGCCTGAGAAGATCGGTGCAGCGGTCCGTCGAGGAGAACATCCCGTTGAAGGGACGGTACGGCAGAGGCCGATTAGCCTTCAGCTTGGATTCTCTGGCGAGGACTACGGCTACTCCATCGACTTAGGCCAATCGGCTGGCCCTACCTCGCTCTTTGGTCAAGACCCCGAGATCAAGCGCGAATGCATCTGGACTGGAGATCAACTCGGCCGGTCCAACAGTTTCGTCGACCGACGCGGGCCCAGCGTGCAGGTCCGGGACGGTGAAGGCCACTGGAAGGGACTGAACCAATCGCTGGCGACGTTCGACAGCATGATGACGCACTGCAACGATCCACAAAACGCGCCTGAGATCCTCACATTGCGTGAGAACCTGCGCGCGTGGCGCTTCTACGACCATTTTCGAACTGATCGTGATGCGCCTGCACGCCGTCCACAAGTCGGGACGCGAACAACGATCCTCGCCTCCGACGGCGCGGATTTGGCCGCTGCTCTCCAGACGATCGTTGAGATTGGGGATGCCGAAAGCTTGGCGGCGGCTGTTGAAGATGCATTTCCGGGAACCACACTGGCAGCCGTGGGCACGTCGGGGGGAATGCTGGAACTGCAAGTCAAGCAACACGGTATGTTGCGACCGCTTAGTGCCGCCGAACTCTCCGATGGGACGCTTCGCTATCTCTTGCTTTGCGCCGCGCTGCTCTCACCACGTCCCCCGCCGCTCTTGGTCCTGAACGAACCTGAGACCAGCCTTCATCCGAGCCTGCTGCCAGCCCTGGCGCGGCTCATTGCAGATGCGGCATCCCGCTCGCGCGTCATTACTGTCTCCCATTCCGCTGACCTGTTGCGTGAGTTGAAAGGCTCCTTCGACTGCGAGGAGATCACTCTCAGCAAAGAGTTCGGCGAGACCTCGGCAGGGGATACGGATCGACCCGCATGGACGTGGCCCAAGCGACAGTGATGGGGCGATGATCTCGTCCTCGCACTGGCATCGCGGCTTGAAAAACGCTATCGCTCCGCCACCTTAAGCGTCCGCTGCCGCGCCGGCAGCGTCAGTGCCGGAAGCCGATGTCAGACCTCAAGAAAACGCCCGTCTATCCGCCCGTCGAGCCGTCCCCTTCCTTCCCCAAGATGGAGGAGGAGATCGGCGCCTGGTGGCAGGCGGACAAGACCTTCGAGAAGTCGATCGAGCGGCGCCGCGGCGCGCCCGAATTCGTCTTCTATGACGGCCCGCCCTTCGCCAACGGCCTCCCGCATTACGGCCATATCGTCACCGGCTACGTGAAGGACATCGTCCCGCGCTACCAGACCATGCGCGGCAAGATGGTCGAGCGCCGCTTCGGCTGGGACACGCCATGGCGTTCCGGCCGAGCTGACCGTCGAGAAGGAGCTCGACGTCCACGGCAAGACCGAGATCGAGGCGATGGGCATCGACAAGTTCAACGATGCCTGCCGCTCCTCGGTGATGCAGTTCGCCGCCGACTGGGAGCGCTATGTCACGCGGCAGGCGCGCTGGGTCGATTTCAAGAACGACTACAAGACGATGGACGTCTCCTACATGGAGAGCGTCATGTGGGCCTTCAAACAGCTCTTCGACAAAGGGCTGATCTATGAGGGCTATCGCGTCGTTCCCTATTCCTGGGCGATGCAGACATCGCTGTCGAATTTCGAGACGCGCATCGACGATTCCACGCGGCCGCGTCAGGACCCGGCGCTGACGGTCGCCTTCCAGCTTCGCGCCAAGCCCGGCGAGACGATCGCGCCGAAGCTCCTCGCCTGGACGACGACGCCCTGGACGCTGCCGTCCAACCTCGCGCTCGCGGTGCATCCGGAGGCGGACTATGCGCTGCTGGAGAAGGACGGCGAGCACGTCATCATCGCCGAGGCCTCGCGCGCGCATTACGCCAAGGAGCTTGGCGACTACGCCGAGGTCGGCAGCATGAAGGGCGCCGATCTCATCGGCCGAACCTACGAGCCGCTCTTCCCCTATTTCGCCGACACCGAGAACGCCTTCCAGGTGCTCGGCGGCGAGTTCATCGAGCTCGGCGAAGGCACCGGCGTCGTCCACATCGCGCCGGCCTTCGGCGAGGACGATCTGAATGTCGGCCAGGCGGCCGGCATCCCCGTGCGCGATCCGGTCGATCTCGAGGGCAACTTCACCGCGCTCGCGCCGGACTATGCCGGCAAGAACGTCTTCGAGGCGAACAAGGACATCATCCGCGACCTCAAGGCGCGCGGCGTCGTCCTTCGCCACGAGACCTACGAGCACAACTATCCGCATTGCTGGAGGACGCGCGAGCCGCTGATCTACAAGGCGATGCCGTCCTGGTATGTGCGCGTCACCGCGTTCAGGGACCGCATGGTCGAGCTGAACAAAGAGATCACCTGGATGCCGGAGCACATCCGCGACGGCCTCTTCGGCAACTGGCTCGCCAATGCCCGCGACTGGAACATCGGGCGCCTCCGCTATTGGGGCGCGCCGATCCCGGTGTGGAAGTCCGACGATCCGGCCTATCCGCGCATCGACGCTTATGGCTCGATCGAGGAGCTGGAGCGCGATTTCGGCGTGAAGGTCCCCGACCTCCATCGCCCCTATATCGACGATCTCGTGCGCCCGAACCCGGACGATCCGACCGGCAAGTCAATGATGCGCCGCGTGCCGGACGTGCTCGACTGCTGGTTCGAGTCGGGCTCGATGCCCTTCGCGCAGGTGCACTATCCGTTCGAGAACAAGGAATGGTTCGAGAGCCATTTCCCGGGCGACTTCATCGTCGAATATGTCGCCCAGACCAGAGGCTGGTTCTACACGCTGATGGTGATGGCGACGGCGCTCTTCGACAAGGCGCCGTTCCGCAGCGTCGTCTGCCATGGCGTCGTCCTCGACGAGGACGGGCAGAAGCTGTCGAAGAGCCGGCGGAACTATCCCGACCCGTTCTCGATGTTCGACACCTATGGCTCGGACGCGCTGCGCTGGTTCATGGTGTCCTCGCCGCTGATGTCGGGCGGCGACCTCCGCATCGACAAGGACGGCAAGGTCATCGCCCCGGCGGTGCGCCAGATCCTGCTGCCGATCTGGAACGCCTATTCCTTCTTCACGCTCTACGCCAACATCGACGGCGTGAAGGCGGAGATGATCACGACCGCGGATGCGGAACTCGACCGCTACATTCTCGGCAAGACCGGCGAACTCGTGTCGTCCGTCGAGGCGGCGATGGAGAAGCTCGACCTCGCCGCTGCCTGCAACGCGGCGCTGCCCTTCATCGACGCGCTCAACAACTGGTACATCCGCCGCAGTCGCGACCGCTTCTGGAAGCCGGAGCAGGACGCCGACAAGAAGGCCGCCTACGACACGCTTTACACCGTGCTCGTGACGCTGACGCGTACGCTGGCGCCGTTCCTGCCGTTCCTCACCGAGACGATCCACCGCGCGCTGGTGAACGGCGAGTCGGTGCATCTGCAGGACTGGCCGGACGCCACCAAGCTCGCCACCGATCCGGCGCTCGTCGAGCGCATGGATCTCGCCCGCCAGGCGGTGTCCGCGGCGCTGTCGATCCGCACCGCGAAGAACCTCCGCACGCGTCTGCCGCTGCGGACGCTCACCATCGCCCATCCGCGCCACGACATGCTGGAGCCGTTGCGCGACGTCATCGCCGATGAGGTCAACGTCAAGGAAGTCGTCTTCGCCGCCGACCCGTCCGCCTACGGCACGACCGAGGCGGCGGTCGACGCACGCCAGGTCGGCAAGCGCCTCGGCAAGGCGATGAAGGACGTGCTGGCAGCAACGAAGTCCGGCAACTGGAAGGAAGTCGGCGGCGGCGCCATCGAAGCCGCCGGCGAAGTCCTGCAAGCCGGCGAATACGAACTCCGCTTCAAGGCGCAGGAAGGCATCGACGCCGTCTCCTTCGCCGGCTCGGCAGGCGTCGTCGTCCTCGACACCGACCGTCGACGCCGAGCTCGAAGCCGAAGGCATCGCCCGCGATTTCATCCGCCTCGTGCAGGTCGCGCGCAAGGATGCCGGCTTCGACGTCTCCGATCGCATCCGCATCGGCGTCAAGGCCGGTCCCTCGGCAACGAGCGCCCTGTCGACGCATGAGGCACTGATCGCCAACGAGACCCTCGCCACCGCGATCGACCTCAATGGCGGCGTGCCCGTCGGCACGGTCTCGAATCGAAGCTGCAGGACGAGCCGATCACCATTGGCCTGGAGCGGGCCTAGCCGTTCGAGTGGGCTCGCTCCTTGCATCGGCTCCGGCAACTCGGAGACAACAGGCGCGCCAGCCATGCCAGCTTCCTCCTCAGTCGGTGACGCTCTTCCCATCCTGACGACCCTGATCGGGCGGATCGTCGCCTATGGCCCTGAGGGCGAACCGAGCGCGTACGTCAAACACCCGGTGACCGGGGCCTTGACCATCACGGCGACGGGCATCGACGGCGATCAGCAAGCCGATCTCGCCGTCCATGGCGGCACCGACAAGGCGATGCTGCACTATCCGCATGAGCACTACGCGACCTTCGCCGCCGAGCGCCCGGACCTCGCCCCGGTTTTCGCGGGGCACGCGGCGTTCGGCGAGAACATATCGACTGAAGGCTGGACCGAATGGGATGTGTGCCTCGGCGATCGCTTTGAACTCGGGACGGCGCTGGTGGAGATTTGCCAGGGCCGCAGCCCTTGCTGGAAGCTCGGGCATCGGTTCCGCGATCAGTCGATGGTCGAGGCGGTGGTCAAGACGCGGCGCGGCGGTTGGTACTACCGCGTCCTCGAAGCCGGTTCGGTTTCCCAGGGCGATGAGATTCACCTCATCGCCCGCCCGCATCCGGACTGGCCGGTAGCGCGCGCCTTCGGCCTATTGGTCGGCAAGGATCGCGACACGGCCGCTCTCTCAGAATTGGTGGAGATGCCCTGCCTCGCCGGGTCCTGGCGAAGCACGGCGGCCGCGCGCCTGGCATCCGCGATGAACCTGGCGGCGGATCGCCCTATTTGAAGATGAAGGAATAATCGCCGGCCCAGGCGAGCGTTTCGGCGATGTCGAGCCGCTCGGCTAGCTGTTGCGGATCGTCAAGCGACGTCAGGCTCTTGCGGCGGCGATGCTCCAGAAGACTCACCTTCGCGGCGACGCCGAACTGGACGAGGCCTTTCGCTTCGCCGACATGCCGATAGGTCTTGAAGATCGCCCCCGAATTGTCGCGGGGAACGATCAGGATTCGTGCGCCAACATCCGCGAGAAGCAGCAACGAATGGAACGCGCTGCCCTCGAAGCCAGCGATCGTCTCCGCCCCGGACATAGCGTCGAGTTGCTCCGGCACGCTGACGGCCTCGGGCCGAAGCACCCTCCATCCGCGCTCGCGAAGCAAATCTTCCAGCTCTTCTTCGCCGGCCACCTTGGCGCGATCCGGTGGCAAGCCGGCACGCGACAGCCAGACTTGCCGCCCTCTCGTCGGCTTGCCGAAGGCGCGGACGCCCAGCGCTTCCGCGAGCGAGGACTCGAACCTGACGAACAGCACGGATTGGGGCTCGGGCACGATGAGGTCGCCGAAGCGCGTCGGCTCGACGATGACGACCGCCGGGGTAGGAAGGCCGAGCAGGCTGAAGATTGAGCGCCCCCAATCGCTGAGCTTCGGAACGCTCGGTGGGGCATGCCAGACAATGGTTCGCCCGGACCCAAGAAGGTCGGCATATCGGGCCAGCGTCTCGACGAGAAAATGGCCGTATTGGTGGAGGATCATGCCGCCATAGATGCAAGGCTCATCGACGAGCGATGTCGGCGCGGGAACGGCACTGGTGGGCACCGGATGACGGCCGCGGCGAAAGGCCATCGCGGCGATGGGTTCACCGGCCTCCGAAAAGCCCGCCGTGACGAACGGCAGCCGCCCGCCCACCGGAACCGCCGGGGCGACTATCGCGTTCCGGTATCGATCGCCCCTACTCGCCAAAACGGCTTTCCCAAGCCTGTCAGTACCAATGGCCAACTATCTCAAGAATTGAGCGTCCTGACCAACCCGGCAAGGCACACAAAGATTGGGCCCGGCATCTAGCCGCACCTCGCGTCGCCGCGCGCCTCAAATCGGCAAACACCTAGGACGCCGCATCGCTCGCCTCATCGGCCTTGAAGTCCTCGATGCTGACGAGCCTAAGCAAGACGGCCTTGTTCGCTTCGAAGAAGCGCCACACCGCCGAATAGTCGCTGCCAAGGCGGCGCCACTGCACGATCATCCTGCGGCGGCCGAAATCGAACGTACCAGCAAGCCGACGCCGCCAACCCTCTGGTCGCTTCAGAATGACACCACAGCCATAGTCGGTATCGACGGTGAAATAGCGAAGGTCGTTCCGGCCGAGAACGAAGTCGAGGAAGGCCTTGTAGGTGACGCCACACCAACCGCCGGCCTGGAACGCGGGGCCGGCGATTTCTTCGCGCGGCGGCAGGCAGTCATGCACGACCATGGCCCCGCCCGGCGCCAATAGGGCGAACGCCGTTTCAAGATCCCGGAATGAATCGTCATAGCCGTGATAGGGGTCGACCAGCATGATATCGAACGGCGGTCGCACCTCCGCGATGGCTGCGGCCGGTGCCGAGATATCGCTGCCTTCCGTATGGTAATCGATCGCCATTTCGTCGTCGAAATCCGGCGGGCAGCGATACATCAAGCGCCGGCAGGCTTCGAACCGCGTCCGGTCGATATCGGCGTAGAAATGGCCTGTGGTCGGCGTCACTACTTCCAGATAGCGCCGGTAGCCATGGCGGTCGGCAAGGATATGTACGACGTCGACCTTGCCGAAAACCCGCTTCCCCATGCGGCCCTTCTTCCCTTGCCACAGCGCCATTGTGGAGCGACCCCCAGATGTGCCGCCCGTGCCGGCGCAACAGCCCTGATGGGCTGGAAAACCATCGCTTCCGCCATCGGCATTGACGACAGTCCTGACATATGACAACTTGTTTGTCATATGCCAGCGCCTAAGCTCAAGCCCATCCCTGCCATTATCGCTGAAATCCGGCGTTTGTCACCGCTCCTAACGGAGATCGGTGCCGTCTTTCACGCCACTTCTGGCGTCAGCGCGCCGATGCGGCTCGTTCTTGAGCGCCTCGTCGATGGCGGACCGGCGACGGTTCCGGTTCTTGCTGATGCTCAGAATTCCTCTCGACAGCATGTGCAGACGATCGTGAACGAGCTTCTTGACAAGATGCTTGTCAAATCAATCGAGAACCCGCAGCACAAGCGGTCCAAACTCATCGTCGCGACCGAGCGCGGCGCTTCCGTCCTGAGAGAAATCCGCGCCAGAGAGGCCCCGATCGGCAACAAGCTGGCGGCGGAACTGTCGGCCGCAGATGCCGAAATCGCGGCCAAGGCCCTGGCAAAGCTGCGCAAGCGCCTGGAAGATCTCGCCGCCGAGGGTTCCGCCTCGTCGTGACGGGCGGCCGGATCCCCTCCCCGACGACGGGCTCGAACACGACGCTTCGCGTTGCCTCCCCTGTCGCGGCGATGGCTGCCTAGCCGCCGCGCCGGCCCTGTTTCGGATAGGGCGTGCCGTCCCGGTGGAAATAGCCGCCGTCATTCTTGTCTTCGGCGGGGAGCACCAAATCGACATCCGGATAGTCCACCGCGTCTTCCTCGATCCGTGTGCCGATCTCAAGAACGGTCGCGATTGCGTTGGATAGGTTCTTCAACTGATGCCCGTCGCCGGTGCCAGCGGGAAAGCCGGCAGCATCGCCGGCGCGCAGGATCTCTTCGCCATCATCGGAGACCATCACCACTTCGCCCGAGAGGACGTAGACGAATTCGTCCTCATGGGTGTGCCAATGACGCTGGCTCGACCATGTGCCCGGCTGCAATGTCAGAAGGTTGACGCCATATTGCGTGAGCCCGGCAGCATCGCCGAGACGCTTCCGCTCGCGCTGCAGACACGGCTCGTCGAAAGGCGCCGGATAGAGCGTCCCCAATACGGCTGGCAATT
>CAVTBC010000004.1:0-670000 GCA_963732865.1 uncultured Alphaproteobacteria bacterium | reverse complement strand
GTGCGTTGGCCGTGGCCTTGAACGGCCAGCAGCTCGCTGCCGCCCCGCCCGAATCCGTCGATCTGGGTGCGCTTAGCAATCACATTGCCATTGGCGAAAAGGGCGACCGCATTCTTCCAGTCGCAGCGGAACCGGCAACGCGCGAGATCATTCCGGTTGCCGTCACCGTCCGCGAGGGCGACCGCGACCTCATCCAGCAGCGCAACTACGCGTTCGTCAACACGCCCCTCGCCGCCGCCAGCGCTGATGGGGTCGACGTCCCACCCTATGATCCGGTGACCGTGGTTGGCGACGCGGCCAATGCCGAACCGACCGCTCCGATGCCCGACGCCGCCGACGAGTTCGCCGAAGGCGACGTCGCCGGGGGCAATGCGGCCGTCCGCACCACACCCTTCCCGCTTGACGAGCAATTCGACGCGGCGCCGGTGATCCCGACCGATCAGATCGTGCAGATCGTTCACGCCAACGCCGGCTTGTTGGTGGGCGGTCAGGCTTGGCCAACGCTGCGCGCCTATGCCAATGCCGGCTTTGCCGGCATCAATGCTGGCGCCACGCCCCTCGCGGCAGCCGGTTTCCGCGCCATTCCAGAAAACGTCAGCTACCTCACCAAGAGCGGCCAGGCAGGCCTGTCGCGCGACGAGCGCGTGATTCCGATGGCCGAAGGCGTAACGCTGGCCAGCCTGCTCGCCGATGCCGGAGCGGCACAGGCCGACATCGTCGCAACCGTCGCGGTGATGGAGGGTTTGATCGACCTCACCACGCTGACGCCTGAGGACCGCGTTCGCATCGCATTTGTTCCCGGGTCCGAGGCAGAAGGCGGGCGGCAGCTCCTTCGCGTCAGTATCTATGAGAACGACGTCCATCAGGCGACCGTCGCGCGCGACGACAGCGGCACTTTTGTCCGCGCCGACGAACCCGGACCACTGCCCGAGGCAGCCATGTCAACACAGGCGCCGGCCGCCATTGGGACGGCCCTTCGCGTCTATGACGCTCTGTACCTCACCGGCATCGAGCAGGGTCTGCCGGCAGATCAGATCAACGAACTCATCCGCATCTTCGCCTTCGATGTCGACATGTTGGCGCGGATCGGCCCTGCGGACACGGTGCAGCTGTTCTACGGTCTGCCCGCCGCTGACGCTGGCGCCGCCGCGGACTCCGATCCGATCCTCTACGCTTCGGTGACGCTCAGCGGCGTCACGACCACATATTATCGTTTCCAGACCGACGACGGCAGCATCCATTACTATGATGCTGACGGGCGTAGCGCCAACAACTTCCTCCTGCGCAAGCCGATCAGCGGCGGCCAGCTCACGTCCCGTTACGGAATGCGCGTCGACCCGGTCACCGGCGTCTACCAGTTGCATTCCGGTGTCGACTATGCGGCGCCGCGGGGCACGCCGATAGTCGCCGCCGGCGACGGTGTGATCGAGCGCATTTCGTCGTCCTCGCAGTCGGGCGGCTACGGCAATTTCACCATCATCCGTCACGCCAATGGTTACGAGACCGCCTATGGTCACCAGAGCGCTTTCGCTCAGGGACTCAGCGTCGGCGAGCACGTCGTGCAGGGCCAGGTGATCGGCTATGTCGGCACCACCGGCCAATCGACCGGCAACCACCTTCACTTCGAGATTCGCATCAACGGCCAGACCGTCAATCCGTTGACGATCCGACTGCCGGAAGGCGGCGCTCTTGAAGGCGATCAATTGACCGCCTTCAAAGTGCAGCGCGATCAGATCGAACTCGCTGCTCGGCAATGCCATGCCGGGCACGCAACTCGCTGCCGCGAACTAGGCGGCTTCCTCGGCCTCCTGCGGCACGAACAGCAGATGTTCGTTGCCGCCCACGATCCGCACCTTCGAGCCGTCCCCGATCTCGCCGGCCAGAATCTTGTCGGCTAGCGGATCTTGAACTTCGCGCTGGATCACCCGTTTCAACGGTCGCGCGCCATAGGCTGGATCGTAGCCCTTCTGCGCCAGCCATGCCCGGGCGGTGTCATCGAGTTCGAGCGAAATCTTCCGCTCCGCCAGAAGCCGTTCCAGACTGCCCAGCTGAATCTCGACGATCTGGCCCATCTCCGTCCGCTTCAGGCGGTGGAACAGAATGATGTCGTCGAGCCGGTTGAGAAACTCCGGCCGGAAATGCGCCCGGACGACGTCCATCACCAGCGAACGCGCGGCTTCGGAATCCTCATTGTCACCAAGGCTCGAAAGATGTTCGGCACCGAGATTCGAGGTCAACACAATCAGCGTGTTGCGGAAGTCGACCGTCCGCCCCTGTCCATCCGTCAGGCGGCCGTCGTCGAGAACCTGAAGCAGGATGTTGAAGACGTCGTGATGCGCCTTCTCGATTTCGTCGAATAGGATCACCTGATACGGCCGGCGGCGCACCGCTTCCGTCAGCGCCCCACCCTCCTCGTAGCCGACATAACCGGGCGGCGCCCCGATCAGTCGGGCGACCGAGTGCTTCTCCATATATTCCGACATGTCGATGCGGAGCAGTGCCGTCTCGTCGTCGAACAGGAACTCGGCAACGGCCTTGGTCAGCTCCGTCTTGCCGACGCCCGTCGGCCCGAGAAACATGAACGAACCGATCGGCCGGCTGGGATCCTGCAGCCCTGCGCGAGAGCGGCGAACCGCGGTCGCCACCGCATGCACGGCCTCCGCCTGACCGACGACACGCGCGGCCAGGGCGTCTTCCATGCGCAGCAGCTTGTCGCGCTCGCCTTCGAGCATTTTGTCGACCGGAATACCGGTCCAGCGCGAAACGATATGGGCGATGTGATCGGGCGTCACCGCCTCTTCCAGCATGTCGCCCGCCCGCGAGCCTTCCCGGGCCTCGACGGTCGCGACCTGTCGCTCCAGTTCCGGGATGCGCCCATAGGCAAGCTCGCCGGCGCGGGCGAGGTCGCCGGTGCGTTGCGCCTTTTCCAGTTCCGCGCGCGCCTGGTCCAACTGCTCCTTGAGCTTCTGGGCAGAGGACAATTTGTCCTTCTCGGCGGTCCAGCGCTGGGTCATCGCCGTCGACTGCTCTTCAAGATCGGTGAGTTCGCGCTCAAGTTTCTCGAGGCGATCCTTCGATGCCTGATCCTGTTCCTTCTTCAGCGCCTCGCGCTCGATCTTCAGCTGAATGATGCGGCGGTCGAGTTCGTCGAGCGCCTCCGGCTTGGAATCGACCTGCATGCGCAGCCGCGACGCGGCCTCGTCAACAAGGTCGATCGCTTTGTCGGGTAAGAACCGGTCAGTGATGTAACGGTCCGACATCGTCGCCGCGGCGACGAGCGCCGAATCGGTAATACGGACGCCGTGATGGAGCTCGTATTTCTCCTTGAGGCCACGCAGGATCGAGACCGTATCCTCGACCGTCGGTTGGTCGACAAAGACCGGCTGGAAGCGCCGCGCCAGAGCGGCGTCCTTTTCGACATATTTGCGATATTCGTCGAGCGTCGTCGCGCCAACGCAATGCAGCTCGCCGCGGGCCAGCGCGGGCTTCAGGAGGTTCGAGGCGTCCATGGCCCCTTCCGCCTTTCCGGCGCCGACCAGCGTGTGCATTTCGTCGACGAAGAGAATGATCTTCCCGGCCGCCGCTTCGATTTCGTTGAGCACGGCTTTCAGCCGCTCCTCGAACTCGCCGCGATATTTCGCGCCAGCAATTAACGCACCCATATCGAGCGCGAGCAGCCGCTTGTCGCGAAGCGATTCCGGCACGTCGCCATTGACGATGCGCTGTGCCAGCCCCTCCGCGATAGCCGTCTTGCCGACGCCGGGCTCGCCAATGAGGACCGGATTGTTCTTTGTGCGGCGCGACAGCACCTGGATCGTGCGCCGGATCTCGTCATCGCGGCCGATGACCGGATCAAGCCTGCCGTCGCGCGCATCCTGGGTCAGGTCGCGGGCATATTTCTTGAGCGCATCATACTGGCTCTCCGCCGAGGCCGAATCTGCGGTGCGTCCTTGGCGAAGCAATTCGATCGCCTGATTGAGCGAGGTCGGCGTGACACCGGCGTCGGCAAGAATCTTCGCGGTCTTGGCGTCCTTTTCCATCGCCAAAGCGAGGAGAAGCCGTTCCACCGTGACGAAGCTGTCGCCGGCCTTCTTCGCGAGTTTTTCCGCGGTATCGAACACCTTGGCCGTCGGCCCGGCGAGATAGAGCTGGCCTGCCCCGCCGCCTTCGACCTTCGGCAAATCGTCCAGCGCCTTCTCGGTCGCGGCCAGCGCCTGGCGGGAATTGCCGCCGGCGCGGTCGATAAGGCCCGCGGCGAGCCCCTCCTCGTCATCCAGAAGGACCTTGAGAAGATGCTCTGGGGTGAATTGCTGATGGCCGCGCGTCAGCGCGGCAGTCTGAGCGGCCTGGAGGAATCCACGCGCACGCTCGGAATAGATGTCAATGTTCATTCAAGCCTCCTGACGGTTCACCATTGCCCTCTTCGAGGCACAGCGGCGACCACTCCCGGTACGCGTCTTAACGGAAGACCGCGCAAGGCTTGATATTGAGTTGAGGGGGCAATCCTGCAAGGGCGCTGTGGTCAGACGCCGTCGGAAGAAGACGACAATCAGTCGTCCGTTCCGTCGGCGACAACCGCCTCGTCCTTCGCCTGCTCCTCGATGCGGGGCTGGCGCGGCCGGGATGCGCGGCGATTGCGCGGACGATTGTTGCTCTGGCCCTCATTGACGACCTGGACGGGTTCAACCTCGTCCTCGTCGTCGGCCGACGCATCGTTCATGTCGTCGCCGTCATGACCGTTGCTGTCGCCATTGAGATAGGGCTGAGGCTCGGCGATGCCGTAGCCTTGCTGCCGTCCTTCGCCATTGAACTGGCCTTGGCGGTCGCCGAAGCGCACCGGCTGTTCGTCGCCGTCGTCATTCTCGTCCGGACGCTGGAAGGGCTGCGGTTGAGGCATCTGCGCCTGAGCCGCGGCGACTATCCTGAAATAGTGCTCTGCGTGCTGCAGATAGCTCTGTTCGGCAACGCGATCGCCGGACGATGACGCGTCGCGCGCCAACTGGATGTACTTCTCCGCGATATGAAGCGCCGTGCCGCGAATCTTGACGTCCGGGCCGTTGCTTTCATAGGAGCGCGACAGGGGATTGGGCCCCTTCCGATTGCGCCCACGCATGCGCTTGCTATGTCCTTGCCTCATTACGGATCTCTGTTGCACTCGGTTTTTGGCGAGGCGTCGCCTATTCGGAGGGTCGTCGCGGCCCAGACTCAGGGCCGTGACCGGCCCTCTTCAGGCTCCGGCCCGGTGACGTCAATCGTCGGTATCAGCACCTTTTAGGGTGCGCCCCACGGCTTGCCGGCTATCTAGTCCGACCGGACGCGGGAATCGAGGCCTGTCAACGGCTCTGAAACGTCTTAAGGATTCTGATTGTCCTGAACGTCAGGCGGAAAGGCCTTTTGCTTCGGCAACTAAACCCTAGACGGTCCCGTTGTGATTTCCAAGCCGTTTTTTATCGCGGCGCCTGAAGTCTCCGCTGATATCGTCAACAAAGCGGCCCGGTCACGGCCGGCGAGGTCCTGCCTGATCTCGATGGTCATCCCGGCGGCTTCGGCCAGTGCCGCGATCGCCGGTCCCTGGCGTGGCCCGAACTCGAGCACCGCAAAGCCTGAAGGGGCCAGTAGTCGCGGCAATTCAGGAATGATCGCCCGATAACCGTCGATGCCGCCCGCGCCGCCGGACAGAGCAATTCGCGGTTCGTATCCAATGACTTCGATCGGCAAGTCCGGGAGTGCCTCTTCCTCCACATAGGGAGGATTGGCGAGGATTACATCGAACGGCCCGACAATTCCGTCCGCCCAACTGCCCGTCGTGAAGCGCGCACGATCGGCAAGGCCAAGCCGTTGCGCGTTCTCGCCGGCCACGGCGACCGCACCTGCGTCGACATCAACCCCAAGGCCGATCGCTGCCGGAAGCTCAGACATGGTGGCGAGGAGGATACAGCCGGAGCCGGTCCCCAGGTCGAGCAGCCGCAGCGGTTCCGCGCGCCGGCCGGCCGCATCGACCATTTCGAGCGCCGTCGCGACCAGCGTTTCCGTGTCCGGGCGCGGCACGAGAGTGCGCGGGGAAATGCGGAACGGCAGGCTCCAGAACTCCTTCTCGCCGACGATCCGAGCGACCGGCTCACCGATCAGACGGCGCGCAATCATCGCGGCGGCCGCATCCGCGACCTCATCGGAAATCGCCTCGTCTTCCCGCAGGATCATATCGCCAGCATCGACGCCGAGCGCATGCGCGAGGATCAGGCGCGCATCGAGCGCTGAGGTTCGCTCCGTGTCGCCGGCACCCCAACGCGCCTGCAGCTTGGCGGCCAGTTCCCGTCGCAGCTGGCCGACCGTTCGCTGGCTTGTCGTCACGCCTTCTCCGATTCGATCGCCGCCAATTGGTCAGCCTGATGATTGGTGATGAGCGCCTCGATGACCTCGTCGAGCGCGGTGCCCAAGAGAACCTGATCGAGCTTGTAGAGCGTCAGGTTGATGCGGTGGTCGGTCAGGCGTCCCTGCGGGAAATTATAGGTTCGGATCTTGGCCGAACGGTCTCCCGAACCGACCAGCCCTCGGCGGGTTGCGGCCCGGTCGTCCGCCTGTTTCTGCCATTCGAGGTCGTAGAGCCGCGCCCGCAGGATCTGCATCGCCCGCGACCTGTTCTGATGCTGCGAGCGGTCATGCGAGGTCACGACAATGCCCGTCGGGATGTGCGTGATACGGATTCCCAAATCGGTCGTGTTGGCGTGCTGGCCGCCGGCGCTGGAGGCGCGGGTCGTGTCGATGCGCAAATCTTCCGCCCGGATTTCGACGTCAACGTCTTCGGCCTGGGGCAGCACCGCGACGGTGGCCGCCGAGGTATGGATACGCCCGCTCGCCTCGGTGTCCGGCACACGCTGGACGCGATGCACGCCGGATTCGAATTTGAGCCGGGCAAAGACGCCCCTGCCGTTGATCTCGGCGATGATTTCCTTATAGCCGCCGACGTCTCCGGGACTTTCGTCCAGCACATTCACCTTCCAGTGATGGAGGTCGGCGTAGCGCTGATACATCCGGAATAGATCGCCGGCGAACAATGCGGCCTCATTGCCGCCGGTGCCGGCGCGGATCTCGAGGATTGCGCTCTTCTCGTCGGCGGCATCCTTCGGCAGCAACAGACGGCTAAGCGCATCGTCCAGCTGCTCGATCCGCTCCTCCAGCGTCGCCGCCTCGCTGACCGCCATCTCCCCCATCTCGGGATCATCAAGCAGCGTCTTGAGCCCCTCCAGATCGGCGTCCGCCTTCTTCAGCTCGCGGATCGTCTCGACGATCGGGTCCAGTTCGGACCGCTCACGGCTCAGCTTGATCATCGTCTCTGTATCGAGCGGCGTCGCCAGTTGCGCGTCGATCGTGTCGACGCGTTTCAACAGCCCATCGATCTTTTCGCGGGAAAGCACGCTCGGTTCACCAGTTCGGACAATGAGGATGGAACAACAATATCACCTTCGGCGCAGCTTAGATCGGGATCGACCCACGCTCGGCAAAGGCCCGCAGTTCCTTGTGCACGATATTGCCGATCGATGGCCTGTCTAGCAATTCGGCAAGCCGGGACGCTAGAGCCGCGGCATCGAGCCCGAGCAACATCGCCTTCACCGGGCCGATCGCCGCCGGCGCCATTGACAATGAGCGGTAGCCGAGACCGATCAGGGCCATCGCCGCCAGAGGCTGGCCGGCCAATTCACCACAGATGGTGACAGGCACATTGGCCTTCCCGGCCGCCTCGATCACCTGCCGCAGCACCCGCAGGAACGGCGCCGACAGCGGATCGAAGCGATCGGCGACGCGCAGATTGCCGCGGTCGCTCGCCATGATGAACTGCACCAGATCATTGGTGCCGACCGAAACGAAGTCCGATACGGCCATCAGTTCTTCAAGCTGCCAGAACAGTGCGGGCACCTCGACCATCGCTCCGACCTTGATCCACGCCGGAACGGCGTGGCCATGGCGCTGGAAATAGGCGATCTCGCGATCGATGACTTCGCGGGCGCGGATCATCTCCGCCACCTCGGTAATCATCGGCAGCATAACGCGCAATTCACGGCCGGCGGCGGCGCGCAGCAGCGCTCGGATCTGAATGCGCAGCAGGCCCGGCCGATCGAGCCCAAGGCGGATGGCGCGCCAACCGAGCGCCGGATTTTCCTCGTCGTCGACGCGCAGATAGGGCAGCACCTTGTCGCCGCCAATATCGAGCGTGCGGAACGTAACGGGCCGGTCGCCGGTGCCATCGAGCACCGCCCGGTAGAGAGTCGCCTGCTGCTCCATGCGCGGCATCGTCTCGGCGACCATGAACTCAAGTTCGGTGCGAAACAGGCCGATGCCCTCGGCACCCAACTCTTCGACATGCGGCAGATCGACGAGAAGGCCGGCATTGATCATCAACGACACCGCCTGCCCGTCCTGGGTCACCGACGGCACACCGCGGAGCAGACGATAACGCTGCTGCCTCTCGGCGCGGAACTGCACCTTCTCGGCATAGGCAAGCTCGACGTCGGCCGTCGGCCGGATGTGGATATCGCCGGTCTCGCCATCGACGATGACCGCGTCACCATTTTCGACCAGTGACACCACCGAATTGGCGCGGCCGACCGTGGCGATGCCCAGCGCCCGCGCCACGATCGTCACGTGGCTCGTCGGCGCCCCCTCCTCCAGAACCAGGCCGCGAATATTGCTGCGGTCATAGTCGAGGAGTTCGGCAGCGCCCATGCCTCTCGCGACGATGATGGCGTTCTTCGGCAGTTCCTGGCGGCCCGAATCCAAGTCGCGCCCCATCAGGACACGGAGCAATCGGTTGGCGAGGTCGTCGAAATCGTGCAGCCGCTCCCAGAGATAGGGATCGGTCTGGCGCTGCAGCCGCGCCCTGGTGTCGCTCTGGACCTTTTCGACCGCCGCTTCGGCCGTGAGGCCATTGGCGATCGCTTCGTGCATCCGCTTCACCCAGCCGCGGTCATGCGCGACCATGCGATAGGCCTCAAGGACGTCACGGTGCTCGCCGTGAACTTCGAGATCGCCACGCTCGATCAGATCGTCGACGGTGATCCGCAGGCTGTCGATAGCGGCATCGAGCCGGCTCTTTTCCTCGTCGATATCCTCGGCGATCAGCCGCGTGACGACGACGCGCGGCTCGTGCAGCACCACATGGCCAAGGCCGACGCCCTCACAAAAGCCGACACCCGAAATCGAGATCGGCCGCGTAAGGTCGAGCGATCCGCCCTTCGGCGAGAGGCCCTCCAGATCGCCCGCCGCGATCATTTCGGAGAGGACCATGGCGATCGTCTGCAGCGCCTCGACCTCCTCCTCGCTATAGGTTCGATGCACCTGATTCTGGACCACCAACACGCCCAAAACGCGGCCGGCGCGCAGCAACGGTACGCCGAGGAAGGAGTGATAGATCTCCTCACCCGTTTCGGGCATGAAGGCGAAGGCTGGGTGGTGCTGTGCGTCCGGTAGGTTCAGCGTCGCCGCTTGGGCTGCGATGAGACCAACGAGACCCTGCCCTACCCGCAAGGTGGTGTTGTGCACCGATTCGGCTTTCAGGCCTTGGGTCGCGAACAGTTCGAGCTGGTTGTCGGCGCGCAAGACATAGGCCGAGCACACCTCGGCCACCATGTTGGCCGCGATCTGCTGTACGATCTTATCGAGACGGACCTGTGCGCTGAAAGGCTCCGCCATGACCTCGCGCAGGCGGCGGAGCAAGACGCGCGGCCCGGCGAGTGGCCCTCGCATTGGTGACTATCCTTATGGATTGACGACCGTGCCGCCCGGCCGGGCCTTGGTCGGCGGCAAGCCCGGTCAACTGTCGAGCCCGTATAGCGAATGCAAAGTCCGTACCGCAAGCTCGGTGAACGAGGTATCGATCAGGACCGATATCTTGATCTCCGAAGTCGTGATGGCGCGGATGTTGATCCCGCGTTCGGCCAGAGCATGGAACGCCTCGGCCGCCACCCCGGCATGAGAACGCATGCCGATGCCGATCACGGAAATCTTGGCGACGCCGGTCGAGCCCTGCATGAGGCGATAGCCGATCGTCTCCCGCAGCCCCTCAAGCACCCGGGTCGCTCGCTCATATTCGGCAATCGGCACCGTGAAGGTGAGGTCGGTGGTCGACCCGTCCTCCGACACATTCTGGACGATCATGTCGACATTGATGCCGGCATCGGCGAGCGGCCCGAACACCGCCGCGGCAACGCCAGGCTTGTCTTCGACCCGCCGCAAGGTCAACTGGGCCTCGTCCTTGGAATAGGCGATCCCGGTTACCGTCTTCTGCTCCACGATCTCTTCCTCGTCACAGATCAGCGTTCCGATCGTTCCATCCTGCGCCGCATCGGGCGCATCGAACGCCGAGCGAACAAGCACTCTGACGCCATAGACCATCGCCAGTTCGACCGACCGCACCTGTAGCACCTTGGCGCCGACCGACGCCATTTCGAGCATTTCCTCGAATGAGATCTTCTCAAGCCGCTTGGCCTTGGAAACGATTCGCGGATCGGTGGTGCAGACACCATCAACGTCGGTGTAGATGTCGCACCGCTGCGCGCCAATCGCCGCCGCCAGCGCCACCGCGGACGTGTCGGAGCCGCCTCGCCCCAACGTCGCAATGCGGTTGTCGGGGGCAATACCCTGGAAACCGGCCACCACCGCCACCTGGCCCTGCCCCAACCGCTCCACCAGCGTCGACGGATCGATGCCGGCAATTCGCGCTGCGCCATGCGCGCCGTCCGTCTCGATGGGGATCTGCCAGCCCTGCCAAGAACGGGCGTTGATGCCGATTTCCTGCAGCGCCAGCGCCAAGAGGCCAGACGTCACCTGTTCGCCTGAGGCAACGACGACATCATATTCGCGCGCGTCGTGAAACGGCGCGATCTCGCGCGTCCAGGCAACGAGCTGGTTGGTCGTCCCGGCCATGGCCGAAACGACCACGGCAACCTCATTGCCAGCGTCGACCTCGCGTTTCACGTGCCGGGCGACGTTGCGGATATGCGCAACATCGGCGACGGACGTACCGCCGAATTTCATCACCAGCCGGGCCATAGGGAATCCTTAAGCGGGCTCCCGACGGACGGCCCGCGTTTCGGCGGGCTTCTTACGCGATTCATGCCGGCCAGGGCAATGCAGACGCGCCGGCCGCTCCATCGCGGGGCGCCAAGGGAACGCCGGCGCCCGAAAGCGCCGGCGGCGATGATCAGACCTCGAGGAACGTCGCCCGTTCGTTAGCTTCCGGCTCGTCCCCGCGGCCCTGGTGCGACCGCAGCGGCATCTCCTTGAGGAACAAGGTCATGATGAACGCCAGCGCAGCAACGATTGTTGCGGCCAGGAAGACCACCTGGAGCGAGGACATGAAGACGTCGAGGATCGGGGCCACGGCCTCCGGCGGCATCTGCGCGATGGCGGCCGGGCTCAGCGACGGCGGAGCCGCGCCGGCCGGCAAGGTCTCAGCGATGCCCGATGCCAGGCGGCTGGCGAACAGCGCACCGAAGGCAGCAAGGCCGATCGAACCGCCGACCTGGCGGAACAGGGTCGACCCCGCGGTTGCCACGCCAATATCGGCCGGTTCAACCGAGTTCTGGGCAACCAGAATCAACACCTGCATGATCAGGCCGAGGCCCACGCCGAGCACGATCATCTCCAGCGTCACGACCCATCGCGCCGTGTCGATGCCGAGTTGCGACAGCAGCGCCATGGCGACGACGACGCAGGCCGATCCGATGATCGGGAAGATGCGGTACCGGCCCATCCGCGAAATGAGCACGCCGCTGATGATCGAGGCGACCAAGAGTCCGCCCATCATCGGCACCAGTTGCAGGCCGGAAGAGGTCGGGCTGATGCCTTTGACTACCTGCAGATAGATCGGCAGGAAGGTGACCGCCCCGAACAGGGCGAGGCCGATGATGAAGCCGATGGCGCTGGTCACTGAGAAGACGCTGTTGTGGAACAGCTTCAGCGGGAGGATCGGTTCGGCGGCGCGCGATTCGGCCCAGATGAAGGCAAACAGGCTGATGATCGCGATCACGATCATGGCGATGATTTCGGGCGAACCCCAATCATAGGTGTTGCCGCCAAGGCTCGCGAACAGCACCGTCGCCGTCAGCGTGATGGCGAGCAGGAAGGCTCCCAGATAGTCGATCTTGCGCCGAACACGTTCGGCCGGAGCATGGAAGGCGACCGCGATGATGGTCAGTGCGATCGCCGCCAGCGGGATGTTGACGTAGAAGATCCAGTGCCACGACAAATTGTCGACGAAGAACCCGCCGAGCAGCGGCCCGACGACCGTCGCGACGCCGAAAACGGCGCCGAACATGCCCTGATACTTGCCACGCTGCCGCGGCGGCACGACGTCGGCGATCACCGCCATCGTGACGACCATCAGGCCGCCGCCGCCAATGCCCTGCAAGGCGCGGAAGACGATCAGTTCGGTCATGTTTTGCGATATGCCGCAAAGGGCCGAGCCGATAATGAAGAGCACGATCGCGACCTGCAAAACGATCTTGCGGCCGAACATATCGCCAAGTTTGCCGTAGATCGGCGTCACGACCGTGCTGGTCAAAAGATAGGCGGTGACCACCCACGACAAATGCTCAAGCCCGCCCAGATCGCCGACGATCGTCGGCAGCGCCGTCGACACGATGGTCTGGTCCAGCATGGCGAGGCCCATCGCCAGCATCAGGGCAGTGAAGATGAGAATGATTGGCTGCTTAGGCGTTTCGGCCGCGGCCGCCTCCGCGATCACGTCGGATTGGCTCAAAAGACAACTCCCAAAAAAGGCAAGCCGTCCGCGGGAGGCGCGAACGGCTGAAAGCGACTGTAAAACGAATGACCTTTTGCAACGATCGCAGCGCGACCTGTTGTCTACGAGTGTTGACTTAAACGCCCGCGTCGCTATTGTCAACACACGTTGACTTAACGCTGGAGATAATTTTGACGGAAGCTGTTCAACTGCCTCGCAAACGCGACGCCGAGGCGACGAAACAGGCTATCCTTCACGCAGCCGGCAGTTGCTTCGGCAAAGCCGCCTACGATCAGGTGGGCGTTCGCGAAATCGCGGCCCTGGCCGGTGTCGATGCCGCCTTGGTCAGCCGCTACTTCGGATCAAAAGAGGAACTATTCGGCGAATGGGTCCGGCAGGCACCGAAACCGCCACCGGCCTATCCTGAGGACCGGCGCACATTCGGCGAATGGATGGCGCGCCGCTTCGTCGACCAGGATCGCATCATGCTGCGGCTGCTGGTGCTGCATCACACCGTCACCAACCCGCACGCCGCAGAAGTCATCCGCAAGGTTCTGACCGATCGGTCGATCGGACCGTTGGGGGAATGGATTGGCGGCCCGGATGGACAGCTGCGTGCCGCTTTGATTCTCACGCACCTGACCGGTCTTGGCGTGATGCGCGACATCATCCGGATCGATGCCCTCACTGAGGCCGATCGCGAGGACCTCATCCGCCTATTGGCGCCGGCGCTCCAGAGCTACGTCGACAGCTGAGGGCCGGGCCCGACTTTTTGACGCAGACCCGGCATGCGCCTGCTCTGTGGCTTAGCGGCATGCGTTGATGCTATTGGGCCGCCTTGCGAACGCCCCAGGAGACTCCATGCGCCTCAACGCCATCCCGATCGGCAAGAATCCGCCGGAAGAAGTCAACGTCGTCATCGAAGTCCCGATCGGCGGCGAGCCGATCAAATATGAGCTGGAGAAGTCGTCCGGCGCCCTGTTCGTCGACCGCTTCCTGTACACGCCGATGCGCTATCCCGGGAATTACGGCTTCATTCCGCATACGCTGTCCGGCGACGGCGACCCGATCGATGTGCTGGTTGCCAACACGCGTGCAATCGTCCCCGGCGCGGTGATGAGCGTCCGGCCGGTTGGTGTTCTCGTCATGGAGGACAATGCCGGCGAGGACGAGAAGATCGTCGCCGTTCCGGCGCCTGCCCTCACCCCGCGCTATTCGGGCATCAAGAACTACACCGATCTGCCTGACATCCTCATCAAGCAGATCGAGCATTTCTTTACCCACTACAAGGACCTGGAACCCGGCAAATGGGTGAAGATCCTCCGCTGGGACAATGCCGTCGAAGCGCGCCGTCTGATCGAAGAATCGATCGAGCGGGCGTCCAGCTAGGCGGCCGCGGGACGGCGCCGTCGCCTTCCCTTGTTCGGCGCGCGTGACTACATTCCTGACCAGAGCGGGCGGACACCGTCGCGCTCTGGTCCGACAAGTCAGTAGGAGCGCGCCATGGCCGACGAGTCCAGCGACCGATCCGTCCTCACTCATATCCAAGAGCTCACCAGCGAAGAGCACCGCCTTTATGAACAGAAGGGCGGGCTGTCCGATGAGGAAACGGAGCGGCTGAAGAAGCTCAATATCGAACTCGATCAGTGCTGGGACTTGCTCCGCCAACGACGCGCGCTACGTGAGTTCGGCCGCGACCCGGACGAAGCCGAGGTCCGGCCAGCTTCCACCGTTGAGCGTTATCAGGGCTGAGCCCACCGGATTGATGTCACAGGCACACGCCAGCACCGTCGACCCCGCCGAGATCGAGCGCTTCTCGGCGATGGCGGGCGAATGGTGGGATCCGAAGGGCAAGTTCCGACCGCTGCACCAGATCAATCCGCTCCGCCTCGCCTTCATCCGCGACGAGGTCTGCCGCCGGTTTGCGCGCAGCACCAAATCGGCCAAGGTTCTCGCCGGCCTCCGCGTGCTCGACATCGGCTGCGGCGGCGGCCTTCTGAGCGAACCCTTGGCGCGGCTCGGTGGTGACGTTGTCGGGGCCGACGCTTCCGCGACCAATATCGAGATCGCCAGACTCCATGCCGCGGACAGCGATCTGGCCATCGACTATCGGGCAACGACGGCGGAAGCGCTGGCCGATCGAGGCGAAACCTTTGACGTCATCCTGGCGCTCGAGATCGTCGAGCACGTACCCGACATGCCGGCCTTCATTGCCATTTGCGCCGGCATGCTGCGGCCCGGCGGCCTGATGGTCGTCTCGACCATCAACCGCACCGCCAGGGCCTTCGCCCTCGCAATTGTCGGCGCCGAATACGTTTTGCGCTGGCTGCCGCGCGGCACGCACCAATGGAGCAAGTTCGTTACGCCCGACGAATTGCGTGCCGCCCTGACGGCAGGCGGTCTCGCCCCTGGCCACAGCGCCGGCATGATCTTCGATCCGCTCCGCGGCCAGTGGAAGCTCTCTGACCACGACGTCGCCGTAAACTACCTCCTCGCCGCCGACCGTCCGCTTCGGATCGCATAGCGCTCGGCGGCCGCGGCAAAACCACAACAGCGCCCGCCGAATTGTTCTCAACCCCGTGATATGGGCCCGGCGCAATTGATTTTTGCCGGACGGACACGCTAGGGTCGCTGACGATTTGCGCGAAACGCTGGGCAGGGGCGCCTAATGGTCAAGCTGAGGCTTTTGATTGCGGCGGGGCTGCTGGCGGCTACTGCCGGTAGTGCGTCTGCCGGCGAAACCGGCGATTGGGCAGGGCCCTATGCGGGCTTGGCGCCGGTCTATGGCTGGGGCAACGTCGACTACGTCTTCAACACCAACGGCTATTACAATTGGGCTGCCGGCGACACGTTCAGCCACAGCGTGAGCGGCCATCCTGTCGGCGTCCTGCTTGGCTATGATTGGCAGAACGGACGCATGGTCTATGGCGTCGAAGCCAATATCATCTCCGGCTTCGGCGGCATCAGCAATTACGACGTGCCGAGCCCCTTCTACGCCAGCGACCAATTCCAGCTGAAATACCACTGGGCGACGGCGACGACGGCAGTTGTCGGCGTGAGCACCGGCCGCATGTTGTTCTACGTTCAGGGCGGACCGCTGTTCGGCCATCTCATCAGCCAGGCCGCCGACAACGTCGCCGACTACTACATCCGCACCGGCCATTGGATCGTCGGCCTCACCGGCGGCGCGGGCGTGGAAGTTGCCGTCGGCCATGGCTTGTCGATCACCGCCGGCTATCGCTGGATGTACTTCCCGCCCTTCAACGTCGCCGGCGAATCGATTGATCGCGCCACGATGTCCTCAGCGGGACCGGGCACCGCCACCGACTATTCGGCGCGGTATTTCGCGCAGATGGTCACGCTCGGCTTCAACTATCGCTTTGGCTTGCCGGACGCGACGGCCAATGGGATGAGTTTCGATTGGGCCGGCCCCTATTTCGGCTTCGGCGGCGGCGCTCCGCGCCAGTTCACCGCCATCGCCGGTTACAACTTCGCCTTCGGCAATTTCGTCGTCGGCGTCGAGGGGGCAACCAGCTACATCATCTGCTGCGGGCTTGGAGTGACGGCTGATCTCAGCACGCGCGCCGGCTACACGCCGAACGGCGATATCCTGTTCTACGGCGAGACGGGCATCCGCTACCGCGCCGGCAGCGGCCTGTTCTACACCCTCGGCGGTGGCATGGAGATCGCCATCGGCCAGCGCACGACGGGCTTCATGGAACTGGCCAAGATCGGACCGTTCGGCGGGGCGGGCTTCACGGAAACCACCTTCCGCGGCGGCATCAACTTCCACCCGTTCTGATCGGGCGGAGGACTGCCGGTCAGTTCTGCTCTTCCGGCAGAATCGGCAGGGGGTGGAACTCGATCCCCTCGTCGACCAGCGCTTTGGCTTCGGCCGGCGTTGCCTCGCCGACAATGTTGCGCGGCTCGACCTCGCGGTAGTGAATCTTCCGCGCTTCCTCAGCAAAGCTCCGGCCGACATCGTCGGAATTGTCGCGCACATGCTTGCTGATCTTACGAACGATCTCCAGGGCCTTGGCGACGGACGGATCCGGCCCAGCCGTGAGGCGGACCGTGTTACCGCCGTCGCCTCCTGTTTGATCGGCCTCCGCTGCCATGGCGTGGCGCTGCCTGGACGTTCTGACGGCGGGGGCCATCAACGCCTTGCCGATTTCCGATGAACCGCATTCGGGACAGACGATCAGACCGGCCATGACCTGCTTCTCATAGTCCTCCGAGCCGCGAAACCATGCCTCGAACCGGTCGCCAAGATCGCAAACCAATTGGTAGCTGATCATGACGCTGCGGCCACTTCGATCGCCACTGGCGACCCGAACTCCCGGTCGTGCTTGAGCGCCGGTATCTGCGCCCGAACGGCAAGGCTGGCGGCCGGATCGATTTCGGCAAGAATGATGCCCGGCTCGTCGCCGGCTTCCGCCAGCACCCGGCCCCACGGATCGACCACGAGGCTATGGCCAAAGGTCTCCCGGCCATCTTCGTGCCGCCCGCCCTGGGCCGCTGCGATGATGAAGCTGCCGGTTTCGATCGCCCGCGCGCGCAACAGGACGTGCCAATGCGCCTGCCCGGTCTGGCGCGTGAACGCGGCCGGCACTGCAATCACCGTCGCACCGGCATGAGCGAGGGCACGGAAAAGCTGCGGGAAGCGGAGGTCATAGCAGATCGTCAGGCCGAGCCGCGCCCAGGGAAGGTCCGCGATCACGGCCTGGTCGCCGGGGCGATAAAGCCCGGATTCGCGCCAGCTCTCGCCGCCCGGCAGATCGACGTCGAACATATGGATCTTGTCGTACCGCGTGACGATGCGGCCATCCGGCCCGATCAGATAGCCGCGATTGACAACACCATTCTCGCTACGAATTGCGAGCGAGCCGATATGGAGCCAGATGCGCAGTTCTTCGGCGAGGTGACGAAACCGCGCCAGCGCCGGATCTTCAGGCTCAAGCTCCGCCGCCTCGATCGTTCCCTGGCTGCTGCGGTCGAGGATGTTGGTCATCTCTGGCGTCAGCACATAGTCCGCGCCCTCGCCTGCCGCCTCGCGGATCAGGGATTCGGCCACGGCGATGTTGGCGGCCGGCGTGCGCCCACTGCGCATCTGCACCAGCCCCGCCGTGAACCGATTGGTCATGGCGCCAGCACTCAGGCGCCGAGCAGCGGGTCGAGCGCGCCGCGCCGGTCAAGCCCGGCAAGATCGGTGAAGCCACCGATATGCCGCTCGCCGATGAATATCTGCGGGAACGTCATGCGACCGCCGGAGCGGTTGATCATTTCGGACAGGCGCGAACGGTCCGCTTCCACATTGATCTCCGAATAAGGAACGCCCTTGCGATCCAGGAGGTTCTTAGCCAGCTCGCAATAGCCGCAAAACGGGCGCGAATAAATGACGACTTCAGGCATAGTACTCACCATGATGGCATGACCGGTCCTAATAGATCGTTCAGTCGGCGGCCTGCACAACCCTTGCGAAGGCAAGTGCGTCAATCTCGACGGCGCCGGCGCGCTTCAGGGCGCGCGTGACTGCCTTGATCGTCGCCCCGGTCGTGTACACGTCGTCGATCACAAGAACACGCCTGTCGGCGATGTCGGCACGCCCCGCATCGGCGACCCGGAAAGCGCCGCGGACATTGTCGGCGCGCGCCTTGCTGCCGAGCCCTACCTGGTTGCGCGTCGGCCGCGCCCGGTGCAGCGCCATCAGCGAGACGGGCTTGCCGGCCTGCTTTGCGATGGCCGAAGCAAGCGCCGCCGATTGATTGAACCGCCGCCACCAAAGTCGCCGCCAATGCAGCGGCACCGGCACGATGATGTCCGCATCGGCGATGACCTCCGCACCAGCCCGCGTCATCCACGCCGCCATCCAGCGGACAAGCTCGAGGTGGTCGCGATATTTGAGGGCGTGGACCAGCTGCCGTGCGGTGCCGTCGAACAACGCCACGGCGCGCAGTCGTTCGAAGGGTGGCGGATTGGCGATCGCCTCCGCCGACAGCGCGCCTTCACCGAGATCGAAGGCGAAGGGGATCGCCAGACGCTCGCAATAGGGCCGTTCGACCAGGCGAAAGCTGTTCCAGCAATTCGGGCAAAGCGCGCCGTCAGTCGCAACCGGTACGCCGCAGGCGAGGCAGCTCGGCGGCAGAATGGTGCGCAGGGCGCCGGCGCCGGCGCGCGCGAGCCATCGCGACAGCCGTGAGGCCGCCCTTTCGGCATTCGTTTGTTCGGCGCCATATGTCACCCACCAACCCTAGCGTTTTCAGGACGGCCCGGCGAGACAACGCTTTGACCGCGGCAACCCCGGCAACCTAAACATCGGCAGGACATGACTCAGCTTTTTGACCCGCGCCTCGCCGATCTGCGCCGCCGCCGAGCCTTGGCCCTCGCCAAGCCCGGCGCCGATTTTCTCCTCGCCGAAGCGATCGCCGAATTGCGCGAGAGATTTGCGGTGGTGCAAAGATCCTTCGCCGTCGCCGTCGATCTGCTGACGCCGCTTCCGACGCTCGCCGAGATGCTGGCGGGCAATCCGCAAATCTCAAGCATCATCAGGCTCGACCGCATGGCTTTCGGCGAAAGCGCCATCCCATCCGCAGTCGCCGATGCCGACGCCATCCCGCTCGGCCATCAAAGCGTCGATCTGGTCGTCTCCGCGCTGGGACTGCATTTCGCCAACGACCTGCCCGGCGCCCTCGCCCAGATAAAATTCGCCCTGCGCCCGGACGGATTGTTCCTCGCCGTGCTGATCGGCGGCGATACGCTGACCGAGCTGCGTCAGTCGCTCGTAGCGGCCGAAAGCGAGGACCGCGGAGGGGTCACGCCCCGCGTCGCCCCCTTTGCAGGGGTTCGCGATCTGGGGGCGCTCTTGCAGCGCGCCGGCTTCGCACTGCCCGTCGCGGATCAGGATCGCGTTACGGTTCGCTATGCCGATGCGCTGGCGCTGATGCATGATCTGCGCGCCATGGGGGCCACCAATGTGCTGACCGAGAGCGATCGGAAACCCCTGACCCGGGGCGTCGTCGCGCGCGCCAGCCAGATCTACGCCGAGCGTTTCGCCGGAGCGGACGGCCGCATCCCCGCCACGTTCGATTTCGTCTGGCTGTCCGGCTGGGCTCCACACGAAAGCCAGCAGAAACCGCTCCGCCCGGGCACGGCAAAGACCCGGCTGGCAGATGCGCTCGGCACGGCCGAACGGTCGGCCGGCGACAAAGCTGATCCGAAAAAGCGCTAAGGCGCGAAATTGATGATGGCGCCGTCGGTTTCCATGGGCGTGATCGCGCCGGTCATGCGCTCGTCGATGCCATAGCCCGAACTGGCTACCGTCACGCGATCCACCGCCTGGCCGAGAAAGATCGCCGCCATGCCCAGGATGGCAATCAGCAGCGGCACGAAGATCAACACACCACCCGGCTTCCGGGCCGTGATTTCGGCCTCGCCCAGCCCCTCGCTCACCGACATCCCCAACTCCATACTGAAACATGAAGAACCGGCCCCGAAGGCCGTCGGTTAAAATCGGCGAGGTTTCACAAAGAATCAGTTAACGCTGCGACGAGCGGCACATCGGCGGGGGGCATTGGGTAGTCACCGAGTTGCGCCGGGCGCACCCATTTCAGCTGCTGCCCCTCCAAAGCACGCGGAATGCCGGTCCAACGGCGCACGACATAGAGCGGCATGAAGAGGTGGAAGTCGCCATAGTCGTGGCTGACAAAGCTGAGCGGCGACAGACAGCGCGCCCCGACTTCGATCCCGAGTTCTTCGGCCAGTTCGCGGATGAGCGCCGCCTCCGGCGTTTCCCCCGCTTCGAGCTTGCCGCCGGGGAATTCCCATAAGCCGGACATCTCCTTGCCTTCAGGCCGTTGGCAAATGAGGACTCGCTTGTCGGCGTCGACCAAGGCGCCGGCGGCCACGAAGAGGATGTCGCTCACGTCCGATAGTCGGCGTTGATGTCGATATAGGCGTGGGTGAGATCGCAGGTCCAAACGCGGTCGTGGCCGTTACCGAGCCCGATTTCGGCGCGGATCGTCAGCTCTTGCCCCTTCATATATTCGGACACAGCCGTCTCCGAATAAGCAGGATCCCGCTCGCCGTCCTTGGCGACCCTGTGCGGCCCGAACCAGATCGTGAGCAGATCGCGGTCGGCGGGCTCGCCCGCCTTGCCGACCGCCATGACGACGCGGCCCCAATTGGCGTCCTCGCCGGCAATCGCCGTCTTCACCAGCGGCGAATTGGCGATCGACATCGCGATCCGTCGCGCCGAGGCGTCGGAGACGGCGCCGGAAACATCGATCTCGACGAATTTGGTGGCGCCCTCGCCGTCCCGCACGACCTGTTGGGCGAGGTCGAGCAGCACCGCGTTCACGGCTTCCCGGAACGGACCAAGCCGTGGATCACTTGCGGATTCGATCCGCGCCGCTTGCGCCGCGCCGGTCGCCAGGAACAACAGCGTGTCCGACGTCGACGTGTCGCCATCGACGGTGATGGCGTTGAAACTGCCCCGAACCGCAGACGACAGAACATCATGCAGCACCGAAGCCGCGATCGGCGCATCGGTGGCGAGGAAAGCAAGCATCGTCGCCATGTCGGGCGCGATCATGCCCGACCCTTTGGCGATGCCGTTGATGCGAACCTCGACATCGCCGATCTTCGCGGTCGCCGTGGCGCCCTTGGCAAAAGTGTCGGTGGTCATGATCGCCCGCGCCGCCAATTCCCAGAGCTCGGGCCGGGCATCGCGGACCATGTCGCCCACGACCGAAGCAAATCGTTCGGCAGCAAGCGGTTCGCCGATGACACCCGTGGACGCCAGAAGAACGTCTTCCGGCGCACAGCCGAGGGCCTGAGCGACAGACTGCGCTGAGAGGCGCGTTGCCTCCCGCCCGCGCCTGCCGGTGAAGGCATTGGCGTTGCCGGAGTTCACCAGCACAGCGCGCGCCGTCCCGCGCGGCAACACGTCCCGGCACCACTCGACCGGCGCCGATGGACATTTCGATTGCGTCAGGACGCCAGCCGCCGTTGTGCCCTCGTCAAGCACCAGAACCAGCACATCTTCGCGGCCCTGGTACCGGATGCCGGCGGCGGCGGTCATCAACCGCACGCCGGCAATCGGTGGCAACAACGGGAACGACGCCGGCGCGAGAGGCGAAACTTTGCCTTTCATGTGCGTCGGCGACTCCCCTCCCCGGCTTAGGGGCCGGCCGGGGCCGGTGTTGCAGCGGCGCCAGAGGGCGGCGTTGCGGCCGCCCCGGACGCCGGAGCAGGCGAAGCCGGCGCAGCAGCGTCGGAAGCCGGCGGCGCCGCACTGGCCGCGGCCGCGTCGGTAATCTGGACATCGGCCGCATCACGCAGACCGGCGACCAGATCCGCATAGGCTTGCGTCACCAACTGCTGCTGCAGCGTGGCGCGCATATCGTCATAGGTCGGCGCCGGCTGCGTGCGGCTGTCGATCACTTTGATGACATGCCAATTGTCGCCGATCTGTATGGGGTATTGCAGAACCTGACCCGCCTCGATGGTGAAGACGACGTCGTCGAGTTCCTGGATGAGTTCGCCCGGCTGCCAATACTGAGCGATGAGGCCACCGTTCTCGGCGGTTTGGCGATCGAGCGAAAGGTCAAATGCGAGAGCGGCGAAATCCTCGCCATTGTTCAGACGGCGAATCGCATCATTAGCCTCAGCCTCGGTGGCCACCATGATGTGGCCGATCTCGACTTCCTGCGGCAGGTCCATGCCGGCAACCGCCGTATTGTAGGCGGCGGTGATGTCGTCCTCGGTGATCGTCGGCAGGATGATCGCCTGAATGTAATTGTCACGCAGGACACGCTCGGCAAGCATGGCGATTTCGGCTTGGAACTCCGTATCCTGGTCAAGCCCTTCACCGCGCGCAGCGGCCGACATCAGCTTGAACTCGATCGCCACTTCGATCTCGATCTGGCGCCAGTTCTCCTGCGGGAACTGACTCAGCTGGTCGCCCATGAATTGCGCCGTGATTTCGAGATCGCGCTCGGTGATCGGCTCGCCATTGACCGTCGCAACGATCGCGTCCGGATCGACGCCGGCATCAGCCTGAACGGCGCCGGCCACCGCCTCAGCGGCCGCGCTCGGAGGCGCCGGACTTGCAGCGGGCGTCGCTTCCGGAACGACCGGGACTGGCGCCGCGCCGGCATCCTGAGCGGCGGCCGGGAATACCGAGGCCACCGTCAACCCCATCACCGCGAACGCGGCGGCAATGGCTCTGAATCGCGTCGAAACGGTCCCCCGACCGTGCGTGGAAATTGACATCAAACACTCTCGCTTTGTGGATCTGGCAAACCCAATGAACCTGCCTAGACAGCGCCCAATTCAGCCGAAAACGCACCCGGGCGCCACATTGACAACCAACGGCCCCCCTCTTATCTCTCTCACGGCTTGGCGTCCACAGCGCTGTGATCCCGGTGCCGCGTCCGCTGCATCCGCTTCGGATCCAGGCGAGCCTGACACCGACTGCTGTTGGCGTTACCGCTTGGTCGGATCATCGCCGGCAACATAAGGATCATCATGGCAGGCCTTGGCGCTATTTCCCGCAGAATCTTTGGCAGTTCGAACGAGAGGCGCGTCCGCTCTTATCGGCCGAATGTCGACGCAATCAACGCGCTCGAACCTGAGCTGCAGCGCCTTTCGGACGATGAATTGCGCGCCAGGACCGAGCAGTTCAAGCAGCAGATCGCGTCCGGCACCAAGCTGAAGGATCTGCTCGTTCCGGCCTTCGCCACCGTTCGCGAGGCCTCCAAGCGGACACTCGGCCAACGTCATTTTGACGTACAATTGATGGGCGCCATGGTCCTCAATGAGGGCGCCATCGCCGAGATGAAGACCGGCGAAGGCAAAACCCTCGTCGCGACCCTGGCCGTTTATCTCAATGCCCTCGAAGGCAAGGGCGTCCACGTCATCACCGTCAATGACTATCTGGCCAGCCGCGACGCCGCCTGGATGGGACAGGTCTACCGGTTCCTCGGCCTGACCGTCGGCACCATCGTCCACGGTCTATCCGACCCCGAACGCAAGGAAGCCTACGCCGCCGACATAACCTACGGCACGAACAACGAGTTCGGCTTCGACTATCTGCGCGACAACATGAAATACGAACTGAGCGCCATGGCTCAGCGCGGTCACCATTTCGCGATTGTTGACGAGGTGGATTCCATCCTCATCGACGAAGCGCGGACGCCGCTGATCATTTCCGGTCCACTCGACGACCGCTCGGAGCTTTACAACACGATCGACGCCTTCCTGCCCGAATTGGGCGAGGAGGATTTTGACCTCGACGAGAAGCTGAAATCGGTCACCTTCACTGAGGGTGGCACGGAGAAGCTCGAAAATCTGCTCGCCGCAGCGGGCATGCTGAAGGGTGCAGCCCTCTACGACATCGAGAACGTGACGGTCGTCCATCACGTCAATCAGGCTTTGCGCGCTCACAAGCTGTTCCAGCGCGACAAGGACTACATCGTTCGCAACGACGAGATCATCATCATCGACGAGTTCACCGGCCGCATGATGCCGGGCCGCCGCTATTCGGAAGGCCTGCACCAGGCGCTGGAGGCGAAGGAACACGTCAAGATCCAGCCCGAGAACCAGACGCTCGCCTCGATCACCTACCAGAACTATTTCCGCATGTATTCGAAGCTGGCCGGCATGACCGGCACGGCGACGACCGAAGCGGAGGAATTCGGCAACATCTACAATCTCGACGTGGTCGAGATGCCGACCAATCTGCCGGTCGCCCGCATCGACGACAATGACGAGGTCTATCGCACGGCGCCGGAGAAGTTCGCCGCGATCATCACCGTCATCAAGGAGTGCCAGGAGCGCGGACAGCCGGTTCTCGTCGGCACCACGTCGATCGAGAAGTCCGAACTGCTCTCCGAGATGCTGAAGAAGGACAAGGTGAAACACCAAGTCCTCAACGCGCGCTACCACGAACAGGAGGCGTTCATCGTCTCCCAGGCCGGTGTGCCGGGGACCGTCACCATCGCCACCAACATGGCTGGCCGCGGCACCGACATTCAGCTTGGCGGCAATGCGGACATGCGCATCCAGCACGAACTCGGCGACATGCCGGAGGGTCCGGAGCGCACCGCCAAAGAAGAACAAATCCGCAGCGAAATCGCCGTACTGAAGAAGAAGGCGATCGACGCCGGCGGGCTCTATGTTATCGGCACCGAGCGCCACGAAAGCCGCCGCATCGACAACCAGCTGCGCGGCCGTTCAGGTCGCCAGGGCGACCCCGGCCATTCGCATTTCTTCCTGTCGCTGCAGGACGATCTCATGCGCATCTTCGTCCTGGAACGCATGGACGGAATGCTGCAGCGCCTCGGCCTGAAGGAAGGCGAGGCGATCATCCATCCGTGGATCAACCGCGCGCTCGAAAAGGCGCAGCAGAAGGTCGAAGCGCGCCACTTCGACATCCGCAAGAATTTGCTGAAATACGACGACGTCATGAACGACCAGCGCAAGGTCGTCTTCGAGCAGCGCATCGAACTGATGTCGGACGAGAATGTCAGCGAAACAATCGCCGATATGCGCCACGAGGTCACCTCCGACCTCGTCTCCAGCCACATCCCGGAGCGCGCCTATCCGGAACAGTGGGACGTCGAAGGCCTCGCGGCCGAGGTCAAGAAATACCTCAATCTCGATTTGCCGGTTCAGGACTGGGCCAAGGAAGAAGGCATCGCCGACGAGGAAGTCGAGGAGCGGATCATCAAGGCCGCCGACGAAGCGGCGGCGGCGCGTGTCGCCCAGGTTACGCCGGACATCATGCGGCGCCTGGAGAAGGCCATCCTCCTGCAGACGCTTGATCAGGTTTGGCGCGATCATCTCGTCACGCTCGATCATTTGCGTCAGGTCATCGGCTTCCGCGGCTACGCCCAGCGCGACCCGCTCAACGAATACAAGACGGAGGCCTTCGAATTGTTCGAAGGCATGCTCGCCAGTCTCCGCCGTACCGTGACCGGCCAGCTGTCACGCGTCGAAATCGTCGTCCGCCCGCCCGAACTGCCGCCGCAAGGTAACGTGAAGCAGATCGAAGAGACGCACATCGATCCCTTCACCGGCGAGAACGAAGTGGCCGAAGCACCCAGCATCGCGCCGCAACGGGCCGGCAATGGCGGCATGGCGATGGCCAAGAACAGCGCCCCGGCACTCAAAGCATTCGACCCGAAGGACACCTCGACCTGGGGCAAGGTTCCGCGCAACGCCCCCTGCCCCTGCGGTTCAGGTAAGAAATTCAAGCACTGCCACGGCCAATTGGTCTAGCAGCTCCCGTTTCTATCTTGGCGACGACACGGTCGAGATAGCGCAGGACTTGCCTTTGCGCCGGCTGCGGCAGCTTGGCCGCTTCGCTGCGGATACGTTCTGCTCTGCCTCGCCGCTCGCCCGTCAGTCCGAGGCGGCCGAGGCCAAAGGCGCGGCGCAGCATCGCCACTTCACAGGCGAGGACGACCGCCTCTCGTTCCGCCTCCGCGCCAACATCGGCAGGAATACCGCTCAGCATGCGCTGCCGATGCAACTCCGAAGCGGCCTCTTTCTCGGCAACGGATAGTTTGGTCACCCAATTGCGCGAAACGGACGGATAGTCGCCCGGATAATCGCGCTTCCCGTAGAGCGCTTCTGGCACGCGCTGAGCGACGCCCGACGCCAGTAACCGCTGCGCCCACTCCGACTCGGCGCCATAGCCACCGAACGGATTGTCCGGGAAGTTCTCGACCCCGGGCGACAGAACGCTCCGGCGCGTCAGACCGCGCCATGGCAACGCATTGGCATCGCCGAGATAGAACGACAGCAAGCGCCTCCCGACGGATCTGTTGTCGAGTTCGACCTTTGTCTCGCCGCCGGCGCTGCCGATACGCTCCACGTCGGGATAGGCGACGGCATTTTCGGGATGGGCATGCATCGCCTCAACCAGCACCGCAAGAAAATCGCGGTGCCACAGATCGTCATGCGGCAGGATCGCAAACAGATCCGTCTCAACCGTCGACAACAGACGATCGATATTGCCGGCCCAGCCGAGGACGGTTTCGTTGCGATAGAAGTGGAATCGCGGATCGGCGGTGAAGCGCTGCTCGGTGGCGGGATCAATGTCGCCGACGCCTGTCGGCTCGACGGCGATCCGCACGGCGAAGTCGGCGAAGGTCTGGTCCTGCACCGACTGCAAGGTCTCGGCGATGCGCGCCCCGGACCGGTAGGCGGGGATCAACACACTGACGCGCGCCATGACGCCTACCCGGCCGCCGCTGCGACCCGATCTGCCGCGATTTCGGCAAACATCGGAGCGGTCGTGTATTTTCCCGTGCTGATGCTGTGATAGCCGTCCGTCGAAAAGACGCCGGCCTCGCTCCGGCGATGCAGAGCGCTCGGGTGCTGGTCGATGTCGAGGTCGCCAGCGCCGACAATGATCCCGCCGCCGAGGCTGACCACTTTCGCCTCGGCCAGTGCCGGTATCCAGTCCCGCGCCGCAACCGCGAGAAGGTCTCGCGCCAGGGCGAGTTCCTCGTCGCGGCTGAACTGCCTACGAACGATCCGGTCCCACGAAGCCGGCGGCGTAACCTCCGAACTCCATCCTGTCAGGCACGCCGGGTACCACGACATATACGAAGGCCCGTCGACATATTGGACGAGATCGCCATAGGGCCCCAGAACGGTCGTGAACGACCGGTCGGCAAAGGCGAACCGATCGATCTCGCACATCACGCGCAATTTCAGGCGATAGTTCCATTTGGCGGGCAGCGGAACACCGACACTTGCGTCGATGGCCAGCCGGCCCTGCCACAGGGCGTTGACGATCTGAGGGAAGGTCTCCTGCCAGCCTTTGTCGCCCGCGCGGCCTTTGACGACAAAACCGGACGTTCCCCTCTCCACGGCGTCCACTGAGTGGTTGCCGCGAAAACGGATTGCCGTGTTGCGGCCGACGGCATCAGCGACTGCATCGGCAAGCGCGTTCACATCGATCGCCAGTTCCTCGGTGCGGAACGTTGCCGCGGCCATGCCGGGGCGCATCAGTCCATCGATCGCGGACAGCGGCAACGGCCGAGATAGGGTGTCAGGCACGCCGCCCAGATAATCCAGTTTCGTGTCGGCCGCCCGGCAATCCTGGTAGATCGCGTCGACGGCGGCGAAATGTTCGGCGACTGCCTCGACGGGGATCATGCTGTCCGAGGCGACGACATAGTCAAACGGCTTCGCCGCCACGATCGCCTCTTCCGGTACGAATTGACCCACCAGATGGCGGAAACGAAGGGCGCCCTCTACCATCAGCCGCGCGGTATGGCGGCTCTTATCCTTGGCGAAAATGAAGCCGAGATGGATCTTGCCTTCGTTTTGCCGGCTCGCCCGTTGCACCGGACGCGGCTCCCGATCGAACAGATCGACCTCGAAGCCTCGCCTCGCGAGTTCCAAAGCGGTGCAAGCACCCTGAATACCTGCACCGAGCACTGCGATTCTCATTCTGGCGCCACTAACACGAAAGCGGCGCTCGCGTCGCGGCTAGGGCGCCGCCGGCGCGATTGCGCCGACGATCGTTGCGGATGCGACCGCGCCGTTCGCTTCGGCGTCGGCGTGGATTGCGTCCAGCGCGACGCGGTAGGCTTCCGCGTCCGCTTCCTGCTTGGCCGTGAGTGGCACCAGGATATCGTCCGGGATCGTGTAGTCAGGGCAGGCCTCGGTCGGGACGAAAGGCTCATCGGACTGCGCGTCGAAAACATAGTGGAAGTCGCAGACCTCGACCTCGGGCACGCGGTGCGTTACCTCGAAATGGTCGAAGCCATCCTTGAGCATCGTCCAGAAATCGATGTTCGGATCGTCGGCGTGGCGCGCCAGATTCTCCGGTGTCATGCGGAACGGAAAGGCATCAACCTGGAACGCTCGCTGGCCGCCACGAAAGGCTTCGCGCGCCAATGCGTAGATGACCTGCACGATATCGTCGGTCAGTGCGTAGCAGCCCGCCGAGGCGCACCCGCCATGCACCATCAGATTCGATCCGGTCCGCTCGAGCGCCGTATCATAGGCGTTGGGGAAGCCGAGGTTGAAGGACAAGAAGGCGATCGAATTCGGGTTCATCTGGCCCGGCGTCACCATGTAGAAACCTTCCGGCGCTTGCCGGTCACCCTCGGCGAGCTTCGGCCCGAGCACGCCCGACCAGGTACAGATCGGATAGGTTTCGAGAAGCGCATAGCTCCCGTCGGGCACGCGCTTCCACACCTCGAATTCCGATTCTTCCTTGAATATCCGGACATAGATCGGCGCGGCCGGCGTCGATCCGATATCGGAAATCTTGTGCATGACCTCGCGCGGGATCGGGGCCGCATCCGGCGCCGCGACCTGACAGGCGGCGAGCCCGAGGGCGGCCACCAGCAACACCGCAACGCGCGCCAACATATCGAGAGACTGCGATCGCAAGGAAGTCCTGCCGTTTTCCCGACGATGCGGGCCATCTCCGGGGTTCGGGGACTATTGCTGTGCCGACGTTAATGAGTCGTTAGTTCTACCAGCCCAGGGACGCTCTCAAAGCGCGCGGCCAATCGCAAGATATTTGTCGCGGCGATGCAGCCGAATCTCCGCCGGTGACATGCCGTCGAAACCGCTGAGCGCGTTGGCGATCGCCTCCCCCGCCGAATTCGATCGTGGCTTCCGGCGCCCGGTGCGCGCCGCCCACCGGTTCCTGAATGATCTCATCGATAATGCCGAGCCTCATCAGATCCTGAGCGGTGATCTTCATATTCGTCGCCGCATCCTGGGCGCGGCTTGAATCGTGCCACAGAATCGATGCGGCCCCCTCCGGCGAGATCACGCTGTAGATCGCATGCTCGAGCATCATCACGCGGTTGGCGACGGCGATGGCAATGGCTCCGCCTGACCCTCCCTCGCCGACCACGACCGCAACATTCGGCACGGTCAGCGCCAGGCATGTGTCGATCGATCGGGCGATCGCTTCGGCCTGGCCGCGCTCCTCGGCGCCGATCCCAGGATACGCGCCGGAGGTGTCGACCAGCGATATCAGCGGCAGACCAAACCGGTTGGCGAGGTGCATGATGCGAACCGCCTTCCGGTAGCCTTCCGGACGCGGCATGCCGAAATTGTGCCGAATGCGGCTTTCCGTGTCGCTGCCTTTCTCCTGGCCGAGAACGGCGACGGACCTGCCGCGAAACCGCCCGATCCCGGCGACCATCGCCTGGTCTTCGCCGAACTTCCGGTCGCCCGCGAGCGGCGTGAATTCGTCGATCAGAGCTTTGACATAGTCGACGACATGAGGCCGGTCCGGATGACGCGCCACTTGAGTCTTCTGCCACGGCGTCAGCTTGGCATAGATCTCCGTGAGCGCCTGATTGGCGCGCGCCTCCATGCGGCCGATCTCGTCCTCGACCGTGATAGCGTCGCTACCGTTGCCGAGCGAACGAAGCTCCTGGACCTTGCCCTGGAGGTCGGCGACCGGTTTCTCGAAGTCGAGATATGTCCTCATGCAAATCCTCGCCGGACGGGCCGGCAAAACGCTAAAGAAGGGCGGGCAGACTGGCTTTCGGCCCCCTAAGTGTCAAGTTCGCCTGGGTTTTCCCCAGCGCGGCAAACAGGCGCTCAGGCGCCGTTTTTCGACAGCGGATGGTGATCGACCACAAGCCGCCGCAGCCGTTCCTCCAGGATATGGGTATAGATTTGCGTGGTCGAAATATCAGCATGCCCGAGCAATTGCTGCACCGAACGCAGATCCGCGCCGTTCTGCAGGAGATGGCTGGCGAAGGCATGGCGCAGGACATGCGGCGAAACCCTGGCCGATGCGATGCCGGCCCGCGCCGCCAGGCCCTTGAGTTCACGCGCGAAAACCTGCCGCGCCAGATGTTCGTCATGCCCCGCTGCGGGAAACAAGAACGGGCCTTCGCCACCCCCTGCCTCCTTGCGCGCCGCGGCATAGGCCGCGACCGCGTTCCGCGCGGCGGGGGTCAGCGGCACGATCCGCTCCTTGCGGCCCTTGCCCACTACCGTGATGATCCGCCGGTCGCCGGCGAGCGCCCGCCGCGGCAGGCCGACCAGCTCCGATACGCGCAGGCCGGTGGCATAGAGAAGCTCAACCAAGGCCTGTAGCCGAAGCGCTGCCAGGCGGGCGGCGGGATTTGTGGCCTCCTCGGCCTCCCGCCCAGCCGCTTGCAGCAAACGGTCGACCTCGGCTTCGCTGAGCACCTTCGGGATCGCCCGCCCTTGGCGTGGGCCGGCGACCGTCCCTGTCGGGTCGTCGGCGCGGATCCCGTCGGTGAACAAAAAACGGTAGAATTGCCGGATGGCGGACAGCCGCCGCGCCACCGAACGCGCGGCGAAGCTTCGCCGATCAAGATCCACGAGATAGCCGCGAACGGCCTCAGGGCCTGCCTTGCTGAGGCTTTCGCCACCGCCGGCAAGGAAGGCGCTGAAATCGGCGAGATCGCGCTCATAACTGGCGAGCGTGTTCGCCGCCGCCCCCCGTTCGGCGCTCATCATTTCGAGGAACGCCTCAACATGATGGAAGTCTTTGCCCCGATTGGTCACAGGCCAAGCCGCTCTGCCGGAATGGGAATCACAATCTCGCTTTGCGTCGGTTCGACAAAGGTTGCCAGCGCCCACATTGCGGCTCCACCGACAATCGCAATACCGATCAGGGCAACGGTTAGCCGGATTAAAGTCGGCATTTGACCACGCCGAAGGCTGCGTCACGCCATCGCTGCTCAGTTCGTTCCTGCATCGATAGGATAGTAGCAGCGGGCGCCAAGCGGCGCAGCCGCCTTGACGCCACCGCCTCTGGCGTCCAATACCCCTCTCATTGTGAGTTCAGAGAACATTGCCCGACCGGTCGGCTCCGCGCCGCCTCCTCGGCCTAGCGCCTTGCTTGCGAGGCTAGGCGATCGCCCAATCGTGCTTGTCGGCATGATGGGTGCCGGCAAGAGTTCGATCGGCAAACGGCTGGCAGTCCGACTTGGTGTGCCGTTCAAGGATGCCGACGCCGAGATCGAAGCAGCGGCCAATGCATCGATCGAAGAGATATTCGAACAGCATGGCGAGGACTATTTCCGTTCCGGCGAGCGCCGCGTCATCCAGCGGCTGATCGGCAACGGTCCGTCGGTCATCGCAACCGGCGGCGGCGCCTTCGTCGACCCGGATACGCGCAAGGCCATCTGCGACGCAGGCATTGCCGTGTGGCTGAAGGCCGACCTTGAGGTCCTACTCGCCCGCGTCCGCCGACGGTCCAACCGCCCGCTGCTGAAGGGCCCGGACCCGGAAGGGACGATGCGGCGGCTTGTCGATGAACGATACCCGCTCTACGCCGAGGCCCCGATCCATATCCACTCGCGCGAAGTCTCGCATGATGTGGTGATCGAGGAACTCCTCCTTGCGCTCGACCGCTACCTCGACGAGAATTCGGCGGACGGCGCCGTCGCCAAATGAACGCCATGGCAGCGGACGCCGGGACGCCGGGCGGCCTGCGCGAGACGGTTCACGTCGAGCTCGGCGCGCGCAGCTATGACATTTTGATCGGCGAGGGATTGCTGGCGGAAGCCGGCGTCGAGATCGCCCGCGTTCTGCCGGGCGCACGCGCCATCATCGTCTCCGACCGCAACGTTGCCGGTCATCATCTGGATGCGCTTGTCACCAGTTTGGCCGTCGGCGGCGTTGATGCCGTCAGCTACGTCGTTGAGGCCGGCGAGCAATCCAAGAGCTTTCCTGCGCTTGAGAAAGTCGTCGACGCCATTCTCGGCGCCCGGCTGGAGCGCGGTGACGTCGTCGTCGCCTTTGGCGGCGGGGTCGTCGGCGATCTCGCCGGGTTCGCCGCCGGCATCACCCGGCGCGGCATGCATCTCGTGCAAATGCCGACGAGCCTGCTCGCTCAGGTCGATTCGTCTGTCGGCGGCAAGACCGGCATCAACACGGCGCGGGGCAAGAACCTCGTCGGCGTCTTCTTCCAACCGCGCCTCGTCATCGCCGACAGTGGCGTCCTCAATACGCTGCCCGAACGGCACTTCCGCGCCGGCTATGCGGAAGTCGCCAAATATGGCCTCATCAACGACGCGCACTTCTTCGCCTGGCTCGAACGGACCTGGGCTGAAGTGTTTTCCGGCGGGCCGGGGCGCCTCAAAGCCATCGCGACGAGCTGTGCCGCAAAGGCCGCCGTGGTCGCGGCAGACGAGACCGAACGCGGCGATCGCGCCTTGCTCAATCTGGGGCACACATTCGGCCATGCTCTGGAGGCGGCAACCGGCTTCTCGGATGACCTGATCCATGGCGAGGCAATTGCTATCGGCATGGTCCTGGCGGCCAAATTTTCTGCCGAACAGGGTCTGTGTTCAGCCGACCTTCCGGCCCGGGTCAGCGCGCATTTCGAAGTGGTTGGCCTGCCGACCCGATTGGCGCAGATTCCCGGCCAGAAGCTGGAAACGGGCCGCCTCATGCAACTGATCGGTCAGGACAAAAAGGTCGCGCGCGGCAGCCTCAACTTCATTCTGCTGCGCGGTGTCGGCGAGGCCTTCATTGCGCGGGACATCGATTCCGCCAAAGTCTCGGCGTTCCTGGATCGCCAACAGGAAGGCTAGCGCCTAGCGGCCTTCATTGTAGGAGGCGAGAATCCGCTGGATCTCGTCGCCGATTTCGTCCGCCCCCTCATCATCGTCAACGACCGCATCCAAAGGCGGCTCGACGTCCGGGGCGATCGGAGCCCGCTCCCGCGCCGCTCGCGCCGACGCGCGCTGCGGCTGTGCCGGAGCGTTGTCATCGGCCAGCACATCGACGGCATCGGCAATCGCCGACAGGATGGAATCCTCCAGCTCCGCCTCGCGCTTGGCATCCATTTCACGCGCTGGCGGAGGCGTGCGAAGGCGCGGCGACGCGGCGCCTCCACCGTTCCGCCCCATGCGGCGCGCCAGATCCGATTCCTGCGGACGGGCAGCTGGCGGCGGTTCCTCCGCCATCCGGGCAGGCCGCGAAGCCGTTCGCATCGGACCAGGCCGACCTTTGACATCACGGCGGTTTTCCGCGGTCGCGGCAGGCGGGCGGGCGCGCGGCGGCTCCGCCACCGGCGGCGCAGCGAATCGCGGCGACGCCTGCTCTCTCACGGGCGGCGTCGAGCGGACGGTTGCGCTATCCCGCGCCGCAGGAGCCCGCGGGGCCGTCGAAGTTGCACGCGCCTCCGGACGCAGACCCATGATCCACGCCTGCACCAACTCGCGCTCGGCATCGCTGAGTTCAACTTTCGCATTCTCGACCAGATAGAGCACCTGTTCGTAGAACGCCTCTGCCAGCAATTCTGGCGAATCGTCAGTGCCGAAAACATGGCCTCGAAGCGCCAAGCCTTTGATAACAAAGCCGATCTGACGCTTCGTCACATTCCGGCCGAGCTCGACCATCTTCGCCGTCACATTGTCGGTGGTCGATGGGAATTTGTAGCCATGTTCGGTCACGTCATCGGCGAGAATACGGAACAGTTCCGCGAAAGCCTTGGGTGAAAAGAGCGGCACGCTGGTCAAGTCATGGATGCGGCGGACGAGCTCCGCCAGCGCCTCGCGGTTGACCGGCCGGCGTGAAGGCTGCGCGGGCGGCGCCTTGTCCTGCCTCGGCTCCGCCCGGCGCGGCGGTGCGGCGGGCGCCGGCGCTGGTTTCGCCGGCTGAGCCTTCGTCGCCGAAATCCGCGGCGGCCGTGGGATCGACCCCTGTTGCGCGCCAACGCTCTGCTCACTTGGATGCGAGAGCATCTCGATGAGATTTGCCTCGTCGATCACGCCGTCGGCAAATGTCTTGTACGAAACTGCCGTCGCCTCCGACACATAGATGACGATGCGCTGGTTCAGCGCCTTCAGGCGAAACAGCAACGGCGTGAGATCGGTATCGGCCGACAGCAGGATGATTTCGTCCGGCTCCCCCTCCGCCGCATCGAGCGAATCGAGAACGAGATGGACGTCGGCAGCGCCACGTTCCAATCCGACCGACGGCGTACAGTCGACCACCTGAACGCCGTTAGCGGTCAGCCAGCCGCGATTCTTGCCGAGCAATTTCGGGTCGGCGTAGCAGCGCTTGACCTGAAACCGGCGTCGCGTCCCCGCCTCGACATGCGACGCCTGGACAATCTCACCGCTTTCGATCGCCTCCAGCCAAACGCCGGCTCGAGCGCCCAACAGATCTTCGACGCCCGGAGCGCGTTCGCTCAGGCTGCGATAGATGCTGTCATAATCGAAAAGCAGAACACTCTTGATGGTCTGAGCCATTACTCGTACCCGACAGTGACGGCCGGCCGTTCATTACCCGCCCTATTACGGCCCGTGACTGTCTGCACCCGGTTTTCGTTTCCCCTCACGCGCAGAATACCCCATTTGGCGGGCCTTGCCGATTCCACCTCCACACTTTGACCGATTTTCACAACGAAACTGCGAAATCCTGCGCCGGGGCAACGGAAACGGCTGATTTTCGCCAAATGGCCGGGCGCCGGCGGCGAGTCCGCTACCGGCCCGGCGCCCAACCGCCGGGCGCGATCTCCAGGCTTTCGAACAGAAAACCCGGTGAAACCGTGCAACCGACAAGGCTCCAGTCGCCCAGGCTGTGGGCTGCCTGCCAGCAATTCTTCCCCACGACCGCTTGCGGCTGCTGCCCTCCGGCGAAATCCAGCCCAAGGGTCAGTTCAGTAATTGTGCCGCTCCGGCTGAGCGCAAGTGACAGCGGCGCTCCCGCATGGAAATGCCAAAGTTCGGCGGCGTCGATGACGCGATGCCAATGCGAGCGCTCCCCTGCGGCAAGCAAATAGAGGATCGCCGTCGAATGTGCGCGGCCGCCATGGCCGTCATCGTCGCGAAAGGTCTCGCGATAGTGCCCGCCCTCCGGATGCGGCTGCGGCGCCAGCGCGACGATGATTTCAGCGGCCGAAAGTCCAACGAGGCCCGGCATCGTCAGAAGGTATCCTTGCGGCGCCGAAGTTCGGCGAAGACCTCCTCCGCCGGCGCGTCCTTCATGCCCAGCGCCGCTTTTACCCGGCGGCGGTCGGCCCGCAGAAACGGATTGGTCGTCAGCTCCTGTCCGATCGTGGTCGGCAACGTCATTGCCTCTTCGGCGCGCAACCGGTCGACTTCGGCGGCTCTGGCTTCGAGGTCGAGATTGTTCGGCTCGATGGTGAGCGCGAAACGCGCGTTCGACTGGGTGTATTCGTGGCCGCAATAGATTTCAGTGTCGCGCGGCAGCTGCGCCAGCTTGGTCAGTGATTGCCACATGGTCGCCGGCGTGCCTTCGAACAAACGGCCGCAGCCGAGCGAGAACAGCGTATCGCCGACGAAAACGAGCCTCTGATCCTCGCACCAGTAGCTGACGTGACCGGCGGTGTGTCCCGGCGTCGCGATGACGGCAAAACGGTGGTCGCCGAGAAGGACTTCGTCGCCCTCCGCGACCGTGCGATCGATACCGGGAATCCCATCGGCCTCTTTCGCCGGCCCGATGATGACGCATCCCGTCTCTGCCTTGAGCGCCAGATTGCCGGCGACATGGTCGCCATGATGGTGGGTGATGAAAATGAAATCGAGGTCCCAGCCTTCGGCCGCCAGATGCGACCGGATCGCCGCGGCATCGGGCGCGTCGATCGCCGCGGTCTTGCCGCTTGCCTCGTCGTGAATTAGGACCCCGTAATTGTCCTCGCGGCAGATGAATGGCCTGACCAGCAAACGCATTAAGTCCTCGGCAAGTGAGTCGCGGCCCAGGCGGGCAGGGTGAAGCGAGCCGTGCTATATAGCGATCATGTATCTCGACGTCGTTGATTTGAAGGCCTTCTACAGCCGGCGGATGGGGCAGATCGTCAGCCGGCTGATTCGCGCTCGTCTGCGGCGCCAATGGCCGTCGGTCGCCACCGACCGCATTCTCGGCATCGGCTACGCCACCCCCTACCTCGCCGAATTCGATGATGCCGAACGGCGGCTGGCCTTCATGCCCGCCGCCCAGGGTGTCGTCAGCTGGCCGAGCAAGGGCCCCAACGCGGCCGCCTTGGTCCGCGATGACGCGCTGCCGCTCGAAGGCGGATCGATCGACCGCGTACTCGCCGTCCATTGTCTCGAGCATGCCGACAGCGCCGAGGAGTTGCTCCGCGAAGTGTGGCGGGTTCTGGCGCCGGGCGGACGGGCGATGATCATCGTGCCGAACCGGACAGGCATGTGGGCGAGGACAGAGCGCACGCCTTTTGGCCATGGCCAGCCTTTCACCCGCGGCCAGCTGGCCGTACTCCTGCGCGAGACGATGTTCACCGCCATCGACTGGTCGACGGCGCTGGCCATGCCGCCGATCCGCAACAGCCTCATCCTGCGCAGCGGCAGCAATTGGGAGCGCGTCGGCTCGCGGCTGTGGTCAGGCTTTTCCGGTGTGCTGATGGTTGAGGCGACCAAGCTCGTGCAGCAGCGCATCGAGCGGGTGTCGCGCGAACGGGCGAAGCGCCGTGTTCTCAGCCCTGCCCTGGCGCCGACCGCCGGAATTCGCCCGCGCACACAAGCCTAGTGCCGCAGCAGAAAGACTGCCTGCGCGCCGAACAGATTCCATACCCACCACGGCCCATGGAACGGAATCTTGTTGCCCTGCCGGTTGAGCGCCAACGCCTGCTCGATCGTGATGTTCATCTCCCGGCAGAGATCGACGAAATCCCGGATCGTGAAGAAGTGGATGTTCGGCGTGTCGTACCAGGAATGCGGTAATTGCCGCGTGACCGGCATGCGGCCGCGCAGGCCGAGCGCCAGCCGGATCCGCCAATGGGCGAAATTGGGGAACGACACGACGGCGTGGGTGCCGATCCGCATCATCTGCTCGACCACTTCGCGCGGCCGGTAGGTCGCCTGCAGCGTCTGGCTGAGGATGACGAAGTCGAAGGCGTGGTCGGGGTAGTCCACAAGGTCGCGGTCGGCGTCCCCCTGGATCACCGAAAGGCCGCGGGCGACACACTCATTGACGCCCTTCTGGCTGAGCTCGATGCCGCGCCCGTCGACGCCCTTCGTCGTCTCCAGAAATTTCAGCAGCGATCCGTCGCCGCAACCGATGTCGAGCACCTTCGAGCCCGGCGGGATCAGTTGCCCGACAAGCGCTAGGTCCGCCCGCACCGTAACCGGCGTGCTGGCGCGCGTGCCTTCCATCAGGCGGCGCCCCGCGCTTCCGCGGCCGAGCGCAGGAAACCGTCCACCGTCGCGAACAATTCCGGCTCTTCGAGCAGGAACGCGTCGTGCCCGCCATCCGTCTCGATCTCGACGAAGCTGACGCTGGCGCCAGACGCGATCAGCGCGCGGACGATCGCCCGGTTCTCTTCGGTGGGGAAGAGCCAGTCGGAGGTGAAAGAGATGACGCAGAAGCGCGCTTTCGAGCCCTTGAACGCGTCCGCCAGCCGCCCGCCATGTTCCTCGGCGAGATCGAAGTAATCCATCGCCCGCGTCACGTAGAGGTACGAATTGGCGTCGAAGCGCTCGACGAAAGTCACGCCCTGATGCCGGAGATAGGACTCGATCTGGAAGTCCGCGTCGAAACCGAAGGTCGGCTTCTCCCGGTCCTGCAATTGCCGGCCGAAGCGGGCATGCAGCGACTTGTCCGACATATAGGTGATGTGCGCAGCCATCCGCGCCACGGCAAGGCCTTTGCGCGGCCGCGTGTCCTCGGCAAGATATTTGCCGCTGCGCCAATCGGGATCGGCCATGATTGCCTGCCGGCCGACTTCGTGGAACGCGATATTTTGCGACGTGTGCCGGGCGCCGCAGGCGATCGGGATCGCGCTGAAGACGCGCTCTGGAAAAGCCGCCGCCCATTGCAGCACCTGCATGCCGCCCATCGATCCGCCGACGACGGCAAGCGCCTTGTCGATGCCAAGATAATCGAGAACGCGCACCTGCGCCCGCACCATGTCGCCGATCGTGACGACAGGCAGGTCGAGACCATAGGGCTCACCCGAGGCAGGGTTTGTCGACGCCGGCCCGGTCGTCCCCATGCAACCGCCGAGGACGTTCGGGCAGACAACGAAATAGCGGTCCGTATCGATCGGCTTGCCGGGCCCGACCATCCGGCTCCACCAGCCGGGCTTGCCCGTCAGCGGGTGGATGTTGGCGACATGCTGGTCGCCGGTCAGCGCATGGCAGACGACGATGGCGTTTGTGCGCGCCTCGTTGAGTGTCCCATAGGTCTGATAGGCGACCTGCAGATGATCCAAGCGTCCGCCGGAATCGAGCAACAGCGGCTCGTCCGGGCCGAACTGGACAAACGGGCTCGACGGCTGATCGGCCTCTTGCCGAGCCCGGGCAACCTCCACGCGCAGGTTTTTTCCGGACCCTGCCGGAGACGGTTGGCTGGCCATAGTGTTACGAGCGGGTTTTCCTGAGGTCGCGGATAGGTAGGTGCCGACCTCCTGACAGTCAACGTTTTCTTTGATTTCGCTGGGTCCCTTGCCTATGACTGCCCCGCTTGCGGCGGCGCTCCGCCGCCCCCACAGCCCAGCACCGATACCGACCGATCCCATGGCTGACGCCGACGCCACCCAGACCCTCAGCGATTTGCGCGCCCGCATCGATTCAATCGATGAGGCGATGCACAAGCTGTTGATCGAGCGCAGCTCGGTGATCGACGCGCTCATCGCGGCCAAGGGCACGAGCCAGAGCGGCGTTGCTTTCCGGCCGCAGCGCGAAGCGGAGATGATGCGCCGCCTTGTCGAGCGTCACTCCGGCAATCTGCCGCTCGCGACCGTCGAGCATTTGTGGCGCGAGATCATCTCGACCTTCACCTTCATGCAGGCGCCCTTCCGCGTCGTCGTCGACTGCGGCGCGGACGCCGCCGCGATGCGCGACCTCGCCCGCTTCACCTTTGGCTTTTCCGTCGGGTTGGTGCCGGTGGAGGGCCCAGAGCAGGTGATCGAAGCCGTGGCTGCGACCGGCAGCGATCTTGGCCTGATCCCGCTCGGCAACGGCCTCGCCGGCACGCCTTGGTGGCGAAGCTTGTCCATGACCGTCGGGCCGCGAGTCATGGCGGTCTGGCCCTTCATCGCCGGCAAGGGCTCCGTCTCAGATATCCCGGCCGCCATCATCTCCCCGCTGCTGACCGAACCCACCCCCTCCGATCTCGTTGTCTTTGCCGCGGCCGATTCCTGCGAAATCGGATCTGCGATTCCCGGGGCTGCGCTCATCGCCGACTGCGCCGTCAATGGCAGGCGCGAGGTTCTTGTCGCCGTGCAGCGTGATGGCATCGCCGAGACCCTGCCCGCCGCTGGTCTTACCGACATCACCGAGGTTGGCGGCATCGCGACTGGAGTAGGACTATCCGCACCGCGCGATCTGTTGCGCGTCCCCATTCACGGAGGACGCCCATGAGCAGCGCCCGTCAATTTCCTCAGCCACGTGCTGGTGTGCTCGACATCGACCCATACATTCCTGGCCGATCAAAAGCAGGCGTCGTTCCGACGCGGCATAAGCTATCATCCAACGAGACACCGCTCGGCCCGAGCCCGGCGGCGGTGGAGGCATATCTCAAGGCGTCCGAATCGCTGCAGCTCTACCCTGACGGCAGCGCCACCTTGCTGCGCGAAGCCATCGCCGCGCGGCATGGCCTCGACCCGGTTCGCGTCGTCTGCGGCGCCGGCTCGGACGAGATCCTCAACCTTCTCGCCCACGCCTTCCTTGCGCCAGGCGACGAGGCGATCCATTCGCAGCACGGCTTCCTCGTTTACAAGATCGCGACGATGGCAGCCGGCGGCATGCCGATCGTGGCGCCCGAAACGAAGCTCACCACGGATGTGGACGCGATCCTGGCCGCCGTCAGCCCGCGCACCAAGCTGGTGTTCATCGCCAACCCGAACAATCCGACGGGCACCTATCTGCCGGAGAGCGAGATCGCGCGCCTGCACGCGCATCTGCCGGATAACGTGCTGCTCGTGCTCGACGCGGCCTATGCCGAATATGTCCGCCGCAACGACTATGATAGCGGCCTCGACCTCGCCACCAACGCGCCCAACGTCGTCATGACCCGTACGATGTCGAAGATCTACGGCCTCGCGGGGCTTCGTATCGGCTGGTGCACCGGACCGGCGTCTGTGATCGACGCTCTCAATCGCGTCCGCGGCCCGTTCAATGTGGCGGGTCCCGCGATCGCGGCAGGTGTTGCGGCGCTCGGCGACCTTCATCACATCGAGAAAGCGGTCGACCACAACGAGACCTGGCTGCCCCGCGTCAGCGCCGCCATCGATGAGCTCGGTCTCACGGTGACGCCGAGCATCGCCAATTTCGTGCTCATCCACTTCATGGAGGAGCCGGGCCGCCGCGCCGCCGACGCCGATGCTTTTCTGCTCGGGCGGGGCATCGTCCTCCGCCGTATGGAGGGCTACGGCCTACCCAACGCGCTGCGCATGACCATTGGCAGCGACGACGCTAACCGCGACACCGTCCGGGCGATCGGCGAATTCCTTGGAGGCGCGCGATGAGCGAACCGATCTTCTCCCGCCTGGCGCTCATCGGCATCGGCCTCATCGGCTCATCGATCGCGCTGGCCGCACGCAAATCCGGCGTCGTCGGCCACGTCGCCATCAACAGCCGCAGCGCCGCGACGCTGGCGCGCGCCAAGGAGCTCGGCCTCGGCGACAGCTACTTCGCCGACCCGGCGGAGGCGGCCGAGGGCGCCGATTGCGTCATTGTCTGCGTCCCGGTCGGCGCCTCGGGCGCGGTCGGCGAAGCGATCGCTCCGGCGTTGAAGCCCGGCGCGATCGTCTCCGACGTCGGCTCCGTGAAGGCCTCGGTGATTGCGCAGATGGCCCCGTTCATTCCGGAAGGCGTGCATTTCGTCCCCGCGCATCCCGTCGCCGGCACCGAGCATTCGGGGCCTGACGCCGGCTTCGCCGAATTGTTCCAGGATCGCTGGTGCATCCTGACGCCGCCGCCTGGCACCGACCCCGAGGCGATCGAGCGCCTCAGCGCCTTCTGGACGGCGCTCGGCGCCAATGTCGAGATCATGACGCCGCAGCATCATGATCTCGTGCTGGCGATCACCAGCCATGTCCCGCATCTCATCGCCTACAACATCGTCGGCACGGCCGCCGATCTGGAAACGGTCACGCAGTCGGAGGTGATGAAATTCGCTGCCGGCGGCTTCCGCGACTTCACGCGCATCGCCGCCTCCGATCCGACCATGTGGCGCGACGTCTTCCTCAACAATCGCGAGGCCGTGCTGGAAATGCTCGGCCGCTTCAACGAGGATCTGGCGTCGCTGCAGAAGGCGATCCGCTGGGGCGACGGCGAGGCGCTTGAGGACCTCTTCACCCGGACGCGCGCCATTCGCCGCGGCATCATCGAAGCAGGTCAGGAGACCCCCTCACCTGACTTCGGACGTCGCCCAGCTAAGCCGGCGGCAGCAGATGGTCCAGCGGTCCGATCGACGGGATCGTCAGGGGAATCGGAATAATCCCGATCGCGACCCCGCCATGGTCGAGAACGAGGTGCTGCACCTCGAAGGCGTCCTGGCCGCGCATCTGGATCGGCCGCGACAGATGCCGCACAGCGTCGGCGATGAGATCGGCGTTATCCGCAGCCCAGGGGAAGATGGCCGCGAGCAGCATCGGCAGGTCGTTGCCGTAGTAGCGGAGCGAGACGTCACCTGACAGGGTTCCGTCCACTTCGAGCGTCATCGGACCGGTGAATTCGGCAACGACGTCGCCCGAGGTGAGAACCATGTCGTCGATGGTGAAGGCCCCGCCGGCGGCAAGCCAGTCGCCCATTATCGCGGCGGGATCGCGATCAACGCGGTTGCCGCTGTTCAGCACGGTAATGGTCGCCGTCCCCGATACGGACGGGTAGGTGTCACTGCCGAGTTGAACGACGAGATTGTTGGCCGACAGTCCGACGCGGAAGGCGTCATCGTCGCCATCGGCAGGCCGGATCTCCGTCGTCCAGGCATCCGCGGTCGCCGCCCAGACGGCGGCGTCAACAGCGTCGGTCACGTGGATATCGAGGCCGGTGAAGGACACTTCGCCGCTCTTCAAGCCGCCGAGGCCCGCCATCGCCTGCAGCCCGGCGCCGGTCCAGTCAGCGGCGATGGTGTGGTTGACGCCGGTATAGGCCAGAGGCGCCTGCAACACCGCATCGACGCGGCCTGGATTGTAGAGCGGCGCGGTCGCGGTGAGCCCCGCCAGGTTGACGCGGGCGCCGCCCAACTCAGCCGACGCGGTCCGGCAATCAATTGTGATCTGCAGTGGGAAGCCGCCGAACTGGCGGTCGCCGCAGCCCAGCGCCATATCCCCGACCTCGAGAGCGGCGGCATCGAGCACATAGCCGGAGGCGAAACGATAGGCGACGTACCAATAGGCAACCCAGGCCATTGCCAGAATGATGACCAGCGACAGCAGCAACGACAGCGGCCCGCGCCGCGGGCGGCGCGGCCGGGTCGAAGCAGCGGTGGATGTCTGGGTTCGCGCTACCATTGGCAGTCAACTCCCGGGCACGAAAATCGCATAATGATCCTATGAACGATCTGTGGGTATTTGGTTACGGCTCGCTGATGTGGCGCCCCGGCTTCGCATTCGAAGAATCGATGCCGGCCAAGTTGTTCGGCGCTCATCGCGCCCTGTGCGTCCTTTCCCATACCCACCGCGGCACGCCGGCCAAGCCCGGTCTCGTGCTCGGCCTTGATCTCGGCGGCTCCTGTCTTGGGGTCGCATTTCGTGTGGCGGCGGAAAACGGCAAATCGGTGATCCACTATCTACGAAAGCGCGAATTGGACAGCGACGTCTACCTCGAGGCCCGCCGCCGCATCATCCTTCCCGACCACGCCACGGGCGAAACCGAGGCTGTGCTCTACGTCGTCGATCGCAGGCATCCGCAATATGCCGGCAGTCTCAACCGCGAAGAGGCCCTGCGCATCGTGCGCCAGGGACACGGCCATTCCGGAGCCAATCGCGACTATGTGGTCAACACCGCCAATCACCTGGCGAAGCTCGGGATCGCCGACCCCGAATTGGAATGGCTGGCTGAAAAGCTGCGTTGACCGGCGTTAACCGGCGGCTACGCCGCCAATTGCTGGCGCGACCCGACAAGATCGCGCACCAGCCGGCGCCGCGCCGCGGCATTGCCGGCGAGGAGATGGACAAAGATGGCGAGTTCCCGATCGCCTGCGAGCCGCCGCAAAATCTGAGCAGCCGTTTCTTCCCCGGCGTCGCCCGGGCAACCGACGTCAACACCCCGATAGCCGCCATTCCCATCCCGCCGGGCCAGAACGATCACGGCCTGATTGAAGTCCGGCAATGCGCTCGCATCGACCGCGGTGAATAAATGCCGCCGGCCCGAGGTGCCGAGCCAATAGCGGTACCGGTCGCCGAGCCCGCAACGCTCGGCAAATTCCGGGGTTCCGCCGTCAATGAGTGAAGACTGATTCTTCATGTGAACAAAGATAGAACATCAGCGTTCGAAAAATCAAGCGCGATGACGAAGCGTCCTGCCCGTCAGAGCGTTAGCCGGCCTGCAACCGGAGCTTTGCCAGCCGCACGGTGGCATCTTCGTTGAATGGCGGGCGCGGGTCGGCACGGTCGGCCTCAAGCAGCAGTCGGTCGCATTCGTCCTCTGTCGTCTGGACAAGCTGGTCCAGGAATTGGCGCGACCCGAGCCCCGGCGCGATCGGCGGCAGGAATGACACGACGATCGTGCCTGGATAGCGGAGGAAGCGGCGGCGCGGCCAGTAGAAGCCCGAATTGAGTGCTGCCGGCACGACCGGCACGGCGAGCTTCCGGTAGAGCTGGACGACGCCATATTTGTAGTCCGGCTCCGCCCCTGGCGGGCGCCGGGTACCCTCCGGGAAGATGAAGATCGGCCGACCGGCCGCCAGCACCTTCTCCGAGCCTTCCGTGATCTCCTTCAGCGCCGCCGATCCGCCCGTGCGCGTGACGTAGATCATCTCCGCCTTCCGCGCCCACCAACCCCAGATCGGCACGCGCAGTAGCTCGCGCTTGATGATGACGCCGGGATTGGGCTCGACCGCCAGCAGCGCGAAGGTCTCCCAGATCGACTGGTGCTTGCCGGACAGGATGTAGCGCCGGTCGATCGGCAGATTCTCACGCCCGCGGAATTCCACCCGCGTGTTGCAGATGACGCGCAGCAGCCACAGGGTGCGCCGCGCCCAGCTGCTGACGACCGCCATGTTGAGGCGTTGCGGCAGGAAGAAATAGACCGGCGTGACAATGACGAAAACGCCGATCATGTGGACATAGAAGACGATGTTGAAGATCAACGAACGGATCGCGACGCCGACCGGCGATGCCTCCCCTGCGCTCGCCTGTCCGCCTGCCTCAGTCGGCGCGCTCACTCCACCGCTCCCAGATAACGAAACACCGTCAGCCGCGACGTGATCGCGGTCAGGATGGCAATCGCGAAGGCGACCCCGATCGCGCCGAAATAGGCCGTCGGCCCGACCGACAAATTGCCGAACAAGGCCGTCACTTGCGTGCCCTCCGGCACAGATCGCGTCGCCGCCGTCGCCAGGCTGACGATCGCGAACAGGACGGCGGCCACGCCCGCTCCGGCGAGGCCGCCCTTAAGGCCGAGCAGCAGGAAATGGCGCTGAAACTCGCTTGCGACAAATCCGTCCTCGGCGCCGATGAAATGCAGCACGGAAACAATCTGCTGATTACCGACCATGGCGCCGCGTGTCGCAAACACGACGCTGAGCACCGTTGCGGCAAATACGAGCGCCAGCACCGCGAAGCCGACGATGACGGAGACATTCGCCATGGCGCGCAGGCGGTCGGTCCAGACGCGGTGATCGTCGAGGCTTGCGCCATCGACATTCTCAAGAGCTGCCGCCAGGCCCTGCAGATCGACATCCCTGCGATCGCCGACCTTGACCACGATCAGGCGCGGGATCGGCAGATCGGCGATATCGAGGCCAACGCCGAGCCACGGCTCGAGCAAGGCCGTGTTCTCCGCCTGGGTCAGCGGCTGCACTTCGGTAACGCCCGCTGTACCGCGCGCAATCTCGGCGGCCTGGGCCACCGCCGCATCCACATCGACACCGTCACGCGGCACAACCTGGATCGTGACCTCGCGCATGATGTCGGACTGCCAATTCTGCGATGCATCCTGCACCAGCGTCACAGCACCGACGGTGACGCAGGCAAGAAAGCTCATGATTGCGACGACCGCGATCAGGGCGTTCCCGGCGATCGAATTTGCCGGCACGATCGGCCCCGGACCAAAGCTGCGCCGTCGCCGGCTGCGACCGGGCAGCAGCCGCATTCTTGGGGTTCTGATCGGCGTGTCAGTCATGAATCTCGAGGCGGCCATCCTCGAGCGCCATGGTTCGTGCCGGATGGCGCTGCATGAGGTCGGTGTCGTGCGTGGCGATCACCACGGATGTGCCGAGGCGGTTGAGTTCGACGAAGAGGCGCAGGATACGCCGCGCCATTGGCGGGTCGACATTGCCGGTCGGTTCATCCGCGAGCAGGATTTCCGGATGGCCGATCACGGCGCGGGCAATCGCGGCGCGCTGCTTTTCGCCGCCGGACAGCACCGGCGGATAGGCGTTGATACGGTCGCCGAGGCCGACCCAGTTGAGCAGTTCGACGACATCGGCGCGGTAGCGCAATTCCGACTTGCCGACGACCCGCAGGGCAAGAGCGACATTCTCATAGGTGGTGAGATGGTCGAGCAGCCGGAAATCCTGGAATACGACGCCGATACGGCGGCGGATGCGCGGCAGCTCGCCCTGGCGCAGCGTCGAGGAATCCCGCCCGAATACGGAGATCAGCCCGCGCGACGGCCGGATCGTCAGGAAGAAGAGGCGCAGCAGGCTCGTCTTCCCGGCGCCCGACGGGCCGGTCAGATATTGGAACGAGCGCGGCTCGACCCGGAAGTTGAGATCGCGCAGGATCTCGGGCCCGGTGCCGTAGCGTAATCCGACATTATCGAAACGGAACACTTGGCCGTTGCCTCGGTTGAGCGGTGGCGACGCGGACTGGCCGCCTACCTGCCGGCTGGCAGCTTAAGCTCTCGTTTACGATCCGCTGTCCCCGACAAGCAAGCCGGCCACCCGAATGTGAGGCCGAACCGGTCAGAATCGTGGTTTCCAAATCCTTAACGAATGCGGCCTAGGCTTTTCTCGTGACAGATCGGGCACCCTAGCAATGCATCGCGACTCAGCCGCCATCGGCCCCAGTACCTATCGCGGCCAGATATTGCTGCCGACGCAGTCCGCTTCGATTGTAGGCCGCGACGCCGCCACCATCGATCTCTATCCCGGATTCGATCGGCCGACCGCTTACCCGCCGGTTCGACCGGCGAAACGCCGGTCCAAATGGCCCTTTGCGCTGCTTTGGTCGATCCTCATTGTCATGGCATTGGTCGCCGCGTTGCTCACATTGCGGGAGCCGATCGTTTCGGCCTTTCCGCAATTGTCCACCGCCTACACGGCGGTCGGCCTTCCCACGGGCCAGGCTGGCCTCGCCTTTGACGACGTACGCATCGTTCGCGTCTATGCGCGCAATTCCCTCGGCTTCAGCCTCGACGGCGCCATCACCAACCCGACCGGCCGCCAGGTTGACGTACCCCCGGTCACGCTGACGATCCGTTCAAGCGACGGCGCCGAATTGCAGATGCTGCAAATTACGCCGACCCGTTCGGTGATCGATCCCGGCGGCACTGCGCGGTTCATCACCGACGTCGCCGCCGCGCCGGCCGGCGCCTATGACATTGCCCTCCGTCTGGGTGATGCACCGCCAACGATTATCCCGATCAACTGACGGCCCCGCCGCCGGGCGTTGACAAGCCCCGGCCGCAAATCACACCTTCGCAACGAGAGCCGCAGCCGCGCGCAACTGCCTGCGGCGATTGCTTGCGTAGGAGGACGCCATGGCCGTGACCCCGCCCCCGGCAGAACTCGGCATTGCCGCACCGGACTTCGCGCTACCGGGCACCGACGGCAAGACCCACAGCCTCGCCGAAATCGCCGGCCAGAACGGTACCGTTGTCGTTTTCATCTGCAATCACTGCCCCTATGTGAGGGCCGTGATCGACCGGATGGCTGATGATGCTCGCGCCCTGGCGTCGGCGGGAATCGGCTTCGTCGCCATCAACGCCAATGATGCTTCCCGCTACCAGGACGATTCCTTCGACAAGATGAAGGAATTCGCGGCCGCCCATCGGCTCCCCTTTCCCTATCTACGGGACGAAACGCAGGCCATAGCGCGGGCCTACAAGGCAGAGTGCACCCCTGATTTCTTCGGCCTCGATGCGGCGGGCAAGGTGCGTTATCGCGGGCGCCTCGACGAAGGCCGTAAGGACCCGCCGCCGCCAGGCGCCAAACGCGAGCTTCTCGACGCTATGCGGATGGTGGCGCAAACCGGTATGGCGCCGAACGAACAAATCCCGTCGATCGGGTGCTCGATCAAGTGGAAGGAAGCGGCCTGACTCTCGGCGAGTGATCGCCCTTTCTAGGCCCTCACAGCACCACTCAGCTGTTCGATCATTTCCACGACGGCCTGCGGCGGTACGCGAAAGTTCAGAACTCTCCGACCGCGACGGCGTCGATCGGTCGGCCACGCCGACCAACACACCGAAATTCAGCTCGAACAAATCGGCGAGCGCCGCAAAGGCCGTCTGCCGCCGGTCCAGTATTCCGTCATGGCCGAGCTCCAAGACGACGGTTCCCGGCGCGCAAAACGCGATATTGGCAAGGCCCGCCCCATGCGGCGCGATGATCATCTCCGCCTCGGCGAACAGAGCCACCTGCTCGGCCAAAGGCAGTTTCTCCGCCGCCACCAACTCGAACCCCATAGGCACGAGGCTTTGCAAGACTTCCTCCTGATTGAGCAGCCGCCGCGAAGCCGCTCCGGCCCGCGAAATCAGGAGCCGCCGCGACTTTCCCGACCGGCGGGCGCTGTCGCGAAGCGATCGCATGAAGGGGACGATCACCGGCGATATCTTGCTCGGAACGGTCGAAACCCGATCGGCAAAAATCAACTGTCCTTCGATCCGTGTGTGCCGCGCAATTTCCACCCGCTCCGTGGCCGCAACACCTGCAAGAGCCAGCGCCTCGTGGTGCATCCGCATCTTGAGCGGCGGACACAGCAGCGGGACGCCCGCGCCGAACGCCCGCCACAGTGCAACCTTGGGCAGGCATTCTATGAGCCAGTGAAAATAGTTGTTGTGGATCGAGGAGGTCAGAAGAAAGAAGTCGCCCGCCATCGGCTCCACGGGATCCAAATCCACGTGCACCGGCCGCCCCTGGGCTCTGAGGGCCGCCAGCTGCTTTCGCTTCACGTCGGCGAATCCCGGCATGCGCGCGAGCGCTTTCTTCGAAGCCCAGGTTTCCGCGATGATCGTGTCGGCGGCGGTAGCAACGACCATCGCCGGCGCCAGACAGATGGCGTTCGTGACGGCGTAGATACGGAATGCCGACATCTCATTCGGCGCAGCGAAAGCCTCAAGGCCGGCAGCCCACAGCTCACCCACCGCACCTTCGACCGCCGCCTCAGCGAACCGGACCGGAAACGGCCGGCGTCGCTTGGTCTCGGCTTCCAACACTGTCGCCAGGCGGCGCACATCGGCGATCTTTCGCGCCGGTCCGCAACCGAAGATCGTTTCCTTGTTCATTTCGCGTACACTAGTCGGCGACATAGAAGTTCCTGTCCGACGAACAGCGCGGCACTGTCAAATGCGATCGACAGGAAGCCGTGATCTCGTCATCGTTCAAGGAGAACGACCGTGAAGACACTCCTCGCACCGACCCTCGCCTGCGCTCTGCTGCTGGCTGCGCCGAGCGCGTTTGCGCAGCCGGCCTGCACGCAGCTCACCATCACCGGCCATCCCGAATATGCGCCGATCGGCTACCGCGACGGCGATACGATCGCCGGCGCCGGCGCCATGCTGGTCGAGGAAATCGGCGCGGATCTCGGCATCCCCGTCGTGTCTCGCTACACCGGAACCTGGGAAGAGGCGCAGATGGCGGCGCGGACCGGCGCCGCCGACGTCATCTTCGGCATCTACTACAATGACGAACGCGCCACCTATCTCGACTATGTCGAGCCCGCCTTCACAATCGATCCTGTCGTTGTGTTTGTCCTCGCCGATGCGGACTTCACCTTCACCGGCCGCGACGACCTCATTGGCAAACACGGCGTGACGAATGCCGGCGAGAGCTTCGGCGCAGAATTCGATGCCTTCATGAACAGCAATCTCGACGTAGCGCGCGCCGATGGCGTTCCCGCGGCCTTCGCCGACCTGCTCTCGGGCAGAGCCGACTATATGGTCTTCGGGCTCTATCCCGGCATCGCCATCGCCAACGAGCTTGGCATTCGTGACCAGATCGCCGTACTCGGCCCCAATCTCGTCGAGGCAGACATGTATGTGGCCTTCTCAAAGCTGTCGCCCTGCTTGTCGCTGCTGGACGCCTTCGGCGCCGAAATCGCGACGATGCGCGACGATGGCCACGTCAGCGACCTGATCGACCGAGCGGCGGCGGCCTGGGCCGCGATCAACTAGGTCAGCGAAAGTCGTATTGCCGCGCCAGCAGGCAGTCGATGAGATCACCGATGCGCCGCGGCTGGGCAATCGAGAACACCCCCAGCGTGTCTACCCGGTCGCGCACGTCCAGGAATTCGAGCAGGACCTCATAGCGTGGTCGATTCCAGAAATCATGGATGCAGATAACGCAGTCGTCCTTTGCCCGCAGGATCGCTTGAACGGTGCACGCGACGCGGAACCGTCCGTCGATGAAGATAAGGTCAAGCGTTTCGGCCGGCACCCGTCGCCATGGCTTGGTGTGATAGCGCGGCCACCAATCACGATGCTCCTCGCTGGCAGGTCGGCCCCAAGCGCCTGTTGGTCCCGTGTCGACCCGGATGAACTTCAGCCTTCGCGATCGCAGCGCCTCTTTCGCCAGCGGTTCGGCGGACACTTTCTCGATCCATTCGGGGACATTGTCGACGGACCAGACCGACGCCGCCTCGTTGCTAAGCGCCAGCAGCGTGCTCCCACCGCAACCGAATTCAAGTATCCGCCTGGCTCGCGCGAGGCAGGCCGCAAACAGATCGGCCTCATCGGCGGTCATATGCGCCAGCATCGCCTTGGACTCCATCGGGCCGCAAGCAGACGCGCCCCCGTCAGCGATCATATTGCGCCATAGGCATTAGCCGCGACAACATTGGGAATGGCCGCTCAGCAGCGAAGGAGGTCAGTCGTTGTCGAGTTCGTCAGGTTCGGGAATCCGCTTAATCGCCTCCAGCGGATGAACCCATTCCTGCTTCCAGCCGGCACCGCCAGCTTTGGGCTCTGCCCAATAGCTGGTCTCGCGTTCGACCTTGCCGGCGCGGAATTCGAAGATCGAGATGCCGAAATGTTCCTCGTCGTCGTAGACCAGCAGCGCCTCAACGATCCACACATCTGCGCCGCCAAAGATCCGGCGAATGTGAACGTCAGGTTTTGTGGGCAGGCTCTCGTAGACTTTTCGGCGATCTAAGGCGCCGTGGATGCGCTCACCAAATTGCGGCCAATCGATCTCCGCGTCTTCGTGGAAAACTTCTTCGAAAACTGCGGCGTTGCCTGCGTTCATACCGGCAAGCAGGCGCTCCACCTGTCGTCTGTTTTGCTTGCTCATTGTGTTGTCGAGCCTGACCCTCAAGTTTCACGGCGATAAGCCAACTCCCCGCGCGATCACGGCATCGTGATCTGGCAATGTCAACCCGCAATCTTGTTTACGGCGGGTCGCGCGACTCAACAGCGTGAAGCCTTGCCATGATCAAAAGTCAGGCCCGCCGGAGCAGACGCGACCTGTTCGACCCCCCTTATCTTGCCTCACAAGAATAACGCGCGGACCGGCCAGAACCCGCAAGTAGACCGACGCCATGTAGGCTGACGCGGGCCGACGTCCATTCACTCGCGTTCGGGATCGGCGATCGTGCTAAACACGGGCACGGTCGGCAAAGTGTGAACCGGGACCAGAGGCACCTGCGCCACGGCAGTTCCCATGACCGATCGTTCGAAGATCGGACGCAATTCCTGCCCCAAGCCCGACGTTGACTGTTTGTCTTGCCACCGCGAAGCCAGTCGCCGCAGATCTGCGAAGCTGATCTCTGATACTTCTTGCCGGGCAATGGGCGTGCGGGCGTGACCGAAGACAGCATCATCGAGGAAGCGCGAAGCGCAAGGCGCTACCTCTACGGCCTCGGAATGCCGCGCCCGGCCTTGTCGGCACTCGATCGGCTGCTTGGCCAATCAACCAGTGACGAGGTTCGCGCCGAGATCGCCTGGCTGCTACTCGGCTGGCACACGCGGCGCCGGCACGGGCAAAGCCCGCGAGACCTTGAGCCATTATTCGCGCTCGCTGCGTGGCCGCCGGAGGACATCGATCGGCAGCGGCGCATCGCCGTCCTGCGCTCGGCGCAAATGGCAAACAGCGCCGCTGCGTCCGTGATGCTGGAAGCGCAGTTGGCAAGAGCGCCGCACGCCGATCTGATGCTGGCGCTGGCCAATCTCGCCCCCCCTGAGGCGAAGGTCGACTGGCTCAATCACGCACTCGCGCTCCACGGCCTTGAACCAATCGAGCCCGCCGCGGGCGACCTGCCGCCTTTCGACCGCTTGCGCCCGGCGCGGCCGGCGCGTTTGCGCGAAGACGGCCCGCTCGTTTCAGTCCTGGTACCCATGTTCAACGCCGCGGACACGATCAGCACCGCGCTCTCCAGTCTTCGTTGGCAGAGCTGGACGAACCTCGAGATCATCGTCGTCGACGATCTCAGTCGCGACAACAGCGCCGCCATCGTGCTGGCGGCGGCGGAAGCCGACCCGCGCATTCAACTGCTGTCCTCACCGACCAACGCCGGGACCTACGTCGCGCGCAACCGGGCGCTCGCCCAGGCAAACGGCGCGTTCGTCACGGTGCATGATGCCGATGACTGGTCGCATCCGGCGAAGATCGAACGCCAGGTTGAGCATCTCCTGGCTCATCCCGAGGCGATCGCGAACATGTCGATGAAGGTGCGCGCATCGCCCGAACTGAAATTTGCCCGTCTCAATCCGCCCGGCGCCTTTGTCGCCGGCAACGCATCATCCCTGCTGTTCCGCCGCGAGCCTACCCTCGCCGCACTCGGCAGTTGGGACAGCGTTCGCGTCGGCGCCGACACCGAGTTCGTTCACCGCCTGCAAGACCGCTTCGGCCCTGGTGCCATGGACACTCTCGATAGCGGACCGATATCGCTTCAGCGCCACGCTGGCGGATCGCTCACACGCTCCGGCGCAACCGCCTATCCCGGCTTCGAATTCGGCGCCCGCAGGGAATATGGCGAACTCGGCCTCTGGTTCCGCAAACAAAGCCCCAACCGGCTGCGTTTCGCCTTTCCGATGACGGAGCGCCCATACCCCGCGCCGGCGCCGATGCTGCCGCAGCGCCAGACGGGCGTCCGCCATTTCGACATCGTGATCGCCTCCGACTTCCGGCAGAATTCGGACGCCAACATCGCAAATGTCGAAGAGATGAACGCCAATGCGGCGCTCGGCCTCACCACCGGCCTCGTGCAGCTTTCCGTCTTCGATCTCGAAGCGCCCCGGCGCCGGCATCCCTGGATCGCCGATGCAGTCCAGACGGGGCTCGCGAAGATCGCCGTTTTCGGGGAACGGATCAGCTGCGATCTTCTCATCATTCGCGACCCGCGCGTCCTCAGCGAGGAGCAGGAATATGTCGCCGAGATCGCAGCGGCGGACATCCGCATCATCGCCGATCGGCCGCCGCTTGATGCCCGCTTTGACGCTGAGCACCCGCTCTACGATCCGGCGGTCTGCAACGCCTATGCCGAGCGCCTTTTCGGCCGCCGGCCGATCTGGCACCCGACCAACCCCCAGGTTCGCCAAGCCCTGCTCACACAGGGCGTGCAGGCACAGGTCGCGTTGAGCGAGGACGATTGGCCCGAACTCGTCACGGTGCCGGACATCGCCGATCGAACCGGGCCGGCCGCCGGCAAGCCGCTTCGCATTGGCCGCCACGGCCCCGATCATTGGAGCGCATGGCCGGCGAGCGCGGAAGAGATTGTGGCCGCCTATCCCGATGGGAGGAAGGTGCGCGTCTCCGTGCTGGGAACGGTCGGTGCCGCGACCCGCATCCTGGGTACGGCGCCGCCGGGTTGGAAGGTCGCCCAGCATAAGCGGCACGAGCAGGCGGAAGCCTTCTTGAGCCGGCTTGACGCTTATGTCTTCTTCACCCGCCCAGGCATCCCACAATTTGGCTACCGCAACGTGCTCGAAGCGATGGCGGCCGGGGTCCCGGTCGTGCTCGACCGAAGCGCGAAGCCGACATTCGGCCCCCTCGCCAGCTACAGCGAGCCGCGGCGCTCGCCCAAGGCGCTGAAGCTCCTCTTCGTGGAAATGGACGAGACGAGCCGGATGGTCGCCGATGCACGGGGCTTCGTCGAGCGTATCCACGGCCGCGAGGCCTACTTTGCGCGGCTGAAGCCATTCATCGGGCGATTGTGATCCGGCACGTCCGAACCTCTATCGAATCTGATCGCGCGGCTTGGAACTCGGGGCCGCAACGATTGTTCCGGCTCTCAGGCCGAACGATGCTTCTGACGATTGCGAGGCCAAGGCCGACACAGGCGTGCGCCAGTAAGGCAGGCCAGGGTGCGATCCGGCGAGGAACCTAGGGATTTCCCCCAGTTTAGGCGGATTTGGTGGAGCCGAGGGGGGTCGAACCCCTGACCTCCGCATTGCGAACGCGGCGCTCTCCCAACTGAGCTACGGCCCCGCCGATCCTCGGCTGGCGGCATTTAGGAGTTGGTCCCCTGGGGTGTCAAGCAGCGCCGCCGAGCCAAGCGCCGCAACGCCACCGGCGCTTAGGCAGCGGCCCTCGCCGAGGCTGATCACGCAGCGGCGAGCCCCGCATTCGGGCGCACCTATTGGGCCGGCAGGGTTGCTCCAAAATGGGGGGCAGAGTAAATCGGCCAAACGCGGCGACTTCGCCGAATTGGGATCGCCATGTTCTTTTTTGATCTGATCAATTTCATCAGCAGCATTCTGACGATCTACATCTACGTTCTCATCGCCTCCGCGATCTTCAGCTGGCTTTACGCCTTCAACGTGGTCAACCCGCGCAACCAATTCGTCGGCATGATCGGCCAGTTCCTCTATGCGGTCACCGAGCCCATATACCGGCCGATCCGCCGGATCATTCCCAATATGGGCGGGATCGACTTCTCGCCGATCGTGGTGATCCTGATCATCTGGTTCATCCAGCGGGTCATTTTCCCGGCATTGATTCGGCTCATCTACTAGTGGCCCCATGGCGGCGCGGGACTGATCATCTCGCCATCGCGATCCGTCTCACGCCGAAAGCCGCCGACAACCGCATAGAAGGTCGGCTCGTCCTGTCCGATGGCAATGCGGTGCTCGCCGTCAAAGTCCGCGCCGTGCCGGAACAGGGGCATGCAAACGACGCCGCGGAGAAACTGATCGCCAGCGCGTTCGGCGTCGCACGCTCGCAGGTTCACGTCATCGCTGGGAAGCAGGCGCGGATGAAGCGACTGCGGATCGACGGCGACCCCGGAATTTTGTCGGATATTGCGGAGCGCCTGTGGCCCGGCGCGAAGGACGAAGACTAGGTGCCGCGCGGCCAGGCGTAAGCCACTTTGGCCAGCACGGTCTTGCCGAACTGCTCGGTCGAACGCGCGACCCGGCGGCCGCCGGCATTGCGATAGAAGCGGCACGCCGGCTCGTTGTCGGCCAGCGCCCACACCACGGCCGTCTCATAGCCGTGCCGCGCCAGTTCCTTGCGGGCGGCCAGAAAGAGCTGGGTGCCGAGGCCGACGCCCTGATATTCCGGCAGAAGATAGAGCTCGTAGACTTCGCCCTTCTGCGTCAGATCGCGCGCCCGGTTCGGCCCGAATGTCGCGTAGCCGGCGATCGTTCCGCCGACCTCGAGCACCATCACAGCAGTGCCGCGGCGAATCGCCCTGCTCCACCAGCGCGGCCCCCGCCGGGCGATCATCCGCGCCAATTCCTGTGCCGGGATCAAGCCCTCATAGGCATAGCGCCACGACGAATCATGGACGGCTGTAATGCCTTCGACATCGTCGATTTCGGCGTTTCGCAGGTCGATCGCCAGAGTGCTCATGTGAGGAAGGATATGCCGCGAAATCGGAACGCGGAAGTCACTTCCTAACTCATTCAGATCGATTTTCTGTGGGGTGTGGCATCGAAGAGCACACTCGGCTATTGCGCGCTCCGCGACCGCCGCTGGCGCTGCCGCGCTTCGCTCGCCATATTGAGCGCCGAGCGAACAACGGAAGATCGGAGGCCGGGCCGTGAGCGACACGCCAGCGACCTTTCACAAGATGAACGGAGCCGGGAACGAGATCCTCGTTCTCGACCTGCGCCAGCGCGCCATGACGCTCGATGCTGGCGACATCCAGGCGATCGCGGCAACGCCGGAATTCGCCTTCGATCAACTCATGGCGGTGTTACCGCCGCAAACGCCCGGCACCGACGCCAGGCTGGAAATCTACAACCGCGACGGCTCGCGCGCCGCCGCTTGCGGCAATGGCACACGCTGCGTTGCGGCCCTGATAATGGCCGAAACCGGTGCTCCGGCGGCCCGTTTCCAGACCGACGCCGGTGTCCTGCCGGCAACGCGCGACGACGCCGGCCTCATCACCGTCGATATGGGCGAGCCGCGCTTCCGCTGGAACGACATCCCTCTGGCCGAACCGTTCCATGACCTTCGCGCCATCGAGCTGCAGATCGGCCCAATCGATGCACCGATCCTGCACAGCCCGACAGTCGTGAGCATGGGCAACCCGCACGCCATCTTTTGGGTCGACGATGTCGACGCCTTCAATCTCGGCCAGCTCGGGCCTTTGATCGAAAATCACCCCATTTTCCCCGAACGCGCGAATGTGTCACTGGCCCAAGTGATCAACCGCAACACCATCAAATTACGGGTGTGGGAGCGCGGCGCCGGACTGACGCTGGCCTGCGGCTCGGCCGCCTGTGCCGTCGCCGTCGCCGGTGCTTGGACCGGCCGCACGGATCGCCGCGTCACCGTCAAGCTGCCGGGCGGCGATCTCGGCGTTGTCTGGCGGCCGAGCGACGGCCATGTGCTGATGTCCGGTCCATACGAGTTGGAGCGCAGCGGCGAATTGATGCTGCCCGAAGAGACGGCCTAGCGCGCGGCGTCAGTACCAGAAACGGATGCCGACGCCATTGGCGTTGTGTCCGGCGGCGACATTGCCCCACAGGCCGAGCGCGCCGGAGCGGTGATGGAGCCGGTAGAACACCTCGACATAAGGCATCGCCTCCAGCGAGCGGGCCAGTTCCGTTCCAAGATAGATCAGCCGGTTGACGTCGCCATTGTGCGCCTCGGCCTCGCGCTCGATCTCAACGCCGATCGGATTGGAGATCGAGGTGAGTCCAAGCACAATGCGCGGCGTGACGATCGTCCCGCCGAGCATGTGGACGCTGAAGCTGATCGTGATGCCACGCCACATCTCGAAGGAAAACTCGCGGCCGAAACGAAGAGCTATGCCGCTTTCATGGCCGATACGAAGGCCCCAGGAGGTGACCAGCAGATCGCGTTCGCTGATGATTGCTGCAACGAAATTCGGCTCATAGCCGACATTTGCGACACTGAAGGAACGGCCCCAGAAGCTGGTATCATAGACGCCGAAATAGAGCGCGATGCTGTTGCGCGGCAGCGGCGAGCGCTCGATGGTCCCTGATTCCGTTGCCGGTTCAGCAACTTGCGCCGCCAGCGGACTGACCATCGCAACGGCGAGCAGGAAAGCCAGCGCCGGCATGGCCCAAATGTGACGCGTGTCGCGGTGCACCAGTTTCCCCAGTCCCCAGACCCCGCTCATGCGGGTGCTCCTTCTACCAATTTCGGCGCGCGCCGTGAACGCTGGGTCGGCATTGGCAAAGCGCCGGGCGAGGCCTTATGTAGCGGCGGCACATGTCAGAGGGCAGACAAATGGTTGAAATCGTCAGCTTCGGTTGCCGGCTCAACGCCCTGGAGTCGGAAGTGATCCGGGCCCGGTCGATGGAGGCGGGGCTGGACGACGCGGTCATCGTCAATACCTGCGCCGTTACCGCGGAGGCCGTGCGCCAGGCGCGGCAAGCGATTCGCCGCGCCAAGCGGGCAACGCCGGAGCGGCCCGTCATCGTCACTGGCTGCGCCGCACAGATTGATCCGGCGGCCTTTGCCGATATGGCCGAGGTCGATCTCGTGCTCGGCAATGAGGAGAAGCTTGACCAGCACAGCTACCAGTTGGACTTCGGCATCTCGGCTGATGAAAAAGTGAAGGTTGACGACATCATGGCCGTGCGGGAAACGGCCGGCCATCTTGTCGATGGCCTGGACGGCCGTATCCGAGCCTTCGTGCAGATTCAGAATGGCTGCGACCATCGCTGCACCTTCTGCATCATTCCTTATGGCCGGGGCAATTCCCGCTCGGTGCCGATGGGAGCCGTCATCGATCAAATTCGCCAGCTGGTGGAAGCGGGCCATGCCGAACTGGTGCTGACGGGTGTCGACCTGACGGCCTATGGCGCCGATCTTCCGGGACCGCAAAGTCTCGGCCGGTTGGTGCAGGCGATCCTGCGCGAGGTACCCGAACTGCCGCGCCTGCGGCTTTCGTCCATCGATTCGGTCGAAGTCGACGCGGCGTTGCTGGAGGCGATCGCCGAAGAAGACCGGCTGATGCCGCATCTGCATCTTTCGCTGCAGGCCGGCGACAATATCATCCTGAAGCGCATGCGCCGGCGCCATAGCCGCGACGACGCCATCGCTTTTGCCCGGACGGTCCGCCGCCTGCGTCCGGACGTCGTGTTCGGCGCCGACATCATTGCCGGCTTCCCCACCGAGGACGAAGCTGCCTTCGCCCATTCCGTCGATCTTATCGACGAATGCGGCCTCACCTATCTCCACGTCTTCCCCTTCTCGCCGCGGCCGGGCACGCCGGCTGCGCGGATGCCGCAAACCGATCGCCGAACGATCGCCCGGCGCGCCGCCACACTCCGCGCCCGCGGCGCCGCCGCCGTTGCCGCGCATCTCGACAGCGAACGCGGCCAGCTTCGCCAGGTTCTCTTCGAAGGCCAGGGTTTTGGCCGCACCGAGTACTACACGCCGACGCGGCTCGCGGGCGGCCGGCGGGGCGATCTCGTCACCGCCCGTATCGTCGGCCACGACGGCGAAGCTCTGCTCGCCGAGGCTGCCTAGCCATGACCGAACCGCGCCGCGGCCTATTCGGCCGCACCTTCCGCAATCGGACAATCGAACCGGCCAACGAGGCCGACGAGGCCGTCGACGAATTGGAGCCGGCCGAGCCACAAGAGGCCGCCAAGCCGCGCGGCTGGGTCCAGCGCCTTCGCCAGGGCCTGACCCGATCGTCGAGCGCCCTCACCGGCTCGATCTCCTCCATCTTCACCAAGAAGAAGCTCGACGAAGCGACGCTGGAGGAATTCGAGGAAGCGCTGATCCGCGCCGATCTCGGCATCGACACGGCCGCGCGGATCACCGATGCACTGCGCCGCGAGCGCGTTGGCCGCGAGCTTGAGGGCGACGACGTGAGGGCCCTGCTCGCCAGCGAAGTCGAAAAGGTGCTGATCCCGGTCGCCGAGCCGCTCGTTCTCGCCGATCTGCGCCCGAATGTGATCCTGATGGTCGGCGTCAACGGCACCGGCAAGACCACGACCATCGGTAAGCTGTCGGCAAAGTTCGCCGAGGACGGCAAGAAGGTGATGATCGCCGCCGGCGACACCTTCCGCGCCGCCGCGATCGATCAGCTCAAGATCTGGGGCGAGCGCACCGGGGCGCCGGTGATCGCCCGCGAAGTCGGTGCCGACGCGGCCGGCCTCGCCTTTGACGCATTCAACGAAGCCAGGCGCGCCGGCTCCGACGTCCTCCTCATCGACACGGCCGGACGCCTGCAGAACCGCACCGAGCTGATGGCCGAACTGGAGAAGATCGTCCGCGTCATCAAGAAGCAGGATCCGGCCGCGCCGCATCACGTGCTGCTGACCCTTGATGCCACGACCGGCCAGAACGCATTGTCGCAGGTGGAGATCTTCGCCAAGACCGCCGGCGTCACCGGATTGGTGATGACCAAGCTCGACGGCACGGCACGAGGCGGCATTCTGGTTGCCGTTGCGGCCAAGTTCGGCTTGCCGGTGCATTTCATCGGTGTCGGTGAATTGGTGGACGATCTCGAACCCTTCGCCGCCCACGAATTCGCGAGGGCCATTGCCGGCCTCGCCTGATTATGGAGAATGGGCAGAATGGTCCATCTTGAAGCACCGCCCAACACGATCGCACGGAAGCATCCCAATCCGCTCCTGAAGCTTGCGCTCGAACTCGGTCCGCTTGGCGTCTTCTTTTTCGCCAATGCCCGCGGCGATTGGCTGGGCGAGAAGTTCCCATTCCTCGGCAATCTCGGCGATCCGATCTTCATCGCGACGGCGCTGTTTATCGCCGCGACCCTCGTTTCCTTTGCGATTTCGCTGAGCGTCACCCGGCGGCTGCCGATCATGCCCATGATCAGCGGCATCGTCGTCGTCTTCTTCGGCGGGCTCACCCTGTGGCTGCAGGACGATACCTTCATCAAGTTGAAGCCGACGATCGTGAATGCGCTGTTCGGCAGCATTCTTCTCGGCGGTCTGTATTTCGGCAAATCCTTTGTCGGCTATGTATTTGATTCCGTGTTCGATCTCACCGACGAAGGGTGGCGAAAGCTGACCTTCCGCTGGGGCATCTTCTTTTTTGTCCTTGCCGTGCTCAACGAGATCGCCTGGCGCACCCTGTCCACCGACGCCTGGGTGACCTTCAAAGTGTTCGGCGTCATGCCGATTACCTTCCTATTCACGCTGACCCAGGTTCCCCTGATCCTGCGCGAGCAGGTCAAGCCGGCGGAAGAACCGGGTACACCTGCCGAATAAGCCGGTTGCAGCTTGTCACCCGCGACAAGCGCTGTGTAATGTCCGCCCGCCTTCGACCAGCTGAAGCTGCCTGATCCCGGAGAGGTGCCGGAGTGGTCGAACGGGACGGTCTCGAAAACCGTTGTGCGGGCAACCGTACCGTGGGTTCGAATCCCACCCTCTCCGCCATGCCTAACTACCTGATATACATAGTATTTTTCTCTTGACGGGCACCGTACCAAAGGCCCGATACTTGGGGGGCGGCTTTGATCTCATGGATGAGCATTCGCATCACGGCGCGAAAGGCGTGTCTGACCGCGAAGCTGACAATCGCTTATGTTTGCTCTCCATCATGGAGAAGAGTGGCTTTGAGCCTTACGACCGCGAATGGTGGCACTATTCGCTAAGAGACGAGCCGTTTTCCGACAGCTATTTCGACTTTCCGATCCGGTAGCCGGACGGAACGATGGCCGCACATATTGCGGGACGGGGTGCTGCACCGAACTCGGTAGGCGTTTCGGCACCCACGAACAAATCCTGCTCGACGGGATCGCGGTGGCGATCGCTGCAGGGGCCGTGCAGCATTAGATCATCGGCCGCGTCCGGCGAAGGCTGGCCCCATCGATGCGTTCAGTCTGATGATCTACCCCGGTCGTGCTCGGCTGCGGCATTCGCCTGTTTCCTGAAGGCGTGAAGGCGGACCTCGAATTGACCGAGAATGTTCTGTTCGACGACGGCATCGCTCTGCTCAGCTATCGGGCGCGATCCTAGCTCACAGGCGTCGCAGGCGCTTCTGGCAGACGGGCATTCGGACGGTCGTCGAGGCAGGCCGTTCGAGTCATCACCGCTCCGCAGCCGGAGATCGATGGCGCGATGGCGAAATTCGCGAAGTGCGCGTCGAAATCCGGTTGCTCCATTCGTCAAGGTAATGACGCGGGACCACGGAGCCCGCCCAACCGACCACAGGAGAGAGAAAATGGCCCAGTATCTGGTCGCCATTCACCATCCCGACGACTACGACCCCGCTGTCGCGGAGGACGACGCGATGCGGCGCGACATCGCCGCGCTCAATGATGAAATGAAAGCTGCCGGCGTCCGGATCTTCGTTGGCGGCCTTCAGCCGGCGAGCAGCGCGAAGACCCTTCGCGTCGAGGCCGGCGGCAAGACCGTCATCATCGATGGGCCGTGCCGATCTCGAAGAGGCGATGGAGTGGGGACGCAGGGCTGCGATTGCCTGCCGAGCGCCGGTCGAAGTGCGGCCATTCCACTAGCGCTGACTGCGGACGCCACATGGAGAAGATCATGAGAAAGATCATCGCTATCACCCAGGTCTCCGTCGACGGCATCATGCAGGCGCCGGGAGGGCCGGTGGAGGACCCGACGAACGGCTTCGTCCACGGCGGCTGGGCCATGCCGTTTGTCGACGGCTCGGTGAACATCGTCGAGACGGACAGCCCCTATGACCTGCTTCTGGGGCGCCGGACCTATGACATCTTCGCAGGCTATTGGCCGTTCCAGGACAATGCGATCGGGAGGGCCTTCGGCAGGGCGACGAAATATGTCGCCACGCACAGTACTGATCAACTTCGATGGGGTCCCTCGGTCCGCATCGGGGATGACGTTGTGAACGAGATTCGGCAATTGAAGGAGACGAGCGACGTGCCGCTCCATATCTGGGGCAGCGGCCGATTGCTGCAGACGTTGATCGCCGCCGATCTCGTCGACGAATATCGCCTGGCGGTCTTTCCGGTCGTACTCGGCCAGGGAAAGCGGCTGTTCGAGGACGGCGTCCCGCCGCGCGCCCTCGCTCTCGTCGATACGCAACGCACGGCCACGGGCGTCCTCGTCAATGCCTACCGGCCCGTCGGCCCCCTTCCGAACGCGTAACGGCAGACCACTGGAAGAAAAATATCGGGCAAACGTCGAACACTCGATCGCAACCGCGACAATTAAAGCAGCTTGAGGCCGGCGCTACGGCCGGCCTCGTCACGTTACGCTCAAAGCCTCCGTGTGATCGCGTGACGTCACTCATTGCGTCCTTGCCAATCGCTGATCTGTTTTGGGCGCCAGCAACATGTGACGCCGGAGAGTTGCCAATTCCGGGAGCACGTGCAACGAGGCCGCGCTGGATCCTCGGTCACCGCATGCGTACGGGGCTGGCCGGCCGCCGGATAGGTGTAGGTGCCGACGCCGGAGTTGGTGAGCATGTTGCCGGCATCAACGCATCCTTCTTTCTTGCGCGCCAAGACGCAGCGCAGAACCCCGTCGCCTCGGGCGGCTGGCCACCGCCCCCCGAACGGCGAGGGGCCGATGCGTCCTCGCTTCGGCCCACGCCAGCCCCCATGATCTGGTGCGCGCTTACGCCGATGTGCCCCGTTCGCACAGCGCCCTTGACCCAGATCAAGGAGCTATCAACCCTCGTGCCTAGGATTACATCATTGGAAAGTGAGCCAGTGACCGGACAGGGCCTCGAAGCCTAAATCCGCTTCAGGCCGCCTAAAATGGGAGTTGATAAGAAATGAGAGCCACTCGGCGAGTGATCGGAGTTGCGGCGGCGGTTGTCATACTGACTTCCCCGATTGCCATTGCTCAACCATTGGAATTGCCGGCGACATTTAATTACGACGCCGCGATATTCGGTCTTCCGTCGCCACAGGATATTGTATTGGATCAGGTATTGATTCACGCATTCGCCGATGTCACTCCTGAGTTGCGGTCTATGTGGCCACCGCCGGTCGTTTGCGAAACCAACCAGCCCGAGTGCAGCCAATACATCGACCAGTTCAATTCGATCTTGGTCCTGCACGGAATAGATGGCGGGATATTCTTCTTCCAGGCGCTCTACATTGCGATCGAAGGGGCGTGGGAATTGGCTAATCTGAGCCCGGCGGATCGCGATGCTGCTCGCGCGGGGATGCGCTATCCGCCAACGGATGAGCAGATCGCCATTGTCCGCGACCACTATGACCTCCTGACACCCGCCCTCCAACCGTAGCTTGGGGTCGGCCAACGGCGGAGTGGACGCCGAGCAAAGACGGCGGCGAAGCAAATGATTTCGGCTGCTTCGCCGCCGCTTGGCCAGATGTTGCCCGACAGCAGGGCGCAACCCAGCGCAACCCTTTGAATATGAAAGGAGAAGCCGATGCGCCGACTCGCTACATGTTGGGTGACCGGAGTGGCCGGGCTAGTGGCGGCCAGTGGTGGCGTGGCCGCGCTGGCGCAAGGAGTTGCGCCGGCGGCGATGGATCTGGCAGCCACTGCGTCGCTTATGGACGAAGGCGCCCGTGTGTTCCGGAACAACTGCGTCGCCTGTCATGGCGCGGACGGCAATGGCGTCAACGCGCCGGCGCTTGCCGGCGATGCACGCCTTGCCTCAATCAGGGTCATCGCGACCCAAATCATCTTTGGCGGAGCAGACATGCCGGCCTTCGACGGCCTCACCGACCGACAGGTCGCCGCCGTCGCAACTTATATCCGCAGATCGTGGGGCAACACGTTCGACCCTGTCGGCGAGGAGGCTATCGCCAACTACCGCTGAGCGGTCAACCGGACCGTCGTTTAGACACCGAGTTCGATCCCGGCCTGAGCAACGCCCCGCTGGATCGCGCTCGAAAATGTCGGCCGTCGTTTCTCCAGGGCAGGTTCCGAGCACCGCTTCGGGCGAGACGGAGCCTCTGGCCCGCCCCCGCCCGCGCAATTCGCTCTGCCCGCAACCGCCCCCTAAGCCGGGTAACAGGTTACCGAGACACCGCCATCCCAAAGAGCGATGGCGTCTTCGCCGCTATACTGGATCCGGTATGGCCCGGATTCATATTGTCCAGCATTGCCGGCAGTGGTCATCGCCGTGAAGATTTGATCCCCGACCGGAATACCCGTCACCCGCCGCTGCGAGGACGATAGGATCGTTATCGTGAAGCTGTACGCCGGCTGGTCCGGGCAGACATAGGCGACCGTGGGCCCGGCCGGCGGCGTGGCCGGTGGCGTCGTGGCCGGTGGCGTCGCGACCGGTGACGGTGCCACCGTGGTCACGGAGTGCGGCCCGGTCGTTGTTGGGGTGCAGCCTGCTGCCGCGATCGCAAGGCCGAAAAGGCCACTGAGAACAGCAATACGTTTCATCTCGAGGATCCTTCTTTCGGGCACGGAAAGACAACGCCGGTCGTTGAATCCCCGGCCACCGACGCAGACCAGCCCGATCCAAACCGAGAGCCCGCACGGCGCGCCGATGCGCCTACCCCGCTGTATCAGCGTGTTCGCCTCGGTCGTCAATCAGTGCGCCAGGCCGCGGCTAACAGCAGGCGGCTGTGTTGAATTTCTGCCACTTCCGCTGGGACAACAGCTAGGGCAACGGCGACACGGGCGGCGTGCCGGGAGCTGAAGGCTCCTCCGGCGGCGACGTCGCGGGGGCAGGTGGCGGCAGCACTTCGACCGCCACCGGTGCCGGCAATGGCACCGGCCGATCCGCTAGGTTCTGTTGAGACAGGAAATCCCAAATCACCCGCGTCGCATCGAAGGTTGTGCTGGGAACCTCGCCGACGGTCATGAACGACTGGTCGCCAGGCCAAGCATGGCCGTTATCCAACACGACGTAGGATTCAATGCGGGTGCCACCCGGGCAGTCGTAGCGCTCGAACAGATAGTCCGAATTCTCGGCGTGCTTTGTCGGCGTCTCGTCACACCCTGCCGCAAGCGTCCAGAACTGCACCTGATAGGTGAACGGCATCAGCGGCATCCCGTCCCACATGATCGGGATTCGTTCGTTGCCGTTGATCGCACCGCCGGCCATCGGAACGATGTGATCGCGGCCGCCATTGATGAGGATTGCCGGAACCGGCATGCGCGGGCTTGTTTCGTCGCCGAACAGGCCGCCCATCACCGCACCGATGGCAGCGATCCTGTCCGGCATTGTGATGCCGATTAGTTGCGCCAGCATGCCGCCATTCGAGAAACCAACGACGTAGACGCGGTTTGGGTCGATCGGATAGGTGCGGATCAGCTCGTCCACCAGGTCGGAAATGAAGCCGAGATCGTTGACGCCATTGGTTGCCGCATAGCCGCAGCAATGGATGGCGTCCCAGGTCAGCATCCGATTGATGTTGTTCGTTCCGTCTGGGAACGCGGCAAAGAACCCTTCGTCCATGGCCAGATGGTCGAACCCCGTCATGCTGACCGCGACGCCGGCGCTCTGGTTCGCGCCGTGCAGCATGATGACGAGCGGCAGGCCGCCACGCGCCGCCCCCCCTCCCGGCGGGACCGTCAGCAGGTAGGTCCGCTCGACGCCATGGGTGACCAGGACGTGCTCCTCCGTCTGCGCCTCGGCGTGACCCGCGGCCGCAACGGCAACAACAATCGCGGCGACAATGACGGCTCCCGATCTCACAATCGCATGCCCGAAAGTACGAAGACGACCGAGCAAGACCAACCACCCTTTGCTGCGGCGCGGCGGGGCCCGTCGCGTCTTGCGGCATATGGCGCCATCCCCGTGGCACTTGCATGGCGTTTCGCAGACGAATGCCTGCGGCGGCTCACCGCAGCACCCATCGCGCGAAGTTGAACGGCGGTGCAATTGGCTTCCTTTCGCTTCGATGCAGGCGTTAGATACAAGTTCCCGCGGGGTGCTGTGCGGAACCTTCCCCCAGCCCGGCGACGCGACAGAACGGAATGAGGACCGACGATGGCAAAACGTGCACAGGCAAAACGCCCGACCGCGAAACCAAAGGCGCCGGCGGCGCGCGTGGCGAGTAACGTACGGGCAAGGCGTCAGGCGCCGCTCACAACTCCGAACGACCTTGCGCCCACCGACAAGCGTGATGTGTCAGCGGCCTTCAATGCGCTTCTGGCCGACGTCTTCGCCCTCTACCTCAAGACCAAGAATTTTCACTGGCACGTCAGTGGCCCGCACTTCCGCGAATATCATCTGATGTTCGACGAGCAGGCCGGCGAGCTTCTCGCCATGACCGACGATATTGCCGAGCGCGTGCGCAAGATCGGCGGGACGACCCTGCGCTCGATCGGCCAGATCGGCCGGCTACAACGCATCGCCGACAACGAGGCCGATTTCGTCACGCCGCTCGACATGCTGGCCGAACTTGCCGACGACAATCGCCGGCTGGTGGGCAGCCTGCGCAGCGCGCATGATCTCTGCTCGGCGGACAATGACGTCGCCTCGACGAGCATGATCGAGAATTGGATCGACCAGGCCGAACGGCGCGTCTGGTTCCTGTTCGAAACCAGCCGGCACGGCGATACGCCCGCCTAGGGGCCACCCGACGGCAAGTGCCGGCGTTTATTCCGCCGGCACTTCGCGCTTGCCGACCGCCTGTCGTCTCTCCTCTTCCTCGCCAGGGACGAAGCGTCCGCCGGCGAGCCAGAGACCAGCGCCGCGATCACATAGAGGATCGCCGCGAAAATGAAGGCGAAGCCGAGCCCAAGCGCTACGCGAAACCAATATCGACCACATCATCGAAAATTATGTCGGCATCGGGCATGGCTGGACCGTGCCGGATCAAGCGGCTTTCGATGCCAAAGGCGTGGAGCGGCACTGGAGGCACCTCCTTTGCCTTCTTCGCCGAGACGCTTGTCTAGAGCGCCCTAGGCGGTCTGCTTCGCTCTCACCTCGGTCTCAGCCTCTCGCTTTGCCCGGCCCAGCTCGAGGCCGCGCTGCACGGCAGGCCGGGCCAGGAGGTCGGAGAGCCAGCGCAGGACGTTCGGAAACGCCTCCATGTCGACTTCGTAGTTTTCGTGGCCCTTCGTCCATCCAACCAGCGACATATCCGCAATGGAGTAATCGCCGGCCACGAACTGCCGGTCGGCCAGTTGCCGATCGAGCACTCCGTAAAGGCGCTTCACTTCATCGTGGTAGCGCGTGATGCCATAGGGGATCTTCTCCTTGGCAAAGCGCGCGAAGTGATTGTACTGGCCGAACATCGGACCAACGCCGCCGACTTGCCAGAACAGCCATTCATTGACGGCAACGCGCGTGCGCGCATCCTTCGGATAGAAGCGTTCGAACTTGTCGCCGAGATACTGGAGGATCGCCCCGGACTCGAAGACCGAGATCGGTTCGCCGTCCGGTCCTTCCGGGTCGACGATGGCCGGAATACGGTTGTTCGGCGAAATGGCGAGGAAGGCCTTGGCGAACTGCTCGCCCTTGGTGATGTCGACGCGGTGATATTCATAAGGCAGCTCGAATTCCTCAAGCGCAACGCTGATCTTCTGACCGTTTGGCGTCGGAAACGAATAAAGGTGGATCGGCGCGGTCTGGCGCGTCATGGGCGGGGCTCCGGTCGGAGGGTCTCGGCAATGCCGAAGGGCGTCGGCCAACGGCCACACGCCCGAACCGGCATAGTGCTATAGATATAATAGCGCTATGCCAGTTGACGCAACCTGCTCACGCATCCGTGCCCGGCACATCTGCTTTGCAGGCCGGCTGGCTGACTACGCCTTTGCTCCGGCCAGCATGTCCCCGAACGCCCGGTAGCTCGCCCGCGGCGCTCGCTGTTGCGTCGCGAAATCGACCTCGACGAGGCCGAAACGTTTTGCGTATCCCTCGGCCCATTCGAAATTGTCCATGAGCGACCAGGCGAAATAGCCACGCACATCCGCACCCGCCGCCTGCGCGGCACGCAGAGCATCCAGATGCGCAGCGTAGAAACGCACGCGCCGCTCGTCGTCGAAGCCTGCGATTTCGGCCATGCCGTTCTCCGTGACGTAGAGCGGCAGATCGGTGTAGTCACGCGACACCCGCAGGAGCAGTTCGGTCAGGCCCTGCGGGTAGATCTCCCAGCCGATGTCCGTCTTCTCAAGCGGACCGTCGACCTTGGCGAAGGGAAGGATTCCACCCGACGGATCGTGCCGCCACAGCGAGCGGGTGTAGTAGTTGATGCCGCACCAATCGAGCGGTCGGCTGACGGTGGCCATGTCGTCTTGCCAGCCCTCCGGCATGAACGCCGCGAGGCGCTCGGTGATGTCCGCGGGATAGGCTCCCTTCAAGACCCCGCCGAGGAACCAGCGATTGTAGATGCCGTCCCACAGCTCGGCGGCTGCCATGTCGTCGGCGCTGGCGCTTGCCGGCACGCTCAGTTCGAGGTTCAGGACGATGCCGAGGTTTTTCACCGCCTCGCCGCGCAACACGTCGATGGCCGTGCCATGCGCCAGAAGCACATGATGCATAGCGCGCGCTGCGGCACGTAAATCGCGGAGGCCGGGCGCATGACGCCCGAGCAAATGGCCAAGGACCGAAACGCACCAGGGTTCGTTGATGGTCGCCGTCGAAACCAGCCTGTCTCCGAACCGCCGTGCCACCAGCGCGGCATAGTCGGCAAACCAGCCGGCGACGTCGCGGTTGGTCCAACCGCCCTTGTCCTGCAGCGCACTCGGCAGATCCCAATGATAGAGCGTCGCGAAAGGCTGCAGGCCGCGCTCAAGCATTCCGTCGATCAGCCGGTCGTAGAACGCCACGCCCTTCTCGTTCACCTGCCCCGTTCCTTGAGGCAGCAGTCGCGGCCAGGCGAAGGAGAACCGGTACGCCGCGAAGCCGCCGTCACGGACGAGATCGAGATCGCCCGGCCAGCGATGATAGTGATCGCAGGCGACCGCCCCGGTATCGCCGCCGACGACATTGCCGGGCGTCGACGCAAAGCTGTCCCACATCGATGGACCGCGACCGTCGATATGGCCGCCCTCGATCTGATACGCGGATGTGGCAACGCCGAACAGAAAGTCCGGTCCGAAATCGTCGCGGTTCAGCACAAAACATCTCCCCCGCGGCAAGCGGCGATCCAGATCGGATTTGCGTCGGCGTCTAGTGCAGAACCGGCCGCCCGGAAGCGTCGAAGCGATGCACTTCCTGCTGCTGCGGCGTGACGCTAATCATGTCGCCGGCATGAAAATTTGTCGTGCCGTTCTGCCGCACGATCAGCGGCTCCTCGGTGCCGATGTCGACATAGATGTAGCTGTCGGCCCCGAGCGCCTCGAGGTGAATGACCTTGCCGGTCAACTCGCCGTCAGACGCAACTTCGAGATGCTCGGCGCGGACCCCGATCGTTTGCGCGTTGTATTTCTCGGCGAACGTCCCGGTCAGGAAGTTCATCTTCGGCGAACCGATAAACCCGGCGACAAACAGCGATTGCGGCCGCTCATAAAGTTCGAGCGGCGAGCCGACTTGCTGCACGACTCCGTCCTTCAGCACCACGATGCGATCCGCCAGGGTCATCGCCTCAACCTGATCGTGGGTGACGTAGATCATGGTCGTATCGGGAAGCTGATCGTTGAGCTGTGAGATCTCGATGCGCATCTGGACGCGCAGCGCCGCGTCGAGATTGGAGAGCGGCTCGTCGAACAGAAAGACCTTCGGATCGCGCACAATGGCCCGGCCGATCGCCACGCGCTGGCGCTGCCCGCCCGACAGCGCCTTGGGCAGACGGTCGAGATAGGGGGTGAGCTGCAGCTTTTCCGCGGCGGCAAGAACCTTCGTCTTGATCGCCTCTTTCGGCAGGCCCTGGAGCTTGAGCGAATAGGCCATGTTCTTGAAGACATTCATATGCGGGTAGAGCGCGTAGGTCTGGAAGACCATCGCGATGCCGCGCTTCGACGGCGCCACATTGTTCATCATCCGCCCGTCAATCTCGACCGTGCCCGAGGTGATCGTCTCAAGCCCGCAAATGCAGCGCAGCAGGGTGGACTTGCCACAACCGGACGGCCCGACGAAGACGATGAACTCGCCCGACGCGATCTCGAGATTGACGTCCTTGAGAATCTTAACGCCGGAATATTCCTTGTTCAGGTCGCTGATCTTCAAACTCGCCACAGGTCCCTCTCCCTCGATGTTCGCCAATTCTTCTTGTCTATTTCCGCACGCACACAACCGTGCGGCGCGACGCGTCCGAATGCGCGCCCTGTGCGACCACCACGGGCTGTCGCTTGGTGAGACGCGGCTTGTCCGCTTCGCCAGACTTTGACACAACGTCGGCGCGAACCGTGAGAGCAGCTTGATCTCACGCCATTCTTGAGCAGGTCATGGACCGGAAGCGGGCTAGCGGCGGAACTCCAACGCGCCATGTCACGATCAAGGACCTGGCGGCGGAGCTCGACCTTTCGATCACGACGATCTCGCGCGCGCTCGGCGGCTATTCCGACGTCGGCGAGGCGACGCGCGAGCGGGTCTTCGACGCCGCGCGGCGTCTTGGCTATCGGCCCAACCGCAATGCCCAGCGCCTCGTCACCCAGCGCACCCACAACATCGCCTGGGTGCAGCCCGACGACGACCTCAAATTCCTCGATCCACATTTTCTCGAAGTGCTCGGCGGCGCGTTGCGTGGCGCGCGTGCCGGCAGCTACGACATCGTCCTCGCCAGCCATACGCCCGAGGAAGAGCTCGAGGCCTACGACCGCTACGTGAAGGATCGCAGCGTCGATGGTTTCATCGTCGATCTCCCTCGGGAGAACGATCCGCGCATCACCTATTTGCTCGATGTCGGCCGGCCGTTCGTCGTGCATGGCCGCGAAGGCCGCTATGGCAGCTATGGCTGGGTGGATGTCAGCCATTATGAGAGCTTCTACCGGCTGGCGCGCCTGCTGCTCGCCAATGGCCATCGCCACATTGCTTTCATCAATGGCGACGAGCGCTTCTTCTACGCACGGCACCGCCGCCGCGGCATTGCCGACGCAATTACCGACTCTGGTCTCTCGCCCGATCATCTCGTCGTCTACAACTCGCCGCATCCGCTGAGCGCCACCGGCTTCCAGCTCACACTTGCCGCGCTCCGCAATCCCGCCGTGACGGCGGTCGTCTACTCCTCGATCCTCATGGCGATTGAGGGTTTCGCCGCGCTGCAGCAATCGTCCCGGTCGGAGGCTGAGGTGGCGCTGGCCACCATGGATGACGAATTGCACTATCTCGACCTCAGCCAGCTCGCCGGCCGCCTCACCTTCATTCGCACGTCATTGCGCGACGCGGGCGTCGGGCTGATCGACGAACTTCGGCGGCAATGCGATGGCAGCGCGCCGCCGAGCGGCCGATTGATCCCCATTCGCTTTGACGTCCATGCAAACCTCGACGCGACTGATCTGGATCGGCCGCTGCCGGCACATCGGCGATCGTTTCCCAACTGAGCGAGCCGTCCGCGCACGTCACTTCACCGAGCCCGCCAACAAGCCTCGGACGAAGTAGCGCTGCAGCGAGAAGAAGACGATCAGCGGCACGACGATCGAGATGAACGCGCCGGCGGTGAGCAAATTCCAGTCATTGCCATAGGCGCCCAGCATGCTGACCAAGCGCCCGGTGAGGACGAGATGGTCGTCCTGCGCACCGAGGAAGACGAGGGCGACGAGGAGGTCGTTCCAGATCCAGAGGAACTGGAAGATTGCGATCGATGCCAAGGCCGGGAAGCTGAGCGGCAAGACCATCGACGTGAATATTTGGAAGTGCGAGGCGCCGTCCATGCGCGCCGATTCCATGATTTCACGCGGCAGGCCGGCCATGTAATTGCGCAACAGATAGATTGCGAGCGGGAGTCCAAACGCGGTGTGCGCGAGCCAGACGCCGAAATAGCCCTTCCCTTCTATGCCGAACATACCAGCGATCGAGTTGTAGAGACTGAGCACCGGAATCAGCGACATCTGTAGCGGCACGACCAGCAGGGCGACCACGCCGATGATGAGCAAAGTCCGCCCCCGGAACCGCATCCAGGCAAGCGCATAGGCGGCAAATGCCGCGACCACGATCGGGATGATCGTCGCCGGGATGGCGACCGTCAGCGAGTTGAGGAAGGACTGTCCGACGCCGTTGGCCGACAGAACCGTCTTGTAGTTGTCGAGCGTCGCCCGCGGTGCCAGTTCCGCCGCGAAGGCAATGCGCGGCCCGACTGTGAACGTAAACGGCGCGGGCGAAATCCATTCATAGTCGCCATTTTCCTGAACGGTGATCTCGCCGCCCTGCCGCATCTCAACCGTGCCACCGGCCGGCGTATCGCGGAACGAGGCAATGGTGACGCCGAAGGTCCTAATCGTCCGGGCGCTGTCGGCGCCAAGGAGATTGCCGCGCAGGACGTAGGCGCCATTCTCTTCGACCTGCTGATCGGCCGTCCCGATACGCGCGGTCTCTTGCACGGTTGCGGGCGCGAGCGCTGTCCACCAACCCGAGACGGCCAGCTGATCCGGGTCGCGAAAGGAAGAAACCAAAAGGCCGGCCGTCGGCAGCGTCCACAAGAGGACCAGCAGCAGCAGGGCCAGATGCGCGAACATGCGGCCAATCTTTATGCGGGGCATGCGGCTCGGGCGCGCGCTTCGAATCGGCGTGTCTGACGTTATCGTGGTCATCATTGCGTCCCTTCCGATGCGCGGGCGCGTCTGATGTTCCAGATCATGATCGGCAACACCGCGATCATGATGATCATGGCAATCGCCGAACCACGACCGGAATCGCCGTTGATGAACGTCCATCGGTACATCAGATTGGCGAGCACCTGCGTCCCGTTCTCACCGTTCGTCATCGCGTAGACGATGTCGAACACCTTGAGCACAATGATCGTGATCGTGGTCCACACGACCAGGATCGTTCCCGCGATCTGCGGGATCATGATGCCGAAGAAGATCTGCCGCTCACTGGCGCCGTCGATACGCGCCGCCTCGATCGTCTCTTCCGGAATGCCGCGCAGCGCCGCCGACAAGATCACCATGGCGAAGCCGGTTTGAATCCAGACCAGGATGATCATGAGGAGGAACGAATTGAGATAGCGGATCGTCAGCCAGGGCTGCGGCGAAAGACCCAGCCCCTCCGTGATCGCGGAGAGCAGGCCGATCTGTTCCATGCCCGGCCCGTTGTAATCGTAGACGAAGCGCCAGATCACCGCCGCGCCGACGAATGAGATCGCCATCGGCATGAAGATCAGCGTCTTGGCAATGTGGCCCCACCAGAGCCGGTCGGCGAGGACGGCGATGACCAGGCCGAACGAGGTCGCCAGGGCCGGTACGATGATGAGCCATCCGAGATTGTTCAGCGCCGATTGCCAGAAGCCCGAATCGCCGAACAGCCATGTGTAGTTCTTGAACCAAATGAAATGCTGGTCGAGGCGATCGAACATGCTGAGACGCAGCGTCTCGATCACCGGGTAGACGAGGTAGACGGTCAGAAACAGAAGGGCCGGGATGACAAACAGCCAGGGCCGAATGCGTGACCGCCGGTTGTCGCGCTGGTTGATGACGTCGGTCGGCATGGAACTGTTGGTCGCCAGCATGCGATCCAGCAGCCAGTTCGAGCCCCAGAAATAGGCCACGAAAATCGACACGGCGATTATGACCGCAAGCGCGGCATAGATAATCTGTTGGAGCACTCGTCCTCCCCCACGGCCCGACACCGCAAGCGGTCGGGCCGTCGTCCCTTCAGCTCCTTCGAATGGTGAGGGCCCGGCGCGAACGCCGAGCCCTCGTGTTGCAAGCTAGTTGTTGAGATTGTCCCAGGCAGCCTGGATCTGGTCGGCGGCCTGCTGAGCGGTGAGGCCGTTGACGAAGTCGACCATGCCTGTCCAGAACGCGCCGGCGCCGATCGGACCGGGCATCATGTCCGAACCGTCAAACCGGAACGTCGTTGCGGCGAGCAGGATCGCACCCTGATCCTTCAGCGCCTGGCTGGAATAGACGTCCGTATTGGCCGTCTGGAGAGCGGACAGGAACGACGAATTCGGCGCTGCCATCCAGATCTCATGGGCAATCGGCGTCTCAAGGAAGTCGATGAACGCCTGCGCGGCGGGGCTATCCTTCGCGATGGTCACGAGGTTGCCCGAACCGAGCACGGGGTTGCCGAGGTCCTTCGAGGCGTAGGGCGGCAGGTAGAAGAAGTCATAGTCCTGCCCCGCAACCGTCCCTTCCGGGAAGAAGGCCGGAATGAACGACGCCTGGTGGTGCAGATAGCACTGCGGCGGAACGGTGAAGAGGCCCAGCGGGCTGTCGCCGAAGGCAGTCGACGTCACGGAAGCCGTGCCGCCCGCAACCATGGCATTGTTCTTCACGATCGAACCGAAGAGATCGATCACCGCCACGATCCGCGGATCGTTGAACTTGATCGTGTTGTTGACCCAGCCGTCATAGACATCCGGCGTGTAGGTCCGCAGCATCAGATCTTCGATCCAGTCGGTCGCCGGCCAGCCGGTGGCGCCGCCGGACTCAAGCCCGATGCACCAAGGCGTACCGCCATCGGCGATGATCTGGTCTTGCAGAGCGAACAGCTCTTCCATCGTCGTCGGGACGGTGTAGCCCATCTCGGCGAAGTTATCCGGCGAGTACCAGACGAGAGATTTGACTTCCTGCTTGTAGGCCAGACCGTACTGGCGGACGACGCCGTCCGGGCCGGGGAATTGGCCGAGCGCGGCCCAGGACTGACCGGCGGCATAGTTGTTGACGATAAAGTCGGTCCGGTCCTGGCCGAGCGGCGTCAGCGCGCCTTGCGCTGCGAAGTCGGCGAGAAGGCCCGGCTGCGGCAGGATGAGGATGTTGGACGGGCTGCCCGCCGCAATATCGATCCTGGCCTGTTCTTCGTAGTTCGCCGACGAGCCGGCCTGGACATGAATGCCGGTGGCATATTCAAAATAACGCCACACGCTTTCCCACTGCTGCTTGTCGCCCTCTTGGTTCCACGGGCTCCAAATCGTCAGTGTCTGGCCCTGCAGGCCCTGATGCGTGTCGGCAAATTGTTGCAGCGAATCCCAGCTGAATGCACCTTCCCCAATCGGGAAAGCCAAATCCTGGTCTTGGGCTGAGCCGATCGACGACCCGGCCAAAATGACCATTATGGCGGAGGCTCCCGCCATCAGAACTTTTCTCATTAATTCCTCCCATCACACGTTTGGGCGCATCGCGCGCCCTCCGTCGGTTCTGGTAGCCAAAACGTTTTGGTTGGCTCGTACCCTTGGTCCCAGCCCCGAGCGGCAAGGGGATTAAGTGGCATATTGCCGCAAGCTTGCCAAGCCTTGCCCGGCCAGCCTGTTCACACGCGCGGAGCGAAATGCCGCCTGAGCGAGACCATCGGCAAGTTGAAGGGATCGGACTGAAGGCCGCCCCAGGCCGGCGGAAGACGGTCATCTGTCAGCGCTTCGGCAGCAGCATCGCCTTGAGTGCGGACGCCAGCCAGGCTCGATAGGAATCGACGTCGAGCCCGCCGACGCCGGTCGCCATCAGGTAGAGTTCCGGGCTCGCCAACGCCCAGATATGTCGCCCTGCGAGGTCCGGTGCCAGACCGGAGCGCAGGCCGCCAACACGCCCCAATTGCTCGGCGAATATCCCGAGATTTCTTAGTCGCGAGGCGTGCAGGTCGGCGTAGAGGTCACGCATCTCGGCGTCTGTCTCGGCAGCCGACCGGACGAGATTCAGGATCGGCGCTCCGCGCCCCAACGTCTCGGTCATATCCTCGGCGAACGCTTCGACCATTGCGACCGGGTCCTTCTGATCGTGGACTCGTTTTCGCCGCTCCTGCTCCATGAAAGGCGTGTCCGGTTCCGCCCCGCGCATCGCTGCGACGACAAGCCCGTGCAGGATCGCCCGCTTGTTACCGAAGCGGGCATAGATCGTTTCAGAGGCAAGACCTGCCTTTTCCGCGATTGCCGCGATCGTGGTCGCCGACCAGCCATTTTCGACGAAGAGCTTGCGGGCGGCGCTCAGGATCGCCGATCGCGTCTCCTCGGCCTGCATTTCCCGGCGCTTGGAAACGTACCGACGCTTGGGCTTGACATCCGACGTCAAATTAATACACCATCACTGTATTGAATTATGCGCCAGCGTATCGGAAGCGGACGGCCCGGGAAACCCCCCACGCCGGGAACGCACAGCGAAGCCGTGCTCGAAACAACGAGGAACGATCCATGGAACACCAAGCATCAATGAGACAGCGCCGACCGATGCCGCTCTTCATGCTGCCGCCGCCGCTTCTGTTCGGGGTCTCCTTTGGTATCGGCGCCTTGCTCCATCATTTCGTGCCGCTGCCGCAGGCGAGCCTGCCCGATGGCATCCAAATCGCCGGGCTGGTGATCCTCGCATGTGGAATTCTCCTTGGCGTTTCCCTGGCGCTGACATTCCTGATTCGACACACGACGCTCAACCCATTCGCCGATCCATCGATCTTCGTCGCCAAGGGTCCCTACCGGCTGAGCCGCAATCCCATGTATGTGTCGCTGATCATTACCTATGCGGGCGGGACGTTGCTCCTCGGCTCGGCCTGGCCCCTTCTCACCCTGATCATGCCCGTGGCGATCCTCGATCGCGTGGTCATCCCGTTCGAAGAATCGCAGATGGCGGACGCGTTCGGCGAAAGCTACCGCACCTATCGCGCCAAAGTCCGCCGTTGGTTCTGAGCGCTGCACCAGACCCAGGAGCATGGGATGAGCGCATATCTGATCGTGAAGGCTCTGCACGTTGCCGGCGCCGTCATTTGGGTAGGCGGAGACTTCGCCTGCCTCACTTTGTCGATGCGCGCGATGCATCGACGCGACATCAAGGAATTCATGCAACTGATGCCAAGCATCAAGTTCGTCACCCAGTTCCTCGCAATGCCGGCCTCGCTGACGGCGCTGGTCTGTGGAATCGCCATGGTCATCATGTCGTGGGATTTTTCCCAGCTCTGGATCATCCTCGGGCTGCTCGGCTTCGCCATCGTCCTCATCAGCGGCGTCGGCTTTCTGCGGTCGCACACCGAACAACTCACCAGGCTCTATGCCGCAGATGGTCCAACCGATGAGGTGAAGAAGCGCGCTGGCGAGATCCTCCGTCTGGTCAAGCTCGATCACCTCGTCATGTTCGTCGTCATCGCCGATATGGTCCTCAAGCCGACGATCGACGATCGAACGACCTGGTTCGCCTTGCTTGGGGCGACAGTTCTGATCGGCGGCTATGTCCTCAGCCGTCGAGGCTGGAAGCCTGAGACCGACAACGGCGTCTCACAGGCGAGACTTTGAGACGACGCTCGCCGTCTCCCGCGCGATCTGCAGTTCCTCGTCGGCACGCACGACAAGGACGTCTGGATCGCCGTCGCTGCTGATGCGCCGCACCGTTCCGGTACTGGGGCCGCTATTTCGATCGGGATCGAGCCCGACGCCCAATTGCGGCAGGCCCGAACAGATCTCGGCGCGCATCCGAGCGTCGTTCTCGCCGACGCCACCGGTGAACACCAGCCCGTCCAGCGGCCACGCCAAACGGGCATAGGCGCTGACATATTTGGCGACGCGGTAGGCATACATCTGCCGAGCGAAAATCGCGCCGGTGTCTCCGGCCTCGCTGCGCCGGGCCACATTCAGCATGTCGCCGTCGCCGCTAATCCCTTTGACGCCCAACTCGCGATTGAGAATGTGATCGACCTCGTCGGCCGTCATTCCCGCACGAAGGAGCTGCAGCACGATCGCGGGGTCAAGATCGCCGGACCGCGTCTGCATCATCACACCCTCAAGCGGCGTGAGCCCCATTGACGTATCGACCGACTGCCCCGCGCGGATGGCCGTCACCGATGCCCCCGCACCAAGATGAGCAACGATGAGATTGAGCCCTTGGGCCGGCCGGCCAATATACGCCGCGACGGCCGCGAGCGACCAGGCGCAACTGGTCCCGTGAAAGCCGTAGCGGCGAATGCCGTGCCTTTCCGCAAGGTCGCGCGGTAGCGGATACGTCGACGCGACGGGCGGCATCGTCCGGTGGAACGCCGTATCGAACACCGCCACCTGCGGCACCAGCGGCCTGAGGCGCCGCGCGGCTTCGATGCCCTTCAGATTTGCCGGATTGTGCAGAGGCGCCAGCACAACGTCCGCAGCAATCGCGGCACAAACCGCATCATCGACAATCACTGGAGCGGCAAAGGTAGCGCCGCCATGAACGACGCGATGGCCGATGGCGTCGACATGATCGCCAACGCCGGCCGGCAACGACGCAATCGCGGCGAAGGCGACACCGAGGCCATCTTCGTGATCAGCCACGTGGGGCGCCCCGGTCGTGCTCGCCTCGCCGATATTGGCAATCAGTCCCTTGGCCAGCACAGCTTCGCCGGTCATGTCGAACAGTTTGTATTTGATCGATGAACTGCCGCTGTTCAGCACCAATACGCGCAACGAATCCATCCCGTCTTGCATCTGAACGAAGCGGTAATCTGCCCGCGCCATGTTCAACGCCACAGACTGAAGCAAGCGTGATCTAGGTCAAGGCGAAGCAAGGCCGATCAGGCAAAAGCTTTGGTCCATGTGGCAAGGGATTGATATCGCCCCATACGACATTGACCTGGAACTGGCCGTTATCGGTGATTCCGGCGTGCACGCCTTGGCGTTTCCATGCCGCCGAACGGCGATCGGCTGGTCGGACACCGAGACAAGCAAGGCCGTGAATGTCCGCCCTACGCATTGGCGGCATTGGCGGGCGTCCGACTAAACGCTGCGGTCGGACTTCTTCTGTTCACTCAGGATTCGCTCAAGCTTCGCCTGCTCCTCCGCCAACAATTGGCGCAGGGTCCGACACTTGGCTTCGTCGGTCTCTTCAGCGAGCTTTCGCTGGAAGTGCTCAATATTTAGCCGAGCGATTGTCTCGTCCATGGGCCCGAAGATCTTCGTGCAATCGACTGTGCGAGGCGTTGAACGCGTACCACATCTCCCCCTTTGTTACACCAAGCACCCTGCAGGCGCTGCGGTCGCAGCCGCCCGCCTCAGTTGAGTGTTGGCTCAAGCACGAACATCCGGGTGACGAGATTGACGAAGGCGGCCGGCTGCATGGCCCATGTCGCCAATTCCCGGCGCACCGCCGCGAAGTCGAACTCGAACATGGCCGAGCTTTCCGCGAGCTCCACCCAGATACCAAAGACCTTGATGAGATTGCCGCCGGCAAAGGGGCCGACCAGCGACGTTCCGTTTTCGCGGGTCGCCGCCACCTGCCAGGATTCGCCCGACTTGGCGATCAGCGCGCCGACATCGTCGAGCAACTGGTCCTTCAGCCCGCCATCGGCGACACTGGCCTTTTGGTAAGTGGCGAGCATCTGAAGGAACATTGGCGGCAGCGGGCGTATGACGCTGCGCGACAAGTCCGCCTCGATGATGATGAGCACCCCGCCCGGCCGCAACATCTGCCTCGCCTGCCGGAGGATGGCGGCGAAGTCGCCGAGATGCTGCACGAGAAAGCGCATGACCACGACATCGGCCGGTGCTGCCGAGGCGGCGAAGAAATCCGCTGTCTCGAATTCGATCTCCGGATGCCGCGTCAGGGCGCTTGCCGTCAGTTCCGGCGATATGTCGATGCCGAGATAGTTCTTGTCGGCGAAATGCTCCCGCAATTGCGCGAGGTAGTAGCCGTTGCCGCAGCCCGCATCGATGACTCTTCGCGCCCGGTGCCACTGCTCCAGACTGAGCAGCATTGTGAGTTCGCTGCCGATCGACAGGTCGACCTGACTGACGAGCAATTCGTCCCAATTTTGCGCCGACCGGGTGGCCGACGTATCCAAAAACCGCTTGTTCGCGGCGACATCAACGTTCATGGTATCCACCGTGATGCAGCTGTGGGTTTAGAGGGGGCGGCGCGTTGCGGGCACCATTCGAGGGAATCGTCGAGACGAAAGCAGGCCCCGCTTTTGTTCGCGTGCGTGGGACGGGGCCGAGATTGCTGGTCTTTCACGGCGGGCCGGGATTCGACCAGGAGCCTTTGATCAGCGGCCTCGCCGATCTGGCCAGATACCGCACGCTGATATTCTTCGATCAGCTTGGATGTGGGCGTACGCCAGCCTCCACTCATCCCGTGACGGCGGAAGCGACCTTCGCTCATGCCGCTGCACTGATCGACGAAATGGGCGCGGATCCGATCGGCCTGTTCGCCCACTCCTGGGGAGTCGTCGCCGCGGCCGGCGCCGCCAGCCTTCGCCCGGAATTTGTTTTCACAGAATCGCTTCTCGTCAGCCCCGTCGCGCTCAACAGCGGCGGCTATGACGAGGCGCGCGCCGGCATCGGCAATCGCGTCCCGACTGAAATCATGCAGCGCATGCTGGCGATGCTGGCGGCGGGCAGCAGCGGTGCGGAGGCCTTCTCGCTGCTCCTGCCCTACTACGTCGCTTCGCCGGAAACGCGACTGCCGCCCATTTCTGTGGCGGCGGAGGTTTACGCCTCCGTCGAGGCTTCGCTTGGCGCCTTCGACTATTCGCGCGCCGTCGCCGCCTTTGGTCCTCTCTCCGTCATCAGAGGCGATCAGGATTTTGTCGCTCCATCGACGTTCAGGGCGCTTCTCGATCTGGCTCGACGCGATGTCGTCCTCGACGGCGTCGGTCACTATCCGTTCTTCGAGGCACCGGCGGAATTCAACCGGGCGGCCCGCCAGATCCTCGGCGGCTAGCGCGCATGTCACGGACTAGGCCTCCTTCGCAGGATCCTGAATTTCGGGAACGCTCACTTCCTCAGCGAGAGCTACATTGGCAATCGAGAGGCAGTAGGCAACGAAGGATAGCTTCAGATCCGACGCCTCCGCCTCGCAATACTTTACCAGGCGAGCCAAAGCCGCGATTCCGTCTGGATTGTTCATCATTCCCATATCGGCATTCTTTGCTTCTTCTGTCAGCTGACTAAGCTGAATTTTTCTTTTGACAGCCATTCGATTAGCTCATCGGTAGACATGACGTCGGAGTACTGACGAATGATCTCGCCGGAGAAGGCATTTGCTTCGCCGCCATTCGCCATCCCCAGCGGTTGACTCCAGCTTGCATCCGAAACGAAGCAACTGGCGTGGTTCCGATGGAAACTGTCGAGCGCCGTCGCGAGGCAGGCGCCGCTCGACGTAAGCCCCGAAATGACGAGGATCGGATCGTCGATATTGTCGGTCATCGCGGGAAAACCCGGCGCCGAGTAGCAGGACGGCAGCGCCCGCTCGAACACCATCTCCGAAGGACGCGGGCGAAACTCGTCGATCCAGCCCGAAAAGGACGTCGCCGGATTGAGGAACGTACCGCGCCTGAGCTGGCGAAAATGGGCGATCGGCAGCCTTTGTTCCCGCGCGAAGCTCAGGAGCCGCCGGCAATTGCCCATCCAAGGCTCGGTCTCGTCGACAGCGAGAGCGCGCCCCGTCGCCACATATTCGAGCTGAAGATCGACAAAGCACAGAACCGGATAGTTCCGTTGCCGCTGTCGCGGCAGATGGATCACATTCATGCAGCACTCTTTGTTTGCCGGTGACCGTCGAGCGGCGCCGTCGCCGCCCTCGCCGCGGACGCGTCGAGCACCCCCGGTTGGTGCCATTCGCCCTCGGGGCGGATGATCACGTAGGGGTCTGAGTTGACGGTGATCGGGTCTGGATGGGGCTCCATGTCGATCACCATTTCGGTGTAGGAAAAATCCGAGAACACGAGCTTGCGGCCCGGCCCCAGCGGCTTGGCGCCGAAATGCGCCCAGAAGTCCACGAGGCGGTCCTGCGCGTGTCCGTAGATGCGGCGGAAGCCCTTCTTGCGGGCGAGTTCCATTCCCGCCTGAACCATCATGAAGGAGAGGCGTGAGCGGCGGAATTCCGGCCGGACGGCCAGACGCTCAAGCTTCACGAAATCGGCGAAGAAGCGCGCCCTGATACAGGCTGCCGGCTCCGAGCCCATCATGCCGATGAGATGAATCGCGCACAGGTCGTTGCCGTCGAATTCTTCCTCATAGGGACAGACCTGATCGGTGAGGAAGACCGCGGCGCGGATCGCCGTGACCTGCATCAGGTCTTCAAGCGTCCGGGCGACGCGTACATAGGGCCGCGACGCGTTCGGTTGCGCCGCCTTTGCCACCGGCTCCTGGCGTTTGGCGCCATACCAGTTGCTTGAATAGATCGGTTCATTTCGCATGCCTGAGTGCTCCCCTCTTACGCAACGGCTATTGCAAGTTCGGATCGGTTGCGGTGACGCCGGAACCGACAGAGGCCAAGTTCTGGAATCGGCTTGAAGCCGATGCTGTTCGCGAAGCGCGTGCCGGCCGCGGTAGAGCCTCGCGTGTAGATGTCGGCAGCGGCGTAAGGCGGCGCTTGCAGCCAGCGTGACACGACGCGGAAGGCGTCGACGGCAAAGCCCGGCGTCGCGATCGCCCATAGGTAAACTGCGGCCGCCGTCTCCCCCGGCCGCGTCAGGAGCGCCAGCGAAGGTTTCGCCGCGTCGAAGCGGCCGGCAAGCAGGTCGCCGAATCCGGCTTGGTTGAGCAACAGCATGGCGAAGACGCCGATCAGCCCCGACCGCCCCTTCACGGCCCAGATCGAATCGGGATTGTGCCGGTACACTTCGTGAGCGGCCGCCTCGGCCGCACTGAGCGGCGGGATCAATCGACGCGCGAGCCGGAACAGGCTATCGATCTCCTCTGGGCTCGCAGGTGCCGCAATGATGCGGCGCGCCGGCAGGTGACCGAGATCATCGAAATCCAGCCGCTGCACTTGCGCATCACTAAGCTCAATCAACGTCGCCGGCGCGGACTGCATTGTGTTTGGTAACTCCCGGCCTTTTATGTTTATTTGCGACAATGGCTGATCCCAGGAGGCTTGTATGCCGACATTGCTGCAAGGGGGTGCCGCACTGACGCAGCACCCCAGCGCGCCGGATTTGATCGACGGCGTGCAGTGGGACAACGTTCGCATCTTCTTGCGCTGTGCCGAGGCCGGGAGCTTTCGCAAAGCCGCCGAACGTCTTGGCCTGAATGCGTCGACCGTTGCTCGGCGGATCGACCTGCTTGAGCGGCACCTCGGCTACCAGCTCTTCAGCCGGCTAAACGAGGGGCTGCTGATCACCCAGGAGGGACGGTCGCTGATCGAAGGGGCACGCGGCGTCGAGCAGTCGTTCTTCGACCTCCTTCGCCGCATGGAAGCGCCGCGTTCTGAACATCGCGGGGCCGTCAAGGTTTCCATCACCGAGGGGCTCGGCACCTTCTGGGTCGTGCCGATGCTGGTGGAGTTCACCCGGCAGAATCCAAACCTCATCATCGAGGTGAACTGCGCAATGGATAGCGCCGATGTGCTGAAGCTTGAAGCGGATCTGTCGATCCAGTTTGTGCGGCCGGATCATCCGGAACAGAAGGTCGTCAAACTTGGCCGCCTTCACAATGTCCCGTTCGCATCGAAGACCTATGCCGATCGCTACGGCCTACCGACAAACAAGCGCGAGATGCTGGACCACCGCATCGTCGATCAGGTCGGGCGGCAACTGGAACAGGGCGCCTGGGCCCGCCATCTGGGGCTCGACAATGTCGAAGGCATTGTCGGCATCCGCTCAAATGCCAGCTCGGCCGTTTTCTATGCGGTCGAAAAGGGCGGCGGTATTGGCGCCCTGCCGAGCTATGCCCGCGCGCTCGGCGCGCCATTGGTTTGGGTCGACATCGATGTCCACCAGCCGATGGACATCTGGCTCACCTACCATCCGACTGCGCGGAAGACGAAGCGCGTCGGCCACGTCATCGATTGGGTCAAATCGATTTTCGATCCGGGCCGCTATCCGTGGTTCCGCGACGAATTCATCCACCCGAATGATCTCATGGACATGGTTCCTGAAGACATTGAGGTCCAGTCGGTGAAGGGCTTCTTCGCCGCCGCGCCCCTGATGCCGGAGATGCTGTCGCGCCGCGGGTAAGGGACGCGCCTCAGAACCGGACAGCAAAATCGCTGAGCCAAGCCGGACCGTGTTCGACCCAATAGGTTTCGATCTTTCGGTCGAGCCCGGTGACGATCAGGATCCCGACGACCAGCAGCGCGCCGCCCAGGATATAGCGGCCGACCCGGCTGAAGGACATCATTCGCTCCCGCCAGCGCAAAAGGACGGCACGCGACAGGAGCCCGAGCGCGATGAGCGGGACGGTGGTGCCGATGCCGAACACGATCAGGATGAGCGCGACCGAGCCAAGATCTCGGCCGACGGCGAGAAGCCCCATCGCTGCGCCGAGTGTCGGCCCGGTACATGGACTCCATACCAGCCCGAGCAAGAGCCCGACGAGAAACTGCCCCTGCCAACCCGCGCCCTCGAAGCCCCCGAAACGGCGCTGCGTCCAATTCGCCACCGGGCCGGCAGCGGCCGAAAGCTGGGCCTGGATCGCCGGCACGACGAGAACGGTGCCGGCGAGAATGAGAATGACCGCGCCAACAAATCGGAACTTGTCGGCATCGAGCCCAATCCAAAAACCGACCAGATCGACGAAGATGACAAGGACGACAAAGCTGAGGACAAGGCCAGCAGCGAGCGCAATAGGCCCATAGCGATGCTTGGTTACCGCCGTCGCGAAGATGATGGGCAGGATTGGCAGGACGCAGGGATTAAGGACGGTGAGCCCGCCAGCCAGGAAAGCGAGCAGATATTGCTCGAAGCTCATCTTCTTCCCTGAGCCGTCGACCTATTCGACGACGCTAAGGAACAAAGGCTGCAGGTCTTCGAGCGTCTGAAGGAGATATATCCGGTTGATTTCTTCGCCGCCGCGATAGGCAATGAGAGTGCTCCTCTGGGCGACATGGACCATCCGCATATACGGCTTCTCAGTATCGTAATCGATCATGAACACCACGACATCGTCGAAGCGCGGGTCCGGCACCAAATCCTCCTGGATCACCCGCATCTGGGCAGCGCAATCGGTACACCAGGTCGCAAAGATAAAGACGACCGAAGGCGTGCCGTCGGCCTGCGCCGCGGCAAAGGTTTCGGGGGTATAGTCGCGAAACTCGATGGCGTTGGCCGCCCCGGCAGACAGCAGCACGCCAGCGACCGCCGCACCGGCTGCCTTGGTCAGTTTTCCGAACATCATCCCTCGACGTCTCGGCCCCCACCGACGATATCTATGATAGGCGTGGGCCAACTTCAGCGAAAGCCACGTTTGCTTGAACGGAGATTGCGATTTCCGCGATGAAACTTGCTTTGATCCTTGTCGGAGTGGGCCTCGGCCTTTTCCTTCTCGATCGGCTCGGCTTATGGGCCGAAAGCCGGGGCTGGATCTACTGGCGTCGCCGCAGGCGCTCCGGCTCGTCTGGCGCGGACCTTTTCCTCGACCTCAACGTTCTCGTTGACCCCGGAGCGAGGCATATCATCGAGGTGAAGCAGGCCGAGCCCATGGAGGCGAAGACCGACGACGATCTTGTGCCGCCACCACCGCTGGCATCGAACGATCCATCCAACTAGACAGCCCGAACCGGAGGGTTGATGAGACAGTTGCTGCGCACATTCCAAACTTGGCTGGCTTCGCGCAATCGCCTCGCCGCGCTGAAGCTTCGCGTCCGCCGCAGCCTTGCCGTCGCCAAGCCGCTGCGCCTTGAAGGCAGCCGGCTCCGCTTCACCGCCGAATCGTTCCTCGAGTTGTCGCGCTCGCAGGCCATCGCCGAAGGCTGGACCGCGCACTGGGTGCGCAACCTGCCGAAGGGTTCTGTCCTGTGGGATGTCGGCGCCAATATCGGCGTCTTCTCCCTGCTGGCCGCCGAGAACCCGAATGTCGACGCGGTGGTCGCGATCGAGCCGGCCTATTTCAACTACGCCGCGATCCTGCGCAACACGCTGCTCAACAGGCTGTCCGGGAAGGTGACCGCGCTGGCGATCGGCCTCGGTGAGCAAACCGGCGGGCAGACCTTCAAGCTGCAGAACCTCCAGCCGGGCGGCTCGATGCACGCCTTCGGCGACATTTATGCTTTCCGCGACCGTTCGGTCGACCCGGCGGCGACGTATCGCTGCCTCTGCTACCGGCTCGACGACCTCGTCGCCATCCCCGGCCTCCCCTTCCCCACCCACGTCAAGATCGACATCGACGGCAATGAAGGATCGGTGCTGCGCGGCGGCGACAAGACTTTGGCCGATCCGCGCCTGCGCGGCCTGCAGATCGAAGTGATGGACGATGACGCCTCGCTGCCGCGGCGGCAGGAGGTCGTCGCGTTTCTCGAAACGCGCGGCTGGCGGCTGGGCGACACTATCCTGCACAAATCCGACGATCCGATCATCGCCGATCTGCAATTCACCAGGCCAGCCTAGAGGCCCGGCAGACCGGGCTGATCGGCGCCCGCCTCCCCCTCGCTGGGCTCGCTTTCATCAAGCGTGATCGGCCGGATGCATTCCTCGCTGTCATTGTCATAGTGATTGACGATCGTGCTGACGGGATAGGCTTCCATCAGCGCCGCATCGAACGGCCGCAGCAGCGCTTTCGCCTCCACCTGCCCGGTGCCGGGATCGAGCCATTTCGCATAGTCGACGGCTGCAAGGATCACCGGCATCCGGTCGTGGATGCGTGCCACCAGAGCGTTCGCCTCGGTCACGATGATCGTCGTCGACAACAGGCCCTCGCCTTCAATCTTGGCGTATTCCCACAGGCCCGCAAAGGCGAAGGGATCGCCCGAACGCAGGCGGAAGCGATAGGGCTGGCGGACTTTGTCACGCCTCTCCCATTCATAGAAGCCGGTCGCCGGCAGCAAACAGCGCCGCGCGGCAAAGGCCTCGCGGAAGAGGCCCGTGCGCTCGATCGCTTCAGCGCGGGCGTTGATATGCGGCACCTTCGGCAGCGCCTTCATCCAGAACGGCACGAGACCCCAGCGCGCCATTGCGACTTCGCGGCCGCTTCCCTCGCGCACGAGCTTTACGATCGGCACATCCTGGGTCGGCGCGATGTTGTAGCGCGGCGGAAAATTTGAACCAGGCAGCGCGACGGCGGCGAACAATTGTTCCATCGCGTCACGGGGGATGAGACTGTCATAGCGGCCGCACATGCCGCCAATGTGGACCAGCGCCACGGTCTGATCCAGCCCCACGGCATCTGCCCAGAGATCGCCAGGCGTTGACTTTGGCACCCTGGCAGGGCACCGCTTCGGCAGGAACGGCAACGAGGCGGCGAACGCGTGATTGAAGCGCAGCATTTGAGCAAGCGCTACGGCGAGAAACTCGCCGTCGACGACATTAGCTTTCAGGTCTTGCCCGGACGTGTCACGGGCTTCCTCGGCCCCAATGGCGCCGGCAAGTCGACAACGATGCGCATGATCGTCGGATTGGACCGGCCAAGTTCGGGCAGGGTCACCGTCGGCGGCAAACCCTATCGCGCCCACGCCGCGCCGCTGCGTGAAGTCGGCGCCCTCCTTGAAGCCAAGGCTGCCCATTCCGGCCGCACAGCCTACAATCATCTCAAGGCGCTGGCCGAGACGCATAGCATCGGCAAGGCGCGCGTGCTTGAAGTCATCGATCTGGTCGGCCTTTCCGGTGTCGCCCACAAGCGCGCCGGCGGCTTCTCGCTCGGCATGGGCCAGCGCCTCGGAATCGCAGTTGCGCTGTTGGGCGACCCGCAGGTCCTGATCCTCGACGAACCGGTAAACGGCCTCGATCCTGACGGCGTCCTATGGGTGCGCAACCTTCTCCGACGGCTGGCCGGCGAAGGCCGCACCGTCTTCATCTCCAGCCACCTGATGAGCGAAATGGCGCTCGTTGCGCAGCATCTCATCGTCATCGGCCGCGGCAAGATCCTTGCCGATTCAGATATCGGCGACTTCATCGACCAAGCCGCCGAGGCGCGCGTTCTGGTCCGCTCGCCCGAGATTGACCGCTTGGCCGCGATCCTGTCTGCCGCTGGCGCAAGAATCGCTCAAATCGACGGCGAACTCGACGTCACCGGACTTGCCATCGAAGCGATCGGCCAGACGGCAGCGGACAACGGGATCGTGTTGCACGAACTGACCAGCCGAAAGGCGTCGCTCGAAGACGCCTTCATGAAGCTCACCGGAGACTCCGTCGAATATCGCGTCATGAGCACCGCGCCGTCGCCGGCCACAGGGAGCCCTTCATGAGCACGGCAACGACCACCTCGCCAAGCCTCGCCCGGGCGCGCATCACCTGGCTCGGCGTCATGCGATCGGAATGGACGAAACTATGGTCCGTCCGCTCGACCTACATCGTGCTGGGGCTGGCTGCCTTGTTCATGATCGGTCTTTCCGTGCTGATCGCGTGGGGCATCAGCTCGGCCGTCAGCGACAACCATTTCGACGGCCCCGCCTCGCAGCTTCTCGACACCGCCTGGCTCAGCCTGCAGGGCGTCGGCATGGCGCAGCTTGCCATCGGCGTCCTCGGCGTCCTGATCGTTACCGGCGAATACTCGACCGGGATGGTACGGGCCACCTTCGCGGCGGTGCCGACCCGCATCCCGATCCTTGTCGTCAAGGCGATCCTCGTCTTCCTTTCGACTTTGCTGGTGATGCTGCCCGCGGCGTTCGCGGCCTTCTTCCTGGCACAAACGATCCTTGCCGATCAGGGGCTCGGTGCTGAACTCTCCGACCCCGGCGTCATCCGCGCCGTCATTGGCGCCGCCCTTTATCTGGCTGCCATCGCCGTTGTCGGCACCGCATTAGGCTGGCTGTTGCGCAGCGCCGCTGGAGCAATATTCGCTTTGGTGGCGCTGGTCGTCATTCTGCCCATCGTCCTGCAGTTCGTGACGTTAGACTGGGTGCAGAACCTGTATGATTACCTGCCGAGCACCGCCGGACAGGCCGTGTATTCGCTGGGCACCGAAGGCGGCATGTCTCTGCGGGACTTGATCGACGCCGACCGCACCACCTTTGGCCCCTGGCAAGGTTACGGCATTTTGATCGCCTGGGCCGTCGCGGCACTTGCCGGGGCAAGCGCGATGCTCCTGCGCCGCGACGCCTGAGGCTTTCCGCCTAGCCTTCCGGCCGGCAGGCGAGATGCACGTTGATTGTCATTTGCCCCGGCGTGACATCGGGAATGGCCAGGACCTCAAGCACGAAATAGTGGTCGTTTCCCGCATAGGGATAGACGTCGAGCTTCCGGAAGAGACGGAGGTTATCGACATAGGCCGCAGGCGTGTACCAAGCGCCGGTGATGGCGCCATTGATGCCCGGATCGATGATGTAGCGCTGTCCGACTTCGGCGGCGTTGTAGTCTGCCGCCCGGTACTGGCTGGTCGGAATCCCGGCGCTCAGCGTGTACAGGGTCAGCTCGACATAGCCGCAATAGAAGCCGGCCGGGGCCCGCGTGACGGTCGCGGTGTGAACGTCCTGGGCCGATGCCGGCGCCACGAACGCCGTCGTGGCCAGCGCCAGCGCGCCCACCCACCGGAGCAGTCCGTGCGCACGGCGAGGGGCCGACGCGCGAGGCCGTTCTGGTGAACGGCCCCGCTGCAACGCCCCGATCCGTTCCTGGGCGCTACGCCCCCGCACCGGCTGCACCGGCCAGAACCGACTGCTGGAGATCCGCCATCGTGGTGTCGATGATGACCACGCCGTCGGAATAGTAGAACGCCGTGCGGCGGACCGCGATCCGCTGAACCGTGCCGATCAGCCCGTCATCCAACTGGATCACCAGCACGATCGCATCGTGTTCCGTGTTGGTTGCATGGACGATGTTGCCCACCCGAATCCCGTCGCTCGTGCGGGCAATCTGGCCCACCAGACGGTCGATGCGAACCACGGCATCGGCCCGGTCGGTATGGACCGTGATGGCCTCAAGCGGCCCGCCATCGCATTCGCAGCGATCGATTTGCACGTCGTTTCCGTCGGTAACCGGATTGCCGATGGTGACGGTCGAACTGTTGGGTCCGCCGGGCTGCGTGGCGACCGCCCAGGCCGAGTTCGCCGCCAGCAGCACAAGCACCGCAGCGCCCGCTATTACAGCTTTCAGGTTCTTCATCTCTTCAATCTCCCTTACGGTCGTCCGCGCCCTTTTATCGGGCCTTGCCTTTCATCAGACTAATCCTGATGAAGCGCCCGGACAACGTCGGCCGGCAAAGTAACGACGACAAAGAGCAGCGCCCCGGGCAAAGCGGCGCCGGACAAATGCCTGTTCGCCTGGGCGGGCAGCCAGGTCGCGACCGCCGGAGCGCCCGCTGAGCCTGCCCCGCGCCGATGCAGCATGGCGCCCCGCTCCGACCGAAGCCCCGCCGGCAGGGGGCAGTTCCAGCCGGCGGCAAACGATGCTAGTCGACGTACCTACTGCCTGACCTGCAGATGACCCCGTAGCTCAGCAGGATAGAGCATCAGATTCCTAATCTGAGGGCCACTGGTTCGAATCCAGTCGGGGTCACCAATGTTTTCAATAAGTTAGGCAGTCGGTCGTTTTCGAAGAATGCGGTATAGGTCACACATAGGTCACAAAATGGGCGCCCGACCCGCCCTTGACGCCCCGTGAGAAGCAGTGGCGAACAAGCGAAGAAATAGCGACCTAGAGGCGGTTTCCGAAACCGAGTGGCGTACAGGCGTCCGGTCCGCGGTGGCGGACAGCATACCGAACCTTGACGAGAGAGTGTTCGATGAACTGATCGCCAAGATACACAGGCACCTCGATCGCTACCACCATCACAAGCAGCGAAAGAAGGATCTCCCGCCGTCAAAACGGAGACGCAGAGACCTATCAGACATTGACGTCCTACGAGCCGCTGCAAGGGTCCTGAGACGGAATCCAATCGGGGCTTTTCCCGCGGCGGAAGCGATGATCGGTCTTCACCCGGAGGATATTGAACGAATCCCGGTCGCCTTACCAAACGCGCTGACCAAGGAACGCATTGCTGAGGTTGCCTCGTTCCTAGAGGCGACGGCTGACAAAATGGAGACCGGGCCGAGTTTGACAGACGTGCTGATTGAGGAGGTCCTGGCATGGGGCGCAGGCCGATCGCTCGCGCTGGCGCTAGTCCAGGACTGGTGCATATTTACTGCAACGCACCCGGCCGATGCGCCCGTCGGAAACGAAGATGTTCCCGCGCCCATGTTGAATTTCGTCATTGAAGCGCTTCGTCCAGTCATCGGCCGCCCGGCGGTCGAAGACATGAGCCCTCGCTCAATCCGGCGCCACGTGGCCCAAGCCCGCAAGCGGTTCATTCGCAATCTCGAACAGATTTATGGCTAGGGCCAATCTCTTCCAAGACGGGCACGGGTTGGCCCTGACCAAGCTTTGGCAGGCGAATATATGGCAGGCGGAAGGAAAGGAACCGCCATGTCAAACCCTGAAATTGACTCTCTGATTGGGCAATGGGATCGCGATGGCGACCGAATCTTGTCAGATTTCGATGTCTGCCGTCTGACGTCCCTAAGTAAAACGACGGTTTGGCGTTTGCGCCGGTCGGGCCTCTTCCCGGCAAAAGTCAGGCTGACTAGGGGCCGCGGCGGGTCGAGTGAGCGAGCCGTTCAGCAATGGATCGCCGACAGGCTTAGCGGTCGGACTACGGGCAATGAATAGGTTCGCGACCGCCCCGCCGCTCGATCACGTAAGAGCGTCGGAAGCCCGTCCTCTAGCATGACCGCCCAGGTCCTACCGTTCCCGCTACATCGGCGACGACGGTTCATAGATCGCCACGCTAAGCACATGGCGGCCATGCCGGCCGTGTCAGCGGAGCGACATCTGGCGCAGCAACTTAGCGTTCAGGCGCGCACGCTCACAAAGCGGGGTATCGCCAAAGCAATCGTCGATCAGGAACTCGAAGCGATGGCGCAGGCGATCAGATGCGCAATGTCCTCCTTCCGTCAAAGTGTCGGAGGGGCGGCATGAGCTCCGTGTCTGGTAAATCGCGTTGGGAACGAATGAACCGCCCGCCTCATGGCGAGCCTTGGGTCTGGTTCACCCGCTCAATGATGGAGTCGCCGGCGTGGCGGGCAATTCCAGGTCCCGCTCGACAGGTCGTTGACCGCATTATGATCGAGCACATGCTTCATGGCGGCACAGAAAACGGCAATCTAATTGTCACCTATGATGACTTCGAGGCATATGGAATCCGTCGAGGGTCGACCAGCCAAGCGATTAGGCAAGCCGAGGCACTCGGATTTGTCGACGTCATCGACAGAGGTCGACGGTCATTCGGGTCTGCCCGCCGACCGGCTCGGTATGGACTGACGTGGCTACCACGGGCCGACAGGACACCGGCGTCCAATCGGTGGAAGTCGATCCAGACCGACCAACAGGCGAAACAAGTTCTGCTGAGGCTAAAGGACGAAGCTCAGAAACCGGCACTGCCCATTTCGACAGATCATGTCGGGCCGGAAGCCGAGGCCCGCACCCCCGCTGGAAATATATAAGTAGGAACGAAAACGCCCCTGGGGAGAAGTGGCTGAAATCGGCCAATTCATGATTTCGCCCAGGAACAAAAACGTCACTGGCATAGTAGCGGAAACGTCACTGGTGGAGGGGCGGAAACGTCACTGGAGAAATGAAATCAGAAATGCTCGGCGTCGGCAGATTAGGAGTCAGGCTGGTGAAGACCATCGCACAATTGTGCTAGCCCTCCCTTCCTCCAGACGCCAATTCTGCGTCACGCGGTCTCCTTTTCCTTGGGCAGTAGCGCCCGCATAGCATCAACCTTGGCCTGAACGGCCGGTGAAAGGTAGTCGCCGCCAGCCTCGCCGACGGCATCCGGATCGGCTTGGCCCTGGCGCTTTTCGGCGTCTTCCCTCAGTTTGTCGAGCTGCTTGTCGAGGAAGTCCATCTGCCGAACAGCGGCGCCGGCATCCCGTTCGCGGACCAGCACGGTCTTGACGACAACGGTCTCGATGGTCTTGCCGTCCTTGCCTTCTCGCTTGGCCTTGATGACGGTCGAGACTGGCACGTCCATGTCACCCATGCACATGGCGAGGTTGCGCAATCCGGTCTCGATGAGGAGGCTCCGGGTAAGACGCTCGGACTCTGACATGGGCTGGTGTGGCGGGTCTGGTTCATTGCGGCCGAGCACATCACCATCGAGCGGCGGGGAGCCGCCATTTCCACCACCTGCGATGAACGGAACGACGTTGCCGCCCCGAGCCTCGAGCAAGGCGATTTCGGCCTGAACGTCGGGCCGCTTGAGCAGCCTGCAAGCGCCGGCTGACGCGCCCTTCTCGGAGTAGCCGGCCTCGATGTACGCCTTGGTGCCGTTGTGGCCATTGCGGACGTAGTGCCGGCAGCGTCAAGCGCTCGCCGGCGGACATGAGCGCGCGTGGCCGCTGATCGCCGCGATCGAGGATTTCGCCATCAATCGGCGCGGAGACACCGTTACTGCCGCTTCCGGCCTGCCGCCCGAGGCTCCTGCCGTGAGACTTCAAACGAGCGATTTCCGCGCGGATGTGTGGCTGCTTCATTAGGCGGGAGGCGGTTACTGTGGCCGACTTTTTTGCATACCCGCCAGCAATTGCGGCTTGGGTCTGATTGCGACCGTCGGCAATATGCCTGCAAAAAGTCTCATGGCGATGAAGCATTATTGCAGCGAATCCCCCTTGGAGAGTTAGGCTAGCGAATGCTAACCGCCGGCGCCACCACGGTGGGGCCAAAGGCGCTTTCACTAAGCGCCTCGATTCGCTTCACGGTCAGTCGGACCGCGGCCGTGTCACGCTGCGGCGTCGCCCAGCGCCTTCGCTTGGCGAACTCGCTCAAATCCTGTCGACGGGGAGCAAGGTCGCGTCCCGGACGATACCGGTTCTGGCAGGAAGGAACGGATCGCCTGGACGCTAGCTTTCATCCGAGGCCTCGATCCCGCCAGTTTTGTCGGCTCGGAAACCAGAACGGTGACATTGATGCGGCGTTCGGGGCCGCTGACCTTGGAAGGCGGTGACTATCTGTTCCGCCGGTCGTTGCCGAACTTCCATTTCCACGTGACGACCGCCTACGGGCTGCTCCGGTCAATGAAACAAAGTGTGACATCACGCTGACCCCGCCTAAAAACGCGGGCGAGTGAATTGGTCTTGACCGAGGCGGAAACCGTCGAGCGCGATCCTCTCGTTTCGCCGTTGGCAATTTCAGTTGGCCTGACCGGTGTCCTTCTCGCCATCGCCGGTGTCGCCGTAAGACGAAACGTGATTGCTAGATGCAAGCATGAGTCACGTTCCACAAACGGCCGGCGCGCCGGGCTAGAGCGAAAAACCACCCAAAAAGCCTGACAGGCCCGGAATGTCTGGAAGGATGTCGGGGATGTCTTCAACGCCGGGGATGTCGATATTCGGCAGGAGATTCTGAAGCAAATCTAGCGGGCCCTGCAATAAGTTCTGAAGGATCGTCGTGTCCTCTCCGCGCCGCGCCAGCCAATCCCTCAACAGCGAGGGCGGGTCGCCAAGACTGTTATCGATCGGACCAACACAGGGCAGGTTGGCGTCGTAGGTCGGCCCGCGACCACCGCAGAAGCCGTCGCCACCCCAGACCTGTTCGCCCGGGAAGATGGCCGAAATGTCGATGTCGATGTGGTTGTTCGGCTCGCCGACATTGAAGCTTTGGACCACCAGCTGCGGGCCATCGCCGCAGTCTTCGCCGAAACCCGTGGTGCCGCCGAATGGGAGCGGCAGCGCCAGTTGCAGCACCAGCCGAACATCCTCACAGGCTTGCGGCGATGGATATATGGCGTGCTTGTCTTGCGAGATCTGGAGCAGCAGGCGGTTCCCGGTGAACTGAATTGCCGAGCAGATCGTCTGATCCGGACCAAGCGCCACCTTCCCGTCATTGCAGCTTTGGCCGCGCGCGCCCCACACGCCCGAGTGATTGGTGGGGCCGCCATGTGCGGAAGTGTAAACGGCATCGAGATCGATCGTCGTATCGCTGGTGATGCGGTAGGCGAGGATCACGCGTTCCACGTCGCCATTGTGGCGGATCGCGATATTCTCATCCCATGCCGGGATACCGGTGGCGAAGCGGCCATAGTCAGCAGTCCAGGCGATCGCAATGTTCACCAGGATGTACTGCTGCCCCGTAGTGGTGGCGGTGTAGGGCGTGATGCGGACGAACTGGACAACGTGGTGTCCGGGCTGGCGGCGGAGCCAGGTCTCTTCCTCATCCAGCTCCAGCATCGGAATCGCGGCCTCCATGACCGCGTCCTCCCAAGTCTGGTCGAGGCCGTCGCCATCCGGGTCGCGGAGGCCGGTGGCGCCCTCGAACGGGGCCGAAGCGCTGAGGATGCGACCACCGTCGCTGATGGCGACCGTGATCGGTGGCGCGGTCGCCCCCTCTTCGCCGCCCGACGGCGTGACGCCGCTGCCCGGAGCGCCGGATGCGGCGCCCGAGGCAACCGCTCCGCTTGCGGCCTCACCGCCGCTCGCGACACCTGGCCCGGCGTTCGGCGGCGTCAGCGTCACGTCGAGGCGATAGGGACCATCGCCATTGCGGCGATTGACGATGAGGAACACGTCGTTCGGGTGATCGCGAACGAAGTCGATGCGCGGGATGCCGTCCTCACCCGTGACAGGACCGACGACGGCACTCCCGGAGCGCAGCGTCACATAGGCGCTTAGGTTGTCGTCGGTGGCGAGCGTCGCCGACAGGTGCTGGTTGGCGTTGAGGCTGATGGCGTAACAATCGACCGTGTCGCCCGCGAGCAGCTGGCCATTGGTCACCGGGATGGCGAGCGGCGCCGGCGCTGTCGTGCACGTGCCGGCATCGAAACCGGCGTCACCGTCGTTCTGGGAGTGTACTTCGGCGTTGATGCCGTATGGGCCGGCACCGGCGAGTCGACGCAGATCGAGGAGCCATTCGCCGTCGGAGGTAGCAGCGTAGCGCAGATCCACGTTGTCAAAGGGGTTCACGGCGGCCCCGGCCAATGACGCTCCCGTTGGCGACAGGATGCCCATCGCGAATCGCAGCGTGTCCGTCAGCGAATTGGCGGTGAAGTCGATGATATCGCCGCGGTCGGCGCTGATCGTGTAGCGATCGCGGTCGTCGCGCGGGAGCAGTTGCCCGAACTGGTCGCCTGGCTCGAGCGCCACAGCTTCTTCCGCCGTGGCGCCGGCATCGCCGTAGCCGCCGCCGTCGTTCTGCTGGTCGCGCGCGAGCGTCAGCGTGTAATGGCCGAAGCCGGAGACGCGACGGATGCGGATCAGCCAGTCGCCGCGGATGTCGGCGGCGTAGTCGAAGGCTTCGGCCTCTCCCGGCAGCGCATCAATGGTTTGCCGGGTCGCGCCGGTCGGCGAGCGGAGCTCGACGATGGCGCGCAGGGAATCGAGCGCTGCGAGGTTGATGTGGAGAATGTCGCCGGCTTCGAGTGAGATGCGGTACCAGTCGGCGTCGTCGCCAACGGGCAGCTGCCCGCTATAGGGACCGTCGTCGAGCAGGAGTGCAGTGTCGGCGGCAGGGCCGGCGTCAGTGCCATAGCCGGCGTCGTCCTGGTCGATCAGTTCGTAGCTCAGCCGATAGGTGCCGTTCCCATGGGATCGGACGATGTGCACCGACCACGTCCCGGTTTCGGTTGCCGCATAGGTGATCTCGGCACGCGAGCCATAACCGGCATATACATCGCGCCGCGTCGCCCCCGCCGGCGTAATGAGCCGGAGCGATCCGGACATGCTGCCCGGCATTGTCAGCGTCAGATGGATGATCTGGCCGCGCTCGACCTCGAGTGAATACCAGTCGTCGCTATCGTCAACAGTGAGATCGAGGGCGCCGGTGTAGTCGCCCGGTAGGATCGCGACGGCATCCGCGGCCGAGGTAGTGTCGGGTAGCTCGAACCCGCCCTGGGCCTCTGTCGTCGCTGCCTCCCCGGCCGCCGTCATGACGATGCTGTCGCGGTTGAAGGCGACATGGTGATCCGCCGCGTCGAGACGCTTGACGCGGATATAGAGCGCTCCGGATTGCGGCAGCACTTGATCGACCAGTTCACGCGGGAGGGTGACGGTGTCGCGCGTGAGGTAGCCGAGCGGATCGCCCTCGGGCGAGACATTGGGCAGGACGACCGTCATGACCTGGAAGACGCCGCCCATACGCCCCGTACCTGGGAAGCCGTAGATCAGCTCGAAGCGCGCATCGAAGCCTGGTCCACCCGAAGCGCGGTCGGTCGCGAGGGCGGTGATCTGGAGGGTGATGTCGCCCTGCTGCGGAATGTCGGTGAAGAGATACTCCGCCGTCTGATTGAGGTCGGCGTCGCGCAGCCAATACCAGCCTTCGATCTCATCGCCGTTGCTGACGAAGCTGTCTGCGTAGTGCGGTGCCGCAGCTGCAATTCTAACACACGCGACGCTCGCGATTGCGACGGCCAAGGACCCGACCAGAAGCAAGCGAGCGAGACGCACAAACCGTGTCGCCGGCGGCAGCCGCAACGATGAAGTCATTACTCGCTTCCCTCGCTTTGATCTTGATCTCTGGAAACCCATCATCTGTAACGGCCCTCGCTTCCTTGATTCATCTCAAACCGTTGCCGTTATGCGGTGGCCCCGACGCGGTCGTTCGGCGGGAGCGCGCCAAAACGAACCGCGGAACATTCCCGATAGAATGATGCCGAGCAGGGCCGCCGGGTGGCGGCGGCTTGAGTTGCACAAGCACCTCGGTCGCCGTTTCGGGCAAGTATTTGCCGGAACGCAAGAACCAGAGCACGGGGCGCAACAGCTCCAACCGTATCGGATGGCGTCCGAGCTCCACCGTCAAACGCAAAGAAGCCGATCAGGCAAAACACCGATCGGCTTCTCGCGGGGCACTTTTTTGGGGCGTGCGATACGTCGGCCTGCAGTCCAACTAACTGCCCGCCTCCCTGTTGCCGGAAAGATTTCCCGAGGCCCCCTCGGGCCGGCCTTCGAAGTAAAAGCGGTGATCTTCCTCTCAGTCAACCAGGGCACTGACTTGACAGCTTCCTCCGTGGCGAGATCAGCGTGAAGCTTAGTCGGTCGCTTGCTCAAGGTCGCCCGCGCCTTGTCGCGTTGATCGTGATCAAAACGAGGGAGCGATCCGTCGGCTAAGAACTCCGTTGGATCGGGTTAGGAGAACACCAATGAGCAGGACGGCAGGCATTCTGGCGCGCGCGTTTGCGCTTGTCATCGCTCTAACCGCTGTCGGCGTCGCAACTGGAGCGAATGCACAGTCCCTCACAACGAGGGCGCCACGCGATTACCAGTCCAACGGCGCCAGCATCGCCGGCTGGAATTGGCTCAGGAGCTCCGGGGACTATGCCGAATGGACCTGGACGGCGGTGCCGACAACGGCGGGGGACGCCTGCCTTAACCTGAGCTTCCTTGTTACAAACGGCGCCAATGGTGGTGCGGGCTACAGCGCGACGATCCACATTCAGATCATCTCCAGCAGCGGGCGCGTGCGAACCACGTCCGTTCGTCTTGCCAATCCGTTCCGCCCGACAGTGCCCACCAATACGAACGGGGTCGGTTACCCCGCCTACGGTGCCGTGTGCTCTCAGGACATTCTCTCCTTGTTGGCACCGGGGACGAAGCTTCGGATCGAGTGGACGCCGGCCGCGGGCATGCACGTGGCGGTGCGCCGAGACGGAGTGTTGCTGGCCTACGCGAGATAATGAAACGCTCCGCCCGTCGCCCCGATCTCTTCGCAAGAAAGCGCTCCCGCGTCGCCGCGCTTGCAAAGATCGCGGCGCTCGGTCTAGCCACCGATTTCTCTGTCGCCGCACCCGCTTCGGCCGCGCCGCCACCGCCCTTCGCCCCGGTGGATGTCTGCGGAACGGTACTGTCGACGCGTTGGCTGGCGCCCACTTATCTGCCGCCGATCCCCGACATGTCGGGGATCGGGGCACGGGCGCAAATGGCCCTCACGGCTCGTGATTGTGCTCGACGGGGCGACCGGGCCGTCATCGGATGAGCTTGCCCGGATCGATGCGCTGCTAGGCATTTCCCGTGACGGCAATGGTGTGAAGCGCCCAGCCGGTTCGGAGAATTTCTTGTTCTGCCGAGTAGCAACCCCGACCTAGTCGCCTCGTCTCAAATGATTTGCGTCTACGGATTTGACATCAGCGGCGACGAGGGCGGTACGTGGACAAGCTACCAGAGTTCTTCGGTGGTGTCGGACGAGAAATAGTTATTCGCGCTATGTATCTGAGCGTTCAGAGCGAAGGCGAAGCCGAGGGAAGGGATGACCACGCCTGAGGCGGCCTCACCGTTTAGATGTTTCGTCTTGTGGTTGGCGCCAACAGTCGGCATTGATCGGGATCGTTCATGGCCTATTCTGACTTAATTGAACGCGACATCGCGGCCGCCACTGGCGAAACCGTTCGCCTCATCGGGCGAAGAGCAGAGACCTTGCCGGCGCCGGAAAGGGCGGACGAATTTGGGGCCTCGTTTGATCGTTTCGGTGGCGCGAAAGTGGTCCTTCTCGGCGAAGCTACGCACGGCACATCTGAGTTCTACCGGGCTCGTGCCGCGATAACGCGCCGTCTGATCGAGCGGCACGGGTTCAACATCGTTGCAGTCGAAGCGGACTGGCCGGATGCTCGCCGCATCGATCGCTATGCCCGGCACCTCCAGCACGACATCTTCGCCGAACCCGCCTTCCTCCGCTTCCCGACTTGGATGTGGCGCAATGTCGAAGTTCGCGATTTTGTCGATTGGCTGCGCGCTCACAACGAGAAGCAGGCGCTCGATCAGCGGGTCGAATTCCGTGGTCTCGACGTCTACAGCCTAAACAGTTCGATTGCCGCGGTCTTGGCCTATCTCGACCGCGTCGATCCGAATGCGGCGAAGGCCGCACGGGAGCGCTATTCCTGTCTCACGCCATGGCAAAACGAACCCGCGGGCTACGGCCGCTCTGTGATGTTGGGTGGTGAAGACTGTGAGGACGAGGCAGTAGCCCAACTCCGCGCGTTGCTGGATCGTCGTCTCGACTACCTGCGCAATGATGGCGACGCCTTCTTCGACGCGGCGCAGAACGCGCGCATCGTTCGCGCAGCGGAGCGCTATTACCGCATCATGTTTCGCGGCTCGAAGGAATCCTGGAACCTACGCGACCGCCACATGTTCGATACGCTTCGCGCGGTCCTGCAGCATCGCGGCCCCGCCGCCAAAGCAGTGGTGTGGGCACACAACTCGCACGTCGGCAACGCCTGTGCGACGGCGATGGGCTGGGCCGGCGAATTCAATATCGGTGAACTCAGTCGCATCGCCTTCGGAACGGACGCGGTATTGATCGGCTTCGGCACCGACCGCGGAACGGTTGCCGCCGCATCGGACTGGGACGCACCGATGGAAACCAAGTCGGTCCGGCCGGCTCGGTCGGACAGCTATGAATACCTCTTCCGCGAGACCGGTCTCCCGCGTTTCTTGACCGATTGGCGCGACGGCCAGGCTGAATTGCGCGACGCGCTGTCGAGCCCGCGCCTCGAGCGGGCAATCGGCGTCGTCTACCGACCGGACACCGAATTTCTCAGTCACTATTTCGCTGCAGTGCTCCCCGATCAGTTCGATGCCTATGTCTGGTTTGAACAAACCAAGGCAGTGACGCCTCTTCCGGCAGAAGCGGTCTCGGGCATGCCCGAGACTTACCCATTCGGCCTATGACCGCCATGCCCCACGATTTCGGCAGCCCCACGGGAGGTCGTCATTGAGCCACAAGGGCTCAGGGCGCTCCTGCGGCTGCCGGTCGGTGCTCGGGGCTTGGTGATCTTCGCTCATGGCAGCGGCAGCGGACGATTGAGCCCGCGCAACAATGAAGTCGCCGTGGCTCTCCACGAAACCGGCCTCGCCACCCTCCTCCTCGACTTGTTGCGGCCTGAAGAAGAGGCTGATCGCCGTAACGTTTTCGACATCCGTCTCCTGGCATCGCGGCTTGCGACCGCTGCCGAATGGGCGCGGCGCCAACCCGGACTTGCCGATTTGCCGATCGGCTATTTTGGCGCCAGCACCGGCGGCGGGGCGGCGCTGGTGGCTGCGGCCGCCGATCCCGCAATTCGTGCCGTCGTCTCGCGTGGCGGCCGTCCCGACCTTGCCGGTGACGCTCTCACGGAAGTGCAAGCGCCGACGCTGCTGATCATCGGCGGCGCCGACACGCAGGTGATTGCGCTCAACCGCGAGGCTGCAGCGCGAATGCGCTGCCCGACCGAAATCGTGATCGTGCCTGGCGCCGGCCATCTGTTCGAGGAGCCCGGTGCCCTCGAGGCCGCCACCGAGCACGCCCAGCGATGGTTTCTATCGCACCTCGGACACGTCGCTGCCCTGCCGGACCCCGAAGAAATGCGTTTCTCCGACCGCCGCGATGCCGGCCGGAAGCTGGCGGGGGCGCTGTTGCATTATGCGTCCCAAGAACCAGTCGTCGTTGCCCTGCCGCGAGGCGGAGTGCCAGTCGCCTTTGAAGTCGCCAAAGCTCTCAACGCACCGCTCGACATCGCTTTTGTGCGCAAACTCGGGGCCCCCGGTTATCCTGAGCTTGGTATTGGCGCCGTCGTTGACGGCATGCGCCCCGAAGTAGTGCTGAACAACGAGGTAATGAGAGCCGTTCGGCCTGCGGCTTCATACGTCGAAGCGGAGGCGGAGCGACAACTGGCCGAGATAGATCGCCGGCGTCGCCTCTATCGGGTGAAACCTCAGCCGTTGAGCGGCCGAACCGTCATGGTCGTCGATGATGGCGTGGCAACGGGGGGCACAATCTTGGCCGTCCTTCGCGCGATCCGGCGACAGCATCCGCTGCGCACTGTTGCTGCCATCCCCGTGGCTCCTGCCGAGGCGCTCGATATGCTGTCGAAGGAGGCCGACGACGTTGTCTGCCTCTTCGCGCCTCGGCGTTTCGGGGCGGTTGGCGTTTACTACGACGACTTCGCACAGACCACCGATGACGAGGTGATTTCACTCATGCGAGAAGCTGCGGCGTTCGACCGTCCCTGAATTTCGCTGCCGCTAGCGCGTAACCAAAAAACTTCGCGCCCGTTGATTTCGGTCAATGCCGGCCAAGTTTTTGACGATCTCTTTGTAGCAAGCGCGAAGGTGGATCGACATATAAGTGGGCGAAGCTACCGTGAAGACGCGCCGATCCGGACCGCAAGCCCGTCGGCTAAGAGGTATTGAATGAAGATGAGTGACGCGCCGAAAGATGCAATAGCCAAACGAGCGTACGAGATTTGGGAACGAGAAGGCCGCCCAGAAGGTCGAGCATTGGAGCATTGGCAGGCTGCGGAAGGTGAATTTGCAGGCGCCAACGACCATCCGGAAACTGCCTCTACGGCTATGATCAAACCAAAGGTCAAATCGGTTCGCAAAACTAGGGCATAAAGCAGACTTCAGCTTTGGCGGAGCCTTCGATGCACGCCTAAGGGTCGTCCCGTGGTCGTGACGCGCCTTCTGGCGGGCCGGAGTGCGTTTACCCGCCTGGAAACGCGCGAGGGTGAGTGGATGAGCGACATCTTCGGAAAGACGCGTTTCGCAACCCCCCGTGGTCTGGGCTGAGTGCAAGAGCATTGCGACGGTGCCGCTTACCAGAACTCGGTGCCGTTCAGCTTCCTCCTCGGATGGCGACCGTTTCTCTCGCTAATCCCGACGGCCAAGGCTCCGCGAACCAAACCCACCCTAGGTCATCTATGTCACCGAGGATGCCTCATCTGCTTGGCGACGGCGCGGCCGGCAGGTGTGGCCCAACTCGGTCCGATCCTGCGTCGGCCTGAGGTCAGGCGGGCCCATTTCAACGAAACGCAACACCAAGTACGTCGAGCGGAGGGCGAACCAATTACCGAGGGTCGTACGGGCGATCGCGCCGGCTCAGCTCGTCCTCGGTCTCCGCCTCGCTCCTGAAAGTCGTGTACATGAGCACTAGATAGACAATGGGAACGACGCCGAGCACGATGAACGTCAATGCCGGGGCGATTGCGCAATCAATCGTCGTGAAGAGGTAGCCGACATAGACGACTGCGGCCAAGATGATCGCGAATCCGATCCACCACGGCAGCAGCGGGTTGCGACGACGCACGGGTGATGCGGGCATATCCTGCCTCCCTCAATAATGATTCGGAGAATGTAGCCGATTCTAGTAGCTGCCACGACCTAGGATCACCTTGGCGACCCCGAATTTGGTCTGTAAAGCCCCCTTGGTTTGGGCCACATTTTGATCGGATCTCTAGACTGTTTCCGGGACAGGTGCTCGCATGTTGAGTGCCTGATGGGGTCGGATGTGATTGTACTGCTTTAGCCATTGGTCGATGACGATCTGGGCCTGTCGTATTGTCGCGAACCATTCGGCGTTGAGCACCTCTCGGCGCAGTGTGCCGTTGAACCGTTCATTGTATCCGTTCTCCCATGGTGATCCCGGATAGATCCGGATGGGTTGGATACCGACCCTCCTCAACCATGTCTGAAGGGGGTCGGCCACGAACTCGGGGCCGTTGTCCGATCGCAGATATGTCGGCCGGCCCCGTTTCAGGAGAAGCATAGAGTGCTTCGAGCACATCCGATGATCCCATGCTTTGGGCAACCGTCACGCTCAAGGCCTCGCGCGTGTACTCATCGAGAACCGTCAGCATCTTGTAGCTCCGGCTGTTGCTGAGCTTGTCGTGAACGAAATCGACAGACCAGATGTGGTTCGTGTATCTCGGCCGAAGCCGGATCACGGATGCGTCGTGATGGTAGAGCCGCCTGCGCTTTTTGTGCCGGTGCGGCAGCTGCAAGCCTTCTTCGCGCCATAGACGCTCGACCTTCTTGTGGTTCAACCGCCAGCCTTCGACGCAGAGCAGTTCGCAGACCTTGCGGTAGCCATACCGACCATACTGTTTGGCAAGGCGGATCAGGGCCAGGCGAAGCGCGTCATCATCCTTGGGTGCAGGCTGGTATTGCAGCGTTGAGCGCGCCAGGCCGGTGACCTGACACGTGAGCCGCTCGGATGTGCCGAGCTTCTGGCGCGCATGCACGACTGCCTTGCGCAATTGCTCCGTCGTCAGGCCATGGGTTTTAAAAAATCGAGGCTCTCCTTCAAGATGAGCTTGTCCAGCTCGAGGTCGGCCACGATCTTCTTCAGGCGCTGGTTCTCCTTCGACAGTGTCTTGAGCTCAGACAACTGCGAGCGGCCCATGCCGCCAAACTTCTTGCGCCAAGTGTAGTAGGTCGCGTCGCTGATCCCGGCCGTGCGGCAAGCGGTTCCAACATCGCTGCCCGACGCCAGATGCACCTCGATCTCGCGTAAAAGCTTCAGGATATCCTCATCTGAATGCCGCTTCCGGGCCATCGTTCGCTCCTCTCATCGGTAGCAACATAATGGCCCAGTTTTAGGGGCACGGACACAGGAACGTCCGGTTCTCGCCGATAACAACGTGCGGAATGCCATAGAGCAGGACGGCGCCTGAGCACATCACGCAGGGTGACAGCGTCGTATAGAGCGTGGCGTGCCGATAGACCGAAGCCGGCTGCCGGCCCGCGTTTTGCAGCGCGTCCATTTCGGCGTGGAGAATTGGGCTTCCACTCTGAACGCGGCGGTTGCGACCCCGGCCGATGATCCTGCCGTCATGAACGAGAACTGAGCCGATAGGGATGCCCCCCTTGGCCTCTCCCCGCACGGCTTCGTCGATGGCAGCCTGCATAAACTCATCCATGTAGCGCCCACTGCTTAGTGTGAATTTGAGAGCCTGAGGCCGTTCCGCCACGAAGCCCAATTAAGGGATTCCAAGCCCCGAATCTTCATCGAGCAATTGGCTGTTGTAGCTCGCAGCGAGTTATTTGACGCTCCCGCCGTTGCCCTGAGAGATTTCCTCGATAGTCTGCCAGTCTGGCGAGAAACGAAGGTCTTCTGGAGCGCTGCTCCAGCGCGAGCTGCCGACACCGGCTTGCTGAAGAAGTCGCCTTGGCCAACTTTGCACCCAGCGGCAATCATCTCCCGGTCGCACAGCGACGCGGCGCCGCATAACGAGCCAGGTCAACCGCCCATGAAACGGCTCGCTCGTCGACCGGCCTATCCCTCAGGGCCGTGGGGTGTGCCAGCCCCAGTCACCGGCTATGAGCGCGTTGGCTTCTTTCGGCCCCCAACTGTGGCGGCGATAAGGGCGCACTGCCTTATGCGTTTTGAGGACCGGGTCGACGACCGCCCAGGCAGCTTCAATCGCGTCCTCGCGGGTAAACAGCGCGCCGTCGCCCGCCATAGCATCGCCGAGGAGTCGGTCGTACGGCGACTTCTCGCCGGGCTGTTCTTCGATCAGATACAGTTCTCTTTGGTCGCCAATGAACTCCTTCCCGCCACGTTTCACGCGAGCGGCGAGCGCGATGGCAGAGCTCGGAGAGATTCGGAAGCGCAAGTAGTTTGGTCGGCCGGCCGTCGGCGCTGAGTCTTCGAAAAGCGTCTGTGGCGGCGGCCTGAATTGCACAAGTACCTCGGTCGCCGTTTGGGGCAAGCATTTGCCCGAACGCAGGTACCAGGGCACGCCCTGCCATCGCCACGAGTCGATGAACAGCCGCAGCGCGCAAAACGTCTCGACGTCGGAGTCCCTTGCCACGCCCGGCTCCTTCCGGTACCCGGCATATTGGCCGCGGACCACGTCGTTCGGATCGATCTCGCGCATGGCGGTGAAGACCTTGGCTTTTTCGGTGTGGACGGCGCCAAAGTTCCGGCCGGCCGGCGGCTCCATGGCGAGCAGGGCGACAATCTGAAACAGATGGTTCTGGATCACGTCGCGCAGACAACCCGCTGTCTCGTAAAACGCGCCGCGGTGGTCCACGCCGAACTGTTCCGACAATGTCACCTGAACACTAGAGACGTAGTTGCGGTTCCAGATGGGCTCCAAGAAGGAATTTGCGAAGCGGAAATAGAGGATATTCATGATAGCCTCCCTTCCAAGAAAGTGGTCGATACGAAAGATGGAGTCGTCTGGGAATACAGCGCGAGCGGCCTGGTTCAACTTGCGGGCGGAGGCCAAGTCGCGCCCGAACGGCTTTTCGACTATGACGCGCGCTCCCTTGGCGCCCCCGGAAGAGCCCAGACTCTGGATGACGATGGAGAACATGCTCGGTGGAATGGCGAGATAGTAGAGTGGTCGCTTTGCCCCGCCGAGTTCTTTCGCCAAATTCTTAAACGTATCGATTTCGCGATAGTCGCCGTCGACATAGCGAAGGCGGTCGACGATCCGGGCGACGGTATTTTCCTCGGCGCCTTCGACATTCTTCATGGCGTCCCGCACATACGTCTTGAAATCATCCAATCCCCAGTCGGCCTTGGCGACGCCAATGATAGGTACGTTGAGACCGCCGCGCTCGCTCATGGCGTAGAGCGACGGGAAGATCTTCCGGTGGGCGAGGTCGCCGCTGGCGCCGAAGAGAACCAGGGCGTCGGATCGCTGCGCAGTGGACATGGGTCTCGCTCCTCTCAGCTGCCCGCCGGTTTTTTGGCCGGTTGTTTCTCGGTGTGCCCGCCAAATTGATGTCGCATCGCCGAGAGGAGTTTGTCGGCGAAGTCGCCATTGCCGCGCGACGTGAAACGCTCGAACAGGGCAACGCTGAGAACCGGCGCTGGAATACCTTCGTCGATGGCGGCTTTGACGGTCCAGCGTCCTTCGCCGGAATCTGAAACGCGACCGTGGAATTCCGACAGTTCCGAATCGTCGAACAGAGCTTCCGCGCTCAGGTCCAGGAGCCAGGACGCGATGACACTGCCGCGCCGCCAGACCTCGGCAATTTCGGCGACATCGAACGTGTAGCGATAGGTCGCCGCGTTTCGCACGGGCGCCGTCTCGGCATCAGCTGACTTACTTTGCAGCCCGATGTCAGCACCGTGCAGAATGTTGAAGCCCTCCGCGAGGGCCGCCATGACCCCGTATTCGATGCCATTATGGACCATCTTGACGAAATGGCCCGCGCCGTGCGGTCCGCAGTGCAGATAGCCATGTTCGGCAGTCGTCTCCGGGTGTTCGGCGCGCGCTGGCGTACGTGGCGCCGACTCCATTGAAGGCGCAAGGGCAGCGAAGATCGGATCGAGCCTGCGCACGACCTCCGCATCTCCGCCGATCATCTGACAATATCCGCGCTCCAGCCCCCAGACGCCGCCGCTGGTGCCGACATCGACGTAATGGATTCCTTGGAGCGAGAGCCCGTTTCCACGGGCGATGTCATCGCGATAGTAGGAATTGCCGCCGTCGATCAGCGTGTCACCTGGCTGTAGCTTCTCAACCAAGTCCGCGATCGTATCGTCGACGATCGCCGCCGGCAGCATCATCCAGATGGCACGTGGCGGCGTCAGCCCGGAGACCATTCCTGTAAGTGAAGCAACGCCGATTGCGCCTTCCTCCGCGAGGTCGGCAACAGCGTCGGCCTTCACGTCGTACACGACACAACTGTGGCCCGCGCGCATCAGCCTGCGCGCGATATTCGCTCCCATTCGCCCCAAGCCAATGATGCCGATTTGCATTGCAAAGCTCCACGTCGGTTTGTCAGGAACGTCGTTCGGTTTGTGGGGCGTGCATGCCGTCGATCTGAGCTTTCGCCGCAGACACGATCGCCGCGGGCGTGAACCCAAACTCCACGGCGAGATCGGCCGCTGGCGCCGAAGCGCCGAAGCTGCGCATTCCGATCTTCGCACCGGAGGTGCCGACATATCGGTCCCAGCCGATCACCGAGCCTGCCTCCACTGAGACGCGGGCCGTGCTTGCCGGCAGCAAGATGGAGTTGCGATAGGCCGCGTCCTGCTGCTCGAACAACTCCCATGACGGCATGGACACGACACGCGACGGGATGCCCTCTCGCGCCAGGCTTTCATGCGCGGCAACGCAGATCGCGACCTCGCTGCCGGTGCCGATCAGAATCACTTCCGGTTGCTGATCTTCTGGGTCGGCGAGGATGTAGGCGCCGCGGGAAAGTCCGGCGGCCGAAGCGTAGCGCGAGCGATCAAGCGTCGGCAGAGCCTGGCGGCTCAGAACGAGGCAGGCCGGGCGGTCTTTGATGGTGACCATTGTGCGCCAGGCCTCGACAACCTCATTGGCGTCGGCCGGGCGCAGCGTGACTAGGCCGGGAATGCTGCGCAGGGCCACGAGCTGCTCAACAGGCTGGTGCGTCGGTCCGTCTTCGCCGAGACCGACGGAGTTGTGCGTGAAGATGTAGAGAGTTGGCAGTTGCATCAGGGCGCTCAGCCGAATGGCCGGCTTCATGTAGTCGCAGAACACGAGAAAGGTTGAGCCGAAGGGCCGTAGCCGCGACAGCGCCAAGCCGTTGAGCACCCCGCCCATGGCGTGTTCGCGGATGCCGAAATGGAGATTGCGCCCTCCCGGATTGTTGTCTTCAAGATCGCCGTCATCGTCGCGATGGAGCCGCGTCTTGGTCGATGGTGCCAGGTCGGCCGAACCGCCGATCAGCCAGGGATAATGCGCCGCGATCGCATTGAGCACCGTGCCGGAGGCCTCGCGGGTGGCAATGCCCTTGGGGTCGGCGGGGAAGGCAGGCAGGCTTTGGTCCCATCCGGCCGGCAGCTCCGCGAACGCCATGATATCGAGCTGCCGGGCAAGATCCGGATAGCGCAGCCGATACGCCGCCAGGCGTTCTGTCCACGCCGCGTGGAGCTCGCGCCCCCGGCGGCCGCTCTTAGCGGCGAAACGCTCGGGCACGCCCGCGGGGACGAGAAACTGAGCGTCTTCCGGCCAGCCATAGCTGCGCTTGGCGAGGCGAGCCTCCTCAGCGCCAAGCGGCTCGCCATGGGCGGCGCTGGTGTCCTGCTTGTGGGGTGCTCCGTAACCGATATGGCTGTCGACGATCAGCAGGGTCGGTGCGTCGGCCTCGTCACCGAAGTCCGCCAGCGCCGCCGCGATCTCGTCGATATTGTTGGCGTCGAAAACCCGCCGGACCCGCCAGCCATAGGCGGCGAACCGCGCGCCCAAATCCTCGCTGAACGCAAGGCTGGTGTGTCCTTCAATCGTTATCCCGTTGTTGTCATAGACCCAGCACAGATTGCCGAGCTTGAGGTGTCCTGCCAGCGAAGCGGCTTCGCTGGAAACGCCTTCCATCATGTCGCCGTCGCCACACAGCACATACACATCGTGGTCGAAAAGGGTGAAGTCGGGACGATTGTAATGGCGCGCCAGCCAATGCGAGGCGATTGCCATTCCGACGCTGGCGGCACAGCCTTGGCCCAGCGGACCGGTCGTGGTTTCGACGCCCGCCGTCACGCGGTGTTCCGGGTGCCCCGGGCATTTGCTGCCGAGCTGGCGGAAGGCCTTGATGTCTTCGAGCGAAACAGCTGGGCTGTCCCTGACGAAGTCTTTGACCCCGGCCAGGTGCAACGTGGCGTAGAGCAGCATTGAAGCGTGACCGTTGGAAAGGACAAAGCGATCACGGTTCGGCCAGGCCGGGTCGTCGGGATCGTAGCGGAGGAAGCGCTGCCATAAGGTGTACATGACCGGCGCCAGGCCCATCGGCGCACCGGGATGACCCGATTGCGCCCGTTGGACCGCATCGATCGCCAGGGTGCGGATGGTATTGATGCAGAGCTCGTCGATAGCAGCTTGTGGCTCAGCGCCTCGTTGCTGCGTTGCACCGGCCTCGATTTTCGCTGTGGTCGTCATGTCCTGCCTCCGATGCTTTGTGTTTGGATCCAATCGTTCGGTCCTGTCCTCATTTCGCGCGACGCGCTCGGCGATGCCCGGACGCGAGGAAGTCGAGGCGCCCGAGCCGCGGTGACAACACGCCGTCAACACCCCAAGTCATTCCCGCACGAGTCAGGAACAGCAGCACGAAAACGAAGACGTATATGATGGCGGTGCCGATGTCGGTCGAGCCAGGCACATAGGGCCCACCAAATCCCTCGGCAGTCGACCAGATAACCAGGCTCAGGAGTATACCGCCGGCATAGGCGACGTCGCTGAAGGCGCCGAGGATGAGAAGGGCCGCCAACCCGGTCTCGCCTAGGGCGACGACATGGGCAAAAAAGGATGGGTCAACTTTAACGATGTCGATCCAGAAACTTAGCCAGTTTTGCACCGGGCCAGGCTGTCCGGCCAGGGCGTCGGCAAGATAGCCGGTGAAATCTGACAAGAAGGAGGGCTGCCATTTGAAATAGGCGTCGATGGCCCAGACGACGCCAAACAGAATGCGAACGATGCTGACGCCAGACTTGCGGTAGTTAGGCATGGAATGGACCTCGTGCTCCGGCGTGCAGTCCCCCCGACAGAGTGTAGTGCGGTCGGGGCTGAAGATTGCTCTTGCGGACCGCGGTCGGCTGGCTTGACTGAGCCCATATCACTTCGCCCGTGCCTTTAAGCAGTCGTTCGGGCTGCCGCCGCCCCGCTATCATGTGTTGCGGCGTATCGAGCGGGCGAAGGAGCTGTTGCAGTCGCCGTCGCTGTCGATATCGGCGATCGCTGTGGCCCTCGGGTTCAACGATACCAGCGCCCTCAGCACAACGTTCCGCAAAATGACTGGCATAAGTCCGACCAGCTGCGTCCGCCAACTCGCCGCTCCTACAACACACCTAGCTTCTGAAGACAGGGGGCGTATCGGACTCCGCGGGCGATCGCTCGCCCGCGGAGAAGGCCAAGGTCTCAATGCTGCTGTTGGAGTTGGTTGACGACGCCCAGATCAACGTTGGTTACGGAAGTGGCGACGTTCTTGTCGGCATTCGTGACAACGAACTCGATCCGGACATAGTCGCCTTCGCCAACGCTCGGCCGCGTCGCCAGCTGGGTCAGGTCGAACTCTGCGCCCGAGTTCAGCGTCAGCACGTCGGAGGTGATCGCTTCCACCTTGCCGAGCGTGTATTCATCCTCGTAACGCTGGATGCCATCGACCTCGTTGAGGCCGGCGTCGCGGTGATAGTTGATCGCGACCTGGTCTCCGATGGCTACCGGGAAGCATTCGCCGGTCTCCGGATCGGTGTCGACAAACACATCGCCGCTACGCAGTACGTAGGTGCATTCGCTGAGACTGAACTTGGCAACCGTGCCGACGGCCAAGCTACCCTGGGCAAAGGCGAAGCTTGCTGGAATAGCGATTGCCATGGCGCCGGCAAGACCTGCAACACGCACAATCCGTTTCATAGGATCTCTCCTTCGGATGAGCGTCGCCCGCTGTCGTTAGGTCGCGTTCCGATCGCGGCAGTTCCGTGGCAATGCAAAAGAAAGACAGAATGTCGCAGCACTGCGTTCGTGGCGACCCGGGTGGAAACGGTCATTTCGATGGATGTCCGCTTGCCCCATAAGCGGTCCTAGCGACCGCACATCCAACCAAGGAGACCCCGGCCAATGAGGAGCCAGCCGGCAGATCCGCGTTCTCGATATCGCACGAGAGGTAGATCGCCCGTCTTTGGCTATTGCGACACCCGTAGGATGAACTTGGCGGGAAAACGCCGGTCGAAGGTAGCCCGGATCTCCGCCGCTGTTACCAGCGGCGTGATATCGCCGGAACTCCGTTCTACTGATGTGGCGGTGCTCGCCGATCTCGGCGACGATGATCTCCGGTCAGCGTTGACATCCCCTCCCTCGGCCGGCCGCCGCGGAATGAGCGGCCCCTGGCACTCAGCTTGCGACACCCACTGGCCGCCCCTTGGGTGGGGTGGAATGCTACTTTGGGACCGGCCCGGGTGTTTCCTCCTCAAGCTGGCGTACAGCCTCAATCCAGAAGTCGATGTCGTGCCCGTCAGGCCGGCCGTCAATTTCCCAAAGCTGGTGAGCGCGCCGTCTTATCGCCCGGTCCGAGGGCCCAAGGGTCGGTTCGCCATTCGAAACGCCGTTGTGCCTTGCTTGCTGATTTGAATGCCTGCCAGACATTTTGAACCTCCACAGTCGATCACACGCCCCCAAAGCTTGGCCCCATGGCCGTCACCGTTGATGTGGGGCAAAATTGGCGAGCTTGTGAAATCAACTGAGCTTGCCGAACGGTCGGTGGGGTTCGGCACTGTTCATCGATGACGTTTGGCCACGCTCTTCGCCGAGCTTCCGGCACGAAGATCCAGCTCGTGTAACCACTTCCAAAGCCAACTCTTCGAGAATGGCCGCGACACGATTGGCGCGCCGACACTGGCGGAAACTACGCCAATCTTACGAAGATTTAATTCTGCGGCCAGACGTTCGCAAGAACATGTTGCCACTGTTATTGCGGTTGGCGAGGCCGGCCACCATGCACAGCGGGCTATGACTCTGACCCAGCGCCTACCCCTTTCCGGGCATCACGGTTCGGAGTTCGGGGCATCTTGTGGTCCGCGGTTTGTTGATTGTTGGGTCCCGGTAACGCCAAGATGACCCCTAGGATCAGTCCACTCGCCGGCAAGCCGGCACCAACGTCGCTGCTGGTCGATGTGGCGAGGCTGCTTATTGCCTATGCCGAACAGCGCCCGGATCCGACTGTGCCGGCCCAGCGCGTCGCTTTCGGGACCTCTGGGCATCGCGGCTCCCCATTCGAGTGCAGTTTCAATGAATGGCATATTCTGGCGATCAGTCAGGCCATTTGCGACTACCGCAAGCGGCGAGGCATAAACGGCCCGCTGTACCTTGGCATTGACACCCATGCGCTCTCCGCGCCGGCTTGTGCCACCGCGCTCGAGGTGTTGGCCGCAAACGACGTGGAAGTCATGCTCGCGGAGCATGACGAGTACACTCCCACGCCGGTGATTTCTCACGCGATACTCACGTACAACCGCGGTCGCAGTGCCGGGCCAGCGGACGGCGTCGTCATTACGCCTTCGCACAATCCACCCGACAATGGCGGCTTCAAGTACAATCCCTCCAATGGCGGGCCCGCGGATGATGACGTCACACGATGGATAGAAGCGTCGGCAAATGCGTTCTTGGAGGACGGACTTCGAGGCGTCAGGAGAATTTCCCTCGCAAAGGCTCGCCGCGCCGCCACCACGCACCGACATGACTTTGTCACCGCTTATGTCGGGGACCTTGGAAACGTGCTCGATATGGAGGCGATCCGCGATGCGAATATCCGCATGGGCGTGGATCCGCTCGGCGGTGCCGGAGTCCACTATTGGGGAAGGATTGCCGAACGGTATGGGTTGGATCTTACAGTCGTAAACAAAGACGTCGATCCGACGTTTCGGTTCATGACCGTCGATTGGGACGGCCAGATTCGTATGGATCCATCTTCATCCTATGCGATGCAAAGCTTGATCGGCCTCAAGGATCGCTTCGACATCGCCTTCGCCTGTGACACCGATCATGATCGGCACGGGATCGTCACCAAGAGCGCAGGACTGTTGCCGCCCAACCATTATCTTTCGGTTGCGATCTTCTATCTCTTTCAGCATCGGCCGAACTGGAACGAGCGTGCAGCGATTGGCAAGACGGTCGTCAGCAGCCAGATGATCGATCGCGTCGCGGCCAAGCTCGGTCGCGCACTCTATGAGGTGCCAGTAGGCTTCAAGTGGTTTGTGGACGGCTTGTTCGACGGCTCGCTGGCCTTTGGGGGTGAAGAGAGCGCAGGGGCGTCTTTCGTCCGCAAGGACGGCAGCGTATGGACGACGGACAAAGACGGCATCGTCCCAGCTTTGCTATCGGCGGAGATCACCGCCCGCATGGGCCGCGATCCCGGTGAAATATACCGCGATCTTACGCGCGAGTTTGGCGAACCTGTTTACGACCGCGTTGAGGCGCCCGCCACCGCGGAGCAAAAGCGGGCACTAGCGCAGCTGTCTCCGCGACAAGTTACGTCTGCGGAGCTTGCCGATGAGACGATCCAGAGCATCCTGACCAAGGCGCCGGGCAACGATGCGCCGATCGGCGGCCTGAAAGTGAGCGCGGCAAGCGGATGGTTTGCGGCGCGTCCGTCAGGTACCGAAGACATTTATAAGATCTACGCGGAGAGCTTTCGCGGGGCGGATCATCTGCGCCGTATCCTCGCCGACGCTCAGGCCATCGTCGATGTCGCGCTCGCGGGCGGGGCGCAGCGGCCGCCGAGCGAAGGCACGGCTAATCCGGACGATCTGCCATGAATGGAAAAGTCGGTGCTAGCAACGCCGGGGGCCATCCTCAGTCAGCGGACATAGACGGCTTCGAGATGCTGTCGGAGCTTGCCCTTGATATGCGCTCATCGTGGAATCATGCCACCGATCAGGTGTGGCGTGCGCTTGATCCCGTGTTGTGGGAGCTCACCCACAATCCTTGGGTTGTTCTGCAGACGGTTTCACGAGACAGGCTTCAGCGTGTTTTGGCCGACCTCGCTTTTCGCAAGAGCACCGACGAACTGGTACAAGCCAGACGGAATGCCGTGGAGGCGCCGGCGTGGTTTCAGAAGGCTCATCCGCAATCTCCGCTGAACTGCGTCGCCTATTTCAGCATGGAATTCATGCTGAGCGAGGCTTTGCCCATCTACTCGGGTGGCCTGGGCAATGTGGCCGGCGATCAGCTCAAGGCCGCCAGCGATCTGGGCGTTCCGGTCGTCGGTGTAGGGTTGCTCTATCAGCAAGGCTATTTTCGCCAGGTGATCGACAGGGATGGGGCGCAGCAGGCCCTGTATCCGTACAACGATCCGGGACAGCTGCCGATCACGCCGCTGCGCCAAACGGATGGGGAGTGGTTGCGGCTCCATCTCGATCTGCCCGGTTACCCGATCTGGCTTCGCGTCTGGCAGGTTCAGGTTGGCAGGGTGAAGCTCTACCTTCTGGACAGCAATGACGTCGCGAACTTTCCACCATATCGCGGGATCACCAGCGAGCTTTATGGTGGCGGCCCATACCTGCGTCTCATGCAGGAATTGGTGCTTGGCATCGGCGGATGGCGAGTGCTCACCGCGCTCGGTATCAAACCGGATGTCTGCCACCTCAATGAAGGCCATGCGGCGCTCGCCGTGCTCGAACGCGCGCGCAGTTTCATGCAAGCGAGCCGGCAGCCCTTCGAAGTGGCGCTGGCCGTCACCCGGGCAGGTAACCTCTTCACCACGCATACCGCGGTGGCGGCCGGTTTTGATCGCTTCACCCCGGCCCTGATCGAACAATGCCTGGGCGGATATGCCCAGCAGGAACTGGGCATAGCGCTCGATGATCTTCTGGCTTTGGGTCGCGGCAATCCGAACGACCCCGGGGAAGACTTCAACATGGCTTATCTGGCGATCCGTGGGAGCGGTGCGGTCAATGGCGTGAGCCGTCTGCACGGGAAGGTGAGCCGGAAACTGTTCGAGCCGCTCTTTGCACGCTGGCCGGCGGACGATGTTCCGATCGGACACGTAACCAACGGTGTCCATACGCCGGCATGGGACTCGGCAGCAGCTGACGATCTTTGGACCGAGGCTTGCGGCAAGGATCGCTGGCTGGGATCGATGGAAACTCTGGAGCAGGATATTCGTGCTGTCTCCGACGCACGGCTGTGGCAGTTCCGCAACGCCGCCAGAACGGCGCTTGTTGCCTACGCTCGCGATCGATTGTCCAAACAGCTTGCCGCGTCAGGTGCGCCGCCCGAGGCGGTTGATGACGCAAAGCAGCTCTTCGATCCCAGCACGTTGACGTTGGGATTTGCCCGTCGATTTGCGACCTACAAAAGACCGAACCTACTGCTGCGCGATCCGGCGCGATTGCTGCGCCTCTTGGCGGATACGCGGCGGCCGGTGCAGCTTATTATCGCCGGGAAAGCGCATCCCGCAGACCAGGCGGGCCGGGCTCTTATTCAGGAATGGATGCATTTCATCCGGCGGTCTGATGTCCGCCCACACGCAATCTTCCTCAGCGACTACGACATGATGCTGACCGAACATTTGGTGCAAGGGGTGGATGTCTGGCTCAACACGCCGCGGCGGCCATGGGAGGCGTGCGGGACGAGCGGGATGAAGGTGCTCGTCAACGGCGGCATCAATCTATCGGAATTGGACGGCTGGTGGGCGGAGGCATATGCACCCGAGGTGGGGTGGGCATTGGGGGACGGCCTTGAACACGGCGACGATCCCGCCATAGACGCGATCGAAGCTGAAGCCCTCTATGACCTGCTCGAGCGCGAGGTCATTCCGCAGTTCTATGCCCGAGTCGGCAACGGCATTCCCAGCGCGTGGATCGGACGCATGCGCGAGAGCATGGCGCGGTTGACGCCGCGCTTCTCTGCCAACCGGTCGGTGCGCGAATACACTGAGGAGCACTACCTTCCAGCCGCCGCTGCCTATCGTTCGCGCGCCGGGAATAGGGGGACGGTCGGAAAGCAAGTCGTCGATTGGCAGCACGATCTAGAACAGAAGTGGAGCACGCTGCGCTTCGACCGAATGTCGGTTGAAGAACATGGCGATGAACTCACATTCGAGGTTCATGTCTGCCTTCAGGACCTCGATCCCACGGCCGTTCGCGTCGAGCTTTTCGCCAACGGGATTGAGGGGCGTGAGCCCACGCGGCAGGAGATGAAGTGTGTTCGTCAGGAAGGCCGTACGGCAGGCAGCTATGTCTGCAGCACGACAATATCTTTCAGTCGCCCGGCGACCGACTATACGGCGCGCTTAATACCGCGCCGCGAGGGCGTGGCTGTTCCCCTCGAAAATGCCCAGATCCTGTGGCAGCGATGATCCGATCGCCAAAGGAGAGGCAAACGCGCACGCACCCTCCGGTGACCTGCCTGTTTATCGATATTGGTGGCGTCTTGCTTAGTGACGGCTGGAATCGCCATGCGCGCAAACGGGCGGTGGCGCACTTCAAGCTGGAGGCGTCGGAAATCGAGGATCGCCACCAACTGACCTGGAACACCTACCAGAGGGGATCCTTCACGCTCGACGAATACCTGAACCTTACAGTCTTCCATAAGAAGCGGCCATTCACCCGCGCCCAGTTTCGTCGGTTCATGTTCGCGCAGTCGACGCCGTACCCCGAGATGATCGACCTAGTCGCTCGGCTCCAAGTTCGGTATGGGCTGAAAGTCGCGGTTGTCAGCAATGAAGGACGCGAACTGAACGCGTATCGCGTTCGAAAATTTCGACTGGATCAGTTTGCAGACGTCTTCATTTCCTCCTGCTTCGTTCACCTCCTGAAGCCGGACGCAGACATCTTCGGCCTAGCGATGGACGTTGCCCAGGCACCGCCCGAGCAAATCATCTACATCGAGAACACGCCTATCTTCGTCGAGATTGCGGAAGGTCTGGGGATCAGAAGCATTCTCCATACGGATTTCAGCTCGACGTTGGCGAAACTGGCTTCGTTTGGCTTGCCGGACACCGAGGGCCCCACCGGCCCAATCTCCCAATCCAAACATTCTTAGGCACCGGGGAACCCCAAGGCCATGGAAGACCGTACGCTGGCACCAGAATTATTGCGCAAAATGGACGCCTATTGGCGCGCCGCCAATTACCTGTCCGTGGGCCAAATCTATCTGTACGACAATCCGCTGCTGAAGGAGCCGCTGCAACTGTCGCACGTGAAGCCGCTGGTGGTCGGTCATTGGGGGACGACGCCAGGTCAAAACTTCATCTACGTGCATTTGAATCGGATCATCAAAAAGTATGACTTGGACATGTTTTACATCGCTGGCCCCGGTCATGGCGGCCCGGCGATCGTGGGTAACGTCTACCTCGAAGGTACCTGGAGCGAGGTCTATCCCGACATTACCCAGGACGAAGCCGGGCTGAAGAAGCTGTTCAAACAGTTCTCGTTCCCCGGCGGGATTTCCAGCCACGTCGCACCGACCACGCCCGGATCGATCCATGAAGGTGGCGAGTTGGGCTATTCGCTCAGCCACGCTTTCGGCGCCGCGTTCGATAATCCTGATCTGATCGTTGCCTGCATCGTCGGCGACGGCGAAGCGGAAACGGGTCCGTTGGCGACGGCATGGCAGTCCAACAAATTTCTCAATCCGATTACTGACGGGGCCGTGCTGCCGATCCTGCATCTCAATGGCTACAAGATCAGCAACCCGACTGTCCTCGCCCGCATCGAGCGCGAGGAATTGGACCAGTTTCTGCGCGGCTGCGGTTGGACGCCCTACTTTGTCGAAGGTGACGAGCCGGAGGAGATGCACGAACTCATGGCTGCGACCTTGGAAAAGGTCGTCAGGGACATCCGGCAAATCCAGGCCAACGCACGAGTCAACGACGACACCGCACGGCGACGCTGGCCGATGATTGTCCTCAAGTCGCCCAAGGGCTGGACAGGGCCAAAAGTTGTCGACGGACTGCTAATCGAAGGCACATTCCGCGCGCATCAGGTGCCGCTTCTGGTGGATGCCGAGCATCCCGATCATGTCCAGCAACTCGAAGACTGGATGAGAAGCTACAAGCCGGAAGAGCTCTTCGACGAAGCAGGTCGGCTGGCGCCGGAATTGGCCGACTTGGCGCCCGTTGGCGAACGACGAATGGGAGCCAATCCTCACACCAATGGCGGCCTCCTGCTGCGCGATCTGCGCATGCCGGATTTCCACGAACATGCGGTCAGCGTCTCGTCGCCCGGCGCCGTCAATGATCAGGACACGCTCGTGCTCGGCAAGTTCTTGCGCGACGTGGAGCGGCTCAACCAGGATCAACGCAATTTCCGGATTTTCGGGCCTGACGAGACGCTCTCGAACCTGCTCGGCGCGGTTTTTGAAGTGACCAACCGCCAGTGGGATGCCCGCGAAGTGGAGAATGACGAGTTTCTCGCGCCCGCCGGACGGGTGCTTGACTCGATGCTCAGCGAACACCAGTGCGAGGGCTGGCTCGAGGGATACCTGCTGACCGGGCGGCACGGGCTGTTCAATAGCTACGAAGCTTTCATCCGCATAGTCGACTCGATGTTCAGCCAGCACGCCAAGTGGCTGAAGGTCACGTTGGAACTACCGTGGCGTCGCAAGATCGCCTCGCTGAACTATCTGCTCGCCTCCCATGTCTGGCAGCAGGATCACAACGGCTTCACGCACCAGGATCCCGGCTTTATCGACCACGTAATTAATAAGAAGGCCGATATCGTGCGGGTCTATCTGCCGCCCGACGCCAATTGCCTGTTGTCGGTCGTCGACCACTGCCTGCGCAGCCGACATTGCGTCAACGTCGTCGTGGCCGGCAAACATCCGCTGCCGCAATGGCTGACGATGAACGAAGCGGCCGTGCACTGCACGGAGGGCATTGGCATTTGGCAATGGGCCAGCAACGACCAGGATGGCGAGCCGGACGTCGTGATGGCCTGCTGCGGCGACACACCGACGCTGGAAATCCTGGCCGCGGTTTCGATCCTTCGCGAGCACCTTCCCGATTTGCAGATCCGGGTGATCAATGTCGTCGATCTGATGAAGCTACAGTCCGCCAGCGAGCACCCGCACGGGCTGAGCGAGACCGACTACGATTTGCTCTTTACCAAGGACAAGCACATTGTCTTTGGCTTTCACGGTTACCCTTGGCTGGTTCATCGGCTGACCTATCGGCGTACCAATCGCAACCTGCATGTCCGCGGTTACAAGGAAGAGGGCACGATCACCACGGCCTTCGACATTCGGGTGCAGAACGAATTGGATCGTTTCCACTTGGTCCAGGATGTCGTTGATCGGCTGCCGAACCTTGGCAGCAAGGGCGCCCATCTGAAGCAGATGGTCCGCGACAAGCTGATCGAGCATAAGCTGTATATCGACCAGCACGGCGAAGACTTGCCGGAAATCCGAAACTGGAAATGGGGCGACACTCAATGAGTGCGCAAGAATTGGCGAAGCCGGTCGTGTTCCTTCGGCGATCCGTCAGGTTTGGGGCGCAAAGGCCGAAAGGCTGGCGACTTTGACATCTAGCACCGACCACCCCAAAGTTCCCGAAGCCAAGCCGGGATCAAAGCCCGGCGCAAAGAACGACCTGACGTCGCTCCCCTTGGCGGAGGTCGAGAAGCAATTGGCGTCGACGCCCGATGGGCTGACGCAGGCCGAGGCGCAGAAGCGGCTGGTCCAATACGGACCCAATGAAATCACGGACAAAAAGCAGAGCGAAGTCCTTAAATTCCTCTTCTATTTCTGGGGACCGATCCCGTGGATGATCGAGGCTGCGGTCATCCTTTCAGCCGCTGCCCAGCATTGGCCGGACTTCGGGATCATCTTGGTCTTGCTTGTGGCTAACGCCGTGGTCGGCTTCTGGGAAGAACACCAAGCGGGAAACGCCATCGCGGCGTTGAAGGCCAAGCTGGCGATCCTCGCCAGAGTGAGACGCGACGGCAAGTGGCTGACTCCGCCTGCGCGCGAGTTGGTGCCGGGCGACGTCATCCGTATCCGCCTCGGCGATATCGTGCCGGCCGATGCGCGTCTGCTCGACGGCGACCCCATCGAAGTGGATCAGTCGGCGCTGACGGGGGAGTCGCTGCCGGCGACGCGCAAGCCGGGCGAAGCGGTGTTTTCCGGTTCGATCGTTCGCCAGGGCGAAATCGGCGCGCTGGTCTATGCGACTGGCGCGAGCACCTATTTCGGCAAGACAGCCGAGCTGGTCGAGGAGGCGCACACCATCAGCCATTTTCAGCGCGCCGTGCTCAAGATCGGGGACTATCTGATCGTGCTCGCCGTGGCGCTGGTGGCGATGATCATCGTCGTCGCGCTCTTCCGCGGCGACCAGATGCTGACGACGCTGCAGTTCGCTCTGGTGCTGACCGTCGCGGCCATTCCGGTGGCGATGCCGACAGTGCTGTCGGTGACGATGGCGGTCGGTGCCCGGTTGCTCGCAAAAAAGGAAGCGATCGTCACGCGGCTGGTGTCGATCGAGGAGTTGGCCGGCGTCGACGTCCTCTGCGCCGACAAGACCGGCACCCTGACCCAGAACAAGCTGACGCTGGGGGACCCGTTCACCGCGGACGGCATCGCCGCCGATCAAGTGGTGCTCGACGCGGCCCTGGCATCGCGTTCCGACGACAATGACACGATCGACCTTGCGGTTCTGGGGGGACTGAAAAGCGACCAGGCGTTGACGGGCTATCAGGTGCTCCACTTCCAGCCATTCGACCCGGTGAACAAGCGCACCGAGGCGACGGTCATGAGCCCGGACGGTACGACCTTCAAGGTGACCAAAGGCGCGCCGCAGGTCGTCCTGGCGCTGGCGGCCGACGCCTCTCAAGTGAAGATCGCTGTCGACAAAGCGGTCAGCGACTTCGCCGCGCGCGGGTTCCGATCGTTGGGGGTGGCGCGGGCCGAGGGGGATGGGCCGTGGACGTTTCAGGGCGTGTTGCCGTTGTTCGATCCGCCACGGGATGACGCCAAGGAAACCATCGCGACCGCCGAGCAGATGGGCGTCAAGATCAAGATGGTGACGGGCGACGCATTGGCGATTGCCCAGGAGACGGCCAAGAAACTTGGGATGGGCGCGAACATCCTCGACGCCAGCGGCCTGGGCGATTCAAAGCATCCTGAAACCGCCGAGGCCTCCGCGGCGATCGAGAATGCCGACGGGTTTGCCCAGGTGTTCCCGGAGCACAAGTTTCACATCGTCGATGTGCTGCAAAGACGCGGCCACATCGTCGGCATGACCGGCGATGGGGTCAATGACGCGCCGGCACTAAAGAAGGCCGATTGCGGCGTCGCCGTTTCCGGCGCGACTGATGCCGCGCGCGCTGCCGCAGACATCGTCCTCCTGACGCCCGGTCTCTCCGTGATCATCGATGCAATCAAGGAGAGCCGGCGGATTTTTCAACGCATGAACAGCTACGCGATCTACCGGATCGCCGAGACGCTGCGCGTATTGCTATTCATGACCCTGTCGATTCTCGTGTTCAACTTCTATCCGGTGACGGCGGTCATGATAGTCATGCTCGCCCTCTTGAATGACGGCGCGATCCTCTCGATCGCCTACGACAACGTCCATTACAAGGACCGGCCGGAGGCCTGGAACATGCGCCTGGTGCTGGGAATTGCCACAGTACTGGGCATCATAGGCGTCGTCGCGGCGTTCGGCCTGTTCTACCTCGGCGAGCGCGTTTTCGATCTCAGCCGCGATCAGATCCAGACGCTGATGTACCTGAAGCTGTCGGTGGCGGGGCATCTGACGATCTTCCTCACCCGCACGCGCGGCCCGTTCTGGTCCATCCGCCCGGCGCGGATTCTGTGGGGCGCGGTACTGGGCACGCAGACGGTGGCGACGCTAATCGCCGTCTACGGGGTGTTCATGACGCCCCTCGGCTGGGGGTGGGCGGCGTTCGCCTGGGGCTATGCGCTGGTCTGGTTTCTCATCAATGACAGAGTGAAGCTGCTGGCCTATCGGATTTTCGATCCGACCGGGACGCCGATGCTGGGCAGCTGGTCTCGGACACGTAGGCTACGTCGGAACAAGGACGCCGCGGGCGGCATGTCGCCCGGTCTTGGCGCCAGCCGAAAGTGATGCTTCGAGGTCAAAGAGAATGAAGATCAATCCCGACGAGTATCGCGTCCGCGAGGATGAAGCCGTTGACCGCCCGAGATCGCCGCAACAGGTTCAACACAGAGGGCGCAGCGGCGTGGCCGTCAACTAACTCGGCAAGGCAGACACGGCATCAAAAGCCTCCACATTGCGCCGAATTAACTTCCTTTCGCCCTGAAGCTAGTCCACGGTGCTTGAATGTTGAGGATTGGCATTATTCTGACTGTGACAGGGGTCATTGTATTCGCTCACTATTTCTTGGGTATACGTGGTCCCGTGTCGAGGCGGGTGGAGCTGATGTTCGGGATCGCCTTTGTTGTGATTGGCGTGCCGCTGCTGCTGGCAGGCGTTCTCTGACCGACCCGCCGTCCCGGAGTTTCTTTCGCAACCTCCACCAAGCACCTGATCATGTCCCAGGACCAACTACCTCCGTTTCGGTCTTATACTCACCATCACTGGGATCATTGTGCTTGCCCATTATCTGCTGACCAGGAGCAGTCGCATTCCGAGCGGCGTCGAACTGGCGATCGCTATCGCATTGATAGTTGTAGGCGCGCCGCTGCTGGTGGTGGGCACACGTCGTTAGCACCGCGGGCGCCTTGCCCCAGATAGGGAGGCGAAATGCGGCTTCAGCGTCTGTGTCTGGGGCAGACATGGACAGGGTCGCTCGTCGGCGCGTGATTGAAGGGCCGCAACCAGGCATGCTCGAGATCACCGACCTCTCGCATCGCTTCGGAAACCTCTTGGCGGTGGACCAACTCTCCATGACGGTATCTGCAGGCAATATCGTCGGCTTCGTCGGCCGCAACGGCGCCGGCAAGACAACAACGATGCGTGCGATCATGGGAGTACTGGTGCCCTACCGGGGTGCGCTGCGCTGGGAGAACCACGATATTGGGTCTGCCGACCGGCTCCGCTTCGGCTACATGCCGGAGGAGCGCGGCCTCTATCCGCAAATGCCGCTTCTGGAACAAGTCGCCTATTTTGCTAGGCTTCATGGGATGGCGCGACGTGACGCTGTCGAGGCAGGCAAGAGCTGGCTGACGCGGCTCGGTTTGAGCGATCGCTTTCTCGATCAGGTCGTCTCGCTATCGCACGGCAATCAGCAGCGGGCGCAGCTCGCGGTAGCGATTGTGCACAAGCCCGATCTTCTCGCTCTCGACGAGCCGTTCGCCGGGCTCGATCCAGCGGCCGTGGACGTCCTTTCTGGCGTCCTGCGCGCCGAAGCGCAACGCGGCGCTGCGATCCTCTTTTCCTCGCACCAACTCGACCTTGTCGAACGCCTCTGCGATCGTACGGTGATCATTGACCAAGGGCGGGTCCTTGCTGCCGGCACTCTGGCCGAACTGAGAGCGCGCGTGCCGCAGTATCTCAGGGTGGAAGTGTCCGGCGGCGGCGCCTGGGCCGCGGGGCTCACCGGCTCGAGAATCGTGGAACAGAACGCCGAGAGCGTCCTGCTTTCTTTGGACGAAGGCACAGATCCGCAGACAGTACTGAAGGCGGCGATGGCAGCCGGCACTGTCGAGCATTTCGGCTTTGAATCCGGCGGCCTGGTGCAGCTTTATCGGGAGCTCGTGCCGGGATGAGCGGCTGGCAGACGGTTCGCCTGATCATGTGGCGCGAGATTTTCCAGCGCCTGCGCGGGCGGGCGACCTGGATCATGACCGCCGCGACCACGCTCTTCGTTGTGGGGCTGATCGTCATTCCCGCCCTCGTTTCGGGGACACCGAAACCGATGAATGTCGGCTTGGTGGGTCCCGGCGCTCAGGCCGCGGCCGCTCCGCTTCAGGCGGCGGCGAACGCGGTCGGCATCGACATTACCACCACGGACGTCGCGACCGGTGCGGATGCGACGGTCGCGCTCACGCCCGTGCGTCGAAGCGGTGCCGCACTCAACGCGGCGCTTGATCTCGAGACCAGCCCGCCAACGGTGACGGTGTACTCAAGTCTCGCACCGGAACTCGGGGCGTTGCTGCAGGCCGTCGTCAGCCAGGCACATCAGGCAAACCTGCTGGCGGAGGCTGGCGTCGACGCGGCCACCATCGCCGCGGCGCAGCAGCCGCTGCGGCTGACGACGGTGACGTTGCAGACCAAACCTCCGGACCAGACCGGTCGGCGCATCGCGGCCCTCGGCTCCGGCCTCCTGCTTTACGTATCGCTCGGCATCTTCGGCGCTGCAGTCGCCGGCGGCGTTGCACAGGAGAAGACGTCGCGGGTCGCCGAAGTGCTCCTCTCGGCCGTCACGCCCAGCGAACTGATGACGGGGAAGGTGCTTGGCATCGGTATCGCGGCCGTCGGGCAGATGGCGGTCACGATCGTCGCCGGCCTGATCGCGAACGGCATCGTGCGCAGCACCGCCATTCCTTCGGACGTTTGGAGCCTTCTCCCCGTCATCCTGCTGTGGTTCGCTCTCGGCTACGTCCTCTATGCCTTCTTCGACGCTGCCGTGGGGGCTATGGTGGCGCGCCCCGAAGAAGTGCAGTCGGCGTCGGCGCCCTTCGCCATCTTCCTCATCGGCGGCTTCCTGCTGGACTACGCGCTGATTGCTTCCCCGGACGCGCTCTGGATCAAGATACTGTCGTACCTCCCGCCCCTTGCGCCGATCCTGATGCCGGCACGGCTTGCCCTCGGCAGCGTCGCACTCTGGGAGATGCCGGTAGCGATTGTCATCATGCTGGCGGCTATCTGGGGCATGGCTCGTTTCGCCGGCCGCATCTACCGCGTTGGCATCATCAGCGGCGGCGCCCGTATGAGCTGGCGATCTGCGCTCAGCTTGAACTGAGATTTGGGAAACGAGCCTCCGCTCAACATGAAGGCCGAGTCACCGGCCTCAGTCCGACCAGCTGCGTCCGCAGAGTTTGGGCATCTGCTTCGAATTGATGAAATCGGTCTGGCTGGGACATCAGCCAAGTCGCTCCTCATGCCGGTAGCAGGCGACGGTACATTCGGGTCTTCACTTGGTCGATAATTACCAAGTAGGTGACAACAACTACGAACACGAGGATTGTCAGCGTCAAGCTGATTGGCGCCATGAGGATCCCTGCCGTCGCCATCACGGAAACGGTCAGAAGATCGAAAAGCGAACTCGCCACCAGCCACCCGCTTGGACGCGATCGCCAGAAAAGACCGCGCTCGCGCACCAGGTGAATGTTGCCCTGTCCGGTTGCGACCAGCACCACGAAGACCAGCGTCTGTAGCTCAGCGAGCTGCAGTCCAAGCCAGTCGCGGCCGACGAGGAATATGGCAAAGGAGATTATCAACATGAACGCGGCCAAAATGCCTCCCGTCAGCACAAGGGTTCGCACGTTCCAACGGTCCGGCGATTGGGAGAACGCGACGTGATCGGTCGCAACCGACATCGTGACGAAGTCGTTTGTGAACAGCAGTAGGACGATCAACAGCGGGGTTATCACCAAGGAATGAGTGGCGATCACTCCGACGGTCAGAAAGAAGGCGATCTGCAACGTCTTCACGATCTTCCCTGCGCCGTCCTTGAGAATGGCAATGAGAGCCGTCGCAAGCTCGACCGCATCATGGATGCCGGCATTGAGGCCCATCCCACCGGCAGGTGAGTTCACATGCGCTGCGTCCCCGGCCAGTGCGACCCGTCCAATCCGATATTTGGGCACGATGCGTTGCTGCACGCGATAGGGCCAGATCGCGTCAACCGGATATGGAGTCGCCAATTCCACGACCCTTTGCAGAGTGTCCTCGATGGCAGCGGATTTCATCTGCTCTTCGATCGGAAGCGACTCGTCAGGATAGAGCGCCAGCCGCCAACGGTCAGGAAGACGCAGGAAGGCGATGTGACTGTCGCCGACATAACAGGACGTGACCAGCGACATTCCCTCCAGATGATCTTCGAAACGGAAGGGAGTAGTGACAACGATCGTGGTCTCAGGAAATGTCTCGCCTTCGAACGGGAGACCAAGCCCGTGCCGAATAACGCTTCCCAGACCGTCGGCACCGACCAACAGCTTGCACGTCACTGATTCGAAGTGACCGCCTCGATCTATGGTCACGGTGACCGAGTTGTCGACTTGAGTGAAACCCAACACTCGGGAGCCGAATTCAACCGTTGCGTGAGGGTGACTTTGGAGCCGCGCCAGTAACTCCTCGGACAACTTCCATTGTTCGCATTGAAGGCGAAAGGGGTGCCTTGTCTCCGCGGCGATTGAGGCCAGTTCGAAGACAGCGCGTTCGCCCGACGGGTGGATGCGGATCTGCCAGTGCGGACAAACCAAGCCTCGCTGAACCAAGGCGTCTGCAATCCCGATGTCGTCCAGCATGTCAATTGTTGGCGGATGAAAGCTGCTGGCGCGAAGGTCGCTGCCGAGCTTACGCTCCATCTCGAAGACGCGACATTCGATCCCAGATTCCGCGCAGATCAATGCGGTGAGCAGTCCGACGGGGCCACCCCCAGCAATGACCAATTCGCAGTCCATCCTGCAGTGTTTACTCCTGACCGAGCACAGGCTCACCATACCCGAAGGCTCCACCTTGCCGAAACCGCCCAACTCGCCAAGTCTAATCGTTGGGGGTGTGGGATAACGACGCTCCGGAAGATAGGGCCGATCTCTCGCAGGAGATGCGCTGTCAAAGGCTGCGCGATGAAGCGCTTGATGCAAAGGTTGAAGCATTCCGCGCTGCTGCCGCACTAAGGGAAACGCTTGCGTCGGCGCGGCCATGTATAGACTGGAGGCCGCTGACCAATCGTCAGCCGGTTGCGACAATCTCTTTCAACCTCGCCGCCCAGGCATCAAGCGCTCGTCGTTTGTCAGCAAGATAGTCATTCCGATCATAGACGGCGGTGACGGCTGCCGCTCCACCGCTGTCCGATATCTGATTGAGAACGCGAGAGACGATGAATCGAGGCATGCCAATCCGCTCACCAGTTATGTTGGTGCCACCGGTTCGGCGAAAATCATGCGGCGTGGCGTTCTCGACGCCCAGCTTCTTGGTAAGGCGCCGGAGAGCCTTACTGATTGAATCGCGCCTTATCGAGGCGCCCTTCGCTCCTCTACGCGACGGGAAGGCTTGACCTTCCCTATCGTCGCCGAACGCCTCGCTAAGGACGGCCATTGCCCCATCTGATAGTGGCACAATATGCAATCGGTGGTTTTTGGTCCGATCCGCCGGGAGAGTCCAAGTCCGTGAGTTCCAGTCGATTTCGTTTGAATGAATGCCTGTGACCTCGCCTCCACGCTGCAATGTAAGCATCGCGAATTTAATGGCCAGGCCGGTGGATGGCTGTCGAAGCGCCAATACATCGGCCGCATCCCAGATCGCTCTGAGCTCCGCATCGGTCATGACGCGGTCGCGCTGCTTTGGTGCTGGAAGGTCAGCAAGTTGGGCGGGGTTGCTTTTCGCCCGCTCACGTCTGATCGCGTAGTTGTAGGCTTGTCTTAGAACTGCACGACAATGCCTCGCAGTCGAGGGCGCGTTCCTGCCTACGTCATCCAGAAACTCCTGCACCTTGGATCGAGTCAGTTCCTCGACGGCGATTGTGCCCAATCTCGGCTTGATGTGTCGCTCGAAGTAGTAACGGTCGAGAGCCATTGTGCCAGGCCGCTTTGGCCGAGCATTTGGACGATGCCTTCCCTGCTCAGCGTCTCCGAGGTAGCTCTCAATTAGCCCGGTTATGGTGTTGAGGCGCCCTGCCCGCGCCGACATTCGAACAACCTGCTTTTCCTCCGCCGGATCGCGCCCGCTGGCAACTTCGCCAAGCTTCGCTCGCGCCTTATCGCGCGCTTCCGATAGGCCGACGGCCGGGAAGCCCCCAAGGCTCATCCGCCGCTGGCGACCCTCCTGGGTGCGATAACGCAACGTCCAACTCTTGCCGCCGGCAGGAGTGACCCTGAGCGCAAGCCCCCTCACCCTAGCGTCGGGATAATCGATCTGCCGTGCAGGATTGGGCTTGGCCCCCTCGACATGGGCGATGGTGGTTATCTTCATGGCACCCCAGCACAAGGTCACACATAGGTCACGAAATCCGGTTGATAGCATGAAGCGATTTGAAACGCGATGCAAGGAATATGCTACCAAAACACTGGCTTTCTCGACGCATGTGAAACCCACTTGAAACGCCATGGTTGATACAGTCCATCAATTTCCTAATCTGAGGGCCACTGGTTCGAATCCAGTCGGGGTCACCAATATTTTCAATCGCGCCAGCGTTCCGCCAAACACTTGCCAAGCAAGTGCCGACTTCGCTAGCAAACTGAGTAAGATATAGGTGCGCTCACCCGTCAGGTAGTTCCTCCAGCGACCCGCCTGCTTGTATTGGAGCCATTGAGTGAGCGCGAAGCTGTTGAAGAACAGGAACAGGCTGATGAAGATCCCATACACGAAGCCGGGCGGCTGCGCGTCGCTTCCTGGCGAAACCAGATAGATTCCGATGGCCACCCAAGGCACTATGCCGAGAACAGTGCCCATCCAGAAAGGCCACAGCGACCCGCCCGGCCGCTCGTAACGCTCCTGAGCGGAGCCCAAGATGATCATGCCGGCATTCACGCCGAACAAGGCGACGAGCGCAGCCACGTCATTGATGCCCGTGAGCATCGCAATCAATACGATCATCAGCGATGAGGATAGCGAGTATTCTATCCAGCGAAACTGGTTCTGCCCTCGTGAAAGCTGGCTTCGGTATCGGGCGGCAACGACGCTGGCGACGAGTAGATGAAAAAATGCGGACAACAAGAGGAAGATCGCCACACCCCAAGCGATCGAGATGTCGAACAGCCTGCTCGGCACCGGAACAGGGGTGCCGGGAGGACCTTCCGCGAAGGCGGCGGTCACGGGCAGGGTGAAGTCAGATGCGAGGATGAGGATACCCACTCCCTGGATGGCATGAAGGCCGCCCATGACCCAGTTGTAGACGCGCAGCCGGACAAAGGCGCGGTCGGATATTTCAACGGTCGATGCCATGTCATCCTCGCCTTCAGTCTTTTGTAGTGCTCGACTGCCGCCGCCTGATTACTCAGCGTAGTGCACATCAGTGGACTAGCGCGACTCCGCGCGATCGCTGGTTGGCCTTTCGCACGCCGATCCTCCCAGCAGGTTAGCGGCTGCCGCTTGGTTCTGCGGTTAGAATTGGCTCATGATCCGGAGCGATCGCGCATCACCTTTCACCAAGCTCGGTGTTGGCTGCCCTCGGCCCTGCCGTTGGATCAGCAAGGGCCTGTCTGGTCGACGTAGACGAGCTTGCTGACATCGAAACCGGCAGCTGCCGCCTCTGACACTAGTCGGTCGAGCGTGGCTTCGCCTATCTGCGGCGTCCGCGACAGGATCCAAAGGTAGTGACGGTCTGATCCCGCCACCACGGCGTACCGGTAGTCGTCGTCGAGAATGAAGACGTTGTAGCCGCCGGCAAAGTTCGCGAAGAACGACACCGCGAGGCTGGCCACGTCCGGCGAGCCAACAAACTCGGCGCGGCCTTCGCGTTCTTGCAGCCGACACGTGCTGGTTTCGTAGCCGCGGTTGAGGACGCGGACTGTGCCGTCCGGGTTAAGTTCGTAGGTTGCCGTCACATTATCGAGGCCGCGCTCGAAGAAGAAGTCGAGCCGGGCGATTTCGTACCAAGTGCCGGCGTAGCGGTCAGCTTCGAAGCCGGACACGGGCGTTATCCCGTCCGGCGTAGTCACTGTGCAGCTTGCTAGTCCGCTGGCCAGCAGTGCGATGGCTGCACGGCGCAGCCCTTTTCCAAGATCAGTCATGATTGCCCCTTAGACGGTGTTGATGGAGCTACGATCAGGCAGTCTTGCTGGATCAGCGGCGCGATTTGTTGCTGGCGGCCAGCGCGGCCCAGCGGACAGGTTCCCGCGTCTCCTCCGCGGTAAACGCATTTTGCTCGGATGTCCTGCAACTATCGTCCTGCCGACGGCGTGCCGGATGATTTCGCAGCCGGCCCCCTTTTTGCTCCGTTGGCGGGCGCGCAACAGGCTCGCTCAAACTGCCGGGCGCGATATCCTACCTTCGCGGCCGCCGCGATGGATTGGGGGCAGAGTGCTACTCGTCAGTCTATCTTTCCTGCATGAACCCGATCTGACCAAGCAGCCCGATGACCTCAGGCCAATTATTTCAGACCAGACTGAGACCCGCTCTGCCTGTCCGCTCAAGGTCACAAGCGGACGTAATCCGGACTGGTCCTGAGGTCCGCTTCGCGCCATTTTCGGACGTCGATCCATGTCTTTGCGGCCAATCGTAACCCTTCTTCTTTGCGGTTGTCTGTGCCGCACCAAGTTACTTCCTCCAGTGTGCGCCGCTCGCGGTTCTCGTGCCCTGCGACGGCCCGTGCCGCGGCATCGAAATCGGCGCGATCGGGACCGACGAACACAGTTTCGCCGCCTAGGCCCGACAATGGCGCTTCAAAACGCAGCCTTGGCTTTCGAAATTGGCCGCAGATGGATGAACTAGAGCGCCGCGATTCGAACGGTCAAAAGTGCACAGTATTGGCCGTTATTTCCCGACATGATGAAATCAAGGATAACGAGGAGCCTGGCCGGCCACTCGAAGTCAATGACCTTCGGCGTTTGCCCTCTCGGCAGAAGCAAATGCGCTCGCTTCGCTTGTTTGCCGCGCTTTGCGACGAGAGCAACCGTGACAGCCGGTAACAAAGCGAGGCCCGCGCGATGAAACAAAAGCGCACGTTTGATCTTAATGCCTTTCTCTCGAAAGGGAACGGGGGGCGAACGCTAACGAATTACCCGCAGAAACGAACCATTTTTGGTCAGGGCGATGTAGCCGTTTCTGTGTTTTACATCCTGTCCGGCAAGGTCAAATTGACTGTGACCTCTGAGGAAGGCAAGGAAGCGGTCATCGCTATTCTGGGGGCTAATGATTTCTTTGGAGAAGGGTGTGCGGACGGCGGCGAGACCGCGCGCTCGTCAACTGCAACTGCTTTCACGGATTCTATGATCATGGTGATAACCAAAGCTGAGTTCGGCAGGACACTTCATAACGAACCAGCGCTTTCGGAATTTTTTATCGAGCACCTTTTGCATCGCAGCGGCCAAATTCAAGCGGACCTGGTCGATCAATTGCTCAACTCGAGTGAGAAGCGCTTGGCGCGGGCCCTCCTGCTTCTTGCGAATTTTGGCGAAGACGGCGAGCCGGAACCAGTCCTGGCGAAAATCAGCCAAGAGACGCTGGCGGAGATGATCGGCACGACACGAGCACGCGTCAGCCATTTCATGAACAAGTTTCGGCGATTGGGCCTGGTTGCTTATGATGGCCACAACGGCAACATCGAGGTCCAACGGTCTCTGTTGAACATGGTTCTGCATGAAAAGCCGGAAATCAAAGATCGAGCGGAGTAGGCCGGCCGATTCGGAAGGCGGTCAAATTGGCACAGAGTCGCCTTCGTAAATAGGCGCACAGTGGCCGCCATGTCCAAGGATCAACAAAATGCCGCGCGGCACAATCGGTTGCTCGGCGCGTTGGAGCCTGCAATCCTCCAGCGGATCGTTCCCCATCTTGAACCGGTCAAGTTGAAGCTTGGGGTCGTCGTCTGCGAAGCGGGCGGGCTCCTCAGACACGCCTATTTCCCGGAGGGCGCGGTTCTCTCGCTGCTGACCGTTTTGGAGAATGGATCGGCCATTGAAACCGCGAATATAGGGCGCGAGGGAGCCTTCGGCCTCTTCGCGGCCATGTACAGCCGCGTCTCGTTCAATCGCTGTCTCGTACAATTGGAGGGTGGCATGTCGCGCTGTCCGATCGAAGTGCTGCAATCCGAGTTCGAGCGCAGTGAGCACGTACGAAATCTTTTCGTCAGCTATTCGGAAACGCTGCTGTCACAGGTTCAGCAGACTGTCGCCTGCAACGCCTTGCATACCACGGAAGAAAGAATGTGCCGGTGGCTTCTGATGATGCATGATCGTGCCGAAGGAGTGGCACTGCCGTACACTCATGAATTCTTGTCGCACATGCTCGGCGCCAATCGAAAATCAGTAACGCTGGCCGCACAGGCGCTGCAGGCGGCCGGCCTTATCAGCTATCGTCGCGGGAAGATTTAAGTTCTCGATCGCCCCGGCCTCGAAAGGGCATCGTGCGAGTGCTACGCCATCGTCAAGGCGCGGTTCGATGCCTTCCTGACGCCGCCGGCAACGGCGATCCAAGGCAATACAGAAGGACGACGCAAGCATTGAGCTGCGATTGCGGCAAGGCGCCGCGTAAGTCATCGGCTGCCATCCCGGATCCAGTCGGGGCTCTGGGATCGTGCTCTAGTGCAGGAGCGCCGCGGGCCGTCGTCGCGAAGTCTGCGTATCGGCTGGGTCGCCCGGTTTCGTTGAATTCTTAGTCTGCGTATCGGCGCCCGGCCCTCGGCTCGCCAGACTTTGGAATGCCTTGGCCATCTGAACGAAATGCGATTGCACGGAAGGATCAGGAACGTCGCACGCCAATTGCAGGCAGTCCGACGCGAAGCGCAGGCATTCCAATTCATGCTTTCGCAATTTGTCAGACCCGGACATCGCGCGCCTCTTGAATCGCCAGGTGCATGAGATTGCACGGCGCCGCGCGTCCTGTCGGTGGTCTATGCCACAGAAAGCGAAGAAATAGAAAAGGCATACGCGGCAGCGATCTCCCGGTCGCATGGCGACGCGGCCCATGTTTGCCTAGGCGAGTCGGAGCGAGATGAGGCTCGCTGTAAACGGCAAACCATTGCGCGGTCGCCGTTCGCTGCTCCCGCCGAGCCGGCAGGTGCCGGTCAAGCTGCCGCGCTGGCTGCCGCGGCTTGTTCGCGGAGCATGTTGCGGACCTCGGTGCCCGGGCGAGGCTTGCTGAAGAGGAACCCCTGGGATTCGGTGCAGCCCTCGGAGGTGATGCTGGCGAGTTGCTCCTCGGTCTCCACGCCCTCGGCAATGGTTTTTATGCCCAAGCTGCTGCTCAATCCGACCACAGCACGAACGATCGCAAGACTGTCTTCACTGCTGGGCAGATCGCGAACAAAGGATTGATCGATCTTGATCGTGTTGAAGGGAAACCTGCGCAGATAGCCAAGGGAAGAATAGCCGGTGCCGAAGTCGTCCATCGCGATTCGGATCCCGAGATAGTGGAGCTGATTCAACACGGCGAAGGCGCCCTCGCTTTCCTCCAGCAGCACCAGTTCGGTGATCTCGAGTTCGAGCCGGCTGGCGGGAAGTCCAGAGGCCGCAAGCACATTTATGATCGCCGGAACGAGGTTTTTGCTTTTGAACTGAGCCGGGGAGAGATTGACCGCAACCGCTATGTCGCTCGGCCAGCGCATGGCTTCTGCACAGGCGTTCTGCAACACCCATTCGCCCAGTGGCACGATCAGCCCCGTCGCTTCGGCCACGGGAATGAATTCCTCTGGCATGACGAGGCCGCGCTCGGGGTGATGCCAGCGCACCAGCGCCTCGCAGCTGCCGATCTTCCCTGTCTTGACGTCGACGATGGGCTGGAAGAGCAGTTCGAACTCATCGCCGCTGCTGATCGCCCGGCGCAGATCGAGCTCGATGACGCGCCGCGCCTGCATGCGCGCATCCATTTCGGCTTCGAAGAAGCGGTAGATACCGCCCCCGTCGATCTTGGCGCGATAGAGGGCCAGATCGGCGTTCTTGATGAGCGTATCGGGCACGTCTCCGTCGCTGGGCGCGAGCGCAATACCGATGCTCACGCCAACGCTCACCGGGCGGTTGTCGAGGTCGTAGGGAGCTCCGACGACCTCGATAAGGCGGGTCGCGAGCGCGGTGACGTCCGCCGGGTTTTCGGCCGGGACCTGGAGAATAGCGAATTCGTCTCCGCCCAGCCGGGCCACGATGTCTCCGTCGCGCATGCAGCTTTGCATGCGTTGGGCCGCCTCCTGCAGCAAGCGATCGCCAATCGGATGCCCCAGCGTATCGTTGACCGCCTTGAAGTGGTCGAGGTCCAAACTCAACACCCCGATGGATTCGGCGCGGCGCAGGTGCCTCATGATGGTGTCCATCTGATCGTAGAAGGCAACGCGGTTTGGCAGATTGGTCAGCGCGTCATAGTGCGCCAGATGCCTGATCTTTTCTTCGGCCAAAAGCTTCTCGGTGATGTCCTCGAACGTCGCGACGATCCCGCCGTCCGACATCCGCCGAATCGCGTTTGTAAGGCTCCGGCCGTCGCTTAGCTTCTGGATGTAGGTTCCTTCCACGTCTCCACGCAGGACGCTCCCCGCATAAGCGAGCGTGCCCTCAGGGTCCAGATCCCGGACTCCCGTGTTCGAAGTCTGGAGCGCCATAAGTTCCGGTATTGTCATGCCTGGCAGGATCTGGTCGAGCGGCATCCCGAAAATCTCGGCATAGCGAGAATTGAACAACATCAGCCTGCCCTCTGCATCGAGCATGACGAGGCCTTGCGACATGTTCGAAAGTGCGGTCTGAAGTTTCAACTCGGAAGCGGCGAGGGCCCGTTCCGCCTCCTGCCGCTGGGTGATGTCCTCGAATGTCACGACGATCCCGCCCCCCGGCATCGGCCGATAGGTCGCTGCAATGCTCCGGCCGTCGCTCAGGTTCTGGATATAGTATCCTCCCTCGGCTCCGCGCATGGCTTTCTCAGCCCGACCGAACGTGCCCTCGGGGTCCAGATCCTGGACGCCTGAGCTAGAACCTGCGAGCGCCATAAGCTCCGGTACTGTCATGCCCGGAAGAATTTGGTCTTTAGGCAGTCCATACATCTCGGCGTGGCGAGAATTGGACAACATCAGCCCGCCCGCAGCATCGAACATCACGAGGCCCTGCGACATGTTCGAAAGTGCGGTCCGAAGTTTCAACTCGGAGGCGGCTAGGGCGGCTTCCATCTGCTTGCGGGCGCTGATGTCGATCACAGCGCCGATCACGGCAGGTTGCCCTTCGAAGATGGCTGCCGAAGCGTTGACGAAAATGTCGACGGTCTTTCCGCTCTTCTGGATTATCGAAGTCTCGAACTGGACGAAACGGCGTTTGCCGGTCAAACAATCCCCGATCACTTCGGCGACGTTGCTCTCGTCTTTCTTCAAAGTGAATTCGAGAATCGGCTTGCCGACCATGTCCGTCGGCAAGGCACCAATCAGGCCCGCGAAATATGAGTTGATGTAGGCAATGGTGCCGTCGGCCCGGACAACGATGATGCCGACCACGTGCTGTTCGAACTCGGTTCCAGGCTTGTTCATCTCCCAGAACAGATCGCCCGGGATATTGGGCAAGACCGGAAGCACGTCCACTGGCCGGGACTTCGACCGCTTGGCGCCCTTGTGCGTGGCAGACTCGTTCATGACCAGCCTCTCCATCAGCTGTATGGCCAAATCCATACAGTTCAGACTGGGCGGACAACGATAACGTTCACTTCTTCGACAGCGACCTTTGCGCCAGTGTCGAGCATCCCGGATCGGTCCAGTCGCGATGATGGACGCTCGATATCAGTTAGGCGCTAACTTGCCCTAAATTACCGATGAGCATTTTAATACAGTTCAATCGATAGCCTTTGCTCAGAGGCCTCGGTCAGACCTTTTTCGACGAAGTCTGGTGATAGCCGCACACGAGGCAGTGGCGCTCCCACGTGGGGCGGCCAAAACCGCATTTTGCCGAGCGGGTTGCGCATCGGCAGCGCGATCACGATCGTCGTCTATCTGGCGATCGCGGTGGTGCTGCTAGAGCGCGCCGAAGTCACCGCACTCTTCGAGACCGAATGGACCATCCACACGCTCGCCTGGGTGATCTTCGGCTTCTTTGCTGTCGGCATCGTCATGAGCGGCATCTCAAAGAGCCCCGCTGAACGCTTCACCATGACGCCGCTGGTGTTCACTCTCGCCGTCCTGTCACTGCTGGTGGCCGTCGCCGCTTAGGCTTGATCGGCGCAATTGCAGCATCAAGATGAGCTGGCTTCGGGACTGAGCTGGTCCCTGACCATAAATAGTCACCGCTAGTCGGATTTGTGTTGTACACAGCGGCTACGCGGTTGAGGCGCTGGATTCCTCTATGCGCGTGGTCGTCCAACATCCTGGGTGTTGTTCGTGTATTCCGGCGTCTGATGGACAACCCTTCCGTTATGGGACCGGTTGTCGCGACCAAATTGTATGTACCGAAGCTTCGGCGGAATGTTGTCGAACGGTCGCGCCTCAGCGAACTCCTGGTGCGGGGAGGCGAATCGAAGCTGACACTGATTTCGGCCGCGGCCGGCTTCGGCAAGACAACACTTCTCAGCGAATGGCTCGCAACTGCGTCGACTGACCGGGCTGTTGCCTGGCTCTCCCTCGATCATACCGACAACGAACCCACGTCTTTCTGGTCGCATATTGTCACCGCGTTGGAGACGGCAGCGCCCGAAATCGGTGCGGTCGTCGAGCCGATCCTGCGGTCCGGCCTTCAACCGAATGAAGCCCTCCTCGCGAGTTTGCTGAACGCGCTCGGTTTGGTGCCGAAGGTGATCGACTTGGTGCTCGACGACTACCACGCCATCGATCGCATGGAGATCCATTCGGGGGTGACATTCCTGCTGGAGCACTTGCCGCCGAATCTCCACGTCGTGATCAGCACGCGCGCCGACCCGGCGCTTCCGCTGGCCCGTTTGCGAGCGCGGGGCCAGCTAACCGAGATTCGATCGTCTGATCTACGTTTCACTGCCGATGAAACCGCGACCTACCTCAATGACACGATGGGTTTGCGGCTAACCGAGAAGGACATCACCGTCCTCGACAAGCGAGCCGAAGGATGGATCGCTGCCCTGCAGCTTGCCGCCATATCGATGCAGGGGCGGAAGGACGCCACGACCTTCATCGCGGGCTTCGCGGGGAACAACCGGTACATTTTTGACTACCTTGTCGAGGAGGTTCTCCGCCGACAGTCCGACGAGGTCCGAAGCTTCCTTCTTCACACCTGTTTTCTGGACAAACTGAGCGGCGCCCTCTGCGATGCCGTCACCGGGGGGAGTGAAAGCAGAGCGATGCTGGAAGCGCTGGACAGGCAGAACCTGTTCGTGGTCCCGCTTGACGACCACCGCCAGTGGTACCGGTATCACCACCTCTTCGCAGACGTTCTCATGACTCACTTTGTGGATGAACTGCGGCGCGACATGCCGGTCCTACGAATGCGCGCAAGCGATTGGTACGAGCAACATGGCGAGCGGTCGGAGGCTATCCATCATGCGCTCTTGGGCGAGGACTTCGAACGCGCTGCCGAACTGATTGAATTGGCGATTCCAGCTATGCGCATGAGCAGACGGGAACCCGAACTCCGCGGCTGGTTCCAGGCGCTCCCCGACGAACTGATCCGATTCAGGCCCGTGCTAGGGGTCGGATTCATTGGAATATTGTTTGCTGGCGGCGAGTTTGACGAGGCGGAGCGCCGGCTGTTCGACGTCGAATCTCGCCTGGCGGCACTGACGGCAACCGGCCTGGGGTCACCTCCGCAGGAGGTCGCCGTCGTTAACGAGGAACAGTTGGCCGCACTGCCCGGAGCGATCGAGATGTACCGCGCGGCCTTGGCTCAGCTTCGCGGCGACCTGCCCCACACAATCAGCCACGCAGAACGGGCGCTAGCCCTATCATCACCGCGGGATCATGTCGGCCGGGCCGCCGCGTCGGGGTTTCTCGGAATAGCATTCTGGACCGGAGGCGACCTCGAAGCAGCGCAACGGTCCTGGACTGAGTGCGTGGCCAGTCTGCGGCGAGCTGGACACATTGTGGACGCGCTGAGCGCAGCATGTGGCCTCGCCGAGATCGCCATCGCGCAAGGTCGTCTTCACCAGGCCGCGCGCGTCTATGCCAACGCCCTGAAACTGTTGCCTGAGGAGGGGGCCCAGGTCCTCCAAGGAACCGCAGACGTGCACGCCGGCCTGAGCGGAATCCATTACGAACGAGGTAACTCGGCACTCGCGCACGAGCATCTTCTGAAGTGTCAGGAACTTGGTGAGGAGGCGGGGTCGCCGCCTTATCGATACCGCTTGAGGGTCGCCCTGGCCCAGGTCCGGCGCGGCGAGGGGGACCTAGAGGGCGCCCTAGGGCTGCTTGACGAAGCAGAACATCACTATGTGAGCAACTTCTTCCCCAACATTCGACCGGTCGCGGCGATGAAGGCTCGTCTACGGATCGCGCAGGGGCAAGTCAGCGAGGCGCTTCGCTGGCAGCGCGACAGTGGTGTGGCCGTCGCCGACGAGCTCAGTTATTTGCGCGAGTTCGAACACGTTACCCTGAGCAGGCTGCTCCTCGCCCAGCGGACTACCGATCCGACCGATCCATGCGGTAGCGATGCGATGGCACTCCTGGACCGTCTCCTGGACGCGGCCCAGCGCGGTGCCAGAACGGCGAGCGTCATCGAGTTATTGGCGCTCCAGGCGCTTGCCCACCAATCCCGCAATGAGCTTGCTGCGGCGCTTGTCCCGCTCGAGCGCGCGCTAGGAATGGCCGAGCCCGAGGGTTACGTTCGGATCTTCGTCGATGAAGGCAAACCAATGGCGGCCCTGTTGAAGGTCGCCGTCAAACGCGGGATCTTGCCGGCCTACGGGCGCAGGCTGCTGACCGCATTCGGTAAGCCCGATGACCGAAAGGCCGAACCGCACCCGGACCTGATCGAACCCCTTAGCGAGCGCGAACTGGACGTGCTCCGCCTGCTGCGCACCGACCTCGACGGTCCCGATATAGCGCGGCAGCTCATGGTCTCCGTCAACACGATGCGGACGCACACCAAGAACATTTACGAGAAGCTCGGCGTCAACAACCGTCGTTCTGCGGTGCGCCGTGCGGAGGAACTGCACATGCTCCTGCGAGGACATCGGAGCTAGCGCTCTGCCGCGCTGACGCAGACCGCCCGGGTTCCGACCCGTTCGAAAAGAAAATCGCGCTCATCAAGCTCAAATCACCAAATGTGGTGAGCCGCTCTCACCACATCGGCCCTCAGAGTCCAATTGCGAACACGACGTTTCGCAATCAGCACGAACGCTGAGGACGCCATGAGCAAGACACCCAGAACGCCGCAGAATCGTACCGAGCCAGGGACCTACGAGATCCGTCTCCGCGGGCACCTCGACACTGGCTGGGCCGCGCGGCTCGCGGTGGCCAGCCTCACTCATGAGAGCGATGGCACAACGATCCTGAGCGGCATCGCTCCGGACCAAGCGCTCCTTCACGGCCTGCTCCAAAGGGTTCGTGACCTCGGCCTCCCGCTGATCTCGGTCACTCACGTCGACCCTGACCAGTCCGGCTGAAATTTGCTGACCAGAACTCAATCGATATTCATCAGAGAACCAAGGAAAACGAATATGACCAGCACATTCCAAGCAGATCGTCCGGCTTCATTCACAAGCGGGAAAGAGAGAAGGATAAAGATTACTGCACCCAGCATTATTCGCTGGACCGGTTTGGCCGCCGTTCTGGCGGGGATAATTTTTGCGGGCATCCAACCCGTCCATCCGGCAGACGTTCTTGCATCGGTCACCACCGGCAAATGGGCGATTATCATCACCTTGAAGTTCGCAATGTGTCTCTTGTTCCTAATCGGCGTTACGGGCCTCTACGCTCGCCAGGCTGACAAGGCCGGGTGGATTGGCCTTGCCGGCTTTGTCCTGCTCGGCTTTTCTTTTTGGCTGCAGACTGCCTTCGTCTTCATCGAACTGTTTGTTCTGCCAGTCGTCGCGACATCCTTGCCAGCGTTCGTGGACAGCTACCTGGGGGTCGTGAATGGACACCCGGGCGTGATGGACATTGGTGGCATCGCATCGGCCTATGGCCTATTGTCCATTTGCTATCTGTTGGGTGGACTGTTGTTCGGCATTGCCACTTTTCGCGCCGCAATCCTGCCACGCTGGGCGGCGGTCCTTCTCGCGGGAGCGGCACTAATAACCCCGGCGGCGGCGCTCCTCCCGCATGCGATTCAACGGTACGCGGCGATACCGATGGGGGTGGCTTTGGCCGTCCTGGGCTTCGCCCTTTGGTTGGAACGACGTCGCGATGACACCTCGGCTTCCGTCGCGACCCCCGAGCTCCGCTCAATCCCAACCCACTAACTTCACGCGAGCCCGCAGCGCCTTCGACAAGCGGCCAATGGCCGCTTGTCACGCTGTCCTTCTCAGCAAGCGCCCTAGTGCGTAGACACCCCTATCTCGCCGACCCCTCTCATGCCACAGTCAGGGCCACAGTTTCTTAAAGCTAGGGCACCCGCTCCATGCAGATCGTCGGCGTTGGCCGCATCATGTTTTGGGAGGGTGGGAGCCTATGGCTTGGCTTGGCAACCGCGCCGATCCCCGCGCACGCGCACCATGCAATCCAGCTTACCTTTGCACTTAACGGCGCTGTTCGTTTCCGGCCCAATGACGGTCTCTGGGCGGAATACCAGGGCGTTATGATTCCGGCGGATTTGTTCCATTCTTTTGAGGCCGTCGGATCGGTCATTGCTCACGTCTTCGTTGAGCCTGAGTCCCCTTTCGGCCGAGGTCTTCGCCACCGGTTCGGTGCGGCGACCATCAAGGCATTGCCGGAAAGGGAGGCCCAACTCATCGGCGATCGCATCCGAAGGCTGTTCGAAGATCGCGTCCCAGACGACGAACTTAAGACCGCTGCCCAAGACGGCTTGTGCGTGTTGACGGCCGGGATCGTACCAACACGACCGAACGAACCTCGGATTGTCCGGGCAATTGCGGCAATCAAGCAACGTCTCCACGAACTCGATGACGCTCGCCGAAATTGCCGAGGTGGATCACCTCTCTCCGGGGCGGTTCCGTCACCTATTCGTTGAAGAGACGGGCCTGCCATTTCGAACCTACGTGCTTTGGCTCAGACTGGAGCGATCCTTGGCTTCGTATGCCGATGGCGCCTCTTGGACCGAGGCTGCCCACACTGCCAGCTTTGCCGATTCCGCCCATTTGACCCGCACGCTGCGGCGGATGTTCGGCCTTGCACCTTCTTCTCTTCGTGTGCGCCCTGAAACCCGCTGACGTTTCGCGCCCCTCGCAGTCAGCCCCTTCGTTCAAGTATCCGCACTAGAGGAACCGTAATTGGAGGGTATGGCGGCTCGCCGAGCCGCAGAAAAGGGGTTCCCTCCAATGCCCAAACTTTACAGCACTCTACTGCTGCTACCGGCGATGCTCGCCGGCTGTGTGTCGATCCCGACGGCCATTTATCCAAATCACAACCTCGCTCCCACATATGGGACCATCACTCATTCCCCGGCGTTGTTGCAGACTGCCTTGGTGAACGCCCATGGAAACATCACGGCATCGGTGTTGGACACCACGTGTCGTGGTTATGTGGCCGAAGCGCCGGACCTCAGCATCAACAACTCGACACTCGCTGGCCTTATTCCACTGAACGTTAGCGTGACTGCGTCCGGAGACACGGTTCTGGTCGTGCGGACTCCTGACGGTAGGTGGCTCTGTGACGACGACAGCGCCGGGAGCCGCAACCCAGCGATCCAGATTAACGGGCCAGTCAACGGCCGGTATGATGTTTGGGTTGGAACATTTTTGCCCGGCGGATTCTTGAACGCGACGCTTCGAGTCTTCTGAGGTTTGTATTTTGGCTGGCCGATCGCACATGTGGACAATCGGCAGCCCGCTCTATTCATCGTACCCACGATTTCGCCGATCCGATCGGCGTCGTCTTTCTGGCCCTCTTGGCGCTTTGCAGCGTTCCAGATCCTGTGACGCCTTCCCTTCGTTCTGGCCGAAGTCGTACCTCCAACTCACGCCAGTCACCCTGCTTCTCCAGGCACCAAATTGGAGATAAGAGGTCGAGCGTTGAAGCTTGATCGAGAGTCCCTGATGATGGAAGGCAATGATACGCTGTTAAGCGGTGATGAGCTTGCCACTCAGAGCGGACTCGACACGGCCCAGATCAATCGATTTGTGGAACTTGGCTTGATTGAGGGGCCTGATGACAAAGGGTGCTTTCAGGGCGGCCATGTCACCAGACTGAGGCTTATCTCCGCGCTGCTCAATTCCGGCCTGTCGCTGAACTCTCTCGGCCGCGCCGTGGCTAGCAAACAACTCTCCTTCGAGTTCGCGGGACAGATGCTGGCGGATCCAGTGGCTCTTTCTAGTATTCGCGTTGAGGATGCCTGCGCCGAGGCCGGTGTGGACTATGAGACGTTTGCGCGGCTCATGCTCGCTCTGGGATTCAGCTCTCCGCCAAGAAATTCCGCGATGCGTGAAGACATGCGGGAGTTTCTGGCGATATTTGCGACCGTTGTCGGGCTCGGCATTCCGGCAGACATTGCGATGCGAACCCTCCGTTCGTTTGCGATGAGCCTGCGACGGGTTGCAGAGGCATCGCGCAGCCTGTTTCGTGAGTACGTGGAGTCGCCGCTACTCGAACAGGGCCTGTCTCCCAGTGAGATGTTTGCGAGGGCCGCTCCCCTTCGGGTGAAGATGCAGACCGTTGGATATCGATCTGCCTACCTGCTCCAAAGGCGCCTTTATGAAGAGGCCGTCTTCGGCAATCTCATTGCCCGTTTCGAAGACATCCTCGAGCAGCATGAAGACGCCAGGCCAGCGACGTTTCCTCGGCGGACAATTGGCTTCGTGGATATGTCGGGCTTCACCGAACGGACTGAGGCCGAGGGTGACGCGAACGCAGCGGGGTTGGGGTTGGCCCTTATTGAGCTGGTGCAAGCCGAAGTCAGTCGGAACGGAGGCGAACTCGTGAAGGCGCTTGGCGATGGCGCAATGTTGCAGTTTCGTCGAGCAGACGACGCTGCGCGCGCTGCCTTGAATATTGTGGCCGCCGCCCGTCATCGGAATCTACCTCCGGTCCGCGCAGGAATCGCCACCGGTCCCGTTATTTCGCAAGACGGAGACTACTACGGTCGGTGCGTCAACCGGGCCGCGCGTTTGTTGGGCGCGGCAAGACCTGGCGAGGTGGTTGCGAGCTCGGAGGTCATGGAAAGCGTCCAAGATGGGAGCCTTCACTTCCGGCCACTTGGAGCTGTTTCCTTGAAGGGATTCCGCGACACGGTTGCCATCTATTCGGTGGAACAGGTTCCAACCATGGGGATTACCGTTGGAGACAAGTCCGCGGTCCAGAATCCGTAGGCCCACGGTCTGCTCGCGTCGCCTTTCCGCTTGCTGGCAGAAATCGGCGATGTCCGAGACGTTCCTATCACGCGAACAATCGCCGGCGCATGGGAACCGTGTCAGCCAGCCAGTCACGCACGATCTACGGATGGTTGGCTGACCCAGCCGCAACGTCAATCAGCCGCGCCGTCCAGCGCAAGTATGACGACGCCCTTCTTACGCCCTGAACCAGCGCAGGCATGGGCGTCGGCGAACCGCCCGAAGGGATACGTGCGGTCGACCACCACCCTGAGCCCGCCCATCGAGTACAGGGCGCCTAGGAAGGCAAGATCGTTGGCTTTATCGGCCGGCTTGCGAAGGCCTGTTGCCGTGAAGATCGCACGCTTGCCGCCAAGCAATACACCTCGAAGCATCCGAGCGAACACACCGATCATCGGCACGGTCGTCAGGTAGACACCGTCAGGTCGCAGTGCTCGGCGGGCTCTGCGAAAGGAGCTCTTGCCGACGGCGTCAAATATGATGTCGTACGCCTCTCCTGCGGCAGTAAAGTCCTGTTGCCCATAGTCGATGACGTGGTCAGCTCCGAGCGAACGCACGAGTTCGAGATTGGCACCGCTGACGACCCCGGTGACCTCAGCTCCAAAATGCTTGGCGAGCTGGACGGCAAGGGTGCCAATCGCGCCTGAAGCGCCGTTAATGAGCACCGTCTGTCCGGTACGGACTCGGCCCTTGTCGCGAAGGAATGTGAGGGCCACCAGGCCGCCATCGCTGATGCCCGCGCCATCCGCGAAAGTCATTCCGTCGGGCATTTTCGCCAACGCGGCATTTTCACTGAGCACGATATATTCCGCGTGTGCCCCCAGACGGGGGCCCGCAGAACCAAAAACGCGGTCGCCGGAGCGAAAGCGCGTGACGCCGTCTCCTACCGCCTCGACCTCGCCGGCAAGCGCATCGCCAAGAACTGGGAGGCGGGGGCGCCAGGCTCCCGCGGCCAGTCTCGCCGAGAACGGATTACCGGAGCGAAAGGCAGCGTCGGATGACGAAACAGAACTCGCGCGGACGCGGACCAAAATCTCGGTCGTCGCTGGCGTGGGCTTGGCGACGTCAGTGAAGTGAAGAACACTCGGCGATCCAAAATGTTCGTACGTGATGGCTTTCATGTCAGTTACTCCGTTGGCTTTCAGGGGGTGAAGGCGGTGAGGAGCGACGGAGCCAAGACGTGGTCCCGTCGCTTGCTCACGCATCGTCGTGGTAGTGCTACGGCAACTGGAGTTCTGAGTAGCGGGCGGTTGCCGCGGCAAAGATTGCCTCCGGCGAATGGCGGACATGGACGTCGAGGAACGACTCGACCATGTCTCTCACAATGAGATTCATGCGATCTGCGGCTATGGAGCCAATAAAGTACTCGTTGTTACCGGGTCCCGGCATGAGCCCCAAGTCGGTGAAGCTAAGGTGTTTGCTCCCCGCGATTCGGAATTGTTCGGAGTTTCCGGCCATCAACACGTTGCCGAAGTCTATGTTGGCTTGAACACAGAAGGCGTCGCACTCATCGGATGCCGCTTGGCGCAGGACTAGGGTCGGCGCCTGTAGGCCACTGTGCCTGACCTCGGTCCAGAGGGTTCCGTCGAGATCCACCGCACCCGCGCAAAACGTGTCGTTTCTGCAAGCTTCGAACGCAGCCGCGCCGCCAAGGGAGTGGCCGATATAGGCCACGTGCTCGAAGTCGAGGGCGCCGATCTGGGGCGGGTTTGCGGCCAGCGTTTCCACCACGAACTTGGCGTCTGCTGCCCAAACGTCGGTCACTCGCTCGGCGGCTGCATACCAGGCGGCGACATCCGAGATCAGGTTCTCGTCAATGCCGCCGAGCGCCGTCGGCCCCACAACGTGGCCGTCGGGGAAGACGACCTGGGTCAACTCAGTGGGATTGATGCCGACAACGACGTAGCCGTGGCTCGCCAGATCCTCCGCGAGCGACGCGTAACTCACCACCGGGTGACCAAGGCCCGGAAGCAGGACGACTACAGGAGGACGGCCCTCCATCCGGGCGTCAGCCATTGAGTTGGTTCGAACCAGGCTCACGTCCTGCATGAGGGGCCCAACGTTGCCCACAACGTCGGCCCACGCCAACGGCAAGTAAGTCGCCGGCGCACCGGTGCTCTCAACTGCCGGATACCATATCCACACGGCAAGTTCGCGCCGCCGGCCGTCGTCGGCGAAGGCATCAATTCGGTTCGTGTCGACGAGCGCGAGCTCAGTTCGGCCGACCGGGAACGAACCGGTGAGGCTTGGGAGCGTCGTGAATTGGGCCTGCTCTGTGGCGGCAACTACGATGTCCCCATGTGACGAGTTGGGCGCCGGATCGAAGTCCGTCTCCGGCGCAACGGTCATCGACTTGGCAACCAAGGCGGCTGTCAGCGCGATGAGGGCAACAGGCGAGCCCAATAGGAGGGAGCGTGAGATCTTGGACATGGAAGGGATTCCCTTTGTTCGATGCGGCTCGGCGAGCCGCTGTCCCCCCAAATACGGAACTGGTGGCAGGGAGACTTGAACGAAGGGGCTGACTTACGACCACTGACCTCCAGCACCGCCAAGCGCTCCCATCACGCGTGGCCGTCGATCGCTGGTGACAATCATATTGATACGTGTCCGACTGGGCACATACGCGGAGGGCGGGCGCGCTTGAAGGTCCGCTTTGGGTCATCAGCGGACGTAACCCGTGCTGCTGAGGGCCGCTTGGCACCAGGAGCGGACATTGGGTGGTGCTTCTCGGTCAGGGAAGATGTGTACCAACCCGAGCGCTTTGAGCCTGGCCGTTGGCCTTGATTTCGAGGGTCATGCGTCTCCGCAGAAAGACCTCAGGTCAAGAGAATGTTGGCCGACAGAGAACGCCCGAGGGCAATGCAGGAGCTACCAAGTGCGCGGGTCGCCATCTGAAAATGAAGGGATTCCTGCCAATCTGAGCTGAGCGTCCTCCGTCGGAGAATCGTACTGCCAGGCCAAGGTGGCGGAAAGAGAGGAACTGGGATCCAACATTCTCCACCTGCGAAGGCCCAAGACCGCCATCTCGGCACCAGCGCGCCGGGCCAGCCAGCGTCATACATCATGTAGCCGCCCGCCTTGGTTCGATCCTCAGTGCACGAAGCGCGTTCAGGATGACCGCCACGTCGATCAGTTCCTGCAGCAACGCGCCCTGCACAGGTGTCAGGTAGCCCAGCGCGGCGGCGATCATCCCGGCGACGGAGAGGCCGATCCCGGCCGCGACGCTTTCAAGTGCTATCCGGCGGGACCGTTGCGCGATCTCGATCCCAGGAAGCAGCCGGTCGAGGTGATCGACCAGCAGCACGACATCCGCCGCCTCGGCCGAGGCGGCCGCGCCACGCGCCCCCATGGCGACCCCGATATCGGCAGCGGCAAGCGCGGGGGCGTCGTTCACGCCATCGCCGACCATCATCACCAGACCGTTCTTGCGCTCCGTCAGGACCAGAAGCACCTTCTGGTCAGGTGTCAGTTCGGCCCGGACTGCGTCGAGCCCCAACCCCTCGGTCACGTTGTCGGCCACAGCGCGGCGGTCTCCGGTTGCCAGCAGGATGCGCCTGACCCCTAGCCGACGGAGCCCTTCGAGAAGCTCTGCCGTGCCCGACCGCAGTGCATCCGCCATCACCAGATGACCCATAAGTTTCCCGTCAACCCCAACCGCGACGACGACCGAACCCGCCTCTACGACCGCGCCGTCAATGTCAGCCGCGCCGACCCGCGATGCGACGAAGGCTGCGCCACCAACCAACACTTTCCTGCCTTCGATGGTCCCCGCAACGCCTTCTCCGGGCGTCTCGGCGACGTTTTCGGGGATGGCCAAAACGATGCCGCGCGCCTGCGCCCCCGCGACGATCGCTTGTGCGATCGGGTGCTTCGAGGCCTGGTCTAGAGCTGCGGCGAAGTACAGAACCTCGTCTTCGGACAAATCGCCATATGTGCCTATGGACACTAGCTGCGGGCGTCCGTCGGTAAGCGTGCCCGTCTTGTCGAGGATCAGCGTCTGTATTCGCGCCAGCGCCTCCAGCGGCTTCGCGCCCTTGATCAGAACGCCGAAATGCGCCGCCCGCGACAGTCCCGCCACCAGCGCCACCGGCACGGCCAGGATCAGCGGACAGGGCGTCGCCACTACCAGAACCGCCACGGCGCGGATCGGATCGCCGGTGAACCACCATGCCGCTGTCGCCAGAGCCGCGGTGACGACGAGGAACAAAAGCGACCACCGGTCAGCCAGCCGGGCCATCGGGGCTTTCGAGGCTTGCGCCGCCTCGACCAGCCGGACGATGCCCGCATAAGTGCTATCGGCGGCGCGCTGCGTGACCCGCAGATCGAATGCGTCGCCCGCGTTGGTGGAGCCGCTCATCACGTCCTGGCCGCGGTTCAGACGCACGGGCATCAACTCGCCGGTCAAAGCTGACTGGTCCAGCATCGCCCGGTCGCTTTCGATCTTGCCATCGACGGGCGCCACATCGCCTTGCCGAATCAGAAGGAGGTCGTCCGGTGCGATGTTGTCCAGCGGCACCTCGTCCAGGGCGCCATTGCGGTGCCGCGTCGCGGTCCTGGGCACGCGGGATAGAAGGTCGCTCATCTCGCGCCGGGCGCGGCCCTCGGCAAAGCTTTCCAGAAATGTGCCGCCCGAATACATCAGCGCGACCACCGCCGCGGCCAGCATTTCGCCAGCGAGAAGCGCCGCCGACATGGACAGCGCCGCCACGATGTCGAGCCCGACCTCGCCTTTCGAGAGACTGCGAACGATTTCGACCAGGAGGGCGGCAAGCACTGGCACAACCCCCGCTGTCCAGACTACAGCGGCTGGGTCTGGATCACCGGCCACCATAAGGCCGAGACCTGCAACCAGCCCGAGCGCTGCAACGGCAAGGAGCGAGGTCTTCAGTCGATCACGAAACAATGCATTCATGCGATAGACTTTCCCCCGGTGACAACCGGCACCCCGATGGAGCGCGAAGAACACGCGAACGGTCGTCGAAACACGCCACTCGGTGTACTTTCAAATTACCCGCACGAGATGAAGCACCTATGGGTTTGTCAATCGACCGCCGGAGCATTGAGAACAACTTCACATCTGACGTCGTCCCAATCTGAGGGCCACTGGTTCGAATCCCAGTCGGGGTCACCAAACTTCCATCGACATTCCGAGCGCTTAGGCTGCCGGGGCACGGGCCCATCGGCCGGCCCTGTCCACGGCCACATTTGCCGGCGTCTGATCTGTTCGCCTGCCGCCGCCGGAATTGGCAATCCCGTCACAAGGACGACATGACGGCCGTGCCAGCACAGGACCAGCCGTCACGCTCCATCGTTGCAGCGACGCGGACGGCCTGATCGGAACCCCCTCGGATAGCCGGAAACATCCGGGGCGGACGCTCTGCAGTTTTGGCCGAAGCAAGGGGACACTTCCATGCGACCGATATCTTGCATCGTGGCGGCATCAATTCTGGCCGCCGCGGCCACGCCCGCCTCCGCGCTCGAGAACGATGTCATCGAAACGGCAACGACGATGGCGGTAGCCGCCGGTCCGGTCGCCGACCGCGAATCGTAACTTCATGGCGAGTCTCTCATCTCGAACCACTGCGGGCCGGCAATGGTGCCAGCTAGTGCCCGCGCTGGATGACTGTTTGTTCGTTCCGCAAGACGGGAACAGGGGCGGCAGCCTGCCCTACTCAAACCGGGTAGTGCCGATCGCCGTGTCGCGCCGGATGAGGCCAAAAGTGGATGCGACGGTGCCGAGCGCAACCGCGAGGCCGACCGCGAGGGTCACGAAGAAGGGCGGCTCCGGCCATGTGAAGGGTATCTCTGCCGCCAGAGTGCCCAAGATGAGCCACGCCACGAACAGCCCGAGCGCAATCGACAGCGCCAGCACGGCAATCAAGGGGACGGCCGCCTCGAGGCTAACAATCCGCCGCAATTCCGAAGCCGGCATGCCCATCAGCCGTAACAGGCCGAATACTCGCTTGCGATCGATCATGGCGCTGGCCGTCGCGATTGCGAGGCTGAAGCCGGCAATGGCGATCGATATGAAGGCGCCGAGATAAGCGACGAAGGCAAGTTCGCGCATGACCTCCCGGGCGCCGAGAGTCCTCTCTTCAAGCCGGCTCTTCGGGAAGGCGGTGGCAGAGGAGATCACCTCGATTGCGGTGCGCACGCCTTCGATGGCGGCTAGGCTGCCATCCGTGATGGCGACAATAAATCGCGGCATCGGCAATGCCATTCCTGGCGCGAGCGTGGCCGCGACCCCCGCGGAAACGTTGCTGGTTCCGGAAGTCTGCAGTTCACTGCGGTCGAAGGCGACATAGGCCGCTCCCAAAGGGACCGAAAGGCCGAACAGGGGCGCATCCGCCGCCGAGATGATGCCGCACGACCCATGGCATGTGCTATCCGTCCCGGCGCCGAGCGCAAAGCCGGAGTCATCGTAACCGAGAATAATTCGCAACACGCCCGGCACCGCACTCGCGGCGGCCGCAACATTTGTCGCGCCGTCCGGCTTGGGCAATGCCGCATAAAGGGCGTTCGCCGGAAGCCGGCCGGCGGATGCGTCAACGGCGGTTGCAGTCATGACGCTGCCGGCGGCGCTCGCAAAGACACTGACCATGAATACCGCCACTACCAAACCGCTGACCGCACGGAAGGTGGCCGAAGGCGTGGCGCGGATGCGGCTGCTGGCGATGACGCTCGCCGCGGACCGCGCGAGCAAGGAATAGCCGGAGCTAAGGCGGTAGGTCAGCCATGGGCCGACCAACACCAGCCCGAGGGACGTGAAGAAGAAACCGCCGATCATCAGCAGCGAAATGATCGCGCCGGGAAGGTCTCCGGCGATGGCAAAGCGAGGAACGGCGAGAGCCGCGAGCCCCAACAGCAGGACCAGCAGCCGCCACTTTCGCGGCGCTCGCTCGCGGCGTTGGCGCGTCACGCCGAGTGGCGATATTCCGCTGCGTAGGATGCCGATCATCGTGACCGCAGTCGCAACCAAAACGATTGCCGCAGCCACCCCGAGGAACGTCCCAATACTGAAGCCGAGGTCTTCCGAATAGAACGCGCCGCCATTCACCTCAATCCGAGCCGCGACCGGTCGGAGGGCTGTGGCAAGCAACGCGCCGACGCAGGACCCCAGCATCGAAACAACGAACATCTCCGCGCCTGCCAGAACAGCGACCTGCCGTGGTGAGGCCCCGAGCAGCCGGAGCGTGCTGAAGCGTTCCTGTCGCTCCGCCGCCCCCAGCCGGGTCACGATCGAGACAAACAGAATAACTGGGAAGAACAAACCGACGGCGCCGATCCCCAGAACGATCTTGTACACTGTCGAATTCGACGTCGGTTGGCCGGCGAAACCCGTGATGAGCTCAGCCCGGCCTGTCGCTTCTACCTCTAGCGCGGTCATTCCGACCACAACGATCCTCGCGTCGGGGCTTGGCAACGCCGTCCGATCGATTAGCCCAACGCGATCGCCAAACCGTGCTCCCAGCTGATCGTTGGGGGTCTGATCGATTGCCTTTGCCAGCGCAGGCGACACGTAATAGGTGCCGGGTGCGGGCGCTGCTCCTATCCCTGGAACATTGATCGCGCCGTCGCGGCTAGCGGCGATGTCTATTCGGGTGATCGGCCGCTCGTCAAAGAAGTCCGTCCGGTTGGCAATGAGCGCCTGCCCAGCGACCAACTCGGGCGCCGGCTCCGCCAGGTCGAGCATGACCCCCGCGGTGTTCAGCCATGCTGATCGGGCTTCGCGAATGTCCAGGGCCTGGAAGGCGCCGACGAGGAGAAGTAGTATCGCCGCACCGACCGCAATGCCGGCGACGATTCCCGCGGGCCGACCCCATGCCCTGCCGCTTCCCATAAGCGCCAGGCGGATGAAGAATGGATTCACGCGGCGTATCCCATTGCCATGGAGACCCTGCCATCGCGGACGATGATTTCGCGATCGGCGTAGCCCGCGGTGCGGGGATCGTGGGTGACGATGACAAGCGTCGTCCCGGCATCGCGCACCTGCGCCAGCATGAGCGTCATGACGTTTTCCGCCGAAACCGAATCGAGCGATCCGGTTGGCTCATCGGCGAAGAGGATCCTTGGCTGCATTGCCATGGCCCGAGCGATAGCCACCCGCTGCGCTTCGCCGCCGGAGAGCTCGGCGGGTCGTTTGGCGAGTTTGTCGCCGACGCCCAGTCGGTCCAGCCATTCGACGGCGGTGGCAGTGGCCTGTCGCCGCTGCGTTCCCGTGAGCAGGCTAGGCAGGCTGACATTGTCGACCGCCGAGAGTTCCGGCAGCAACTGTCCAAACTGGAATACAAAGCCGAAATCGCGAAGGCGGAGCCGGCCGCGGGCGGCCTCAGAGAGAGAGCTAATCTCGTCGCCCGCGAAGGCGACGGAACCTTCATCGGGCGTTAGAACCGCGGCGAGGCAGTGAAGCAGCGTGGATTTGCCGGAACCGCTTGGTCCCATGATGGCGACCGCCTCCCCTGCAGCTATGTCGACGTCAACACCGCGGAGCGCGGCTGTCTGACCGAATGCTTTGCGCAGCCCGCGCGCTCGGAGGATTGGCTCGCTCATGGCGTAAGGCCCGCCTTCAACTGGGTGAGGCGCGCGCTCGTGGCGTCGATCCAGCGAAGGTCGGCCTCTATGTGAAACAATGCGTGGTCGTAGAGCAGCAGGTGCAGCAGTGGCGCAGTTAGCTTCAGGGAAGTCAGATGGCGCATTTCGGCCATCAGCCGGGACCGCTGGATGTCCAAGAGTTGCTCTGCATCGCGGTCGGTAAGGAGAGCGACGACCGTCTTGGCGAACAGGTTGCTCTGCAGATCGGCCGACGGAACATCGGGCGTGAACATCCACTGCGCCAGACGCTCGCGCCCGGCGTCGGTGACTTCGTAACGCTTGCGGTCGGGGCCGGCGCCGGCCTCCTCCCCGATCAGGCGAAGCAGCCCGTCGCGGATCATTCGGGCGATAGTTCCGTACACCTGCCCGAAGGCGATGGGCCGCTGTAGGCCGAACAATCGGTCATAGAGTTGCTTCAGGTCGTACCCGTAGCTTGGTTTCAGGCTGGCAAGACCGAGGAGGGCGAAGGCGCTGTCCATAGTTGGCGCTATACACTGAGTGTATAGCTGGGACAAGTGAATATCTGGCGTCACGATGACAAGCTGATCGCGGCGGCAGGGCGGAAGTGTGGTCCGCTCGGGCGGGAAGCTCACCGGCGCTGCATTGAACCTGTTGGGGCCGCGTCAGACGCGCCGGCCCGGGCCGGCGCGCCCCCGCCGTCCTACGGAATAGCGAAACACACTCCGGCGAAGAATTTGCTAAGACCTGTCTCCGGGCGATGAGCACGAATTTAGGAGAATGCTGATGCGCGGCACGGAGCAACCCGCAGCACGGTCTGGAACGCTTTATGTCTGGGATCTGTTCGTCCGCTCGTTTCACTGGATATTGGTAGCCGCCTTCTTCACCGCCTATTTCATGGCCGAAGAAGCATTCAGCATCCACCTTTGGGCGGGCTATCTGATCGCCGCCCTGGTTGCCGCGCGGTTCGTCTATGGGTTCGTCGGACCGGAACACGCGCGGTTCCGCGATTTCATCTATCGTCCCGTCGCCGTCTTGCGCTATCTGCGCGACCTGCTTCTCCTACGTCCGGACAAGCAACGCTTTGTCGGCCATAGCCCGGCCGGCGGCGCCATGGTCATCGCTCTCCTCGTTTCGCTGGTCATCACCCTGGCGACCGGCCTGATCGACTACGGGGCCGACCGGCACGCGGGGCCGCTCGCCGGCCTTTTCCCGCAGGCCGCCGTCACGACAACCACGCCGGTGACATCCGCGCCGCCGCCAACCAATCGCGAGGGCCGCGAGGGCGACGGCAGCTTCTGGCGCGAGGCCCATGACCTCTTTGCCAACCTGACCCTGGCGCTTGTCCTGCTGCATGTTGCAGCGGTGCTGTTCTCCAGCTTCGCGCACCGGGAGAATCTCATCCTCTCGATGCTGACCGGCTACAAGCGCGATTAGGCACAGGACGCCGGCAGCCTGAGGCTGCCGGCGTTTAGGGTCTGGCTAGTTAGCGGGCGGCGGCCCCATCGCGGCCTGCCAGTCGACGTGATCGACTTGATTGGCGACAGGCGGCAGCGTGCGGATGAACGCGATGATCGCGTCAAGGTCCACCTGCGTCAGATTCTGCAAATTGTTGTACGGCATCGCTGGATAAAGCAGCGCGCCATCGGGCGTGCGGCCGGTGGTGAGTGCCGTCGCAATCTCTTCGTCGGTCCAGTTGCCGATCCCGGTATCCGCGTCGCCGGTAATGTTGGCGCTGCGCACTACCCCGTTGGGAAGTTCGGCAAAGGGCATACCGCCCGCGCCGAGCATCGCCATGTTCGGCGTCCCGTCGGGATTCTGCTGCGTATGGCAATCAAGGCAGCCGGCGACCGCCGTAACCAGATAGCGCCCATAGGCCACCAGATTATCCGGCGATGGCGCCGGTGTGCCCGCGGCGGGCGGATAGTCCGGCAACGGGATATTGTAGACGGGTTCCGGCACGACGTTGTGAACGGCCGGGATCGACTTCAGATAGGCCGCGATCGCATGGGCGTCTTCATCCGACAGATTGTTGAAGACCATGACCGGCATGGGCGGGCCGAGCGTTTCGTCCTCGGGCGTATGGCCTTCACGGATGGCGCGAACGATATCGTCCTCGGTCCAATTGCCGATTCCGGTATCGGGGTCGGGCGTTAGATTCGGTGAAAACACATCGAACGCTGGCAGCTCGTTGAACTCCTGCCCGCCGGCAAGGAGCATGCCCGGCAACGGCTGGTGATCCGGCCCGACCGGCGTGTGGCAATCGCCGCAACCGGCGACAACATTGACGAGATAGTAGCCGCGTTCGACCGATGTCTGAGCGGCGGCGGAGTTGGCCCAGATGCCAAGTCCGACGAGCGTAGCCGACGACAGTGCAACAGCCCCGCCTGTCAGCAGACCCTTCCTGGATATCTTCACGATTTCCCCCGTTCCGAGACCCGCATAGCATTCATCGGCTATGATCTAGATCGGCTCGGCAACGGGTAAGACGGCAACCCGTACCGGGCTAATTAGTCTCCGATCCGGAAAATATCTCAGCTCGAAACCGTTGTTAAGGATGGGTATTGAGCGAGGCAAACAACTGTCACACCTTTGCCACAGCGCTGGCCATCGGGCGCGGTCGCGGTCCGTCGAGGCGGCGGTGTTGTTCTCCAGCCTCCCGCACCGGGCGAACCTCATCCGCTCGATGCGAACAGCGACAAGCGGCCAGCGAGTGAAGCCCTGCAAACCGCCGGGCCCGTCAAAACTCGTAGAGCAGGACGCGCAGAAGTTTGCTGAAACCCGGCATCAGCGAAGCCATGCGGAAGAAGAGACGCGGGCCGAACGGGAGCTTTCGGATGTAGGGCGATCGGAAGACGGACACCGCCTCGACCAGCTTGAGCTTGGGATTGAGATCTTCAACTTCGCGCAGGTTGTCGACGGCCCATTTGTGGCTGGCGCGCATCGTTTCGGCCAACTGTTTCTGTCCGGCCCGGATAGCGTTTGGGCTGAGGACATCGAAGGCGATGCGCCCATGGCCGAACCGTTCGGTGAGGCGGCCGAGCAATTCGCCCACCTCCTCTGGCGACAAATATTCGAGGCATCCTTCCGCGATGACGATTGTCGGGCGGCCGGTTGGCACGCGCGCGAGCCATAGGGGATCGGTGATCGACGACCCGACCATCGTGTATCCCGGGCGGTTGTGGAAGAAATTCTCGCGAACGCTGATGACGTCCGGATAGTCGATGTCAAACCATTGCACGCTCGCCGGCGGATTGATCCGCGTCACACGGGTGTCGAGACCACAGCCGAGATAGACCACAACGGCATCGGGATGCTCACCGAGGAAGCTGCGCACCCAGGCATCATAATGGGCAGCCCGAATGACGGTGATCCGGCTGTCGCCAAAGGCCGTTGTTCTAGCGAAATCATAGTCGACGGCGCGAACAATATCGTCGGCCGTCTCGTCGTGCAGCAAGGAGCGATCCGAACGACTGTCCAGGGCCTTCGCGTAGAGCGTGATGAGCAACGTCTCTTGCGCGCCTGTCAGGTGCACCTTGTGGCGCGCGGTCTCGCTGTTCATGACGCCATCGCAATGTCCCGCCCATAGACCGGCTTCGTTCGATAGTGACTACATCGCATCCGGTTGCCAGTGTCGAGAATACAGCTAGCTCGGCCAGCGCCAGTTGCGGATTTCGGGCATGTCCTGACCTTCGACAACCACGTAGTGGCGGTGATCGGAAAGCTTGGCGAGCATTTCCTGGCGCACATGCGCCGCCTTCTGCGCCAGCCCAGGCACCCGGTCGATGACATCGATGACGAGATGGAAGCGGTCGATGTCATTGAGAACCGTCATGTCGAACGGCGTCGTCGTCGTCCCCTCCTCCTTGTAGCCGCGCACATGCAGATTGTGGTGGTTGGTCCGGCGGTAGGTCAGCCGATGGATCAGCCAGGGATAGCCGTGATAGGCGAACAGGATCTGCTTGTTGGTGGTGAACAGGGCGTCGAACGCGGAATCCTCGAGCCCGCGCGGATGCTCCGCATGCGGCTGCAGGCACATCAGGTCGATGACGTTGATCATGCGCACCTTGAGCTCCGGCAGATGTTCGCGCAGAAGCGCCACCGCCGCCAGCACCTCCAGCGTCGGCACATCGCCGGCCGCGGCCATCACCACGTCCGGGTCGCCATCATCGTCGCTGCTGGCCCAATCCCAGATGCTGATACCCGCATCGAAATGCCGGACCGCATCCTCGATCGACAGCCATTGCGGTTCGGGGTGCTTTCCGGCGACGACGACGTTGATGAGATTACGGCTGCGCAGGCACCAGTCCATCGTCACCAGCAGCGTGTTGGCGTCGGGCGGCAGGAAGACGCGAACGACCTCCGGCTTCTTGTTGACGACGATGTCGATGAAGCCGGGATCCTGATGGCTGGCGCCATTGTGATCCTGCCGCCAGACATGGCTGGTGAGCAGGTAATTGAGTGACGGGATCGGTCGCCGCCAGGGAATCCGCCGCGTCGATTCCAGCCATTTGGCATGCTGATTAAACATCGAATTGACGATGTGGACGAACGCCTCATAGGTGGAGAACAGCCCGTGCCGGCCGGTGGTGAGATAGCCTTCGAGCCAGCCTTGGCAGGTGTGCTCGGAGAGGATTTCCATGACCCGGCCATCCGGCGCCAGATGATCGTCGCTGTCGAGACGCTCGCCAAGCCAGCTGCGGTTGGTAACCTCGAACAGGGCGCCGAGCCGGTTCGAATTGGTTTCGTCGGGGCCGAACACCCGGAAGTTCCGTTCCTCGGCGCTCAGCTGCATCGCATCGCGCAGGAAGGAGCCCAGAACACGCGTCGATTCCGCATCGATGGCGCCGGGGCTGGTGACTGGAATTGCGTAGTCTCGGAAGTTTGGCAGCTCGAGATCATGGCGATTGCGCCCGCCATTGGCCTGCGGATTGGCGCCCATCCGGCGCTCGCCTTTCGGTACCACCGCCAACACCTGCGGCCGCACCGTTCCGGCTGCGTCGAACAGCTCTTCCGCCTTGTAGGAACGCATCCAGCTTTCGAGAATTTGCAGATGCTGCGGATTGTCACGAACGGCGGCGAGCGGCACCTGGTGCGATCGCCACGTGCCCTCCGTCTGCAGGCCGTCAACAAACTTCGGCCCGGTCCAACCCTTCGGCGTCTTCATCACGATCATCGGCCATTGCGGCCGTTCGGCCAGGGCGGCGGCCGAACCCTTCGCCCGGATCGCGGCAAGCTCGTCGAATACGGTGTCGAGCGTCGCCGCCATCTGGCGATGCACTATGGCCGGATCGTCGCCCTCCACGAAGTACGGCTTGTATCCATAGCCGCGCATCAACTCGGTCAGCTCTTCGCGGCCGATCCGCGCCAGGATCGTCGGATTGGCGATCTTGTAGCCGTTGAGATGAAGGATCGGCAGCACGGCGCCGTCACTGATCGGGTTGAGGAACTTGTTGGAGTGCCAGGCGGTGGCGAGCGGCCCGGTCTCAGCCTCACCGTCACCGATGACGCAGGCGACCACAAGGCCCGGATTGTCGAACGCGGCGCCGAAGGCGTGCGACAGGGAATAGCCGAGTTCGCCGCCCTCATTGATTGAGCCGGGCGTCTGTGGCGCGGTGTGGCTCGGAATGCCGCCCGGGAAGGAGAACTGCTTGAAGAGCTTCTGCATGCCCTCTTCGTCGCGGGTGATTGGCGGAAAGAGCTCGCTGTAGGAGCCTTCAAGATAGGTCGAGGCCACCAGCGCCGGACCGCCATGACCGGGGCCGGTGACGAAGATCATGTCGACATCGCGGTCGCGGATGATCCGGTTGAGATGCGCATAGAGGAAGTTGAGGCCGGGTGTGGTGCCCCAGTGACCGAGGAGGCGCGGCTTGATGTCGGTTGGCTCCAGCGGCCTTCGCAGCATCGGATTCGACATTAGATATATCTGCCCGACGGCGAGATAATTCGCCGCGCGCCAGAAGGCGTCGATGGCCTCAAGGTCTTGATCTGTAACTGACATTGGTTTCACCTCGGTCCGGTTCGCACGGCGGGAGCGCGCGCCAGGCGCAAACGGCTGCTAACGCCTCATTATCAAATTGGGGTCTCATTCCTGTAACGCCAGTGTCGGATAGGCACGCTAGTCTGTGCCTTCACCCTTAACGATGGGCCTCATATTGGATCCGCATCTCAGCCCGTGGCTGCGCCGCGTCGACATCGCCTATTTCACTATGGAGATCGCCCTCGGGGCCGATCTGCATACCTATTCCGGCGGCCTTGGCGTTTTGGCGGGCGATGTCGCGCGCTCTGCGGCGGACCTCGGCCTGCCCATGGTTTTCGTTTCGCTCGTCAGTCATAACGGCTACATCCGCCAGGTCATTGAGCTATCGCAACAGGTCGACGAACCCGACCCGTGGGAGCCGGCACGCTGGTGCCGTCCCCTCGACGCGATGGTTGCAATCCATCTCGAAGGCCGGCGCGTCTGGATTAGGCCATGGCTATTCGTCTGTGCGAGCGCCGCTGGGCACAGCGTCCCGGTCATCCTGCTCGACACCAATCTCGATCAGAACGACCCCGGCGACCGGCTGCTCACCGATCGGCTTTATGGCGGCGACGACCGCTACCGCCTGATGCAGGAGGCCATTCTCGGCATCGGCGGTACGCGGATGCTGCGGGCGCTCGGCTTTGAGATCAACACCTATCATCTCAACGAAGGCCATGCCGCGCTGCTGTCGGCCGAATTGCTGCGGCGCTTTCCCCATGCCGGCAGCCATCACCGCGATGGTGAAGGCCTCTATGACGAGGACCGCGTTCTTGAGCGCTGCATCTTCACCACGCACACGCCGGTGGAGGCAGGCCATGACCGCTTTTCCTATCCGTTGGTACTGTCCGTACTCGACGGTTTCATCGAGCAAAACGAGTTGCAGCGCTATGCCGGCGCCGACGACTGCAATCTGACGCGTCTCGCTTTCAATCTCTCCGGCTATGTCAACGGCGTTGCCAAACGCCACGCCACGACGACGCGGGCCATGTTCCCCGGCTACACCGTCGGCGCCATCACCAATGGTGTCCACGCGCCGACCTGGGCGCATCCGGCGATCGCCCGTTTGTTCGAACAGAACACACCGGATTGGTCATCCGAGCAGGACGCCCTCGTCGCCGCCGATCAACTAGCCGACGATGCTCTGGCTGAGGCCAAGAAGACCGCCAAGGACGAACTCATCGCCTTGGTCCACTCGGCGACCGGCAAGACGCTCAATAACGACCTGCCGATCATCGGCTTCGCCCGGCGCATGACCGGCTACAAACGGCCGGCGCTCATCCTCTCCGATCTCGACCGTCTGCGTGCTATCGCGGCCAAACAGCCGTTCCAGATTGTCTGGGCCGGCAAGGCGCACCCCGCCGACACCGAAGGCAAGGCCATCATCCACGGTATCATCACCGCCAGCGAAACCCTTGGCGCTGCGATCCCATCCGTCTACCTGCCGGACTATGACACGCGGATCGCCGCGACCCTCGTCGCCGGCGCCGACATCTGGCTCAACACACCACGGCCGCCGATGGAAGCGTCCGGCACCAGCGGCATGAAGGCCGCGCTCAACGGCACGCTCAACTTCTCCGTTCTGGACGGCTGGTGGATCGAAGCGTGGATCGAGAACGTCACCGGCTGGTCGATCGGCGAGGACGGGCCCGGTTCAGACGCCGAACACGCGGCGAGCCTTTACGACAAGCTGGAGAACCTCATCCTGCCGATGTTCACGCAGGATCGCACCCGCTGGCTGTGGATGATGAAGCAGTCGATCGCCAAGATCGGTTCGCGTTTCAACAGTCAGCGCATGATGCGCCGCTACACCACGGACGCCTACCTCCGCTGAGCCTTAGGCAACCGCCGCGATCTTGTCGGCCAGCGCCTTGTGGAGTTGATCGAAGGCAACGTTGAACTTGTCGATGCCTTCTTCTTCGAGCCGCGTCATCACACCCGAAAGGTCGACGCCATAGCCGGAAAGCACCGTCGCCAAACTGGCGAAGTCGGGGCCTGTTCCTGCAGTCAGCGTCGGCTCGGCCAAACCGTGGTCACGAAAGGCCTCCAGCGTTTTCAGCGGGAGTGTCGTCACACTGTCGGCGGCAATCAGCGGGGCAACATATTTCACGTCGGAGAACGTGGGATCCTTCGTTCCCGTGCTTGCCCAAAGAAGCCGTTGCGGCTCTGCCCCCTTGACGGCAAGCGCCCGCCAGCGGTCGGTGGCGATCTGTTCGGCAAAAGTGCGATAGGCGATACGCGCCATGGCGATCGCGGTTCCGCCGCGCAGTCCAGCCGCATCACCGTCCGGCCGTGCATCGAGAATTCCGTCGACCATTGTGTCGATCCGGCTAAGGAAGAAGCTGGCGACGCTGTGCGGAAACAAACCCTCGGAGCCGCCTGCGATCCGGTCCTCAAGTCCCTGCTGATAGGCTTCGGCGACCTTGGCATAGCGTTCCGGACTGAACAGCAGCGTGACATTGACATTGATGCCCCGCGCGATCAGCGCCCGGAAGGCGGCGAGGCCTTCAACCGTTCCGGGCACCTTGATCATCACATTGGGGCGGCCGAGCGCGCCCCATAGCCGGATGGCTTCGGCGATCGTTCCATCGGTATCGCGCGCAAGATGCGGCGACACTTCCAGGCTGACATAGCCGTCCCGGCGTCCTGTCGCGTCGTAAGTAGGACGCAGCAAATCTGCGGCATGGCGAATATCGCCTTCCACCAGCCGCTCATAGATCGCCTCAAGGCCGAGCCCCGCTATGGCCATACTGGCGATATCGGCGTCATAGGCATCGGATTGGCGCAGGGCGTGCTCAAAGATCACCGGATTGGACGTGAGGCCTGAGACGCAGTCCTCCCCGATCAATCGGACAAACGTTCCATCTTCGAGCAGGGGGCGGCTGATGTCGTCCAGCCACGCCGATTGGCCGAGGGTGCGCAGGCGGCAGACGGAACTTCGGCTGGCATCAATCATCGAGCGCCTTCCTTCTTCCCGGCAATGACGTTCACTTTGTTCGAATGAAGCGGCGGTATTGTGTGGCCGGAAAGGGAGCCGGCACGCGGCATACACGCATGGCAGCGGTCATTGCACATTGTGACAGATCAATGCCGCACAAGGCAGAAGACCATTCATGGCGCTTCGGGCGTCGATGGGAACTGACATGAGTGCAGGCGTCGAGACCAGTCCCTGGGAGGCATTCGAGGGTTCCCCGCGGCCTCTCGGTGTGTCCGCTCACCCAGAGACCGCGCAATATAATTTCGCGCTCTACTCCAAACACGCCATCGGCGTGTCGCTGCTCCTTTATGCCGAGGGCGAATGGACCGTCCCGCTGCATGTCGAGACACTCGACTGGCATCGTCACAAGACCGGCCGCATTTGGCACTGCAGGCTTCCGGCAGCGCTGGTCGAGAGCGCCCACGCTTACGCTTTCCGTGTTGACGGCCCGGACGATCCCCTCGACGGCCACCGCTTCGATGCCGACAAGATCCTGCTTGACCCCTATGCGCGCGCTGTCTTCTTCCCGCCGGGATTCAGCCGCGGCGCTGCGATGCATCCCGGCGCCAATCCCGGCCGCGCGCCACTAGGCCTATTGCCGACCAGGCAGAGCGCCTTTGACTGGGAAGACGACCACCCGCCAGTCCGCCACACGCATGACGCGGTCATCTACGAACTTCACGTCCGCGGTTTCACCAAGCGGTCGAATTCAGGCGTTGCCGCCGGCCGCGCCGGTACATTCGCCGGACTGATCGACAAGATCCCCTATCTGCAGCAGCTTGGCGTCACGATCGTCGAGCTGATGCCGGTGTTTCAGATCGACCCGCAGGAGGGCAACTACTGGGGCTACATGCCGCTGTCCTTCTTCGCCCTCAACGGCGCCTATTCGATGTTCGACGTCGGCGAGGAAATCGTCGAGTTCAAGACGCTGGTGAAGGAACTCCATCGGGCCGGGATCGAGCTGGTCCTCGATGTCGTCTACAACCACACCGCCGAAGGCAGCGAGATCGGACCGACCTACTCCTTCCGCGGCATCGACAATTCGACTTACTATCTGCTCGAGCCGGACATGCGTCGCTATCGCAACGATTCCGGGACCGGCAATGTCCTCCACACCGCCAACCGCTACGTCCAGGGCCTGATCCTCGACAGCCTGCGCTACTGGGTCGACGAGATGCATGTCGACGGCTTCCGCTTCGACCTTGCCTCCCTCTTCACCCGGAACGAGGACGGTTCGATCAATCTTGAGGATCCGCCGATCATAGCGGCGATCCATTCCGATCCGTCGCTCGCGGATTGCCGGCTCATCGCCGAAGCCTGGGACATGGCGACATACCAGCTCGGACGCACCTTCCCGGGCGTTACCTGGCTGCAATGGAATGGGCGCTTCCGCGACGACGTTCGCCGCTTTCTGCGCGGCGATGCGGGCATGACCGGCAGGCTGATGACGCGCCTCTACGGCAGCGACGACCTCTTCCCCGACACGCTCGCGGACGCCTATCGGCCATTCCAGAGCGTCAACTTCGTAACCTGCCATGATGGCTTCGCCCTCAACGATCTCCTCAGCTACGACCGCAAGCACAATGAGGCCAATGGCGAGGACAATCACGACGGCACGGACGCCAACAATTCCTGGAACCACGGCTATGAAGGCGAGGACGGCGCGCCGCCCGAGGTGCTCGCGCTAAGGCGGCGGCAGGCGAAGAATGCCATCGCCCTGCTGATGCTCGCCAACGGCACGCCCATGCTCCTTGGCGGCGATGAATTCCTCAACACGCAAGGCGGCAACAACAACCCGTTCAACCAGGACAATGACACCACCTGGCTCGATTGGCGCCGGCGCAAGGCGAATGCTGGCATGGTGCGTTTCACCGGCGCCATGATCGCCTTCCGCAAGGCGCACCCGTCGATCGCCCGCAGTTGTTTCTGGCGCGATGACGTTGCCTGGTTCGGCGCCGATGGCGGCGATCCCGACCTCAATGGTGAGCAATTGACCTACACGCTGCGCGGCGGCAGCGTCGGCGACGGCGACATCTGCGTCATGATCAATGGCGGCGCCGACGCGGCGGCAATGGCCGTTCCCAAGCGCGAAGCCGGTTCGTGGCGTGGCGCCGTCGACACCTCAGCCGCCGAACCGGACGATGTCAACGTCCCCGGCGCGGAACCGGCCGTCGACGACGCCGAGCTGGTATTGGCAGCGCGATCGATCCTGGTGCTGGTCGGAAGCAACGAAGAATGAGCAATATCAGAAAATCCGCCAAGGCGTGGCCTCGGCCCGGACCACGCAGTCCCTCAGCCCCCGCACCCGCTTCACCGCGAGGAACCGCTCCCCTGGGAGCACCCAAAATCGGACAGCGAGGATCCCGAAGCGTGGGGGAAGGTCGAGGCCATCCTCCGCCATCCGAGCTACCGCCTGGCGATCGAGGACGCCCAGTTCCTCGGCGAGGCGGATGCACGCGGCCCGCGCCTCGAAATCGACTATCTCAAGCCTGAGCTCATCCTTGAGGAACACCAGATCGATTCATCGATCGTCGTCTTTGGCAGTACACGGATCGTCGAACCGGTCGCCGCTGCCAGCCGGCTCGAATTGCTGCGGGCGCGGGCGGCGCATGACCCCGACGACGCAGACCTGCAGCGGCGTCTTCATGTCGCCGAGCGCATCCTCGCCAAGAGCCGCTACTACACCGTGGCGCAGGAACTGGGTCGCCTCGTCGGTAAGGCCGGCAAGGAAGACCCTATCCGCAATCTCGTGGTCATGACCGGCGGTGGCCCAGGCATCATGGAGGCAGCCAACCGAGGGGCATATGACGCCAGTGCACAAACGGTCGGCCTCAATATCAGCCTGCCCCGGGAGCAGTATCCGAACCCCTATGTCACGCCGGGCCTGTGTTTCCGCCTTCACTATTTCGCCATCCGCAAGCTGCATCTCCTGCTTCGCGCGAAGGCGCTGGTCGCCTTCCCCGGGGGCTATGGCACGCTCGACGAATTGTTCGAGACGCTGACGCTGGTGCAGACAAGAAAGATCACGCCGATCCCGATCGTACTCGTCGGCGAGGAGTTCTGGCGTGGCGCTGTCGACATTGATTTTCTGGTTAGCGAAGGCATGATCGACGCCGAAGACCGCGATCTCCTCTGGTATGCGGAAACCGCCGACGATATCTGGAATGGAATCATCGCCTGGCACGCGGCAACCGACGAGCCGCTATTGGGCGCTTCCGCCACCAAATCGGGCTGACGCCGCCGCCCGAAGAGAGCGAGGCCCGTGGCCTATGTCTGGACCCTAGCAGGCATTGTCCTGCTGATCATTGGCGGCGAGGCGCTGGTCCGCGGCAGCGTGGCCGTTGCGCGCCATTTCCGCCTGTCGCCGCTGGTGATCGGCATCACCCTCGTCGGCTTCGGCACGTCCGTTCCCGAACTTGTCGTCAGCCTCGATTCCGCCATCACCGGGTCACCCGGCATCGCCATCGGCAATGTCGTCGGCACCAACATCGCCAACATCCTTCTGATTCTTGGCGGGTCGGCGCTGCTGACGCCGGTCATCGTTCAGCGCCGGGCCTTCCGCCGCGATGGCGCCGTGCTCATCGCCGCGACCGCCCTCTTCGTCGCCGCCGCCTTCATCGGCATCATCGATCGCTGGATGGGCGTGATCTGGTTTTCCGCGCTCGCGGGATATCTGATCCTCACAATGCGCGCCGAGCGGCACCGCAACCGCCGCACCAGCCTAGCGGTTGAAGCGGGGCAGGAAGCGATCCAGGAGGTCAAGAAGATGCGCCTGAGCATGGGGGCATTGCTGACCGCGGCCGGCATCGCCGGCGTCGTCCTCGGCGCCGAGCTCTTGGTCAAAGGTGCGGTCGATATCGCGCGTCAGGCCGGGATGTCGGAGGAGGTGATCGGCTTGACGCTGGTCGCGATTGGAACATCGCTGCCCGAACTCGCCACCACAATCGTCGCAACGCTGCGCGGGCAATCCGATGTCGCGCTCGGCAATATCATCGGCAGCTGCATCTTCAATATTTTCGGCATTCTCGGCCTCACCGCGATTGTGTCGCCCCTGGCTATCGCGCCGCAGATTCTCTCCTTCGACATCTGGGTGCTGGCGGCGACAACGATCGCCCTGGTGCTGTTCGCAGCCAGCGGCTGGCGTATCACGCGCGTCGAGGGGGGCATTCTTCTCGGCGGCTACGGGCTGTACCTGGCCGCACAACTGGTACCGGGCCTGCGCAGTGCTCTGGGGCTTTCCTAGCCGCGGGCAGGCATCCGGTCACTTCGGCGCGAACAATCTTTCGATCTCGGTTGCCGAATCGTGAACTAGGTCCTTGGTCCATTCCGCGCTGACACTGGCCTTCAAGGCAGGCGAGAAATGCTTGCGCAAATCGCCGAGAAACCTCGGCGGCGCGACGATGACCAGACCCTTGAATGCGTCGCGTTCGTGCCGCTGATTGAGGTGGTTGGCGAGGTTCGCCGCAAACTCGGCTTCCGCTGCCGCGTGCCAATCCGTGTCCTCAACGGCGGACTTGTGGTCGCCCGAACCAGCTCGACCCGGCCGATCGGTGCCTTGCTCCCGCGTCGGCGGGTTTGCCGGCGCCTCGATCACCTCTTCGACGCGAAGATCCAGCAGGACCGCGTCCCCGTGATTGACATAGAGGACGCCCTTCCTGGCGTCTCCGACCAGGACTGCGGCGAGATGGGGAAGGCTGACATGCGGTTCCATTGACTACCCTTCTGCGTGATCGCAGGCGTGAGGAGCCGTTGATCGGCGATCACAACCCGCCTGCCATTGACCTGCGTCAAGCGATAGCCGCGATTGAGGTGCCAATCCCCTGTCAACCAAGTCCGGTGCAGTCCGGTACCCTTGCCAACGACAAGACCGATGGGAAACGCCATGCCACAAGCCAAGGAAATCATCTGGTTCGAAGCGGTCGGCCGCGGAGACGTTGCGCGAAGTCGGCGGCAAGAACGCCTCGCTCGGTGAAATGATCGGCCATCTCGCCGGCCAGGGCATTCGCGTTCCCCATGGTTTTGCGACCACCGCCGACGCCTATTGGGGGTTCGTCGACCGTTCCGGCCTGCGCGAGCGGATCACCGTCGAGTTGGCAGACCTCGCCGCAGGCCGCGTCACCCTGGCGGAGGCCGGGGCGGCAATCCGGCGCGCCTTCCTCAAGACCGAATGGCCGGCCGAAACGCGCAAGGCCATCGCCGACGCCTATGCCGAGCTTGAGCGGCGATCGGGACGGTCGAACCCGTCCGTCGCCGTTCGCTCCAGCGCCACCGCTGAAGATCTGCCCGACGCCAGTTTCGCCGGCCAGCAGGAAACGTTCCTCAATGTCCGCGGCGAAAACGATTTGCTGTCGGCCTGCCGCCGCTGCTTGGCGTCCCTGTTCACCGACCGCGCCATCTCCTATCGCCAGGCCAAGGGATTCGATCATCTCCGTGTCGCCTTGTCGGTCGGCGTCCAATTGATGGTCCGATCGGACCTCGCGGGATCGGGCGTCATGTTTTCGCTCGATACCGAAACCGGCTTCGACAAGGTCGTCCTGATCGACGCCGCCTGGGGCCTCGGCGAAACCGTCGTCCAAGGCGAGGTCGATCCCGATGCTTATCAGGTGTTCAAGCCGCTGCTCGCTCAGCCGGAACTGACGCCGATCATCGGCAAAGAGCGCGGCGACAAGGAAATCAAGATGATCTTTGCGTCGGGCGGCGATCAGCCGACGCGGATTGTGCCAACCTCTGTCGCCGAACGGGCGGCCTTCGTCCTATCCGATCCCGAGATTCTGACCCTGGCGCGCTGGGCCGTTGAAATCGAGCGGCACTATGGCTGCCCGATGGACATGGAATGGGCGAAGGACGGCGAGACCGGCGAGCTTTTCATCGTCCAGGCCAGACCCGAGACGGTGCAGTCACGCCGCGAAGCCGGCGCGCTCAAGAGTTACAAGATCGGCAAGCCCGGCCCGACCTTGACCAAGGGCATTGCCATCGGCGAGGCCGCCATCGCCGGTCGCGTCTGCCTCATCGCCAGCCCGAGCGAGATCGACCGCTTCGTCGACGGTGACATCCTTGTCACCACCAACACCGATCCGGACTGGGTGCCGATCATGCGCCGCGCCGCCGCGATCATCACCGACCATGGCGGCCGCACGTCGCACGCGGCGATCGTGTCGCGCGAGCTCGGACTGCCGGCGATCGTCGGCACGGGTAACGCGACGGAGGTGCTGCACGATCAGCAGGAGATAACCGTCTCCTGCGCCGAGGGCGACGAAGGCTTCGTCTATGCCGGCGATGCCGGGGTGACGGTCGAGGAGCTCAGCCTCGATGACCTGCCGGCAACGCAAACGCAGCTGATGCTGAACCTCGCCAATCCCGCCGCCGTGTTCCGCTGGTGGCGCCTGCCGGCCGACGGCGTCGGACTGGCGCGCATGGAGTTCGTCATCAGCAACACGATCCGCGTCCATCCGATGGCCCTGGCCCGGCCAGATCTCGTCAAGGATGACGGCGCGCGCGCCGAAATCGCGGCGCTGACCAAAGGGTACCCGGATCCGGCGGAGTATTTTGTCGGGCGGCTTGCGCGTGGCCTCGGCAAGATTGCCGCGTTGATGTTCCCGCGGCCGGTGATCGTTCGCATGAGCGACTTCAAGTCGAATGAATATGCCGGGCTGATCGGCGGCGCTGAATTCGAGCCTGCCGAGGAGAACCCGATGATCGGTTTCCGCGGTGCCTCGCGCTACATTTCGGACCGCTACCGCGAGGGCTTTGCCCTTGAATGCCGCGCCATCAAACGCCTGCGCGAAGAGATGGGCCTCACCAATGTCATTGTGATGATCCCGTTCTGCCGCTCCACCGAAGAGGCCGACAAGGTCTTGGCCGAGATGGCGAAGAACGGCCTCAAGCGTGGCACCAATGGGCTGCAGGTCTACGTGATGTGCGAGATACCAGCCAATGTCATCCGCGCCGACGAATTCGCCAAGCGCTTCGACGGCTTCTCAATCGGCTCCAACGACCTGACGCAGCTGACCCTCGGCGTCGACCGGGACTCGGAGGATCTCGCCGGTCTGTTCGACGAGCGCGATCCGGCGGTCGAATGGATGATCGCCACGGTGATCGAGCGCGCCCGCGCTGCCGGAGCCAAGGTCGGCCTGTGCGGCCAGGCGCCGAGCGATCATCCCGAATTCGCCGAGTTCCTTGTCGCCAAGGGGATCAACTCCATCTCGGTGAGCCCGGACAGCTTCATCGCCGTCAAGCGCCGCATCGCCGCGGCGGAGGCATAGCCCCCCGTTGTACCTGCTGATGACGGCTAGGCGGAGTGCCTTTTCAGGGCAGTCAACACGGCGTTGCTGAACTGCGCCCCCAGCAGCGGTTTCTCGACCACCACCGTGCCGTCCGCCGCCGCCCGATGGAGCGTTTTCTCATCCGGATGGGCTGCCATCAGAATGATCGGCGTCGCCACCCCTTTCGCCCGCAATTCGTCAATCAACTCCGCCGCCCCCATCGAACCGCGGAGCGTCTCGTCGATCACCAGACAGGCGGCCGCACTGACGTCGCGTTGCAAGGCCGCTTCGCCGCTGGTGAACGCCGTCACATAGCAGCCCTCGGTCTCAAGCACGAAGGTCAGGGCATTGACGACGGCCCAATCACCCGCGACGAGCACGACGATCGGGCGATCGCGGCTGACGGCGGTATCACTGGTTGTTGGCAAGGCAAGTCTCCTTGCCTGTATGCTGCCAACTTGCGGCGGCCAAACCTTTGACGAAGGTCAATCGACGTCGGATTTCCCTGCCTTGGCGTCGGGGAGGCCGGCCAGCAGCGCCATGCGCACGAGTTGCGACAGCGCCGTAGCCTGCATCTTGGTCATCAGATTGGCGCGATAGACCTCGACAGTTCGCGGACTGATCGACAGGTCGTACGCGATCGTCTTGTTCTGCTTGCCTTCCACAAGGCCGATAAGGACATCCCGCTCGCGCGGCGACAGGTGTTCGATCCGCTCGACGATTTCAGCGCGTTCGGCATCGTCGCGGTCATGACTTTGCTTGTGTTCCAAGGCCCGCGTCACCGCCGCACAGAGCTCTTCATCGCTGAAGGGTTTCTCGAAGAAATCGGTCGCGCCGAGTTTCATCGCCTCAACCGCCACCGCGATGTCGCCATGTCCGGTGATGACGATGATCGGAACATCGGGCTGGCGATTGCGCAGCGTTCGCAACAGCTCGATGCCGCTCATCTCCGGCATGCGCAAATCGGTGATGACACAGCCGAGATCAAGGTCGGCGAGGGCGGCGAGGAAGACCTGCGGCGAGCCGTGATCCTCGACGGCAAAACCGGAAGACAACAGAAGGAAGCGCAGCGAATCGCGCATCGCATCGTCGTCATCAATGATCTGTACGGTCCTAGCCATCACCATCTTCCCGTGTGCTACCGTCCCGTAGGGTAAAGCGAAAGATGGCGCCAACACCATTGGGAATGGGTTCGGCGCGGATGTGTCCGCCATGCGCCTCGACGATCGTGCGGCAGACGGAGAGGCCGACGCCCATCCCCTCCGCCTTCGTCGTGAAGAAGGACTGGAAGAGGTTCTTCATCACCTCCGGAGGAATGCCGGAGCCGGTGTCGCTGACCGAGATCTCGACCATGCGGTCAGGTGCCGGCCTGCTGCCGATCACCAATTCGCGCCGAGGCGCGCCGTCCATCGCCTCAAGCGCATTGCGGATGAGGTTGACCAGAACCTGCTGAATCTGAACGCGATCGGCGAGGACCAGATCCGCCTCGGGATCGATGCGGAACGACACTTGAATGTTCTTGTCTTTCGCACCGACGAGAGCGAGAGCGCTTGCTTCCTCGACCAGCTTGCCGACGCGTTCCACGGTTCGCTCGTTCTCGGCGGGGCTGACGAAAGAGCGCAACCGGCGAATGATATCGCCGGCGCGAAGCGCCTGCTCCGACGCCTTGTCGATCGCGCCGCCGATCACCTTGGCGTCCAGTTCGCCGCGCTCGATCAGGCGCCGGCTACCAGTGAGATAGTTGGCGATGGCCGACAGTGGCTGATTGAGCTCATGCGCCAGCGCCGACGCCATCTCGCCCATCGCAGTGAGGCGGGACATATGGGTCAGCTCCGCCTGCAAATCCTGTAGGCGTGCTTCCGTCAGCTGCCGCTCGGTCAAATCGCGAATGAACCCCATGAAGAAGATGCCCTGCTCTGTTCGGACTTCGCTGACTGACAACTCCATCGGGAAGGTGCTGCCATCCTTCCGCAGACCGACCACCACGCGGCCGACGCCGATGATCCGCCGCTCGCCGGTCGCCAGGTAACGGGCGATATAGCCGTCATGTCCATCGCGATAAGGCAACGGCATCAGCATCTTGACGTTTTGCCCGGCCACCTCGGCGAAAGACCAGCCGAATTGACGCATCGCCGCCGGGTTGAAGGCGCGAATGGTGCCGTCTCTGTCGATTACGATGATGGCGTCGGGCGCCGTGTCGAAGATCGCCCGTAGATAGGCTTCGCCGATCAGGCCTTCAGTGGGCGGCTTTGAACCGCTTCTCGGGGCTTCCTGCATTCTCGCTCCCTGCCTTCGAATGCTGCGACCGCCGCTGCCGTTGCCGGCGGCCAACTATCGCGTTCCAAGAGGCAGCATGCGCCTCCGTAGAACTACGTAAGGAGACTACCCGAATTTCCGTCGCGGCAACCGCTTGGCAACATGACCCTACCAAATCGATGGAGAGGCCCCCCATGACCGCCGTTTCCCCCTTTTCCCGCCCGCTGACCAAAGTCAATCCCGTTGCGCTCGGCTTCCCGCTGCCCGGCGACGAGTATGTGGAGCCGAATGGTGCTCCTACCCGCTACAGCCGCAATGAGGAAATCTACGGCGAGGGCGACCCGGCGGAATTCGTTTACCGGATCGTTTCCGGCACCGTGCGTCTCTATCGCCTCCTCTCCGACGGCCGTCGCCAGATCGGCGGCTTCTGCTTCGCCGGCGACAGCTTTGGCTTGACCGCCGGCGAGGATCATTGGCAGTCGGCCGAGGCGGTCACGGATTGCGAGATCGTGGCGACGCCGCGGCAGGTGATCTTCCGCCAGGCCGAGCGCGATGCTTCCTTCGCCTATCAGCTGTGGACCAAGACAGCCGCTGAACTGGCTGGTGCGAGCGATCATTTGATGCTGCTCGGTCGCCAGACCGCGGTGGAACGCGTGGCCGCGTTTCTGCTCGGCATGGCCAAGCGCCAGGGCGGCGGTGAATCCGTGACACTGCCGATGTCACGGCAGGACATCGCCGACTATCTCGGCCTTACCATCGAGACCGTGTCTCGCACCCTCACCTCACTGCAGGAACGCGGCGTCGTTGAGGTTTCGACTTCACGCAAGATCGTGCTGCGCCAGCCCGGCACACTTCAGCGCCTGAACGCCTAGAGGGTAAGATGTCGTCAGCTCAGAACACTTTGCCGAGCGTGTTGGTTGCCTACGCCACCCGCCACGGGGCAACGCAGGAAATCGCCGAGGCCGTGAAGGAAACGCTCGTCGAACGTGGGCTGCAGGCGATAGCCATGCCCGTTCAGGATGTCACCGGCATTGCCGGCTACGACGCGATCATCATCGGCAGCGCCGTCTATATGGGCCGCTGGATGAAGGGCGCCCGCGCCTTCGTTGACGAGCATAGGCGCGAGCTTGGCGCCAAGGACGTTTGGCTATTCTCCAGCGGGCCGGTGGGTCCGACCGAGGAAAGCGCCGAACCTTTCGGCATTGATGAGACGATGGCCGCTACCGGCGCCCATGCGCATCAGGTCTTCGCCGGCCGAGTGGACGAGCACAATTTGGGGCTGGCGGAGCGCGCCGTGTTGCGCATGGTGAAGGCGACCGACGGCGATTATCGCGACTGGGAAGCGATCCGGCGGTGGGGCAACGCTATCGCCGATGCGCTGGCGGGCCCGGGGTCGCACCCTGCCGTCGCCCAGGAATATCAGCCGTCGGCGGCATCAAGCTGAGGGAACAGCCGCCGGCTGACGCGCCGCTCCAATTGGCCCAAGATCCAGATCGCAACGCCTGACGCTACTACGAGGCCCCAATCGGCGAGCCCCAATGGGGCCATCCCGAGGGCCGATGCCATGGCCGGCCACTGCGTCGCCACAAGTTCCATCACCACAACGACGCCGATCATGCCGAGCGCCACCCAGTTCACCTCGGCCTTGTTGTCCGGTTCCGAGCCATCACGGCGGAAACGGAACGACGCCACGACCAGCAGGTAAGCGATTTCGGCTGCGACGACGACATTGACGGCCATCGCGCGCGCCGCTTCCAGCGAGCGGTCTTGGGCCAGCACATAGTCAAACAGGCCCCAGGCGATCGCGGCCATGATCACGCCGATATAGCCGAGCCTGAACATACTGTGCCGGTTGATCAGCGAACTTCCCCGCGGCCGCGGCTTGCGCGCCATCACGCCGCGCGCCTGCGGCTCGAAGGCGATGGACAGGCTGAGCGTCACTTCGGTCGCGAAGTTGATCCACAATATCTGGATCGCCGTGATCGGTAGCGTCGCGCCGATGAGGATGGCACCCACCAGCAACAGCGCCTCGCCGGCATTGGTCTGCAGGATGTAGCCGAGCGTCTTGCGCAGCGTGTCCTCGACCGCCCTGCCCTGCCGCACGGCGGCGGCGATGGTCGCGAATCTGTCATCGACCAGCACCATCTCGGAAGCCTCACGCGCCGCGTCCGATCCGCGCTTTCCCATGGCGATCCCGATATCGGCCCGGCGCAGCGCAGGCGCGTCATTAACGCCATCGCCGGTCATCGCGACCGAATTGCCGGCGGCCTGCAGAGCCTCCACAAGGCGGAGCTTTTGCGCCGGGTCGACGCGCGCGAACACGTTCACCCGCATGGCCGCTTCGATCAATGCGTCGCCTTCGAGACGAGCCAGTTCCGACCCCGTCAGCGCCCCCGCTGAAACGTCGAGGCCAACCTCACGGGCAACGGCCAAAGCTGTGGCGGCGTGATCGCCGCTGATCATTTTGACCTGGATACCGGCGGATCGGCATTCCGCCATCGCCGCCGCCGCGTCGGCCCGCGGCGGATCGATGAAGCCGACCAAGCCGAGGAAGATGAGGTCTTCGCCCATATTGCTCTGGTCGAGGCGGGTCAGGTCATCTCGGCGGCCGGTAGCGAAGGCAAGGACACGGAGCCCCTGCGAAGCCATCGCATCGACCCGCTCCTGCCAGCCGGCCTGATCGAATGGTCGCTCGCCCTGCTCCGTCCGTTCCTGCTTGCACAGCGCGAAGATCGCCTCCGGCGCGCCTTTGACCTCGACACTGAACGCGTCGGCGCTGCGATGCAGCGTGGCCATGTAGCGATGGTCTGATTCGAAGGGCAGCACATCCTGACGTGGTGCGGCGGCGGCGAGGGCTGCGGCATCGACACCGAGCCTCGTCCCGAGCGCCAGCAACGCACCCTCGACCGGATCGCCTTCGACGATCCATTGATCGCCGGGCTTCCGCAGCCGCGCGTCATTGCACAGAATTCCGGCGCCAACGAGTTCGGCGAGAACGGGGTCCGATGTCGCGGTTGCCGCAGCGCCGTCCTCGCCGACGACGCGGCCGTCGGGCGCATATCCCTCTCCTTCGACGGCATAGCGATGGTCGGCTGTGACGATCGCTCGCGCCGTCAGCTCATTGTGCGTCAGCGTGCCGGTCTTGTCGGTACAGATCACCGTCACGCTGCCCAGCGTTTCCACCGCCGGCAGGCGCCGGATCAGCGCGCCATGCGCAGCCATGCGGCGGACGCCGATCGCCAGGATGATGGTGACGACCGCAGGCAAGCCCTCGGGAATGGCCGATACGGCGAATCCGACCGCTGCGAGGAAAAGATCATCGAGCGGCAAGGCACCGATGAGATAGCCGATGCCCATCGTTACGGCGGCGCAGGCGAGGATGACGTAGGTGAGGATCCGGCCGGTCCGCGACAGCCTTTGCAGCAGCGGCGTTTCCAACTGTTCGACTTCGCCGACCATGCGGCCGACCTTGCCAAGCTCCGAGTTGGGACCGGTCGCCACCACAACACCGCGGCCCTGACCGGCGGCGACGATCGTGCCGGAGAAAAGCATCGACGTGCGGTCCGCCAGAGCAAGCTCCGACAGGACCGGCAGCGTGCTCTTCTGCACAGGCACGGACTCGCCCGTGAGCATCGCCTCGTCGGCGGAAAGGCTGCGCGCCTCGATCAGGCGGAGGTCGGCGGGTACTTTGCCGCCCAATTCGACGAACACGACATCGCCCGGAACGAGGTCGGCGGCCGCGATTGAGCGCTTGGCGCCGCCGCGGATCACCGAGGCCGTTGCCGCGAGCAGCCGCCCCACGGCGGCAAGCGCCTGCTCCGCCCGGTTTTCCTGCGCCCAGCCGATAATCGCATTGGCGATCACCAGGGCCATGATCACGGCCGTGTCGAGCCAATGGCCGATGGCGGCAGTGATGATCGACGCCGCGATCAGAACGTAGATGAGGACGTTGCGGAACTGATCGGCGAAACGCAGCCATCCGCTTCGGCGATGCGCGGCCGGCAACTGGTTCGGCCCGGCCTTGGCCAGACGGGCGGCCGCCTCCGCGTCGTCGAGCCCGGCGGGGGTGGATTGCAGCCCCGCCAGCGCCGCCTCGGGCGACAGCGCTTCCCAATCACTTTGCGTCTGCCATGCTGTGGCGTTGCCGATGTCGTTCAGTTCACTTCTCCGCGCTGACGCAAAAAGACGTTCGTCAGGACGACCCGACAATGGCCTCTAGGATGAAGCCGGCGAGATAGGCGATCGCCGCTGCGGCGGCGCCAATGGCGAAGGTCACGGCGCCCGACCGCCACCAGACCGCGTCGGTCCACATGCTCTTCAGCGACCCGATGGCGAAGAAGGCGATGCCCGTCATGACCGTCGAATACCAGAAGCCCAGGCCGAACACATAGGGCAGCATCGGAACAAGCCCGAAGACGCCGAAGGCGGCGTAGGTGTTGGCAGCCGCGCGCAACGGACGGCGGCGGAGCGGCGAGAAGCCATATGTCTCAGCAACGATCGTCTGCTCCCAATCATGCTTGTTGGCGCTGACCGATTGCACGACGGCGTCGAGTTGCGCGCCGGAGAAGCCCTTGCCGGCGAAGATGCGCGCCAGCGCCGTCCGCTCCGCGTCGGGATGAGCCTCGATCCGCTCGCGGGCTTCCCGCAGCAGGCGGTCATACTGCTCCGATTCCGTGCGCGTACTGCTGTAGGAGCCGGACGCCATCGAGAAGCCGTCGGCCACGAGATTGGTGAAACCGAGGATCAAAATCACGCTGGTGCTGAGGGAGGCGCCCGCCACGCCGGCAACGACGGCGAAGGTGGTGACCGAGCCATCAATTCCGCCATAGACCCAGTCGCGCAGATAGATCGGAACGCGCCGCGCCGTAGCGGCCCTGCGATCATCGAGATCGGGGTCCATCTGCAAGGCTTCAGTCGTCACCGGCGGCCTCCTGTCACGGGCCTATTGGTATCCCACCAAAACACGCCCATCTTGACCGTAGTCAATGCGGCGCCGATGACCATCCGGAAAGTGGATGGCAGTTGAGGACGGGTGAATGACGGTCTTCAGGGTCAAGTTCTTCAAAGAGGTGATGGGCGACCCGGGTCGCGACGTTATCGCCGAGCAGGGATCCTTCCTGGTCGAAGCGCCCAGCGCCGAGGCTGCCGTTGAGTTGGCCAAGTCGCGCTTCTGCGAGGAGCAAGCGATCCGCGACTGGGCGATCCACGCCGATCGTTTTGAGGTCGAGATGCACCCCGATATCGGCGAAGGCCCGCACTGACAAGACGGGGCCGGCGCTCATTCCTGGCCGGCAATCGCTTCCGCCCCTGTCACGATATCGAGGAGTTCCGAGGTGATCTCCTCTTGTCGCAGCGAGCGGGCGGTCTGGGTCAGGCCGTCGATCTTTTCGCCGATATTGGTGTCGGCGGCCGTCAGCACGCGAAGCCGCACTTCGTTGATGCCGGCAAGTCCCTCCAGGACGGCCGCCGCCAATTGCGCCAGCAGATATTCCGCGGCGATTTGCCGTAGCAATTCGGCCGCCGGCAGATGGTGCAGGGGCGGCGCGGCGGACGCGCGTCCGAACGCTTCGGATGGAATCGGAAGAACCTGCCGCGTCTCGATCTTCAATCCGGTGCCCCCTTGATGCACCGCGAGCATGACACTCACGCGGTCAAACGAGACGGCGCGGTCGGCGATCCGCCGCGCGACCAGCGGCACGCTCGCGACATGGCTCGTCATGGGGATGACACCGAGTGCCGTTGCCTTGGCCTCCTCCGCCGCACCGGCAAGCTTGCGTCCGATCACGAGCAGTTGCCAGTCCTGGCCGAGATCACCGAGTTGCTCGATCAGGCGCCGATTGAGATCACCGACGAATCCGTGCTCACTGCCGATCAGGCACAGAAGGCCCGGCCCTTCGGCCGGTTCCCGCGATAACGTTCCAACGCCATAGATAGCGGCCGTGTCGGCAAGCCCCTCCCCGATCGCCTCGCCATAGCGGCGGATGGCTAGCAGCGCCGCTGCCCCTTCACGCGCCGAACTGGCCGCCATCGACCGCAGCGCGATGATAATCTCGCGCAGTTCCGACAGCGTCGAAAGACGCGCGTTAAGCCGGGCGAGGCGTTCCATCGCCCGTGTCCTCGGCAGGCTGCGGGGTCAGCGATCCGATCCGATCCTTCAGCATCGCAAGCAGCGTTGCCCGATCGGCGTCTGTGAGCGCACCCGTTTCGTTGATCCGGTGGGCAACTTCCGGGCAATCCTTGTCGAGGGCCGCGCGCAGCCCCTGGCGCAGCACCGCCACCGTTTCAAGCGGCGCCGTGTCGAGCAAATTCTCCAGCAGGGCCAGCATGAGTGCAACTTCTTCGGCCAGTGACAGCGGTTGGTTTTGCGGCTGATCGAGCGCGGCGCGAATGCGCCGGCCATGCTCAATCACCCCGCGCGTACGCTCATCGACGATCGAGCCGAAGCGCGTGAAGACTTCGAGCTCGAGAAACTGCGCATAGCCGAGGCGCAGATCACCGGCCAGTTTCTGCAGCACCGGCGGCTGGGCGCGCGCCCCGACGCGCGACACGCTGAGGCCGACATTCACCGCCGGCTTATGGCCTTCGTTGAACAGCTTCGGCTCCAGATAGATCTGACCGTCGGTGATCGAGATAAGATTGGTCGGAACATAAGCGCTGAGATTGCCCGCCTGAGTCTCGGCGATCGGCAGGGCGGTAATCGAGCCGCCGCCCTTGGCCTTGGATAGCTTCGCCGCCCGTTCGAGCAGGCGCGCATGGACGTGGAAGATATCGCCCGGATAGGCCTCGCGGCCGGGCGGCCGGCGCAGCAATAGCGAAAGCTGGCGGTAGACGGCCGCATGCTTGGTCAGATCGTCGAGCACCAGGAGCGCATGCTTGCCGTGATCGCGGAAATACTCGGCGATGGCGCAACCGGCATAGGGCGCGAGCCATTGCAAGCCTGGCATCGCATCGGCCCGACCGATTACGAAGATGGCGTTGTCGATGGCGCCGTGCGCTCGGATTTCCTCCATCACCTGGGCGACGCCGGAATCTTTCTGGCCGATCGAGACGTAGACCGCGATGACCCCGGTCTCGCGCTGATTGATGATCGTATCGACCGCGATCGTGGTCTTGCCCGTCTTGCGGTCGCCGATGATCAGCTGCCTTTGGCCGCGACCAAGCGGGATCATCGAATCGACGACGGTGATGCCAGTCGCCAGCGGTTCGTTCACGAAATCGCGGTCGACGATGCCGGGCGCCGCGCGCTCAACCGGATCACGCCGGTCGATCCGCGGCGCCGGCTGCCCGTCCAGTGGCATGCCCAACGGGTCGATTACGCGGCCAAGCAATGCTTCGCCGACAGGAACATCAGCGACCGTTCCAGTTCGCGTGGCCTCGTTGCCGGCATCGACCTCGCCGCTGCCACTCAGCAAGACGCACTGCACGTGGCTCTCCGAGACGCCCATCGTCAGCGCCACAGCGTCGCCGCCGAGCATAATCAGTTCGCCCAGGCGCGTATGGCCGAGGCCTGAGACGATAGCAATCCCGTCGCCGAAACGCTCAATGCGGCCGACCTCCTGATATTGCGCCGCGACTTTCATGCCCTCCAGGCGCCGGCGCGAACTGGCAAGCCAGTCGTTCATTGCGCCGCCTGTTCGTCCTGGTCGTCCTTCAACAGACCCGCGGCCTGTTGAATCTGATCGGCCCAGGTGAAGCGGATCGCCGCATGCGGCAGCCGCAGTTCGGCGCCGCCGACAATAGCGGGATCGACGCTAAAGGCAGGTGTTCCAGGCACAGCGAGCTTCTGCCGCAACGCCTCCACCCATGCGGCCTGTTCGGCCTGGCTGAGTTCGTCGGCAGTGACGACCGTAACCTTCGCCTGCGGGTCGGCGACATCGCGGCGCATCTCGTCCAGATCCTTCTCCGGCCGCGTGTCGAGTTCATCCATAATGCGCGCCAGAAAGGCTGCATTCAGGCTACCGGCGCCCGTTTGCGTCAGGATGTTCTTGGCGAGGTCCACAGCAAGATCGGCGAGGTCGCCGCGCATCGCGGCCTCGGTTTCGCTGCGCTGACGTTCGGCCGTCTGCTTCGCATCGGCGATCAGCGCGTCCGCCTTCTTCTGGGCGGTCTCCGCGATGATTGCCGCCTGCTTGGTCGCGTCGTCGCGCGCCTTGGCGATGAGATCATTTTGCTGCTGCTGGAACCCGGTCAGTTCGGCGTCATATTTCGCCTTCTCGTCGACCGCTTCCCTGCGGCTCGCATCGGCCTGGGCCAGCGCCTGCTCGGCCAACTCCTGCCGTTGCTTCATCACCGCCCGCACCGGCTTGTACAGGAACCGGTGCAGCAGCCAGACCAGAACCAGGAAATTGACGATCTGGAGGCCGAGCGTCCACCAGTCGAAGCTCATGATCAGACGAACGGGTTGGCAAAGAGAAGCAACAGAGCCACGACTAGGCAGTAGATCGCCATAGTTTCGATCATCGCCAGGCCGACGAAGAGCGTTCGCGAGATCATGTTGCCCGATTCCGGCTGGCGGGCGATGGCGTCCATCGCCTGGGCAACCGCCCGGCCCTCGGCGAGCGCCGGACCAAGCGCGCCGAACGAGACCGCGATCGTGGCCCCGATAATGCTGAGTTCTTGTGGAGTCATGCCGCGTTCTCCTAGCCTGCTTCGATGCTGCCGACGGCGGCAGCCAGATAGACAGTAGCCAATACCGAAAAGATGTACGCCTGAATGATGCCGATCAAAGCACCGAGGATGAGGAACGGCACCGGCACGAACAACCCGGCGAGAAAGACAACGAGCGCGATGACGAACTCATGGCTCATCATATTGCCGAAGAGCCGGATCATCAGCGAAAAGGAGCGCGTGATCTCCGACAGAACGTTGAGCGGCAGCAGCAGCGGATTGGGCTTCACATAATGCGCCGCGAAATCCTTGATGCCGCGCCGGTAGATGCCAAAAACATAAGTCGAAAAGAAGACGACCAGCGCTAGCGCGGCGGGCGTTTCCAGATGGGCAGTCGGCGCCTTCGCCCCCGGGACGATGCCGGCAAGATTTGCCGTGACGATGTAGATGAACAGCGTCCCGACCAGCGGCACGAACGGCCAGGGGTCGGACTGGACCACTTCCTTGATCTGGCCTGTGATCGTCTCGACGACGATCTCGAGCGCCGCCTGCAGCGGCCCGGCATCAACCTTGGCCCGCCGCGTGCCCAGCCAGCTGATCAGGGTGAGGACGAGCATGATCACCCAGGTCGTCACCACCCCCTCGCTGATCGGCGCCGGCCCGATGTGGAACAGCGGGACGGATTCGAGCGGATTGGCCGAGATCACCCTGTCTGCTCCATTGCTGAGGCCCGCCGGTTCATTTGTCTTCGTGCTTGATGCGGCGCCAGACCATTGAGAAGCCGATAACGGCGCCGGCGAAAATGAAGCTGCCGCTCCAGAATACGCCGCTGCCCGCCTTCGAATCGAGCCAAGATCCAAGCAGCGCACCGATCAGAATCGGTACGACGATAAGCCACCCGAACGAGCCGAGCATGGACAGGTTGCGCCAGATCGGCCGCTCGCCCTCGCGTTTCCAGCGGTCCTCCCGCTCCTCCCGCTCCTCGACCGACCGCGTCAGGCGGTCGTCCTTGCCTTCGTCGGCCATCAACCCGCCTCATCGAGAAAGGACGCCTTTTCGCCAAACCGCCCCGGAACCGGCCAATGGCCCGTGCCGGCGTCGAGATAACGTTCGATCTGGCGGATCAGGCCGAGATGCAGCCGCGCCTGCGTTAGCCGCGTGCCGGACTCAGTCTCCTCTTCCTGCGACAGTTCGCCCTGCACGGCAGGGCCAAGTGCTTCCAGGCTGTCGCTGATCACCGCCTGCTGGGTCGCCAACAGGACGAGCCCGTCTGCGACGCGCAGCAGGCCGCCACGCACCGCCACATGCGTCAGCGGCCCCGAGCGTTCGCGCCAACTGACAACCGCCACCGCCAGCACCGTGATGAAAGCGGCATGATGATCGAGGATTTCGAAGGAACCGGTCGAGTCCTCAGCCCGCACCGCGGTGACGTCATCGCGGTCAACAACGATCTCAAGCGGCGTGACGATCTGGAACTTCATGGCCGAAAGCCTTTGTTCCGGGGCGAAGGCGCAGCCTACCCCCGCGCCTTCCCCTTGTCTTCGGCATCCTGCAAAGTGCCGATCATATAGAGTTGCTGCTCGTCCCAATCGTCGGTCTTGCCGTCGAGGATCGCTTCGCAGCCGGCGAGCGTATCTTCGATAGCGACGGAAGCACCGCCATGGCCGGTGAACTGGCTGGTCACCGCGAAGGGCTGCGTCAGGAAGCGGATCAGCCGCCGCGCCCGCTGCACCGCGCGCCGATCATCGGCGGAAAGCTCGTCCATGCCGAGCAGTGAAATGATTTCCTGCAGTTCGCGATAGCGCTCGATCAGTTCACGCACATTCTCCGCGACGCGAAAATGCCGTTCGCCGGCCACCGCAGGATCAAGCAGGACCGAGGTCGAGCCAAGCGGATCGACGGCCGGATAGAGACCCTGGCTCGCCATATCCCGCGACAGCACGATCGCCGCATCGAGATGGGCGAAGGTCGCCACCACGGCCGGATCGGTGAAATCGTCGGCAGGCACGTAGACCGCCTGCAGCGACGTGACCGCAGCGCCGTGCACGGAGCAAATCCGCTCCTCCAGTTCGGCGATCTCGGAAGCGAGTGTCGGCTGGTAGCCAACCTGCGACGGCAGGCGGCCGAGCAGGCCCGACACCTCGCCTCCCGCTTGCAGGAAGCGGAAGACATTGTCGATCAGGAACAGGACGTCGCGATGCATCTCATCGCGGAAATATTCGGCGACCGTCAGCGCTGACAGCCCGACGCGCCAGCGCGCGCCCGGCGGCTCGTTCATCTGACCGAAGATCAGCGCCGTCCGCGACAGCACGCCCGAGCTCTGAAGCTCCGACCACAGCTCATGCCCCTCGCGCGAACGTTCGCCGACGCCGGCGAAGACCGACAGACCCGAATAGCGCTCCGCGACGGAGTGGATGAGTTCCATGATCAAAACGGTCTTGCCGACGCCGGCACCACCGAACATGGCCGCCTTGCCGCCGCGTGCCAGCGGCGCCAGAAGGTCGATGATCTTGATGCCGGTGAAGAGGATCTCGCGCTTGCCGCTCTGGTCCGTCAGTGGCGGCGGCGCGCGATGGATCGGCCAACGCGGCGCATCGTCCGGGATCGGCGGCCCTGCATCGATCATTGCGCCCGTGACATCGGCGAGCCGGCCCAGCATCGCCTCCCCCACCGGCATTCGCATCGGCCAGCCGGTGTCACTGACCGGCGTATAGCAGGCAAGACCGAGCGTTTCGCTCATGGCGACGCAGCGCACCGTGCGCGGATCGAGATGCTGCTGCACTTCGAGAACGATTCGCGGCAGGCCGGGCGGCTCCACCGTCAGGGCTCGATTGACCGGCGGCAACGGCTGCGTATGAACCGTGACATCCACGACCGAACCGGTCACGCTGCTCACACTGCCGATTTCCGTCATGCGACGTTCAAAACCTACACCATCGCGTCGAGGATCCGTCCCGCTGTCCATCAGCTTGAGGCCCTTGTCAACAATCGCCAATTGACATGGGCCCGCGTTTTGCGCCGGTAGGGCAGCGCGCTGACGGACCGCGCCCGTTCTCTGGAAAGAATTTTGGCAAAGGCATCACACCCCGGCCAGCGGCAGCGATTGCCACGCGAGATCTGGGCGCTCGGGCTTGTCAGCCTGTTCATGGATTCGTCGTCCGAACTGGTCCACAGCCTGCTGCCCGTCTTCGTCGTCACGACTTTGGGCGCCAGCGCCGCCACGCTTGGCGTCCTGGAAGGGCTTGCCGAGGCGGCAACCATGATCGTCAGGACCTTCTCCGGCGCGATCAGCGATTACATCAGGCGGCGCAAATTGCTCGCCGTGATCGGCTACGGCCTGGCGGCGATCACCAAACCCTTCTTCGCCATCGCCACCACCGTCGCCTGGGTCTTTGCGGCGCGGCTGGTCGACCGGATCGGCAAGGGCATCCGCGGCGCGCCGCGTGACGCCTTGATTGCCGATGTCACACCGCCTGCGCTCCGCGGGGCAGCGTTCGGCCTGCGCCAGTCACTCGACACGATCGGCGCCGTCGCCGGCCCGCTGCTGGCGATCGGTCTCATGGCAGCCCTGTCCGACAACATCCGTGCGGTGCTGTGGTTCGCGGTCATCCCGGCCATCGCTTCAGTGCTGACATTGATCTTCACCGTTCGCGAACCGAAGCAACCGAGCGCCCCCGCTCCGCGAACCCCGATCCGCTGGAGCACGCTCGGCCTGCTGCCGCCGTCATTCTGGCGTGTCGTCATCATCGGCGCAGTATTCACGCTGGCCCGGTTCAGCGAGGCCTTCCTCATCCTTCGCGGCGAAGACACCGGGCTTACGGCCGGTTTGGCGCCGGTCGTCATGGTCGTCATGAGCGCAGTGTACGCCATCTCGGCCTATCCGATCGGTGTCCTCGCCGATCGGATGAAACCGAGCGGCCTGCTTCTCGCGGGTCTAGTTGTCCTGGCCGTCGCCGACATCACTCTGGCGACCGCCAATTCGCCCGGCATTGCCCTTGTCGGAGCGGGCGTGTGGGGCCTGCATATGGGGCTGACGCAGGGCGTGCTGTCGAAGCTCATCGCCGATTCGGCGCCGGCCGCGCTGCGCGGCACGGCATTCGGCCTGTTCAGTCTCGTCGCCGGCGTGGCGACGCTCCTGGCCAGCGTCATCGCCGGCACGCTGTGGGATGTCGGCGGGCCGCAAGCCACTTTCCTTGTCGGCAGCGGCCTAAGCGTCGCCGCCGCAGCGGCGCTCATCTTCACCAGAACGCGGCGCGGAAGCTAGCGCAGGCTCGATCGCGTGCGCGCCACCACCACCACGCGTACCACAGTGAAGCCCAGCGCCGCGCCGATGATGACGGCTGCACCCGCGCCGGAAACGATGAACGCATAGCCGGCAGCGCCAATCAGCGCCAAGCGCGCCAGCATGCCGCCGAGCATCCAGACCGGCCGGCCGCCCTCAAGGCTGTTACGCACGGACAGCCAGAGAATCGCCAAAAAGGCAGCAGCGAGGATCGCGCCGAAGACGGCGCCCAGCGCCGCACCGGCAAGCGTATCTGTCATCAACGCATTTAGCGTCGCTGCGCTGCCGGAACGCAACACCGGAATCGCCGGCAATTGACGACAAACAACCAACTGTCCCGCAAAACTGCCGCGGGTCAGACTCCCTGAAACTGACCGGCGCCGCTTAGTTCAGCGCCAGGAACAAGATCAGCAGAAGAACCCCGAGTGCGCCCGCTACATAGAACGCAGTCCTAACGAAGCGGGCCCATGTCGCTCGATGGTGCTCCATATCGGCGGCCAGATCGGCCGGATTCGCAGTCGATATTTCGATCTCTTTGGCCATTTGCAAAGGTCTCCCCACGCATCGCTATTGCCCAAGATCACTGTTAGTTTCGCGCAAACTTCCTCGGCCCGCAACAACTTCCTTCAGCTGTGCATATACTGTGGCAATTCCGAACTATACTTTCTCAGAAGTGAGGCGCGCCGCCATTTTGGCGCGGGACGCTCATACCGAGCCGCCGGCTGTCGCGTCGGCGAGAGCGCGAAAGAAGGCAAGCTGATCGGGGAGAAGATCGCCGTCTGGTGTTCGCCCGACGAACCCTTTGAACATGCTCCCGCCGTCCAGATTGAAGAACACGACGACGGCCGATTGGCGGCGGGCGACGATGGGTTGGGTGTCGGCGCGAGTTCCATGCAACGCACTGAAAAGGACCTCAACTCATGACTCTGACCGCTCGCCTGGCCAGCCGCCGCGCATGGCCATGGGCGTCCTGGTCGGCTTCATGCTCGCAATCGCCGGCACGATCCTGCAGGCTTCTTCCGCAACCCGCTCGCCGATCCGGGCCTGATCCTTGAAATCGCCCGCGATTTCGCGGCGCAGGGCGGCGGCGTTCTTGCCGTTCTCCACGACCTCAACCTCGCCGCCACCTATGCCGACCGCATTGGCGTCCTGTTCGGCGGTCACATTTTCTCGATTGGCCGGCCGGCGGATGTCATCACCGACGGCATCCTGCGCGACGCTTTCGACATCGACCTTGAGGTTTCAGGCACGCCAAAGGGCGAAATGCCTTTCTTTTTGCCGCAAATGATCCGGCCGCGTTCGATTGCCCATGGGGCTCCATCCTGCCCGCACACTTAAGGGGGCGCGCCGGGACCGCGACCAAAGGCCCCTTACCTCCGGCCGCAAAATCCTCAATGTTGCCGGCGCCTGATCTTCAGCGACGCAGGACCTCTCCGTGACGGCAAAGATCGAAACCGTTCCCGGCGGATCGCCGTCGGCCGGCCTGCCGGAAAGCCTCGGTCGCCCGCTCGACTGGGCCTTCTACCTCGCAATCGTGGTCCTCGGCTCGTTCCTGTGGTGGGCTGGGCGCTATCACGCCTCGGCCATGCCCGCCTGGGCGCCATGGGAATTTTCCTGGCCGTGGTTCGTCGCAGCATCGCTGGCCGTATGGTGGTACGCGCGCGGGCTCTATCTCAGCAGCGAAGCGGAGCGGCCGGCGACCTGGCGGCGCATCGCCTATTTCGCCGGCGTCGGCGCCATCTACGCCGTGCTGCAGACGCATTTCGAATATCTCGCCGAGCACATGTTCTTCCTGAACCGCATCCAGCATGTGGCGATGCACCATCTCGGCCCCTTCCTGATCGCCCTGGCCTGGCCGGGCGCGATCATTCGCAAGGGTATGCCAGCCTTCCTGCGGCCCGTTGCCGACCGTATCGGCCGGACCTGGCTTCTCCGCCTCCTGCAGCAGCCCTTCATCGCCTCGGTCCTGTTCGTCGGCCTCGTCATCTTCTGGCTCGTGCCGGACGTCCATTTCCGCGCCATGGTCGATCCGAAGCTCTATCAACTGATGAACTGGAGCATGGTCGTCGACGGCGTGCTGTTTTGGGTGCTGGTGCTCGATCCGCGGCCGAAACCGCCGGCGCGGACATCGTTCGGCGGCCGGGCGGCAATGGCTTTCGGCGTGATCCTGCCGCAGCTGATCCTCGGCGCCGTCATCGCCTTCACCAACCATGACATCTATTCGTTCTATGCCTGGTGCGGCCGCATCTACGCATCGATCGATGCCGTCGCCGATCAGCAGATGGGCGGCATCATCATCTGGATTCCCACGGCAATGATGAGCGCGGTCGCCTTCATTCTCGTCATCAACAATCTGCGCGTACAGGAAGAGAAGAGCGGGCGCCGCGGCAGCGATGGCGGCCTCGAAATTTCCGCGGACTGGACCGGGCGATAGACGCCCGGCGGCGGCGTTTTCGCGACCTTGAGCCACAGTTGCGCCGCCGATCGTGCAGGAGGATGCTGAATCCCGGCCGTCAGGATCTGGGAGGATAGAGGGCAATGGCGCGGGGCAAGGCGCCGCCGAGCCAGGCGCGGCTGTGGGCCGCTCTGCTCGCGGTTTATGGCCTCATCATGCATGTGCCGGCGATGGCGGCGATGGGGCAGTTCCCCGCCGCTCCGGCCGTTGTCCTGTCGCTCCCGCAGTCCGAACATCATCATGGCGACGGCCAGCAGGCGACGCACAGCCACTCCGCACTGTGCTGCTCGACCTGCCTCACCGCCGTCGGCCTCGTTGGCCCAGCCGCGCCGAGCGTCCCCGCGCCGCTTCACATCGTCGCCTGTCGCAACCCGCGGCCGCGTTCGGCCAAGCCTCGCCGCTTCCGCACGACAGCCTGGCAGTCGGCCCGCGGCCCGCCGGCCGCCGTCTGATCGCCGGCACAGGCCGGTCTCAAACCAAATCATCAAATCTCATGAACAGGTGAGCCGCGCACCGCCCATGGCGGCCGGCGCCTGGGAGGTACGTAAATGCGCAAGTCAATGCACTTGGCCGCGGCGGCCGTCAGTTGTCTCGTCGCCGGTTCGGCGCAGGCCCATGTCAGCCTGTCGGTATCGGAAGTTCCGGCCGGCGCGACGACTCTGATCGGCTTCGGGCCGGGACATGGTTGTTCCGGTTCGCCAACGGTCGCCATGCGAATCCAGATCCCCGCGGGGCTTTCCTCGGTGAAGCCGGTGGCCAAGCCTGGCTGGGATATCAACATCGTCCACGATGCCGAGGGCGCCGTCACCGAGATTGACTTCACGGGCGGCAACCTGCCGGACGAATGGTACGATCAGTTCTGGATCCGCGCCAAAATCGACGCGGAAACCCCTGCGGGGACACACATCTGGTTTCCGATTGTTCAGGAATGTGTGGAGGGCGCCAATCACTGGGTCGACACCCCGGTGGACGGCCAACCGGAGCCGGACGAACCAGCGCCCGGCTTCACGGTGACGGAGCCGTTGTCGGCCGCCGACGGCAGCTGATGCGACCCCTGCTCAAACTCCTCTGGGCGCTGGCGGGGGTGGCCTTTGCCACCCCCGTTTGGGCGCACGCGTCGCTTCTGGCCACTGATCCGCCCTATGGGGCGGTGCTCGCGACAGCGCCCGCCACGATCACTCTGACCTTCGACGAGCCAACCGATCCCACGGTCCTGCGCCTTGTCGGCCCCGACGGCGCCGAGGCGGAGCTCACCGACTTCGCCAAGAACGGCAACGACATCATCGTCTCGCTCCCGCCGCTGGGCCGTGGCACGCAGACGCTAAGTTGGCGGGTTATTTCCGCCGACAGTCATCCGGTCGGCGGCAGCCTCGCCTTCTCCATCGGCGAAGTCACCGGGGCGGCGACAATCTCGCTCGCCGACAACCGCATCGGGCCGCCAATGTGGGCCGCGCGAACGGCCCTTTATCTCGCTCTCTTCATCGGCGTCGCGGGCGCGGCTTTCGTTGCGCTCATCGCCGCGCCCGCCAAGCTACCGCCGCGAGCGCGTATGGCGCTACGCTGGTTCATGATCGCGGGGTTTGGCGCGGTTCCGGCGCTGTTCGTGCTGCAGGGCGTGGACATTCTGGGCGAGCCGATCGAATCGATCTTCAAGCCTGACGCGTGGCGCGCCGCCGTCACGTCGACCTACATGGGGACGCTCGTCGTCGCCTTGATCGCGCTCGTGCTCGGCCTTGCGGTTCAGCGAACCGGAAACCGCTTCGCGGCCTTGGTGTCATTGCTGGCAATCGGCACGGCCTTCGCCTTGAGCGGCCATGCGAGCCGGGCCCCCCCGGCCGCCACCAGTTGGTCGATCGTCCTGATTCATACCGTTTCGGTCGCGTTCTGGATCGGTGCATTGCTGCCGCTGGCCTCGCTGCTGCGCAGCGCCGACCGGGCCGCGATCGCCGCCCTCGCCCGCTTCTCGGCCGTTATCCCCTTCGCCATCGCGCCGCTCCTCATTTCAGGCCTGGTTCTGATCCTCATTCAGCTCGACAGGCTGTCGGACCTGTGGACTACGGGCTACGGCCTCATCCTGTCCGGCAAGGTTCTGCTGGTCGGGGCGCTGCTGACGATCGCCTTCGTCAACCGCTATCATTTGACGCCGCGCCTCAGCGCCAAACCTGCACGCGCCGCGGGCCGGCTCCGTCGATCGATCTTCATCGAACTGGCGCTGACAATTCTCGTTTTCGGGCTTGTCGCCGGCTGGCGCTTCACGCCGCCGCCGCGCGCCGTCGATGCCGCCATCGCCGCCACCGAGGCGCCATTCTTCACGCATTTTCATGGTACCGACATCGCGACGGACGTCACCGTGACGCCCGGCTATATCGGCCCGGTTTCGGTCGCTGTGACGCTCTATGACGGTGACCTAGCCCCTCTCGCAGCGCAACAGGTCACCGTTTCGCTGTCCAATCCGGATGCCGGCATCGAGCCGATCACAGAGCCCGCCACGCGCGTCGACGGGCAATGGATCGCCGATGGCTTCGTGCTCGCAATCCCCGGCAACTGGACCCTGGAAGTGGCGGCGCTCATTTCCGATTTCGAACGGCGGAGGATCGCCGGCCCGGTGCTGATCCGCGGCAACAACACACAGCCCGTCGCAATCGCCGCTGCGCCGGCAACAGCGACCGTCGCAACCGGCCTCGTCGTGACCGGCGCCTATCTGCAGACGGTGATCGCGACCGTTCCGGCGGCCGGCTATTTCACACTGGAAAACACGGGCGACACGGATCGCGTCCTGGTCTCCGCTTCATCGCCCGGCTGCGGCGCGCTGATGATGCATCAGAGCCAGGATGTCGGCGGCGTCGGGCAAATGATTGCGGTCGACACGCTGCTCGTGCCGGCGCATGGCAGCGTCACCTTCTCGCCCGGCGGCTATCACCTCATGTGCATATCGCCCGGCGATGCCGTGACGCCTGGCGGCACCGTGCCCGTGACCCTGACCTTCGCCGATGGCGGCGCTCTCACCGTGGATTTCCCCGTGCGCCGGCCAACCGACTGAGGACTAGAGCCACTGCATGAAGCGCTGGAAGAAGCCTGGCGGATTGGCCTCGTCAACCAGCTTGCCGAGGTCGGCCGTCGCGTCGTCGATGCCCGGATCCGCGGTCGACATCTGCGTCATCAGCAGGCGGGTATTGCCCGTCTGATCGAAGACATAGACCGCTGAACCATGGTTCACCGTGTAGGGTTCGGTGTCGGTCGCCGGGGTCACCGAGTACGACACGCGGTAGCGCTGAGCCAGAGACGCCAACTGGTCGGGCGTGCCGTGCAGGCCGACGAATTGCGTCCCGAACGCGGCGGCATAATCCTTCAGCACCGGCAGCGTGTCGCGGTCGGGATCGACCGTGACGAAGAGCACCGCGACATCGTCCGCCTTGTCGCCGAGCTGCGCCAAAACGCGCGAAAGGTTCGACAGCGTCAGCGGACAGACATCCGGGCAATTGGTGTAGCCGAAATAGAGAAGCACCACCTTGCCGGCGAAATCGGCCTGGCGTGACGGTTGCGCCGTCTTCGGCATCGGTCATGGTGAAATCGAGCGCCGGGAGGCTGCCGGTGATGTCGGTCTCGTGCCAGGTGTCGTTGGAGCTGCAGCCCGACAAGAGCACCGCAGCGCCCATCCAAAGGGCGAGAACGGAGCCCATTCGGCCCGGGGTAAAATGGCGGGTGAAAGCAGGAGCAATAGCGATGCCCATGTCGCGTCCCTCTTGGCGGCATGTCGGAGAGCGCCGGCACTATGCGACTTGCGGCCCGGCAATTGGGGCTTCCTATTGCCGCAGAAGGGCTTAGTCGCGGATTTGTGAACGCGCCGGAGGGCCGGCTAGTGGGCCGCGGCGTCAGCCGAGAGGGGCGACTTATGCGTCCGGATACGGCGGATACGCGCCGCGAAATAGCCGAGTCCGGCCAAAGCCGTGATGCAGAAGCTGGTCGGCCAGTTGGTGTAATAGGCGATCACCAGCCCCATCCACGCGGCGGCTAACGCGATCGCTGCGGACAACGCGACCGCAAGCGGAATGCGCGCCGTTATCTGCCCCGCCGTCGCTGCCGGTCCGACCATCAGCGCGAACACCAGGAGGACGCCGACGATCTGCGCGCTCTCGGCGACGGCGATGGCGACGATGGCCAGAAACAAGACGCCCATCAGCCGCGGCGAGACGCCCCGCGCTTCGGCCATCTCCGGCTGCAGGCTGGCGAACAGAAGCGGCCGCGCGATGAAGGCGAGCGCGCCGAGGCAGATCACCGCGAGGCCGAGCAGCGTCCACACCATCGACCGGCTGACACCGAAGATGTTGCCGAAGAGCAGCGCCGTCGCCTGCGTGGCAAAGGCGGTATAAAAATGCAGGAAGAGCAGCCCGAGCCCCAGTGACAACGCCAGCACCATGCCAATGGCCACATCGCGGGTGCTGAGCCTTTCCCCGAGAAGACCCATAACGACGCCGGCCACGATGGTGAAGCCGAGGAGGCCGGTGAGCGGCGACAGGCCGATCAGCACCGCGCCTGTCGCGCCGGCGAAGCCGACATGCGACAGCGCGTGCCCGGCGAACACCTCACCGCGCAGCACGAGGAAATAGCCGACGATACCCGCCGCCACGGCGACGATGCCGGAGGCCAGAAACGCATTCACCATGAAGGCGTAGCTAAGCATGGTCGTGGTGATGCCCGTGTTCGTCATGCTCAAGATCGTGGCCGCCGGACATGACGAAGATCCGCCCCTCGACGCGGATGACGTCGATGGACGAGCCGTAGAGCCGCGACAGGACCGGGCCGGTGATGACCTCGTCGACCGGGCCAATTGCGGCGCCGCCGCCGCCGAGATAGAGGACGCGGTCGAGCACGCCGATCAGCGGATTGATCTCATGCGCGCTGAACAGCACGGTCACGCCGAGATCACGATGCAGGCGGGCCACGAGTTCGATCACCAATTCCTGCCGGCGCGGATCAAGGCTCATCAGCGGCTCGTCCAAGAGGAGCAGCTTCGGCCGCCCCATCAGCGCCTGGCCGAGCAGCAGCCGCTGGCGCTCGCCGCCGGAAAGATCCGCCAGCGGCCGCCGCGCGAGATCGAGCCCGCCAACCGCATCCAGCGCCCAGGCGATTTCTTCGCGCGCCTTCGCATTGTGCAGCGGCAGTCCCCAGCGATGCCCGTCATAGGTGCTGGCGACGAAGTCCCAGCCGCTGATCCGGGCGTTACTCGGCAATGTTCGCATTTGCGGTAAATAGCCGACGGCCGCATTGCCGCGATCGGGAGCTTCGCCGAACATGCGGATCGTCCCGCGCCGCGGCGCCAACAGCCCCAGCAAAGCGCGCATCAAGGTCGTCTTGCCGGCGCCGTTCGGCCCGAGCAGGCCGATGAACGCGCCTTCTTCAATCGCGAAACTGACATCCGCAAGCACGGTTCGCTCGCCGATCGCCAGCGTTACCCGGTCGAGAGTGATCGCTTCCGCCATCGCTATGGACGGCCCAACGCCGCGCGTGTGGCGTCGAGTGCTGCCGTGATCCAGGCCTGATAAGTCAGGCCGGTCGGTTCGGTCTCGGTGACGCCAACCACCGCCACGCCCGCCTGATTGGCTATGTCGAGAAGGTGGTCGGTGAGGTCGTCCGTGACCTGGCTGTTGTAGAACAGCACGCGGATGAGACCGCTGCGCAAATCGTCCTCGAAGGCAGCAAGGTCACGCGCGCTCGGCTCGGTATCGTTCATCACCGCGCGCTGAAAATCCTGGTTGCGCATGGTGACGCCGAGAGCATCGGCCATGTAGCCGAACACCGGCTCTGTTGCCGCAACGACCACGCCGGCAAAGTCTTGCCTGATCGCGGCGATCTCAGCGTCGATCGGCGCCAGCGAATCCTCAAAGGCCTGAAGGCGGGCGACATAGTCGGCCGCATGAACCGGGTCGGCGGCGGTGAGCGCGGCGGCAATCGCCTCCGCCACGGCAGGCATGGTCGCGGGATCATACCAAAGGTGCGGGTTGTCGCCCGGTTCATGTCCGGTGAGATCGGCCACGACGATCACATTCGCATCGCCATTCTCGGCGGCAACCAAGAGCGTCGGCATCCACGGATCGTAGTCGGCGCCGTTGTAAATGATGATGGCGGCGTCCGAGAGGGTACGCGCCGTCGCCGCGTTCACTTCGAAATTGTGCGGATCCTGATTCGGATTGCTGAGGATGCTGGTGACAACCACCTGATCGCCGCCGATCTGGGCGGCGACGTCACCGTAGAAATTCTCGGCCGCGACGATGGCAATCGGCGCCGCCTCCGCATCCACGGCCGCAAAAATCGCTGCGGCCAGAACGAGGGCCGCAAAGCTCTTCAACATCAAGCGACACCTTGAGTACGATATGATATATTATACGTTTCATATCGAGGAGCGAACCGCAAGGCGATTTCCGGCAACGGGATGGCTATCGCACAGATGCCGCAGGCGCAGCCTATATCGACAGCGCACCGCCCAGAAGAAGCAGCCCGAGCACAATAACCGCCAGGGCGGCGAGGATCTCGATAGAGCGCCCGAGAAGGGCGACGGCCGGCGATCGCCTTGTCGTGAAACGAAACATGACGTCGCGCGCCAGAACCGCGAGGCTCGCCAGCAAAGACACCGTGAGGCCGGTGCCGATCGCCATGACGAAAGTCGAGGCGACGCCGGCCGCATAGAGCCCTTGCGACAAGGCGAAGACGAGAACGATGATGGCGCCCGAGCAGGGGCGGATACCGACGGCGACGATCGCCGACCAGGCCTTGGCGAGCGTCAGCTTCCCGCTGAGCGCCTGTGGATTCGGTGCGTGATTGTGATCGGCGTGATCGTGCGCCGGCTCGAGCCAGCGCGCGTCGGTCATGCTGGCCGGCATCGGTTCGGCGGCGAAGCGCGCCGGCAGATTTTCGCCGCGCATGCTGCGTGGGAAATATTCGATCGGCAGTTCGCGCGGAACCGCTGTCACAGGAGCCGGTGATAGGCGGTTGCGGGGTTTGCCGGGACGCAGGCGCACCGCTTGCGGCCGGTGCCCGCGGATGCGCGTCCACAAGAGCCACACGCCGACCGCAACGATCATCGCGTAGCTGCCTATCTCCAGCACATTGGTGGCGTTGGTCATCGTCATCGCCGTGGCCTTGAGAAGCCCGGTCGCAATGCTGACCAATGCAATCGCCGTCACCGCCTGCACGAAGGCCGCCGCGAAAGCGATGACAACACCGCGGCGCAACGTCTCGCCGGTTGCCAGCAAATAGGACGTGATGACCGCCTTGCCGTGACCTGGCCCGGCCGCGTGAAAGATGCCGTAGAGGAAGCTTATGCCCAGCAGCACCCATAAGAAGCCAGACCCGTCGGGAATCGACGACAGATTATCGGTCAGCTGTCGATAGAACGAGGCTTGCCAGGCGGCGATCTGGATGAAGATCGGCGCCAGCGGACCACCCCAATTGCCGGCGCCAACTTCCGGCGTGCCGATGCCGAGCGGTCCGCCGATATTCGTGTCGGGCGCGGCTGTTTCGGCGACGGCGGCGGGAGCAGGCGGCGCGATGTCGTCGCAGGTGATGACGAATGTGTTGGCCAGTTCGTCGGTATAGCCGGCGAGGTTGGCGGGCAGTGCCCGCTGATCCGCCGGAACCGCCGCCAAAACGGCTGCGGCTTGCGGATCAAGCGCCGGCGGCGGCAGGAACTGCGCCGAACAGCTGGGCGGTGGGTTGACCAGCGTGATCTGCGGCTCCGTGTCGAAGCCGATGGCAACGTAATATTCCGGATCGAAGATACGCAGCACGGCGGAATGTGCGGCGGTGGGGGTTTCCAGCGGCAGTGAATAGAACAGCGTCAGATGACCGCCATAGGTGTCGAGCCAATACTGCGTCGGCGCGGCAAAAGTCGCCGCCTGGCTATCGAGATCGAGCCAGGTGAAGAAGTCATAATTGGCGAGCGATTCGACATTGGTCTGCGCCAGAGGCGCGAGTTCGTCGCGGGTGAGCTCGCCGTCATTATTGGTGTCCAGCCCCTGCACGGCGTAAGCGGCAAAGGCGTCGTCGAACTGCCAAATATGCCGGATCGCCGAGATTTGCCCGCCGCCGTCGAAGACAACTTCAACCTTGGCGTCGACAAGGATGTGCGGATGCGCCAGCGCGGGCGAGGCGCACAGCAATGAAACGACAAAGGCCGCGCCAAGAACGACCGTCTTCGTCATGGGTCCTGCCATCCGACGCGTAGGCGTCATCCGAGCGCCCGTAAACTATAAGCTTCGAAGCATTCCTCGCCGTGCTCGGAACGAGCGGCTCGCGTGCTTGTGATCCAGAATGGATCGCGAGTCGTCAACCGCTCAAGTGCGGCGCGGTTCACGGCGTGACCACGCAATTCGAAGAGGGATCGGGAACGATGTCGACATGGAAATGTGCTGGCTCATCGGTCAGGGGAGCCTCCATAGCCGAGAAGGCGATTGCCCCGCAAAACGATAGATGGAGGTCGACTCGCGAGTAGCCGAAAATAAGGCGTCCATCGACGCAGGTGAGGACGAAATCCGACGTCCGCAGACCGGCACAAACATCCGAACTTACAACGGCCGTAACAAAATCGACATCAAGCTGGTTCGACCCCGAAGCGAGTTGAACGCGATGGGGCGCCTTTTCGGTCAGATCGAACACGACCCGCAGCCGCGCAGCGTCGCCTATCACCCTGGCATCAATGATGTGGAGGGTCGGCTGCTGGCCAAGTGCCGGCCGGCCCAACACCGTCGCAAGCAGGAGCGCTATGAATGCGATCCGCGCAAGCGCTGATCTCATGGCCTGTTAGCATCCCTGCAAGAAGCCGGGGAGCTTTCACTGATGGCCATCCTTCGAAACCGAGACAACGCCCTTGCACGACGCCGAAACGCAGTCGACGTCACGGACCGGCGGCAGCACCAGGACCGGCCGCACCGTTGCCGCCGGGAGCGAACTGCCCTGCGCCGAATCGCCCCTGGCCGCCGGCGAAACCGCCTTGGAGCATGGTCGTGTCGATGCAGATATTGCTCAGTAGACCGGCCGAACCATCCCCGCCGACGCTGACATAGAGGATCCCCTGCCCGTTGAGCGCGACGTCGTTGAAGGCGTCGTTTTCGGCGACGGTCGTCTGGAATTGGACGGCAAAATTTTCGTCATAGCCGATGACCGACACCGGTCCCGCAAAGGCGCCGACACGCAGCGTTGCTGCCTCGACCGCGAACGGCAGCGTGATGCCGATGCCGTCTGCGCCGAATCCGAGCGCGACCTCGTTGCCGCCCGTCGCAGCCGTGAGCGTTGGCGCACCCGACGCGTCGTGGAACTTGAAAGCGGCGAGCGTGAAATCCATGGGAAACGGCGTGGCGTCGGCAAACAGACTGAAATCGGCGCAAAGATTGACTTGCGCTGGCGTGCGGAATTGCGGCGGCGGCGTCTGCTCCTGCGCCGCAGCGCCGTTCGCGGCAATTGTTGCCAGCGACATCGACAGAACCGCAAAAGCGATCCTTGCTTCTACCCTCATCATCGTTCTCCTGTCGGCGCCGCCCCGCGCCAATTCTATTGCGTGTTCCACCAGCCGCCGCCGAGCGCGACATAAAGCGCTACCGTGTCGCTGAGCCGTGACGCGCGGGCCGAGAGAAGGCTCGTCACCGCATTGCGATAGGATTGCTGCGCCGACAGCACCGTCGAATAGGCGGCCGTCCCCAGCTGATATTCCTGCTGCGCCAGGTCGAGGCTGTTGCGGCTCGCTTGCTCGGACTGCACCTCAAGCGCCATCGATCGCGCGTCATAGGTGATCGACTGGAGCGCGTTGGCGACGTCGACGAAGGCGGCGATCACCGTGCTCTGATAGGAGTACTCCGCCGCCTCCAGGGCCGCCTCAACCGCAGCGTGCCGATGGATGTCGGCGCCGACATTGATGGCGGCCTCTGCAATGCTGGAGGCGATGTTCCAGGCAAGACCCGCCGGCGTAAACGCTCCAGAGAGCGAAATCTGCGGCAGCATGTCGGCGATCGTGACGCCGACATTCGCGGTGGCCGAGTGCAGGCTATACGCCGCCTCGACGATGTCCGGCCGCTGCGCCACCAACTGTGACGGCAAGCTCACCGGAATGTTCGTCGGCAGCGTCAGATTGTCGAGCCTGATGTTGACCGGCTGCATCTGGCTCGGGAACTTGCCGAGATAGATGGCGAGCTGATTGGTCTGCTGTGCGATCTGGCTTTCGAGCGAAACCAGCGATGATTGCGTGCTGATCAGCGAGGCCTGCTGCTGCGCCAGATCCGACGGGGCGATGTCGCCGAGATCGAGCCGCTGCTGGGAGATGTCGAGGATCTGCTGCTGCAGTGCGAGAACGTCTTCGGTCGCGCGGTGCCGTTCCTGCAGCAGCGCCAGATTGATGACATTGTTCACGACGCTCGCCGTCAGTGACACATAGGACGCCTGCAGCGACACCTGCTGCCGCATCAGTGACGCCTCCGAACTCTCGCGCTGGCGCGCCGCGCCGCAGCAAATATCGACGGAGTAGGAGACGCGGAGATTGCCCTGCGTCGTCACGGTGAAAGGCGAATTGCTCGAGGCATTGGCCTGCAAGGTCGGGACGCCGACCGATGGATCGTGCAGCGAAGCCTGGTTGGCGGCGTAGTTTTCCTGCGCCTGGATGAGCGTCTGCTGCGCGCTGGCAAGATTGGGATTGGCCGCCAGCGCTTCTTCAACGAGCCGATTGAGCTCGCTGGAGCCGAACAGCTCCCACCAGCGGCCCGGCACATTCGCGCCGATCTCGAAGGTCTGCGACTGGCCGCCGGCGGCATTGGCCGAGGCCGTGTGCGCCGGAAGGGCGTCGGCCGTGTAGCCGGTGACGTTGGGCGCATCGGGCGCAACGAAGTCCGGGCCGATGCGGCCGCTGGCGCAGCCGGTGAGCATCGTGACGGCGAGAATGCTCGCGAGATTGGCGGCCGGTCGGAATGCGAACATGGTCTCTCCTACGCGGAACAAGAGGGCGAGTTCAGACGCTTGCCAAAGCCATTGCGGGATCGAGTTGGGCGGCCTTGCGCGCAGGCAGGTAGCCGAACACCAGGCCGGTCAGGAATGCGCTGCCGAAGGCGAGAATGACCGGCGCGGCGCTGAAGCCGATGGCAACGCCGAAGCGCTGCAGACCGGCCGCGACGCCGAGACCCGCCAGCGCGCCGATGAAGCCGCCGATCCCAGAAACCACCACGGCCTCGGTATTGAACTGACGCAGGATGTCGCGCATCCGCGCACCCGTCGCCATGCGGATGCCGATCTCGCGCGTCCGCTCGGTGACGTTGACCAGCATGATGTTCATGATGCCGATGCCGCCCACAACCAGCGAGATAGCGGCGACGGATCCGAGGAGGATCGTGAAGGTGCTCTGCGTTTCGGTGACGGTATCAAGGATCGTGGTGTTGTTGCGGACGGTGAAATCCTCCGTGCCGTGCCGCTGGATGAGAAGGCCGGTGATCGCCGCCTGCGTCTCGTCGATGAGGTCCGTGTCATCGACCACCACCGTCACGGATCGCAGGCCCGTGCTTTGGCCGAACAGACGCAGCGCGCCAGTGGACAGCGGCACGAAGATCGTGTTGTCCGGATCGTTGAAACCAGTGCCGGATGAACCACGCGCGCTCATCAGCCCGACGACCTGAAATAGAAAGCGGCCGGCGATGAAATATTCGCCCACCGGATTGGGATTGTCGGGGAACAAGGCCGTCGCCACCGTCTGCCCGAGAACGGCGACGGTGGCGTAGTCGTCCTCGTCGGTCTGGTTGATGAAGGTGCCACTCTCGACCGGCCAGTTCAGCGCCTCGGTATAATTCGGCCAAGTCGCCGTCACCGAAGTCTGCAAATTGGTGGCGCCGGTTCGCAGCGTCACATTCCCGGTATTCTGCGGCACGACCGCCTTGACGTTCGGTACGGCTTCGAGCGCCAGCGCATCGTCGGTCGTCAACGTGCCGGAGCTTTGAAAACGGTTGCCGCCGGCGACGCCGGGCGTGACCGTCAGTTGATCCGAGCCGAGGCCGGCGATGCGGTCGAGAATGTCGGCGCTCGATCCGTTTCCGATCGCCATCATCACGATCACTGACGCGACACCGATGACGATGCCGAGCAGCGTCAGTACTGTCCGCATCGGATTGGCGATGAGCGCGCGCCAACCCATTCTAACAGCTTCGCCGAAACCGCTGAGCCCCCGCGCGCCGCCACGGCGACCGGCGGGTTCTGGAGGCGCAGGCGGAAAGCCTAGCCGGTGCGCCTTCGACGTGTCGTCAACAATGCGGCCGTCGGAAATCTCGATGACCCGCTCGGCGTGCTCGGCGACTTTGCGGTCATGCGTGATGATGATGACGGTGTGGCCAGCCGCGCGCATCGATTCCAGGATCGCCATCACCTCGGCGCCACTGCGGCTGTCGAGAGCGCCCGTCGGCTCGTCGGCGAGGATCACCTTGCCGCCATTCATCAAGGCGCGGGCGATCGAGACGCGCTGCTGCTGGCCGCCGGAAAGCTGCGTCGGCCGATGGCCGAGCCGGTCGCCCAGACCGAGTTGGATCAACAGCCGCTCCGCCCGCTCCTGCCTTTCGTCGGTCGACATGCCGCTATAGGTGGCGGGCAGTTCGACATTCTCGGCCGCCGTCAGCGTCGGGATGAGATTGTAGCTCTGGAAGATGAAGCCGAACGTGTCACGGCGAAGATGGGCCAGTTCGTCCGAGGTGAGGTCGGATACGTCGATGCCGTTGATGCGGTAGGTGCCGACGGTCGGCTGGTCGAGACAGCCGAGAATGTTCATCAAGGTCGATTTGCCCGAACCCGACTGCCCGACGATGGCCACGAACTCGCCTTGCCGGATATCGAGCGAAACGTCGCGCAGTACCTCGACCGCCAATTCGCCGTTGACGTACGTCTTGCCGATGCCGTCGAGCGCCAACCCGTCAAAGCCTGCTTCGATACGCGTGCGGACGTTCACCTATCGGCCCCCAAGAAAGAAGCCGGCTCCACCGCCGCCAGGCAGCGCCAAACCGACACCGGCACCGCCGCCAGCGCCCGGCGCCGGCGCGGTTGCAGCAGCGCCGGTGGTTGTCGAGACGACCACACGTTCGCCGGCGGTAAGGCCATCCAGCACCTCGGCATTGACCCGGTCCTGAACGCCGACCAGAACGGTCCGCGTTTCGATCGTTCCATCGTCGTTCATCACTTCGGCCGTGTAGTTTGTCGGTCCTGTCTGGGTCACCGCCGTCGACTGCCGCGCCTGGAAGCCCTGGGCCAACTGGCCGTTGCCGAGTCCTCCGTTTGCGAATGCCTGGCGCAGTTGTTCGCGGTCGACGCCGGCGGGCAGCTGGCCATTCTGGAAGGCCTGCTGCAACTGCGTGGGGTCGACGCCGGCGGGAAGCTGCGCGCCTCCGGCAGGCGCCTCGGCTGCCGCCGCCGCTCCCGCATCGGTCGCCGGCGCGGCAACTGCCGGCGCGGCCTCGGTCGGCGCAGGGTTTGCCGCCGGCGCCTGACCGAAGCGCTGAGCAATCTGCGTCGTCGCATCCGCCGGGGCCGGAGGTGCGGCAGTGGCGTTCGCCGTTGCCGGCGCCACTGCCGCCGCAGCGGCGGCGGCCGCTCCACCGCGGATCGCGTGCAGCGCCGCGATCGGAACGCGCAACACATTGTCGGCGCCGACGACGACGAAGAAGGATTTCGTCGACATGCCGATCAACAGCGCGCCGTCCGAATTGTCGACGTCGAAGAGGATGCTGTAGAGGACGACGTTGTTTTCGACGGTCGGCGTCGGCAGGATGCGGCGCAGCGTTCCCGTCCAGCGCCGGTTCGAACCGGCCAGCGTCGTGAAATAGGCCGGCATGCCGATCGACAGGCGGCTGATGTCGGCCTCCGAGACCTGGGCCTCGACGGTCATTGTCGACAGGTCCGATATCTCCATCAGCTGAACGCCGGCATTGACCGTCTGCCCGACCGAACCGGCGAGCGACACGATGGTGCCGGCGATCGGCGCGTAGATAGTCGCGGCCTCCAGATTGTCGCGCGCGTTTTGCACAGTCTGCTCTTGCTGCACGATCTGCGTCTGCACTGACGCCAGTTGCGCCTGCGCCGACACGACCGAAGCGCGCGCGCTCTGCACCGTTGCCTCGGCGGCCGCATTTGCGGCGAGCAGCCCTTCCTGTCGTTCGAGATTCTGCTCCTGCAACTGGAGCTGCGACTGGCGATCGGCGAGTGACGCCTGCAAATTGGCGAGTTGCGATTCCGCCGCATCGAGCGTCGCCTGGAAGCCGTCGGACTCGAGCGTCGCTATGACATCGCCCTCGGCGACGATATCGCCGATTTCGACATTGATCGCGGCGATACGGCCGCTGACCGGGATCTCAACGGTCCGGCTCTGCGACGGCGACAGCGTGCCGATCGCCGACACTGAGTCTTCGATATTGCCGAGCGTCACCGCGCTCGTGACATACTGAACCGTGGCTTCGGTGGTCGGCGCAAAATAGTATCGCCAGGCAGCGTACCCGCCGCCCGCAACGACCAAAACGCCGATCAGCAGCCACACCCGCCTGCGCCGCCTGCGCCGCGCCGAACGGCGGCGACCGACGGATTCGCTGAGCTTGACCGGGGCGGCCGGCGGTTCCGGCGGCTGAACGCCCGGCAGTTCGGCCTGCGGCGATGGAGCCGTCGCGGCGGGTTCGACGGGCAGCGACTGCGGCGATCCCATCGCGATATCCTTTGGAAAACAACTCGAAAACGGAAGTATAGACTACAGCAGCCCGCCCGCAGACGTTTGCCACAAGTGTATCAAAGCGTAACAATTTGTATCAGAGGCGATTGGCGCATTCCGGTCTAAGACTATATCTGCGATCAAAGCTGAGTAATACTTAGCAGAGACGAAAACGTCATCGAAGACTTACCGTGCGATCGCATTGATCGCCGCGAATAATCGCGTTCAGTTTGGGAGGACGAGATCAGTCGTCACCGGCCTGTGGTCGGAACCAAGATCGGGCCCGATCCGATCGCCCTGCCAGCCGATGCGCGCCGATACCAGGATGTGGTCAACCGGGGCGCCGAACACATCCGAGAACCCGGCGCGGTCTATGAGCCGCGTCGGTGACGGCAGCAACCGCCCGGCCGTGTCGGATAGCCCCGCCTCGCCTACGAGCTTTAGAAAGAAGGGCGACCATGTCGGCGTGTTGAAATCGCCGGCAACGATCACCGCTGTGCCGGCGGGTTCCGCGGCCGCGCGGTTGGCCAGAGTTTCCAGCAAAGCGTTACGGGCCTGCCAGGCCCTGTCCCCCCATCGCGGCGTAGGCGCGTGGACCGCGTAAACGATGGCCGTCTGCGCGCCCACGGTGATTTCGACGCGCAGGGCGCTCTGATCCATCCGCCCGCGGGGATCGACGGTGCCGCCAATGACATCGACTGCAGCGATCGGATATCGGCTCAGCAACAGCAATGTTGGAAGCGCGCTTTGGCCGGCGTCAGAGCGGTATGGAAACATCGCGGCAAACGGGTCAGCCAGCTCGCTGTCAAGCTGGAGCGAATATTCCTGCAGCACGAGAACGTCCGGCACCTCTGCTTCGAGATGCGCCATCAATTCATCCGGATCGGCGGTCCCAACGAGGGTATTGAACGTCATGACCCGCAAGGAGGTTCCCGCAATCGCCGGCGGCGGCTGTGACCAGGCCCCGAAGATCGGCACTGCCGCAACGATGCAAAGACCCGCTGCCGCAACGCTCACAACGCGAAGGCGGAAGACCATCGCGAGGGCCAGGCTCCCCAAGCCGGCCAATGCAATCCACGGCATGAAGAAGGTCAGCATGTCGCCAACCCAGAAGTCCGACGCCAGGAGGAGCGTTGCTGCGAGAGCAAGGATCGGCACCGTCGCCACGACGGTAACGAATCTCGTCAACAGCGAGCGGCGTTTTTGGGGCGGCGCCATAGTGCACTTTCGGCGGTTGGCAGCGTGAGGCAAGCTAGCGCAAGGCCGCTCCTTTCGGACCCCGGCGATCAGTCACATCGGCGACATTAGCCCTAAGGCCGCGCGGCCTCTCCCGGTGCGAACCGTGGCCGGCGGCCTATAGTCAAAGCCCGCCGGCCATCGGCCCGGATCAGTCCGGCAGCTCGATGATGTGGTTCAGCTCAAGATAGAAATAGCCGCCCGAAATCGAGGCCTGCACCAGCATGCCATCGCCGCTGCCGGTTCGTTCCCAGGCCCCATATAGGCCGTCCTCCTGGCTGGCCACCTGCCCGTTCAAGCCCTGGGCATCGGCAGCTGCCTGGAGGTCAAACGAAGGATCGGCCACAGCGATGTCATAGGTGCAGTAGATCAACTGCACCGTCGCGTACGTCTCAACCGTAACAAACCCATAGTCGTCGTCGTTCCGCGACGTGGTCAACGAACGATAGAACGGGCTGTATTCGTATGCGTCATCAATGTTCCAACCCGCGGCCTGGAGCGCCGCGCCCGTCATATCGTCCGCCCCGGCGGCGCAGAATGCCAAAGCATCGGCCATGGGATCGGACGCCGGCGGCGGCGCTCCCTTCTGCGCCAGAGTCGGGGTCGCCGCCATGATCGCGAGCGCGAGTCCCGCACCCAGCACCAAGCGGGGCCTACCGCTCAAACGGCCGAATTGTCCAAAGTTCGAGCTATGCATCCGTCCCTCCTTTGACGTGTTGTCTACCGGCAGCCTAGCCTAACATTGTGTCACTGACAGCAGGCTCCGGGCAGCCCATTCCGAAGTCCGTTTCCACCGCCCGGGACGTGTGCTTACGATCAAACGCGCGCCATTCTCGGAAAAGCCCCGATTTGCCTGTATAGATGGTGCCCGCATTGAGGTGGGGCTCAAGCAAGCGAGGCAAACATGTCCGCGATCAAGCTATTATCCGTCCGGTCCATCATGATCCTTGGCGCCGTCGTTTTTGGCGCAATGATGAGTGCCGCACCGGCGCAAGCGCAACAATTGCAGGCGCGCGCCACAACGCAGATGAACGCCTATGCCGGCCCCGGCACGCAATACGCCGTTCAGTTCTCCATCCCGCAGAATGCCGTGGTCACGATCCTAGCCTGCAATCAGGACTATTCCTGGTGTCAGGTCGGGCTCAACAACCAGTCCGGCTGGGCTGCGGGCCAGTATTTGCAGTTGGTCCAGACCAACCAGCCGATCCAGCAAGCCGGACCGCAACTTGGACCAGTCTTCCAGTTCCTCCTCGGCGTCCTCGGCCCGCAGTTCGGCCTGCCGCAATTGCCGACACCCACACCGACACCCACCCCAACGCCCACGCCGACACCGCTGCCGACGCCGGGCGCCAATGAGATCTGTTTCTATACCGATGCCAATTTCGCCGGCACCGCCTTCTGCATCAACATGGGCGCGTCGAACACCGCCCTGACGGCGCCGTGGAACGACGTGATCTCGTCGATCCGCGTCGGCACTGGCTCGATAGTCGAGGTATGCGGCGACGTGAACTTCGGCGGCTGGTGCCAGAGCTATGTCGACGATGTGAACCTGACCGGTATCCGCAACAACTCGATCTCCTCCTACCGCACCGTCAATATCGGCGGGACACCGGCATCGGGAACGCCGACGCCGCCGCAACCGCCGGCCAACAACCTCGTCCAGGCAGCGGCAACGGTGTCGCTGAACGCCCGCTCCGGCCCGGCGACCACGAACGGGGTGCAATTCATCATTCCGCAGAACGCGGTCGTTTCCGTGCAGCTTTGCCTGGTCGATTACAGCTGGTGCCAGATCATCTATGGCGGCCAGACGGCATGGGCCTCGGCTCAGTATTTGCGGGCGACCCAGACCGGCCAGCTGATCGCCCAGACGGGTGCCCAGCTCGGCATCCCGACCACCCAGCCGCAACAGCCGGCGCCGCCGCCAACCCCGACGACGCCGACGCCGACCGCCAACCAGGTGTGCTTCTATCTCGATGCCAATTTCGCTGGTGACGCCTTCTGCGTCGGCGTCGGGCAGACGAACTCCAACATAACCGGATCGCACAACAACGCCATCTCGTCGATCCGGGTCGGAACCGGTGCGAAGGTAACCGTTTGCGGTGATGCCGGCCTCGCGGGCTGGTGCCAGACCTATAGCGGCGACGTGAACCTCACGAGCTTCCGCAACAACTCGGTTTCGTCCTACCGCACGCTGACTGCGAACGGCGTCTCGCCGGCCGCAAGGGTCTGCTTCTACGAATACGCCAACTACACCGGCGCTTCGTTCTGCATCGATGCCAACCAGAGCTACAGCCTGCTGCCTTCGGGCTGGGACAACCGCATCAGTTCGGTGACGGTGCAGACCGGCTACACGGTACAGGTCTGCCGCGACACGGGCTTCGGCGGCTGGTGCGACCAGTACACGAGCAACGTGCCGCTGATCGCAGGCGACCACGACAACGCTATCTCATCGGTGCGGATGCAGTAGCCCGGAAGATCGGAGCGCCCGTCATCACTGACGGGCGCTTACCCCTCAAAGTTCAAAGCCGGACGGCGGTGCCGTCAAGCCGGGTGAGGATGGCCGAAGCGTCGGGATAATTGGCGAGGATCGCCGGAGCCCGCTGTTCGCCGGCCACGAACAGAGCCGTTGCCAGCGCATCGGCTTCCATCGCCCGCGGCGTCATCACCACCACATCGTGCAACAGATTGGCGCTGCGGCCGGTTGCCGGGTCGAACAGATGATGGTTGTGACCGGTAACGTCGAAAGCCGTGCCATAGCCGCCCGACATCGCCAGCGAGCCGTTGTTCAGGTCCACCATGCGGTTGGTCGAACCGTCCTGGTCGCGCAGATGGATATGCCATGGCCCGCCGCCGGGATAGTCGCCAAGAACGCGCGTTTCGCCAAGTTCCACGACGACATGTTCGAAGCCGTCATTGCGCAGGAGGTCGGCGACGCGATCGGTGATGTAGCCCTGGGCGATGCCATTGAGCGTCGCCGACATGCCGGGCGTATCGAACGCCACCGACCGGGCGCCGGTGTCGATCCGCTGATAACCGATCAGCTGGCGCGCCGCGTCGATGGTCTGCTGCGGCGGCCCGAGCGGATCGGCGAAGGGCGTCGAGAAATAGTTGAGATAGATGTCCCACAGGGGCTGCACCGTCGGATCGAACGCGCCATTGCTCGCCTGCCCCATCGCCCGGCCGGCTTCCATCACCGTGACCAGATCGCCTGAAGCATTGGTGACGCGGCCGTCCCGGTTGAGGCGGGACAGCTCCAATTCGCCGCGGAACAGGCTGAAGACCTCGTCGAGTCTGGCAACCTCGGACAGCATCCGGTTCATCGTCTGCTGGGCATAGGTCGCGTTGGGATGCCAGATCGTCATCGACGATAGGGCACCCAGAACCTCGCCGTTCCAGGTGTGGAACTTCGAGGCCGGGGCCAGGAAGCGGACGCCGCCCACAGCCGCCGGAAGAGCGGCCGCGGCGGCGACGATCTTCAAGGTCTGGCGGCGGGAAAGGCCCTTGCGCTTCGGCCCGATACTGATGTCGACGGCGCTCATTTGTCTGCTCCGAAGACCGGGGTGGACGACCGGGCGTAGGCCGGGATCGGGCTGCCCATCGGCGGGATCGGCTGCCGGGTCTGCTGCTTGCGCGCCTTGGCGAGCGGTGGGCAGCGCTTGTCGTCATAATAGTCGACCATGCAGTCGAGGCATTGGAAGCACTCTGCCATGACGATCTTGCCGCTGCCCTAAATCGCCTTCACCGGACAACCGCGCTCGCATAGCTGGCACGGATGACCGCATTCGGGCCGGCGCTTGAGCAGGTTGAGTATATGGAGGCGGTCGAACACCGCGAGCACCCCACCCAGCGGGCAAAGGAACCGGCAGAAGAAGCGCTCGGTGAAGAGGCTGACGAAGAGCAACAACACCGCATAGGTGACAAAGGGCCAGCTGCGGACGAACGCGGATGTGATCGCCGTCTTGAACGGCTCCACCTCTTCGACCGCCCCCAACGCCGCCGGCGCTATGAAGGCCGCACCGACCACGATCGCGGCCGAACCGTATTTCGGCAGCCACATCCATTTCTGCATCCGCTCCGACGGGTTCCATGTCGGCAACCGGAAGAAGCGGCCAACCTTCGACGTCAGTTCCTGCAGAGCCCCGAACGGACACAGCCAGCCGCAAAAGACGCCGCGACCGATGAGGATCAGCGAGATGATGACATAGATGCCGAGCACCACGATCAGCGGCTCGGCGAGATAGAAGCCGAGATTGAGATGATCGAACGGCGCGGTGACGTAGCTGACGACATGGACGATCGACAATTGCCCGCCGGCGATCCATCCGAGCCAGATCAGCGTGAACAGCAGGAAGCTGTTGCGGATCCAGGCATGCGCCCGCCGCGACTTCGTCATCCGCCCCTGGAAGATGAAGATGAAGGTCAGCACCGTCAGCATCGCGCCGAGGATGATGAGATTTGTCCTCGAGGTCTGCCAGGACTCAACCCAAGCCGGCGGCGGCTCTACGAAGGGCAACAACACGAGGTCCTGCGGCACCTGGTAGTCGATCGGCACGTCGACGCTGAACTGCGTCCCGTCGGCATGCGTGCCGTTGATCATCAGGATCACCTGGAACGGCTGCAACGGATCGAAACCGGAATCAGCCGGGATGACGAAGGAACTCGCCTCCGGCAGATACGGCCGATCATTGCCGAACTCGCCATGGATGACGTGGAACTGGGACTGCAGATCGCGGGTGAAGGTGAAGCTGAGATCGCCTTGCACCAAGCGGATACGGTCGAAGGCGTAGTCGGGACCGCGATAGTAACTTAGGCCGCGGAAGTCATACTGGCCACGCGACAGCATGACGAGGAAGTTGGCGCCTTCCTGCATCCCGGTCGTCGTGGCGGCGTAGTTCTCCGAACCCAGTGCGTTGCGTCCGACCATCGCCGGTGTGCCGAGCGCGAGATAGAGATCGATATAGGTGTCGCTGTCGGGACGCGCATCGACCGGACGCTCGTCGCAGCGCCCGTTTGCGGCAAAGCGGCACTCGAAGACGGTTGGGGTGACGATGTTTTCCGGCACGCCAAGCGGCACGTCGGCCTCGTCGCCATTCTCACCCGCCGCGGCAAACAGCGCCCGCGCGTCGCCATAGGTGATCGTTTTCTCCACCAGCGCACCGCTGGCGAGCAGCTGCTGCCAGGTCTGCACTGCGTAGGTGTCGCGATCGAGCGTCGGCTCGGTAATCGGCGGCTGGTCCGTCGTGGTGCGGTAGACAACGCGCGCGGCGTCGAAAATGCCGGCACGGATCGCCCGCGCCGAGATCGTCGCGCCGGCGACAAAGAAGGGCAATTCGGCGTCTCCCGCATTCGGATTCATCACCGGATAGGAGGCGGCGACATAGGCCTGCAGAAACTGCTCGAGAAGCGAGAAGCGAGCCGCGGAATCGGTCAGATGAGGATCGTGATATTCGATCATCTTGACGCCGACGAGATGGCCCGTGGCATCAATGCCGACGATCGCATCGAACGGTCGCGACGAGTAGCTCGGCGCCCGCACGACGTCATAGGTCGAGAACACATGGCCGATGACATTGCCGTCTGCATCATAGGCAGCGATGATCGGCGGCGACCCTTCCGGCTCTCCGAACGACGCGGCGGTCGGATAGACGGTGGCGAGGATATCCGCGGTGGCGCGATCGGCGAGAGGCGGATGATCGTCGGCCGCGCTGGCAGCGCTTCCCGTGGCAACAAGTACCAAGGCCCCGATTGCGAGGCCCAAGAATGCCTTCACCACGCGCATGCGTAAGCCCCCTCATATCCCCGTCCGGCGGCTGGCGCTGCCGTCGGTGCCACAACTCGTTGCAGTTCTGCCTGCATTCTTCGGATATCCCTCCCTCAAGGGACGGGCCAATTTCTCAGCCGGCCGGAGAATGACCGTAGTGTGACATCTTGGCAAGCAGGGAGTTAAGGTATTCCGACGGTTGATCCTGTTACCGGTGCGGCAGCGCAAGCAACGCCGCCAATTTCACGCAACAGTGATCTACTCGGCATCAATCACTGCCCTGATATTGCTCGTCTGTGACCGGTTCGAGCCAGTCAATATGGCCGCCGTCGAGTGCCTCATGCATCGCCAGATGAGACATCTGATGATCCGGTGCGGCGCCGTGCCAGTGTTTTTCTCCCGGCTCGATCCACACCACGTCGCCCGGCTTGATCTCCCTGACCGGCCCGCCCCATGACCGCACCCGGCCGATGCCGGAAAGAACATAGAGCGTTTGCCCGAGCGGATGGGTGTGCCAATGCGTGCGCGCGCCGGGCTGGAAGCGGACGGCAATGGCGCGCAGCCGCGCCGGGCTCGGCGCGTCGTTCACGGGCTCGGCCCAGACAGTGCCTGTGAAGTATTCGCCGGTCATATCTGTTGCCGGCAGCGATCCGTAGCCCTGGACCTTCATCTTCATTGCTCCTTGCAGCGCCATGTCGGGCGACACTGCCACTCATGCTTTCTCCGCCGCAACCGCCCGCCTCCCGGCTCGCGACTGTCGGCGCCAGCCATTTCGGACATTTGTCTTGCATGGGAGCCCGCCAGCCCGTCTGATGTCGCGTCAGATGAGGGACGAAGCCACCGACCAGCAGGGCAACTACCTTCCCGTCGGGGATGGGCACGAACTCTATGTCGAGTCGGTCGGGACCGGGCTGCCCGTTGTCTTTCTCCATGGCGGACCGGGCAGCGGCTGCCGTCCCGAACAGCGCGGGCTGTTCGACCCCACCCGATTCCGCACGACATTCTTCGATCAGCGCGGCGCCGGGCGCAGCCGGCCCTATCGCGGGCTCGCCGCCAACACCACCGATCACCTCATCGCCGACATTGAGGCAATCCGTGTCGCACAGGGTGTCGAGCGCTGGATCGTGGTCGGCGGCTCCTGGGGCGCAACGCTGGCCATCGCTTATGCCGAACGCCATCCCGAGCGCGTCGCCGGCCTTGTCTTGCGCGCCGTCTTTCTTGGCACCCGCGCCGAACTCGACTGGGCGTTCCTGCAAGGGCCGAGGCAATTCCGTCCCGGCCTCCTCACCGACTTCCTGTCGATCCTGACGCCGGCCGAACGCGAAGATCCCCTCGCCGCCTATTGGCGCCGCATCCTCGACCCCGACCCGGCGGTGCACACAAAGGCACACTGGATCTGGCACGACACTGAACGCGTCCTCTCCGAGGCTGCACCGGCGGTGACCCGGGTCGCTCTCGACCGCAACTGGCCGATTTCATTACCGGCAACGCCTCTCTTCGAGGCGCATTATTTCAGCCATGATTCCTTCCTGCGGCCCGATCAGCTTGTCCGCGAGGCGGGACATCTGGCGGAGATACCCGGGATCATGGTGCAGGGGCGCTATGATCTCCTCTGCCCGCCCGGCGGCTCGGCGGCTTTGGCCGCGGCCTGGCCGCGATCCCACGTCGTCATCGTCGAAAAAGCCGGTCATGCGATGAACGAGATCGGCATCCGCGAGGCGCTGGTGGCGGCGTTGGATGAGGTCGCCAAGACGGCCCGTTTGTGAACCGCGTTATTCGGCCAAATGACGGCCTTGACGAGTTGACGCACCGTCACGAAACCGTCAACGGATCAGAAATAGCAAACTGTCGCAATGGGTTACTGCCGCCATAGGCGATGCCGATAGGAGCTATAGATTTCCCCGAGAGTCAGCTTTCTTTAAGTGGATAAATCGACACCTGATTTAGTTCGGGTGTCGATCGCGGCACTCTCGCCGTTGCAACCATGGAGAAGATCATGGCCTGGAAAACCCCGAAGATCGCCGAAGTTTGCGTCGGCATGGAAATCAACATGTACGCTTGCGCGACCCGCAAGTAGTCACTCTGACCCCCGCCGCGCTCGATAGGACAAAATGCTCCATGTGCTCGTTCTAGGAGCCGCGGCGGGGGGCGGTGTCCCCCAGTGGAATTGTAATTGCGTCGTCTGCCAGACCGCTCGGTCGCAGAACTCAAGCCTGAGATCGACACAGGCATCCGCCGCGGTCAGCGCCGATGGCGAAAACTGGTTCCTGATCAACGCCGCTCCCGACCTGCGGCAACAGATCATCGACAATCCCAAGCTCCATCCCCGTCACGGCATGCGCGACAGTCCGATTGCCGGCGTTGTGCTGACCAATGGCGACGTCGATGCGGTCGCCGGCCTTCTGCATTTGCGCGAAGGCCAGCGTTTCACCGTCTATGGGCATGACCGCGTCATGTCGGTCCTGCGCGAGAACTCGATCTTCAACGTGCTGAACCCCGAGCTTGTCGGACGCGAGAGCATCGAGCTGGAGACGCCCTTCGCGCTTCGCCTGCCCGACGGCACCGATTCCGGCATCGAGGTCGTCGCCTTCCAGGTGCCGGGAAAGGTCGCCCTCTATCTCGAAGATGGCGGCGACGCGGCGCATGGTTTCGGCACCGCAGCCGGCGACACGCTCGGGCTTCACATCCGCAACCGGCGCAATGGCGCGCATTTCTTCTACGTCGCCGCCTGCGCCGAACTGACCCCCGAACTGGCGGACCGGGTTTCCGGCGCGCCGCTCGTCTTTTTCGACGGCACCCTGTGGCGCGACGACGAGATGATCAAGAACGGCCTCAGCCAGAAGACCGGACGCCGCATGGGCCATATGTCGATGTCCGGCGAGCATGGCTCGATCGCCGCCTTTGCCGGCCTCGATATCGGCCGTAAGTTGTTCCTTCACATCAACAATTCGAACCCGGCCTTGCTGCCGGATTCGGCCGAGCGCGCCGAGTTGAAGCGCGCCGGTTGGGAGATACCCAGCGACGGGATGGAGATAGTCCTATGAACGTGATGCCGCGAAAGGAGTTGCACTCCGCCGAGGAAATGGAAGCGCGCCTCCGAGAGATCGGCGCGACCCGCTATCACAATCTGCACCCGTTCCATAAGCTGCTGCATGGCGGCAAGCTGAACAAGGGCCAGGTCCAGGCCTGGGCGCTCAACCGCTACTACTATCAGTCGTCAATCCCGATCAAAGACGCCAACGTGTTGTCGCGCTTTCGCGATCGCGAGATCCGCCGCGAATGGGTCCACCGCATCACCGATCATGACGGCGAGCCGGGCGGCGAAGGCGGGATCGACCGCTGGCTGCAGCTGACCGGCGGGCTCGGCCTCGACCGTGACTATGTGGAATCGACCGAAGGCATCCTCGCCGCGACCCGCTTCGCCGTTGATGCCTATGTCCATTTCGTCCGCGACCGCACGCCGCTGGAAGCCATAGCCTCGTCGCTGACCGAGCTGTTCGCGCCCGGCATCCACGAGGAGCGCATCTCAGGCATGCTCGAGCATTATGATTTCATCGACGAGAGCGTGATGGGCTATTTTCGCAAGCGCCTCGTCCAGGCGCCGCGCGATGCCGGCTTCGCCCTCGAATACGTCATGGCCAATGCGCACACGCCGGCGGAACGCGAGGCCGTCTGCAACGCCCTCACCTTCAAGACGCAGGTGCTCTGGGTACAGCTCGACGCGCTCTATCACGCCTATGTCGACGGCCACATTCCGCCCGGCGCCTTCGTTCCCGAGGCACGGTGATGATTGAGGCAATGGCATCCGCGAACCCCATTCTGGACGAAGCCAGCCGCCCGGTCCTGCCGCGCTTTGCGCGCCTGCATTTCGACAAGGCGCGCGATCGCTGGGTGCTGCTGGTCCCCGAGCGGGTTCTGGTGCCGGACGACACGGCCATCGAAATTTTGCAGCTGTGCGACGGTGCGCGCACGATCGCCGATGTCGTCGATCTGCTGGCGGTGAAATATGTCGCTGACCGCGATGCCATCGCCGGCGACGTGATCGAGATGCTTCAGGACCTCGCCGACAAGGGGTTCGTGATCGATTCCCGGGAGGAGAACTAAGATGGAAGACGTCGTACACGACGCGCCCGCCGATACGCTGTCGGTTCTCGATGGAACCGAACGGGCGATGTATGGCGATTTCGGTATCCCCGCCGCCGTGCTGGCGGAGATGACCCATCGCTGCCCGCTGCAATGCCCCTATTGCTCCAACCCCGTCGAGCTGGAGCGCGCCAACGCCGAACTCACCACCGACGAATGGAAGAAGGTCATGACCGAGCTTGCCGAGCTCGGCGTCCTGCAGTTCCACTTCTCCGGCGGCGAACCGACGGCGCGGAAGGACATTGTCGAACTCGTCCGTCACGCCCGCGAGGTCGGGCTCTACACCAACCTCATCACCTCGGCCGTGCTGCTGGATGAGGCGAAGATCGCGGCGCTCGCCGACGCCGGCCTCGATCACGTCCAGATCAGCTTCCAGGGCGCCGAGGCAGAGACCGCCAATCGGATCGCCGGCTTCAAGAACGCGCATGAGAAGAAGCTGGAGGCCGCCCGTCTGGTGCGCGCCGCCGGTCTGCCGCTGACCGTCAACGCCGTCATGCACCGGCAGAATCTCGATCAGCTGCCGGAGATCATCGACTTGGCCGTGGCGCTCGGTGCCGCGCGGCTCGAAGTGGCCAACGTCCAATATTACGGCTGGGCGCTGAAGAACCGCTCCGCCCTCATGCCGACCGTCGAGCAGCTCGACGCCACCACCCGCCTCGTCGACGAAGCGCGCGAGCGGCTGAAGGGCGTCCTGGTCATCGACTATGTCATCCCGGACTACTACGCCGAGCGCCCGAAGCGCTGCATGGGTGGCTGGGGCCGGCAGTTCTTCAACATCTCGCCGTCGGGCAAGGTCCTTCCCTGCCATGCCGCCGAATCAATCACCGGCCTCGAATTCGATTCCGTTCGCGGCAACAAATCCATCGCCTGGATCTGGGAGAACTCCGACGCCTTCCAGAAATATCGCGGCACCGGCTGGATGCCCGAACCGTGCAAGAGCTGTGATTTCCGCGAGATCGATTGGGGCGGCTGCCGCTGCCAGGCTTTCGCGCTGACGGGCGACGCCGGCAACACCGACCCGGCATGCTCCTTCTCGCCGCTGCACGACCGCATCTTCAAACTGGCGGAAACGGAAGCCGCCACAGACGACCGCGATTTCAAATATCGCAACTACGCCAACGCCCGGGAATTCAACGCGGCGAAGTAGTGCGGTCACCACATAAGTGCGCCATTTTCCCCGGCGCCAATTGGCCCCGGGTCTTGGACCCGGGGCCCTTTTTCTTCGTGCATGCCGGCCAGTCGGTCGCCTCTAGAAGTCGAACGGGCTCATCAGCTCGGCGAAATCCTTGCGCCGGCGGATGACGCGGCGTTCCTTGCCGTCGATCAGAACCTCCGGCGGCACCGGGCGCAGATTGTATTCGCTCGCCATTGCCAACCCGTAAGCGCCGACATCCATGATCGCCAGATAGTCGCCGACCTCGGCGCGTGGCAGAGCGCGGTCTCGGGCGAGATAATCCGTCTCCTCGCAGAGATTGCCGCAGATATCGACCGTCTCGGGTTCGGCGGTGGGATTGCTGAGATTGAGGATCCGGTGCTGGCTGCCATAGAGCGCCGGGCGGATCAGGTGGTTGAAGCCGGTGTCAGTGCCGATGAAGATCCGGCCGCTGCCGGAGATCTTGCGGTCGTTGACGCGGGCGATGATCGCCGAGCTTTCGGCGACCGGATAGCGCCCCGGCTCGAAGGCGAAAGCGAGCGGTTCGCCGTTCGCCGTGCGATAACCCGACAACAGTTCCGTCACCGCCGTCCCCAGAGCGGCAACATCGAGCGGATGCTGCTCCTCATGATAGGGGATGCCGAAGCCGCCGCCGAAATCGACAGCCTCGAGATCTGGAAAGCCGCCCGCCAATTCGCACAGGCTCTTCGCCGCCGCCAGGAACGGCGCGGTGTCCAGCCAGTTCGAGCCGATATGCTGCTGCAACCGGGTGATGCGCAGGCCGCCCGCCGACGCGATCGCCCGCGCTTCGTCGAATTGCGACGGGTGGATGCCGAACTTCGAGCGCGGCCCGGAGGTGTAGGTGTAGTGGTGCTCGGACGCGCCGATCTCGCCATTGACGCGGATGCCGACTGAGGTTCCCGGCCGTGCCGAGGCGTAGCGCGCCAGGGCGCCGAGCGAGCCGATGACAAAGCAGACATCCGCCTCGATCGCGTAGTCCATGTCGGCCGGCGACATGTTGTTCTCGACGTAGAGGATGTCGCTCGGCGGCACGCCGACATTGAGCGCGAGTTCGATCTCCATCGGGCTCACCGCATCGACGCCAAAGCCCTCGGCGGCGATCAGGCCGACGATCCACGGATTGTAGTTGGCCTTCGGCGCGTAGAAGAGCCGAGCGGCCGGAAAGGCGGCGCGGATCGCACGGCAGCGCTCACGGATGATGGCCGCGTCGACGATGACGAAGGGGGTGCCGTGTTGTTCGGCAAGATCGCGCCAGATACCGGTCGCGAGAACTTCGTCGAGATGGCGCATTCTGCGGGCCCGGGGCGCTGTGTGAACGGGTGCGACGCGTCCCCCAGCAGGCCGGCGATGTCAATGGCCATTTGGCCGATCGACGCTTATTCGCCCCTAGTTTGGCTGGCTTGTCGCAGGCTCGCGACGGCCGCGATCGCCATCCGGCGCCGCGCGCGCCGTCGCCAGCATGCGCTGGGCGATCCGGGCGTGCAGCCGCTCCACCATCCGGCCATTGACCTGCACGACGTCGAGGCCGGCATTGGCGGGCTGATCGAAGGCCGCCAGCACGCTGCGCGCCCAGGCAAGCTCCTCCGCCGACGGCGTGAAAGCGGCATTGCAGGTCGCCACTTGGTTGGGATGGATCAACGACTTGCCGTCCATGCCAAGCATGCGTGCCTGCGCGCATTCGGCGGCGAAGCCCTCGGCGTCGTTGAAATCATTGTAGACGCCGTCGATCACGGCGAGTTCGTAGGCCCGCGCCGCCAGCACACAGGTCGACAGCCAAGGGATCATCGGCGACCGGTCACGCGACGGGCGCACTTCGGTCTCCGCCGCAAGATCGTTGGTGCCGATGACAAGCGCCCCCAGGGCCGGCCCCTGATCGGCGCTCGCGGCGGCGATGGCGCCGGCGTTGAGGATCGCCTGCGGCGTCTCCATCATTGCCCAGATCATGGTGGCGGGATCGGCGCCGGCCGCACGCAGCGCCGCCCGTACCCGGCGAATATCTTCGGGACGCGACACCTTCGGCACGAGAATACCGTCGGGCGAGGCGGGCGTCGCCGCCGCAATGTCTCCCGCGGCCCATTTGGTATCGAGGCCGTTGATGCGGATGACAAGTTCCTTGCCATGATAGTCGCGGTCGGCGACGGCGTCGGCGGTCATACGCCGCGCCATTTCCTTGTTCTCCGGGGCAACCGCATCCTCAAGGTCGAACACAAGCACGTCCGCCGGGATGTTCTCGGCCAGACTCAGGGCCTTGGGATTGGCTCCCGGAAGAAACAACACGCTTCGGCGCGGACGAAATACGGCTGCCATCAGGTTCCGACAAACATGGGCGAAACGCCCAAATCATAGAGACGGGGGGTTTGCGTCAAGGCGCAATCGCGTTGTCCCCCGCGCTGCGCACAGGCTCCCCTGTGATAAAGGCTTGACGGAGGCGGGGTTCACCGGCTTTCAGGCAATCAATCCTCTCCCAACCCGAAAGGCAAACCGTGGCTGCTTTCCCCGAACGTTTGCGCACCGGCTATGTCGCGTTCCGCGACGGGCGTCTTGCCATTGACCGCGACCGCTATCGCCGCCTCGCCGAAAAGGGGCAGCGGCCGGAAACCATGATCATCGCCTGCTGCGACAGCCGTTCGGCGCCGGAGACGATCTTCGACGCCGCGCCCGGCGAACTCTTCGTCCACCGCAACATCGCCAATCTCATTCCGCCCTTCGACGCCGACGGCCATCAGCACGGCACCTCCGCCGCTCTCGAATTCGGCGTCACCAAGCTGAAAGTGCAGCACCTCGTGATCATGGGGCATGGCCGTTGCGGCGGCATCGAAGCCTACCTCTCCGGCGTGCCGATGGACGATACCGATTTCATCGGCCCGTGGATCAAGCTGCTGAAGCCGGCAAGCGAGTTTCTCGCCGACGATCCAAGCCAGGGCGCCGCACGGCAGCGGGCGCTCGAATTTTCGTCGATCCGCCGCAGCGTCGAAAATCTGCGCACCTTCCCCTGGGTCGCCGAGGCCGAGAGGAGCGGCGCGCTGCAGCTTCACGGCGCCTGGTTCGACATCGGCACCGGCGAGCTTCTGGTCCTCGATCCGACCAGCGGCGAATTCGCTGCGCTCGCCTGATCGCCGATGCGCACCGATTCCGCCAGCATCGACATCGACGCGCCGATCGAGAAGGTCTGGGCGTTGGTCGCCGACGCGCCCAGCCATCCGAGCTTCGACCCGACCTGCGCTTTCGTCAAAGGCAAGCCGCAGCTCGGAACCCGCATCCTCTATTCCAGCACGATGTTCCCCGAGCGCGGCGTCGTCTTCCGCATCACCGGCTTTTCTCCGCCACGCCGCATGGTGTGGAGCGCCAGATCGATGTTCGGCCTCGCCCTCAAGCGGACCCGGACCTTCGCCCTCGAGCCGCTGGGACGCGCCCAAACGCGCTTCACGCTAAAGGAGGAGCTGTCCGGCTTCGCGCTGTCGCTCTCGCGTCGCTCGCTGCCCGACCTGACAGACGCCTTCGCCGGCTTCTGCCGCGGCCTGAAGGAACTCGCGGAGGCTTAGGCCGCCTGGCACTTCGTGGGACCCTCTTTGTTCGTCCTATGCTCTTGATTTGTACCGGAGAGATCGGGTAAGTATTCGAGACCCCTCACGACTCGAATACTTGGAGACTGCGATGAGCAATACCAAGAAGCCCGGACAAAACACCGGCAAAAGCGGCGGAATATTCCGCGAAGTTGGGCCCCGCGGCGGTGAAAAGGACAATTGGGCCGCGGTGCCTGATAATCGTCAGCTGCCGCCGACGACGAAGCCCGGCAACGAATGGAAGCCGGTCAAGAGAACGCCCGACAGCAACCGTTGATCGGCGTTAGTGCGGAGGCCTAGGCAGCCTTGCGCTTCGGCTGGATCAGCTTGCGATTGATGAGAAGCTCGGCGATCTGCACGGCGTTGAGCGCGGCGCCCTTGCGCAGATTGTCGGCGACGATCCACAGCGACAGGCCGTTCTCGACCGTCGGGTCCTCGCGAATGCGCGAGACGTAGGTCGCGTCTTCGCCGGCCGTCTCGACCGGGGTGACGTAGCCGCCGTCTTCGCGCTTGTCGACGACGAGGACGCCCGGCGCCTCACGCAGAAGCGCGCGCGCCTTGGCCGCCGAGAGCGGATGCTCAAGCTCCAGATTGACCGCCTCCGAATGGCCGATGAACACCGGCACTCGGACGCAGGTCGCCGTCAGCTTGATCTTCGGATCGAGGATCTTCTTGGTCTCCGCCATCATCTTCCATTCTTCGCGCGTCGACCCGTCCTCCATGAAGGTGTCGATCTGCGGGATGACGTTGAAGGCGATGCGCTTGGTGAAGTGCTGCGACTCCATCGGATCGGAAACGAAGACGGCGCGGGTCTGGCTGAACAGTTCGTCCATCGCGTCCTTGCCGGCGCCGGAGACCGATTGATAGGTCGCGACGACGACGCGCTTGATGCCCGCCGCATCATGGATCGGCTTCAGCGCCACGACGAGTTGGGCGGTGGAGCAGTTCGGATTCGCGATGATATTGCGCTTGGTGAAGCCGGCGACCGCGTCCGCATTCACTTCCGGCACCACCAACGGCACGTCGGATTCGTAGCGGAAGGCCGAGGAGTTATCGATGACGACGCAGCCGGCGGCTGCGATCTTCGGCGCCCATTCCTTGGCGACCGATCCGCCCGCCGACATCAGGCAGATGTCGGTGTCGGAGAAATCGAAATTCTCCAGCGTCTTGATCTTGAGCGTGCGGTCGCCGAACGAGACCTCGCGGCCGAGGCTGCGGCGCGAGGCGAGCGCGACCACTTCGTCAGCGGGGAAACCCCGCTCGGACAGGATCTCAAGCATTTCGCGGCCGACATTGCCGGTCGCGCCAACGATGGCGACTTTGTAGCCCATAGGGCTTCCCCCTTCGGTCCGGGTCGTCGATGCCGCGGCAACTGCCGGGACAAACGCCCTTCCCCTTCATATCCGGAATTGCGGCGGTTCTAAGCGAAGCCGGGCCGGCGATCAACGATTGCGTAAGACCGCCTATTTCTCGATCAATCGAAACGAGGCGAGAATACGCTGCTGATCCTCGTCGAGTTCGCCGTCGGTGCGGAATTCAAGCCCGAGATACTTGCCGCGATAGGGGATGACATAGGCAACCGTCCGCGCCGACGCGAAGAAATCGCCATGCGAATAGATATATTCCTTGCCGGCGACCCCGCCGAGCGTGATGTCCGCGACCGGTTCGCTGCCGAACCACGTTCCACGCCGCAGCCCTTCGCTTTCCGTTTCCCAGCGAACAACGACCGGCACCGGGCCCAGGAAGGTCAGAAAGGGAATCGGGCTCGTGCCGCGAAAGAACACCTCCGCTCCGTCGCCCTCGCGGCGGAGGTTGTCCGGGTAGCTCAGCTGGTAGCCGATCGCATCGTTGGTGAAAGCAATCCATTGACCGGCCGGCGTGGGCGTCGTCTGCGATGCCAGCACGGCCGCGGTCGAGGCTGTTGCGAGGATTGCAAGCGCGGCCAGCCACGCAATCAGGCGACGCATCGTCGTGTCCTTCGGTTTGAATTCACGAGGCCCGGGCGCCGACGACCGCAGCGGCGCCCCGCCCGGCGATAACCGCGCCGGCGATAAACACGATTGCGCTGGCCGCCCATGAGACGAATATCGTGGTGGCGAGGAAGCCCGACCCGCCGTGGAACGCCGATGAGTTGCTCGCCTGCGCCACAATCCCCCAGGTCGCGGCGGCCCCGGCCGTCACCAGCATTGCTGCTGCGAGGATGAACCCGAGCGCTCGCTCGATGGGCGACCATTGGAGCGACGCGCCATAGCGGTGGAGCGCCTGGCGAATCCCGACGGCCACTGAAACGAGGCCGCCCAGAAGCAGCGCCAACGTCACCAGACCAGCACCCCAACGCAGCCAATCCGGCGGTCCGTCGACCCCAATCAACCCGTGGACGTTCCAGGGAAGTGGCACCCAGTTGCCGCCATAGGCCGCGTGTGCGCTGACGCCGGCAACGACAAGCCAGACGATCGTGCCGGCCGCTAAGCCGAGCGCCATCGCGAATGGCCTGAGGAATTGCCACCTTCCATCAGCGCCCGACGCCTTCAGCAGCCGGAAGAAGATCGGCACGCCGAGGAGCGCGGCCACGATCAAGGCGGCCGCCGACCCCATGGCGATCGCTGAGAAGAGAACCGACAGCGTCGGATGCAGCGTCATCGCCGCGGCCACGGCCGTGTCGTCGACGGAGAAATAGAGGTTCACCGCGGCGGCCAAGGTGGCAAGCCCGGCCCAGCCGAACAGCACCACCGATCTTTGACTACTTGTCATGGAGAGGTCGGAGATCGTCATTGCGCGCGCCTTCAACGCTGAGAAAAGGACATCGGAAAGGGTGGAGAGGCTGGCCGGCCGATCCTCGAGCAGGGCGGCAAACTCACGCCCATAGCGCTCGCGCCAGCGGCGCGGATAAAGGGCAGTGAGGCATCGAGCGAGGCCGGCCTTCATCTACGCCTCCAGCCTGCGGAGCGCGCTGACGGCAAACTGATGCAGCGTGGCCAGCTTGGCCTGAAGGACGGCTCGCCCCTGGGCCGTCAGCCGATAGGGCTGGCGCCGATCCTCTGGTGGCATCGGTTCGATCAGGCCATCGCGTTCGAGGCGGGCAATTGCGCCATACAGCGTGCCCGGCCCGAGCTTCGTTCCCGACAGCGCCGCGATTTCATCGATCATGGCATGTCCGTGCTTCGGACCGTCGCCGAGGCTCGCCAGGACGAGCAAGGGCGGATCCGAATAGCGGCCAATCTCGTCGGGTTCCGAACTACTACGCATCGCGTAGTAGTAGCGGATGGTCGGCGACTTTGCAATGACCATCGCCGAGCGGCGTCCGGTCTGCGACATTTAGAACTAACGCTGTGCGGAAATTCCCTTGCATTGCATGCGTTTCGCAGCTACATGCAAATCATTCTTAATAGCAATAAAGTGTTTTCGCACCGCCCGCCGCGAACTGCCGCCCACGAAGGTTTTGCAGGAAAGGACCCGACGAGATGCTGAGGCGGCCGCCTGCCACCGGGGAAAACAAGGCTTGGGGCTTCACCCGGGTCGGCGATCGGCCGAGCTTGCCTGAGGCGCATTCGACGATACCTGTGCCGCGCACTGGCCGCTGGCTGCGCCAATTCTTCGCCTTCGCCGGGCCGGGCTATCTCGTATCGGTGGGCTACATGGACCCGGGCAACTGGGCCACCGATCTCGCCGGCGGCGCTTCGTTCGGCTTCACCCTACTGTTCGTGATCATGCTGTCGAACTTGATGGCGATCCTCCTGCAGGCCCTGGCCGCCAGGCTCGGGATCGCCACCGGGCGCGACCTCGCCCAGGCGTGCCGCGACAGTTTCCCTCGCCCCGTCAACCTTGTCCTTTATGTCGCCTGCGAGCTTGCCATCATCGCCTGCGACCTTGCCGAGGTCATCGGCACGGCAATCGCCCTACAACTTCTGTTCGGCATCCCGCTCATCGGCGGCGCCCTGATTGCCGGCCTGGACGCGTTCCTGGTTTTGCTGCTGATGAACCGCGGCTTCCGCTATCTGGAAGCTTTCGTCGTCGCGCTGCTGATCGTCATTTTTGCCTGCTTCGCGATCCAAGTCATTGCCGCGGCGCCGCCAATCGCCGGGCTTCTGCACGGACTCTTCGTGCCCTCGACCGACATCGTGACGAACCCCGGCATGCTCTACATCGCCATCGGCATGATCGGCGCGACGGTGATGCCGCACAATCTCTACCTTCATTCCTCGATCGTGCAGACGCGCAACTACGAGAGGAACGAGGAGGGCCGTCGCCACGCCATCAAATGGGCGACGCTCGACAGCACCATCGCCCTCATGCTCGCCCTGTTCGTCAATGCGTCGATCCTGATCGTCTCGGCGGTCGCGTTTCACAATAGCGGCCATGCGGACGTCGCCGAGATCGGTCAGGCGTTCCAGCTTCTGGCGCCGCTGCTGGGCCTCGGCATCGCCTCGGTTCTCTTCGCTGTTGCGCTGCTCGCCTCGGGGCTGAATTCGACCGTCACCGCGACGCTCGCCGGCCAGATCGTGATGGAAGGCTTTCTGCGCCTACGGCTGCCGCATTGGGCGCGGCGCCTGCTCACCCGCGGCATCGCCATCGTCCCGGTGATTGTCGTTACCGCCTTCTACGGCGAGAGCGGGACGGCCAAGCTGCTTATTCTGAGCCAGGTCATCTTGTCGATGCAGTTGCCGTTCGCCGTCATCCCCTTGGTTCTGTTTGTCAGCGACCGCCGCAAGATGGGCCCGTTCACGATTTCCCGGCCGCTTGCGATCCTTGCCTGGATCGTCGCCGCGATCATTCTCGCCCTCAATTTGAAGCTTCTGTTCGATACGATCTTCAGCGGCTGATCGATCGTGCGATCAGTGTTCCGCCGGCTGCCATAGCTCGAGCGGATTGCCCGACGGATCGTCGAAGATGGCCAGCGTTCCGGCCGGTCCGGTGACGGGCGCGCCGCGAAAGGTCACGCCAAGCCCCTTGAGCCGCGCAATTTCGCCGGCAATGTCGTGCACTGTCAGCATCACCCGGTTCCAGCCGCCGGGCGATTGCTCGGTGCCATCGGACAGCGGCTTACCCGCTGCGCTGCCCGACCCGCTCAGGAGCAGCTTGAGACCGTCCTTCATCACCGCGGCAAACATCGGCGTCTGCACATCGAGGTCGAAGCCAAGCGTTTCGACATAGAAGGCAGCCGATGCGGCTACATCGGCAACGATGATACGAACCGTGATCATGACGCCTTCCCGAGTTCCGCGATGATCGCCTTGCCGATTTCGACCGTCGAGACCTTGGTCATGCCGTCGGTCCAGATGTCGGCGGTGCGCAGGCCAGCATCGAGCGTGGCGGCGATCGCCCGGTCGAGCATCTCGGCTTCTTCGAGCATGGCGAAAGAATAGCGCAGCGCCATGCCGAAGGAGGCGATCATTGCGATCGGGTTGGCTTTGCCCTGGCCGGCGATGTCCGGTGCCGATCCATGCACCGGCTCATAGAGCGCCTTACGCTTGCCGGTGGCTTCGTTCGGCGCGCCGAGCGAGGCGGAGGGCAGCATGCCGAGCGAGCCGGTCAGCATCGCCGCGACGTCCGACAACATGTCGCCGAAGAGATTGTCCGTGACGATCACGTCGAACTGCTTCGGCCAGCGCACCAGCTGCATGCCGCCGGCATCAGCCAGCATGTGGTCCAGTTTCACGTCGGCATAGGAATGCGCATGCACATCCTCGACGACGTCGTGCCAGAGAACGCCTGACTTCATGACGTTGCGCTTGTCCATCGACGTCACTCTGTTCTGCCGCGCACGGGCGAGATCGAAGGCGACGGCGGCGATGCGTTCGATCTCGTAGGTCTCGTAGACCTGGCTATCGACCGCGCGTTTTTGGCCGTTGCCGAGATCGGTGATCTCTTTCGGCTCGCCGAAATAGACGCCGCCGGTGAGCTCGCGCACGATCATGATGTCGAGCCCCTCGACAATCTCGGGCTTCAGCGACGAAGCCGAGGCGAGCGCCGGGTAGCAGATCGCCGGACGCAGATTGGCGAAGAGCTCGAGATCCTTGCGCAGGCGCAGGAGACCGGCCTCTGGCCGCGCCTCATAGGGAACCTTGTCCCATTTCGGCCCGCCGACCGCGCCGAAGATCACGGCGTCCGCGGCATGCGCCAGATCCATCGCGGCATCGGTGACCGCGACTTTGTGCGCGTCGTAGGCCGAGCCGCCGACCAGATCCTCCTCGAAGCTGAACCCTGCGCCACGGTCGTTGAACCAGGCGATGACGCCTTTGACCTCGGCCATGATTTCCGGGCCGATGCCATCGCCGGGCAGGAGCAGAAGCTTACGATCGGGCATTTCAAGGATTCCAAGATGATGTAGCTGGGCGGTTGGTAGCCGCGGCATGGCCGGCATTCAAGGCCGCGGACAAACTGCTCTTCGCGGCGTGGCGGGCCGGTCGAAACGAAATCTTTGCCGCGCTGGCTTTCTGCTGGGACAACAACGGCCGATTGAGGTAACTAGGCCGCGCCTTTTGTGCTCGGCAATAGCCTTACAGACGCCGGATGTGGTAGCGTTTTGTCAGGCTTCAGCGCTCGAAATGCAAACTAACAATATCGGCGCGGTCGCCGAAACGCCCTAAAGACGGAGCCCCCTGATGTCTCGCAAACTTCTCTTTGTCGCGGTCGCTGCCACGATCCTGGGGTTATCCCCGTCGCTGGCGCAGGACTACACCCTGTCGCCGACCTACGGCACAGTATCGCTCAGTTCCGGCTTTGAGCCGGACCCCTACTCGGTCGGCGTCGTCGCCGGCGGTAGCATTGACGCGTCGACGCTCGGCGGCAGCTGCTACGGCTATATCGCCAACGCGCCCGACTATCGGCTGACCTTCACGGCGGGCAGCCTTCCGCTCTACATTTCCGCCCTTTCCTCGGGCGACACGACCCTCGTCATCAACGGCCCTGACGGCGCCTGGTATTGCGACGACGATTCGGCCGGCAACCTCAATCCGATGGTTGAATTCGCCAACCCGACGAGCGGCCAGTACGACATCTGGATTGGCAGCTTCAGCCAGGGCGAAAATCCGGACGCCACGCTCTACATCTCGGAGCTTGGTGCAGGAACGACTGCCGGCCCCGACTTCACGTTGAATCCGACCTACGGCCAGGCGACGCTTACCAGCGGCTTCACGCCCGATCCCTATACGGTCAGTGTCGTTGCCGGCGGCGCCGTCAATGTCGGCACCGCAGGCCTTGGTGACTCCTGCGTCGGCTTCGTCGCCGAAGCGCCGGATTTCCGCCTGAACTACACGGCCGGCAGCTACCCGACCCTCTATATCTCGGCGCTCTCTGATGATGACACTACCCTCGTCATCAACGCACCGGACGGCACCTGGTACTGCGACGACGATGGCGCCGGGTACCCCAACCCGATGATCGCCTTCGACAACCCGATGTCCGGCCAGTACGACATCTGGGTCGGCGCCTATGGCGGCGGCAATCCCAACGCCACGCTGAACATCTCCGAGATCGGCAACAACACCGCAGCCAGCGACGTCAGCGGAAGCGGTAGCTATGGCAGCGGTCCCGACTACACTCTGACGCCGACCTACGGCCAGATCGATCTCGCGACCGGGTTCACACCGCGCCCCTACACCGTGGCGCTGACCGCGGGCGGCACCGTTGACGCCAACGGCGCCCTCGGGACCGACACGAATGGCAACGCTTGCTACGGCAGCATCGCGCAGGCGCCGGACTTCCGCCTGAACTTCACCGCAGGCAACGCCGCTCTGATCCTCAGCGTCCTCTCCGACACGGACACCACGCTGATCGTCAACGGGCCCGATGGCAATTGGTATTGCGATGACGATACGGGGGGCAACTACAACCCCGAACTGCAATTCGCGTTCCCCTTGTCAGGCCAATATGACATTTGGGTCGGAACCTATGACGGCGGCGCCTACCCGGCCGCAACGCTGCAAATCTCAGAGCAAGGTGGCGGGAAATAGCCCCACCCTAGGTCAATGATCGCACCGGCCCGCCGTCAAAGGCGGGCCGGTCTCGTTTTGCGGACAATTTCGCAGCCGACCGGGATAAGTTAGGCTGGTTCGACCCAAATCCGGAGTCCGCCATGCGGACGTCGCTGGTCCTAGCAATCGGCTCGTTAGCCCTTCTTCTCGGCGCGCAAGGCGGTCGCGCGGCGGGTCCGTCCGCCACGCAGGGACATCTGCAGCAGATCTTTGCGGAATGCCGCGGCCAGCTAGAGCTCGGCCCGGTCGAGTGTCAGTGCGTGATCGATCGGTTGCCCGAGCAGCTTGAGCCAATCGAAATCGAATATGTTGCGGTCCGCATCACCGGAAACGATGCGGAGGTCGAACGCCTGCGCCAGACGCTGCACCTTGTTCAGCGCCTAGGCATCCTTGTCACCGCCACGACGATCATCAAGGATTGCGCGGGCGACATGCCGATCAGGAATCCGCTTTGACAATTGCGCCAACACAGGCCGGCTATTCGGGCACTCCGCTGGCCAAAAAGCTTGGGTTGCGGGACGGACAGAAGGTTGCCTTCATTGCCTTGCCGCCCACGCTTGAATGGCTGCAACGCGCGGCTGGCTACATCCTTGTCGGCACGGCCGAAACCGCCACCGCCCTACCCGATACGCCGCTCGATCTGATCCATGCCTTCTATACGCGGGCTGCAGATCTTCGTGCTTCCGCACCGCGCCTCATGGCCTCGATCGTGCCCAACGGCATCATCTGGATCTCTTGGCCAAAGAAAGCATCGAAGCGCCCGACGGACATCACCGAGGACACAATTCGCGATATCGTCCTGCCGCTCGGCCTAGTCGATGTTAAGGTTTGCGCCGTGGACGAAATCTGGTCCGGCCTGAAATTGGTAATCCGCAAGGAGCGGCGGCAAGCCCCGCCGCGCCCAGCGTGACACCAAAAGGCCTCACGAATGGTCCACATCGTTGCCATCGGCAAAGCTTGTCGGCGGCGGCGAAGGACGGTATCAGCGGCGCTCGACGCCAGGAAACGGCATTTTGTCAAAATCCATGACGGTTCGGCCGGCCCGCAGCGGCCAATACAGGTTACCCCGATGAGACTGCTCCGGCTGGCGCCTTTGCTGACCCTTGTTGCTCTCGCCGGCTGCGGCGCCGTCGGCGCCATCGGTATCCCCCTTAACGGCGGCACTGCGGCCAATGCGCCGCCAACCGACTTCAATACCGCACAGACGGACGCGCCGATCGCAACCGACCAGTTGCCCCCCTTGGGCGAGAGCACGGAAACTGCGGCCAACCCGCCAACTCCGGCCAGTCCGCTGGCCCAGCCGGTCGGTCCGCTGGCGCCCCCCAACGAGGTTGGCCAACCCGATCAGGTTGCGGCCCTTGCCGCCAACTCCAACGTCACGGTGAGCTTTGACGATCTCATCGGCGGCTGGACGATTTCCTTGGGGAACATCGTCTGCTCGCAGTTCTTCCTCAACGGCACACCCTGGGAAGACGGCTATCGGGGCTCAACGCGCAGCTGCAACAGCCCGGCGCTGTCTTCGATCTCATCCTGGCGTCTGGACGGCCAGCAGGTTGTTCTGTTTGCCGCAGGCGTTCCCATTGCCCAGCTCTATGCGGTCAGCATAGTGCGCGACGGCGCGCTGGTGGTCACCGGCCGCTTCGAAGGTCAAATGATCAGCGGCGGCGAGCCGGTGGCCTTCTTCCGCTAAAACGGGCGTCCTCGCCCAACTAATCTCAGGGATGAATTGACATGGCGCGAGCCAAAATCGCCTTGATCGGAGCGGGTCAGATCGGCGGCACGCTGGCCCATCTCATCGGGCTGAAGCAGCTGGGCGATGTCGTGCTGATCGACGTGCATGACGGCGTGCCGCAAGGCAAGGCGCTGGACATTGCGCAGGCGGCACCGATTCACGGCTTCGACGCCAGTTTCACCGGCGCCTCCAGCTATTCCGCCATCAAGGATGCCGACGTCTGCATCGTCACCGCGGGCGTGCCGCGGAAGCCCGGGATGAGCCGCGACGATCTCCTCGACGTCAATCTCAAGGTGATGGAGAAGGTCGGCGCGGCGCTGGCGAAATACGCGCCCAACTCCTTCGTCATCTGCATCACCAACCCGCTCGACGCGATGGTGTGGGCCCTGCACCGCTATTCGGGTCTGCCCAAGGCAAAGATCGTCGGCATGGCCGGCGTCCTCGAATTCGACGCGGTTCCGCGCCTTCCTCGCGGCGGAACTCGACATTTCGGTCGAGGATGTCACCGCCTTCGTCCTCGGTGGCCATGGCGACTCGATGGTGCCGCTCACGCGCTATTCGGCGGTCGGCGGCATCCCGCTGCCCGATGTCGTGAAGATGGGATGGATGTCGACCGAGCGGTTGGACGCCATCGTCGAGCGAACGCGCGAAGCGGGCGCCGAAATGGTGGCGTTGCTGCAATCCGGCTCCGCCTTCTATGCGCCGGCGGCCTCGGCCATCGAGATGGTCGAGAGCTATCTGCGCGACAAGAAGCGCCTGCTTCCGGCGTCGGCCTATCTCGAAGGCCAATATGGCGTCGACAAGCGCTTCGTCGGCGTCCCGGTCGTGATCGGTGCCGGCGGTATCGAACGCATTATCGAGATCAACCTCAACCGCTCCGAACGCGATCTCTTCGAGAAATCCGTCGCAGCGATCGATCATCTGGTCGAGACCTGCCAGCGCATTGCACCCAATCTCGCCGGCTAGGCAGCCTTCCCGTCGCAGTGGCGCTGGTCGTCGCCACACCTGCATTGTAAGGTAACGCCCGCCCGGCGGCGCCAAACCCGCTGGCAGCCGTATCGTTCGATTTTTCCATCAGGAGCTGTCCCATGGCGAGACTGACCAACATTCCGGCGGCCCGAGCCGTTGTGCGCGACTTCCTTCCGCTGAGCCTCACCGCTCTGGCGACGGTGATTTTGCTTGCGCTGTTCGCAACCCAGGCCGCGGCGCAGAAAGGCCCGGCCACGCCGACCGGCCAGGCTCCCAATCTTATCGAGGACAGCATCGACTACTGCGCCCTTCTGTCGGGCGATCTGACCGACGCCCAGAACCAGATGACGGCGGACGGCTGGTCGATCGACTATTCCGATTCCAACGGGCCTTACGTCTGGGAAATCGATGCGTCCAAGACCTATTCCGACGGCACCAGCGTCTCGATCTTCTCCCTGATCGAGACCTATCCGGCCGGGCAGATCACCTATTGCTCGTTCACTGCCAATTCGGTTCCCAATCCGCCGTCGCTCGAGGACGTCCAGCAGATCTACGACGTCGACGGCGAGGTTCAGCCCTATGATGGCGGCGAGGACGGCACTTGGGAGCAGGTTGGTGACGGCGTCACCTATTATGCCCTGGCCAATGTCAGCGAGAACTATTTCTACATGCAGCTGACCACCGTCGCGACGGGCGGCCTTTCCACCACGACCCAGACCAACGCCCCGGTCGGCAAGCAATAGACGGCACCAATTCCGGCGCCTCGCGGAAATCCGCGGGGCGCCATCCCTTAGCTCAGGCAGCAACCCGGCTGTCGCGGAACGTCATCCAGCCGACGCCGCATAGGACGAGACCGACGCCGATAACGTCGGTAACGCCGAGCGTTTCCCCGAGCACGACCCAGGCCAGGACAAGCGTCGCGATCGGACTCAGCATGCCGATCGTCGAATTCGCCTGCGCCGAGATGCGGTGCAGCGCCGCCGCCAGCAGGAATGACGGAGCGACCGTCGCCCCGAGCGCCAGCAGAACCGTGTACCAAAAGGCTGTTGTATCGACCGCCAGATCCGAGACGGAGTGCGTCACGAAGAACTGCGTCAGCGACGCCGCCGCAGCGCCACCCATCGCGATGCAGGTGAAGAGACGCGGCCCGACCGCGCCGATCAGCGGTTTGGCCAGCAATTGGTAGAATGCGAAGGCAAGCGCCGCGACAATGACAAAGGCCGCGCCAAGGACGACGTCGGAACCAAATGCCTGCAAGCGGCCGACAAAGATGACGCCGAGGCCGGCATAGGCAACGCCGATCGCCACCAGCGCGGAACGGCTCGCCGGCAATCCGAAGAACAGCGCGCCGAACAGCACCACGAATAGCGGATAGGTGAACAGGATCATCCGCTCGAACTGGGCGGAGATGTATTGCAGGCCGAGGAAGTCGGCATAGCTGGCGACATAGTAGCCAAGGACGCCCACCGCCGCAGTCGCGGTCACCAGGCGAAAGCTCGGCAGACCCCGCCCCTGGCGCATCCGGTCACGCAGCGACATCGCGCCGATCACCAGATAGATCGGCAGCGCGATGCCGAGACGCATGGCGAGCAGCGTCTCAGCATCGACGCCCTCGGCATAGGTCAGCTTGATGATGACGCCCTTCGCCGCGAACAGCAGCGCGCCGAGCGCGGCGAAGACATAGCCGGCGCGAAGGGACTGCGAGCCCACGGCGGGCGCCGTGGGTTCGGCCAGGACAGGTGGGGACGGCTCCGCCGACATGGCAAGGTTCCGGTTGGGCCGGCGGAACACGGAGCTGGATCGGGATTTAGCCGGCTCCGCGAACGCTGCGGGCCGGGGAAAAATGAACGCGCTAAGGCGCCGCCCGGCCGAGAGCGGGAATAAGGTTCCAAATCTTGCGGAACGGCGTGCGCATGGCCGGTGGTTTATCACCGCGATTGCGATGATGCCACCCCGAGAAAAGGCCCCGCCAATAGGCGGGGCCGAAGGTGGATGGAAACGGAGCCTTTTGTGGAGGGCTCACGCTGCAGGACTTAGCCACCGCCGCTTGAAGCTGATGTGAAGCGCCCGTTCAGCCGCCGTTCAGGCCTGTCGGCCCGGAGCGCGCGAACGCGGATGGGCCTGATCATAGACCGCCAGCAGGCGCTCGCCTTCGACGGCCGTGTAGACCTGCGTCGTCGACAGGCTCGCATGGCCGAGAAGCTCCTGCACCGTGCGCAGATCGCCGCTTGCCGAAAGCAGATGCGTCGCGAAGGAATGTCGTAGGGCGTGCGGCGTCGCGGTGGGCGGCAGGCCGAGCGCCGAGCGCATGCCCTCCATGGCCTTCTGCACGACGCGCGCACTGAGGGGGCCACCGCGGGCGCCGACGAAAAGCGGTGCCTCGGGACCCAGCACATAGGGGCAGAGGCGGAGATAGGCCGCAACGGATTCGGCAACGACCGGCAGCACCGGCACGAGGCGGGGTTTGCTGCCTTTGCCGATAATGCGCAACGTTTCGACGCCGGGCACCGGCGCTTCGCCGCGCTTCAATCCGAGCGCCTCGGAGATGCGCAGGCCTGACCCATAAAGGAGCGACAGAACCGCCGCATTGCGCGTCGCGATCCACGGCGTTTCTGCAAGCTGTTCGTCCGCGTCGGTGAGGCGCCGGGCGCGCGCGGCGTCGATTGGTTTCGGCAACGTCTTGGGCTGCTTCGGCGTACGCAGCGCCCGCAGCGCTGCCGCGCTGGCCCCGGTCTCGCGTTCGAGGAAACGCATCAGCGACCGCACGCCCGAGAGGCCGCGCGCCAGCGTCCGCGCTCCGACACCTTCGCGCCGCCGCGCCGCCAGGAAGCCGCGCAAATCTGCTGTGCTGAGCCCGGCAATATCCGCCACGCTCGGCGGCCCGCCAAGATGCCCGGTGATGAAGCCGAGGAATTGCCAGACGTCGCGGCCATAGGCCTCCAACGTATTGGCGGCCAGACGCCGCTCCGATGCCAGATGAGCGCGCCAGCGCGTGATCGCCGCGGCAAGATCAGGCGCAGCGGCAATGAGGGGCTCGGCAGTGGACGCGGCGCGGGGCATAGGCCGGCAAGCTCCGTCGGCTTCGAGGCCCCATTCAATGGCCCTGAGCGTTTAAGGGCGCCTTTACGGCGCCGCCATGCCTATTCGAGCGAGATCACGATCCGCTCGTTCGATGTGTGGCCTTCCACCTCGATCAGTTGCCCAAGCGCATCGGGGTTCTCCGCGAGCTTCATGATCTCGTCGAGGTCGATGCCCTTGTTGTGCAAGGCCTCGGCGGCCGCCTTCGGAATGAGGCCGGACGCCACCTTGAGCGCGCTCCCTGGAATCGTGATGGTCGCCTCCGGTTCGCTGCCGCGGAAAACGCGAATCTTCAAATTGGCCATCTCGCATCCTTTCCAGTTTGTTCGGTTGCCAAGGCAGAGTGCACCTTCGGCATCGATCTCGATTTGAGATTGATCAGATTCGGACCGGTCTTTTCTGCCTGACGGGGCAACGCCGGCTGTTGCCGTTCGGCGGATTCGCGGTCATCATCGCATCAACAGCGGCAGGCGGGCCGCGAGAAGAATGGCAAAACAGAACAGAACTTACGAGGGGATTTCGGGCAAGACTTCGCTCGCTCCGAAACGAAGACACTGGGTAAGGTGACTACAAGGCGATCACCGGGGCGCATTTGCACCGCTGCGGCGGCGTTCGCGGTTGCTTTGCTGCTGTCGGCATGCGGTAGCGGCAACGACGAAACCGCAAGCGATAGCGGCAGCACGGCCGCCCCGGTCAGCACGGCCGGCGAAGCCGCGGTGGCAAGCGAGGCCACGCTGGCTTCAGCGCCGGCCGTTTCTAGCCCGCCCCGGGCAGAGGAAACGCCAGCCGTCCCCGAATCCGCTCCGGTCGCCGCAGGCAGCGAACCCACCCCCGCGGCGGAACCGGCAACGCCGCCAGCCGCCGAATCGGCGGCCCCAGCCGCCACCACCGAATCCGCACCGCCCGTGGCGGGCGATGCGGCGCCCGCCCCTGCGGCAAGCGCGGCCACACCGGCCAACACGGCAGGAAACATTCCCGCGGAAACGTCGGGGGGCGCCGCGCTTTCGGTCCTGAACGCCGAAGAGCCTGCGTTGACGCCCGAAATGGCGGCCATGATCGAGACGGGCGACGCGGAAGCCGGGCACAGCTACGCCCAGCGTTGCACCGGCTGCCATTCCTTCCGCGAGGAACAACAGCATGGCGGCGCGCAGGAAGGGCCGGTTCTGTTCGGTATTTTCGGCGCCGCCGCCGGAGCCCAGCGTGGCTTCGACTATTCCCCGGCACTCCAGGAAATGAATGACCTCGGCCTCGTTTGGACGCCAGCGAGGCTGAACGCATTTCTCGCCGATCCGACCGGCGCCGCGCCGGGGACGTCGATGACGCTGGGGGGCATCGCCGACGACCAGAACCGGGCCAATGTGATCGCCTATCTCAAGACGCTCGCGCCCGCGCCGGACGTCGCCGGCAACGACCCGGAACTGCTGGCGCGCATCGCCGCCGCCGATCCGGCCGACGGCGAGGCCTTGGCGGCCGGGCGCTGCGCCAGCTGCCATCGCTTCACCAGCGAGGGCGATACGCTTTTTGGACCAAATCTCTTCAACATCGTCGGCGGACCGGTCGCGGCAGCGGCGGGCTTCAGCTATTCGCTGGCCTTCCAGACCCTGAACGCGGAAGGCGCCGTGTGGACGGTCAACCGCCTCGACGCGTTCCTGGAAAACCCGGCCGTTGCCATTCCGGGCACGCGCATGGGCTTCGTCGGCATCAGCGACCCCGACGACCGGGCCGCCGTCATCGCCTATCTACGCACTTTGGCGGACACTATCGCGCCGCTGGCCGGCAACGAACTCCTTGGCATCGGTGTGGCGCGGGCGGATCTGATGCCGCTGACCTTCACCAATTCGCAGCGCAATTCCGGAGCACTCTGGTATGTCCAATTGACCTGCGACGCCTGCCACGGCCCGAACCTCAGCGGCGTCGCGCCCCCGGGTGGCGCCGGCTTCATTCCGCCGCTGGTGGGCCAGGACTTCCGCAATCATTGGTTCGGCGGAACTGTCAACGATCTATACGCCTTCCTCACCGGTCACGCCGCCGACGTCGTGCAGGATGACGGCCAGATCGCGCTGCTGTTGGCCTACATTTTCGCCGGTAATGGTTTCGTCCCGGGCGACGTCGAACTCCCGCGCGATAGCGGGCAGCTGAGACAGATGGGCTTCTTCCAGTAGGACAGAAACGCGCTTCCCCTGCCCGCTTCGTTCCGGCATTGTTCTCACATGGATCGACGGCTTTCCGAATCGGGTGAAACAGCCGCGTTGGCCTCTGGCACGGAGACCGGCATGGCTGCCATCGTGTCCGTCCTCCTCCCTTTCGCGGTCGAGGGCCCCTACAGCTACCGCGCCCCTCCCGGCGTGCCGCTTGCGCCCGGCGACATTGTCGAGGTGCCGCTGGCGACGCGGGACGTCGTCGGCGTCGTCTGGGACGATCCCCCCGACCTCGACCGCACGTCGAACCGCCTGCGCGAAATCGTCGGCAAGTTCGATGGCCCGCCGCTGCCACAGGAGACCCGCGCCTTCGTCGATTGGGTGGCCGGGTACACGCTGACCACCCGCGGCATGGTGCTGCGCATGGTGCTGCGCACGCCCGGTGCTCTCGCGGCGGAATCGCCGCGCTCAGGGCTGCGGCTCGCCGGTCCGCCGCCTGAGCGGATGACAACCGCCCGGCAGAAGGTGCTCGATATCGTTGCCGACGGTCTCGCCTGGTCGAAGAGCGGGCTTGCCGGCGCCGCTGGGGTGAGCCCCGGCGTGATCCAGGGCCTGGTCGATGCCGGAACGCTGGAGATCGTCGAACTCCCACCGCCTCCCGTGGCGATGCCGCCCGAGCCTGACTTCGCCGCCCCGGATCTCAATGACGGCCAGGCGGCCGCCGCCCAGGCCATCCGCGAGACGGCCGATGGCGGCTTTTCCGTCACGCTGATCGACGGCATCACCGGATCGGGCAAGACGGAGGTCTATTTCGAGGCGGTCGCCGAGGCATTGCGCAACGGCGGTCAGGTGCTGATCCTCCTGCCCGAGATTTCCCTCACGACGGATTTTCTCGACCGCTTCGCCGGCCGTTTCGGCCAGCGCCCCGGCGAGTGGCATTCCGATGTCCCACCGCGCATCCGCGAGCGGCTTTGGCGCGGGGTCGCGGCGGGATCTGTCCGCGCTGTTGTCGGCGCCCGTTCAGCGCTGTTCCTGCCCTTCCCCGACCTCCGCCTCATCGTCGTCGATGAGGAGCACGACCCGGCCTACAAGCAGGAAGAAGGCGTCACCTATCACGCCCGCGACATGGCCGTGGTACGCGGCCGCATCGGCGATTTCCCGGTGATCCTTTCGTCCGCGACACCGTCGATCGAAAGCCGCGTCAACGCCGATCTCGGCCGCTATCGCCGCCTCGAACTGCCCGACCGGTTCGCCGGAGCGAGCTTGCCCGACATCACCGCCGTCGATCTGCGCGCCGATCCGCCCGAGCGCGGCCGTTGGCTTTCGCCGCCCCTGGTCACCGCGATCGGCGAGGCGCTCGGCGAAAAGCACCAGGCCCTGCTCTTCCTCAACCGCCGTGGCTACGCCCCGCTGACGCTCTGCCGAACCTGCGGGCACCGCTTCCAGTGCCCCAATTGCGCGACCTGGCTGGTCGAGCACCGCTTCCGTGGCCAGCTCGTCTGCCATCATTGCGGCCATTCGGAATCACGGCCGGAAGCCTGTCCCAATTGCGGCGACCATGACAGCCTCGTCGCCTGCGGCCCGGGCGTCGAGCGCCTAGCCGAGGAAGTCGCCGAACGCTTCCCTGACGCACGCCTGTCGGTGCTGTCGAGCGACATGCTCGGCGGAACCCAACGCCTCCGGCGCGAATTGGCCGCCATCGCCGCCGGCGAGGCGGACATCATCATCGGCACGCAGCTGGTAGCCAAAGGCCACAACTTCCCCCTCCTCCGGCTGGTCGGCGTTGTCGATGCCGACCTCGCGCTCGCCCATGGCGACCTGCGCGCTGCCGAGCGCACCTTCCAGCTCTTGTCGCAAGTCACCGGCCGGGCCGGCCGGATCGGTGGCGCCAGTCGCGCCATCATCCAGACCAGCGCCCCTGATCATCCGGTCATGCGCGCCATCGTCGCCGGCGACCGCGAGGCCTTCTATTCCCGCGAGATCGAGGAACGGCGGATCGCTCAGCTGCCGCCTTTCGCCCGGCTGGTGGCGCTCATCGTCACCGGCCCGGACCGGGACAGCGCCCGGGGCCACGCCAACGCCCTCCGCCGCGCGGCGCCGGCAGGCACGGAGAACATCTCGGTCTTTGGTCCCGCGGAGGCGCCACTGGCGGTGATCCGCGGCCGCCATCGCTACCGTCTTCTCGTCCATGCGCCGCGTTCCGCCGACGTCCAGGATTATGTGCGGCGCTGGATCGCCGCTGCGCCATCGCCGAAAGGATCGGTCCGCGTGCAGGTCGACGTCGACCCGCAGAGCTTTATGTGACGTTGCGACGCATGATCGCGGCATTTGCGCAGGCCCGTCATATTGCCCCCCACTAGGGCCTATGCTAGGGAACGCGCGGCTTTCGGGGCGGGGCAATGTCCGAAAGCTGCAGCGAACGGCATTTCATAATCCGGTCAATGCCTTAAGAAGCGCGGGATCAACCGCCAAAAAGCCTTGGGCGCGGGAGCAGGAATTCACAAGTGGCGGATGAGGCAGTAACCGTTTCCGGCGTCGCCGCGCGCTACGCCGCCGCGCTTTTTGACTTGGCGCGTGATGAAGGCGCGCTCGATGCCGTCGCCACCGACCTCGCCAATTTTCAATCGCTGCTCGACGAGTCTGAAGATCTGCTGCGTCTCGTGAAGAGCCCGGTATTCTCCTCGGAGGAGCAGACGCGCGCCGTTGGCGCCGTGCTCGACAAGGCAGGCATCGACGGCCTCGCCAGCAACCTCATCAAGGTCGCGGCGACGAACCGGCGGCTGTTCGCCATCCCCGAGATGATCGTCGCCTTCCGGCAGATGCTGTCGAAGGAACGCGGCGAGATCTTTGCCACCGTCACCAGCGCCGAGCCGCTCAGCGATTCTCAGATCGCCACGCTCAAGGCGGCGCTGAAAGACGCCATGGGCAAGGATGTTCTGCTTGACCAGAAGGTTGACCTGTCGCTGATCGGCGGGCTCATCGTTCAAGTCGGCAGCCGCATGATCGACACTTCGCTTCGCACCAAACTCAACGCAATGAAATACGCCATGAAAGAGGCTGGCTGATGGATATTCGCGCCGCTGAAATCTCCTCGATCCTCAAGGATCAGATCAAGAATTTCGGGACCGAGACCGCGGTCTCCGAAGTCGGCCAGGTTCTGTCCGTCGGTGACGGCATCGCCCGCGTCTACGGCCTCGACAATGTCCAGGCCGGCGAGATGGTCGAGTTTCCCGGCGGCATCCGCGGGATGGCGCTGAACCTTGAGACCGACAATGTCGGCGTCGTCATCTTCGGCTCCGACCGCGACATCAAGGAAGGCGACACGGTCAAGCGCACCGAGGCCATTGTTGAGGTGCCCGTCGGCAAGGGCCTGCTCGGCCGCGTCGTTGACGGCCTCGGCAACCCGATCGACGGCAAGGGCGAGATCAAGGCCACTGAGCGCCGCCGCGTCGACGTCAAGGCGCCGGGCATCATTCCGCGCAAGTCGGTGCACGAGCCGATGCAGACCGGCCTCAAGGCCATCGATGCGTTGATCCCGATCGGCCGTGGCCAGCGCGAGTTGATCATCGGCGACCGCCAGACCGGCAAAACCGCCGTCGCACTCGACACCATCCTCAACCAGAAGACCGTCAACGCCACCAGCGACGAATCGAAGAAGCTCTATTGCATCTACGTCGCCATCGGCCAGAAGCGCTCAAGCGTTGCCCAGCTGGTGCGCACGCTCGAGGAAAACGGCGCGCTCGAATATTCGATCATCGTCGCCGCCACCGCGTCCGATCCGGCGCCGATGCAGTATCTGGCGCCGTTCTCCGGCTGCACGATGGGCGAGTTCTTCCGCGACAACGGCATGCACGCCCTCATCATTTACGACGATCTGTCGAAGCAGGCCGTCGCCTATCGTCAGATGTCGCTGCTGCTGCGCCGCCCGCCGGGCCGCGAAGCCTTCCCGGGCGACGTCTTCTATCTCCACTCGCGCCTGCTTGAGCGTGCCGCGAAGATGAATGACGAAAACGGCGCCGGTTCGCTGACCGCGCTGCCGATCATCGAGACCCAGGCGAACGACGTTTCCGCCTATATCCCGACCAACGTCATTTCGATCACCGACGGCCAGATCTTCCTGGAAACCGACCTCTTCTTCCAGGGCATTCGCCCGGCGCTGAACGTCGGCATCTCGGTGTCGCGCGTCGGCTCGGCCGCGCAGGTGAAAGCGATGAAGCAGGTCGCTGGGCGTATTAAGGGCGAGCTGGCGCAGTATCGCGAAATGGCGGCCTTCGCCCAGTTCGGCTCCGACCTTGACGCGGCAACGCAGCGCCTTCTCGCGCGCGGCGCCCGCCTGACGGAACTCTTGAAGCAGCCGCAATTCTCGCCGCTTCGCGTCGAGGAACAGGTCGCCGTTATCTTCGCCGGCGTCAACGGCTACCTCGATTCGATCGCGGTCAACCGCGTCAATGATTTCGAGCATGGCCTGCTGGCCGCGCTGCGGACCGATCACGCCGACCTTCTGGCGGCGATCCGCGACAAGGCGGAGCTGACCGACGACATCCGCGAGCGTCTGACCGCGGCGGTTGCCGAATTCGCCAAAGGCTTCGGCTGATCGCCGGAGGAAATTGTTAGCCGATGGCAAGCCTCAAAGAACTTCGTAACCGCATCGCTTCGGTCAAGGCGACCCAGAAGATCACGCGCGCCATGCAGATGGTCGCCGCGTCGAAGCTTCGCCGCGCCCAGGCGCAGGCTGAGGCCGCCCGGCCTTATGCCGAACGCATGGCGGCTGTTCTCGCCAACGTCTCCAATGCGGTGAAGGGTCAGCCGACCGCGCCGAAACTTCTCGTCGGCACCGGCAACGATCAGACCCATCTGCTTGTCGTCTGCACGGCGGACCGCGGGCTGGCCGGCGCCTTCAGTTCCGCCATCGCCCGACTGGCGCGCGATCACGCCAACCAGCTCATCCGCGACGGCAAGGACGTCAAATTCTTCTGCGTCGGCCGCAAGGGCTATGATGTGCTGCGCCGCGTCTTTGCCCGCCGCATCATCGAACATGTCGAGATGCGTGGCGTCCGCCAGCTCGGCTTCGCCGAGGCCGACGGCGTCGGCAAGAAGATCCTCGCCCTCTTCGACGAGGGCGCCTTCGACGTCTGCACGCTCTATTTCTCGACCTTCAAGTCGGTCATCAGCCAGGTTCCGACCGGGCAGCAGATGATCCCGGCCGAGTTCCCCGGCAAGGCCGAAGAGACCGGCCCCGGCGCCAGCTATGAATATGAGCCCGACGAGCAGGCGATCCTCGCCGATCTTCTGCCGCGCAATATCTCGGTGCAGATCCTGCGCGCCCTGCTCGAAAATTCCGCCGGTTTCTACGGCGCGCAGATGAATGCGATGGACAACGCCACGCGCAACGCTGGTGATATGATCGATCGCTACACGCTCGAATACAACCGCAGCCGCCAGGCGCAGATCACCAAGGAACTGATCGAGATCATTTCCGGCGCCGAGGCCGTGTAAGAGGAAACGAGGACATCATGGCAAAAGCAGCAACTTCGAAGGCCAAGACCGGCACCAAGGCCGGCGGTCGCGTCGTGCAGGTAACCGGCGCCGTCGTTGACGTGCAGTTCGGCGAGCACCTGCCCGCCATTCTGAACGCCCTCGAGACCGACAATCACGGCACGCGTCTGGTGCTCGAGGTTGCCCAACATCTCGGCGAGAACACCGTGCGCACCGTCGCCATGGACGCCACCGAGGGTTTGGTGCGCGGCCAGGAAGTCATCGACACCGGCGAGCCTATCTCGGTGCCCGTCGGCGAGGAGACGCTCGGCCGCATCATGAACGTCATCGGCGAGCCGGTCGATGAAGCCGGCCCGATCAAGACCAAGGAGCGCCGCCCGATCCACGCGCCGGCCCCGGCCTATGTCGACCAGTCGACGGAAGCTGAGATTCTGGTGACGGGCATCAAGGTCATCGACCTGCTGGCGCCTTACGCCCGTGGCGGCAAGATCGGCCTGTTCGGCGGCGCCGGCGTCGGCAAGACCGTGCTGATCCAGGAGCTGATCAACAACATCGCCAAGGCCCATGGCGGCTATTCCGTGTTCGCCGGCGTCGGCGAGCGCACCCGTGAGGGCAACGACCTCTATCACGAGATGATCGAGTCGGGCGTGAACAAGGACCCGAAGGAAGGGTCGACCGAGGGCTCCAAATGCGCCCTGATCTACGGCCAGATGAATGAGCCGCCGGGCGCCCGCGCCCGCGTCGCCCTCTCCGGCCTCACCGTCGCCGAATATTTCCGCGACCAGGGTCAGGACGTTCTGTTCTTCGTCGACAACATCTTCCGCTTCACCCAGGCGGGCTCGGAGCTGTCGGCCCTTCTCGGCCGCATCCCGTCGGCGGTGGGCTACCAGCCGACCCTGGCCACCGACATGGGCGCGCTGCAGGAGCGCATCACCACCACCAACAAGGGATCGATCACCTCGGTGCAGGCGATTTACGTGCCGGCCGACGATCTGACCGATCCGGCCCCGGCGACGTCCTTCGCCCATCTTGACGCCACGACCACGCTGTCGCGCGCCATCTCGGAAAAGGGCATCTACCCGGCCGTCGATCCGCTCGATTCCAACTCGCGCATGCTCGACCCGCGCATCGTCGGCGAGGAGCACTACGCCGTCGCCCGCCAGGTGCAGGAGATCCTGCAGCGCTACAAGTCGCTGCAGGACATCATCGCCATTCTCGGCATGGATGAGCTGTCGGAAGAGGACAAGCTGATCGTCGCCCGCGCCCGCAAGATCGAACGCTTCCTGTCGCAGCCTTTCTTCGTGGCCGAAGTCTTCACCGGCCGCCCGGGCAAGCTGGTCGACCTCGCCGACACCATCAAAGGCTTCAAGGGTCTGGCCGACGGCGAATATGACCATCTGCCGGAATCGGCCTTCTATATGGTCGGCGGTATCGAAGAGGCTGTCGAGCAGGCGAAGCAGCTTGCGGAGGCGGCGTGAGCCTAGTCACCGCCCGTGAACACCAAGGCTCTCCTGCTTGTGGTCGGACTGCTGGTGGGCGCGGTGGTCGGCTGGTTCACCAAGCCGCCTGCGGCAACGCTGCAGCTTGGACCGGTGAATATCGAGATCGCGAGCAATCAGTCGATCGGCGGCCGGAACAACGGTCCGACCGATGCGCAATGGTACTATATCGGTATGATTACAGCGGTCGGCGGCTTGCTGGGGCTGGGACTGGGCGTCTTGGTGGACCGTCGGCGGACATAGGACAGAACCATGGCTGATCCGTTCCAATTCGATCTCGTTTCGCCTGAGCGTCTGCTGATGTCGGCGAAGGTGGATCAGGTCGTCGTGCCAAGCTCCGAGGGTCAGTTCACGGTCCTCAGCGGCCATGCGCCGGTGATGGCGACGCTGCGGCCCGGCGTGCTGCAGATCACGCGCGACGGCAAGGACGAGCGCATCTTCGTCCGCGGTGGCTTCGCTGACGTCAATGCCGACGGGCTAACGGTCCTTGCCGAACAGGCGATCCCGATGGCCGACCTCGATGCCGAGACTTCTGGCGAAGAATCTCAAGGACGCCGAGGAAGACGCCGCCGACGCCAAGGACGCAACTCAGAAGGCGGAAGCCGATCTGAAGGTGCTGCACCTTAAGGAAGTCCAGGCGGAACTCGGCCGCTAGGCCTGTCAGCTTCGCCCCTGGCGGAGCATCTCGACGGCCTTCACGATCCGCCTTTGCCGCGTCTCCGCCGCTTTGGCTCCCTCGATCCCCAGGACGATCCGCAGCCTGTTGCTGTAGGAGAGGCCATCGAAATAGGTCCGGGCCGCCTTGTCCCGGTCGAGCGCTTCGGCGAAATCGGCCGGGACGGTCACCTCGCGCGGCGCCGTGTCCAGTTCGATCTCGACCTCAACTTCATCGCCTGCTGCAACCCTGGCGCCGACGCGATGTTCGGCGCTGACGCCGAGCATGAACCGCCCGCCCATCGACGCCACCGTATTCCGGTAGCTGTAGCCGTTGATCGTGACGCGGACCGGCGGCCGCTTGCCTGCGCCGAGGGCTTCGACGACTTCGTCGGGCACGACGAATCCCGTTGCCGTCTTCCCATTCTGTAGGAGTATCGTGCGAAACTTCATCCAGACTTCCCCACGCGGCCCAAACGTCGCATCCTTGGTTGCACCGCTGCCGCCCTCTTACTATCTCCCTCAACAGATGACCGAAGACAACTCCCGCCCAGCACCGCTCAACATCGATGTCGTCTCTGACGTCGTTTGCCCGTGGTGTTTCCTCGGCAAGCGCCGGCTTGAGGCAGCCGTCGCCGAATTACCCGATATTCCCGTCGCCATTCGCTGGCGCCCCTATCAGCTCGATCCGACCGTTCCGCCGGAAGGGTTGGACCGCGACGACTATATGACCGCCAGATTCGGCGATCCGGCGCGTTTTCAGTCCGCCGAAGATCGGCTCACCGAGCTCGGCCTGCGTGAGGGCGTACCATACCATTTCGAGCGTATTCGGCGGTCGCCGAACACGATCGATGCGCATCGGCTGGTTCGCTGGGCGAGCGCCGAGGGCCACCAGGACGCGGTCGTCGAGCGGCTGTTTAACCTCTATTTCGCCGAGGGCGTCGATATCGGCCAACATGAGGTTCTCGCCGCGGTGGGCGAGGCCTTCGGCCTCGACCGCGCCACGACATTGGCGCGCCTCGCCGGCGATGAGGATCGCGAAGAAATCCGCGTCGAGATTGCGGCGGCGCAACAGATCGGTGTCACCGGCGTGCCGACCTTCATTCTGATCGGGCGCTATGGCGTCGTCGGGGCGCAGACGAAGGACGTCCTGATCGGAGCGATCCGCCAGGCCGCGGCCGACCGGGACAAGATCGCGGCGACGGCCTAGGCCACGAACTCCGCAAACGCCTTCACGACCGCCTCATAGACGGCGCGCTTGAACGGGACCACGAGGTCCGGAAGGCGGCCGAGTTCCTCCCAGCGCCAGGCCGAAAATTCCGGCTTATGGCCGGGGACCGTGACGTCAATTTCCGTATCCGGGCCGGTGTGGCGGAAGGCGACGAAGGTAATCTTCTGGCCGCGATATTTGCCCTTCCATGCCTTGCCGACCAGATCCGGCGGCAAGTCGTAGGTCAGCCAATCCGTCTGGCCGAGATAGGATACCAGGCGAACGCTGGTCTCTTCTTGCAGCTCGCGCCTCGCGGCGGCGACGGGATCTTCTTCCCCGTCAATCCCGCCTTGCGGCATTTGCCACCATTGCCCCTCACCTTCGGCTTCGTCCGGGCCGTCGACACGGCGGCCAACCCAGACGAGGCCGTCGGGATTGAACAGCGCGATGCCGGCGCATGGACGATAGGGGAGGCTCGCGGGGTCGATCTCGCTACTCAAGCCGCACCTGCGTCGCGTCGGTCAGCGGGTCGTTCGCCAGCGACGTCACCGGCACCAGCACCACGCCCTTGCCGGCAAGCGTCTGGGCCCACTGCGCAATTTGTTCGATCGTCACCGGAAACGCGCTGGCGCTGGCAATGGCGTAGCCGCGCTGCTGGGCGATCGCCACCAATTCATCCAGCTTGGCCGCGATCGCCGTCGCACTGATCTCACCGTCGAGGACCATATCCGCCTGGGCGAAGGGCAAGGCGCCGGTCGCGACATTGGCCGACTGGCTTTGCCGCACCGAGCCATCATCGACAAACATCAAGCCGCGGGCGGTCAACTCGTCGATGACGGGCGTCATCGCGTCGGCCGATGTCAGGAACCGTCCGCCGGCATAGGAGACAACGCCGGCGTAGCTCGTCGCCTGGGCAAGGAGCCAGTGCAAGCGGTCGACATTATCGGCCGCCGCATCGTCGGCGATCAGCGTCTGAGCGCCCGGATCGGTGGTCGGGTAGTCGATCGGCTCCATCGGAATTTGCAGGAGCAACTCATGCCCGGCCTGTCGGGCCTGCGACGCCCAACCGGCAAGGTTGTCGCCATAGGGCGCCAGGGCCAGGCTGACGGCGGCCGGCAGGCGCTGTAGCGCCAGATCGCTTCCAGCCTGATTGATGCCGATCCCGCCGACGATGATCGCAATGCGCGGCTGCCCGACGCTGACCGCCGGGGCCGGCCCGGCATAGGCATCAAACGGCCGCACGCCATTGGCGGCGATATGCGGCAGAGGTCCATAGGGGCCGCTCTCCAGCAGCGCTGGGTCAGGAGCAGGCGCCAGCGCTACCGGCTGCGGCGTCGCGGCCTGCCCATCCGGGGTGAGCCGAGCACCGTCTGGCGTGGTGATGACCACGCCCGATTGCTGATTTTCCGCAGCCCGGATGACCACTTCGCCGGCTGCCGTGCTATCGGCCTGGGCGGTGGCCTGACCGGCCTCGTCCGGCGCCGTGAATTTCGGCCCAGCCTCGATCATCACCCAGATGGCGACGCCCGCGAGCGCCGCCGCCAGGACGGTCAACAGGATCCCGAACGGCGTCAGCCCTTTGCGCTGCCGGCCGGTTCCCAGGAGAGGCTTGGTCAGATCGTCCGCCATTCCGATTCGTTTCGGAGTGTAGCGGAAATTGTGTCGACCATTGGCCAGCCGCGCCCTTCAGCCACGCCTTATTGCGGCAGGTTGGCCTCGGGCGGCGGCGGATACGCAGGATCGGTGATCTCGCCGCGCATGAGCTGCAACGCATATTGCAGCTGCGTGTCCTCAGTCGGATCGAGCGGGATGACGTCGAACGTCGTGATCGGATTGCCGTCCGCGTCGACCGGCGGATTGTCGGCAACGAGGGCGCGCATCGATTCCGGCAAAGGCTGTTCGACGACGACGTCAGGCGTGATGCCGACATCCTGGATCGAGCGGCCGGACGGCGTGTAGTAGCGCGCCGTGGTCAGCCTGATCGCACCCAGATCGGAACCAAGCGGGAAGATGGTCTGCACCGTCCCCTTGCCGAATGACTGAGTCCCCATGATGGTCGCCCGGCGGTGATCCTGCAGGGCGCCGGCAAGAATCTCGGACGCCGAGGCCGAACCACCATTCACCAGCACGATCATCGGCAATCCATTGGTGATGTCGCCGGCATGCGCGTCGTAGCGGGCCGTGTCCTGTGCGTTGCGGCCGCGGGTGGAGACGATTTCGCCTTGCTCGAGGAAATCGTCGGCAATCGAGATGGCCGTATCCAGCGAACCTCCGCCATTGTTGCGCAGATCGAGGATGAAGCCGGTGACGTTGTCGGTGCCGATCTCAGCCAGGGTCCGGTTGATCGCATCGACAAACTCGCTATGCGTCTGCGTTCCGAACACGGTCAGGCGAATATAGGCGATGGTGTCGAACACCTGCGCCCGCACCTGCGGACTGTGAATGATCTGGCGCGTGATGGTGACGTTGAACGGATCGTCGACGCCGTCGCGCTTCACTGTGATGGTGACGTCGGTGCCGACATCGCCACGCATCAGATTGACCGCATCGTTGAGCGTCATGCCCTGAACGTCTTCGCCGTCGATGGCGATGATCTGGTCGCCGGTGAGGATTCCGGCGCCGGCCGCGGGCGTTCCGTCGATGGGCGTGACAACGCGAACAACGCCGTCTTCCATCGTCACTTCAAGGCCGAGCCCGCCGAACTGGCCGGTCAGATCCGCCTGGAAGGCCTGGAATTCCTCGGGAGTGTAGTAGGTCGAATGGGGATCCAGGACCTGGATCATCCCATTAATGGCGGCCTGCACCAGTTCCGCGTCGGTCTTCTCGTCAACATAGTCGGCGAGGATGCGTTCGAAAATATCGCCGAAGAGATTAAGTTCGCGGTAGGTGTCCGTTGTTTGTGCAACGGCTGGCGTGCTTGTCACCAACGCTTGCTGGGTGACGCCGAATACCACCGCAGCACCGAACAAGATGCCTGCGGCCAGAAGCGATACTTTGCGAAACATGCGCCAACCTTGTCACGTTAGTAGGGGTCCGCCCACCAAGGGTCGGGATCTATCGATTCCCCGTCTTTGCGGAATTCTACATAGAGCACCGGCCGAACGGTGCCTAGGGCGACGTCCCCGACCGCCGCCACCTGATCCGACCGCATGGTTCCGACGGGCTCTCCTGCGAGCACGAATTGACCGCGCTGCACATCAATCCTCTCCATCCCCGCCAGGACGATAAGGTACCCATCGCCGGCGTCGACAATCAAGAGGTTGCCATACGACCTATACGGGCCGGCGAACTTGACCTCGCCATCCGCGGGTGAGGATACGCGGGCGCCCGGCCGCGTGCCGATCGAAATGCCTTGGGTTCGGCCGCCAAGACCGTCGTCCTGGCCATAGCCGGTGATGAGCTCGCCATTGGCGGGACGCGGCAGGTCATGGCGCGCCGAGGCGAAAGGGACGGCCGGATTGATCCGGTCGGCATCGCCGAGGAAATTGGGCGTGCCGGGCTCGATCGGGGTTGCCGCCACAATTTCCGGAGCGGGATTGTCGGTGTCGAAATTGGCTATCAATTCTTCGAGAGTGTCGGCCATCGTGGCCAGCGTGCCGAGACGCTCCTGCTCCGCCTGCAGCGTTTCGGCTGTTTGATCCAGCGCCTGCTGCCGTTCCGCAACGAGAAGCTCCAGACGCTGCTGCTCGTCGGCCATTTCCGTCGCCGCGTCGATGATGCGCTGTCGCTCGGTCTCCTGTTCGGTGCGCAGCGTGATCAGCTGTTGGATATTGTCGGCCAGGGCCTCCGCCTCGCCCCTGATCTCCGGCACGACCGCGCCGAGGAGAATGGCTCCGCGCACCGCTGCCAATGCGTCTTCCGGCTCGACGATGATCGCCGGGGGCGGCGCCTGGCCCATCCGCTGCAACGCCGCCAGCACCTCGGCCAGAACATCGCGCCGCTCGCCCAATTGCGCGCGAACGGCGGCCTCCTGGTCCACCAGATCGGCCATCCGCTGTTCCGTGGCGTCGAGGTCGCCTTCGAGATCCTGAACATGCTGATTGGTTTCGATCAGTTGCTGATTCAGCGCCGCCCGGTCCTGATCGAGATTGGCGACCTCCTGCTGCAGTTCGTCCCGGCGATCCTGCGTGACCTGTATTTGCTGCAGCACCTGATCGAGATCGGTCTGCCAGTTGGCCGGCTGCGCCGGCGTATCCTGTGCCAGCGCCACGGACGCCCACACAGCCGCAGTCGCAGCCATTCCGGTCACAACGGGCTTGAGGCGGAGAAGGCGAGCCAAGGCGCACCAGGATCGGCGGCAAATCATGTCGGGAGGGTTATAGGGCCAAATCGGGCGCTAGAGCGACGCACCTCTGCGCGCCTCAAGCCCGATGATAGGGGTGTCCCGTCAGGATTGTCAGCGCGCGATAGACCTGCTCCAGCAACATCGCCCGGACCAATTGATGCGGCCAGCTCATCTTGCCGAAGGCGATCACCGTCTCCGCCCGCGCCGCGATCGCCGGGGCCAGCCCATCCGGGCCGCCAATCACGAGCGTAAGTTCGCTGGCGCCATTGTCGCGCCACTTGCCGATCTGCGCAGCGAAGTCGGCGCTCGACAGGGTACGGCCCTTCTCGTCGAGTGCCACAAGCACGGCGCCGTCGGGAATTGCCGCGGCAATGGCCTGGGCTTCCTCGTCCCGCCGGTCGGGACCGCGGGTCTTCTTGCTTTGTTGGATTTCTCGGACGGCGATCTTCATGCCGAGCGGAGCCGCGAGTTGCTGCGCCCGCTCAAGATAACGGTCGGAAAGTTCGCGCTCGGCCCCCGGTCGCAGCCGACCGACTGCGACGATCAAAGCCCGCATTGGCCGGTCCGCCTAGGTGCGGACGATCTGCGACGCCGTTATGGCATCGACCTGCCACATCTTCTCAAGATTGTAGAAGTTGCGAACCTCGGGCCGGAAGAGATGGACGACGACGTCGCCCGCATCGATCAGAACCCAGTCGCAATTCGGCAGGCCTTCAACCCTCGGCGTTACGCCGATTCCCTGTTTCAGGTCAGCAATCAGCCGCTCCGCGATGGCCCCGACGTGACGGTTTGAGCGTCCCGAAGCGACGACCATATGGTCGCTAAGCGGCGATTTTCCGGTGATGTCGATGTCGACGATATCCTCAGCCTTGGCATCTTCGAGGCTCTTGAGGACTTGGCTAAGGGTGTCCGGGACTGTAATCGAACGCAATCGCGGAACCCGAGTGGCAGCTTTGACGGCGCTACCTGGCTGCATTGCCGGTGTCAGTGGGTTGTTCCTCTTCCTTCACCCTGACGCCGCCCGCTTGGAGCGGCAACTGGCGAACCTATTGGCCCGACGAGCGAAACATAAGGGCGAATTGGTGAATCTTTCAAGACGATGCTGTCTTTCCGCGGAAACGGCGCAGTTCGGTCGACGATAGGGCGATCCTCGGCCCGTGCAGGAAAACCCACGCCGGCGGCCGTTTGTCGGCAAGTTTGGCGGCGTCTCTTTCAGGAATCCGCCTGCCAGCAAGCTGTCGTGCCGCAGGCGCCGACAAGGCGGCCAATGTGCTTCCCGGACGGTCGACCACGGCGAACGGCACTTCGTCGACGATGCGGCGCCAATCCTGCCATTTGTGGAAGCCGGTCAGATTGTCGGCCCCCATGATCCAAACCAGGCGCACCGATTTCAGTCGCTTCTTCAGCCACACAATGGTGTCGGCAGTGAAGCGGCTGCCGATCTCCGCCTCGATCCCCGTGACCGCGATGTGCCGGCCCTTGGTCAAGGCGCGGGCTCTCTCCATGCGCACGGCCAAGCTTTCGCTCGGCTGATGCCGCTTCAAAGGGTTACCGGGCGTCGCCAGCCACCAGACCTGATCCAGATCCAGACGGTGACGCGCCGTTTCGCTCGCCGTCAGGTGACCGCGATGGGTCGGGTCGAACGAACCGCCGAACAATCCGATCCGCATGCCGCTCGCGTGAGGCGGAAGTACAAACGGCAAATCCCTGGCCTAGTTGGCCGCGTTTGCGTTGTGGGCGTCGATCCAGGCCTGTGCGTCGGCCAAGCCCTGCTGCTGCTGCGGACGCGTGAAGGGCTGCGCCGCATCATTGAGCGCGGCAAAGACCGGGCCGTCGGTGCCTTGGCCCGAAAGGATGTAGGCGATGGCGAAATGCAGGAAGGCCTGTGTCGGGTCGGCCTCGACGCCCTGGCCCAGCTGATAGGCAATGCCGAGATTGTAGTGCGCCGGCCAGAAGCCCTTGTCGGCCGCCATCTGCGTCCAGGCAACGGCCTGCGCGAAATCCTGGTCGACGCCGACACCCTGAGCATACATGAGGCCGATCTGATACTCGGCCTCGGGTAGGCCCTGATCGGCGGCGGTCTGGAACCACTGCATCGCAACGGCGTAGTCCTGATCGACGCCCTCGCCGTTGAAATAGCGAAGGCCGAGCGCGACTTCGGCCGGGCCATAGGCTTGATCGGCGGCAAGCTCCAGCCAATGGACCGCCTGCACCGCATCCTGCTCGACGCCCATGCCGCGCAGATACATCAGCGCCAGCGTGTCCTGCGCCTCCGGCACACCGGCTTCGGCAGCGGCTTCGTAGAGTTGCGCGGCATGCACCACATCCGGCGCCACGCCGTTGCCAAGACGGTAGAGCTCGGCGAGATAATAGAGCGCCATCGGGTCGCCAGCGTCGGCCAAAGGCTGCAGGATCGCCAGCGCTCCCGCAAAGTCCCGTTGATCCATCAGCGCCGCGGCGGCGTCTGCGGTGGACTGAGCCTGAGCAAGATTGGGCGCGGTGAATGCCAATGCGGCTGCAAGAGCACCAACCGCGGAGAACGCCGACAAGGAACGCATGACTTTGAAACCCACTATGGCCGGGTCTGGCCGGAGCCGCGGACCCTATATTTGAAAACCGTCAATTGTTCGACGCCGATCGGCCCGCGCGCATGCAGCTTGCCGGTGGCGATGCCGATTTCCGCCCCCATGCCGAACTCGCCGCCATCGGCAAATTGCGTCGATGCATTATGCAAGACAATGGCGCTGTCGACCTGCTGCAGAAAGCGGTCGGCGGCCGCCTGATCGTCGGTGACGATGCAATCGGTGTGCTGCGTGCCATAGGCCGCGATATGCCGGATCGCGCCCTCGACGCCGTCCACCAGCTTCGCCGAAATGATCGCGTCGAGATATTCCGTGCCCCAATCGGCCTCGGTCGCGGGCTCGACAAAGGCCGCTGCCGTCATGACCGCCTCATCGCCGCGAATGGCGCAGCCCGCCACATGGAGGGCGTCGAGAACGGGACGCAAATGCGTCTCAGCGGCGGCGCGGTCGACCAGCAGTGTTTCCGCCGCGCCGCATACGCCCGTCCGCCGCATCTTGGCGTTGACGGCGATTTCCTTGGCCATCTCCACATTCGCGCCGCCATCGACATAGACGTGGCAGACGCCTTCGAGATGGGCGAAGACCGGCACCGTCGCCTCACCCTGCACCCGGCCGACCAAGCTTTTGCCGCCGCGCGGCACGATCACGTCGATCGCGCCGTCGAGGCCGCGCAGCATGTGGCCGACCGCGGCCCGGTCCTGCGTCGGAACGAGCTGGATCGCCGCCTCCGGCAGGCCAGCCGAGCGCAGGCCTTCGCGCAGGCACTCCGCGATAAGCGTCGATGTCCGCCGGGAATCCGAGCCGCAGCGCAGGATCACCGCGTTGCCGGCCTTCATGCAGAGGGCCCCGGCATCAGCGGTCACGTTTGGCCGGCTTTCATAAATGACACCGATGACGCCGAGCGGCGTCCGCACGCGCTCGATATGAAGGCCATTGGGCCGGTGCCATTCGGCGATCACCGTTCCGACCGGATCGGGCAGCGCGGCAATCTCTTCGATCCCGACGGCCATCGCCTCGATCCGCTTGTCGGTCATCGTCAGGCGATCGCGGAAGGAATCGGGCATTCCATTCGCTTCGGCGTCTTCCAGATCGGCCGCATTCGCGGCCAGGATCGCAGCGGCTTTTGTGCGGATCGCAGCGGCCATGGCGCGCAGCGCCGCATCCTTCTGGGCCGTTTCGCTGGTCGCCAGCACGCCCGCCGCGCCGCGCGCAGCCCGTCCGAGCCTCACCATGGCAGTGGCGAGTTCCGTCGCCGACAAATCGGCGGTCTCAAGATCAGGTACGAGGTCTGCAACAGCCATCGTCTAAGCCCTTTCCCGAAGGATCCTTTCGGGAGGCAAGCTGTTTGGCACGCTCACAGCCGCCGATCAACAAGGACGCGATATCGTGAGACCAACCGGAATCGGCGCCCGGCAGAGCCTCACGCGAGAATTCGTTCCCGCCGTCAAGGGTCTGTTTACCCTATTCGCCCACCCTCGCGCTGGACTTTTCGTGTTCCATTTGTTGCGTCTGGAGTTCCGTCATGGTCGGGTTGCGTTTGGCCGGATCGGTCATTTTCCTAGGGTTTGCCTTGCTCGGCGCTCCTGCCCTGGCACAGAGCGGAGCGGCGACGACCAGCCAATATCAAGCGCTCCTCACCCCGCTCTTGTCGGGGAATCAGACCATCATCGGTCAGACGATCGCCTATCCGGAGGGTACGCCGGAACTGACCTCGGCCATCGTGACCATCCCGCCCGGCGGCGAAACGGGCTGGCATATCCATGACGTTCCGCTGTTCGTTTACATTCTCAGCGGCGAGGTCACGGTCGACTACGGCTCGGCGGGCACCCACCATTATGTCGCCGGCGACGCATTCCTCGAAGCCTTCCAATGGCCGCACAATGCTACCAATACCGGCACGGAGCCGGTGCGCATCATGGCCGTCTATATGGGCGCCGAAGGCCTTGCCAATGCGACGCCCGTCGCCGGCCCGAATACATCTGCCAAGCTAGGCGCCGGCGAGAACCATATCGTCGCGGTGAACCATTTCCGGCCGGCCCGAGTAGCCCAATATCGTCTCGATTTCCGCACTGTTGCGGCCACGGATCCGTTCGGCGTCGGCGGCGTCGAAGGCAACCAGACCACGCCCGATCTCCTCACCCTCGGGGCCCATGATGCGGATAGCGTCGCCACGCTGGAACCGCCCGTCTATGCGGGTCACACCAGCTGGCAGCAGGCTCTTGCCGGCGCGCAACGCCTGGGTCGCCCCGGCGTCGATCACCACGGCGCCGTGAGTTTCGAGATGGCCCGAAATCCATTTCTTGCGCGCGGGTCCCGGCTTGGTTTCGGCGAGGAACCAAGTGCATCTGCTGCCGCCGGTAATGGCGGCCAATGGGTGCAGGCGATGGCCGGCGGCGATGATCATGGTGGTGCCGGCGGCGGTCGCGATCCGCGCCGCCTCGACCTTGGTCTGCATACCGCCGCGCGAGAATTCGCTGGCGGCGGTACCGGCCATGGCCTCGATCTCGGGCGTCACGCGTTCGACCGTTTCGATGAACCGGGCGTCCGGGTTGGTGGCCGGCGGGGCGGAATAGAGCCCGTCGACGTCGGATAGAAGAACCAGCAAGTCGGCGCTCATCATCGACGCGACCCGCGCCGCCAGGCGATCATTGTCGCCATAACGGATCTCGCTGGTGGCCACCGTATCGTTCTCGTTGATGACCGGCATGGCGCGCAGCTTCAACAGCGTGGTGATCGTCGAGCGCGCATTGAGATAACGCCGCCGCTCTTCCGTATCGCCGAGCGTCAGCAGTATCTGGCCGGCAGTGACGCCGCGATCGCCGAGGATCTGCGCCCATTCCCGCGCCAGCGCGATCTGTCCCACGGCGGCAGCGGCCTGTCCCTCCTCAAGCTTGAGCTTGCCCCGGCCGAGGCCGAGCACGCCGCGGCCAAGCGCGATGGCGCCGGACGAAACGACAAGGACGTCGCGGCCGCCCGCCGCAAGCGCCACCAGATCGTCGGCGAGCGCGGCAAGCCACTCGGCCTTCAGCTTGCCGGTCGAATTGTCGACCAGCAGGGCCGACCCGATCTTGACGACGATACGGCGGAAATCTTCCGGCTTGCGGGTCACGTCACACCAGCCTGATTGAGAATCGGGTGCAGATACCCTGCCCGGCAGCGCGCCACAAGCGCGGTCAGGGCCGCCATGTTTCGGTATCGGCAGGCTCCAATTGCCTGTCGAGCTCGTCGGCGCCGGCGACCGACTTGGCGATCGCCCGCAGCAGCAGCTGGACATTCGTTCCCGCCACGGCCGAGAGGGTCACCGGCTTTCGCCCCGCGGCCTTCCTGATGGCGGCGACCTTCGCCGGGAGGTCTTCCTCGGCAATGGCGTCGACCTTGGTCAGCGCCACGATCTCGTCCTTCTCGCCGAGGCCATGGCCGTATTCCTCCAACTCATCGCGAACGATCAGATAGTCCGCGGCAACATCCTCGCTCGTCCCGTCGACGAGATGCAGAATGACGCGGCAGCGCTCGATATGGCCGAGAAACCGGTCGCCTATGCCGGCGCCTTCATGCGCGCCCTCGATGAGTCCGGGAATGTCGGCGATGACGATCTCGCGCCCATCGATGGTGGCGACGCCAAGACCCGGATGCAGGGTCGTAAACGGGTAGTCGGCGATCTTCGGTCGCGCAGCGGTGACGGAGGCCAGGAAGGTCGACTTGCCGGCATTCGGCAGCCCGACCAGCCCGACATCGGCGATCAGCTTCAACCGCAGCCAGATCCAGCGCTCTTTGCCCTCAAGGCCGGCATTGGCCCGGCGCGGCGCGCGATTGGTCGAGGTGGTGAAGTGCAGATTGCCGAAGCCGCCATTGCCGCCCTTGGCGAGCACGACGCGCTGGCCAACTTCGGTGAAGTCGGCGACCAGCGTCTCGTTGTCTTCTTCGAAGATCTGCGTGCCGACCGGCACCTTCAGAATGACGTCGGCGCCGCCCGCCCCGGTCCGATTGCGGCCCATGCCATGGCCGCCGGTCTTCGCCTTGAAGTGTTGCTGATAGCGATAGTCGATCAGTGTGTTCAGGCCGTCGACTGCCTCGGCGATGACATCACCGCCCCGACCGCCGCTGCCGCCGTCGGGGCCGCCGAATTCGAGAAACTTCTCGCGCCGGAACGAAACCGCACCCGCCCCGCCGTCGCCGGAGCGGATGAATACCTTTGCCTGGTCAAGAAACTTCATGGCGTTAAGCTCGGCTTAGACCGCTTTCCCGATCATTCGCGAAAGCGGCAATCCAGCGGCACGGGCCTGAGCAAAATCGCCTGGGTCCCCGCCGTCGCGGGGACGAACGGTGGTCCGCTACTCTGCGGGCTCGGCCGGAACCACGGACACGTAAGTCCGGCCGCCGGCCTTGGTCTTGTACGTAACCACGCCGTTGACCGTGGCAAAGATCGTGTGGTCATGGCCGAGACCGACGCCGGTACCGGGATGCCACTTCGTGCCGCGCTGGCGAATGATGATATTGCCGGCGATCGCCTGCTGGCCGCCAAACAGCTTCACGCCCAGGCGCTGGCCAGCCGAGTCGCGACCGTTGCGCGAAGAGCCGCCTGCTTTCTTATGTGCCATCGTTCGTTCTCCTAGGCCTGCTCGCCCTTGGCGAGTTCCGCCGCCTGCGAGATCCATTCCTCGCGCTCGATGCGGCCCTTGAAGCTCAGCAATTCATCGACCTTGGCGATATCCTCGGCCGTGAAAGCGGCGATCTGCTCGTAGCGGGTGATGCCGATAGCGTTCAGCTTGCCTTCGAGCACCTTGCCGACGCCGCTGATCTTCTTCAGATCGTCGGGTTCGCCGGCCGGCGGCGTGAACGCTGCGGCGGCGGGCGCCTCGGTCGCCGCGACCGGCGCGGCGGTTGCCACCTCGGCAGCCGGCTCTTCCTTCTCGGCCTTCGGCTTCGCCTTGGCTGCGGCCTTCTTCGGCGCTGCCTTGCCGTCGGTCAGAATGTCGGTGATCCGCACCAGCGTCAGATGCTGGCGGTGGCCCCGGCTACGGCGCGAATTCTTGCGCCGGCGCTTCTTGAAGACGAGGATCTTGGCGCCGCGGCGGTGCTCGACCACCTCGCCGGCGACGGTCGCACCGTCGACGACCGGGTTGCCGACCGTGGCCCCATCGGACCCGCCGAGCATCAGAACCTGATCAAAGGCAATCGCGTCCCCGACATCGCCCGCGATGCGGTCGATCTCAATGACGTCGTTGGCAGCGACCCGGTATTGCCGGCCGCCGGCTTTTATGACTGCGAACATCGTTTTTTACTCGTTGTGTCCCGCGTCGCCTCAAAGGGCGAGCTTCTCAGTCGTTGGAAACAAAAAATCGGGCCGCCATCAAGCGTCGCCCGAATTGGCGCGCAATATCAGGATGGAGGTGGGTCCTGTCAAGCCGAACTAATTGTCGCCCGTCGTGTCGGCAAGAAGCCGTTCGATTATCGGCATCACCTCGTTCTGTAGCGTCTCCTCGGTGATCGGGCCGACAATCTTGTGGCGGATGATCCCATTGCGGTCGAGGATGAAGGTTTCCGGCACACCATAGACGCCCCAGTCGATCGACACGCGCTGGTGCGGGTCGAAGCCGACCGCGTCATAGGGGTTGCCGAAACCGCCGAGAAACTGGAGCGCTCCGTCGACCGTGTCGGTATGGTCGATGCCATAGACGGGGAAGCGCGGATCGGCCGAAAGCTCGGTGATGATCGGGTGTTCCTGCCGGCAGGGTACGCACCACGAGCCCCAGACATTGACGACGCTCACATGTCCCATCAGCGTCGCCGTGTTGAAGCCCGGAACCTGTCCCTCCGCATTGGTGAGGCCGTCGAGCGGTGGCAGGTCGAAGTCGGGCGCCGGTTCGTTGAGCAGCGCCGAGGGCAAAACCTTTGTGCCCTTGCCGGTGACGATCTGGATCGTGAAGGCGAGGACGACGACCGCGAACACGGCGAGCGGCGCATAGGCCAGCCAACGCCGCCGCCTGCCGCTTCCGTCCCCTCCGCCGACCTCCGTGCTGAGGCCAGACTTGGCTTCGTTCAAACCTTGCTTCCCTGGTCCGCGACGGCCGGCTGAGCCTTCTTGTCGGAGCGGCGGCGAATACCGCGCGCCTCAAGCTCTTCGATGCGCGCCTGCACCCGCCGGCTGTTGGTCAGCGACATGACCACGAGGCCGACGATCACGACGAAGGAAATGAGGTAGCCGGCGATGATGTAGCCGGCCTGTGGCCCGAGTTCCATGGATCACGCCTCCGCGTTGGCAGCGCTGAGCTGCATGGTCCGCAGGCGGCGGCCGAGAATCTCGTTCCGCATCCGCGTCAGCAGCACGCTGATGAACATGAATGAATAGCCGCCCAGCATCAGGAACAGCGGTGGCAGGAATGACGAATCGGTGTCGCCTTCGAGAAGGCCGGCAGGCTGATGCAGCGTGCTCCACCATGTGACGGAGTAATGGATTATCGGCAGCAGGACGAGGCCGACCAGGGTCAACACAGCCACGACGCGGCCGGCGCGGCCCTGGTCGTCGGTGGTGCGCCAGATCGCGATCAGGCCGAGATAGACCAGGAACAGGACCAGGAACGAGGTCAGGCGGCCGTCCCACACCCAGTAGGTGCCCCAGGTCGGCTTGCCCCAAAGCATGCCGGTGACGAGGCCGAGGAAGGTGAATGCGGCACCGATCGGTGCGGCGGCCTTGGCGGTGACGTCGGCGAGCGGGTGGCGCCAGATCAGCGTGCCGAGGGCCGCGACGGCCATCAGCCCATAGGTCAGCATGGCCAGCCAGTCGGCCGGGACATGGACATACATCAGGCGGACGGTCTCGCCCATCTGGTAGTCGGAGGGCGATCCGGGGAACGCATAATAGAGGCCGGCGACGACGAGAATGACGGTCGCTCCCCACGCCCAGGGCAGGATCTTGCCGCTGATCGAGAGGAAGCGCGTCGGATTGGCGAGTTGTATCAGGGCCATGATCTGGGCCTTTTCCGGCAGATGACGGGGCGATTGCAGCGACTTTGCGCGTTGTCGCGATAGCGGTCAATTATTCCGCTTTCGCCGCCAATTCAACTTGAAGTCAGTCCTCGGCAGCGCGAATCGCCGCAGCACCGGCAACTGGACCGATGACAAGGGCCAGCAAGGTCAACGCAATCAGGATGAGGAAGGGCGGCCAAAACGGGCTCGGCCCGGTGATCGCGGCGTCATCGGCGGAGACCCCGAAGATGAGCGTCGGCACCGTGAAGGGCAGGATCAGCACCGCGACCATCATGCCGCCGCGCCGGAGCGCCACCATCAGCGCTGCCCCGATCGTGCCGATCAATGTCAGTGCCGGCGTCCCGACGAGCAGCGTCAGCGTCACCGTCCACACTGCCGCCGGCTGCAGATTGAGAAGCAGCGACAGCACCGGCGTCGCCACTACCAGCGGCAGGCCGGTCGCGACCCAATGGCCGATCGCCTTGGCGAGAACCATCGCCTCCAGCGGCAGGCCGGAGAGGAGCAACTGATCCAGGCTGCCGTCGTCACGGTCGTCCTGGAACAGGCGGTCGAGGCCGAGCAGCGTCGCAAGCAGCGCCCCGATCCACAGCACCGCCGGGCCTATCCGCGCCAGAAGGTTGAGGTCCGGCCCGACGCCGAACGGCACCACCACCAGCACCGAGAGGAAGAAAAGGACGCCGATCAACGCCCCGCCGCCGACACGGTAGGAAAGGATGATCGTCTGGCCGGTGACGGCGAGGAAGGCCTTCACCCGCGGCCACCCATCGCGATGTTCTGCGTCGCGGCGACCGGCAGCTTGAGGTGCGTCGCGGCAACGACCATGCCCCCGCCGGCGATGTGCTCGCCGATGATGTCGCCGAGTTCGCCTTCGGATTGGGCATCGAGCGCGGCTGTCGGCTCATCCAGCAGCCAGATCGGCCGCTGCACGGCGAGGAGCCGGGCGATGGCGACGCGGCGTTTCTGGCCGGCCGAAAGGATGCCGGCCGGCAGATCGATGAGATGCGGTAGGCGGACGCGATCCAGCGCTTCGATCGGGGTGAGCCCCGTCGCTCCCGCCGTGCTACGCCAGAAGATGATGTTCTCGCGCACGGTCAGCGCCGGCTTCAACCCGTCGCGATGGCCGAGATAGTGCATCGCAATCCCGCGCGGACCATCGGGTTCCGGCTCGACACGCACATCGCCGGCGGTCGCCGGCAACAACCCGGCGATGATGCGCAGCAGCGTCGATTTGCCCGCCCCATTGGGGCCTGTGACGGTGAGGAGATCGCCGTCCCCGATGGCAAAGGAAATGTCGTCGAACACGGGACGCCCGCCCCGCTCGGATGTGAGCGACCTGCCCGTCAGGCGCATGGCGCCGCCCTTGGCCAGAACTTTGCTATCGGATTTGGGCGAGGGCTGTGCGGCACTGAGACTTCCTGTTCGTCTGGCTCTCGATACCATAATTTCCTATAAGCCCAGCAACCCCGCGGGCTTGGGTTAACGCACCATTCGACAGGGTTTTAGCTTCCCGCCGCCATTGACCTGCGATGACAACTCGGCCACGCAGGTGCATTCTCGTCTTTGCCAAGGATAGCCCGTGAACGCAGCACCTTCCCTCGACAGCTTCAACGCCCGGCGCAAACTGACCGTTGAGGGCCGCGAGTTTGACTATTTCAGCCTGCCCGCCGCCGAAGCGAACGGTCTACCCGGACTCTCGCGTCTGCCCTTTTCGCTGAAAGTCCTGGCCGAAAATCTCTTGCGCCATGAGGATGGCCGCACGGTCACCAAGGATGACATCAAGGCCATCGTCGCCTGGCTCGACAAGCGGGCCAGCGATCGCGAGATCGCCTTCCGCCCGGCGCGCGTGCTGATGCAGGATTTCACCGGCGTGCCGGCCGTCGTCGACCTCGCCGCAATGCGCAACGCCATGACGGCGCTGGGCGGCGACCCGGACCGCGTCAACCCCCTGGTGCCGGTGGATCTCGTCATCGACCATTCCGTGATGGTTGACCATTTCGGCAATCCGGATGCCTTCCGCCGCAATGTCGAGCGCGAATATGAGCGCAATCGCGAGCGTTACGAGTTCCTGCGCTGGGGCCAGCAGGCCTTCGACAATTTCCGCGTCGTGCCGCCGGGCACCGGCATCTGCCATCAGGTCAACCTCGAATATCTGGCGCAGACGGTTTGGACGCAGGAAGAAGGCGGCGTCACCCTCGCCTATCCCGACACGCTCGTCGGCACCGATTCCCACACGACCATGATCAACGGCCTGTCGGTCCTCGGCTGGGGCGTCGGCGGCATCGAGGCGGAGGCGGCGATGCTCGGCCAGCCGATCTCCATGCTGATCCCGGACGTCGTGGGGGTGCGCATCAAGGGCCGGCTACCCGAGGGCACCACCGCCACCGATCTCGTCCTCACCGTCACGCAGATGCTCAGGAAGCACGGTGTCGTCGGCAAATTCGTCGAGTTCTTTGGCCCCGGCCTTGACCATCTGACCCTTGAGGATCAGGCGACCATCGCCAATATGGCGCCGGAATATGGCGCGACCTGCGGCTTCTTCCCGGTCGACAACGACACGATCTCATATCTCACCGCGACAGGGCGCGATCCGCTGCGCATCGCACTGGTCGAAGCCTATGCCAAAGCGCAGGGCATGTGGCGCGATGCGGCCGCCGAGCCCGTCTACACCGACACTCTGGAACTTGATCTCGGCGTCGTCGTGCCGTCGCTCGCCGGACCGAAGCGGCCACAGGACCGCGTCTCGCTCATCGATGCCGCGACGTCTTTCACCAAGGCGCTGCACGATATCCGCGGCGGCCGCATCGATCCTGGGTCGATGCCCAAGAGCGCCGCCGAATCGGAGTTTGTAGGAGAGGGCGCCACCGGCGCCGATACCAGCGCCGACGGCCATTTCCTCGATGACGGCATGAAGCGCGGCGGCAAGCCGGTCGACGGCGTCGACTATCACCTCGCCGACGGCGACGTCGTCATCGCGGCGATCACCTCCTGCACCAACACCTCGAACCCGTCGGTGTTGATCGCCGCGGGCCTCCTCGCCCGCAACGCCATCCGGCGCGGCCTCAGCGTCCAGCCCTGGGTGAAGACCTCGCTGGCGCCGGGAAGCCAGGTGGTGACCGATTATCTGTCCGCCGCCGGTCTCGCCGACGATCTCGACGCCCTCGGCTTCGGCCTCGTCGGCTATGGCTGCACCACCTGCATCGGCAATTCCGGCCCGCTCGCCGAGCCGATCTCCGACACCATCGCCGAGCACGACCTCGTCGTCTGCTCGGTCCTGTCCGGCAATCGCAATTTCGAGGGCCGCGTCAACCCGGATGTGCGCGCCAACTACCTCGCCTCGCCGCCGCTGGTCGTTGCCTATGCCCTCGCCGGCTCGCTGCGCATCGACATCACCAAGGACCCGATCGGCCGCGGTCCCGACGGCCACCCGGTCTACCTCAAGGACATCTGGCCGAGCCCGCAGGAAATCGCCGACCTCGTCCGCAGCGTCGTCACGCCGCAGATGTTCGCCACGCGCTATGGCGACGTCTTCAAGGGCGACGAGTTGTGGCGCGGCATCAGCGTCGGCGACGGCAAGACCTATGACTGGCGCCTGGGTTCAACCTATGTGCAGAACCCGCCCTATTTCGACGGCATCACCAACGAGCCGGCGCCGGTGACCGATATCGCCGACGCTCGCATCCTCGGTCTGTTCCAGGATTCCATCACCACCGACCACATCTCGCCCGCCGGCAGCATCAAGACGGACGGACCGGCCGGCACTTATCTCGTCGAGCATCAGGTACGGCCGATCGATTTCAATTCCTACGGCGCCCGCCGCGGCAACCATGAAGTGATGATGCGCGGCACCTTCGCCAATATCCGCATCAAGAACCAGATGGTGCCGGGAACGGAGGGGGGCGTCACGGTCCACGAGCCCTCGGGCGAGACCATGCCCATCTTCAACGCCGCGATGCGCTACCGTGAAGAGGGCGTCCCCCTCGTCATCTTTGCTGGCCGCGAATATGGCACCGGCTCGTCGCGCGATTGGGCGGCCAAGGGCACGCGCCTGCTCGGCGTCCGCGCCGTTGTCTGCCAGTCCTTCGAGCGCATTCACCGCTCCAATCTGGTCGGCATGGGCATCCTGCCGCTGACTTTCGAGGATGGCGTCTCCTGGTCATCCCTTGGGGTGAAGGGCGACGAAACGGTCAGCATCGAGGGCCTCGGGGTAATTTTCCCGCGTTGCACTCTGACGGCGCGAATAACCTCACCCGACGGGTTAGGTATAAATGTGCCGTTACTTTGCCGGATCGATACCGAGGACGAGCTCGAATACTATAACAATGGCGGTATCTTGCCGTTCATGCTGCGACGTCTCGCTGCGGCCTAGCGCCCACAATATTGGGGGATCACAAAGCTTTGCTGTCAACCGAAAGTGACTGGCGCCGTCTCGGAGCCAGCCATAGCGTGCCATCCATCGGAGCGGGCTCGGTGCCATTTCGGCGCCGGGCGGCCATCATGTTTGAGCGGTCAGGATGACAATACCGACGGCGCTCCGCATCGGAGTGCTCGCCATCGGATCGAGTATCGGGGCTTCGCTGGCGGCAACGTCGGCCTTGGCCGGCCCCGTGTTGCTCGAGCTGTTCACCAGCCAGGGCTGCTCGAGCTGCCCACCCGCCGATGCCCTTTTCGCCGACTATGTCGACCGGGACGGTGTCATCGCCCTGTCCCTCGCCGTGGATTATTGGAACTATCTGGGCTGGGAGGACACCTTTGCCCGCCACGCCCACACGGAACGGCAATATGCCTATGCTCAGGCGCGTGGGGACGGTCAGGTCTACACGCCGCAGATGATCGTGGACGGCGTCTGGCACGTTGTCGGCAGCGACCGGAGTGCCATCGAAGGCGCTATCGCCCAGGCGCGTGAACTTCCCAGCGTCGAGATGACGATCATGCCAGTGAACAGCGGCATGAAGGTCGACGTCGGCGCCGCCGTTGACGGCGCCCCGGCCTGGGGCGCGATCTGGCTGGTGATGTATCAGGACGTCGCCACCGTCGATATCGGCCGTGGCGAGAATGCCGGGCGGACGGTGACCTATCATCACATCGTCCTCGGCATGCATGGCCTTGCCATGTGGCGCGGTCAGGCGATGTCGATCGAACTGCCGATGATGGAAATGAACGACGCCGGCGCCGACGGTTTCGCGGTGATCCTGCAGCAGAATGTTTCCGGCCTGCCGGGGCAGGTTCTGGGCGCCGCCGCCTACGATCTCGACTAGCTCTAGGTCAAACTCGCTTCCAGAAGCTTGCCGATACGGCGCGCGAAGTCTGGCGCATCTGCGGGCGGTTCGCCCTCAAGAATAGAGGCCTGACCGAACAGCACGAAAGCTGCGTTGTCGACGAGATCGCCGCCACCGGCGACCTTGTCCACCAGCGCCTTGATCAGCGGATGGCCGGGGTTGATTTCAAGCACCGGCGCACCGCTGGCGACCGCCTCGCGCTGCGACGCCAGGATCTTCTCAAGCTGCCGGTCTGGTCCCTGATCGGCGGCGACCAAGCAGACGGGGCTGTCGGTCAGCCGATCCGATGCCCGCACATCGCTGACGCGGTCGCCGAGCGCCTGTTTCATGCGCGCGGCCAATGTCGCCACCGCCGCCTTCGGCGCCGGTTCGGCGGCCTCGCTTTCGTCCGATGTCGCCACCGGAATGGCCGACAGATCGCTGGCGCCCTGCGTGATCGACTGGAACGGCTTGCCCTCGTAGCCTAGCGCCGTCTGCACCCAGAACGCATCCACCGGATCGGCGAGGTAGAGAACCTCGACGTCGCGCTTGGCGAAGCCTTCCAGATGCGGACTGCCGGCGATCGCCTGCGGGCTGTCGCCGAGGGCATAGTAGATCGCCGTCTGGTTCGGCTTCAGATCGCCGACATAGTCGGCGAGGCTGCGCCAACCGTCGCCCGAACGGGATGTCTTGAAGCGGGCAATCGAGAACAGTGCGTCCCGGCGCTCGGGGTCCTCATAAAGGCCCTCCTTCACCACCGGGCCGAATGCCGTCCATACCTTGAGGAAAGCGTCGTTGTCGTCCTTCGCCAGCCGCTCCAGTTCGGCGAGAAGGCGGGTCGTCGCTCCCTTGCCGATCTGCGTCAGCATCGGATTGGACTGCAGCATTTCGCGCGACAGATTGAGCGGCAGATCCTCCAAATCGATCACACCACGCACGAAGCGCAGCCAGGCCGGCAGAATGTTGGCCTCGTCGGTGATGAAGACGCGGCGGACATAGAGCTTGATCCGCCCCTTGCGCGCCGGATCGAACAAATCGAACGGCTTCATCGACGGCACGAAGAGCAGAGCGGAATATTCCTGCCGCCCCTCGGCGCGGAAATGCAGCGTCACCGCCGGCTCGTCATATTGGCCGCTGACATGGCTGTAGAACTCGGCATAGGCCTTGGCGTCGATCTCGGCCTTCGGCTTCCGCCACAGCGCGCTGCCATCGGTGAGTTCCTTGACCGTGCCATCCGCCACGGTGAGCATGATCGGCACGGGCACATGCGCCGAATGCGCCGCGACCACACGCTCGATCGTCGAGGCTTCGGCGAAAGTCTTGGCCTCTTCGCTGAGATGCAGGATAACGCGCGTGCCACGTTTCGGTGCGTCGGCGAGTTCGGCCGGCTCGACGGTGAACGTCCCCTTGCCGTCGGACCGCCAGCGCCACGCCTTGTCGCTGCCGACCGGACGGGAGACGACTTCCACTTCGTCCGCGACCATGAACGCCGCGTAGAAGCCGACGCCGAATTGCCCAATCAGCTGACTGCCGTCATTCGGCTTGGCCTCGAGGAAGGCCCGCGTGCCCGAACGGGCGATCGTGCCGAGATTGAGCGTCAGCGCCTCGTCGTCCATGCCGACGCCGTTGTCTTCGACGGTGAGCGTCCCCGCCTTTGCATCAGGCGTCAGCGTGATACGAAACGCAGCGTCCTCGCCGAGCAGGCCGGGCTTCTCCAGGGCTTCGACCCGGAGCCTTTCGCAGGCGTCGGCCGCGTTGGAGATCAGCTCGCGCAGGAAGACGTCGCGGTCGGAATAGACCGAATGCACCATCAGGCGCAGCAGCTGCGCCACTTCGGCGGTAAAAGGACGGGAGGTCGTGTCGGTGGTCGTGCCGGTCATCGGGCCCGTTGGGTCTGTGATCGTTGCGAACGGGCCGTGATATCGCTTGGCCGTCCAGGGCTTCAAGACCGCAGGCACAAAAAAGGCCGGCTTGCGCCGGCCGAAGATTTCTTGGGGATCATTGGACTGAAGATCAGTGGTCCGGTCCGACAGGACCCCGGGGGGCTGGGGGGCTGAGAAAACCGAAGCTCCGCCGAACCGGACCGTCTGAGGCAACAGTCTGGATATTGGGTATCCAAGATGGCCTTGCAAGGGCTGAAAGTAGGCGAAACTAAGGAATTGTGAATGGCGGCGGCCCGGCCGCTGCGGCACGGCTTGTCTCCTCGTCCAAACGGCGCAATCATCCTGCCGATAACAGCGGTCAGGGGCGCCATGAGCGAGTGTGACGACGAAGAGCAAATCGGCGGCCGCCTGCGGCATCGCGCAGCCCAGGCCGCCTCGGCCTCCAGCCCACCGGAGATCCGCTTCGATCGGCGAGAGATAGACGCCATCCTGCGCATCTACGGCCGCAAGGTCGCCGCCGGCGAATGGCGCGACTACGCCATCGACCACCGCCGCGAAGAGGCGGTCTTCTCAATTTTCCGCCGCAGTTCGGAAATGCCGCTCTATCGCATCGTCAAGAAGCCGCAGTTGGCCCGCCGCCAGGGCGCCTATTCGATCCTCGCCGCCGGCGGACTGATCCTCAAGCGCGGCCACGATCTGCAGCAGGTGCTGTTCGCCCTCGATCGCGGTCTCCGGCTGGTCAAGGCCTAGTCTTCCGGCGGGGCCTTCTCGCCCTGCCCCAGCACCAACTGCGTGAACACGGTGTCGAGCCAGCGGCCGTGTTTCCAGCCGACATTGGCGAGCGTGCCGACCATCGCGAAGCCGAGCGACCGGTGGAGACCGATGGAAGCGCGGTTCTCCGAATCGCCGACGATGCCGACCATCTGGCGAAAGCCCCGGCGCCCCGCTTCGTCAATCAATGCGGTCAGAAGGCGCCGGCCGATCCCCTGCCCGCGCGCATCGGGCGCCAGATAGATCGCGTCCTGCACCGTGAAGCGATAGGCCGGCCTCTCGCGATAGGGTCCGGCATAGGCGAAGCCGATGACGGCGCCGTCGCGCTCGGCAACAAAGAACGGGAAATTGCCGGCCTGCAGCGAGGCATAGCGCCCGGCCATTTCCGCCTCGGTCGGGCCTTCGAGTTCGAAGCTGCCGGTGCCGTTGGCGACGGCCTCGCCATAGATGGCTGTGATCGCCGGGAGATCGGCCTCGGTCGCGAAGCGGATTTCAACGGACTGCGTCATCCCAAGCCCCAAAGAAAAAGGCGCGGACGGAGCCGCGCCTTCAATCTCTAGCCTGACACTGGGCCTACTGGCGATTGCCCATGAGACGCAGCAGCATCAGGAACAGGTTGATGAAGTCGAGATAGAGGCGGAGCGCCCCCATGATCGCCTTCTTGCCCGCGACCGACCCGTCATCGCCGACATAGTACATTTCCTTGATCTTCTGGGTGTCATAGGCGGTGAGCCCGGTGAAGATCAGGACGCCGAGGATCGACACGATCCAGGACAGGCCGCTCGACTGCAGGAAGATGTTCACCACCATCGCGATGATGATGCCGATCAGGCCCATGAACAGGAACGACCCCATTCCGGTCAGATCGCGCTTCGTCGTGTAGCCCCACAGGCTCATCGCGCCGAACGTGGCGGCGGTGATGAAGAACACCTGGACGATGCTCTCCGACGTGTAGGCGAGGAAGATCGACGACAGCGACAGGCCCATCAGCGCCGAGAAGACCCAGAAGGTCGTCTGCGCCGCGCCGACGCTCATTTTGCCGATGCGGAAGCTCATGAACAACACGAGCACCAACGGGGCGAAGATGATCGCATACATCAGCGGGCTGGCGTAGAGGGTCTCGCCCAAGCTATTGAGATAGCGCGCGCCGATTGCGTGCGCGAACCCGTCACTCAAAACTTCCGGCGTCGTCGACGTCGTCAGCATGAAGGTGGCGAAGGCCACCAGCCCGGTGATGCCGAGCCCGACCATCATGTAGTTGTAGACGCGGACCATGTGGGCCCGCAGGCCCAGATCGATCTCGCCTGCCGCAGCGGCCGGCGCCGCCGTGCCGAAACGGCGGGAGGGATTCGGATAGTCAGCCATCGAGGTCAGTCCTCATATCAAAAGGTAGGCAGAATCTCGCATTCCGCCTTGGCAGGAATATGGTGGGTTGCCCCATTTCAGGCAAGCCCAGATCGGCGGCATATCGTCCCGATGGTTGCGGAAACCCTTGCCCACGCGCCCTTTGGCGGTCGAGCGGGGTCCGGCTCTTTACAGGTTGGCGTCGTCGGCCCGATCTTAGACCGTCCGTGATTTGTTTTCGGGGGATGTCATGCCACGGCTTTTCACCGGCATCGAAATTCCCGCATTGGCCCGCAATCAGTTGGCCTTGCTCAAGGGCGGCCTTCCCGGCGCCCGCTGGATCGACCCGGAAAACTACCATCTCACCCTGCGCTTCGTCGGCGATATCGATGGCCGGATGGCGGTCGAGATCGCCGAAATGCTGGCGCGGGTCCGTCGTCGAAGCTTCCAGTTGCGCATCGACGGGCTCGCCTCATTCGGTTCGAAACGGCCGCATTCGATCGTCGCCACCATCGCTCCTTCGCGCGACTTGATCGAACTCCAGGCCGAACATGAGCGGCTGATGCAGCGTCTCGGCCTCCCGGCCGAGCCCCGCAAATACACACCGCACATCACGCTGGCCCGCATCAGGGGGACACCCGAACGGCAGATCGCGGACTATCTGTCGCTGCGCGGCGGGCTCTTTGTGCCGCCCTTCCTCGTTGACCAGTTCGTCCTCTTCTCCGCCCGAGAATCGGTGGGCGGCGGACCCTATATCGTCGAGGAAAGCTACCCGCTGATCGCCGAGGCTGCGTAGGAAGACGCTTGGCATGGGCGCTCGGCGCCACCATCTTTGCAGCTCAGGTGGAGGCGCGGCATGAGCGAAACGGAAACGGTGCATTTCGGCGAGATCATCGTCCCCGACGGGCCGGCGCGTGAAAAAACCGTGCGTCGCCGTTTCTGGCGCACGCTGCGCCGGGCCGCACGGCAGATCCCCTTCATCGAGGATGTCGTGGCCGGCTATTATTGCGCCATCGACCGCACCACTCCGGTCCGTGTACGGACCACGCTTTTCGGCGCGCTCGCCTATTTCGTCCTGCCGCTCGACTTGATCCCGGACTTCATCATCGGCACCGGCTTCGCCGACGACGTCACCGTGCTGTTCGGAGCGCTGACGATGGTCGGCTCGCATATCCTGCCGCGGCATCGCGACGCCGCCCGCCAGGCCCTCGACGAGCATCTGACCTGAGGCGCCGGGCGGCAGCCAAACTCTCGCCCCAATTCCGCTTCAACCCGGGTCGGATAGATTTCGCGCCGTTTCTAGCGGCGCCGATGCGACCAGGGTTCTCAAATTCACCAAAAAGTAACCATGTCGGACGCACCGTGACTGGCCTCAGTCACGCGTTGTTTTCGCGGAAGAATCGGCCGACGCGATCGCATGAAAGTTCAGTTTTCCCGCTTTGCGACGGCAGCCTTGATCCTGGCTTGCATCAGCGCGCCCGCAGCCGCCCAGACGACGGGCGATCCGGTGGCGCGCTTCGACAATTGGGATGTGCATGTTATCGACGGCCCGGACGGCAAGACCTGCTTCATCGCCGCCCGGCCGACGAGCAGCCAGCCGACCAACGTGACCCGCGGCGACATCATTTTCATGGTGACCGATTGGCCGACCCCGGGCGTCCAGAACGAAACGCACATCGAAATGGGCTACCCGCTCGCAACCAGCGTGACGGTGACGATCGACGGCGAGACCACCTTCACCATGACCATTACGCAGGACGAAGGAGCTTGGTTGCCGACCGAGGTCGAGGATCGCCTGCTCACCGAAGCGATGACGCGCGGCCGCAGCATGGTCGTGACGGCACGCTCGACGCGTGGCACCAACACCACGGACACCTATTCTCTCATCGGCGTCACGGCGGCGCTGGCCCGGTCGGCCCAGGAATGCTCATGACCGACGCACAGGAAAGATCATGCTGAAACGCCTCACCTCCGCTCTTGTGCTGCTCGTTGCCGGTGTCTCTATCGCGACCGCCCAAACGACGGATACCGCCGAGCGCATCGCCACCTATGATGACTGGTCGGTCTATGTCGCCAACAGTTCCACCGGCCGGGTCTGCTTTGCCGTCTCGCAGCCGCAGAACACGGCGCCCACCGGCGTCAATCGCGGCGGCATCTATTTCATGCTGTCGACCTGGCCGAGCCGCAGCGTCCACAATGAAGCGAGCATTATCATCGGCTATCCCTTCGCCGAACAGTCCACCGCGACCGTGACCATCGACCAGGACACGCAGTTCAACTTCTTTACCATCAATGACGGCGCCTGGCTCTCCAACCTCGATCAGGAGAGTGACCTCGTCGTCGCCATGCAGCGCGGCATCCAGATGACGGTGCGCGGCACGTCCCAGCGCGGTACCGACACCACCGACACCTATTCGCTGCGCGGCGTCACGGCGGCTCTCAACCGTGTCGGCCAGGAGTGCCCAGGCTAGCCGCCGCCGTTGCTTTTTACCCGCGGAGGTGTAGACCGCCGCGATGAACTCCCAGAGCGTTGAAACAAGCGGCCCTCAAGCCGCCCTGCCGCCACTGATCGGTCTGTCGCGCGATGCGATCGCCGACGCGCTTGCCGGCATCGGCGTGCCCGAAAAGCAGCGCCGCATGCGCGCGGCGCAGCTGTGGCACTGGCTCTATGTTCGCGGCGCCAACGATTTCGGCGTGATGAGCAACATCGCCAAGGATCTGCGCGCGGCCCTCGGCGAGACCTTCACCCTCGCCCGCCCCGAGATCGTCACCGAGCAGCGCTCGACCGATGGCACGGTGAAATGGCTGCTCCGCTTCCCGCCGCGCGGCGCCGGCCGCCCGGTCGAAGTCGAGACCGTCTACATCCCCGAGGCGGACCGCGGCACGCTGTGCATCTCCAGCCAGGTCGGCTGCACGCTCGCCTGCGCCTTCTGCCACACCGGTACGCAGACCATGGTACGCAACCTCGGCGCCGACGAGATCCTCGGCCAGTTGCTGCTCGCCCGCGACCGCCTCGGCGACTTCCCGGATGTCGCGACGCCCGCCGGAGCGATCGTCCCGCCGGAGGGCCGCAAGGTCTCCAACATCGTCATGATGGGCATGGGCGAGCCGCTCTACAATTTCGACAATGTCCGCGACGCGCTGCTGATCGCCGCCGATGGCGACGGCCTCGGCCTTTCGCGCCGCCGCATCACGCTGTCCACCGCCGGCGTCGTGCCGATGATCCAGCGGGCCGGCGAGGAAATCGGTACCATGCTGGCGATCTCGCTCCATGCGGTGCGCGACGATCTTCGCAACGAACTTGTGCCGATCAACAAGAGATACCCAATCGCCCAGCTCATCGAGGCCTGTCGCGCCTATCCTGGCCTTTCCAACGCCCGCCGCATCACCTTCGAATATGTCATGCTGAAGGAAGTCAACGATTCGATCGCCGACGCGCGCGAACTCGTCCGCCTGCTGCGCGGCATACCGGCGAAGATCAATCTGATCCCGTTCAATCCCTGGCCGGGCAATTCCTTCGAGTGCTCCGACTGGGAGCAGATCGAGCGCTTTGCCGAAGTGGTAAACCGCGCCGGCTACGCCTCGCCGATCCGCACGCCGCGCGGCCGCGACATCCTCGCCGCCTGCGGCCAGCTGAAGAGCGAGAGCCTGCGCCTGCACGCCCGCGAACGCATGGCGCTTGAGGCGATGATCCCGGCGGAGTAGCGCCTAGACCGCCGGCAGTTGCCGGCGCCTGACATAGATCAGCACCAGCGCCGAAAGCGCCGCGGCCGCCGTCGCCGCGGGAAACAGCACCGTCGTCAGCGAGTAGTTCTCCAGCGCCGCAATAGCGACCATGTTGCGCGTCACCATGATGGCCATGAAGGGCATCGGTTCGCTGAACGGATGCCAATAGACCTTCCGCACCATCGGGCCGAAGCCGATGAGATCGACCGAGGTCAGGATGACGACCGCCCACAGCGGGTCCGAGGTGACGTACCACACCGGCAATGCCGTGAAGCCGGTGAGGAGGAAGAACCAGTCGAGGCGGGAAATCGTGACCGAGCCGCGCTTCGTATAGGCGAGCACAGCGACATACATGGTGATGAGGCCGGACACCACGATCGGCCAGGCGCCCGCGCCGCCCTTGTCGGTCAACGCCGCGACGCCGCTGACGAAGGTCACCGATCCCCAGATCACCCAGGAAAAGACGTGCGGCCTGGTCGTCCCTTTGAAGATCGAGCGGATATAGGGGAGGAACGCCGCGAAGGTCAGAACGATCGCGACGCCGCTCAAGACTTCCTTCGACATCAATTCTCACCCGGCGGACAACGACCGCGACAAGCGGCCCTAGCGTCCTTCACTCAGCGCCAGCTTGACCGCAAACGCGCTCATCACGCCGGCGAAGGTGAAGTCGACCATACGCATCGCCCAACGCGACCGCTTGAGGAAGCGCGCAATTGCCGAGGCAGCCATGATTTGCGCCACGCAGATCGGTACGGAGATGACGATGGCGCTGACGCCAAGAACCAGCAGCGTCAGCCGCACATTCGGGCCATCGACCGTGATGAACTGCGGCAGCAGCGTCAGAAAGAAGACGATGATCTTCGGGTTGAGCAGATTGACCAACAGGCCCTTCACGTAGAGCGTTCCGGCCAATTCCGTCCCGCCGGCCGTTTCCAGGCTAAAGGCCGATCCGTGCCGGATCGCGCCATAGGCGAGATAGAGGAGATAGAGCGCCCCGGCGATCTTGACGATCGTGAAGGCGGTCGCCGACGCCGCCAAGAGGGCCGAAAGGCCAACGGCGGCGAGCGTGGTGTGGACCAGCAGCCCGCTCGCAGCGCCAGCAAAGGTGATCAGTCCCGCCTTGCGAGATTGCGAAATCGCCTTGCCGAGATAAAGGATCATGTCCGGGCCGGGCGTCAGCGCCAGCACGATGACGGTGGCCAGAAAGGCCGTGAGCCCAAGCGGTGTTAGCGATAGCCCAGCCATGAGACGGCTCCCGGAACGACGGCGTGTCTATAGCCCAAAACGGCCCGGACGTGACAATTCCGCCGGCACGCCCTATCCCGTCCGGCATGAATGTCGAAGCCGAACCCGCCGCGCCGCCGCCACCGCATCGCCCCTGGTGGCGCTGGCATTTCGGTCCGGTGCGAACGCTGCTCATCATCAGCATCGCCCTGTCGCTGTTCTTCCTGCTGTTCCCCCATCTCGACATCTGGTTCAGCAACCTCTTCTACGATCCCGAATATGGCTTCGCCGCCTCGCACGTGCCGGCCTTCATCTGGGTGCGCGGTTTGGCGGCGGTGCTGCTCTGGCTGATCGCCGGTGCGTGTTTGCTGTCGCTCGCCCTGAAGCTCGCCTTGCCGCTGCGCAAGAGCCTGATCGCGCCGCGGACGTCGATCTTCCTGCTGTCGACGCTGGCCATTGCAACCGGCATCATCGTCAACGCCATCCTCAAGTCTTTCTGGGGCCGGCCGCGTCCGGTGAATGTCATCGACTTCGGCGGCCAATCGCCCTTCGTCGAGGTGTGGCACATAGCCGGCGCCTGCACGCACAATTGCTCCTTCGTTTCCGGCGAGGCGTCCTCGGCGATCTGGCTGCTCGCCCTGGCGCTGGTCGTGCCGATCGCCTGGCGAAGCCGGGTCGCAATCGTCACCATCGTGCTGGCGATCATCTTTTCGCTCAACCGCATCGCCTTCGGCGGCCATTTCCTTTCCGACGTGCTGATCTCCTGGTCGCTGACGCTGCTCGTCGTGGCCATTGCGCACCACTATCTTTTCGTCCGCCCGCCACGCGGTTGGTCGGCGCCCGAACTCGAAGCGGCGATGACGCGCTGGGGTCTGGCGCTGCGGCGCATCGGCAAGCCGCGGGCGGCCGCGCCGACAGCGCCGAACCCCGCCGAAACGCCACCCGCCGCCGAGCCGGAAGCGAAGCCCTAGGCGGCGAATGTCGCGATTGTCATCGCTTTGCCGCCTTCCCCCTTTTGCATCACCGGGCGCAACGCTCTAGTTCACCTGCTTCGCCGCGCCGCCGAGTTGGGGATCGATGACGCTTAGACAATTCCGCCGGTTCATTGCGGCGACGATCACCTTTGTCCTGCTCGTGGCCACCACGGCGCGCGCCGCCGATTCGCCCTACATCCTCGTCGATCTGGGCACCGGCCAGGTGCTCGCCGAACACGAGTCCGGTGAATATTGGTACGCCGCCTCGCTGACCAAGCTGATGACGATCTACATCGTCTTCCAGGCCCTCGCTGACGGCCGCCTGCAATTGAACTCGCCGGTCACGATCTCGGCTCACGCCACCGACGTCCAGCCGGCCCGCATGGGCTTTCCGGCCGGGACGGTCATCACCGTCGAGAACGCGTTGAAAATGTTGATCGTGAAATCGGCCAACGACGTCGCCGTTGCGGTTGCGGAAATGATGGGCGGCAGCGAAGCGGCCTTCGTCGCGGAAATGAACGACACCGCCAGCCGCCTCGGGCTTACCGGCACGCATTACATCAATCCGCACGGGCTGCCAGGTACCGGCCAGCATTCCACCGCACGCGACCTCGCCCTTCTGGCGCGGACGATCTGGCTCGGCTTCCCGCAGTTCCATGATCTCTTCGGCATTCCGGAGATTCAATACGGCAACACGATCATGCCGGCCGGCAACAGCCTCCTCGAATTCTACCCCGGCGCCACCGGCATGAAGACGGGCTATATCTGCGCCGCCGGCTTCAATCTCGTCGCCACAGCGACGCGCGGCGGGCGTTCGCTCGTCGCGGTGGTTCTCGGCGCCGACGACGCCGTCGAGCGCGCGGTCACCGCTGGGCAGCTCCTTGACGCCGGCTTCGCCGCGCCGGCAGTGCTCAACACGCCCTCGATCAACAATTTCGCACCGGCCTCGCCCATAGCCCAGCCGGTCAGCCTGCGCAGCGAGATCTGCCCCGGCGGCACGGATGGCAACATGGATGAATCCGTGCAGCACGACCAACTCGTCGCGGCCTTCGGGGAACCGCCACCCTTGCCGGCGCCGGTCGTCGTTTACACCGGCGGCGCCGACCTCAACGCGCATCTGCGCGTCACCATCCGCTTGCCCGACCCCCGCCCGACCGACGTTCTTGGCTATACTGGATCGACCGTCGTCCTCACCGGCATACCGCTACCCCGGCCGCGCCCTACCGGGTTCTGAGGGTTTCGGCCATCTCCGACCTAAGTCTCGTCAAGGTTAATGGCAGTTAGGCAGTTGTTAGGGTTGCCACCCTGTTACCATGGCACCCTACAAGTCTAACGACCGTCCAACCAATTCTTAAAATGCGGTTCGGTATGACTATCGACGTCTTGACGCCGAGGAGAAGGCACGGTGCGGCTGTCAGTTTCGGCGCTTGTCGAGCGGATGCGGCCCGGACCATTACGCGGCCGGCTGGCGCCCCTTGCGACCATTATCGACGAGACGATTTCGCCGGCGGACGATCGTTCCGCGGCGCGCCGCGTGGCGTTGTTCGCCTTCGCCACCCGCGTGGTCAGCGCCCTGATAGCCCTTGGCTCGCAGGCCCTGATGGCGCGCTGGATGGGCGAGAACGAATATGGCGTGTTCGTCGTCGTCTGGGTGGCGGTGGTGCTGCTAAGCAGCTTCGCCAGCTTCGGCTTCCAGGTCTCGCCGCTTCGCTTCATCCCGGAATATCTCGCCAGCAAGCAGGACGGCCTGCTGCGCGGCATCATCGTCGGCGCCCGCCTGTATGGGCTCGCCTCGTCGACGATCGTCGCACTGCTTGGCGCCGGCGCCCTTTGGCTCTTCGGCGACCATCTCGCCAATTATTACGTGATGCCCTTTTTCCTGGCCGCAATCTGCCTACCGATGATCGCCGTCGGCGAGATTCAGGACGGCATCTCCCGCGCCTTCTCCTGGCCAGGCCTATCCTTCGGTCCGACCTTCATCTACCGCCCACTGGCGATCCTGCTTTTCATGTACCTGTCGCTGCAGTTCGGCGCGACGGCCGACGCGATTACCGCGATGTGGGCGTCGATCGCCGGCTGCTATTTGATGACGGTGGTGCAAGCGGTCGGTCTGCAGCGCCGCGTCCGCAAGGTGGTTCCAGCCGGGCCCCGCCTCTACCGGCCAGTCACCTGGATCGCCATTTCGATGCCGATGTTTTTGGTCGAGGGTTTCTACAACCTGATGACCAACGTCGACATTCTCGCCGTCGGCGTCCTGATGGAGCCGGCCAAGGCTGCCGTCTACTTCGCCACGGTGAAGACGCTCGCGTTGGTTCATTTCGTCTATTTCGCAGTGCGCGCCGCGGCCGCAAACCGCTTTTCGAAATACTATTATTCCGGCAATCGGGCCCGCCTCGAATCCTTCATTCGCGATACGCTGCACTGGACGTTCTGGCCCTCCCTGGCGATCTCCGTGGTGCTCCTCATCGTCGGCAAACCGCTGCTGTCGCTGTTCGGCGCGAGCTTCACCGAAGGCGCACCGCTGTTCTTCATCTTCATCATCGGCCTCGTGGCGCGCGCCTCGGTCGGTCCGGCGGAGAGCATCCTGACGATGTCCGGCGAACAGCGGATCTGCGCGGTGATCTACGTGTCGGTGTTTGCCCTGAACGCCTCGCTGAACTTCCTGCTCATCCCGCATTTCGGGCTCTATGGCGCGGCGATGGCTACCGCGACCGCCTTCATCGTCGAGGCGACCTCGCTGGCGATCATCGTCTATACGCGCCTCGGTCTGCGCAGTTGGATCGGCTTTGCGCTGAAGCCGGCCGTCAGGCCGGCGGAGGTCGGCTGAGATGACCCTGGTCGGCACCGGAGTCGCGGGGCCGCGGGCCGAACCCGGCGCACCGCGCATCCTGGCGCGCGGCTGGGCGGAAACCATCGCGCCGGAGGACGCCGCGCCCCTGTGGCCGTCGCTGACGGCGCGAGCCGTGTCCGACAATCCATTCTTCGACCCCGAGTTCCTGGCGCCTGCCTCGGCCGCCCTGAAGACCGCCGTCGAGCCTCTCGCCGTCCGCAGCCGCGACGGCCGATTGCTTGCCCTGATGCCTTTGACCCAGACACGGCTTGGCCGTGTTGCCCCGGCTCTCAGCGTATGGGTCCACGATTATGGACCGCTGGGCATCCCGGTCGTCGATGCTGCGCGGCGGGAAACGGTCGTCGCCGCGCTGATTGAAGGCGCGCTTGAACGCGCTGGCAACAACGCGGCGTTGATCTTCCCCTATCTCCCAGATGATTCTCCCGTCACGCTCTCGCTCGAGGCGGCCGCCCGGGCCGCCGATCGCAGCATCACGCGGATCGACAGCCACGCCCGTGCGGTCGTCGACGCAACGCAAACCGACCTTCGCGCCCTGCTGCCACGCAAGCGCCGCAAGGAATATGCCCGGCAGATGCGGCGGCTTGGAGGCGAGGGTCCGGTAGCGATCGAACACGCGGTTGCGGCCGCTGACATTGCGCTGCGCTTTGAGGAGTTCCTCGCGCTCGAGGCTTCCGGCTGGAAAGGCCGGCGCGAAACCGCCATGGCCAGCCAGCCGCAGATTGCGGCCTTCTGCCGTGAAGCGGTTGGCGCTCTGGCCAAGCGCGGCAACGCCTCTGCCCTGACGCTGCGTGTCGGCAACCGCCCGGCGGCGATGCTTCTCTGCCTGCATGAGGGCCACACCGCGCTCACCTGGAAGATCGCCTATGACGAAGCGCTGGCGCATTTCTCGCCCGGCGCACAGCTGATGCTCGACGCCCCGCGTTTCCTGTTCGCCAATGGCGCGGTCACGCGCATCGATTCCCTGGCGACGCAGAACCATCCAATGGTCGATCCGATCTGGCCGGGCCGTATGAACGTCTCGACCCTGGTCATCGGCCCGCGCCAGTCGCGCTGGCTCGCCCGCGCCGGCGCCGCCAGCCACCGTACCGAAACGCATCTGCGCAAAATCGCGCACCGCCTCCGCCAGGCGGTGCGCCCTTCCACGAGGTAAGCCATGCGCACCATCGCCATTGAGGCCGATTCCCGCCCCGCCTTCCCCGATCAGCCCTTCGCCATCCGCCACGGGCTGACCGGCAACCCGCTGCTGTCGCTCGACGGCCTGGCAGCGCTGACCGGCCGCCTCGACCGCGACCGCGTCGAATACAATTCCGGGCGCCTCAAGCCGGACCAGCGGCCGGAAGACGTTCCGACCCTCGACGCGCCGCCCGCTGATATCGTCCGCCAGATCGAGACGGCGGACGCCTGGATGGTCCTGAAGAACGTCGAGACGGTGCCGGAATACCAGGCGCTGATCGCATCCTTCCTTGATGCTGGCGCCGCCGAGCTCGGTTTCGCCAACGCCGCCGCCGCCGGCATGCGCGATTTCCAGGGCTTCATTTTCGTCGCCTCAGCCAATGCCGTGACGCCGTTCCACATGGACTATGAGGAGAACTTCTTCGTCCATCTCGCCGGCGACAAGGCGATGCATGTCTTCGACAATCGCGACCGGTCGCTGGTGCCGGAGCGCGAGATGGAGGTCTATCCCGGCAAGCACCGCAATCTGCGCTACGCCGATGATTTCGAGAGCCGGGCCACCGTCTTCGAGATGCAGCCGGGCGACGGTCTCTTCCTGCCCTACACCTGGCCGCATTGGGTGCGCACCGGCGACGGCCACGCCGTCTCCATGGCGATCACCTGGAAGTCGCGCCGCGACATGCGCACGAACAGCCTCTATTTCGTCAACGCGGTGATGCGGAAGATGCACCTGCCGCAACCGGCCCCCGGCCGCTTCGGCTGGTACGACAGCGCCAAGGTCGGCGCCTATTCCTTCGCCCGGCTGCTGGTCGAACCGCTGCGCCGCAGCGAGGGTATGCGCCGCCGTCTGCGGCGGCTCCTGTTCGGCCGCAAGGCCAACTACTACTACCGGGAGAAGCCCGAACTTTAGCCGGGCAGTGCCAGGATCAGCACCCAGAAGGTGCGATACGGGCTGCTCATATTGAACGACGTGGCGATGCCGATCTTGGTGTAGGGCGGCAGCAGCAGATTGGCGAGATGCGGCGGCGAGTGCTCCCAATGGTCGAACGCCTCGCCGATCGAGCGATAGCCGCCGCCGATATTCTCGCCGGCGATGAGGACCGTGTAGCCGGCCCGGCTCAACCGGTCCTGTAGCCGCCCGTCGAGATCGTGCGCCACTGCCCCCTTTGCCGCGAGGACGTTAGCATAATTTTGCGCAATCGCATTAAGTTGGGCGCTGACCGTCACCGGCCCAAGCCCGTTCTCCGCCCGCACCGATGAGATGATCCGCGCCGCCTCGGCGGGATCGACCGGCACCGGCGCCTCGGCCGGATGGCTGATGACCTCGCCGCCTTCAGTTGGGACGGAAGCGGTACTACAGGCGGCAAGCGCCAGCAGCGCCGCCATAAGGCCGAGACGCAACACTCCCGATAGACGCATCAACTCCCCGCCGATACCTGCGGCCCGTCTTCTTTCTTGTCGGGCTCCTCACCGCTTTCGGCGGGCTTTAGCACCTCGCTGAGCGCAGCGGCAGAGAGGACGCCTTGCAACGCGCCGTCGGCGTCCACGACCGGAACCGGATACTCGCTTGCCAGCGCCGCGGGCAAGGCCTCAGCCAGCGTTGCGTCTGGCGCGACAGTCGGGCCGGCCTCGATCGCCTCCGCCAGGCCGGGATGCCCGGCGAGACGGCCGGCAGAGCGCAACCCTTCCTGCGTGACGACGCCTCGATAATCCGAACCATCGACGACATAGCCATAGGCCGCACCGCGACGCTGCATCTCGGCCAGCGCCCGCTCCAGCGTTTCGTCGGAAAGGCGGAGCGGCGGTGGCTGCATCACCGTCTCGACCGTCAGCACGCGCGAACGATTGACGTCCTTCACGAAGGCCCGGACGTACTCGTCGGCCGGCTGCAGCAGGATCTCCGACGGCGCGCCGACCTGGACCACCTCGCCGTCGCGCAGGATGGCGATGTGATCGCCGAGCCGGAGCGCCTCGTCGAGATCGTGCGTGATGAAGACGATCGTCTTGTTGAGGCGCATCTGCAGCTGCATTAGGAGATCCTGCATCTGGCTGCGGATGAGCGGGTCGAGCGCCGAGAAGGCTTCGTCCATCAGAACGATGTCATGGTCGACGCAGAGCGCCCGGGCGAGGCCGACACGCTGCTGCATGCCGCCCGACAATTGCGAGGGATATTGCTTCTCGAAGCCGGTGAGGCCGACCGCATCGATCCACTCCTTAGCCTTCGCATCTCGCTCGCGCCGCGGCACCTTTTGCAGCTCGAGGCCGTAGGCGACGTTCTCCACCACCGTCCGGTGCGGCAGCAGCGCGAAATTCTGAAAGACCATCGCGAGGCGTTCGCGGCGGAAGCGGACAAGCTCGGGGATCGGCAGCTTGAGGATGTCGACGCCGTCCACCGTGACACTGCCAGACGTCGGGTCGATGAGGCGATTGATGTGCCGGATCAGCGTCGATTTGCCGGAACCTGACAGCCCCATGACGACAAAGATCTCGCCCTTCTCGATCGACAGGCTAACGTCGCGAAGGGCAACGGTGTGCCCGCTTTCGGCGAGCAATTGCTCGCGCGTCGTGCCTGCCTGCAAGGCCGCCAGCGCCTTCTCCGGCCGACGACCGAAGATCTTCGTGACGTGGCTGATCTCGATCAGCGCCACCTTCTCAGCTCCGGACCGAGCGGTAGGATTGTCGTCGCCGGCCGGCTGCCTGCGTGATGCGGTCGAAGATGATGGCGAGGAGGACGATGCCGGTGCCGCCAAGAAGTCCGAGGCCGAGCTGGTTACGTTGCAGGCCAAGCAGCACTGTCTCGCCCAGACCGTGGGCGCCGATAAGTGAGGCGATCACCACCATCGCCAAGGCGGCCATCGTCGTCTGATTGAGACCCTGCAGGATCGACGGCAGCGCCAGCGGAAACTGCACGCCGGTAAGCATTTGCCAGCGCGTCGCTCCGAAGGAACGGCTCGCCTCCGTCACGCGCAAATCAACCTCGCGAATGCCAAGATCGGTGAGGCGGATCAGAGGCGGCATCGCATAGATCACCGTGGCGATGATCGCCGGCACCTTGCCGAGACCGAACAGCATCGCGATCGGGATGAGATAGACGAAGGACGGGATCGTCTGCATCACGTCGAGCACGGGCGTCAGCACCGTCTTGGACAAGTTGCTGCGCGCGGACAGGACGCCGAGCGGAAGACCTATGATCACCGCCAGAAGCACCGACAGGATCATGATCGAGACGGTTTGCATCGCCTCGGTCCATAGCTGCAAGGCGCCGAGCAGATAGGCCGCGCCGACGATGCCGATGGTGAAAACCACACGCCGCGAGGCGAGCGCAGCGACAACGCCGATGCCGATCAGCACGACCCAAGGCGGCGCACCGCGCAGGGTCTGTTCAACCCATAGGAGCGGCTGCAGGATGATGTCGGTAACGGCGCTGAAGAAGCTGCCGGTATGGATCACCAGCCAGGGCAGGAACGCATTGGCCTTGGCGACGAGGCCCGTGCCGATATCCGGGAAATCGTCGGGGCTGACGGGCAGGTACCACTGCATGGGCGGACCTCAGATGAAAAACGTCCGGCAGCTTACGCCGCCGGACGTTGATTGTGGCCTGACCGGAGCAGCCGGTCTACATGCCGAGCGCGGTCTCAACCCGCGCCGCGACGTCGGCAGGAACCCACTGGGTCCAGACGTCGGGATCGGCCTTTAGGAAAGCAACTGCCGCTTCGGCCGGCGTTGCGTCGTTCTCCTGCATATAGGCGAGCCAGGTGCTGACCAGCGCGTTCGACACGCCATAGGCGTCGAGGAAGGCGATGGTCGTCGGCGCTTCGGCCGCGAACTCGGCATTGGCACCGATGATGACATTGCTCACCGGATAGGCCGTCGCCGCGGTCGGGGTGTCGGTCGCGTTCATCGCATCCCAGGTCGCCTGATCGAACGCCGGCTCCTCGAGCTGGTAGAAGTCGTATTTACCCAGCAGCCAGGACGGTCCGTAATAGTAGAAGAGGATCGGCTGATGCTGGAGGACCGCCGAACTCGACCACCGCCAGCAGCGCCTGACCAGGCGTGCGGAAATTGGTGTAGTCCTGGCTGAGGCCATAGGCGTACAGCTTGCGCGAGTTGATCTGCTCGCAGACTTGGCCGGCCGGGCAGTTGTAAAAGCGGCCCATGCCCGGCTCTTCCGGATCGGCGAAGAGATCCTTGTATTGCGGCAGGTCGGTCACCGAACGGAGGCCTGGCGCTACCGCGCCGTCGCCTTCGACGACATAGCGCGGCACGAACCAGCCCTCTGTCGCATCCGGGAAGTTGCTGCCGACCGGAACGACGGTGCCGGCGGCGGCGGCATCGACCCAGGCTTGGGCCGGATTGCCCATCCAGATTTCCATGATGACGTCGATGTCGCCGCGGGCGACGCCGTTGATCAGCGGGATCGTCTCGCCGGGAATGGCATCCGTCGGACAGCCATAGCCGTGCTCCAGAATGTAGCGGGCGACTTCATTGCCGAACTGGGCCGAATCGTAGCCGAGATCGGCGAACACGATCGGCCGATTGACCTCGCACGCAGGCGCGGAGGCGTCCTGTGCATCGGTCGAAACGAATGCCGGCATGGCGAGCAATGCGCCTGCGGCAATCGCGATGATCTTGCGATTCATGAGATATTCCTTCGTGTCGGTGGAACGCGGCCCGTCAGGACAGCTCGATTTGTCGCAGCGCCATATACCTCCTCAAGGATGAGGCACCGCTCACATTGCAGCGAGCGATGATGACGATAATGCGTCGCCCCGTGCGACCCGCCGCGGCTATCGTCATTGGCTAAGCAATTGGTACAAGGATTCTTCCAAATCGAAAACCGCCGTCATCCGCAACAATCCATCCCGATTCCTGCGTCGGCGCGAAGGGTGGAGACTAGCAGCGGCTCTCGCATGGTCAAATGCAACCGCTAGGCCTATTGATCCCGGCGGTTCTACCAAAGGTTAAATCGATTTTTCGCGGTATTAAGGTTAAACTTTGCACCTGCTTTCCTCTTCCCAAAATCACGCCGATACTTCCACTTTGACGGGGCTCCGCCCGGACGGCTGCTCATCTTCCGGCCGGGGAGCATTGGCACATGCGCGAAACAAACATTGTCATTGTCGGCGGCGGAATGGCGGGGTCGACCGCGGCGGCAATGCTTGCGCAAATGGGCCAGGACGCCGTTCTCATCGATCCTCACGATGTCTATCCGGCGGACTTCCGGTGCGAAAAGCTGGACGAATCCCAGATCGCATTGCTGCGGAAGACCGGTCTCGCCGACCACATCCTGCGCTTGGTGAACCACACCGATTGCATCTGGATCTCCCGCCATGGGCGCGTGGTCGAGAAGAGACCGACGCATCAGTGCTCGGCGAGCTACGAGACCTTCGTCAATGCCATGCGGAGCGGCATCGGTAGCTCGGTCACGACCGTCACCGGCAAGGTGACCGAGATCGCCACCAGCGCCGACCGCCAGACCGTAACGCTGTCGGATGGCGAGCAAATCTCGGCGCGGCTCGTGATCATCGCCAATGGCCTCAACAATGCTCTGCGCGCCGGCCTTGGCTTCATGCGCAACGAAATCAGCCCGGCCCATTCGATCAGCATCGGCTTTGATGTCGTCCCGGCAGGTCGAGGGGTGTTCCCCTATCGCGCGCTGACCTATTATCCCGAGGACCTGTCCCAGCGCGTCGCCTATCTGTCATTGTTCCCATTCGGTACGACTACCCGCGCCAATCTTTTCATCTATCGCGACAAGCACGATCCCTGGCTGCGCAAGATCCGCACGAGCCCGAAAGAGGCGCTGCTCGAAGTATTGCCGAACCTCACGGCGATGACCGGCGCGTTCGACATCGTCGGCGATGTCGACCTGCGGCCGGCGGATCTTTACGTCACCACCAATTTCGCCCGTGATGGCGTGGTCCTCGTCGGCGACGCTTTCGGCACCTCATGCCCCGCCGCCGGCACCGGGCTCAACAAGGTCTTCACCGATGTCGAGCGGCTATGCCACGGCTACATCGGCAACTGGCTGGCGACGCCCGGCATGGCCGCCGAAAAGATCGCGCCCTACTATCAAGACCCGGTCAAGGTCGCCACCGACGAAGCTTCGCTCGACAAGGCCATGCTGACGCGGAAGGTGGCGACGGAAACGGGCTTGCGTTGGCGCATCCGCCGCAACGTCCGCTACGCCGGGCAACTCATCATCGGAACGCTGCGGCAGTTGCGGGCGCCCAGCCCCGCACGTCTGGCCACCTATGGCCGCAGCGGAGATCCTAAGTGAGCTTGGTTCACAATGAGCCGCCCCTCAACCTCTCCCCGACTGACAAGCCACCCCAGTCGTCCGTCGGGGGGTTCGCGCGGCCGAACGATCCGCGGGCGGAGACCGCGTCGGTAACCCCGTCCGGTGACGAGGCCGCGCCGCCGCAGAATGCATCCGCTGTGATGCTATCGGTGCAGAGCGACCTCAAATCCGCCGAGCCGGAATGGCGCGCCTTCGAGCAGACGGCCGAGCGCACCGCGTTCCAGACATTCGACTGGGTGAGCCAGTGGCAGATCCATATCGGCGGCCTGCGCGGAACCATGCCCGTCATCGTCGCTGGCCGTTCGACCGATGGCGCACTCCTCTTCCTGCTGCCGCTGGCGATCGAGCCGGGCCGTCTCGCCAACCAGCTGACCTGGCTCGCGTCCGACCTCTGTGACTACAACGCCCCCCTCTTGGCGCCGTCTTTCGCCGGCCTGCATCTCGATTGGCCCGATCTGTGGCAGCACATCCTGCAGGCCATCCGCGCCGAGAAACGGTTTCGCTTCGACCTCGTCGACCTTGCCAAAATGCCGGAAAAGGTCGGCGCGCAGGCGAACCCGATGCTGACCCTTGGGGTTACGCGGCACCCGGACGACGCGCATGTCGCAACCCTCGCCACCGACTGGGATGCGTTCTATCGCGCCAAGCGATCGTCCTCGACCCGTAAGGTGCAGCGCAAACATCTGAACCGCCTTGCCGAACATGGCGAACTGCGATTTGTCGATGATCGCGATCCGGCCAGCATCGCCAGGACGCTGGTGACGCTGATGGAACAGAAGCGGCGCGCGCTTGCCCGCATGGGCGTCAGCGACATGTTCGCCCGCCCCGGAATGCGCGATTTCTATACGGCTGTCGCCAACGACCCGCATATGGCCGGGCGCATCCATGTCAGCCGCCTCGACATCGGCCCCGACGTTGGCGCGGCCAGTATCGGCCTGCTCCATGACGGACGCTATTACCTCATCCTGTCGAGCTACAATGATGGCCCCCTTTCCAATCACGGCCCGGGCCGGGCGCACCTTCATGACCTCCTCCGCTATGCCATCGAGCACGGCTACAAGGAGTTCGATTTCACCATCGGCAACGAGCCATACAAGCTCGACTGGTCCGACGTTCGGGTCGCGCTCTATGACCATTTGTCGGCGGCGAGCCTGCGCGGCTCAATCGTCAAGCCGGCCATCGCCGCCTATGTCGCCACCAAGCGCTTCATCAAGAACAACCCCGCCGCCTGGCATCTGTTCGAGACGCTGCGGTCCCGGGTCGGGGGCAAGCGGGGCGCCAAGGCGACCGGCGAATCCGCCGGCGGCGAGGCCGAATAACGCCCGTTTCGACGGGACGGCCTGGCACAAATCCATCTGACCCAAATGGGCCATGGCAAGGCGGCCCGCCCTAGGCTATCCTACGTAGTTAAGGTCTATGCAGGGGCGCTCCGCTCATGCGTGGCTCTGCCGCAAAGGTCCAACGAAGGCCAGCGGTTTAGGGGGAGGAACGCATTTTCATGAGTGAGAATGCACGGCTGCTCGACATCGTCGGGCAAGGCTACCAGAACGCCCTGGAGGGAGACGGCGATTGGCGTCCCTTGATGGATTCTGTGGCACATCACTTCGACGCCGAGGTCGCCTGTCTGAAAACAAACTTCATTGTCTCGGATAGCGGCTACTACACCGCCAATCTTTTCATGAGTTGGTTCGGCGAATTATCGATCGAGATCGACGACAGCGATCGGGACGACGACTATGATTCGCCGAACCCCATCACCAAAGAAGCCTATGAAGCGCCGCGGGGCCGGTTGATCGTAAGGACCAGCATCGAAGCGACGGACGAGATGGCGCAGACCGCTTTCCATGAAAGCATGCTCAAAGGCGTCGTCGACCACTACGTCACGGTCGTTCATGAATCCCCGGGGGAACGGACGCTTCACTTCATATCGAGAGCTCCCTCGGACCCGGTATTTTCACAAAGCGAAATCGCGGAGTTCGCGCTGCTTTCCGCGCACCTTCACCGCGCCGCGGTCCTGGCAACACTCAATGGCCGGATTCTTCGCGTCAGCCGCGATTCGCTCGATTTCATCCTCAATCCGATCATCTTGCTCGACGGCAACGGCAAAATCGTCCGCGCCAATATCGCCGCCCAGCAATTGCTGCAGGCCGGCGACGGGATCCGCGCCAATGACGGCCGGCTGATCCTGACATCCAGCGTGCCGCTCGCGACGACGCTGCGCGCCGTCCTGGCAAACACGACGCGCAGCTTCTCCGTCTATCGCAGCCGGGCGAAAGACTTCGTCGGCGCAGTGCTCAGCCCGGCGCCGGCAGCTTGGACGGAAGGCGTCGGCGGGCTCGCCGCTCTCGTCCTCAGCAATCCGGGAAACCCGGCGCTGCCGTCGACCAACATCCTGCGAGACCAGTATAATCTGACCGAGGCGGAAGCGCGGTTTGCCAGGCAATTCGTCACCGCGAAATCTCTTGCCCGGGCTGCGATGGAACTCGGAATCAGCGCTGAGACCGCCCGCCGCCACATCAAGGCGGTGTTTGAAAAGAGCGGTACGCATAGCCAGGTCGAGCTGACGCAGCTCCTGCTGCTGCATCCTGAAGCCATCCTTCACGGCGCCGGAATCTAGGCAAACAAAAGAGCCGGCCTTTCGGGCCGGCTCTGATTGCATCGAGACACGGGGCAGCGTCGCCGCTGCGGCCCCCGGGCAAAGCCCGGGAGGCCGCATTGGCATGACAGCTACATGCCGCCGGCAACTGCCTCCGGCAGAGCGAACACGAACAGCGTCGAGCCCGCCCGGCGATAGCGATCTGCGTCGCCTGCCGCATCGTTGGCGTTGACCTGACCGGTGTTGGCGCCGGACGCGATGATGGCGATGTACTGCTTGCCATCATGCATGTAGGAAATCGCCGACTGGTTGAACTGCGAGCCCGTCGGGAACGACCAGACCGGAGCGCCGGTCTCGGCATTGTAGGCGTGCATCGCGCCGTCGTGGTTGCCGCCCTGGAAGACCAGACCGCCAGCCGTCGAGAACACCGGCACGTTGTTGCCGGGCGACAGGATGCCGCCGCCAGTGTCGCCGAAGTTGATCGCCCAGCGGGCTTCGCCGGCTACCGGATCAAGCGCCTGGAGCTGTCCCAGCACGGTGGTCGGATTGCCGTTGAGGTCGAACGGACCCAGGATCGGGCCGAGCGGGTTGAACGCCTGAAGGACATAGCCCTCGCCGGCGACATACTCGCCCTCGGTGGCACGCAGACCGCCGCAGCCATTGGTCGTCGAGACGTAGTAGAGACCAGTCTGGTCAGAATAGGATTCGTTCTGCCAGTTACGGGCCTGAATGAACGGGCAGACATAGACTTCGGTGCCGGTGAAGTCCGGGTCGGCACGCAGGTCGGCCGTGAAGATGTCCTGACCGGTGGTGTAGTTGGCACGGTCAGCGGCATTGGTGAACTCGAGGGTCTCGAGGTTGTAGCTCGGACGACCGGTTGTTGGATCCACGCCCGTCATGAAGTTCGTGTAGACGAACGGCCACGGGTCGTTGAGGAGCTGGCCGTTGGACCGATCCCAGACATAGAACCAGCCTTGACGGGCTGCCTTCATGGCGGTGTGCTCGACCGAGCCGTCACCGTTCATGTCGACATCGACCAGCGGCGTGTTCAGCGGCTCGTCATAGTCCCATGATTCCTGGGGCGACATGTTGTAGGCCCAGATCAGCTCACCGGTGGTGGCGTCACGGGACATCATGGAGGCGCACCAGTTATTCTTGTAGCTCTGGATGCCGTTGTTGGCATCGAGATCAATCACACCCCATTCGCGGCGATAGTCCGGGTTCCACGGACCGCAGTTGCCGGTCGAATAGAAGAACTGGTTGCTGGTCGGATCGTAGGTGAAGTAGCCCCAAACGGTGCCGCCGCCACGACGCCAGGAATCGCCATACCACGTGGAGAGCGAGCCCTTCTTGTCGTCAGCGTAATACGGGTTGAAGCGCGGGCCGATGCCGACTTCGTTGTCCGGACCCATATTGTACATGACCCACTGGGTCTGGCCGGTGTGGATGTCGAAGGCCGAGACATGGCCGCGGACGCCTAACTCACCACCCTCGATGCCGATGATGTAGAGGTCACCGATGACGATGCCGTTGCCCGGCGTATGCTCGCGGATGGTGACGTCAGCGCCGATCGACCGCCACAGCGCCTCGCCGGTCTGCCCGTCAAGGGCGAAAACCTGACCGTCGATGGTGTGGTAGTAGATGTTGCCTTCGGCGTATTGCAGACCACGGGTCTGGGCGCCGCAGCAGGCCTGAAGGCCATGCTCGCGGTCAACGTCCGGGCGGAACTCCCACAGGATGTTGCCGTTGTTGTTGAGGTCGAGCGCCAGCACTTCGTTCGGCGCCTGACCCGAGCCTTCCGACTGGTTCACCGGCGAGACGATGTACATGGTGTTGCCGACCACGAGAGGCGATGCCTCATACTGGTCGAGAACGCCAAGCTGCATCGTCCAGGCAACGGTCAGATCGGCAACGTTGCTGAGGTTGATCTGGTCGAACGATGAGAAGTTGTGGCCGTTATAGGTGATGTTCGGCGTAACGACATCACCGGCGGCGATGTGATCCATAACGTCCTGGTTGGCAAAGGCGGTTGTTGCCATGCCACAGCCAGCCGTCAGCGCAACCGCCGAGGCGGTCGCTTTCAGCGAAATTCTCTTGATCATTTCCTCTCCTCCGATCCTGTGATCCAGGATCGTCTTGTCTTTTCAAATGCGAGTGAGGTTCGGATTTCTTCGCCGTTCTCCCAACACTCGGGATCAGCCCTGCACGGTACTTCCACCCGTGTCATGACCCAGACGGGTCACCGTCCTCCAACGCGCCAGCAACGATTAAGGGCGCGTGCCGCAAACCCATATGGGTCATGACGCGAGCGAACCGCGGGGCGTAGGAACACTTGCCCGGACCGGCGAGGAGGCGTCGAAGCGCTCGCGCTGGGACAAGGGTGGCGTCTCGCTTCGTGTCCCTCCTTGCGGAAACGGCGCCCTCAGCCTCGTACTGCTCGGGAGGTGGGTCCGCGGCTCCACGCCAACGGAGACAACGCCGGTCCACCTCCCGATCCATTTTGGCGCTGCCATGCGCCGGGCGCGAGTGCCGACGCAACCACGCGACCGGCTGCGCCGGGCGGTCAGCACGCCACCAGCGACAAAACCGATTCCGAAGCTGCACAGATATTGGTGCCGCACGCCGGATCGGAGTCCAATCTCTGTTAGACTATGATATCTTTGGGCTTTTCCAAGCGCCACGGCGGGATTGTGTACCAACCCAGTGTACCCGCCGACGCAGCAACACTTGCGTCGGTGTTTGGCTGGGGAGTCGACATGGGACTCCTCTCCACTAACCCGGCCGCGCGAACCCGCATCAAGGTCACGCGGCCGAAGCTGCTGCGCAGCAAGGGAGCAACGGACCAAGCCGCAGCGCCCAAACAATCTAATTCTCCGCCCCGTTAGGCCGTTCCGAGGAAGTCGCTCTTGCCGATCTCAACACCAGCGTGCCGGAGCAGCCCATAGGCAGTCGTCACATGAAAATAGAAGTTCGGCAGCGCCCGATGAAACAAGTAGTTGCCGCCCTCCAGTGTCAGCGGTCCCGACCGTCGCATCAGTGTGACCATCCTTGTTTCCGACCCGACAAAACTCGCTGGATCGATGCCTCTGATGAAGTCCAGCGTCCAGGCGATCCGTTCCTTGAGTTCCGCAAAAGACTTCTCATTGTCCTCGACCGACGGCACCTCAACTCCCGCCAGTCGGGCCGAAGCGCCCTTTGCGTGATCCGTCGCGATCTGGACTTGGTTCGTGAAGGGATACATGTCCGGGAACAGGCGCGCCTCCAACAGGGTCTCCGGTTCGATGTTGTTCGCCCTCGCATGTGCAACGGCCTTGTCGAGTATCTTGTCGAGCGCTGCCAACATCCGGTCGAAGACAGGCACGGAAGCCTCATACATCAGTGAATTCATTGTCATCCCGTTCTGAAAGTGGTCGGAGGGGTTGGACCCAGCGGGTTGGAATTCCGCATACTGAGGGTATTGGCTTCCAGCCTGCCTCCCAATCACGAACCCGGGAAGCCAAGGCATGGGTGCAGCCAAGCGGCTGATGAGAATGGTGCCGCACGCCGGATTCGAACCAGCGACCTCCGCATTACGAATTGGCGAACGGGCGATTTGTCAGGGCCTTAGATATGCCCACCCGACGTTGGAGGGACTTGGATAACTCGCTGGTGCTGCTGAACATTTGTCGGCGAGCCAACTGGCAGCGGCTTGGACGGTCTTGGCGCGGCTTTGCCACTCCTGCCCTACTAATCCGCTACTAGAATGTCCCCTGGCGCTACGCCGACTCGAGCGATCTCGTATGGAGTTGGTCCGGAGTTAGGTCAGGCCTGCGGGCGCGATAGACGCGTATTCCCATCACCGGATACAACAGTAGCGATCAATCCAGGTCCTTCAAGGATATCAAAGTGCCTCAAACCACCGCTGACCCAACTCCTTCTTCAGCCCTTGATGAAGGTACACAACGAGGAGAGCACCTCCTCGAACTGGCGCGTGGCACGCTCAACCATTTCGAGGCTACCGCATCCGCGGCGCAGTCCGAGCTGGACGACCAGTACATGCCGTCTCCGAACGCATTTGCCGTGATCAATACGATGACCGGCGAGCGCGCGGTTCGCGGCCTCCACACTGTAACCCAAGAACGTCGTCGAGAGTTGCGCGGGCTGACGACCGAGCCCGCAATTGCACGACTTTTGATCATCGACGAAGCTGGCCGAGTCAGGATCGCGTTTGTATCGCGCGCGGCAACTCCGAGGCCGGTTGCCGGAGGTCCACTCCTCATAAGCTATCGCTCGCCAATGGGACGTTTGGCCGCGATCAGGACAGGCGAGGAACTCGAAGTCTCAACGCCTTCCGGCGAACTCGTATTCAAGTTGGCGGAACGAGCAGCCCTCAACCCGATAAGGGCCGGCGAATGGAACTCTGTGGAACTCCGTGATCGAAACGCCAAGCGCGGCGCCGATTACCATCGTCTCACTGCGGGCGCTTCTGCGGGACGCCTCCGTCGCTGATGGTGAAGAAGATATTCTGGAGCAGATATTCGCGCAGGATCGAAGGAACTCAAAATGTCCTCTCAGGTCGACCGCATAAAATCATCGACAAGATCGCTTTGCGCGATCGTCCGTTACTTGATGAATATCAGGACGCCATTTTCCGTCTGCCAATAGACACTCAGGTGGCCATTCTCGGACCGCCCGGCACCGGCAAGACAACCACTTTGATCAAGAGGCTCGGGCTTAAGACCGACGCAAGCGACGAAATACTTTCGAGACGTGAGAAACGTCTCGTGGAGAAAAGCGTAGCCGGTCTGGCCGGCCTTTCGACAAGTTGGCTAATGTTTACTCCGACCGAGCTTCTTAGACAGTATGTCAAGGAAGCTTTCGCAAGGGAGAACCTACCAGCTCCGGACACGAGAATTAAGACTTGGGACGACTATCGTCGAGAACTAGCAAGGGAGAGCTTCGGTATTCTTCGTTCTGCTAGGCGGCGTGGCGCCTCGATGAGAGCGGAGTTAGATAACCTTTCTGACCACGCGATCCAACATCAGACCGAATGGTTTGACGACTTCAACGGGTTTCAGTCTGAAGACTATTGGTCGGACTTGTCATTTCATGCTCGTCGCCTGGCGGGGCATTCAAAGAGAGACATAGCCGGAACTCGGAGACCTGCTGCTAAACGTTATCGAGCGGAGTGGCGCTCTAGAGTTCGACCGCTTGGATGCTCTCCAAGGGCTCGCAGATCAGGTCGTCAGCGCGACGCGCAGACTTCGCGACGAAGTGAACAAAGCGCTGCGACTATCTTTCGTAGCCCAGCTTAAGGCCGACGAACAACTCCTCGATGAACTCCTCCAATTTGTTAGGTCACTCGAGGTCGAAGCCGCAAGCGAGGACGACACCGACGAATTGGATGAAGAAGAGGAGGAAGAGGCTCCGACCCCGCTCGCCGATCGGGAAGGGGCCTTTGATGCGTATATCCGGGCGGTTCGCGTTCAGGCGCTCGCGAAAGTGTCCCAAAGGAGCATCCGCAAGAAGAGCCGCAGCGGGAAGATCCTAGAATGGCTAGGTTCAAGATCATTGCCGGAACAGCAGAGCCGCTCGGTTGGTGACCAACTTTTGACTGTTGCGTCCCTCCGCCGGTTCGGAGGTCCTGCAGAACGCTATCTTGGTCGTATGCCACTACGATACCGACGGTTCAGAAGGCAGCGCCGGGCTGAAGGCAAATGGTACTCGGATGCAACCTTTGATCCCGGCGACCTGAACCCCCTGGAAATAGACGCGATATTGTTGGGGCTTTTGCTCGCTGGCAAAGCATTGGTTGACGATCGCGGACTGGAGGACATTCAGGACCGGTTCCGGTCATCCACCGTGGATACGGTCCGCTCGCTCTTCCGCACTCAAATTCTGGTCGACGAGGCGACCGATTTCTCCCCAATTCAGTTGGCTTGCATGGCGCAACTGGCCGACCCATCCACGAACTCGTTATTGGTTTGCGGAGATTTCAATCAACGGATAACAGCTTGGGGAAGCCGCTCGACAGACGACCTTAGGTGGGTAGCTCCGAACCTTAGAACTGAAGAGATTCTTGTTAGCTATCGGCACAGCCGTCAGCTAAACGACTTGGCGAGAAAATCGTAGAGTTTTCTGGTGGCACAACTGTGGCTGAACTGCCTGAAGGAACTGACAATGAAGGATTCCCACCTACACTTCTGATAGGGGCATCCCAGGCAGAGACAGTGGATTGGTTGGCCGATAGAATTGCTGAAATAGAAAGGCTCCTTGGAACCCTTCCGTCGATCGCGGTTTTGGTTTCGGATGAGGCCCAAGTTGAGCCCGTGGCTAACTTCCTTGACGTCGCGCTGTCTGCCTACAACATCAAATGTGCTGCATGCCCGCGCGAACTCGTACGCGGCAACGATGCAGAGGTTCGGGTCTTCGCGGTAGAACATATCAAGGGACTAGAGTTCGAGGCCGTCTTCTTCGTAGGGATTGATCGCCTCGCCGAACGGCATCCGGACCTGTTCGAAAAGTTCCTCTATGTCGGAGCTACTCGCGCTGCCACTTTCCTGGGCATCACCAGCGAAACGCCGCGCTTGCCCGACACTCTGGCCAAACTTCAACCGACGTTCGTCAACCGTTGGAGCAGCGACACAGTAAATGCGCCGCTGACACCTTGAGGCCGCCTGCGCCGGTCAACAGACCCGTGGCTGACACATGGACCGGCGCGCAACCCGTTCAGGGCCTCAAGGCCGCTGGATGACTCTTTGATTTGAGGGGCTTGGCGGCGCACAGGCGAGCGAAGGCAATGACGTCACGTATGGCCGGTCGCGTTCGTGAATCCGCGGCACCTAGTCACGGTTTGCAGAGCCGATATGCTAACGTCCCGGCGTCTTCACACCTTTGGTTTCTCAAGCATTTTTTCGCGCCGAGGGCGACTTTGGTGAGGCTACTCATGACGAGGATAAGTCCCGCGACTGTCAGGAGAGCGGCCGCCCGGAGGGTGAAAAATGGCTAACGGGACGCGACGAATGCTTCGGCACTGGCTTCGTTCCAATCGAGTTCATCCTGGCTCAGCGCTCCCCTCATGAATTCACCATATCCGGTAGGTATTCAAAACGTCGCTTTCGCAATATCGCGCAACGTCGTCGAGCCGACCGGCGGCGACCATTTCCTCGACCTTGGAGCCGTCGACCTCGTCCGGCTTTCCAGCAAAGCCCATCGCTTTCGCCAACTCGTCGAGCTTGACCTTGGCCTGGCTCTGAAATGAACCGAGGACATCACAGAGGTCGACGGCGTCGTCGGTGTAGCGGTGGAAATAGGGGCGGGCGTAAAGGCCTTGCGCGGCAACGCGATTCACAAGTGCGCGATAGCGCAAAACCGGCAGGTCGAAGCTGCCACCGTTAAAGGTAACAAGTTGCGGCCTCAATTGAGCGATCCGACCTGTGAAATCCCGGATTAGCTCTCCCTCCGAACGTTCGCCAATATGAGGCGCACCCAACGCCGAGATACGCCAGCCGTTCGGATCTCGCGCGGCGACGAGCGCGCCGATGCAGGCGATCTTGTGAAGGATCAGCTTTGGGAACTTGTCCCCGAGCTCCGCACGGACCTCTTCATCCGCACTTCCGACCATCCCGCGGACACGTGCCGTCGCCTGGAGATCGGGCGCGGTCTCCAAGTCCCAGATGATGACGCTGGTTTCCATGCGAGTGCGCTCCCGCGCAATGATCGGCTGCGCCTATCGTGGGCGACACCGGAGGACGGGTAGTGGGCTAGTTTGTTTCTGGCTGGCCTAACGCCAGTCACCATCCTCAGAAATCGATACGATTCCAAAAGCGCCCGTATTTACTCGAAGTTCCTTCGTTGCTGCGCTGTCGCCTCTGAACACTCTGTCCCAAAGTCGCGCCGCACGCTCGGGACCATAACCATTGGCCTTAAGTGCGTCGCTTAGCTTCAGAAAGATCTGCCTGTCCAAAGGAATGGTTTGTGGGCTCCATCCCATTTCGAATAGCCAACTGCTCACCCTATTTGCGAGGAAGAAGGACCCGAACATATTGGTGCGCCTCTCGTCCAGCTACGGCTTCTCTGCTTCTAGCATGGTGACGACGACCGGCGGCTCGGCACACCCTCCAATGCCGACGTGCGATTCCGCGGCAATCGTTCCAAACTCGCATCTTCCACCAACGGGCCGCGATTTACACCGGCCGGCTCGTTCATCCTCTTTCCGCATGGCCCCAACATCCGGTGCCGATCTGTCCCCGGCTATAAAGACCACTTTCGTGGGCGATATCGCTACTATGACGAATGGCGCCGTGGCTTTGTCGCTCCGGAAATGGGCAGAGCGTGCAGACGTCGATCAACAACGACTTAAATTGGTAGGAGAGCCCTCGCGCCAACTCGTTGACCCCAGTTGCTGACTCGCCCGGCATGATATTAAAAATGGGGACTCGTTTGGAGTTACACTTTCTAGCCGGACAAGAGGATGTATATTATGGCCGACGATCAAAATTCGACAGCTGATTTGACCTCCTCATTCGAGGTATATTTGGCAGACGGAAGTTTGTTTAAGTCGAGTGGCGGCAGCCTAACTGCGGACGTCAAGGATGGATGCCTCATCCTCTATTCTAGCCCAGGAAACGTTTTTTGCATTTTCTCTCCGCCCCAATGGAAGAGTGTGAACCATCCGCCCGTTGTTTGAATAGATCAGTTCTATTATTCACGGGGCCGGACCGCACCGGAGCGGCGCGCTCCCGCTTTCGGCGACAGAATTTGCCCAGACCAATTGACCGGTCGCCCTTCTAATACGCGCCGGCGAGGCCGACTCCATGAGCCAAGTAGCAAGCGATTTCGGTTGCCTCAGGTTCAACCGCAACACCGACAAACCTATTGTATTGAGCACCTAGCGGCGATCCACCAGGATAGGACGGACCATGAAAGCTGGACCAGTTGAAATCGGAACGCTCCTGCAGAACCGCAATCGCTATTGCGTGCCGATCTACCAGAGGCGGTATGTATGGACTAAGACGAAACAGTGGGAGCCGTTTTGGCAGGACATCCGCACAAAGGCGATTGAGCGCCTAGCTGGCCGCGAGCGGCGCTTCTCACACTTCCTCGGCGCCGTGGTCCTGGAGAGCCGAGCCAAGCCGAGCGTCAAGCAGGTGCCGTCGTTCCAAGTCGTCGACGGACAACAGCGGTTGACGACAATCCAAATTTTCCTAACTGCGGCACGGCACTACGCTCAGCACCTTGGCCACGAAACCGCAGCCTCAAACATCCTTCGCTTCGTGATGAACAGCGACCCTCACCTCATGGAGCAGCCTGAGGTCGAGATATACAAGATCTGGCCGACGCGGGGCGACCGCGACATCTTCATCGACATTGTCTCGTCGGAGAATTGCTCTGTCTTGCGAAAGAAGTACGGCGCTTTCTGGTACAAGAACCCCAAGCGAGACCAAGTTGCCGACTATAGCAGCGTGCCGAATTTGATTGGAGCCTATGGGTACTTCTACGATCGGATTCGGCATTCGGTAGATACGGACGACCTGCACTCCGACTTGGAGGAAACGCCGGACAACGAGGACGACACCACCCTGACGGACGAGCTCGATCCCTCTCGAACTGAAGCTTGACGCAATCTGGCAGTCGCTTCTCGAGGAGTTCAAGGTCGTTGAAATTGTACTCGAGGAAGGCGACGATGCGCAGGTCATCTTCGAGACACTCAACGATCGCGGCGAACCGCTCCTGGCCGCTGATCTGATCCGGAATAACATCTTCCAGAGGGCTGATGCGGCGCTCGGTCCAGAAAGATCCGAGGCACTCTTTTCCAAACACTGGAAGCCCTTTGACGACCCGTTCTGGTCGGAGATGGAGAAGCAGGGTCGCTACAAGAAGCAGCGCATCGAGTTCTTCGTTGCCAACTTCATTGCCGGAAAGATCGCGGGGGAAATTACCCTGTCCAAGCTTTTCTCCGAGTACAAGGCCTTCTTGAGACCCCCCAAAAACAGCACGATGCCGCGCTACCGCAGCGTCGAAGCAGAGCTTGAAGAACTTGAAACCTACGGCGCCATCTACCGCGAGTTCCTTGCAGGCGAATCTGGATCCGCGTTGGCGGAGTTCTCGCGACGCCTCCGGCTTTGGGACGTCACCACGGCCAATCCGCTCGTTCTCCGCCTGTGGGCCTCAGACTTGTCCGATTCCGAAAAGGGGGCGTCTCTGGACTTCCTGCTTTCGTTCATCGTTCGACGAGCGGTTTGCGGCCTGACAAACAAAAACTACAACAACCTGTTTCTTGCCGCTATTGCGGCACTCGACCGCGCAGGTTGGAGCGAAAATGCGCTCCAACGGTTCTTCCTAGATCAGAAATCTGAGAGCGGCCGTTTCCCGCATGACGACGAGTTCCGCCGTTCATTGGAAAGCGCACCTATCTACAGAGCGCTCGGGTCCATGAAGACGCGCGCGCTGCTGACAGGAATTGAGCGAAAGAAGAGGGGCAAGTTTCAGGAAACCCAAAGCCTGCCGGACAACCTGTCCGTTGAGCACATAATGCCCGATTCTTGGCGAACACATTGGCCGATGAGGAATGGACTGAGCCCGTCTGATTCGGATTTTATAGAGGCGCTGCTTCAATTTGCCGAGGATGACAGCCCAGCCGGTCAGATCGCAAAGCGGGATCGGCTCAAGCACACGATTGGCAATCTCACCCTTGTGACCCAGTCTTTCAACAGCCGCGTAAGCAACGAGTTCTTTGATACAAAGCGCAAAGAATTCGAGGACCAGTCCGTTTTGATGATGACCAAGGACTTCGTCACTAAACCGGACTGGGACGAAACTGAGATCGAGACCCGCGGCAACGCAATGGCCTCCTTGGCGTGCAGCATTTGGCCCGACGCTCAGTGACGTCGAGCCGCTTGATTTCTACGGCCGATAGATCAAAGGCATGTGACAAGTCAGGACGAGTGCGGAACGAAGCTGAAATTGAGGAACGTGGTGTGGCCACGGACTCGGCAGTAGTCATGATTTTGCCCCGCCCAATACTCGGAAGAAGCTAGGCAATGCCGGTCTCCACTCACTCTCCCGAGTTGGATGCCTTGTTTGATCGGAGGACAAACAACATCCGAGAATTCCGACGCGAGCAGGACACGACCTGGAAGCTCGTGAACACCATACAACGTTTGCAAGCAATTCATCCACGCAGCGGTCTTCGACCATGCCAAGGATACCGCCGCACAAAACATGACACTCGCCCTGCTGATGTGGCAGGCGATACTCGAGTTTCACATGGAGGCATTCTTCTTGTCACTGGACAAGAAGTTGGGCGGCGCGACGGCGCTTCTGCGCATGGTCGCAGAAACCACACGTGACGTGGCCCGGATTTCAGAAGACGTTAGGAACGTCGAAATCTATCTCAACAGATAGCCGAGACAGATCTCTGTTCCGCAAGACTGTTTCGCTTCCTTAGACGAAGACCCGTCGGAAAGGCACGTTCATCAGCTTTATGACTTTCGCTCAAATTTTGGCACTCACTGTCCATCGCTGACCAGCGTAATCGCCAAGCCCACCCATGGATCTCCTGATGGGCAGTTTCTCAGTTTGCGATGTAGATGACCTGACTTTCTTTGAGCATGTCGAGATCTGGTTAGCCTCGTTCTTCCCCGTTCACACCATCTGCGGCCGTGGCTGCTAAAACGGCGCTGGCCAATTCACCATACAGGCCGCAAAAATCTTCATGGAAGCTCGGGATGCCTTCTATCCAGCATACGACCAAATTCACAAATCGATCGAGCGAATGCGGGCTGAGAGGGACGCGGCGATCAAGAGCTGATGTTCTTCCGCCTTGAAGTAGTTTTGTTTGGCCTGTAGTGCCCGGTCGGCGCGATCGTAATACGAGACGGTGCCAGGGAATTCGTGGCAATCTCGGCTGAAAGCCCCGCGCCGGTATGGCTATGAATGGTGCCGCACGCCGGATTCGAACCAGCGACCTCCGCATTACGAATGCGATGCTCTACCAGCTGAGCTAGTGCGGCCAACCAGAAGTCTATGCCCTACTAATCCCCTACTAGTCTGGCAAGCAGATTGCTAACTCACTGAGTGCCAACGACTAACAGGCGCCGACCGGCACATTACGAATGCGATGCTCTACCAGCTGAGCTAGTGCGGCGCGGCCTAACGGCCGAGGCTGGCATTGATAGCCAGCGTGTTCGTTCTCCGCAACCACGACCGGCACTGCGCGCCGCTTGGCCGCGCAATGCCGATGGTGGAGCGATCTACAGCCCGAAACGCAAATTGAGATCGTAGTCGATCCCCTGTCCGGTAATCATTTCGAGCGCCGGAACGGTGAGCGTGACCGTGTTGCCATCGCGGGTGACGTACTCCGAATCGTCATTGACGCTGAGAATCCGGGGCGCGGTCACGGTCCAGGTCAGGAACCGGCCTTCGAAGAGCGGCCCCATCATGGCCATCATCGCCTGCTCATCCGCGGTCATGTCCTCGCCGCCACCCTGGCTGCTGATATGCACCGTGTAGGTGTAGATGCCGTTGCCTTCGTCCACGAGGGTCATCTCGGGGGCACCTTCATCACCGCCGCCGGGTGTGAGAACGCCAGCTTCCATTGCCGCCGTGAGGTCTGTGATCGGGCCGATCGCCGTGATCCGGCACACCGTGTCGGCGTCGCGGACAAACTGCTCGGTCGTCATGGTGAAGGTCGGCGGCAGGTCCGCGGCGTCCCCTTCGGTCGGGCAGAAGTCGTTCTGCGTGTCCGCGCCTTGGAATGCCATCGCCATCATATCCGTTTCGATGGCGACCTCGGTGACAAGCGTAACGGTACCATTGGATGCGACCGAGATGGTCTGCTCGAAGTCGAAGCAGCCGGTAAGGAAGGGCAATAGCGCGAGCGCACCGATCCGGGCGATATGTTTCATCTGCGGACGATCCTTTTCTGATTGCCGCGACTAGAGCGAGAAGTGGACTGTGAATTCGTAGGCGTCGGTCGCCTGGCCCAGAACGGCGCCAGCCGGGACCGTGTAGGTCGCGGTATTGCCGTTCAGGTCACCGGTGGTGTCGATGATTCTCGGCGCCGTCACCGACCAAGTGATGAAGTGACCGTCCAGAGCCGCCGCCATCATTGCCGCCGTATCGTCCCCCAAGGCAGCCGCCGCGCTGGCGTCGCCGGCGGCCGGGATCAGAACGTGGAAGGTGTAGGTGCCGTTGCCATCATCGGTCAGCGTCAATTGAAGGCCTTGCGTACCGCCTTCGAGGGCGCCGGCCGCCGTCGCTTCCGCAACGGTGGCAATCGGACCCGTCATCGTCTCGCGGCAAACCATGTAGCCGTCGTCGCGGGTGTTGGTATCGACGGTCACCGTGACGCCCTCCGGAACGTCGGCATCATTCGGAGCGCAATAATCGGCCTGCAGTTGATCCGCCAGCTGCGCCACCAGGGCGTCCTTCTGCTCGGCCGGCAAGGCCGCCAAGGTATCCGGCGGGAACATCAACGCCAGCATCTGCTCGGGCGGCGCCAAGGCGATTTCGGCAACCACCGACGCCGTCCCGTCCGGTTGCGCGGTCAATGAGATGTTTGCGTCGAAGCAGCCTGCCAGGAGCGGCAGGGTGGCGAGAGCTGCAAGTCTTGCGATCACGCGCATAAAATCACCTCAGATCGTTGGAAATTTCCGGGACATTAGCTGACTCCATCACCAAATAAAGGTGCCAATGCGCCAAAAGGCCGTCTTGGCTAACAGCTCCTGAGCATGCTGGCTTCGCTGGAGGCCCGGGCCGGCCTCGTATAGGCTGACCGAAATCACGGACAATCAATCATGCCGATCGTCAACCGAATCGCCGAATTCCACCCGGACATCACCGCGTGGCGACAAGACATACACCGCCACCCCGAGCTGCTTTATGACGTCCACCGCACCGCCGGCATGATTGCCGAGAAGCTGCGTGAATTTGCCGTTGATGAAGTCGTCACCGGCATCGGCCGCACCGGCGTCGTGGGCGTCATCCGCGGCTCCGGCGATGGCCCGGTCATTGGCCTGCGCGCCGATATGGACGCGCTTCCGATCACCGAGGCGACCGGCCTTCCCTATGCCTCGCAGAATCCGGGCCTGATGCATGCCTGCGGCCATGACGGCCACACCGCCATGCTGCTCGGCGCGGCGCGCTATCTTGCCGAGACGCGCCGTTTCCGCGGTACGGCGGTGGTCATCTTCCAGCCCGCCGAAGAAGGCGGCGCCGGTGGCAAGGCGATGATCGATGACGGGCTGATGGAGCGCTTCGCCATCGACGAGGTCTATGGCATGCACAATATGCCAGGCATTCCGGTCGGGCATTTCGCCATCCGGCCCGGCCCGCTGCTGGCCTCGACCGACGATTTCGACATCGAGATCACCGGCCGCGGCGGCCATGCCGCCCAGCCCAACGCCACGATCGACCCTATCATCGTCGCGGCGGCGATGGTTCAGGCGCTGCAGTCAGTGGTGTCGCGGAATGTCGACCCCCTCGATTCGGCTGTGGTTTCGGTGACCCAGGTCCATGCCGGGACGACTTCCAACGTCATCGCCGACACCGCGCGCGTCGCCGGCACCGCCCGCGCGCTGCGTCCGGAAACCCGCGATCTGGTGCAGGAACGGATTACGGCGATTGCGACCAGCATCGCGGCCGCCTTCGGCGCCTCGGCGGAAATTGCCTTCAAGCGGAAATATCCCGTCACCGTCAATCATGCCGAGCAGACCATGATTGCCGCCAAGGTGGCGGGCGAGCTGGCCGGGACCGACCGCGTCGATGCCGATACGCCGCCGATCATGGGCGCTGAGGATTTCTCCTTCATGCTGGAAGCGCGCCCGGGCGCATTCATCTTCGTTGGCAATGGCGACAGCGCCGGCCTGCACAGCCCACGCTTTGATTTCAACGACGAAATCATCCCGCTCGGTTCGTCCTACTGGGTTCAGCTGGTGGAACACCGGCTGCCCGCCTGAGCGGGCGGACAGCAGGGCCGAATTGGCCTATAAGCCAGCCGAGATTTTCAACCGGGCCGGATAGTTCCGCATGGCTTTGCGCTTGCCGTTTCTGTCGCGGCTGGAGGGCGGCGACCTCGCATTGGTCCGCCGGCTTCTCGCCGAGAATGCCCGCGATTTCGTCGGCCGCTATTTCGTCGCCTTCGCCGCCATGGCCGTTTTCGCGGCGACGACGGGCGCCTCCGCATGGCTCATGCGCGACGTTGTCGACGGCATCTTCCTGCAGGGCGACAGCACGCTGCTGGTGCTGATCCCGCTCGCCATGGGCGGCCTCTTCATTCTTCGCGGCCTGTCCAATTATTACGCGCTGGTCAATCTGGCGCGGATCGGCAACGCCGTCGTCGGCCGGCTGCAGCGGCGTATCTATGACAAGATCCTGGCGCTCGACATCAGCGCCCTGGGCCGCACGCACTCGGCCGAACTCGTCGCCCGTATCTCGCACCACACGCTCGCGGCGCGCGAGGCGCTGGAACGCATCGCCAATGTCATGGTCCGCGATCTTCTGACCCTGATCGTGCTGGTCGGCGTGATGATCTGGCAGAGCCCGCTGATGTCGCTGGTGGTCTTCGTCGTCGGGCCGATCGCGATCCTGTCCGTGACGCGGCTGATCAAACGCACGCGACAGGCTGCCGACAGCGAGTTCCGCCTGATCGGCCGGCTCAGCTCGCTCCTGCAGGAAACGGCGCTCGGAATTCGCATTGTGCGCGCCTTCAACCTGGAGGGCATCATGCGCGAGCGCATGCAGGATGCGATCGTCGAAACCGAGCTGCGCGCCAACCGGGTGGCCACCATGAGCGCTCGGACAACGCCGATCATGGAGGCGCTTGGCGGCGTCGCCGTCGCCGGCATCCTGCTGTGGACCGGCTATTCGGTCGTCCACAATGGCGCCAGCCCCGGTTCGTTCATCGCCTTCGTCACCGCGATGCTGCTGGCCTATGAGCCGGCGGCGCGGCTCGCCCGCTTCAACGTCCAGCTCGCCGGCAAGGTCGTCGGCATCAGGCTGATCTACGAATTGCTCGACACGCCATCGGCACCGCTTCACCCCGGCGACCGCACCTTCCGCGTCTCGCGCGGCGACGTGGCATTCGAAAACGTCGCCTTCCGCTATCGCCCCGAGGAGCCGCTTTTTGAAGGCCTCTCCTTCCTCGCCGAGGCGGGCAAGACCACGGCCCTCGTCGGCCCCTCCGGCGTCGGCAAGAGCACTGTAATCTCGCTGATCGAGCGCTTCTACGAACCGCTGAGCGGGCGCATCACCATCGACGGCAAGGATATTGCCGGCCTCGATACGCACGCCCTGCGCAGTCAGGTCGCCATGGTCGGTCAGGATGTCCGCCTTTTTACCGGCTCGGTGCGGGAGAATATCCGCTATGGCCGCCTCGATGCTGGCGATGCCGAGGTTGAGCAGGCGGCGCGCGACGCCATGGCGGACGATTTCATCCGCGCCCTGCCGGCTGGCTACGACACCGAACTGGGGGAACAGGGCGGCGAGCTGTCCGGCGGCCAGCGCCAGCGGATCGCCATAGCCCGCGCCCTCCTGCGCGACGCGCCGATCGTGCTTCTCGACGAGGCAACCTCGGCCCTCGATTCCGAATCGGAGACCAAGGTGCAGGCGGCGTTCGACCGGCTGAAGCGCGGGCGGACGACCATCATCATCGCCCACCGCCTCTCGACGGTGCGCAGCGCCGACAAGATCCTTGTCTTCTTCGACGGCGACATTGTCGAAGAAGGCACCCACCGGCAGCTCCTCGCCGCCGATGGCGCCTATGCGCGGCTGCACCGGCTGCAGTTCGACGCGACGCCGACCAGCCCTGAGTTCGAAGACGCGCCGGACGCCGCGGACTAACCCGCCGCGCGCGCCGCCTTGTGTGGCACGCTTGCACCACCGGCCTTATTTCGCGCTTTGCCCTGTGAGCCGTCACGAAAGGAGCGAGTTTTAATCATCAAGCTTGGCTAGGAACGAGGCGCCACAGGGGTTCGTCGATGCGTCAGCTTGCTTTTCGGTTCGTGATTTTTGTGTCGGCGACGGTCGCCCTCAGCGCCTTCTTCGCGATCCCCTATCTGACCCTCTAGCGCTGCCGCTTCGCCCCTTATTTCGCGCGGGAAGCCGGCGCTCCCTCCCAAGCCATTCCAAAGATTGCGGAACTTTAATGTCGCTGTCAGGTCCGCGTAAGGTCGGCTTGGCATCAAATAGCCATGCGACGTTTTCTTCTCTCAACCGCAGTCATTGTTGCCTCCGCTGGCTACGTCCTCGGCCACGATTTAGACCCGGCACTTTCCGGCGGGCAGCAGACCGCCTCCGCCACCCGGCCTGAAGAGGCCGCCGCCGCCCAGCCTGAACAGGTCGCCGCCACCGCCATTCCGACCACGCCCATCCCGGTGCCTGGAGGCGATGACGACGAGCGGCGCACGACGCTTGCCGGCAGCCTGATCGTACCGCTGCGCGGTGAAGAGGACGACGACGGAGCCTTCACCCCGCCGGCGCGCGCCGCCGTTGTGGGGACGGCGCCGGCCACGGCCGTCGCCACGACCACCACCCCTCCGGCCGCCGCCCCGGCCCCGGCTGCGGCTCCTGCGCCAACCCCCGTTGCGGCCACCGTCGCCACGCCGGCCGCAGCCACGGGCCAATATGCCGACGGCACCTATAACGGACCCTCGGTCTACGCCGTTTATGGCCAGGTGCAGGTGCAACTGGTGGTCAGCGGCGGACGCGTGACGGCCGTCAACGTCCTGGATTACCCCAACCATACCCGCCGCTCGCAGCAGATCAGCGACTATGTTCTGCCGCGCCTCCGCAGCCAGGTGATTCAGAACCAGAACGCCACCGTCTCCTTCTATTCCGGGGCGACACTGACGATCCGCGCCTTCCGCACCTCGCTCGCCTCGGCCCTCAACGCAGCCCATACCTGATGCGCGAAACGCGGTTCATGATGGGGATGCCGGTGACGATCGCGATCGCCGATCCTGCATCATCCGCTGCCGATGTCGAGGCGGCCTTCGCCACCTTTGCCGCTATCGACGCGCGCTTCAGCACCTACCGCGCCGACAGCGAAATCTCGCGCATCAATCGTGGCGAGATCGCTGAAGACGCCTATAGCGACGACATGCGCGAGGTCTTCGCTCTGGCGGAAGACACGCGAATCCGCTCGCATGGCTATTTCGACATTCGCCGCCCGGATGGAAGCATCGATCCCTCAGGCCTGGTGAAGGGCTGGGCCATCCGCCGCGTTGCCGATCAACTGCGCGACTTCGGCTACGGTAATTTCTTCGTCGACGCCGGCGGCGACGTCCAGACCAGCGGCAAGGATGCCACGGGCGCCGAGTGGAGCGCCGGGATCGTGAACCCCTTCGATGCCGGCGCGATGGTCAAAATCGTCTATCCGCATGGCGGCGCCATCGCGACCTCGGGCAGCTATGTCCGCGGCAACCACATCTACGATCCGCATAATCCCAGTCGGGCGCTCGACGACATCGTCAGCCTGACCGTGGTCGGCCCGGACATCTACGCCGCCGACCTGTTCGCCACGATCGCCTTCGCCATGGGGCCCGACGGAATCTACTTCATCGATCAGACCCCGGGCGTCGAAGGCTACGCCATCAGCCGCGACGGCATCGGCACAGAAACCAGCCACTTCGAACGGTACACATCGCCATGATCGCCCTCATCGACCGCGTCCTCGACCGGGTCACCATGTATCGGCTCGTCCTCTACTATCTCATCGTCTTGCTCGTGGCGGCGCTGGTCTTCTGCTTCCTCGGCCAGCTTCCCTATGATCCGCTGGCACTGGTCTTCACCACCGTGCTGATCCTCGGCGTCTGCTGGCTGACGAACCTCGTCTTCGCTTGGGCCTACCGGACGGCCAGCAACAAGGAATCGGTCTACATCACCGCCCTCATTCTGGCGCTGATCCTCAATCCCGTGACCCCGGACGACCTGCCCGCGCTCGGCGGCGTCGTCTTCATGTCGGTCTGGGCGATCGCCTCGAAATACATCCTCGCGATCAACCGGCGGCACATCTTCAATCCGGCGGCGCTGGGCGTCGCCCTCGGCCTCCTCATCAACCAGCCGGCCAGCTGGTGGGTCGGCGGCAACCTGCAACTCCTGCCCTTCGTCCTGATCGGCGGCCTCCTGCTCGTCCACAAGCTCGGCCGCTGGGACATCGTGCTGTCCTTCGGCGCCGTTGTCCTCGGCACGACGCTGCTGACCTCGACGCCCGACCAATATTGGGCGGGCCTGTCCCAGACGGTCGAATACACGGCCTTCCTGTTCTTCGCCTTCGTCATGATCACCGAACCGCTGACCATGCCGGCGGGACGCTGGAAGCGGATTCTCTACGCCGCCTTTGTCGGCCTGCTCTTCTCGCCGGCCATCCATTTCGGCACGGTCATCATCACGCCGGAACTCGCGCTGATCGCCGGCAACATCCTCGCCTTCCTGCTCAATCCGAAAGGCCGGGCGCTGCTGCGCCTGGAGAACATCCGCAAGGTCGCCAATGGCGTCTATGATTTCGTCTTCACCGCCGACCGCCAGCTGGCGTTCCAGGCCGGGCAATATGTCGAGACGACGCTGCCGACGCGCCATTCGGACAGCCGCGGCAACCGCCGCTACTTCACCATCGCCTCGGCGCCAACCGAGCGCCAGGTCGTGCTCGGGGTGAAATTCTATCCCGAGCCCAGCACCTTCAAACAGGCGCTGGCCAAGCTGAAGCCCGGCGACGAGATGCTGGCTTCGCCGGCCGATGGCAGCTTCACCCTGCCGCGCCGCCAGTCGACCAAACTCGCCTTCATCGCCGGCGGCATCGGCGTGACGCCCTTCCGCAGCATGATCCAGGGCCTGATGGACGAAGGCGAAGCGCGGCCGATCGTACTCTTCTATGCCAACGAAAAGGCCGAAGACATCGCCTACACCGACATCTTCGCCCGGGCTGAACGGGAGATTGGCCTGCGGACCATCTACACGCTGGCGAGTGAAGAGACCCCGCCGCCCGGCGTCCGCCGCGGCCTCATCAATTGGCGCCTCATCCACGACCAGATGCCCGACTATCTTGAGCGGATCTTCTATATCTCCGGGCCGCGCCGCATGGTCACGCGCTACGAGGAACTGCTCCGCGAAATGGGCGTCCCCCGCCGCCACATCCGCACCGACTTCTTCCCCGGCTTCGCGTGAGGCAGCGCTTCGCCGCAGCCCGCCGCGGCAGGCCCTGATTCCGATTGTGCAGCCATCCTCGCCTGCCGCGCACCAACTGCGCGGCCGGCCATGTTCTCAAAGCGCGCAGTCGATTCGCCGCAGCAGCTTTGGTGCCCCTGGCCCGAATCGAACGGGCACTCCCTTGCGAGAAACAGATTTTGAGTCTGTCGCGTCTACCAATTCCGCCACAGGGGCAACCGGCGCGGACTATAGGAAGCCGCCGTTTGCGGTCAACAAGCTTGACGCCTTAATGGACCGGCAAGGCGGAGGCCGCTAGAAGTCCTGATGCTGCGACGGCTTTACAACGGCACGATGGCGCTTGCGAGCGGGCCCTACGCGGTTCCCGCCCTCGCCGGCGTTGCCTTCGCCGAAAGCTCGTTCTTCCCCATCCCGCCCGACATCGTCTTGATCCCGATGGTTCTCGCCGACCGGGCGAAGGCGTGGTGGTTCGCCCTCATCGCAACCGTCTCGTCGGTGATCGGCGGCCTGTTCGGCTACGCGATCGGTGTCTTTCTGTTCAACGCCATCGCCCAGCCGCTCATCAATTTCTACGGTTATGGCGAGCAGTTCGCGACCTTCCAGACCTGGTTCCACGATCAGGGCGCCTGGATCGTCCTCATCGCCGGCATCACGCCCTTTCCCTACAAAGTGATCACAATCGCGGCCGGTTCGGTTGGCCTTTCATTGCCGGTATTCCTGATTGCCAGTATCGTCGCTCGAGGCTTGAGGTTCGGGATTGTTGCCGCGCTTCTCTATTTTTTCGGCCCGCCGATCCGGGATTTCATCGAACGCAGGCTCAGCCTCGTTTTCACCATCTTTGTCGTCCTCCTAATCGGTGGCTTCGTACTCATTCGCTATGTCTTCTGACCGCGCCCTGACACCCCCCATGTTCGGCAGCATCGAAACCCGCACGGTCCTCACCTGGGGCGCCTTCCTTTTGTCCCTGGCGACAATCCTCGGCGCCTGGGGCTTTGAGTTGATCGGCGGCTATACGCCCTGCCATCTCTGCCTCGGCGAGCGCATTCCCTATTATGTTGGCGTCCCGATCGCCGTGCTGGCGGTGTTTGCCGTGATGACGGGCCGGACGACGCTGACGCGCATCCTCCTGCTGATTCTTGCAGGCGTGTTCATCTGGAGCATCTACAAGGGCGTCTACCATGTCGGCGTCGAGTACCGCTGGTGGCCGGGTCCGCCGGCTTGCTCCGGCGATCTCACACCGGTCGCGCTTGGCGGCGGCGGCAACCTCCTCGGCGCCCTCCAGGAAGGACACCGGGTCGTCAGCTGCACCGACGCCACCTGGCGCTTCCCTGGCGGCTGGGGCCTGTCCTTTGCCGGCTGGAATGCGGTGAGCTCAACCATAATTGCCGGTTTGGCGCTGCTCGGCGCCCTGCTCCCGGCGCGCCGCCCCGCCTAGGGGTCGAGCTCGGTATCCCAGTACAGATAATCGAGCCAGCTCACGTGCAGATAGTTGGGCGGGAATAGCCGGCCGTTGCGGTGCAAATCGGCGATCGACGGCTGATAGGGATGTTGCGCCGGCCACATGCCGGCGCGTTTCGCCGACATTCCGCCTTTTCTCAGATTGCAGGCCGAACACGCCGTCACGACATTGTCCCAGGTCGTGAGGCCCCCGCGCGAGCGCGGCACGAGGTGATCGAAGGTAAGGTCCTCGCGCAGGCCGCAATATTGGCATTCGAAGCGATCGCGCAGAAAGACGTTGAACCGGGTGAAGGCCGGGTTGCGGCTCGGTTTGACGAAGGTCTTCAGCGACACCACGCTCGGCAACCGCATCGTCAACGATGGGCTGCGGATCGCCAGATCATATTCGGAAACGATGTTTACACGGTCGAGGAACACCGCCTTGATCGTGTCCTGCCACGACCACAGCGAGAGCGGGTAATAGCTGAGCGGCCGATAGTCGGCGTTCAGCACAAGCGCCGGATTGGCGCCCTGGGATACGGCGATATTCAAGCCTCGCTCCGCTGGGAACCTTGGCTAGAAGCAAATCCAATCACAGGCATAGTCTATATGCTCTGTGTCGTCCTTGTGAAGCGCCTCCGTTAGCCCGACTGTCTGCGGCCTGCCGGCGTCATTGGGCGAAGGCCGAGACCAGGAAACGCGCTCCGAGCGCCATTTCGGTATCATCGATTCCGTGGCCAAGGCCCGGGCGAAGCAGGACTTCAACGCCGACGCCCGCCGCGATCAACTGCCGTTCCGCTGCAGGCAGAGCCGCCGAAGGGACGAGCTGATCCTCGCTGCCATGCGCCAACAAGACCGGCGGAAAAGGCGTGTCGCGCGGCTCCGGCGGAACGCCGAGCAGTCCGGAAAACGAGACTATGCCAGCAATGGGCCCTGGTCGCCGCAATCCGACATGCAGCGCCAGCATTGCGCCCTGGCTGAAACCGACTAGCGCCAGCGACTTGTTGTCGAGGCCGAGCCGGGCGAGCCGGGCGTCGAGAAAGGCATCGAGCACCGGCGCTGCGGCGGCAAGGCCGGCCGCGATCCCCGACCGGTCCCCCAGCGCCAAGGGAAACCACTGTCGCCCGATTGGGAAAGAGGCGCACTGCTCCGGCCCATTGGGAGCAGTGAACGCCGCCTCGGGTAGAACGCGCTGCCAGACCGAGGCGAGCGGCATGAGATCATTGCCGTCGGCGCCATAGCCATGAACAAGCACGACCAATTGCTTCGCCGGGCCGCCGGATGCCGGCGCCAGAAACGGGCCGTCGAGATTGGCTTGGGAGGACATCGCCTAGCCGGCCGTCGCCGCGGACTTCCGCCCCTTGGCGGCCTTCGCGGCATCGCGCCGCCGCTGGGCCAACACATGATAATACGCCCAGAACAGACAGGCGGCGACGCCGCGCCAGGGCGTCCATGGCGCCACGATCTCGGCGAGTTCGTTCTGCGTCGGCTCTTGGGGAAGGCCAAGCGCGTCGGCAACCGCCAGACGGAGCGCAAGGTCGCCAACCGGGAACACATCGGCATGGCCGAGGCAGAACAACAGGTAGATGTCCGCGGTCCACGGGCCGATGCCCTTGATCGCCGTCAGCGCCGCATGCGCCTCTTCCGCTGGCCGTTCGGCCATGCCGTCAATATCGAGCCCAGCGAGGCAGGCCTCGGCGGCGGCGCGCATCGTCCGGATCTTCGGTGCCGACAGACCCGCCGCACGCAGCGCTTCGTCGGACGATCCGGTTATGACCGCGGGCGAAAGACCTGGAAGCCCCGCTTCAACCCGCCGCCAGATCGCATTGGCGCTCGCCGCCGAAAGCTGTTGGCTGACGATGATATGCAGCAGCCCCTCGAAACCCGCCTCGCGCCGCCTGACCGGCACCTTGCCGGCAGCGGCGATCACAGGCTTGAGCCGCGCATCGGCGGCTGCGAGGTAGGCAAGGCCTTCTTCGATATCGGCTTCGGTTTCGATGACGCGCATGGCGGGCGGCTTGACCATAGTGTCCCGGATCGGCTGTGACTGCACCCGGTGGCGCCGAGGAGCAACCTGATTTTGAGCCAGCCCATCTTCCGTTTCGCGCCCAGCCCCAACGGACTGCTGCATCTCGGCCACGCCTATTCCGCGCTGCTCAACGCCGATCTGGCAGGGCGGACCGGCGGCAGATTCCTGCTGCGTATCGACAATATCGACGGCGACCGCTGCAGACCGGAATTTGAGGCGGCGATCATCGAGGACTGCCGCTGGCTTGGCCTCGACTTCGCGGAGCCGGTGCGGCGGCAATCGGAGCACATCGCCGAATATTCCGCTGCTCTCAATCGCTTGCGCGAGATCGGCCTAGCCTATCCTGCCTTCATGAGCCGCGCCGAAGTCGCCCGACTTGTCGCGGCGCATGAACGGCTCGGCGATCCCTGGCCGCGCGACCCGGACGGCTCTCCGCTCTATCCCGGCGATGACCGCGATATCGACCCGGCCGACGCCGAGGAAAGGATCGCGGAGGGCGAGCCCTATGCCATGCGCCTCGATATGGAGGCCGCCATGCGCGCGGTCGGGCCGCTGAGCTGGCGCGCCTTCCCGTCCGACGATCCGAACAGTGTGGACGAAGTCGCCGCCAACCCCTCGTCCTGGGGTGACGTGCTGTTGGCCGGGCGGGAGATCCCCGCCAGCTACCATCTCGCCGTCGTTGTCGACGACGCCGCCCAGCATGCAACGCATGTCGTTCGCGGGCTTGACCTTGCCAGCGCAACCGCCGTGCACCGCCTGCTGCAGGTGCTGCTCGGCCTGCCACATCCCGTCTATTGCCACCATCGGCTGATCCGCGACGAAACCGGCCGCAAGCTCGCCAAGTCCGATCGGGACACCGGCATTTCGTCCCTGCGGCAGCGCGGGCTGACCGTCGCGGACATCAGGGACCTTGTCGGCCTGGCGCCGGATTGAGGCGCTAGTCGTCGTTCGCCGCCGGCTTCACCGGCATCCGACCCGTCCGCCGCGTCTCCTTCTTTTCCTCGCGCGCCATCTTCTTCTCTTTCCGCCGGCGCATAGCCCGCGGATTCGTGCGCGCGATTGCGGCGTTGAGTTCGGCGCCGAAGATGAGGATCAGCGACATGATGTAGAGATAGAAGAGCGCGGTGACGATGCCGGTCAGGCCGGCATAGGTTGAGTAGTAATTGGCGAACCCCTTGAGGTAGGCCGCGAAGATCGATGTTGCCGCCCACCACAGGAGGAGAGTCGCGACGATGCCGGGCCAGATCCGCAGTTCGCGCCAGTTTCCGGTACCCGGCAGCCACAGATGCGACGCCGTCAGCGCCGCGGCCAACAGCGAACCGACAATGACATAGCGGAACAGCTGCGCCTTATCGTTGAAGCTGGCGAGATCGGGGAACCAGCGCTGCAAGACTTCCCAGATCAACGGTCCGAGCACGCCCAGAAGGGCAAGTGCCAGACAGGCCAGCGCGCCGATGATGACGAAGCCGGCGCTCTGCAGGCGGATGAACCAGAACGACCGCGACGTCGACGACCCATAGGCCCGCTTGAGCGCTGCACGAACTGCCTCGACACCATTGGAGGCAAGATAGAAGGTCACAAGAATGGAGACCGTCAGGACACCCGGACTCGGTCCGGCGAGAACCTTGGCGACTTCATCGGCGATCGGACCGGCGATGTTGGCGGGAACGGTGTCGAAGAGATATTGCGAGGCGTCGGTGGCCAGTCCCTTGTCGCCGAACATGCTCGCGATCGCCGCGACGAAGATCAGGAACGGGAACAGCGCCATCAGCGCCGACAGGGTCAGATGGCTGGCCATCGCCCAGCCGTCGTCCCGGTAGAGCCGCCCGCCGGTAATGGCGATAACGCGGACGGCGCGGCGAACACCGGGAACACGATAGGTGCGGCGCACGAAACGCTTGATCCCGGCCCAATAGGTGCCGCGTTTGAAATCAGCCGCTTCGGGGTCCTTCGTCGTCATCGGGCCAATTGCACCAAACCGGGCTTAAGAAACCTGACACCATACCGCAGCGAACGGCGCTCTCATGATGCAACAGCAGCGACCGATACCGCTGGATTGGGAAGGTCCGGCAATCGCTGCCACTGGCAGTGTCACTCCATGAGCCGCGCCGGTCAGCCCGCGACACTGATCCTGATCAATCGGCCAGCCGAAGTCCACCTTCGCCTCGCCTCCGCGGAGGTGATGGTCACAGCGGTTTTGCCGGACTATATGAAAGCCACATTGAGGAGACCGTCGTGTCGTTCTTGACCATTCTCAGCTATGTGGCCGTCGGCCTGGTGGTGCTGGTCCTGCTTGCCGGACTGTTCAACCTGGCCCGAGGCGGTTCGCCGAACCTGTCGCAGAAGCTGATGCGGGCGCGCGTCATCCTGCAACTGATCGCCATCATCATCGTCATGGCTATTCTCTACTTTTCCACACGCAATGGCGGCTCGCCCGGCTAGCCAATGGTGGCGCTCAACAAGATTTACACCCGCACCGGCGACAACGGCACGACGGGCCTGGTCGGCATTGAGCGGCGGTCGAAGGCCGATATCCGCATTGAAGCAATCGGCACGGTCGACGAAGTCAACGCCGCGATCGGCTTGGTGCGACTCCACGCCGGCGCCACGCCTTCCACCGATGCGACGCTCGCCCGCATCCAGAACGATCTGTTCGACCTCGGCGCCGATCTCGCCACCATCGGCAGCGAGAGCGGCAAGGGCAAGGCGGCGCTCCGCATATCGGACGATCAGGTGCTTCGGCTCGAGGCGGAGATCGACGAGATCAATGACGAGCTTGAACCGCTTCGGTCCTTCGTGCTGCCCGGGGGGACGCCGCTCGCCGCCAACCTTCACTTCGCCAGGACGCTGACAAGGCGCGCCGAGCGGACGCTGGTCGGCCTGGCCGAGGCGCCGGGAGAAGCCGTCAACCCCGCCGCCGGGCGCTATCTCAACCGCCTGTCCGATCTCCTCTTCGTCATGGCGCGCTGGAGCAACGGCCGCGGAGCGGGGGATGTCCTATGGGAGCCGGGCAAACATCGTTAGCCCCGATGCCGCGCCAAACCCTTGACAACACACGCGCCGCTCGCGATGACCGCTGAAGCTGATTGATTGGATCGCTTCCCGGAAATGGCTGTTTCGATCGCCAAGATAGGCGTCGTGGGTGCAGGGCAGATGGGCGCCGGCATCGCCCATGTGTGCGCCCTTGCCGGCTTTGACGTGGCGCTCACCGACATTGCCGAGGCGCCGCTGGAAGTAGGCCTCGCCGCCGTCGCGGCCAACATGGCGCGGCAGGCGACCTCGGGACGCATCTCGGACGAGGAGCGCGCCAGTGCCCTCGCCCACATCAAGACCGGCACCGATCTGCGCCTATTGGCCGACGCCGATCTCATTATCGAGACGGTGACCGAAGACGAGGACGTCAAGCGCGCCGCCTATGCGGCGGTCTGCCCTCTGCTCGGCCCCGACGCGATCATCGCCACCAACTCGTCGACCCTGTCGATCACGCGCCTTGCCGCCGCGACAGACCGGCCCGACCGCTTCCTCGGCATCCATTTCATGAACCCGGTTCCCGTCATGGAGCTGGTCGAGATCATTCGTGGCATCGCCACGGGCAACCAGACCTTCGAGGCGGCCAAGGGCTTCGTCACCCAACTCGGCAAGAATTTCGCCGTTACCGAGGATTTCCCGGCCTTCATCGTCAACCGCATCCTCATGCCGATGATCAATGAGGGCATCTACGCCCTGCATGAGGGCGTCGGCTCGGTCGAGGCGATCGATATGGCCATGCGTCTCGGCGCGCATCATCCGATGGGGCCATTGCAGCTCGCCGACTTCGTCGGCCTCGATACCTGCCTGGCGGTGATGCAGGCGCTTTATGACGGCCTCGCCGACAGCAAATACCGGCCCTGCCCCTTGCTGGTGAAATATGTCGAAGCCGGCTGGCTGGGCCGCAAGAGCGGCCGTGGCTTTTACGACTATCACGGCGACACGCCCGTCCCGACCCGCTAGCTCACTGCGCCAGCGCTGCGTCCATTAACGCTTGCGCATCGGGTCCGGCCCAATCCGCCGGGCCTTGGATCACGCCCATCGTGCAGCCATTCGGCGCGATCAGGATCGTCGTTGGGAAGCCTGCCGTGATGCCGAGCCGGCGCAGATCGTCGATCATGCGCGCGGTCGGGTCGACATAGAGGGTGAGGTGGTCGAGGGCGTAGTCGGCGTAGAATTGCTCCGGCCCGGCAGGCGTGTTGGTCGTATCGAGCGAGACCGGAACGACCGCGAAGCTGTCGCCACCCAGTGCGCTCTCCAGCTGATTGAGGGCCGGCATCTCCTCGCGGCAAGGCGGGCACCAGGTCGCCCAGATGTTGAGGAGCACCGTCTTGCCGGCGAAGTCGGCGATCGAAAGCGACTCGCCATCGGGCGTCTGGAAACGGACGTCGCTCATCGAGGAGGAGTCCGTCGTCACCCGGAAGGCCGCCAGTTGCCCGACCGAATACTGGCCGAGGCTCGCCGCCTTTTCGCCCGTCCCGGCGCAGGCCGCATTGGCAATGTTGCTTTGCGCGTCGAGGGTCACGTATATGGCCACGGCAACGATGCCGAGCGCGGCGACCGCGCCCAACCTCCACCGATTTCGCCGTATACGGTTCGCTTCAGCCAATTCGTACGGTCCCTCCGGAGACCCTATCCATGACCAACACCATGTGGGGAGGTCGGTTCACCGGCGCCACGGCGGCGATGATGGAGGAGATCAACGCTTCCATCGACTTCGACCGCAAGCTCTTCCGTCAGGATATCCGCGCCAGTCAGGCGCATGCGCAGATGCTTGCCGGCCAAGGCATCATCGCGGCGGACGATGCCGAAAAGATCAGCAAGGGTCTAGAGCAGATCCTGAGTGAAATCGAAGCAGGCAGCTTCAACTTTTCGCGTGCCTTGGAGGACATCCATCTCAATGTCGAGAACCGGCTCGCCGAACTGATCGGACCGGCTGCCGGGCGGCTGCATACCGGCCGCTCGCGCAACGATCAGGTCGCCACCGACCTTCGGCTTTGGGTGCGCGACGCCATCGACCAGATCAACGGCGAGATTGCCGGCCTGCAGCTGGCGCTGGCGCGGCGCGCGTTTGAAACCGCCGACATGGTGATGCCCGGCTTCACCCACCTACAGACGGCGCAGCCGGTCACCTTCGGCCATCATTTGCTCGCCTATGTCGAGATGCTGGCCCGCGACCGCGGCCGCTTTGCCGATGCCCGCAAGCGCCTCAACGAATCGCCGCTGGGCGCTGCAGCGCTCGCGGGCACGTCCTTTCCGATCGACCGCGCCGCGACCGCCGAAGCGCTCGGTTTCGACCAGCCGGCCGCCAATTCCCTCGACGCCGTCTCCGACCGCGATTTCGTCGTCGAGACGCTGGCAGCCGCAAGCCTGTGCGCCATCCACCTCTCCCGGCTCGGCGAGGAAATCGTCATTTGGTCGTCGGCGCAGTTCGGCTTCGTGCGCCTGTCGGACGCCTTCACCACCGGCTCCTCGATCATGCCGCAGAAGCGCAACCCCGATGCGGCCGAACTCGTCCGGGCCAAGAGCGGCCGCATCATCGGCGCGCTCAACGCCATGATGATCGTGCTGAAGGGCCTGCCGCTCGCCTATCAGAAGGACATGCAGGAGGACAAAGAGCAGACCTTTGCCGCGCTCGAAACGCTGTCGCTCTGCCTCCACGCCATGACCGGCATGATCGCCGACCTGACGCCCGACGCCGAGGCGATGCGGGCCGCGGCCTCATCCGGCTTCTCCACCGCGACGGATCTCGCCGACTGGCTCGTGCGCGTCCTCAACATCCCGTTCCGCGAGGCGCATCACATCACCGGCCGTATCGTCGCCGAGGCCGAGAAGCAGGGCGTCGGCTTGGAGGCTCTGCCGCTCGAAGCCATGCAGGCGATTGAAGCGCGCATCACCGATGCGGTGTTCGACGTGCTGGGCGTCGACAAATCCGTCGCCAGCCGCACCTCCTTCGGCGGCACGGCGCCCGCCAATGTGCGGCGCGCTGCCGAAGCGTGGCTCGCCAAGCTGGGGACGTGATTTGGGCGCCATATGCGCTACACTGCGCCCACGCCGCCCGCACCACGGAGCCTGCCGATGACCCGCACCAATCCCAGCCTCGCCCGTATTGGCTTCGTCGCCATGCTCGCGGCGTGCCTTGTCTTGTCGGCCTGCGGCCGCCGCGGTCCGCCCCTGCCGCCGGTAAACGCCAGCGTTGAGGCTCCCGCTAATCAAGCCAACTGAACGGGCGGATTCTGCGTCGCTGGCATCGATGTCTGCACGCGCCTTTGATCGCCACCCCCTGATCAGCGCCATCGAAGGGCTCGTCGGCGCGCGGAAGGCCTGTTAGGCTCCCGCTGGCCTGGGGAGGCGGCCCGGACAAGGGCGCGATGGCCGACAAGACGCACCGCGAAGTGACTGGAGAAAGCGAGACCGCCGACAGCGAAACGGCGATTCTGCGCCGGATTGCGCGCGCCATCGGCCGTACGCGGCTGATCCTGCTTTGGGAGATTCTGTGGCCGCGCCTTGTCCCGGTTCTCATGATCGCCGGCCTCTTCGCCCTCGTCTCATGGTTTGGCCTTTGGCTGGCTGTGCCAGATTGGCTGCATGTGGCGCTGCTGGTCGTGTTCGCCGCCGCGGCCTTGCTGTCGCTGCTGCCCTTGATCGGCGTGCGCCAGCCGAGCCGCGCGGCCGCCTTCGCTCGGCTTGAACAGGCTAGCGCCCTGCCGAACCGTCCGGCGACCAGCTTCTTCGACAGCCTCGCGGCGGGCTCCGGCGATCCGCGCACCGAGACGATCTGGCAGGCGCATCGCGCCCGCCTTGTCGCCGAGTTCGGCGCACTGCGCACCGGCCTCCCATCGCCCGGCTTGCCGCGCCGCGATCCGTACGGCTTCCGCTTCCTCCTGCTTCTGCTGCTCGTGGTCGCCTTCGTCGCCGCCGGCGGCGGCTGGTTTGACCGCATCGCCGATGCGTTTCGCGGCGGTGCCGCCTATGCCGCCGAAGACGTGACCGCGCGCATCGACGCCTGGGCCGCGCCGCCCGCCTATACCGGCCAGCCCTCCATCTTCCTCACCGGCGCCGTCCGCGACGAAGGCGGTGTCGTCGCGGTGCCGATCGGCACGGAGGTGTTTGTCCGCCTTGCCGGCGGCAACGCCGACGCGCTGAGTGTCGATCTCGTCGCATCGGGCGGCGGCAGCACGGCAGTTGTGCAGTCGCCCGGCCTTCCCGGCGGGCCGCGTGAATTTCGCGTCGACCTCAACGCCGACGGCCGCGTCGCGATCGTCAATCATGGCCGCGAGCTCGCCGGCTGGTCGTTCCAGGTAACCCCCGACGCTCCGCCGACCATCACCGTCACCGCCGGCCCGGGACGCGCCAATGGCGGCGGCCTTCAGGTCGCCTATGACTTCACCGATGATTACGGCGTCACATCCGCCTGGGGCACCTTCAGCCGCGCGACGCTGCTTGCCGGATCGCGGCCGCTCTATGGCCCGCCGGACTACCGTGTCGCCATCCCCCTGTCATCGGCGCAGGCTGGGAGCGCCGTCACGGTTCGCGACCTGACGCAGCATCCCTGGGCTGGCCTCGATGTCGACATGACCTTGGTCGCTGAAGATGCGCTCGGCCAGCGCGGCACCAGCGAAAGCTATCGCGTCACATTGCCGGCACGCGCCTTCACCAACCCCGTCGCTCAAGGGATCATTGCTGCCCGCCAGACGCTGGCCCTCGATGCCTACCAGGCGGGCGCCGCCGCCGCCGCCATCGATCGGCTGACGGCTGCAAATGAGGCCAGCCTCCATCTCAGCGACTACCTGGCGCTGCGTTCGGCATATTATCGTCTCGTTCACGCCGATGGTGACGACGCACTGCGCGGCGTTGTCGACTATCTCTGGGATATTGCCGTAGCGATCGAAGGCGACCCGCTCGCCGACGCGGCAAGCGCTTTGCAGGCGGCGGCCGATGCACTGCAGGAGGCGCTGGACCGCGGCGCGCCCGCCGACGAGATCGCAGCGCTGACCGAGAACCTGCGCCAGGCAATGCAGGACTACATGCAGGCGGCCGCCCAGACCGACAGCCCACAACAGCCGCCGGGACAGGATACGCGGATCATGCAGCAGCAGCAGCTGGATTCGATGTTGAACCAACTCCAGCAATTTGCCGCGACGGGCGACGCCGCCGCGGCGCAACAATTGCTCAACCAGCTACAGCAGCTGATGCAGAACCTGCAGATCGGCAACAATGGCGGCGCCGATCAGCAGAACCGCGACCGTACGGTCGACCCCGACGCGATCGACGATCTCACCTTCCTGATGGAGCAGCAACAGTTGCTGATGGATCGCACCTTTCAGCTACAGCAGGATCAGAACGTTCCTCTTGCGCAGCCCAAGACGGCGGAGGAGGCGCAACAGATGATGGACGATTTGCGCCAGCAGCAGGAGCAGCAGGCCGAGCAGGCCGATGCTCTGGCCCACGATCAGCGCATGCTCGAAGCGGATCTCGAACAACTGATCGAGAAATTTATCGGCGACGGCGTCGACGCCGGGACACTGCCGGACGCGCAGACGAATATGGGCACCGCCGGCGATCGCATCGACGACAACCAGCCCGGTTTGGCGACCGGCCCGCAGGCGGAAGCCATCCAGCAGATGCAGAACTTCGCCAACATGCTTGCGCAACAGCAGACAGAGGCGGCGCAAGGCCCCACCGGCGATCGGCCGCAGGATCCGGCTGGCCGGACGCCGCCCGCGGAGGGTCAGCGCTATGGCGACCAGAACATCGCCGTCCCGGATGAGATTGATGCGCAGAGAGCCCGCCAGATCCTCGATACGATCCGCCAGCGGCTTGGCGAAACCAACCGGCCGATTCCGGAACTCGACTACCTGGAGCGCCTGCTCCAGCCCTATTGAGCGGCGATAAGGGCGCCCATCCAGCCCGCGATAGTATCGAGCACATCGGCGAGCACATCTCCGTCCGAGCGGCCACTCGATTTCAGCACATGGAACGAATGGTCGGCGCCGTCGAAGAATTGCAGCCGGGCGAGGCCTCCGAGCTTGCCGCATGTCTCGGCGATCAGCGCCTTGTCGGCAAAGTCGTCCCGCGTTCCCTGCAAAAAGAGCATTGGCACAGCGACGCCTGCGAGATGGGCCGCCCGGTCGGTCGAGGGGCGCCCGGGCGGATGCAGCGGAAAGCCGAGAAAGACGAGGCCGGCGACGCCCGGCAAATGGGCCTCGGCCTCGGCCGTCGATGTCATCCGGCCACCGAAGGACTTGCCGCCGGCGAAAAGCGGCAGGTCCGGCGCCAACCGCTCCGCTTCAGCGACCGCCGCGCGAACCGCCATGGTCGCCCGCCCCGGCGGGTCGGGACGGGCACGGCTCGCCTCCATGTAGGGGAATTGGTAGCGCAAACTGGCGATCGCCCGCTCGGCGAGGCCCGCCGCCACAGCGCCAAGAAACCGATGGCGCATTCCGGCGCCGGCCCCATGCGCGACGACCAGGGCGGCCATCGCCCCATCGGGCCGCTGCCACAGCCCGGAGACCTCTTCATCGCCAACGCTGAATTTGACGTCTGCCTGATCCATCACCATCGCCTTCCGTACGACGATGGTTAGCCCGGAGCGGGGAAAACGCGAAGCCAGGGGTCGGCGGCCTCGCCTTCCCCGCCCGGACTGAGCTGAACACGCACAACCGAAAGATCAGCCTGGCACGCACAAGGCAAGCCGCCGGCCAAGGCTCGCACCACAACATCTGGGCATCGCGAGCCAACCATCACACCAGATCAAGCGGACGAACCGACGGCTCTTGCAATCTGCAAGGCATTGCGCGGTTGCGGCCTTGCAGATTGCCCGGCCCGGCGGACCGCTATGCCAAATCGCTGCGTTTGCGAACCTGATGTTTCAGACGCATCCGTTCGCGCGATGGCACGCCAAGCAATTCGGCCACGCGCCAAACGAGGTTGTCCTCGAACTCGTGGACTTGGCCATCGGCGAAGACCATCTCCCACATCATTTCGACGATCCGGGCCCGACCTGCCTCATCGAGCTTGGCCTTGAGCACGCTGGTGAATTTGAACAGATCGACCGCTTCGAGGTCGGCTGCCTTGGCTTGGGCGATGAGTTTCTCGGCGTCGGCCGTATCGATCGAGAAGCGGCTCTTGATCAGCTCCCTGAGCTTCGCGCTCTCCTCGGGAGCGAATTCGCCATCGATGCCGCTCATGTAAATCAGCAGCGCCGTCGCCGCGAGTTTCTCGTCGGCGACGCCATCCGGGCTATCTTCGCCCATTCCGGCCATATCGCTTAGGAATTTACGAACCGCTTTGAGCATCCGCCGTCAGCCTTTCTTGCGATCACAGACGGCCGCCCAGAAATGAAATAAGCCGGCGAAAGTCGCCGGCTTATTGAAGATCAAAGCTGTTGGCCTGGCAACTTAGCGGGCGCCTTGGCAAAAAAGGCCGGTAACGCCACTTGCTGCAAAAGGACCTGGGACGCCTTACACCCCTGAAATAGATTCGCTTTTAACCCCTTGATATTAAATACGGTGGCGGACGGCGCGTAATCGCGGCCAGCTCGAATCACCGTTTGGCAAACTAACAGATTGTTGAATGGGATCAAGAGGAAGGGCGGCGGGGATTTGGATGGTTGAGGCAGCTGCCAACATTCGCCGCCGACGCCTGCATTTGTCATAGCGCAAAGGCAGTCACCATATGAGCCCTAGAGTGCTTCTGTTGAAGCGCCGCGCCGTTGGAGGAAAATGATGGCCAATACGAAACCGGAAGATGCCGCCGACGAACTCAAGGCGGAAATGAAATCGCTGCGCGATGATCTCGCGGAACTGGTCGAAACGGTGAAGGCGATGGGCAAGCATCAGGCGGATGCCGCCTTGCATTCCGCCAAGGAAGCGGTTGATCACGCCGCCGACAAGTTACGCCTGACGGCCGGCGAGGCCCGGAAGAAGGGCGAGGAGGCTGCCGACGAAATCGAAGGCATGATTACCCGCCACCCGCTCACATCCGTTCTGGTTGCCGTCGGCCTTGGCTACCTCGTCGCCCGGATCCGTCACTGATGGAGCCGGTGCGTTCGGCCATTGTCCGCCTCCTTGGCGATCTCGCCCGCGACCAGGTCGGACGGGTGGTGATGGCCGTGACGATGTGGACATTGGCCTTCATCATCTTTCTCGTCGCCCTCGGCTTTGCGATCGGCGGCATCTATTCGGCGATCGCCGCGCCGCTTGGCCCGATCGCGGCCAGCTTCATCGTTGCCGGCGGCGCCCTCGTCATCACCCTTTTGCTGGTGCTGCTGGCGCGCAGCGGCCTCAGCCGCGGACGCCGGCACAGGCGTGCCGAAATCGATGAATTCACCGACGGTCACCCCGGCGCCACCGGCGTGGGCGACATCGTCGCCGCCTTCTCCTATGGACTGGTTCAAGGCCTCACAAGGCGCAGAAAGCGGCGCAATTAAACCGGAGCACCTTCCTCAACTTTTTTTCCCGGAAGTGGTGACGTGGCGGTGCGAATAACCTATCATATGTTGAGATAGCTTCGCGGAGCGTTGCCGGCATGCGGCTCACTCAACAGACCAACTACTCAATTCAGACCTTGATGTATTGCGCGATCAACCGAACCGGGCCGAGCCGGATTCGTGATATCGCCAAGGCCTATCGCATCTCCGAGCTGCACCTGTTCAAGATCATGCATGTCTTGGTTGAGCGGGGGCTGATCGAGACCTTGCGCGGCCGCAATGGCGGCATTCGCCTCGGCCGCAGCGCCGACAAGATCACCTTGGGCGAGGTCGTCCGTGCTGCCGAAGGCACAATCGAACTCAATGACTGCATGAGCGAGCGCGGCCATGTCTGCGCGATCGGGCCGCACTGCGGCCTCGGCGGCGCGCTGTCCAACGCCCGCAACGCCTTCTTTGATGTCCTCGACAGCTACACCATCGCCGATATGGTCGCCGGCGCGGTCCCGATCGGCGAACTCGCGCCGTCCGGCGGCAAGGAACGAGCGGTTCCGGCCATGGCGTCGCGGTCGCCCAGCCACGCCTGACGCCTGAGCGGCCTTCTCCGGTTCCGTTTGAAACCGGTTCGCGCCGCGCAAATGCATGCTACAAATGCGTCAAGGAGACGGGGTAACAAGACTGCCATCAAGGAGACCGGTTTCATGATTGATGCCTTGCGACGCGTTGTGCGGACGGTGGGGACAGTTGTCCTTATTGCGGCGGCACCGATGGGTGTGTTCTCGATCTCACAGGCCACGGCACAGATACCCGGCTTGCCCGCGGGCATGCCAACCCTTGGGGGAGAACCCTACCCGCTCACCTCGGACCTGGTCCTGGCCTGGGCGCAAAGCTACCCCTCGGTTATCGAGCTGACCGACCAGCTCGATGCCCAATACAATGTCGGCGGTGCCGACGATCCAATGGCGGCCATGGCCGGGCTCGGTGCGGTCGCAGCGGCAATGAGCCAGCTGAACGCCGCCGTGGCGACATACGGCTTCACCGACATCACGCAATGGACGAATGTCATGCTGGCCGTGACCTTCTCCTACGCGATTGTCAGCGCTCCGACCGACCAGCAGGCGATGCTGATGGGCATGTTCGCACAGCCGCAGTCCAATCTCGACGCCGTCAGCGCCAATCTCGACGCCGTCGCCGCCGTGATCGACAACTAGCTCGCGCGGAATCTGGGCCGGAGTTCGCTCCGGCCCAAGCCTTTCCCGCAGCCTATTTCGGCGAGCCGCCGGTCGGGGGGAACACTTCAGCCGGTGCTGGGTAACGGCCGATCCAGTCGAGCCAGGCGACGTCGGTCGCGCCGAATTCATATTGATAGACGAGCCAGCCGGCCGGCGTGTCGCGCAGAAGCGCGATCGCTTCCTGGTCCATCGCCCCGGCGTCATGCGCCGCCTGATACCGGGTGTAGGTGTAGGGAATCTCGCCGCCGCCCGGCCGCTGCGGATGCACGACGACGAAGGCCCATTCGCCCAATACCCGCATATCGTTGACGACAAACTCGACCGGGCCGCCGAACTCCGCGACCGCGATACCGCGCATTGCGTCGAGGATCGCCGCCCGTACCGGGCTGCCCGGCGGCGGTGTTTCCACCTGGGCCTTTGCCGCCGTCGCACTGATTGCCGCAACGGCAAAGGCGACCACCAAACCCAGCATCTCGCGCCGCGCCGAATGCCGATCCGTTCCATGAATGACCATTTTCGTGCCTCTCGGATGCCCCCGCCCGGCGACATTTACCCCCAAAGCCGGGGCTTGCGCGAGAGGCCCCTTGCACCCGCCGCACCCAGCCCGCGTTGACTTTTTGCCCGCCACGGCGTTAGTGGCGCCGTCTCTCGTCGAAGCAATTCGCTTGAGCCGCCGACCGGGACTTTGATCCCGGAGGTCAACGTCCGCCAGCGCGTTGCGCCCGCGGGCGCGTTTACCTATTTGCGGCTTAGGCAAATCCGCCCGACGAACACGAAGGACTGCAATGTTCGATTCGCTTTCCAGCCGCCTCGGCGCGGTATTCGATCGCCTTCGCGGCCGCGGCGCTCTGTCCGAGGCCGACGTCAACGAGGCGATCCGCGAAGTGCGCCGCGCGCTGCTGGAAGCCGACGTTTCGCTCGATGTCGTCCGCTCCTTCACCGACAAGGTGCGCGAGCGCGCCGTCGGCCAGGAAGTCGTCCGCTCGGTGACCCCGGGCCAGATGGTCGTCAAGATCGTCCATGACGAACTGGTCGACACCCTGGGCAGGGATCCCGTGCCCCTCGATCTCAATGCCCCGGCGCCCTTGGCGATCATGATGGTCGGCCTGCAAGGCTCGGGCAAAACAACGACCACAGCGAAGATCGCCCGGCGCCTGCGCGATCGCGACCGCCGCAAAGTGCTGATGGCCTCGCTCGACACGCGCCGACCCGCCGCTCAGGAGCAGCTTCGCGTCCTCGGCACGCAAAACGACATCGACACCCTGCCGATCGTCCCCGGCCAGACGCCGACCCAGATCGCCGAGCGCGCCGTCAATGCCGCCCGTCTCGGCGGCTATGACGTCGTCATGCTCGACACCGCCGGCCGCACCCACATCGACGAACCGCTGATGGTCGAGATGGCGGAGATCAAGCGGGCGACGCGGCCGCATGAGATTCTCCTGGTTGCCGACTCGCTCACCGGCCAGGATGCCGTGCAGCTCGCCCGTTCCTTCGACGAACGCGTCGGCATTTCCGGCATCGTCCTCACCCGTGTCGACGGCGACGGCCGCGGCGGCGCCGCCCTGTCGATGCGCGCCGTCACCGGCAAGCCGATCAAGTTCATCGGCACCGGCGAGAAGGCCGACGCGCTGGAGGAATTCCAGCCGAGCCGCATCGCCAACCGCATCCTCGGCATGGGCGACATTGTCAGTCTCGTCGAGAAGGCGGCCGAGAACATCGATGCCGAGCGCGCCCAGCAGCTTGCCAAGCGCATGCAGAAGGGCGCCTTCGACCTCAACGATCTCTCCGATCAGTTGAAACAGATGCAGAAGATCGGCGGCATGTCCGGGGTGATGGGGCTCCTCCCCGGCATCGGCAAGGTGAAGAAGCAGATCGACGCAGCCGGCCTCGATGATTCCATCTTCACCCGCCAGACCGCGATCATCTCCTCGATGACACCGCAGGAGCGGAAGAAGCCCGACCTCCTCAAGGCCAGCCGCAAGCGCCGCATCGCCGCCGGTTCCGGTACGCGCGTCGAGGAGATCAACAAGCTCCTCAAGATGCACCGGCAGATGGCCGACATGATGAAATCCGCCGGCAAGGGCGGCCGTGGCGGCGGCATGCTCGGCCGCATGATGGGCGGCCTGGGCGGTGGCATGCCGGGCGGCGGCGTCCCTCAGATCGACGAAGAATCGCTGGCCCAGCTCACGCGGCCCGGTGGGCCGATGGGCGGCCTTGGCGGCCTGCCCGGAATGGGCGCAGGCCCGCGCCTGCCCGGACTGCCCGGCAGCAAGAAGAAATGACCGTTAAGACAAACACTTAGCTCAGACAAAAGAAGGTAACCCCATGCCCCTGAAGATTCGCCTGGCAAGAGCCGGCGCCAAGAAACGTCCCTACTACCGCATCGTCGTCACCGACAGCCGCGCCCCGCGCGACGGCCGCTTCATCGAGAAGGTCGGCACGTTCAACCCGCTGGTGGAGAAGGATTCGGCCGAACGCCTCACCCTGGATGCGGACCGCGTCAATCATTGGCTCGGCGTCGGCGCCCAGCCGACCGACCGCGTTCTGCGCTTCCTCGACGCAGCCGGTATCCGCAAGCGGCCCGAGCGCTCGAACCCGAAGAAGGCGCTGCCAGGCAAGAAGGCCCAGGAACGCGCCAAGGAGCGCGAGGACGCCGCCGCTGCTGCATCGGCCGCCGCCGCTGCACCCGCCCCGGCTCCTGCTCCGAGCGAAACCGGTGGGGCCGGTGAGGAAGCCGCAGCCAGCTAAGGCAACCGCGCTGCCGGCGGGAGAGGATGCAGTCGTCCTTGCCCGCTTCGGCGCGGCGCATGGCGTCCGCGGCGAAATTCGCCTGCGCAGCTTCACCGAAACGCCGCTTGCCGTCGCCGGCTATGCGCCGCTTAGCGGATCGGACGGTCATGCCTATCGGCTGACCGCGGCCCGCCCCGCGGCCGGCACATCGCACGACATGCTGGTGGTCAGCGTCGCCGGCATCGGCGACCGCAACGCCGCCGAGGCGCTGAACGGCATCGAGCTTTCCGTACCACGAAGCAGCCTGCCGGACACCGGCGAGGACGATTTCTACCACGCCGATCTGATCGGTCTCTCGGTTGAGACAACGGATGGTACGGCCCTGGGCATGGTGACGGCCGTCGAAAACCATGGTGCCGGCGATCTCCTGGAGATCACGGCGCCGGGCGGTTCGTCCGTCCTCGTGCCGTTCACCAAGGCGGTCGTGCCGACAATCGACATCGCGGCAGGCCGGCTCGTCGTCGATCCGCCGGCCGGCCTGCTCGATGACGGCACGGAGGACCAGCCTTGAACGGCGAACCGCAGGCGCCCTGGACTGCCAGTGTGCTCACGCTTTTCCCGGAGATGTTCCCCGGACCGCTAGGCTTCAGCCTCGCCGGCAAGGCGCTGTCGGAGGCCCGCTGGGCGCTCGAGGTTCGTGACATCCGCGACCACGCCACGGACCGGCATCGCTCGGTCGATGACACGCCCGCCGGCGGCGGCCCCGGCATGGTCCTGCGCGCCGACGTCATGGCCGCAGCGATCGACGCCGCTATGCCGCCGAAGGACACTAGGCCGCGCTTGCTGATGAGCCCGCGCGGCAGGCCGTTCGACCAGAAGATGGCGCAAGAGCTTGCCGCCGGGTCCGGCGTGCTGCTGATCGCCGGCCGTTTCGAAGGCGTCGACGAACGCGTGATCGAAGCGCGCGGCCTGATCGAAATTTCTGTCGGCGACTACGTCCTTTCCGGCGGCGAGATCGCCGCGCTGGCAATCATCGATTCGGTCGTACGGCTTCTGCCCGGTGTCATGGGCAACGCCGAATTGGCCAATTCCGAGAGCTTCAGCGACAACCTCCTGGAGTATTCGCAATATACGCGGCCACAGACCTTCGAGGGCCGCCCCATCCCCGAGGTGCTGCTGTCGGGCAATCATGACGAGATTGCCAAATGGCGGCGCCAGCAATCCTTGAACTTGACCCGGGAACGCCGTCCGGACCTGTTTGCCAAGGAATGACCCCTTTCCGCCCCGCCCGCGACAAGACGCGAGCGCTTTGGCCATCGACAAGTCGCATTTGCTCCTGTAATCACCCGGCAAAGTTCAATCGCGATCAGGAACCTGGGTTCAGCCGTCACGGCGCTGCTGACCTGTTCCCGCCACCAGGAATACCGTCATGAACGTCATCCTCGAGCTTGAAAAAGAGCAGGCCGATGCGGTCGCTGCGCAGCGCCCGGTTCCCCAATTCGCGCCTGGCGATACCCTTCGCGTCAACGTCCGCGTGACCGAGGGCACCCGCACCCGCATCCAGGCCTATGAAGGCGTCTGCATCGCCCGGGCCGGTGGCGGTCTCAACGAAAACTTCACAGTGCGGAAGATTTCCTACGGTGAGGGCGTCGAGCGCGTTTTCCCGATCTACTCGCCGGTAATTGATTCGATCGACGTCGTGCGGCGCGGCAAGGTACGACGTGCCAAGCTGTATTATCTCCGCGGTCTCCGCGGCAAAGCGGCCCGCATCGTTGAGAAGACCGAACAGCGCAGCGCCAAGAAATCCGGCGACGCGCAAGGCAATGACGACTGACGCAATAGACTGCGCCGATGCAGGCGAATGCCTGATCGGGCGACGTCACCGAGCCGACACGCTCGCGGTCTAGAGGGGCCGCATGATCACGCGGCGCACATTCCTGTACGGCATGGGGGCAACGGTTCCGCTCTCGGTGTCGGGCTACTCTGTGGGCGTCGAGCCGCGCATCGGACCGCGTGTGGTGTCCTACCGGGTCAGTCCCGCCGACTGGCGCTATACCAACAAGATCCTCCGCATTGGCGTCATTGCCGACATTCACGCCTGCGATCCGTGGATGCCGGCGGGCCATATCGAGCAGATGGTCGCGCTCGCCAATGCGCTCGAGCCCGACATCTTCGTTCTCCTCGGCGATTTCGTTGAAGGCCTGCACGGCGCCTGGGCGCGGCCGATCCCTATGGACCGCTGGGCGGCGCCACTGCAGGAGCTCCAGGCTCCGCTCGGCACCTATGCCATCCTCGGCAATCATGATTGGTGGGTGAACGCTCCGGCGACCCGCGCGGCGCTTGAGGCGCGGCAAATCCCGGTCATGGAGAATGACGTGACGCTGGTCGAGGCGGCGAACGGTGTCAGCTTCTGGCTCGGCGGCCTTGGCGACCAGCTTGCCTTCAAGGCAACCAAGACCGGCGTTGACGATATCGTCGGCCTGACCGCCCGCACCCCGGATGATGGCCGGCCGGCAATCCTGTTGGCGCACGAGCCCGACATCTTCCCGCAGGTGCCGCCCCGCTTCGGCCTCACTCTTTCCGGCCACACCCATGGCGGCCAGATTCGCCTGCCCGTCCTCGGCCGCTTCCCCGTCGCTTCAGACTATGGTCAACGCTACGCCTATGGCCACATCGTCGAGCATGACCGCCATCTCATCGTATCCGGCGGCCTTGGCCTCTCCGGCCTGCCGATGCGGCTCGGCGTCCCGCCCGAGATCAATTTGATCGAAGTCGGCAGTCCTGAGGCCTTAGCGTTCTACAACGCCGAGGATCGGACCAAACCAGCCTAGTCCGTGCCGATTCAGCGCCGGGACGTACATTTCCGACACCGAGCCATCGAGGAAGAGCGCATCGCGAACGCCCAGGCGGTCGCGGTAGAACAGGGCGAACTGCCAGAACGTCACCGGCGTTTCCGACAGCACGAAGGCCACCGTGTGCTCGTCGATGATGCCGACGCCGTTGCGAATCTTGCGGGAATCGGAATCAGGCAGGAAGCGCGGATGCACCTCGCCATTGATGAGGAGCATCGGGCCGGATTGCGTCGCGAAATCGGCGGCCGGCGCTTCCTCCAGGAAGCGGTGCGTCTCCATGATGCCGGCCGTGTCGCCCGCCCAGTAGAACACACCGTTCGGCATCAGGTGGAAATTGCCCGGCCCCTCATTGGTGTTGGCGGCAACGAATTGCTGCCCGTCCTCGACGTAAAGGCCGATCGGCGAATAGTCGCTGTTGAACATGCCGGCGTTCATGGCAAAGGAGAGATGCGCGTTCTGCGCCGCCAGCGCCTGGTCCACCGCGGCGAAGGTCACATATGGCTCGCCCGCCGCATCGCGCCAGAACATCCGCAGCTCGGAATCCCGCAGATCCACGATGCACACCGTGAAGCGGTTATTGCCCTCGTCGACGACATCGCATTGCGGCGCTGCCGAGGCTGGAGACGCGGCGATGATCCCAAGCGCCGCCAGGGCGAGAAACGCCAAAATCCGCGCCGTCCAGCGTCCGCCTTGACCGGTCGCCTCGCGGTACCCCATATCAGCCATCTGTTTCTTCAATCAGCAACAATTGCCTGCCATGACCTCTAAGACCCTTTATGACAAGATCTGGGCCGACCATCTTGTGGACGAGGCCGAGGACGGCACGTCCCTGCTCTATATCGACCGACATCTTGTCCACGAAGTGACGTCGCCCCAAGCGTTTGAGGGCCTGCGTCTGGCTGGCCGCAAGGTGCATTCGCCGGAGCGCACGCTCGCCGTCGTCGACCACAATGTCCCGACCACCGATCGCTCGCACGGCATCGCCGACCCCGAATCGGCAATCCAGGTTCAGACCCTCGCCGACAATGCCGACTATTTCGGCGTCGAATATTTCAACGAGCTCGACCATCGGCAGGGCATCGTCCACATCGTCGGCCCCGAGCAGGGCTTCACCCTGCCCGGCATGACGATCGTCTGCGGCGACAGCCACACCTCGACGCATGGCGCCTTCGGGGCGCTGGCGCACGGCATCGGCACGTCCGAGGTCGAGCATGTTCTGGCGACGCAGACGCTGATCCAGAAGAAGGCCAAGAACATGCGCGTCACCGTCGATGGCAAGCTCCATGACGGCGTGACGGCCAAGGACATCATCCTCGCCATCATCGGCGAGATCGGCACCGCCGGCGGCACCGGCCACGTCATCGAATATGCCGGCGAGGCGATCCGCGCCCTGTCGATGGCCGGGCGCATGACGGTCTGCAACATGTCGATCGAGGGCGGCGCGCGAGCCGGTCTGATCGCGCCGGACGAGACCACCTACGAATACATCATGGGCCGGCCGAAGGCGCCGAAGGGCGGCGCGTGGGAATTGGCGCGCGCCTATTGGGAAACGCTCTATTCCGACGAAGACGCCTTGTTCGACACCGAGGTGAAGCTCGACGCTGCCGCGCTGCCGCCGCTCGTCACCTGGGGCACCAGCCCCGAGAACGTCGTCACCATCGACGGCCGGGTGCCCAACCCCTACGACATCGCCGACCCCAACAAGCGCCGCGCCATCGAGCGGGCGCTCGACTATATGGGCCTAACCGCCGGCACGCCGATCAAGGACATCGCCATCGATCGCGTCTTCCTCGGCTCCTGCACCAATGGCCGCATCGAGGACCTCCGCGCCGCAGCCGCCGTCGTCGGCGGTCACCGGGTCAAGGACGGCGTCAACGCCATGGTCGTGCCGGGCTCAGGCCTGGTGAAGGAGCAGGCGGAAGCCGAGGGCCTCGACCAGATATTCCTCGCCGCCGGCTTCGAATGGCGCGAGCCGGGCTGCTCGATGTGCCTGGCCATGAATGCCGACCGGCTGGCTCCGGGCGAGCGCTGCGCCTCTACGTCGAACCGTAATTTCGAGGGCCGCCAGGGCTTCAAGGGTCGCACCCATCTGGTCTCGCCGGCGATGGCCGCCGCCGCTGCAATCGCCGGCCGCTTCGTCGATATCCGCGAATGGCCGCACGCAAAATAGGCGGGATCACAACGCGCTTGTCGGATGTAAGCGCATCCCCATGGAGCGATGATCTACAATCCGGCAAAGTTCCGCGAAGGAACTGAAGTGCGCGTTGCAGCTCTTCCCGATCTCGAGGAGTTCTCGCGCACATGGACGCTGCACCACCCGCTCATGCCGGCGCAGCTGGCATACGCTGCTGCGACAGCCAAGGTGGAGCGGACCTACATGTACCACGGTGGCGATGTTCTCTACGAACTCGTAGGCCTACCTGGGATTTGGCACGAACAATGTCTCGAAGCGACATGAGCGCTCAAGCGTCAGCGCGGAGTTCCGACGCCGATTGGACCTCAGCCACATCCCCCTCGCTCGAAGACTTCGAGGCGATGGGCGCTGCCGCGCTGAAATCGCTGCCCGAGGAATTCCTGAAACGGCTCGGTGAGACGCAGATCAACGTCGCCGATTTCCCCGAGGATGACGTCCTAGACGAGATGGAGGCCGAGACGCCGTTCGACCTTCTCGGCCTGTTCCAGGGTATCGGCCTCGCCCATGACGAGGCCGTGCCGCGCACCGGCCAGATGCCGAACATGATTTGGCTCTACCGCCGGCCGATCCTCGATTATTGGGCCGAGCATGAGGAGACGCTGGGCGCCATCATCACCCATGTCCTGATCCACGAGATCGGCCACCATTTCGGCTTCTCCGACGAGGACATGGAAGCGATCGAGGAAGGTGCGGGCTGAGGCTCCGTTCTAACTGGGGAACTTGACCTTGCGCGCTTCGCGGCACATCTAAGCGCCACGATTGGAGACCGAAAATGGAAGCCTTCACCAAACTGACCGGCGTCGCCGCGCCGTTGGACATGATCAATATCGACACCGACATGATCATTCCCAAGGACTATCTGAAGACGGTGAAGCGCACCGGGCTCGGCACGGGCCTTTTCGCCGAACTCCGCTACAATGACGACGGCTCGGACAACCCCGATTTCGTACTGAACAAGCCGGCCTACAAGAACGCCGTGATCCTCGTCGCCGGAGACAATTTCGGCTGCGGTTCGAGCCGCGAGCACGCGCCCTGGGCGCTGCTCGATCACGGCATCCGCAGCGTGATCTCCACGTCCTTCGCCGACATCTTTTACAACAACTGCTTCAAGAACGGCATTCTGCCGGTCGTCGTCACGCCCGACGAGCTTGAGAAGCTGATGGACGACGCCTCCAGAGGCGCCAACGCAACGCTCTCGATCGACCTCGAAACGCAGGAAATCCGCGGTCCGGATGGCGGGGTCATTCGTTTCGACATCGACCCGTTCAAGAAGCATTGCCTGATGAACGGCCTCGACGATATCGGCTTGACCCTGGAGAAGGCCGACAAGATCGCGAGCTACGAGCAGAAGACCACCGCGACGCGGCCCTGGGTCTAACGCCTCGCACGACCGCGTAACATGTCGCGCTTGTAATGGCGCTGCCACCGGCTCGCCATCATTCGCGACCCACATCCTCAATGGGGGCGGCGCCTAGAGAGCTAGGAGCTCGCCATGAGCGACATGAGCCACAATCAGGTGGTTGTCGCCGGCCATTCCGCCGACCAACTGCCCGTCTATCGCAGTAACAGACTTATCACCGCCGACCTCAATCCGGCCGTCCTGGCCATTGTGGCCGGCGCCTACATCGCGATGATCGCCACCTTCTGGCTGGGCTTCGTTGGCCCGTCCGAGATGTTCCAGGCGCTGGCAATCGTCACGCTGGTCCTCATCGCCTTTCTCGGCATCCCGTCTCTGCTGGCGCGTGCCGGGCGGCGCTTCATGGAGCGCAACGGCCGGATCGAGGAGCCGCGCCACCCGCTGCGCGATTTCCTGAGCGGCCGGTTTGAGACCTTCACCGAAAACATTCCCGGCTTCGAGGCCGCCGTCCAGGTGGCGACCGTGCCGGTGAGCCTTCTCCTGGCGGCGATCGGCATCACCATCGCCCATGCGGCGATCGGCTAGATGATCGGATGGAGCCGGCGATCGCGGCCGATCAGGCCGCTTTCGCCGGACGGTCGACGCGGCGACGGAGGATCATCGGCATGCCCGTCCGCGGTCGCAGCGTGATCTGGGCCACGGGCGTCGGCTCGCCGCCGGTCGCCGTGAAGCGGTAGCGCGGCAGGATCGTCGCCAGAATCGCCACCGCCTCCAGCAGCGAAAAGCCCATGCCGATGCACACGCGCGGGCCGCCGCCGAACGGCAGATAGGCGCAGCGGTGGCGCGCTTTGGCGATCTGCGGCTCAAAGCGATCCGGGTCGAAGCGGTCGGGCTGATCCCATAGGGCCTGATGGCGGTGAATGGCGTAGATCGGAATGAAGATTGACGTCTTGGCGTCGACCTTGACGCCGCCGATCTCGCCCTCGGCGACCGGCGTCCGCAATAGCGACGGCGCCGCCGGATAGAGGCGCAGCGCTTCCTGCACCACCTGCTTCGTGTATGTCAGTTCGCCGACCTGGTCCGGCGTCAGCCCGCGAGCTCCCGCGACCTGCACGATCTCGGTGAGCACCTTTGCTTCGACGTCGGGATTGAGGCTGAGGAGATAGAGGCTCCAGGTCAGCGCCAACGCGGTTGTCTCATGCCCAGCGGCGATGAAGGTGAGGAGATTGTCGACGATCTCGACGTCGCTGATCCCCTCCCCCGTCTCCTCGTCGCGGGCGTCGATCAGTGCCTGGACGAGATCGGGCCGGCCGCCTTCGCGCCGCCGCTGCGCAACCATGTCGGCGGTGGTCTTGCGCAGATAATCCCGCGCCCGCGTCACGCGGCGCCGGCCCGGATAGGGAAAACCCTGCGGCAGGCCGAGCTGCGACCACGCCACCACCCAGCCGGTGCCGCCGAGATAATCGGCGATTGCCCGCTCGACGGCCGGAATGTCGAGCTGCTCGGCGCCATTGAGGATGGTCTCGGCGACGACCTCGAAGGTCGTGCGCATCATCTCATGCAGCAATTGGACGGTCGCGCCGTCCGGCAGTGCCGCGAGCCGGTCGGCTTCGCGCTCGCCGGCCGCGATCATCGTGCCGACATAGGAGGCGATGCGATCCGGCCGGAAGATCGGCGCCACGATCCGCCGCTGCCGCCGCCAGCTTGCGCCGTCGGCGTTGAGCATGCCGTCACCCAGCGCCGGCGCCAGCAGGCGCTTCATCATGTCGGATTTCACATAGCGCTCGGGCTCGTCGATCAGCATCTGCTTGACGAGCTCGGGGTCCATGACGAACAGCGTCTGCTGCCCCATGAAGTAATCCTCGAACAGCTTTTCGCGATAGATCGCGGCCGGCCAGACTTCGAGCGGATTGCGGATCACGGTGCGGAGATAGCGCAGCGTCGACAGCGGCGCAGTGGGCGGCGTCACATGGGCGGGCAGACTGTCGGTGCGTGGCTGCAAGGCCGTTCTCCTCGACCGAGCAGATTAGCACTCAACGCAGGAAAATCATCCGCCATCGCCGCACCGACTTCCCTCGCCGTTTTTTGCTGTTAGGCTGAGCTTAGGCCTCTGAGAACTTCACTTTGGAGGAGCCCTACGCATGCCCACGGCCGAGAACAAGACGCAGCCGACCGAACAGTCGGTCACCTATTATCTTGCTTGCCTGGAGCCTGACCGGAAGCGTGAAGACGCCATGGCCATCAACGCCATGATGCGCCGCGTCACCGGTGAAGTGCCAAGGATGTGGGGCAGTTCGATCATCGGCTTCGGCAGCACGCATCTCAAATATGAGAGCGGCCGCGAAGGCAACTGGTTTCTCGTCGGCTTCGCGCCGCGCAAGGCCAATCTCGTCGTCTACATGATGTCCGGGATCAAGCCATATGCGGCACTGCTGAAGAAGCTCGGCAAGCACAAGACCGGCAAGGGCTGCCTCTACATCAACAAGCTGGCTGACGTGGACATGGGGGTGTTGGAGAAGCTGGTGGCGAAGTCCGTGGCGCATGTGCGCGAGCAGGACGCAGCGGCCGCCTGAGCCCCGACCGCCAAACCTCCCTCGATGGGGGACGGTTAGATCGAAGCTAGAGATAGCCGCGCTGCATCAAATCCTTGGTGTCGAGGATCTCGATCACCTTGCCATCGTCGAGCACGATGATGTTGGCGATCCGCCGCTCGGTCATCAGATCGACGGCCTCGCGGATGAGGTCGCTGGCTTCGATCGTCACCGGCGTGGCGGTCATAATGTCGGCGGCGCGCTTGCCGAACATCCCGGGGTCATAGGCGCGGCGGAGGTCGCCCTCGGTGATGACGCCGTGCAACGCGCCGCTCTCGGGCTCAAGCACGACCACACAGCCCTTCCGGCCGGCGGCAACTGCCCCGATCACCTCGCGCAGCATCGCGTCGGGCGGGACCGAAGGCACTTCTCCGCCGAATTCGTCGACATAGCGCCGGACTGTCGAAAGCCGCCGTCCGAGCTTGCCGCCCGGATGGAACTGGGCGAAGTCGGCATCCTTGAAGGACCGCCGTTCCATCAGCAGGACGGCGAGCACGTCGCCAAGCGCCAGCATGATGAGCGCCGATGTCGTTGGCGCCAGATTGTTCGGGCACACCTCATCCACATCGGGCAGCGGCAGCACCATCGTTGAGGCGCGGGCGAGCGGGCTTTCGACCCGGGCCGTCATCGCGATCACCGGTATCGAGGCTGAACGGCAATAGTCGCTGACGGCGAAGAGCTCACGGCTGTCGCCCGAGCGCGAGATGGCTAGCACCAGATCTTCATCGGCGATCATACCCAGATCGCCATGCGCCGCCTCGGCCGCATGCAGATAGAAGGACGGCGTTCCCGTCGAGGCGAAGGTCGAGGCGAGCTTGGCGCCGATCAGCCCGGACTTGCCGATTCCGGTAACGATCAACCGGCCGCGCCGGCCCTCGCCATTGATGACGCGCGCCTCGATCAAGGCCAGCGCCCGCTCCAGCGAGGCGTCGAGCGCCCCGGCAAGCTGCTCCATCCCGGCAATCTCCTTGCCGAGAATTGAGCGGGCATAGGCCACCAGCGCTTCGCCGGAAGCGTTCTGGCCGGGCGTTTCCTTCTCCGGATCGGCGTGTCGGTTCATGTCCCACTCCGTCTGGCGCCCATTATAACGCAAACCGCGGCTATGCTCCGCCTCGGCCACGAAACCGCGACGGCGCTTGCTGAGCGCCCGCGCCATCGGCATAGAGTGCGGCGATGGACGTCGCAATCATCATCCCCGCCCGGTTCGAATCCAGCCGTTTTCCCGGCAAACCTCTGACGCCGCTTATCGGTGCCACCGGGATCGCCAAGAGCCTGATCGCCCGCTGCATCGACGCCGCGCGCATGGTGCCCGGCGACAGCCGCATCATCGTCGCCACCGACGACGAGCGTATTGCCGAGGAGGCGCGGCGTCACGGGGCCGAGGCGGCGATGACGTCCTCGACCTGCCGCAACGGCTCGGAGCGGGTCGCCGAAGCGGTGCAGAACCTCGACCTGAAGATCGACGCGGTCGTCAATCTTCAGGGTGACGCGCCGCTAACCCCGCCTTCGTTCATCACGGCCTTGATCGAGGCAATGCGCAGCGACGCGACGATTGAGGTCGCAACGCCCGTCCTGCCCTTCGACAGAGAACCGCTGAACGAGATGCGGCGCAATTTGGCGGCCGGGCACAAGGGGCCGACCACGGCGGTCTTCGGCGCCAATGGCGACGCGCTCTATTTCTCCAAGGCGATCATCCCCTTCGTCATGCCGGAGGAGACGACGCCGGTGTTCCACCATGTCGGTGTCTATGCCTACCGCCCGGCGGCGCTCGCGGCCTATGCGGCGACCGAGCCGACGCCGCTCGAGCTGATCGAAGCGCTGGAACAGCTGCGTTTTCTTGAGACCGGCCACCGCATCCGCACCGTTCTGGTCGAATTGCGCGGCCGCGTGCCGTGGGAGGTGAACCTGCCGGGCGACGTGCCGATCGTCGAGGCGCAGCTCGCCGCGCTCGGCATTGCGTAGGGACCGGGCATCGGCGCCTGCGGTGGCGTTGGCCATCGTTTCGCTCGTCTGCTTCGCCTCGCTCGGTCATGCGCAGGAGTACGCCTTCGCCGACGCCGGTTGCGTGCTGCATGACGGCGAGACCGGCATCGTTGCCGCCGTGCTGGATCCGGTCAGCCTGAGGCTCGATACCGGCCTTGAGGTGCGCCTCGCCGGCATCGTGCCATTCGCCGATGCGGAGGAAACCGCCGCCGCGGCCGTCGCCTATCTGGAGGCAGTGACGCTGGGGAAACCCGTGACCCTTCGCTATGGCGCGAGCGAACGCGACCGCTACGGCCGGGCGACGGCACAAGTGTTCATTGCCGGCTCGGACGAAGCCTGGCTTCAGGCCGACATAGTGGCCGCCGGTTTCGGAATCGTCGACGATCTTGGCGGCGATCGTTCCTGCCTCGCCGCGCTGCTCAAGCCTGAACGTGCGGCCCGCGCCGACCAAAGGGGCCTCTGGTCGCGGCGGTCGCCTATCAACGCTTGGGCCGATACGCTACGGAACGTTGATCCACGCTATGAGTTGGTGGAAGGGCGCGTCGTCTCGATCGGACGCACCGAACGCACGGTTTACCTCAATTTCGGCGATGTTTGGTCGGTAGATTTCACCGTGACGATCGATGCGGCGGATGCGAACGCCATTGAAGCGGAGGGCGGTTCGCTCGATATTCTGGTCGGGCAGGATGTGCGCATCCGAGGCTGGCTCGAGCAATGGGACGGACCCTGGATCAGGGTCGACCACGCCGAGCAGATCGAGGTATTGAACCAGCGCAATGGCGGCGGCTCGGGCTAGCGGGATGCGGAAAGCGATGCGGAACCAGTGGCTGGTGCTCGCGGCTGCCTTGTTGCTGGCCGGCTGCGTGCCCGCGTTCAATGGCGCCACCTCGACCGAACAGGCACCAGCGGCAGCCACGGGCACGGCGCCCGACGCCACGATCGTGCAGGCTTATGGCGGCGTCTATCACAACACCCAACTCGAGCGATCGCTGGCGCGGATCGTCAGCCGGCTGATTGCCGCCTCGGAAGATCCCGCCCGCTCCTACAGCATCACCATCCTCAACGCCGCCGCGATCAATGCTTTCGCCGTGCCGGACGGACATCTCTATGTGACGCGCGGCCTGATCGCGCTCGCCAATGATTCATCGGAGTTGGCGGCCGTCCTCGCCCACGAAATGGCCCATGTCACGGCCGACCATGCCACAGAGCGACGCAACCAGGCGCTCGCCGAGGCAATCCTCGATGATACGGTCGCCAACGCCGTGCAGGACCCCGCCGCAGCGCAAGCGGCCGTGACCGCCAGCCAGCGCACGCTCGCCGGCTTCTCTCGCCAACAGGAACTGGAAGCCGACGCCATCGGCATCGCCACGTTGGCCAGGGCCGGCTACGACCCCTATGCGGCGGCGCGCTTCCTAACCACCATGAGCCGCTATCAGAGCTACCGGACGGCGGTCGGTATTCAGCAAGACCAGTTGCCGGACTTCCTGGCGACGCACCCCTCCAACCAGGAGCGGATCGACGCCGCCACCGCCGTGGCGCAGCAATATGGCCCGCCCGGCACCGGCGCGACCGACCGCGACGAATACCTCGCCGGGATCAATGGCATCGTCTTCGGCGACGACGCCAATCAGGGCTACATCCGCGGCCGGACGTTCTATCACGCCAATCTCGGCATCGCCTTTGCCGTTGCCGACAACTTCACCCTCGACAACACGCGCGAGGCGGTCCTCGCCACTGCCGGCGACGGTACGGCGCTCCGCTTCGATACGGTCGGCGTGCCGCCGAGCCAGAGCCTTTCGGACTATCTGCGCTCAGGCTGGGTGAACGGCTTGGATTCGGCAAGCGTGACGCCGCTGACGATCAACGGCCTTGAGGCCGCCTCAGCATCCGCGACCGCTGCGGGCTGGTATTTCCGCATCACGGTCATATCCATCGGCAACGCGACCTATCGCTTCATCTTCGCCAGCGACCACGACAGCGAGGCCTTCACTCAAGTTGCCGCCGCCATCGCCGGCAGCTTCCGTCAGCTGACGCCGACCGAGATCGCCAGCCTCCGGCCCCTGCGCATCGCGATCGTCACCGTCGGCAACGACGACACGATCGACACCCTGGCGCAACAAATGCGCGGTACCGACCGGCCAGCCGATCTGCTGCGCATCCTGAATAGCATCGAGCCCGGCACCAATCCGGCACCGGGCTCGCGCATCAAAATCGTTACTGACTAGATCGCAGCGGCGTCAGGCAGCGGCCTGGTCGGCAGGCTCGGCCGCCGGATCCGCAGCGCCCTTGGCGGCACGGCGGGGGCTCTTGGCGAGATTCTGCTCGATCTTCTGCACCGCCTCAGTTTCCGACTGAGCCGTCACCGCGGCGATTTCGCGGGACATGCGGTCGAGCGCCGCCTCATAGAGCTGGCGCTCGCTGTAGGACTGCTCGGGCTGCGCTTCGGAGCGGTAAAGGTCGCGCACCACCTCGGCGATCGCGAACAAATCGCCCGAGTTGATCTTGGCCTCATATTCCTGCGCCCGGCGGCTCCACATGGTCCGCTTGATCCGCGCGCGGCCGCGAACGATTTCGAGCGACCGCTCGACCGTCGTCGTATCGGCGAGCTTGCGCATGCCCACGGTCTTCGCCTTCGGCACCGGTACGCGCAACGTCATCTTGTCCTTCTCGAAAAACACGACGAAGAGCTCAAGCTTGGCGCCCGCGACTTCCTGGTTTTCGAGACGAACGATCTTGCCGACACCATGCGCCGGATAGACGATGTGCTCACCAGCCTTGAACTCCGGCTTGGTGGCGGCTTTCTTTGTTGCAACCATACGCGTATTGCTCCTGGACGCTCAGAACCTCTCGATCGTCTTTCATGGCGACGTCGCGAGCCAAGTCTGTCCAACTGGCCAAGTTTAGAGCGATAGCCTGCGACCGGCCGGCGGTGACCCGCACGGACGGCGCCCTTATTGCCGCATGACGTGGGACACGGCTGCTATGCCCAATTCTGGACGAGGGAGGACAGATTGAAGCCTATATAGCACAAAAATAGGCGAGTTTCAAAGGGTTGCCCCATCCCGCGGCAACGCCTCCGTCCAATGTGAACCCGCGACCGCGAAGATGCCGTAGATTAGTCGCCCTCGCCCGGCTCCGGCGAGAAGAACTGATTCAGCTTGTCAGGCACACCTTCATACTGCTTCGCATCGCTGGGAGGCGCTCGCTTCGCGGTGATATTTGGCCATTTCGACGCAAACTCAGCGTTGAGGCCAAGCCATTGTTCCGCACCCGGCTCGGTATCGGGCTTGATCGCATCGACCGGGCATTCCGGCTCGCACACGCCGCAATCGATGCACTCATCCGGATGGATGACGAGCATGTTCTCGCCCTCGTAGAAGCAATCCACCGGGCAAACCTCGACACAATCCATGTATTTGCAGCGAATGCAGTTTTCGTTGACGATATAGGTCAATTCAGTCTTCTCCTCCCCCAGCGGCGAGCATGGCTCGAAACGTAGGAAAATGCCTAGCGGCTAAGGCATTTCCCGACAAGGTCACCATTGTCGTCGGTCGTTCACATTGGCGAAAATTCTTCACGAGGGGGCACCGGTCTGCTTCATCTGCAGGCGCAGCCGGCGGTCTCGCTTGTTTGGGCGCGGCGAAGCCTCCAGCGCCGGCAAGGGCGGCGCATCGGCCGATTGGCGCACCGGCTCGGCGATTTCTTCATAGAGTGCCTGAGCCGCCGCCGCGGGCCCGCGGCGCTCGCTGAAACCGGCGATCTTCACGACGCGAACACCGTTACCCTGAGCGATTGTCAGGACATCGCCGATCTTCACCATCCGGCTGGCGCTGTCGCTTCTGACCCGGTTGACGCGAACGCCACCCGATCGCGCCAACAACTGGGCCGCCGTCCGCGTCTTGGCGAAACGCGCATGCCACAGCCATTTGTCGATCCGCTGGCCTTCGATCATTCGCGATTGCGTTCGAGGTCCGCCTTGAGTGCCGCAAGCTTCGCGAAGGGCGAATCCGGATCGATCGGCCGCTCGCGCGGCGGTTCTACCTTCCGGGCCGGTGCTTCGCGTTGTTTGGCAAAGCGCGGCTTGCCCTCGCCGCCCGGCCGTTCACTGCGTTGTGGCCGACCGCGGCGCGGGCCCTTGGATCGACGTTCCTCATGCGGACCGTCCGGCGTCTTTTCCCTTTCGGCCGGCGCATTCGTCCGGCTCGTCGTCTCATGGCGCTGCGGCCGTGCCGCATTCGGACGGCGCGCCGATCGCACCGGGCGCCAGATTTCGATGAAGAGCTGCTCTTCTTCCACAACAGCCGCCGGCTCTGCGGCGATAGCGGCGCCGTCAGCATCGCTAGCGGAGATTGGCTCGGCAGCCTGTGCAGCCGGCATCTGCTCTGCCCCGTCCCCACCATCGGCCTGAGACGGCGCAACATCGACCGGCGTTTCTTCGAAACCGGCCAATGCCGCCAAAGCCGCCTCGAACGCCTCTGACTCCGCCGCTACGGGCAGCGGCTCGGCGGGCGGCGTCACGTCGGCCTCAGCCGAAGCCACGGCAGGCTCGGCGGGCTCCTCGGCACCAGCCTCGGTCGCCGGCAGCGCGTCCGGTTCTGCGTCGGCAGCGTCGGCCATGGCAGGCCCCTCGGCGATGGCTTCGGTTGCCGGCGGCGTGTCCGTTTCAGCGTCGGCAGCTGCGACGGGTTCGGAGGCCGCTTCCTTCGGCTTCGGCGGCGCCGGTTTGCGCTCCACGCGATAGCCGAGTGATTTCAGCACTGAAGCAAAATCATCGCCCGACGCGCCCAGCAACGAGGTCATCTGCGGCGTGACGGTGAAGCCTCCCGGCGGCGCGGCGCCGTCCGGCGGATTGGGTTCGGCCTCGGTCGGCTTCCAGGCGATCAGCGGCCGGATGAGGTCGGCGAGGCGCTCGAGAATATCGATCCTGACCGCGCGCTCCCCGCACAGGCGATAGCCGACGACGCGGTAGAGTTCCTTCGGAATCGCCGGGTCGACGGGGACCGTCGTCCGGCCGGCGGCGGAAAGACCGGGGAGTTCGGCGATGCCCGGCGTTTCGAAACCATCATGCTGCAAGCCCCACAGGATCGCCAAAAGACCGCTCGGTCCGGGCTTGAGGAGTTGCGGCACGTAGATGTGGTGCGCACCGAAACGCACGCCGAGATGCCGCAGGCCGGCCCGCACATCCTGTTCGAGGCCACGCACCTCCTCGGCGATGTCCTTCCGCTCGATGACGCCGAACGCTTCGGCGAGCCGGAAGGCCAGCCCACGCGCATTGGCGGGCAACTGCTCGGAGGTTTGGAGATCGAAGAGCGGCTTCAGCAAGGTCTGGGTGTGCTGGCCAAGCCACAGATCGAGCCTCGTTTGGACAGCCTCCTGATCCGGTCCGGTCAGGCCTTCGTCGGACAGCAGGACGAGACGCGGCTTGAGCGGCTCCGATCCTTTGACCAGCCGGGCGATGGCGAGGCCGCGCCAGCGCAAGGCGCCATCGGCCGCGAGCGTGAACTGCTCGTTGCCTGCAGCGGCGACGGCATCGGCCCGGCGTTTGATTTCGCCGGTGAGCGCCTTCTGCGCTGCGGTGCGGAGCGCCTTGGCGTCGGGACCGCCTGCGCCGGGATCGGGGACGAAGCGAAAGCCGTCCAATTGCCCGACAAGCTGGCCCTCGACTATGACGTCTCCGCTATCGGTGACCTCGGCATCGAGCATTGCGTTCTCTCTCAGCCGGCGCATCAGCACGCTGGTGCGCCGGTCGACAAAGCGCTGCGTCAATCTTTCGTGCAGCGCATCCGACAAACGATCCTCTATCGCCCGCGTCCGCTCCTGCCAATGCGTTTGATCAGCCAGCCAGTTCGAACGGTTAGCGGCGTAGTTCCAAGTTCGGATATGCGCGATCCGATTCGATAGCGTGTCGATGTCGCCATCGGTCCGATCGGCAAAGGCTATTTGGCCAGCAAACCAATCCGCGTTGATGACGCCATCGCGGACCAGATCACCATATACGGTGAGCACTAGATCGGCATGGTTTGCAGGAGCAATCCGGCGATAGTCGGGCAACTGGCTAACATCCCAGAGGAGCGTGATGCGCTCGCGGCGATCGGCGAGTGCTGCGACCTTGGCGTCGCGCATCGCCGCCTCGAGGACACGCTGATCCTCGGCCGGCGGCGCCTTCACCAGACCGTCTTGCGCCGGCGGCTTCTCCAGGCTGTCGTGGAGCGCAGCCAGACTGGAGAAGTCGAGAACGGCGTTGCGCCATTGCACGGTCTTCACCGGATCGAAGCGGTGCGACTCCAGGGCCTCGACCAGATCGTCCTCAAGCGGATCGACGCGGCCGGTGACGCCGAACGTGCCGTCACGCATATGCCGGCCGGCGCGGCCGGCAACCTGCGCGAATTCGGCGGGCGTCAGGCGGCGATATTGGTAGCCGTCGAATTTCCGGTCCGAGGCGAAGGCGACATGGTCGAGGTCGAGATTGAGCCCCATGCCGATCGCGTCGGTGGCGACGATGTAGTCGACGTCGCCGCTCTGATAGAGCTCGACCTGCGCATTGCGCGTGCGCGGGCTGAGCGCGCCTAGCACGACGGCGACGCCGCCGCGTTGACGCCGGATCAGTTCGCCGATCGCATAGACCTCATCGGCAGAGAAGGCGACGACCGCCGAACGGCGCGGCAGGCGCGTGATCTTTTTCGTGCCGGCATAGGTCAAGACCGACATGCGCGGCCGGGTGACGATGTCGACGCCGGGGATCAGCTTCTCGATGACGTGCCGCATCGTCGCCGCACCAAGGAGCAGCGTCTCGTCGCGCCCGCGCATGTTGAGAATGCGGTCGGTGAAGACGTGGCCGCGCTCGAGATCGGCGGCGATTTGGATTTCGTCGATCGCCAGAAACGAGGCGTCAGTCGCCTCGGGCAGCGCCTCGACCGTACAGACGCGATAGCGCGCCGATTTGGGAACGATCTTCTCTTCGCCGGTGATCAGCGCCACGGCGTCCGGGCCGACCCGCTCGACGACCCGGTTATAGACCTCGCGCGCCAGGAGACGCAGCGGCAGGCCGATGACCCCCGACGAATGCGCCAGCATGCGCTCGATGGCGAGATGCGTCTTGCCGGTATTGGTCGGGCCGAGAACGGCGGTCACACCGCGGCCCGGCTGCCTTGTGTCTCGTCCCGGCGAAGTAGGGATGGTCATGCGTTCCCGGCGAAATCCGTCGTCGGCCAACGAGGCGGAGTGGGCCTTCCTGCGCTGACTAACACCCATGCCGGCATCGCCCGCAACCCGCGAAAATCACCGATGCAATTAAGGTTCGGAACGAGTCTGGAACAAACCCCGCCCGAATCACTGACTCGGGGTATTTCACGTTCCGTTCACCACCAGATCGGGGGTGGCGTTCAGCCGACAACCCTAGATATGGATTCGCCTTTCACCGGTTTCCAGGGAAGTCGTTAACGGCCGGCGACGGTGCCTGGAACGTCCGCAAGCTCCATTCGATCGAGGCGCACGACAACGTCGCCGATCTCCGTGCCGATCAGCAACTCATAGGGGATCAGAATGCCGACCCCCGCAAGCGGGATCAGCGACACTTCAAGCCGGTCATTGTCCGACATATAGGCGACCGCAGGCGTCGTCAGATCGTGGCCGGCAATCGGTGCATAGCGGGCGCTGCAGACGAAGCTTTCGCCGCTGTAGGAATTGCGCGTGCCAAAGACGGTTCGCGTCGCGACATAGGTCATATCGACGTCATAGCGCTGCCAGCCGTCGAAAATGGCGAGAGTGCGATTGCAGACTTCCGGACCGGAGGCGGGCATTTGCCCAATCGCGACGAAGAGCGCGCTCATCGGATCGACGACATTGTGAACGTGATCCATCGTCAGCGGCACGCGCTGCAGCGTCGGGACGAGGCCTGGATTGACGAAGAGATCCATGACCGAACGGTCACGCAGCGCGATCCGCGCCTCGGACTGTTGCCCTGCCTCGTTCATGTCGATCTGATAATGCGCCGGCAGGACGTCCGTGCCGCGGATATTGCCGTCGGCCGTCATCGTCGCCGACGCGTCGGTGAGCATGCGCGTGATGCCGCCGGCATAGCCATTGAGGGCGATGGCATAGCCGCCATCGACGAAATGTCCGACCGCGTCGACCTGTCCGGCGTGGATCCCCGCAATCGTGATGTCGTAGGTGACGGAAAGCACCTTCTCCATCGCCCGCGCCGACCGCGTGGCCACGGCAAGGGCAACGCAGCACAAGGCCGACAGCACGATGCGGCCGAGCCATGCCGGAGGCTGTGATTTAGCGCTGACACTGCGGAGTCGAAACGCCACCATGAGCGACGAGTGTTGCTCGCCTTATGGTTAACAAATCCTTGCTGGTGGCGTGACCGAACGGTTGACCGAACGTGGCCACATCAGCAGGGTCCGGTCATCAGAAACAAACCGGCGACGCGGCGAAGCAATCTTGCTCATTGTGCATATTGGCCCGGGCCGAAGCGGATCAACGAGCATCCAGACGACCCTCGGCGAGAACCGGCAGGCGCTCGCCCGGCAAGGCGTCGTCTGGCCCGACGCCGCCTTGGAGAATTCCTGCAATTTCCGGGCGCTGGCTGAGGCATTGTCGGCCGGACAGCGAACGGCCGCGCTCGACGGCCTCCTGCAATGCATCGCCGCCAATCCCCATGCGAGGGTGGTTGTTTCGTCGGAGTTTCTTTGGAAGGTCGGCCCCGACGGCACACGGTTCCTGCGCCAAATGCTGCCGCCGGAGCAGCCTACGCGGATCGTGCTCTATCTGCGCCCCTATGGCGAATGGCTTCAGTCGCTCTATCTCCACCGCCCGGAAGGTGCGGAAAGCGAGGGCGGCTTTGACCGGTTTTTCGCGCGCCGCGGCACGCGGTACCTGACTGTCCGCCGCGCGGTGACAGCGTGGGCGACGGCTTTCGGCACCGAGGCGATCGCAGTTCGCTACACGGCCGACCTTCCGCGGCGTGACGCAGCGGCGGATTTCGTCCACGTGATCGGCGCTGAGCTGCGAACGATACCGCGTCGCGCCCAATCGCGCAGTTGGCTGATCGGCGAACTCGCCCGTGCAATGGTCGCGCACGAAGCGACGCCGGGCGCGCTGATGGCGCGGCGGCACGCCTTCGAGCGCTGGCTGTCTCGGGTTGGCGCGGAGGCGGACACCCGGCGCATACCCACCGAAGTCCGCTACCTCACGACCGCCCAGGAGCAGGCGTTGTCGGAGCAATTCGCCGCCGACGCACAATGGCTGAACGAATATGCGGGGGTGCCGCTTCCCTCCCGCCGACCGACGCCGGAGCGAACGGAGCGGCCGTTTCTCCCGTCAATCGAAACCACTCCCCCGGCCTTCAGGGCGCTACTGGCAAACATCCTGGACCGGTCCAATCTGCGAATCCGTGATCCCTATATTGCCGCCACGCTTGCTAAAGTGCTCGGTCGCGCGCTCTAGAACCAGCATCCGCGCCTTGACGCGCCGGGCCGCGCTTCTTATAGACGCGGGCTTCCGCGCGCTCATTTCGGGCGGGCGAGACGATTTCGGATCAGGAAGAACGCGATGTCCCGGCGATGCGAATTGACCGGCAAGGCTGTCTTGTCGGGCAACAATGTCAGCCATGCCAACAATAAGACCCGGCGGCGCTTTCTGCCCAATCTGTGCCAGGTGACGCTGATCAGCGACGCTCTCGGCCAGTCGGTGTCGCTGCGCATTTCCGCGCACGCGCTGCGCTCGGTTGAGCATATCGGTGGCCTCGATGCGTTTCTCACCAAGGCGAAGGACGCGGCTTTGTCGTCGCGCGCCCTCACCCTGAAGCGCCAGATCGCCAAGAAGCAGGCGACCGCACAGGCGGCCTAGTCCGGCCTCGGCGTCGGGTTCGGCGGTATCGCCTCACGCCAGACGAACTGCAGCAAGAGCGTTCGCTCAAGCAGGCTGTAATTGTCGTCCGACACAATCGTGATCAGCACCTCGCCGGAAGGCAGGGGCCGCAGCGCCATTCCCTCCATATTGTCGATCTGAGACAGGCGATCGTCGGTCAGCACCACCGGTCCGTCCACCGTGGCGCCCGGCCGGATGTCCTCGGCCGAAAGCCGGCGGATGCGGAAGCCGACGCCCTCGCCCAGCGAAAACAGCCTTTCGAGAATGAGGAGGTCGCCATTCGGCAGGAACGCGGCGTCCGTCACGGAATACTGGCCCTCGCGCCGCACCGAAAAGGCACCGGCGCGCGGGCCGTCCACGACCCACGCCCGGATATTGCCGGCGCCGTCATCGGCCTCCTCCGAGATAATGACAATTGCGCCGCCAAGCACTGAATCGTCCGGCGCGATCGCCACAGCCTCGATGCCGCGATTGGGGCGGAGACCGGTCAATGTCGGCAGTGCCACCGCCGTTGGACGCGCCGTGTCGAGGGCGGCGAGGTCGAACCGGCTGACGCGATGGTTGCCTTCGAAGGAGACGAGGACGCTGTCGCCCTGCGGATCGAGGCGAAGGCCTTCGGCATCGGCTGAGCCTTTGCTGTTTGCCTCCTCGCCATTGTCGTCGAGGATCGGCGCCATCCGCCAATGATCGGCGCCGCGCAGCCAGCCATCGGCGTCCTCAAGGATGTCGGCAGTGAGCCAGAAACCGGTATCGGCGACAGCGAAGAGCCTGCCATCCTCCGTGATATCGAGGCCCGAGATCCCGCCGAATTGACGGTGATCCGAACGCAGCACCAAGCCGCCGCGGAACGTCACCTCCCCAGCCTCGGTAGCGCCCGGGGCGATGTCGAAGCTATCGATCGGCGTCGCCGTGACATTGATCGCGACGAAGCCCGGCTCGGCATGGGCCGCGGTCGACAGCAGGAACAGCAGCGCCGCAGCGCCAAGCCTTCTCATGCGGCAGCGCGGCGCGCACCCCGGCTGCGTGGCGAGCGGCCGTCATCTTCTTCGAACAGCTCAGCCAACTTCTCGGTCATCGCACCCGCCAGCTCCTCGGCGTCGATGATCGTCACCGCGCGGCGATAATACCGCGTCACGTCGTGACCGATGCCGATGGCAAGCAGTTCCACCGGCGAATGCGTCTCGATCTCCTCGATGACGCGGCGCAGATGACGCTCCAGGAGATTGGCCGGATTGACCGACAGGGTCGAATCGTCGACCGGCGCGCCATCCGAGATCATCATCAGGATGCGCCGCTGCTCCGGCCGCGCCAACAGGCGCGAATGCGCCCAGGCCAGCGCCTCGCCGTCGATGTTCTCCTTGAGCAGGCCTTCGCGCAGCATCAGGCCGAGATTGCGCCGCGCCCGCCGCCAGGGCGCGTCGGCTGATTTGTAGATGATATGGCGCAGGTCGTTGAGGCGGCCGGGATTCGGCGGTTTGCCCGCCTGCAGCCAAGCGTCGCGCGCCTGCCCGCCCTTCCAAGCCCGTGTCGTGAAGCCGAGAATCTCGACCTTCACACCGCAGCGTTCGAGCGTCCGCGCCAGGATATCGGCGCAGATCGCCGCGACCGTGATCGGCCTGCCGCGCATCGAGCCGGAATTGTCGAGCAGCAGCGTCACCACCGTGTCGCGGAATTCGGTATCGCGCTCAACCTTGAACGACAAAGGGTGCGACGGATCGGTGACGACGCGGGAAAGCCGCGCCGCATCGAGGACGCCCTCCTCCTGGTCGAAATCCCATGACCGGTTCTGCTGCGCCAGGAGCCGGCGCTGCAGGCGGTTGGCAAGCCGGGCCACGGCGCCCTGCAGCGGCGCTAATTGCTTGTCGAGGAAACCGCGCAGCCGCCCGAGCTCGTCGGGATCGCACAGGTCCTCGGCCTTGATCACCTCGTCGAACCGCTCCGTATAGGGGCGATACGACGCCTCGCCGTCGTCGCCGTGCCAGGGCTGCTGCTGCCGGCGCACTTCGCCGGACTCGCGGGCCTCGCTGCCGTCATCCTCGAAGCGCTCGGCGTCCGCCTCCTCGGCCTCCATTTCGGCGGAGGAGGATTCGTCGCTCGCCGCCTCGGTGTCGTCGGAGCTGTCGCCGCCGTCACCGTCGGATTCTTCGCCGCCCTCGGCGTCGTCGCCGCCATCCTGGGGTTCGGCTTGGTCATTCTCCGTCTCTTCGCTGTCGCCGTCGCCGCCGAGCTCGTCGCCCATTTCGAGCGAGCTGATGACATCGCGGACGATATCGCCGAATGCTGCCTGATCCTCGACATTCGCCGCCAGCCGATCGAGCTCGGCGCCGGCTTTTTCCTCGATCCAGGGGCGCCACAGATCGGCGACCGCCTTGCCCGATGGCGGCGGCGGCCGTCCGGTCAGCCGCTCGCGCATCACCAGCGCCAAGGCGTCCTCCAGCGGCGCTTCCGACCGCTGCGTCACCTCTTCAAGGTGATTGCGGCGGAAGCGTTCGTCGAGCATGGCCGCAAGATTCTCGGCGACGCCAGCCATACGCAGCGAGCCGACGGCCTCGATCCGCGCCTGCTCGGCCGTATCGAAAACGGCGCGCGCATTCTGCCCTTTCGGCGACAGACGGCTGTGAACGGCCGGATCGTGGCAGGCGAGACGCAGCGCCATCGAATCGCCGAGGCCGCGGCTGACGGCGATATCGTTTGCGGTCAATTTGCGCGGCGGCTCGGGCAGCCGCGCCTTGAGACCGCTCAGATAAGGCCGGTCGGCGCCGAAGCTGACTTCAAGGTCCGGCCGCGCCGCCATTGCCCGCATGCAGCCGGCGACGGCCTGCTTGAACGGATCGACGGGCGGTGTCGGCGGCCGGGACTTGATCTGGTTGGATTCGGCCAAGACGGAACTCAGGACATGACGACGTTCGTCGCCGCCTCCGGCAATTCCTCGCCCAGGCAGCGCTGATAGAACTCGGCGACGATCGCCCGCTCCGCTTCGTCGCATTTGTTGAGGAAGGTGACCCGGAAAGCGAAGGCCACATCGTTGAATATCTGGGCGTTCTCGGCCCAGATGATGACTGTGCGCGGGCTCATCACCGTCGACAGATCGCCATTGATGAAGGCGTTCCGAGTCAAATCGGCGACGCGCACCATCTTCGACAGCAGGGCCCTACCTTCGGCATCGCGATAATGCGGCGCCTTGGCGGCGACGATATCGACCTCGCGGTCATGCGGCAGGTAGTTCAGCGTCACGACGATCGACCAGCGATCCATCTGGCCCTGATTGATCTGCTGCGTGCCGTGGTAAAGGCCCGACGTATCGCCGAGGCCCACGGTGTTTGCCGTGGCGAAAAGGCGGAACGCCGGATGCGGCCGGATGACCTTGCTCTGATCGAGCAGCGTCAGCTTGCCCGACACCTCGAGCACGCGCTGGATGACGAACATCACGTCGGCCCGGCCGGCATCATATTCGTCGAACACCAACGCCGTGTTGGTCTGCAGTGCCCAGGGCAGGATGCCGTCGCGAAACTCGGTGACCTGCATGCCGTCGCGGATGACAATTGCATCCTTGCCGATGAGGTCGATGCGCGAGATGTGGCTGTCGAGATTGACCCGAACGCAGGGCCAGTTGAGCCGCGCCGCGATCTGCTCGATATGCGTCGACTTGCCGGTGCCGTGATAGCCGGTCACCATCACCCGGCGATTGTGCGCAAAGCCGGCGAGGATCGCGAGCGTCGTCTGCGGGTCGAAGATGTAGTCATCGTCCAAATCCGGAACGTGCTCGCTGTCCTCCGAGAACGCTGGAACCTCCAGATCGCTGTCGATTCCGAAGACCTGGCGGACGGACACTTTCATGTCCGGCACATCCGACCAGTTGGTTTCAGTTGTTGTCATTGAGCCTCCGCGGGGCGCGCCCGCGGCGGCGCCCGGATGGGTTGATTGGCGTCAGCAGAAGCCGGCGGCCTTGAGGTGGTTATACGCCTGGATGATCTCGCGCAGCTTGTCTTCCGAGCCGCGGTCGCCGCCATTGGCGTCCGGATGCAACCGTTTCACCAGCGCCTTGAACCGGGCCTTGATTTCGTCTCGGCTTTCGCTGCCCTCAAGGTCCAGCATGGCGAAGGAGCGGCGCTCGAGATTGCGGATCGGCCGCTTGCGCCGTTCGGGCTCGAAATCCTGGCCGAGGCCTTCGAACATGCCGAACGTATCGCGCATCGGCTTAGCCGTGCCGCCCTGGCCGCGCCGGGCATCGGACGAACCGGCCCCGCTGCCCATCGCCCAAGTGGGGCGATGACCGGTGGCCGAAGCGCGGCGATAGGCGTCGATCTGCTCATCCGGCATGCCGGAGAAGTAGTTGTAGGACTTGTTGTATTCGCGCACATGCTCAAGGCAGAAATTGTAATATTGCCCTTCGCGCAGCCGTCCCTTGGGCGCGCGATAGCCGCCATGGTGCCTGCAGCCGCTCCATTCGCAGGCGGGCGCCTCGTCCACCTCTTCCGCGGCCGAACTAATCCGGATGCTGTCGAAATATTTGGAGTTGAGCTTCATCTGTCGATTATGCTGGCCACGGCACATCGCGGCAAGTCGTAGCTGATCAGGAGCAGGGTAGTTTGGGCGCCGTCAAGGATCGGATAACGCACCGCCTCACCGCGGCCTTCAATCCATCGTCGCTGGAAGTGGTAGATGAATCGGACCAGCACAAGGGGCATGGCGGCTGGCGCGAAGGCGGCGAAACCCATTTTCGCGTTCGTATCGTTGCCCCCGCTTTCGCCGGCATGAGCCGGCTGTCCATCCATCGCGCCGTCAACGAAGCGCTCGCGGCCGAACTCGCCGACCGTGTTCACGCCCTGGCGATCGAGGCCCGCGCCGCTTAGGCGGCCGACGATTTGGGCGCGCCGAGCGCAAAAGCGGCGCAGCCCGTCAGATCGCCCTGCAGATAATCGACGCCCCAATCTTTCAGCATGGCTGCCGTCGCTTCGTCGCGCACCCATTCGGCGACTGTCTTCAGGCGGAAATGGCGGGCGAGCGAGATCAGCGTCCGCACGAAGATCTGATCATCGGCATCCTGGGCGACATTCTTGATGAAGCCGCCATCGATCTTGACGATGTCGACGTCGAGCTGGCGCAGAATGCGGAACGAGCTGTAGCCGGCGCCGAAATCGTCGATCGCCACGGAACAACCGATGCCCTTTACGGCGGAGACGAAGCGCGTGGCTTCTTCGACGTTTCGCACCGCGGTCGATTCGGTGAGTTCAACCACAAGGCGCCGCGCCAGGCCGCGATCGTAGGAAACGGCGTGCTCGAGACAGGCGAGCCATGACGGCTCCGTAGCGGTGTCCGCCGTCACATTGACGGAAATGGTCACGTCCGGCGAGGCCTTCAGCGTGGCTATCGCGAGTTCGAGGGCCCGCTGGTCAAGCAGCCGCGCCAATCCGATCCGCTCGGACAGAGGCATGAAGGACTGGGCTTCGGCCACCGATCCATCGGATTGGATCAGGCGCAGGAGAGATTTGTAGATAACGGGCTGCCGGGTCGACACATCGACGATCGGCTGGAATGCAAGCTTCAGCCGATCCTCGCCCAGGGCGCTGATCAGTTGTGTCGACATCGCCGCATTGGCCCGCCGCTCGGCCTGTCGTCCGGACGACTGGACGAAAGGCTGGAACCGGCCATGGCCGCGCTGGCGCGAGCCCGACAACGCCTCCTCCGCCCGCGCCGTGGCCTCGCCGACGCTGCGGGCGTTGCGCGGCAGCGTCACGCCGCCGATCGAGATGGTGACGGCGATCGCACCATTGTCGGTGGTGACCACCTCTTCGCGCGCGACCTCAAGGAAACGTTCGGCCGCCACGGCCATGATCTCATCGCCGCAGTCGCGCAGAATGACGCCGAGCTTGTTGCCGGAGAAGCGGCCGATCGCATCGCCACCGCGCAGCCGCGATGCGATCCGTTTGGCAATCGCCGCCAGCACTTGGTCGCCGACATCGAAGCCATAGGCATCGTTGATCAGACGGAAGGAATTGATGGCGAGCAGCAGAAAGGCCGAATGATTGCGGAAGCGCTGCGAGGCCGCGAGCGCCTCTTCAAGCAGCTCGATCAGCCGGGCGCGGTTGTAGAAGCCGGTCAGCTCGTCATGCGACGAACGGAAGGTCAGCAGCTGCTCGCGTTCATGGCGATCGCTGATGACGCGAATAGCACCGACGACGCGTTGCGGTTTGCCGGTGCCATCGCCGTACCAGCGGCCGCAATCCTCGATCCAAACGAGCGGGTGGGTGCTGCCGCCCGGCCTGAGCCCATATTCGACGCGGAACGGCACGCCCGTCCCGCGATCGGCGGCCTCGGTATTGAACACTGCATCGTGGCGGTTTGTCTCGCTCTCGGGGTCGATCAGACCGGCATAGGACCGACCGGAATCGATTTCGCCGGCCGGCACGCCAAGGACGGTCTGAATGTCGCCATCCCAATGCAATCGGTCGTCCTCGACCGACCAGCGATAGGCGACCTCGCCCAGCGCGGACAGGAGCTCAAGCGCGCTTTCGTAGTCCCCGCCTTCGGATTTCGTATTTCCGGAAGCTCGAATAGGACGCGGCACCTTCATCCCCCGCAGAAATCGCCCGCCTAGATGTCCCAAGCGTCCCGACATCTTGAGATCGCCGAAATTTGTTAAGATTCCTTCCGGCAGAGGATCAAATTGTGCCGATGCCCTAGCCTCCGGGCGGATACATGCCACTACCCCGCTCGACCGAGAAATCTCTCGTCGCCAGCCGGATGGTCACGACGATGCCGCCCAGAACGTCGACCAGTGCAATCATCGACAGGATGAAGAAGGTGGAATTGCCGGCCTCGGCCACGACCACGAACTCCACGACATAGACGATCAGGACGACCACCGAGAGGACGTGGTTGGTGATCGCCGTTCGCTCGATCGTGGTCGCCCGCAGGATTTCGACCAGCAGGACGACAAGGCCGGCCATGATCATCAGGATGCCGGTCGTCAGATGCCAGATTTCTCCGGAGAACAGCGTCAGCGTGACGATGACATTGTCCCAGACCTCGGCGCCCGAGAAAATGATGACGATGTTGTAGATGACGAGCGTAACGATGGTGAACGGGAAGGCGCGCATCTTCGGGGTTCTCCGCTAGCGACCGCGCGCCATCCTAGCGACTCCGCCGGGCCGGGCAATGAAAAGGCCGGCTCAGAGGCCGGCCTGTCGACAAGTTCGGGGAAAAAGCGAGCTAGGCTCAGCTTTCCTTCGGCTCCAGAATCTGGCGGCCGCGATACATGCCGGTCTTGAGGTCGATGTGATGCGGCCGGCGATATTCGCCCGAATCCTTGTCTTCGACATAGGTGGGGCGCTTCAGCGCGTCGGCCGAACGGCGCATGCCGCGCTTCGAAGGCGAAGTCTTTCTCTTGGGAACAGCCATTGTTCGGGCTCCGTTGGGTCGACAACTGCGCCGCGACCCGCTGGGAGCCACCGATCGACGCCGATGTCGGATGGAATTTGCGCGCTCTATACAGACTTCGCCGGCGCTTGACCAGCGCCTCGCTGGCCACTTCGTTGTATCGCTCAGGCACATCGTGGCACAAAGATCCCCATGCCCCGCCTCGGCCATCTTCCGCTCTTGCTACTTGCCGCCCTGACCCTGACTCAGCCGGCACTTGCTCAGAAGCAGACCGAAGTCCTCGATATCACCCACCTGCCGCTTGGCGACGGCCGCATCAGCACGTCGCCCGAGGCCGGCTATACCTACTCGTGCATGACCCGTTTCCGGGGCGGCGGCGCCCAGGGAACGCCGACCTGGATCCACGGCGACACCTGGGACCTCACCGCCAAGCCGACCGTCGAGGGCGAGATGACCTGGCCGGAGGCGCAGTTCGCCATCACAGTCTCCGGTGACCAACGCGTCATCACCGGCAACGGCCTGCCGGTCGACACCGAAACAGGCACCTTCCCCATCGCGCGCAACGATCCGGCCTATCAGTTCGACCGCAACCCCAACACGATCCACGCTCAGACCATCACGCTGTCGCTCCCGCTCAACCCGGAGCTGGCGGCGACACCGTCCTGTGTCGGCATGGGGATGATCGGCATCGCCCTCAATGGCGTCGCGATCTACAACAGCCTCGACGATGCCGGCCGCGACGCCGTCGCCCACGAGGTGCAGGATCTCTGCAGCGGCCATCCGCAGATGCAGGGCGAATATCACTATCACGGGCCAAGCCCGTGCCTGCCCGACCAGACCGGCTTCGAGGTTCTGATCGGCTATGCGCTGGACGGCTTCGGCATCTATTCCATGTACGACGCCGACGGGGTCGAGCTCACCAATGCCGACCTCGACGAATGCCATGGCCGCACCAGCGAAGTGATGTGGAACGGCCAGATGGTCAGCCTCTATCACTATGTTCTGACACGCGAATATCCCTATACCATCGGCTGCTATCGCGGCACGCCCGAGCGCATCCGCGGCGGCCCGCCGGGCTAGGTCAAAGGCCCAGGCAGGAAACGTCCGGCCCTTGATTGACGCGCGCCGCGATGGTGTTGGCGACGCTCTGCAGGCTCGCCGTCGGATGAGCCGGATCGCGCGTCGCCGGGTTCGGCAGCGTCACGGCAAGGAGCGCCGCCTGACTCGCTGTCAGCTGCGCCGCATGCACGCCGAAATGATATTCCGCCGCCGCTTCGATGCCGTAGATGCCCGGCCCCCATTCGGCGATGTTGAGATAGATTTCCATCAGCCGCTTCTTGCCGAGGACAAGATCGGCGTAATAGGCGAGCGGCACTTCCAGCGCCTTGCGCACATAACTGCGCGACTGCCAGAGGAAGAGATTGCGGGCCGTCTGCATGGCGATGGTCGAGGCCCCGCGGTCGGCGCCGGTCTGAATTACCTCTCTGACCGCGCCCCAATCGACGCCGTGATGGGTGCAGTAGAAGCCGTCTTCGCTGGCGATGACGGCGCGGATGAGGTGCGGCGAGATCTGGTCGAGCGTCACCCAGTCGCGTGTCACCTCATGGCCGGTGACGCCGCGCCAGATCATCAGCGTCGAGACCGGCGCAACCACGCGGTAGAGTGGCGTCAGCACCAGCGGGATTGCGACGAGAATGGCAACGACCAGCGCCCCCCAACGAAGGATGCGCAGCCACCACGGCCGCGGTTTGGCCTGTCCCTTCGCGGCCGAAGGCCTCTTCTTGGCAGGTGCGTCGGTCGCAGCAGGCATCCGAAATCCTCCTTCGTCACCATCGGGCTCGCGCGGCGGTCCTGGCAATTACCGGATAACGGACGGACGCGCGTATGGATTGCCCGATCAGGCCCGACAACAACGAACCCGGTGCAAGTGGCGGGCCCCCGGGTTAAACAACGATTGTGATCTTCGCGCCAAAACGCCTAGGCGATGACGAGTTACCTCCTCCACGCCGCCATCACCCTGGTCGTCGCGATCGATCCGATCGCGCTGGCGCCGCTGTTCATTGCCCTCACCGCCGGCTTCGACAGCCCGTCGAAACGGCGGATCGCTCTGGTCGCCGTTCTCGTTGCCGGCGGTGTCCTCATCGCCGCTTCGATCGGCGGCAAATGGCTGCTTGAGACGCTCGGCATTTCGATGTCCGCCTTCCGCATCGCCGGCGGCCTCCTCCTCTTCGTCATCGCCGCCGACATGCTGTTCGACCGGCGGACACGGCGCGACGCGGCCGCCGTCACCAAGGCCGACACGCCCGACACCACGTCCGTCGCGGTCTTTCCCCTCGCCATCCCCCTGATCGCCGGACCGGCCTCACTTTCGGCCGTCATCCTCCTGGCCGGCAGCGCACCGAACAATGGCGGCGTTGTTGCGCTCGATGCCATCGTCGCCGTGATCATTGTGGCGTGCTGGGCGGTCTGTTTCCTTTCCGAACAGATCGACCGTGTCCTCGGCCACACCGGTCAGATCGTCGTCACCCGCCTGCTCGGCCTCCTGCTCGCGGCCCTGTCGGTGCAGTTCGTCATCGACGGCGTCACGGCCGTCATCAACGGCACGGCTTGACCCGCGCCGCCGCCGCGTCCAATCCACGCCGCCATGGATGAAGCCTTCGCCACCCGCCTGCAGGAGAACGCCGCCGCCAGCGAGCGCGTGCTGGACGAGCTCTTGCGCCTGCGCGGAAGTTGGCCTGAACGGCTGACCGAAGCGATGCGTTACGCCGTGCTGGGCGGCGGCAAGCGGCTGCGGCCTTTCGTGCTGATGGAATCCGCCCGGCTGTTCGGCGCGCCGCCAGCGGGCGCCGTCTATGCCGCAGCGGCGCTCGAATGCGTCCACGCCTATAGCCTCGTCCATGACGACCTGCCGGCGATGGATGATGATGACCTTCGCCGCGGCAAGCCGACCGTACACCGCGAATTCGGCGAGGCGACCGCGATCCTCACCGGCGACGCGCTGCTGACGCTCGCCTTCGAGATCCTGGCCGACCGCGTCACCCATCCCGACGCCGAGATCCGCACAGCGCTCGCGGCCGGCCTCGCCCGCGCCGCCGGAGCAGGCGGCATGGCCGGCGGCCAGGCGCTCGATCTTGCCGGCGAAGGCGCGGCGCTCGGCGAGGACGATATTGCCACGCTCCAGGCGATGAAGACCGGCGCACTGTTCCGCTATGCCGCCGAGGCCGGGGCAATTATTGCCGGGGCCGACCAGCGCGACCGCGAGCGGCTCGCCGGTTTCGGGGCGGCGCTCGGCGCCGCCTTCCAGCTTGCCGACGATCTGCTCGACCACAGCGGCGACACGGTCTCGCTCGGCAAGATCACCCACCGCGACGCGGAACGCGCCAAGCCGACGCTGGTGGCGCTGCTGGGCGAGGGCGAAGCCCGCGTCGCGCTCGCCACCCGCATTGCCGCCGCCGAAGCGGCCCTTGCCCCCTATGGCGACAAGGCAGCGTTGCTCATTGCCTCCGCCCGTTTCGTCGGCGGGCGCGGCTGATGGCGCATGGCCGTGCAGTTGGTGTAGGCTCCGCGAAGGTGGAGCCGGCTATCGCCCGTCCGCTGCGGAGGAGCCTATGCATCGAGCCCGCTCCATTGCCTGTTCTGGCGTCGTCAGCCTCGCATTGGCTGTAGCGCCTTTCGCGGCCAAGGCGATGGCGCAGGGAGCCGGCAGCGAGGACATTGCCGCTTGCATCACCATCACCCCGGGCGCGGGGGGGATGCTACCGAACAATTGGCACAAGACGTGCGATTTCGTCATTACGGTGAAATGGTTCGACGAAGGCTATTGTGCCCAGGGCTGCGTCCGAACGCTTGAGAACGAGTTCACTTCCTTCAACAACATAAGGGGCGAACACGCCTTCGCCGCGTGCCGCGGCGCTGCGGGGCCGATCGGCTTCGACGCCATTGACGACAGCGACTACACCTGCCCGGCCTAGCCGCGCTGCTGTCGCGCACACCCGGCGAATTCCCACTGCACCCTCGAAATAGGGCGTAGGCTGCCCTCGTCGGCGCCGCGTCGGCGGACCGCCGTTGCGGTCTCAATCGCGAACAGGGGGGAAAGCCATGGGCTTCCGTTCGACATTCGGTCTTGGCGTTTTGGCTTTGAGCTTGGCGGCGACGCCGGTCGTCGTTCCCACCGCATTGGCGCAAGGGGAAGACGCAACCTCGTGCCTGACGCTGCTCGAAACCGGCGGCCCGATCCCCAACACCTGGCACAATTACTGCGACTTTGCGGTCACGGTGAAATGGTTCGCCGGAGGCAGTTGTTCCACCGGCTGCACCGTGACCGTCGGTGTCGAGGATATGCGCTTCGAGGACCCCGCCACCAACAGCGCCTTCGACTATTTCGCCTGCCGCGGCACGGCCGGACCGATCGGCTTCGACGGCGTTGGCGACCAGACCTGGTCCTGCCCCGCGTTCTGAGACTGGCGCAATCGTGGCGTCGATCTTAGAAGAAGGCGTGCGCTTCCCTTCGACCTTCGTCATCGGCATTCTGGCGCTGAGCCTTGCGCTGCCAGCCGCGGCGCCCGGCGCGCTGGCGCAAGCAGCGCCGCCCGAGCGGACGACTTGCGTCACCCCTGCCCCCAGTCCCGACGGCACGCTCGTCTGGTTCAACAATTGCGCGTTCCCGGTCACCGTGAAGTGGATCGACCAGGGCGGCTGCGCCGGCGGCTGCGTCGCGGTCATCGAGACGCTGCCGGTCGCGTTCTCGCCGCGAGGCTCGTACTCCTACGCCGCCTGCGACGGCACGGCGCCGCCGGCCAATTACGACACGCTCCGTGATGAGGATTGGTCCTGCCCGGCCTGAGCTGGTCGGCTATTGCGCGAGCTCGATGCGCCAATTGTCGAACGCCGTGCCGGCCATGCCGTCGGCACGCGTGACGACGATGAGGCCCGTAACCCCTTCGCTCCAGCGCGCAAAGGGGATGCTGGCGACCTCTTCGCCATTGGCGAAGAAATGGAGGCTCGACCCTGACCCCGTCACGGAAAGAATGTTCGGCGCGTCGGTGTGATAGAGCCCTTCGCGCAGCGTGAGATTGGTGGCATCGGCGAAATAGGTGCCGCTGACATAGTGGAATATGCCGACCGCTCCATCGGAACCGAGGACGAAGGCATAGAAATTCGCTGAATCCTGGGCGCGGACGAAGATGCCCGAGTAATGCGCCGCCGAGCCCGGCAGGTCCGTCGCCTCGACGGAAACGGTGCCGTCGCCGAAGGAGAAGCGCTGCGAAGCGATGAACAGGCCGATCGGCCCGGTGGCGGACATCTGAAACTGCCCGTCGACATAGTCCATGACGACCGGGCCGCCATCATTGCGCACCGTCCAGCCCGTCGTGGGGTCGGAGAAATCGTCGGTCATGAGGTGCTGCGCCAGGCCGGCGACCGGCGCCGCCACGACCAGCGCCATCGCAATTGCCGCCATGCGGCTCCGCCGCAGCATCCTTCCAGGCATCGCGCGTTCTCCCGACGTCGGCGGCGACACTACCCCGAGCCCTGCACAATCGCCAAGACCGCCCGACCACGCGGGGCCGAGGCGCGATCATCCACCGCCGCGTGCGTCTTCCCGGTTGACTGGGCCGGCGCGCCGAGGCCCGATGGGCCCGGCGGCGGAACGGGGGCGGAATCATGCGGCATCATTGGATCAAGCGCGCGGCCGGCGCGGCGATCCTCGCCGCTGCGGCGCTGGCGGCGGGCGCATCGGCGGCTTCGGCCGAGGGCGTCTATTTCCGCGTCGGCGGCGGCTATGACTGGGCGCTGCCCTCCGCCTTCGCCGACCGCGACTGCGCCACCACCCCGCCGCCCTATGCGCTCTATGGCTGTGGCACCGGCACCAACGGCCTCCCCTACGGCGCCTATGGCGGCTTCGGCGGCTCGCCCGCCTTCGAGGTCGCGGCCGGCTTCCGCGCCGCGCCGGCGATCCGCCTCGAGGCCGCCCTTTCCTTCCGCCCCGGCTTCGCCTTTGCCGGCGAGTCCAATTTCCACGGCACGCCGGGCGACCAGCCGGTGACGGCGAGCCTCGACCAGGCGGCGCTGATGGGCTGGGCCTATGTCGATCTCGGCACGGGTGCGGGCTGGCCGGTGACGCCCTTCATCGGAATCGGCGCGGGCGTGTCGCGGAACGTCCTCTCGCCGGTCCATTTCGAATTTCCGGGGCTGAAGCAGCCGTCCTGGTCGGACACGCCGGGCGGCACGCGATGGTCGCCCGCCTTCGGCCTGGCGCTCGGCGCCTCACGCCAGCTGACCGACAATCTCTCCGTCGAGCTCACCTATCGGCTTGTCAGCTATGGCCGCGTCGCCACCGATGTCGGCGACCTCGTCTCCCGCCGCGGCGGACCGGTGTTCCTCATCCCGATCGACGAGACCTGGACCCGCCTCACCACCAACGCCGTGATGCTCTCGCTGCGGTGGGGGTTGGGGGACTAGCGCAACCGGCGCATCGTTCCGGACCGAGTGTTTTATGGCCACCTATCCTTACGCGTGATAATGCGACGTTGCCACTCCGTGGTTGCTAGCTAGGTCCCGCTCATGTTCCCGACACCGGATCCGTTTCTGGTGCGGCGGCACACACCGCCCGCATTGACCAATGAGACGTTGGTTGCCTGCGCTGGGTTCGAGACGCGCATCTGGAGATTTGAAAGGCTTGCATCACACCTTTCAGATTGGCTGCCAGAATTCGTATTTCGCCCCGAGGATCTCCCACCGGCAATACGAAATACCACTGAGCTACGTAAACTGATGGAGAGAGCGGTCAAACACCTATACGAAGAGGGAGTGCGATCAAATCGCGGCGAAATAGGCGAATTACTTCTTCACGTTTGTTGTCGTCAGTTCTTCTCAACGTTTCCGGCAATATCCAAGCTATTTTACAAAACCGCATCGAACGATGTTGTGAAGGGATTCGACATCGCACATATTCGGACCGTGGGTGCCGAAGTCGAGTTATGGCTAGGCGAAGCCAAGTTCTATGGTCGTGGCGACCAAGCGGTTCGGGACGCAATCGCGTCTGTCAACAAGCACTTGTCAAACAAGTTCTTGTCTGCCGAAAAGATATTGTTAGGAGGCAAGGTATCTACCGCGACACCCGGTTACGAAAAAATACAATGGCTTTTTGATCCTGATACGTCCTTGGACGAGATATTCACACGAATTGTTATACCTATCCTGGTCGCGTACGATAGTGACTCTTGCGCATCCTATATCGACGACGCGTCTTATGACGCGTTATTGTCGACGGAAATTCGCGAATTGGACGCCCTAATTGGAGACAAGATCGACAGGGCCTTGGAATTAGTAATGCTTTACGTGCCAATGAATGCGAAGGATCTTTTGGAAGCATCGTTTAACAAAAAGATCTCCGGATTCCGGCCGTGAGACGCGAGCAGCTTGAGTTCGAACTCGACCGACTTGGCGACGAGTTTGCGCCAGCCTTTCGCCGAATTGCGCTGTTGGGCCGCTTCGCCATGGAGCATGGGTCCGACCATGGTTGGCTGGTGCATCACACAATACGGGCTTATTCGGCAGTTGTCGGAACTGCGGATTCCGAACAAGCTCTACTTCCCGCCGCGATCGGTCTGCTCCGAGAAGTCGGCCTGTTCCCCTACATTCGCACCCTATCGCTTGACTGGCGCGATGAGCTCGCATTGGAAGCGTTTCGGGCGCCCCCCGGGTTAGACGTGGTGTTCCATCGCGGGCAGCACCACGCGTTCATGGAATTGGCTGCCGGGAAAAACGTCGTTCTGAGTGCTCCGACGAGCTTCGGGAAGAGCTTGCTGATTGATGCCACGATCGCTGCCCGACAACCCGATGTGGTCGTTGTGATAGTACCAACTTTGGCCTTGCTTGACGAGCAACGTCGTCGAACTCACTAAATTGTTCGGGCAACACTATCAAATCATAACACGTACAGATCAAAGTCCGGACAAAGACCTTAGGACCTTGTTTGTATTGACTTAGGAGCGACTACTCGAACGCGAGGACATTGATTCTATTGATCTTTTTGTTATCGACGAGTTCTACAAGTTGAACGCCGACCCGACCGACGGTCGTTCTAAGGCATTAAACATGGCGTTCAGCCGCTACCGCAGCCAATCTCGCCAAATATTCATGCTAGGACCGAACGTTTCCGCCAACTTCGAGAGGACACGGTTTGATTGTACGGTCATAGACTCCGACTATCCGACAGTCGCGACGGAGTTGCACGACCACACTGACGCAGAAGATAAGGCCTCTGAGCTTCTGTCACAGCTGTCCAGATACAGAGGCAAGAAAGCTCTTATCTTTTGCAGAGGGCCAGCGTCGGCCCGCCGGGTTGCACAATACCTTCTGTCCAGCCATTGGCATGATAGATCGATGGAGGGTGCCAAGCTCGGAGCCTGGCTCGCTGAGCACTATCATCCTGATTGGATCTTGGCCAAGTCGCTGCCGGCCGGAATCGGAATTCATCACGGAGGCATACCTAGAAGCATCAGTCAGCACGTCCTTCGCCTATTTGATGAAGAGGATGTCGATACGCTGATATGCACGTCATCGCTGATAGAAGGAGTTAACACCAAAGCGGAACATATCTATATTTACGACAAAGAAATAGAAAGCAAGAACTTCGACTATTTTGCATTCCAGAACATTCGAGGCCGCGCAGGTCGATTTGGATCATACTTAATTGAGCACGTTCACTTATTTCAGGACCCGCCAGCGCCACATACGTTTCAATTGGAGATACCGAGCCTCGCTCCTGAAGACGAGATGAGCGATGACTATCTGATCGGTTTTTCTGGGTTCACCACAAATGAGTCCTTACGATCAAGACGGAGTGCAATCGAGCAGGAGTCAGGCCTTCCAGCCAAGGTGCTTGCGAAGCTCGCTACCCAGAGGCTGGACGACATTCGGATTGCCGCCGCTGCTGTCCGCGAGGCGGTTTACGAACCAAGGCAAGAAGTATTCTGGGAGGGAAGAACCAACTACCCGCACTTGGCAGCTACATTGGAGCTAACGTGGCGACAGTTCGCCAGGAAGGCACCCATGCTGTCAGGTGCCCAAGCAGCGTTTCATGCCTTCCGGATTCTAGCCCACCGAGGCAATATTAGGGGTTATCTTGAGAGCCTTACCGCGACAAAGGAAGGCGATCGGCTGCAAAGCGAGCTCGAACTTGGCCTACGAGCGTTGAGAGCAATTGACTATTTTATACCAGATGTACTTCGAGACACAGAAATACTAGTCAACCATTACTGCGCGGAAGCTGGGCGGACTGGCGTGGACTATTCAACGATGGCGTCAGTTGTGGAGAGCTTCTTTCTGCCGCCGAAGGTAAAAGCCCTAGAAGAATACGGTCTTCCAATACCGATTGGAACTCGACTATCTGATTTGTTTGAACCCGATGATACGTTGGATGACGCTATGCGGCTGATCGTGTCGCTAAGTAAGCATCGATTCTTGGAGCTTGGCGTCTCGGACTATGAGCAACTCCTCGTGTCCAAGGCTCTGGCCTAACCCCACCGTCTTTCCACATACTCCGCGACGAGCGACCTGAACTCGTCGGCGATGTTGGCGCCGCGGAGGGTGACGGCCTTCTTGCCGTCGATGAAGACCGGCGCCGCCGGCTGCTCGCCGGTGCCCGGCAGCGAGATGCCGATATCGGCGTGCTTCGACTCGCCCGGGCCGTTGACGATGCAGCCCATGACGGCGACGTGGAGCGCCTCGACGCCGGGATATTTCTCGCGCCATGACGGCATCGCGGCGGCGATGTCCGCCTCGATCCGCTGCGCCAGTTCCTGAAACACGGTGGAGGTCGTCCGCCCGCAGCCGGGGCAGGCGGCGACGACGGGCGTGAACGTGCGGAAGCCCATCACCTGCAGAAGCTCCTGCGCCACCTTCACCTCGCGCGTCCGGTCGCCGCCCGGCTCCGGCGTCAGCGAGATGCGGATGGTGTCGCCGATCCCCTGCTGCAGGAGAACGCCGAGCGCCGCCGACGAGGCGACGACGCCCTTGGTGCCCATGCCGGCCTCGGTGAGGCCGAGATGCAGCGCATGGTCGGAGCGGCGGGCGAGATCGGCATAGACGGCGATGAGATCCTGCACCTGGCTGACCTTCGCCGAGAGGATGATGCGGTCGCGCGGCAGGCCGAGCCGCTCCGCCTCGGCGGCCGATAGCAGCGCCGACTGGACGATCGCCTCGCGCATCACCGCATCGGCATCGAGCGGCGCGGCGCTGGCGGCGTTCTCGTCCATCAGCTTGGTCAGCAGCGCCTGGTCGAGCGAGCCCCAATTGACGCCGATCCTGACCGGCTTGCCGTAGCGCATCGCAAATTCGATCAGCTGCGCGAACTGCTTGTCGCGCTTGTCGGCGAAACCGACATTGCCGGGATTGATGCGGTATTTCGCCAGCGCCTCGGCCGCCGCCGGATGCTCGGCGAGGAGCTTGTGGCCGATATAGTGGAAGTCGCCGATGAGCGGGACGGGAACGCCGCGCGCGTCGAGCCGCTCGCGGATATGCGGCACGGCCGCCGCCGCCTCGTCGCGGTCGACCGTGATGCGCACCAGCTCCGAGCCCGCGCGCCACAGCGCCTCGACCTGGGAAACCGTCGCGGCGACGTCCGCCGTGTCGGTGTTGGTCATCGACTGCACGACGATCGGCGCGCCGCCGCCGACGGTCACGCCGCCGACATCGACGGCGACCGAGCGCCGGCGCGGCATGGGCGCGGCAACATCGAAAGGACTGGGCGGGTTCACATTCATCGAGGCACTCCGCGGCTTCCCGCGCGGGGACTTCGACATAGGCTCGCACGGAAAGGTATGCAAATCATGGCGGCTTGCGCGGAAGTCGCAGCCCGCGGCATGATCGGCGCTGCGAGGGGTCCTCGGCGCCGAACGGGCTTGACCGTCGCCGCCGTCAAGGAAGGCAATGCCTTGGGCCCGATCGAACGCTTCTTCGCCGGCATTGCCGCCACCCTCGCCGCGACCGCCAATCCCGGTGCGGCCGTCTCACCCGAACAGCCGCCCGCCGCCGAGATCGCGGCCGTAGCGCCGACCGGTCCGGTGCCGATCCCGAGGCCACGGCCGGCGAATTCAACCGATTTGCGGCTGACCGTCGCCAACGCCGATACGCCCGCAGAACCGCCGGCCCCGCCCGTCCCCGCGCCCAATCCGCGCGGCGGCGAGGCCATCGCCGCCCTGCCGCCGGCGGGCTTCACGCCGATTTCCACCGCCGAGGCCGCGGACGCCTGCCGCCTGCAGCTGGCCGGGCTTGCCATCGACGGCGTCATGCAGGCGCCGATCCAGGACGGCGCCTGCGGCATCGCCGCACCGCTTGAGATTCACACCGTCGGCCTCGGCCAGTTTGCCGTGGCGCTTGAGCCGGCCGCGCTGGTCGATTGCTCCGTCGCCGGCGCCCTGACCCGGTGGCTCGAGGAAGACGTCCAGCCCGCGGCGCATTCGATGCTCGGCCAATGGGTGACCGGCATCCGCGTCGCCGGCTCTTATGCCTGCCGCGGCCGCAACAACGACCCGACGGCGCAGCTTTCCGAGCACGCCTTCGGCAACGCCATCGACGTTTCCGCCTTCCGCCTCCAGGACGGCACGTGGGTCGACGTCCAGCCCTTCGCTGACGACACGGAACCGGCCGCGCAGTTCCTGACCGCGATCCGCGCCGATGCCTGCGGGCCATTCACCACCGTGCTCGGCCCCGGCGTCGACCTCCACGACGACCACTTCCATCTCGACCTCGCCGCACGCGGCGCACAGGGGCAAACGCTATACTGCCCCTGATCTCGGCGTTTCGCGGCGCACCGGGCAACCGGCCGTGGATTGCGGACATTTGTGAAGGCCGCGGGCTTCCACCTTGACCGCGATCCCGCCTATGCCCGAGGACGCTACGCAGACTGGGGGAAGCGATGCGCCGTTATTCGATCTTGATCAGCGCCGTCATAGTGGCGGCGCTGATCGCCGTTGCCTATCAGGAGGCGCAGCCCAGCCCGCCGCCGCCGCCGCCCACCGGCGACCAGACAATCGCGGCCGAACTGATCACCGACAATCTCGATGCGCCGACCTTCCTCACCTCGCCGCCGGGCGACCCAAGGCTGTTCGTGCTCGAGAAGCTCGGTCGGATCCGCGTCATCAAAGACGGCGTACTTCTCGACCAGCCCTTCCTCGACCTCAGCCACATTGTCGAACTGGGCCCCGAACAGGGCCTGCTCGGCCTCGCCTTCCATCCGGATTACGCCGAAAACGGCCGCTTCTTCGTTTACTACACGACGGCCATTGACGGCGGCTTTCAGTCCCATGTCGTCGAATACCAGGTCTCGGCTGACGATCCCGACCTCGCCGACCCGGACAGCGCGCATTCGCTGCTCGACATCGATCGCCCGACCTGGCGGCACAATGGCGGCTGGATCGCCTTCGGACCGGACGGCTTGCTCTATGTCGGCTCCGGCGACGGCGGCGGCACCAACGATCCCTACGGCCACGGACAGAACATCGACACGCTCATGGGCACGATCTTCCGCCTCGGTGTCGATGGAGCCGCCGAGCCGGAGGTGGTGGCCTGGGGGCTGCGCAATCCCTGGCGCGCCTCGTTCGACGGAGACCACATCTGGATAGGCGATGTCGGCCAGGACACCTGGGAGGAGATCGACGATTTCGAATTGGCCGATGCGCCAGTGAATTTCGGCTGGAGCATCATGGAAGGCCCCTATTGCTACCTGACCGACAGCTGCGACGAGGCGGGCCTCAAACTGCCAACCTACGCCTACACCCACGCCGACGGCTGCTCCGTCACCGGCGGCTATGTCTATCGCGGCGAGGCAATCCCGGAGCTCGACGGCCAGTATTTCTTCGCCGATTGGTGTTCCGGCTGGGTCCGTTCGATCGACACCGCGACCGGCGCGATGGAAGACTGGACGCCGGTGATGGGCAATCTCGGGGCGATCAACTCATTCGGCCTCGATGCGGCCGGCGAACTCTATGTCGTCGTGCAGGAGGGCCGTCTGCTGGTGCATGGCGGCGCGATCTACAAGATCGTGCCGCAATAGCCGCCCCGCTGGCCACACGCGCGACGTGCTGGCCCACGGTTCTGCTATTGCAGGATGGTCACAGATTCTTCAAAACTTATGTGGCGCGGTAACCGCGCGTTAACCCCATAAGGCCGAATCCTTGGGTTTGCGGCCCGCGCCACCAAGGCCTGCCGCGAGTTTGGCCCAGCCGCCTCGGTTTTCGTCTTGTTCGTGACCGGCGAGTTTGGTCCATTCCTGTTTCGAGTTCGATTGGAGGCGGATATGGGCGAGAACAAGAGCGAGGCCGAGCACCACAAGCCGGCCGAGGCGCAGGTCCCCGAGCGGCCGCCCGTCGAGCTGCACGATCCGTTCGGCCGCTTCGATTTCGAGCCGACCGACGGCGGCGACTTCTAGCCCGCGCCTAACTTGGCATCGCCAAGGCTCGCAGGCCCGCCGCTAGCGCGCGGCGTCCTCTTCGATGCGGGCGAAATCGTCCTCAAGCCGCTCGATATCGTCTTCGCCGAGATAAGAGCCGGACTGCACCTCGATGAGGTTCAGCGGCGTTTCTGCCGGGTTCTCCAGCCGGTGGACGCAGCCGAGCGGCAGGAAGACTGACTCATTCTCCCGCACCGTCAGCAGTTCATCATCGCGCGTCACCAGCGCCGTGCCGTTGACCACCACCCAATGCTCGGCACGGTGCTTGTGCCGCTGCAGTGATAAGCGCGCGCCGGGATTGACCGTGATCCGCTTCACCTGAAACCGGTCGCCGGCATGGACGGACTGATAATAGCCCCATGGCCGATGCACCCAGGGGCTCTGCGTCGCCGCCTCGCTGCCATTGCTCTTGAGCAGCTCGACCAGTTCCGACACGCGCTGATCGGCGCCCTTCGCGGCGACCAGCACGGCATCGGCCGTCGCCACGACGACAAGATCGTCAACGCCGAGCGTCGTCACCACCGGCCCTTCGCTGCGGACGTAGGAATTATGCGTGGCGATCGTCGCCACCTCGCCGATGCGGACATTGCCGTCGGCATCGCGCGGCGAGAGTTCCCACAAGCCCGACCATGTGCCCGCGTCGCTCCAGCCGAAGCTCGCCGGCAGCACCGCCGCTCGGTCGGTCTTCTCCATCACCGCGCGGTCGATCGAGATCGCCGGGGCGGCGGCGAAGACCTCGCTGAGGCGGCAGAAATCGAGATCGCTCGAGGCACCGGCAAGGGCTTCCCTCGCGGCTTCCAACACGGCTGGCGCATGGCGCGCCAAGGCCTCAAGCACACCCTTGGCCGGTAGCAGGAAAATGCCGGAGTTCCACAGATAGCCCTCGGCCACATAGCGCTCCGCCGTCGCCGCGTCGGGCTTCTCGACGAATGCCGCCACCTTGTGCACGGCCCCGCCCGCCAGCGCTGCACCCGGCTTGATGTAGCCAAAGCCGGTCTCCGGCCGCGTCGGCAGCATGCCGAACAGCACCAACGCGCCTTCGCTTGCCGCGGCAAGGGCTGCCTGCACCGCCGTGAGGAAGGCCGCGGGATCGGTGATGACATGGTCGGACGGCATCACGAGGATCACGGCGTCGGGATCGGCGGCAACCGCCCGCAGGGCTGCCACGGCCACGGCCGGCGCCGTATTGCGCCCGACAGGTTCAAGGATGACGCGCGCGTCATTGACGCCGGCGGCGCGCAGCTGCTCGGCGATGATGAACCGGTGCTCGACATTGGCCACCACCATCGCCGGCGCGAAAATCGCGCGATCGCCGGCGCGGAGCACCGCCTCCTGCAGCAACGTGTTTTCCCCGGCAAGCGCCAACAATTGCTTCGGATAGGATTGGCGCGACAGCGGCCAGAGCCGGGTCCCCGTCCCGCCGGAAAGGATCACAGGTGTCACACGCGCCATCGGTCCGTCTTCGCCGTCAATTGAAGCCGCCGCTGCCATAACGGTGCTTCAATTAACATCTAGTCACAGCATGCCCAGCACAATTGGCATCGCCCCGCGGCCGTGCGAGGTTGAACGCTGTTTTGCGCCAGCCGACAATCCAGTTCGGAAGCTGGCACTATCGACATATGACGCGACGGGATTGCCGCCGATCGCATTGATGCCCGTTCGTCCACCGAATGCCAGGACAATGGCCGCCAAGGAATCCAAGACGCCAAGCGCCGAGGCCGATCACCCCGAGGGTACGGCCGATGCTGGCGCAGTTGGGGTCGCGGCCCTGACTAGGCAGCTGGCCGAACGGGATGCCCGCATCGATGAGCTCGGCAAGCTGAGCGAGGAACGAGAGGCCGAATGGCGCCGGCTGCTCGGCAAGCGCGACAAGCGCATTGTCACGCTGAACAAGCGTGTGGCGCATCGTGACAAGCGGCTCGCCGAAGCGAAGGAGGTGGCGGAGAGCGCCACTGTGGCCAAGCGCCGGGCCGAGGAAGAACTCGTCCGGATGCAGCAAACCTGGAGCTGGCGGCTGACCGCTCCATTGCGCGCGATCCCTGCCCTGCGAAACCGGCCACCGAAGGCCGATGCCGCCCCTGCCGCCGAGCCGATCCCGGAAGCCCCGCCGCCGAACAGCGAATGGGAAATCGGCATGATGAAGACGCCGGAGGTGCGGCGGTCGCGACGTCAGCTCGGCCGCATGGCGGTCTTCACCGCCGTCATCGGCGGCTATGACACGGTGCGCGAACCGACGGTGATCGACCCCGCCGCCGACTATTTTCTGTTCACCGATGGCGAGGTTCCTGCCGGTTCGGTCTGGCAAAAGCGGTCCTTCGATTTTGCCGCCGCCGACGCGACCCGCATGGCGCGTTTCGTCAAGACGCACCCGCACCGTTATTTTCCCGAGCATGACTGGTCGATCTGGATGGACGGCAATCTGCGGCTTGCCGCCCTGCCCGAGGATTTCGTTTCCGAGGAGAATGCCGATGGCGACATCATCGCCTGGCATCATCCGGATCGCGACTGCGTCTATGACGAGTTGGAAGAATGCCTGGCTCTCGACAAGGATGACCCTGCCGTCATGCGCCAACAGATCGCCCGTTTGCGGGCGTCAGGCTATCCGGAGCATAGCGGCCTCATCACCAGTTGCATGATGGTGTACCGCCATCGCAGGGCGGAGGTTGCGGCGTTGCTGGATGATTGGTGGGAGATGATCGAAAGCGGCAGCCGCCGCGACCAGCTGAGCTTCAATCCGGCATTGCGCAACCACCCCGGCATCACGCTCCGCTACTTGGCGCCCCGCGGCGTCGAAATGCATAACGACCCGCGCGTCCTTTACGGCCATCACCGCCAGGCAAAAGGCGCCGCCGAAACAGACGCCGATTAGCGTGAAACAGGGAGAAAGTTGGAGGCCTCGCCTTCCCGTCCTTTGCGTTCGGTAAGCGTCGCAAAGCAACGCTAGACGGCTTAATAATCGAATTATATCAGTGAGTTGGGTCTTAAAGTCCCATCGCGAGACACCGATATATCTCTGCAGGCAACCGCTAGCTGCGGCGGGGGTCTCCGCCGGGGTTGCCACGGGAGATTCAGATGACATTGACGGCAAGGAAGGTCGCCACGCTGACGACGCCGGGACGGTATCGTGACGAACACGGTCTGCTGCTCCAGATCACCAAGACCGGAGCACGGTCGTGGGTGTTCCGCTAACGAGCGGGACGGCCGGGAACGTATGATGGGGCTCGGGCCACTCCACACCGTGACGCTCGCCGAGGCGCGTGTACGCGCGCACCGGGCGCGGCTGTCGCTGCTCGACGACATCGACCCGCTTGAGGCGCGTACAGAGGCCAAGGCCAAGCGCGCCCGTACGGCGACCAAGGCGATGACGTTCGAGACGGCGGCTCGTCGATATAACGACGCCCAGGAGATTCGGTGGAAGAACGAGACACACCGGCGGCAGTTCATCGCCTCGCTCCAAAATCATGTCTTCGCTAAGGTCGGCCGCCTATCTGTCGGCGATATTGATCTCGGCCATGTGCTTTCGGTCTTAGAGCCGATCTGGACCACAATCCCGGAGACCGCCGGCCGCATCCGCGCCCGCATCGAGGCGGTCCTCGCCTGGGCCACCGTCCGCGGCTACCGCACAGCAACGAACCCGGCCTCGTGGCGCGACAATCTCGACAAGGTCTTACCGCCGCTGTCGGCCGTGGCGAAGGTCGAGCATCACCCGGCCTTGCCCTTCGTCGAGATCGGCGACTTCGCAGCCGAGCTGCGGGACCAAGAAGGCATCGCTGCACGGGCGCTGGAATGGACCATTCTTACCGCCGCTCGCACCGGCGAGACCATTGGTGCGACGTGGGACGAGATCGACTTCGGCGCGAAGCTATGGACTATCCCGGCCGCGCGCATGAAAGCCGGCAGAAACCAGCGCGTACCACTGGATGACGCCGCCCTAAACCTTCTTGCGTCATTGCCGCGGGACGAAGGCAACGCGCACATCTTCATCGGGGGCAAGCGCGCGCCGGACTCAGCAACATGGCGATGACATCCGTCCTGCGCCGCATGGGCCGCACGGACGTCACCGTGCACGGTTTCCGCTCGACCTTTCGCGACTGGGCGGCAGAGCGTACGGCCTACCCCAACCATGTCGTCGAGATGGCCTTAGCGCACGTCGTCGGGAATGCCGTCGAGGCTGCCTATCGGCGCGGCGATCTGCTCGACAAGCGGCGTCGGTTGATGGCCGACTGGTCTCTGTACTGTGCCAAGCCCAGTTCGACCGCCGCGGTGCTGCAGATCGGCAAAACAGCCTGATAGGGGCGAGAAAAATGCTTGGCGCGACGAAAGCGCGCGGTCTGTTTGATTTTCACCAATATCCGCAGGTCTTTAACGAATTGTCGGACACCCGCTAGAGTAGCTGCACGGACGCCGAAGATGCCTCTGGGTAGGCATTTTGACGATAAGCGCGGGATTATCTCCCACGGGCCTTAGTTTGTTTCCCTGTGCAGCCGAAGAACGTTCTTCGGCGCTGCACAAGAGGAATAGACGACCCATGGTCGATGATATGTCAGACCGGCCGATGCTGCGGGAGATCATCCGCGGCGAGGAAGCTAATATTTAAGGCATCGGGTCTCCGGCGAACACAGCGGGAAGAGCTCATCGCCCGCGGCGAATTCCCCCAGCCGGCAAGGCTGTCGAAGCGTGCCGTCGGCTGGTTTGCCGACGAGGTTGCGGCATGGCAGGCCGCACGCGCCGCCGAACGCATTTCATCGGCGAATGTCATGCCTCAGCCGGAAGCAAGCTCGATCGAAGATCAGAAGCAGCCGAGGCGGAGCGGCATCCCGCGCTACCGGCTCAATGCCGACGGATTAGCCCCTTCATCTCCAACCCGATCCGACGACAGACCGGCGACGGCGCCGAAATCGGGTTCGCTATCTGCGTCGCCACCAAAGAAAGGAGCTATTTAATGACCGAACTTGACTCGCCTCCGATCGCGCCGGAGGCGCTGGAACCCACCTACCCCTTACCCAAGGGCGACGTCCGTCGCCGTCTGGAGGACTTCAAGACCTTCGGCGCTTTTATCGCCGAGATGGCCGAAGAGTGCGTGCGGGGGACGCATGAGCCCGCAATGCTCATCGCCTTTATTCAGATCGCGATCGAGGACCTCGGTGAGTCCCTTTACCAGGAAGCGCCCGAGGGAATTGGCGATCTTTTGGAGACGGCGATGGATGCAGCTCGAAGCCGCTGCGCGCCTCAATCCGCCCACGACCGACGGCGTGACCATGGAGGCCTAAGCGGGCTGCCAGACCAAGGGTAGATCGTTAGCCTTGGCCGGGCCCCGTTATCGAGGGTCGGGGGGAAGTCACTCGATGACCGCAAACATACCGCGCCCGACGTTGACGAAAAAGCCGCCGGGCGCGGTTCATTTCTATTTCGACAAGATCGCCGTCTGGCTCCGTCAGCCGGCGTCACCGGACGACATTCGCCGGCTCCGTCGTCATGCCGGCCACCTGTACGTCACGAATACGCCGGCGCGGTTCGGTCAGGGCTTTCGTCAGCGGCTCGAATTCAAACAGCCTGACTCCGACGTCATCGCGTTTCTCGCAACGAGGTCGGACGCGCTCGTCAACGCAATCGAGTTCTCCTTCGATCTCGCCTTCGCCGATGTGCTCGAACGCGAGGAGGCCTTCGAGTTCCTTCATCGTCATCTCGTTCGCCGATGGCATGGTCGTCGGCAACAGGTCCGGTTTGTCGGCGCGGGAGCGGAGGAGGCAGGAGGAGGCGCAGGAGGCACTCGCTACGACGGAACAAGGGCAGCGCCCAACCGGCTCGTCCTCTATCAGGAGGAGGCATCCCGCATCACCGGAGAGGTCGTCCCGCTCCTTCACTTGGAATGGCGCGCTAACGGCGTCAGGGCGGTCACGGCGGCAGGCGTGGCTTCGGTAGTCGATCTCGTCGGGTTCGATCATCAGGCCTTCTGGCGGCACCGGCTCCGGCTTCTGGAAGTCATCGACAATGAGAAGCTCGGCCGGCTCATTCGTCAGGCTCAGACAGGACGGAAGGAAGGTCCGATCGTCATGGAGGGGTACGGCGTTTCGGCAGATAGCCGGTTCGGGCTGATCCTTATGCGCTACCACTCGGTTCAGGAGATCATCGACGACTACGGTCGCGGTCTCAGGCAGGAGCGTGTCTCTCCGGCGGGGTGGATGGCGTGGGGTGGCTGGAGGTCGAGGAGGCGGTGATTTGACCTAGTATATTACTAGCGAAGGAGGAATATCCTTCTGTATAGCCGTTGAAGGAGGGGCCGCACGATGAGGATCATCAGAAGCGTCGTTTTAGGATTGATCGCGGTGGTCGCCGCGGCCCAAGTGCAAGCCCGCGTCCTTATGGTCACCGGCCAATCGTTTCAGCAAATTCTGCCTGGGATGGCGCAGGCCCAAGTCGAAGAAATCGTTGGAAGGCCGGAGCGGTTCCGCACTGCCGGCAATCAGGTGGTTTGGTCCTACCTCAACAAGTGCCTGCAGTTTTTGGATGCTCGCGCTAAACGCTCCAAGGCATACTTCCACGTGATTTTCACCAACGGTCTAGTCACCGCAAGTTCGGCCGGAGAGATACGGCAGAGCAACGCCAATGTCCTGTATATCTTCGGATTCTGAAACTGGGGCGACCGAGTAGTCTGAGTGATCTCCAGAGGTGAGGGGGGGATGCGGCATCGAAAAGTTCTCAAGTGGCTTGCTGGCGGTTCTCGTCGGGCTGGCGGTCGGCCGTGCGGAAGCATCAGAACGCCAACCCGGATTCTATTTAGCCGGGGCCGAACCGCACCTCACGCCGAATTCTGTTCCCGTCGCGCAACTGGAAGGCTTTCTGAATAGCTTTCGGATGGCTGGACGGCATTCAGTTCGGCGTTGACCAGAGGGGCTCCGAACTCTGGCTGGACATAGCCAGCTACCCCGGTAACGTCTCGGCTGCCCCTGCCAACCGTGCTGCAACGCTGACCCGTTCGGTCGCGACCAGGACCTCCATCATCAGCTTGAGGGCGTCGACTATGGCGATCTCGCTGTCGCGCAAGCGCTCTTCATCGCTGCGTTGGTCCGGCATTTGTCGTCCTTCCTGGATTTCGTGATAGCTAAATACAGGCAGCCGAGAAGGTCGACCATCCAATCATTGTTGGCCGGGACTTGCTCCTAGCCCCGCCAGCGGAGGCGCGACCGAATGCCGATACCTGCGATCATCCATCAATTTTGGGATCGCCCCGACCCGCCTGCCGAAGCTCTTGAGCGAATGCAGTCCTGGCCGAAGCATCACCCGGGTTGGCGCTACATTCAATGGAACGACGACGCGGCGTCTACCTTCATCGGCGATACGTTTGGCAAAGAAGCGGTGCAATGCTTCTACGCGGCGAAGTTGCCGGCCATGCGGTCCGACATCACGCGGATCGCGGCCGGGCTTGCGATGGGCGGCGTCTACGCCGATGTCGACTTTGAGTGCATCGCCTCCCTCGAAGGCCTCCAATCCGAATATGGTCTCTTGCGATGGAAACCGGTGGGAACGACAGAGAAGCTGAAATTGGCCAACAATTTCTTCGCCGTCTCGCCTCGGACCGAGCTGTTCGAGGGGCGTGGGAAACGGTGCTCCACAATGTCCGAACCGGGATCTTCAGCCTGCATATCTCGCGTTTGACAGGGCCGTTGATGCTGACAACGGTGTGGAACGAGAAACTGACCAAGAGACAACGCCGACGCTATCGTTTGATAGCCGACGAGGAGTTGTCACGATATGTCGGCCGGCGCGGTGGCCGCGGACATCGGGAAGGGAGCAGGCACTGGGTCTACGAAATCGTGGAACGCCGGATCGTCGATTTCGACGGCGCCTACCGGCTGCTGAAGCTGAAGGTCGGCCGCGAAAAGGACGCGCGGCGGGCGAAGCGCAAGAAGGGCTAGTGCTTCAAACGTTCGTCTTTGCTGCCCGTGATCGCGTTGCGCATTTCTCAATTTGCTGCCAAAGGAGCTCACTTCTGCCTGCGCCCAAGATCATCCACCAATTCTGCGATAAGGCAGAGCCGCCTGCCGATGTCGTCAAGAAGATGCGCTCCTGGCGGGACATGCACCCCGGTTGGCGCCATATCCGCTGGAGCCCTCCGATAAAGCCGTGACGCCGTGCGGTGGTGCTTGTGTGGTCTTATCCCGACAACAGGGCTCCCCTAACCGCCGCTTCTTCATGCAAACCGTGACTTCGTAGCCGTCTCCCGTTCCGACCCCCGGACCGACCGCCGGCAGTTGGTTGCCTGAGTATCGTCATACACGCTATAGTTGCGGTATGGATACGCCCCAGATACAACGCGAATTGTCGGGTGATACGACCCGACCCGATCTAACAGGGTCGAAGGTTCACCTAAGAACGCTCAACGATCTTGATGGCCGCACTGCTGCGTCGCGACGAGCGAGGGAGCTTGTCGCCAACTACGAATCCGACCTTGGCTGTGCCGACCGGCTCACAACCGGTCAGCGCGCATTGGTCAAGCGCGTTGCCCTTGCCGGTGCCTTGGCCGAAGACATTGAGGTCCGTTGGCTTCAGGGAGGGCAGATCGATGTTGGCGAGTACGCCACCCTCGTAAACACATAGCGCCGCCTGTGCGTGACGGTCGGCCTCGAACGCCGGGCCCGCTACGTGACGCCGTACCTCACGGCCGAGATCATGCAGGCCCTCGGATGACCGAACTTGCCGACCTGACCGGGATGGAGCTGGACGCCTTGGCCGCAATCTTGGCGACGTTACCCGCACAACCCGGGGCACCGTCAAACTCCCCTCCCTGATCGACAAGTTCGGAGCATGGATCCAGCGCGGCTCGTCCGGTCGACGAACCAGCCCGGGCCTGCCGCCGACGCGAAGCGCGACGAGCAAACGCAGTCTCGCGCATTCGAACTGCTGCTGGAACAACCCGGCCTGCCCGCGTCCGATGCTCGCCGCCAAGCTGCGCAGGATGTCGCTACCGGGGTCGGAACACCGGAGACCGTTCGGCCGCGACGCACGCCTGAGACCACGATCAAAACCACCCTGTGTCTCGGCCTGTCCTCGAGCCTCGACCCAACTCCTCGGTGTCGGGAGACAGCAACGATCGTCCTTCCGCCGATCCCGTCGCTATCGAAGTGCCCCGCCTTGCGGTCCCGCTAGTCATCACCTCGCCACCGCACGAACTGGATCGGTGGCGAGATCGACCGCGCCGGCTCTCACGAAAGAAATGACGATGTCTCTGCTCACCCGCCGTATCGCCCCGCCAACCCTCCTCCGATTCTTCGGATCCCTCGGGGGGTTCAGCCCCCCGAGGTCACCGGCCTGCGTCGGCGGCTTGCCGACCTCGGCGATTCTCCTTGCCGCCAACGCTGCACGGCTAAGCGTTGCGCCGGCAAACTCGTTCCAACGGCAAGAGATCGAGACGGAGCGGCGCGGAGGTCTGTCCTACCCGCACTACAATCTGAGCAGCCGATAGTGCGATCAAGATGCGGGTCGAGGAGCGCGGCGGTACGTTTGCTCCGACGGACGCGAGAGCGCGAGCGGCGAAACTTCGCCGGGAACGGGATTACATCGGCGATCGTCAAAGGCTCGTCCGTGACGGCAATTGGATATCGGGGGTTCAGCATGCGGTTCAGGCACTCGAGATGCGTCCGTGGCACTGGCCGAGGAAATCAGCGCTGACCACGCGTTCAACATCAGCTGCGGCCATCACGGTCACTCTCCTAAGGCTCCGAACGGAATCTGAGCTAGCATCCAGGTGCGGTGATGGGTCCAGGACATCCAAAACTGTGTCGTCAAGGACCGCGATTGCGGTAGCTTTCTTGCAGTCGAGTATATCTCAGGTCTATCTCGCCGTTGATAGTGAAAGTTATTTGGGTGCCAGTCCAAAGTAAGTCGGCAGTAACATCGATTTGAGTCGACGTCGCAGAGGATAGGGGCTTGGTATGGTTGGACGTCGGCGGGAGGCGACAACCTATTCGCCCCGACGACCTCGCCTACCAAATCATGCGCCTGTTTCTCGACCTAATGTCGAGGCGACAGCGGAAAGGTTCCACCTCCGTATCGTTAGCCCCCTGCCAGGGTTTAGCCGGGGGTCTAACAAAACCCGCCCAGAACATAAGATTCTGGATTTGGAGGCCTCGCCTGGATTCGAACCAGGATAACCGGACGTGCGATCCGTTACGTAGCCGTTCCGCCACGAGGCCGACGGGCAATAGTTACCCAATGCCTAACGTCTTCCCCAGCGATAACCGGTGGCAAGGTTAATCCCGCCGGCTCCCGGCGGTGCGCGACCGGACGCGCGCCCTTGCGCTTTCGCGCCACGTCTTTCTAAATGCACACGACATTCACGCTAGCTTCGCAGGCCCCCGATCCCCAAGATGAACGCAACAGCAGAGGCTGGTTCCTCGCCAGTGGTTGCCGCAAGCCCAGCGGAGGCGCTTGCCGCCACTATCGAGACCTTGCGGTCCGGGGATCACTACAAGAACTATCTGCGTGCCCGCACCGCGATCTTTGCGTGTCTCGCCGAGATGGGTGGCGGCACGGCCGTGCCAAGCGCCTATTGGCGCGAGGAGCTCAGCGGCTTCGACTATATTTTCGACGCCTCGCCGCTGATCGTCGAGAAGTTGCGGGAGCACTGCTACCACCTCACCGGCATCACCTCATACGCCTATCGCGATCACCATTCCCACGCGACGCGGCCCTTCGCGGCGAAGCTTGGGCGCCTGGACAAGAAGGCGTCATCGGATGATCTATTCGTGCCGGAATCGCCGGTGCTTGGCGGCTTCGGCCACAATGTCGACGGCCGGCTGGTCAATATCGACACGCTGAAATTCTACGAGTGCATGATCGCGCTCGATCAGGCGCGCCTCCTCGACGCGGTCAAGGCCGACCCCGGGCGGCAGGAAGTGTGGCTCGAGATCGGCGCCGGCTGGGGCGGTTTCGGCTACACGGCGAAGACGCGCTTCCCCAAGGCGACCTACGTCATCGTCGACCTGCCGCAGACGATGATGTTCTCGGCCACCTATCTCATGTCGGCGTTTCCGGAGGCAAAGGTCGCCCTCTACCCTGAAGTCTCGATGGACGAGATCTCGCGCAATCTGCGCAACTATGACTTCGTCTTCATTCCGCATTTCCTGTTCGACAAGATCGCCTTCGCGATCGATCTCGCCATTAACATGGTGTCCTTCCAGGAGATGACCACCGAGCAAGTCACCGGTTATCTGAAGCACTTGGCGGCGATGGACAGCCCGCGGCTCTACAGCCTCAATCGTGACCGTTCCGGCCACAACACCGAGCTTTCCGCGGTGTCGGCGCTGATTGCCAAGCATTTCGCCCCGACGCGCCGCATCTCGATTCTGGACCACCCCTATACGACCCTCCTGCCGCCCAAGGCGGCGCCGCCTCAGCAGCCCGGCGCCATCGGCCGGCTCTTCGGCGCCAAGCCGCAGCCGGCAAAGCCACGCGCCGAAAAAGAAACCGACTATCGCCACCTCGTCGCCGAACGGGGCGGCTGATCTGCAATTGCCGGTCATGACCGGCGGCGACCACCATTTTCCGCCACAGTGTTGGCAGCGGCGCTGGTCAAACGGCGTCGCGCTTATGATAGTTGGCGGCGATGCGATATCTGTTCGTTCTCAACCATGCGCTCTACCTGCGGAACTATGGCGACGTTCTCACCGCGCTCGCCGAGGCCGGACATGAGATCGAGGTTGCCTTCACCACAACCAGGCAAGGTGATACGGAGCTTTTCGGCCGTGTCTTTTCCGGCCGAAGCGCGGTCAGGCTGATCGACCCGCCGGCACGAACCGGCTGGTGGTGGGCGGCGGCCGATCCGATCCGCGCCCTTCGCGACTATGTGCACTACCTTCAGCCCGCCTTCGACCACACGCCGAGGCTGGTCGACCGCGCCTCGCGCCGTGTGCCACGCCTCTTCCGCGTTCTGGCTGGAGGGCGCGGCGCGTCGGCCGGACGGCGCCGGTTCTTCGAGCGGCTTCTGGCCTATGTCGAGAAATGCCTGCCGGCCGACCCGGGTGTTCGTGACTGGCTGGGCCGACACCCTGCCGACGCAGTCCTCCTAAGTCCGCTCATCGAGTTCACCTATGAGCAGACCCACATCCTCAAGGCGGCCAAGCGCGCCGGATTGCGCACCGGGCACCTCGTCGCCAGTTGGGACAATCTTTCGAACAAGGGCAGGATCCAGATAGCGGCAGATATCTGCCTCGTCTGGAACGACTATCAGGCGCAGGAGGCGACGGCGCTGCACGACTTCCCCCGCGAACGGATCGTGGTCACCGGCGCCCAGCTCTACGATCATTGGTTCGCAATGACGCCACACGACAACCGCGATGCCTATTGCGCCGCCCTCGGCCTCGACCCGAAACTGCCGATCATTCTCTACGCCTGCTCGTCGCCCTTCATCTGCCCCAACGAAGTCGCCTTCGCCGAGAACTGGCTGCGCAGCCTGCGCGCCGCGCCGGACCCGACGATCCGCACGGCACAAATCGTCATCCGGCCGCATCCCATCCACGCCGAACAATGGCGCGACGTCGATCTCTCCGGCCTTGGTTCCGTGGTCGTGTCGCCGGCCGCCGGCGCGGCGCCCATCGAAGCGGCTGACCGGCAGCTCTTCTACGATGCCCTCACCCACGCAGCGGCCGTCGTCGGCATCAACACCAGCCTGTTTCTTGAGGCCGGCATCGTCGGCCGGCGTTGCCTGACGGTCCATTCCGCCGAGTTCGATCCCTCGCAGAACGGCACGCTTCACTTCCGCTATCTCGTCGAGGGAGGCCTGCTCGATCTCGCGCCCGATATGGCAACGCATATCGCCGCGCTCGGACGGGCGCTGCACGACCCGACGCCATCACCCGTGGCAACGGCATTCATCGAGAAATTCCTCCGGCCGCGCGGATTGACCAGGCCGGCAGTGCCTCTGGTCGCCGCCGCGATCGAAGACCTCGCCAAGGCCAAGCCGGCGCCGGAACGCTCCCCCTTGCTGGCGCCGCTGGTGCGAGCGCTGCTATTCCCAATCGCAGCGCTGTACCTCCGCCCGCGCTACCTCACCCGCCGGGCGCAGCGCCCGGCTCGCGCGCCCGCAGCGGCGGCGGAAGCAGGGATCTCACCTCCGGGCCATCCATGAATGACGCGCCCAAGACCATCCTCTTCCTGTTGCGCAACGCTTACTATCTGCGCAATTTCGAGGCGCCCATCCGCGCCCTGCTCGATCGTGGCCATCGTCTCGTCATCCTCACCGACGCGGCAAAACATCTTCCGGCGGAATTGGCGCGGCAAATCGCAAGTCTGACGGCCGCCTATCCGGCGACGCTGTCCTTCGGCGACTCGCACGGCCGGCGCGATTTCCGCCGCCGCCTCGCCGACGAGATCCACACCGCGCGCGACGTGCTGCGCTACCGCACCGCCGATTTCGCAGCTGCCGCTTCGCTGCGCCGCCGCGCCATCGCCAAGGCGACGCCGATGGCGCGGCTCATCTACGACCGCGATGTCTACGCCGATCCCACGCGCAACCGCTTGGCTGACCGCCGCCTCGCGGCCTGGGACGCTTCGCTTCCTGCCGATCAAGCAATTTCCGATACCTTGAGGGGGATCGCGCCCGACCTGCTTGTCGTCTCGCCGCTGGTCGATTTCCGCAGCGATCAGATCGACTGGGTTCGCGCCGCGAAGGTGCTTGGCATCCCCACCGTGCTGGCCGTGGCGAGTTGGGACAACCTCACCAACAAATCGCGTGTCCAGATCGCGACCGACCGCGTTCTGGTGTGGAACGAGACGCAACGCCGCGAGGCAATCGAGCTGCACGGCATCGATGACCAGACGATCGTCATCACCGGCGCCCAGCTCTATGACGACTGGTTCCAGCGGAAGCCCAGCCGCGACCGCGAAGCCTTCTGCCGCTCGCTGCATTTCGACCCGGCTCTCCCGATCATTCTCTATGTCGGTTCCTCCAGCGCAATCGCCGCGAACGAGCCGGCCTTCGTTCGCGGCTGGCTGGCCGCGTTGCGGGCGTCGCCCGATCCGTCGCTCGCAGGCGCCAATGTCCTCATCCGGCCGCATCCGATGAACCATTCCGGCTATGCAGCCTTGGACCTCGCCGGGCTCGGACAGGTGACGGTCGCACCGCGGCATGGCGGCCTGCCGGTCACAGAAGAGAGCCGGGCGGACTATTACGATGCGCTGTTCCACGCCGCACTTCTGGTCGGCCTCAACACCAGCGCCCTGGTGGAAGCGGCGATCCTCGGCAAGCCATGCTTTACCGTGACCGCCAGCGAACACCGCGCCGGCCAGCAGGAGACGCTGCACTATCGCTATCTGACGGCGCGCATTCTGCACGAGGCGCCGGATCTCGACTCCCATTTCACCCAGCTGTCTCAGGCCCTGCGGAACGACGCTTTCGGCCGCGGCGGCGCCGCTGCCTTCGTTGCGGATTTCATCCGGCCGCACGGTTTGAATGAGGCCGCAACCCCGATCTTCGTCGCCGCCATCGAAGAAGCGTTGCGCCTGACCCCGGCAGCGCCGCCTCCCTCCGTCCCCGCCTTCGCCGTTGATACGCTCGCCATCATTGGCCAGGCGGCCTACGAAACGGCGCTCTTCATCCGAAGCGCTCTTCGCGCGATTGCGGCCTTCCCGTCGAGACGCGCCGCCCGCTCAGACGATGTCTGAAAGATAGGATTCGGCCCGGGCAAAGAAGGTCAGGCAAAGAAAGGAGATCAGCGCAATCTCGAGGATGCTGATCAGAAGCCAGAGCGGCTCGAAGGCCCCCGACCCCGTAACCGCCCAGCGCATCGTCTCTATCACGCCGGTCATCGGGTTGAAGACGATGAACACCCATTGCACGTTCGGCGGCAAACTCGACACCGGGTAGATCACCGGCGTCACGAACATCAGCATCTGCATGACGTAGTTCACCGAGAAGATGATGTCGCGCATCAGCAGGGCAACTACGGAAATGACCATGCCGATCGACAAGGCGAGGACAAGCGCCAGGAACAGGCACACCGGGATCAGCAGGGCGCCCCATGACAGGTTGAAGTAGCTGTGACCCTGGGTGACCGAGTAGAAAATGATGACGCCGATAAGCGCGACGATGGTGATGCCAAGCTCAACCAGCGGCGGCCCTACGGAAGCCGCCGGAATCAATAGTTTCGGCAGATACATCTTCTTCATGATGGCCCGCGACCACATCATCGTGCGCGACATGAATTGCACGCTGGAATGCAACAGATTCCAGGGAATGAACCCGGCCAGGAAGAAGATGCCATAGGGTACTTCGCCGGTGTCGACCTGCACGAAATAGGTGAAAGTCGTGATGGCGATGACAACCGGGATCATCGGCCGGAGGAACAGCCACCAGACGCCGAGGACCGTGTTGCGGAACCTGCGCATTGTGATTTCGCGCAGCAGGATCGGATAGTAGCGCCGGTACTGCCAGGCTGCCTTTGCCCGTCCGCGAAGGGTCGCGGTCCGTGCCTGGATGACCGTGATTTCTTCGCTCATGTCTGCTCGGTTTGAATTGGCTGGTCACGTTCGACGGAGATTCGCCAATTGAGCTTTGGCGCGATGACCCCGACGCGCCGCCCTCCCCACGTGCCCCACACCGACTTCTCGGCGGCGCTGTCGGCGGTGGCGAAGCCCACCTTCATCACAACTTCCTTGCGCGCATCATTTTCCGGCGTCCAGTGCAAACGGGCGCTGAGTTCATAATGCGCCTGATTGAGGAAATGCGCGGGTATTTTGAGGCGAGCACGCAATGCGCGAGGAACGCCCGCCCCCGTCTCGATCGTCTGCGACGCCGAGAACACAAGCTGCCTTCGGCCCTGCATCACATCGAAGGTGAGCGTGAGCGGAACCTTCGGGTGCAGATGCTGAAGGATGCATTCAATATACGCGGCGCGATCAAGGCGGAGCGAACCAACCTGATGCCCGTCCGCATCGGCAAGGCGCAGGTCGATGATCTTGCCCGCATCGCCGGAGCCGGCATCCAGCGCCGACGTCTTCGCTTTCAACTCGGCCTCATAGGCCCGGATGACGCGCCGAACGTCACCGACCATGCGAACTTGCCCGCGATCGATCCACATCACACGATCGCAAATTTGCGCGATCGCCCGCAGATCATGCGACACGAAGAGTACGCAGCCGCCTTCCGCGCGCACCGACTCGATCCGGGTCAGAACCAATTCCTTGAAGCGCGTGTCGCCGACGGCCAACATCTCGTCGGCGAGAACGATATCGGAACTGATGCTGATCAGCGTCGCGAAGGACAGCCGCGCCGCAGCGCCGCCGGGACAATCGTCAAGATCGGTGTCGCGATACTCGGTGAGCTCCGCCAGTTCCAGGATACGCTGCTCGAGATCAGGATCATGCTTGCCGCCGGACAGCGCCACATGTAGCGCGATATTTTCCGCGACGGTGAGATCGCCCGTGAAGCCGGCGCCGAGTTCCAGCAGCGAGGCCACCTTTCCGTCGAGCCTGATCGAGCCGTAACTCGGGTCGATCACGCGCGCCAGCACCTTGAGCATCGTGCTCTTGCCGGCGCCATTGCGGCCGATAATGCCCATGATCTCGCCGGCGCGCACTTTGAGATTGATGTCCCGCAGGGCGTAGAAGCGGCGGGCCTCCTTGACGCCGCGCCCGAGCACCGATCGGCCGAGCATCGCCAGCGCCATCACTTCGGTCGAGCTGACGCCGGTGCGGCCCCGGCGTCGCTTCTGCAGGTCGAAGACCTTGCTGAGCTTGCTGACCGAAACCCTGATGGCTGCATCGGTCATTCCGCCTCCCCCACCGGTTCGATTTCCCAATCGAAATGCGGTTTCAGATAAGGCACCAAATGGCCCTTCCCGGTGGACAGAGGCTTCGTCGGCACGAGCTCGATCGCATGAGGAACCCGCATCTTCCGCTTTCGCCCACCATACGAAGAATCACAAACAATTCTAACGTGATAGGGCACCGCGGCGAGAAAATGTTCCGGTAGCCTTACACTTGTCTTCACCCAGCTCGGTCCCTCCGCCTTGATGGGCTGCGGCGCTATGGTGCGAAAGATCACCATATGGTCCTGCAGGAAGTCCACGATCGGCCACATCTCGATTGGGCCGCGCTTGATCCGCCATTTTAGCTGAATGACCGTAGCGGGTCGCCGCGGCGTCGGCGCGAGGACGTCGACGCTGGCAAGGTTCACCGCCGTGCTGGACATCTGTTCCTGGGTGACATGCCAATTGTGCGTTACCGGCCCACTGTCGTCCTGCTCCTCTTCCTCCCCCGCAAGCGCATCACGCGTGATCCGCCCGCGCTCCAGGAAAATGACCCGATCAGCGAGATCGTTGACGGCGAAGGCTGGGCCGGCGAGGAGGAAGGTCGTCCCCTCATCGGCCATCTTTCTGATCCGTTCCTTGCAGCGCTGGTGAAAATCGAGGTCGCCCACGCCCATGATGTCGCCAATCACGACGATGTCGGGCCGGGCCACCAGCACCATGGCCAGGCCAAGCCGCAAGCTCATGCCCGTCGAGTAACGACGGACCATGACGTCCTCGAAATCCTTCATCCCGGCGAATTCCAGGACTTCGGCAAGGAAGGACTCGCCCTCTTCGTCTTCCCTGACATTCAGGAAGGAGCGCTCCCGCAGCACGCTTTCACGGGCGGTCGCCTCCGAATCGAGATTCTCGCCGACCGACAGAAGCCCCTTGATCGAACCGTTGATCTCGACCTGGCCGCCTGACGGCGCGAGGGACGCGCTCATGATCCGCATCATCGCCTCGATCGCCTTCAGATCCTGCCCCGGGAAAGCGACGATCGTGCCTTGCTCGATTTCAAACGAGACGTCCTCAAGCAAGGATGTGCGCCCCTGCGCCTGCGCGTCGGCGCCAGCCCCTCCGCGCAAGATGGACATCATCGCCCCGCCGATATTGCTCAGCGTCGACCCGCCGGATCTCGGCCTCGGCAGACGACCGAGCGGAGCTCGTGTCAGGCCCTGGGCGCGGATCGCAAACATGGAGCCGGTTGTCTCAAAATCGATGCGTTTGTTTGATTGCGCTCGCGCCGGGCCGCCACGCGCGCCAGGCATGATGCGCTGGCCGAGCCTCACCCAGCGCCGTCGCGCCACTGCCAATGCTGTCGTTCCTCAACGGTCAGCCATCCATCGCTCGGGCGACGCTTTGCGTACCCTCGCCGTGCGGCCGGCTATCACCGGGCGCGAGCTGGCGGCCGCCTTGTGATGTGCCTGCCAACATCTCCAATTCGCTCACCAGCCGTTCCGTAGCGTTTTCATCGCGTCCCAAAGGCCGCACGAACCGGTCGACAAAAGCCGTCACGCGCCGTTGGTAGGGAGCGGGGTCGGCGATGACCTTCTCAAGCTGTTGCACATGCTCGTCAATTGTGCGGGCGACTTCGAGAAAGCCGCCATTTTTCGGCAACAGATACTGGAAATGGATTGTTCCCTCCTGCGTCGATTCGAATTCGGAATCGAGAATGCTGAGCACCGGCTTGCCCAGAATTGTCGCCTCCACCATGGCGCTGGTATTGATGCCGAGCACGGCCTCGCTGTGGAAGATCGAATCGAAATAGTCGGCGCGGTCGCTCTCGTCCACCGGGTTGGCGCCGGCGCGCGGATAGACCGTGGTCAATGCGTCGTCGATCTCGGTGTCTTTCCACAATTCATTGTTGAACGGGTGCGGCCGCACCAGAACCGCGACCTCCTTGAGCGGACCGTTGCTGGCCCGCAGCCGGCCGATCCAGCGGCGCACGAAATCGACCTCCAACTGCGGCTGGCTGATCGAGCTTGTCGAGCCGACGAAGAGAACGAAAGGACGGTCCGGCGGCAAGCCGACCTTCGCGAGGAAGGCCTCGCGACTGGTCGATGGCTTGCGGTCGAACCATTTGTCGAAGGGCTGGGCGCCGGTAACGACCACCTTCGAGCCGCGAATGTCGTGCAGCTCCCAGGCTTCCTTCTTCTGGATCTCGTTCCACACGAAGACCTTGTCCGGCCGTATGCGGATCAGCCCCTTTGTCGTCAAATGATCCCAGCTGGCGATGCACACTGCGGTCGGAATCTTGAGCGCCTTCGCCGACTTGATCGCATCGGTCTGCCACGACCGAACGTTGACCAGCGGCGACACGACGAGGATGTCAGGCCCGATGTCGGCGATATATTCCTCAATGTCCTTGGCGCTCGGGATCATCCATTTCTCAAGCCGCACCAGGGTTCGCCTCGCAGCCTTGACGATCGGCGTCGGCAGCGACGGGCTGTGGGTCAGAAACCGCATCGACGGCGGCAAAGCTCCTTCGGTTCGCGTCCGCAATAGCGGCGTGTCTTTGAAGCGCTTGTCGAGATAGCGGATATAATCCGTTGTCCCGCGGATCTGCTTGGCCAGACCGCGGTCATTCCACCGCGTCGGGAAGTCTTCGAAATCGACCGTCAGATTCGGATGATCGGGGATGCCGGACAATCCCTCGGTCTGCTTCCAATTGCCGTTGAACGAGATATGCAGGCTGTGGCCGCGCGCCAGAATGGCGGCGAAGACTGAATCGAAATAGCGGACATATCCGGGGTAGTGCAGCAGGAACAGGACCTTCATTGTGCCTGCGCCGCCTTCGCATCCTCAATCTGCTGTCGCCGATCCTTCCGCCGCGCCTCAAGCCGCCGATATTCGGGCAAATAGATCAGCAGCAGCGGCGAGGCGAGGATGCGCCCCACCCAGACCAGCGGCAGCCATTGCCGGCCGCGCCGCGGCGGCGGCGCGCGCAGCTGCGCCTCGACCGCATCGGCGAAGCAACCGACCATGCTGTCGACATTGAGTTCCTTCGGCCAGACGAACCGTTCAACGAAGGCCTTGCTCCGCTTCTCGTCCTCCGTCGGATCGGCGAGCGAGCGGCCAAGCAATTCGAGATGTTCGTCGAGATTGCGCGCCACGCGCAGCAATCCGCCGGATTCATCCGACAGATGATGGAAATGCAGCGTCCCCGACTGCGTCCCCTCGGTCTCCTCGAACAGCACCGTATGCACCGGCTTGCCCAGGATGCTCGCCTCGATCATGGCGCTGGTGTTGACGCCGACCACCGCCCGGCAGTGATACATCGTGTCGAAATAGACCGACTTCGCCTCGCGGCTGACCGGGTTGGCGCCGCCGCGTGGATAGACAACCGCGTTGCCGATTTCGCCGAGGTCGATCTCCATCCAGGCGCCGTAATTCTGCGGATGCGGCCGGATGAGGATGCCGACATTGGCAATCTCCGGATTGGTTGACGCGCGCAGCGCCTTCGCCCAGCGCAACACCACCGGCACCTCATCGGCGGCGATGAAGCGCGACGAGCCGAGAAACAGGACGTAGCCGCGCGCCGGATCGAGCCCGACATGCTGCAGGAAGGCGTCCTTGTCGGTCGACGGCTTCCAGGTGAACCAATGCTCGTAGCTATGCGCGCCGGTGACGACGATCTTATCCTTGGGCATCCCCTGCAGCTCGATCGCTTCTTTCCGCTGCGCCTCGTTCCACACCAGGATCCGTTCCGGCTTGCACTGCACGACGCCCTTGCTGGTGAGGTTGTCCCAGCTCGCGACCGGCAGACATGAGCGGATGCCGAGCGCCGTGCAGGCCTTGAAATATTCGACCTGGGCCGAGCCGTGGCCGAACAGCGGCGTGACCATTACCAGCTCGGCTTTCACCTTCCGTTTCAACAGATCGATGACATCGGATCGCGGCGGGATGAGGTTGTCCATCGTCGACAGGAACCTGACCATCATCGCCCGGCTCACGCTCCATCGTCCGAACAGGTTCACGATGCGGCGAACGCCGGGGCGCAGAAACAGCCCGGCCCGGTCGCGCAGCAGCTTGGCGTTGACGAATTCGGGATCGAGATAGCGCACATAGTCCTGGATCAGGCGAATGCGCCGCGCGGCGATCGACAGGATTGTTCTCGGCTTGGTGTAGACGCCATTGAGCAGGCGATGGCCGACCTTCGGATGGTCGCGCACCAGCACCTCAAGATGGTCCTGCGCCACCTTGTCCGAACTCTGCTGCATGCGGTCATCGGCCCGCTTTTCGTGATCGAAAAGCAGCCGGATGGAATGACCCTCTTCGGCCATCCGCCGGATAACCCACTCGAAGTTGCGCAGATAGCCAACATTCCGCATGAAGAAGGCAATCCGCATCGGCGACCCCAACAACCCAATTTCGATTCTGCACCGACGATCTCGTTGCTCTGCAACCTATCGCCGGCCCCGGATGACTTCCTTTTAGTCCCTCAGATGGCGAGGGCCAAACCGCGCATAGAGCGGCCGCAGCAATCGGTGCGGCCGGCCCGGCATCGACGCCGCGACGCGCGACGCCCACCTCACCCCGCGGATGAATTTGCGCCGAATCGGCCTCACCAGCCGCCTTTCGCGCCGCATCCACCAGCGACCCGTATCGAGCCAAATCCCCATCCAGGCGTAGCGGACCGCCAATCGCCGGCCCTGCCCGCGGGTCAGAGGGCTGTCGGCGGCGCGACCGTCGCCATATTCATGCCAAAGCGTTACGCCCTGGGCCAGCCACCATGGCCATTTTGCATAGCGGGGAACGTCGTCAAAGAAGGACGAGGCCCGCTGCCGCTCGATGGACGCAATGCCGCGATAGCGGCGAAACCACAGGAACTCCTTCACTTCGACCATGCCGCCATAGAGCGCCAATTCACACAGGAACATCCGGTCGGGCAGCAATTGCCAGCGCATGATACCCGCCTTCTCGACCGCGTCGGCGCGGAACAGGCCGTAGATCATGTTGCCGGCCGATATTCCCTTGAAGGTGCGTCCGAAACGCCTGCGCACCGAACTGATCCCCATCGTGTTGAGGTCAACCACGAGGCTCTTGGCGATCAGGCCGTCGGCCTCCATGCGGAAAGACCGGGGACAGGCGGCCACCGCCCCGGGATTGGCGTCGAATGCCTGGATCAGCCGCTCCAGCCAGCGCGGATGCCAGATGTCATGATCACTGGCCCAGGCAAAGAACTCGGCCTCGGGAAACATCTGACGGGCCAGTTTGAAGCAGCGCCGCGCATTGCCGATGTAGCCGAGGCGTTCGGGCGTCGGCATGTAGATGAGGCGCTCGTCGGATCCGGCGTATTCAGCCACGATGTCCGGCGTTTCGTCGGTCGACCCGTCGTCGGAGACGATGATGCGCAGGCGGGGATCGGTTTGAATCAGCAGCGATTCCAGCGTCTCCCGCAGCCGGCTCGCATGGTTGTAGGCGGGCAGGCCGATGACGGCGCGGGCGGCCGGTGCGCTCAAACCGTCAACCTCCGCCATCCCATGCTGTAGCGCGTCTCCATCCGCCAATTCTTGATCAACTCCGGCCGGCGCGCAAAGCCGCGCCCGACCAGTCCCTCATCGGTCAGCGATGTCATGATCCAGTCCATGGCCGGCTGCAGCGGCAAATCATGCATCCAATAGTAGCGCTCGACGTTCGCTTGTGGATCGACAATCGGCCATTCGGGCGGTTCGCCGCGCAGCGATATGCCGAACATGAAAAGGCTGCCCAATTCATAGGCTTGCCGCACAAGGATCTCGATCGTGTCGGGCGAAAGCAGCTGCAGCCCCATGACGTCCAGCGTCAGATCGAGCCGTGGTGGCCGCAACTGCCCGGCCAGTCGGGTCGGCACGAAGATGAAATCCCGCACCGCCCAGGCGCCGGCGAGCTCGGCCAGATCGTCCGTCACCAACACCCCGGCATCGGGCATCATGTGGCGCAGGAATGCGACTGAGGCGACCATCTCCCAGGGCTCGCAGGAGATCAGGCAAACGGCCTTCGGCAGCTTCGTCTTGAGTGCGCGCGCGGCGATGGCATCGGCGCCAATCTGCCAGATGATGGGCCGTCCTTCGGCTTCCGCCAGATAGGTCAGGATGCTTGCTTGGCGGAGGCCGCGCAGCAGATCGAACCCCTTGAGGGCGGTGACGCCATAGCGATGCTCGCCGAGCTTGGGCATCCATTTCTGCTCCGCATCCACCTCAGGGATGAGAAGGCTGCTGTCCTCGCCGTCCAAGGCGTCGGCGGCGAAGTAGCGCATCACTTGCTTGGATTCGTCCGGCATCTTGCCCGGATCGGGAAAGCCGCGCCCCTCCCAGACCACCGGATTGCGGTGAAAGATGCCGGCCGGCGTCCCGATCACGTCGTTCTGAGGTTCATGCGGATTGCTATCGAGCGGCGGCGCGATCTTCGGCTTGCCGCCCTCTTGGCTGGGCTCGGCGACGCCGGCCGGGATCGGGTTCGCGGCCGGCGGCGGAAAGGCCCAGCCACCGGCGCGATCGATCAGCGGCTGGCAGAGCGCCATTGCTTCGGCGCCGGCCGGACCTTCCATTATCTTGACGAGGGAATGGTTATGGCAGCGCAGCCAGGCGCGACGGTCCGACGATTTCGGAATCGGTCGCTGCGAAAAGATCATCGCCAAGCCCCAGCCAAGTCCACGCCACAATCGGCTAGAGATCGCCCTCGGCGATGCTCGTCAGATACGCACCATAGTCGGAATTGCCGAGCTCATTGCCCAGAGCTTTCAATTGCTCCCGGTCGATGAAGCCCATGCGCAACGCCACCTCTTCCGGACAGCCGATACGGTAGCGCTGCCGCTTCTCCAATGCCCGCACGAATTCCGAGGCTTCGAGAAGCGATTCCGGTGTGCCGGTGTCAAGCCAGGCGAGGCCCCGGCCCAGCTTCTCAACATGCAACTCGCCGCGCTCGAGATAGGCGCGATTGAGGTCTGTGATCTCCAGCTCGCCGCGCGCCGAGGGCTTGAGCTGAGAGGCAAGTTCCGGCGCATGGCCGTCATAGAAATAGAGGCCCGTCACGGCCCAGTTCGACTTCGGCTTGATCGGCTTCTCCTCCAGCGAAACCGCCGTGCCCGCCGCGTCGAAGGCCACCACGCCAAAGCGCTGGGGATCGGTGACCGTATAAGCGAAGACCGTCGCGCCGATCACCCGCGACGCCGCCGACTGCAGGGCGTTCGACAGGCCGTGACCATAGTAGATGTTGTCGCCGAGAATCAGCGCCGAACGCTGCCCGCCGACGAAATCGGCGCCGATAATATAGGCTTCGGCAAGCCCGTTCGGGGCAGCCTGGATGGCGTAGCGCAGGCTGATCCCCCAGCGCGAGCCATCGCCCAAGAGCCGCTCATAGATGCCGATATCCTCCGGCGTCGAGATCAGCAGGATTTCCCGGATTCCGGCCAGCATCAGCGTGCTGAGCGGGTAGTAGATCATCGGCTTGTCGTAGACCGGAAGCAGCTGCTTCGAGGTCGTCAGCGTAATCGGATAGAGCCGTGTTCCCTTGCCGCCGGCCAGAACGATCCCACGCATTCTCAGCCTCGCGCCGCTGACGATGCGAGCGCCGACGAAACGGCCTCACGCGCGGATGGAACAAGCCGCGCCACCCCGACCGCGACGCCGTCCCGCCAATCCGGCAAGGCAATGCCAAACGTCTCGTGCAACTTCGCCGTATCGAGGCGGGAATTGGCCGGACGCTTCGCCGGCGTCGGATAGTCCTTGCGTCGTGATCGGGATCATCGCCGGCAGCGGCCAACCAAGCGGACCGGCTTCGGCGAACACCGCTTCGGCGAGGCCGAACCAACTCGTCTCGCCGCCGCCGACCGCATGATAGATGCCCCACGCCCCGGCGCCGTTTTCCACGATCTGGGCCGCCACTGCCAGGGTGGCATCGGCCAAATGCGGCGCGTAGGTCGGGTTGCCGATCTGATCGTCAACCACTCGGATCGCGTCCTGCGTCTCGGCCAAGCGCAGCATCGTCTTCACGAAATTGCCGCCAAATGGCGAATGCACCCAGGCCGTGCGCAGGATCACATGCTGCGGCTGCGCCCCGGCCAACATTTGCTCGCCGGCGAGCTTCGACCGGCCATAGACGCCAAGCGGGCTGGTGGCGTCCGTTTCGACATAGGGAGCCGGCTGTCCGCCGTCATAGACATAGTCGGTCGAGATATGGATCACCGGAACGCCGCGTTCGGCGCAGGCGCGCCCGACATTGCCCGGCCCGTCCGCATTGACGGCGAAGGCAAGCGCGTCCTCCGTTTCGGCGAGGTCGACAGCGGTGTAGGCGGCGGCGATGACAACGATGTCCGGACCGGCGGCGTCAATGGCGGCGGCGACCGCATCGGCGTCGCGGATGTCGCATTCGGGTCTGCCGGCAAAAGCGATGCTGCTCCCTGGCTGGCAGCTTGGCCTCCGCCAGGGACGACGCCAGCTGCCCGCTGCGTCCGATCACCAGAACCTTCATCGGCCCACCGCTTCCGCCGCCGGCTCGACCAGTCCGAGCCTTTCGCCGCGATAGATGCCGCGCAGCGGCTCCCACCAATCGCGATTGTCGAGGTACCAGGCGACCGTCTTGCGCAGTCCGGTCTCCAGGCTTTCGGTGGGCCGCCAGCCGATCTCGTCCTCGACGCGCGTCGGGTCGATGGCGTAGCGCCGGTCATGGCCGGGCCGGTCGGTGACGAACTCGATGAGCCGGTCATGCGGGGCGCCGCCGGGGAGCATGTCGTCGAGCACGGCACAGAGCATGTTCACCAGCGCCAGATTGGTCGATTCGGAGCGCGCGCCGATATTGTATTTGGCCCCCGGCCGGCCCTTTTCGACCACCATCGTCAGCGCCCGCACATGGTCCTCGACATGCAGCCAGTCGCGGATATTGGAGCCGTCGCCATAGACCGCGATTGGCTTGCCTTCGACGGCATTGGTGATCGCCAGCGGGATCAGCTTTTCCGGAAAATGATACGGCCCGTAATTGTTCGAGCAGTTCGAGACCAGCGTCGGCAGGCCGTATGTCCGCTGCCAGGCCATCGCCAGATGATCCGCGGCGGCCTTGCTCGACGAATAGGGCGAGCTTGGATCGTAGGGCGTGTCCTCCGAGAAGGCGCCCTCGGGGCCAAGCGAGCCGAACACTTCGTCGGTCGAGACCTGCAGGAACCGAAAGGCGTCGGCCTCATCCGCCGGCAGGGACTGCCAGTAGCCGCGCGCGGCTTCGAGCAGGCGATAGGTGCCGAGAATATTGGTCTCGATGAATGCCGCCGATCCGGTGATCGAGCGATCGACATGGCTCTCGGCTGCCAGATGCATCACCGCGTCCGGCCGGAATTCGGCAAACGCGGCCGCCATGGCGGCGCCGTCGGCGATATCGGCCTTGCGGAAACGGTAGTTCGGCTGGTTGGCGATCGGATCGAGCGACTTGAGGTTGGCGGCGTAGGTGAGCTTGTCGATGTTGAGGACCTCGGCGCCGGACCTGACGAGGTAGCGGCAGAGTGCCGAGCCGATGAAGCCCGCGCCCGCCCGTGACGATGATCCTCCGCGCAGCCATCCCGGCTTCAGATCGCTCTCATTGGTGATATACGGCCGCCCAGATCGGCGAGCCGCGGATGCTGCCGATCCTTATCCGACAGCACCGCCTCTTCCGCTTCAACCGGCCAGGCAATCGCAAGCGCCGGGTCGTTCCAGGCCAGACCCCGATCATGCTCGGCCGAGTAATATTGGGTCACCTTGTAAGCTACCTCGGTGTCCGGCTCCAGCGTGCAGAAGCCATGCGCGAAACCTTCCGGCACCCACAGCTGCGCCCAGTTCTCGACGCTCAGATATAGCCGAAACCCAGCGGCCATAGGTTGGCGAGCCGTGACGAAGGTCGACCACCACGTCGAGAACCGAACCCTTGGTTGCGCGCACCAGCTTGCCCTGCGCCATCGGCGGCGCCTGAAAATGCATGCCACGGATCGTTCCGGCGACGGCCGATTGCGAGAAATTGTCCTGCACGAAATCGCGGTCTATCCCGGTTTCGCGCGCCAGCGCCGCCTTGTTGTATGTCTCGCTGAAGAAGCCGCGCGCGTCGCTTGAATCGTTTCGGCGTGATCAGCATCACCCCGTCGATCTCGAGCCGCAACTACCTCCATGACGCGAGTACTCCCTGCGATCGGCGACGGCCACGCCGAGTTCCATTTTGCCTAGCGTGCCGAGGGTGAGCGATCAAGCCGGAGGCGGAATCGGCAGGGTCTCAGCGGGATATTCGAACGGCGAGCCGGTGAGGATACCGTCGCAAACGACATCGAGGCCGCGATCGGCCCCGGCCTCCAGTTCGCCGAGTTGCTGCACGGCGATCTGGAAAGGCGGCCAGCCGGTCGTCGGCACCGTCGCGGCGATCGGGATCATGCGTCTGAAGAAGTAATGGAACGCGTAGCGCTGCGCCCGCGTCGTGCCGGCCGCGTCGAGGCGCGGCGCCTTCGCCAGTGCGTCGAGCTTGGCCGGGTATTCCGCCGGTTTATCGACGTCGATGGAAAAGCCCTTGCCGCGCGTCCAGGCGTCGCCGGCCACCAGCAGCGGGCGGCCCGACGCGGCGACCTCGATACCGGCCTTGGTCGCATAGATGATGGTTGCCCGCGCCGCCTCGATCAGCCCGTATGTGCTGATCGGATCGCCCGGCGCGACGAGGAAGACATTGCCGGGCAGCGCCGGGAACGCCGCCGCGAGGATATCGGCCGCCGTCTCGTTGGCCGGCATGTTGCCCGTCAGTTCGCCGGGATGAACGCGGATCACCAGTTGCAGCGACGGCCGGGCGGCGAACCAGCGCACCGTCTCCACCAGCCATTCGCCCATCGAGGCGAAACTGTTGGTCGGATAATGCAGCTGCGCGTCCCAGGCGACATTGGTGAGCGCCAGGAAGATCGGCCGATCGAGGGCAACGCCGCGCTCGCGCAGATAGGCCGGCGCATCGAACCGCGCGTTGCGGCCGAAGACGATCCAATCCTGCTCGCCGTGGCGCCGGCTGTGCAGATAGCCGTCAAGCGCGGATTGCCAGGCGGACGACAGGTCGAGCCCCTCCCAGCGGTCCGGCGGCTCGGCGATCATCGTGTAGTGGTAGCTGTCGCCATGGCTGAAGATGAAGGTCCGCTTGCGGTAGCCGACATTCCAGCTGACCACGCGCGCCCCCTTCTCCCGCGCCGCCGCGAGGATCGGCCCTTGCGGCACATAGATGCCGTGATGCAGCACGACGACGTCATAGGTTTCGCGTTCGACCAGCCTTGCCGCGCCGACATGCGACAGGCGCGCAGCGATGAGGAATGCGCGCAGCACGCCCCGTGCCTCGGGCGTCCCTTCCAGCGTCGAGCGGGCGAAGAAGCGCAAGGCCCCGGCGAGCGCCTGGTCGCCGATCGGATCGGCCCTCAGCGCCGCGACGTCGGCGCCGAGCCGGTCGGCCCAGAGCGCCGCCTCCTGCCGGTCGGTGACGGTCAGCAGACTGCCGAGTCGGATTGGATCGATCCCCAGCTTCTGCCAGGCGGCGGCCGCGGGCGGATAGCAGGAAGCGCAGAAATCGGCCTGTGGGCCGCGTTCGACGAAACGGCGGAGGTCGGAATACCAGCTGACATCGCCGATCATGCAGGCGGGCAGCGCCGCATCGCAGAGCAGCGCATCGACCCGCGCGCCGCGCAAGGTGAGCGCCACCGCCAGCAGGCTGTCGAAACGCGACGCGCCGAAATGCAGCCCGACATCGGTGGCGATGAGAACGCGCGGGCCGCTGGCCGCAGCGCGCGCCCGACGCCAACGATCGCCGCTTGCCGCGATGACCGGCGCCCAGTCGAAATGCCCGTCGGTGCGCGCCTGACGGCGGACGCGCCCTAGCCGCACGGGCCGCAGCAGCGGCGACGATCGCAACCGATTGCGGAGGCCGCCTGCCGCCATTGCCGCGCTCAGCCTGCCGCTACGCGAAACTTTTCCGCCAGGCTGTCGCGATCGAGCTTGTGGTGCCGCAGCACTTCGGCATTCGTCCCCGACACCGGGATCGCATCGACGCCGATCGTGGTGACGCCGGCGCCGTGACCCGATTGCGCCAGGGCCGCAGCGATCATTTCGCCCTGGCCGTTGGCCGCATAATGGTTGTCGAGCGTCACTACCGGGCGCTCGCCGACGACCGATGCAAGCCAAGTCGCATCGACCTGATTGAGCCAGGGGAGATCGACGAGCTGAACGCTAATGCCATCTGCCGCAAGCGCCTCCGCCGCGTGCCAGGCCTCGGTCAGCAGGACCGGGCCGTAGCCTAAGACGACGACGTCGCCGCCCGGCCGCAGCAGAACGCCCTCGCCGAGGCGCGGCGACCAGTCCGCATCGTAAGCATAGGGAACCGCACAGGGAATCGAGACGAGCCGGATATAGGCGCTGCGCGCCTGCGCCGACAGGCAGAAATCGACGATCGGCCCGACGGCGGCAACGCAGGACGGCTCTACCATCGTCAGGCCGGGGATGCCGCCCAGCGCCGCGATGTCGCGCACCGCCTGATGCGAATGGCCCGGACCGCCCGGCAGGAGGCCGGCCAGCGAGCCGACATAGACGACCTTCGTCCGTTCGGTGGCGTTGTTGTAGATCTGCTCGTTGGCGCGCGGCGTCAGGAAGCAGGCGAAGGAATGCGCCACCGGCAGAAAGCCGGAAAGCGCCAGACCGCTGGCCTGGCTCACCATGTCCATCTCGGCGATGCCGCATTCGATGAAGCGCTCGGGATATTTCTCGCGGAACGGGATCAGTCCGGTGTCGAGAACGAGATCGGCGTCGAGCGCGACGATCTTGTCGTTGGCCGCCGCCGCCTTGAGCAACGCCTCGCTATAGGCGGGGATCAGGCGCTGCATCTCACCCGCGGGAGCCGCAGCCGGTTGCTGGAACGTCTCGACCGCGAGGGCGGCCGCGCCAAGATCGCCCAGTCGCTTGTTGATGCGGTCGAGGAGTTCCTGCGCGCCGAGGCGATAGGAATCGGCATCCGGCGCACCGGAATGAAAACGGTAGAGCGCCGCGTCGGACTCCATCGCCGTGTGCTCCATGAAGGAGATGCCGCGGCCCTTGACCGTGTCGGCGATGAGCACTTTGGGCAGCGGCGACGTGGCCAGCCGGTCGAGCTCGGCGTCGAGCGCCGCGATATCGTGCCCGTCGGCGCGACCGACCGCCCAGCCGAATGCCGCGAACTTCGCTTCGAGATCGCCGAGGTCCGACGTCTTGGCTACGAGATGATCCGACTGCAGCTTGTTGTGATCGACGATGACGACGATCTCGCCGAGCTTGTCGTTCGCGGCGGAGACAAGCGACTCCCAGATCTGCCCTTCCTGCAATTCGCCGTCGCCGGTGAGGACGTAGATGGTGCGCTTGCGGCCGGAGAGATGATCGGCCCGCACCATGCCCTTGGCCTTGGAGATGCCCATGCCCAGCGAGCCGGAATTGACGACCATGCCCGGCACGCCGACATCGGGATGGCCCGGCAGGCCGCCGAGCCGGCGGAGGCCATGGATCTTGTCGAACGGCAAGCGGCCGGTGGCGATCAGGAAGGCGTAGAGCCCCGGCGCGTCATGGCCCTTGGAGGAGTAGTAGACGTCCTCGCCCTTCATCTTCTGCAGCTGCAGCAGCGCGACGATATCGAGGCTGGAGAAGCTTGAGCCGATATGGCCGGAGCCCGCCCGGGCGATCATGTAGAGCGTGTTCAGCCGGCAGGCGTCGGCGAACAGGGCGATACGCTCCGCCATCGGCGCATTCAGCGACCTTATGCGGTCGAACTCGTCCTTGCCGGCATAGTAGAGTTGTCCTGGGACGGCCGTCCCGATTTGCTCACCCAAACCATCGCTCCAATTGATTCAGCCGAAAAACGGCTCCTGCGGAACCTCGGGCAGGCGCGCCTCGCCGCGCGCCGCCAATTGCTCGCAATACCAGAAATCATACTCGGTATTGACGTCCAAGCCCTCGCTCCCCTCGGTTAGGAACGGCATCAGCACCTGGCCGGCGATCGTTCCCTCCTTGGCGACCCGCGTCCAGGCGATCTCCAGGCTGGCGTTCTGCACATAGACTTCCGGCAGCGCCGCCATCTGCGTTGAGTGCCAAGGCTGCTCGGCCGGGGATAGCGGCATCAGCGGCGTCATGCGGTGGCCCCGAACAACCCACATCTTGCCCGGATGCTGGCTGACCTTCTCGACGGCGCGAAGGCTGTCGACGCCCTCCTCGGCGAGGAAGGCATCCCAGGCCCGGCGGATCGTTTCCGGCAAGCGGAACGGGCTTGTCGGTCGCAGGATCGAGAATGCGTCGAACGAACGCCCGTTCGCCTCCAGAAGGTTCAGCGATTGCTGCACCCAGGCGATGTCGGGCGACGTCGCCGTGGCGATGTCGGCCGACCGCAGCGCCGGTACCTCGGCGCCATAATGGCGGGCGATAGCGGCGTAGCGTTCGCTGTCGGTGGAGACGATCACGGCGTCGAAGACGCCGCTCGCTTTCGCCGCGGCGATCGTGAAGGCGATGGTCGGATGACCGGCCAGCGGACGGATGTTCTTGTCGATGACGCGCTGCGAACCTGACCGCGCCGGAATGAGGGCGACGACGCTGGGCATCGCGCCTAGGTCCGCGCCGGATCGGTGACGATGTAGATGTCCTTGAGGTTGGAATAGATGTCCAACGCCTCCGTGCCCGGCTCGCGCGTCCCGTTGCCCGACTGGCCGACCCCGCCGAACGGCATGTGCGGCTCGGAGCCATAGGTGCCGGCATTGACCACGGCGACGCCTGCCCGGACCCGGTGCGCGAAGTCGATGGCGCGATCGACGTTGGCCGTGTGGATCGACGCGGTAAGGCCGTAGGGCGAATCATTGGCCATCGCCAGCGCGGCCTCATAGCCCGGCACGCAATAGAGGCAGGCCACCGGACCGAATAGTTCCTTGACCGACAGTTCGTCCTTGGGCCCGGCGCCTTCGATGACCGTCGGCGCGATGTACCAGCCGGCTGCATGCGCCGGATCGGTTAAGCGCTCGCCGCCCGCCAGCACGGTCGCGCCATTATCGCGGGCGATCTCGACCGCGGCCAACATCGCTTCCAACTGACGCTCGTTGATCACTGGACCGAAATCATCCGTCGTCGCTCGGACCGACCTTCAGCTTATCGACGGCCTCCAGCAACTTGTCCCGGAAGGCGTCATAGACCGCCTCGAAGACGATAATCCGACTGCCCGAGGCGCAGCGCTGCCCGGCATTGGAGAAGGCCGACAGGCACGTCCAACGGACGGCGTTGTCGAGATCGGCGTCATCGCAGACGACGAGCGGGTTCTTGCCGCCGAGTTCGAGCGAGACCTTGCGCATCATCCGGCCGCAGACTTCGCCGATCCACCTGCCGACGGCCGTCGAGCCGGTGAATGAGATCACATCGACATTCGGATGCTCGACCAGCGGCACGCCCGCCTCGGTGCCGAAACCATGGACGACATTGAAGACGCCGGGCGGCAGGTCGGTGTCGTGCAGGATCTCGGCGAAGAGATCGGCGGTGCCCGGCGATTCCTCGGCGCTCTTCAGCACCACACTGTTGCCGCAGATCAGCGCCGGAAATGTCTTCCAGCAGAGATTGGCGATCGGCGTATTGGCGGGGACGATGAGGCCAGCGACGCCGCACGGCCGGCGGACGGTCATGGCGTATTTGCCCGCCGTGCCCGAGGTCGTGGTGCGGCCGTAAAGGCGCTGTCCTTCGCCGGCGTAGAAGCGCGCCAGGGCGATGCCGCCGCCGGTCTCGCCCTTGGCCTCGCTGAAGGACTTACCCGTCTCGACCGCGACGACAGCCGCGATCTCGTCGATCCGCGCCTCAAGAGCGTTGGCGATGCGGTGCAGGATCGCGCCGCGCTGGACCGGAGGCACATCCGCCCAACCGGGCTGAGCGGCCTTGGCGTCGCGGACGGCCATGTCGACATCGGCTTCGCCGGAGCGTGGCGCCAGCGACAGAAGACGGCCGTCATGCGGCGAACGCTTCTCGAAATAGGCGCCCGAATCGGCGGGCACGGCGTGGCCGGCGATCCAGTTGCTCAGGCGGGAGGCTGCTGCCGCATCGGCACCCGTCACCATGCGGTGAAGCCCCCATCGACCACGAGATTGGACCCCGTCACATAGGACGCGGCGTCGGACAGAAGGAACTGCACCGTATTGGCGCACTCGTCGGCGCGCGCCATCCGGCCGAGCGGCACCTTGGCATGATAGCGCTTGAGGAATTCCGGGTCCTGGCCGGCTGCAACGCCGGCAAAGGTGAGCGTGTTCACCCGCACACCGGCCGCGCCCCAGTAGGTCGCCAGATACCGGGTCAGATTGTAGAGCGCGGACTTGGACACCGAATAGGCCACCGGCTTGTAGAACTCCTCGCCACGTTCGCGGCGATAGGCGTAAAGGCCCTGGTCGGGCGACACCATCCCGTAAATCGACGCGATGTTGACGATGGAGCCACGCTTCGCCTCGGCCATCGCCGCGCCGAACACCTGACAGCACAGGAAGACGCCCTTGACGTTGACCGACATGACCCGGTCGAAACTTTCCTCGGGGTAGGTCTCGAACGGCCCGTTCTCGCCAGCCGGCGCGTTCGGCGGCGAATCGAGTGCGGCCGCGTTGACGAGGCCGTCTGGGCGGCCCCAGTCGGCGGTGATCGTCGCCAGCGTTTCTTCGAGCGCATCGCGGTTGGTGACGTCGGCGCGGTAAAGCCGCACATTGTCATGGGTCGGCAGATGATCCCCGGCGAAATCGATCACGGCCACCTTGGCGCCGGCCGCCAGAAGGCGATCGACGAAGGCGCGCCCCAACTGCCCGTTGCCGCCGGTCAGCGCGATGACCCGATCGGTCAGATCGAAAGGATTGTCTGACATCCCACCCGGCGAGATTGCCGGAGGGCGATTGCCGCCCTCCGCGAGATTGCGACGGTTCGCCCGTCCCGGTCAGGCCGCGGACGCAGCAACCGTGTTTTCGAGCGCGAAGCCTTCTTCCGCCTTCATCGGCGACACCAGCCGGCGCCCGATGAGATCGTCATAGTGCAGCGGTGAGAGGCCGTCATTCGGCGTCTTCATGGCGATGTCGGAATCGGTGATCACATGCCCGCCCGGCAGATCGCGGACCGCGACGAGCTTCTTCGCCATCTTGTAGAGCGGCTTCTCCTCGCTCGGATAGGTCCGCTTCACGCCGTCGCCGAGCGATTCGATCGTCCGGTTGAGGTCGCGGACGAGCCGGCGCAGTCCCGGCGGCTCCAGCGAGAAGGCATGGTCGCTGCCCTTCATCGCGCGATTGAGGGTGAAGTGCTTCTCCACCATCCGCGCGCCGAGCATGTAAGCGATCAGCGGCATCGATATGCCACTGTCATGCGACGAGAATCCGATCACCGTATCCGGGAACGCGTCGCGAAAGGTTTCGATGACGCGCAGATTGAGCTCCGAAAATTCGGGCGGATAGCCGGCCGTGCACTGCATGATGCACAGCTGTTGGTTGATAGGCATGATCGTCTCATAGGCGCGGCGCACATCTTCCATGCTGCCGCCGCCGGTCGAGATGATGATCGGTTTGCCGATCTCCGCGACGTGGCGGAGGAGCGGGATCGATTTCAAATCGCCGGAGGCGATCTTGTAGGCCGGCACGTCGAGCTCGGCCAGGAAGTCGGCGCTGGCAATATCGAACGCCGTGCTGAAGAAGGTGATGCCGATTTCCTCGGCATAAGCCATCAGCTCGACATACTCCTCGCGGCCGAATTCCAGGGCCTCGCGATGCGTTCCGTAGGTGTCGCCAAAGGCGTGGTCGGACGCATAGGGGCTGGCATACATCACGCGCGTGAAGAGCGATTTGTTATCCCGCTTCTGCAGCTTGACCGCGTTGGCCCCGCAATCCTTGGCTGCATCGAACAACTGTTTGCACTTTTCGACGTCACCCTGGTGGTTGTGACCGATCTCCGCGATCACATAGCAGGGCGTTTCGTCGCCCACGCGCACACCATCAATGGTCAGTTCGCTTCGTTGCATTGGCCTCATTCCGTCTTTCCCCCGCCCAGAAGGACCCTTTGGAGCTAACCGAATCCGCGGGCGATATCAACGTTCCGCGAATGCGATCGGTTCAGTCGAACCGGGCGATTCGGGCATCTATCGGGCAAACCCAAACTGCCCCGTCAGAATCGCCGGGCACCGTTGCCGTATTGCGACAGCTTGCCGGCAATGTTTGCCGCGGAGGAAACCGGCAGGCTATGGAGATTGTGGCCGGGCTCAAGGGAAATTCCAATTTGTGAGCGAAACCAAGGGTAAGGTCCTCTTCATCTACTGGGGTCGGCGCGGATCGCTGAGCTGGATCGCCCTGGAGATCGCGCGGCACATTCACGAACGGCCTGACCTCGCAAGCGCCGTTTCCTTTTCAACCGGCAATGAACTGGCCCGCGAGCTGACCGCTCTAGCGCCGGCGACTTGGCCATTCACAACTTTTTCGCGCGGCATCGGCGCCGTCACACGCTGGCCCGCCTTCCGCCGCCAGAGCAGCAAACTCATCCGGCGGCTGCGGCGGGAAGACTTCGCCGCCGTCGTCGTTTTGATGTCTCATGTCTGGACGCCGCTCCTTGGCCGGCGCCTGCGCCGCCTGCCGATCCGCTATGTCGTCGTCATCCACGACGCGGCCGCCCATCCCGGCGATCGCACCGGCCGCGTGCAGAACTGGCTGCTGCGCGACCTCGTCTATGCCGACCGGGTCGTTACCCTGAGCCGCGCCGTCGCCAACCGCCTCGCCGGGGAACGTGGCATCGCGCCGGAGCGGATCGTCACCATCCCGCATCCGGTCATCGCCTATGGCGGGCATACGCCGCCGCGTGGCGATGGGCCTTTGCGTATCGCCTTTCTCGGCCGCATCATGGCCTATAAGGGCCTCAACCTCCTCGTCTCCGCTGTCGAGATTCTACGGAAACGCGGCGTTGCGGTCAGGCTCGGCGTCTATGGCGAAGGGTCGATCGCGGGCCTCGAGAAGCGCCTGACCGGCCTCGGCGCCACAATCGTCAACCGCTGGATCGAGCATGTCGAGATTGGTCCCATCCTCGCCGGCTATGACGTCCTCGCCCTCCCCTATGTCGAGGCCAGCCAATCTGGCGTCGCCGCCGCGGCGCAGGGTGTCGGCCTGCCGATCGTCGCCACGCCGGTCGGCGGCCTCATCGAGCAGGTGCGCGATGGGATCGACGGCTTGGTCGCCAAAGCCGTGACGGCGGCAGCATTGGCGGATTGCCTAGCGCAACTCGCCGCCGATCCGGCGCTGCTGGCGCGTCTCGGTACGGCGGCCGCCAATGGCGAAACCGCGAACAGTATCGGCGAATTTGCCGAAACGCTTCGCTCCATCGCCTTGGAGACCGAAACCGACGGCTAGCCGCCCAGCGCTGCCCGAAGGTCGCGCATGTGATCGATGACGATTTCGGCGCCGGCCGCACCGAGCCGCGCCGCCAAGTCCGGCAGGCAATGACTGCCGCCGACGAAACCGACAACGCGCATGCCGGCCGCTATCCCGGCGCTGACCCCGGCCACCGAATCTTCGATAACGATGCAATTCGCCGGATCGGCGTTCATCCGGCTTGCGGCGAGCAGAAAGAGATCCGGCGCCGGCTTGCCGTGTTTCACTTCGAAGGCGCTGAAGACGTCTTCACCGAAATGGTGCGACAGGCCGGTGACGCGCAGCGTCAGGGCAATGCGGTCCGGATGGCTGGACGAGGCGACGCATTTGGCGAGGCCGATCGCGCCGAGCGCATCGTCGATGCCCGCCATCGGCCGCACTTCGCGCTCCAGCGCCGCCATGATCGCCTCACGCCGCTGCACCGTTGCATCGACAGGCGGAGTGACGCCGCGTTCGGCAAACACCGTTTCCGTCACCTTCGTTGCGGTGACCCCGGTGAATCGCGCGATCATCTCGTCGGCGCTGATGGCGGCCCCCGCGGCCGTGAAACACTCTGCCGCGACGCGCGCGGCGATAAGCTCGCTATCGACGAGCACGCCGTCACAGTCGAAAATGATGCAGGAAGTGGCAGACAAACCGCGTTCCTCAGATTAGTCGAGACGGGGGCAGCAGCGCGTACCGCGTGTGTCTCGTATTGACTTGAGACAGCGGGCTCAAGGGGGGCCAATGGCGCCATCGGCCATCGTCCTGATTTCGATCGCCGTCGGCGCCTTTGCCGGCTCCGTCGCCTTGTCAGGGTTTGCACTGACATGGCTGGCCCGGCGCAAAGTCCTTGATCAGCCCAACAAGCGATCGAGCCACAAGACACCGGTCCCGCGCGGCGGCGGCATCGGCTTCATGCTGGTTGTCCTGATTGGCCTCGCTGCTGTCGCAACAATCGACGGCACGGTGCCCTGGGCGCTCTTGGTCGGGATCATCGTTGTGGTCGGCATCTCCTTCGCCGACGACCTCAAACCGCTGCCCTTCTGGCTCCGGCTTCTGCTGCAGGCCGTTTCCGTCGCGGCGGTACTAGCCAGCATGCAAACCGACACGCCGATCCTCGCCGGCGGCCTTCCCGTCTGGCTCGATCGCTTCCTTCTCGGTCTTGCCTGGCTCTGGTTCATCAATCTCTTCAATTTCATGGACGGCATTGACGGCATAGCTGCGGGTCAGGCCGTCACCATCGGCATTGGCCTTGTCGGCCTGTCCCTGCTGCAGTTGGCAATTGCCGATGGCGCGTTGCCGGCGGTGATCGTGACCGCCGCCGCAGCAGGCTTCCTCATCTACAACTGGCATCCCGCGCGCCTCTTCATGGGCGATGCGGGAAGCGCCGGTCTCGGCTTCGTCCTCGGCTGGCTGCTGATCCAGGCGGCCGGTGCAGGCTTCCTGGCCGCGGCGCTGATCCTGCCGATGTATTTCGTCCTCGACGCCAGTTCGACGCTGCTGATGCGGCTGGTCCGGCGCCGGCCCCTGGCCACCGCGCATCGCGACCACGCCTATCAGGCAGCCGTCGATCGCGGCGTCCCTCACCGCACTGTGACCAATGCCGTGGTCGGCGTCGGCGTCTTGCTCTTCGATCTCGCATGGCTATCACCACAGGCGCCGGTAGCGGTTACCGCTGTCGCCATCGTCCTCGCCGCCGGCCTCACCGCCTGGTTCCGCTGGGGCGGGCCAAGGCCGGGCTAGGACAGGCCGCGATAGAGATCGGTAATCCGGTCCGCCACGACGTCCGCGGTGTAGCCCTCGCGGAAGCGGGTGAGCGCCGACGCGCCCATTTCCCGCCGCGCTTCCGCATCGCCGACGAGCCGCCGGAGCGCCTCGGCCAGCGCCGCCGGATCTTCCTTTGGGACGATCAGCCCCTCGACGCCATCGCGCACCAATTCGCGGCAACCCGGCACATCGGTCGTGATCACGGGGCGCCCCGAGGCCATGGCCTCGATCAAGGTCCGCGGCAGACCTTCGCGGTAATGGCTGGGTAGGAGTGCGATATGCGATTGCCGCCAGACTGAGGCAACATCGGTGCTGACGCCCAGCCAGTTAATGCCGGGTTCCTCGCTCCAGCGCTGGAGTTCCGCCTCGCTGATCGAGGCAGGGTTGGCAGGGTCGGGCGCGCCCCACAGATCAAGCTCGATCGGCACACTGTCCCGGCGGAGTTGCCGCACCGCGTCGACCGCCGTGCCGATCCCCTTCGCCCACAGCATGCGCGCGACGATGGCGGCACGCACCGGCGGCGATGCCGGCTCGGGCGACGGCGGGAACTGCGTCGCATCGACGCCAGCCCCCGGCACGAAGGCGAGACGGTCCGGTCCCTGCGCCAGCCCGAGTTCGATGGGATCGTCATGATTCTCGAACAGAAACACCGTGCGCGCGCCGCGCAGCCGGCGGATCCGCCAGCGGACGATTGCCCTGCCGAGCGCGGCGCCGATGCCGCGGCTCACCCACAGATGGCCGAGACCGGTGACAGCCGCAACCAGTGCCGGCACCTTCGCCCGCCGCGCCGCCAGCCCGCCAAGCACGATCGAACGCAGAGCGATGCAATGGACGATGGCGGGACGTTCCTTTCGCATCACGCCCGCCAGCATGCGGACCTGCCGCATGATCGCGAGCAGTCCGACGCCGCCGCGCTCAAAATCGACCGGGATGACACGCAATCCCGCAGCCTCAAGAACATCGCAATGTTTGCCGATTCGCGTGGCGACGGCGACGGCAAAGCCGAGGCTCTGGGCGGTTCTGGCCATCGGCAGAAAATGCGAGGCGAAGAACCAGTCCTCGCTGACGACGTAGAGAAGGAGCCTGCCCTCGCCCGGCTCAGACATAGGCCCGGGCCGTTTCGATCAGCGCATCGATGGAGGAGCGGCGCGGCGTCCAGCCCGCAGCAAGAAGTTTTGCCGGGTCGATGACGAGGCGTTGGCGCAGGCGGTCGATCTGTTCCTTACGGCCTCCCAGACGGCCGGCAAGCCCGACCCAGCCCGGCGGCAACGTCACCAATCCCGGTCGGCGATGCCAGGCGGCGCGCAAGGCAGCGATCATTTCCGCCGCTGACAGCGGCTCAGGGTCGCCGACGAGATAGGTTTCGCCCGCCATCGCTTTCGATGCCAGCGCCAGAAGCACAGCATCCGCCAGATGCTCCCGGGCAAGAATTGACCGCTTGGCGCGAAAGCCGCCCAGCGGCAATGGCCAGCGCGACTGCGCCAGCCCCAGCAGGGCCGCCATGTTGAAGCGCATGCCCGGACCGTGGACCAGCACCGGGCGGAAGATCACGGCGGGAATATCGGCCTCGGCAAGCAATTGCTCGCCCTCAAGCTTCGACCGGCCATAGGCGTCGATCGGCCGGGCGGGTATGGATTCGGTAACCACGCCCTCAGCCTGCGGCCCGGTCTGCGCCCGGATCGAGGACAAGAGCACGAACCGTTTGACGCCCGCCTGCCGGGCCGCCTTGGCGAGGATCGCCGTTACCCCGGCATTGATCTCACGATAGGTCTCCTCGTCGAGCCCGGCCGCCGAATGGGCAAGTCCGGCGCTGTGCACGACAAAGTCGACATCACGTAGCGCCTCGGTGAGATTGACCGGCTTGCGCAGGTCGCCGACCACGGCGCTCTCCACCGCTTCGGGCATTGTGGCGAAGGCGCGGGTCGCCACCCGCACACGATAGCCGGCGGCGCTGAGGGCTGGCACCAGGCCCTGTCCGATGAAGCCGGTCGCGCCCGTCAGCAGCACGCGGCCCGTCGTCATCTGCGCCTCCTGATATCCGTCAACACCTTCGACCAAGCCTTGCGTTCCGGGGCAAGTCGCACCTTAGCGCTTCCATTTGCGCAAGCCCGCAGATATCACTCTTTGATCCGAAGGTTAGAGAGAACCCTGAGGCTCGGCACGGCGGGCCAACCTCGAAGGGACTGTAATGCTTTCGACGCTGTGGTCGCGGACGGTTCGTTCAATACCGCGCTTAACGCCTCGAACCAGCCTCGTGCTGCTGCATGACCTGGCGATGACGGCGGCGGCGGTCATCGCTGCATTCTACATCCGAATTCGAGCAGACCGGCCTGGCAGAGCGCACCGGCTATCTCATTGTCATTCTTCCAGTTTTCGTCCTCTACGCTGCCGTCGTCTATATGTTCTCGCAGCTCTACCGGTCGAAATGGCGCTTCGCGTCTCTGCCCGATCTGTTCAACATCTTCCGCGCCGCAACGATCCTCAGCCTGTCGCTCGTGGCGCTCGACTACTTTCTGTCGCGCCCCTATTTCTACGGCGAGCTCTTCTTCGGCTTCACGACGATCATCCTCTACTGGTGCCTCCAGATGTTCTTTCTGGGCGGCCCGCGCATCGCCTACCGCTATTTCCGCTACGCCCGCTCGCGCCAACTGGCGATCGAGACCAAGCTGACGCCGGCTCTGATTCTGGGCAGTGCGGCCGATGTGGAGACCCTGCTGCGTTCCATCGAGACCGGAGCGGTGAGCCGCATTCGCGTCGCCGGCATTCTGTCGCCTTCGCCTCACGATCGCGGCCAGGTCCTGCGCGGCGTCGAGGTCGTCGGCACGCCGGACCAGATCGAGCGCGCCGTCGCCGACTTCGAGGCCCGCGGCATCCGCATCGGGCGGATCATCCTCATGCCGTCGGCCCTCGCGCCCGAGGCAAAGCCCGAACAGGCCCTGATGCAGGCGCGGCGGCTCGGCATCGGCGCCAGCCGTCTGCCGCCACTCGATGCGGGCGAGCCGATCCGCCTTGCGCCGATCGACGTCGAGGACCTCCTCCTCCGGCCGAGCATCACGATCGACCAGCAACTGGCGGGCCGCGCCATCGCCGGCAAATCGGTCATCGTCACCGGCGGCGGCGGCTCGATCGGCGCCGAGCTCTGCCACCGCCTCGTCGGCTATGGCGCCGCGCGCCTGCTCATCTTGGAGAATTCCGAGCCGGCGCTGCACGCCATCATCGAGGCGCTCAACGCCAAGCCGAGCGAATGCGCGATCTCCGGCCGGATCGCCGACGTCCGCGACCGTGACCGCATCCACCGCATGTTCGCCCAATTCGAGCCCGATCTGGTCTTCCACGCCGCCGCGCTCAAACATGTGCCGATCGTCGAGCAGGATTGGGCGGAAGGCGTGAAGACCAATGTCTTCGGCACCATCAATGTCGCCGATGCGGCGATGATGGTCGGCGCCGAATCGATGATCATGATTTCGACCGACAAGGCGATCGAGCCGCAATCCATGCTGGGCGCCACCAAGCGCTTCGCCGAGCTCTATTGCCAGGCGCTCGATTCGCAGCTCGCCGGCGACAGCGACGGCAATCGGCGCATTATCGCCGTGCGCTTCGGCAATGTCCTGGGTTCAAACGGCTCCGTCGTACCCAAATTCAAGGCGCAGATCGAAGCGGGCGGCCCGGTGACCGTGACCCATCCGGACATGGTCCGCTACTTCATGACCATCCGCGAGGCCTGCGATCTCGTCGTCGCCGCGACCGGCCACGCCCTCGCCAAACGCGAGCCGGAAAACCAGTCTGTCTATGTTTTGAATATGGGCCAGCCGGTGAAGATCGCCGAGCTTGCCGAACACATGATCCGCCTGCACGGGCTCGAGCCAATGGTCGACATCGACATCATCTTTACCGGCGTCCGGCCCGGCGAGAGGATCGAAGAGATTCTCTTCGCCCGCGACGAGCAGCATGTGGAAATCGGCGTTCCCGGCATCGTTGCCGCCACATCGGTTTGCCCGCCGGCCGAATCAATTCGCCGTTGGATCACCGCCTTGCGCGACGCCATTGCCAAGGATGATCGCGCCGCCGTCTACCGCACCCTGTCCGACGCCGTGCCTGACTTCAGAGGCAAGGCCGCCTGATCTAGGGCCGGGTGGCCAGCGCGCCGGAAATCTGCAGCCGCACCAGATCGGACGCAGCGATCGCCGCCCGTTGCTGCGCGTCTTCGCGCGCCTGAAGATTGGCGAAGGCCGAGTTCGATTGCTGATAGCGCGTCTCGGCGCTGGCAGAGCCGCTCTTGATCACGGTGCCGGTGGCAATCTCCATCAGCGTGTAGCGCACGGTCACCCGGACGATCGACGATGCCGTATTGCCCGGCGCAGTGACGTTGAGCCCGCCGCCGCCCGCCGTCGCCACCACGCTCATCTCGTAGGCCGGGTTGGCCACGGCCGCGCCATTGCTGAAATCGAAGGTCAACTCGTTGCGAACGATCTGCGACAGACGGTCGTCGACCGGCAGAACGGAAATCTGCGCCAGCTCGGATTGAAGCGAGGTCCCGGCCGCCGTGGTCGAATAGAGCGGCTGGATCGTGCAGGCCGACAGGCCGACGGCCAGCGCAAGCAGGATTGGGCCCACCAGCCTGCGGGGAGCTGTTGCCAATGCGAACAAGGTCAACTCCTGTTTGGGGGCGTCAGCATCGCACGGTCGCCCCCGCCTGCGATGACCGGCGAGAAGCTTCGGTTTTGCTCTGCCGGGCTGGACCTGTCAACGCAGGGTGCCGAAACAGCCGAACATCAGCGGCTGCTGCAATAATTTCGGTTTGTTTCGTGGCCGATTCTAAATTGATTTGTTGAGCGCCGATGCCTGCCTATTTTGCACGCTTCCCGTCGTGATTTGCTCCCGCCCGCGCAAAGGCTTGGCTATGCTCAAAAAGATCGCTCCGGCCGAGGCCGAGATCGCTTTCATCGACCTGCAGGCACAACGTCGTCTCATCGCCGATGAAATCGACGAGGCGATCGCCCGCGTCCTGGACCACGGCCAGTTCATCCTCGGCGCCGAGGTCGAGCGAGCCGAGGCGGATCTAGCGGCCTTCAGCGGCGCCAAATATGCCGTCGGCTGCGCCAGCGGAACGGATGCCCTTCTGCTCATTCTGATGGCGCTCGGCGTCGGACCCGGCGACGCGGTCATCTGCCCGGCCTTCACCTTCGCCGCGCCGGCTGAGGTGATCGCCCTGCGCGGGGCGTCGGTCATTCTCGCCGATGTGCTCCCCGACAGCTTCAACATCGATCCGGCGAGCGTCCAGGCGGCAATCGCCCTGGCGCGGCGCGAGAACCTCCACCCCAAGGCGGTGATCGCCGTCGACCTCTTCGGTCAGCCGGCCGACTATGACGCGCTCCGGCTGATTTGCGATGCCGAGGGTGTCACCCTGATCGGCGACGCGGCGCAGAGCTTCGGCGCCACGCTGCATGGCAAGCGCACCGGCACTCTGGCGCATGCGACGGCGACCAGCTTCTTCCCGGCCAAGCCGCTCGGCTGTTATGGCGATGGCGGCGCCGTCTTCACCGACGACCCGGAACTGGATCAACTGCTGCGCTCGATCCGCATGCATGGCCAGGGCACCGACCGCTACGATCATCCCCGCGTCGGCCTCAATTCGCGCCTCGACGCGATCCAGGCGGCGATCCTGGTCGAGAAGCTGAAGATATTCCCGGACGAGATCGTGGCGCGCAATCGCGTCGCCACCGGCTACACCGAGGCCTTGGCGCCGGTCGTTACCGTGCCGCGAGTTGGTCCCGATATTGTTTCCGTCTGGGCACAATACACGCTTAGGCTGGGCACACATGACCGCGAGGCCTTCCGCACGGCGTTGCGGGCCGAAGGCGTCCCGACCGCCGTCCACTATCCGAAGGCGTTGAACCAGCACGGCGCCTATGCCGGCTACCCCATGCTCGACGGCGGCCTTCCCGTCGCCGAGGCGCTCGCCCGTAAAGTCGTGAGCCTGCCGATGCACGCCTATATGGACGAAATCACCATGCAGCGCGTCATCGACGCCGTCCGCTCAGCTCTCGCCTAGCTTCGGCCTGCGCGGCCCGCTCGCGGCGGCGCTGAGGCACACCACCAGCAGCGCCGAGATAAACACCGAATTGGTGATGTCATGGCCGAAGGCGAGGCTGGTCATGCCGAACAGCGTCGAGCCCGCGCTTGCGATGCCGGCCAGGGCCATGCGATCGGCGAAGCGCTCGTCGCGCGCCGAGCGATAGGCGGTGACCACAGGCGCCGCGAGCAAGAGCAGCAGAGTAATCAGGCCCATGATGCCATTGCCCACGGTCTCGGTCAGGAACTCGTTGTGGAGATGGCCGAACTTGTCGATCTCGTAGCCCTCGGCGGCGGCCCTCGCGCGAACTTCGGCGACGGCGTTTTGCGGCCCGTAGCCGATGAGCGGCCGGTCCTCGATCGCTTGCAGGCCGTAGGACATCATCAAGGCGCGCTGGTCGAGCGAGAAGGCGTCGGCCTGCGTCCGGTCGGTGTGACCGAAACTGAATCCCTGGAAGGCAACGAAGGTTTCGGCGAAGCGCTCGCGGATGCTGTCGCGCGCCGCTATCGCCACGAGCAAGCCGATCGCCGCCAATCCGGCGCCGGCCCACAGCGCCAACCGGTTGCCATGACGGGCGCGCAGATAGAACAGCAGGATGATCAGCAGCACCGGCAGGGCGAGCCAGGCGCCGCGCGCCTCCGATAGGATGCTCCCCGTCAGCCCGGCCGCGAAGGCAATCCCGGCGAAGACCCGGCCCTTGGTGCCCTCGTCGCCGGCGCCGATCAGCGAGATGCAGGCAAAGGACGCGGCCGTCGCCCCGAAGGGAAGTGAGTTGATCATACCGCCGACGGCGCGGTCGATCCCGGCCCAGATCTGAACGACAGCGATGACGCCGCCGAGGATCGCCCCGACGCGGACGCCGCGGACGAAGACTTTGATCGGATCAATCTTCACCGGCGCCAGACCGTTGAAGACGATTGGCAGCAAAAGAAAATGCAGCGAGGCGACGACCGGCACCCAACCTTCGGCACGGTTTGGGTAGATGATCAGCGACAGGAAATCGGCGCCGAAATAGAGGAGGCAGGCGGTGAAGGCGAAACCCGCCGGCGCCGGAACGGCAAACGGCGTCCGCCGCAGGGCGAGCTCCGCCACCGTGATCATCGCCAGGCCGAAATAGAAGAAAGTGACCAGGCTGCCGAAGGGCAGCGGCAGAAAGCCAAGCAGGAACAGAGCGGCCGCCGCCAGCGTGAAACGCTTGCCGGTATCGACTTCGAGTGAACGCTGAAAAAACGACAAGGAACCCGCACCGCTGGTCATCGGGCCGACGGGCCATGCCAGCCGGAGCTATCTCTGGCTAGCAGCGACGGCAGCTTGAAACAACAAGCCCATCGCATCGCCACCGACAATGATCAGGGCGGCAACGGCACGGGATAGTCGCCGCTATAGCCGGTTGCATAATACAGACGGAGCTCAATTTCAGGCTGTCCGCCACGCGTGACCTCGACAGGATCGAGCGCCTGCAAGGTCGTGAAATAGGGTCCGTAGGTGCCCTCGACGTCGGGAACATAGCCAGGCGGAACAACAATGAGCGCATCCCACCCGGCGAAGTCCTTGTGGTTCCAGCCGAAGGCGATGTTGCGCGGATCGGCACACAGGCACACCACCGGCAAGTCGCGCCCCAGTTGGACATCGACCTTACCGGCGACATGCCATTGCGGGGTGACGACGAACAGACGCTCGTCGTCGAGCCAGCCGGCGTCCGCAACCGCATCGCGCAGCGCGTTCCAGTCGAGCCCTTCGAGCGTTGGGTCGGCTATCCCTGCCAGACTTGGCCGCAGCGAATCGGGCACGAAGATGCGCAGCCAGCCCGTGGTCGACTGCGTCGCCAGAACAACCATGATCGCCGCCGTGACCAGCGCCGAGCCCAGAAGCCAACGCCCGACGCGGCGCCCGTTCCGCTCCATCCATCCGGCGGTTGCCGCACCAAGCAGCGGGAACAGCATCAGGTAACCCGGCGCCTGCCAGTGGAAATGCCAGCCGAGCGGGGCCCATAGCGACGCCGCCGTGAAGACGATGACGGGCAGCACGGCGGTGCAGCAAAGGAGCCAGGCATTGCGGTCTGCGGGACCGCGGCGCAGCGCGCGCCAGAACACCCAGATCATCGGCATCCACACCCACGGACCGATATAGGCAATCTGGCCGCCGATCATGCGCAACAGCCAGATTGGATGCAGGCCGACGCCGTCGGTGATTCGCCCGCCCTGGAAGCCGAATGACACCCAGTCATTCTGCGCATTCCAGATCAGCACCGGTGAGAAGATGATGAGCGCGATCAGCGCCGCGATATAGGGGCCGGGTTCGCCGAACCAGCGCCGATGCGGGCGGCTGCTGAGAGCGAAGATGACGATGCCGGCAATGATCAGCGCCGCGTGATATTTCGCCAGCATCGCCAGGCCGAGGCAGATGCCGACGCCGACCCAAAGCCGCATGCGCGGCTGGCCGGCCTCGGCCACGACGAGCTTTGCCACCAGCAGCATCGTCGCCAGCAGGAAGAGCATCAGCGGCCCGTCCGGCTGCATCCAAACGCCTGCCATTCCGGCAAAGACCGGCGACACATTGAGAAGCAGCGCCGCGAAGGCGCCCGCCGCTTCGCCGAACAGCACCGCCGCGAAGCGGAACATCAGCCAGGTCGAGCCGGCGAACATCAGGATGAAGGGGAGCCGCATCACCAGCTCCGTCTCGGAGCCGGTGATGTTCATCGTCGCCCAGGCAATCCACAGCGACAGGGGCGGCTGGTCGAAATAGCTGAGCGCGAAATGCCGTGCCGTGGCGAGGTAGTAGCCCTCGCCATTGCCGAAGCCATACACCGCGGCCGTGATCAGCCGCAGAGCGGTGCCGAGAATGATCGTCCAGACGACGAGATTGCGCGGCCGATCGAGGCCCATATGCGCAACCGCGGCAGCGGCGCGGCCAAACGGACCGCGCCGGCCTTCGCCCGCGGCGACCGGGTTACTCCGCGCCTTGTCTGTCGCGCCCAAGGCCGGCCCTGTTTCGCCTGCTGAAACCTTTCAGAACGGATGCGTCTCCGACGGTCCCGCGAAAGACATCCGGCCGCACAAATTGCGGCACGACCAGACAATCATAGGGCTCGCGCTCAGGCGGCGTCTGCTCAAGTCGGTCATGGTCAAGGAGGGCCATATCGCGATACCGTGTCCGGGGCGGGCGGGACTTATCGCATGCAGCTGCGAACAGGGTCCATAGCGCAGCGGCGCAAGGTCGCGCTTGCGCCCACGGCAGGACGGCCCTACCCTTCATGCATCTCTTGGGGTGCCCCGGCGCAAGCGCGGGGCTGAGAGGCGATCCGCCAACCCATGGAACCTGATCCGGGTCATGCCGGCGGAGGGACTGAGATGTCACGAACCGATCGCGCGTCGTCTTTCCTCGGCCGGACTCTATCCGCAGCCAAGGAAAGGCAATCACCATGAAATTCCGCATCATCGCCGCAGCCGCGGCGGTCGCCCTGCTCGGCGCATCGACCGCGTTAGCCCAGGATCGGCCGACGCTGACCGTCTACACCTACAGCTCCTTCTCCAGCGAATACGGCCCCGGCGGCACGATCAAGGAACGCTTCGAGGCCGAATGCGGCTGTACCCTCAACTGGGTCACCACCGAGGATGCCGGCACCTTGTTGGCGCGGCTGAAGCTCGAGGGCGCCAACACCGACGCCGACGTCGTGCTCGGCCTCGACACCAGCCTCATCGCCTCCGCCCGCGCCAGCGGCCTGTTCGCGCCGCATGGCCTCGATCTCACCAACCTCGACCTGCCGATCGCCTGGGACGACGACATTTTCGTGCCGTTCGACTGGGGCTGGTTTGCCTTCGTCTACAACACCGAGACGCTGCCCAATCCGCCAACCAGCCTTGCCGATCTCGTCGGCGATCCGAATGGCCCGACCGTGGTGATCGAGGACCCGCGCACATCAAGCCCCGGCCTCGGCCTGCTGTTGTGGATGAAGGATGTCTTCGGCGACGGCGCGGCGGATGCCTGGGCTTCACTCGCCCCGCGTATCGTCACCGTGACGCAAGGCTGGTCGGAGGCCTACGGCCTCTTCCTCGACGGCGAGGCGGACATGGTCCTCTCCTACACGACGTCGCCCGCCTATCACATCGCCGTCGAAGACGACCCGCGCTATGCCGCGGCGATCTTCTCCGAAGGCCACATGATGCAGGTCGAAGTCGCCGCCATGGTGGCCGGCACCGATCAGCCCGAACTCGCGCATGAGTTCCTGCAGTTCATGACCAGCGACGCCTTCCAGTCGACCATCCCGGAAGGCAATTGGATGTATCCGGTGACCACGCTGGCGGACGGCCTGCCGCAAGTCTTCGCCGATCTGCCTGTCCCGGCGATCTCGTTCCTCACGCCGCCCAACGAGGTCGAAGCCAACCGCCGCGCCTGGATCGACGAATGGTTGACGGCAATGACCCGCTAACCGTCGCGGCACGATCGTGAATCGCATTCCGGGCATCATCGCCCTTGGCCTCATTGCCGTTCTCATCGGACTGGCGCTGGTCGGACTGATCAGCGCCGGTGACGAGAGCGGCAATTTCGGGCCGTGGTCCTACGTCATCGGCCTGATCCGCATCAGCCTGATCCAGGCCGGTCTGTCGATGCTGATCTCGCTCGTTGCCGGCGCCGCCATCGCGCTCGCTTTGGCACGGCGCACTGCCTTCCCCGGCCGCACCGTTCTGGTCGCGGCGCTCAACGTCGCCACCGTCCTGCCGGCGATCGTTACCGTCTTTGCCATCGTCGCCGTGTTCGGCCGCTCCGGCTGGGTCGGCGACATCGGCCGAATAATCGGTATCGACACCGGCAGCTGGATCTACGGCCTGCAGGGCGTCCTCATCGCCCATCTCCTTCTCAACGCGCCGCTCGCGGCGCGCGTCTACCTCGCCTCGCTCGCCTCGATCGGTACGGAGCAATGGCGGCTTGCCTCGCAGCTCGCTATGCCGCCCTTCGCGATCTTCCGCTTCATCGACCTGCCGGTGCTGTTGCGCGAGAGCGCCGGCATCGGCGCGCTGATCTTCCTCGCCTGCTTCACCAGCTTCGCCATCGTGCTGGCGCTCGGCGGCGGCCCGGCTGTCTCGACGCTTGAAGTCGCGATCTATCAGGCGGTTCATTTCGACGCCGATTTCCGCCAGGCGGCACTTCTGGCGGTGTTGCAGATCGCCGCCTGCCTTGCGCTACTGGCGCCGTTGACTTTCCTCCTCAGCCGGCGCGCGCCTGAGGCAATCCCCGCCGGGCTCGAATCAGTACGCCCCGACAACGCGTCGCGCGCAACAAAGATGCTCGACCGGGTCGTGCTCATCGCCGCCGGCCTCTTTGTCGTGGCGCCGCTGGCGACGATCGCTGTCTCCGGCCTTGCTTCAATCGGATCGCTCGCCAATGGCAAGGTGCTCCAGGCCCTCGCGACGAGCCTGGCGATCGGCGTTCCTGCCGGCATCCTTTCGGTTGCCATTGCGTTCGGCCTGTCGACCTTCAGCCGCTATCTCCGCCTGCGCAGGAAGCGGCAGCGCGGCGCCGATCTCATCGGCCTGTCCGCACTCCTCGTGCTTGTCATCTCGCCGCTGACGCTGTCGGCCGGCCTCTTCGTTATCCTGCGTCCGCTGGTCGACCCATACTCGGTCGCGGTCCCCCTCATCATCGTTATCAATGCGATGATGGCGCTGCCCTTCACCTATCGCCATGTCGAACCGCCCTTGCTCCTCTCCGAGGAACGCTATGGCCGCCTTGCCGACAGCCTCGGCATGAGCGCCTTCACGCGCCTGCGCCTGATGGATTGGCCGCTCCTGAAATCGCCGCTGATCGTCGGCCTCACCATGGCGATCGCTCTGTCGCTGGGCGATCTCGGCGTCGCCGCCTTCTTCGGCTCGGGCGGCCTCATCACGCTGCCATTGCTGATCTATGAGCGCCTCGGCGCCTATCACGTGGCAGACGCGGCATCCGTATCGCTGCTACTGACGCTCTTGGTGCTGGCGATGTTCCTCATCGCGCAGCGCTGGTCGGGAGGTTGGTTTGTTAGAACTCGATAACGTCCGCCTGGTCTATCCGGACTTCGCGGTCGCCTACGACCTCACCGTGCCGGCCGGCGCATTGTGCGCATTGATCGGCCCATCCGGCGGCGGCAAGACGACGCTGCTGCATGCGATCGCCGGTTTCGCCAAGCCGACCGCGGGGCGCATTCGCTTCGCCGGCCAGGATCTCACCGATCTGCCGGCGGCCGAGCGGCCGCTGTCGATCCTGTTCCAGGACAACAATCTCTTCCCGCATCTGACCGTCGCGCAGAATATCGGGCTCGGCCTCGACCCGCGGCTTCACCTCACCGCCGAGCAGATGCACCGGGTTTCCGATGCGCTCGCCCGCGTCGATCTCGCCGGCATGGAGAAGCGCCGCCCGTCGGAACTCTCCGGCGGCCAGCGCCAACGTGTCGCCATCGCCCGCGCCCTCGTCCGCGACAAGCCGCTGATGCTGCTCGACGAGCCGTTCACCGGGCTCGACCCGGGCCTGCGCATCGAGATGATCGGTCTCGTCGATGCGCTGCGGAAGGAACGCCACCTCACCGTCCTGATGGCGATCCACGCCCCCGAGGATGCCGCCACCGCCGCGGATCTCTTTGCCTTCGTCGACGAAGGCAAAGTCGCGGCCGTCGGACCGGCGGACGAAGTGTTGAAGCCGGGCCGTCTGGCGGCGATCGACCGCTACTTCAGGCGGTAGATGACTTGTTTGCCGTCTACGCGGAGCTAGCCGGGGCGGGCTTCGCGCGCACCTTCACCACGCGCCCTCCCTCGAGCACATAGCGCGATCGCGCTGGCGACGATCTGTTCGACTGGCGGTAGTGCTTGGCATCGAGCAAGAAGTCGGCGGCGAGGAAATCGACGAGGCGCTGCGGATCGTCCTTCTCGATGTCGAATTCGAGCAATTGATCGGGACGGTTGGCAAAGAAGCCGCGAACGTCGCCGAGGTGCTCGTCCCAATCACGGCCCCACTGCGCGATGACATCGCCGCTTGTTGGCAGACCGCGCGACTCGCCCTGCCACCGTAGCAGCTTGAAATGATTGGAGCGGCTCAGAAGCCAGCGCTGCCTGTCGCGGACATTCAGGATGAAATAGGCGTCGGGGTAGAATTCCAGCATGTACCTGAAGTCGCGGAAGGGCTCCAGGAAGGCACCGTTCGAGCACCCCATGTCGGAGAAGAAGACGATGTCCGGATAATCGACGAAGGGATCCTCATCGGCCTCCATCCGGCGGACGAAATTGTGCGCGAGTTGATTCTTGTCGTGATGGATCGACGGCACGCCATTGTCGCGGAAGAAGCGGTAAAGGCTTGTGGTGCCGCATCTGCCAAAGCCGATCTGGAAGATACGTTTGGTCACCACCCGCCTCCTCCGGAGAGGATAACCCCAGCCTTGGCCGGGGCAAATCCGTTCAGCGCTTTTCCACGATGACGGCGTGCGGCTACGCCACGTCTTGCTTTGAGCGGTCGGCCCGCTTGCGGTCGATCGGATCGAGGATTGTCTTGCGCAGGCGGATCGATTTCGGCGTGATCTCGACCAGTTCGTCATCGGCGATCCAGGCGAGCGCCTTCTCCAGCGTCATCCGGATCGGCGGCGTCAGCTTGATCGCCTCGTCCTTGCCGGCAGCGCGGATATTGGTAAGCTGCTTGCCCTTGAGCACGTTGAGCTCGAGATCGTTCTCGCGCGTGTGCTCGCCGATGATCATGCCGCGATAGACCTTCCAGCCCGGCTCGATCATCATCGGACCGCGATCTTCGAGATTGAACATCGCATAGGCGACCGCCTCGCCGTCGCCATTGGAAATGAGCACGCCATTGCGGCGCCCCGGAATAGAGCCCTTGAACGGCGAATAGGCGTGGAACAGGCGGTTCATCACCGCCGTGCCGCGCGTGTCGGTGAGGAGCTCGCCCTGATAGCCGATCAGGCCGCGCGTCGGCGCATGGAAGACGAGGCGGAGACGATTGCCGCCGGACGGGCGCATCTCGACCATCTCGGCCCGGCGTTCCGACAGCTTCTGCACGACGACGCCGGAGAATTCCTCGTCGACGTCGATCACCACTTCCTCGATCGGCTCGAGCAGATTGCCGGCATCGTCGCGCTGGAACACGACGCGCGGGCGCGACACGGCAAGCTCGAAGCCTTCGCGGCGCATTGTCTCGATGAGGATCGCCAGCTGCAATTCGCCGCGGCCGGAAACCACGAATGCGTCGGAATTCGCCTGCGCGTCGACGCGCAGCGCGACGTTGCCCTCGGCTTCCTTGAACAGCCGCGCCCGGATCATCCGGCTCGTCACCTTGTCGCCTTCGGTACCGGCAAGCGGCGAGTCATTGACGGTGAACGTCATCGACAGCGTCGGCGGATCGATCGGCTGCGCCTGCAGCGGCTCGGTCATTTCCGGCGCGCCAAGCGTATCGGCCACGTTGAAATTGGGGAGGCCCGCAATGGCGACGATGTCACCGGCTTCGGCTTCCTCGATCGGCGTCCGCTCAATGCCGCGGAAGGCGAGGATCTTCGAAACCCGCCCGTTCTCGACGAGATTGCCCTCGCGATCGAGAACCTTCACCGCCTGATTGGTCTTCATCGAGCCCGAGAAGATGCGGCCGGTGATGATGCGGCCGAGATAGGGGTTGGCTTCGATCAGCGTCCCGAGCATCCGCAGCGACCCGGTCTCGACGGTCGGCTCCGGCACATGTTCGAGAATGAGGTCGAACAGGGCGTCCATGCCCTTGTCCTGCGGACCGTCCAGCGTGGTGGACATCCAGCCCTGCTTCGACGAGCCGTAGATGATCGGGAATTCGAGCTGCTCGTCGCTGGCGTCCAGCGCCGCGAAAAGGTCGAACACCTCGTTCACAACCTCGGTCGCCCGGGCGTCCGGCCGGTCGACCTTGTTGATGCAGACGATCGGCTTCAGGCCGATCTTAAGGGCCTTGCCAACGACGAACTTCGTCTGCGGCATTGGGCCCTCAGCGGCGTCCACCAGAACGATCGCGCCATCGACCATCGACAGGATGCGCTCCACTTCGCCGCCGAAATCGGCGTGGCCGGGCGTATCGACGATGTTGATGCGCACACCCTTCCAGACGACCGAAGTCGCCTTGGCGAGGATGGTGATCCCACGCTCCTTCTCCAGATCACTGGAATCCATGACGCGTTCGGCGACCCGCTGATTGTCGCGGAAGGCGCCGGACTGCTGAAGAAGGCGGTCGACCAGTGTCGTTTTGCCGTGGTCGACATGCGCAATGATGGCGACGTTGCGGAGAGCCATCGCAACCCGATTCGAGTTTGAGGAGATTGGAACGCGCCGCATATATAGGTTCTGCGGCGACGAACGCAATCGGCGTTCTGTCGCGATGGCTAAGACCGGCCCACCCGGCTCAGGGTCCGATCGCCGCAGGCATGGCCGGATGGAGGCCGTCGCCCAACATCATCACCGGCGACCCCGAACAATTTGATCCACCAGGACATTTTCTGGCCAGTGTTCCTCGTGACAAGACACCTTTATGGTGGCTTCGTTCCGGCCACCCAGTAAGCCCGGAACGCTCCTCGCGCGCCTAAGTGACACGGCCGGCTGTTGAATTTCGGTGCCGAACCATGCCCCTGGTGCCGGCGTCGGCGTTATGCTGAACGAATAGCGGGGCGATTCGATGAGCGACGAAACGACAAGCTGGCGCACACCCATACGCGCCATTCTCGAAGGCGATCACCCGCGCTTCGGCCGGACGGTTCCGTTCCTCCTGCAAGGCCTCATCGTCTTCTCGCTGATATCGATCGCACTGGAATCCCTTGAGGATCTGCCGAACTGGGCGGCCAATCTCCTTCGCGCCATCGAGGTCGTCACCGTCCTCCTCTTCACGGCCGAATATGTCTTGCGCATCGCCGCCGCCGAACGACCGTTCCGCTACGCCTTCAGCTTCTTCGGCATCATCGACCTCCTTGCGATCCTGCCCTTCTATTTGAGTTTAGGCGCCAACTACCGCGTCCTTCGCGCCGTGCGATTGGTCCGCCTGTTCTGGCTGTTCAAGATCGTCCGCTACACGAGAGCCTTCGACACGCTCACCGCCGCCATCCGACTTGTGCGCGGCGAACTCATCGCCTTCGCGATCGTCGTCTCTCTGGTGATCTACATCTGCGGCGTCGGCATCTACATCTTCGAGCACGACGCACAGCCGGACCGGTTCCGTTCGGTGTTTGACGGCGTCTGGTGGGCGGTCGTGACGCTCACCACGGTCGGCTACGGGGATCTGGTGCCGATCACCGCGGGCGGCCGCATCTTCACCGGCCTCATCCTCTTCATCGGCCTCGGCGTCATCGCGGTGCCGACGGGCCTGGTCAGCTCGGCGCTGACGACAATCCGGCGCGAGGCATCCGAGGCAATCGCCAGCGAACGAGCTGAGGCGCGGAACAAATCCGCCGACTAGACACCGCCGGCCCCGCCATCCCCTCCGTTCCCGACCAGATCGGTGATTTGATCGTTCACCGATGTCGGGAACGCGTCGATCGTGATGGCAATCTCGGCGCCCGTGCCCGGCAGTGTCCCTTCCAGCACCGACAGATGCAGCGCCAGCAGTCCGTCGACGACTGTCGCCTCGGTGATTTCAACGACCGCGAGGTTTCCTTCGCTTTCGTTCACCAGCGACGCGTTCGGAGGATCGGCGCGGAGGTCGCCTGAAGGGCCCCAGGCGCCGCTTACGAAATCGCCGAGATTGATGAGCCGGACCAGCCGCTCCGGACGATCGGAAAAGACAATGGCGGAGGACGGCACGGTGAGGGTGAGCTCATCCGCCGAAACCTCGGCGACCGTGCCCTGAACAACCATCAGCCATTCGACGGACGGATCCTGAGCGTTGGCGGCAGGACTGGCACCAAGCACCAGGACCACCATTAAGGCAGCTAGTCGACTGAGCAGCGTCATCATCGGGCCTTTCGATCGCGAATGTGCGCCCGAACATGCCTTCACTGCGTTTCCATTTCATTGCGAACAAAGTGAAGATTTGGCGCGCTCGCCAGCGCCGGGGCGCGACAAAGACCGTCAGGTGTTGCGCTTGCGCGCCGCCAGTGTCCTGAGGCGCAACGCATTGAGACGGATGAAGCCCTCGGCGTCCTTCTGATCATAGGCGCCGCGATCGTCTTCGAACGTCACCAATGCATCAGAATACAATGATTGCGGCGACTTCCGGCCGACAACAATGACATTGCCCTTATAAAGCCTTAGCCGGACGGTGCCTTCAACCCGTTCCTGGCTTTTGTCCGCCATAACCTGAATCATCTCCCGCTCCGGCGAGAACCAGAAGCCGTAGTAAACAAGCTCGGCATAGCGCGGCATCATCTGGTCCTTCAGATGCGCCGCCTCGCGGTCGAGCGTCAGCGATTCCATCGCCCGGTGCGCGGCCAGGAGGATCGTCCCGCCGGGCGTCTCGTAGATGCCGCGCGACTTCATACCGACGAAGCGATTCTCGACCAGATCGATGCGGCCGATACCATTGTCGCGGCCAAGATCGTTGAGCGCCGCCAGCAACGTTGCCGGGCTCAGCGGCCGCCCGTTCAGGGAAACGGCATCGCCCCGCTTGAAGCCGATCTCAATCTCGGTCGCCATGTCGGGTGCCGCCAGCGGCGACACGGTCCGCTGGAACACATATTCCGGCGGCTCCTGCCATGGATCTTCGAGCACCTTCCCCTCCGACGAGGAGTGGAGGAGGTTGGCGTCGACCGAGAAGGGCGCCTCGCCGCGCTTGTCCTTCGGCACCGGGATCTGGTTCTGCTCGGCGAACTCGATCAGATCCGTCCGCGACTTGAACGCCCACTCGCGCCACGGCGCGATCACCTTGATGTCGGGGTTCAGCGCATAGGCCGACAGCTCGAAGCGGACCTGGTCGTTGCCCTTGCCGGTAGCGCCATGGGCGATCGCATCGGCGCCGGTCTCGGCCGCGATCTCGACGAGGCGCTTGGCGATCAGGGGCCGCGCGATCGACGTGCCGAGAAGATAGACGCCCTCATAGAGCGCGTTCATCCGGAACATCGGAAAGACGAAATCGCGGACAAATTCCTCGCGCAGATCCTCGATGAAGATCTCCTTGATGCCGAGCATCTCGGCCTTCTTCCGCGCCGGCGCCAACTCCTCGCCCTGGCCGAGATCGGCGGTGAAGGTCACCACCTCGCAGCCATAGGTGTTCTTCAGCCATTTCAGGATGATTGAGGTGTCGAGCCCGCCGGAATAGGCGAGGACCACTTTTTTGATGTCGGCCATGATTGGATCGCCCGCGGTCGGAAAGTCGCGGGCTTATAGGACGCCGGAGCCGGCAACGGCAACCGCTGGCTAGGATGAGAACAGTTTGAACCGCTTGCCCCTCGGGGCTTGCCGATCCTCGGCCGATTTCGCCGCCTCGGCCTCACGGTCTGGCTCAGGCCCCGGATCGTCCGGTTGATGCGCCGGGAGCACCGCCCCGGGCGCCACGTCATCGCTCGTCTTGTGTTCGGCCGCAGCCGGCTCGGCCAGCGGCACGGCCTCCGGCCCGCCTCCGTGCGGCGGCTCTTCGACTGTGATGATGGCTGGCGGGCCAATGATGGTCGCATGCGGTTGGTCTTCCGCCGCTTCATCCGCGCCCATCGGTGCTTCAACGCTCGGCAGGCGCCCAGCCGGCACCCTCCACTCGAACGCATCGATACGGCCCGAGACCGGAGAGACCGGCTCCCAATGATCGAACACATAGCCGTCGGCGACCCAGGCCGGATCGCGCGGCGCCCGCACAGCGCGGCTCAGCCAATCGCGGGCGCGGCCGATATCGCCGTGCTCGCTCTCCTCGATCTCGGCCATCAACAGATAGGCCCGCTCGGTCGGCTCCGTCGCCAGAATGCCCCGCAATTCTTCGCGCGCCGCCGTCCAGTCCTGCGCATCGATCGCCGCGCGCGCCATCGCCAGCCGGCCCTCGATGTGATTGGTGCGAATTTTCGCCAGATGCGCGATCCGTTTCAGCCGATCGCGGCCGGATTCGCCCGGCCTCGTTTCCATATAGGCCGCCGCAAGATCGGGATGCGGTGCAATCTTCCAGGCGGCCTCGAGTACCTTGGTCGCGCGCCTCATATCGCCAAGCCGCGTCGCCAGCCGGCTGGCAACCACCGCGGCAGGGACCAGGCCCGGCACCAGCCTGTGCGCTTCGAAGGCAAGGTCCCGCGCCGTCTGCGGGTCGGCATCCTCAAGCTCCATGGCGCGCGCCGTGCGCAACACCGCTTGCAGCCGGTTGGCGCGCTCGTTGTCGATCGCCCCGGCGGTCGTCAGGTTGGCGAGCGTGCGCAGCGATTCCACCCACTCGCCGTCCGCCGCCTGATATTCCAGAAGGGCCGAACCCGCCCAGGCGAGACCCGGCTTTTCCTGATCGGCCGCGGCGGCAAAGCTCCGCGCGGCCTCGTTGTCGCCCCGGCGGCGCGCCTCCAGGAAAAGACCGCGAAGGCCGAGGACGCGCGTTTTCGGATCGGCGAGCATCGCCTCGAACGCCGTCCGAGCGCCCATGTCGTCGCCGGTGAGTTGCGCGGCCTGGGCCGCCAGCAGCAAGGTCAGCGCCTCGTTCTGCGCGTAGTAGCGCAACTCGGCGGCATAGTAGGAGGCAAGGCTTGCATCGCCCGAGCCGACGGCAATGAAACCCTCCGTCAGCGCCTTGTGGCCGAGGTCGCGCCGCCGCTCCGCAGCCTGCCGGCCCAGACGCCGCGGCGCCCGAATGAGGCCGCGCAGAAGCAGCCAAAGCAGCCGGACAACGACCAGGGCGGCGACGACCAGGATCGCCAGGGCCATCACGGTCGTCTGGATGTCGTAGTCCCTGAAGCTAAGCGTCACCGCGCCAGGATTGTCGGCCAGCCAGGCGAAGCCTGCCGCCAGCGCAAAGATAACCAGCACATAGAAGATGGCGCGGATCATGGGAGCGCGATCACTCCGCCTGCTGCGGCTGGAGCGCGCCGGCGAGATTGGCGAGCGCCGCGTCGAGATCGAGCCTCTCCTGCACGGCGACGGCCCAGTCGGCCGAAGCGTCGATCCCGGCCTGCGGCAGCGCCGCCCGTTCGCTCAGCGCTGCGGCCAGATTGCCTGCGTCAACGTCCGCCTGCATCCGCGAGATGATCGCGACCGGCGTGTCGCCCTCCACCGGCACGTTCGGGCGCACCGTGACGACATTCTGTGCGTTGGCCCACAGCCGCGCCCAGAAGCCCGCCTCGGCGTCCGGCTCCGTGGTTGCCTGCAGGATCGCATCGGCGACGCCCGGGAAAGACTGCGCAAGGTCGGCCCGGCTCGCCACGCCAGTCGCTGCCTTGGCTTGCAGGCCGTTCAGGGCGCTGTCGGTGATGCCGAGTTCGGCCAGCACGGCCAGTTCGGCGGCGAAGGGTTCGCCCTGTTCGGCGACGGCGCGCAGATTGTTGTAGGCGAGAACCCGGGCGGCATCGGCGGCGCGGTTCTGCTCCGCCGCACCGGTCGCCAGCGTCTGCGTCGTCTCGGCGAGCGCTGCGACCTGCGCCTGCAATTGCTGCAAGCCCTGCTGCACCGCTGTGACGTCGGTCGATGGCCCGGCGTCTTCCAGGGCCGTCAGCCGATCGGCGAGAGCATTGATCTCCGCACCGAGTTCGGCAGCGGCCTGCGGATCGCCGGCAGCCGCCGCCGTGGTGGTTATTTCGCGGTTCAGTTCCGTCAGATCGGCGGCGATCGATTGCTGCGCGGCATGATCGGCGGCGGCCTGGGTTGCGAGATTGGCGACTTGGTCCTGCAGCGCCGCGATGCCCGCGGTCATTTGCTCCAGCGCCGCGACGCGATCGGTCAGCGGCGCGAGATCCGTTGCCGGGATCGCCGCGATCGTCTGCTGCAATGCCGCGATCTCATCCTCGAGGCGTTGTGTCTCGCCAAGGGCCGTATCGGCGGTCTCGCGGCCAGGCGGCGGCAGAATGTCAGTGAACATCAGGAGGTAGCCGCCGAGCAGCACAACCAGTGCACCGATGATGGCGAAAGCGATCATGGCGAAGCCATTCGACGAACGCGGCGGCGGCTTGCCGATATCAGGCGCGGCGCCACGCGGCGGCGGTTCCGGGCGGGGGGGGCGTGGCGGCTCGCTGCGTGGCGGTTCCGGCTTGACCGGTTCCTCGCCGACCAGGCTCACCGGCACCTCGGCGTCCGTTGCAGCCGCTTCAGCAGGTGTTACCTGATCGGCCGGCAAGTCGATCGTTACCGGCCGGCGGCGCGGGCGCGCCTGCGCGCCGGGCTGTTTCGGTTGACCTTCATTCGCCGCCATTGCTGCACCTGGATTGAGATCGTGCCGGTTCTGCCCGCGACCCTAGGGCATAACTTTCTTCGTGCCCTTAACGGGCGGTCGGGATCAAGCGGAACAGCGCATCTTCGCGAGGCGACGCGGCAACATCAATGCGGCCAACATCACGGCCGGCGAACGCGGCGGCCACCGCGGGCGACAGGGCGAAGATGCGAAGACCCGACAGGAACGCTTGTGAAACCGCGCCCTCCGCAAGCGCAAGAAACGCATCGGCGCTTCGCCGCGAATACAGGAGAAGGCCCTCAACCGCGCCATTCTCCAGCGCCGCCAAGACGCCCGGATCAAACGAAACCGCCGGGATCATTCGGTAGGCGATGGCGACATCGACCGCGAAGCCGGCCTCGCCAAGCAGCTGCTCCAGCACCGGCGAGCGGCCCGCCGCCGCGGCATAGAGGAGGCGGCCATCGGCGGGATCACGCGCCGCCGCAATCAGCGCCGCCAGTGCAGCGCCGTCGCCATCCGCCGAGCGGACGTCGGTAAACCCGGCCCTCTGCGCCGCCGCGGCCGTCGCCTCGCCGACGGCAAAGAGCGGGAGGTCCCGCCAGCCTTCGGAAGCCGGCCATGCCACCATGGCGCGAACGCCGTTGCGGCTGGTCACGACGAGCGCCGCGGGATCGACCTCGGTTGCCAACGGCAGGAACGCCGGCCGCAACAGAGGTTGGACGATAACCTCATGGCCAGCCGCCCGCAGACGCGCGGCGGTGTGCTCGACGTCAGGCGAAGGCCGGGTGACCAGCAGTTTCATACTCAGGAGGCGGCGAAGAAATTCGGGCCGCCGCGCCGCCTCAATTCCTCGCCCGCATCGCGGCCCATTGCTTCCGCGTCGGCGAGGCTACCGGACCGTTCCGTGCGATGGAACTCGCGCCCGTCCGGCGTGACGATGATGCCGTCGAAACCGAGCCGGTCGCCGACGATCTGCGCCAGGCCGCCGATCGGGGTTCGGCATGAGCCGTCAAGCGCGGCAAGGAATGCGCGTTCGGCCTCAATGCAGGTCAGCGTCGCCGGGTCGTTGATTGGCGCCAGCAGTTCGCCGACCCGGTCATCATCGGCCCGCGCCTCGATGGCGATCGCACCCTGCCCGACCGCCGGCAGAAAATCGCCGGTCTCGATGAGGCTGCTCGCTTTGTCGCTGAGACCGAGCCGCTTCAGCCCGGCCGCCGCCAGCATCGTCGCATCGGCGACCCCTTCCGCGAGCTTGCGCAGCCGCGTCGCGACATTGCCACGGAACTCGACGACACGAAGGTCCGGCCGCATCCGTAGCACCAGCGCCCGGCGACGCAGCGACGACGTGCCGAACACGGAACCCTTCGGCAATTCGGAAAGGATGGTCGCGACTGGCGACAGAAAGGCGTCGCGGACATCCTCGCGCGGCAGCGTCGCGCGAATCGCAAGGCCGTCCGGCAGATCGGTCGACATATCCTTGGCGGAATGCACCGCGATGTCGATCCGTCCCGCCTTGAGCGCAGCTTCGATCTCGACCGTAAACAGTCCCTTGCCACCGAGCTCGGAGAGCGAGCGGTCGACGATGGCGTCGCCCTTCGTTTCGATGGGCATGATTTCGGCGGCGTCGGCGGCCCAGCCATGGGCCTCGGCAAGCCGCGCGGCGACTTCGCGCGCTTGTGCCAGTGCCAGCGGACTGCCGCGCGTGCCGATATGGAGAAGCGCCGTTTGCAAGCCTGTCGATCCCGGTGCTAGGGGCGGTGCGCGCGCACTCTAGTGCATCCGCCGTGAAAATGAACGCCGCGCCAAGGCGCTTGGGAAAACCCGCATGATCGTCCTCGGCATCGAGACCAGCTGCGACGAAACGGCGGCCGCCGTGGTCGAGGGCTCGGGCAACGGTCCCGGCGACATACGGGCGCACATCGTCCTCAGCCAGCCCGACCACGCGGCCTTTGGCGGCGTCGTGCCGGAGATTGCTGCGCGCGCCCATGTCGAAGCGCTCGACAGCACCATCGCCGCGGCAATGAAGAAGGCGGGCCTCGGCTTCGCCGAGCTCGACGGCATCGCCGCCACCGCCGGCCCGGGCCTCATCGGCGCTCTGCTCGTCGGCCTCACCACCGGCAAGGCGATCGCCATGGCCTCCGGCAGGCCGCTCGCCGCCGTCAACCATCTCGAGGCGCACGCGCTGACGGCCCGCCTCACCGACGGGCTCGCCTTCCCCTATCTGCTGCTCCTCGTTTCTGGCGGCCACACGCAACTCCTCAAGATCGCCGGCCTGGGCGACTATCGCCGCTACGGCACGACAATCGACGACGCCTTGGGTGAGGCGTTCGACAAGACCGCCAAACTGCTCGGCCTCCCCTATCCGGGCGGCCCGGCGGTCGAACGGGCCGCGGCTGGAGGCGATCCGAAGCGTTTCGCCCTGCCCCGCCCGATGGCCGGCCGCCCCGGGTCTGACTTCTCCTTCTCTGGCCTCAAAACCGCAGTGCGCCTCGAAGCCGAGGCGATTGCGCCGGTCGGATCGCAAGACGTGGCCGACCTCGCCGCCGCATTCCAGGACGCCGTGACGGCGGTCGTCATCGACCGGACGGCCCATGCGATGGAGCGTTTCACAATGGAAGATGCACCGGCGCGTCCGTCGATCGTCGTCGCCGGCGGCGTCGCGGCGAACCGGCAGATCCGCTCGGCGCTCGGCGACCTCGCCGCGGCGCGCGGATTTGATCTCATCACGCCGCCGCTGGCGCTTTGCACCGACAATGCCGCTATGGTGGCTTGGGCCGGAATCGAGCGGTTGGGCGCGGGGTTTCGCGACGGGCTGGATTTCATGGCGCGTCCGCGCTGGCCCTTGGACGCGGAACTTGCCGGCATCGGAGCGGGGGCGAAGGGAGCGAAGGCATGAGCATCGACAGCGTCGGCATCATCGGCGGCGGCGCCTGGGGAACGGCACTCGGCCTGGTCGCGGCGCGAGCCGGCCGCAAGACCATCCTCTATGCGCGCGAGCCTGAAACGGTCGAAGCAATCAACGACAATCGCGGCGCTCCGGCTCATCTCGGCCTGCCGCCACCGATGACCGCGACTGGCGACATCGCCGAGGCGGCGGCGAGCGACATGCTGATCATTGCCGTCCCGGCGCAGGATCTGCGCGGCGCGGCGACATCCCTTGCGGCGCACGTTGCCGATAACCTGCCGATCGTCGTCGCCGCGAAGGGCATTGAACTCGCGACCGGCAAACGCCTGTCGGAAGTCCTGGCGGAGACCGTTCCGTCCTGCGAGATCGCCGTCTTGTCCGGTCCGAGCTTTGCGGCGGACGTTGCCAAGAATCTGCCGACCGCAGTGACGCTCGCCGCTATCCGCGAGGATCTGGCTCTGCAGCTTTGCGCGGCGCTGAGCGGCCCGGCTTTCCGGCCCTACGCCGAAACGGACATCATTGGCGTCGAACTCGGCGGTGCCCTGAAGAACGTGCTCGCCATCGCCGCCGGCATCGTTGCCGGCCGCGGCCTTGGCGCCAGCGCCGGGGCGGCCTTGGTGGCCCGCGGCTTCGCCGAGACGCGCCGCTTTGCCGAAGCCTTCGGCGCACGGCCCGAAACGCTGATGGGCCTCTCCGGTCTCGGCGACATCATACTCACCTGCGCCTCCTCCCAATCGCGTAATTTCAGCGTCGGCCTGGCGCTCGGCGCCGGCAGGCCGGTGCCCGAGCTTCTTGCCGAAGGTGTCCCGACGGCCAGCATCGCTCACAAGATGGCGACGGAGCGCGGCATCTCCATGCCGGTTACCAGCGCGGTCGCCGCGGTGCTATCGCGTGCCCTCACGGTCGACGAGGCCGTCGAGGCCCTGATGAGCCGACCCCTGCGCACCGAGGCGGACTAGGCTCGACCGAGCGCCACCCCCCGGCTAATTTCCTGCCGAAAGGAACCGACCGATGGCGTATTGGCTATTCAAATCCGAGCCCGGCACCTGGTCATGGGACGATCAGGTCAAGCGCGGCAAGAAAGGCCAGGAGTGGGACGGCGTCCGCAACTTCCAGGCCCGCAACCACATGCGTGCGATGAAGAAGGGCGACCGCGGCTTCTTCTACCATTCCGGTGAAGACAAGGCCGTTGTCGGCATTGTCGAGGTCGCGGCCGAAGCACACCCAGAGACGGAAGACGCTGCCTGGGAATGCGTCGATCTCATCGCGATCGAGCCGCTGCCGAAACCGGTCACGCTCGCCGCGATCAAGGCGGACCCGGCGTTGAAGGAGATGGTGCTCGTCAAGAATTCGCGCCTGTCAGTGCAGCCGGTTACCGATGCAGAGTGGAAGCATGTCCTGAAAATGGTTGGCGCTAAGGGCTAGCGACTGCAACCGCGGCATCTTCTTCTGGTTGCATCACGGCTGTGGTAATCTCTTCCGGTAACAATCGGGAGGACACAAACATGCTTGGCAAATCAGAATGTGCAGCGACCGTGGCCGTCCGGGATGCCGCCACCGCAAAGAGCTTCTACCGCGACGCGCTGGGCCTGAAGATCGCGCAGGAGATAGGACCGGAGGTCTTCGTCTGCGAAGCCGGCAATGGCTCGATGATCCTGGTTTATCAGCGCCCCAATCATGATCCGAGTGCGGCGACGGTCTTGTCGTTCCAAGTGGACGATCTGGTCGCGCAGCTTGCCGATCTCGGAGGTCGCGGTGTGACCTTTGAAGACTATGAGATGCCCGGCCTGAAGACCGAGAATCACGTTGCGACCATGCCGGATGGTTCGAAAGCCGCGTGGTTCAAAGATCCCGACGGGAATATCATTTCACTGGCGCAGATGTAGCCAGCTGCCGTCAGTGAAAGTTCCGTCCCTTCGGCAGCACTGAGCGGGTCTCGTCGATCAGCGCCGCCATGTCGGCGGGGATCGGCTCGCGGCGCGGATGCCTGAACGGCGCGCCTCTGGCTCCCCTTTCGCCCCTGACGTCGCGGCCGGGCTTCTTCACCTCGTCGGCGCGGGCAAGCGATTCGAGGTCGGTGCCTTCCTCGGTGAGCGTCGCCAGCATCGCCGTGCGGTCCTCCATGTGATCGGCGACGACATGAATGACGCCGCTCTCATTCTGGACCTTGCCGGTGACGGTGATGAAGCGGCTGCCGAGAACGATGGGCCGATAGGTCTCGAAGGTCTTCGGCCAGACGACGATATTGGCAACGCCCGTCTCGTCTTCGAGCGTCATGAAGATGACGCCGCTCGCCGAACCCGGCCGCTGCCGGACGAGGACCAGACCGGAGACCTTGATGCGCCGGCCCGGAGGCAGTTTCGGCAAGCTGCTCGTTGCGGATGACGCCCTGCGCAGTGATCCTCCGCCGCAGAAACTGACACCGGATGCGCTTTCAGCGACAGGCTGAGAAAGCGATAGTCGTTGACGACATGCTCGCCGAGCGGCATCGGCGGCAGGCCGAAATCCGGCTCATGCTCGCGCGCGCCGGAAAGCTCCGGCCGATCGAACAGCGGCAGCCGCTCGCGCGCCGCACCGGCATCCAGCGCCCGCGCCGCCCATAGCGCCGCCCGCCGGTCGAGGCCGATGGAGCGGAACGCGTCCGCATCGGCGAGCCGCTCGATCGCGCCGCGTGTCAGGCCGGTGCGCAGCCACAGATCGCGGATCGAATCATAGCCCCGCCCACGCATGGCCATGATGCGTTCCGCATCGTCCTCGGCGAAGCTCTTGATCTGGCGGAAGCCGAGCCGGACGGCATGCGTCGCGCGAATGTCCGCGCGCATGGAAGCGTGGTTCTTGTGAAGACGATTGCGGGCGGGAATGGCTCGCTCAGACGATGAACCCCACCTCCCCCCTTGAGGGGGAGGTCGACCGGCCGAAGGCCGGGCGGGTGGGGGGTGATCTTCATTGCCTTTATACCCCCCTCCCCAACCCTCCCCCTCAAGGGGGGAGGGAGATCCCTCCCGCTCCAGCTCCGAATCCCAGCAGGAAAGATTGACGTCGACCGGCCGCACCTCGACGCCATGCTCGCGCGCATCGCGGACGATCTGCGACGGCGCGTAAAAGCCCATCGGCTGCGCATTGAGGAGCGCCGCGCAGAAGACGTCCGGGTAATGGCATTTGATCCAGGCCGAGGCGTAGACGAGCAGCGCGAAGCTCGCCGCGTGGCTTTCCGGGAAGCCATATTCGCCGAAGCCTTCGATCTGCTTGAAGCAGCGTTCCGCGAAGTCTTGGTCATAGCCGCGGCTGGTCATCCCTTCGACCATCTTGGTGCGGAAGCTATGGATCGTCCCGGTCCGGCGGAAGGTCGCCATCGCCCGACGGAGCTTATCCGCTTCGCCCGGCTCGAAGCCGGCGGCAACGATGGCGATCTTCATCGCCTGCTCCTGGAACAGCGGCACGCCGAGCGTCTTTCCGAGCACGCGCTCAAGCTCATCGGGCGGTCCATGCTCCGGCAATGGCGAGGGATAGTTCACCTTCTCCAGCCCTTGCCGCCGGCGGAGATAGGGGTGGACCATGTCGCCCTGGATCGGCCCCGGCCGGACGATCGCCACCTCAATGACGAGGTCGTAGTAATTCGCCGGCTTGAGACGCGGCAGCATCGTCATCTGCGCCCGGCTCTCGATCTGGAACGTTCCGATCGTGTCGGCGCGCTGGATCATGCGATAGACCTCGGGCTCCTCGGCCGGGATCGTCGCCAGCGTCAGGTCTTCGCCATAGTCGCGCTTCAGGAACTCGAACGCCTTACGGATGCAGGACAGCATGCCGAGCGCGAGGATATCGATCTTGAGCATGCCGAGCGCATCGAGATCGTCCTTGTCCCACTCGACGGTGGTGCGGTCTTCCATCGCTGCATTGGCAACCGGCGTCACCTCGTCGAGACGATCGCGGGTGATGACGAAGCCGCCGACATGCTGCGACAGATGCCGTGGGAAACCGGTGATCTCCTGTGCCAGCGCCAGCGCCTGACGGACATTCCGTGCCTCCGGGTCGAGGCCGATACGCGCCGCCTCTTCCGGCTTGATGCCGTCCGAAGACCAGCCCCAGATTGAGCCCGACAGCGCGCCAATGACATCGTCGGAAAGGCCGAACGCCTTGCCGACTTCGCGGATCGCCGAACGCGACCGGTAGGAGATGACGGTGGCGGCGAGCCCGGCGCGGTCGCGGCCATACTTTTCGTAGATGTACTGGATCACCTCCTCGCGCCGCTCATGCTCGAAATCGACGTCGATGTCGGGCGGCTCATTCCGCTCCGGCGATATGAAGCGCTCGAACAGAAGATCGATCCGCTCCGGATCGACCTCAGTGATGCCGAGGCAAAAGCAGACGGCCGAATTCGCCGCCGAGCCGCGGCCCTGGCAGAGGATTCCCTTCGACCGCGCAAAGCGGACGATGTCGTAGACGGTGAGGAAGTAGGGCGCGTATTCAAGCTGCTCGATCAGCTGCAACTCATGCTCTATATGGCCGCGGATCTTCGCCGGTACGCCATTCGGCCAGCGCCGCTGCGCTCCCTCCTCGGTGAGCCGGATCAGCGCCGCCTGCGGCGTCGGGCCGGCGCCGGTCGGCTCGTCCGGATATTGGTAGGCGAGTTCGTCAAGCGAGAAGTTCAGACGGGAAAATACTTCGACGCTTTCCGCGACAGCTTCGGGGTAATCGCGGAAGAGCCGCGCCATTTCCGCCGCCGACTTGAGATGCCGTTCTGCATTGGCGGCAAGCCGGCGACCCGCTTCGGCAACCGTCACATGCGCGCGGATGGCGGTGAGAACATCCAGCAATGGCCGCCGATCGGGATGATGGATATGGACATCATTGGTCGCGCAGAGCGGCGTCCGGTGCTTTTCCGCAAGCGCCTTGAGCCGGGCCAGCCGGCGGCGGTCGCCCGGCCCGTAAGTCATCGCCGCCATCAGCCGGACGGCGCCCGGAAACGCCGCCGCCAATTGCTCAAGCGTTGCCGTCAGCAGCGCATCGAGCTGCACGCCCGGCATCACGCCGAGCATCTGGCCCTCGCCCCAATCGAGGAGGTCGGCAAGCGTCAGCAGGCAATCGCCCTTCTCCGCCCGCCGCTTGCCGAGCGTCAGCAGGCGACAAAGACGGCCATAGGCGTCGCGGTCGGTCGGCCAGGCGAAGACATCGGGCGACCCGTCTGTGAAGACGAGCCGGACGCCGACGCGATAGGACAGCCCCGCCTCCTTCGCCATGAGATGGCCGCGCACCACGCCGGCGAAGGAATTGCGGTCGGCGATGGCGATACCGGCGAGCCCAAGCTTGTGCGCCTGCCGTACCATCTCCTCCGGGTGCGACCCGCCGCGCAGGAACGAGAAATTGCTGGTGACGGCAAGTTCATAGAAGGCGGTCATCGCAGTCCTTCCAATTGAGCAAGGAGCAGTTGCCGCCTCCAATTGTTCCCGGTATGTTCCGCAACAATCCTTCGCCAACCGGAGCAACGTCATGGAACTTCATCGCGGCCGACTGATCGACCACGTCCACCTCAAGGTCCGGGACCTCGAAGCGTCGAAGCGTTTCTACAAAGCAGTGGCGGAAGTGGTCGGTGTTCCGCTCTTTACCGAAACCGAGCACTTTTTCATCATCGACGAGATGTTCGTCGGCACCGGCGAACCGTTGACCCAAGGCCTCCACCTCGCCTTCCAGGCGAAGGACAAGGAGACCGTCGCGCGTTTTTACGAGGCGGCACTCGCCGCTGGCGGCACCGATAATGGCGGCCCCGGCGAGCGGCATTACCACCCCGGCTATTATGCCGCCTATGTCCTCGACCCGGACGGCAACAATATCGAGGCCGTTTGGCACGGCCCTTCCACCCGTTCCGCCGACTCGGTCGTCGTGACGCCGGTCTGAACTCACGGATCTCATGCGAACAGCCCGTGCAGGAACCAGCGCGGGGCGGCGGTCTCGCGGTCATAGAGCCCCTCGCGAAACACCCAGAAGCGATGACCGGCGCTGTCCTCGACGCGGTAATAATCGCGGGTGAGACCATCCTCGCGCCACCATTCGGCGGCGATCCGCTCCGGCCCCTCGGCGCGCACGACCTCATACAAAGCCCGCCGCCAGCGGAAACGGAGCGGCGGCCCTTCCGGAATCTGAGCGATCGTCTCGATCGGCTCGGCCCGGGCGAAGAGGCGAAGCGGCCGGTCGATCGGCTCGTCCGGTGAGTCGCCTCCGGCCAAGCGAGCGCGGCCGAACCATGCATCGCCGGAATCGCCATTGCCGAACGTTCCGGCACATGGCTTTCGCGCGGTGCAAGTCGGACGATTTGATCGAGCCCCAGCCGGACACCGATGCGGTCGATGAGGCGGGAAAGATCGTCATCGCCATCGGCTTCGCCGGCAAGGTCGATTTGCGCTGGTCGATCATCGTCCGTCGCCAGCACCGACAGGCGCACCATCTCGAAGCCGAAACCGGCATCGAGTTCGTCGCCGAGGACATCGAATTTCTCGGCGAAGAGTTCGCCGATCAGCCGCGGCGAACGCAGCGGCCGGCCCGTGCCGATCATTGCCCGGCTAACTATCCCATCGACCCGATACAGCGACAGCTCGAACTGGCGGCCGCCGATGCCGCGTTGTTCCAGCCTTTCCGCCAGGGTGGCGGCCAATGAGGCGACCGAAGCGGCGATATCCGTGACGAGGCTGATCGGTTCGGCAAAGCGGCGTTCCGCCATCAGTTCCGGCAGCGGCCGGCGCGGCGAGATCGCCTCCTCATCGAAGCCCAGCGCCTGATCGAGCCGTTCGATGAGGCCTGCGCCGAAGCGCGCGGCGAGCGGCGCGCGCGGCGCACCGATGAGCTGGCCGACCCGTTTCAAGCCGACCCGTTCCAGCATCGCCACGGTTTCGGGTGGCAGCCTGAGCGCCAGCATCGGCAGCGGCTTCAGCATCTCGGCCGCTTCGCCGACCGCGACCAGCTTCCGCATCGTGAAGCGCGCCGCCGCCGAAGCCGCGCCCGGCGTGTCGGCGATCGCGGCGCTGGCGGCAAAACCCTGGGCCTCGAGCCGGGCCAGCAGGTCGGCCACCATCGCCGCCTCGCCGCCGAAGAGATGGGCACAGCCGGTGATATCAAGCATCAGCCCGCTCTCGCCGTCGATCGCGACCAAGGGCGTATAGCGATCGGCCCAATCGCCGATCTCGCCGAGAAGCTTGGCGTCTCCGATCGGATCGGCCTCGACCGCTTCCAGCAGCGGATAAATCGCCCGCGCTTCGGCCAGCGCCTGGCCGCGCGTCAGGCCGAGATGGAAGGCCGGCGCATTGAGCGCAACCAGCCGCATGACGCTCTTGATCTTGGCAACGATCGCGAGCGGCGCTTCGGCGTCAGACGGCTTTTCTGAACGCCAGTCCCGCCCCAAGCTCTGCCGCGCGATCCGGTCGGTCGCGAGGAATGGCAGGACGAGCGACAGAATCCGCCTTGGCGGGTTCGGCGAAACGCTTGTAGGCATGGTCCCACTCCAGATCGAAACGGCCGGTCGGGCCGAGGCGGTTTTTCTCAAGCTCCGCCCGAAAGGCGGGACGGCCGATCCCTTCGGCAAAGCCATCCATCACCGAGGCCGGCTGCGGCGCGATCCGCCAGCGCGTCGTAGCCGCTCCCGGCTCGGCCTCGCTCGCCTGGCGCAGCAGCAGCCCCATCACGCCATGCGCGGCGGAACGAAGCGCCAGACGGCGGCTGACGGTCAGATCGAGCGCGCGCGGCGACCCGCGCAGCACCAGCAAGACGGCGGCGAGGCCGGCGCAGCGCAGCCCTTCCTCGAACACCCACAGGGCATCCTCCGAGCGGCGCGCGCGAATGAGGATGAGCCGCCCGGCGTCGAGGCCAAAGCGGGCGATGCCGCCGCCGAAAGGCAGCCCCGCCTCAGCGGTCGATATCTCCTCCTCGATCCACAGGATCGGCTTGGTCTGCACCGCTGCGAGCCGGGTGAGGAGGGCAGCGGCAAAGCCGGTCGCTGCGCCAGTGCCGCGCGTCTCGTCGCAACGGACCTCATGCAGCGCCGCAAGCGGCAGACCGCCACCGAGCCGGTGATCGACCGCCTCGACGCCGAAGCTGAGGCGATGCTCCAACCTCCCCCCTTGAGGGGGAGGGCGACCGGCAACCGATCTCGGGAGCCGGTCGGGAGGGGGGTATTCCGCAATCCCGGCCCCCTCTCCCTGCCGGCTATGCCGGCTTCCCTCCCCCTCAAGGAGGGAGGGCGAGCGGGTTTCTATTGCAAGCGATCCCCAGGCCGAGGCTCGGCCTTCGATAGCGGCGATTTCGCGCCGTAGCGCGCTGATTTGAGCCTGCTCCATGGTTTCGCCGCGATGCGGAAACGCCTTTGCCCGAACATTCTGTTCCTATTTTGTTCTCATATGGATTCCAGAGGCGGGAGGACGAGTCAAGCCATTTGCCTAACTCTGGCGCGCCACCTTCAAATCGTGCCTTTTGACGTCTTCCGCATAGGCCTCGGCGAGTAGCTCCCTCACCGTCGCCAGCGTCTCCGCGCCGGGGTTGAGCACCATCACCCAATACATCCGGCCATAGACCGGATGCGGCATCAGCCGGTCGAGCGCCGCATAGTCGAACCGGTCGTCGGGGCCGTCGCGCTTCGCCCGCGGCTCGCCGAACAGCCGCACGAAAGCCGCCTTGCCGACACCGATATTGAGCCGGAACACCCCTTCCCGGTCGAGGTGAGAATAGGGGTCATATTCGTTGTCGCGGGTGACGATCGTGGCGAAGGGGAACTTCCGCTCCGGGTCGTAGAAATAGAACCGGTCCGGCGTCGTCTCGTCGACCGTGACGCCCGGAAAGGTCGCGAGGAGGTAACCGCCGATCTCATCCATATCCATGTGCGTAACCGCTAATCAAACTTGACTAGCGGTTCCCTAGCTGCCCTTTCAGCGCTAGTCAAGTTTGATTAGCCATAGGATCGATCGATGTCGGCAGTACGTCTCCTCGTTCTCGGAATCCTCAAGACACAGCGGCGTGCGCACGGCTACGCCGTCCACCGCGAGCTCACCGCATGGCACGTTGACACATGGACGACGGTGCGGCCGGGCTCGATCTACCACGCGCTCAAACAGCTGACGAAAGAGGGAAAGCTTCGTTCCGTCGGTGAGGAAGAGAGTGCCGAAGGCCCTGGCCGCACGCTCTACGAGATCACCAAGGAGGGTGGCACCGAATTCAGCGAACGCCTGGAAGCGGCGTTGGCGAGCTTCGACCTCGAGCAGCTGGGTGCCGGCATCGCCTTCATCCATCTCCTGCCGCGCGACAAGGCCGTCGCTCTCCTGCGCGACACGAGCCGCCGTGCCGACCAGAACCAGCGCTACCTTGAGACGCTCATACCCGACTTCCCAGACCGCGCAGAACCGCCGCATATGGCCGACCTGCTCGGCCTGTGGAGCGCCGCCCTTGCCGCCACGGCAGGCTGGACAGCCGGACTCGCGCGCCGCCTCGAAGCCGGCGATTACGTGATGGCCGGAGAACCGGTGCGTTCGTTGCGGAAGCGTATCAAGACGCCTTGATTGCGACCAGCGAACTCGCCGACACTGCGACCGCGCAATTGGCTGGACGGGGGGCCGCCGATGACAACGACGCCTGACTCGCCGCGCTATGCCAGCCGCCGCGGAATCTTCTCCTGGTTCCTCTTCGACTGGGCGGCGCAGCCTTACTACACCCTCATCACCACCTTCATCTTCGCCCCCTATTTCGTCTCCCATGTCGCCGCCGACGAAGTCTCCGGCCAGGCGATCTGGGGCTTCGCCGCGGGCGCGGCAGGAATTGTCATTGCCCTCCTGTCGCCGGTCTTCGGCGCCATCGCCGACGCCGGCGGCAACCGCAAGCCGTGGATTGCCGCGTTCTCGCTACCGCTTCTGGTCGGCTGCGCCCTCCTCTGGTTCGCCGAACCCGGCGCCATCGCCATCGCGCTGATCGGCTTCACCGTCGCCACGGTCGGCGCCGAATTCACCACCACCTTCAACAACGCCATGATGCCGAGCCTCGTGCCGCCCGAGCGCATCGGCCGTCTCTCCGGCACCGGCTGGGCGATTGGCTATCTCGGCGGCCTCGTCTCCCTCATCATCGTGCTCGGCTTCCTCGTCGGCGATGTCGATGACGGCAAGACCTTCTTCGGCTTCGCGCCGCTATTCGGTCTCGATCCGGCTACGCATGGCGGCGACCGGGCGAGCGGCCCCTTCTCGGCCCTCTGGTACCTCGTCTTCGTCCTGCCGCTGTTCCTGTTCACCCCGGACACGCCGAAGCGCATGGCGGCGGGCGCCGCGGCGCGGAAAGGCCTGCGCGAACTGCGCAACACGCTGCGCAGCATGCGCCGCTACGGCAACGTCTTCCGCTTCCTCATCGCGCGCATGATCTACAATGACGGGTTGCTCGGCCTGTTCGCTTTCGGCGGCATCTACGCCACCAGCGTCTTCGACTGGACGACGACCGAGGTCGGGATGTTCGGCATCCTCCTCACCATCACCGGAACGCTCGGCGCCTTCATCGGCGGCCGCCTCGATGACCGGCTGGGTTCAAAGCCGGTCATCATCGGTTCGCTGGTGCTCATCACCCTCGCCAGCATCGGCCTTCTGTCGATCGACGCCGACCACATCTTCTTCTTCATCCGTGCCGACGGACCTGTGCCGGATGACGGTATGTTCGCCTCGCTGGGCGAGCGCATCTATCTGATCCTCGGCGGCATCATCGGCGCCGTGGCGGGGCCAATGCAGTCGGCCGGGCGGACGCTGATGATCAAGCTGTCGCCGCCGGAGAAGATCGCCGAATTCTTCGGCATGTTCGCGCTGTCGGGAAAGGTGACGAGCTTTGCCGCGACGCTTGCCGTCGCCATCGTCACCACGCTGGCCAACAGCCAGCGCGTCGGTATTTCGATATTGGTGCTGTTCTTTGTCGTCGGCGGCTGGCTGCTCCTGGCGGTCAACCCCGCCCGGCAGGAATAGCGCTAGGCGGAGCTTCTCGCCGCTGCATTGCCGGCGCCGATCGGCAGGCCGTTCTTGATCAGGTCGAGGCCTTCGAAGATCAGACCGTCGGCGCGGCTGCGGGCGCGATCGAGATCACTGAGCGAGCGCACGGTCCAGGCCAGTAGCGGCCCGCCGAGCCGGCGCCAAAGCCGCGAGGCCGGCAGGCCGAGGCAGCCGACATGATGGGCGACGAAATCCGGACGGCTGATGCGCAGCATCAGCAGATGCCGGTGGAAGAAGCGGTGCCAGGATGGCAGGTCGTGGATGCGGTAGCTGCCTGAGATCTGGCCGCGAATCACCTGCGGCGCGTTCTCGCGGAACCAGCGCAGCGACTTCGGCGAGAAAGACTGCACGGCAGCGAGGCCTTGATAGTCTTCAATTTCCTTGAGAACGGCCCATTCCAGCGGTCCCGGCGGGCGGCTCGCCTTCATCTCGATCAGAACCGGCACGCGGCCATTGATGAATTCCAGCGCCTCGGCGAGCGACGGAGGCCGTTCGTCGGTGCCGGCAATATTGAGCCGCTGCATTTCCCGTAGCGTGGTCGCCGCGACCGACTGGTCCACGCCGGTGAGCCGCTGCAGATTGCCGTCATGGAAGACGATCGCTTGTTGATCTTCGGTCAGTCGGACATCGAATTCGATCGGCAACTCGGCCTTGATCGCAGCGTCGAACGCGCCGATCGAATTTTCCGGGATGCCCATGGCAAGGTTGTGCAGACCGCGATGAGCGATAGGCCGATCAATCAGCCAATTCACTTGCCGCCGTGCTTCGGGTAAACGCTGCCCCATTTATCGACAATAGCCATACGTTGGAGTTTCGGTCCAGAGGATCACCAAAGGTGTCAACGTCGGTGATTTGGTGATCTTCGCGGTCAATGGCGGAAGTGCCTCATTCCGGTCAGAACCATCGCCAGGCCGCGCTCGTCTGCGGCCGCGATCAGCTCATCATCGCGCATCGAGCCACCGGGCTGGATAACGGCGGTGGCGCCCGCATCGGCGGCCACGAGCATGGCGTCGGGGAACGGGAAGAACGCATCCGAAGCGACGACACAGCCCTTGGCGAGACTCTCGCCGAGGCCCGCCGCCTTTGCCGCTTCCTCAGCTTTGCGCGCGGCAATGAAGGACGAATCGACCCGGCTCATCTGACCGGCGCCGACGCCGACCGTGGCGCCGTCCTTGGCCAGCACAATGGCGTTGGATTTCACATGCTTGGCGATGGTGAAGGCAAACAGGAGATCGGCAAGCTCGGCCTCGGTCGGCGGCCTTTTGCTCACGACCTTCAGATCCGCTGCAAGGATCCGGCCGGCGTCGCGGTCCTGAACGAGGAGGCCACCTGCCACCGAGCGAACCGTCGTTCCCGCCGCCAGCGGATCGGGCAAGCCTCCGGCGAGCAGGAAGCGGAGATTCTTCTTGGCCGCAACGATCGCCTTCGCCTCGTCGCTCGCATCCGGGGCGATGATCACTTCGGTGAATATCTTGGTGATCTCGGCTGCCACCTCGGCGTCGAGCGGCCGGTTGACGGCGACAATGCCGCCAAAGGCGGAGACCGGATCGCAGCGGAGCGCCTTGGCATAGGCCTCGGCCAGCGTTTTGCCGGTGCCGACGCCACATGGATTGGCGTGCTTGATGATGGCGACCGCGGCGATTTCCGCCGGATCGAATTCGGCGGCAAGCTCGAAGGCCGCGTCCGTGTCGCTGATATTGTTGTAGGAGAGTTCCTTGCCCTGCAGCTGCTTCGCCGTGGCAACGCCCGGCCGCCTCTCACCGGTGGCGTAGAAGGCCGCCTTCTGGTGCGGATTCTCGCCATAGCGCAGGGTCTCGCGCAACTCGCCGGCGAAACTGCGCCAGCGCGGCTCGCCCGCGAAGGCGCCGCGCGAGGCGAACCAGTTGGCGATCGCCGTGTCATAGGCGGCGGTGCGCGAAAAGGCCTTGGCCGCCAGCTCGCGCCTGAGGGCAAGGGGAAGCGACCCGCCGTTCGCCTTCAGCGCCGCAACGACCGGCGCGTAGTCGGCCGGGTCGACAATGACGCCAACATAGGCGTGGTTCTTGGCGGCGGCGCGGATCAGCGCCGGCCCACCGATGTCGATATTCTCGACGATCTCGGCATCTGAGGCGCCGCTGCGGGCCGTCGCCTCAAACGGGTAGAGGTTGACGACGACGAGGTCGATCGCCCCGATATTCTGGCTTTCCATCGCCGCCTGATGCTCGGCATCGTCGCGGATGGCGAGGATGCCGCCATGCACCGCCGGATGCAGCGTCTTCACCCGGCCGTCCATCATCTCGGGAAAGCCGGTGAGCGAAGCAACTTCAGTGGCCGCGATACCGGCGTCCGTCAGCGCCTTCTGGCTGCCGCCGGTCGAGACGATATTGATGCCCAGAGCCGTCAGGTCCCGCGCGAACTCGGCGAGACCGGCCTTGTCCGAGACCGAAATCAGGGCGCGGGTCACCGGGGTCAGTTCGCGAACGGGAAAAGTCTTGGCGAGCGTGACCATCGCGACGTCCGGCGATTAGCGGGAATGCTGGGCGGATAGCACGATTCCGCCGTCGATCAAATGATTTGGCATGGCTTCATCCTGCGGCACGATTGCGTGCCGACAGCCCTGTCCGCTGCAACCACCAGGCGACGCTATCCCGGTTCTGCGGGCGGCCGAGGATCACCATCTGGGTCGTCCGCAGATTTCCATGCGTCTCCGAGAAGAAGATGCTCTCCTCCAGCGTCACCTCCTGGTCCGCCGCGAATTGCCAGGTTTCCCCGTCCGGCAGTTCCAGCTGGACATGCCCGGGCTCGTTCATGAGCCGCGCCACGACATTGGGGTGAAGGTGGAAGCGGATCGCATATTCGTTCTTGGCGCCGCGGCTCATCCGCCCGCCGCGCGCCGGCAGCAGCCGGTCGATGCCGTCAAGGCGATGCCCGCTGGGCGATAGCTTGATCCGCCGTTCATGCGTCAGCCCGAAGCGCTCGGCAAAACCGTCATGGCTGGCGATCACAAAATGCGCGCCATCCTCGTCAACCGCCCGCTCCGCCTTCACTTCATGTGGCCCGTCGATGATGACCTCGCCGAGCCGCCGCGCCATCGCCGAGCCCATCAGAAACCGGCAGGAGGAGCTGTCATTGACGGTAAGCGTCGAATGCGCCGCCGTCGTCCGCGACAAGCGATGCAGGCGCGAACCTTCGACGTTGCAGCTGCCGCAATTGACGATGATGCGGTGCGGGCCGGCGCTGAGCTCGAAGGACAGAATGCCGGCGTGTGCGTCCTCGCTGATGGCGATCGGCGGCGGCCGGCCGGTATCGATGATGACGATGCTGGTGCCGCCGGTCAGGCGTTCATAGCCGGTGTGCGGCGCGCTCATGATCGGCGTGCCGCGAGCGTCGTCATAGGCAAGCACGGTCGCGATCAGATCGACGGCGGTATCGCTTGTGCCGTTGAAACGAGCGAACGCGCCGTCACCGTGACGGAAGAAGCGGACCATCGGCATCATCCGGTCGATCGCCTGGATCATGCCCGGCGGCGGCTGCAGGCCGCGCGCCGCAAAGGCCTGACGCAGTGGCAGGAGATCGGCGAGGATCTCGAGGATCGCTGCCGGGCTGCGGCTGATATGGCCGCCATCGGACAGGATCTGCGCCTGCAATTCGAGCTCGAGCCGGCGGCCCGCCTGGCGCAGGAAGCGATCCTGATCCGGCAACGCGACAGCCGCGGCGGCGACCGCCACCATCATTGTCAGCCGCGGCATGCCGGCCGGACCGTCGGGGGCAATGCGCCGGAGCGCCCTGATCTGCGCCGTCAGCGAACGGATGAAGCGGCGATAGAAGGCGTGGTCGCAGCCTTCGAGGACGAGCGGCGATTGCGACAGCCACGAGATCACCCGCCGCGCCATGATTTCCGGTTCCCACGCGACCGGGTGATTGCGCGATCCTTGACGGATCCAGTCGCGCACGAGGGCCCGCGCATTCGACCGCGACACGCGCAGCTCCGAGGCGCGCAGATGCCGCAACCAGCCGAAGCCGTGGAGTTCGCGCGCCCAGTCTTCGCTTGGCGGCTCGACGGCGAAGATCGGGATGCCACTGGCGTCGACCGCAACCCCGTTGAACACGAAGCGGCCGGCATAGATGTCATGCGCCAGCGTCGCGTCGGCGGTGCGCAAATCGGTCGGAGCGATGAGCAGCCGGTCCGGGGTGGGCCCGGCATAGCGGGGCCGGTAAATGATGCTGCGATGATAGCGGAGAGCAAGGCGGCGCATGCTTTCGCTCATCGCGAAAGACCAGACGCGACGCCGTGCGGCGGTCGATTCAGCCGCCATCCCGCCTCATATCCATATTTTCATCGGCCACTACGAATCACCAAAGGCGCCAAAGTTTAGGCAATTTAGCGGCGGCCAGGGCAAAACCCAACGACTAGCGCCGCCGGAAGCGGGCAGCGAAGAACCCATCCATTCCGCCGGCGATTCCTGGGCCGGGCGGAAGATAGGGCAGCGTCCGCAGCCAACCTTCGGCGACCGCGCCGGAGGCGAGGCCAGGAAGTTCCGCCGCGCCGATCGGCGTGGGTTCCAGCGGCAGCGTGTCCACCGCCGCCCGCGCCTGCGCCAGACCCTCCTCGGGCTCCAGCGAACAGGTGGCGAAGATGAGGGTACCGCCCGGTCGGACGAGAGCGGCGGCGCGTTCGATGAGCGCCCGCTGCGTCGCCGCGAGCGCCGCGATATCGGCATCCACCTTGAGCCAGGCGATATCCGGATGACGCCGGATCGTCCCGGTCGCCGAGCAAGGCGCGTCGAGCAGGACAGCGTCATAGGTTCGACCGGGATCGAAGGCGATCGCATCGGAGACGACGCACTCCGCCTTGAGCCGGAGCCTTGCGAGATTCGCCTTCAGGCGGGCCAGCCGGGTCGCCGAGATGTCCACCGCAGTAACTTGCGCGCCGGCCGCAGCAAGCTGGGCCGTCTTGCCGCCGGGAGCGGCGCAGAGATCGAGCACCGTCTTGCCGGCAACGTCGCCGAGCAGATGCACCGGCAGCGTCGCCGCCACATCCTGCACCCACCATGCGCCTTCGCCATAGCCGGGCAGAGCTTCGACCCGGCCCTTGGCGGTCAACCGCACGGTGCCGTTGGGAAGAAGCGTGCCGCCGAGGCGCTCCGCCCAAGCGGCGGCGTCCCCATTCACGCTCAAATCGAGCGGCGCTTCCTCAAGATGCGCAGTCGCGATCGCCGTCGCACCTTCGTCGCCATAGGCCGCCGACCAGCGGCGCCACAGCCAGTCCGGTGTGTTGAGCCGCGCCGCGTTCTGACCGGCCAGCAATTCGTCACGCTGGCGGATAAGATTGCGCAGAACGCCATTGGCGAGCGCCTTGAAATGCCGTGCTTTGCCGTCGGCTTCGGCGGCCTGCACCGCGAGCGACACCGCGGCGTGGTCGGGCACGTCCATGAACAGAAGTTGCGCTGCCGCGATCTGCAGGATCCAGGGCAGCGAACCGCAGCTCTTCGGCAGCTTGCGTTCGATGAGGGTGCCGAGCGCGGCCTCGATCTGGCCGTGCCGGCGCAGTGCTGTGGAAACGATCGCCCGCGTCAGCGCCCTATCCTGCGAGGGCAGGCCGGCAAGCGGCGAATCAGCGCCTTCCAGGCACGCGTCGAGCGGTCGGCCTTCGCCGAGGACCAGCGCAAGAAGCGCAGTGGCCGCCTGCCTCGAAACGAGGCCCGGACTACCGCTGACGTCCGATGCTTGCCTTGCGCTCAGCCCCACGGGCCGCGTGCCGGTTCGTCGCTGCGCCCGATCCGCGGCGGGGTCACCGGCCGTGACGGCCGAGACGCGGCGGGCATGCTGCGCTCCATCTCCATCAGCCGGGCGATGCGGTTCTCCGTCGAGGGATGGCTGGAGAAGAGATTGTCCATGTGCTGCCCGGAGAGCGGATTGATGATGAACATATGCGCCGTCGCGGGCCTGCGCTCGGCGTCCGGGTTGGGAATGTGTATAGCGGCGTTGCTGATCTTGGCCAGCGCCGATGCAAGGCCACGGGGATTGCCGGTAATTTCCGCGCCCGTCCGGTCGGCGGAATATTCCCGGGTCCGGCTGATCGCCATTTGCACCATCGCGGCCGCCAGCGGCGCGAAGATGGCGGCGACGAGAATACCGATAAAGCCTGCCGGGTTGTTCGAATTGTTGCGCGCGCCGCCGAAGAAGAAGGCGAAATTGGCCAGCATCGAGATGGCGCCGGCGATCGTCGCCGTAATCGTCATCGTCAGCGTGTCGTGATTGCGCACATGCGCCATCTCATGTGCGATCACGCCCTCGATCTCGTCCGGCTCGAGGCGCGCCAAAAGGCCGGTCGTCGCCGCCACGGCGGCGTTTTGCGGATTGCGCCCGGTGGCAAAGGCGTTGGGCTGCGGATTGTCGACGATATAGATGCGCGGCAACGGCAGGTTCGCGCGCGTCGCGACATTCTGCACGATGCGGAAAAGCTCCGGGGCCTCGCGCGCATCGACCTCCCGCGCATGATACATGCGCAGGACGACCTTGTCGGAATTCCAGTAGCTGAACAAATTGATCCCGGCCGCGACGATGAAGGCGATCACCATGCCGCCGGTGCCGCCGATCAGATAGCCGACCCCCATGAAAAGGGCGGTCAGGAACGCCAGCAGAATGGCGGTCTTAAGCGTGTTCATCATCCTCACATCCCAAGGCCGGTATCGCCCGGCCGCGCCATAATGATGGGCATGCCGGACGATCGCCACAAGATGGCGGTTGCGAGGAACGGCCTAGGCGTCGATTTGCTGGACGAGGCTGGGAACGGCACTTTCGCGAAGCTGCGGCGGGCGATGCGCCTCATGCGGATCGTGGATGACCATCCCCAGCGTGAAGAGCGTCAGAACGGCGAGAGTGAATTTGGTGACGGCCGACATGTTCGTGTGCCCCGGAAAACGATGGAGCAACACTGCCAGGCAGGCCCTGAGCCCAGCCTGAAGCGGACATTCAGCCGCCGTTCACCCGACAAGCCGGTTCAGCGCCGGGCGAAGATCGGCTAAGGGACGGCCAGCCGAAACGTGGACGGACCCATGTCGATCAGAATCCTCAACGCCCTGACCCTCTTCATCGTCATCATCGGCGGCCTGAATTGGGGGCTGGTCGGCCTGTTCGACTTCGACATGATCGCCACCATCTTCGGCGGCGACTTCGCCGACGATCCGGCAACCATCGTGACGCGGATCATGTATGTCGTGATCGCCCTCGCTGCCGTCTGGCAGCTGATCCGCCTGTTCCGCCGCCTGACGCCGAAGAACGGCTAGGCCGGCCCGCGGTTCATGCGGTTGGCGACGAGTTCGTCGACAACGGCAGGATCGGCGAGAGTCGAGGTGTCGCCGAGCTGATCGGGGTGATCCTCGGCGATCTTCCGGAGGATGCGGCGCATGATCTTGCCCGACCGTGTTTTCGGCAGCCCGGCGCATATTGCATCAGATCGGGCTTGGCGATCGGCCCGATCTCCTTGCGCACCCAATCGCTCAGCTCATGCTGCAACGCGTCCGACCAGCTCTCGCCCGCCATCAGCGTCACATAGGCATAAATGCCCTGCCCCTTGACCGGATGCGGATAGCCGACGACCGCGGCCTCGGAGACTTTCGGATGCGCCACCAGCGCCGATTCGATCTCGGCTGTTCCCATCCGATGGCCTGAGACGTTGAGCACGTCATCGACCCGGCCGGTGATCCAATAGTCGCCATCCTCGTCGCGGCGGCAGCCATCGCCGGTGAAATAGGTGCCGGGATAGGTCGAGAAATAGGTTTCGACGAAGCGCTTGTGGTCGCCAAACACGGTCCGCATCTGGCCCGGCCAGGAATTGGTGATGACGAGATTGCCCTGCGTCGGCCCCTCCTGAACCTTGCCTTCAGCGTCGACGATCGCCGGCTTGATGCCGAAGAAGGGCTGGTTGGCCGAGCCGGGCTTCAGCGCAAAGGCGCCCGGCAGCGGCGTGATGACGAAGCCGCCGGTCTCGGTCTGCCAGTAAGTGTCCATGATCGGGCAGCGGCCGTCGCCGACGACGCGGTGATACCACTCCCAGGCCTCCGGATTGATCGGCTCACCGACGGATCCAAGCAGGCGTAGCGAGGCCCGCGAGGTGCGCGTGACGAACTCGTCGCCGGCGCCCATCAGCGCCCGGATCGCCGTCGGCGCCGTGTAGAAGATGTTGACCTTGTGCTTGTCGACGACATCCCAGAAACGGCTCGGCGTCGGATAGTTCGGCACGCCCTCGAACATCAGCGTCGTCGCGCCATTGGCGAGCGGGCCGTAGACGATATAGCTGTGCCCGGTGACCCAGCCGACATCGGCGGTGCACCAATAGATGTCGCCCTCATGATAGTCGAAGACGAGTTCGTGGGTCATCGCCGTCCACACGGCGTAGCCGCCGGTCGTGTGCAGGACGCCCTTTGGCTTCCCGGTCGACCCTGACGTGTAGAGGATGAACAGCGGGTCCTCAGCATTCATCACTTCCGGCTCGCACTCGTCCGACACTTCCGCAGCCAAGTCATGATACCAGCCGTCACGGCCCGCCTTCATGGGCACGTCATTGCCGGTACGGCGGACGACTATGGTGCGAACCTCATGGCCGCATTTGACGATCGCCTCGTCGGTATTGCGTTTGAGCGGCACTGTCTTGCCGGCACGCATGCCCTCATCGGCGGTGATGACGATGTCCGAGCGGCAGTCATTGATCCGGCCGGCCAGCGATTCCGGCGAGAAACCGGCAAAGACGACGGAATGGATGGCGCCGATCCTGGCGCAGGCCAGCATCGCATAGGCCGCCTCCGGGATCATCGGCATGTAGATCGTGACGCGGTCGCCTTTCTTGACACCGCGCGCCTTCAGAACATTGGCGAAACGGTTCACCTCCGCAGCGAGATGCCTATAGGTGATGAACTTCTGATCCTTCGGATCGTCACCTTCCCAGATGATCGCGACCTGCTCGCCGCGGGTCGGTAGATGCCGATCGATGCAATTGGCCGACAGGTTGAGGGCGCCGTCTTCGAACCATTTGATCGAGACGTCTGGCGGTCCGAAACTCGTGTTCTTCACCTTGGTGAAGGGCCTGATCCAGCTGATCCGCTGGGCCTGATCCGTCCAGAACCCATCGGGATCCTGAAGCGAGCGCCGGTACATTTCTTCGTATTTTGCGTGGTCGACATACGCGCGCGCCGCCCAGTCCGGCATCACCGGATAGACCTTGGTCATCAGCCGCTCCCTGTCCCTCATAGGCCTGGCAGGCCGTTGCAGGCCATTATGCCGAATGCTGTGGGCGAGCGTCCACCGGGACGGCAAGGAAAAGCCGCGAACTCCGCCGCGGCTTTTCCCGTCTTCTATTCGGCCGGCTGCGGTTCGGGCTTGCCGGAGCTGTCGATATGGCGTCGTAGGCGCTCGCCCTCGACATCGACATTGGGCAGGATGCGATCGAGCCAGCGCGGGATCCACCATGCCGAACGGCCGAGGAGCGCAAGCACCGCCGGCACTATCGTCAGCCTGACGATGAAGGCATCGACGGCGACGCCGACGGCCATAGCAAAGCCGATCGATTTGATCGTCGCATTGTCGCCGAGCACGAAGCCGAGAAAGACGCTGATCATGATGATCGCGGCGGCGGTGACGATCCGGCCCGAGAAAGTGATGCCGTTCACCACCGCATCCTTGGGCTTGGCGCCGTGGACGAACTCCTCGCGCATGCGCGTCACGAGGAAGAACTCGTAGTCCATGGCGAGACCGAACACGACGCCAATCATGAAGATCGGCAGGAAGGAAAGGATCGGTCCGATCTGATTCACGCCGAAGAGATCGGCGAGCCAGCCCCACTGGAACACGGCAACGACGGCACCGAAGGTTGCCCCGATGGTGAGGAGGAAGCCGAGCGTCGCCTTCAGCGGGACAACGATCGAACGGAACACGAGCAGCAGCAGCAAGAGCGCGAGGCCGACGACGACGATAAGATAGGGCACGAGCGCGCTGCCGAGCTTTGCCGACACATCGATCAGGATCGCCGCGGTGCCCGTCACATGCACGGCAACGCCGGTTTGCGCCTGCCATTCGGCTGCCGAATTGCGGATGGCGTGGACGAGATCTGCCGTGCCTTGCGACGACGGACCGGTGGTCGGGACCACCGACAGGATGCCGAGATTGCCGGCCTGGTTGACTGTCGGCGGACCCACCGAGGCGACGCCATCCATGGCGGCAAGCTGCGCCCGGATCGCGCCCATCGCCGGCTGCCCCGGGACACCTTCGGGAATATCGACGACGATCAACAACGGACCGTTGGTGCCGGCTCCGAAATTCTCCGAGATGAGGTCGTAGGCCTTGCGCTGGGTCGAATCGGCCGGCGCCGATTCTTCGCCGGGGATGCCGAGTTCGAGGTCCTTCACGGGAATGGCGAGGACGGCGAGGCCGACGATCGCAACCACGGCCACGATCAACGGCCGGCCGGTGACGAAGCGGCCCCAGCGCGTGGCAAGGCCATGCTTCACCGGCGGCATTTCCGCCAGGTTCGCGCCGGCCTTCATCGCCTTCCGCATCTTGCGGCTGAGGACGGACCGGCCGGCAATCCCCAGGAAGGCCGGCAGAAGCGAGATGGCGATGAGGACAGCGAAGAGGACGGCAACGACCGCCGCCAGTGCCATGTTGGTGAGAAACGGAATGCCGACCACGGAAAGGCCGGCAAGGGCGACGATGACGGTCGTTCCGGCGAAGACGACTGCGTTGCCGGCGGTGCCGACCGCCCGGCCCGCCGCTTCCTCGAGCGACCGCCCTGCGGCGATCTCGACCCGATGTCGCGACACGATGAAGAGCGCGTAGTCGATCGACACGGCAAGGCCGAGCATCAGCGCCAGAATGCTGGTCTCCTGCGACAGATCGACGAAGCCGGTCGCGGCGGTGATGAGGCTCGTCGCAATGCCGACGCCGAACAACGCGTTGATCAGCGGCAGGCCCGCCGCGACCAGCGCACCGAAGGTGAGGGTCAGCACCACTGCGGCAATGCCGACGCCGATGAGTTCGCTCGCCGGCTGATCGAACGGCGGCTGCAACGCATCGCCGCTGACCTCAACTTGAAGGCCGGCTGCTCGGGCCGGTTCTCCGACCGCCGCTAGGAAGTCGCGCGTATCCTGGGAGATTTCGCCGGCCTGGATGCTGAAGAGCACGGCGGCGAGGGCGACGCGCCCATTGGGCGAAACCGAATTCGTTTCGAACGGATCGCGCACTTGGACAGGCATCTGGTCTGCTTCGATCGGCTCTTCCGAAATCCGATCAGGCAGCATCGTCGCAACATTGTCGGGCCAGTTCCGCAGCTGGTCGAGCGTTGCCTCCACCGCGTCCTGATATTGCTGTTCCGTGATCTGCTCGCCTTCCGGGGCGGCGAAAACGAATGTGGCTCGGGCGCCTTCACCCTGCGACATTTCCGGCGCGCGTTCGGCCATCAGGTCGAAGGCGTTCTGCGCCGGTGTTCCCGGCAGCGAGAAGCTCTCGCTCGTCGGACCGCTCAGGGTCTGAGCGGCGACCCCCGCCCCGATTAACAAGACGATCCAAACACCGAGCACGGCCCAGCGATTGCGGAATGCGAACCGGCCGAGCCGGTAAAGGTAGACAGCCACTGGAATCTCCTGAGATGAGCTTGGGCGGCTTCAGCGCGCCCCATGTTGCAAAAGCGCTAGAGCCGCTGTTCGGCGGAGCGTGCGATCAGTTCCGTGATGGTTTTGATGGCGTCGCGGTGAAACTTGGCCATGGCCCGAAGCCTGAGCTTTGCCGCCTCACGATCCGCCGGAAAATTCTGCGCGGCCTCTTCGAACACGGCGGCGCCTTGTTGCAGCCCTGCCACCATTCGCGCCAGCATCTTCTCGAACGGGCTGCGTGCGAGCTGGTAGTAGTCCTGCCGGTCTCCCGGCCTCGCCACCCGCTCAATCACGCCCATCTCGGTCAACGCCCGCGCATTGGTCGACACGCTGCCGCGGCTGACCTGCAGACGCTCAGCCAGCTCGCGAAGACTGAAGGCGCCTTCCTCAACCAGAAGCAGCCCCAGCATCCGGCCGGAAATCCTTGACATATTGTCGTATTCGCACAGGACCCCCATCTGCTCGATGAAGCGCGCCAGCGGTTCCGCTGCATCAGCGGAGCCCCGGCTCTCGTCCGTCGCGGTTTGCGTGCTTGGCTCAGTCACGGCGGTCCCGATCGTCCCGGCATGCAGGCCTGATAGATCGATCAGTTCGTTCAGTCAAGGCTGAACGAACTAGTCGCCACCCCTGCGACGTTCGTCCCGTTTCTGACGTCTTTCGAACAGGCGGCGGCCCGGCCCGAAGATGATTGCGGGCAAGAAGATCAGATCGCCGACTAGCGCCACCGCAAGGCTCGAAATGGCGAGGAGGCCGAACAGGGCGATCGTCGCCAGCCCGCTGCTTTGCGTCATTGTCAGCCCGCCGATGAGAACGACGGTCGTGCCGATCAGGACCGGCCCAACCGTGCGCGACGACGAGATCATGCGCTCGCGCAAGGTGCCGTTGCGGGTGAGGAAGAGAACGTTGAGATAGTGGATGGTGTCGTCGATGGCGATGCCGAAGGCGATAGTCAGCGACACCACGCTGGTGAGCTGCATACCGAGCCCCAGGGCATAGAGCAGCGCTCCCACGCCAACGATCGGCAGCAGATTCGGCAGCGCCGCGACCAGGCCGGCGCTGACGCTGCGCAACGCGATGGCGACGAGGGTCAGCGCCGTCAAGGCGGCAAGGCCGAGGCTCCGGTTCAGATTGCCGATCGTTCGCGTTGCTTCGCGCGCCCCGACCACCGTAGCGCCAGTGACGATGGCATCGGGCGCCACGGATTGCGCCGCGGCCTCGATTTCATTGACGATTGCGGCTGTCTCCGCCGTTGGCCGCTCGACGATATAAACCGTGACCAAAGCGCCGGGAGCGCCGGTGAACAGGCGCTGCGTGGCCTCCGGCAGGTCGGACAGGAGGAGCGAAGGCTGTCCCCCATCGCCGACGCCGGCCCACTCGGCAAGGCTCCATAACGATAGCGGCGGCGACGCAGTCGACACGGCGGCAACCGCTTCATGCACCGCCCGGATCTTCGCCAAACCCTCCGGCGAATTGGCGGCGACGCCACCTAGCGGCACGATGATTTGTACCGGGAACGCGCCGCCCAGTTCCGCATCGATCGTGTGCAGAGACTGCACCATCGGATTCGTCGGCGGCAGCGTCTCGCTCAGCGAATGCTCGGCCGGCACGGCGAAGAATGCGGCGCCGAGCACTAGTGTCACCGGGACCGAGATGATGGACAGCGTCCAGGCGCGGCCGGTCACCCAGCGGGTGAGCCCTGCTGCCGGGGCTCCCAGCCAATTGAAGAGGTTCGAGGCGGTGCGACCCTCGACCCGCCAGAAGCGGCCGAACCACCGCACCAGAAGGCCGTGCCCGACCAGCACGAACGCCGCCCCGAGGATCGTGCCGATAGCGCCGATCCAGCCGAAATCCTTGACGATGCCGACGTCGGACAACGTCATCGAGAGGAAGGCAACCGCAGTGGTCAACGCGGTCAGCATGCAGGCCGGCCCGACCTCGAACAACGCCAGCCGTTCCGCCTCCAGCACCGAATAGCCCTTCTGCCGGAACCGCCGCCATGATGCGGTAAGATGCATCCCGTCGGCATAGCCGAGCACCATCACTAAGGCCGGCACGACGTTCGATAGAATCGTGACCTGGATCCCCAGCGCGCCGGTCCAGCCGAGCAGCGTCAATCCCGCGAATGCCGCCGGCAGCGCGGTAATCACCGCACCGGACAGCGAGCGGAAAAGGATCAGGCTGAGAATGAAGCCGATGATCACCCCCGCGCCGTTGAGAACGATCTGGTCGCGCCGCAACAGGCGCACGATCTCGGCCCGCATCGGCGCGAAGCCGGCGATGGTCGCCTTGACGTCCGCGCCGCCGATATCTTGCGCCACCGTGTCCTGAACCTCGGCAATGAGCTCATTCACCTGGTCGAGCGTCGCCTGCGCCTGCGCATGGGTGACGATCATCAACATGGTCGTGCCGTCGGCGGACAGGATGTTGGCGCCGAGGATCGGATGGGATCGGATGGCGGCGGTGAGATCGGGCGTCAGGCCGGCGGCCGCATCGGCGATGAGGGGCCGCGTATTGCCGTTCGCGTCAGGCGGCGTGCGCAGTGAGAATGGCGAGAACACGCTGCCGACATCGGGCAGCAGAGACAGATCGATGTGCAGATCGCGAAGGCTGGCGAAGGTACCCGGCTCGCCGAGCGACGCGCCTTCGATCAGGATCAGGACCTGATTTTCGGGGTCGACATATTGATCGACCACTTCGGTGTAGGAATTGAAGATGGCGGTGTCGCCGCGGAACAGATTGCGCAAATCCCGGTCGATCGAGACATGCGGGAACCCATAGGCCGTCACCGCCGTAATCAGCACTACGGCGAGCGCTGCAAAGCGGTAATAGCGCAGGGCCAGGAGGCCGATCCGATCGAGCCCGAAGCCGAGCGGCGATGGCCGAGAGGGAGGCGTTTCTTCCACGGGTGGAAGGGCGTATCCTCGGAATTGACCCGACACAAGCAGGTTCCGGTAGCAACCGTTGACTTGATGTGGTTGAGGCGTCTTTCCTGCCGCTGCGAGAAGCTGGGCGTCAGAGCCCCGGAGGACGCTGAACAATGGCAGGCGCACCGCAACCGGCCGGACCGGCTGTGACATTCGGCAACGCCGCGCAGCGCGTTCACCCCTACACCAACTTCCAATGGTACCTGTCGGAGTCGCGCAACGGCGTCTACTTCGCCGCCTTCACCAGCGAGGGGCTGGACCGCGCCCGCTTCCACGACATGGTCGCGGAAGTGATGGCGCTGGCGCCACAGCTGAACTGGCATGCCGACAACCGCAGGCAGGCCCATATCGACGTCCGGCCATTCGATCTCGACGATATCGTCACCTTCGAGGAAGTCGATTCCTTCGACGACTTTCCCGACCGGGTCATCGCCCCCAATGAAGACATCTTCGAGGACCCTGCCCTGCCGACCTTCCGCGCCGCCTGCTACACGCTCCGCGGCGGCGCGGGCCCCGACGGCAACCGCAGCTTCATCCTCTATCGCAGCTCGCATGCCCTGATGGAGGGCGCCGATACGGCGGCGGTCGTGCGCGGCCGCCAGTCGGAGCATGACGAGGCGGCCCGTTCCGTGGTGCGGCCCTGGGCGCGCATCGCCGCGATTGCCTTGGGCATCGCCTATATTCCCCTCAACTTCGCGGTCACCGCGTTCCTCGGATACAAGCCGGGGACCGGCTCGATGACGAGCTTGACGCTCGACCGCCGCGAACTGAAACGCGTCGCCACAACGATGGGCGTCAGCCAGCGCACCCTGATGTTCGCGCTGGTCCTCTACGGATTCTATCGCCAACCCGACGGGGGCCGCCGTTCACGCACGCTCAGCTACACGAATCTGTCGCCGCGGCGCGCCGAGGGCGACGACGCCTTCATGAAACTGCGCATGCATGTTCTGAAGATACCGGGCAAGCCAACCTTCGCCGACTATGCGCGCGAACTCGACCGCCGGCTCGCCGCCGATGCCCGTGACGTTTCCTGGCTGCAGATCCAATACAGCGCCTTCTTCGGCATCCACCGGCGAATTGCCAGGCTGCTGCCGTTCCTCTATGGGCGCCGCTTCTTCGGCTTTGTGCCGCAGGATATCCTGCTGTCGCTGATCCCGCCGCATGGCGCGGGCGGCCTCTTCAGCGGCTTCGGCATCAACGATATCTATTGCGGCTCATACACGGCCGGCGTGAATTGCTGCGTGATCGTCCCGCAGCGGGACCGCGTCAGCCTCAGTATCTACTGCCCGACCGGTGTCCTCGACCGCACTTCGGCGATCTGCGCGCTTTCCCGCGACCTCGGTATCTCCGCCGACTTGCCGACGACGGCCGCCGCGCGCGACGCGACAAGCGCCCGTTCGCCTGCCGTCGCATAGGTGCGATCCCACTCGGCCAGCGGTTCTTTCATCTTCCACATGAACAGCGGCGGCACCATCGCCATCACCGCCATCACGAAATAGCCATGCGGCAGTTGCGGCGCCTCGGTGCGCGCCTCCAATTCCCAGTAGTTCTTGCTTGGCTTGATGTGATGGTCGGCATGGCGCGGCAAATTGAACAGCAGCCAATTGGTCAGCCGCCTGCTCGAATTCCACGAGTGACGCGCCTCGACCCGCGTGCCGTCGACCCGGATCAGCCCGTAATGCTCGATGTAATTGGTGAGCTCCAGATAGAGCTTGGCCCATAGGGCCGTCGCGACGAACAGCACGACGCCAAGCCAACCCGCGGCAACCGCAAACAGAACGAGCCAAACCAGCGACATCAACTGCCCGGTGATGAAGCGATTGCGCAGGCTCCACACCGAGCGGTCACGCTTTTCCATGAACCGCTTCTCAATCCTCCACGCATTGCGGTTTCCCAGAACGACGGCACGTACAAAAAAGAGCCAGAAATTCTGGCCCCTCGGCGCCGTCGCCGGATCCCTGAGCGTCCCGACATTCACGTGATGTCCATAGACATGCTCAAGCGAGAATTCGGTGTCGATCGAGAAGGACAGAAGCCACCGCCCGACCAGCACCGGCAGCCGTCGATTCCGGTGGACGAGTTCGTGCGCGACGTTGATCCCGGCGATACCGTAGAACAGCGCCATCGAGCCGAGGACCATGAACATCGCCCAGTCGCCGGTGCGGTCGCGGGCCGCGTTCACGGTGGCGCCAAGGAAGGTCCAATCGCTGAGATAATAGGCGAAGAAGAAGGTCGCCAATGACAGCGCCGGCAACTGAAGGTAAAGCAGCGCCTTGAGGAAAAACGGATGACGTTGCTCAAGCCGCCGCGACCAGTCATCACCAATGCTCTCGTCCATCGGGATGGCAATGAGCCAGGTGAGCGTCGCCGGAATCGTCAACCAGTTGCCGCCAAGCAGGAAGCAGCCGACAAAAGACGCCGACAAAAGGGGAAGAATCAGAAAATTCAATGACTTACGCCCATTTACCGGACATTATTCATTCATCATAGTCCACCCTGATCGGCCAAGCCAAGCGGTTGTCGCCTTTTTTATGCCGCTATCCAGGGCCGATAGCGCAGCCCCCTCACAACGGAGCCTTACACCGATCAGATGCGGAGCCTTGGTTTCGGCCTAGAACGTATCGGCCTTTTGGTCCTGCGCGCGCCGCGCACAGCCGCGCTCGGCCTGCTAATCCTTTTCGTCGCCGGCGCCGCCATGCTGCCGAAGACCTCCTTCGACGGACGGCTGATCGACATCCTCTCGGAGGATCCGGCCTTTGAGGCCTATGACGCCGTCAAGGACAATTTCCGTGACGGGGCTCATGACGTCTTTCTGATGGTGAAGTCGCCCGACCTCTTCACCGTCGACGGCATGCAAGCGCTTCGCTTCCTGCAGATCGACCTGCAACTCGACGACGCCGTCGATTTGGTCTTCTCCGCCTTCTCGCTCGGCGACTTCGATTTTGTCAGCGGCCGATTCGTGCCGGCGCTGCCGCCCGATTTCACCAGCGACGAAGAGGTCATGGCGGCGATGAATCAGCTGCGCCAGGATCAGCCTTCGGCGCGCGCCCTCATCGCTCCCGACGCCGGCATCGCCATTCTCGTTGTCACGCTGAAGGCGCCGCGGAACACCGCCAATGACGTCATGGCCGTGCTGGTCGAGCAGCTTCAGGAGACGCTCGACCGCATCACCCCCGCCGGATTCACCACCGCCTTGACCGGCCTGCCGGCAATCCAGGCGACTGTCGCCAACTCGCTGCAGGACGACCAATGGCGACTGGCGTTGTCCGGCTTCGTCATCGGTACGCTGATCGGCCTCGTCGTCTTCCGCAGCGCCATCGCGGCGCTGGTCTGCGCCGCGCCGGCGGTTGTCGCCGTCGTCTGGCTGCTGGGCGTCCTCAATGCGCTTGGCATTCAGATCAACTTCCTTTTCGCCATCCTGCCGTCGCTCGCATTGATCCTGGCGTTGGTGGATTCGATTGTCTTCTTCTTCCACTGGCAGTCGGCAAACGCGCAGAACGGTCGGCCGCGGAAGAATCTGCGAGAATCGATCTTCCGCATCGGGCCGGCGTCGGCGATGACGTCGATCACAACGGCGCTCGCCTTCGCTTCGCTCGCCTTTGCCCCCAACGCCGCTCTGCAGGAACTCGCCTGGCTTGGCGTCGCAGCGGTGGCGATCGCCTATCTCTCCTTTATCCTCGTTCTGCCGCTTCTGTGCCTCGTCCTCGTCCGCCTGCCCGGTTCCGCCGGCAAGCGGCGGCCGTCATTCGTCCGGCTCGGCAACCCGATCGGCCGCTGGGCGCTGCGGGCGCCGGTCCTGCGCGTCGGCCTCGCCTTGGTCATCGTCGTTGTCCTCGGCGTCGTCCATTTCCAGGTCGGCTCGAATTTCCAGCTTGATCGCTATCTGCCGCCGGACGCGGCCGTGGTGGAGTACGAGGCCACCATCGGCGATGTCTTCGGCGGCACCACCCCGCTTTACGGCATCGTCAAAGTCCCCGACGGCGCCAACTTCTACGACCAGGCGGCGCGCGATCGGATCGCCGCGGTCACCGCGGCCTTCACGGATGTCCTCGGCGAGGGCACAAGCGTCTCGCTCGCCAATATCTGGGACAGCGTCGGGGCGGACGAGGTGGACGCCGCCGCCGCCGCCCTCGCCAATGCCGATCCGTCGACGCTCGATCGCCTCCTGTCGCACGATCAGCGCACGATGCTGGTGACGGCGCAGATGTCTTCCGTGACCTCGGGCGATCAAACCAAGGTGCTGGTCGATGCGATCCGCGCCCGGTTGGACGCGGCGGGCCTAGGCGACGATGTCTCGCTCACCGGCTTTCCGGTCCTGTCCGGCATTGAGATCCCGGCCCTGGTGGAATCGCTCCGCTCCAGCCTCTTGCTTGCTATCGTCTTCGCCGTCGTCGCTCTGGCCATCGCCAGCGGCTCGATCACCCTCGCCCTCACGACGCTGATACCGAATACTCTGCCGATCCTGGCGGTCGAGGCGGTCCTGTGGCTGACCGGGCTCGACCACGATCTGACGACGCTGATCGCCCTCACCATCGCCTTCGGCATCGGCATCGACAACGCCGTGCATCTCATCAACATGTATCGGGTCAACCGGCATGACGGCATGGGGCCGGACCAGGCGTTGTCGGACGCCGTTCGCGTCGTTGGCCCGGCGCTGATGGCCAGCACCGCGATTCTCGCCGTCAGTTATCTCGCCACGCAAATTTCCGCCATGCCCTCAATTGGCCTTCTTGGTCAGTTGATTATCGCCACGCTCCTGGTCGCGCTGGTCGCCAATCTGGTTTTCCTGCCGTCCTTCATTGCCCTGCGCGACCGCCTTCTGCGCGGCCGCAAATCAACGCCCCCCGATTCCGGAGTTTCGTGAAAGCATGCGTCGCCGCCTCGCCCTCCTCTTCGCCCTCCTCCTGGCCGTTCCGGCGCTGTCCTTCGCCCAGGACACCACCGAATTCACCCCGATCACCAATCATGACGACGCCGTCGCGCTGCTCGCCCTCTATGCCGGCGATTGGACCGGACGCGGCCAGTCACGGACCGATTTCGACGACCCGCTCGAGGACGCTGGCTGCAACATGGCGACCGTGTTCGACATCGAATTCGACAACGCTCACCAACACGGGGCGCTGCGCCAATACGATGCGCGCCATCAGCATCGACGGGACGCTGGGCCTGACGCCCGAAGGCGATCTGACCGGCGGCTATTTCGGCCGCTTCGAGCAGGCCGAATTGCTGAGCTCCAGTGGCCAGCTTTATCAGGAAGGCTTCATCGTCGAGGCCCGCTATAGCGCCCAGATCCGGGGCGCGACGCAGGAGATCAGCGTCAAGGTCAGTGTCGGCCGCCCGGCTGTTCGGCCCGATGGACGCACCGCCTTCAGCCTGATCGTCGCCGTGCTCGACCCGGACACCAATGAATATGTCGACTTCTCGACCTTCCTGTTCACGCGGAACCTCGACAACTAGCCGATCTGCGAGGGGCCTTGCATTCGCCGAGGCCTTCGGCGATATCCTCTCCGTCGCGCGCCCAGCAGGCGCCGAGCGGGTGTAGCTCAGGGGTAGAGCACAACCTTGCCAAGGTTGGGGTCGTGGGTTCGAATCCCATCGCCCGCTCCAAATCCTCCACATGGCAAAGGTGGCGGAAGACAGCGGCTTCTGAGGCCAAGATGGCTCGAAGCCGGCCCCTTTTTGAGTGGCGCCGAGGGCCTTCCGAGCGCCTCGGGTGACCGCTCTGTTACAGCGAGGCTAAGATCGAGGGCGATTGAAATCGCCGCCTCGCAGGAGTGCCAAGTCCCATCGCACGATTCAATCGTGCTATGCCTTTGGACTATCGGCCGCGTCTGGGCCTTCGTTGCCGCTGACCCGACGCCTCAGTGCTGTTGCGGTACTATGCCGATTACTTTCGGTCAGAGGCGGGGAACGAAGCAGGCATGCAGTCCCCTCAAAGAAGAGCGTTGTTGCCACGCATATGCGTCCTCGTCTTCCCCCTCGCGCTTATCGCGAGCGCCGGTAATGCCGCCGATTTGGTACCTACCGGCATCGGGCAGTCCCTCTTCCCGCTCCTGAAGGAACGAGGGCAGGACATCGCCCGGGTCACGATGGAGACCGGTCTCTATCACCTTGAGCTGAGGCATCAGGGAGACACTTGGGTGGCTGTCGACCGCGGCGACTATCCCGTTCTTCCCGGGCCAATCGAAGGCATCCTCGCGGCCGTCGCCGCCTTGCCCGCTAGCGAGCTCGTCACAACCGAACCAGCCGACTACGCCACATACGACGTCGACGACCCGGGCCCGGGGTCCGTTTCCGTTCGGATCACTGTGGCGACGGCCGCCGATGAACTCCTTGCAGATGTGATCGTTGGCGCACCGGGACTGACCACTGGATCGCCACCCCGGGGCGGAACTTTTGTGCGCCGCGGCGACGAGGCGGAGGTGTGGCTCGCCGAAGGATACGTCACCGTTCCGCGGTTCCTCTCGCAATGGTTCGCACCGGTTGCCAATGTGCGCGGGCCTGACGTGGCGCGCGTGTCCATCCTCAGTGGGGATCGTTTGCTCCTGACCGCCGAGAAGACCGATTTCGACACCGGTACATATGCCGTCGCCGCGCTTGATCCCGAACTCGGCCTTCTCGCCGAGGCCCATATCAATCAGGACGCCATCCGGGCGATGGCCCAAGCGGTCGTCGTCATCGCACCTGAGGACGTCCTGCCGCGCGAGGCGGTGTTCGTTGCCCCAGACGCGCGAACGGTCCGTTTCGAGATGCGCGACGGACTGCGCCTCGATTTCACTTTCGGCGACCTAGCGGGATCCGTGTGGGTGCTCGTGAATGCAGAGGCAGGCGCGACGGCCGGTGCTGAAGCAGTCGCCACGGCGGCGGCAATTCGTGCCGCTGCCGAGCATTGGGCGCTCAGCCTTCCCGGCATAAACGTGGCCACCCTGACGCAGGATCTGGCGCTGATGTACACCATTCCACGGGCGTCGGAGGGTTACTGAGAGGGCTCATCGCTTCGCGCATTGCGTATTTCACGGCGCAGGCTAGCGTCATGTCAAACCGCAATTTTCCGGCCTCGCAGAACATGGGATCGCCGTTCGAATCGCGTCGCCCCGCCAAGTCCTCCACATGGCGAAAGTGGTGGAACGCCGCGGTTTCTGAGGGCATTATAGCCGCGGAAACGGGGCACGAACGGGCGCCTCAGAGGGCCTGAAAAGGGGATCTCGGTTACAGCGGCGACGGATGACAAAGAAAAGCCCCGCCGAAGCGGGGCCGTGCATCTACCTCTGACTAACCTCAGCAGTTAATGCCCTATGTGCAGGTTGATTCCCCCGCGCAACATTAGACCGACCGGTGGTGCCACACCGAAACCATTGAACGCTCTCGCCTCCGCGAAGACCGAGATCTTGCTGCCAATGGCGAATTCGGCGCCTCCGCCCGCGGACCAGTATGGGAACCCGCAGCAAAAAACGGTTCCGACCCCTGCGACACCGTACGCCAACAAGCGGTCGGTGATGAGATATCCAGTCCGCAGGTTGATCGAGGCTTCGGCATCTGGGCCGGGAGGGCCTCCCCCACTTGGAAAGAACACGCCGAATTGGGCTTCGATGCCAATTACGAACTTGCCGGTGTTGAAATTGTATCCTGCCAGAATCCCCGCAGCTCCCGGCGGGATGTGGGTGTTATAGCCGCCATACGCGCCCACATATGGCCCGGCCCAGGCAAAGCTGGTCGTCGGCGGTGGTACGGTCGGTACGGGCGAGGGCAGGGCCGCCGGATTGGCATCGGCGGCCATCGCCGTCCCGGTCATCATCGCCGCAACGGCTACACCAGCCAGTATCTTTGTCAGAAATCTCATTTTGAGCCCTCCAGCTCTATCCAGCGACTCGCGGAGGAGAATAACACAAGCTCAGCCAGAGCGGGCTCGGTCACGGACCGAAAGCAAGCCCGAGTGACCCTTCGGCAACGTTAGAAGTGGGTGTCCCGTCCAACCAACGTTCGGGTCGTGGGTATCGAATCTCGTCGCCCGCTCCAAATCCTCCACTTGGCAAATGTTCGGAATACGGCGGTTTCTGAGGTGGTTGGCGCCCCGGAAACGAGGCGGGAACCAGCGCTTCAGGGAGCCCGAAAGAGCTCTCGGTTCTGGCTCGGTTACATCGAGAAGCTTGGTGCTTTAGCTTGAAATCCGTCGCCATTGACCCGCCCGCTCGGCGTGCCTGAAGAAGCCCGACAAGCGCCCGGCTAGGGGCGAAGCCAGCCATCCCAGTTCCCTGATTGAAGGGGTCGGCACCATAGATCGGGCCGACATAAGGGGATGCGCGGCGCGGACGCCTTGCGTATATTTGCTTGGTACAGCGGGCTAGGAAAACCGGCCCGAACACGACGCAAGAGTTGGGCGGGCAGTCATGAGCAAGCGCTTCCTGAGGTGGGTCGAGACCTGGATCGCGGAAAACGTTCCTCCCGGCGCCAATTCCGACATTGAGAGCCACGAGGCGCGGGCAGAACGGCTGACGGAGAAACTGTTCACCGAGGCGGCCGCGGCCGGCTTCTCGAAGTTCGAGGTCGAGGAGGAGCGGAAGCGCGTCCCGCCCCTAGTGCAGGCCGCGGCCGCGGACAGCACCGATTTCGACATCGACGCCTACATACTCAAGTCGCAACTGGCGATGGAGAATGAAGACGGCGACTGAGCGCCGCCGCCGTATCGGCCACTTCTTGCTCGGCACCTTGTTCGGTCGCTGGGTCAAAGCGGACCCGGTCGCCGTCTTCGCTGCCTTTGACTGCAAGCGAAAGGGAAGCTTCCGCCTCGCACGCCTCGCCTATCAATACGGCACCGAGATGCGTGCGGGTCGCGGGCGGCGGCTGGCGCCGCCCGCAAGATTGGCGTGACGACTATGGAAGCGGAACAGCGATCGCGTAGAACGGACCCGGATCCGCCGCAGGATTGGCGATAAACGGCAGCTGGTTCTGGTTCACGACCGCACCCGACCGCGACTCGACGACATAGGCGGTATTGCCGATCTGAGCGATGCCGGTCGGCTGGGTGAGACCCGTGTCCTGAAGAACCGTGACGTGGGCGTTGTCGCCGTCGATGGTGACCATGTCGACGCGGTTGGCGCCGCCCTCGGCCATAAGCAGCGCCGTGCCGTCCAGCGTGGTGCGCATGCCGTCTGGACGACCGAGGTCCATATCAACATTCAGCACCGTGAAGCTGATCAGCGCCGTGCCGTTCAGATCGAGCCGGTACAGCTTGTTGGCCAGCACGTCATTGACGTAGAGCGTGTCGCCGATGAAGGCGAGCCCATCGACGCCGCCCAGCGAATTGGAGCCGATGACGGTGATGAGGCTCTTCACGCCGTTGTTGTCCGCCACCAGCGCGAGAATGCGCCCGGCGCCCCGTCCGTTGGTCTCCGACACGAACAGCGTGCCGTCGGCGCTCACCGCCATGTCATTGCACGAGCCACCCCCGTGGCCGTTGTCCGGTAGTGGATAACGTCCGGTCTCGGTCGCGGTGGTCAGGTCGAAGCCGACCAGCATCGCCAACCCCGTCCCACTTGGGCCGTTGGCGCACACCCAGGCGTTGTTGCCTTCGGCGAAGACGCCCAGGATTCGGCCGCCGCGCTGGATGCTCTCCAGGCTGACCCAGGGCGTTGCTGTCTCATCGCCCGGATTCCAGCGATAGACGCCGTTCTGGGCAGTGCTGCCGATCAGCAGGCCGCCGCCATTGGGGATGGCGGCGATGCTCTCGGGGTGAATGCGCACGCCATCGCCGATAAGGATACTGCCCGTCTGGGCGCTCGCTGCCACGGCAAGCCCAGCCACCAGCGCCGAACTCACCGCAAGCACTCTCAGTGCACCAAATCCCTTCATTATAGTTCCCTCCCAGGATCGGATTGGTTGTCCTGCGATCCGCCCGATCCCAGCGCGGCCCGCATTTCTTGACCCCCGAGCATCCGACCTGCCTGCGAACCTTCAGCAGTCAGGGCTCCTGCCTTGCAAGGGGGGGAATTTCCAAGTGTGACTGCTACGATTGTCGGCTCCCAAACCGCCCGTTCCAGTCCGACTTGTGGCGAGAGAGATGGACAAATGGCGCATCTTGAAATTTCGCCGCCGGTCGCCGCCAACTCAGCCCAAATTCCGATGGTTCACGAGGTCGCAGCCACGCCGGCATGGGCCTAGCTCCGCTCCTTGCTTGACTATCATGACTGCCGTTTTGGCGACAGAAGAAAGCAATCGGATAAGATGAAGCGACTTCGCCAAACCTCGGCGAAAAATGCGCGGCGAACGAAGGCCCGGCGCTGAGGCATCCGTGCCCCGGGCTATCAGCAATAGTTCATTTCCAGACAGAGGCCGGAGCACTCTCAAATCCGTCACCGGCAAGCTCGGGATCGGCCTTGCCTGTCCCTATTGTTGTCCCCACCAGTTTGCGATCGCGGCGTCCAAGTCCGACACTGGAGTGATCAGCTGGCCGTAGAGACCCCGGCGAAGGGCGGTCACCGTGCCGTCGACGAGGTCGATGACCACCAGACCGCCCTGATTGCCGCAATCATGAGCCCGGCACCCTTCGGCGACCAAGTAGCGATCGCCGATGAGCCTTGTCGGGAGAGTTACCTGCATCACGCTCATAAAATTCGCATAGTCGTCACCGAGAATCACATGGAGCTCGGCGTCCAAAGCGGGATCGGCCAGGACAAATTCGGTGTATTGCCCGGCCAGTCCCCTGAGATGGGCGAAATCCGCGGCGTGCGCGCCAGAAATCATTGCTGCCGACGCCACAATCGACAGCATTCCGGCGATGAACGCTTTTGCGGTCATGTGCCGCTCGCGACCATGTTCTCGAGCAAGCGCCGGGCTACTTCCCGACGCCGGCCAAGTTGGCCGTGATTGTCAGCGTCGCGCTGGGGTTGCCGACCCCCTGACTATAGGTGCCCACCCAAATGTCGTACTGGCCAGCCTGGGGCATGCTGACCTGCACCGCCGGATTGACGCTCGTGCCGCCATCGTCATCGCAAGCCCAGGTACCATTCGGCTCGTGCACCACCAGGGTGGTGTCGGCCGAAGACTGAACGCTGAAGGTCAGCGGCAGGATACCGGCGAGGTTCTGGAAGTTTATGCGGTAGTCAGGCGCCTCGGTGACGAAGCCGCTGCAGTTGCCGCCGACGACCGAGGCACTGATTGGACCGCCCGCCGTCAGCTGAACGGTCTGCTGGGTGCCGGCCAGCAGGTTCTGCGTGCCGAAGTTTGGCGTCAGCGATGGGTTGAGCATTGCAGGCTGACCACCGCCACCACCACCACCGCCGCCCGGGCCGAGCTCGGAGATTTGCAGCGTGGCGGGCTGAAGCCCACCGGAGGAATATGTGCCCACCCAGATATCGTAGCGACCGCCCGACGGATTGCTGAACATCAGCATCGGATTGAGGCTTCCATTTGCATCGTCGTTGCAGATCCAGTTCCCGTTCGGGTCATTGATGATCAGGGTCGTGTCCGCGGACGACGTGGCAAAGATGTAGAGGCTGTAGGCGCCCGGCGTGTAGAACAACTTGTAGTCCGGCTGGTCGCTAACAAACCCGGTACACCCAGCCGGTAACCCTTGTGTGGTCGCATCGACGGTGCCGCCCGCTTGAACCTGGACAGTACTGGGGTCGGGAAGGAAGCCCGCTTGGAGCGTGACTTGGCCGTAGTTCGATTGCGCGCTCGGCGTCAAAGCCATGGCCGCAATGGGCGCCAGCAATGCGGCGGCGAACAGCGCCGGTCGGAGAAGCAGAGTGGCAACCTTGGCCATTGGCGACGTCCTGCGCATATCAAACCTCCCCGGTTCGTTGATATCCCAGCGCTGTCGCCAACCCTCGTTGGGTCGCAAAGGCGCGGGCAAAAGATTGCGTGTCAGGCGCGATCCAAGCGGACGTCGGCTGCGCAAACAGCAAACTCGACACAGCCGTAACTGACCCGACAATCTTGGACATGTTGTCCACTTGGGGCCCGCGAGGTTCGATGAACATCTATACTCCTGCGCCGAGCGACCTGGAAGTCCTCGGAGAGGAATGCATGGCCGCTCGAGATTAGGGCCCATAGACCCTCGGCCCGGCTTGAGCTCGGCGGAGAGCAGAGGCCGAACTTCGCTGCGTACTGGTTTCAAAAGCGCACTTTGAGTTGACGAAAGGTATTTCGCCCGGCAAGGTCCAATTGCGGATAAGGCCGAAAACAGACCGACCGCACCGGGGAAATGGGGGCTCAAGAGTTCTCGGTGGCTGGGATCTTTCAAGGTCCGGCTACAAGAGAACCGCCCAGGAGACTTGTGGGGAATGCAGTGTCATTCATGACCGCTGTGCTGGGATCGGACGCGCAGTCGCGCGACTACACGCCGGTTCTGAAGTGGATTCTAGTCAACATACTGATCGTCTTCGGCGTCTTGGTGCTTTGGTATTTTGGTCTGATCCAGGCCATGCTGGAGACCGACCGCACCAAGATGTCTCTGGTCATCCTGGCCGTCTTCATCGCAACGACGTCGCACTGCCTGTACCAGACGGTGATCGTATCGAAGGAGCTGATCGCCGCGCGCAAGGTACGTGATGCGGTCATTGCCGCCGGCGGTCGCGCTCTCACCGCCAACGACAACAAGGTCATCACTTCGACCGGGCAGGCGCTCGAGCCGGGCATCATCACCGACCACATCGCCAATCTGATCGCCAAGGCCCGCACTCTCGGCGAACATCATCTCGACCAGACGCTGCTGCTGCGATCACTCGCCGATCAGCTTCGTTCCCGCGAAAAGCTCGGCCTGTTCATTTCGGAATCGCTGCTGCGTCTTGCTCTTCTCGGCACCGCCGTCGGCTTCATCCTGATGCTGATCCCGGTTGCCGGGCTCGATGCCTTTGACGCGCAGTCGCTGCGCCAGACACTGACCGGAATGAGCAGCGGCATGGCGATCGCGCTGAACGTCACCGTCACCGGCATCACCACGGCGCTGCTGCTCAAATTCGAGTACTACCTCCTCGACGAGGCCGTTGCCGACCTGTTCCACGAGGTCACGGAATTGACCGAGGTGTATGTCGTTCCGACGTTAGAGCCCAAGGGCGATGTTCGAAGAGTCTAGCCTGTTCGGCGGAAACGACGACGGGACGTTCGTTCCCTTCACCGACATCCTTCTGAACATCCTGATGGGCTTTGCCATCATGGTGTTCATCTCCTTTTCGCTCATCCGCCCGGACGCCCTCGCCGGCACCGTCCAGCTCAACGCCCAGTACATCATCACGGTGAGTTGGCCGGACGGCAATCCGGACGACATCGACACCTACGTCCAGGACCCGTCTGGCAACATCGTTTGGTACCGCAATCTCGAAGCCGGGTTCCTGAGCCTGGACCGCGACGATCGCGGCAATTACCGCGACACGCTTGTCGTCAACGGCGTCAGGATCGAGAACCCGCTGAACCAGGAAATCGTCACGCTTCGCGGCATCGTGCCAGGCGAGTATGTGGTGAATGTCGAGCACTATGTGGCCAACGGCGTCGACCCGGTGCCGGTCACCGTGACGGTCCAGCGCATCAACCCGCAGGCCGAAGTGGTCTATTACGGCACCGTCGAACTCGATCATCGCGGCGACGAGAAGACGGCGATCAGATTCACGCTCGACGCGGACGGCAATCCGTCCAATCTCAACAATCGCTTCGTATCGTTGGTCGAGCGCGCTCGCGGCCGAGCGCAGTAGGTGGCCATGCCGATCGGGACCATCATCGCCGCGGTTGCTGCCTACGTCATGATCGCAGTGCTACTGCTCAGCCTGAACCTCGTGTCGCGCTGGCGCTGGTGGATCAAGGGGGCCGCGATCGTCATCACCGGCGCCTTCTTCGTCGCCAGCTATTTTGCCATCAGCGCCGTGCGGGGTTGGCCCAGCAACGATTGGCTGCCCGAGCGTTTCTCGCTGGTGGCGACGCGCGTTGTGGAACCGGACCAGTTCACTGGCGATGCCGGCGCGATCTACCTCTGGGTTGAGAAACTGGACGAAAACAACGTGCCCGACGGGCATCCAAGGAGCTATCAGCTCGCCTACACCGCCCCCCTCGCCGACGCCGCCGATGGCGCCCAGAATCTGCTGGATGACGGTCAGGAGGTTCAGGGAACAATCGATCAGACTCAGCGTGACGATACCGAGGACGCCCAGAACGCAAATCTGAACGGCAATCCAGGCGGGACCGGTCAGGCCACCAATTTCGATCCGACCGAATTCAATCTCACCTTCAACGACATGCCGGCGGTGACCTTGCCCAACAAGGGCCCGCTATAAGTTCGCCAGGGTTTCGTCGATCAGCGGGTTTTGCGGTGGCGTTTCGGACGGTTCCGCTGCTGGTGAAGCATCCGTGCCCATCAGGCTGATCAAGGTCGCCGATAAGTCGGTGCCGCCTTCGCGTCTGAGGAGGTCTTCTTTCGTCCCGCGAAAGACCACCTTGCCGCGACGCAGGACAACAAGCCGGTCCGCGCGCACGATCTCATCCACCAGATGCGTCGTCCACAAGACGCCGATCGCCTCCGTCGATTTGAGCCGCACGATTTCATCCAGGATGTCACGGCGGCTGGCGGGATCGAGACCGACCGTCGCCTCATCCATCAGAAGCACGTGCGGCCGATGCAGCAGCGCGCGCGCAAGTTCGAGGCGCCTGCGATTGCCGCCGCTCAGCGTCCGCGCGCGATTGCGGGCGCGCTCGGTCAGGCCGAATTGTTGCAGCGCCCACTCGATCCTTTGCGTTGCGACGCGGCGCGGCAATCCATGAAGATCCGCGTGGTAGCGCAGGTTCGCCCGTACGCTGAGCTCCAAATCGAGCGTCTGCTGCTGAAACACGACGCCGATACCGCCGAGCGCCTTGATCGCATCGCGGCGCAGGTCATGTTCCAGCACTTTGATGGTGCCGCTGTCGGGAGCGAACAGGCCGGTCAGGAGTTGCAGCAACGTTGTCTTGCCCGCACCATTGGCACCGAGCAAGGCGACGAATTCGCCGGCGGATACCGACAGGTCGACACCGTCCAGCGCCTTGATCGCACCGTAGGATTTCGACACTTGCCGGACTTCGAGAACCGGCGTCGGATCTCCGCTTCCCGTCATGAGGCGAAGCGGAGGCGATGCTCCGCCGCAGCGCCGCGGCGGGCGTGCCGAACTTCAACTTTGGCTCCATGCAAAACCACGATTTGCTTAACTCCCCGATGTGCTCCCGTCGCTCCGACCGACCGGAGCGCTCCCCCGAAATGAAACTTGAATTCTTGGCGCAGGTTTTCTAGTCTGTTGCCATCTAATCATAAGAACATGGAGCCGGGGATGAAACGCTTTCTGACAACAACTTCCGCCGCTGTGGCTTTGTGCCTTATGCCAATGGCAGCGTCCGCCGAGGGCAACTTGGCGGCCTTGCCGACAGACCTGCAACTGGACATCGATACGCGCACCCTGACTTTCTCGGAGACCGAGTTTCACCTCGAGACCGGCAAATACTATCGCCTGGAGATTACCAGCGACGGATACGAGCAGCTCACATTCCAATCTCCCGAGCTGTTCCGCAATTCTTGGATCGGCCAGGTGCAGATCGACGACACCGAGGTACAGCTCGGCGGCGGTCTCTACGGCATTGGCTTTGATGACGAAGGTGACGCCGTCATCTTCTTCGTACCGATCCGACCCGGCAACTTCGATTTCTACGTATCAGGTTACGAAGACCGTGGCCTGCGTGGTACCTTCGTCGTCAGATAGTCTCGTCGCCGCGCCAGAAAAAGTCGCGCCAAGTTAATAGGTTGAAAGCAATGGCAACAAATGTAACGCGCCGCACCGTTGTCGGCGGCATGCTTGCCGGCACGGCTTTGCCGTTTGTGCTCGGCGCCTCTGGTCCGGCCAAAGCCGCCGGGACCGGCTACGTCTATGTCAGCAACGAGCGCACCCATAATGTGCTCGTCTTCGATCCGTCGAACGACTACGGGCTCGTCGCGGACATCGCGACCTCTCGGCGTCCTCGCGATATGCATTTCAACCACGATCATTCGCGGTTGTACGTCGCTTGCGGCGACGACGATGTCATCGACATCATCGACCCGGCGGTCCTTGATGTCGTCGACTACATCCCCACCGGGCGCAGCCCTGAGATGTTCGTCCTCAACCGGGCCGAGGACACGCTCTACGTATCCAACGAGGAAGCCTCGGCGGTCCAGGTGATCGATGTCGCCGACAAGATCATCGTGCACGAGATCGCGACCGGCGCCGAGCCGGAAGGCGTCATTCTCAGCGAGGATGAAAGCGTCCTCTACGCCACGTCGGAAATCGCCGACATGGTGCACGTCATCGACACGGCCAGCGGCGTCGTCACCGACAACATCATCGTCGGAACGCGCCCGCGTCGGTTCGCGTTAACGCAGGACGGCACGGAATTGTGGGTCACGGACGAATTGTCCGGCGAGGTCTCCATCATCGATCGGGCCACCAATCAGGTCATCGACACGCTGACCTTCCTGCCGCCGGGCTTTCGTCAGGTCGACGTAACGCCGGTCGGGATCGCGATTTCCCAGGATGGCGCCACCATGTATGTGACCCTCGGCCGCGCCAACCACATCGGCTTTGTCGATGTCGCAAGCCACGAGGTGCGCGACTACACGCTTGTCGGCAACCGCGCCTGGGGCGCTGCCTTGAGCCCCGACGCCAGGTTGCTCTACGTCACCAACGGCCTCAGCGACGACGTATCGATCATCGACGTGCAGAGCCGTCGCAACATCCGCAGCATCTCGGCCGGACGGGTTCCTCATACGGTCGTCATCGATGGCTAGGACGATGCGTGTTGCAGCAGGGACGGTAGCGCTAGCCGCCGCCTTGCTGGCGACTTCGCTCGGCGCGAAGGCGCAAGACGCGGTAACGACCGAGGTCCCGATCGGCTTCGTCGACCTCGCCAACGATCCCCGCTACGACGCGGACTACGCCTACGCCATGGTGCCGGTTCGTCCTCTCGGTCGCGCCGAGAAGGGCGCCGAACTCGGCATCGGCGACGCGGCGGCAATCGGCAACGTGATCCACGTCGATTTCACCTTGCGCCATGTCGAAGGGGCCGATGTCGCTGAACTCGCAACCACCATTGAGGGCTGGGTGAGCGAGGGCGTTCATTTCGTCCTGGCCGATCTGCCCGGCCCTGATCTGCTGCAGCTTGCCGACGCCGTCGCCGGTCAGCCGGTCACGATCTTCAACGTCTCCGCGCCGGACGACAATCTCCGCGGCGAAGCCTGCCGCATCAATGTCATTCACGCCTATCCGAGCAATCGGATGCTGACCGACGCGATGGTGCAGTTCCTCGTCTCGCGGCACTGGCGCAACATTCTCGTCCTGCAAGGCCCGTCGGCGCAGGATCAGGACACGGTCGATGCCCTGCAGCAATCCGCGACCTATTTTGGGGCGCGCATTGTCGGCGTGCGCCCCGTGGTGCTTGGCAACGATCCCCGTGACCGCGATCAGAACAACGTCGCGCTCGTCACTGCGGGCACCAACTACGACGTTGTCTTCATCGCCGACAGCGACGGCGATTTCGCCCGCTACGCGCCGTACTGGACCAATGCTCCGCGACCCGTGGTCGGAGCCTCGGGCCTCGTCGCGCAGGCTTGGCACTGGTCGTGGGAGCGTTCCGGCGCGCCGCAGGTCAATGCCCGTTTCGAGGATCTGGCCGGCCGCCGCATGGACGGCATGGATTGGGCGGCCTGGGTGTCCGTGCGTGCAATCACGCAGGGCGTGTTGCGGTCGCAATCGACCGACTACCAGAGCGTGCTCGACTACATTCTGGGCGACCGGCTCAACCTCGACGGCGCCAAGGGCTTGCCGCTCAGCATCCGGCCTTGGGATCATCAGCTCCGGCAAGGCATCCTTCTGGCCGATGGCAACGCCGTTCTGCAGGAGGCGCCGGTGGACGGATTCCCTCATCAGACCAATGATCTCGACACACTAGGAGTCGATATGCCACAGTCGGTGTGTCAGTTCTAAAGCAATAAGAACAACAATAAGAGGAGCGCTTGAGCGCACCCGACACCGCAGCTGAGGGAGCTGCAGAGTTCGTCGGAGGGGAAGCAGGCAACGCGTCGTTGCTGCGCGCCCTCCGCGCCATGCGCGGTATTGTCTGGCGCGAGCTCTACAAGTTCGCCCATCAATACGGACGGCTGGGCTCGGCGATCGTTCGGCCCGCGCTGTGGCTTATCGTTTTTGGCGCGGGTTTCCAGAACCTGTTCGGCATTTCGCCGAACCCGCCTTACAACACCTACATTCCCTACCAGGAATATATGGTGCCGGGATTGCTCGGCATGGTCCTGCTGTTCAACGGCATGCAGTCGTCGCTGTCGCTCGTTTATGACCGCGAAGTCGGGACGATGCGCCTCCTTCTGACGGCGCCGCTGCCGCGCTGGTACCTGCTGATGTGCAAGCTCCTGGGCGGAACCATCCTGTCCGTGGTCCAGTGCTACATCTTCATGCTCGTGGCTCGCCTGTTCGGCGTCTACGTCCCCTGGAGTGGCTGGATCTACATCCTGCCTGCCCTCTTGCTCGGAGGGCTGATGCTGGGCTCGATCGGGCTCCTGCTGTCGGTCTATATCCGCCAGCTTGAGAATTTTGCCGGGACCATGAATTTCGTCATCTTCCCGATGTTCTTCATTTCCTCGGCGCTCTATCCGCTGTGGATCCTCAAGCAGAGTCCTGCCGAATATCTCTATTGGGCGGCGTCGGTTAACCCATTTACGCATGCCATCGAACTGCTGCGCTTCGCCGCCTATGGTCAGTTCGATGGTGTGGCGCTGGCCGTCGTCCTCGGCACAACGCTGGTCTGCTTCACCTTGGCGGCGATCGCCTATGACCCGCAGCGCGGCCTTATCCGCCGCCGGCAACAATCCTGAAGGCCCATGTCACCCAAACGCTCCCTCTCGTCCTGGTTTCCCCTTGCCGCGGTACGGCCGCTCGCAGTCCTATTGATGTTGGCGGCAGCGCCAGCGCTCGCCCATGCAACAACGATCACCGGCATGGCTCACGTCACCAAGCCCTACTCGTTTCAGCTCGGCGACTATCGCGTCTACCTCCTTGGTGTCAATTCGGTGGAACTCAATCAGACTTGCCGCATCGGCAACGAGCAATGGGAATGCTGGGCAGCCGCGCAGCGAGCGCTCGAAACCATCGTCTCCGAGGGAGAGGTGACCTGCGAGACCGTCACAGAACCCGACTCCATAGGCCGCGTGATCGCGACCTGCACTCTCAACGGCGAGGATATTGGCGAGCGCTTCATAAGCACGGGATTTGGCTTGGCCATTCCCGCGGAGACAACTCAATATGACGATGCCCAGGCCGAGGCGCGCGCCGCCGGCATCGGCCTGTGGCAGGGCGACTTTGACCCGCCAGCAGTGTGGCGCATGCTACCCATGCGGCCGAACTCGGACCGTCCGCATTATGTCCCCGTTGCCAATTAGGGCGGCGTACCGCCCTAGCCACGGCAATCAATCTCGCACTGTCCGACCTGTGGCGAAGGGTGCTTCTGGATGCGCGCGACGGCCGAGATCAAGGAGACAAAAGAGACATGACTAATAGAGGCGGCATTGCCGCACGCCGGCGCGGGTCGATCGCTGCGCTCCTCGCCGCGGCAGCGGTGCTGACGCTCGCCGCTTGCTCCAACAGAGACGACGATACCGCCACCGGCAGCGGCGGAACGCCGGTTGCCGAAGAGGCGGCGCCGGCCGCCGAGAATGCCGTGATCCCCACTTCAGGCGCCACGCCGGCTGCCGATGACCCTGCGGCTCCAGCCGCTGAGAGCACGCCCGCGGCGGCTGAGAGCGGCACCCCTCCCGTCGCCGAAAACCCGGCGCCTGCGGCGACAAACGACACCGCCGCAAGTGGCACACCGGCCGCCGCCGCAGATGGCACACCAGTCGCCGCCGCGGTGCCGGATGGCGCGGTGCTTGAGTCCCGCCAACTCGCCGATTGGTATTTTGTCGTGCTTGTCGATCAGTCTTTGATCACCGATCCGATGCAACTTGAACCGATCGCGCGATCGTTCTGCCCGGGCACTGGCGTCTGCCAAGTCGGCCTTTGGTATGACTCCGACTTGCTGCCGGAGGCGCTTCCGGTGCCAGGCGATCAACTCCGCCAACAGGTCTTTGGATTCGGCCGCAACGATGTTGGCACCGAATTCGCCTTGTGGAACTGTAACACCTTCACCGAACTCGAGGCGGACCGCAGCAGGTGCCTGCCGCGGGCGCTGAACTGAGGCCACACCGCCGACATCAGGCGGGGGCGCCGCCCCGGTTCACCGGCCCGGTAGTACCGGAATGAGCGGCGTCGGCGTGGGCGCTGCTTCCTCTGCGGCGGGAGGATCGAACAGATCGGTGAAGTCGCGGGTCAACGCCGTGATGCGGTAGGACAGGAGCTTGAAGGCCCAGCCGGCTGAGCGCGCGTTGATGGATGCGGCTTGCGCGGCAGCGTCGCTGCCGTCGGGCGCGGACGCCGCATAGGTGACCCAGACGTCGCCATCGGCCTCACCGAGGCGGACATCGAGTTGCATGCCGTCGCGCGTCATGAAGCGGATGGTGCGCGCGTCGTCGGCAAAGGTCACGCCGTCGGCCGGCCGCACCGACTCAAAGCTGGTTGAGACGATGCCTTGCGCGAGACCACGCAGGCCGTTGTTGTTGGCGGTGGCGCCGGTCGGCCCGATGTCGGGGCTGAGATAGGTAAGATCGTAGTTCCCGGTGTCGAAATTGGTCTTTTGCGCATCCAGGACCATCTCCTCGCCGAGGAAGATTGCGATCTCGGCAATGTTGGTGCCGGGAATGCTGAAGAGCTGACCGAACCAATCCTGCTCGAACCCCGGGATGTTGACCCCGCCGGTCACCAGCCAGGCCCGCGCCTCGCCTGCTCTGCGCACAAAGCTTCCGCCATTGCGCGCATAGCCGATGCTGTTTGCCGCGGCGCCGAAAATGGCGTCGGCAAGAACGTCGCCATTGCCCGCGTTGACGGTGATGTGCGTACCTGGGGTTACGCCCGGATCGAGATCGGCGGTGGGGTCGTCAACATTGACGTACCGATACCAATCCGGATTGTCCGTCTTTCCATCAACGATCGTCATCTGCGACAACGCCGCGATAATCTGGGCGACCGCGTCCGGCACGATCGGGTAGTCGCCAATGTCGGCCGCAACCCAGTTGCCGTCGCGATTGCGCAGATCGATCCTGTAGGCCGTCGTTTCGACGATCACCTCGCCAACATCGGCCGCCTCGGCGGCCAGCCGCGGGAACATCAGATCTCCGCCGACACCGGAGCCGGTGTCGCCGCCGCTGTCCGTGACGATGAGAACCGCCGCAACGACGACGACCGCAATGGTGACGACCAGCAGCGTGAGGAATGATCTCGGCGACATAGCCCGCTACCCCGCCGCCTTCTGGCTGCGCAGATACCGCACAAGCCGAGCACGTCGCCAAAGCGCAATGATGACACCGACGATGACGATGAGGACCGGCACCGCGAGGATATTGAGAAGGCGAAGCCAGTTCGCCAGAGCATCGATATCCTTGCGCAGATCGCCTTGGACCGAACGAAGCTCGCCGCGAACGTCGAGGATATGCTGATTGAAGTCGGCGACAGCGTTCTGCTGCTCCAACGTAAGCGCCCCGGCCTGCCCAGCCGTTCCGGCCTGCGCGCGCAAATCGTCGAGCTGCTGCTGGGTTGCGTCGAGATCCGCCTGCAGCTGTTCCTCAGTGGCGCGATAGCGTTCCTCCGCCGCCGCTTCCAGCTCGTCAACGCGCGTGAACGGGCGGTAGACGAAACCGCGTCCACGCAGATCGATGAGTTCTCCGCCGCCGGTCATCGAGTTCCAGCGCATTGGATACGAAGTCTGCATTCTGCGTGGTCGACTGTCCCGTCGAATCGACGTTGAGGTCATCCGCCAGCATGTCCGTGTCGGTGACGATGACGACGTTGATCGGGCCCTCGGAACGCGCGACGAATGCGGGCGTTGCCGCTGAGGCGGCTGCATCGGCTGTCTGCGGTGGTCCGTCCGGATACGCCGAGTTCACCGGACCGGTGATCCGTGCAGCCAGGATTTGTCTCGCGCCCGAAGCCTGAAACATGTTGACGAGCGATGTCGGATCCAGACGGCGCAAGATCGTCGCCTGGTCGTAGAGCATGCTGTTCTCGGTGGTGGCGATCAGCGGCGTCAGTGTCGTCGTCGCGCCATCCAATGCTTGCAACGCGCCTGCCGATGACATCCGCATGAGCGTGAGAGCGCCGGTCACCAGATCGTCGTGGTTGAGGTTGTCCGTTCCGACGATAAGCCAGGGCGGATAATCGGCGATGACGATCTGGTTGCCCGCTTGCGCCCGCACTTGTAGCGCCATGTCCATGTCGCCGACGACCTTGTCGGGCACCATCTCCACACCCCACGCCGCCAGTAGCGGCCCCAGGTCCGACGTCGGATATTCCGGGGCCGCAGGATTGTTCGGGCCCGCCGGCGAATGCTCCGCCAACGCGTCCATGAAGGCGAGCAATGGTCTGCCGGCGATCACATATTGATCGATGGCGTAGAGCATCGACGGCGAGAGGTTATGCGGATGGACAACGAGGAGCGCGTCGATGTCATCCGGGATCTCCGTCGCGTCGGTCGCGATCGGGACCAGTGCATAGTCGGGCCCAAGGCGGCTGATGACCGCCCATGGCTGACGATTTTGCGTGGTACTGCCGAACATGCCGAGGCCGTCGATGACGCCGATCCGCGGCTCGGTCGGCTTCGACAGGCGCGAAACCATCCGCGTCAGGTCGTACTCGAGATAGTCCTCGCGCGCCGGCGAAAGTGCTGGAATGACTTCGAGCTGATCGACGGCATTGGTACCGACCAAACCGATATAGCCTTGTTCACCGGCGCGGCTCAGATTGACGCCGACGAGGTTGTAGCCGATCGCCTGATCTTCCTCGGGTGAAAATGGCTCAGGGTCGATGTGCTCGACGCGGATCAGTCCGCCCGAAAGCTGCTGATAAGCGCGCAGCAATTCGTTGATGCGATCTGTGTAGACGCGAAGGTCCGAGTGCTCGTCAACCAGCGCCGAGGACAAGTAGAAGCGCAGCGTGATCGGCTCGGTGACGTTTTCAATCACCGTGCGGGTCGACTGCGAGACCGTGTAGCTCTGGTTCTCGGTGAGATCGATGCGGGCCGAGCGCAGTGTGATGGCGCCGATCGCAACGACGCTGATGAGTAGCACGGCGGCAACGGCGATCGACACTGCTGCAAGCGTGGCCCTGTTCGCATTGGTGAGGCCTTTCCACATCGCGCTAGGCCTTCGAGATTTCGATGATCTGGCGATTGGCAAACAGGAAGAAAAGCATCAGCGCCAGAAGGAAGACGATCGCCTCGCCATCGAGAACGCCGCGTGCGATCGCGTTGAAATGCGTCAGCAACGAGAAGGAGGAAATGATGTCGATAACGGATTGCGGTGCCCAGCCGCTGAACAGGTTGAGGACGAAGTTCAGCCCCGACACCATCAGAACAAAGCTCGCGCCGACGCCGAACACGAAGGCGATAACCTGACTGCGCGTAAGCGCCGAGACGCACGATGTAACTGCGATGAGCACGCCGCCCATCAGGAAGCTGGCGATGTAGCTGGCGACGATAACGCCGTTGTCCGGCTGGCCGAGATAGTTGACGGTCCATACGATCGGGAATGTCAGGATCAGGTTGAGACCGAGGAAGGCCCATGCGGCGAGGAACTTGCCGCCCACCGCCTGCCAGCTCGTGATCGGTAACGTCATCAAGAGTTCCATCGTCCCCTGACGCCGTTCCTCCGCCCACAGGCGCATGCCGATGGCCGGGATCAAGACGAGGAAAAGATAGGGATGGAAGTCGAAGAACGGCGTCAGGTCGGCCTGACGGCGGTCCATGAAATCGCCGAAATAGAACGTCGCCGCGCCGGCGGTCGCGACGAAGGCGACCATGAAGACGTAGGCGAGCGGCGTCGAGAAATAGCCGGCAAATTCCCGCCTTGCGATGGTGAGCATCACCTTCATGCCGCCGACCTAGCCTCCGCTCAACGTGGTCACGGCCCGGAAGACGTCGTCGAGCTGGCCGACATTGTTGGTGACGTCGAACGCCTCGATCTGGTTCGAGCGCAGGGTGGTGGCGACGAGATCGGCAATGAACTGGCCGTTGCGCGGGCGCGCAACCAGGCTCGTCCGCTCGTCGGCCGCGCCTTTGACTTCGACTTCGGCGATCTCGGCCAGGGCCTTGATGATGCCGACGGCCTTGTCAGCGTCAGCGTTCATCACCTTCAGCGATACGGCATTGTGTTCCGGCGAGCGCGCATGCAGCTGCGCCGGCGTGCCGTCGGAGACGATCTTGCCGTGGTCGATGATGATGGTGCGGTCGCAGACGGCGTCGACCTCTTCCAGGATGTGGGTCGAGATGATGATCGCCTTGGTGTCGCCCATCGAGCGGATCAGCTCGCGCACCTGATGCTTCTGGTTCGGGTCGAGACCGTCGGTCGGCTCGTCGAGAATGAGAACGTCGGGATCGTGCAGGATCGCCTGGGCGACGCCGACGCGGCGGCGGAAGCCCTTCGACAATGTCTCGATCCGACGGTGCAGGACTTCCTGCAGCTCAAGCCGGTTGACGACATTGGCGATGGCGCGCTTGCGGTCGGCCCGCGGCATGCGCCGTGTGCGGCAAACGAAATCGAGGAAGCCTTCCGGCGTCATGTCGCCATACAGCGGCGAGCCTTCCGGCAGGTAGCCGATCTTCAGCTTCGCCGCGATCGGGTTGGCGCGGATGTCCTCGCCACAGACGATCGCCGTTCCCGCCGTTGCCGGCAGGAAGCCGGTGATGATTTTCATCGTGGTGGATTTGCCGGCGCCGTTGGGGCCGAGGAAGCCGAGCACTTCGCCACGCTCCACGGCAAAGCTGATGTCGTCCACCGCGGTGACTGCGCCAAACGTCTTGCGCAGGGAACGGACTTCTACAAGTGGAGTCATCAAACTCGAACGCGTTTCCCCAGCGCCGGTTTTCCCAGCTGCTTGTTGGCAATATCCCTACCGGGCTTCACCCATGACTGACAAGAGCAAGGCGCGATTATTGCCGACTAAAGGCCTGAAATTAAAGGGGAGCCTTGCTCTTTCGGCCAGATGAGGCCGGCGCCAATCACGCCACGCCGTTCATTTGTTGGCGCCGGAATTGACCGCTAGAGTGATCGAGACAAAGGGCTGCGGCGGACGCACGACCGGCAAGCGAAAAGTCGGCGAGGTCTCGAGGAGAAGAGCGCATGGGGAAGTCGTTCGCGGGTAAGTCGCCATTCCGTGCGGCGGCACTGACGCTCGCACTGAACGTCTGTCTGTTGACCAGTCCGGCACATGCCGGCCGTTGGATCAATGGCGGCACTTTCGATCCCGATACCGGCGTTGCCACGAACTTCCTGCGCTTCCTGGCCGACGAGGGTGAGGGCCAGATGACGGTCCGTTGTGATGCCGTAAACGGACTTTGGGTCGATGCTGGCGTCGCCGGCAATGGTGGGCTTCCTGAGGGACACCAGCCCGGCGACGACATTGACGTGGCGTTGACTTTCGTCGCCGGCGGCGAGGAGCAAAGCGTGACCGCGACGGGCGCTCTCGTTCTGCGCGGCGATGGCGCCGTCGTCGTTTCGCTCACCAGTCCGGCTGTCGATCCGATCGGCCGGTTGCTCCTGCAGCCCGCCGACCGCGTCGACGTCACCATCGCCGGCGAAACGCGTTCGCTGCCGCTCGATGGCGTGTACGAAAATGCACAGCGGCTCGCCGATCGCTGCAGTGCATGGCCGCAGTGACGCCGTCATCCTTGCCGCCGAGCGAGGCTGCGCCGCCCCGCTCCACGGGCGGAGCTACTCGGTCACGGCCGGCGTAGACACCGGCGACACCGTACCGAGCACAATGTCGGCAATCCCGTGCGATTGTCCTTGCAGCACGATCTGGCCATCTTCGATCGCGATCGTGAAGGGCATCGTTTCGGCTTCGGGATTGTTGGCCATCTCAAACAGCAGAGCCGCATAAGTGTCGGCCATCAAGTCGCGATCAAAGCGCTGCACTGCGTTGTAGGCGTCGAGCGTCAGCAGGATATTGGCGATGTCGACGTTCAGCTGACCCGTGGGCCGGCCAAGCGCGTCCGCCGACAGAGCGCCCGAACCGGCGAGGTGAAGCGCGCCCCATTCCAGGGCGATGTTGTCGAGCGTGACGGATCCGCCGCCGCCGCGCCAAGGTGCGCCGAAACCGGAACGGCCGTCGGCGACGACGACGTCGACATCGAGGGACTGGATCGTCGAACCGAGCGGGCCGGCGCTTTGGCCGGGCAACACCAGTTCAGTGAAGTGAAGGCTTGCATTCGAGGCTCCGGCAGCGTCGGAATCTCCGCCAAGCACGGACCGCAGCAGAGCTTCGGCGGCGGTGACTTGCCCCGCTGTCTCGGCGTCGCCGACCGCCATGTTGGCGAAGCTGATAGCAACGGACGAGACGGCGCCCGCTTCATCGCGCTCGGATGTGAGTTCGATCGAATCGGCGGTCAGCGGCCAGTCTGCTGGTTCGGCGCCGTCGGCGAGCGCCAGGGTCATGGCGCCGTTTGGCGTCGCCGTGGCGCCGCCGTCCTCGGCGAGGTCGATCCGCACGGCCGATGCCGTCCAATGCCAGCCTAGCGCGCTGGATGGCGCTGCAATGTCCAGGCCGGTGAGGACCAGCGTATCGCGATCGCTACCGACCGTAGCGGCCGTGATGGTGAAGCCGGCCTCGCGAAGCGGATCGGCCCAAGCGTCGAAACGGGCCTCGGCCGCCACGTCGATCTCTCCCGTCGCCGCGACCGGCGCGCTTTCGCTGCCTGTCACTTCGCCGATCGTCGTCGGGTCGAGGCCGGCGACCACAGGCGTGTCCCGCCCACCGCCGGCGATCAGTACGACAGCCATCGCCATCACAGCCACCGCGATGATGCCGATGACGAGAACAAGGAGCCGGTTCACGACAGCGTCTCCCCTTCTCTCAGCGCTTGTGCGGGCGTCATCCCTGGGAACTCAGTTTGCATAGGGGTTAACACCTTCGGCCGGGGGATAATGCAGCCAGACGACTGGATCGTCCTTCCACGCGATGCCGAGCGCGTAGCTGAATGTCAGTCTGTTGGCCGCCCTGTCATCGATCAGCTGCAGCAATTTGCCGTCGCTGTTCAGGCGATAGGTGAGCGACACCAGAAGATCGTCGACGGTAAGGAGGGATGTCGTGCCCGGCGTCGGTCCGGCATAGACGTCGATGCCGTTGATCGTTCCGAGATAGTTAGCCGCGGCAATGTCCGTTCGGTGCGTCAGCGAACCGCCCTGAGGCAATTGACCGTCGAGCCAGTCCGCCACCCAACGCGGCGACCCAGGGTCGGTGATAAACAGGACGGGGTGCCTCCCCTGGTCCAGCCAGGCAGCTGCCCCAGCATTGAGAGCGGCGTAATAGGTGTCCGCATCCTGGACCTCCACCACCTGATTTGCGTGCGCAATGAGGCTTGCCTGCACGGCGTCAACAACGCTCTCGCGCAGCGACTTGATCGTATCCTGCCGCCACCGGTTCAATGCCTCGGCAACAGTTGCCCAGCTAAACACATCCCGCGCCGGTATGGCTTCGGAGAAGAAATCAGCGCCGACGCCTGCAACAGTGACATCTGTCTCGGTCGTCGTGCTTGGATCGTCGGCGGCGACCGTCCGCACGGTGACGTCAGCGAAGACACCTGTGGTGGTGCCTTCCTGCGCCAGCGCCTGCTCGGCATCGGCACGCAGCGGCTCTGCCACGAGCGCGCTGTAGCGTTCGGCGATGGCCGCCATGTCCGCGCGGTAGTCCGATGGATCGACGACGACGCCCCGCCAGATGCCGTTGCCGGCCGCCCGCGACTCTTCCTCAGCGGCAACATAGTCGCCTGACTGAGTGCGATTGGCGAGCGCCCAGCCTTGTTCCACCATCAGCTGGCCGATGTCGCCGTCATTGCTTGTGCAGACCGCGTAGATGGCCTCCCCATTGGTCTCCCCGGTCGGCGTGCAGGTGAGAACGACCGGATCGACCAGCGACTGCAGGGCGCGCGTGGCAGACGCACCGCACGCCCAAGGCTCGCCATCGACGAAGCAGAACTGGTCGAACACGATCCCGTCGATTCCATACAGTTGAAAGATCTGGCCGTTGAGCATCAGCGTGTCGCTGCCGAGCGCCGCACTTCGGCCGACGACCTGTGCATTCGCCGACGCCGCCGCCAACACGAGGGCAATGATGATGAGCACACTTCTTCGCATGATGTCGTCCCGCGAGAGACCAGTCGGGCCGCACTGTATTGCCTACCAGCACCGAGACGACAAGCGACTGTATTGGCATGACCCATTCGGGTCAAAAACATGACCCAAATGGGTTATACAGTGTGGATGAGATGCATCGCCGCCTAACGACACGGCCGACACTGCAGTTGCAGAGACAACGATCGTCATCAACGTCGGCTTTCACGCTCGTTTCCACTGGCGGCGAGCGTCGGCCGAGTGCTATACGTTCGGGTGCATTCCCTCGGGGGGAAAAGAATAACAAGTTAGGGAGATATCCTTATGGCATACAACGCCCGTCGCCCATACGCAGTTTTGGGTTTGCTAGCCGCCGGGTTGCTTGCATCGACAAGCGCCGTGTCGGCGGCCACCGTCACTTATGACCGTCTGGTCCATCCGGAAGACGCGAACTGGCTGACGAACAACCGCACCTATGACGGCCATCGCTTTTCGCCGCTCGATCAGGTGAACACCAGCAATGTCGGCGATCTGCACATGGCATTCGCCGTACCTCTGATTCCAACGATCCCGGCCGGCCTCGGCGGCGGTCTTCAGGGGACCCCGCTGGTCAACGATGGCACCATGTACATGGTCGATGGTGCCGGCGCCGTGTACAGCATCGACGTCTCTTCCGGTCGCCAGGGCTACATCAACTGGATCATGAACCCGGACACCGATCCGGAAATTCCGGGCATCGTAAACAATCGCGGCGTGGCGCTGCTGGGTGATAACGTCTACTCGGTGACCCGCGACGGCTATCTGACCGCGACCGACGCCGGGACCGGCGAAATGCTGTGGCAGGTCGCCACGCAAATTGATCCGGACGAGTATTTCACGATGGCGCCGCTTGCCATCGACGGGAAGATCATCATGGGTCCTGCCGGTGATGCGCCGATGCGCGGCTGGCTCGATGCCCGTAGCGCCGACGACGGATCGCAGCTCTGGCATTGGTGGGCGATTCCAGGCCCAGGTGAGCCTGGTCACGAGACATGGCCGAATACGGACATCTATCTCGAGGGTGGTTCTTCCTTCTGGGTCACGGGCACCTACGACCCCGACACGAACCTGCTCTATTACGGCGTGTCGAACCCGACCCCGTTCGGCGATCCGACACTTCGTCCGGGTGACAACCTCTACAGCCAGAGCACGGTCGCGCTCGATGGCAACACCGGCCAGTTGCAGTGGTACTTCCAGTACACGCCGAACGACCAGTGGGACTATGACGAGATCGGCACCCAGATGCTCGTCAATGCCGATGGTCAGCAGCGGATCCTTCACTTCGGCCGCAACGGCTTCCTCTACACCCTGGACGCCACCAACGGCGACTTCCTGACGGCAAATCAGTATGTCAACGTCGTCAACTGGACTGCTGGCATCGATGACAAAACCGGCAAGCCGATCGAGTACAATCCGGATCTCGGCAACACCGCACCGCAGACTTACGCCATCGCCCCCTTCGGCGGTGACGTGACGGCACCGGTGATCTGCCCGAACATTCAGGGTGGTGTGAACTTCCAGCCGACGGCCTTCAGCCCGCTCACCAACTACACCTATGGGTCAGCGCTTGAAGCGTGCTCGGAGACTGGCGCCGGCTTCGGCCTTAGCGATCAGGCGACCGGTACAATGGTTGCGGGCGCTCCGGACGGCACAGTTGCCGTCAGGTCCGACATTCCGTTCGCCCCGTATGGCGGCACGCTGGCGACCGGCGGTCACCTCGTGTTCTCGTCCATGGTGAACGGTGATTTCTTCGCCGCCGACGACCAGACGCTCCAGACACTGTGGAGCGTCAACCTCGGCTCGCCGATCGAAGCGCCGCCGATGACCTACGCGGTGAACGGTCAGCAGTACGTCGTCATCCCCGTCGGTACGAGCAACATCAACTCGTTGTTCCCCAACGGCGGTTATCTGACCCGTGGCGACGACCCGAATGCAGCTGCTCTGATCAACGAGCAGCGGACCTGGACGCTCTACTTCTTCGCGCTCTAGGTTCACGTGACGGAAACGACCGGCGCGGCCTCAGGCTGCGCCGGTCCATCTGGGGACTAATATCCCTGTGATTTGTCCTGCGGTTGGCCAATGAATCTGCACGCGTGTGAGGTGTTCGCCGGGCTGCGTTCGCAGATCCGGTTGGTAGCGGTAGCAGTGACGGTTGGCCTACTGTTGGCGACCTCGGCTGTGGTGGCCCAGACCGCCGGCGGAACACCTGGCATTCGGGATTTGTTGATCGGCCAGCCGGTCAGCGCGCAGCCGACCAATTTCCAGAATTTTGCCTGCGGAACGAACGGCGGCCCCCCATCTTTGCCGATCGGCGGATTTGCGGATTTTGCCCAGTGTCCGGCCGAGGAAACCGGCCTGCACGAAGTCCAGTTCCAATATGATGACGAACTCTACTACCGCGCTCTGGCGGCGCAGGACGCGCTGCGGGCGGACTTTCTCCTGGGTACCAACATCGGCGATTTTCCCATCGTCGCCTCGGCGCTTTTCGACGACGCCGGAATCCTGAGGGGCGTTCGCGCGGTTACCGACGACCGGGCGAACGACCACAAGCGTTCGAGGGCCTTCGGCTTCGCCGAGGTCGTGCAATCGCTCTACGGTTCGGACAATTGGAACTGCGTCGATATTCCGCCTGAGGAAGGCGAGACCCCTGTCGGCAACCGGCTGATCAAGCAAGACTGCAGCAAGCTGACCGATGACCATCTGCTGATCACCACCCAGTCACGCCTCTTGCACCGCCCTGGCCAAACGCTCATCGACCCGGCAAACGGGATGTTGCGCCCCGGCCTGTACATCAGCACTGGCCGGATTGATATCTACCAGGCCGATGCCGCCGGGAATGCCATCTACGGGACGCCGGGAGCTGTGCCTGCGCCGGCTGCCGAGACGCCGACGCCGCCGACCGATCCGCGCGAAGCCTTCCTCGCCGGCTTCAGCATTGATTGCCCGGGCTGTGACCTTGCCGGCGCCGATTTGAAACGCCGCGACCTCGCCGGCGCCAATCTCAGCGGCGCAGACCTTTCGGGCGCCACGTTGCACCGGACCCTTCTCGGCGGAGCCAATCTGGATGGCGCAAATCTGCGCGGCGCCGATCTCAACGTGGCCGATCTCAAGCGCGCCAGTCTCGTCGGCGCCGACCTTACCGACGCCTTGCTGTATCAGACCGATGCCGCGGCCGCGGACTTCTCCAATGCGGTGCTCGATCACACGGTCTTTGAAAACGCGCGGTTCACCAGCGCGACGATGGTCGGTGTTCACTGGCAGAACGCGATCGGACTTCAAGCCACGCTCGCTGGTGCCAATCTGACCGGCGCGGACCTGACGGGGACAGCACTGCCACAGGTTGACTTGCAGCGGGCAAATCTCACAGGCGCCGATTTGACGGACACGTCCTTCTACGGAGCAAGACTAACCCGGGCAAACCTGACCGGCGTCAACGCCCTGCGTGCCGACTTCCTGCAGGCTGACCTTTCCGACGCCATCTTGGTCAACGCCGATCTGACCGATGCCCGTCTCCTGCGGGCGCGCGTCAGCGGCACTGACCTGACTGGCGCTATCCTCACCAACACCATCATGCCGGATGGCACGACCAATCCAGGCGCGCCATGAGCATACCCGTGGTCCGGCACCTTATCCCGCTGGAACCTGCGATCCACACGGGTATGATCGCTCAACGATGAGCCCTCAAAACCAGGGAAGATAGACATGCCGTCAACTCGTTTCTCAATCGGACGCTTTCTGGCTTTCGCCGCCTTGGCCGGTGCGCTTGTGTTCGGCTATTCCGTGGCTTCCACCGCCATTGAGTTCCCTGCGGCCACACCCGCTGCCGACACGACAACGCCAGCCGCTCCGGCAGCCCCTGCTTCAGCACCTGCGACCGATGAGGTCGACCAGGCTCTGGTTCTTGCCGGCCTCCAGGTCTGGAAGGACTCCGGCTGTCGCGGCTGCCACGGCTGGGCGGCTAATGGCGAACGCGAAGGGCCGAACCCCGGAGGCCCGTCACTTCGCGCCACCAACCTCGACATGGACACGATTCGCTTGACGATCGCCTGCGGCCGGCCCGGGACCCCAATGCCCTATTTCTGGCGAGACGCCTATCGCGGCCCCAGCACGGACTGTTACGGCATGACCGGGGCCCAGTTGGGCGCCAATACGCCGAACCGTGGACCGTCACGCCTGAACGACGCCGACCTCGATGCGCTCGCCTACTACATCGCCAATTACATCAAAGGTCTCGGCGAGATCACCTTCGAGCAGTGCGAGCTGTTCTGGGGTGTTGGCAACGCCCGCTGCACCAGCTACCCGCACGGGTAGAACAGCATTGGGCGCGCCGCCAGAAGCGGCGCGCCCAACCACCACTACCGGATGCGCGTCTCAAAAAGAGCGGCGTAATCCAGGGCGAAGTGAACAAAGTTCCGGGGCCGCCGGCCGACGAGCGCTGCGAAAGGCCCGGTGTCGACTGTGCCGAACCAGCCTTCGCCTGCCTCGCGATAGACGGCCTTCAGCCGATCGGGAACGCCCAGATCCTTGCAGCGGGCGACGAAGGCTTCCTCGCCATCGATATGCGCGATCCGCCGCCCGGCGATTTCAGACAGGATTTCTTCGATCTCGCTTGCAGTGACCGATTGGCTGCCGGTCAGCTCGTAGGCCCGGCCGACATGTTTGGCGCGCTCGGCGGGACTGGCGAGGATCAGCGCCAGCCCCATGGCCGCGATATCGCGACAATCGAGGAACGCGATGCGGCTCTGGCCGGTCGGCAGAAAGAAGCGGTCGGCACCTGGAACGTAGAGCCCCGGCGACATCATGAAATGCTGCGCAAAGATCGTTGGCCGAATCGCCGTGAAATCCACGCCGGATTGGCGCAGCACCTTTTCACCGGCCCCGTGCAACTCCGGGATCGCCACGGGATCGCCTTCCGGCTCGCGCGCCCCTGTGACGCTGACTTTCACGATATAGCCGACGCCGGCGTCACGCGCGGCGGCGACAAGCTTGCGGTGCCATGCGGCCATGTCGGGAACAAAAGGCGCGATCAACATTACTGCGTCGACCGACTCCAAACCGGCAGCGAGACTGACCGGGTCGTCGACGTCCAGGGCGACAGCCGTGATTTGGTCCGGCGCCAACTGGGTCAGCAATTTGGCGCGGCCACCGGCGACGTCGCGCGTGGCGACCCGCAGCACCGGTCTTGCCGGATGGAGCGCACACAGTTCGGCGAATTCCGCGCCGATCTTTCCGGTGCCGGCAGTGACCAGGATGGTTGGCGCCATCGCCTCGCCTCCCCTCGCTCTCTTCGCTCAAGCGGCAGAGAATAGTAGCGCTCGCGCGGCTTTGCTGTCGACGCTTCTCCAGGGACGGACGTCGCGCGGACCATGGATAGGGCGCCGTTTCCGTGCGCAGCGCCGCGTCTTCCTACGGGGGGCGCGCCTCGTGTAGGATTAGCGTGCTTGGGCTCTTAGGCTGGATCGAACGCAATTGGTCGCATCAATTCGGCATGCCGGTTCAGCTTCCGTTCCGCCGACGGCGAGATCCGGGATCAGCGGACCTATGGAGCCGCCGCCGCGGCGTATTCTGCCGGCGCTGGTGGGAGCGGCCGCCGTCGCGTGCTGCGCTGTCTCTTCCGCCATGGCGTATAATGCCGGCCAATTGGCGCAGCTCCTTTCGACCGGGGAATGTCCCGCCTGCAATCTGACCAATGCCGACCTGGCGCAGGCTGATCTACCGGGCGCCAATCTTGAGGGCGCGTTTATGGCGGCCTCGACACTGGCCGGGGCAAACCTTGAGGGCGCCACGTTGGAACGCGCCGATCTCGAAAGCGCGAACCTTACCGGCGCCGTTTTGGCCGGTGCCGATCTGCGCAGCGCAAAGCTGACACGCGCGATCTTGGCGGAAGCAAATCTCGAGGGTGTAAGCCTCGTCGCGGCAAGCCTCGCCGGCGCCTATCTCGTCGGTGTCAATCTAAGCCACGCCGTCATCGGCAATGCCATCCTGGCGGGAGCGGATCTGCGCAATGCGGATCTGACCCAGGCGAATCTCACCGGATCGGACCTGACCGGCGCGGATCTCGCAAGCGCCAAGCTCGTCGGCGCGACCTTGGCCGGAGCCAATTTGTCGAATGCCGAGTTGCACGACGTTGACCTGACCGATGCGGATTTGCGTTTTGCCACCCTGGCCGGAGCGAGCTTCTGCCGAACCATCATGCCGGATCACACGGTCAACAACGCCAATTGCCCGTGATCGGCGCCCCATTCACGCCCGCGCTTAAGGCGCGGGCGTGAGGCGTTCGTTGAGATCGCTGAAAGCGAAGCCGGCCTGCGGCCCGCCAGAGATCACATAGATACGCCCGTCGATGACGCCGGCCCCGATTCCGTGGCGCGCGGTCGGCATCGGCGGCAGACGTTCCCAGCGATCAATAGCCGGATCGTAGCGCTCGGCGGCGTCGAACGTGCCGACGACATCGTCGAACTGCTCGCCACCGAAGAGATAGACTCTGCCGTTCAGGGCCACCGCCGCCGTGCCGCTCCGGCCGGTCGGCACGGGTACGCCGGTTCGCCAGCTGTCGATCGCCGCGTCATAGATTTCGTTGGCCGTCATCGTGCTGGCATCGGCATTTCGCCCCCCAAGTACGATGATCTCCTCGCCGATCGCGGCGGCCGAAACATGCTCGCGCGGCGTCGGCATCGGCGCGGCAATGGACCAGCTGTTGGCCAATGGATCATAGACTTCATGAACGGCGGTGACCCCCGATGGCGTCTCGCCGCCGATCACGTGGATGCGGCCCTCCACGACGGCGACGGCTGCGGCGCCGCGCGGCGTCGGCATCGCCGTCCCCTCGCGCCACGCCCCGGCGGCAAGATCAAAGATCATCACGCGGTTGGTTGGGTTGAAGCTCACCCCGCTATGGCCGCCGATGACGAACAGCGATCCGCCGACATAGGCGAGGCCGGCATGATTGACGCCGGCCGGCAGGTCGGTGAGGTGACTCCAGCGGTTGGTCAGCGTGTCGAAACGATAGACCGCGAGCGGCGCGGTGACTTGCCCGTCGGCAATCCCCAAGCCGCCAAGGACATAAAGATGCGTTCCGTAGCTCGCGACGCTGACTTCCGTGCGGACGTCCGGCATTGGCGCCATCGTGTCCCAACCGCCGCCGACCTCGGCCGGCTGCGCGGCAACGGCACCGGGCAACAGCTGCGCCACCACGATCAAACCCGCACCAGCGAAAACACGTAGCAGCATCTCTCGCCTCCTTCTTGCGGCGCATCGCACAAAACGAGACAGCGACAACAGGAGCCCTATTAGCAAGCGAATGCGACTGGTCCGTCAACCGGGACGTGCGGCATCCGACAGGACCAGCTGTCCCTTAGCTGCGCGCGGCAGGTCCCGCATCTTCCATCGAACCGTCCCAGCTGCCACCGGATGATGGTACGATGCGCGCGAGCAGGCCTCTCGGCCGCCGTCGGAGCTAAGATCGTGCGATGAACGACAAATCCTCTAATGCGGCGAACGATCGCCCACCTCGGACGGCTGCGATGCAAGGCGAACTCCGCGTTGTGACGGCGGTCTTCTGTGACATCGTCGGCTCGACGACACTGGCTGAACAACTCGGACCGGAGGACTGGGCCGAGGTCGTCCAGGGCGCGTCGGGCATTCTGTCGGCCGCCGCCGCGCGCTACGATGGCACCGTGTCGCGCCTCCTCGGCGACGCGATCCTCGCCGTCTTCGGCGCTCCGGTCGCGCATGAGGACGACCCACAACGCGCCGTTCTTGCCGCGCTGGCGATGATGTCGGCGATGGATTCCTACGCCGCCGACATCCACTCCCGCTTCGGCATCGACCTCAAGATCCGCATCGGCATCAACACCGGCCCGGTCGTGGCGACGGTCGGCGCAACCGCGGCGGACCAGAACGCTTTGGGTGACGCGATGAACGTCGCCGCGCGCATGGAGCAGACGGCGGCACCCGGCACCATCCAGGCTTCGGAAGAGACCTGGCGCCTGGTGGCGCCCTTGTTCGAGGCCAATCCGCTTGGTCCGGTTGAACTGAAGGGCAAGGCCGAGCCGATGCTCGCCTATCAGATCCTTGGTCCGAAGGCGCAGCCGGGGCGCCTTCGCGGCATTCACGGGGTGAGCGCGCCCCTCGTCGGCCGCGAGCAGGAATATCGTCAGCTCAGCGATGCCATGCAGGCCGTGCTCGCCGGCCGCGGCGGCTTCGTGCTGCTGCTGGGCGAGGCGGGCCTCGGCAAGAGCCGCATGATCGCCGACCTCAAGGCGGAATTGGAAGGTCTGCTGTCAGGAAAGGCCCGCTGGACCACGATGACCGGCGTACCCTACGATTCCTCCCGCCCATACAGCCTGTTCCAGAACTTTGCGCGCGGGATGTTTGGCGTGGACCCCGACGACCCGGCGGACCTGATCCACCAGAAGGTGGTTCAGGGCGTCCGTGACCTTGGCGGCGACGACGAAGCGGTCGCCCTTTGCAGCGTCGCGTTCGAGCGCGTGATCGCGGCCAGGACACTCCACGAGGGACGCGAATACGACGCGGACGTTATCAAGCAGGACATCTACGACAACATGTATCCGGGCTTTCGCCGCTCGGCGCAGGAAGGCCCCACAGTGGTGGTGATGGACGACCTGCACTGGGCCGATCCCGCCTCGGTTGACCTCATCATGCACCTCATGTCGCTCATCGACGAAGTGCCGCTCCTGTTGATCGGCGCGATGCGGCCGGAGCGTCAGTCGCCGGCGTGGCGCATTCGGCAGAAGGTCGAGACCGACTTTCCGCACCGTCTGACAGAAATCGCTCTGAAGCCCCTCGACGCCGAGGATACGGACGCGCTGGTGTCGGCGCTTCTGGCAATCGCCGACCTTCCGGCGGAGCTTCGCCAGCTCATCCTGCGCAAGACCGACGGCAACCCCTATTTCGTCGAGGAGATTGTGCGAACCTTGATCGACGATCGCATCGTGATCCAGACGCCTGATGGCCTTCGCTGGGAGGCCACCACCAATGTCGCGGACATCTCGATTCCCGACACGCTGCAGGCGCTCTTGATGGCGCGTATCGACCGGCTCGATCAGGAGGCGCGCAACACATTGCAGGTCGCATCGGTGATCGGCAGGTCGTTCTACTATCGTATCCTGCAGCGCATCTCCGATTCGGCCATTGCGCTCGACAAGCAGCTTGGCTCACTCGAACGGGTCGAGCTCGTGCGCGAATCCGGTCGCGACCCCGAGCTCGAATACATCTTCAAGCATGAACTCGCACGCGACGCCGCCTATGGTTCGCTTCTGAACCGGAAGCGTCGCGACGTTCACCGTCGTGTCGGCGAGGCGATCGAACTACTTTTCGCCGACCGGATCGCGGAGCAGGCGCACCGCCTCGGCCAGCACTTCGCACTCGCGGGCGACAACGAGAAGGCGCAACGCTATTTCGCCATGGCCGGCGAGACCGCTGCCAGCCTCCACGCCACCGCTGAGGGTGCGTTCTTCTTCGAGCGTGCCGCTGCCTGCGCGCGCGAAGCCGGCGCTCCCGCGCCTGAAATTGCCGCGCTCGAGGCCCGCCGCACGGCGCTTGCGGCTGCCGTCTGACAAGACCCCAACGGCGTTCTCGAGCTACGCCGCAGAACGACGCGCCAGGCTCAGCTGATACAGGGCAATGCCGCTCGTTACCGCCACATTGAGCGAATTGACGCCGCCCGCCATGGAGATCCGCACCGTGTCCGCGCGCGCCAGCACACCTGCTGGCAGCCCATCCCCTTCCGCGCCGAGGACGAGCGCCATGCGCGCGATCGGGCGAACCTCGGTCAGCTCGCGCCCGCCTCCGGGGCTGAGGGCGATCGTGGCAAACCCCGCTGCCGCCAGCAGGGACAGGATATCCTCATCGGGCTGAAGACGGGCGACGGGTAGCGTCAGCGCCGTCCCAACCGAGACCCGGATGGCCTTGCGGTAGAGCGGATTGCAGCACTGCCCGTCGATCAGAACGGCGTCGGCGCCGAAGGCAGCAGCGTTGCGGATGATGCCGCCGAGATTGTCGGCATTGGCGATCCCCATCGCCACCACCAGCAGCGCCCGCGGTCCGAGCCCCGCAAGCACGGCCATGACCGATAGCGGCGTGCCGATCACGCCGATGCCGAGCAAGCCGCGATGCACCGGAAATCCGGCGATGCGATCCATCACCGACTGCCCGGCGACAAAGACCGGCAGCGGCGACGACGCCAGCAGCATCGCCTCGACCGTATCGAGCCGATTGGCGGCGACCATGATCGAGGCGACCTCAAAGCGCGAGGCAGGCCCCAGCAGAGCCCGAAGCACGACCTCACCCTCCGCGACGAACACGCCCTCGCGCCCGACAAGGTCGCGCTCGCGGATGTCGCGGTAGAACGCAACGCGCGGATCGTCCGCATCCTCAATGGCAATGCAATTCATGACCTCGACCGTTTCCGAAGGCCGGGCGCCAATGCGCGCCGCCCCGTCGCCGCTTGCGGTGAACCGAGGTCGCTTGTGTGCCTGCTGACGGGTGCTGCTTCGGCAACCATTCCAACGCTGACAATGAGCGCCAGGCAAGGCTCTGCGGGTTTGCCGTCGATCATGGCGTTATATTCCCGTTGATCGCACCGGAAGCAAGACTGGCGGCCGTATGGCCACGAGCGGCGGGGGGCTTCCATGTGCCGCTGCAGCAAACGCTTCGCGACCGCCCGCTTACGGCGTAAAGCAGGCGCACATCATAGCCACGGCTAGAATGGAGACAGGCCGATGGCGCCGCCGCTTCTACTGCTGCAAGATATTCATCTCCGATTTGGCCAGTCGCCGCTCCTTGAAGGGGCCGAGCTGTCGGTCGGAACGCATGAGCGCTTGTGCCTGGTTGGCCGGAACGGCTCGGGCAAGTCGACGCTGCTGAAGATCGCCGCCGGTCTTGTCGAATCCGACTCCGGTGCGCGCTTCCTGCAGCCCGGGACAACCGTCCGCTATCTGCCGCAGGAGCCGGATTTCGGCCGCGCGATGACGACAGCGGAATTCGTCGAAGCGGGGTTCACGGAAACGGACGATCCGCATCAGGCGCGTCTGGTTCTGCAAAGCCTTGGCCTCACCGGCGACGAAGACGTCCGACAGCTGTCCGGCGGCGAGGCAAGGCGCGCGGCGCTTGCCCGTGTGCTGGCGCCCGAACCGGATATTCTGCTTCTCGACGAGCCCACCAACCATCTCGATTTGGCCCTGATCGAAACGCTGGAACAGATGCTCAAAGGCCTCCGTTCGGCCATGGTCATCATCAGCCATGACCGGCGCTTTCTGCAGAATCTGTCGAACGCCACCGTTTGGCTCGATCGGCGCCAGACGCACCGGCTGGACAAGGGGTTCGGCGAATTCGAGGCCTGGCGCGATGCGCTGCTGGAAGAAGAGGAACGCGATCGCCACAAGCTCGACCGCAAGATCGCGCGGGAAGAGGACTGGCTGCGCTATGGCGTGACCGCCCGCCGCAAGCGCAATCAGAAGCGACTGGCCGACTTCCGGCAGTTGCGCGCCGAGCGGATCGCCCGCCGCCGGGACAGACCGGTGGGCGGAGTCGCCTTCGGCGGGCGCGAAGTGCGCCTTGCCGGCAAGCTGGTGATCGAGGCGGAGGGCATCGCCAAGAGCTATGGCGATCGGCCTATCGTCCGCGATTTCAGCATCAAAATTGAGCGCGGCGACCGGGTCGGTATCGTCGGCGCCAACGGCGCCGGCAAAACCACGCTCATCCGCCTCCTCACCGGCGACCTCAAACCGGATAGCGGAAAAATCAAGCTTGGCACGAATCTCGACATCGCCACGCTCGACCAGCGCCGTGAGACGCTCGATCTCAACGCCACGCTGTCCGACACGCTGACCGGCGGCCGTAGCGACAGCGTCATGGTCGGTGGCACCGCCCGCCATGTCGTCGGCTATCTGAAGGATTTCCTCTTTCTGCCCGAGCAGGCCCGCTCGCCGGTGAAGGTGCTATCGGGCGGCGAGCGCGGCCGCCTGATGCTGGCCCGCGCTTTGGCGACCAGCGCCAATCTCCTCGTGCTCGACGAGCCGACCAATGATCTCGACCTTGAGACCCTCGACCTCCTGCAGGAGATGCTCGCCGACTATAACGGCACGCTCCTTCTTGTCAGCCATGACCGCGACTTCCTCGACCGCGCCGTCACCTCCACGATAGTCTCGGATGGCGATGGACGCTGGACCGAATATGCCGGCGGCTATTCCGATATGGTCGCCCAGCGCGGCAGCGGCGTCGGGGCGAGACCTGAAGCGGCCAGAGGCAAACCTCAGAAAGCGACGGCAGCGGATCGCGCTGGTGCAAACACGGCAGGCCGGCGCAAGCTCAGCTTCTCCCAGCAGCATGCGTTGAAGACGCTGCCGGCCCGCATTCACGACCTGACGAACGACATCAAACGGCTCGAGGCCCAGCTCGCCGATCCCGCCTTCTTTCACCGTGACCCCACCGAAGTGACGGCCGCCACCGAAGCGCATCGCAGCGCCCTCGAAGCGTTGGAAAAGGCCGAGACCGAATGGCTGCGGCTGGAAGAGCTGCGAGAAGAACTAGAAGGTTAGCCGGAGCGCCTAGACCGCCTTGCGCGCCCGCGCCACCGCGGCGTCGAGCTGTTGCAGGAAGCGGGAGCGGTCCGACGCCAGGAATGGCCGCGGACCGCCGGTCACCTCGCCCATCGAGCGCAGATGCTCTCCGACGGCGCGCGAAGCCAGAGCGCCACCGATGCTGTCCGGCGTGAACCGCCGACCGGTGGGATGGAGGGCTTCGCCGCCAGCCTTCAGCACACGGTCGGCGAGCGGGATATCGGCGGTGATGGCGACGTCGCCTTTCCCGATATGATCAACGATCCAATCATCGGCAGCGTCCGGTGCATCATTGACGACAACGAGTTTCACCCGCTCATGCCGCGGCGTCCGGATCCAGGTGTTGGAGACGACGAAGACCGGTAGCCCGTAGCGGTCGGCGACGCGGTAGACCTCCTCCTTTACCGGACAGGCATCCGCGTCGATGTAGAGAACGGTCATCCATTTCCCCGGCGTAATGGGCACGCCCGCCAATCTGGCCGGTTGGCCGGATGACATCAATCCGCCGCGCATGCGGTCAACGATACGCACCGCCGCGGATAGCTGGAGGCTCTTAAGTCATTCATGCTACAAGCGGAAACGACCCTGCTGGTCCAGCTGTAGCCCGAGAGTCCCGATGTTCACCGCCGCGACGATCGCGTTCATACAGCTGGTCTTTGTCGTCCGCGCATTGTCCCGGCGCAACCGCGAGCCGGCCTCGCGCCTTGCCTGGGTGACAATCATCCTGTTCGTCCCGCTCGTCGGCGCTCTCGCCTATCTGCTTCTTGGCGACGTCAATATTGGCAGCCGCCTGCAGAGGCGTCAGCTGCAGATCCGCGCCGGCCTCACCGAGGCCCTTAGCCAGATCCACAGCTACAAGATCTCGCGCGCCGATGCTTCGTCGCCACGATGGCCGGTGCCTTTCCAGACCGGTTGGTCGGTCAACCATTTCCGTCCGGTCCATTGCGAAACGGCTACATTTCTCTCGGACACCGATGAGAGCGTCGCGCGGATCGTCGCCGATGTCGACGCGGCGCTGAAGACGGTCCACCTCCTCTTCTATATCTGGCTGCCGGACGGCAACGGCCGAAAGGTCGCCGAGGCCCTCATGCGCGCCGCGGGCCGCGGCGTGATTTGCCGTGCATTGGTCGACGATGTCGGCTCGCGCGGCTTCGTCCGGTCGGAATTGTGGCGCGAGATGGCGGCGGCCGGGGTGCGGGTCTCCCGCGCCTTCGCCGTCGGCAATCCGTTGCTGCGGGCGCTCGGCGGCCGCATCGATATTCGCAACCACCGCAAGATCGTCGTGATCGACACCGCGATCGCCTGGTGCGGCAGTATGAACTGCGCCGACCCGGCGTTCCTGCCCAAGGCGAAGTTTGGTCCCTGGTTCGACGTGATGCTGCGGCTCGAGGGAACGGTCGTCCGCCAGTTGCAGCAGGTGTTCGTCATGGATTGGCTGACATTCCAGAATGACGACATCACCGACGCCGTCACCGACGTTGAGCCTGCGTCGGAAGGATTCTTGGCGCAAGTCATCGCCACTGGCCCGACGGACCGCAACGGCGCGATGTCGGACACGTTCTCCAGCCTGTTCCACGCCGCCAAGAAGCGGCTCTGCATCACGACGCCCTATTACGTGCCGAACAGTGAACTGCAGAACGCAATCGCCGCCGCGGCGCGGCGCGGCGTCGACACCACGCTCGTCCTCCCAGCTCGCAATGACGACCGCTTCGTCGCGGCCACGAGCCGCAGCCACTATCTCGATCTCTTGAGCGCGGGGGTACGGATTTTCGAATTCCCCGACGGCCTGCTGCACGCCAAGTCGATCACCGTCGACGACGATTTCGCCCTCATTGGCTCGGCCAACATCGATCGCCGCAGCCTCGAACTCAACTACGAGAACAATCTCCTGATCCAGGACCGGCACCTCACCTCTTCGATCCGGGCGGTGCAGGAAGGCTTCATCGCGCGCAGCCGAAGCGTGACCCGCGACGAGGTCTCGAACTGGAGTTGGTACCGTCGCTTGCTCAACAACGCCGCAGCGATGACGAGCCCGATCCTCTGATCGCATTCGCTTTGGCGGCGCCGCCGGGGCCGGCGGGCCGCGGCCGCAAGGCACCTCCGCTCTGGCAGCCCGTCGCGCCGGCCCGCGCCCCAAACATTGCCGATGTTTCATGTGGCCTGTCAGGTCCGCGTAAGGTCGGCGCCGCATCAAGCTATTCGAAACGCCCTCCGCAACGCGGCGGCGTGACATGCAGAAGATGCCCATTTGGGGGGCCCACAAGGAGCAACCGCCATGAAGAAACTCTTGAGTGCCGCCGCCATCGGACTTGCCGTCGCCGTTTCAGCCGCCGGAGCTGTCTCCGCCCAGCCGGCCGCACCCACCGAGGCCACCTCCGGTCGGCCCGATTTCGCCGGCCTCCTCGTTGCCTTGAACGGCCATGCGACGGCGCTGGCGAACCTCGCCGCGCTGACTACGGTCGACCCCACCATGGTCACTCTGGTCAATTCCGCCGATATGATCGGCGGCGCCAACACCACGGCCTATCTTGATGCAATGCAGACCACTGATGTCGCCGGCGTTCAGGCGGCGATTGCGGCCAATCCGGTCGTGGCCAACGCCGTCACTTCAGTTGGCGTCGACATCAGCGATGTCATCGCCATCAACGTCACAACTGCCGGCGCTGTCACCGTCTACTATCTCGGCGACGACTAGCCTGGATCGCACAAGCAAAAGGCCCCGCCGAGGCGGGGCCTTTATCGTTTGGTTCGGACGACCGCGTTGGTCAGGGACCAAAATGCCAGTTCAGACCGCCCGTCAGGGAGAGATAGTCGAACGGCGAGCCGAATGACTTCCAGACGGCGGCTTGCGCCACGATGCTCAGATTGGACGAAACGGCGTATTCGGCGCCGCCGCCCAGAATCATCGAGTTGAGAATCCCGGGCCAGGCACCGTCGTGGCCAATACCGGCCAACCCATAGAGCAGCAGATTGTCGGTTGCCAGAACGCCGAGACGTGCAACGCCATAGGCCTCAAACGTCAGGCCGGTGAAATCATAGGCGCCAATCTCAGCCTCAAGGCCGAAGACAAACCGGTTGAATTGGACGTTGCGGCCAGCGGTCACCCCGACACGCGCCGAATCATAGGCGACGGGGGGATAGCCGAACCATGCGCCGCCATAGGCGCCGACATAGAAGCGATTCCAGTTGAACGTCGGCGGTGCCGGAACGGTGACCGGCGTCGATGGAGTCACAATGGTGGGCGGAAGATCTGCCGCATTCGCGACGGCGGCGCCGGCAACCAAGAAGGCCGCGGCTGCGATAAGGCGCTTACCAATCATCTCTCGGCCCTCCAGAGGCGTTAACCTGTGCAATTGAGGCCGGCCTAGCACGGCCGAGAGGCCGAGGATGTAGCGGACCGGCAACGTCGGGTGGGAATCGACGCGCCTCCACGGGCTGAGCGCCCCGCGCCGCTGCGGCCGAAACGGCGCAACCCCACCCTTTGGCCCAACCTCGAAAAGAGAAGCCACCGGACATTGCCGGTGGCTTCTCGTGGTTGCTGGTGCGTTGCTGCGATCGAGCTAGGCGGCCGCGGCCTTCGCCGCCTTCGCCACGGAATCAATCGTCTTCAGGATGATCGAGGCGATTTGGTAGGGGTCGCCTTGCGAGTTCGGGCGGCGGTCTTCCAGATAGCCCTTGTAGTCATTCTTGACGAAGCTGTGTGGGACGCGGATCGAAGCGCCGCGGTCGGCCACGCCATAGCTGAACATGTCGATCGATTGCGTCTCATGCTTGCCCGTAAGACGCATATGGTTGTCCGGGCCGTAGACCGCGATGTGCTCAGCCTTCGCCGCGTCGAACGCCGCCATCAGCGCCTCGAAATAGGCCTTCCCGCCGACATCGCGCAGATAGTCGGTCGAGAAGTTGGCGTGCATGCCTGAGCCGTTCCAGTCGGTGTCACCCAGCGGCTTGCAGTGATATTCGATGTCGACGCCGTATTTCTCGGTCAGACGCTCGAGGAGATAGCGCGCGACCCACATCTCGTCGGCCGCCTTCTTCGAACCCTTGCCGAAGATCTGGAACTCCCACTGGCCCTTCGCCACTTCGGCGTTGATCCCTTCGTGGTTGACCCCGGCGGCGATGCACAGATCCATGTGCTCCTCGACGATCTTGCGCGCGATGTCGCCGACATTCTTGTAGCCGATGCCCGTATAGTAGGGACCCTGCGGCGCCGGATAGCCGGCGGCGGGAAAGCCCAGCGGACGGCCGTCCTTGTAGAAGAAATATTCCTGCTCGAATCCGAACCACGTGCCCGGATCATCGAGGATGGTCGCCCGCATGTTGGTCGGATGCGGCGTGCCGTCAGGCATCATGACTTCGCAGAGCACGATCGCGCCATTGGTGCGGGCGCCGTCATAATAGACGCCGACCGGCTTGAGCACGCAGTCCGAGCTCTTGCCTTCCGCTTGCTGCGTCGAGCTGCCGTCAAAGCCCCACAACGGAAGCTGATCAAGCGACGGGAACTCGTCATACTCCTTAATCAAGGTCTTGCCGCGAAGATTGGGAACCGGCTTGTACCCATCCAGCCAAATGTATTCGAGCTTATACTTCGTCATTGCTACCTCACTAGACGATGATCAATTGGGTGAGCTTCCGGCTCCCTGTCTGGGCCGTCGCGGCCTATCTTTAGCGGTGCATTTGCTGTGCCAATCTAGGCATCGCGCCGGGATCATCCGGTCGCGTCGCTGCGGCCGCTGGTGCGTTCCTTGCCTTCATCGGCGGACCAGCGGAGCGGCGGGGACGGCGTGGTCGACGCCCAGCCCGAATAGCCGCCGCTAGACGGTAGCGGGGATGCAATGGGCGGCAGCGTGCCCGCCGGGTCGGCCCATCACAAACGCAGGCAGCGCGCTGAAAGTAAGAACAAGACTTCAAACTGGAGCGCGCTAATTGGGCACAAGTAATCGCTGCTCATATTGTAGGCAAAAGCGTGATTCTTGGCTCTACGCCCTTTAAAGGCACAAAGGACTTGCCATATGGGCGATCCACTTACGTGCTAGATCGGCCGTAGCAAAAAGAAAGAAAAGCCAATGACTACGAACATTTACCGCGAGTCGGCAAAGATCTATGACATCTTTTCCGGGAACCGAATCGGTGCGCTCGACGATCAGCAGATCGCGCGCCCGGCCGCGGAGCACCCGTTCGAGCGAGCACCGAATACGGTAGCCGGGGGCGCCTGGTATCACGAGGCCGCAATTCGCGACGAAGCCGCCGCCCATAATCGCTGGCGCGGCTAGAGCAGCGCCGGAATAGCCGGTGCCGTCGGAAGTATCTTCTCGACGCCATGACCCTGCGAGCGCGCCGCGCTCGCAGGCGCTCCGCCGCAGCCCGTAGGTCTTGCCGCCGAGATCGCCGTTTCACCGGGTCCAGCGGCCTCAGATGCGAACGCTGGATCGCGGTCGCGCCGCAAGCGTCCGGGACGCGCATTGGAGCCTTGGCCCCGGCCCGCTATACCGGATCGCATCTCCCTGCCGAAGGCGGGGCCTCGCTCCTCAAGCTTGTCCGGTCGCCATGCCAGCCTACCAAGACCTAGAAGCCATCTTCACCCGCGCCGCGATCCTTCAGGATGTCGTCGGCATTTTGGGTTGGGATACCGAAACCATGATGCCTGGCGGCGCCATTGAGGGCCGCTCGGAGCAGCTGGCGATGCTTGAGGGGATGGCCCATGACACGCTGACGGCCGAAGCGGTCGGCGAGCTTATTGCCGCCAGCGCCGGGCAGACCGGTCTTTCCGATTGGCAGCTGGCCAATTTGCGGGAAATGCAGAGGATCCATCTGCGCGCATTGGCGGTGCCACGCGATCTTCTGATCGCGAGCACCAAGGCCGCCGCGCTCTGCCGCCACGCCTGGCAGTCGGCGCGCAAGGATAATGATTTCGCCGCGGTGAAAGGCCGGCTGGCGGAGGTGGTCAAACTGCAACGTGAGACCGGCGCCGCGCTTGGCGCCGCACTCGATCTCGGTCCCTACGATGCCCTCCTCGACCAATATGATATCGGCTCCACCGCCGATGTTCTCGACCGGCTGTTTGCACCGCTGCGGCCCGTCCTACCCGGCCTGGTCCAGAGCGCGGTCGAGAAGCAACGCAGCGGGCCCGAGATCATTCCGCTGGAGGGGCCGTTCCCGATCGAGACCCAGGAGAGGCTCTGCCGGGACCTGCTCAACACGATCGGGTTCGACTTCAACCATGGCCGGCTCGATGTCAGCGCGCATCCCTTCACCGGCGGCGCTTCCGGCGACGTGCGCATCACGACGCGCTTCAGCGACGCAGAATTCCTAAGCTCGCTGATGGCCGCGATCCATGAAGGCGGCCACGCGCTCTATGAACAAGGCCGGCCGAAGGAATGGTGGACGCAGCCTGTCGGCCGCGCCCGCGGCACCAGCACGCATGAAAGCCAGGCGCTGATCATGGAGCGGCAGGCGGCGCGCGGGCCGGAGTTCCTATCCTATCTCGAGCCGTTGCTGCGCGAGGCCTTTGGCGGCAGCGGCGCCGCCTGGTCGGCGGATAATCTGCGCCGGATTGCGCTCCAGGTGAAGCCGGGCTTCATCCGGGTCGATGCAGACGAAGTCACCTACCCGGCGCATGTGCTGCTGCGCTACGAACTGGAAAAGGCCATGATCAATGGCGACCTCGCGATCGACGATTTGCCGGGCGCCTTCAACGCCGCCATCAAGGAATTCCTCGGCCTCGACGTTCCCGATGATCGTCGTGGCTGCCTGCAGGACATCCATTGGTATTCCGGCGCCTTCGGCTATTTCCCGACCTATCTCGTCGGCGCGATGACCGCGGCGCAGCTCTTCGACGCGGCCACGGATGCGGATGCCGGCCTTAAGCCGGGGCTGGCGCGCGGCGATTTCCAGCCGCTCGTCGGCTGGCTGCGGGCGAATATCCATGTGAAGGCGAGCCTGCTCGACTGGCAGGATCTGATCGTTGCCGCGACCGGCGCGCCGCTGGGATCGGCCAAGTTCATCGGCCACCTCCAGAACCGCTACTTGAGCTAGCCTGGCGGAGCCTTCACGACGCCGGCGCAAGTCGCTCAGTGTGTGCCGGAATAACGCCGGCGCTGCGAACCTGGTAACGGTCTACCCCCGCCGCACGAGCAGGCGCGCCTATACTCTGGCGACGGTGTCATGCGGGAGGAACGCAGATGGGCGGGTCGAAGAATTCGGGCGAGGGCACACGGGAATCACCCTGGCAGCTGGCAACGCCGGGAGGCCGTTCGTCCTTCGAGGCCTTCCGCGATGCAGCGCTTGACCCGCCTGCGCTGGTCGTCCGCGCGGGCAAGACGGAGCTCCGCTATCAGTTGCGCTGTCTTGAGGACCTCCACGCGATGTTGCGCAAGGCGGGCGACTGGGTACCGCTCGGCGGCGCCGACGAGCAGAAGCCGGCAGCGGACGGAACGGTCGAGGCCTGGGCCCGCGCCAAGGACAATCCGGTCGGCGGCTGGTACGGCCTGAAGAAGGGACTGCGTGGCCGGTTCGCCGTTTACGTGCCGCCGGTGATGGCCGCGCTCGGCCTCGCCGAGGTCGAGGACAATCCGCGCAACAACCGCATGCGCGCGCTCTAGCCAGGACATCCCCCGCGGGCATCACTTCACCCACCAGGATTGCTCTGCCATCGACGATTGTCGTCATGGCGCGAAGAATGCTATTGGCCGGCGATAATTGGCCGCCCAATCGGTGGAACCGTCGGCGCTCGCGCCCGTTACGATTGTGATAGACTGAGCGCCCGTTCGGCCACCGACCTCGCCACTATCGACAGCGAATGCCCAGAACCAAGGTCAGAGCCACCCGCGCGCACGCCATTCAGGCCTCCCTCGCCGACGATATCGTCCACGGACGTATCAAACCGGGCGAGGCGCTCGATGAAACGCGGCTGGCGAACGCCTTCGGCGTCTCGCGTACGCCGGTGCGCGAAGCGATCCGCCAGCTCGAAGCCATCGGTCTCGCCGAAGCCCGGCCGCATCGCGGTGCCGTCGCCGCTACCATTTCCGAACAGGGGATCGACGAGATGTTCGTCGTCATGGCGGAGTTGGAGGCGCTCTGTGCCCGCCTGGCGGCGGCCTCGATGACGCCGCGCGAACGCCGCGACCTGGAAGCGTTGCACATCTCGACCGGCTCGGTCGTCTCCGCCGGAGAGCAGGCGCGCTACGTCAATGCCAATGACGTCTTCCACGAGGCAATCTATGCCGGCGCGCATAACGAGTTTCTCTCCGACCTGACGCAGTCCGTGCGCACGCGCCTGGTTCCGTTCCGCCATGCCCAGTTCGAGACCGTCGGCCGCATCACCAAATCGCATGTCGAGCATGGGCAGGTCGTCGAAGCGATCCTGCAGGGCGACGGCGAACGCGCGGCGGCGCAGATGCGCCGGCATATCCTCGTCGTCCGGACCGCCGTTGAGACGGTGACGCAGGCGATCCCCGGTCACGAGCGCGCTGAGACTATTTCGCCGGGGCGTTCGCCTCAGCCTTCCAGCGAAGATAAGACCGCCAGCCACCATGGCGGCTGATATCCGGCGCGCCGCGCACGCCCTCGGTCTCGGCTAGGAAACCCTTCACCAGCCGGCCGTCCTCGAGACGGACCGAGCCGATCGCCAGCGGCGGGGCGATACCGTCGACGAAGCGGCCGAAGCCTTCCGGCGGCAGAAGCCAGATCTCGCCCTCGACGGCCGTTCCCTGCCCCTCTTCGACGCGAACAAGTCCCGGCCTTTCGGTCAGGCCGGCCAAGGCGAACATGCGGTAGTCGGGCGCGGTGCGGACCGCCTCCAGGAATTCCGCGCCCGCGCGGGTAAGCTCGCCGTTGAGCGGCAGTCCGGAAAGATGCGCGCCGAACACCACGACGGCGATTGCATCGGAGCGCGCTCCGAGGGGCCACGCATTGACCGGCATCGGCCAGTCGGTTGCGCCAAGACGCCGGCCGGCGGCAACGTGGACCCGCCGACCGATCGTCGCCAACAGACCGTCGGCGCCGTCGCGGCCGATCAGCGTGATGCCGGAGGGCCGATTGCTGCCCCGCCATTGCGCCGGGACGGCAAGCGCGCAAAGGCCGAGCAGATTGACGAAATTGGTATAGATGCCGAGTTCGGCGTTGCGGCCGAGCGGATCGGCCTCGATATCGGCGAGCGTGCAGGGCCGCGGAATCGTCGGCACGCAAAGGACGTCGACCTCGTCCCAGATCGGCTCGATCTTGGCAGCGAGTTCGCGCAGGCGATGCAGTCCGTCGAAGGTATCGGCAGCGCTGATCGCCGCACCGCGCGAAATGATCTCGCGCGTCACCGGCAGCAGCGCCTCGGGGTGCTCGTCGATGAAGGGGCGGATCGCCGAATAGCGTTCCGCCAGCCACGGCCCGTCATAGAGAAGACGGGCCACCGCGAAGAGGTCGGTGAAATCGACCGACGTCAGTTCGGCGCCGCCGCCGGCGAGCGAGGCCATCGCCAACTGAAACGCATGCACGTCCTCCTGACGACCGAAGCCCCGGTCGCGCATTCGCGGCACGCCGATGCGAATGCCCGGAACCGGTTGCTGCAGGTGCGGCGACGGCAGGCGGCGCGAATACGGATCGCCGCTATCGTAGCCAGCCACCGCGGCGAACACCGTCCACGCGTCTTCGACGGTCAACGCGAACACCGAGATGCAGTCGAGGCTCTGGCATGCCGGCACGACGCCACGCGTCGATACCGCTCCAAGGCTCGGCTTGAGGCCGACGATGTTGTTGAGCGCGGCCGGAACGCGGCCCGACCCGGCGGTATCGGTTCCCAGCGCGGCAGCGACGATGCCGCGCGCGACGGCAACGGCGGATCCTGACGACGACCCGCCGGGAATGAGGTCTGCGGCGATCGGATTGCGCGGTACGGGATAGGGCGTGCGCACGCCGACCAGCCCGGTGGCGAACTGGTCGAGATTGGTCTTGCCGACGATCAGCGCGCCGGCGGCGCGCAGCCGCGCCACGGCCTCGGCATCTTCGCTGGCGACATAGGCGTAGTCGGGACAGGCTACCGTCGTCGCCATGCCGGCAACGTCGATATTGTCCTTCACCGCGACCGGCATGCCCCACAGCGGCAACGCGGGATCGAACGCGCCGAGCCTGTCCGCCTCGGCCGTGAGCGCCGTTTCATCGGCCAGCGAAACAAAGATGCCGGGGTCATCGGCAGCGGAGAGCCGGCGATAGAACTCCGCCGCCACGTCACGCGGCGCCAAGCCTTCGGCATAGGCGGCGCGCAGCTCCGGAATCGTGAAAGGCAGGTCCGTCACTTTCCGCATCAATCCGCCGTTCCCCTATGGCTGATCGATGATTCGGACCGGGCTCTCCCAGTGAATGAGAACGACGCAGCCCTCCTCCGACCAGACCGAATGCCGGGTACCGGCCGGATTGATCGACATCGTCCCGCTATGATAGCGCCCGCGCTCGTCGGACTGCGATCCATCGAGGACGATGACGGTCTCAAGGCCGGTGTGCTCGTGCATCGGCACCGACGCACCCGGTTGGTAGCGGAGGAGGGCTACGCTGGCGCCATCGGCGTCGCCGCCGATCAGGCACATCTCGACGCCCTCGCGGAAGGGCCCGAAGTCTGCCGTGCGCCAGCCCCCCTGCAACAGATCGGCAATGGCCCGGGGATCAGCCACGAAGCGCCTCGACGATTTGATCGGTGGTCGCCGTCCAGCCGACAATCGCGCCTTGCGCCCTGATCATCGCCAGCGTCGCCGCCTTGAATTCGGGGAAGTAGCTCTCCGTCGCGTCCTCGGCGAGGAGCGTGTCATAGCCGCGATCGTTCGCCTCGCGCATCGTCGTCTGCACGCAGACTTCGGTGGTGACGCCGGCAAAGACGAGATGATTGATGCCGCGGTCCTTCAATATGTCGGTGAGGTCGGTGCGCGTAGAAGGCGCCCTTCCCCGGCTTCTCGATGACGATCTCCGACGGGAAAGGCGCGAGTTCGGCGATGATCTCGGTCCCCGGCTCGCCGGAGATGAGGAGGCGGCCCATCGACCCGGGGTCGCCGATACGCCGTGATGGATTGCCGCGCTCGCGTTTCGACGGCGGACAGTCCGAGAGATCGGGCCGATGACACTCCATCGTATGGATCACCGGCAGGCCGGCTTCGCGGAAGCCGGCGATCAGCTTCGCCACCGTCGGCACGATCGCTTCCAGGCGCGACACATCATTGCCGAGGCTTTCGCCGAAGCCGCCAGGCTCAATGAAGTCGCGCTGCATGTCGATGACGATCAGCGCCGTCGCCGCTGGATCGAAATTGAAGGTGAAGGGTTCCGCGTCGATTTCCGCCATCGTCAGTGATGTCCCGCCATATGTTGACCGATGACGACGACGTCGGCTTCGGCGCGCGGCGTCTCATAGACGATCTTGCCTTCCGACATCACCAGGATGCGGTCTGAAAGTTCGAGGATCTCGTCGAGATCCTCGGAGATGAGAAGCACGGCCGCGCCGCCGTTGCGCGCCGCAACGATCTGCGAGCGGATATCGGCGACCGCCGCAAAGTCGAGACCGAAGCAGGGATTGGTGACGATGAGGAGATCGACCTCGCCGGTGAGTTCGCGCGCCAGCACGGCGCGCTGCACATTGCCGCCAGAAAGCGTCGAGATCGGCGCAGCGATGGATGCTGTCTTCACGCCGAAAAGGTCGACGAGCTTCCGCGCATAATTGCGCATGCGCCGCGGGCGGAGCCACACGACCTTGCCGTCATCCTTCTCATCGAACGTGCGGAAGGCCATGTTCTCTGTCACCGACATGCGCGGCGCGCAGGCGTTGCGTAGCGGCTCCTCCGGAATGAAGCGGACCTTGTGCGAGCGCGACTCGTCGCGCTTGCCGGAATAGGTAGCGCCCTCGACATCAACGGTACCGCTCTTCGGCACGAGCTGGCCGCCGAGCGCCTCGGCGAGTTCCTTCTGGCCGTTGCCGGACACGCCGGCAATACCGACGATCTCGCGCGAATGGACAATGAGTTCGCCGACGTTGACCGACTTCAGGCCGGACAGATCGTCGACCGCGAGGCCTTCGAGCTTCAGCACCGGCCTGGTCTTGTCCGGTTCGCCCTCGCGCTTGGCGACGGCGGCGATCGTCTTGTCGCCGATCATCATCGCCGCCATGTCCTTGCGCGTCAGCTCACCGGTCTTGCCCGAGCCGGTCAGCTTTCCGCGGCGCAACACGCTGACCGCTTCGGCGAAGGCTTCGACCTCGCGGAATTTGTGCGTGATCATCAGGATCGTCAGTTCGCCCTTCTCGGCCATGCCCTTGAGAAGGCCGAGCACTTCCTCGGCCTCGCCCGGCGTCAGCACCGAGGTCGGTTCGTCGAGAATGAGGAAGCGGCTTTCGAGATACAGCTGCTTGAGGATTTCCAGCTTCTGCTTCTGGCCTGCGGCGAGTTCCGCGACCGGGCGGTCGAGCGGAATGCGGAACGGCATGCGCGACAGGAATTCTTCCAGGCGCGCGCGCTCGGCGCGCCAGTTGATCACGCCCGGCACATCGGGCCGCGAGATGACGAGATTCTCCATCGCCGTCAGCGACGGAATCAGCGTGAAATGCTGATAGACCATGCCGAGGCCGAGCTCATGCGCATCGCGCGGCGTCGAGATCTGCGCCTGACGGTCCTCGACCATCAGCTCACCTTCTGTGGGCTGATAGAAGCCCATGATGCATTTCACCAGCGTCGATTTGCCGGCGCCGTTTTCGCCGAGCAGCGCATGGACGCTGCCGGCGGGGATCTTGATCGACACGCTGTCGAGCGCCGTGAAGGCGCCGAAGCGTTTCGTCATGTTGATCGTCTCGACCGAGATCGCCCGGTCCGGCCGGCTCGGCGCGATCGCTTCGGCCGGCGGCTCGGGCGCGATCACCTCGGCCACGCTCATGGCAGGACCTTCAGCAGCGCCTCGGAGTTCGACACCGCGCCGAACACGCCGCCCTGCATCTTGATCATCGACAGCGCCGCGAGGTGATTGTTGTAGTCGGTGGCGCCGCAGCAATCCTCCAGCAGCACGCATTCGAAGCCGCGGTCATTGGCCTCGCGCATCGTCGTGTGCACGCAGACATCGGTGGTGATGCCGGTGAGGATGATGTTGTCGATGCCCTTGAGGCGGAGGACCATCTCAAGGTCGGTGGCGCAGAACGAGCCCTTGCCCGGCTTGTCGATGATCGTCTCGCCCTGATGTGGCGCAAGCTCGGGGATGATCTCCCAGCCGGGCTCGCCGCGCACGAGGATGAGACCGTTGCCCGCGGGGCTCGGATCGCCGATGCCGGCGTTGATCCGCCGCGAGCGCCAGCGCTTGTTCGCCGGCAGGTCGGAAAGATCCGGCCGGTGTCCCTCGCGCGTATGGAAGATGTGGTAGCCGCCTTCGCGCATCGCCGCGAGGACGCGCTTGATCGGTTCAATCGGCGCCTGCGTCAGCGACAGATCGTAGCCCATCGACGCAACGTACCCACCCTCGCCGCAAAAATCGGTCTGCATGTCGATGATGATAAGCGCGGTGTTTTCCGGTCGGAGGTCGCCATTATACGGCCAGGGATAGGGATCGGAGTTCGATGAACGTTCCGGCGGGCGTCGCATCCATTGTGGCCATGTTCATTCCGCTGCCTCCGCGGTTTCCGATTGCTGGTAGCGACGGGTGGGTTTGGCGAATCCTTCGCCCGTCCCGTCGGTGATTTTGACCTCGTCTTCCCAGGGCAGCCGATAGCGCCCGGCGACGAGGTCCTGCATGAAGGTGTAGGGGCAGTCGCGCGCGCCGCCGGTAACGGCGACATAGCCGCGATGGCCGAGCTGATAGATGTTGTTCTCGACGCCCCAGCCGCGCCGCGCTTCGCGCACGAGATCGGGACGCACCTCGGCGGTGATGATCTCGTCCACGCGGCCGGACGTGCCATGCGCGATGATCGAGCCGTCGAAATCGCAGATCATCCCCTCGCCCATGGAATTGAACGTGCCGTCCGATCCGCACATGCAGACATTGGCGGTGACCATGAGGTTGGAGAAGGCGTTCGCCTGATTGGTGAAGCGCCACGACTCGCGGATCGGCGCGGTGTAGCCCGCGGTGCGCAGCATGATCTCGGCGCCCTTATAGGCGCACTCGCGCGCCATCTCCGGGAACATGCCGTCATGGCAGATGATGAGCGCGAGCTTGCAGCCCTTCGGCCCGTCGATCACCGGAATGCCGATGTCGCCCGGCTCCCATGGCTCGACCGGCACCCAGGGATGAAGCTTGCGATAGTAGAGACGGATCTCGCCGCTATCGTCGATGACGATGCCGGAATTGTACGGCATGCCGCCGGGATTGAGCTCCATGATGGAGAAGCAGCCCCAGATGTGATTGTCGGCACAGGCGCGCTTGAACGCCGCCACCTCGGGGCCGTCGAGCGAGCACATGATCTCCGGATTGGTGTCCATCGAGAGGCCGTGCAGCGAATATTCCGGGAAGACGACGAGATCCATGGTGCCGAGATTGCGGCGCGCCTTGCCGACCATGGCGACGATCTTCTCGGTCTGCGCCGCAAGGTCATCCTTGGTGACGACGTTCGGCAGTTGCAGCTGCACGAGGCCGATAACGACGCCGTTCGCCGATTTGTTGAGACCGCCAAGACCGTTCATTGCCGCCTCCCCCTACCGCGTGATCGACAATTCGCCCGGCGCTCCGGACAGCGCCCGGTTCTTCGACGAGGTGAGGATCATGATGCCGAGCGTCAGCACGTAAGGCGCAGCGTAGAAGAGATAGTAGCCATGCGTCACGCCGACCGATTGCAGCGCCGGACCGAGCGCTCCCGCGCCGCCGAAGAGCAGCGCAGCAGCAACGCAGGCCAGCGGATTCCACCGCGCGAAGATGACGAGCGCCACGGCCATCAGGCCCTGGCCGGAGGAGATGCCTTCATTCCAGCTGCCGGGGTAATAGAGCGACAGATACGACCCGGCGATGCCGGCGAGGACGCCGCCCGTCGCTGTCGCCAGGAGGCGCACGCGATTGACGTTGTAGCCGAGCGCACGCGCCGCATCGGCGCTGTCGCCGACGGTGCGGACGATGAGCCCGATGCGGGTGTTCTTGAACGCCCACCACAGGCCGATCGCAGCGACGATGCCGACCGGGAAGAGAACGTTGATGCGCAGCGCCGCCTCGACCTGCGGGATGTTCGACCACCAGCCGAGCGGGATCGCCGGCAAATCGGGCGCGACGGGCTGGATGTAGGGCTTGCCGAAGAAGAACGCGATGCCGGTGCCGAACAGCATCAGCGCGATGCCGATGGCGATGTCGTTGACGCGCGGGAATTTGCAGATCCAACCATGGAACGCGCCGAACACCGCGCCGCAGGCGCCGCCCGCGAGCACGCCGACCCAGGCCGAACCGGTGAGATACGCGACCGCGTAGCCGATCATCGCACCGAAGACGAGGGTGCCCTCGAGCCCGAGATTGATGCGCCCGCTTTTCTCGGTGATCGTCTCGCCGAGAGATGACGAAGAGGAAAGGCGTCGACACACGGATCGCGCCGCCGAGAATGCCGATCGGAACGCCCCACCAACCCAGATCGCTTTCCATCACTTCGCTCCGCGTTTTTCGGGATTGAAGATCTTGAACCGGCCGTAGAACGTCTCGCTCAAGAGGATCACCACGAAGAGGATGCCTTCGAACACGTCGACGGTCGCGTCGGGCAGTTCCATGCGCCGCTGGATGAGCCCGTTGCTCGCTTCGATGCCGCCGAGAATGATGGCGAAGGGGATGATCGCCAGCGGGTTCTGCCGCGCCAGAAACGCAATCAGGATGCCGGTATAGCCATAGCCGGCGACCAGCGAGGCGTTGGCGCTGCCCTGGACGGCCGAGACTTCGAACATACCCGCGAGGCCGGCGAAGGCGCCGCCCAGCGCGGTGAAGCCGAGGATCAGCTTGCCGACCGGGAGGCCCTGGATCTGAGCGGCGCGGACATTGCCACCAGCGATGCGCGCTGAGAATCCCCACGTCGTCCGGTCGATGAGGATCCACGCGATGATGCAGCCGATGACGCCGACGACGAGGCCCCATTGCACGTCCATGCCGGGGATGTCGCCGACGCGCCATGCATCGGGGATTGGCAATGTCGATGGCTTGTTGAGGCTCGCCGGATCGCGCAGCGGCCCCTCGACGAGATGGTTCATGATCGCGATGGCGATGTAGGCCATCAGCAGGCTGGCGATCGTCTCGTTGACGCCCCGGTAGTAGCGGAGCGCGCCGACCGCGCCGATCCAGATGCCGCCGGCGAGAGCGCCGGCGATGCCCATCAGCGGAATGCCGACCCACCCTGGCAGCCCGGCCAGTGGCGGCGCGATCGCGGCGGCGGCAAGACCACCTAGAACGATCGCGCCTTCACCGCCGATGATGACCAGCCCAAGCCGGGCCGGCAGCGCCACGCACAGCGCCGCAAGAAGCAGCGGCGCCGCGCGGGAGAGCGCGTTGTTGATCGAGAAGGCTGACCCGAAGCCGCCCGTATACATCAGCTTGAAGAGCTGGAACGGATCCTTCCCGATGACGAAGATGAAGATGCCGAAGAGGACCAGGCCGACGAGGATCGCGGCGACCGGGATGACGATCCCCTCAGCCCGTCGGCCGAACCAGTCGAGCACGCTTCTCCCCCTCGCCCGCGGGGGCGAGGGGATCGCATCACCGGTGTCGACGAGTTGGACCATGGCCGTCCCCGCGTCAGCTGGTGGAACCGAGAACGCCTTCGACGAGGTAATCCATACTCTCGAGCTCGATCGCCGTTTCGACATAGGCGGTGCCCGCCGGAACGACGAGATTGCCCTGGTTGTCGTTGAGCGGGCCTTTGATCACCGAATAGCCGCCGGCCATGATCTCCGCCTTCACTGCATCGGCATTGGCGATCGCCTCGGGCGTCACCGCCGGACCATACGGGCTCATCTTGACGAAGCCCTCAGCCAGACCGCCGCGCACGAAGTTCGGCAGCGGTTCGCCATTGAGCATCTCCGTGACGAAGTCAGTGTAGACCTGCGACCAGTTCCACTCCGCGCCGGTGAGGTAGAGGTCCGGCGCGAGCGGCGCCTGGCTCGCATGATAGCCGCAGACATAGGCGCCGCGGCCGGCCGCGGTTTCCACCGTCACCTTCGGACCGTCGACATGCATCGTGATGACATCGGCGCCCTGGTCGATGAGTGCGTTGGTGGCCTCGGCTTCACGGACGGCCAGCGACCACTCGCCGGTGAAGATCACCTGGCACTGGATCGTGGGATCGACGCTGCGCGCGCCGAGCGCGAAGGAGTTGATGTTGAGCAGCACCTGCGGGATCGGTTTGGCCGCGACGAAACCGATGCGCTTCGTCTTGCTCATATGGCCGGCGACGATGCCGTTGAGATACTGGCCCATGCCGATATAGCCGAAATAGGAGCCGGTGTTCGGCGGGTTGGCGTCGGTCCAAAGGCCGCCGCAATGACGAAACTGAACGTCCGGATAGCGCTGCGCCACCGCCAGCATGTGCGGATCGAAATAGCCGAACGAAGTCGGGAACAAGAGCTGCGCGCCGTCGAGATTGATCATCGATTCCATCGACCGCTGCACCGCCTCGGTCTCCGGCACATTCTCTTCTTCGGTGACGGTGACCCCCGGGATCGATTTGATCGCGGCCGCGCCCTCGGCATGCGACTGATTGTAGCCATAGTCGTCACGGGCGCCGACATAGATGAAGCCCACGGTCAGGCCCGATTGGGCGAAGGCGCGCGTAAGCCCGAGGGGGGCCAGCGCCGACACCGCTCCAATGGCGGCGCCGGTGCGAAGTACGTCACGGCGAGAAGGTCTTGGCTTGAACGGCATCGACTGCTCCATCGTTAGGCAGCGGCGTCTTGGCAAAATGCGACGTCACCTGGCTAGCGAAATTGTATGCAATCGGGATGCCAGTCCGGAAATGGCGGAAACTATGCCCTTCTGCGTGTTTGCGAATGCGCCAGCGCCCGGCGAAATTGGCCGCGGCGCCCAAACGATAGGCAGGCAAGATTTCGGAGCTGCAGCGTCGCCGAGGAAGGCCGGAACCTGACGCTTGAGGAACTCGCGGCAACAATCGTCGTCGAAGCGCTCAATCCCCCTGCCTGACGGGGTCAAATATGAAATGCTCGCCGAGAAGGATTTCGAGGACGCCCTGGATCTTGCCGTCACTTATAGCGAAGGCGTCAATCTGCCGATCGAGCACAACCTTGAGGCTTGCTTCTGAGCGGCGGCGACAATCAGCATCGGCGCGTCGCAAAGGCCTGTGCAAATCGCAGCAATTAAGGATTTGTTAACCATAAGCGTAGGAAGCCAGAGACCGGAGTGAATCTCGAACTCAGGTCGCGTTTCCGCTCATGCAACACCAGTCTTTCCGGCTTCTCGGCCGTTCCGTCCTCGCCATGGCCATGGCCCCTGAACCGCCCTTGGCGGTCTGGTTTCGCGAGCTTGACGGCCTCATTCAGGGCTCGCCGGGCTTCTTCACCGGCCGCCCGATTATCCTCGATGCGGCGCAATTGGCGGCAGAAGGCAGCGATCTGCGCGCCGTCATCGACCAGCTTGGCGAACGCGGCATCCGCGTCATGGCGATCGAGGGCGTCGCCGGCAACAAGCTCGGTCCGGATCTGCCGCCCGTCGTTTCCGGCACACGCAATTCCGGCGTCCTGGAACTGACCGGCAAGCCGAAGCAGGCCGTCGCCACCGTCGCCGATCACGCGCCTGAGCCCGAAGTCCTGCTGATCGACCGGCCGGTGCGTTCCGGTCAGTCGATCTACTACCACAGCGACGTCACCGTCGTCGGCTCGGTCGCCTCCGGCGCCGAGATCGTCGCCGGCGGCTCGATCCACGTTTACGGCGCACTGCGCGGAAGAGCCATTGCCGGCACCATCGGCAACGCCGATGCGCGCGTCTTCTGCTCGAAGCTCGAAGCCGAACTGATCGCCATCAACGGCCTCTACCAGACCGCGGACGAGATGCCCTCTCGTCTGCGCGGACGGGCAATCCAGGCACGGCTTCGCGGCGAAGCAATCTCAATGGCGGAACTTAACTGACAGGAACGAGGCCAAAAATGTCGAACGTAATGGTGGTGACTTCGGGCAAGGGAGGCGTCGGCAAGACGACCACGACGGCGTCGCTCGGCGCCGCGCTCGCCGAAGCCGGACAACAGGTGGTCGTCGTCGATTTCGACGTCGGCCTGCGCAATCTCGATCTGGTTCTGGGCGCCGAGCGGCGCGTCGTCTTTGACATCGTCAATGTCATCAACGGCGACGCCAAGCTCCCCCAAGCTCTGATCCGCGACAAGCGCTGCGAGAATCTTTGGCTACTGCCGGCATCGCAGACGCGCGATAAGGAGGCGTTGACCGCCGCGGGCGTCGAGAAGGTGATCGGCGAGCTGCGCGAGCGCTTCGACTGGGTGATCTGCGACAGCCCGGCCGGCATTGAGAGCGGCGCCACCATGGCCATGCGCCATGCCGATCTCGCAGTCATCGTCACCAATCCCGAGGTTTCCTCGGTTCGCGATTCGGATCGCATCATCGGTCTGCTCGATTCCAAGACGGAACGGGCTGAGCGCGGCGAATGGGTGGAGAAGCTCCTGCTCATCACCCGCTTCGACGCCCAGCGCGTCGCCCGCGGCGAGATGCTGTCGATCGACGAAGTTCTGGAGATTCTCTCCGTGCCGCTTCTCGGCGTCATCCCCGAAAGCCGCGACGTTCTGCAGGCCTCCAATCTCGGCATCCCGATCACGATGTCCAAGCCACTGAGCGCCGCAGCGCGCGGCTATGCCGACGCGGCCAAGCGGCTCACAGGCGAAGCCGTCGATCTGATCGTGCCGCAGGACCGCCGGCCGCTGTTCAACAAGATCTTCGGACGGTGGGCGGCATGAGCCTGTTGAACTTCTTCGCCCGCAAGGGCTCTGCCACGGTCGCCCGCGACCGGCTGCAGATCCTGCTGGCGCACGAGCGGACGGCCACCGGCCGCTCCGATCTCGTCGCGGTTTTGCGCGAGGATATTCTCGCCGCCATCCGCAAGCACATCACGGTCGAGCCTGATAAGGTGCAGGTCAAGATGAACCCCGGGCGTTCGGTTTCGACGCTCGAGATCGGCGTCGAGATTCCGACCACCATCCGCGTCCGGGCCGCCTAAGCGGACGGAACGCCACAGACAGAGGGGACAGCGCCCGAATGCCACGTTCCGTGCATCGTGAGGCGCATCTCATCAACCGCATCGGCTGGATGCGGGCGGCTGTGCTCGGCGCCAATGACGGCATTGTCTCGACTGCGAGCCTGATCGTCGGCGTCGCCAGCGCGTCTTCGGGGCGAAGCGAGGTGCTCGTCGCCGGCATCGCCGGCCTTGTCGCCGGCGCCATGTCGATGGCCGCGGGCGAATACGTCTCCGTCAGCTCCCAGGCCGACACCGAGGCCGCCGATCTAGACCGCGAGCGCAAGGAACTCGCGGAGGACCCCGTCGCCGAACATCAGGAACTCGCCGGCATCTATGTCGGGCGCGGCCTCGACCCCGATCTTGCCAGCCAGGTCGCCGAACAGTTGATGGCGCATGACGCCCTCGGCGCTCACGCGCGCGATGAACTTGGCATTTCCGAAGTCAGCACCGCGCGGCCGGTTCAGGCGGCGTTCTCCTCCGCCGCCTCCTTCGCTGTCGGAGCGGCTCTGCCTCTCGCCGCCGTCATCGTCTCATCGCAGAGCCTGTTGACGCCGGTCGTCGCGGTCGTGACGCTGGTGAGCCTCGCAGGCCTAGGCGCGCTCGGCGCCCGCGCCGGCGGCGCCAATATCGGCCGGGCCGCCATCCGCGTCACCTTCTGGGGCGCCGTGGCCATGGCCGTCACGGCTGGTATCGGCGCGCTCTTCGGCGCGGTCGTCTAGCGCACTCAGCGGTTCGGTGGCGACGCGGCCGCTGGTGGCTCGTTGTCGGTCCCGAGCGGTACTGGCTCGCCGCCGCCGATGTCGAGGCGGAAGGGCGGATATTCGTCGCGCATCAGCGCCGCATAGACGCCAACGCGGAACACCCAGCGATTGAGGCCCATCAGGAGATCGAAGAGCGGCCTCGGATAGCGCGCGGTGAACAGCAACAGCACCGCCGCCACCAGCGCCAAGACGCCGATCAGGCCGCCGCCGAAGTCGAGGATTCGATTACCTTCGCCAAAATTCGTCGTCCACCAGATGAGACCGCTCGTGAACAGGCCGACGATCAGATAATGCGGAATCGCCAGCAGCCACCACTTCACCAGCACCAGCCCGCGCGACAGCTGTTCCGGATAGGCGACGTCGAGCCGGGCCGGATAGGTCGGGTCGTCGGCGAGTGCGAAAGGCGGATAGCGGTCCGTCGCCAGAACACTGGTGGCATAGAAGACGACCCGCCATGTCCAGCGCATCACGCCGACATTGAAATCAAACAGCGCGCGCGGATAGCGGCCGGTGAACAGGATCGCAAAGAAGGCAATGAAGGTCAGGACGCCGAAGGCCATCCACAGGAAGGTGAGGATGATGTAGTGCGGGATCGCCAGGAACCACTTGATCAGCCACATCCATCGGCTGAGCGGTTCATCGATCCGGCCCTCGACCAGCACGGGATAGGCGGTGAATCCGCGCGACGACGCGGCAGTTGAAGCGCTTGCCGGCGACAGCGGCGCCATGTGCCGGCCGCCGCCGAAGGCGAAGACCAGCAGGCCGGCGCTGAGGCCACCCATCACCACGCTGGCGATGACCATGCCGATAGCGACACCGAGCAGGATTCCGATTCTGATCCCGAACTGAGCCGTGACGTGAACGCCGGCGGAGGCGTCGGCATTCATGATGACGATGCTCCACGCGCCCCGTTCGACATCCCAGGTCGTGGTCTGATTGTCCGACGTCGTCGCACCGAGGACCCAGAAGGCGAGATTGGCCGGGGGCGAGGCGGGTGCGCCACCGCCGACTTCGTCGAAGGTGATTTCGTTGGGGTGAACCCGCACGCTGTCGATCCGCGCCTGGGCGACATTATCGAGATATCGCTCGACATCGCCGGTCGGCCCGACGCCGAGGAAGACGGCGGTGCCGTCCATCGAACTGATGGTGAACCGTACCGAACCAAGATTGGACGGCCACCAATCCGCGCTATGCGGCGCGAGGTCGATCCGATCGGAGGTCAGCGCATAGCTGTCCGTCCGCAGATCGTAGACCGGGCTGGTGAAATAGCCTCCTGCGTCCCGGCTGGTGCCGAACGCCACAATCAATGCGACGCCGCCGACCAGAAGCCCGATCGCCGCGGGGGCGAAGAGGACGCCGAAGATCGCTGCGAAAATCCTGCCAACCGACATTGTGATCCCCCCCAGAGCAGCGCCGCCGAACAGCGACTTTTTCACGCCAATGGAACACAAGCACGTCGAAATCGATGCAAAATTGATGCACCGCAAAAGGCGGTGGCTAAGGCGTCCGTTCGTTCACAATGCATGGCAGGTCTCCCCGCCACGCGTTGCAATCAGGAGGCGTCAGTGCCATCTGGCTTACGTTTTTTCCGGCCGCGCCCAACAGACTGGCCCCGGCCCACCCAAGGTTTTCCCACATGAACGCTCAAATGGTCCACGACGGCAATCGCAAATGGTGGACGCTGATTGCGGTTGCCTTCGCTCTTTTCATGATCATGCTCGACAACACAGTCGTCAATGTCGCCCTGCCGGCGATCCAGCGCGACCTCGGCATCGAAGTCAGGGAGCTCGAGTGGATCGTCACCGGTTATGCGCTGAGTTTCGCCGTACTCATGCTGTCCGGCGGCAAGCTTGCCGACATGTATGGACGTCGCCTGATCTTCATGATCGGCCTCGTGATCTTCACGCTTTCCTCGCTCGCCTGCGGTCTGGCAAGCGGACCGGAACTCCTGATTACCGCCCGCGTCGTTCAGGGCGTCGGCGCGGCCTTCATGATGCCGGCGACCCTGTCGCTCATCACCGCCGCCTTCCCCCCGCAGCAGCGCGGCACGGCGTTCGGCATCTGGGCTGGCGTATCGGCCCTTGCCCTCGCCATCGGCCCGCTGGTCGGCGGCCTTATCACCGAGAACATTGCCTGGAACTGGATCTTCTACGTCAACATCCCGGTCGGTATTATCGGTCTCGTCGCGGCGGTCCTCATCATCCAGGAATCGCGCGACACATCGCACGAGCAGCATCTCGACATTCCCGGCCTTCTCAGTTCGGGTATCGGTCTGTTCGCGCTCGTCTTCGCCCTGATCGAAGGCAACAATTACGGCTGGGGCTCGACGTCGATCCTGCTCCTGTTCGCACTTGCCGCAATCGCGCTGATAGCCTTCGCCGTGATCGAGGCGCGGCAGCGACTGCCGATGTTCGATCTGAAGCTGTTCCGCAATCCGACCTTCCTCGGCGCCAACATCGTCGCGATGATGCTGTTCCTGGCGATGTTCGGCGTCTTCTTCTTCCTGTCTCTGTTCATGCAGAACGTCCTTGGATACTCGCCGGTTCAGGCCGGCGCAGCCTTCCTGCCGATGACCGGCCTCATCATCTTCATCGCTCCTGCCGCCGGTCGCCTTTCGGACCGTGTTGGCGCGCGCTGGCTGATGACCGGCGGGTTGATCTGCGTCACCATCTCACTGTTCGTGTTCTCGCGGCTCGGCGTCGATTCCACCTTCTGGAGCCTGCTACCCGGCACGATCCTCGGCGGCGTCGGCATGGCGAGCACCATGTCGCCCATGACAGCGGCGGCGATGGGCGCGGTTCCGGTCGAGAAATCCGGTGTCGGCTCTGGCATGCTCAACACCTTCCGGCAGGTCGGCGGCGCCCTTGGCGTGGCGCTGATGGGCGCCATCTTCGCCAGCAAGGCGACGACGTCGGCCACCGCCTCGCCGCAGGAGCAACTTGATGCCTTCCTTAACGGCTTGCATCTCGCCTTCCTCGTGGCGGCCGGCATTGCAGTAATCGCGGCCCTCACCGCGGCGCTCACCATAAGGCAGCAACCGCACCGCGCTCCGGCGCCGGAGAACGCCGCCGATCACGTCGGGATGGCTTGATCCGCAATAAAGACACGCGAAAAATGTCGAACCATTGATGTGCCGCTCGTCGTGATGGCAGGACCAGGGCTTTTGAGGCGGCGCATTTAGCGTCGCCGGCCTTGGCCAGCAAAGGAGAAAGACGATGCGATTCATGGTGATGGTGAAGGCCACTCCCGAAAGCGAAGCCGGCGTCATGCCGCCCGAGGCTGACCTGACCGCGATGGGCAAATACAATGAGGAGCTCGTGAAGGCCGGCGTCATGCTCGCCGGCGAAGGCCTGCAAGCGAGTTCCAAGGGCGCCCGGATCCGCTTTGGCGAGGGCAAGAAGACCGTCATCGACGGCCCCTTTGCCGAGACCAAGGAGCTCGTCGCCGGCTTCTGGATCATCCAGGCGAAGTCCAAGGAAGAGGCGGTCGAATGGATGAAGCGGGCGCCGTTCCCCGTCGATTCCGGCACGGAGATCGAGCTCCGCCAGATCTTCGAGACCGAGGATTTCGGCGAAGAGTTCTCACCGGAACTGCGCGCACAGGAAGATGAGATGCGCGCCGCATCGGGCCTCGCCGAGCGCCGCTAGGAAAAAATCGACCGACCCTGTCGATTTCGTGGACCCTCGTTCGTCGTCATGATGAGCGAGGGTTCGCGATATCTGCTCCGGGCCTCGCCGGAACCCGCAGTGAGGAGACACGACGATGAAATTCATGACGATGGTGAAGATCAAGGAGGGGCAGCGCATGCCCCCGAAGGAGCTGTTCGACGGGATCACGCAGCTCGGCATCGACGCCGAGAAAGCTGGCGTGATGGTCGAATCGGGCGGCCTCATGCCGACCGAGGCCGGCGCCGAGGTACATCTCCGCAATGGCGCAGATCGAAGTCACCGACGGCCCGTTTGCCGAAGGCAAGGAAGTCATCGGCGGTTTCGCCGTCTACGAGACCAAGACCAAGGCCGAAGCACTCGACTGGGTGCGCCGGTTCCTCGATCTCCACACCAAATACTGGCCAGGCGTCGATATGACCGTCGAGGTCCGCCAGTACATGGAAGCCCCGCCGGCGGACTGGAACGTCTAGGCGGCGCCACAAAGGCCAGGGCCTACAGTCAGCGAGGTCGTGACGATACCGTCACGATGCCCTAAACGGGCATCGTGACGGCATCGAACATCCAAAGCACGATCGACGCGGTCTGGCGCATCGAGGCCTCCCGCCTGATCGCCGGCCTCGCCCGGATGACGCGCGATGTCGGCCTTGCCGAGGAACTGGCTCAGGAAGCGCTGGTCTCCGCGCTCGCCACCTGGCCGCAGTCCGGCGTACCAGATCGGCCGGGCGCCTGGCTGATGGCGACCGCCAAGCACCGCGCCCTCGATCTCTTCCGCCGCAACCAGATGCTGGAGCGGAAGCATGCCGAGCTGGCGCGCGATCTGGAGGAGGAGCAGGAGCGATCCGGCGACGGCATCGAGGATATGCTCGACGACGATATCGGCGATGATGTGCTCAGCCTCGTCTTCACCGCCTGTCATCCGGTGCTGACGACCGAGGCCCGTATTGCCTTGACGCTGCGGGTCGTCGCCGGCCTTTCCACCGTCGAGATCGCCCGCGCCTTTCTCGCCACCGAAACCACCATGGCGCAGCGCATCGTCCGCGCCAAACGCACGCTCGCCGAGGCGGGTGTCGCCTTCGAAGTGCCGCGCGGGGCCGAGCGCACCGGCCGCCTCGCCTCCGTGCTGCAGGTCATCTACCTCATCTTCAACGAAGGCTACTCGGCCACGGCCGGCGATGACTGGATGCGCCCGCAGCTATGCGAAGAAGCGCTCCGGCTCGGGCGCATTCTCGCCGCGCTGACGCCCGGCGAGGCCGAAGTGCACGCCCTCCTGGCCCTCATGGAAATACAGACCTCGCGCACTGGCGCCCGCATAGGTCCCGACGGCGCGGCGATCCTGCTGCTCGATCAGGACCGCTCGCGCTGGAATCAGCTGGCGATCCGCCGGGGCCTGGCGGCGCTTGCCCGCACCGAGGCGCTCGGCGGCGCCGATGGGCCATATGCCTTGCAGGCGGCGATCGCCGCTTGTCATGCCCGCGCCGTCACGGCGGAGGAGACGGATTGGGGCCGGATCGCCGCGCTCTACATGGCGTTGTCGCTGCGCACGCCCTCACCAATCATCGAGCTGAACCGCGCTGTCGCCGTCGGCATGGCCTTCGGCCCCGGGCCGGCGCTGGCGATCGTCGATGCCATCAAGGACGATCCGAAACTCGCCGACTACCATCTCTTGCCGGCGGTGCGCGGCGATCTCCTCGCCAAGCTCGACCGGCACGCCGAAGCCCGCCGCGAATTCGAACGCTCGGCGTCGCTGACGCGAAACGCACGCGAGCGCGAACTGATGCTTGGCCGGGCCGCCGAGAGCGCGACCAAAGCAGAGAGCGCCGCCGGTCGATCTGCTTGACGCGGCCGAAACGCCCGGCCTACTGGGCGACGACAACGCGCTCACAAGAAAGAAGAGATGCGCCAGATTTCCGATCGCACGCAGGCCGGCATCGCCGTCGCCGCCGCCCTGCTCGTATTGTTATCGGCGATGTGGGAGCCTTGGCTGTCGGCGACAATCGCCATTGTCGCGCTGCTCGGCCTCGCCGCCTCCAGCTATTTCAAACGCTAGCTGCCCGCTGCGCCAACAGCGCTTCCGCGGCAATGCGATGTCGTCCTTGTCGTCGATCTCGACCACGCGCCAGCGTGGGACGCCGTAAACGGCAACGCGACCGAAGAAGCGATGGCGATGCGCACGTAGTCCTTGCGTCTTCATCGCATAGACCGAACCCGCCTCAAGATATTGCGGCGGCAAATCCTGCCGCGGCAGGCGAACGGTTTGGTCATGATTGACGGCGACGGCCGTCCCGTCGTCGCCCTCACGCCAGAGGAAATACGGAAAGGGTGCGGCGGCGAAGGCGCTGTCGGCCCCCGCGAGCAGTCCTCGGCTCGGCTCTCCACCAGCGGCGCTGTCGTCTGCACGAGGACGGTGATATCCGGATCCGTGTGGCCTCCGGCCTGCCTGCTGTCGAGCACATGAATGATCGCAGGCTCGGGCATGATCGAATCGACGGCGAGTTCGGCCGGCCGACGAACGACTTCCGCCCCTGCGTCAGCAGCAATCTCCGCAATCTCGTCATCGTCGGTGGTGACGACGACGGCATCGACGCGGCTGGCCGCCAGCGCCGCCCGGATCGGATAGACGATCAGGGGAGCGCCGTTCACCGGCCGGATCGACTTGCGCGGAACGCCCTTCGATCCGCCACGCGCTGGAATGACGGCGATCACATTCATGCCAGATGGTCCCCTCGGGAGATTGACGCCCTCGACGTTCGGCTGGCTAAGCTTGGCATTAAGGGGACTTTGGGCTTGGCTGGGGCATACATCAGTGAACTACCTCGATCTCAATGATCGCGAAGCGGGATCGACCGTCTTCATCGTCGGCGCCGGGCCGCAGCTCGCCCGTTTGCCTGAGACGATACTTGACGAATTGTCCCGGAGGCCGACGATCGGCGTCAACCTCACCCAATACAAGGTGAAGCCGCGCTACTTCATCTCGGCCTATGTCGACCATCACATCCTGGCCCGGGCGCGAACCGAACAGGCAGTTCATCTTCATATGCGTCTGGTGGACGAGCCTGCGCTTCTCGATTTTCTGCTGCCGCTTCTGAGACGGCGCTTCGCCCTTGGCGACCGCCTCCACAAACGCCTCAGCCCAGACCTGCCCTTCATCTACACGATGCGCAATGTCGCGCTCGCGGCGACCCATCTCGCCTTCATTCTCGGCGCGCGGCGCGTCGTCTTCGTCGGCGTCGAGCAGGAAAATGCCGCCCATTTCTACGACTATGACGATGAGAGCCGGCGCCTGATCGAACAGGATCTCGAGATTCTCAAGGAGTATCCGGACATCGATCGGGACCACAGCTACACCACTTATGACGTTCTTCGCGCTGCGCTCCAGACCCCGCGCGAGACGCTCGAGGCGGAGCCGTTCCGTGAGCGGCACACTGCGATCTTCGCCGAATATCGCGAACAACTTGCAGCGGCCGGTGTCGACATTTATTCGACCGCCGAGGAAAGCGTCTTATGTACGGCCGGCGCGCCTTACCTTCCGATCGAAGATTGCCTAGCCTTGCAATAGCCCGGAGAACAGCCGCGACATGACAGCCAACGCCGCCCTTCGCCCGCATGCCCATGTCGCCATTGGCGACGTCCGCTTCGGCAACGATCTGCCGCTCGCGATCATCGCCGGCCCGTGTCAGCTGGAAAGCCGCGACCACGCCTTCGATATGGCGGGGCGGCTGAAGGAGATGACGGAGGCGCTCGGCCTCGGCTTCGTCTACAAGACATCCTTCGACAAGGCCAACCGAACCGCCATCACCGGCGCGCGCGGTATCGGGCTCGAGCAGGCGCTGCCGATCTTCGCCGATCTGCGGCGCGAGCTCGGTGTGCCCATCATCACCGACGTGCACCTGCCCGACCAGTGCGCGGAAGTCGCCGATGTCGTCGACGTCCTCCAGATCCCGGCCTTCCTCTGCCGCCAGACCGATCTCCTTCTCGCCGCAGCCGCGACAGGCAAGCCGGTGAACGTCAAGAAAGGCCAGTTCGTCGCGCCGCAGGACATGAAGCATGTGGTCGACAAGCTGGTTGCCGGCGGTTGCCGCGAAATCATGCTCACCGAGCGTGGCGCGAGCTTCGGCTACAACAACCTCGTCGCCGACATGCGGTCGCTGCCGATCATGGCCCGCCTCGGCGTGCCGGTGATCTTCGATGCCACCCACTCCGTGCGCGAGCCAGGGGCTGAGGGCGGCGAGCGTCAATACGCGCCGATCGTCGCCCGCGCCGCAGCAGCGGTGGGCGTCTCCGGCATCTTCATCGAAACGCATCAGGACCCCGAACACGCGCCCTCGGACGGCGACACCATGATCCGCCTCGACGACATGCCGGCCCTGCTGGCGCAGCTGAAAGAGTTGGACGCCGTGGTGAAGCGAGGCTGAGCGGCGTCTGTTCGGTTGATCCTCTCCTTTCCGCCTTATTGTCGGCCAGCGACCGCCCTATTTCTCGCCTCAAGGTCAGCGGCGATGGCCTGCCATCGGCGTCGATGGACGGCACGCTTGCGGTCGGCCGCCGGCGGGTTCACTCTTGCGGCAAGGGGCGGAACGGATTGCTGGCGACGCGTTTGACGATGTCGAAGACATGGCAATGAGACCGGCTTTGATCCTGGTCGGAGCCGACAAGGGCGGCGTCGGCAAAACGACGGTGAGCCGTGTTCTGCTCGATTATCTGGCCGAGCGTTCGCTGCCGACCCGCGCCTTCGATACCGAAGCGCCGCGCGGCACGCTCGCGCGCTTCTATCCCGACATCACCGAAGTGGTGGACATCACCCGGACGTCGGACCAAATGCGCATTTTCGATACACTCGACGAGGAGGAGGCAAAGGTCAGCCTCGTCGATGTCCGCGCCGGCCATCTGCGCACGATCCTTGGTTCCCTGCGCGAGTTCGGCTTCCTCGATGCCGCCCGCGAAGGGCGGTTCGATTTCCTCGTCTTCCATATTCTCGGCTCGTCCATCGCCTCGCTGGAGGAGATTGCCGAGATCGCGCCCTTCGTCACCGACGCCCGCTACTATCTCGTCAAGAACTACGTCAGCGAGGGGACCTATTTCGAATGGAACCCGGAGACCTCGCGCTCTTATTTCGCGCGCGCCAAGAATGCGACCGAATTGATCATTCCTAAGCTCAACGAGCTTGCCTATGAGGCGATCGACCTTGCTGGCGTCCCCTTCTCACGCTTCGTCCGCGACGAGGCGAATTCCTTCGTCCTGCGCGGCTATGTCCGGACTTGGCGGCAGAATGTGACGTCGCAACTGGACGACGCGGCCATTGGCGGCGCTTTCGGACGCGCCGCTCCGGCGCGGAAGATCGACGTCCCGACGGCCGCGCCGAAACCGCCGGAAAGCCCCACCATGACGCGTCTGGAGGAAATCTCTGAGATGCTGCTCGAGCGCTTGCGCGCGCTCGACGAAGTCGGCAAGAGCCGCTGAGGCGCTAGCGTTTCCGCGCCGCCTTGCCGCGTCCGGTCAGGGCCCGCAACAGCCCGACATCGTCAAACTCGGCAATGATCCCCTGCAGCCAGCTGCGCACATAGCCGCGCAACACGAAGGAATTGGCCTTGTCTTCGACGAATTCGGAGAACGGCACGCCGTCCAGATCCACCTGCTCATAAGCAAGATCGTTGAGCTTCGGGATGGTGACGTCGGTCGCGCTCTTCACCTGATCGAAATAGCTGGCATAGGTATCCGGCTCCCATTCGAAATAGGTGCCATCGCTCGTGTAGTTCTTGACCAGGAAATAGTGCGCATCGGCGGCGTAGGGCGACGTCTCGGCAATCTCCTCGAGCGAGGCGATGGACGAGCCGAGAATGTGGAAAAGGAGGAAGTTGAACTCGCCCTCCTTGGCCGCTTCGAGGAAGCCGAATTCCTCAAGCGCCCCCAGGATCGCGCTCAACTGCCCGGCGCGGACATCGACCAGCGTCACCTTCGCATCACCCTCGCCGAGCGTATCGATGATCCGCATCTGATCGCTGGTGTGGGTGATATTCACCACTTCGGTGATGTCGGGATAGAAGCGCTCTAGCGTGCCGCGCGGCGCTTCGGTATCGAACGCCCGTGCGGCAACGCCGCGTTCCGCGAGATAGTCGAGCAGGACCCGACTGACGGTCGTCTTGCCGACGCCACCCTTGTCGGCACCAACCAGTATCAACGCCGGCTTCATTCGTCTGTCCCCCTCGCTGCGCGGAACTTTTTTTGACGCGGCTGAGGCCGCAATTCTCAGAGTGGACTTCGAGTCAACTATCCGCAAGAGCGGAAAGCTGCTTGGCGGATAACGCCATCTCTATCCATCAAATCAGGCGCCGATGTGATCGGCGTGACGGCGGCGGCGTAAGTCCCGTTCCGATTGCCTTTTCTCCGCCCCATTGTCGGCCATTACCGACCACATTCGCCCTCATAAATGGCCTGGCGCGAAAGCGGCGGAAAACAAGCCCAGGGGTCGGGGGGCGCGTACGCCGTGGGAGGGACAAGGCGGGACGGTTGCTGCTTGCGGAGAGCGCAAGCATGCCGTTTCCTCTCGGTCTGACCCGGCGGTGTCGAGTTAGTGGAGCGTCCCGCCAGATGATCATTCCCGAACAGACCAAGGCCATGCGGCCATCACGCTATACATTGAGGCAACTGGCCGAATTCGGCAGAACTGCCAACGCCGGAAAATGAGTTCTCGCCCGAGCCGGAAGAGCCAGACTTCCCGGAACTGGAGGCCGATGATCTGTCTCCGACACCGACCGAATCCGGGGCCGAGTTTGTCGACGCCTCAAGCAGCCTGATCGACGAACTTGAACGCATCCTCCATGGCGACTTTGCCGAAATGGAGGATGACGACCCGCCTGCCTTCGACTATCTCGCCGATACGGGTTTCCCTCTGGCCGAACGAGAACCGGAGCCAGCAGCCGAACCCGAAACATTCGCCGACGAAGCGCCCCTCGACCAGTCATCCTCGGACATCGCGGACAGCGCGGACCCCTTTGCGGCGGAGCCGCCGCCGAGCGCCCGCTTCTGGCACACCGACGAACTCGAAGTGCGCACCGGCCCGGCGATCGAGGTCGCCCGTTCACGGCCTGCATCGCGGTCCCCCGGCTATGTGACGATCTCGATGATCCTGCTCCTGATCGCGGCGGGCGGCGCCTACGCCTTCGTTCAGATCGGCCGCGATCCGATCGTGACGCTGGACGGCGGCTTGGCCGTCGCGTCGACGGGCGCGCTCACCTCGCCCGCGCCCGAAACCGCTCCGCCGGAAACTGCGGCATTGGATCCCGCCGCTCGTGCAGCTTCGGGCATCCAAGCGTTGGAGACCGGTGCCGCCATTGCGGAAGCGGCGGAGGCACCGACTCCTCTGGTCGCCGATCGCGGCGACGCCGTTACCGAGGGCGGACCGCCGGCCATCACCACCGAAACCGTCACCCCGGCGGGCGACCCCGTCGTCGCGACGGAGACAACCACACCGCCAGCAGCCGATCCGGCGACGACCGCGCCGGCTCCCGAGGCGGCGGCAGCCACCGGGACACCCACCGAAACCGCCGCTCCGCTCGTGGCGGAAGATGCCGGAACGGGCGAAGGCGGCCCGCTCGTGCCGATCACCGATCCGGCCTCCGCTGGGACGACCGTAGATCCGGCCGCGGCGCCAACCGCCGGCACAGTCGCCGGGGCGACGACGGGCACGACCACGACCTGGGTGAACATGCATACCGGGCCGGACAATGCGACGCCTGTCGTCGCCGTTGTCCCCGCCGGCACCGCCCTGCAAGTCTTCGCCTGCGATCCCTGGTGCGAGGTCGAGTATGACGGAACGCGAGGCTACATCTGGCGCGACTTCGTCACGCCATTGCCCCAGTAGCCGCCGCGTTGTTTCCGGTGCGGCGGCAGGCGGCGTTCAGTTACACTGTTCGCCGTACCGGAGACATCACCATGGGCAAGACCGCTCGGATACTTACGTTCGCTTTCACGAGCACACTGATCGCCGCACCGGCGCTGGCACAATCGCCCGGCCTGCCGACCGAGCTACCGCCGACGCTTCTGGCACAGCACGCCGACGAGCCGATGTGCGAGCCGCTTGACGAGCTTGTCCATGGCGACGACTGGACGGTCTATCGCCTCGCCAACGGCTTCGTCCTCTACATGGTTCCCTGCGCCGCCGGGGCATACAATTTCAGCTACACTTTCTATGTCGGCAATGAGGGCCAGGACACCTACTCCCGGCTCCTCTTCGCAGACTATTACGGCCCCTATGGCTGGATGGGCGTCGACCAGCTCTTCAACCCAACCTTTGACGACAGCACCTTGACGCTCACCAGCTTCTACAAAGGCCGCGGCCTCGCCGATTGCGGCACGTCCGGCGTCTGGCAATGGGTGGATTACGGCTTCAGACTGTTGGCGTTCTACGCCCAGGATGAATGCGACGGCACGATCGAGCCCGGCATGTTCCCGCAAGTCTGGCCGCCTCGGACATCTGCTCCCAAGAAATAGGCTGCTCCACGAGCCTTTGGAAGCCAGCTTTTCCACGGGAAATGGGCGCTTTCGCCAATCTGAACGGAAGATAACGACCGCCTCAGGGTTGGTTCAGCGGCGCTTTGGCAAAAAGCGATCACTGAATTCGCACAACCGGCCGCCGCCGCGGCCACAATCTGAGGACACGACCATGAACATCACCAAGACCCTTCTCGCCGCCACGCTCACCGCCGGCGTCATCGCCGCCACCACCGCCACCGCTTCGGCCTATTACGTCACCCCGGCGCCGGCGCCGGTCGTCCGCACCAGCCAGATGTGCGACAGCTATGCCCGCGACGTCGCCAATGCCCATGCCGGCAATCGCGGTGTCCGCATCGGCGCCGGTGGTCTGATCGGCGCTGGCGTCGGCGCTCTCGCCGGTGGCTTCTTCTTCGGTACACCGATCGCCGGTGCGATCGTTGGCGGCACTGTCGGCCTTGGCGCCGGCGCGGTCATCGGCCAGCCGCAATGGCAGGCGGAATACAACAACGCCTACTCCGCCTGCATCTACGGCGCGCCGCTCTACTACTAGGCGCTTCCCCTTCGGCGGCGAGGCAACCTCGCCGCCGCCCCGGTCTGCAGTCTCCTCCCTCCTCCCGCTACCTGCCCCGTTCGCCCCCGCGAACGGGGCTCTTTCGTCGCCATTTGACCGCATCGCTTCGAGCGGAGAAGATGCGCCCAATCGTGCCACGAGGAGCCACGCCCATGCGCAAGATCGCCCTCCGGACCGCCGCTGCCGCTGCGTTCATTCTGTCAGCCGCCATCAGTGCCGTACCGGCATCGGCGCAACCGGCGCAGGGGATTACTGTCAGCGCGGCAGACTGGCTCGGCGGATGGGGGCCCGACGGCGGATGGATCGCTGTGCCCTCCGGTCAGGGCCTCGGCAAGGCGCCGACCGTCATCCACGACGCCAGCGCCCCGTTTCCGGCCGGCACCTACAATGTCTATTGGGTCCAGAACGCGACGCTGGAACCGCTTTTGATTTCTGCCAATGTCGTCGTCGCTGCCGGGGCGATGACCGAAGTCCGCGCCGCCACCGGGGCCACGCTCGAGCTGGCCGATTGGGCGCCGCGACCGGTCGCCGGTCACGCCTGGTTTGGCGCCATTGTTTCGACGGCGACCTCGTATTCCATGATCAACCAGACCACGACAGGCAATTCGATCTTCCTGCCGCCGGGCCAATATGACTTCCTCTACGAGAACGACGACACTGACGACGTTCCGCCGATTTGGGTCGGAACCGAGACGATCGAACCGATTTTTGCCGGCGTCGGCCTTGAGGTCACCGGCCAGGATGACGGCGTTGCCATCGTGCGCGCGATCCCCGGCGGTCCGGCCGAAGCCTCGACAATTCAGCCGGGTGATTTGATCATCGCGGTTGACGGACAATCGATTGTGGGCATGGCGCTCGCCGACGCGGTCGCGCTCCTGCGCGGGCCATCGGCTACCGACGTCGCCCTGACCATCGCTCGCGGCGGCGCCCAGTTTGGAGTCACCTTGACCCGCGCCAGTGTGGAACCGCAGCGCATCATCCGCGCCAATGGCGGCATTCAGCTGGAGCCGCCGACGGACGGCGTCGATCCGATCGGGCCCGGTGGCTGGTGGGGTGTCGTCTTTGCCGGCGACCCGCCCGACACCGACAACTACCGCAACTGGACGATAGGCAGGTCCGACCTGCCGCTCCTGTTGGGTCCGGCGCCATATGACGTCTACTGGAACCCCACCGGCGACGGCGAGCCGCAGCTGATCGCGGCGAATGTCACCGTTTCCGGGGCACTTGTCACCGTAACACCGGCGCCCACCGGCGAACCGACACCGCCGCCGCCGACCAAATAGTGCCCACTCAGGCGGCGACGGGCGACCCGTCGCGTCGCCGCCGCTGCCACCAATAGATCAGCCCGATGGCCACCAGCGCCGGGATGAAGAACAGCTCTTTCGGCGGCCGGTCGGGATTGGCGACGAAGACTTCGGCAATGATCATACCGGTTTCGAGGCCGTAGCTGTCGGCTTCGCCCCGTGGCGCGACATAGGTGACCTGGTAGCTGTCGCCGGCGGCGAAGAGGCCCATCCCCGCCGCGCCGAAACGGAGCGCCGGGTTCGCGCCCGACCCCAGTGTCAGCAGGGCCGTATGCGAGATTGGCTCGCCGTCCATATTGGTCCCGGTGAAGCGCAGCTCGACACTGGTTCCGGCCGGCAGCGGCTCGACGATGGCAGCAAGATCCGACGGCGGGCGCGACAGCAATTCCGGGGCGATCATGTCCATCCACACGCCGGGCCGCAGCAGAGTGAAGCAAGCCGCGAGCAGCACCGCCGATTCCCACAGCCGGCTCTTGACGAGAAACCAGTTCTGCGTCGCCGCAACAAACATCAGCATCGCCAAGACGGCGGCGAGGATCGTCAGCGCCCCGTGAAAGAAATTGTCGATGCCGATGAGGATGAGCTGCGTGTTGAAGATGAAGATGAACGGCAGCAGCGCTGTGCGAATTTCGTAGCGAAATGCCTGCACGCCGGTCGCGATCGGCGAGGCCTTGGAGATCGCCGCGGCGGCATAGGAGGCGAGGCCGACCGGCGGCGTCACATCCGCCATGAGGCCGAAGTAAAAGACGAAGAGATGCGCCGCGAGCAGCGGCACCGCGAGCCCGTTCGCCGCAGCAAGCTGGACAATGACCGGCGCCATCAGCGTCGCCACGATGATGTAGTTCGCCGTCGTCGGCAGGCCCATGCCGAGAATGAGGCAGAACACGGCGGTCAGGAGGAGCATGACGAGGAGGCTGCCGCCGGCGAGGGCCTCGACAACCTCCGTCATGCCGAGCCCGAGCGGCGTCGTGGCGACGGTGGCAACAACGATGCCGGCCGTGGCCGTCGCCACCGCCACGCCGACCATGTTCATCGCACCGTTGCGCAGGCCCTCGCCCAGCGCCCGAATGCCGTTCACCAGATGCCGGCCGAGCGCCGTCTCGCCGCGGAAAAAGGCGGTAATCGCGTCCTGCGTCGTCAGGATCATGATGAGCGGCAGGATCGCCCAGAAGGCGGAGAGGCCCGGCGACAGCCGCTCCACCATCAGGCACCAGACCAGCACGATGATCGGCAGCACGAAATGCAGGCCGGTGCGGGCAACTTCGAAGGCATCGGGAAGCTGCACTTCGGCTTCCGGATCGTCGGGCGGCAGGTCCGCAAAGCGGGCGCGCCAAGCCAGCAACCCGACATAGGCGGCGACGAGGAGAACCGCCAGCACCGGACTGGCCGCGTCGCCCAGCCAGTCCTTGATCCAGCTGATCGCCCAATAGATGAGATTGGCAATGATGAGAAAGCCGGAAATGCCGATGCCGGCGCGCAGCAGCCGCACCGTCACGGGGCGGATCGTCCGCCGCGGCAGGCCCTCGATCCCGGCCTTCATCGCCTCGATATGGACGATATAGAACAGCGCCACATAGGTGGCGACCGCCGGGACGAAGGCGTGGAGGATCACCTCGGTGTAGGGAATGCCGACATATTCGGCGATGAGGAACGCCGCCGCCCCCATGATCGGCGGCATGATCTGGCCGTTGACCGAGGCGGCGACTTCGAATGCTCCGGCCTTCACGGCGCTGTAGCCGACGCGCTTCATCAGCGGAATGGTGAAGGTGCCGGTCGTCACGACATTGGCGATCGACGAGCCGGAGACGAGCCCCGTCAGACCCGACGACACGACGGCGGCCTTGGCGGGTCCGCCGCGCAGATGGCCGAGCAGCGCGAATGAGAGCTGGATGAAATAATGCCCGGCGCCGGCCCGCTCGAGCAGCGCCCCGAACAGCACGAACATGAAGACGAAGCTGGTCGAGACGCCGAGGGCGATGCCGAACACCCCCTCATTGCCGAGCCATTGCTGCGACATCACCCGGCTGAACGACAAGCCGCCATGCGAGATCAACTCCGGCATGATGCGGCCGGCAAAGCCGTAGAAGAGCATCGCCAGCGCGATGATCGTCAGAGCCGGGCCGAGCGTGCGCCGCGTTGCCTCCAGCAGCACGACCATGCCGACGCCGGCGACGAAGAGATCGATGAAATGCGGCGCGCCCGGCCGCAGCGCCAGCGTGTTGAAAAAGACGAAGAGATAGGCGGCACTGGCGGCGGCGAGCAACGCCAGGAGCCAATCGATGCGCGGCACCCGGTCGAGCCGCTTCGGCCGGTAGGCCATCCAGGCGATGGTCGCGCAGACCGCGGCCATCGCCGCGAAGATCGGCCAGTAACCGCTATTGTCGCTGACAAGGACGGTGACCGAATAGATGGCGAGGCCAATCGCGCCGACCAGCCAGAAGGCGGCAAAGAACGGCACGCGGCGGGCCGTGTGAACGACGCCCGGGAACGACATGAAGGCGAGGAACATCGCGAAGGCGAGATGAACCGGCCGCGCCTGCGTCTGGCTGATGATCAGGAAATCGAGCGAGAACGGGATCGGCGAGGCGATCCACAATTGGAACAACGACCAGGCGATCGCCGCGCCCGCGATGATCTTTCGCGTGCTACCGACCGGGACGCGCGCGCCCGTCTCGACAGCTGCCGGATTGGCAGCCATGTCGGTGTCCGACGCGCTTTCGCCCGGCTCGGCCATCGCAACTGCCTCAGTAGCGGGAAGCGAAGACCCCGGAGCGCAACAGACGCCCCGGGGAGATTGTGCTGGTGACCGGCGCTCCTATCGGAGGCCGGCCTCTTCGAAGTAGCGCAAGGCGCCGGGATGGATCGGGGCCGATTGGCCGTTGGTCGCCATACCCTCGGGCGTCAGTGCGGCAAAGGCCGGATGCAGGGACACGAAGTTATCGAAATTGTCGAAAACCGACTTCACCACAGTGTAGACGACGTCGTCCGGCGTATCGGCCGACGTAACGAACGTGGCGCCCACGCCGAAGGTCGTGATGTCCTCGGTGTTGTTGTACATGCCGGCCGGGATCGTCGCCCAGAAGTAGTAGGGGAACTCATCGACCAGAGCGGCGATGACATCGCCGTCGACATTGATGAGGCGTGCGTCGCAGGTCGCCACCGGCTCCGAGATCGCCGCAGACGGGTGGCCGACGGTGAAGACGAAGGCGTCGATCTGATTGTCGCACAGCGCCTGCGCCTGTTCGCGCGATGGCAGTTCAGAGGCGAGCGCGAAGTCGTCCATGGTCCAGCCATAGCGCGACATCACCAGTTCCATCGTCGCCCGCTGGCCCGAGCCGGGGTTGCCGACATTGACCCGCTTGCCGAGGAGATCCTCAAACGTCTCGATCCCCGAATTGGCGCGCACCACGACTGTGAAGGGCTCCGCATGAAGCGAGAAGACGAAGCGCAGCCCCTCGAATGGTCCGGCATCGGCGAACGCATCCAGGCCGTTATAGGCGTTGTATTGGACGTCCGACTGGGCGATGCCGAAATCAAGATCGCCGCTGCGGATGGCGTTGACGTTGAACACCGAGCCGCCCGTCGATTCCGCCGAGCACCGGATACCGGTTTCGGTGCGTACTGCGTTGACCTCGCGACAGATGGCGCCGCCGGCAGGGTAATAGACGCCCGTGACGCCGCCGGTTCCAACGGTGATGAATTGTTCTTGTGCGATCGCCACGCCGGCAAACGCGACCACCGCGCCTGACACGGCGATGACCACGGCTTTCTTCATCGAAAAGGCCATTCTCTATCTCCTTGAATGCGCGGCGGCGTGGCCTCCGCCGGCTAACCGACCCGATCGCCCGACAAGGACCATGCGGGCTCGAACAATCGCGGCCCCCGGCACTGAAACGTGCCAGGTCCGGATAACAGTTATTCTTATTGATCAGCCGAGAAACCCGGCTGATATCCCTCAATAGGAGGGCCTTCCGCGTGCCACGGACTGAGGCTAGACCGATAAATGCTTGGCGCGCAACAGCATCGCTGCCGAACCGTTAGGCATTTTGCGGCGTCTCTTCCAACGCGTAGGCGACGATATCATCGAGCGGCATCGCCGCCCCTTCCTTGGCGAAAGCTGCCAGGTCGGGCTCGCCGAGAAGCTTTCGCGGATCGCGATCCTCGAAGACTTCATCGAGATAAGCCGTCAATCCGGCGCCGGTTGAGACCAGCAACTTTTCTGCGGCGCCAAACAGCCGTCCTGCTTTTCTGTCATTGTGCAATGCAATCTCCATCGCGGACAGATTGCGCAGGACCATCGCAACGCCGGGCAGATCGCCTGAGGCATGGAAGATTTGCAGCGCCCTCCGGCCGGCCTTGGCCGCTTCATCAATCCGGTTCAGCTTGAGCAGCGGTAAGGTCATCATGTGCAGTGCCCAACCTTCCATCGTGCGCTGACCGGCCTGCTTGAAGCGCGTGCGGGCCTGTTCGAACCAATCCCGGCCGCGTTCGAAATCGCCGGTGAAATGGTAGATCGTGCCGAGCGTCCACATGATGTTTGCCTCGCCCGACGAATCGCCGACTTCGCGAAACAATGCCAATGCCTCGTCGCTCCTCGCCAGGCTGTCGGCGGTCTGTTTGGCCGTCAAGCGGACGCCGCTGCGGATGGTCGGAATGGCATCGGCGTAAGTGTAATTGTAGAGCGCATTGGCGATTTCCTTCTTCTCGCCGAGCCCCCGCCAGATCTTGAGCGCCGCCGCATAGTGGCCCATCGCGCCCGGATGGTCGGCCTGCCAATAAGCAACGCCGCCCGCCGCCTCCAGCAGCCGCGCCGCCAGAACGTCGGGAAGATCCCAATTCAGCGCAAGAAGTGCCTCCAGCCGGTGCCGTGCCTCGGTGAGATAGCCGCGCTGCTGCCAGAACCGCCAAAGCGCGAAGGCGAGACGAACCGCCATGTCCGGATCGGGCTTGGCCGCCGCCCAGTCGAGCGCCGCGCGCAGATTGTCATGCTCGCGCTCGAGACGGTCCATCCACTGACGCTGCTCGTCGCCATGCAGCTTCGGCGCGGCCTCTTCCGCAAGCATCAGATAGAACGCCGCATGGCGCTCCGACACGGCGTCGAGATGATCGCGCTGCTGCAGTTCCTCGACGAGAAACTCGCGGATGGTCGGGAACATTTCGAAGCGCGGCGCTCCAGCCATTTCTTCCTGGCGCACCAGGCTCTGATCGACCAGGGCGGCGAGGCCGTCGAGGACGTCGCCGATCGTATCATCGTCGCCCGCCACCGCTTCGGCGGCCTCGATGTCCCAGCCGCCATTGAAGACAGCGAGCCGCAAGATCAGCGCCTTGCAGCGTTCGTCGAGGAGATCATAGCTCCACGCGATCGCCCCGCGCAGCGTCTGCTGTCGCTCCGGCAGATCGCGGGAGCCCGACGTCAGCAAGGCGAGCTGATGCTCCAGCCGGTCGAGAATCTGCTGCGGCGACAATAGCTTCGTCCTCGCGGCTGCGAGTTCGATCGCCAGAGGCATGCCGTGCAGGCGAGCGCAGATCTGGGCGACCGCAGGCGCGTTCTCATTGGTGACGGCAAACCCCGGACGGACCGCGATGGCCCGCGCAATGAAAAGGCGGACCGCCTCATATTGGTTGAGCGCCGCGACCGCCGGATGCAGCGCTTCGTCCGGCAGCGCCTCGCGCTGCATTGGCGTCAGGCGGCTGATATCGGGCGGCGAGGGGAGGCCCGGCACCTGATATTCCTGTTCGCCCGAGACATGCAGAACCGAGCGGCTGGTGCAGACGATCTTCAGGTTTGGGCAGGCGCGAAGCAGGTCGGACGCCACCGGGCCAGCCGCGATCACCTGCTCGAAATTGTCGAGCACCAGCAGCAGCTTCCTGTCGGCGATCCATTCGGTGACCAGATCGATCGGATCACGACCCGAACTCAGGCCGATCCCCAGCACCCGGGCGATGGTCGGTGCGACCAGATCGCGGTCGCGTATCGGTTCCAGCGGCACAAACCAGATGCCGTCCGGAAAGGCGTCCGCCTCGGCGGCCGCCAATTGCAGCGACATCCGCGTCTTGCCGGTACCGCCGGGGCCCGTCAGGGTCAGCAGGCGGCTCTGCTGTAGCAGCGCTCCCGCCTCGGCCAGTTCGTTCTCGCGCCCGACGAAAGACGTCAGCTGCGTCGGCAGATTGTTGGGGCTGCGGTCGATCGCCTTGAGCGGCGGGAAAGTGTTGCGAAGGCCCGTGATGCAGAGCTGGCTGAGCCGCTCGGCCCGCAGATCCTTGAGCCGATGCTCGCCCAGATCGATGATCGTCACGCCCTGCGGCAACGCATTTGCGACCAGCGCCCGCACCGTGTCGGACAGAACCACTTGCCCGCCATGCCCGGCCGCGGCAATGCGGGCCGCGCGGTGGACATCGGGTCCGACATAGCTGTCATCGGCGTCGAGCGCGCCCTCGCCCGTGTGCAGACCCATCCGCACCAGAATGGCTGCCCCCTTCGGCCAAGCCTCCGCGGCAAGTTGCTTCTGTCCCTGTACGGCTGAGGCGATCGCCTCGCCTGCCTTTGTGTAGACGGCGAAGAAGGAATCGCCCTCCGTCTGCACCTCGCAACCGCCGTTTTCCGTAATGGCGGCGCGCATGATCGCGCGGTGGCGCTCAAGCAGCGGCGTCCAGGCCGCTGCGCCGAGTTCCTGCACCAACCGGGTTGAGCCCTCAATATCCGTGAATAGGAACGTAACCGTCCCCGTCGGATAACGGGCCTGACCGTTATCGCCGCCCTGCGTCGCCATCGCCTTCCGTTTTCACTGAGACATCGCCCCGTGACCTACAGAAAAACACGCCGCTCTTCATAGCACGAGCGAGGTTCGGCCTCAGCAAAGCGTCACATTCTCCCGGTGGCCTTCTGCCGACCGGCGATGTTTCTCCACCCGGATACACGCATTGGTAACGGCTGCGGCAGATGCTGCCATCTGTACTATAGCGCCCGGAGCCCGGCCGCATGTCTCTTGATACCAACACCATTCTCACGCTGCTGGCCTTCCTGGCCGTGCTTAGCGGTGGGCTGCTTCTGGTTGTTGGCTACCAGTCCGGAGCAACCGCAACGGCGGCCCTTTGGGCGGCATCGAACCTGTATCTGGCCGCGGGCACCGTACTCCTGCTCGAGAAGAGCAACATTGAGGTCGCGTTTCTTTGCCTCGGCGTTACCGGTGCGCTGCAATGGGCCGCGATCGTCAAATTCAACCGCCGCCCGATCCCCGCCATTCGCCTTGGCGCCGCTGCGATCCTCTGGGCCGTCATATCGTACCTGCCGCCGATAGCTGGCTGGGACTTCGGTCCCCGGGCCGCAATCTACCTGTCGTTAAACGCGGCCTATCTGGGCCACTGCATTTGGGAGCTTTGGCAACGGACGGAACGCCTCCCGGCCCGGCGGCCCTTGCTGGTACTTCTGGCCCTTGATCTCGTCTCCCTGACTTTCGCCGCGATCGCAGTGATCCCGATGGAGACCCTGGGTGTGCAGCCGACGGGAAACACCTTCCTTCCCGTCTACTTCGTTTCGATGGCCTTCGTGGTCGGCACAGCAGTGTTCCTCATGGCCCTGGTCAAGGAACGCGCCGTCGCCGAACAGACCGCCGTCGCTAGCACCGACAATCTCACCGGCCTGTCTACCCGCGGGGCATTGACCGCTGCCGCGGCCCCGCTCATGGCGCACACGTTGGGGGATGGCGCGCCGGTCGCCGCCATTCTCTTCGACCTCGACAAGTTCAAGTCGGTCAACGACAATTTTGGCCACCAGACTGGTGATGTGGTGCTTCAGCGCTTCGCCGAGGCGGCTTTGGCTGGCCTCCGTCCCCACGACCTTATTGGCCGCATCGGCGGGGAAGAATTCCTCGCTGTCCTTCCCTCGGTGAGCGAGGCCGCTGCGGTCGCAATCGCCGACCGCATCCGCCGCGCCTTCGCCGAAACGGCAATGTGGGTCGACGGCAAGCCGGTGAAGGCCACAGTCAGCGCCGGTGTCGCCATCTCCCTTCCGGGCGCTCGCCTTGAAACGTTGCACGATCTCATCGATCGCGCCGACCGGGCGCTGTACTCGGCCAAAAAGGCCGGTCGCAATCGTATCGCCACCGACAACGGCCCACCCGATGATGACGCGATCAACGTGGTGCGCCTCGCCTAGCTGCCGACCGGCGACAGCATTCTTCCATCACAACGGTTGATTGGTCGCCCGATCCTCCTATTTTGCCGCTGCGCCGACCGAGCCATTAGCGGCGCGTTTTGCATTCGGAGGCACCACAGTGACGTCGGAGACCACCGGCCCGGCCGGAGACAGGATTTCTGTTTCCTTTGAGTTCTTCCCGCCCAAGACCGAGGCGATGGAGGAAACGCTGTGGAATTCGATCGAGCAACTGGCGCCACTGCGGCCTGACTTCGTCTCCGTCACCTATGGGGCTGGCGGCTCGACGCGCGAACGCACCCACGCCACGATCCGCCGTCTGCTCACCGAAACCACGCTCGCCCCCGCCGCACACCTCACCACCGTGGGCGCGTCGCGGCGGGAAATCGATGAGATCGTTCGCGGTTATTGGGAGATGGGCGTGCGCCGCATGGTCGCCCTGCGCGGCGACCCGGCCACCGGTCTCGGCACGAAATACGAAGCGCACCCCGAGGGTTACGCTGAATCACCCGACCTCGTCGCTGCCATCTGCCGGATTGGCAATTTTGGCGTTTCCGTCGCCGCCTATCCCGAGCGGCACCCGGAGAGCGCTTCCTATGACGCCGATCTGGATCTTCTCAAGCGCAAGATCGACGCCGGCGCGGATGAGGCGATTTCCCACTTCTTTCTCGATAATGATCTCTTCGAGGCCTATGTCGAACGCGCCCGGGCCGCCGGGATCACCATCCCGATCGTGCCGGGTCTGCTTCCCATCAACAACTTCAGTACAATGGTGAAATTCGCGGCCAAAACCGGTACATCGGTGCCCGCTTGGATCGCCGAGGGTTTCGGCCGATTAGACGAAGAGGATAGTGAGGGGCGGCAGCAGCTCGCCGCGGAGATCGCCGCCGCACAGGTCAGGGGCCTCATTGATCGCGGCTTCCGCCGTATCCATTTCTACACGCTCAACCGCGCCGCCCTCGTTACCTCGATTTTCGCCTCGCTTGGCCTCAGCCCGGCCACTGTGTAGGCGGCGCAAACCTGTTGGAGACCATCGCCATGAACATCACGGTCGAAAAGGTCGAGCCCGTTACCCTGCCGAAGCGCAATGCCCGCGCCTCGATCAAGGAGACGGCGACGCACCGTATTCTGGTCATCGATGGCGCGATGGGGACGCAGATCCAGCAGCACCGCCTGGATGAGGCCGCCTTCCGCGGCGAGCGCTTCAAGGACTGGCCGAAGGATTTGCGCGGCAACAACGATCTTCTCAATCTGACCCAGCCCGACATCATCCGGGCGATACACGAAAACTATCTGCGGGCCGGCGCCGATATCATCACCAGCAATACCTTCTCCTCGACGCGGATCGCGCAGGCCGATTACGGCCTCAGCGACATCGCCTACGAGCTGAACCGGGCCGGCGCCGCGCTGGCGCGCCAGGCCTGCGACGCCGTGGCGACGCCCGATCAGCCGCGCTACGTCGCCGGCGCCCTGGGGCCGACCAACAAGACTGCCTCCATGTCGCCGAATGTGAGCGATCCCGGCGCCCGCAATGTCAGCTTCGACGATCTGCGCGAGGCCTATGGCGAGGCCATCCGCGGCCTCGTCGACGGCGGCGCCGACCTCCTTCTGTTCGAGACGATCACCGACACGCTGAACGTGAAGGCCGGCATCTTCGCCGCCGAGGAAGTGTTCGAGGAGAAGGGCATCGAGCTGCCGATCATGATTTCCGGCACGATCACCGATCGCTCCGGCCGCACGCTGTCCGGCCAGACGCCGACCGCGCTTCTCGATTCCGTCGAGCACGCCCAGCCCTTTACCGTCGGCCTCAATTGCGCCCTCGGCGCCGAGGACATGCGCCCGCATCTCGCCGAGATTTCGCGCGAGGCCGATACGCTGGTCTGCGCCTATCCGAATGCCGGCCTGCCCAATGAGCTCGGCCAGTATGACGAGACGCCCGAGCATATGGCCAAGACGATCGGCGAGTTCGCCAAATCCGGCCTCGTCAACATCGTCGGCGGCTGCTGCGGCACGACGCCCGAACACATCGCGGCCATCGCCGCCGCGGTGAAGGGCCAGGTGCCGCGCGCCATCCCGACGAAGGAGCGCCGGCTGCGCCTTTCCGGGCTTGAACCCTTCGCGGCGGCTTCATGAACGCAGCCGCCAGTTTCATCAATATCGGCGAGCGCACCAATGTCACAGGCTCGGCCCGGTTCCGGAAGCTGATCACCGACGGCGACTACAGCGCCGCGCTCGCCGTCGCGCGCGACCAGGTCGCCAATGGCGCGCAGATCCTCGACGTCAACATGGACGAAGGCCTTCTCGATTCGGAGAAGGCCATGACGACGTTCCTGAACCTCCTCGCCGCGGAGCCGGACATAGCCCGCGTTCCGATCATGATCGATTCGTCGAAATGGTCGGTGATCGAGGCCGGCCTGAAATGCGTGCAGGGCAAGCCCATCGTCAATTCGATCTCCATGAAGGAAGGCGAGGATGCCTTCCGCGCGGTGGCCCGCAAGGTCCGCCGCTACGGCGCCGCCGTCGTCGTCATGGCTTTCGACGAAAAGGGCCAGGCCGACACCTATCAGCGCAAGATCGACATCTGCGCTCGCGCCTATCGCATCCTCGTCGACGAGGTCGGATTCCCGCCGGAAGACATCATCTTCGACCCCAACATCTTCGCCATCGCCACCGGCATCCCCGAGCACAACAATTACGCCGTCGACTTCATCGAGGCGACGCGCTGGATCAAGACCAACCTGCCCTACGCGCATGTCTCGGGCGGTCTGTCGAATCTCTCCTTCTCGTTCCGCGGCAACGAGCTGGTGCGGGCCGCGATGCACTCGGTGTTTCTCTTCCACGCCATCAAGGCCGGCATGGACATGGCGATCGTCAATGCCGGCGCGCTGCCGGTCTATGACGACATCGATCCCGAGCTGCGCGAGCTGTGCGAAGACGCCATCCTCAATCGCCGCCCGGATGCCACCGAGCGTCTGCTCGAAGCGGCGCAGCGCCACAAGGGCGGTTCCGGCGCCGAGCGGAAGGTCGACCTCGCCTGGCGCGAATGGCCGGTCGGGAGGCGTCTCGAACACGCCCTCGTCGCTGGCATCACCGACTTCATCGAGGCCGACACCGAAGCGGCGCGCCAGGCTGCGGAGAAGACGCTCGACGTCATCGAAGGCCCGCTAATGGCCGGCATGAACGTCGTCGGCGACCTGTTCGGTTCCGGCAAGATGTTCCTGCCGCAGGTGGTCAAATCGGCGCGCGTCATGAAGCAGGCCGTCGCTTATCTGCAGCCCTATATGGAGGCGGAAAAGGAAGCCTCCGGCGAGACCTACAGCACCGCCGGAACGATCCTCCTCGCCACGGTCAAGGGCGACGTCCACGACATCGGCAAGAACATCGTCGGCATTGTTCTGCAGTGCAACAACTACGAGGTCATCGACCTCGGCGTCATGGTGCCGGCGCAGCAGATCCTCGAGACGGCGCGCGAGCGGAAGGTCGACATCATCGGCCTCTCAGGCCTGATCACGCCGTCGCTGGACGAGATGGTCAACGTCGCCACCGAGATGGAGCGCGCCGGATTCACGCTGCCGCTGCTGATCGGCGGTGCCACGACCAGCCGCATCCACACGGCGCTGAAGATCAGCCCGACCTATAAGGCCGGCGCGACCGTGCATGTGCTCGACGCCAGCCGCGCCGTCGGCGTCGCCTCCAATCTTCTGGGCGAGGAGCGCGACGCCTTCCGCAGTCAGGTCGAGGCCGACTACGTCAAGCTGATCGAGCAGCACAGCCGCTCGCAGGCGGATAAGCGCCGTCTGTCGATCGCCGATGCGCGCAAGGACCGCTTCGCCATCGATTGGACGGGCTACACGCCGCCGCGCCCGGCCTTCCTCGGCACCAAGATCTTCAAGGACTATCCCATCGCCGAGCTGGTTCCCTATATCGACTGGACGCCGTTTTTTGCCGCCTGGGAGATGGTCGGCACCTATCCGCTCCTGCTCGACAATCCGAAATATGGCGAGGCCGCGACGTCGCTCTTCAACGACGCGCAGGCGATGCTGAAGCAGATGGTGGCCGAGAACTGGCTGACGGCGAACGCCGTCATCGGCTTCTGGCCGGCGAACGCCAGCACCGACGACATCGAGATCTACGCCGACGACAGTCGGAGCGATGTCCGCGCCACGCTGTACTCTCTGCGGCAGCAGATGGAGCGCGCCAGCGGCGGCCGCCAGCATGTCGCCCTCGCCGATTTCGTGGCGCCTGCCGACACCGGCCTTGCCGATTTCGTCGGCGGCTTCGCTGTCTCGACCGGCTTCGGCGAGGACGCGATCGCCGAACGCTTCAGCCGGGCCAATGACGATTATTCCAAGATCCTGTCCCAATCGCTCGCCGACCGCCTCGCCGAGGCCTTCGCCGAACGGATGCATCAGCGCGTGCGCCGGGAGTTCTGGGCCTATGTTCCCGGCGAAACGCTCACCCCGTCAGATCTGATCGCGGAGAAATATCAGGGCATCCGCCCGGCGCCCGGCTATCCGGCGCAACCCGACCACACGGAGAAGCGCACGCTTTTCAATCTCCTCGACGCCGAGGCGGAAACCGGCATCCGTCTGACCGAAAGCTTTGCGATGTGGCCGCCTTCCTCCGTCAGCGGGCTTTATTTCTCGCATCCCGACAGTCACTATTTCGGCGTCGGCCGTATCGGCCGCGACCAGATCGAGGACTATGCGGCGCGGAAGTCCTGGCCCGTTGCGAAAGCCGAGCGCTGGCTGGCCGCGATCCTTGGTTATGATCCCGACGTAGAGAGGGCCGCTTGAGCGACACGACCACCGACACCCTGAAGAAGACGCCGCTCGACGCGCTGCACCGTGAGCTTGGCGCCCGCATGGTCGAGTTCGCCGGCTGGTCGATGCCGGTGCAGTATCCGACCGGTATCATCGCCGAGCATCGCCAGACGCGGACCGAGGCTGGCCTCTTCGACGTCTCGCATATGGGCCAGGTGCGCCTGGAAGGACCCGATTTCGCCGCCGCCGCCGCCGCGCTCGAAGCGGTCACGCCCGGCGACTTCGCGACGCTCAAGCCCGGCCGCATGCGCTATTCGATGCTGCTGACGCATGAAGGCACCATGGTCGACGACATCATGGTCGCGCGGCTTCCGGGCGAAGCGGGCGAGACGGGGCTCAACATCGTCTTCAACGCCGCCCGCGTCGATGTCGATGCCGCCTTCGTCCGCACCAGCCTGACGGCCGGCGTGACGCTGCAGATGTTCCCCGATCGCGCCATGCTGGCCTTGCAGGGTCCGAAAGCCGCCGATGCTCTCGCCCGCCACGCGCCGGTGGCCGACCTCTCCTTCATGGACATCGCGCCGTTCGAGATGGACGGCGCCGACTGCATCATCTCGCGCTCGGGCTATACCGGCGAGGACGGCTTCGAAATCTATCTCGACGGCGCCGACGCGGACCGCATCGCCAGAGCGCTGCTGGGCGAATTGGAGGTTTTGCCGATCGGTCTGGGCGCCCGCGACTCGCTGCGCCTCGAGGCTGGCCTGCCGCTCTACGGCCACGACATCGATGAGACGACCACGCCCGTCGAGGCCGACCTTGCCTTCGCCATCGGCAAGGACCGGCGCATGGCCGGCGACTTTCCCGGCGCCAACCGCATCCTTGACGAACTCGTCGACGGCCCGGCCCGGCAACGCGTTGGCCTTCTCGTCGAGGGCCGCTTGCCCGCGCGCGAGGGCGCGCCCATCTCTACCGCTTCGGGCGAACCTGTTGGCACGGTGACCTCGGGCGGCTTCGCGCCGACCGTCGATGCGCCGATCGCGATGGGCTATGTCATCTCGGAATATGCCGATCTCGGCGAACGCATGAACATTGAAGTGCGCGGACGGATGTTGACTGCGACCGTCGTCGCCCTTCCCTTTGTGCCGCATCGCTATTATCGACGAAGCAAAGCCTGATCACCGACAACCAGCGAGCCGAGGGCTATGGCGACGCATTACACCAAAGAACATGAGTGGATTCGGGCCGAGGACGGCGAAGCCGCCATCGGCATTTCCGCCTACGCCCAGGAACAGCTTGGCGACATCGTCTTCGTCGAGCTGCCGGAAGTGGGGCGCAAGCTGAAGAAGGGCGACATCGCCGCCGTTGTTGAATCCGTGAAGGCGGCGAGCGAAGTTTATGCCCCCGCCTCAGGTGAAGTCGTCGCCGTCAATGACGCGCTCGGCGACGATCCGGGCCTCGTCAACCGCACCGCCGAGGACGGCGGCTGGTTTTTCCGCCTCAAGCTCGACGAACCCGGGGAAGTCGACGGGCTGATGGATGGCGACGCCTACAAGGCGCATCTCGACGACGCCGGCTGAGCGCCGGTCATTGAGGAGCTGACACTCCTTGCGCTACCTGCCGCAGAATGAAGCCGATCGCGCGGCGATGCTCGCCAAGATCGGCGTTTCCTCTATCGACGACCTTTACGTCGACGTGCCGGCCGCGGCGCGGCTTGAGGGGCTCGTCGACCTGCCGCTCGGCAAGGGCGAGCTTGAGGTAGAACGCGTTCTCGGCCGGATGGCCAAGCGCAACCTTGCTGCTGGCGATTCGGCCTTTTTCGTTGGGGCGGGCGCCTATCGCCATCACATTCCGGCAAGCGTCGACCATCTGATCCAGCGCTCGGAATTTCTGACGGCATACACGCCGTACCAGCCCGAGATCAGCCAGGGCACCCTGCAGACCCTGTTCGAATTCCAGACCCAGGTCGCGACGCTGACCGGCATGGATGTCGCCAATGCCGGCATGTATGACGGCTCGACCTCGGCCGCCGAGGCGGTGCAGATGGCCCGCCGCCTGACGCGCCGGCACAAGGCCGTGCTTTCCGGCGGCGTTCATCCGCAATATCGCGACGTCATCGAGACCCTGGCTGCGATGTCGTCCGGCCAGATCGACGCCCTGCCGCCGAACCCGGGATCGGCCGAAGATCTGATTTCGCGGCATCGACGACGACACCGCCTGCGTCGTCGTCCAGTCGCCCTCGTTCTTCGGCGAGCTGATCGACCTCGCCCCGATCGCCGAGGCCTGCCACGCCAAGGGCGCGCTGCTGGTCGCGGTCGTCACCGAGATCATGGCGCTGGGTGCCATCGAGCCGCCCGGAGCCCAGGGCGCCGACATCGTCGCCGCCGAAGGCCAGTCGCTCGGCAACCCGCTCACTTTCGGCGGACCCTATGTCGGCCTCCTCGCCACCCGCGAGAAATTCGTCCGCCAGATGCCAGGGCGCCTGTGCGGCCAGACCGTCGATGCCGAAGGCAAGCGCGGCTTCGTGCTGACGCTTTCGACCCGCGAACAGCATATCCGCCGCGAAAAGGCGACCTCGAATATCTGCACCAGTTCGGGCCTGTGCGCCCTCGCCTTCTCGATCCATCTCGCCTCTGCTCGGCGGCACCGGCCTCGAGCGGCTGGCGAAGATCAATCACGCCAAGGCGGTGAAGCTTGCCGAAGCGCTTGGCGCGGTCAAAGGCGTCACCGTTCTCAACGACACCTTCTTCAACGAGTTCACCATCCGCGTCGACGGCAACGCCGAACTCCTCATCGAGAGCCTCGCCAAGCGCGAGATCCTGGGCGGCCTGCCCGTGAGCCGCCTTGAGCCGGACCGACCGGAACTCGCCGACCTCATCGTCGTCGCCGCAACGGAACTCACCACCGACGACGACATCGCGCGTTTCGCCGCCGCTCTGACGGAGCTTGTCCCATGCTGAATGTCGGCCGTCCCACCCAGGCCGAAACCGCCGAGCTCGGCAGCCAAGCCACCTTCACCGGCAATCGCGGCCTCGCCATCGAAGAGCCGCTGCTGTTCGAGGTCGGCCATGTCGATGAGAGCGGCGTCGATCTGCCTGAGCCCGATACGGCGGCGATACGCCTCGGCTCGCACGCAAGGAAGGCCAAGCTCCAGCTTGCCGGCCTGTCAGAGCCTGAAGCGCTCCGCCACTACGTTCGCCTGTCGAAGCAGAATTACGCCATCGATATGGGCGTCTATCCCCTCGGCTCCTGCACGATGAAGCACAATGCGCGCCTCAACGAGAAGATGGCGCGCCTCCCCGGCTTCGGCGACATCCATCCGCTGCAGCCGGTTTCGACCGTGCCCGGCGCCCTGGAGCTGATGCAGGAGCTGTCGCGCTGGCTGATGGCGATGACCGGCATGTCGGCGATCACCCTGTCGCCCAAGGCTGGGGCGCATGGCGAGCTGTGCGGCATGATGGCGATCCGCTCGGCCCTGATCGCCCGCGGCGAGGACGAGCAGCGCACCACGGTGCTGGCGCCGGAATCGGCGCATGGCACCAACCCGGCGACCGCCGCCTTCCTCGGCTACAAGGTCGAGGCGATCCCCGTTCGCACCGACGGCACCGTCGATGTCGCCGCCGTGCGCGCGAAGCTCGGCCCGCATGTCGCCGCGATCATGTTGACCAACCCCAACACCTGCGGGTTGTTTGAGCCCGACGTCATCGAGATCGCCAAGGCGGTGCACGAGGCCGGCGCCTATTTCTATTGCGACGGCGCCAACCTCAACGCCATTCTCGGCAAGGTGCGGCCGGGCGATTTCGGCATCGACGCCATGCACATCAATCTGCACAAGACGCTGTCGACGCCACATGGCGGCGGCGGTCCGGGCTCCGGCCCGGTGGTGCTGTCAGAGTCGCTCGCGCCCTACGCACCGCTCCCCTTCATCCGCATGGAGGGCAACGATCCGGTGCTGGTCGAGGACAAGTCCGAAGCGACCGGCGACGAGAAGCCGCTCGGGCGTCTTACCGCCTTCCACGGCCAGATGGGCATGTGGGTGCGGGCGATGGCCTACCTGCTGTCGCATGGCGCCGACGGCGCTCGTGAAGCGTCGGAAGATGCTGTGCTCAACGCCAACTACGTGCGCGCCGGCCTATCGGATGTCATGTCGCTGCCCTTCGGCGACCGGCCCTGCATGCATGAGGTTCTGTTCGACGATCACTTCCTCGAAGGCACCGGGGTCACAACGCTCGATTTCGCCAAGGCCATGATCGACGAGGGCTTCCATCCGATGACGATGTATTTCCCGCTCGTCGTCCACGGCGCCCTGTTGATCGAGCCGACCGAGTCCGAATTGATGGCGGCGCTCGACCAGTTCATCGCCACACTGCGTGATTTGGTGGCCCGGGCAAAATCGGGCACGGCCGCCGAGGCCTTCAAGGCCGCGCCGACCATGGCGCCCCGCCGCCGTCTGGATGAGACGCTGGCGGCGCGAAAGCCGATCCTGCGCTGGCAGGCCGAAGCCGCCGAATAGCGCCTATTCCGTGACCGGCTCGGCCCAAGCGCCGGGCCGCGGCCGCCGCGTCAGCAAGCCGAAGCGCGGGCTGATCACGATCATCGTCGCCCCGAAGGCGAGCATGGCGACGCCGAGGACCACCAGGAGGCTCGTCACCGCGAGCTGGCCTTCGGAGGCATAGCGGATCAATTCGACCGCGTGGGTGAACGGATTGGCCTCCGCCACGACGTTGAGATAGTCCGCCCCATAATCGGTGAATTTCCACAGCGGATAGAGCGACGACGACAGAAGGAAGGCCGGCAGGACGACGAACAACAGCATCGTCGAGAAGCGCCACAGACGCCGGATCACCAGCACCAGGAAGAACGCCACGGCGGCCAGCATGAAGGCTGCGATCACCGCCGCCGGCAGCGCCAACAGCCAGCCGGCGACACGCGATCTCGCTGCCGATAAGACGGGCGATGACTATGAATACCGCAGCCTGAATCGTGGCGAGAAGCGCCGCGGCGAGATAGCCGGCCGAAGACGAGGAACCATCCCGGCAGCGGTGCCACCAGGAGAAGCTGGATCGAATTGTTGTCGCGGTCGCGCAGCAGCGTCGCCATCAGCGGCACGGCCGTCAGGAGCAGCACAAGCCCGACGCAGCCCGGCATGAGATAATCCGACAGGCTGACATAGGTGTCGTAAGGCACCGTCAGCGCCCGGCCGAACAGGCCATTGAAGCCGGCCGGCACGACGATAGCAGCAACAGAGCGCACCAGCAGCCCGCCTACGGCGCGGCCATAATGGCGGACGAAGCGGCGGCATCATGCGCGACGATCGCCCACAGCGCCCCAAAGCATCGGGCCGGCGCCGGACCGGCGCGACACTGTCGCCACCGCCCCACCGCCCGCTTCGTCTGATCCGTCGACTGTCGCCAATCGAGCCATCCACACCAACCGTGGAAACCCTACGCCGCCCGCCTGGGCGCCGCAACGCCGCCCGCCTCCGCCTGACGCCTTTGCTTCGCGACCGATCGGCGCTATCTGTGCCGCCCCCAATTTCTCGAATCGAAGCAACGACAAGGCATGGCCAAGTCAGCCCTGGCGGCAAGAACGACTGCACCGGACAACCGCGCATCCGGACTGGACGGGTCCGGATTGGAACGTGCCGGCGCGGTCAGCCGGCAGCGATCAGCCGGCGCTGTCGATTGTCGGCCTAGAAAAAACCTACGGCACCGGAACGAAGGCGCTTTCCGGCGTCTCGCTGGAGATGCCGGCGCGGCGACTTCCTCGCCTTCTCGGCCCCAACGGCGCCGGCAAGACGACGATCATCGGCATCGTCACCGGGCTGGTCAACAAGACGGGCGGCAAGGTTTCCGTCTTCGGCGAGGACATCGACGCGCACCCGCAGTCGGCACGGCGCCATATCGGCGTGGTCCCGCAGGAGCTCAACTTCAACATCTTCGAGAAGGTGGTCGACATCGTCGTCAACCAGGCGGGCTACTACGGCATTCCGCGCAGCATCGCCATTCCGCGCGCCGACGCCCTGCTCGCCCAGCTTGGCCTTCTCGACAAGCGTAACGAACCGTCACGGACCTTGTCCGGCGGCATGAAGCGCCGGCTGATGATCGCGCGTGCGCTGATCCACCGGCCGAGCCTCCTCATCCTCGATGAGCCGACCGCCGGCGTCGACGTCGAGCTGCGTCGCGGCATGTGGGACTTCCTGCGTCAGCTGACCGCCGGCGGCACCAGCATCCTTCTGACGACGCACTACCTCGAGGAGGCCGAGCAACTCGCCAGCCACATCGCCATCATCAATCACGGCGAGATCATTGTTGCCGGCACCATCCGCGAGATCTTGGGCCGGCTGCAGAGCGAGACGATCGTCCTCAATCTGACCGGGGAGGACGCGCCCCGCGCCGCCGAAATTCTTGCCGCCCACCAGCCGAAGATCGTCGACCCGACGGAGATCGAGATTGCGCTGGAGAGCGACCAGGCCATCGGCGAAGCGATCGTCGCCCTGGAAACGGCCGGCATCGGCGTTCGCCGCGTGCGCGGCAAGGCGGGCCGGCTCGAGGAAGTGTTTATGCGCCTGACGGCGGCCGACAATGGCTCCGCCAAATGACGCCCTTTGAAGCGCTGATTTCGTTCTACACGATCGTCCGCAAGGACATCGTGCGCATCATGCGCATCTGGCCGCAGACTTTCCTGCCGTCGATCGTCACCTCAACCCTCTATTTCCTGATCTTCGGCACCGTCCTCGGCAACCGCATCGGCTCGTTCGGCGACGTGCCTTTTATCCAGTTCGTGATCCCCGGCCTGATCATGCTGGCGGTCGTCACCAATTCCTTCTCCAACGTCGCCGCGGTGGTGTTCTCGTCCAAATTCTTCGCCCGCAATATCGATGAATTACTGGTGTCGCCGACGCCGCCCTGGGTGATCGTCGCCGGCTTCATCGCCTCCGGCATCGTGCGCGGCGTGCTCGTCGGCCTCCTGGTCTTTGCAGTATCGGTCGCCTTTGCCGGCTTCCATGTCGACAATGTCTTAATTGTGCTGCTGTTCCTGTTTCTTACCAGCGCCGCCCTGTCGCTGGGCGGCCTGCTCAACGGCCTCCACGCCCAGAGCATAGACGGCATCAACATCATCCCGACCTTCGTCCTGACCCCGCTCGTCTATCTCGGCGGCGTCTTCTATTCGGTCGAGGCCCTGCCGCAATTCTGGCAGCCCATCACCCTCGCCAACCCCTTGTTCTATATCGTCGACGGTTTCCGCTACGGCATGCTGGGCATCGCCGATACTTCGCTTTGGGCGTCGCTCGGCGTCCTCGTCGGACTGACCGTCGTTCTGGCGCTCTTCGCCTGGTACGAGATTCGCGTCGGCCTTCACCTCAAGCAATAGCTCATCCGCCGCAGCGCCGGGCCATTGCATTGTCATTGGCCAATGGCCATTTTGGCCTCATCGACCGTGCCACAACCGTTTCGCGGGACGCCCGGATAATGAACGAAATCTCCCTGAACCCCAGTCAAGCCGACGCCAGCGGTACCGGTGCTTTGGTTATCGACACCACGACGCAAGGCTTTGCCGCTGACGTCCTCGAGGAATCGCGCCGTCGCCCCGTTTTGGTGGATTTCTGGGCTCCCTGGTGCGGCCCCTGCCGCACGCTGTCGCCGATCATTGAGCGCGCCGTCAAGGACGCCAAGGGCGCGGTGAAGCTGGCCAAAATGAACATCGACGATCACCCGTCGATAGCAGGCCAACTCGGTATTCAGTCGATCCCGGCGGTCATCGCCTTTGTCGACGGCAAGCCCGTTGACGGCTTCGTCGGCGCGTTGCCCGAAGGCCGCGTCAAGGAGTTCATCCAGAAGCTTGCTGGTCCCGATGACGGCGCTTCCGGCATTGTCGACGTGCTTGCCGAAGCGGATGTGGCCCTGGCCGCGGGCGCGGTGCAAAGCGCCGCGGAGCTTTATGCCGCCGTGCGCCAGGCCGACAGCGGCAATCTGCGCGCCGTGGCCGGCCTTGCCCGCGCTTCACTCGCCGCCGGTGACATCGAGCGCGCCCGCCAGATGCTGGCGATGGCGCCGCCGGTAAAAGCCGGCGACCCGGTCATTATGGCGGTGCAGGCGGAAATCGACCTCGCCGAGCAGACGCTGTCGCTCGGCGATCCGAACGAGCTGATGGCACGCCTCGAGGCCAACCCCGCCGATCACGCTGCCCGCTTCGATCTAGCCCTTGTCAGCAACGCGGAAGGCGACCGCGCCAGCGCCGCCGACAATCTTCTCACGATCATCAAGCTGGATCGCGACTGGAACGATGGGCAGGCGCGCAAGCAATTGGTGCAATTCTTCGATGTGTGGGGCCCGAAGGACGAGGCGACATTGGCCGCACGGCGTCAATTGTCGTCGCTTCTGTTTTCCTGACTTGGGTCCTCCGCCATGGGAACGATGCGTAAATCGAAAGCCTTCAACCACCAACTGCCGGAGACCATTCCGGTATTTCCGTTGTCAGGCGGGCTGCTGCTGCCACGCGGGCACATGCCGCTCAATGTGTTCGAGCCGCGCTACCTTGCGATGATCGACGCGGCGCTCGCCGGCGACCGCATCATCGGCATGATTCAGCCGCTTGAGGGCAAGGGCGATTCCGGCGATTCCGGCCCCCCGCTGCGCTCCATCGGCTGCGCCGGCCGTATCACCGCCTTTTCCGAGACCGACGACGGCCGCTATCTCGTGACGCTTACCGGCCTCGCCCGCTTTCGTGTGGTCAAGGAAGTTTGGACCGATACGCCGTTCCGCCTGTGTCAGGTGACGGCCGAACCCTTTGCCGGCGACTTCTCCGTCCATGGCGAAGCGGAGGTCGACCGGGATTCTCTGATCGATGCGTTTCGGGCCTATCTCGACGCCAACAATCTCGAAGCCGATTGGGACAGCGTCGACAACGCGTCGAACGAATCCCTCGTCAACGCCATCGCCATGATCGCGCCCTATGGGCCGGCCGAGAAGCAAGCTTTGCTCGAGGCGCCGGATCTCAAGACGCGGGCGGAAACCCTTGTCGCGCTCACCGAGATTTCGCTCGGCCATGATGGCCAGGGCCCGAGGCTGCAATGACCGGCCGCGAGGGCGTTGAAGTCGATCCCAAGCTGCTGGAAATCCTGGTCTGCCCGCTGACCAAGGAAACGCTGGAATATGATCGGGCGAAGCAGGAGCTGATCAGCCGTGGCGCCAAGCTCGCCTACCCGATCCGCAACGGCATCCCGATCATGCTGCCCGATGAGGCACGCCCGCTCGAAGACTAGCCGAAGGCGAGCCGGATCAGCGCCACGGCGCCCGACGCCAGCAATACAAACAGCCCGAGGCCGACGGGCGAGCCCCAGCCATACCAGCGCATCGCCGGCTCGGCATATTTCCATTCCTCTTCGGGCGTCATCTGCCGCGTCGCGTTTGCCATGGTGATATCTCCACATATCTTAGCAACCATATTGCTTAACCGCTAAGCTAATATCATATTGGGCAGATGCAAGAAGAATCTCCGCGCCAGGAAACGCTGGACCAACTCAGCCGCGTCATCCGCGAGGCGACGGCCCTTGGCCAGATGTTTTCCGCCGAGATCGCCGCGAAGTTCGGCCTGGGCAGCTCCGATCTCGAATATCTCGACATCGTCAGCATGCGCGGTCGTCTGACGGCCGGCGAACTTGCCGAGGCAACCGGGCTCACATCAGGCGCCGTCACGGGGATCATCGACAGGCTGGAACGGGCTGGCTTCGCCAGGCGCGAGCGCGATGCCGAGGATCGCCGGCGGGTATTCGTCACCGCCCGCCCGGACGGCCTTGCCAGGCTCTGGGAGCATTACCGGCCGATGAGCGAAGCAATCGCCGAATTGACCGGGCGCTACTCCGACGCCGAGATCGCCGCCTTCCTCGATTATTTCGCGCGATCGCGGGACATTATGCGCACTGCACTCAAGGCGGCGAAGAGCTAAATCGCCTCGCCGCGAAGCAGCCGCGGCGTCTCGCTGCCGCGTCCGGCCGCCTCGCCGATCATCATCCGCTTCACCAGTGGCATCCGGTCGACGAGACCGAGCCCGACATCGCGGATCAGGCGTAGGAGCGGATTGTCGTTCGAGAAGAGCCGGTTGAGCCCGTCGGTCAGCGCCCCCATTTCGGCCGTGTCGAAGCGCCGCCAAGCCTGGTAGCGCTCGAGCACGTCGATGCCGCCAAAATCGAGGCCGAGCCGTCGCGCCTCGATCACCGTCTCCGCCAGCGCCGCCGCATCGCGAAGGCCGAGATTGAGACCCTGTCCGGCCAACGGATGAATGACATGGGCGGCGTCGCCGATCAGGCAGAAGCGTGGTCTGACGAATTCGCGGGCGACGCGAAGCCCGAGTGGAAAGCCTTGCAGCCTTCCCTCGATGCGTACCGCGCCAAGATGATGGCCGATCCGCTTCAGGATCTCGGCGTTGATCTCAGGCGCCGCGGCCTGGAGCAGAGGTTCCGCAATGCTCTTCGGTTCGGTCCACACCAGCGACGAACGATTGCCGCGCAGCGGCAGGACGGCGAACGGTCCGGCCGGCAGGAAGTGCTCCTCGGCCCGGCCTTCATGCGGCCGGTCATGGGCGATGGTGGCCACCAGGCCGACCTGCGGATAGTCCCATCCCGCCGTGCGGATGCCGGCCTGTTCGCGCAGCCGCGAGCGGACGCCATCGGCGGCCACCAGAAGCCCGGCCGCGACCACCTCAGCTGAGGCGAGGGTCGCCGACACGGCGCGATCGGCCTGCGAAAAGCCGGCGACTGTGTCCGGCTGGATCAGCGTCACGCCCGCTTCGACCGCCGCGGCGCCAAGCGCCGCCGTCAGTTGGGTGTTCGGCACCATATAGGCGAAGGGCTCACCGTCGCCGGACTCCTCTCCGAAGGTGAGAAACACCGGGCGCATGACATCGTCGCGCCGGCTGTCGGTGACGATCATCTCGGCGATCGGCTGGGCCTCGCCGGCGACCTTCGGCCACACGCCGAGTGTCTGCAGCATGTCCCGCGCGGCGGCCGCGATCGCAGAAGCACGTCCATCGTCAGCGCCGGCACGCGCCGACCGCTCGACGACGGCGACCTCGAGATCGGCGTCGGACCGCTTCAGGGCCAAGGCGAGGGTCATGCCGACCGTCCCGCCGCCCGCAATCAGGATATCGACCGATCGTGTCTTCATTTCCCGCTCGTCTTCTACCTGGGCTGGCTATCCTTGCCCGGCCGAAACCGGGGAGCAACCGCTATCCGCCAATGGCGTGACCACCCATGCTGGCGCGCCCGGCCGGTTTAACGTAAGGACGGCGGCCCCTAACCCAAGGTTGGCACGGGGTTTGATTGTAAGGCGCTCGGACGGTTCGGAAAAGTCCGATCGCGGTCCCAGGACCGTTGCGACGGCGCCATTTGACCGAAGGGGATAGAGAACATGAAGATTGTCATGGCGGTTATTAAGCCATTCAAGCTCGATGAGGTGCGGGACGCTCTCACTGCCGTGGGCGTTCACGGCCTGACCGTGACCGAAGTCAAAGGTTATGGCCGCCAGAAGGGTCACACGGAGATTTACCGCGGCACCGAATATTCGGTGAGTTTCCTGCCGAAACTGAAGATCGAGGTCGCTGTTGCAGCCGAGGCCGCCGACAAGGTCGTGGAAGCCATTGCGACGGCTGCCAAGACCGGCCAGATCGGCGACGGCAAGATCTTCGTTTATGCGCTGGAACACGCGGTACGTATCCGCACCGGCGAGACCGACGCCTCCGCCTTGTAGCGATTGATGGTCCCTCGTTTGGAGACATTGCCCGCGAAATAGATTGTCGCTCCTCACCTTGTGCCCAGAAAACAGGCGACAGGGAATCAAGTCGGTCCTGACCAGCTGTGTCGGTGACTGGTTTTTTCGCTATCCGCCTTATAGGCATGCAGTCTGAAAAGCTGTGGGTCTGACGTGCGTGTTTTTTGACCGCACGGTGCACAAGGAGGGCGCAATCTTGGGGGCCAATGTCTTTTTCGTTCTGACCGGAGCGATTCTCGTTTTCTCCATGCATGCCGGCTTCGCTTTCCTCGAGGTCGGCACCGTGCGGCAGAAGAACCAAGTCAACGCGATGGTGAAGATCCTTTCGGACTTCGCCATCGCGGTGCTTGCCTACTTCCTCATCGGCTACACGATCGCTTACGGAACCAACTTCTTCGCCTCCGCGAGCGACCTCGTCACCTATGATGATGCCGGCGGACAGGGCTACGGCCTGGTCAAATTCTTCTTTCTCGCCACCTTCGCCGCGGCGATCGGTGCCATCATTTCCGGCGGCGTTGCCGAACGCATGAGGTTCTTTCCTCAGGCGCTGGCGGTGGCCTTGATCATTGCGTTTGCCTATCCCGTTTTCGAAGGCATTGTGTGGGGCGGGAACTACGGCGTCCAGACCTGGCTGCAGGAGACTTTCGGCGCGCCATTCACCGATTTCGCAGGCTCCGTGGTCGTTCACGCAATGGGCGGCTTTCTGGGCTTGGCCGCTGTCCTGCAACTCGGCGCTCGGCGGGGACGCTATCGCGCCGATGGCAAAACCAACGGCATCCCGCCCTCAAGCATCCCGTGGCTGGCCCTCGGTTCCTGGCTGCTATGTGTTGGCTGGTTCGGCTTCAACGTCATGAGCGCGCAGTCGCTGGAAAACATCTCCGGCCTGGTGGCGCTGAACTCGCTGATGGCGATGGTCGGCGGCATTCTCGCCGCCCTCGTGGCGGGCCGCGGCGATCCCGGCTTTGCGCATAATGGCGCCTTGGCCGGGCTCGTTGCCGTCTGCGCCGGCTCCAATGTCATGCATCCGATCGGCAGCTTGATCGTTGGCGGCGTCGCGGGATTGGTCTTCGTCTTTGGCTTCGAGTTCTGCCAGAACCGCCTCAAGATCGACGACGTGCTCGGCGTCTGGCCCCTCCACGGCCTTTGCGGCGCCTGGGGCGGCCTCGCTGCGGGCATCTTCGGATCGACGGCGCTCGGCGGAATGGGCGGCGTCTCGTTCATGTCTCAGCTTGTCGGAACGCTTGGCGGCGTCACCTTCGCATTCGTCGTCGGCACGGTGGTCTATGCGACGCTGAAGGCAACGATCGGTATCCGCCTGTCGCCGGAGGCCGAAGACCGGGGCGCGGACCTCGCGATCCATCACATCAGCACCGCCCCGGAGGCCGACCTCAACGCCGGATGACGCTTAAGCATTAGGCACGGATGATGGCATTTTGGGCAGCCATCTCCGAGCAAAGTGCAGGATCCCCGGCCTCGGGCCCTCAATGGCATATCTCTTGCTACTTCTGTCTAAGGCATTGGAGTCATCTTGCCTAGAATTTAAGCAGAGGTTCTTGAGAGGGGCTTGGGGTCATGAAGCGCAGATTTCTCTCGCCGGCTCTGGCTGGCTTGTTGCTCTTAGCCGGGCCCGCAATTGCTTGGGCCCAAGACGCCGCGGACGCGGCGCCGGCCATCGATTCTGGCGACACGGCGTGGATGCTCACCGCCACCGCACTTGTCCTGATGATGACGATCCCCGGCTTGGCGATCTTCTACGCCGGCATGGTGCGCAAGAAGAACGTGCTCGCCACCGCGATGCAGAGCTTTGCCATCACCTGCCTCGTCACCATCATCTGGCTGGTCGCCGGCTATTCGCTGGCTTTCACCGATGGCGGATCGCTCAATTCCTATATCGGCGGCCTCTCGAAGGCCTTCTTCAACAATATCGGCACCGACAGCGTCACCGGCACCATCCCGGAATTGGTGTTCGCAATCTTCCAGATGACCTTCGCCATCATCACTCCGGCGCTGATCGTCGGGGCCTTCGCCGAGCGCATGAAGTTCTCGGCTTTGCTCTGGTTCATGGGTCTGTGGAGCCTCCTCGTCTATTCCCCGATCGCCCATTGGGTGTGGGGCGGCGGCTTCCTCGCCGATGCCGGCGTTCTTGATTTCGCGGGCGGCACGGTTGTTCACATCAATGCCGGCGTCGCCGGCCTCGTCGCCGCGATCGTTCTCGGCAAGCGGGTCGGCTACGGCCATGACAACATGGCCCCGCACAATCTCGTTCTGTCGCTGATCGGCGCTTCGCTGCTGTGGGTCGGCTGGTTCGGCTTCAACGCCGGTTCCGCCGTCGCCGCCAACGGCACGGCCGGCATGGCCATGGCCGTGACCCAGATCGCGACCGCCGGCGCCGCCCTCGCCTGGATGTTCATCGAATGGACGGTGTCGGGCAAACCGAGCGTTCTCGGCATCATCTCCGGCGCTGTCGCAGGGCTTGTCGCCATAACGCCGGCCTCCGGTTTCGTGACGCCGATGGGCGCCTTGGCGATCGGCATCGCCGCCGGACTTGTCTGCTACTGGGCCGTTGCCTCGCTGAAGAAGATCTTCGGCTATGACGATTCGCTGGACGCCTTCGGCATCCACGGCGTCGGCGGCATTGTCGGCGCCTTGCTCACGGGCGTCTTCGCCAGCGAGGCGATCGGCGGCACTCCGGGCCTGTTCGAAGGCAATGCCGGTCAGGTCGCAACGCAAGCCTGGGGCGTTCTCGCCACCATCATTTGGACCGCAATCGTCAGTCTCGTCATCCTGAAGCTCATCGACTGGACGATCGGTCTTCGCGTCGGCAAGCAGGGGGAGACCGAGGGGCTGGACGTCAATCTCCACGGCGAGGTGGTGCCGTAGCGGCCTTTCAGTTCGGCGGAGCGGGCCTGCCCGCAGCCGCCGGTCTGATCAGGCCAAAATCAAGGACTGCCGCCTTCTGATTCACAGGCCGCTGTGGATGACTCGTTTTCGCCCACCGATTCGCAACGTCTGGCATACCCCTTGCTTTGCCGAAACCATAGGCACGAATCCTTCTGCCCAAACAGAGTGCATCGGCAAGAATTGGGGATTGAGATTATGAATCGACAGTTAATCAAGCCGGCCATCGCCGGGATCGTACTCCTGGCTGGGACAGCGGCTGCCTGGGCTCAGGACGCGTCAGGGGCCGCAGTCGAGGCCGTCGCCAGGCCGCGCGCCGCTGCCCAATCCGGGCAACACGACCTGGATGATGACGTCCACTCTCCTCGTCCTGATGATGTGCGTGCCCGGCCTGGCCTTGTTCTACGGCGGCATGGTTCGCTCCAAGAACGTCCTCTCGCTCCTGATGCAGGTCCTGATGATCACCTGCACGGTCGCAATCATCTGGGCCTTCTGGGGCTACACGGAAGCGTTCGGCGACGGTGGCGGCTCCATCATCTCCGGCTTCGGCAAGGCCTTCCTCGCCGGCGTCGATTACAACTCGGTCTCCGCGACCTTCTCCGATGAAGTCATTCCGGAATATGTGTTCATCGCCTTCCAGGCGACCTTCGCCTGCATCACTGCGGCCCTGATCGTCGGCGGCTTTGCCGAGCGCATCAAGTTCTCCGCCCTGATGCTCTTCATCGTGTTCTGGGTCACGCTCGTCTACTTCCCGATCGCTCACATGGTCTGGGCCAGCGGCGGCATGATGTTCGAATGGGGCACGCTTGATTTCGCCGGCGGCACGGTCGTCCACATCAATGCTGGCATCGCCGGCTTCGTCGGAGCGCTCGTCATCGGCAAGCGGATCGGCTTCGGTCGGGACAATATGGCGCCTCACTCCGTGCCATTCGTCATGATCGGCGCCTCTCTGCTGTGGGTGGGCTGGTTCGGCTTCAACGCCGGCTCCAACCTCGAAGCCAATGGCGGCACCGGCCTCGCCTTCATCAACACCTTCCTGGCCACTGCCGCAGCGGCCGTCGCCTGGTCGGTCATTGAAGCCGTGGCGAAAGGCAAGGCGTCGGTGGTTGGCGCTGCCTCAGGTGTCGTTGCCGGTCTGGTGGCGATTACCCCGGCAGCGGGCTTCGTCGGCCCCATCGGCGGCATCGTCCTTGGCGCGGTGGCGGCAGCGGTCTGCTACTTCTTCGTGGCCGTCGTGAAGCAGATCTTCAAATATGACGACAGCCTCGACGTCTTCGGCATCCACGCGGTTGGCGGAATTATCGGCGCTCTCGGCACCGGTATTCTCGCTGCTGGTAGCCTGGGCGGCATCATGGGCGACGATTTCAGCATCGGCTCGCAGCTGTGGATCCAGTTCAAGGCCGTGTGCGTCACCCTCGCCTGGTCCGGCATCATCAGCTTCGTGCTGTACAAGATCGTCGACATGATCATCGGCTTGCGCCCGTCGGAAGAAGCCGAGCGCGAAGGCCTCGATCTCGCGAGCCACGGCGAGGTCGGCTACCACAACACCTAGTGCAAACGTCCTCCCGGCGACCGCACAAAATTGGGCCCCGGAGATCTCTCCGGGGCCTTTTTTGATCGGCAGGATCCGCCGATGGTTAATGGCGACTTTACCAACGTCGGCTACCGTTACGGCATAGGACCACTCCAGCCGGGCGCGAACGGGAAATGCTGCGTAACGAACCGAACTGCCTCAAGGACCGCGGCGATCGCAGGCAAATGAGCGGAGGCCGCTGATGGCCCGCGCCCGCTCCGCTTCCATGGCAATGAATGAGATGGCCCTTCCGGCCGAATCCTGGCCGCGCCGCTTCCTGCGCCGCAACCTCGCCAGCCTCACCGGTCTCGCCGTCTTGCTGGTTCTTGGCGGTCTCACCGTCGCCCTCGCGACCTGGCATGTCGACGATCCGTCCTTCAGCGTCGCATCCGGCGCGCAAGTGCAGAACATTCTCGGCTATCCCGGCGCCGTCGCCGCCGATCTCATCATGCAGTTCCTCGGCATTGCCGCACCGCTCCTGCTGCTGCCGCCGGCCTTCTGGGGGTGGCGCCTGCTGGTCGCCAAGCCAACGCGTTTCCGCATTCTGACGGTCATCCTCTGGCTCGCGGCCTGCCTGTTCGGCGCCGGAGCCCTCGCCTCGCTGCCCGTGTCGGCCTCCTGGCCGCTGCCCACCGGCTTCGGCGGCGTTGTCGGTGATTTGGTTCTGCGCATTCCGGCCGCCCTTCTCGGTGACGTTGAAGGCATGAAAGCGATGCTCATCGGCATCGGACTCGGGCTCATCACCATCATTCTCGCCACGACGGCGCTGGGCTTCACCCCCTGGCCACGGCGACGCGAGGCTGTCCTCGAGGTTCGTCCCGAACCGCGCGCGCCGCGCCGAGCACCGCGGGCCAAGCCGTTGATCGACGAGGACATCGGCTTCGAAGAGGATTCCGCGGAAAGCCGCAGCGGCTTCCTCACGCTCTTCTTCGGAGCGGCCGCTCACACCGGCTATCGCATTCAATCGATGTTGGCGCGCTGGCTTCGCCGCCGCCACGAAGATGATCTGCCCACCGTCCCGGCGCAGCGCCGTCCGCATTTCGATCCTGCGTTCCTGCCTGAAGACACCGAGTCGGCCGAACTGGAAGACGAGGAGTTGGAGGATGATTTCGAGGAAGCCCCGCGCCGCGCGCCGCGCAAGCGAAAGGCGCCCGTCAAGCGGCGGACCAGCGATGTCTTCGAGCTGCCGCCGGTCGCCCTGCTGACGGCGCCGCGCGCCACCAAGCAGAACAAGGCGCTGACCGCCGACGCCCTGGAGGCAAATGCCCGTCTGCTGGAATCCGTCCTCGATGATTTCGGCATCCGCGGCGAGATCGTGAATGTCTGGCCGGGGCCGGTCGTGACGCTCTACGAACTCGAGCCCGCACCCGGCATCAAATCCTCGCGCGTCATCAGCCTCGCCGATGACATCGCCCGCTCGATGAGCGCCATCGCCTGCCGCGTCGCGGTCATCCCCGGCAAGAACGCCATCGGCATCGAGCTCCCCAACGACAATCGCGAGACGGTGCTGCTGCGCGAACTCCTCGCCGCCGAGGAGTTCACCGACACCAACGCCCGCCTCGCGCTCTGCCTCGGCAAGAATATCGGCGGCGAGCCGGTCATCGCCGACCTGTCGCGCATGCCGCATCTGCTCGTCGCCGGCACCACCGGCTCGGGCAAATCCGTGTCGATCAACACGATGATCCTGTCGCTGCTCTACCGCATGACGCCGGAGACCTGCCGCCTCATCCTGATCGATCCGAAGATGCTGGAGCTGTCCGTCTATGACGGCATCCCGCATCTGCTGACACCAGTCGTTACTGATCCGAAGAAGGCCGTCGTCGCCTTGAAATGGACCGTGCGCGAGATGGAGGACCGCTATCGCAAGATGTCCAAGCTCGGCGTCCGCAACATCGACGGGCTGAACGCCCGCATCGAGCAGGCAAGCGCCCGCGGCGAAGTGATGAGCCGGACCGTCCACACCGGCTTCGATCCGAATACCGGCGAACCGATCATGGAGCGCGAGGAGCTCGACCTCGAGCCGATGCCCTATATCGTCGTCATCATCGACGAGATGGCCGATCTGATGATGGTCGCTGGCAAGGACATCGAGGGCGCCGTGCAGCGCCTGGCGCAGATGGCCAGAGCCGCCGGCATCCACGTCGTCATGGCGACGCAGCGCCCGTCGGTCGACGTCATCACCGGCACCATCAAGGCGAATTTCCCGACCCGCATCTCGTTCCAGGTCACCTCCAAGATCGACAGCCGGACGATCCTTGGCGAGCAGGGCGCCGAACAACTGCTCGGCCAGGGCGACATGCTCTACATGATGGGCGGCGGCCGCATCACCCGCGTTCACGGCCCCTTCGTCACCGATGGCGAGGTCGAAAAGGTTGTGGCGCATCTGAAGCGCCAGGGCCTGCCGGAATATCTGGAGGCGATCACTGCCGACGATGACGAGGACGGAAGCGGTGGCGGCGACATCTATGCCGACGGCGACGGCGAATCGAACGACCTCTACGACCGCGCCGTGGCGATTGTCGTTCGCGACAAGAAGGCCTCGACCAGCTACGTCCAGCGCCGCCTGTCGATCGGCTATAATCGCGCCGCGTCGATCATCGAGCGGATGGAAAACGAGGGCGTCATCAGCGCCGCCAATCACGCCGGCAAGCGCGAGATCCTGGTGGAGTCAGGGGACGACTATTGACCGGCGCGCCCGACTGTCTCGGAAATGCCACATCGCCCCACTAATCGCGGTTACGTGCCGACACCGCGACGGAGACCTTTGCCCTGAACATCAATCTTCCTGCCCGCCAGGGGAAGGCCAGGCAGCGGTCTCGTATTCTGCTCGCTTCGTTGTCCTTCGTTGCCCTGATCGGGGCAGCCTCGGCGCAGGACACCGGCGTGCCGGTTCCCCTGCCACGCCCGGCTTTAGGTCAGATAGACACCGACCAGACCACCGCTCTCAATGCCGTGAATGCCTATTTCAACGGCATTCGCACCATGCAGGGCCACTTCATTCAGGTGGGACCGACGCAGAGCGAGCTGAGCGAGGGCGAATTCTACTTCGCCCGCCCCGGCCTGCTGCGTCTGGACTATGACCCGCCCTCGCAGCTGGTGATGATCTCCAACGGCGTCACCCTGTCCGTCGAGGACCGCGGCCGGCGAACCCAGAACTTCTATTCGCTCGACCGAACGCCGCTGGCGCCCATTCTGGCGCAATACACCGACCTGACCTCGGAGGCGCTCGTCCGCGACGTCATGCTGGATTCGCCCGAATACATCATCGTCGTGCTGGCCCAGGCCGATGACGGCGGCTGGCTCTCGCTCTATTTCGATCGGGAGTCCTATGAGCTGAAGCAATGGGTGACGATCGACGCCCGCGGTAACGCCATCACCTTCATCATGGTGGACACCCAGATCAATCAGCCGGTCGACGCCAACAATTTCGTCATCACCGACATCGCGACCCAATAGCCGAGGCCCAGCAGCCAGCCGGTTTCGAGGTTGATCCCGGTCCGGAGCCGCTCTAGGCATGACGGCTCATGTCACTGTCCGTCGCCACCTGGAACATCAATTCGGTTCGCCTGCGCATCAGCCTGGTGACCCGGTTCCTCAAGGCCCACCAGCCCGACATATTGTGCCTGCAGGAAATCAAATGCATCGCCGATAATTTCCCCTATGCCGCGATCCGGCGGGCGGGCTATCCGCACATCGCCGTCAACGGCCAACGCGGCTATCACGGCGTCGCCATCGTTTCGCGATTGCCCTTCACCGCCGAATCCCGGCGCGGCTTCTGCGCCAAGGACGACGCCCGCCACATTGCCGTCACCGTCGCCGATGGCGGCGGCGAAATCGAAATCCATAATTTCTACGTGCCGGCCGGCGGCGACGAGCCCGACACGGCGATCAACGAGAAGTTCGCGCACAAGCTCGCCTTCCTCGACGAGATGCTGGATTGGCTGAGCACAGCGGACCCCAACCGTTCGGCCGTTCTCGTCGGCGACCTCAATGTCGCGCCGATGGAGCACGATGTCTGGTCGCACAAGCAATTGCTGAAGGTGGTGAGCCACACGCCGTTGGAAACCGAACGGCTGGACGCCATTCTCGCCGCCGGCGGCTGGGTCGATGTCGCCCGGCAATTCGTGCCCGCGCAGGACAAGCTCTACACGTGGTGGAGCTACCGCGCGAAGGACTGGCAGGCCTCGAACCGCGGCCGCCGCCTCGATCATATCTGGGTCACCGCACCGCTTGCCGACCGTCTATCGGGGATCGAAATCGTCCAGGCCGCACGCGGCTGGCCGCGTCCTTCCGATCATGTGCCGGTGATCGCCAGCCTGTCCGGCGCCGGCGAACCGTCAGCTCTCGATCGCCAGCAGAGCGTCGCGAACGCGCTGCAGATCGCCGAGCGTGCCGGAGAGGCGCTCGGCTAGGCGAGCGTGCAGCGCCGCCGCGGCTTCGGGATATTCCGTCAGCATGCGGATCATCATCGACTGGCTGATTTCCATCAGCGTGCAGTTGTTGATCGACTGCGCGTCGGTCGGCCGCTTGCATTCGACGAACATCGGAATCTGCCCGATGAGATAGCCGCGATGGCATTTCTCGAGAACCTGCCGGTTCTCGCCTTCGCCCGCCGTCAGTTCGACCACGCCATAGCTGACAACGAAGCCCGACCGCGCCGCGTCGCCCTTGCGGAAGAGAAACTCGCCCGCCTCTAAATCCCGCCGGACAGCGCTGAAGGCAAGGAGCCGGAGATTGTCGGGCGATAGATCGGCCAGGAGCGGAATACGGCCGAGCAGTTCGATGTCGCTCTCAAGGCTCAACGGGGCATCCGGACCTGGTCGGTGTGGCTATGGTGCCAGCCTATAGCCACCTGCCTCGGTGATGAGAAGCTCGGCCTGCGCCGGACGGCGCTCAATCTTCTGCCGGAGCCGATAGATGTGCGTTTCCAGCGTGTGCGTGGTCACACCGCTATTATAGCCCCACACCTCGTGCAGCAGCACGTCGCGGGTCACCGCCTTTTCGCCGGCGCGGTAGAGATATTTGAGGATCGCCGTTTCCTTCTCGGTCAGACGAATCTTCTGGCCGCCCTGATCGATGAGGAGTTTGGCGCTCGGCCGGAAGGTGTATTGGCCGAGCTGGAAGGTCGCATCCTCGCTCTGCTCGAACTGGCGCAGCTGCGCCCGGATCCGGGCGAGGAGAACGGCGAACCGCACGGGCTTGGCGACATAGTCATTGGCGCCGGCCTCGAGGCCGACCACCGTGTCGTCCTCCGAATCCTGCGCCGTCAGCATGATGATCGGCGCGCGAAAGCCCTCACGCCGCAACTGCTTCACCGCCTCGCGGCCGTCGAAATCCGGCAGGCCGACATCCATGACGATGAGATCCGTCGGCTCCGCCTTTGCCGATTCCATCCCTGACGTGGCCGTTCCGGCCTCGGCGACTTCAAATTCGGGATGGAGGGCCAGTTGCTCGGAGAGACTCTCCCGCAACATCTCATCATCATCGACGATCAGAATCCGTCGCTGTGTCACAGTTCGTTCCATCGCCTGTCCGTTTGGTGGGTTGAGCCAGCAGAACGCTTGGCTTCTATTTGGTCTCTTGGATTGTCTCAAGCAAGGGGCACCATCCGATACCGCCCCACGGAATCCAAGACTTTCAGTGAGCCTGAGCGAGTACCGGGCGCGCACCGAACAATGCTTGGCCGACACGAATATCGGTCGCGCCGAACGCAATCGCGGTCTCGAAATCGCCGCTCATCCCCATGGAAAGCCGAGAAACGCCCGCTTCAAGCGCGATCTTGGCCAGTAGCGCGAAATGCGGCCCGGGCGCTTCGCCGAGCGGCGGAATGGCCATAAGTCCGTCGATCAAAATGCCGTGCACGTCGCGACATCGGGCGACAAAAGACACCGCATCGGCCGGCGCCAGGCCCGCCTTTTGTGATTCGTCCCCGGTGTTGACCTGCACGAAGAGCTGCAGCGTTCGCCCCTGCTTTGCCATCTCCGCCACGAGCGCCGCGACGATCTTGTCGCGATCGACGCTATGGATGGCATCGAACAGCCGAACGGCATCTGCCGCCTTGTTCGATTGCAGCGGACCGATGAGATGGAGCCTGATATCCGGCAGCGTCTCCTTGAGCGCCGGCCATTTGCCTTGGGCTTCCTGGACGCGGTTCTCGCCGAAGTCGCGCTGACCGGCGGCAATCAAGGGCCGTATCGCATCCGAATCGAATGTCTTGCTGACCGCGATCAGCCGGACGCTCTCCGGAGCACGCCCGCCTTCTCTCTCGGCCTTCGCTATTCGGCTACGGATTTCGTCTAGGCGTTCGCCGGCTGTCGACATACATGCCGGTGTCAAGCGCCGACGCGGGCAAGTCAACCCCTGCAAAAACGCGCTTTCGGCCGGAACCGATCTGTTGACCGCGCCGCGCCTTTCGGATGAATGATCCCCGCCATGAGCGAATTGCAGAAATATGAGCCGGCCGCGGCCGAAAAGCATTGGCAGGAGGTGTGGGCAGACCGGGCGATCTTCGCCACGCAGAACGATGACCCGCGCCCGCCCTATTATGTGCTGGAGATGTTCCCCTATCCGTCCGGGCGCATCCATATGGGCCATGTGCGCAACTACACGATGGGCGACGTCGTGGCCCGCTTCATGCGCGCCAAGGGTTTCAACGTGCTCCATCCGATGGGCTGGGACGCGTTTGGCATGCCGGCCGAAAACGCGGCCATCCAGAACAACATCCACCCCAAGGCTTGGACCTACGACAATATCGCCGCGATGAAAGCCCAGCTGAAGCTGATGGGCCTGTCGCTCGATTGGGACCGCGAATTCGCCACCTGCGACGTCGAATATTATCAGCAGCAGCAGCGCCTGTTTCTCGACTTCTACGCAGCCGGCCTCGCCTATCGGAAGAATGCCCGCGTCAATTGGGATCCGGTCGATCACACCGTGCTCGCCAATGAGCAGGTGATCGATGGCCGCGGCTGGCGCTCGGGGGCGCTCGTCGAGCAGCGCGACCTGACCCAATGGTTCTTCAAGATTACCGAGTTCAGTGAGGAGCTCCTCGCCGCCATCGATACGCTCGATCACTGGCCCGACCGCGTCCGCCTGATGCAGCGCAACTGGATCGGCCGCTCGGTGGGCCTGCGCCTACGCTTCGCCATTGACGGCGAGGCTATCGCCGGCGCCGAGGACATCGAGGTCTTCACGACGCGGCCGGATACCCTGTTCGGCGCCTCGTTCCTTGCCGTCGCGGCGGATCATCCTTTGGCGGTTGCTTTGGGCAAGAACGATCCCCTGCTGCAGGGCTTCCTGGAAGAATGCCGCCGCCGTGGCACCAGCGCCGAAGAGATCGAGACCGGCGAGAAGCTCGGCTATGATACCGGCGTCACGGTCGTTCACCCCTTCCGGGCGGACGAGCGCCTGCCCGTTTATGTCGCCAACTTCATCCTGATGGACTACGGCACGGGCGCCATCTTCGGCTGCCCGGCGCACGATCAGCGCGACTTTGAATTCGCCACCAAATACGATCTGCCGATCCGTCCGGTGGTGGCGCCGGTGGATCGTTTCGACGGCGAATCGGATCTGGTCGCCTGGCTGGAGCAGTTCGCTTCCGGCGACGAGCCCTATGTCGGCGACGGCCAGCTCATCAATTCTGATTTCCTCGACGGCCTGACGGTTCCAGAGGCCAAGGAAGAGGTTGCCCGGCGGCTCGAAAATTCGACACTGGGCGACGCGCCGCAGGCCGCCCGCCAGGTGAATTATCGCCTTCGCGATTGGGGCATCTCGCGCCAGCGCTATTGGGGCTGCCCGATCCCGATCATCCATTGCGAGAAATGCGGCGTCGTCCCGGTGCCGCAGAAGGACCTGCCGGTCAGGCTTCCCGAGGATGTCACCTTCGACAAGCCAGGCAATCCGCTGGAGCGGCACCCGACCTGGAAACACGTCGCCTGCCCGAAATGCGACGGACCGGCGCGCCGCGAGACGGACACGATGGACACCTTTGTCGATTCGTCCTGGTACTTTGCGCGCTTCGCTGCGCCGCATGCCAGCGACCCGACCGATCCTAAGGCGGCTAACCATTGGTTGCCGGTGAACCAGTATATTGGCGGCATCGAGCATGCGATCCTGCACCTCCTTTATGCGCGCTTCATCACCCGAGCGATGAAGCTGACCGGCCATCTCGATCTCAAGGAACCATTCGACGGCATGTTCACGCAGGGCATGGTCGTTCACGAGACCTATCGGCGTGGCGACGGAAGCTGGGCGAACCCGGCCGAGATCACCATCGTGGAGAAGGACGGAGCCCGCCGGGCGTTCGACAAGGTAACGGACGAACCGATCGACATCGGTCCGATCGAAAAGATGTCGAAGTCACGCCGCAACACGGTCGATCCGTCCAACATCATTGCCCAATACGGCGCCGACACCGCACGCTGGTTCGTGCTCTCCGATTCGCCCCCCGAGCGTGACGTCATCTGGACGGCGGCTGGCGCCGAGGGCGCGCATCGCTTCATACAGCGCGTCTGGCGCCTGGTCGGCGAGGCGGTGCGCGATCCGTCATGGCCGCCGGCGTCGACGCCGATGCCCAACAGCGTTAGCCCGGCCGCCATAGCTTTGCGCCAGACGGCCCACCGCACGCTGCATGTCGTCGGCGATCATTTCGCGGGCCTGCGTTTCAACGTCGCCGTCGCCAAGATTTACGAGCTGGTGAACGCCGTTAGCGCCGCCGATCCGCGGGCGCGCCAAGCCGATCCGAGCCTTGCCTGGGCCCATCGCGAAGCGTTGGAATTCGTCGTCCAGATCATGGCGCCGATGGTGCCGCATCTGGCCGAATCCTGCTGGCGTGCCCTCGGGCACAGCGACCTCCTGGCGATGCGCGCATGGCCGCGCGCCGAACCCGCGCTCCTCGTCGAGCACACGATCGTTCTGCCGATCCAGATCAACGGCAAAAAGCGAAGCGAGATCGAGGTCGCCGCGGACGCCAGCAATGCCGACGTCGAAGCCGCCGCGTTGGCGCAGGACGCCGTGCAGAAGGCCCTGGACGGCAAGCCACCGCGCAAAATCATCGTTGTCCCCGGACGCATCGTCAATGTCGTGGTTTGAGGCAGGAAGCGGCCGGTGACCCTCCTCCGCGGCGCCGCGATCGACCGCTACCTCGCCGAACCGAAACCGGACCGGCCGGTGATCCTGCTGTTCGGTCCGGACCCCGGGAGCGTCAGCGAACGCGCCGCTTCCGTCGCCAAGACGCTGGTGGGCGACGATGCGCTGGCGACCGTCCGCCTCGATGAATCGGACCTCTCCGACGCAAAGCGGCTCGCCGACGAGGTCTATGGCGGGTCGCTCTTCTCTGGACGAAAAGTCATCCGCGTCCGCCCGGGGAGCAGCCGGACGATCGCCACGGCGCTTGAAGCGATCCTAGCCGATCCTCCCGGCGACACCTGGATCGTCATCGAGGCGGGCGATTTGCGCAAGACAGCGCCCCTGCGGAAGCTTTGCGAGAGCGCGCCGCGCGCCGCCGCCATCGGCTGCTATCCCGACAATGACGTTTCCCTCGGCCGGCTGATCGACACCGAAGTGGCGGCAGCAGGCCTTACCATCGCCGCCGACGCCCGTGCAGCACTGGTCGGCCTGCTCGGCGCCGACCGTGCTGCCAGCCGCTCCGAGATCCGCAAGCTCTGCGTCTATGCGCAGTCGGCGGGGACAATCGCGACGGCCGATATTGCGGCGGTCGTCGGCGACGGCGCCGCATTTGCCATCGACGACATCGTCGACGACGCCGTCCTTGGTGATACCGCCGCCGTCGATCGCGGCCTCCGCCGCCTCGTTTCCGCCGGCGTTGCTGCCTCGAGCGTTGGCGTTGCCGCCGAGCGCACCTTTCTGCAGCTTCATCGCATCCGCGCCGCGGCCGACGCCGGAGGCGGCATCGCCGCAGCCCTGCAATCGCTCCGGCCGCCCGTCTTCCCGTCGCGGCGCGCCTTGATCGAGCGGCAGGTTCGGCTGTGGCCGCAGGCTGAACTCGATGAAACGCTCGTCCGGCTCAATCAGGCGATGATCGATTCCCGCCTGCATCCCGGCATCGCCACCGCGATCATTGCCCGGACATTGCTGGTCATTTCCGCCCGCGCCGCAAGGTTGGGGCGACGCTCCGCCGCCTGACTACTGCAGGCGCCGGCAGACGTCGTCGAGCTGATCGAGATTGAGATAGCGGATACGTAGTTCGCCCCCGCCATTGGCGCGGTGATCGATCGTGACCTTCAGTCCGATCGCATCACTGAGCGCTCTTTCGAGGGCGACCGTGTCGGCGCTCTTCGAACCCGAGTTGCGCGCCTTACGGGGCGAGGCCTTGTTCTCGCCCAGCGCCTCGACATCGCGTACCGACAGCCCGGCCTCGACGATCTGCTTGGCCGTCGCCTCCGGATCTTTGGCGCCGAGCAATGCCCGGGCATGCCCTGCGGACAAGCGCCCGTCATTGACGTAAGCCCTTACGGACTCTGGCAATTTGAGCAGGCGCAAGGTGTTGGCCACATGCGGCCGGCTCTTGCCGATCACCTCGGCGATCTGGGCTTGGCTATAGCCGAAGGCGTCGATCAGCTGCTGATAGCCGGCGGCCTCCTCAAGGGGATTGAGGTCGGACCGCTGCACGTTCTCAACTATGGCAAGCTCCAACGCCTCCTGGTCGGAGACGTCGTGGACGACGACGGGCACTTCGTGCAAACCCGCGCGCTGCGCCGCCCGCCAGCGGCGCTCGCCGGCGATGATCTCATAGGCATTCGCCGCACCGGCGATCGGCCGGACCAAGATGGCTTGAACGATGCCCTTCTCCTTGATCGATGCGGCGAGGGCATCGAGATCGTCATTGTCGAAGGCCTTGCGTGGATTGTTCGGGTTCGACTTGAGGAACTCGATGGGCAAGCGCCGGTTGGACCGCGCCCGGTCGAGCACCGCTGCCTCGCTCTCGACGTCGCCAATCAGCGCCGCCAAGCCGCGCCCCAAAGCCTTCCGTCCTCCATCCTCAGCCATGGCAAACCCTTGGTTGTTCCGTATCCGAATCGAATTATGCGGCGGTCAGCTGGCGCTCGCGGCGGATGATCTCCGACGCCAGCTTAAGATAGGCCTGGCTGCCAGTGGACTTGAAGTCATAAAGCATGACTGGCTTTCCGTACGACGGCGCCTCCGAAATGCGGACATTGCGGGGGATCACCGTCTCATAGACGGCGTCGCCCATATGGGCGCGAACATCGGCGACCACCTGACTGGATAGATTGTTCCGGCTATCGAACATCGTCAGGACGATGCCATGGATCACCAGTTCCGGATTGAGTGCCTTCTGCACCTGCTGGACGGTATTGAGAAGCTGGCTCAGACCCTCCAGTGCAAAGAACTCGCACTGCAGCGGCACCAGGACCGCCTGCGCGGCGGTCATGGCGTTGATCGTCAGTAGGTTGAGCGACGGGGGACAATCGACCAGCACATAGGTGAAGTTTCGGTCCCGAATCGAGCCAAGCTTTTCAATGGCTTGCCGCAGGCGAAAGTTCCGGTCGGGCTGGCCGGCGATCTCCAGCTCGACGCCAAGAAGATCCAGCGTCGATGGCGCCAGCCAAAGCCGCGGGACGGCTGTTGGCGTCATCACGTCATCAAGGCCGGCTTCGCCGATCATCACGTCGAATGTCGACAGCTTCCGCTCGCGACGATCGATGCCGAGCCCGGTCGACGCGTTGCCCTGCGGATCGAGGTCGACAATCAGCACGTCCTCGCCGTTCGCCGCCAGAGCAGTGCCGAGATTGATCGTGGTTGTCGTCTTGCCGACGCCGCCTTTTTGGTTGGCCAGCGCAATAACCCTGGGGCTCTTGGGAAGCGCCATCGTCATGTCTCCAGAGGGGTTCCGCCGACGCTTGCGCGAAGCTCAACGATGACGCCCGGACCGAATTCGACTTGCATGTTCTACCAGAACGAACCGCTCGGGGTGAGGGATTGCGGCCCACTCCGAGGCGAAGTCCAGCCCTTTATGCAGCAGCGCCGGAATTCCCGCGGACAGCAACGGCTCGATCCAGTCGGCCAATTGCCTCATGGATGCGAGCCCCCGGGCCGAAATGGCGTCGACGGCTTCGGTCCAGCCTCGCAGAATGTCGTCTATTCGGCCGTGGTGAACAGCGACCGGAAGCGCCAGGCTGCGGGCCACTTCCCGCAGGAATGCGCATTTTCGGGCGTTGCTTTCGACCAAATGGACGAGGGAGCCCGGCCGTTCCGCGACAAGGATGGCGGTCACGATGCCCGGGAATCCCGCGCCGCTCCCGAGGTCTAGCCAGCGTACGGCCTCCGGCGCGATGGCGAGGGGTTGGGCGCTGTCAGAGATATGTCGGGTCCAGATCTCGTTCAGCGCGCTCGGGCCGACGAGGTTCTGCACCCGCTGCCAATCCCGAAGCATGGCAACGTACTGTTCCAGCCGCTGGTATGTTTCACGTGAAACGGACTCGATCCCTGCGGCCTTCAGGGCCGCTTCGGGTTCACCCGGCTTTGCGTTCTTCACGCGCCGTCCGCCTTGCCGTCGCGAGCAGCAACGCCAGTGCCGCCGGCGTCATCCCCTCGATACGAGCGGCCTGACCGACAGAACGGGGCCGCACCAGCTTGATCCGTTCCTTGATTTCGTTTGAGAGCCCGCTCACAGCGTCGACGTCGATATTGTCGGGCAACGCGGTCGCTTCCTCCCGGGCGAATGCCCGAACGTCCTGCTCCTGCCGCCGTACAAAGGCCGCGTATTGCGCTTCGATCTCGATCTGCTGCTCTGCCACGGGCATCCGCCGGCCAAGCTCCGGCCATATCGCGCGAAGCTCCGCCAGCCCGATGCCGGGCAGGGCGAGAAGATCGAGCCCCGTTCGCCGCACGCCATCCTGGTTCACGGCGATCCCCCGCGCCTTCGCCTCCGAAGGCGTCATGGAGAGCGCCGACAACTGCGACCGCAAACCGTCCAGTTCCTGCTTCCGCGCGGCAAAATGCGCGGCCCGTTGCGATCCTATCAGCCCCAGCCGTTCCCCGACCGGCGACAATCGCTGATCCGCGTTGTCCGCGCGCAGCGACAAGCGATATTCCGCCCGCGACGTGAACATCCGGTATGGCTCGGAGACGCCCCTCGTGATGAGATCGTCGACCATCACACCGAGATACCCCTCGGCGCGCGAGACCGTGAAGCCCTCACCGCCGCCGGCATGAGCGGCCGCGTTTGCGCCGGCAAGCAGCCCCTGCGCCGCCGCCTCCTCATATCCGGTCGTCCCGTTGATTTGCCCCGCCAGAAAGAGGCCCCGCAATCGCTTGGTTTCCAACGTCGGTCCCAGCTCGCGCGGATCGACGTGATCATATTCGATGGCATACCCCGGCCGGGTGATCCGCACCCGCCCCAGGCCCGGAATGGACGCAACGACAGCGGCTTGAACATCCTCCGGCAAAGACGTCGAAATCCCATTGGGATAGACCGTTGTATCGTCCAGGCCCTCCGGTTCCAGGAAAATCTGGTGCCGTTCCTTGTCAGCGAACCGCACCACCTTGTCCTCGATCGAGGGGCAGTAACGCGGCCCGGTACTCCGGATCTGCCCCGAGTAGAGAGGCGAGCGGTCGAGGCTCCGACGGATGAGATCGTGCGTCCCGGTAGTGGTTGCCGTGATGTGACAATCGATTTGCCGATTGGCGATGCGTTCGGTTAACGCCGAAAACGGCTCCGGCACGTCATCACCGGGCTGGACTTGCAACCCGGCCCAATCGATCGTGTCGCCGTCCAGTCGCGGCGGCGTTCCCGTCTTGAGCCGGCCGAGCCGGAAACCGACACGTTCCAATGTCTTCGCCAGACCGATCGCCGGTGCCTCACCGACCCGCCCGGCCGCGATCATCTTCTCGCCGATGTGGATGACGCCCCGCAGAAACGTCCCCGTCGTCAGCACCACCGACCCGGCGCCGACGTCCCGGCCGTCGGCAAGTACAAGTCCTGTGACCGCTCCGTCCGCAACCGTGAGGTCTTCAACGGCCGCCTCGATCACCTCGAGACCTTGCGCCTCGCGTATCGCCCGCTGCATTGCCGCGGCGTATAGCTTCCGATCCGCTTGCGCGCGCGGCCCCCGAACCGCCGGACCGCGGCTCCTGTTGAGGACCCTGAACTGGATTCCCGCGGCATCCGCAACCCGGCCCATCAGCCCGTCCAGCGCATCAACCTCGCGCACCAGATGGCCCTTTCCAAGGCCTCCGATCGCGGGATTGCAAGACATTGCCCCTATCGTATCGAATCGATGCGTGACCAGGGCCGTCTTCGCACCCATGCGCGCCGCGGCCGCGGCCGCCTCCGTTCCAGCGTGTCCGCCACCGACCACGACCACATCGAAGACCAAATCGTGTTTCACGTGAAACGCCTGCCTATTTGCCGATACAGAACTCACGAAACACGACATCAAGGACCGCCTCGACGTCGATCCTGCCGGTGATACGGCCGATCGCTTCCGTCGCCAAGCGCAGATCTTCGGCCGCCAACTCCGAGTCCTGCCGGTCCACGGCCTCATTCACCGCTCGCACCGCCTCCGTGAGCGCCGAGCGATGCCGCTCCCGTCCCACAATAGCCGGTTCCCCCGACCACCGCGCCGACGCCCAGCGCGCCAACGCCGCCACCAGGACGTCGACCCCCTCTCCGGTGAGGCCGGACAATGCGAAGTCGGCCTCGTTGCGGAACCGAATCAATTCGGCGCCGGCCGCCTGATCGACCTTCGTGGCGATCGTCCAAAGCTCGGCCGCACTCTCGCTCGTCACCGTTTCGTCGCTGGCAGCAAGCCACAGCACGAGATCAGCCGTCTTCGCTCGTTCCTGCGCCCGTCGGACGCCCTCACGTTCCACCGCCCCTTCGGCCTCACGAATCCCAGCGCCGTCCGTCAGCGTCACCTTCAGGCCCCCGAGATCGACCGCAACCTCAATGAGATCCCGCGTCGTCCCCGGCTCCGCCGAAACAATCGCGACGTCGCGACCCGCGATGGCATTGAGCAACGTCGACTTCCCAGCATTCACTGGCCCAAGCAGCATCACTTCAAGGCCTTCACGGATCACCCGCGCCTGGTCGAACCCGCCGAGAGCCGCCTCCATCTCGGCACCGATCCCCGCGGCAAGAGCCCGGCCCTCGGTCAGCCACAAATCGCCCAGGCCTTCCTCCTCGGAGAAGTCCAGATTCGCCTCGATCAGCCCGCGGGCACGGGTCAACTGGTCAGCCCATGATTCATATTGCTTCCGAATCGATCCTTGCATCTGGCGGATCGCAGCCTGCCTTTGCGCCTCCGTGTCCGCCGAAACAAGGTCGGCCAGTCCCTCCGCTTCTGCCAGATCCATCCGCCCGCCGACGAAGGCCCGACGGGTAAATTCACCGGCCTCCGCCGGGCGAAAATCGGCGAGTTTGCCAAGACCCGCCAGAACCGCCGCGATCACCGCCCGCCCGCCATGGATGTGAAGCTCGAGGACGTCCTCGCCGGTGAAGCTCGCCGGGCCAGGAAAGAACAGCACCAGGCCGCGATCGATCCGGTCCCCGGTCCGCGGGTCCGCGATCCACCGCAGCGCCGCTTCCCGCGCCGCCGGCACACCGCCGGTCATCGCCTGAAGTGCCGCACGAACCCCGGGCCCGCTGGCGCGGATAACCGCCACGCCTGCGGGCGGCGCACCGCTGGACAGGGCGAAAATCGTGGTGCCGCCCTTGCCCTCCACCTCGCCAGGGCCCAGGTCAGACAGAACCATGTCCACGTCCGAAAATCTCCTCCGCCACGAGACGAGCCCCTATCTGCTCCAGCACGCCGGAAACCCCGTGCATTGGCGGCCATGGGGCCCCGAAGCACTCGCCGAGGCGAAGGCCCTGAATCGACCGATCCTGTTGTCGGTTGGCTACGCCGCCTGCCACTGGTGCCATGTCATGGCCCATGAGAGCTTCGAAGATCCGCCAACAGCGGAGGTCATGAACCGCCTCTTCGTCAACATCAAGGTCGACCGCGAGGAGCGGCCCGACGTCGATCAGATCTATATGTCGGCGCTGCAGGCGATGGGAGAGCAGGGCGGCTGGCCTCTAACGATGTTTCTGACGCCCGCCGCGGAGCCTATTTGGGGCGGCACCTACTTTCCGAAGGAGCCCCGCTACGGGCGCCCACCCTTTATCGAGGTCCTTCATTCCGTCGCCGGAACCTTCGCCGAGCATCCTGACCGGGTCGAGGGCAACCGCGTAGCGCTCCTCGATCATCTGAACGCCCTGCCACGCACCAGCAGCTCACCGCCGGGGCCCGCCCAACTCGACGAGGCGGCCGCGCTCGCTTCCGCCCTCATCGACAACCGCCATGGCGGTCTCGGCGGCGCTCCGAAGTTTCCGCAGCCGGCGCTGATGGAATTCCTCTGGCGCAGCGCCGAACGCAGCGGCACAGTCCGCTACCGCGAGCAGGTCCTCCTGACCCTCCGGCATATCTGCCAAGGCGGCATCTACGACCATATCGGCGGCGGCATCGCGCGCTATTCCATCGACGATCATTGGCTCGTTCCGCATTTTGAGAAGATGCTGTACGACAACGCCCTGCTGCTTCGGCGTCTCACCGCGGCTTGGCGCGCGACTGGCGAAGATCTGTTCCGCATCCGAATCGAAGAAACGATCGCCTGGCTTCTGCGCGAGATGCGGGTCGGCGACGCGTTCGGCGCCAGCCTCGATGCCGATTCCGAGGGCGGGGAGGGCAGTTTCTATGTCTGGCGCCCTGCAGAGATCACCGAAGCGCTCGGTCGGCCCGCCGCCGCCGAGTTCGGCGCCGCCTATGACATCACGCCCGACGGCAATTTCGAAGGCGGCGCCTCGATCCCCAATCGACTTTCCTCGCTGGAACCCCTCTCTCCTGAGGCCGAGGCGCGGCTCGCGGCAGCCCGTCTGAAATTGCTCGCCGCCCGGGCAACGCGCCCGCGCCCCGCGCGCGACGACAAGATTCTCGCGGATTGGAACGGCCTCGCGATCACCGCTTTGGCCGAGGCCGGCTTTGCGTTCGGTCGAGACGACTGGCTGAAAGCCGCGGAAACGGGCTTTCGTTTTGTCACCGAATTGATGACCGATGACGGCCGGTTGCGGCACGCATTCAAGGACGGCCGGTTGCTCCCCGTCGGATTCGCCGCCGACCACGCCGCACTAATGACGGCCGCCCTGGCACTGCACCAGGCGACCCTCGACCCCCGCTATCTCCGCCAAGCCTCGGCCCTCGCGGAGGCGCTCGATACGCATTTTTGGGACGTGGATGCATCGGCCTATCGCATGACGGCGGACGACGCCGACGCCCTGATCGCCCGTCCGTTGCCGATCTTCGACGACTCCGTTCCGAGCGCTAACGCTCTGGCCGCCGTCGCTCTGGCGCGCCTCGCCAGCCTCACGGGTGACATGCGCCACGCCGACCGCGCCCAGGCGATCGTCACCGCCCATTGCGGCGAGGCCCGGTCCGTGCTGGGCAAGGCCGGTCTCTTCAGTGCCGCCGATCAGCTCCTCGGAAGCACCGATGTCGTCCTCATCGTCCCCGACGCCGCCACGCCCGGCGCGCTCCTCAGCGTCATCCGGAAGGGCGCGCCCGACGTTCTCACGCTCCTCGTCGTCTCGGCCGGCTCCGCTCTACCGTCCGGCCACCCCGCCACGGGAAAGACCGCGCTAGCCGGTGAGGCGACCGCTTACGTCTGCCGCGGCCAAAGCTGCTCCGCTCCAGTCACCACTCCAGAGGCGTTGGCGAGGCTCCTGATCCGCCAATAGGCAAAGGCCCAGCCGGTTCTCGACCGGGCCGGGCCTCCGCCAAGAATTGACCGTCCGATCCTAGTGGACGTGGAAAGTACCGCCCGTGGCCCCATCGTCGCCCGTGACGAAGAACCCATAATCGCCGGGCTTGATCGCCACGAAGCTGATCGTCACTTCGTTCGGGCCCTCCTGACCGACTTCGACGCCCTTGAAGCCTGTGCCCCACATCTTGATCTCGGCGCCGGCAACGACGATCTGGTTCAGCCAGACATTGTTGAAGAGATCCGGCGCCGTGAAGAGCACCTCGGCCCCGCCGTCGCTGGTGATGACGAGGCGGTAATATCTGCCGGTCTCGACGTCGAAGGTGTCGGCGGAAACGGCGTGATTGGCGCCGGTGATATCCAGTGCCAGAGCCGTCGATGGCGTCTGCGCCAGATTGCCCTCAGCCAGAACCAGGCTCGGCAATGCGGCAACGCCCGCGGCAAAGACCGCGGCAGAAACGAGCTTGTTCATGTCTCTCTCCCGTTGATCGAACGGTCGCCGGGAACACCCTTATGGCCTTGGGTCCCCTAGCCCCGGTAGATAAGTTGTATCTACCACTCATGTTTATCCGCGCGTCCGAGCGGGCGTCAAGATATTATGACACACAAAGTCAACTTAAAAGGTCGGTGAGACAGGGGAGCTTGAAAGCGCTAGCCGACGACGAGGGCTATGGTGAAGCCGTCATACCCTTTGACGCCGACCGTTTGGATCGTCGTCGCGGTCACCCGGCTGTCGCCCACCAGACCGTCGAGGAACCGCCGGACGCCCACCACATCGGGGGTCGCGGCCGCCGGGTCGATAATCGCACCGTGGCGGATGACATTGTCGACCACAATCAGCGAGCCCCGCCGGGACAGCTTCACGGCCCAGTCGAAATAGTCCGGAATGTTGGCCTTGTCGGCATCAATGAAGGTGAAATCGAAGGGCCCGAGATTCGCCGCGGCAACCTTGGGAAGCAGATCCAGCGCCGCGCCGATCCAGATCTCCACCTTGTCGTCGACGCCGGCCTTGGCCAGATTGCCGCGCGCCACCTCGGCGTGCCGCGGCTCCGCCTCAAGGCTGATCAGCCGCCCGCCAGCTTGCAGCGCCCGCGCCATCCAAGTGGCGCTGTAGCCGCCAAGCGTGCCGAGCTCAAGGATCCGCTTTGCCCCGACCGAAGCGGCCAGGAGCTGCAGCAGCTTCCCTTGGGTCGCCGACACCGCGATCTTAGGTAGACCCGCCGCGTCGCTGGCCTTTAGGCCTTCGGCAAGCGCCGGATCGTTAGGGACGTGCCGTTCCTCGAGGTAGCGATCGATTGCCGCCCAGCGTTCTTCCGACATCGGCCCTGCCTGCTAGGTGTTCATCTGCTCGAAGAAATCGGCGTTGCTCTTCGTCTGGCGCAGCTTGTCGAGGAGGAACTCGATCGCATCCGTCGTCCCCATCGGCATCAGGATGCGGCGAAGAACATACATCTTTTTGAGGATGTCGGGCGGCACCAGAAGCTCTTCCTTGCGCGTCCCGGAGCGCGTGATGTCGATCGCCGGAAAGACGCGCTTATCCGCAACCTTGCGGTCGAGGATGATTTCCGAGTTACCCGTACCCTTGAATTCCTCGAAGATCACTTCGTCCATGCGGCTGCCGGTATCGATCAGCGCCGTCGCGATGATGGTCAGCGAGCCGCCTTCCTCGATATTACGCGCGGCGCCGAAGAACCGCTTCGGCCGTTGCAGAGCGTTGGCGTCGACGCCGCCGGTCAGCACCTTGCCGGAGGACGGCACAACCGTGTTGTAGGCGCGGCCGAGGCGCGTGATCGAATCCAGCAGGATCACGACATCGCGCCCATGCTCGACCAGGCGCTTCGCCTTCTCGATCACCATCTCAGCGACCGCGACATGGCGGGTCGCAGGTTCGTCGAAGGTCGAGGACACAACCTCGCCCTTCACCGATCGCTGCATGTCCGTAACTTCCTCCGGCCGCTCATCGATGAGCAGTACGATCAGGAAGCACTCGGGATGATTGGCCGTGATCGAATGCGCGATGTTCTGGAGAAAGACCGTCTTGCCGGTACGCGGCGGCGACGTAATCAGGGCGCGCTGGCCTTTGCCAAGCGGTGCCACGAGATCGATCACGCGCGCGCTGAGGTCCTTCCGCGTCGGGTCGTCGGTCTCCATCTTGAACCGCTCGTCGGGGTAGAGCGGCGTCAGATTATCGAAATGGATTTTGTGGCGGGCGGTCTCCGGATCCTGGAAGTTGATCGAGTTGACCTTGAGCAGGGCGAAATAGCGCTCGCCATCCTTCGGACTGCGGATATCGCCTTCGACCGTGTCACCCGTTCGCAGCGAAAACCGCCGAATCTGCGAGGGCGAGATGTAGATATCGTCCGGCCCGGCGAGATAGTTTGCATCAGGCGAACGGAGAAATCCGAAGCCGTCCTGCAACACTTCCACAACACCAGCGCCGATAATATCGGTGCCTTTGCTGGCCAATTGCTTGAGAATGCCGAACATAAGCTCCTGCTTGCGGAGCGTATTGGCGTTTTCGACTTCAAGCTCTTCCGCGAAACTAAGAAGTTCTGGCGGCGATTTGCGCTTGAGGTCCTGAAGTTTCATTTCAGGCATACATGTTTCCTTACCTCGGTCTTGCGCCGATTGAGAGAAGGAGAGGGGAAATTGCAGAACTTCAGGCGTTCCGGTCAGACCGTCGCCGTGGCAACACGGGTATTGCTGGAGAAGCGCCCGGTGCCCGTCTGCTTGATCAGATGGACCTTAACATAATGTGTGCCCGGCGGCGAAACAAGCGCCTTTGCAGCCGTCGCACCCAGCAATCAGAACGGCTTCACGACCACCAGAATGACAATGCCGACGAGCAGCAGTGTCGGGATCTCGTTGACCATCCGGTAGGTGCGGGATGGAAAGCGATTGGCGTCGGCCGCAAAATCCTTTCGCCGCGCCGACAGCCAGAAGTGTATCCCCGTCATGCCGAGCACCAGGACGAACTTCGCCATGAACCACCCCTGATCGTAGAGGTGGTGCCATGTAACGAGGGCGATACCAGCGGCCCAGGTGCCGATCATCGCCGGCGTCATGATCCCGCGCAGAAGACGCCGTTCCATAACCTTGTATGTCTCGGACTTGTCGGAGCCCACCGCCGCATCCGCGTGGTAGACGAACAGCCGCGGCAGATAGAAGATGCCCGCCATCCACGCCACCATCGCGATGATGTGGAAGGCGAGAAGCCAATGATACCCGTCGTTCACGCCGCCGCTCCCTTCCAACTGCGCACACGTTCAACCAAGCGCTCGACATGCGCGATCGGCGTCTCCGGCACAATGCCATGTCCGAGATTGAAGATGAAACGCCGCCCCGCCAAGGCGTTCATGATGCGGTCGATCGCCTCGTCCAGCGCCTTGCCGCCGGCTAGGAGGATCATCGGATCGAGATTGCCCTGCAGCATCACCGCCGGCTGGAGAACCGCCCGCGCGAAGGAAAGCGGGACAGTCCAATCGAGGCCCACCGCATCGACGTCTGTTCCCGTCGCATAGGCTTCCAGCATCAAACCGGCGCCTTTTGGGAAACCTATGATCCGCGCGCCGCGAACCTTCTCGCGAACCCGCCGCACAATTTCGGCCGTCGGCGCAATGCACCAGCGGCGAAATTCCGCCGGCCCCAAAACACCTGCCCAGCTGTCGAATATCTGCACTACATCGGCGCCAGCCTCGAGCTGCCCGACGAGATAATCCGCCGAAGCCACCACAAGCCGATTGATCAGCTCGTCCATAACCTCCGGATGGGCCGCGCCCATGAGCCGCGCTGGCGCTTGATCGGGCGTCCCTCGCCCGGCGATCATATAGGTCGCCACCGTCCACGGCGCGCCACAGAAGCCGATCAGCGCCTTATGGGACGGCAGCTCGGCCCGCACCCGCCGCACAGTATCGAACACCGGCTTCAAATGGCTTCGGATCGAACCTGGCGTGAGCGCCGCCACGCCATCCGCATCGATCGGATCGAGCCTCGGCCCTTCACCCTCGACAAAGCGAACCTTTCGGCCGAGCGCATCCGGAATCACCAGGATGTCGGAAAAAAGGATCGCCGCATCAAAATCGAACCGGCGCACTGGCTGCAGCGTCACCTCCGCCGCAAGATCTGGCGTGTAGCAAAGATGCAGGAACGAGCCTGCCATCTCACGCACCGCCCGATATTCCGGCAGATACCGACCCGCCTGCCGCATCAGCCAGACCGGCGTACCGGCCCCCCGGCCTTCAAACGTATGCAAGAAGAGGTTGGGCTTGGGGCCCTCGCTGTCATCCATCTTCAAAACTGAATCAAAGAAGAAATCTTTTTCTGCTAATTCTAATAGCGGGCAGATTCCGACATTCCTCACCGCCCACAAAACATCGGCCGAATGTTCACAATCCGAGGCCACCGGATAACGTTATCACCGGCCTGTCGACAGATATGGATCAAAGCCGAAATGTTAAAGCCAGGAAGGGCCTTATCAGGCTCGTCAATTGAGGTCCAGCGGTGAACAATCCTGGGACAAAACGGCATGCAGGCAATTTGCCGGCTGTCTCACAGCTGACATCATTCGGCAAAACCGTTGGGCGGAAATCGGGGTTATGGGCATGCGGCAGGTCGGCAGAAGCGAGCAGCCGGTTTATGCGGATCACCCCACAGCCACGCCAAGAATCACGGGGTCAAGTTCAGGCTGTTAGAGACAGGCCGATGGAAATGACACCATGAGCCGAAATCATCCTCGCCTCCAGCAGCGCTATTCGGCGCAAACTCCTGGCCAATGCCGGGATCAAGGTCCGCGCCGCCGTCCATGATGTCGACGAGCACGCGCTGATGTCCGCATCGGCCACGGCAGGGCCCGCACGGCTCGCTCCTCTCCTGGCCGAGGCCAAAGCGCTGTCGGTGAGCCGCGCCCATCCGGACGCGCTGGTGATCGGCGCCGACCAGACGCTCGACCTTGACGGCGCGCTTCTCACCAAGCCAGCCAGCCGCCAAGCCGCGAAAGCGCAGCTGAAGTCACTGTCGGGCAAACCCCATTCGCTGCATTCCGCCTTCGCAATCGCTCGCGCCGGCAAACGCCTGGTGCGGCAGACGCGCAGCGCTCGGCTTACCATGCGCCGGCTCGACGATGCGGAGATCGACCGCTATCTCGGCGAAGTCGGTCATGCAGCTCTGGCAAGCGTCGGCGCCTATCAGCTCGAAGGCCTCGGCATCCGCCTGTTCGACCGCATCGACGGCGATTATTTCACCATCCTGGGATTGCCGATGCTGCCGCTGCTGGCGGCGCTGCGTCGCCTCGGAGCGATCGTGCCGTGACGAAGCCAACCGCTTGCATCATCGGCTGGCCCGTGTCGCATTCGCGCTCGCCGCTCATCCATCGCTATTGGCTTCGCGAACTCGGCATTGACGGCGACTATGTGCCCGCCCCAGTCGAACCCGATCGTATCGATGCCTTCCTTGCCGGCTTTGCCGATAGCGGCTTCGTCGGAGGCAATGTCACGGTGCCCTACAAGGAGCACGCGTACCGCGCCGCTGAGCTGGACGACGTTGCCCGGGCGCTCGGCGCGGTGAATACGCTCTGGCTTGAAGGGCGCCGGCTGATGGGATCGAACACCGACGCCGAAGGCTTTCTCGCCAATCTCGACAATGCCGCCCTCGGCTGGGATCGGTCCGGCGAGGCAGCCCTTGTCCTCGGCGCCGGCGGCGCGGCGCGCGCCGTCGTCTGGGCGTTGCTGCAACGCGGCTTCGATCCTATTGTCGTGGTCAACCGGTCGCTTGAACGCGCCACGGCGTTGCACCGCCAATTTGGCGATGCCGTGCGGCCGATGGAGTGGGGTGTGCTGCCGGGGCTCCTGCCGACAACGCACCTTCTCGTCAACGCCACCTCGCTCGGCATGAACGGCCAACCGGCGCTCGATGTCGATCCGATTACTTTGCCCGATGACGCCATCGTCTATGATCTCGTCTATGCGCCGCTTGAAACGGACCTTTTGCGCGCGGCGCGTCAGTGTGGCCTCGTTGCCGTTGACGGGCTCGACATGCTGCTGCATCAGGCCGTGCCCGGCTTCGAGCGGTGGTTCGGCGTCCGGCCGGCGGTGACGCCGGAGCTGCGCGCGCTCATCGTCGCCGATCTGGTGAAGACGGCATGATCGCCGTCGGCATCACCGGCGGCATCGCCAGCGGCAAGACGACCGTCGCCGGCATGTTCGCGGACGCCGGCATACCGGTCTTCAATGCCGACGCCGTCGTTCACGCGATCTATGACGCGCCGCCGCCCGAATTGGCGGAGGCTTTTCCCGATGCCCTGGTGGACGGAAGGATGGACCGCGGCAGACTTTCGGCACTGCTGGCAGCCGATCCGGCAATCCTTGCTCAGCTCGAGGCCGTCACGCATCCGATCGTCATGGCGCGCATCAAGACATTTCTTGGCATGGAACGCGCCACTGGCCGTTCACTGGTCGCGCTGGAAATTCCCCTCCTCTTCGAGACCGGCGCCGACGACCTCTGCGACCGTATTCTGGTCACCACCGTGCCGCCCGCGATGGCCGAGGCGCGGATGCGTGAGCGTGGCATGGCGCCGGCGCTTTATCGCGAACTCAGTGCGCGGCAATTGCCCGGCGAGGCGAAGATCGACCGCGCCGACTATCTCGTGGATACTGGCGTCCCGCTTGATGATGTTCGCCGCGTCATCGGCGATATCGTGGCGGAGCTGATCACTGAGGCTGAAGGATAGTCCGCCCAATGCGGGAGATTGTGTTCGACACCGAGACCACCGGCCTGGACGTCGCGGCCGATCGCGTCATCGAGATCGGCTGCGTCGAGTTGATCAACCATATTCCCAGCGGCGAGACGTTCCAGGCCTACATGAACCCGGAACGGTCGATCTCGATCGAGTCCTACCGCGTGCACGGCCTATCGGAGGCGTTTCTCACCGAGAAGCCGGTCTTCGCCGCGTCGGTTGATGACTTCCTTGCCTTCATCGGCGACGATCCGATGATCGCGCATAACGCCGAATTCGATCTGGCCTTCCTCAACGCCGAGCTCGGCCGCATTGGCCGGAGGGCGCTCGATCCATCGCGGATCATCGATTCACTGGCATTGGCGCGCCGGCGCTTCCCCGCCGGTCCGAATTCGCTCGACGCGCTTTGCTCGCGCTACGGCATCGACCTGACGAGCCGCTCGGTGCATGGCGCGCTCGTCGATGCCGCGCTGCTCGCCGAGGTCTATATCGAACTCATCGGCGGGCGGCAGGCGAGTCTCGCCTTGGGTGAAATCGAACGGCAGCCAATGTTCGCAATGTCGCCGGCCCGCCTGTCGCAGAAGCTGCGGCCGGCGCCCCTGGTCTCGGCGATTACCACCGAAGTCCTGGGCGAGCACCGGGCATTCATCGCAGAACTTGAGGGCGGCGGCCTGTGGGCCGGCTACTTCGCCGCCGCCTGAGCGCTAGCTGACGTTTGCCGGGGGAGAGATGTCGAGCGCGGGTCCCGACCCCTCGGCCTCGCGGCGGAGGCGATCGCGGTAAAGCGCGACGAAGTCGAACGGCTCGAGCAGCAAGGGCGGAAAACCACCGCCGCGCGTCGCATCGGCCATGATCTGCCGCGCGAAGGGGAACAGCAGGCGAGGGCATTCGACCATCGCCAACGCCCCGACCTGGTTCTCCGGCACATTGGCGATGCGGAAGAGGCCGGCATAGTCGAGTTCGACGGCGAAAAGCACATCGTCCGAGCCGCCATCCTTGGCGTTCGCCTCAAGCTTCAGCGACACCTCAAGGTCGGTCTGCGACTTGCGGTCCACCGACACGTTGATGTGAACGTCGATCTTCGGCTGCTGCTGGCGCTGCGTCAGCGTTGCTGGCGCGCCGGGATTCTCGAAGGAGAGATCCTTCACATATTGGGCGACGACATTCATCCGCGGGGTCGTCGGATCGGGCGGCGGCGGGGCGCCCGTTACGTGCGGCGCTTCGCCGCCGGAAAAGCTCGGAGCGCCACCATTCCCCGGCTTACTGCCGTTGTCTTCGTTGTCAGCCATGGTGAATTATCCTCCCGGAACGCCACAAAACCCTGAAAGCCGCGGGCGGTGGCTAACATGTCGGCCACAGTGAAACAAGGACGGGACCGCGATCCTAGTCCGGCTGGCGCGGGTCGCCATCGCCGGCCGGATTGGTGCCAAGCTCGATGACGGTAAATCCTGCCGCGCCATTGTCGCCGGCGCCGGGCCAGCGCGCCCAACTGCCGCTCAGCCGGGCGAAGAACATCGGCGCCAGGACGCGCCAGACCCAATGGCGGAAGGGCGGAAAGAACAGCAGCAGGCCGAGCGCGTCGGTGACGAAACCGGGCGTCAGCAGCAGGATCCCGGCGACGAGGATCATGACCCCATCCGCCAGGGCGGCCGCCGGCATGCGGCCCGCATTCACATCGTCGCGGATGCGGTTGAGTACGCCGAAGCCCTGCTGGCGCAAAAGCATCGTGCCGGCAATCGCGGTCGCCAGCACAAGCAGTAACGTCCAGCCGACGCCGATTTGACCGCCGACCAGAATGAAGACGGCGATTTCCAGGATCGGCACGACCAGGAACAGAATTGGCATGATGCGGACAGGCATTTCGCAAGCAGCCCTTATGCTGTTAAGGCTCGTCTCTATCGGGGGTGGATTGGACCCCCTACGACACCTAGATAGGAAGTGTTACACGCTTTGGCAGGTCTATGGCCTGCCAGCCACGCGGTTTTTGATCGGAACCCTCTGAATGAACGGCTCTGACAGCATCTTCACGATCATCTTCCTGGCGCTGGCGGTCATCATTTTCTTGCGCCTGCGCAGCGTTCTTGGTCGCCGCACCGGCAATGAGCGCCAGCCCTTCGACCCGTTTACGCGAACGGAACGCCGCGACGCCGGCGCCGAGAAGGTAATCACCTTGCCGTCGCGGCCCGGGCGCGGGATGGACGCGCCGACGCGCCAGATCGAATCGCCGGCCGACATCGATAGCCGCATCAAGGCCGTCGCCGAGCCCTCCAGCGCGCTTGGCGGCCAGCTGCGGGCGCTGATGCTGGCGGACAGTTCCTTCGATCCGAAGCCGTTCCTCGACGGCGCCAAGATGGCCTATGAGATGGTGGTCTCCGCTTTTGCCGAAGGTGACCGGCGAAGCCTCCGGCAGCTGCTCTCGCGGGACGTCTATGACGGTTTCGTTGCCGCGATCGACGAGCGCGAGAAGCGCGAGGAAACGATCGAGTTCAAATTCATCGGCGTCGACAAGGCCGAGATCACCGACGTGTCGACCAAGAGCGGGATGGCGCAGGTGACCGTGCGTTTCGTCTCCGAACTGATCTCCGCTACCCGCGACAAGGCCGGCAAGATCGTTGACGGCGATGCATCCAAGGTGAGCGACGTCACCGACATCTGGACCTTCTCGCGTGAGGTGACGGCGCGCGATCCGAACTGGAAACTGGTGGCGACCGAATTGGTCGAGTAGCCGTCCGCCGGACAAGGCCGTTCAATGGCGAAGGACCGGCAACGAAGCCTATCGCAAGAAGAGGCCGCCCTCTGGGAGGATGTCGCCCGGACCGCCAAGCCGTTGCGGCCGTCCCGCGCTGCGGCTGCCGCCAAGCCGAAGACAGTCGCCACGCCCGCGCGTGAGAAGCCACCGGCGCCGCCGCGTCCCGTGGCTGCGGCGCCGCCTTCGCCGAAGAGCCGCGACCCGGCCAACATGGACCGCCGCACGGTCCGCCGCATCGCCCGCGGCACGATCAGTATCGACGCCAGACTCGATTTGCACGGACTAACCCAGACCGAAGCGCACGAACGGCTTCATCGCGTTCTTTCGGAAGTCCAGGCCGGTGGCGGGAGATTGATTCTTCTGATTACCGGCAAGGGCCTCTACGGCGATTCCGAGCGCGGCGTGCTGCGCCGGTCGGTGCCGCACTGGCTGACATCACCGCGTTTTCGGCCGCTCGTTGCAGGTTACGAACAAGCGCACCGGTCCCATGGCGGAACCGGTGCGTTCTATGTTCGGCTGAGGCGCTTGCGGCCTTAGAGGATGAAGCGGCTGAGATCGATGTTGCGGGCGAGGTCGCCGATCTGCGCCTCGACATAAGCGGCGTCGACCTTGACCGTGTCGCCAGCGCGGTCCGTCGCGGTGAAGCTGATCTCGTCGAGGATCCGTTCCATCACCGTCTGCAGTCGCCGGGCGCCGATATTCTCGATCGCCGCGTTGATGTCGACCGCGATCTGGGCGATCGCCTCAATGGCGTCATCGGTGAAGTCGAGCGTCACGCCTTCCGTCTTCAGGAGCGCGATATACTGCTTGATCAGGCTTGCTTCGGTTTCGGTCAGGATGCGGCGGAAATCGTCCTTCGACAGCGCCCGCAGCTCGACCCGGATCGGCAGACGGCCCTGAAGTTCGGGCAGAAGGTCCGAGGGCTTGGCGACATGGAAGGCGCCAGAGGCGATGAAGAGGATGTGGTCCGTCTTCACCGGCCCATGCTTGGTCGCGACGGTCGTGCCCTCGATCAGCGGCAACAGATCGCGCTGCACGCCCTCGCGGGAAACGTCGCCGCCAGAGCGGCCTTCGCGCGTGGCGATCTTGTCGATCTCGTCGAGGAAGACGATGCCGTCATTCTCGACCGCCGCGATCGCCTCGGCGACTACGGCGTCATCGTCGAGCAGCTTATCGGACTCCTCGGCGATCAGCACTTCATGCGCGTCCCGCACGGTGATCTTGCGCGTCTTGGTGCGGCCGCCGAACGCCTTGCCGAGCATCTCATTGATGTTCATCACGCCGACCGTGGCGCCCGGCATGCCGGGCACGTCGAAGGACGGCATGCCGCCGCTGTCGCGCACCTGGATCTCGATCTCCTTGTCGTCGAGTTCACCCTGGCGCAGCTTCTGGCGGAACGCGTCGCGCGTCGCCGGGCTCGCCGATTTGCCGACCAGCGAATCGAGTGCGCGCTCTTCGGCGGCGAGTTCGGCGCGTGCCTGAACGTCCTTCCGCTTCTTCTCGCGCACCAGCGATATGCCGATCTCGACCAGGTCGCGAATAATCTGTTCGACGTCGCGGCCGACATAGCCGACTTCGGTGAACTTGGTCGCTTCGACCTTCATGAACGGCGCGCCGGCGAGTTTGGCGAGGCGGCGGGAAATCTCCGTCTTGCCGACGCCGGTCGGGCCGATCATCAGGATGTTCTTGGGCAGCACTTCTTCGCGCAGGTGCCCCTGCAGCTGCTGGCGGCGCCAGCGGTTGCGCAGGGCGATCGCGACGGCGCGCTTCGCCTCCTTCTGACCGATGATGTAGCGGTCGAGTTCGGAGACGATCTCGCGCGGCGAAAACTGGGCGACCTTCACGGACGCTTCGGCTTCGGTGTCCATTTCAGGCTCTTTGGCCATTGCGGCTATCGGACTCATTCCTCTGCCTCCAGTGACAGCAAGGTAACATGGTCGTTGGTGTAGATGCAGATTTCGGCGGCGACGGCCATCGCCTTGCGGGCGATCGCCTCGGCATCCATGTCGGTGTCGATCAGCGCCCGCGCCGCGGAGAGGGCATAATTGCCGCCCGAGCCGATGCCGGCGGCGCCGCCATCGGGCTCAAGAACATCGCCGGTGCCGGTGAGCACCAGCGTCTTGGATTTGTCGGCGACGATCATCATCGCTTCCAGCCGGCGCAGATAGCGGTCGGTCCGCCAATCCTTGGCGAGTTCGACACAGGCGCGCATCAGCTGGTCGGGATATTGGTCGAGCTTGGCCTCAAGCCGCTCGAACAGCGTGAACGCATCGGCTGTAGCGCCGGCAAATCCGGCGATGACGCCGCCCTTGCCGACCGTGCGCACCTTGCGCGCATTGTGCTTCATCACCGTCTGACCGGCCGAGACCTGACCGTCTCCGGCGATCACGACCTTGCCGCCCTTGCGGATGGCGATGATGGTGGTGCCTTCCCAACCGGGTCCGTCATACTGAGCCATCAGACGTCGCCTCCGTGGCGGAGGTTACGGCCCGGAACAGCGGCGAGCGCCAGGACGGCCGGCGGAAAAAGAGCCGACGCAAACATCCACCCGCGGGCGGAGCGATGTTTCTGATTGGCGAGCTGTTGGGCAAGAAAAGTTGCGACAAAGGTCGCGAGGAGCAAAATCAAAAGGGCCTGCAAAGCACCCTCCGTACTGATTACCGGGGCCGTCCGGCCCTCAGCCTGGAGGCGCCGGTCGGCGGTGAGGACCAGATGTAGGCAGGCGTCCCGCCGATGGGAAGGGGTAGGTCCCTTAACCGCTTGCTCATGCCCTGGGGCCGAAACTGGCGCAGGCGCGCAAGACCTGCTAGAGCGCCGCGCTTCCTCGCGTATTTGGAAAGGCGAACCCATGCGTAGCGCCAGCGTCGAGCGCCGCACCAAGGAAACTGACATTGCCGTGACCGTCGCCATTGACGGGACGGGCAGGTCCGACATCGCGACCGGTGTCGGCTTCCTCGATCACATGCTCGATCAGCTCGCCCGGCACAGCCTGATGGATCTCACCGTCAAGGCGCGTGGCGACCTGCATATCGACCAGCACCACACCACCGAAGATGTCGGCATCGTCATCGGCCAGGCGCTGAAGAAGGCGCTGGGCGATATGCGCGGCCTCACCCGTTATGCCGACGTCCATCTGCCGATGGACGAGACGCTCACCCGCTGCGCCGTCGACGTCTCGGGCCGGCCGCATCTCGTCTGGCGCGTCGCCTTCACCCAGGCGAAGGTCGGCGATTTCGACACCGAGCTGGTGCGCGAGTTCTTCCAGGCCTTCGCCCAGAATTCGGCGATCACGCTGCATGTCGAGAACCTCTATGGCGAGAACAGCCATCATATCGCCGAGACCTGCTTCAAGGCGCTGGCCCGTGCTTTGCGCGCGGCGCTTGCCATCGATCCGCGGCAGCCGGACAGCGTTCCGTCGACCAAGGGAACGCTCGGCGAGGTCTGACGCCGCAGCCAATGGACGACGCCTGTGAGCATTGCGATCATCGACTATGGCGCCGGCAATCTGCGCTCCGCGGCGAAGGCGTTTGAGCTTGCCTCGGCGTGCGCCGGCTCGTCCGCGCCGATCATTGTCACCAGCGATCCGGAGATCGTCGCCGCCGCCGATCGCATCGTGCTGCCCGGCGACGGCGCCTTCCGTGACTGCCGGCACAATCTCGATGCCGTCGACGGTATGTTCGAAGCGGTCAACGCCGTCATCGACGCCGGGCGGCCGTTCCTCGGCATTTGCGTCGGCATGCAGCTGCTTGCCGATCGCGGCCTGGAGCACGGCGAGACCGAGGGCCTTGGCCGCATTCCCGGCGAGGTTCGGCTAATCGACCCCTATGATCCCTCGCTCAAGGTGCCGCATATGGGTTGGAACACGCTCGATATCGTGTCCGATCACGCGTTGCTTGCGGGGATTGCGCTAGGCCCGGACGGGCTGCATGCCTATTTTCTCCATGCCTATGAGTTGGAGCCCGCCGACGAAAGCGACCTCGTGGCGACCGCCGACTATGGCGGCGCGGTGACGGCGATCGTCGCCCGCGGCAACGTCGCCGGCACGCAGTTTCACCCCGAGAAGAGCCAGACGCTCGGTCTGGCCCTGCTCGAAAACTTCATCCGCTGGCGGCCATGAACGAAGGACGGAGCATGCGACAGAAACTGTCTGTGGCGTTCGTCGCCTTGGTGCTGGTGATGACCGGGGCCGTTGCCGCCCGCGCCGCACCCGAGGACGATATCCTCGCGGCCCTGGCGCACTGGTCCGCGGTCTATGAAACGGCGACCGACGCGTCAGAGATGCTGGCGCTCTACGATCCCAACGCCACCTTCTGGGGCACCGCCTCGCGGACGCCGATGGTCGGCACTGAGGCGATCGCGCCGTATTTCCAGGCGCAGTTCGACAACTACACCAACCGCCTGCATGCCTTCGTCGACCCGGTGATCCGCGTCTTCGCGGATGGCAGGGTCGCGACTGCAACCGGCCTCTATCGTTTCACCGTCACGCCGGTCACCGGCGGCGGCCCGATCGAGGTGCTGTACCGCTTCACGCTGACCTACGTTCTCACCGATCAGGGCTGGCTCATCGTCCAGCATCATTCTTCGCAGCTGCCGCAATGATCCTCTTCCCGGCCATCGATTTGAAAGACGGTGTCTGCGTTCGCCTCGAACGCGGCGAGATGGATCGTGCCACAATCTTCAACCGCGACCCGGCGGCCCAGGCGCTCTCCTTCGCCGAGGCGGGCTTCACCTGGCTGCATGTCGTCGATCTCGATGGCGCCTTCGCCGGCCGCTCGGTCAATGCCGCCGCGGTCGGCTCGATTCTCGCGGCGATCGACATTCCGGTCCAGCTCGGCGGCGGCATCAGGGACATGGCGACGATTGATGCCTGGCTGGCGCGCGGCGTCTCTCGCGTCATCCTCGGCACAGCGGCGGTGCGCGATCCCAATCTGGTGCGTGCCGCTTGCGCCCAGCACCCCGGCCGGGTCGCCGTCGGCATCGATGCGCGTGATGGCAAGGTCGCCGTCGAAGGCTGGGCGGAGACGTCGGAACTGACCGCGATCGAACTCGCGCGCCGCTTTGAAGATGCGGGCGTCACGGCGATCATCTACACCGACATTGACCGGGACGGCGTTTTCGCCGGGCTCAATCTCGACGCCACGCTGGCGCTCGCCGATGCGGTGTCGATCCCGGTGATCGCCTCGGGCGGCCTCGCCTCGCTTGCCGATGTCGAACGGCTGACGGAGTTGCGCTACGCCAAGCTTGCGGGCGCCATCGCCGGCCGCGCTCTCTATGACGGACGGCTTGATCCGGAAGCCGCGCTGCGCATCGTTTCGGAAGCGGCATGACCCTCAAGACCCGCATCATTCCCTGCCTCGATGTTAAAGACGGCCGCGTGGTGAAGGGCGTCAATTTCGTCGACCTGCGCGACGCCGGCGATCCGGTCGCTGCGGCCGAGGCCTATGACGCCGCCGGCGCCGACGAGATCTGCTTCCTCGACATCACGGCGAGCCATGAGGAGCGCGCGATCCTGCTCGACGTCGTCGCCCGCACCGCTGAAGCCTGCTTCATGCCGGTCACCGTCGGCGGCGGCGTCCGCGCTGTCGCCGATGTGCGAGCGCTGATGCTGGCCGGCGCCGACAAGGTCTCGATCAATACCGCCGCCGTCGCCGACCGTTCCATCGTCGCCCGCGCCGCCGACAAATTCGGCGCCCAGGCGATCGTCGTCGCCGTCGATGCCAAGCGCGTCAGCGCACCCGGAGAAACCGACCGCTGGGAGATCTTCACCCATGGCGGCCGCAACGCGACCGGCCTCGACGCCGTCGCCTATGCCGTGGAGGTCGCCAAGCTCGGCGCCGGCGAAATCCTCCTCACTTCGATGGACCGCGACGGTACGCGAGCCGGCTTTGACCTTGAGCTGACGCGCGCCGTTTCCGACGCGGTGCCGGTTCCGGTCGTCGCCTCGGGCGGCGTCGGGACGCTGCAGCATCTCGTCGATGGCGTCGTCATCGGGCACGCCTCGGCCGTGCTTGCCGCCTCGATCTTCCATTTCGGCGATTTCTCGATACACGACGCAAAGGCCTATATGGCCGAACGGGGCGTTCCCATGCGCCTCGACGGGTGAGGAGCCAGCCATGAGCGAATTCAGCCTGTCAGATCTCGCCGCGACAATCGCCGAGCGCGCCAAGTCGCTGCCGGAAACCTCCTACACGGCCAGCCTTATCGAGCGGGGGCCGGCCTATTGCGCCCGCAAATTCGGTGAGGAATTGGTTGAAGCCGTGGTCGCTGCGGTCGAAGGCGACAGCGGCGCGCTCGTCGCCGAAGCCGCCGATGTGATGTACCATCTGCTCGTGCTGCTCCAAGCGTGCGGCCTCGGCCTGGCGCCGGTGATGGCCGAGCTGGAGCGCCGCGGCGGCCAGAGCGGCCTTGCCGAAAAGGCCTCGCGCGGATCGTCATAATGGATCTACCGGCGCCGGCGATCAGTCCTCACCGCGTCTTCAATCGCGCGGAATGGGCGAGCCTGCGCGCCGACACGCCGATGACCCTGAGCGCGGACGAGGTCGAGCGGCTGCGCAGCCTCAATGACCCCGTCTCGCTGACCGAGGTCGAGACGATCTACCTGCCGCTGTCGCGCCTCCTCAGCCTCTATGTCGCGGCGACGCAAGGGCTCTTCCAGGCGACGCAGACCTTCCTCGGCGATACCGGCGGCGTTACGCCCTTCATCATCGGCCTCGCCGGCTCTGTCGCCGTCGGCAAATCGACGACGACGCGGCTGTTGCGCGCTCTTCTCAGCCGCTGGCCCAATACTCCGCGCGTTGCCCTGGTGGCGACCGACGGCTTCCTCTTTCCCAATTCCGTGCTCAAGCGGGAAGGGCTGATGGAGAAGAAGGGCTTCCCCGAGAGCTATGACATGCCGGCGATGCTGGCCTTTCTGGCCGAGATCAAATCGGGCGCCCCTTCGGCCAATGCACCGGTCTATTCGCATCTGAAATATGACATCATGCCCGGCGAGAAGGACGTCGTGGCGCGCCCCGACATCCTGATCCTCGAGGGTCTCAACGTCCTGCAGACATCGCAGCCCGATGCCAGGGGCCTCACCAGCCCGGTCGTTTCCGACTTCTTCGACTTCTCCATCTATGTCGACGCCGATGAGGCGGTGATCGAGCGCTGGTATGTCGAACGCTTCAAGGAACTGCGCCAGACCGCGTTCCGCGATCCGAACTCCTATTTCCGCCGCTATGCCGATGTCAGCGATTCCGACGCCGAGGCGATGGCGCGCGACATCTGGCGGCGCATCAATTTGCCCAATCTGCGCCAGAACATCCTGCCAACGCGGCCCCGCGCCGACCTTATCCTGCGCAAAGGGCCGAGCCACCAGATCGAGGAGGTGGCGCTTCGCCGCCTCTGAGTGAATCGGATGGCTTGATTTCTGGCGCCGGGACACAGATATCGGGCACATCCCAGATCGCCGCCATGAACTCCCGTGAGGTGCGTATGAACGACGAGCCCAACGCAAAGCCTGAAAACGCCGCCGAAGACGCCGTGCGCAGCGAGGCGAGCGACGCCCCAGCAGCGGAAGCCACGGGGACGGAGGCTGCGCCCGAAGCAGATGCGCCAGCGGCGGAAGCAGTTGATCTCGACCCGGTTGCGGCCGATCCGCCGCCGGAGCCTCAGCCGGAGGCGGCTGCAGCGGAAGAACCGCAGCCCGTAGCCTCTGAGACGGGAGAGGTCGCCGAACTGCGGGCGCAGGTCTCCGACCTCAAGGACCGACTCCTGCGCGCCGCGGCGGAAATGGAGAACAACCGCCGCCGCTATGAGCGCGAGATGGCCGACACGCGCCAATATGCGGTCACCGGTTTCGCCCGCGAAGTCCTTTCCATCGGCGACAATCTGAGCCGCGCCCTGGAGGCCGTTCCCGAGGAAGCCCGCAATGAAGGCGGCGCCCTCAAGGGTCTGGTCGAGGGCGTCGAAATGACCGAGCGCGAATTGCTGCGCGTCCTCGACAAGCATGGCGTTAAGCGCATCGAACCGCATGGCGAGAAATTCGATCCGCATCTGCATCAGGCGATCTTTGAGGTCGAGCACGAGACGGCGCCGCACGGCACCGTCGTGCAGGTGATCCAGCCCGGCTATGTGATCGGCGAGCGGATCCTGCGGCCGGCTCTGGTCGGTGTGGCGAAGACCGCGACGAAGAAGAAGCCTGAGGAGCCAGCGCCGTCGGCAGAGGCCGAAGCGCCGCAGGACAAGGCCGCCAATGACGGCTAGCCGGGCCGGCTAGCTCACGCCGCGGCGCTGGGCATCCGCGCCGTGTCGAGAATATCCCGCAGCATCGCCGGGGTTAGCGGCTTCTGCACATAGCGGTCGAAGCCGGCGGCCAAGGCCGCTTCACGGGTTTCGGGCCGCCCGTCGGCTGTCACCGCCATCAGCGTTGCCGCCGCGCTTCCTGTCTCGCGCTCATGCCGGCGGATCGCGGCCGCGGCGGCGAGGCCGTCGACCTTGGGCAGCCGGAGGTCGAGGAGGACGATGTCGAAACGCGATGCCGTCGCCGCTTCCAATGCCGCCGCGCCATCATTCACCTCCACGACTTCATAGCCCTGCCGCAGCAGCATCGACCGCAGCAGCAGGCTGTTCACCGCATCATCCTCGGCGACCAGCACGCGCCGCCCCTTGCCGGCGGCCACCGGCCGGCGCGGCTGGGGCCGGTTGTCGCTCGGGTCGACGCCGAAACCATCTTCGCCAGCGATCAGCCGCTCGGCGATGCGCAGCAGCGAGCGCCGCCGCACCGGGCGAACGAGATAGGCGTCGAATCCATCGGCCTGCAGCTCTTGCGCCGTCTTGCGCCGTCCCGGGGCAATCATCACCGCCGCCGGCAGCGGCGCGCCCGCGGCATCGCGGATCACGGCGAGCGCCGCCGCGGCATCGCCGGCAATCCGCGCATCGATGAGGAGGAAGTCATAGGGCTCGCCCGCCGCCTGCGCCGCCCCGGCGAGTGCCGCGGCTTGCGATGGGCTGTCGGTGAGCCGTGCCTGCCCGCCCGCGGCCTTGAGTTCCTGGGCGATGACCGGCGGGGCGAGACCTTCAGGCGCCACGATCAGCGCGCGTTGCGGCCGAAGCTGCGCCGTCGGCGCGCCAGCCGAATCGCCGACTGCCGGCAAGTCCAATGAGAAAGAGAATACCGAACCGCCGCCCCGGCGATCTTCGACGGTGATGTCCGAGTCCATCTGGCGGATGATCCGCCGCGCAATCCCGAGGCCAAGGCCGCTGCCCGCCAGGCGCCGCTCGGCGTCGCCCGCCTGCTCGAACTCGTCGAAGATGCGCTCGGCAAGATCCGCCGGCACGCCCGGCCCGCTATCCTCCACGGCAAAGCGAATGCGGCCGGGCTCTGCTGCGTCGAAGGCAACGGCGATGGCGACCCCGCCGCTCTCGGTAAACTTGATGGCGTTGCCGGCAAGGTTGATCAGCACCTGGCGGAGGCGCGCCGGATCGACCGTCACCTCGGCGGGAACGGCCGGATCGACGATCGTGGCGAAGTCGAGGCCCTTCGCGTCGGCCCGGCTGAATAGCAGTTCGGCGATTTCCTCCAGCAGCGGCTCGAGCGCCGTCGGCCGCGGCGCCAGATCGAACCGGCCCGCCTCGATTCGGGCAAAATCGAGCATGTCGTTGACGAGCCCCAGCATCAGCTCGCCGGAATTTCGCACCGCCTTGGCGAAGGTCTCCTGCTCGGCTGACAGCTTGGTGTCGAGCAGGACATCGGCAAGGCCAAGCACGCCGCTGAGCGGCGTCTTCAGTTCGTGGCTGACGGTGGTCAGGAAGCGCGACTTGGCGTCGCTCGCCGCCTCGGCGCGGCGGCGGCCATCGGCGACTCGCCGGTAGTGCTCGGTAATGTCGTTGAGCTCCCAGGCATTGTCGGCCGAAATCTCGTCCGCGGGCGTCAAGGCCGCGACCAGTTCACGGTCGCGCGCCCGGCGCATCAGCAGCGCCCCGATGAGAACACCGGCGAAAACGCCGCCGACCGCCAGAAAAGGCGCGGTGACCGGCATGATGGCCGTGGCGGCGAACAGCGCCCCCGCGACCGCACCGGCGCTGCCGGCCGCGAGCCAGAAGCCGCGCGGCCGCACCGGCAGCGCGTTGTCATCGATGTTGGTCGCGACATCCTCGTCGGATCGGTTCTGCGCTTCGCTGTGCATCGGGTGGCTCGCCTCCCTCGGGAGCGCACCAACCCTGTCAGAACATGCTTTCGATTTGCTTGATGCGCCGCGCGGCTGTGGAGAAACCTAGGCCGCCAACGCCGTCTGCGCGCCGGCAATGCGGAAGGACAACGCCTCGGCAAGGTGGATGCGGCCGATGGCATCGGCGCCGTCGAGATCGGCGAGGGTGCGTGCGACCTTGAGGACACGGTGATAGCCGCGGGCGGAAAGGCGCATCGTCTCGGCTGCTTCGCGCAGGAGCGCGAGCGCCGGAGCGTCGGCCTGCGCCACCGCCTCGATCTGGCTCGTCGAACAGCGCGCATTGGTCGTGATCTCGGGCGTGCCGAGCGCGAGATAGCGCTCGCGCTGGATTGCCCGCGCAACGGCGACGCGCTCGGCGACGATTGCGCTGGTCTCGGCGGCGGCCGGTGCAATGAGGTCCGAGGCGCTGACCGACGGGACTTCGAGGCGGATGTCGATGCGGTCGAGGAACGGACCGGACAGGCGCGCCTGATAGTCGGCGGCGCAGCTCCGGCCGCGGGCGCAGCTGTGGCCCGGCTCGCCGGCAAGGCCGCAGCGGCAGGGGTTCATCGCCGCCACCAGTTGGAAGCGCGACGGATAGGTGACGTGATTGTTGGCGCGGGCGATGGCGACCTCGCCGGCTTCCAGCGGCTGACGCAGCGAATCGATCACCACCGGCGCGAATTCCGGCAGCTCGTCGAGGAAGAGGACGCCGTTATGGGCGAGCGAGGCTTCGCCCGGGCGGATGCGGAGGCCGCCTCCGACCATGGCCGCCATCGAGGCGGAATGATGCGGCGCCCGGAAGGGCCGGCGGTTCGACAACTTGGCGTCGGTGAGCTCGCCGGCGATCGAGGCAATCATCGACACTTCGAGCAATTCGCGCGGATCGAGCGGCGGCAGAATCGAGGGCAGGCGCGAGGCAAGCATTGACTTGCCGGCGCCCGGCGGGCCGACCATCAGGAGATTGTGGCCGCCGGCCGCCGCCACTTCGAGCGCCCGCTTGGCCGTTTCCTGGCCCTTGATCTCGGCAAGGTCGGGCAGCTTGCCCGCCGGTGAGGCGATCGCCGGCTCGGGCCGCGCCATCATCTGCGTGCCCTTGAAATGATTGGCGACAGCGATGAGGCTGCGCGCCGCCAGAATGTCCATATCGCGACTGGCCCAGGCCGCCTCGGCGCCGCAGGCGAGCGGACAAATGAGGCCGCGTCCCATGCCATTGGCGGCGATGGCGCTGGGGAGAACGCCAGCAACGGGCGCGATCGTACCGTCGAGCGAGAGTTCGCCCAGCACGACATAATCCGCAAGCTGGTCAGCAGGCAGCGCGCCGATCGCGGCCATCAGGCCGAGAGCGATCGGCAAATCGTAGTGGCTGCCTTCCTTGGGAAGGTCCGCCGGCGCCAGATTGACGATGATCCGCTTCGGCGGCAGCGCCAGGCCGGAGGCGTGGAGCGCCGCGCGCACACGCTCGCGGCTCTCGCCGACCGCCTTATCCGGCAGGCCGACCACCGCGAAATGCGGCAGGCCGGGCGCGATCTGCACCTGCACATCCACCGGCGCCGCTTCAATGCCGCGAAAGGCCACCGTCGTGACGTGGCTGACCATCAGCAAACCCCCCGCCAAACCCCCATCAGGTCGGAAGGACATGCATAGAACAAGGAGTGAACAAACGCAACCGCATCCGTTAAGGCGGTTGCATCACGCGCCGGAAAGCCCAATCACTCCCGCAACATCTTGAAAGCCTGACGCCAGTTCTGCGTCGCCATGCCGGCCATCACCCAGGCGATGCACATCGCCTCCAGCCAGCGCGCCGAACGGATGCCGCCGAGGTCGATCGCCGGCCAACCGAAATCGGTGAGGATGCCGCGCACCGTCTCCTTGGCCGCCATGTCGTCGCCGGCGATGAACATGTCCGGCGGGCCGCCGGGAAGGTCGGGGCGGAACATCAGGCTGCAATTGACGACGTTGAACGCCTTGACGACCTTGGCGCCGGGCAGGGCGCGCTGCAGCGCCTCGCCGCCCGAATCATCGCCCTTGAGGGCGAGGTCCGGATATCCCGCCCCGAAATCGAGCGGGTTGGTGGCGTCGATCACCACCTTGCCGGCGAACTTCTCCGGGCCGGCTGCGGCGACAACGGCGTCATTGGCAACGCCCTTGGTGGCGAACACCATCAGCCCGCCAAACTCGGCCGCCTCGGCGAAGCTGCCGACCGTTGCCTCCTGGCCGCCATTGGCCGCCCATTCCAGCGCCGCCGCATTGCTGGCGCTGCGCGATCCCATCATCACCTGATGGCCGACCGCCAGAAAACCGTCGCCGAGCGCCTTGCCGACGTCGCCCGTGCCCAAAACACCTACTCGCATCGTTGCGCCTCCTGCCGCCTTTAGGTCGAACCAAGATAGGTCGCCTTCGTGACACTTGCCACGCCATCGGCCGAGAACAAGGGATGTTTGCCGTCAGGCGGCGGCGGGAGCAGGATGCCCGGGACGTGGAGACCGACTAATGTCCGCTTCGACGAAGAGCGTTGCCCTGTCGCTCATGCTGGCCGTGCCGGACACGCCGGCTGCGGTCGATTGGTACGGACGCGCCCTTGGCGCCACATTGCTGTGGAGCCTGGGTTCGGTCGCCGGTCTGGAGATCGGCGGCGCCGCCTTCTTCCTGCACGAACCGGTCGCCGGCAGTTTTCACGATCCCAAATCGGCCGGCTTCCCCACCGTCAGGGTCGAGATGTTCGTCGATGATCCGGACGCCGTCATCGCGGCCGCAGTCGCGGCAGGCGCGGTCGGCAGCGAAGCCAAGGTTCACGCCGTTCCCTGGGGTACGCATCGGCAGGGCCGGTTCACCGATCCGTTCGGTCATGTCTGGCACGTGGGCGACAAGTCCCCGCTCGCGCGACTGGGGACCTGACGACTATTTCGTGCCGGTCAGGTTCAGCCGCCGCGCGATGAGCCGGTCGAGGAGCCGCGTCGGCAGGACGCGCATGATGCGCTCCGAGAAGGCGCCTTGCGTGATGAGATAGCGCGGTTTGGGCCGCGGCATCGTCAGGATAGTGAGAACCTGCCGGCCGATCCTCTCCGCCGGCATTCCTTGCGCCCCAGCCGACTGGCCGAGATCGCGGAATGTTTTCATGCCGCGGAGATAGGGGTTGCTGCGCGGCATCGGCACCGTGACATCGATCGATTTGTCCCAGATCGGCGTCGCCACGCCGCCCGGCTGCACCACGCTCACGGCAATGCCATAGACGCCAAGTTCGCGGCGCAACGCGTCGGACAGCGCCTCAAGCGCGAACTTCGCCGCCGCATAGGCGCCGAGAAACGGGAAGGCGGTGGCGCCGCTGACCGAGGAGATGTTGACGATCCGGCCGGCCGGCGCTCCGGCCGCCGGTTTCAGCATCGGCAGGAACGCCTGCGTAACCGCCAGGACGCCGGTCACGTTCACCTCGAGCTGATCGCGGAACTGCTCGAGGGGCAGATATTCGAGCGGCCCGGGCACGGCGATGCCGGCATTGTTGACGAGCCCTGCGATCGGCCCGTCGCCAAGCGCGGCGCGAACGCGCTCGGCCGCGGCGTCGATAGCGCCGCCATCGCGGACGTCGAATTGTAGGGCCGTGGCGAGGGGACCGACCTCGGCGTGAAACGCCGCCGCGTCTTCTTCGCCGCGCACGCTGCCGAAAACAGGGATGCCGGCTTCGACAAGCGACGAGGCGATCGCACGGCCGATCCCGGTCGAGACGCCGGTGACGACGACCGGGCGCTTGTCCATCAAGCCACGACCATGTTCCGACGGCGCATCTCGATCGCGTCCCAGGTGAGCGCCGCGATGTCGGCGCCGCCGAAGCGCTTCACTTCGCGCACGCCGGTCGGCGAGGTGACGTTGATCTCGGTGAGCCAGCCGCCGATCACGTCGATACCGACCAGTACGAAGCCGCCGGCCTGTAAGGCAGGACCGATGCGGGTGCAGATTTCGAGGTCGCGCTCGGTCAGCTCCGCCGGCTCCGGCGTACCGCCGACATGCATATTCGACCGCGTTTCATCGGCCGCCGGCACGCGGTTGATGGCGCCGACCGCTTCACCCTCAACGAGGATCACCCGCTTGTCGCCCTTGCGCACGTCCGGCAGATAGCGCTGCACGACATAGGGCTCGGGATAGGCGGTCTCGAAAATCTCCAGCAAGGCCGAGAGGTTCTGGTCGCCTTCGGTGAGGCGGAACACGCCCGCACCGCCATTGCCATAGAGCGGCTTGATGATGATGTCGCCATGTTCGCGGCGGAAGCGGCGGATCTCGTCGCGGTCGCGGCTGATCAGCGTCGGCGGCATCAAATCGGGGAACTGCGTGACGAACAGCTTCTCCGGCGCGTTCCGCACCGACACCGGGTCGTTGACCACCAGCGTACCCGGATGGACGCGTTCGAGGAGATGCGTCGTCGAGATATAGGCCATGTCGAAGGGCGGATCCTGGCGCAGCAGGATGACGTCCATCCTCGAGAGGTCGGTGACCTTGCCCTCGCCGAGGCTGAAATGATTGCCCGCCTCGTCGCGAACGCTGACCGGTTCCAGCCGCGCCTCGACCCGCCCGTCCCGCATCGACAGCCGGTCCGGCGTCGTGTGGAATAGCGTGTGCCCGCGCGCCTGAGCTTCCAGCATCAGCGCGAATGTCGTGTCGCCGGCGATGTTGATCCCGGCGATATGATCCATCTGCACGGCGACTGACAGGCTCATTGGTATTCCCTTGATTTGCCGGCCGATATGCGCGGCCCGCGGCGCGATGGCAAGGCTTCGCCCCGGGTCACAGCGCTCCCGCCGCGCCAAAGGCGTTGCGCAGATGGCGTGGCAGGGCGAGGCCGGGAGCGACGACGATGACGTCGAAACGCAGCTTCATGCCCGCGGCGCCGGGATAACGCATTAGCCACGCCTCGGCCGCCCGGGCGATCCGCGCCCGCGACTTCGCGCCGACCGCTTCAAGCCCGGCCTCGTCATCATCCCGCGCCTTGACCTCGATGAAGACCAGCGTGCGGCGGCGGCGTGCAACGAGGTCGATCTCGCCAATCGGCCCCCGGAACCGCCGCGCCAGGATGCCGTAGCCTTTGAACCGCAAATACCAGGCGGCGATCCATTCGGCGCGCCGGCCGCGCTGCTCCGCCGCCTGCCGCTGCGGGGCCGCGCCCCTAGCCATCGCCCTCGTCCTTGAGCGCGATTGCGCGGCGATAGACGTCGTTCTTCCGCGCGCCCGTCGCGGCGGCAACCTCGGCGGCCGCCCGTGCCGGGCTCATTTCCGTCAGACGTTCGCGCAGCGCCGCGTCGATCGCCTGATCGCTGGGCGCGGTTTCGTCGGGTGGGGCGATGAGGATCGTCACCTCGCCCTTGGGTGCGGCCTCGCTCGCGAATTGCGCGGCGAGCGTCGCGAGGTCTTCGCGGCGGAAGGTCTCGAATTTCTTCGTCAGTTCGCGGGCGACGACGGCGCGCCGTTGGTCGCCGAGAACCGCGGCCATGTCGGCTAGGCAATCGCTGACCCGCTGCGGGCCTTCGTAGAAGATCAGCGTCGCCGGGATCTGCGCCAACTCGCCAAGGCGCTTGCGGCGGGCAGCGCTCTTCGCCGGAAGGAAGCCGGCGAAGAGGAACGCATCGCTTGGCAGGCCGGCGCCGACGAGGCCGGCCAGTGTCGCCGAAGCGCCGGGGATCGGAATGATCCTATGCCCCGCATCGATCGCCTCGGTCACCAGCCGGTAGCCGGGATCGGAGACAAGCGGCGTTCCGGCGTCGCTCACCAGGGCGACGGCCTTGCCCTCGGCGAGGGCGGCGAGGAGGCGTGGTCGCTGCCGCGCTGCATTGTGCTCGTGATAGGCGATCAGCGGCGTGTCGATGCCATAGCGCTGCGTCAGCCGCGAAGTGATGCGGGTGTCTTCGCAAGCAATCAGATCGGCGGCGGCGAGTGTCTCAAGCGCGCGCAGGGTGACATCGCCAAGATTGCCGATCGGCGTGGCCGTGACATAGAGGCCGCCCTCAAGCGTTGGCGCATTGATTTCGGCGTCGCCGACAAGAAAGATGTTGCGGCGCTCTTGCGGGCTATCGTTCATAGGCTCAACAAGTCTGTGAAGGACACATTCCGGTCACTTTGACAGGACATTTCCACGTCCGTAGGGTCGCCGCCAGTTGTAGCAGGTCGTTGCGGTCCTGGGGCGTAGGGAGGGGCGTTGCGCCGAATGGATATGCGAACGGGTCATAGACTGCTGCAGCTGAGCTTGGCCGCCGTCGCGCTGCTCTTTCTCGCGGCCTGCACGCCTAGCAGCTTCACCTTCAACGGTCCTTCGACGACGCCGCAGTTGGGAAACCAGCCGGTCACCGGCGAGGTGCTCGGCACTGGCACCATCCGCGTCGCCCTTCTCTTGCCCCTGTCCGCAAATGGCAATGCCGCGCAGATCGCCGAGAACATCCGCAACGCGTCGGAGATGGCGCTGCGCGAATTTCAGGGCGCCAACATCCAGGTCCTCGTCAAGGATACCGGCGGCACGCCGGAAGGCGCTCGCGCCGCCGCCCAGGAAGCCGTCGCCCAGGGCGCTGAGCTGGTCCTTGGTCCGCTCTTCGCGCAAGAGGTGCCGGCCGCCGCCCAAGTGACGCGCCAGGCGGGCATCCCGATGGTCGCCTTCTCGACCGACACCAGCGTCGCCGGACCCGGGGTCTATCTCCTCAGCTTCCTGCCGCGCACGGATGTTCAGCGCATTATTCCTTATGCCGCCTCGCAGGGACATACCGCGATCGCCGCGCTGCTGCCGGACAATGCCTATGGCACGGTGGTCGAGGCGGCGCTGCGCGAGAGCATCGCCAGCACCGGGGCGCATCTCGTGGCGGTGGAGCGCTATGCGCTTGATCGCGGTGCGATGCAGGCCAGCGCCGAGCGGATCGCCGACATCGTCCTTGCCGGACAGGCCGACGCGATCTTCATGCCGGACGGCGGCGACGCCGCGCCATTTCTGGCGCAGATTATCGCGGCCAAGGGCGTCAATCTTAATCAGGTGAAGCTGCTTGGCAGCGGCCAGTGGAACGACGATCGGGTGACCGGCGAGTCGACCCTCTATGGCGCATGGTTCCCGGCCCCGGAACAATCCGGCTTCGATTCCTTCGCCGCCCGCTATCGCGCCGCCTATGGCGTCGATCCCTTCCCGACTGCCAGTCTCGGTTACGACGCGACGATTCTCGCGGCAGGCCTTGCCGCCAATTTCGGTGCGTCGCGCTACACGGCGGCGACGATCACCGATCCCAACGGTTTCCGCGGCATCGATGGCGCATTCCGATTCTTGAGCAACGGCACCAATCAGCGGACGCTGGCGATCTATCAGATCAATCCAAGCGGACCGGCGGTGATCGATCCGGCGGCGAATGGTTTCGCTCCGGTGGTCGGCGGCTTCTTTCAGTAGCTAGGCCGCGAGGTCGGCGACGACCGCGTCGAGCACGAAAGCCCCGGCGCGCGTGACCCGCACCTTTTCGCTTGGCAGCGTCTCGACCATGCCATGCGCCGACAAATCGGCAAGGCGGCCGGGATCGAGCGAGCGCCCGGCCAAACGCTGATAGCGGCCGAGGTCGATCCCCTCGGTGAGCCGCAGCCCCATCAGCAGCATCTCGTCGGCCTCTTCCTCACGGCTCAGGCGCTCGTCATGTTCCAGTCCGTCACCCCAGGATTCGACGCGCTCAAGCCAAGTCTCGGGCGAGCGGATCGCCGCCGTCGCGTGCCGGCCATCCGGCAGGATCAGGCGGCCATGCGCGCCGGGACCGATGCCGGCATATTCGCCGTACCGCCAATACAGGAGGTTGTGCCGGCACTCGGCACCCGCTGCGGCGTGGTTGGAAATCTCATAGGCGGACAGGCCGCGCCGGTCGCAGACCTCCTGCGTGACCGCGTAGAGGGCGGCGTCCTCCTCGTCGTTCGGCGTGTGCAGCTTGCCTGCCTGCCGCAGGGCGAAGAAAGGCGTCCCTTCCTCGATCGTCAGCTGGTAGAGCGACAGATGATCGGCGGCGCGTTCGATGGCGCTCTCCAGCTCCGCCGCCCACGCCGCCGGCGTCTGGTTCGGGCGCGCGTAGATCAGATCGAAGCTGATACGGGGAAAGGTCGATCGCGCGATCTCCACCGCGGCCATCGCCTCATCGACATTGTGCAGCCGGCCGAGAAAGCGGAGGTCGGCGTCGTTGAGCGCCTGAACGCCGAGCGAAACGCGGTTGACCCCGGCCGCGCGATAGCCGCGGAAGCGGTCCGTTTCGACGCTGGAGGGGTTGGCCTCGAGCGTGATCTCTGCGTCCGGTTCGACCGACCACGCCTTGCCGATCGCTTCCAGGATCGCGCCCACGGTCGCCGGCTGCATCAGCGATGGCGTGCCGCCGCCGAGAAAAATGCTGCTGACGCTGCGGCCCGGCGTCCGTTCGGCGGTCGCCGCGATTTCGCGCGCGAAGGCGGACGCGTAGCGCTGCTGGTCGATCGCCTGGTGGCGGACATGGCTGTTGAAGTCGCAATAGGGGCACTTGGCCGCGCAGAACGGCCAATGGACATAGACGCCGAAGCCGGCATCGGAAGGGTTCGCCATGCTAGCTGCCGATCCCGAGATCATGCGCGAATCGCGCGAAGGCCCTCGCCCTGTGCGATAGCGGATCGCGCCCCTCGCGCCAACCGTGCTTCTCGTCGGCGCTCATCTCGCCGAAGGTGCGGTCGTGTCCCTCGGGGCGGAACATCGGGTCGTAGCCGAAGCCCTGATCGCCGCGCGGCGGCCAGACGAGGTCGCCTTCGATCTCGCCACGCCAGGTCGCGATCTCCCCGTCCGGCCATGCGAGGCAGAGGACGGCAACGAAGCGGGCCGTCCGCGCCGCAGCATCCGTAGCGCCCGCCTGCTGCAGCCGGTCTTCGACATCGCCCATCGCCTTGGCGAAATCCTTGTTGGGGCCGGCCCAACGCGCAGAATAGATGCCTGGCTCACCGCCGAGCGCGTCGACGGCCAGGCCGGAATCGTCGGCAAGCGACGGCAGGCCGCTCGCCTCGGCCGCGGCCCGCGCCTTGATCACCGCATTCTCCTCGAAGGTCGCGCCCGTTTCGTCCGGTTCGCCAAGACCAAGCGCGCTCGCGGCCACAGCCTCGATGCCGAACGGAGCGATCAATGCCCCGATCTCGCGCAGCTTGCCGGCATTGTGGCTGGCGATCACCAGCCGGTCCCCGGCCCTGAGGTGATGGCTCGTGGTCAAGAGACCGCGAGCTTCTGCAGTTCGATCAGGCGGTCGATTCCGCCGCGCGCCAGCGCCATCATGTCCTGGAATTCCTCGGGGCTGAACGGCGTCTTCTCGGCCGTGCCCTGGATTTCGACGATGCCGCCGGTCCCGGTCATGACGAAATTGGCGTCGGTCTCGGCCTCGGAATCTTCCGCGTAATCGAGGTCGAGGACGCGCTCGCCGCCGTAGATCCCGACCGAGACGGCGGCCACCTGATCGGTGAGGACATTGCCGTTCAGCATGTCGCGGGCCTTCATCCAGGCCAGCGCATCATGGAGGGCCACCCAGGCGCCGGTGATCGCTGCCGTGCGCGTGCCGCCATCCGCCTGGATGACGTCGCAATCGACCTGGATCTGCCGCTCGCCGATCGCCTTGAGGTCAACCACCGCGCGCAGCGACCGGCCGATCAGGCGCTGGATTTCCTGCGTCCGCCCGGACTGCTTGCCGGTGGCCGCCTCGCGTGACATCCGGTCATGCGTGGCGCGGGGCAGCATGCCATATTCCGCCGTCACCCAGCCTTTGCCGCTGCCGCGCAGCCAGAACGGCACGCGTTCGTCGACGCTGGCGGTGCAGTGGACATGCGTCTCGCCGAAGCGGACGAAGCATGAACCCTCCGCATAGCGCGAGACACCGCGTTCGAGGCTGACGGCGCGAAGTTCGTCCGGGGCGCGTTTGGATGGCCGCATGAGGGCTTTTGTCTCCTGCTGAAAACTGAGCGGCTTGGTGCCATCTAAGAAGGGTCCGGTAAAGGCCGCTTGAAGCTAGGGCAAATCTCCGCGCTATTATCGGGCCATGAACGATCCAACCTCACGCCGCTCGGGCCTGTCGTCCCCCCCCCTGACCGGTATCGACCAGCGCGCCCGTGAAGTCTTTCGCCAGATCGTCGAGAGCTATCTCGACACTGGCGAGCCGGTCGGCTCGCGCAATGTCAGCCGGGTTCTGCCGATCAGCCTGTCGCCCGCCTCGGTCCGCAACGTCATGTCGGATCTCGAGCAGCTCGGCCTCATCTATTCGCCGCATACCTCGGCCGGCCGCGTTCCGACTGAGATCGGCCTGCGTTTCTTCATCGACGCCTTGCTGGAGATCGGCGACCTGTCGGCCGAGGAGCGGCGGCGCATTGAATCCCAGATCAAGGCAAAGGAGCCCGGCCGTTCGATCGAGGATGTCCTGGCCGAAGCGAGCCGTAGCCTGTCGGGCCTCTCGCGCGGCGCCGGCGTCGTTCTCGCCGGCAAGACCGATCTGCGCCTCAAGCACGTCGAATTCGTCCGCCTCGAACCCGCCCGCGCCCTGGTCGTCCTTGTCGGCGACGATGGCTCGGTGGAAAATCGCCTCATCGCCATCGATCCCGGGACGACGCCTTCGGCCCTGGTCGAAGCCGGCAACTACATTAACCAGGCTCTGCGCGGCCGCACGCTGTCGGAAGCGAAGATGGAGATCGAAGGCCAGCGCGCCGCTGTGCAGGCGGAGCTCGATCAGTTGACCGGCAAGCTGGTCGATGCCGGCCTCGCCAGTTGGGCGAGCGCTTCTGCCGACCGGCCGGAGACGCTGATCGTCCGCGGCCAGTCCAACCTCCTGGAGGACGTCCGCGCCGCAGAGGATCTTGAGCGCATCCGTCTTCTCTTCGACGATCTCGAGACGCAACGCGAACTCATCTCGCTGCTCGCCCGCGCCGAGACCGGCGACGGCGTTCGCATCTTTGTCGGCTCGGAATCGAATCTTTTCTCACTGTCGGGGTCGTCGCTTGTCGTCTCGCCCTATCGTGACAGCGACCAGCGCATCATCGGCGCCCTAGGCGTCATCGGGCCGACGCGGCTCAATTATGCCCGCGTCGTCCCGATGGTTGATTACACCGCCAAGCTCGTCAGCCGGCTGATCGGCTAGAGCAGTAGCCCCGACTTTCTTGCGGTCTCTTCGAGCGAGACCTGCGGCCTTGCCCCCATATGCGAGATGACCTCTGCCGCGGCGAAGGAGCCCAGCGCGGCGGCATTGACGAGCGGCAGGCCGCGCGCCACGCCGAGGAGGAAACCGGCGGCATAGAGATCGCCCGCCCCGGTCGCGTCGATGACCTCGTCGACCGGATGCGGCGGCACATGCGTAATGTCTTCGCGGGTGACGACATAGGAGCCGATTTCGCTGGCCGTCACCGCGGCCAGGGCAGCATCGCGCTGCAGCGAGGCAAGGGCGCTGTCCAGATCGGCGGTCTCGTACAGGGCGCGCAGCTCGTGGACATTGGCCAGGACGATGTCGACCGCGCCGCCACGGATGAGACCGAGGAATTCATCGCGATAGCGGTCGACGCAGAACGTGTCGGAGAGCGTCAGGGCAACCTTCCGGCCGGCCTGATGCGCGAGTTCAGCCGCCCGGCGGAAGGCGTCTTTGGCTTCCGGCGGATCCCACAGATAGCCCTCGAGGAAGATGATCTCCGCTTCGGCGATGCGCGCCGGATCGACGTCCACCGGCCCGAGCGCCTGCGCCGCGCCGAGATAGGTGTTCATCGTCCGCTCGCCATCCGGCGTCACCAGGATGATCGACCGTGCGGTCGGCGAGGCGGCCTCAAGCGGCGGCGTGTCGAATGCGACACCGATGGCCTGCATGTCGTGGCGATAGATGCGGCCGAGCTGGTCGCCGGCGACCTTGCCGATGAAGGCGGCGCGGCCGCCGAGCGAAGCGACGCCGGCCACCGTATTGCCCGCCGATCCGCCTGAAGATTCCGTCGCCGGGCCGATCCGCTTGTAGAGGCGCTCGGCCTCATCGGCCTCGATCAGGCGCATCGACCCGCGGACCAACTCTTCGGCGACAAGAAAATCGTCGTCGGTTCGGGCCATGACATCCACAATCGCATTGCCGATGCCGAGAACGTCGTATCGCGTCTGATTGGTCATGCCGCCCCGCCGGAGAAACCGCCCTTATAACGGCGCTCCCATTCGCGGCAAGTTGGCTCGGAACAAAACACCATGCTTCGCCGGGCCCGCGGCCAGCCGGCGAAACCATCTGCCGCGCGCAGTTGAAACTCGTGCCTGACGCACAGCGCGAGCACGATCGCCCTCACTGACTTGGTTATCCGCGCTTCGTCTTCCGTTCGATTTTCACCTGGCCAAAAACCAACCGCTAGCCGCGCGGGGCGTTGCCTCGACCAAAATGGCCTATTCAAGACTGTCAACACGAAAGTCTTCGTGCATGGGGGTGCGGTATCGATATAGTACGGCGGCCGCCTATACGGCTCGAAAAAAAGAAAAACAGGGAGGAATACTATGAAAACTATAGCGACAATTAGTACCGCTATCTTGTTGGCTGGCACCAGCTTCGCTCTGGCGCAACAGCAAGACACGCGCCCCTACTATGTGGGCAATCCGGCCGGTCTGCCTGCGGCTCCGCCGGCCCCGACCGCCGACAATCCCAATCCGGCGAATGACTTCGCCCCAATGGCAAATGCCGTGATGTATGGGGCGCTCTACTCGGTTGAAAGCTGCTCCTACGATCCGGCGAGGGATGTCATCGTGGCTCCGAGTCGGGGTGTCGGGCAGAACGTCCGGGCCAATGACGCATGGGTTGCGCTGATCAACCACGACGGCACGGTCAACACGCCGCGTTGGGTCGGCTACGCCAATGCCGGCACGCAGCGCGATATGATGGACCCGCCACTCGTTCTGAACGAGCCCTTCGGCAGCGACATCATGAACGGCATCCTTTACCTCGCCGACCGCGACGGCGGCCTGCGCACCTTCATCTGGGACGGCAACGCGATCACGACCGGTCCGAACACCGCAACAACCGCCGCCGTCGCCATGTTCGACATGGCCACCGGCGCCCCGGTTGGCCGAATCGCCGTGAACGCGCCGGCCTTCAACGACATCGAGGTCGCCGAGGATGGTACGATCTACGCCAGCGTCTCGGGCAACAACGGCCAGATCTGGAAGATCACGGCGGACGGCACGGCCTCGGTCTTCATCGACACCGGCGCGCCAGGCCTCAATTCGCCCAACGGTGTGGCCTTCGATCCGGACGGGAACCTCGTGGTCGTCATGATCAATGACGACGGCGTCGTCACGTACGACATCAACACCGGCGAGATGCTCCTCACCGAGCATGCCGCTCAGGCCGGCAGCGACGGTCTCGTCATCATGCCGGACGGCACCAAGTTCGTCAGCAGCGTCCGCAATGGCGGCGTTTCGATGATCCGCCCCGGTGAGGAAGCCGTCCTGATCGCCGAGAACATCAGCAGCGCCGCGTCCATGTGCTACGACCCGGCCGCCAATCAGCTGGTCCTTCCCATGAACGCCAACAACGGACTGGCCTTCATTTCGCTCGAAGGCATCTGGACGCCCTAGGCGCCCCAGGGTGAGGCGGCCATGGCCGCCTCACCCGACCTTCACGCCGCCCGTCGGGCGTCTTTCGCATCGTGCTCAGGATAAGTCGGCCGATAGCTCCTACGGTGTCGGTCGCACGACGACCAGCCTTCCGTCGGCAAGGCCGGCGAGGAATGCGGGACGGCCTGCCACTTCCAGCGTCGCGATCGCTGTTGTCACCGGCCCGCCGAGTGGCACGGTGGCGATGTCGTGGAGGGTCCCGCCGCCAAGGCCGACGATCCGCAGCATAGTGTGGTCGTTGTTGGGCAGGGCGAGGTCGGCGATGCCGTCGGCGTCGGCGTCGGCGACCGCCGACAGGCCCAATTCGGTCGTGCCGATGCTGTGGTTGGAGAAGCCGTCGCCCGCCGCCAACAGGACAAGCTGCCCGCCGCTGAGCGTCCAGATCTCCAGCCGGCCGCCAATATGGGGTGTCTTCACCACCGCGATATCGAGATGCCCGTCGCCATTGAAATCCGCGATGCCGGCGATGTTGAGCCAGCGGTGCGTCTGGCCGATCGGTGGGATGGATGCGAGTTCGACCAACACACCGTTGGCGATCGAGTAGATCGCGACGGCGGCGCCCGCTTCCAACTCCGTGCGGATAACGACGACGTCGTTGCGGCCGTCGCCGTCCATGTCGGCGATGCGCGGGGTCAAATCTTCGAACACCCGGCTTCTGCTCAGCATGGCGGTGAATTGCTGGCCTTCGTCGTCAATCACGACAAGGCTGCCGCCCTCGATCTGGTCGCCGAGGATGCCGTGATCGTAGCGCTCAGTCGGGTTGGCGTACCATGCTTGCACGGCGCCTTGCCCGTCCGCCTCCGCGATCGCGCCGCCCGGGATGCCAAAACGCGATGTGCGCTGCGCCGGCGGACGGCCCGTCTGCAGGCAAACGGTGTTATAACAGGCAACGGCGCGAAACCAGCGCCCGGCCTCGACGAAGACGTCGCTGCCGACTTGACGGATGGCCGTAACCGGCTGGTCCGTTGGCGCAACTCTCGCGGACCAATCGGCGACCTGCGCCCTGGCGGTCGAGCCAGCGGCGCTCACCGCCAGGCATGCGGCGAGCCACAACAGTCCGAAGCGCTTGGTCCCATTCATCCTGTCGCGTTTCGCAAGGCGTCGAGCGCCGCGAATTCGTCGTCGCTGAGTTCGAGCGTCGCCGCGGCGGTGTTCTCCTCGAGATGAGCGACCTTGCCGGTGCCCGGGATCGGCAGCATCACCGGGCTGCGTTTCAGAAGCCAGGCGAGGGCGATCTGTCCCGGCGTTGCCCGCGTCACCAGATTTGCGAGCGCGCCGCCCGCCGTTGCCAGACTGCCGGCCGCCAGCGGATACCACGGCATGAAGCCGATCCCTTCGGCCTCGCAGAAATCGAGCACGGCCTCGCTGCCACGGTCGGTGAGATTGTAGCGGTTCTGCACCGTAGCGACGGGAAAGTATTCCCGCGCCGCCTTGATGTCCTCGACCGAGACTTCACTCAGGCCGACATGGCGGATCAGGCCTTCCTCGCGCATCGCCTTGATCGCCTCGAATTGCTCCTTGCGCGGCACTTTAGGATCGATCCTGTGCAACTGCCAGAGGTCGAGCCGGTCGACGCCGAGGCGCTTCAGGCTGCTGAGCGCGCCGTCACGCAAATGTTCGGGCCGGCCGTCCATGGTCCACCGTCCCGGTCCCGACCTCTGGAAGCCGGCCTTTGTGGCGATGACGATGCCGTCATAGGGATGCAGGGCCTCGCGCAGGAGGCGCTCGCTGATTTCCGGGCCATAGGAATCGGCGGTGTCGATGAAGTTGATGCCGAGTTCGGGAACGCGGCGCAGCGTGCGCATCGCTTCGGCCGGATCTTCCGGCTCGCCCCAAATGCCTTGGCCCGTCACGCGCATGGCGCCGAAGCCGAGCCGGTTGACGGTCATGTCGCCGCCAATGGTGAACTGGCCCGAGCGGGATGCGTCGGGCGTGTCGGGCTGATCATACATTTTGGATGCTTTCATTTCGCGGAGGAGACGCGTCTCCTGAGATAGGTGCTTGGCCGTTGATCGCAACAGCCGGCAAAAAGTCTCTTGACCCTGACGTTACGTCATACCCCACCTAGGGAAAGTCACCAGGGCAAGAGGTCGATGAAACGGTTCACGGTCAACCAAGTGGCGCGGCTGTCGGGTGTTACCGTCAGGACGCTCCATTTCTACGACGAAACCGGTCTCCTCAAGCCCGCCTATTATGGCGACAACGGCTATCGCTACTACGAGAAGGAGCAACTGCTGACGCTGCAGCAGATCCTGTTCTACCGCGAACTCAACGTTCCCTTGGAGCAGATCAAGGCGATCCTTGGCACGCCCGGCTTCGACCGGCTCGGCGCCTTGAAGGCGCACCGGGCGAGGCTGGAGAACGAGGTCAAGCGGCACCGCCAGCTCCTTCGCACCATCGATGGCACGATCGCCGAACTTGAAGGAGCCAAGGCAATGGCAAGCGAAGAAATGTTCTCGGGCTTCTCGCCCGAGAAGCAGAAGCAATATGAGAAAGACCTCGTCGATCGTTTCGGCCCGGGCGTGCAGTCTCGGATCGATGACAGCAAGCGCCGGGTCAAGGGATGGACCAAGGCCGATTTCGAGGCTTCGACGAAGCGCTGGAACGCGTTTCCTGGAAAGCCTCGGGGCCCTTGCGCAGAGACGGCAAGGCGGCCGACTCGGCCGATGTTCAGGCGCTCATCCCCGAGCATCGCTCCTGGCTGGAGCAATACTGGCAGCCGGTGCGGGAATCCTACATCGGGCTGGGCGGCCTCTATGCCGGCCACCCGGATTTCCGCAAGCAGTTCGACGCGGTCGAACCCGGCCTCGCCGATTTCTGCGCCGAAGCGATGCGCGTCTATGCCGAGCGCGAGCTCAGCTGAGCAAAGGCCGCGGCCGGATCTTCCGGCCGCGGCTCGCTCGTTCTACCGGGGCACGATCTTATAGACGCGCCCATTGGCCGACGTGATGTAGAGCTCACCCGCTGCGTCCTCGCCGAAAGAGAGGACCTGGCCGACATTGCCGATCTCCGCCGCCCAGGGGTGATAGTCGGTCATCGCGCCGTCGACGACGCGGAACGAACTGACAAAGCCGATGCAATAGTCGGCGAAGAAATAGGCGCCGTCGAGCGCCGGGATCGCCGCGCCGCGATAGACATAGCCGCCGGTGATCGAGCAGCCGACGCCATGCGAATATTCATGCACCGGCAGCGTCAGACCTGTCTCGTCGCAGTTGTCGGCCTCGAAGCAATGCATGCCTTCCATGATGCTCCAGCCGAAATTGGCGCCGGCATCGGCCGTGGTGATGACGTCGACCTCCTCCCAGCGGCCCTGGCCGACATCGCCGATATAGAGATTGTCGCCGTCGAACGAGACCCGCCAGGGATTGCGCAGGCCCCAGACGAAGGCCTCCGGCACGCCGCCGCCATTCGCCCAAGGATTCTCCGGCGGAATGGCGTAGGGATCGCCATGATCGATGTCGAGGCGCAGGATCTTGGCGAGCAAGCTGTTGGGGTTCTGGCCGTTGCCATATTGATTGTTGGCGCCGCCGCCATCGCCGGTGGAGATGTAGAGATAGCCGTCCGGCCCGAAGCCAAGCCAGCCGCCATTATGGTTTGACGCGGGCTGATCGAAGCCAAGGATCACCTTGGCGGATTCGGGATCGGCGCGGTTCGGGTCGGACGAGACGCGATATTCGACGACCCGCGTGTTGCCCTCGCTATTGGTGTAGTCGACGAAGAACCGGCCATTGTCGGCATAGTTGGGGTGGAAGGCGAGGCCGAGAAGGCCGCGCTCGCCGCCATAGGCGATGATGTCCGAAACGTCGAGGAACGGCTGGTCAAGCCGGACTCCGTCCTGGACGATCCAGATCTTGCCGGGCTGATCGACCACGAACAGGCGGCCGTCGCCCGCCGGGGCGGTGACGAACACCGGCGCGACGAAACCGTCGGCGACGACATCGACGTCGATCGTCTGCGCCGCGCACGCGCAGGGCGCCAGCGCCAGGGCGCAGACGAGAACCACGGTATTGAATCTCAGATGCATGAAGGGCCTCCTTCCACATGAAGGTGGATGGTAGCCATCGGCCGCCGGCCTGTCACGGGAGCAGCCGGCAATGCTTGCCGCGACACGAACGGGCACCAGCCCCTCGGCGGATGCGCAGCCGCCATATTGGCCCTCCGGCGAAGCGCTGCTAAGAGGTGGGCGGCCGGCCGGCGACGAAAAGGTCCAACAACATCAATGGCGCCGGCCTGCATGGGCAGGGAGTGTTTCAGTGAGTCATACCGTTTATCATTTGCGCAAGCCGCGCGTTCAGCGGAGCGAATTGGCCGTTCCGGGGTCGAATCCGGCAATGATCCAGAAGGCCGCGACCTCTGCGGCGGACTATATTTTTCTCGATATCGAGGATGCCGTGGCGCCGCCCGACAAGGAGCAGGCGCGCAAGAACATCATCCAGGCGCTCAACGAGATTGACTGGCGCGCCGCCGGCAAGACCATTTCGGTCCGCATCAATGGTCTCGACACCCATTACATGTATCGTGACGTCATCGACGTCATGGAGCAGGCGGGCGACAAGCTCGACACGATTCTCGTTCCCAAGGTCGGCGTGCCGGCTGACCTCTATACGGTCGAGACGATCGTCGCGCAGATTGAGGAAGCCAAGGGTTTCACCAACAAGGTTGGCCTTGAGGCGCTGATCGAAACGGCGCTGGGCATGGCCAATGTCGAAGCCATCGCCGCCTTTCCCGGCCGCCTTGAGGCGCTGCATTTCGGCGTTGCCGACTATGCCGCCAGCGTCCGCAAGCGCACCGTCAATATCGGCGGCCAGAGCCCGGACTATCCCTACGATATGTGGCACTTCGCGTTGAACCGCATGACCGTCGCCTGCCGCGCCTACGGCCTGCGCGCCATCGATGGCCCGTTCGGCGATTTCGCCGATCCGGAAGGCTACAGTGTTGCCGCCCGCCGCGCCGCCGCGCTCGGCATTGAAGGCAAATGGGCAATCCATCCGAGCCAGATCGCGCTCGCCAACGAGGTCTTCTCGCCGAGCGACAAGGAAGTCTACCGCGCCAAGCGCATCATCGAGGCGCTCAAAGAGGCCGCTGCGGCCGGCCGCGGCGCCGCCGCGCTTGACGGCAAGATGATCGATGCGGCATCGGAACGGATGGCCCGCAACGTTCTCATCATCCACGACGCCATTGAAGACGCGGCCAAGGCCCGCGCCGGCGCCTAGACGGAAACATCATGGACATTCACGAGTATCAGGCGAAGGAACTGCTCGCCCGCAATGGCGTCCCGATCGCTAAGGGCGGTCTGGCCCATAACGGCGCCGAGGCGCTCGAAAGGGCCCGCGAGATCGGCGGCGAGATGTGGGCGGTCAAAGCCCAGGTCCATTCCGGCGCCCGTGGCAAGGCCGGCGGCATCAAGCTCTGCCGCAGCGAGCAGGACGTCGCCGACGCCGCCGAGGCGATGATCGGCGAGACGCTGGTCACGATCCAAACCGGCCCGCGCGGCAAACCCATTTCGAGCCTCTATATCGAGGCGGCCACGGCCATCGACCACGAGTTTTATCTGTCCTTCGTCATCGACCGCGCCACCGAGCAGATCATGGTGGTCGCCTCCGCTTCAGGCGGCATGGACATCGAGGAGGTCGCCGCGTCCGACCCCGACGCGATCATCCATATGACGGTCGATCCGGTCGTCGGCATGAAGCCGTTCCAGGCGCGTCTCATCGCCGCCGCCATCGGCCTCGGCGGACCGCTGCTCGGCAAGGCGTCTGCCGCGATCCTCGGCTGCTACAAGACCTTCGTCGCCTGCGACGCCGCGATGGTCGAGATCAATCCGCTGGTTTCGACCAAGGACGGCGGCATCCTCGCCCTCGACGCCAAGATGTCGCTCGACGAGAACGCGCTCTTCCGTCACGCCGATCTGGAGGCGCTCCGCGACAAGACGCAGGAAGACCCGCGCGAGACCTACGCCAACGACGCCGGCCTCTCTTATGTCGGCCTCGACGGCACCATCGGCTGCATCATCAACGGCGCCGGCCTCGCCATGGCGACGCTCGACATGATCAAGCTCGCCGGCGGCGAGCCCGCGAACTTCCTCGACATCGGCGGCGCCGCCTCGCCCGAGCGCGTCGCCAAATCGTTCCGTGCGGTGCTCCGCGATGACAAGGTCGGCGCCATCTTCGTCAACATCTTCGCCGGGATCAATCGCTGCGACTGGGTCGCCGAGGGCATCCTGAAGGCGATGGACGAGGTCGATATTCCTGTGCCGGTGATCGTCCGCCTCGAGGGCACCAATGTCGAGCAGGGCATGGAGATTCTCCGTGCCGCGACGCGCCCGATCATCCTTGCCGACACGCTTGCCGACGGCGCCCACAAATCCGTCGCCGCATGGCGCGAAACCGCGAAAGCCTAGGAACCGCCGATGACCGTTCTTCTCAACCGCGACAGCCGGATCATCGTCCAGGGCATCACCGGCCGCATCGGCTCCTTCCATGCGCAGGACGCCATTTCGCACGGCACCAACATCGTCGGCGGCGTCACGCCCGGTAAGGGCGGCGAGACGCATCTGGGTCTGCCCGTCTTCGACACGGTCAAGGAAGCCGTTGCCGCGACCGGCGCCGATGCTTCGCTGATGTTCGTGCCGCCGCCTTTCGCCGCCGATTCGATCATGGAAGCTGCAGAAGCCGGTCTGAAATTCGCCGTCTCGATCGCCGACGGCATTCCGACCCTCGATATGGTCTCCGTGAAACGCTTCCTGCAGCGCTTCCCGAAAGAGAGCCGCATGCGCTTCTGCGGGCCGAACTGCGCCGGCATTATCTCGCCGGGCGTCGGCATGATGGGCATCATGCCGGCCCACATCTATCTTGAGGGCCGCATCGGCATTGTCGCCCGCTCGGGCACGCTGTCCTACGAGGCCGCATCGCAGCTGAAGCAGCATGGCCTCGGCGTTTCCACCAGCGTCGGCATCGGCGGCGACCCGGTGAACGGTACGTCGTTCAAGGATGTTCTCGAGCTCTTCGAGGCGGATCCGGAGACCGACGCCGTCGTGCTCATCGGCGAGGTCGGCGGCCCGCAGGAGAAGGAAGCGGCCGACTACATCAAGTCGACCATGACCAAGCCTGTCGTCGCCTATATCGCCGGCCTCAGCGCGCCGAAGGGCCGCCGCATGGGCCATGCCGGCGCCATCTCCGCAGTCGGCGAAACGGCGCAGGACAAGGTTGAGGCTCTGAAGGCGGCAGGCGCCGCCATCTCGCCGACGCCGTCCGATATCGGCGCGACGATGGCAAGGCTGCTCAAGGTCGAGGCCTAGCTCACGGTGATTCCGGATGGCCATTCGGCCGTCCGGAGGACAGCCGGAAAACGGTGCCGTCCGCCTAGCGGAAGACCAGCACCGCGGGCTGCTCATCGCGACATCCGCCCGACGGTATCGACCAGCTCGGCGATCTTCTCCCGCTGCTCCTCGACATTGCCGCCGGCAAAGGCGTCGGCGACGCAATGCGAGACGTGATCGCGCAGGACCTCTTCCTCGACCTTCTGCAGGGCGGCCCGGATCGCCGCGATCTGCGTCAATATATCGACGCAATAGCGGTCGGTTTCGACCATGCCGGCGACGCCGCGCACCTGTCCCTCGATCCGCCTGAGGCGCTTACCGACGCTTTCTTTCGCTTCGCTGTGCATGCTTGACCAGATACCCTATGGGGGTATATATGTCAACGCCATCCATGAAATCCCCGAACGGATATCGCGCCGATGAGCCACACCGATCACGCGCACGACAATCACGACCATGCCGGCCACGATCATGGCGGCGGCGTGCTTGATTTCGCCGCCGTTCCCGAGGGGATGGAGAGGGATCCGGTCTGCGGCATGGCCGTCGATCCGGCGATGACGCAGCACCGCGTTACCTATCGCGGCAAGACCTACTATTTCTGCTGCGACGGCTGCCGGACAAACTTCGAGGCGGCCCCGGAGAAATACCTGAGCGCGGAGGAGCGTGCGGCGCCGGACGTCCCGGAGGGGACGATCTACACCTGCCCGATGCACCCCGAGATCCGGCAAGTTGGGCCCGGCGCGTGCCCGATCTGCGGCATGGCGCTGGAGCCGCTCGTCGTCACTGCCGACGAAGGTCCGAACCCGGAACTGATCGACATGACGCGCCGCTTCTGGATCGGGCTGGCGCTCGCCGCTCCGGTCTTCCTGCTGGAAATGTCCGGACACTTATTCGACCTCAGCGCCGCGCTCAGCCACCAGACATCGAACTGGATCCAGCTCGTAATCGCCACGCCGGTCGTGCTGTGGGCGGGCTGGCCGTTCTTCGAACGCGGCTGGCGCTCGGTCGTAACGCGCAACCTCAACATGTTCACGCTGATCGCGCTGGGCACCGGCGTCGCCTGGACCTACTCGATCATCGGCACGGTCCTGCCGGGCATCTTCCCCGAACTCGCTGCGCATGGAGGACGGCGCCATTGCGGTCTATTTCGAGGCCGCCGCCGTCATCACCGTGCTGGTTCTTCTCGGCCAGGTGCTGGAGCTGCGCGCCCGCGCCCGCACCTCGGGCGCCATCCGCGCCCTTCTCGATCTCGCGCCGAAGACGGCGCGGCGCATCGCGGCCGATGGCACCGAGTCCGAAGTCCCGCTTGAGGCAATCGTGCCCGGCGATCGGCTACGTGTGCGCCCCGGCGAGAAGATCGCCGTCGACGGCGTTGTCATCGACGGCCGCTCGTCGCTCGACGAATCCATGGTCACCGGCGAATCCTTCCCCGTCACCAAAGCGGCGGGCGATGCAGTGATCGGCGGCACCATCAACCAGTCCGGCGCGCTGACGATCGAAGCGCGGAAAGTCGGCCGCGACACACTGCTGGCGCGGATCGTCGGCATGGTTGCGGCGGCCCAGCGCAGCCGCGCGCCTATCCAGCGCCTCGCCGATCAGGTGTCGGGCTGGTTCGTGCCGCTGGTGATCTTGTGCGCCCTCCTCGCCTTCGCCGCCTGGTCGATCTGGGGTCCGGAGCCGCGCTTCACCTTCGGCCTCGTCGCAGCCGTCAGCGTCCTCATCATCGCCTGCCCGTGCGCCCTCGGCCTTGCCACGCCCATGTCGATCATGGTCGGCATCGGCCGCGGCGCAGAGCTTGGCGTTCTCATCAAGGATGCCTCGGCGCTCGAGCGCATGGAGCGGGTCGATACGCTGGTCATCGACAAGACCGGCACGCTGACCGAGGGCAAGCCGTCGGTCGTCGCTATCGCGCCGCAGCCGGGCTTCGACGAGGCGGAGCTGCTGCGCCTCGCCGCGAGCCTCGAACGCGCTAGCGAGCATCCGCTGGGCGCGGCTATCGTCAAGGCCGCCGGCGAACGCGGGCTGACGCTCTCCGAACCGGTGGGCTTCGACAGCCCTGCCGGCAAGGGCGTCAAGGGCAGCGTCGACGGCCGGCAATTGCTGATCGGCAATGCCGGCTTCCTGGCCGGAGAAGGCATCACGACAACAGCGCTGGTCGGGGCCGCGGACAAGCAGCGCGGCGAAGGCGCCACCGCCGTGTTGGTCGCCATCGACGGGCAGCCTGCCGGTATCATCGCCATCGCCGATCCGGTGAAGCAGACCACCCCCGAGGCGATCGCTGCGCTCCATGCCGAGGGCGTTCGCATCATCATGCTCACCGGTGACAACCGGCTCACCGCCGAGGCGGTGGCGAAGCGGCTTGGCATCGACGAAGTCGAGGCGGAGGTTCTGCCCGATCGCAAAGGCGAGGTTGTGGAGCGGCTCCGCAAAGAAGGCCGCGTCGTCGCGATGGCCGGCGACGGCGTCAACGATGCCCCGGCGCTGGCAGCCGCCGATATCGGCATCGCGATGGGCACCGGTACGGACGTTGCCATCGAGAGCGCCGGCATCGCGCTGCTTAAGGGCGACCTCAACGGCATCGTCAAAGCCCGCCGGCTCTCCGCCGCGACGATGCGCAACATCAGGCAGAACCTGTTTTTCGCCTTTATCTACAACGGCATAGGTGTTCCGATCGCGGCCGGGGTTCTCTATCCGGCGTTCGGCATTCTGCTGTCGCCGGTAATCGGCGCGGCGGCCATGGCGCTGTCATCGGTCAGTGTCATCGGCAACGCCTTGCGACTGCGCGCCACGAAGCCGTGAGGCTGCGCGGCCGGACTTGATTTCGATCAACGACGGCGGTGGTGCGCTGCGCAAAATTCCAACATCATTCAGTTGGGAGACAGACAATGCCGACGCAGTCATTGGTTGTTACGATCGTCGTCGTGGCGGTTTTCGCCTTCTTCTCGGTCCTGCTTGGCTGGGTCAGCCGTAGGCCGCACTGAACGCCGGTCCGTCGCGGGCCGATCAGCGGAAGAAGCGCGGGTTGCGCACGACGAATTTGTGCACCCAGCGCTCGATGAAGAATTGCTCGCGGCGGCGCAGATACCACCAGGCAAGGGCACTGGTCGCCGCCGCCGCAATCGCGTCCGCAATGAGATCCCACATCGTGTCGGCGAGGCTGTTGTTCTGCATCGTCAGGCCGAACAGCTGATCCATCGCGAACTCGAAGATTTCCCATAGCGTGCCGAACGACACGGCGAAGAGGAACGCGAAAAGGGCGAGGAATCCGGGTCGCAGCGTCATGTCGACGGAGCGGTTCTCGTTGAGCACGTAAACGAGCAGGAAGCCGAAAACGCCCAGCAACAGGCCCGAGAAGCCGTGCAGGGCGGTGTCCCACCAGTCGAAGCGGTCATAATAGTTGAGCGTCTCGCCGAGGAACAAAGTGGCGAAGACGAAGATCACGGCGAGGAGCTGAAACTCGGCCGGAATGCGGACATGTAGCCGCGGCGCCAGAACCGCAGGGGCGATGATCAGCGCCATGATGCACAGCACCAGGAAGGCGTTGAGCCATTGCCGCTCGATCAAGAGGATCGCGAGCTCGATCGCCATCGCGCCCTGCAGGAGGATCAGGAGGCCCCAATAGACGCGGTCAGCCAGGCTGGCGTCGAGCGCGCCGGGCGGAAGGTCGTCGTCCAAGAGGGGATCGTCGCTGTCGCTGCTCATGGCCTTGCGGGCGTTCCATCGACCGTCGGCCGAGGCGGGATGGCGGGGTCACCGTCCACACGTGGCGGGACGGTGCCCATTGTGCCTCAAGGCGTGGCTGAGTTGTAGGCCGTTGGCCATCATGCCGCGCCATCGGGGCGCCGCGCCAATTCCTGATCCTTGCATTGAGGCAAAGCAGCCAGTAGCTATGCCGCAGCCATGCGGGCGGCGCTCAGCGCTCCTGCGGCAGGCGCCCGTAGCTCAGCTGGATAGAGCACCAGACTACGAATCTGGGGGCCGGGAGTTCGAATCTCTCCGGGCGCGCCAAAGCCTTTTCAATGGGTTAGGTCGATATGTTGGGCCACCCGGCGGATCGCCAAAAACCCGATCGGTCACACATAGGTCACAGCGGAGCCATTTTTGGCCTAGGTTGCGTGACTATCTTCGACAAAGCTGGATTAGCATGAGCCCTTGCGCCGCTACTTTGGGGCCGCAGCGCTGCCTCCCGGTGGGGTCGCGCTGCTGTCGGCGACGCCTCCATCGGCTGCTTGGTAGATGACGACGGGGCTCAAAACAATTATCGAGCCGTCGACGGTGAGTTCCGTGAAAAGGTCAAAGAAACTTCGGGCGGTGGAACGGTCCTGCGGCACGCCCAGACCTCTCTGGTACATCATGCCGAGATAGTTGGCTGCGAAAGGGATGCATCCCGCCGCTAGCAGTTGTTCGGGTGAGATGCCTGCTTTGTCCTGGATACTGCCGCAAGCTTCGGCGATCGGTTCCAGTAGCCGGAGCGCCGTCATGTAGTCGCCGCTTCGATAGGCGGCCTGCCCCGCGCGGGCGTACGAAGTTAGGCCCCCTACCGCGCCGATATCAAAGATGCCCTGCGCCACGGAGGGCAGCGGGGCAGACGCCCCAACGCCGAAGATGGCGATGGAAGCTGCAATTTTCTTCAGTCTCAACATTTGAAGGGCCTCCTTGGCCCCAGCTGCCATCCTACCACAAGCAAAGGTTTTCGTGCTGGTGCGTAAACCCGAATTAATTGCAGGATGAGTTGGCGCGAGAGCTGCCTGGGTCGGGCCAAAAGCCGCCTGGGTCAGACGGGCCTGAGGGCCGGTTTCTACTGGCATTTACAGGCGGAGGCGTCCGCCGATTGGAATGGCCGTGATACCCTTTCCTGCCCATCTGTTAATGGCGGATAGTGGGAGGGTGAACCCGATTCCAAACGGCGAATATCGAGCGGGCCCCTCCTAAAGCGGCTAATCCGGCCAGGGCTCAAAACTTGTCTTTACTGTTGGAATACGGGTTTGGCGGGTTGGGAGTTTCCAACCGCAACGACACCTGATGAATTGACTTATCGCCCCCCTACAATCTTCCCCGGACCAATCGGGGACTCCCGCCAGACGGCGAGCTGACGCCAAACCCGTCTTAGCGCAGGGCGTCGTCCCTGTGATTTGTCGGTGGAAAACCTGTGGCTTGTGTGAATAGCGGGGCGGGCTCGGCGGTTTGCAAGTCGGTGCGTTGCAGGCCCCCCCAAGACGCCTCAGAGTCCCACCATGAGCGCCCCATTGTAGGCGGCGTTGGAGGACTAGGAGACCATGCCAATGCAAGCATTTATTGGTCGAAGTCAGGTGCGCGAAGAATTGCTCGGCGGCGCATCAAAGACGACTTTATGGCGCCTTGAACGCGATGGTGACTTCCCCCCTTCGGTACAAGTCACCCGGCGGCTCAAAGGCTACCCGGTCGAGGATGTTGAGGAATGGCGACGGCTGAAGGCCGAGGGCGCTTCTCAGGTATGGGCGGCGTTCAAGGCCGAGGCGAGCGACGTGCGGAAGGCGCGGATCGTCAGCGTCGCGCCAGAATAGAAGCTGACGCTCGCGCTCTGGTTCTGGATTACCTGGCTTCTCAGGCGGGGCAGAACGTAGTCGCTGATCTGCCGCGAGCGACTGGTGTGATTGGGATAGTCAAGGACATTGACCGCCGTCACGCGTCCGCCGCTGACGACCAATTGCACCTGCACCTGTCCGTAGACGGCATAGACCGAAGGTCCCGTATACGTGCCGTCGGCATATTGGCCGGTCGCGGCCGGCGTCGCAGTGATGGTGTTCGCCGTTAGCGTCGGCGTTTGAACCGTCGGGGTTGGCGTCGTCGGCGCGAGGGTCGGTCTCGGGACCGGGACCGGAGTGTTTGTCGGCGCGCCGCCGACGGGCGCCGCCGCGACTTGCGCAGGCGGAGCGAAATTCTCGTCAGCCTCGCCGCCCCGCGTCGGCACGATCAGGCTGGCGGTCAGGGCCGTTCGTCCACCATCATTGGCTGGCGGTGGGGTTGCGCTCGCGGCCGCGATTTGTTGCGGGTTCGCCACCGCGGCGGTCAGTTGCTGGTTGCCTGCGCTGGCCGGGCCTAGATCGTGACCCACGACATAGCTTGCGGAGGCAACAATGATGGCCGTTGAGAGGAGAAGACGTCGCATGGCTATTTGATGCCAAGCCGAGCTTACGCGGACCTGACAGCGACATTAATGTTCCGCAATGTTTGAAAGGGCTTGGGCCGCCGGCACTGTCATGAAAACTGGCGATCCGCCTTCCTCGACCGCTCGGGAGGTGGGCTATTGCTGGGAGCGGGCGGCGACAATGGCGGGCGCTGTCATCAGACCACCCGCCAGGGCAGGCGTGGATGCTCGACAAGCTGTTCGAGAAACGCTGCAAGCTGTGGGCGCTCGAGGGCCGCGACTTGAGGGTCGGCGACGAAAGTGGACGAACGAAGCTCCCTGGGAACGCGAGCGATTTTGGTGTCGGTTATGGCCAAATCGTAGAGTCCGCAGGAAAGGCAAGCAATGGCATTTGCCAGAAACGTCTTGTTCCAATCATCCAATTCGAGCTCGAAGACGCATCGTGCAATCTCCAACTGGGCCAGCGCCCTTTGCTCGGATTTGTCTGGGTCAGCGTTGTTACTCATGATGACTACACACGGCGACTATTGAAGGCTGAACCGGCCAAGTCGTGGTCGCAACGCCAATTTGCCAGATATATTGGGAGCAGCTGAAACCTATTTCGCGGCGTTATGAACGATTAGGGATAACCGGCCTCCCGTCTTCTCAAAGACAGCCTTCGGCCTGCCGCCGCCTGCGCCTGCGCGCCCATCGAAACTCGCGGAGCAACCACGGTCTTTGATCACTGCGCGGGAGTGCGTCGGCGGCGGCCGTTCGTGTTCGCCATTTCGACGGCCGCGCGTTGCCGCGTCCACTCAGGCGACGAGGAATCTTAACAAGATTTAACCGCACAGCCAGCGGCCCGTAAGGTCGGAACTGGCACGTTGGGTGGCAACTGGTCCTGGAGACATTTGCAGGGCCGGATCCAACCATCCAGGTGATGTCATGAAAACTGATCTGCCCCTCAAGAATGATTTCATCCCTGCCCGCCGGCCATCCGTGCGACGGCGCATCCTTGCCGGGACGGCGATCGTCATCGCTCTAGGCGGGTCGCTCGCGGCCATCTCTTTTGCAGAGAGCTCCGCCGCCTTCGCCCAACCGGTGGTGATCAACCAACCGGTGCAATTGCCGACCTTCGCTGATCTTGTCTCCCAGGTGACGCCGTCGGTCGTTGCCATCCGGGTGCAAGGCATGAGCCCTGTCAACGTCGGTGGCGGCAATCCAGGATTTGGCCAAATGCCTCAGGGATCGCCGCAACCGCCCTTCTTCCAGGGCCCGCAAACCGCGCCGACCGAGGCCCTTGGCTCAGGGTTCTTTGTGTCGGCTGATGGCTATATCGTCACCAACAACCACGTCGTCCAAGGGGCGACTTCGGTCACCGTGATCCTGCAGGATGGCACCCAATATCCGGCGCATTTGATCGGCACTGATCCAGTGACCGATCTCGCGCTGGTCAAAGTCGATGCGAACCAGCAGTTTCCGTATCTCACCTTCGCCGACACGCCCGCCAAAATTGGCGATTGGGCAATCGCAGTGGGCAATCCGCTTGGCCTTTACGGCAGCGTCACCGCCGGCATCGTCTCCGGGCTCGGCAGGCAAATCTCCAACAATGCCTACGACGACTACATGCAAATCGACGCGGCCGTGAATGAAGGCAATTCGGGCGGCCCCACCTTCAACCTTGCCGGTCAAGTTATCGGGATCAATACCGCTATCTATTCATCGACTGGCGGCAACATAGGAATTGCTTTCGATGTGCCGGCGGATGTAGCCGCGAAGATCATCGGTGACCTTCGTGATCATGGCTCGGTCACCCGCGGCTGGCTCGGTCTTCAGATACAAAGCATCAATACGCAATTGGCTGGACTGCTCGGGCTCGACCAAGCCACTGGCGTCCTTGTGGCTGAGCCGATTGCCGGCGATCCGGCGGCCCAAGCAGGGATTCAGACCCGCGATGTCATCACTGCCATCAACGGTGCCGCTGTCGGCAACGCCGACGACTTCTCCCGCCAAATCGGTGGCCTTGATCCGGGAACGACAGTCGACCTAACTGTCATCCGTAGTGGTCACCAGATGGACATCTCCGTCACCCTCGGTACCATGCCCACGACCACCACGGCGACGGCTCAGGCCAGTACCCCGCCGACCCCGGCGGAGGTTGGCCTCGGCCTCCAAGTCGGCACCGACAACAACGGCGCCATTACCGTCATCGGCATAAACCCCGATGGAACGGCGGCGGCCGCCGGACTGCAGCAGGGCGACGTCCTCGTCTCGGTGGATGATCAGACGATCGGCAATTTCACTGATCTTCAAACCGCCGTCGACGCCGCCCGTAGCGCAAATCACCCGGCGATGCTTTTCGAGATCCAGCGAAACGGCAGCGTACTCTTCGTGGCAGTCAACACCTGGGTCAACCAAACCAATACCGTGCATTGACGCGCGAGCGGGATGCTATCCCGACAACGGCAGGCCGTACTCCGGCCTGCCGTTTTCTTTTGGGGCAGTCAGGCCGTGCAGTGTCCTAGGCCGCAGCGACAGTGACCCGCCCGAGGTCTCCATCGCGGCCTTCAGGCCGGGGCAAGCCCGCCCGTCCCATGCGCATTAATTTGAGAATACAAACCGTCCAATTCGGCAGAGTATCGGCGCCGGATGCGGTTCGAGATGGCAGTCATCGACATCCAGGGGACGTCGCGCCGCGCATAATGCGGACAACCTGCCGGGAGGAACGGGACATGAAGCTCAGTGGATTGATCGGCCGCCTTGCGGCCGCTGGCAGCACCATTGCTTTGGCATTCGCTATTGCCGGCAGCGCGGGAGCGCAGCCGGCGCCGACGCCGACGCCCGCGCCGGAACCGCAGCCCGGCGACATTGCGCTTGCCCCCGGTTTGCAACCGGAGAGCATTGCGGCGACGCCGGACGGCGGCCTGATCATCGGCACCACGGCCGGCACCATCTTCCGTTGGATGCCCGGCCAGGATCAGGCGACCCAGTGGGTTACCGGTCTGGTTCAGACCTTCGGCGTCTTCGCCAAGGACGACACCGCCTATATGTGCGCCACCAACGCGCCGAATTCGGCGGTGGTGACCTATCAGCTGTCGTCGGCTTCGCCGGCGGTTCCGACCGGAGCGTATGACTTCCCGGGCGGCGGCACCTGCAACGACTTTGCCATCGGCGATGACGGCACGCTGTATGTCACCGACACCACCAACGGCCGCGTGCTCTATCTGGCGCCGGACCGTCGCGGCAACATGACCCTCCAGACGCTGATCCAGAGCACCGCGATCTCCGGCGTTGACGGCATCGCCATCCTCAACGGCGCGATTTATGTCAACGACGTTCGCGCCAGCACGATCTGGCGTATCGACGTCGATGCGGCCAACAAGGTGACCGCATTCACGCAGATTAATCTCGACACGCCGATCAATCGGCCGGATGGCATGCGGACCACCGAGGACGGCACCGGCCTCTATGTCGCCGAGAACGCCGGTCATCAGATCGACCTGATCACCATCGATGGCGACAACGGCCATGTCACCAAGATCGCGGACGGCTTCACCGCTTCGACCGGCATCGCCCAGATCGGCACTGACGGCTACGTCGTCGGTACCATCCGCAATGCCGATCCAACCGTCGTCACTTACGTCCACAAGATCAACCTCGGCCCGGCCCCGGAAGCCGCAGCGCCGGCAGGGGCCGCGCAGGCGGAATCTGATGCGGTGCAACTCGCGGCGCTCATGGCAGATGGCCAGCCGTTATTTCAGCGCAATTGTGCCGGCTGTCACGGCGCGCAGGGTCAAGGCCTCGTCGGCCCCAAATTGGACGGCAACGATTTTGTCGCCGTAAGCGGCCACATCATCAGCCAGATTCTGGAAGGCAATGCGAGCCATGGCATGCCGCCTTTCCTTGGCCAGCTCAACGCCCATGAGATTGCCGCCATTGCCACTTACGTCCGCAACTCTTGGGGTAATAGCTATGGGGTGACGACGGAGGCGACCGTACTGCAATACCTACCCGCAGGCGGCTAGCGCTGGCCTACGATGGGGGGCATTGAGTTGGACCTCAATTTGCCTCCCGTCGGCCGGGAGATGGCGAATGGTTGTACGGAGGGCAAAGGTCGCAGGAACCTCCTCGCCCTGGCATCGCCGGATCATTCCCACCGTGACCCTCGTCCTGTTGTCCGGATGCTCCAACGGCGATGGGCAGGGCGGGACTGCCGCGGAAGGCCATGCAGCGGCCGAAACCGCCAACCAAGCGATCACCTCTCCGCCGTTGGAGGCGCCGGCCGCAGAACGGCCGAACCCGGCGGTGTCATCACCTCCGGCTCCGAATCCGATTGTCGTTGAGGCCCCGGCGGAATCACGTGGGGGTCCGGTAGATACTGCCGGCGTCGCAGCAGTCGGGGACATGGCCGCTGATGCGGAGAACCGGCAGCTCCTTCGCGACATCGCCGCCGGCGACGCAGCGGCCGGAGAGGTCTACGCAGAAACATGCCTCCGGTGCCACAGCTTGGCCGAAGGTGGCGCGAACGGCGTCGGACCCAACCTATACGGCATAGTCGGTGCGCCGGTTGGAGGTGCCTTGGGTTTCGACTATTCCGCCACCATGCAAGCCTTGCATGACCAAGGCCAGACTTGGACATTCGAGCGTCTCGATACGTTCCTCGAGAATCCCGCCATCGCGATGCCGGGCACCCGAATGGGCTTTGCCGGCATTCGCGACGCCGGCGACCGCGTGAACCTGTTGGCCTATTTGCGGCTACTCGCAAACACGCCGACTTCGCTGGCGCCCCAGCCCTTTGGGGCTACCTCCGGGATGAGCCCCCTGATGATCGGCGAAGGCCAGGCCGCGAACGGAATCCTTCTGTATCGCCAGCTTGGATGCGACGTCTGCCACGGCACCGGCTTGACGGGCGTTGTCGACGAGCGCGTGGAAGCTGAAGGGGATGGGCCGCCACTGATAGGGCAGTCATTCGCAGAGCGCTGGTTTGGAGGTTCAGTTCGCGACCTCTATCAGGTCATGCAGGAAACCATGCCTCCAAGAAACGCGGGCCACCTGGACGACGCGACGGGCACAGCGCTCCTCGCATACATTCTCTCGGTGAACGGGTTCGCCGCAGGGCAAGACGACCTTCCAGCCGACCCGAACGTCCTCGGTGGGATGGGGTTCTTCCAGTGAGCGCCGCGCGTTTGGTGTCGGAGGATCTTCATCGGACGGCCTCAGAGTTTGCTGCTGGCCTTGCATCGGGGTCGGCCAAACAAAGTGGATCGGCCATCGTCAACCAGAGCAGCGCCGCCTGCCACGGCGCGGCCCCGCGGTTGACCGAGCAAGTTACTTCCTCGGCGGGTCAGCGCAACGCAGCCGCGATATTGCCGCCGTCAACGGTCGTGACGTTCGCGGTGGTCTTCAGCGCCAGAGCCTGATGCAGGAAGGCCTGGGCGACGTCCTCGGCGGTCACTTCGAGGCCGAGGAGATTGCCGCTCATGTAGCCGGCCTCGTTGACGCCCCGGGCGCGCGAGCGTTCCGCAATCATGTCGTCGGTCAGGAGACCGGACCGGACCCGGTCGGCGTTGACCGCATTTGAACGGATGCCGGCCACGCCGTAGTCGAGGGCGTATTGGCGCGACAGAAACAACGTCGCTGCCTTCGGCAGACCATAGGCGCCGAAATTCGGCCCGGGATTGACCGCTTGCTTGGAGGCGTTGAAGAGCATCGCGCCACCTGTCCCCTGCGCCAGCATAATCTTGACCGCGGCCTGCGCGACGTTCTGGTGTCCGAAGAAATTCAGCTCGAAGCTTTGGCGCAGCGTCTCGTCGTCGAGTTCGCCGATGCGCCCCTGCCAGGCGGCGCCGGCATTCGACACAAGTATATCGAGGCCACCGAAAGCGGTAGTGATCTGCGCGAAGGCGACAGCAACGGAATCGCGGTCGGTCACGTCGCACGCAATCGCGTGGTTCGGCCCCGATATTTCTTTTGCGGCGGCGGCCGCTTCGTCGAGGTCGAGATCGAGGACCACGACCTCAGCGCCGTTGGCGGCAAAGAGGCGCGCGGTCGCCATACCGATCGTGCCGGCGCCGCCGGTGACGGCAACGATCTGACCCTGAAGCGGCTTCGGCACAGCCGTCGAAAGCTTCGCCTGCTCGAGCGACCAATATTCCATATGGAAGAGCTCGGCGTCCGGCAGCGGCGTGAAGCGACCAACGGCCTCCGCGTCCGTGACGGTGCGCAGCGTTGCCTCGGCGATATCGGCGGCGATCGCGGCTTCGCGTGCCGTCCGCCCAAGTCCGAACAGGCCGATCCCCGGCATCAACGCCACGCGCGGCAATGGATCGAGCATCCGCTTCGGGTCGGCGGCGTCGATATTATTCGCCTCGAAATAAGCCCGATACTCGGTCGCATAGTCAGACACAGCGGCACGAAGGGCCGCCGCGAATCCCCCGATGTCCGCCGCCGACGGCACGGGGGCGATCAGTGGGCGGTTCTTGGTGCGAATGATGTGATCGGGGGTGACGACGCCGCGCCTCCCGTAGGAAGCGATCTCGGCGCCATCGACGAAGTTCATGATGACGTCGCTGGCGCGGTGATCGAGCACCATGCGCCGCCATCCGCCGCCGCCGAGCGGTTCGGCGACCGCGCCGCGCAGGATCGGCGCGACGTCCGCGAGCTTAGCCGCGGCGGCAGTCACGGCGCGGGCCGCAAAGGACTTGGCCCCGGCCTTGCGAATATGCGCCTCAGCGCGGCCCACCATCGCGATCATCAGCTCGTAGGCGTCGCGGGCGTTGTCGGCGAAGGTGAATATGCCGTGCTTGTCGAGGATCAGGCCTTTGACGCCCGGCGCCGCGTCGAACGTATCGGCGGCCGCCTTGGACAAGGCGAAGCCCGGCATGATGTAGGGCAGGAAGGCCATCTCACTGCCCCAGATGCGGTCGGCGATCTCGGCGCTGTTGTCCTGGTCGACGAGGCTGAGGACGGCGTTGGCGTGCGTGTGGTCGATGAATTTGTGCGGCAGGAAGGCGTGGAGCAGCGTTTCGATCGAGGGCGTCGGCGCGGTGTTGTCGAGAAGCGCCAGGCGAACCTGATTGACCATCTCCTCATCGCCTAGCGTATCGAGCGAGCGAAGCCGCTGTAGCGGTGCGAGCTTCACCGCTGGATGTCCGGCCGGTTCAATCGTCGCCATGTCCCAGCCGGAGCCTTTTACGCAGATGACGTCGTGGCGGTCACCGATGCCGTCGATCGCGGTCGTCTTGACCGACGTGTTGCCACCGCCATACAGCACGAGCGCCGGATCGCCGCCGAGCAAGCGCGCCGTATAGACGCGGAGCGACACATCCTCGTTGACGCCAACGGGGGCGTAGCGCTCGACGATTTGCGCCGCCTCGCTGTCGGACCACAGGCTTTTCATCCGTTCGCTCCGTGGCCGAAAAGCATTGCCAGGTTCTCGCCGAACGGAGGGCGGACGACGCCCCGCTCGGTGATGAGTTCGGCGACCAAGGCGTGCGGCGTCACGTCGAAAGCCGGGTTGCGCACCTTGACGTTCTCCGGCGCTGTGCAAACGCCGGCGAAACCGGCGACCTCATCATCGGCACGCTCCTCGATCGGAATATCGTCGCCGCTCGGACAATCCATGTCGATCGTCGAAGACGGCACCGCTGCGTAGAAGGGGATGCTGAAATAGGCCGCCAGGATGGCGACTCCCAACGTGCCGATCTTGTTGGCGACGTCGCCGTTCGCAGCAACGCGGTCGGCGCCGGTGATGACGAGATTGATCGCGCCTGATTGCATCATCGACCCTGCCATGGAGTTGGTAATCAACGTCACGTCGACGCCACCTTGCATGAGTTCCCAGGCCGTGAGGCGCGCGCCCTGGAGCAGCGGCCTCGTCTCGTCGGCGAATACCCGGAAGGCGACGCCGCGATCCTTGGCAAGGTATAGCGGCGCGGTCGCCGTGCCGATGCCGGAGGAGCAGAGAGCGCCGGCGTTGCAATGGGTGAGAATGCCCGCGCCATCGGCGATCAGCGCCAAACCCGCCTCGCCGATGCCGAGGCACAGCGCCTGATCCTCGCAATGGATGGCAATGGCCTCTTGTACCAGCCGATCGTAGATGGCTTTGCTCTCGCCGCCCACCACCAGCCCGGCGGCGCGCTTCATGCGGCGCAGCGCCCAGGCGAGATTGACCGCGGTCGGACGCGCCGATTTAAGATACGCGGCCTGGCGCTTGATCTCGACCCGAAAGCTCTGGGGCGTCTCCGGCAGATACGGCCGCAGCGCGACGCAAAGCCCATAGCCGGCGGCAACGCCGATGGCGGGTGCGCCGCGAACCTTGAGCTGTTTGATCGACTGCCATACGTCCGCCGCATCCGCCTGACGTTCCATGACCACATCATGCGGAAGCCGCGTCTGGTCGAGGAGGAAGAGTTCGTCGTCGCGCCATTCGATCGTGCGCGGGAGACGGTCGACGATGGACGGGATTGCCGTCACGCGGTGACCATACCGGCGAGCGGCGAAATCTCGCGCGCAAGCGCGCCCACCTCTGCGATCGTGCCGAAGGCGCGCCGGCGCAGGATCATTCGCCGGCCCATTTCCAGCGCCTGTTGTTCGATGATTGCACGCGCCTTGAGGTCCGGGATGCCGGCGATGTCGGCGACCTTGGCGATGCCGACGATGCGCCGCATCATCTTGCAGGCGGCAAAGCCGATCGCATCCGCAAGCAGCTTGTCGGCGAAGCGCCGGCGAAAGGCCTCGGCGGCGCTGCCTTCGTCGATGTTGCGGCCGACAAAGGACGCGCCGCGGTCGGCATCATTGGTTCGCCACAGGTCGAGGAATTTCCGCTCGAAGCCCAGCCACACCGCCTCAACGGTCTCAAGCAGCCAGACCCGGTATGGATCGGGGTCATTGCCCATCTCGCGCTGGCGCCAATCGTGGGCAAAGTAGGCAAGATACAAATTGCCGATCAGTGCGCCAATGTCGAACCCCATCGGCCCGTAGAAGGCGAACTCGGGGTCGATGACGTAGGTCTCGCTCTCATTGCCCATGATCGAACCGATGTGCAGGTCGCCGTGGATCAACGCCTCGGCCCCCGTCATGAAAGCGTACTTCATCTCGCCGACCGCAGCGCGGACTTCCGGGTCCCTCTGCACTGCGTCGAGGGCGGCGCGTGAGAGCTCGGGATTGTAGTCGTTGGTGTCGGAATTGTCATAGGGATGCGTGAAGACGAAATCCTCGGTGATCTTGCACAGCTCGATGTTGATCGCGCTGCGCACCGCTTCCTTCTTTTCGTCATGCGGCAGAAAGAAATCGGAGGTGAAGAACAGCGTCCGCGCGAGGAAGGTCGACATATGCTCGGCGAGCAGCGGGAAACGCCGTCCCTTGATCATCTCGCCGCGCAAGATGCGGTGGTCGGCGAGGTTGCGCATCACCACCAGCGACATGTCGCTCGATGCGAAATAGATCTCCGGTACGTGTTCGGGACACAGTTCGCCTTGCCGCCTCAATGCGGCGATTTCGAAATCCATCCGGCGCCGGGACAAGGGCCAGGATTTGCCTACTATTCTGAGAAACGGCACGGCCTGCTTGACTACCACGGTCTCGTCAGGCCGCTGCCGGTTCGTGACGATATAGACGTAGTTGAGATTGCCATCGCCGACCTCCTTCACCTCGAGATCGTCGAACGACGTGAACCGGCCCCTCATCTCCGCAAGACCGGCGAGATAGGCAGCAACCGAATCCTCAGCCAGTTGCCGATAGGCCATGGCGCCGCGCTTCCTCCCGAGGCAATTGTGCTACGGCGCTACGATGGATGGCAATGGGACGCACCCGCTCGCTCACCGAGGTCAGTGCAGCAACGCCGAATCTCCGGACGCGGCAATGACCTCCATGCAGCGGACCGGCTCGCACATTGGCCGCCGTGACCGAAAACGGCCGGCGCGATGGCCGGCCGTTTCGTCTTCGCTGTTGGCCGAACGCTACGGTTCCCAAGTCGTGTAGGTGACGTTCAGCGACACACCGACATTGTCGATCTGCAACTCACCGATCCGGCCCTCGCTGGTCCGGTAGCAAACCGACCAGCCCGGCTGCAGGTTGTCGATGGCCACCGGGTCGCTGCTGTAAGTGAGGTTGATGCAGTGCCCGACGTTAGGCCCGCCGACGATGTCATTGACCCTAAGCATCGCGCCGTTGATCGGTACGATCAGATGGTTGAGCAACTGATAGCGGATGTCCGCGCCGGGTCCGTTGTTCGTGCCGTTGTCGAGATCGAATGTCGATGCGGCGAGGATGCTCGTGCTGCCCTGAACGTGAACGACGGGCTCCGGTGTTGCCGGCGGCGCCACCTGGAACCCAGCCGGCCCGACCTGCTGCACCACGTTCGGGTTGGCCACCAAGTTGAGCGTCGTCACCCGCCATTGCGCGTCGGCTAGGTTGCCGTCGTTTTCGCTGGTGTACATCGGGTAACCGTAGTCGGCCCTGGGCGCGCCGACAGCAAAGCGCCTGGTCGAAACCTGCTGGAACGTGAAGACGTCGGGAGCAATTTCGGTGAACAGCCATCTCTGCGTGTCGTTGTTCTGCGCCGGTCGCAACACCATCCAGCGCCCGCCGCCGATCGTGTTTGGATCGACGTCATAGTCGAAGGCATCGACATAGAGGCCGCTGCTGACCTGCTGGATCGTGTAGACGTTGTTGCCGAGCGGCGTCAGACGCCAGTGCTGGGCATCGCCGCCCTCGCCGTTGCCGATGACCATGCCGGTGTCGACGGTGCCCGTTCGGCTATCGACGAATTGTCCTGATGAGACTTGCTGGATCGTGACGATGCGCACCTGCGCCGAGGCGCTGCTCGTGCCGGCGATGAAGAGGGCGAAAACTGCGGCGATGCCGCAAAGCGTCGTTTTGATGATTCTCGATCGGCGAGCCGCGCTCAGAAGAACGGCGACTTCAACCGCAGGTGCTGAGATTACCATTGCTCAGACTCCGTTGCGTCGTTGTTGCTGAAACTGCTTGCCGAGACCTGCATCTACTTCGGACTGCCGCGCTGAACCTCAGATGAACGGCTGGAGAACGCCCGATCGAGAGCGGTTTCAGCTGCTGATCCGCAGCAAGTCGATTGGCGCCCGGGATGGAGAAAGGGCCGGCCCGCACGAAGCTGATGTCATTCAGTCTTTCGGGACTTGACGCTCGAGGTCCTGCTCAATGCGGCGTAGCTCCTCGATCGCCTCGCGAATTCGGCGCCGGTCGGGAATGTTGACGGCGACATGCCTGCCGACCCGGTTCATCGGGCCCTCGTCGCCTTCGGCACCTCGCATTGCGTTCAGGCGATAGCATCCCATCGGGCGGGCAAACCCTTTGAGGTTCATCTCGCCGACCCGGTCGCAGACGGCGACGTCCTCCAGCAACACGTAGGTGCTTTCGCCGATCAAGATCGTGTCGGCTTCCGCCGCCGTCTGAAGTCGTGAAGCCAGATTCACCGGGCTGCCCAGCACGGTGTAATCGAGCCGGTGCTGCGAGCCGAAATTGCCGACAGTGCAATAGCCTGTCGTGATGCCCATTCGCACCCTGACAACGTCCCCCCGTTCACTGTTGGACGATTGTTAATGCATCGACCGGCCAGGGTCCAAGCAATGCGGCGAGAGCCGACCGCCGATCGCATCGGCGCCGCGAGGGCTGTGAAGTAACCGGGATGTGGCGAGCGGGCTAACGCAGCATAGTTAATTTCAATACGGTCATTTACCACGTTGCTTGAACGGGTTTGACCATACCTTCAATCAAATCTTAACAATCCCTTGAGCTTAACATTTGGTTAAGCTTCTCACACATTGTGCAGGAGCAGGGATATGAGTTTGCGTCTTGGTCGCTTGGCGGCCGCAGCAACTATTGCTCTGGGGCTTTCCGCAGGACTTGCGGGAGCGGCCAGCGCCCAAGAGATCACCATCGATCAGGCCATCATCGACAATGGCTACCTCATCGTCACCGGCAATGTCGGTGTCGGCAACGCCGCCGTTTCGATGGACTTCAGTTTCCACACGACGTCGTCGGCGAGCGGAGCATTCACGTTCCAGCTCGTCTATCTGCCGACCGACTGCATCGTGCGCATTCGCGCTCCTGGTGTCGATGCGCGTGATGTCGTGATCGCCATGTGCGGGCCGACCGGAGATCAGGGTCCGAAGGGCGACCCCGGCGACAAGGGTGAGACCGGCGATGTTGGTCCGCAGGGTCCGCAGGGACCGCAGGGACCGCAAGGCATCCAGGGCATCCAGGGGCTTATCGGGCAGCAAGGTCCCCAGGGCGAACCGGGTGAGTGCGCTTGCGAATGCACCCGCGAAGAATAGCGGTGCCGGATCCGAACGGATTCCACTAAGCCGGTCGGGATGCCGCGCGGGGGCGTTTGCGTCCCGACCGGATCAGCTTGTTCCGAAGATGTGGGGTGGCGCGGCCCTGCCGCTCCGCTGCCGCGATTGACCGGTGTCAATTGCGCTGGTCCGCGCGGCGCTATAAGGCCTCACCAACATCAAGGAGCCTGATCGTGCTTGTTCCCCACAACGCCCTTATTGCCGTCGCCGACGGTGCCGAACTCAGCCTTTTTCGCAATCGCGGCCGCGAGGGGCATTTGGAGTTGGAGCAGATCGACTCCCCGGCGCTGCATCCGCATGCGCCCTCTTCGGGCGGGCATCATCGCAGCAGTTCTGCCAATCCCGACCACGGCCAGCTCGGCGAAGACGCCTTCGCCGCCGCCGTGTCGGCTTGGCTGGACAGTGAAGTCCAGGCCGGGCGGATCGAGAAAGTGCTCATCATCGCGTCGGCTAGGACGCTCGGCGAAATGCGTCCGCATTATTCAGCGGGGCTCAAGGCCGCCCTGCTCGGCGAGGCGCACAAGGAACTCGTCAATCACGACGTGCGTGAGGTCGAGGCGACCGTCAACGCCGTGCGCTAAGGGTCGGCCGCGTCAGGCCGCCGCGACCTCGGGCCTCTCGGTGCCGCGGCGCAGCGGATCGAACGTCACAAAGCGGCCCGGCATGTCTCTTGCGCCATGCGCGGCAAACAGCGCCCGCAATTCGGGGTCGTCGGCCTTCCGGCCGGTGCGATTCGGCGAGACGTTGAACTTCAGGCATAGCGCGCCGCCGGGCCTCAGGATGTCGTCCTCGATATGGTCTAGGAAGAACGTCCATTCCGGCAGGTCATAGGTCGTCCGGTCCGGCTTCACATTGAAGCCGATGCGGAAGGCCGTGACGAGGTCGAACCGGCCGCCGAAATCGGGGAGCTTGCGAAACGGCCGGATCATGTGATCCACCGGCTCGAACCCCACCCAACCCGCCATCGCCTTGAAGAACGGGCTGTCGCCGCGGTCGAGGGCGACCACCTCATGGCCGAGGGCGCGGCAGACAAAGGGGAAATGGCCGGCGCCGGTGCCGAGATCAAGGATGCGCAGCGGCCGGCTGTTCTGCAGGCCAAGCCCGGCCGCCGCATACCACAGCTTCTCCAGCCATCGCCTTGTATCGAGGTATTTCTGCTCATGCGGTCGCGGCGGCCATCTCGCGATGATCCGGGCAAGGCCGGGTCCATCGAGGGCGCCTTCGGCATAGTGGAGCAAATCTTCGAGCGAATTGATTTTGCGACCGGGCAGGGCCGCGGTCTCGGCGGGAACTGAATACACGACACTGGCCTTCTTGCCATCAGCGCCGGGATCGTCGGCGCCGTACGCGGCCCGCCGAAATTCGCACCGATAACCTTACCGACCGGTTAGCACGGACGGCACGGCGGGAAGGTCGAAACGCCGCGACCGGCTGGCGGCTAAGTTATGCGGATTTTGTTGAGGAGTTCCTGCCGGGATCGCGCCGGCTCGACATCGCAGAAGGCAATGAGGCTGTCGATGACCGGGGCCGGGTTTCTCAGCAGATCGGGGTATTTCAGGAAGAGGATCGGCGCATCGCTGCCGGCGAAGAAGTCGAACATCTTCGCATAGAGCTTGACCGCTCCCTTCTCACCGAATGCCAGGGGCCAATTGCGCCGCGCGCGGCTACGCTCGATGTCCTCCAGCGGTCTGGCCACGAAAACGAATCGTGCGTCGAAGACCTCGGCCAGCTCGGGCAGGACAAGGCAGGCAAGGGCGTGCTTAAGGAAATAGGTCGCCGCCGGCACCGCGTCTGCGAGTTCGCGCGCCAAGGCCGAGAGGGCATCGCGGATATGTCCTCGGTCTTCGGAGAAGAGGCTGACCGTCTCCTCCGAAGCGAGCGACATGAGCAGAGCGCGAAACCTGTTTGATTCGAAAGTGTTGACGGTTCGCGGGTCGTAGGAAGCGAAATAGGGCGGCAGGCCGGCAAGGCCAATTGACTCCGCCAGTTCGGCGACGAGCGACGTACCGGATCCCCACGGTCCGCAAATGAAGACCACCTTTACGTGCATCTGCACCCCTCAAGACTCTTCCGTGCTAGCCACGCTCCGAAGTCGTACCTTTCATGCAACACAACTGCAGAACGAATCAGTTTTAGTGGTGCCGCTAACGAGTAGATGCGCCGAATCAGCTAAACAAACCCAATGAGCCGGCGTTGCAGCATGCCGGCGTTATCTTGAGAGGAAAATCCATGAAGGCGGGCAAATGGAAGAGGACGGCCGCAATTGGCGCCCTCGCGATCACAACCTCCACCATACATATCCTCGGTCTTGCGCAGGCTTATAGCCAGACTTCCGCCATCACCTTCGACGAGGTGACGATCCGGGGCGGCGAGCTGATTGTGACCGGGTGGACCAATCCCGGCAACGTTCGTGTCACCGTCGATAACAGCTTCGAGGCTACGTCCGGTGAAGACGGTCGTTTCGAGTTTCATCTCGTCTATCTGCCGAGTGACTGCACCGTCACTGTGAAGGTCCATCTGCAAGGGGCGACCAACCAGTCCGCCGATGCGGTCGTCGCCCTTTGCGGGCCGATGGGGACGCAAGGTCCGACCGGGGCCACCGGCCCCACTGGTCCTGCAGGTGCCAAGGGAGCGATTGGTCCAACTGGCGCGGCCGGCGCCACGGGCGCCACGGGGGCGACCGGTCCTAAAGGTCCTGCCGGTGCGACCGGCCCGACGGGTCCGACCGGTCCGACGGGCCAGAAAGGTGCGACCGGCCCGGGCGGTCCGACGGGTCCCGCAGGTGCTACCGGAGCGACTGGACCGGCCGGTGCGACCGGGCCTACCGGGGCACCTGGCACGACTGGCGCCACAGGTCCGACCGGCGCTACCGGCGCTACCGGCGCCACTGGCCCGGCTGGTCCGACCGGCGCCACCGGCCCGGCTGGCCCGACCGGTCCGACCGGACCCGCCGGACCGACAGGTCCGACTGGCCCTGCCGGCCCCACCGGGGCAACCGGACCGATCGGTCCAACCGGCGCCACAGGCCCGGTGGGCTAGAAGGCGGGACTTTGAGCGGTCCCGTCCGACGGTCCCGCCCCCCTTAGAAAACTGCTGTTTGGCCCTTCAGCATCAAGGATTCGAGGCGATCGTAGGTGGCGGGGCGAGACCAAAACGTAACGAAAGCCCTTTTCAGAGGAGCACAAAATGAAGATGGGTAAGTGGAAGAGGACGGTGGCGATCGGCGCACTGGCGATGACCACATCGACCGTCCATGTCCTGAGTTTGGCGCAGGCCTACGGCCAGGCATCGGTCGTTACATTCGATGAGGTGATCGTACGCGGCGGGCACCTAGTGGTGAGCGGTTGGACCCACCCCGGCAGCGTCCGCGTGACGCTCGACAACGGCGTCGAGTTGACCTCCGAGGACGACGGTCGGTTCGTGTTCGACGTCGTCTATTTGCCGTCTGACTGCATCGTCACGCTGAGGGTGTATGTCAACGGCGAAGAATATCAGAGCGCCGACGCGGTGGTGGCTATGTGCGGACCAGTGGGCCCGCAGGGTGACCAAGGCCCGGCCGGCGCGAAGGGCGCGAAGGGCGCGACCGGTCCTGCCGGTCCCGCCGGCGCCACCGGTCCAACAGGCGCTACGGGGCCGACCGGCCCCGTAGGCGCAACTGGCCCCACGGGCCCAGCCGGCGCGACGGGTCCCACCGGCCCCGCTGGCGCCACCGGCCCAACGGGTGCCACTGGCCCGACAGGCGCCACCGGCCCGACTGGACCAGTAGGGGAGACCGGCCCGACCGGGCCAACCGGAGCCACCGGCCCGACCGGCGCGACTGGTCCCACCGGAGCCACCGGCCCGACCGGCGCGACTGGTCCCACCGGCCCGACAGGCGCCACCGGACCCACGGGTCCGACCGGTGCAACTGGTCCGACCGGTCCGACCGGGCCAACCGGTGCCACCGGCCCGACTGGCGCCACAGGTCTGACCGGCGCTCCGGCCTAGAACCGCCGCCGAAGGACATAACTACGCGAATCGGGATGGGGCCTTTTTGGCCCCATTTCCATCTTCGCGCCAAGGTATGAAGGCAGCTAGCCGCCTATCTTCGCCTCAGCAAAACGTCGGTTTTCCGCGACGCGTGCGCGCTGCGCCGCCGGCAACGCAGCGCCCTGGAGCAGGCGTTCGGCAAGATCGAGCGATTCCTGATAGCGGCCCGTGTAGTAGGCGGCGATGCTGCGTTCATCCGCCGCCCGCCAGGCATAGACGTCATCATCGAGAAACAGACGGTCGTCAGGTCTTTCCATCCCCGCCGCCTGCGCCGCAAACAGATAGGCGAGGTGCCACTGCTTCTTGAGGCGGTAGTGGCGTGCGAGCGCGCAAAGCGGCTCGGCGCGCGCCGGCCGCACATCGAACGCCTGGAGAAGCGCCGCGACGCCGCCGGCCTCCGCCCCCTGGCCAAGCTTCAAGAGCCCAGCCTGGAAGAGCGCGTACCAGATCTCTTCGCCCCAGCCGCCCATGCCGGCGCGGCGCTCATAGGCGGCGACCGCCTGATCGATCATTCCGGCGTCCCGGTAGCTTTGCGCCAAGTAGAAAACGTGGCGCGCATTGCCCGGTTCGTCTTGCAGCGCCGCCTCCAACACGGCCGCGTCGCGGCGGTATTTCTCTTCCTGGCTCAATTGGTTGCGCGCGCTGTCGAAATGACCGACGCATAGGAGACCGGACAGGGCCTCCGCCGGTTTCGCCTCGGCGCAGACCAGCGCCTCATGAAGGACGCCGACATAGCGCCAGGGCAGCGCGTTGCGGATGAACTGCGGGCGAAAGAAGACCGTGCTCGAATTGGCGCCCTTGTGCTTCGTCACATAGGCGTCGGCGGTCAGCGGCGGCAGGACGAAGCCCTCGTCCGCGACGAGCTCCTCATCGGCGTCGATCAGCAGCGCATAGTCCGCCCAGGCGCGCGCGCGCTCGACTGCCAGGTTTCGGTTGTGGCTGAAATCCTGCCACGCGTCGTGCCGCAACGCGCCCGGCAGGCCGGAGAGCATCTCGCCGATGACCGCGCCGGTATCGTCGCTTGAACCGGTGTCCGAGATCATCCAGGCGTCGATGAACGGCAACACCGAATTGAGGCACCGCCGGATGACGTGCGCTTCGTCCTTGACGATCATGCACAGGCAGACGCTCGGCCGCCCGTCGTCGCGCCGGATCGGTGGCTGGCTCATCGGTCAGGCCGAAGCGGATCGGGAAGCCCGGGCGAAGTCGATCGGACGGTCCGGCAGGGTTATTGCGAACACCGTCCCCGGTCCCGTCTGCGGCACAAGTTCGATGTCGCCGCCATGCGCCTTGACCAGCTCCGCCGAGATCGCGAGGCCAAGGCCGGTGCCGCCGGCGCGCCCCGAACCCTGGAACGGCTGGAACAAATGCTCAATCGCGCGGGCGGGCAGGCCCGGGCCGGTGTCGCTCACCCGCATCGTCACCACGCCGCCGCTCCGCGAGGCGTCGACCGACAGCCGGTTAACCACGGAGGCGTCGGTATCGCCTTCCATCGCCTCGGCCGCGTTGCGGCACAAATTCATCAGAACGCGAAACAGCTGGTCCGGATCGGCGTCGACCTCAAGATCGGCCGGCACGCGATTGTCCCATTCGATCGTCGGATGATGATCGAGGCCGAGCACTTGGGCGACATCGGCGACGATAGCGCGCAGCCGCACCAGACGCCGCTCGGGCGCCGCCTCGCTCGGCTTGCCATAGGCCAGCGTCGACTGGGCGAAATGGATCGCCCGGTCGAGCGCCGCGATCAGCTTCGGCGCAAAGCGCTGCACCGACGGATCGGGCAGGGTGCTGATGCGGTCGGACAGAAGCTGCGCCGAGGCCAGCATATTGCGCAGATCATGCACGATCTTGGAGACGGCGAGGCCGAGATCGGCGAGGCGGCGCTGCTGCTTCAGCGTCGTGCGCAAATCGCTTTCCATCATCGCCAGCCGTTCCTCGGCGACGCCGATCTCGTCGCGCCGGCGGCTGGCGACGATGATGCGCGAGGCGTCTTCCGGCTTCTCGGTGAAGGTCACCATGTTCTGCGACATCCGCCGCATCGGCCGCACGAGCAGCCGGTTGAGCGCGACGAAGACGAGCGCGCCCGTGATCATCGAGATGATCAGCGACATCCAGATTGAGTTCAGCGAATAGTCGATCATGGCCGCATGAAGCATGCTTTCGTCCATGATCACTTCGAGTTCGCCGCCGCCCGGAGAATCGCCGAGCACGCGCAGAACCCGGTCACCGCCGCCGAAAAGCAGCGTGTCGACCGCCTCGACCATGTTGCCGAATTCCGAGGGCTGGCGCAGATCCGCGGTCTTGTCGACGCGCGCCGGCATCTCATCGCGCGCCACCAGCCGGCTGACGTCGCCTTCCCGGATGGCGATGGCCCGCGCGCCGACGACGGCCAGGAGTTCGTCCTGCACTTGTCGCGGTACTTCCATATCGCTCGCCGTCAGAACGACGCTGGCCGAAGCGGCGGTTGCCAGACGGTCATTGAGCCAGGATGTGCGGTAGGTGCTGATCGACGGCACGTAGATCAGCACTTCGCTGACCATGACGAAAATCGCGGTCAGGCCGAGAAGTTTCCAGGAAAGGCCGAAGCGCACCCGGCGCTGTGCCGTTGGCGCGATCTCTTGCTCTTCGTCCTGCACCGCTGAACGTCCTTAAAGGCGCGCCCGCCAAATCCCCCATAATGATGCGCTTGGCGCGGGGCGCGGTCAAACCTCCGTCGAAGCCGAGGATGTGACCTCGTCGGCCCGCTTCCTTCGTTGCGACCGCCAATGCAGTACCACCGGGACGAGCGCCAGCAGGGCAATGACGACGCCGGTGATCACCGGGCCGGAGGTCATGGTCGAGAAATCGAGCTGGCAGCTATCGGTCAGAGCGCAGCCTGGATTGGCGGTCTCCTGCGCCTCGATGAGGTCGTCGAGTGCCGCCCCGAAAAAGGCGAAGCTCACTGTCCATGGCAAGAGGCCGACCAGCGTCGAGGCGATGAACACCCAGACGCCGACACCGAACAGCGCCGGAATGGCGTTCGAAGCCCAATAGGGCATCACCGGAACCAGGCGCAGCACGACCATGAAGTAGAAGGCGTTGGTGCGGAATCCCTCGGTCAGGTTGGCAAGCCGCGGCCCCATCTTCTCCGCCCGCCGTCGCATCCAGTCGCCGAGGGCGGTGCGGGCGACGTAGTAGACACAGACCGAGCCGAACGTCGCCGCCAGGGTGGTGATGATGCCGCCGAAGACGCCGCCGAACAGGATGCCGCCGGCAATGGTCAACAAAGACCCGCCTGGTACCGAGAAGACCACGGCCACGACATAGAAGCCGGAATAGATGGCGATGGTACGGATCGGCTGGTCGGCGACATAGTCGACCAGCGCGGCACGGCCCTCGACGATCGAGGACAGCGACAAATAGCGCGAGACGCCGAGGAAGGAGATCGTCAGGCCGCCGACGATGAGCAGGATGAGCGGCGCAAAACGCAGCAGCGTCTTGATCCGCGCCGCCCAGACATTGCCTTCGGCGTCCTCGTTACTGACGGGCGGCTGCTCGCTCATGGTCCCCCAACGGCCGTTGTCTCAGCTTTCAGCAAGCGAGCGAGGCAAGATGTCGGCTTGCGCATCGCCGCGACCGACGCCAAGTCTACGCTTCGACCTGTGTCAAATAATCTCTCGGCCGCAAGGTTGCATTGACCCGCCCAAGCCTTGTCCCTATAAGCGCGGCGCATCGGGCGAGGCTTTGCCGGCCGGGCAGACATGCCCAATTGGTTCGGCGATGACATGCCTGCCGCCCATTCACGCAGAGACCGCCCTTCAGGAGGCCATTAATGAAACGGACCTACCAACCCAGCCGGCTTGTGCGCAAGCGCCGGCATGGTTTCCGGGCCCGGATGGCGACGCCCGGCGGACGCAAGGTTATCGCCGCGCGGCGGGCCCGCGGCCGCAAACGGCTGTCGGCCTGACACGGTATCCGGCCGCGCGCCCGACCGGAGCGGTGAATTTAAATCGACTGCGCTCACGCTCGGACTATCAGGCCATGTCCAAGGCGGCGCGCGTTGTGCGCCCGGGATTCGTGCTGTTGGCCGCGCGAAATGGCGCCGAGGGCAGCGAACCGCGCTTCGGCTTCACGGTATCCCGCCGCGTCGGCAACGCCGTCATCCGCAACCGCGTCAAGCGTCGCCTGAAAGAGCTAGCGCGCGATGCCGCCGCGAGCGGCGGCGCCGGCATGGATTATGTATTGATTGGCCGTACCGGCGCCGTCGATCGTAACTTTGCTTCCATGGCCAACGATCTTGCCACCGCCTTCGCCCGTATCGCCGCGACGCCGGCCCTCCGCGAAAACGGAGCGGCGTGATGGGAGGCGGTAACAGCCGCAATTTCATTATCGCGGTCGTTCTGTCGATCGCGGTGTTGCTGGGCTGGCAGTATTTCGTCGCGCAGCCGCAAATTCAGCAGGCGCAGCAGGCAGCGCAAACGCAAACCGACACCACCACGCTGGCGCCGGCCACCGACACGCCGATTGCCGGCACGCCGATCGCCGGCACGCCCGCCGCTAATGGCGACGTCGCTCAGCCGGTCGCGACGCCAACGGTCGCCGAGATCACCTACACGACGCGGGACGATGCGATCGCAGCCAGCGCCGCCAACCGCGTCACGATCCAAACCCCGTCCTTGACGGGATCGATCAATCTCGTCGGCGCCCGTATCGACGATCTCAGCCTTTCCAACTATCGCCAATGCGTCGATTCCGAGCTCTATCCCTGTCCGGCGGCGGATGCGCCCGACGTCGAGCGCAACAGCCCGATCGTGCTCCTATCGCCCCGCGGCGCGCCGGACAGCTATTTCGCCGACTGGGGCTGGGTGCGCAGCGACGGAACGACGGCCGTCGGCGTCGACACGGTTTGGACGGCCCCTGCCGGTGCGGTTCTGTCGCCGGAGACGCCGCTGACCCTCACCTATGACGCCGGTGATGGCCTCGTCTTCACGCGCACCATTTCGGTCGACAATGACTATATGTTCACCGTCGTCGACAACGTCACCAACAGCGGTGGCGGCGATGTCGGCCTGACGCCTTATGGCCGGGTCACCCGGTTCGGCGATCCGGAGACGCGTGGCTTTTTCATCCTGCACGAAGGGCCGGTCGGCTATCTCGAGGGGCAGGGCCTGAAGGAAGTCAACTACAAGGACCTCGTTGACGGGCCGCAGGTCTACGACACCACCTCAAACGGCTGGGTCGGCATCACCGACAAATACTGGGCGGCGGCGCTCATCCCGGCGCAGGGCCAGCCCTTCAACAGCGAATTCCGCCGCATCGAAGATGGCGGCGGGTTGCGCTACCAGGCCGATTTCTCGGGCGCCCAAACGACTGTTCCGGCCGGCGGCAGCGTCAGCCTGACGAACAATCTGTTTGCCGGCGCCAAAGAGGTCAAACTCATCGACGGCTACAACGCCTCGATGAATCTCGATCATTTCGAGCTGCTGATCGACTGGGGTTGGTTCTATTTCATCACCCAGCCGATGTTTAAGCTGCTGGACTGGCTCTATGGCATCGTTGGCAATTTCGGCATTGCCATCCTGATCGCCACCGTCCTCCTCAAGCTCTTGTTCTTCCCGCTCGCTAACCGCTCCTACCGATCGATGGCGGCGATGCGGAAGGTCGGGCCGCAGGTAACGGCGCTGCGCGAGCGCTACAAGGACGACCGCGCCAAGCAGCAACAGGCGATGATGGAGGTCTACAAGAAGGAGAAGATCAATCCGATCGCCGGCTGTTGGCCGATCCTTCTGCAGATCCCGGTGTTCTTCTCGCTCTACAAGGTGCTGTTCGTCACCATCGAGATGCGGCAGACGCCGTTCTTCGGCTGGATTCAGGATCTCTCGTCGCCGGATCCGACCTCGATCGTCAATCTGTTCGGCCTGCTGCCCTTCGATGCCCCCGTCTTCCTGCAGATCGGATTCTGGCCGATCCTGATGGGCATGACGATGTGGGTTCAGATGAAGCTGACACCGCAGCAGCCCGGCACGCCGACCTTCATCTTCAACATCCTGCCGATCGTCTTCACCTTCATGCTGGCCTCCTTCCCGGCCGGCCTGGTGATCTACTGGGCGTGGAACAATTTCCTGTCGGTGGTGCAGCAGTCGGTGATCATGCGGCGCCATGGCGTCAGCGTCGATCTCCTCGGCAACATCCGCAACACCTTCAAGCGCAAGCCGAAAAAGGCCGACGCCAAGACCTGACCTCGGGTCAGATCGGCTCGGCGGCCCAGCGCTCAATCGCCGTGCCGGTGACCTCGGCGATCGACCCCAGGCCTTCGCGCTGAAGCCGTTCCGCCAGCCCGCGATTGAGCGCGGCGGCGAAGCCGTTCCCCGCATAGATCATGCCCGTATAGACCTGCACGAGGTCGGCGCCTGCCGCCAGCTTGGTCCATGCGGTCTCGGCCGAGTCGATGCCGCCGACGCCGATCAGCGGCAGATCGGGCCCGACGAGCCGGCGCAGCCGCGCCAGCAGCGCCGTCGAGCGCTGGAACAGCGGCGGCCCGGACAGGCCACCCCCTTCCTTGGCGTGCGGATCGGGGTGGAGGCCGTCGCGGCCCAGCGTCGTGTTGCTGAGGACGATGCCGTCGATGCCGGCGGATTGGGCAGCGCCAGCGATCCGCGCCAGATCGTCTGCGGTGAGGTCAGGCGCAATCTTGAGCAGCAGCGGCGTCGATCGCGCGCCGTTGGTCGCCTCGTCGCGTGCCGCAATGGCGCGCTGCAGGAGATCGGGGAGGGCGTCGGCCTGCTGCAGGTCGCGCAGCCCCGGCGTGTTCGGCGAAGAGATGTTGATGGTGAGGTAGCTGGCGAGCCTGGCGAAGGCGTCGATGCCGGCAACATAGTCGGCGATGCGATCCGCCGAATCGCGATTGGCGCCGATATTGACGCCGACGATGCCGGATTTCTTTCGCGCCAACAGACGCTCGCGCACGGTCGCGCCGCCATCATTGTTGAAGCCGAGGCGATTGATGATGGCGCGGTCGGCCTCGAGGCGGAACATGCGCGGCTTCGGATTGCCGGCCTGCGGCCGCGGCGTCACCGTGCCGATCTCGACGAAGCCGAACCCGATCTTGAAGAAGCCGTCCACCGCCTCGGCGTTCTTGTCGAAGCCGGCGGCGAGGCCGACCGGCGAGGCAAATTCGAGGTCGAAGACCCGCCGCCGCAGCGACGGCGCGGGCGCCGGGGCAGTCGGCACCAGACCGAGCGACAGCCCGCGGATCGCGATCCGATGGGCGGTTTCGGGATCGAAGCGAAAGAGAACCGACAGGGCCACGCGGTCGAATGTGCCGGCCATCAGTTCGGCTCCAATGGTCGCGTTGGCAAACTTCTGGGCGGGCGAGGGAACATGCTAGGGTCGATTTTGCACGATGAGGCAGGAAGAGAGTAGCCCATGTTTCGCCGCGCCGCCGCGACAGGCGCGCTTCTGGCGGTTGCTTTGGCCGTCCCGGCCGCGACCGGCGAGGCGCAAACGGCAGATGGCCGGTTCCAGCTGACCGCTGAGGGTGACGGCTTCCTGCGCCTCGATACTCAGACCGGAGCCCTGTCCTTCTGCCAGCTCACCGGCGGACGCTGGACATGCGAGCCGGTCCCCGTCAATGCCGGCCCGACGGTGGACCTCACGCCACTCACGGACCGCCTGGCAGCGCTCGAAGGAGCCGTCGCCGCACTCACGGCGGAGATTGAAAATGGCGGCGCCAATGAGGCGATCCAGGCGCAATTGCAGGCCCTGTCCGATCAGCTGGCGGACCTTGCCGGGCAGCAGGCGGCGCTCGCCGCCGCGTCCGAGCCGGCGCTGACCGCGACCCTCGACCAACTCGCCGCCCAGCAGGCGGCCCTGGCGGACGCCGTTGCGGCGCTGGCGGCGCGCCCCGACAACACGCAGATGCTTGCCGACCTGGAAGCCCTGACGGGCGCATCGCGGCGCTGGAGGCGGCCGTCGAAGCCCTTTCGGCCGTTCCCGCTCCCAGCGATACCGGTGGCGCGCTTGAGGCTCTTGCTACTGACATCGCAGCGCTGCGCGACGCGGTCGCCGCCCTTCCCGCGGGCGATAATGGTGATCTGGAGGGAATAACCGCCCAGCTCGCGGCGATGGGCGATCAGCTGGCGGCGATAGCGGCGACCCCCGAAGTAACCGTTGATCTGGCGCCGATCGAGGATGCCTTGACCGAACTGCGCGCCCGCCTTGCCGCTCTCGATCCCTCCGTCGCGCTTGCCGGGATCGGCGAGGCGCTCGCCGCGCTGGATGCCCGCCAGCAGGCGCTTGCAGCGGCAGTCGCCGCCTTGCCGGCCGAGCCCGCCGACAACACGCAGATGCTTGCCGACCTGGAAGCCCTGACGGGGCGCATCGCGGCGCTGGAGGCGGCCGTCGAAGCCCTTTCGGCCGTTCCCGCTCCCAGCGATACCGGTGGCGCGCTCGAGGCTCTTGCTACTGACATCGCAGCGCTGCGCGACGCGGTCGCCGCCCTTCCCGCGGGCGATAATGGTGATCTGGAGGGAATAACCGCCCAGCTCGCGGCGATGGGCGATCAGCTGGCGGCGATAGCGGCGACCCCCGAAGTAACCGTTGATCTGGCGCCGATCGAGGATGCCTTGACCGAACTGCGCGCCCGCCTTGCCGCTCTCGATCCCTCCGTCGCGCTTGCCGGGATCGGCGAGGCGCTCGCCGCGCTGGATGCCCGCCAGCAGGCGCTTGCAGCGGCAGTCGCCGCCTTGCCGGCCGAGCCCGCCGACAATGGCGATATACTGGCCGAGCTTGCCGGCCTTCGCGGCGATCTAACCGATCTGCAGGCGATGGTCGCCGGCCTGACTGCGCCCTCGGACACGGCGGTCATCGCCGGTCTCGATACTCTCGGTGCCCGGCTGGCCGACGTCAATTCACGCCTTGAAGCCTTGGCGAATGCGCCGCCGGACCCGGATTTGGCCGCCGGCCTTGCCGACCTCGGCGACCAGCAGCAACAGATCATCGCGGCGCTGCAGCAATTGACTGAAGCCGTTGCGGCGTTGACCCCGCCGCCGGCGGCCGCATCGCAAGCGGATGCGCCGCCGGAACTGCGCCCGGCCATCACTCAGGATGAGACAGAGCGGCAGAGTTTCGGCGACGTCCTGATCAGGAAGCTATACGGATTGGTGGGTGGCCTCCGGCGAGGCCTCGCCGGCGAATAAATGGCCGCCGCCCGGTGGGGCAGCGGCCAGTTCGACCTAATGAAGGCTTACTGTCTTCAGGTCGTGTTCCCAGGCGTTCTGCACGGCGGCATCGCGCAAATCGGTGACCATGATCGGCGTGCCGTCGGCATTGAGCAGGGCCCACAGGGAAAGTCCCGGGGCGAGCTCCGCCACGTCGGGGAAGGCGGCGCCGAAGGCCTCGGAGGTCATGGACTTCACATAGGCAATCTCGCCCCCGCCCAGCCGGGCGAAGATCTCAGGCGGCATATACTGACGCTCCATAGCTGTACTCCTTCCACATTGAGCCGAGTCATCCCGGCTCGTCTTGCCTTTCCGTTCCAGCTCCGTCGCCGGCATCGGCCCTTGTCAGATCGATCGACAGGAGGCCATTGCCGAGAGCGGCTCCGAGCACTTCGAGCCCGTCACCGAGGACGAAGCGCCGCTGAAACCGGCGCGCCGCGATCCCACGATAGAGATACGTACGTTCGCCGCCTTCCGCTTGCTTGCCGCGGATCACAAGCACTTTATCCGCCACCGAGATATCGAGATCCCCGGCGGCGAAACCCGCAACCGCCAGCGTGATCCGCAGGATTTCTCCGCGGTCCTCCGCCTTGGCGAAGCGCTCGATGTTGTAAGGGGGAAAGCCGTCGCCGCCTTTTCTGGCGGCCCGCAGCGTGTTCCATCCGGCATCGTCGAACCGAAGGACGAGCGAGTTGGAGAACGCGTTCATTTCTGTGGCGACAAAGTCCTTGTCAGCGACCTTGTGAGCCCGGACCCTTCAGGAGGCATCCGGCAACACCCTTCACGTCGATATGTGGTCGCCAGCTTCGGTCGATTCAAGACGGCGCGGCGATTGCGGCGCGCGGCATGCGGACTAGAATGGCCAAGGCGAAGCGGCTCGGGCGGAACGGAGGGGAACATGCAGGACATACCCTGGGCGGTCATTGGCCCGCTCGTCGCAATTCAGCTGGTTCTCATTGTCGTTGCCCTGCGCGACCTGATCGGGCGCCGCGAGGCGAACGGACCGAAATGGCTCTGGGCCTTGATCATCGTCCTGTTCGGGATCATCGGTCCGGTCGTCTATTTCACGGTCGGGCGGAAAGAGAGCTGATTTGGCCTTTGTCGAGGTGACCGGCCTTGCCAAGACCTATGGCAAGGTGACGGCGGTCAACGGCATCTCCTTCGGCATCGAGCGCGGCCATTGCGTGGCCCTGCTGGGACCAAACGGCGCCGGCAAGACGACTTCGCTCAACATGCTCGCCGGGCTTCTGCGCCCCACCGCGGGCAGCATCAGCTTCCAGGGTCTCGCGCCGGGCGGCGATCGGCGCACGCTGATCGGCTATCTCCCCCAGGAAACCGCGATCTTCGGCTGGATGACCGGGAGCGAATATCTGCGCATGATCGGCGAATTGTTCGGCCTGTCGCGCGGCGAAGCCGCCAAGCGGGCCGATGAGCTTCTCGATACGCTGAGCCTCGGCGAAGCGCGCCGCCGCCGCGTCGGCGGTTATTCCGGCGGCATGAAGCAGCGGCTCGGCCTGGCGCAGGCTCTGGTCTCCCGCCCGCAATTGCTCATTCTCGACGAGCCGGTTTCCGGCCTCGACCCCGTCGGCCGCCGGGACGTGCTCGAATTGCTGAAGCAGCTGAAGACGACCACAACAATCGTTTTCTCGACGCATGTCCTGCCTGACGCGGAAGAACTGAGCGACGACGTCCTCATCATTCGCGGCGGATCGGTGATCGTTTCCGGCACGATGGAAGCCCTGCGCGAGCGCTACCAGATGCCGATCGTCGAGGTGGAGTTCGATTCGAGCGAGGACGCGGCACGCTGGCGCCAATCCCTCGCCGCCATTGGCGGTGCGCTTGAGCAGCAGGGCGCCCTCATGCGCTGCCGTTTCGAAACGCCGGCGCAAATGCGCGACGGCGCAGATGCGGTCTACCGCCTGATTGCGGCCGAGCACATCAATGTCCGGCGCGTCGAGACCGGCCAGACGACGCTGGAGGACATGTTCCTCAAAGCGGTCGAGCAATGAGGCAGTGGCTCGTCCTCCTGCGCAAGGAGATGCTTGAGCTCTGGCGCAGCTACAAATGGCTCTGGGTGCCGCTCGTCTTCATCCTGCTCGGCGCCATGCAGCCGGCGGCGACGCACTACATGCCGCAGCTCATCGACACGTTCGGCGGGTTGCCGGAAGGCGCCGTCATCGAGATCCCGACGCCCGAGCCCGGCGCGGTGATCGGTGAATTGCTCGGCCAGTTCGGCACGATCGGCCTTCTCGTTCTTGCGCTCTCGGCGATGGGCACGGTCGTGGCGGAGCGGAACAGCGGCGCTGCGGCGATGCTATGGGTCAAGCCGGTCTCCTTCACCGCCTATCTCGCCGCGAAATGGGCGGCCTATTGCCTGCTTATCCTCGTTGCCCTCCTGCTCGGTCAGCTCGCAGCCTGGTACTACACCGACATCCTCATCGGCCCGTTCCCGATCGGCGATGTGCTCAGCAGCGCGCTGGTCTTCGCCTTGTGGCTTGTCTTCATCGTCGCGGTGCTGATCTTTGCCAGCGTCTTTCTCCGCTCGGCCGCAGCGGTGGCCTTCGTCACACTAGCCGTCGCGCTCCTCCTGTCAGTGCTGACCTCCCTGTTCGGCGCCGCGATGAGTTGGAGCCCGGCGGCCCTACCGAGCTACGCCACCGCGCTTCTGACCGGCGCCGACCGTGATCCGCTGATACTGCCGCTGGCCGTGACGGTCGCCCTGACGGGCGTCCTCATGAGCGCCGCGATAGCCGTGCTTAGGCGCGCCTGACGCGGCCACGCATCGGGCGCATGGACGGCCGGCGCGCGCCTGCGCCGCCGCTCGGCCAATGAGGCGGTCCAATCCGTTCGAAGGCGGCCGCTGCTGTGCTAGGGTCGCCGCCATCCGGCCCATCAGCCGGCGTAAAGGTGAGGAGACGCAGCGAAAAATGACTCAGAGTAAGAACCCCGAGACGATAGCGCTTCATGCGGGCTACCGCGCCGATCCGACCACCGGGTCGGTGGCCGTGCCGATCTATCAGACGACGTCCTATCAGTTCGATTCGACCGACCATGCCGCCGATCTCTTCGCGCTGAAGCAGCTCGGCAACATCTACACGCGCATCATGAACCCGACGACGGCGGTCCTGGAGGATCGCATCGCCGCGCTGGAAGGCGGCGCGGCGGCCCTCGCCGTCGCCTCGGGTCAGTCCGCGTCGATGTTCGCGGTGCAGAATATCTGCCATGCCGGCGATAATTTCGTCTGCTCCACCGACATCTATGGCGGCACCTGGAACCTCTTCGCCAACACCATGGCGACGATGGGCATCGAGTGCCGCTTCGTCGATCCGTCCGATCCGGAGAATTTCCGCCGCGCCACAGACGCGCGCACGCGCTGCTATTATGGCGAGACACTGCCCAATCCGAAGCTCGCGGTCTTCCCGATCGCCGAAGTGGCCGCGATCGGCCGGGAATTCGGCGTCCCGCTCATCATGGACAACACCGCTTCGCCGATCCTGTGCCGGCCGCTTGAGCATGGCGCGGCGATCGTCATGTATTCGGCCACCAAATATATCGGCGGCCACGGCACCTCGATCGGCGGTGTCATTGTCGACGGCGGCAATTTTGATTGGTCGGCCTATCCCGACCGCTTCCCGATGCTGAACCAGCCTGATCCTAGCTATCACGGCGCCACCTGGGTCGAGGCAGTTAAGCCGCTCGGGCCGATCGCCTACATCCTCAAGATGCGCGTCACGCTGCTGCGCGACGCCGGCGCTGCCATATCGCCGTTCAACGCCTTCATGCTGATCCAGGGCCTGGAGACGCTGGCGCTGCGCATGCGCCAGCACTGCGCCAATGCCAGCGCCGTCGCCGACTATCTGTCGAAGCATCCGAAGGTCACACGGGTGATCTTCCCGGGCGTGCAGGAAGGCGAGACGCGCCGCCGTGCAGATGCCTATCTTTCCGGCGGCTATGGCGGCCTGCTCGGCTTCGAATTGAAGGGCGGCGTCAAGGCCGGCAAGGCCTTCATCGAAGCGCTGAAGATGTTTTACCACGTCGCCAATATCGGCGACGCCCGTTCGCTGGCCATCCACCCCGCGACGACGACGCATTCGCAGCTCACCGCGGAGGATCAGGAACTGACAGGCGTGACCGAGGGCTATGTGCGCCTGTCGCTCGGCATCGAGCATATCGACGACATCATCGCCGATCTCGAGCAGGCTCTGGTGGCGGCCTAGCTGAAACGCCCATGATCAGGGGGCTGCCGCTCGGCGGCAGCCCAGGGCAGCAAGGCCAACCTAATTGGAGGAGTTGGTGGAGCCAGACGGAATCGAACCGACGACCTCTTGAATGCCATTCAAGCGCTCTCCCAACTGAGCTATGGCCCCGACCGAAGGCGCGCCCCTTTGGGGAGGGGCGCGGGAGATGTTGCTTAGCGCGTTGCTGAAAGCGGAATCAAGCGCCGTGCGGGCGGTGCCTGCGATCAATCGTCGTCGTCGTCGACCCCGCCGATGATATCGGTGACGTCGTCGCCTTCGTCCTCGTCTTCCTCGAGGAAGGTATCGTCCTCGTCATCGTCGGCGACTTCGATGTCGTCATCATCGCCGTCCTCGTCGACCTTGCCGCCGACGATTTCCTCCTCGGCTTCCTCAAGCGAGATCGTATCGACGGCCGCCTCGACGACAACCTCCTCTTCTTCCACCGGCTCGGGGGCAGCCTTAGGGGCCGCAGATGGCCGCGCCTTTGCCGCTGTCACCTCGAACAGGGTGCCGCATTTCGGGCAAACTGCTGGCGATTTGTTGAGATCGTAGTACTTGGCCCCGCAGCTGGGACAAATACGCTTGGTTCCGAGGTCTGCCTTGCCCACTATGTCGTGCCTCTTCGCGCTTGAGCGCGCCCCCCTTATAAGGTGAATTCAATGGTGTCAAAGGCCAAAACCATCGTCATCGGCCATTGGTGACGGGACCTTGCACCTGTGCTATCGCAACCGCCCTGGCGGCCTGCGATGCGGCTGATTTTGACGCGACGATTTTCCCTTTGTCGAGCGGCGATGTTTCATCATGGCGATTGATCCAAAGCCCATGCCGCTGAAGGCGGCGGCGGCCGGTGCCCTGAGCGGCCGCGTCAAACTGCCCGGCGACAAGTCGATCTCGCATCGCGCCATCATGCTGGGCGCTCTCGCCGTTGGCGAAACGGTCGTCGAAGGCCTGCTCGAAGGCGACGACATCCTTGCCACCATCGACGCCATGCGCGCCCTCGGCGCGCGGATCAGCCGATCCGAAGATGGCGTGCGCCGTGTTACCGGCGTCGGCGTCGGCGGCTGCCTTGAGCCGGAAGGGGTGATCGACTTCGCCAATTCCGGCACCGGCGTGCGCCTCGCCATGGCGATCGCCGGCAGCCATGCCTTCTCCACCACTTTCACCGGCGATGCTTCGCTGCGCCGCCGTCCGATGGGCCGCATTATCGAGCCGCTGCGCCGCATGGGCGTGCAGGCGCTGGCGCGGTCGGAGGACAGGCTGCCACTCACCATCAAAGGGCCGGACCGCCTGGTGCCCATCGAATATCAGTTGCCGATCCCGTCGGCGCAGGTGAAATCGGCCGTCCTGCTCGCCGGGCTCAATGCTCCAGGGGTCGTCACGGTCATCGAGCCCTGGCCGACCCGCGACCACACCGAGCGCATGCTGTCGGCCTTCGGCGCCTCCATCGAGATCGAGCAGGGCGACAACGGTACGCGGACCATCCGGCTTGAGGGCCAACCCAAGCTGAAGCCGCAGCAGATCAGCATCCCGGGCGATCCAAGCTCCGCAGCGTTCCCGATTGTCGCTGCGATTATCACTCCGGGCTCCGACATCACCGTCGAGGGCGTCCTCCTCAATCCGACCCGGATCGGTCTGCTCGACACGCTGCGGGAAATGGGCGCCAGCCTTACCATTGAAAACGAACGTCTCGTCGGCGGCGAGCCGGTCGGCGACATCAGGGTCCAGGCCTCGGCGCTCAGGGGCGTCACCGTCCCGGCCGAGCGCGCCCCGTCGATGATCGATGAATATCCAATCCTCGCGATTGCCGCCGCCATGGCCGACGGCGACACCGTGATGGAGGGAATCAGCGAACTTCGCGTCAAGGAATTGGACCGCATCGCCACCACTGTGGCAGGCCTGAAGGCCAACGGCGTCGACGCCGAGGAAGGCGAATTCGAGCATGGTGGTGCATGGCCGCGGCGCCGTGCAGGGCGGCGGCACGGTCACCACGCGCTTCGATCACCGCATCGCCATGAGCTTCCTCGTTCTCGGCAATGTCGCCGAGCAGCCCGTCACCATCGATGACGGCGCGGCGATCGTCACCAGCTTTCCGGAATTCCGCGATGTCATGGCCGCCCTCGGCGCCGCGATCACAGAAGCGGCGCCGGCCGCATGATCATCGCCATCGACGGACCGGCCGCTTCGGGGAAGGGCACGATCGGCCAGCTCGTTGCCGATCAGTTCCATTTCCACCACCTCGACACCGGGCTCCTCTACCGCGCCGTCGGCGCGGCAATGCTTGCCGCCCACCTGCCGATCGATGACGCTGCCGAGGCCGCGTCCCTCGCCCGCCGCCTTTCCCTCGAAAATCTCGACGAGACCAGTCTCGCCACGCCGACGATCGGCGACGCCGCCTCGCGCGTGGCGGCCATGCCCCCGGTCCGCGCCGCCCTGATCGACCGTCAGCGCGCCTTCGCGGCCCTTCGCCCCGGCGCCGTCCTGGTCGGCCGCGACATCGCGACGGTCGTCTGCCCGGACGCCGAAGTGAAGATTTATCTCACCGCCGCGCCGGAAATCCGCGCCGCCCGGCGCGCCGACCAATTGGGGCTGCATGATGCCGACGCGCGGCGCGGCGTCCTTGAGGGGATCCTCGCACGCGACAAACGCGACATGGAACGGCCGGTGGCGCCGCTCCGTCAGGCCGAAGACGCGCGCTTGCTGGACACGACCGAGTTGGATATAGAAGCGGCGTTCCGCGCAGCCATAGCAATTGTTTCCGAGGTTGTGGGGAAGACGCCCTGACGGGAGCGGCCTCGGCTGCGGCCCGTCATCTTGCATTCTCGGCCGCGCAATCGCATTCGGCTGAAGACTAAAACCGTCAGATAGCGGCGGTAAATTGGCAGCTGGCACCGGGCCGGCGCCTTTGACGCAGCCGCGATCTGGACACGCAACACCAACCCACCGGCTCAGCGCCGGACCCGGTTTCAGGAGTATCGATGATCGCCACCAACATGGAGACACCCACGCGAGAGGATTTTGCCGCCCTGCTCGACGAGACCTTCAAGGCCGATGATCTGGTTGAAGGCAGCGTTATCAAGGGCACGGTCGTTGCGATCGAGAAGGACCTCGCCGTCATCGATGTAGGTCTGAAGACCGAGGGTCGCGTCCCACTGAAGGAATTCGCCCTTCCCGGCCAGGACTCGACGGTCAAGGTCGGCGACGAGGTGGAGGTCTACCTGGAGCGCGTGGAGAACGCGCTCGGTGAGGCCATGCTGTCCCGCGAAAAGGCCAAGCGCGAGGAAAGCTGGACCCGCCTCGAAGTCTCCTTCGAGAAGGGTGAGAAGGTTACCGGCCAGATCTTCAATCAGGTGAAGGGTGGCTTCACCGTCGATCTCGACGGCGCCGTCGCCTTCCTGCCGCGCAGCCAGGTCGACATTCGCCCGGTGCGCGATGTCGGTCCGCTGATGCACACGCCGCAGCCCTTCCAGATTCTCAAGATGGACAAGCGGCGCGGCAACATCGTCGTCTCCCGCCGTACCGTCCTGGAAGAGACCCGCGCCGAGCAGCGCTCCGAACTGGTGCAGAGCCTCGAGGAGGGTCAGGTCGTCGACGGTGTGGTCAAGAACATCACCGACTACGGCGCCTTCGTCGACCTCGGCGGCATCGATGGCCTGCTGCATGTCACCGACATTGCCTGGCGGCGCATCAACCACCCCTCCGAGGTTCTGTCGATCGGCCAGACCGTCAAGGTCCAGGTCATCCGCGTGAACCAGGAGACCCACCGCATCAGCCTCGGCATGAAGCAGCTTGAGGCCGATCCGTGGGATGGCATCGAGGCGAAGTACCCGGTCGGCACGAAGTTCACCGGCCGCGTCACCAACATCACCGACTATGGTGCGTTCGTTGAGCTGGAGCCGGGCATTGAGGGCCTGATCCACGTCTCGGAGATGTCGTGGACCAAGAAGAACGTTCACCCCGGCAAGATCGTCTCGACCAGCCAGGAGGTCGAGGTGATGGTGCTTGAGGTCGATCCGGTGAAGCGCCGCATTTCGCTTGGTCTCAAGCAGACGCTGGCCAATCCGTGGGAGGCCTTCGCCGAAGCCCATCCGGTCGACTCCGAGGTTGAGGGCGAGGTCAAGAACAAGACCGAATTCGGCCTCTTTATCGGCCTCGAAGGCGATATCGACGGCATGGTCCATCTGTCGGACCTCGACTGGAACCGTCCGGGTGAAGCCGCCATCGAAGACTATGAGCGCGGCAATCAGGTTCGCGCCAAGGTCCTCGACGTCGATGTCGAGAAGGAGCGCATCTCCCTCGGCATCAAGCAGCTGAGCGGCGATCCTTTCGTCGATTCCGGCGAGATTCGGAAGGGCGCCGTCGTCACCTGCGAGGTGATCGAGGTCAAGGAAACCGGCCTCGAAGTCCGCATCGCCGACACCGAGCTCACGGCTTTCATTCGCCGTGCGGATCTGGCGCGCGACCGTGCCGATCAGCGGCCCGATCGTTTCGCTGCAGGTGAGAAGTTCGATGCCCGTGTCACCAATTTCGACAAGAAGGCCCGCAAGGTCTCCGTGTCGATCAAGGCGCTCGAGATCGCCGAAGAACAGGAAGCGGTGGCCCAATATGGGTCGACCGATTCGGGTGCTTCGCTCGGCGACATTCTCGGCGCCGCGCTGAAGGCCCGGCAGGACGAACCCGCCGAGGCGGAAGCAGCTCCGGCGAAGAGCGGCAAGAAGGCAAAGGCCACCGAGGCCGAAGACGCCGACAGCGAAGACTGAGATCGCGGACCGGCGGTCGGCTGCCGACATCGGCAGCAGGCCGCCGGTTTCAGCGTCGCTGTCGCAAGACTGCCGATATCTCAAAAAACTTCATTGTGACATCGTCTTATGCTTGACGGTGCATGGGGCCTTTGGCAGGTTCGAGCAGGTGATCAGAGCCGAGGGGGCCGCGCGATGATCAAGTCGGAATTGGTTCAAGCTATCGCTGCGGAAAACCCGCATCTGTACCAGCGCGATGTCGAGCACATCGTCAACGCGATCCTCGACGCCATCACGGATGCGCTGGCGCGCGGTGACCGGGTCGAGTTGCGCGGCTTCGGCGCCTTCTCGGTAAAGGGGCGGCCGGCGCGTACCGGTCGCAATCCGCGCACCGGCGCGCGGGTGCAGGTCGACGAGAAACATGTGCCGTTTTTCAAGACCGGCAAAGAAATGCGCGAGCGTCTCAACGACGGCGGTTAGCCGTCCGGCATGCCATGAAACGGGCGATCAAGCTCATTCTGCTCATTCCGGTGGTCGTCCTTCTGGTCGCGCTGTCGGTCGCCAATCGTGGCCAGGTGACCTTTTCGATCGACCCGTTCGGTGGCGACGATCCGGCGCTTTCATTCGACATTCCGCTCTATTGGCTGCTCTTTGCCGCCGCGGCGATCGGGGTTCTGATCGGCGGCGTCGCGACCTGGATCGGCCAGTCGAAATGGCGGCGGGCGGCGCGGCAGGACCATGCCGAGATCGAGCGCCTGAAGCGCGACCGCGAGCGATCGCGGGCCACCGCCACTGCCCTGCCGCTTCCGGCCGATCGCCAGCCTGTGGCCTGAACGCGGGCCCCGCCCCGTGCCAATCGTGGACAATCGGGCGGCAATCGTGGCAAAGCACCGGCCATGACGATGCTGATCAAGATCTGTGGGCTGTCCACGCCGGAGACGCTCGACGCTGCGCTGGGCGCCGGCGCCGATATGATCGGCCTTGTCTTTCACGCCGCGAGCCCGCGTTTCGTTGGCACCGGTCACGCCCGGACGCTGCGCGAGCGCGTCGCCGGGCGGGCCGAGATCGTCGCGCTCACCGTCGATGCGGATGATGCAGTGCTGGAGGAGATCGTCAGCGCCGTCCGTCCCGATTGGCTGCAACTGCATGGCGCGGAATCGCCCGACCGGGTGCGCGACCTCGCCGCGCGCTTTGGCCTGCGCACCATCAAGTCGGTCGCCATTCGCGGCCGCGCTGACGTGCCGGCGGCGGATGCTTATCGCGGCGTCGCCGACATGATCCTGTTCGACGCCAAGCCGCCGATCGGCTCCGTCCTTCCCGGCGGCAACGGCGTGCCGTTCAATTGGCGTCTGCTGCGCGGTGTCGAGCCGCCCCGGCCTTTCATGCTCTCCGGCGGCCTCAACCCCGGCAATGTCGCCGAGGCCTTCGTCATGACCGCGCCCGACGCGGTCGACGTGTCTTCCGGCGTCGAGACGGCTCCCGGCCGCAAGGACCCGGATCTCATCCGCGCCTTCATCGCGGCGGCGCGCATCGCCGCCATCGCACCCGCCGAGGCGCTGTCATGAACGTTGCAAACACCTTCAGCTCAGGCCCGGATGAGCGCGGCTTCTTCGGCCTCTATGGCGGCCGTTTCGTTGCCGAAACGCTGATGCCGCTCATCCTGGAACTGGAAACGGCGTACGAGGCGGCCAAGGCCGACCCGACCTTTCAGGAAGAGCTCGACGACCTCCTGGCGCATTATGCCGGCCGGCCGAGCCCGCTCTATTTTGCCGAGCGGCTGACCGAGCATCTCGGCGGCGCCAAGATCTATTTCAAGCGCGACGAGCTCAATCACACCGGCAGCCACAAGATCAACAACTGCCTCGGCCAGATCCTGCTGGCGCGCCGCATGGGCAAGACCCGCATCATCGCCGAAACCGGCGCCGGCCAGCACGGCGTTGCCACCGCGACGGTCGCGGCACGCTTCGGCCTGCCCTGCGTCATCTATATGGGCGAGACCGACGTCGAGCGGCAGGCGCCCAATGTCTTCCGCATGAAGCTTCTCGGCGCCGAGCTGAAGCCGGTCTCTGCCGGCAACGGCACCCTCAAGGACGCCATGAACGAGGCGCTCCGCGACTGGGTGACCAATGTCGAGGACACATACTATCTCATCGGCACCGCCGCCGGTCCGCACCCCTATCCGGAGATGGTGCGCAATTTTCAGTCGGTGATCGGCGTCGAGGCGCGCGATCAGATGATCGAACGCGAAGGCCGGCTGCCCGACGTGGCGGTGGCCTGCATCGGCGGCGGCTCCAACGCCATCGGCCTCTTTCACCCCTTCCTCGATGATCGCGACGTCGATCTGATCGGCGTCGAAGCCGGCGGTTATGGCATCGACGTCGAGAACGGCCACGCCGCATCGATGACCGGTGGCCGCCCCGGCGTTCTTCACGGCAACCGCACCTATCTCCTGCAGGATGCCGATGGCCAGATCCTCGAAGGCCATTCCATCTCGGCGGGCCTTGATTATCCCGGCGTCGGACCCGAACATTCCTGGCTGAAGGACAGCGGGCGGGTGACCTATGTGCCGGCAACCGACAGCGAGGCGCTTGCGGCGTTCCAGCTTCTGACGCGCGTCGAAGGCATCATCCCGGCGCTCGAGCCGGCGCACGCGCTGGCCCATGTCATCAAACTGGCGCCGACCATGGCGAAGGACGAAATCATCCTGATGAATCTTTGTGGCCGCGGCGACAAGGACGTCTTCGCCGTCGCCAAGCGCCTCGGCTACGAACTTTAGCCCGCGCATGACCCAGACCCGCATCGACAAGAAGTTCGCCGCCTGCGCCGCCGATGGACGGCCGGCGCTGGTGACGTTCATCACCGCCGGCGACCCGGATTATGACACCTCGCTCGCCATCCTGAAGAGCCTGCCCGCGGCCGGCGCCGACGTCATCGAGCTCGGCATGCCGTTTTCCGACCCGATGGCCGAAGGGCCGCCGATCCAGCGCGCCTCCGAGCGGGCTCTCAAGGCCGGCCAGACGATGGCCAAGACGCTGGAGATGGTCCGCGCCTTCCGGCGCGACGACAAGACGACGCCGATCGTCCTGATGGGCTACTACAATCCGATCTATTCCTACGGCAATGAGCGCTTCCTCGACGACGCCAAAGCGGCCGGCGTCGATGGCTTGATCGTCGTCGATCTGCCGCCCGAGGCCGACGACGAGCTCTGCCTGCCGGCCCTGGCGCGCGACCTCAACTTCATTCGTCTGGCGACGCCGACCACCGACGACAAGCGGCTGCCGCTCGTGCTCACCAACACATCCGGCTTCGTTTACTACGTCTCGATTCTCGGCATCACCGGCACGGCTTCGCCCGACACCGCCAAAGTCGTGGCAGCGGTTGAACGGATCAAGCGCCACACCCATTTGCCGGTTGCGGTTGGTTTCGGCGTCAAGACGCCGGAACAGGTCGCCGCCATCGGCCGCGTATCGGATGGCGTTGTCATCGGATCGGCCATCGTCAACGCGATTGCTGGGTCGTTGGACGAAAACGGCGCCGCGACCGCTGGCACCGTGGATGCGGTGAGGAACCTCATTGCCAGCCTTGCAAAAGGCACGCATTTGGCGCGCGCGGAGACTGCGGGTTAGACTGGTCCGCAACGGATAAGGCCTAAGCCGGCCGCCAAGCACGGCCGCGCTGAGCTGAGGGATTGCTTTGAACTGGATCAACAACATCGTTCGGCCGAAGCTGAAGGGCATCCTCAACAAGCGTGAGGTGCCCGAGAATCTCTGGATCAAGGATCCGGAGACCGGCGAGATGGTCTTCCATCGCGATCTGGAGAAGAACCATTTCGTGGTGCCGGCGTCGGGCTATCACATGCGCATGGCCGCGCGCCCGAGGCTCGACTATTTCTTCGACCGGGGTGCGTGGGAAGAGATTCCCCTGCCGGAGGTGCCGCTCGATCCGCTGAAATTCCGCGACGAGCGCCGCTACACCGACCGCCTCAAAGACGCCCGCGCCAAGACCAATATGGCCGACGCCATTCTCGTCGGCGCCGGCACGGTCGAGGGCGTCGCCATGATCGCCGCCGTCCAGGATTTCTCCTTCATGGGCGGCTCGCTCGGCATGGCCGCCGGCGAGGCGGTCATCACCGGTCTGGATACCGCCCGCGAGCGGCACCAGCCCTTCGTCATGTATGCCGCCTCGGGCGGCGCCCGCATGCAGGAAGGCATCCTGTCGCTGATGCAGATGCCGCGCACCACCATCGCCGTGCAGCGCCATCGCGAGGAGGGCCTGCCCTTCATCGTGGTGCTGACCAACCCGACCACCGGCGGCGTCACCGCGTCCTACGCGATGTTGGGCGACATCCACATCGCCGAGCCCGGGGCGCTGATTGGCTTCGCCGGGCCGCGCGTTATCGAGCAGACCATCCGCGAGAAACTGCCCGAGGGCTTCCAGCGCGCCGAATATCTGCGCGATCACGGCATGATCGACATGGTCGTCCATCGCCACAATCTCCGTGAGGTCATCGCCCGCATATGCCGTCTGCTGACGACGGGCGCCGACCTTGAGGCGACCGCGCTGAAGAACGGTAAGGGCAATGGCGAGCAGAAGGCCTTGCCTGAGCCGGTCGCCGAAAAAGTCGACGCCGCCCCGATGGAAGCCGGCGACAACGCTGCCGAAGCGCAAGCCTGACCGCGACCGTCCCGAAAGCCGCCGCTTTGGATCGCTCTACCGCCGTCCTCACCCGGATGCTGTCACTGCATCCGAAAGAGATCGATCTGTCGCTGGATCGGGTCTTCCGCTTGCTTGCCGCGATGGGCCATCCGGAGCGCCGTCTGCCGCCGGTGATCCATGTCGCCGGCACCAACGGCAAGGGCTCGGTGACGGCGTATCTGAGAGCCGCGCTGGAAGCGGCCGGTCAGCGGGTCCACACCTACACCTCGCCGCATCTCGTCCGCTTCCACGAACGCATCCGCGTCGGCGCTCTGGGCGGTTCGCATTTCATCGATGACGACACGCTGGTCGAGGCGCTGCTGCGCGTCGAAAGCATCAATGCCCGCGAGGCGATCACGCATTTCGAGATCACCACGGCGGCGGCGTTGCAGATTTTCGCCGACATTCCCGCCGATATTCTGGTGCTTGAGGTCGGCCTCGGCGGCCGTCTCGACGCTACGAACGTCGTCAGCGATCCGCTCGTTGCCGTGATCACGCCGATCGCCATCGATCATGAGCGCTTCCTCGGGGACACCATCGCCGAGATTGCGGGCGAGAAGGCCGGCATCATCAAGGCTGGCCGGCCGGCCATCATCGGACCGCAGCCCGACGAGGCACTGGCGGTGTTCGAGCGGATCGCCGCCGCGTTGCAGGCGCCTTTGGCGATCGCCAATCGGGATTGGCAGGCCTATCCGGAGCGCGGCCGCCTCGTCTATCAGGACCATGACGGCCTGCTTGATCTACCGCCGCCGCGGCTGATCGGCCGCCATCAATTCGCCAATGCCGGCACTGCCATTGCCGCCTTGCGTTATGCCGGGCTCAACCTTCCGAGCGCGGCGCTGGAGCAGGGCCTGCAGAACGCCGACTGGCCGGCGCGGATGCAGCGCCTGACGTCAGGCCGGCTCATCGATCCGGTGAAGGATCGTATCGGCGAGGTCTGGCTGGATGGCGGTCACAACGCCGGGGCCGCCGCGGCAATCGCCGAAGTGATGGCCGATCTCGAGGATCGCGCCACCCGGCCCCTGCATTTGATCATGGGCATGATCGATACCAAGAATCCGGCGACCTTCCTGGAGCCATTCGCCGGGCTTGCTCAGTCGCTCAAGGCGGTGGCGGTTCCCGGACATGCGGCGATCACGCCGGAGGATCTGGTGTCCGCCGCCCGCGCGCTCGGCATCGCCGCAGCCGTTTCCCCGTCAGTTGATGCAGCGCTCGCCGATATCGCCGCCGCCGCCGGATCCCCGCCGCCGCGCGTATTGATTTGCGGCTCGCTCTATCTCGCCGGCCACGTGCTCGATCTTAACGGCACGCCGCCGCAATAGCAGGGCGGCCGGTCAGATGCCCTTTCGGATCCAGTCGGCGAGGCGGCTTTTCGGCGCGGCGCCGACATGGATTGCCATCGGCTCGCCGTCCTTGAACATGATCAGCGTCGGGATCGAGCGGACGCCATACGTGCTCGCCGCGCGCGGATTGTCGTCGGTATTCAGCTTGAGGATGGTGACCTGACCGTCGAGTTCTGTCGCGAGTTCCTCGAGTGCTGGGGCAATGGCATGGCAGGGCGGGCACCATTGCGCCCAGAAATCGACCACCACAGGACCGGCCGATTTCAGCACGTCCTGTTCGAAGGAACTGTCCGTCACCTGCTTTGTCATGAGAGGCCTCGCGCGAATCGAGCATCAAGCTTGCGGCGGCTTTCGCCGGCGGTCAATCACCGGCGATCAGGGTACGGCGCCCCAAGAAAAAGGCCGCATCCCTTGGGACGCGGCCTTTGCAGCAAACGAAGTTCCGGTTGGCTAGATTGCCTTGTGAATCCAGTCCGAAAGGCGGCTCTTCGGCGCAGCGCCGACCTGCATGGCCATCGGCTCGCCGTTCTTGAACATGATCAAGGTCGGGATCGAGCGGACGCCATAGCGGATCGCCGTCTGCGGGTTCTCGTCGATATTCAGCTTGGCGATCGTCACCTTGCCGTCGAGCTCGGTGGCGAGTTCCTCAAGCGCGGGGGCGATGGCGTGACAGGGGCCGCACCATTCAGCCCAGAAATCGACAACAACAGGCTCGGCCGAATTCAGCACGTCCTGCTGGAATGAACCGTCGGTAACTTTTGTTGGCATGGAGGAAACCTCGATTGATGTAGCCGAAAGGTAGGTAGCGCAGGGGCTAGCGTCAACCCGACGGGCCTCCGGGCGCTATCGCCCCGATGCCGGCCTTGCTGTCGCCGATTGCCCGCCGCGCCGCCGCCGCCAGCCGGTCGCCAGGGATCGGCATCAGCGCCGGGAGGTCGGTCCACAGCAAAGCGGCCCGAATCCGCCGGTCCGGATAGAGCCGGCCGAGGACTTCCGCATAAAGCGCCAGCTGGACGATATAGGCCTCGGGCGTCTTATCGAGGCTCTCCGGCGCCGGCCGATTGGTCTTGTAGTCAACGATCAGGACTTCGTGATCCGTGACCGCGAGTCGATCGATCCGGCCGGAAAGCACGCCGATGCCGCCATCCACCGGCAATTCTGCACCGATATCGACTTCCGCGCGGCTGCCTGGCCCGAACACCCCGGCAAAGCGGGGATCGGCGAGAACGACGAGCACTTCCGACACCAGCGCCTCGCGTGCCGCCGCCGACATGGCCGGTGCGGCGGCCTCAAGAAACCGGACGGCTGTGGCACGCCGGTCCGTCTCGGCATGCGAGGGCAGGGCCTCCAGAAGCCGGTGAACCAGCCTGCCGCGCTGCAGGGCCGTCCCCGCCCCCTCGCGCCGCGCCTCGAAGTCTGCCTGCGCCTCGCCCGACGGCGCCGCGGTGAAGGCCCGCGACGGCGTGATCCGCCGCAGCGCCCGCGCCGGGGTTACGGCTCGCCGCAGCCAATCCGGCGCGGCCGTCGGCTCCGCCATGGCGGGACCTTCCGCGGCCGGCGCAGCCGCGGCCTTTGGGCCCTCCGACCGCCAGACGAACTCGGGCGATCCGTCGATCGCCACGCCCTCGACCGCATCCGGCATGAGCGCCGCCGAGATCAGCGCGTGCCAGCCGCCGCTCCGGTCGGTCGTGTTGTCCTTAAACGTGCCGCAGACATAGAGGCGATCGCGAGCCCTGGTCGCGCCGACATAGAGGAGGCGGCGATATTCCTGCTTCGCCCGCTCCCGCCGATCGTCGAGCAGGTCCTTCACCAGCGCCGGCTTCTTGCTCGTGCCGCGCGCCCAGACCAGTGGCGCCGGCTCCGCCGCGTCCGGGTCCTTGGTGATCGCCAGGAAATTCGGGTCGTGGCCTGGATGCGCCGGGGCCGAACCATCATCGACGAGGAAGACGATATCGGCCTCGAGCCCCTTGGCGCCATGCACGGTCATGACGCGAACCTCGTTCTGTGAGGTGTCGGTCTCGCGCCGGATCTCGGTCGCCGTCGAGCGGATCCAACCGAGGAAGCCCTGTAGCGACGGCGTCTCCAGCCGTTCATAGGCGAGCGCTTGGGCCAGGAATTCGTCAAGCAGATCATCGGCTTCTGCCCCAAGCCGCTCGGCGAATTTCCGCCTTCCGCCGCCGGGTCCAAGCACTTCGGCGAAGAAGGCGAACGGCCCGACCATGTCGGCCCGGGCGCGCAGCTTGCTGAGCGTGCGGAAGGCGGTGACGAAGGGCTCGGCGTCGGCGGCTTCCTTCAGCATCACCCAGAGCGGCCGCGGCCCCCGGTCATAGGCGAGGGCGAACAGAGCATCGTCGCTGAGGCCGAACAGCGGGCTGCGCAGAACCGTCGCCAGCGATAGGTCGTCGCGGTCCTGCAGCGCCACGTCGCCAAGGGCGATCAGATCCTTGGCGGCGATGTGATCGGCCAGCGCGATGCGGTCGGCACCTGCGACGGGCACGCCGCTGGCCTTGAGGCTCCGGTTGATCGCCTCGCTGAGCGCCCCGCGCCGCCGGGTCAGGATGAGGATGCCGCCGGGTCGGATCGGCTTGCCGCTGGCTTCCAGGCATGCGCCGGAGCGCAGCCACGCGCGGATCGTGCCGGCGACGCGGTTGGCGAGGATCACCTCCGGCGCCGAGTCGCCGATATGATCAAGCGGCTCCGACCATTCGCCCGGCTCCGGCATTTCCGGCTGCGCCTCCATCGGCCAGACCACCACTTGCCCCGGCTCGCTTCGCCTTATCGCTTCATGCACCGGCGCCTTGGCCTCGGCGGAAAGGCCCGTATGGGCGGCGAGCGGTGCAAAAATCCTGTCGACGGCGGCGACAATGTCCTGTGTCGAGCGAAAGGAGACGGTGAGCTCAACGTCGCTGAAGGGCTGGCCGGCCGCGGCGGCCTTGGCGCCGATCTCACGCTTTACCCGGCTGAACCAGGCCGGGACCGCTCCCTGGAAAGAATAGATCGACTGCTTCTCGTCGCCGACCGCGAACAGCGTTCGCGCCGCCCTCATGCGAGCCCTCGCCGGCGAAGAACTCATCGGCCAGGGCGCGGATCACCCGCCACTGGCCGGGGCTCGTATCCTGCGCCTCGTCGAGCAGGATGTGGTCGATGCCCTGGTCGATCTTGTAATGCACCCAGCGCGCCGCGCCGGAACGCTGCAACAGGTCGAGCGTGCGCGCGATCAGATCGTCGAAGTCGAGGAGGCCGCGCACCGCCTTGGCGCGCGCATAGGCGGCGAGCACTTGCTCGGCGAGGACGAGGACGGCCGCGGTCACGGTGTAGGTCTCGGCGGCGTTGGCCATCTCGATCAGCGCTTCCAGGCGGATGCATTCCGCCGCCAGGCGCTCGTCGATCTCCGGCCAGGCAGCGCGCACCTTGTTGGTGACAAGGGTCGAAACCTTGCGGACCCCACCGTCCGATTTGCAGAAAAACTCGCGATAGGCCGCGAGCCGCCCGGTATCGTCGCGCGGCATGGAAATAGGGTTCCAGGCGGTCGGCGGCCTTACCGTCATTGGCGCCGCCGGTTCGCCGGAGTTCCGCGACGAGTTGGGCCAGATCCTCGGCGCTGAACGGTGCTTCACCGAGGATCGTTGCCTCCACGGCTTCCAGCGACGGAGCGGACTCGACGCCGAGCGCGCGGCGCAACTGGGCGAGCGCATGACCGAGCGAGCCGGCATCCGCGATCCAGCGGTCGAAGGCCGCCCGGTCCTCCAGCAATTCGCGGATGGCGTCCTCATAACCGCGATCGCTGGCGGCGAGGACCACGGTTCGGAGCGCCTGTCCGAGCGGGCTGGCGAGATCGGCGGCCGCCGCGCCGAGAACTTGCCGGCGCGCATCGGCGATGAGGACGGTCGCGGCGTTCTCTTCGAGCACCTGAAAATGTCCGGCAACGCCGGCCTCGAAGGGAAATTGATGCAGCAGCCTTTCGCAGAAGGCGTGGACTGTCTGGATCTTGAGGCCGCCCGGTGTCTCCAGCGCCAGCGCGAACAGGCGACGGGCGCGCGAGCGCATCGCGGCCGTGGGCTTCCGCCCGTCCAAATCCTCCAGGTCCGCGTCGAGTTCGGCATGGTTCATACCGACCCATTTCGCCAGCCGGTCGAAGACGCGGATCGCCATCTCCGCGGCGGCGGCCTTGGTGAAGGTGAGACAGAGAAGGCGTGCTGGATCGGCGCCCGCGAGCAGCAGGCGCACCACGCGCTGCGCCAGCACATGCGTCTTGCCGGAGCCGGCATTCGCCGACACCCAGGCCGAGCGTCCCGGCGCCGAAGCTTCGGACTGCCGCTGCTTCGTCACACTATCGACGGGGCGCGCGACCGTGTTCATGGTAGCGGCCGCGCGGCGTAGCGCCATTCATTGACGCGGGCGAGGTGATCATAGTCGCCCGGAATGCGCCGCTCGAACATCGGCCGCGCCTGGCTCACATAGCCCTTGGCGGGATTCTCATAGGCCTCGATGAGACGCCGCAGAAGCTGCAGCGCCGCGGCTGCCACGCTGTCCGCGGTCATATCGTCGACGACCGCCGAGCGCATCGGTTCGTCCTTGCCGATGCGGCCGAGACCGATCCAGGCGAGCTCCGCGAGCGAGCGGTCCTTGAAGCGTTCTTCGAACGCCCCTTCGCGCAGCATCGCGCCCTCCAGAGCCAATTGCGGCTGGAACAGCAGCACCTGCTTCGCGGTCGCCAGCGCTCCGGTCTTGTAGTCATAGATGGCGGCGCGGCCGTCCCGCAGGACGTCGATACGGTCGGCCCGCCCGGTGAGGGCAAAGGTGCCGGCATCGGTGGAGAACACATACTTCCCGGAGATTTCCGCATGGCGCGAGGCAACGTCCTCAGCGCGTGCGGCTTCCCACTGGATCATCCAGTCGGCAATCCACTCCGCCTTCAGCAGCCACACCGCATGCACTTCGGGGAAAGCCTCGATTTCGACGAAGCGGCTCCGCCACAGGGCCAGCAACTTGTCGCGCGCCGCCGGGCCGAACGGCCCTTTCCACTGCTTGGTGAAATCGGCGAAGGCCTCGTGGATCAGCGAGCCGCGCAGGCGTGGATCGGCGCGCTGGCCGATCGGGTCGAGTGGTTCCAACTGGAGCACGCGCCGGGCGTAAACCGCATAGGGGTCGCGGATCAGCGTTTCGATCGTTGTCACCGAAAGCTCGCGAGGCCGGGCGGCGAGCGGCGGCCGGGGTTGCGGGCGGGGCTCGGGCCGCACGTCCGCTGGCGGCACGGCATCGAGATCGCGCGCCATGGCGAGATGGGGCGCGCCCCGCGCGGTCATCTCGCCCATCCGGTTCTTGCCGGCAATGGCCTCGAAGCGCTGGAGCCAGCGCGACGTCACCGTCGGTGTGCCGCCCCGCCGTTCGGAGCGGGTGACGATCACACGCTCATTCGCCATCGCTTCGGTAAAATCATGCGCGGCGAGACCGATCCGCCGCTCCGGCGCCGGCAGGCCGATGGCGGTCCGCATCCGCCGTGACAGCCAGGCATCGGTGCGGATCTCGCCTGGCCAGACGCCCTCGTCGAGACCGCCGAGGATCAGGAGGTCGGCGCTTTGCAGCCGCGCCTCCAGCGTGCCCCAGATATGAATGCGCGGATCGGTGCCGAGTTCGGGCGCGATGGTGACGCCCGCCATCGCCGCTGTGAGAAAGGCCGGAAATTCACGCGGCGGGATCTGCAGCCGCCCCGCGTCCATCAAGCCGGCCAGCAGTTCGGCGAGCGCATCGCCGGCGCGGTCGTCCCAGACGCTGAGCCCCTCGCCATGGCCGCCATCCGCCGCCGCTTCGAGCGCGGCAGCGAGACGCCGTGCCAACTCCGCCACCGTCACGAGGTGATCCTCTTTCAAGGCTTCCAGCGGACCAATAGCCTTTCCGAGCGCTCTGGCCAGATTCTCGGCGCGTTCCCAGTCCTTCTTTCCGAGCCGCTTGCGCGCCCGGGGCACGAATCTCTCGGCGCCCATGTCCGAACGAAGGTGCAGACCGATCAGCCGCTCGGCGAGCGTTGCGATGGAGCCCGCCCCGCCGGTGCCGCGCAGGATGGCGACCTCAAGGACTTCGGCCGCGCGGCGGCAATCCCGGCGCGATTCGCCGAAGCGCGCCAGCGGATGCTTGGCGAGGCCCATCAACGCCGTGGCGTCTTCAATGAAGGCGGCTTCCGCTAGGAGGCGGACGAAGACCCCGGGCGGCGTCGCATCGAGCGGCTGGCCGGCCGAATCGTCGACGCGGATGTTCCAGCGCTGCAGCGCGACGGCGACGCGTCGCGCCAGCGTTCGGTCGGGCGTCACCAGCGCCGCGATCCGCCCAGGCGTCTCCAGCGATTCGCGCAGCGCCACGGCGATCGCCAGCGCTTCCTCTTGCTCATTGCGCGCTTCGATCAGGCTGATGCCGTTCAGCGAACCGGCTTCCGCGGGCGCCGCCTCGGCCCATTTCTCGGTTGTTGCCGCCGGCCGCATGGCCTCGCCGATCAGCGCCGAACGCTGGGCCAGCGCCGGTGGGGCGTCGCCCAGCGTCTCGACGTCGGCGCGCAGAATGCCGATCTCGGCGATCAGGCGCTTGAGGCCGAATTGCGGATGGCTCGGCGCGCCCTGTTCGGACTCCGTGGCCTCACCGATCGCCTCCCAGGCCTCGTCGTCGATGGCGGTGTCGAGCCCGGGCAGGACGACGGCGCCCTGCGGCAGTCCTGCGATCACCTTGAGCAGCGCCGCCGTCGCCGGGATCGAACCGGTGGAGCCTGCGGCGATGATCGGCCCGGCGAGCGGCGCCGCGCCGAGGCGGCCCGCGGCGAGGCGCAGCAATTGATCGCGCCGTGCCGCGGGGTCGGCGCGGTTCTGTTCGGCTAGGTAGCGCGGCCATTGCTCGCCGGCGATCTTGAGGAAGTCGAGCGTCTGCTGCCAGTAGCCCGCATATTCGTCCGGCGCGAGTTGCCCCAGCGCGTCCCATGAGATGCCCGCCGTTGCCATGTCGTCGATGAGCCGGCCCAAATCGCCGGCGAGCTTCATGCCGTCGGCGGCCGAGGAGGGGACGAGGCTCTGATCCTCCGCGCCGGAGGGCATCGCGGCGCGCCCCCACGCCATCACCAGTTCGGTCAGGACAAGGCTGCGCTCCAGCCGTGAAATGACCGGCGGCAGCACCAGCGCATCAGCCGGGTCTTCCTCCGACACGGCCAGCAGATGCTCTTCCTCGTCGACATCGCCAAGGGTTTGGATTCGCGGCAGCAGGGCTGCCCTACTCGGGTTCCGCTCGATCAGCAGCTGCCGCAGCACGCGCGCCGCACGCCGCGTCGGCAGCAGGATCGTGACATCCGCCAGTGCCATCGGATCGGACATGTCGATTGGCGCGAACCGGCCCGCGGCGAGCGCGTCGACCAGTGTCGGCAGGAAAGGGGCGCCGGCGGGGATGGAGAAGACGTTGGGGCGCCGCATCAGGGCGCGTCAGGCGGCGTTGACGACCAGAGCGTGCTCGGCGTCGGCGATGGCGGCGGGTGTCCCGACGTGGAACCAGGTGCCGTCCATGCGCATGCCGAACAATCGGCCGGCTTCGCTGACGCGGTCGATGAGAAGATTGAGTGAGAAGGGCCCGTCGGGTGCATCGGCGAACATCGCCGCCGGATCGACGATCGCAACGCCCGTATAGACGAAGGGCGCAACGTCATGCTCGGGACGCGGCGTCAGCCGTCCGTCGCCATCCATGAAGAAGTCGCCGGGGCCGTCATAGCCGATCGCGGCGACGGTCGGCGCCAGCATCAGCAGCGCGTCCATCCGCTCGCTGTTCCACGCCGCAGCCAGCGTCCGCAGATTGGGGCGCGGACCTTCGATCCAGAACGAATCGGAATTGAGCAGGAAGAATGGATCACTGCCGAGCATTGGCAGCGCCTTGACCACGCCGCCGCCGGTTTCGAGCAGCTTGGCCCGCTCATCGGAGATCACGATCTTCGGCCGGCGCCGCCCCTTGACGTGGGCAATGACGCGCTCGGCGAGAAAGTGGACATTGACCACCGCCGTTTCGATATTGGCTTCCGCCAGCCGGTCGAGCGCGTGGTCGATCAGCGGACGCCCGCCGACACGCACCAGCGGCTTGGGCAGGTTCGCCGTGATCGGACGCATCCGCGTTCCCAATCCGGCGGCAAGCACCATGGCAGCCTTAGGCATGAAACCCCGAGACAAGCGTCACGACCTCCCGGCCATTATCGCGACCTGCGGTGTGATAGCAAAGGTCGGGCGCGGACTGAACCGTGTTCGTCACCGATTGTCGATTACGGTAACGTCCTGTGAGCGGCGAATTGGCGCTGTCAGTCAACGGCCGAACCCAATGTAAAGCCGCGCCAGCCGCTCCTGCCAGGCGCGATCTCCCGAAAAAATGACACGCCGCCCGCCGTCCGCCAGCTCCAGACGGACCTTGAGCGCCGTTTGTGGCAGCCGGTCGCCGGCCCGCTCAGGCCATTCGATCAGGGTTGCGGCCTCGGCCGGGAGCTCGTCGAAGCCAATTTCGACCAGCTCGGCCGGATTGCTCAAGCGATAGAGGTCGAAATGCACGACCGGCGGCGCAAGGTCGGGATAGTCCTGCACCAGCGTGAAAGTCGGGCTCGGCACATCGATCGCCGCGCC
>CAVTBC010000003.1:0-412857 GCA_963732865.1 uncultured Alphaproteobacteria bacterium | reverse complement strand
TACTGGAGGCCCTATAGCGTTTGCGCGCTGCTACGACGCAAAATCGTGAAATATATTTTCGCTACTGCCGCGAAGCCGTCTCTTGGCGGAGGGTGTATAGTTATCTCACACGGCTTGGACCACTTAGGGTCTGACCTGCGGGCGCTCGCCTAACAGCGGGCTCCTCTTCCTTTCGATTGTTGGGCGAATTGATCGATAGAGCGGCCCACATGCCCCCCGCCGAACCCAATTTGGCGGCCATATTACCGACAGAGCAGCCTAGCCAACGTCCGTCAGCTTTGCTGCCAATTGCGGTCATCGGGTTGTCTTCAATCGACCTCCTTCGGTCCTAACTCGAAGATCGGGATCGGGCCTCTGAAACCTTTGAGCAGACGGTTGCCCAAGGGAGTCATTCTTGCCACCAGCGCCGCGTCTTCGGCCACTCTGGCCGTGACCAGGATTTGTGAGGGCGAGGCTTCATCGCAAAGTCGCGACGCCATGTTAGTGACCGTCCCTATCGCCGCATAATCGAAGCGTTCCTCGAACCCGATCTTGCCGAGGGTTGCGTATCCGGCAGCGATGCCAATCCCGACGGCGAGGTCGGCGCCGCGCTGGCGCCATTTGCCCAAGAGCTCCTTGACATCTGACGTTATGGCAAGGGCGAGTTCTACGGAACGACGGATATAGTCGGGCGTCGCCACGGGATCGTTGAACAGAACCATCACAGCGTCCCCGGCGAAGCGCTCCAGCGTTCCGCCAAAAGCGAATATGCGGCGACCAAGGACCTCATGATAGCCGCGCAGCAAATCCAGCACCTCCTCGGGCTCGGAGCTTTCGGCGAAGGCGGTGAAACCACGAAGATCACAAAACAGCACGGCGACCTCGCGTCGATGCAACTCCAGCAGCTGCTCGCCATTGGGTGAACTCAGGATGGCCTCAACCACCTGGGGAGCGAGGAACCGGGTGAGCCGCGACATGCGCCCGATCTCGGCAACTTGTTCGGCCACACGCTCGCTCAGCGAGGCATTGAGGTCGGCGAGTTCGACCGCTTGTCGTTCCAGCTTGTCATTGAGGGCCTTGAGCCGGAGCATGGCGCGCACGCGGGCAACCAGCGCGGCGTGGTCGACAGGCTTGACCAGATACTCATTGGCACCAGCGTCGAGCCCGGCAACAACGTCGGCGACGTCCCCCTTGGCCGTGAGCATGATGACGGGGATGAAGACCGCGACCGGGCGCGAGCGTAGACGCTTGAGCGTGGTGAGGCCGTCGAGCCGCGGCATCATGAGATCGAGGAGGATCAGGTCGGGTTGCTCAGCGTTGATGCATTCAAGGGCCGCGATACCGTCTTCTGCGGTCGTGACGGCGTAGCCCTGCGCCTCCAGCCTCACCCGCAGAATCTCCCGGTCGTCTTCGCCGTCATCGACCACCAGGATCTTCTCATTGCCGGTCAACGCTGATCGCCTCCGAGAAGTGCTCGTACCATTGCGAGGAGGTGGCTCGGGCTGAGCGGTTTGGATAGATAGCCGTCGCACCCTGCCGCGCGCGTTGCGTCTTCGTCGCCGGAGAGCGCGTACGACGTAACTGCGACGATTGGAGTCTGGGCCAGTTCTGGAATGTCCCTGATGCGTCGCGTCGCTTCGTAACCGTCCATGACCGGCAACTGAATGTCCATGATGATAAGGTCGGGCCGGCGGGCTTGTGCCATGGCGACGCCGGCGGCGCCGTCGGCCGCTTCGATCAGGTTGAGACCGGCGTGGGCGAAGAGGTCGCGCACGATTTGGCGATTGTCGTCGCTGTCTTCGATGATGAGGATGAGTGGCGGCCTCATAGCGGCGCCGCCTCGCTCTGCAACTGTAGTGACGGCAAGGATCGCTGCCCTACGCCGGCCGGCAAAATGATGCGGAATGTCGTGCCGCTGCCAAGCGAAGAAATGACGGTGATGCGGCCGCCATGGAGTTCGACAATACGGCGGCTGATGGCGAGGCCCAGTCCAGTGCCGCCCCGGCTTCTCGTAATCGAAGAATCGAGCTGCTGAAACTCCTCGAAGATGCGCTCCCGGTCGGCCGCAGCGATGCCAGGCCCAGAGTCACGAACCTCTATCTCGAACCAGTCGCCCCTCTGTTGTGCCGTCATCTCGACGGAGCCAACGTCGGTGAATTTTATAGCGTTTCCGACGAGGTTCAGAAGTACCTGGCAAATCCGCCGCTCGTCGCCGGTCGCAGGCGCCAACGCACCGGTGATGGTGACCGACAATCGCAGGTTCTTGGCCTGAGCCAGCGGTTCGGTCGCTGAGGCCACTGAGCGAAGGGTCGCGCCCAAGTCAAAGCTGACGAGCGACAGCGTCAGTTGTCCGGCCTCGATCTTGGACAGGTCGAGGACGTCGTTAATAAGACCGAGAAGGTGCCTGCCATTCGCCTGCAGACGATCGACGACCTGGCGCGTCTTGGCGGGGAGCGGACCGTAGACATTGTCGAGCAGCAGTTCGGTGAAACCTAAAATCGCATTCAGCGGCGTGCGCAACTCGTGACTCATATTCGCCAGGAACTGCGATTTATGTGTGCTGGCGAGGGCGAGCTGATGGCTCTTCTCCTCAAGTTCGACCGTCCTCTCCGCGACCCGACGCTCTAGTCCCAGTCTTTCCGCTTCGAGGCGGGCGGCCATGTCGTTGAATTGATCGGCCAGCGCCTCAAGTTCGTCGCCGGTGTCGACCGTAATACGATGGCTGAGATCGCCGGCGCCGATGCGCGCGGCGCCCGACTGGATGATGTCGATCGGCCCAACCATTCGGCGGGTGAAGAATACGGCGAGGATGATTGCCAGGACGATGCCGAGCACGAGCAGTCCCGCCGTCCGTGCCAGAGATGCGTATACCGGCCCTAAGGCTTCCTTCAGCGGAAGCTCGGCGAAGACGATCCACCCGAGACGTGGGATGCTGGCATGGGCGGCGATAACGCGGTCACCGTCGCTGCTGCGTGCTGCAAGATCTCCGATCGGTGCCCCAGTCATCGCCGCTTGCACCTGCGGTAAGGTCGACAGATCGGTGTTGCGTAGCACAAGGCTGTTGTCAGGGTGGGCGATCAGGCGGCCCTCGGCGTTCACGACATAGGCGAGCCCGGTGTCGCCGACGCGGATCGCGGAGACCAGATCCCACAGGAAGATGAGGTTGACTTCGGCGATGGCGACGCCGTTGGTCGCCCGCTGCCCCGCGGCGGAAATCGTCATGTAGGGTTCGGACTCGCGGCGATAATACAGGGGGCCGAAATAGACGCCGTTGGCTGCTGCCTCGGTGAATTTCGGCTCCGAGGAGAAATCAAGGCGACTGCCAACGATGTCCATGGCGAGCCGTGAAACGTGCAGCTGCTCGAGCCCCTCGGGATCCACGAGGCTCAGTTCGGTGATCGCCGGCACTTGGCTGAGAAGGCGAAGGGCGTCAAAGCGACGCTGATCCGCCAAGGTCGGGTCGGACCACGGCAGATTGGTGGTCCAGCCCAGTTCGCTTTCGATGCTGGTGATGAACTGATCAATGCGATCAGCAGCGGCCTGAGCCTGAAGCTCCTGCGTTTTCTGAAGCGACGAGACCTGCTCGCGATAGCCGAACCAGATCTCCAGCGCACCGCCGGCGATGACGGCAACGCTGATCCCCGTGACAAAGAGCAGGAGGTATTTGCGGAAGATGCGAACGCGGCGGTGTCCGTCCGCGGGCTGCGGGATGCCGTGGTTGAGGTGGCGGTCTTCCGCGCCCTGCATGGTCAGATGCACTCGGCGAGGGCATTCAGAGCATCGCGGCTGAGGACAGTGATCCACCCATCCTTGAGCTCGACCAGGCCCTGCTCATGCCACCGGCGCAGCGTGCGGTTGACGCTCTCCCGACTTGCGCCGACCATGTCGCCCAGTTCTCCCTGCGAATTAGAGAGCCTGCGTGATGCCTGTCCGTCGGCAACCGTCCGGTTCAGCAGCGTCTTTGCCAACCTGACCGGCAATTGGCTGAGACCAATATCCGTCATCCTTTCGTCGGCGCGCCTCAGCCTCCCGCAGAGAAGTTCTACGAGCGCCAGGCACGCTTCGGCATGTAGGCGCAGGAACGGCAAAACGTCCCCCCGGCGAAGGACGAGGAGATTGCAATTGGTCAGCGCTTGGGCGGCAGCCGACCGTGGCTGTCCGTCAAGGAGCGCCACTTCGCCAAACACCTCACCCTTGTTGAGGTCGGCAAGAATGAGGTCCTTGCCCTGCCGCGTCGGCAATGAGATGCGGACGCAGCCAGACAGAACCACCATCATGCTTTCGCCAGGATCGCCGAGGTGGAAGATCGGCGTTCCCGCCTCGTAGCTCAGCTCAGTCGCGTGGTCCGCTAGTTCGGCGCGGCCGGAATCGTCGAGCACGCTGAACAGAATGCATCGTTCCAGCAAGGCTTTGTGCTGCGTCGCCCGCTCGATGAGCATGGCCGTCCCACCCCCCCGTGGGCAAGTCGTCGTGCGCCTTGCGACGCTGGCTGGGCTCCTGCACTCAACAGTATCGGGCGATGGCGATGGGAACAACATAGACCGCTGACCTGACGGGGCGGAAGCGCCGAGCGGCAACAGTCTAGGCCGCCAACCCGGTTGCGCCTGTGATTCCGGTCACTGCTTGGAGCGTCTGAGACTGCCATCGTGCGTCGGCGCTGCGGGAGTAGCGCGCACAACAAAGAAGGAACGCTCATGATCAAGGGCATGAAATTTGGCATGGCGGTATTGGCAGTGTCTATTGTCGGCGCTGCCGGCCTAGCCCACGCGCAAGACACACTGCGCGCCGGCATCTTCATCAATCCACCCTTCGGCGGCACGCCGCCCGGCGGCTATTGCTATGACCTGATGGAAGAGATCGCAGCGAGAACCAGCCTGACGTTCGAGTACTTCCCGATGGTTGTCGGCGATCTCATTACCAAGGTAGGTGCAGGGGAAACCGACATCGAATGCTCCGCCCTAGGACCGACCCCGGAACGGCGTGCCCTCGGCGTCGTCTTCACGGGCCCGATCCTGACCAACCAAGAAGCCATTGTCGTCCGCGCCGGCGACGCGACGGCCTACGTCAGCCTCGCCGATTTTCAGGGCCTAAAAACGGGTGCGGCGCAGGGCTCGGCAAACTTCACTCAACTGTCGAATGCCGGCCTCAACGTCACGGCATTCCCCAGTTCGACGGAGGGGATGGCAGCGCTGCTTGCGGGCGAAATCGACGCGTACATGACGGCTGCGCCGGAAGCGATGAGCATCGCGCAGACCGAGCCCGGGTTGCGCATGGTGGACACATATGTCGCGACACGGATTGGATACGGCATGATTGGCGTCCATGAGGGAAACATTTCGCTTCTTGGCACAGTTCAAAACGCATTGGAGAACATGAAAGCCGACGGATCGCTCGCCGAGATCGCCGGCCGTTGGGGCATTCCACTGCCGCCATTCTAGCCCGCTCCCTCCCCGGACCGCCGAGGAAGGCCCCATCCCCCACGGTGGGGCCTTCCACCTTCGACGGCCGCGCTCGCGACCACAAAACTATGGCGTCACCGGTCGCACTTACCAGTTCGACTCCATCCCCTGACCCCGTTTCTGTATTGTCCGCTCCCTGGGAGGGGCGGGTGTCGATCAGCAGACGAGAAGTGCTCCGCATCGCCGCGGCAGGTGTCTGGCTGCCGCACGCGGTCGTCGCTCAGCCCTCCCGGCAGCGACTCGTCGGCGCGATGATCGGCGCGGCAGGCCCCGACGATCCGGCAGGCATCGAGTGGGAAGGCGCGATCCGCCAGGGGCTCGCTGAGCAAAGTTGGATCGATGGCCAAAACGTGCGCATCGAGGCCCGTTTTTCACAGCGGGGGATCCCAATCTGATCGCGCAATATGCGGCGGAATTGGTCTCCATTGGGCCGGATGTCTTCGTGGCAGGCACTTCCCTGAATGCCCTGGCTGTTCGCGCGCTGGACCAAGCGACCCCCCTTGTCTTTGTCGCCGCCACGGATCCGGTTGCGGAGGGGTTGGTAACGCAGATTGCGAGACCAGGGGGAAACACGACTGGCATCACGCATTTCGAACCCTCCCAAGGCGGAAAGTTTGTCGAGCTCTTGGTGGCGATTGCCCCGGATATTTCTCGCGTCGTTGGCCTGACCAACCCTGCAACCTCTACCTTCCCGGCATTGATGCGCCCGTTCGTAGCTGAGGCAGCGAACGCCTACGGTCTCCCATTCGAGGAACAATTCGTCAGCGCCATCGAACAGGTTGCCCCGGCGATCGATGCGATCGCTGCGTCGCCGGGAGCAGGTCTCGTCTTGCCCTCCAACAATTGGGTCCATAACAACGCGAGCTACTTTGTAGATGCCATCAATTTCCATCGCCTCCCCGCAGTCTATCCAGCGACGCGGATGGTTGAGCAAGGTGGATTGATTGGCCTCGGCGTCGATACAACCGCGTCCTTCTACCGAGGGGGCGTCTATGCCGGCCATGTTCTCGACGGGACAAGCCCCGGAGACTTGCCCGTGCTGTCTCCGCGATATGTGCTGATCGTGAACTTGCGCACCGCCGCCCTGCTTGGCGTAACTATTCCCGTTGACATCCTCGCCACGGCCGATCGCGTCATCGAGTGAATCCCTGCTGTGTGATGGGGTCGTGAGGTCAGTCACAGCCCCCGTCGTCTGCGCTGTTCATGATGCGTCGCGCTCATGAACGACAACGCCCGGCTGGGGAGAGTTGGACTTCCAGCCGGCATGCCAATGCACGACCTACGCAAGATTCCGGATCGTCATCATCGTCCCCGTTAGTGAACGCTGGTTCCTCCTGAAGGTGCGGTGTCGAACAAATTGAAATCAGCTTCGCCGGAAAGGTCGCGAAGCCAATCCCTCAACGTCGCAACAAAATCGATCCGCTCCGTGAACTCCGTGAACAGCTGCGCCGTCCCGGGTTCGAGGCTAGTGAGCGCCCTAAGGAGCGGCTCCGCCGCCATGTCAGCGTTTCCTCCCGCAGCGCGCAGATGGGTTTCCGCAAGGGTACGAAGCTGTCGCTGATTCAACTCGCGTGGCCACCGCTTAACCCGCGAAAGATGGACTTTCTTATCAAGCCTATAGATCCTGTAGGCGCCAATAGAGTCACGCTCGGTCACCAATGCAATTCCGAGGGGAGCACCGCGGCGGGTCACACGTCCATTAAACATGGACGAGAGGACCCTTCTAACGAAATGGTTCATTTTGGTGTGTCCTAGTCGTGGGTTGCAGGCGACGCTGGAACAGGCTGAAAATGCCAATCGGAGGCGGCAGCAATTCGCAGATCACGAACTGCCGCCTCGCCAACCGGTCCGAACATCGTTGTCGAGGTTGAAGGCGCATCATTGCGCCCTAAAACAGGAAAGGGGACGCGCGCGCCTTCGGCGCCGTCCCCAGAACATCGCGACATAGATGAACTACAAAACTATAGCTTTCAATAGCCGTTCGAAGTTTCCATACTTCGAACCAAAGCAGAACGAAGTCGATAACTTCGTTGGTTAGAAGCCCGCCCTACGTTGTCTGAGCCATCACTGGCGAAGCGGAAGGGGGCTAGCGTCCTAATATCGGCCAACAGCGCGTCACCGTGCGTTCTTTTTGGCGGCCGGTAGGTGTGGTGGTGATGGGCGTGGCACCAGTACCGATCCTGCTGGCCGCGCAACAGGCCTTCTAGGACTTCGCAGTTCGTAGCTCGAGTGACCAAAATCGCCCGCATCTGAACCAAGAGGTGGTGAACAAGCGGGATCCGCCGCGGCATTCCCGATCGGTCCATATAGCGCTTGGTTCCTGGAATCCCGGGAGTAATTTTAATTCGTAGCGTTCTGGCGCGGGTTTGTGACACCGACTGACCGCGACGGGTTGACTGATTTTCCGGTGGCCCGAGTTCGGGCGCATCACCGAGTCCGAACCGAGACTCGAGCGACATGTTCCGAGGTTGGGAAGGGTGCTCAGCCGCTGCAGGTCAACGGGACGTCTCTTGTGCCCATCCCGGTGGTTAAGCCCGATTGGACCACACAGACAGATGTTCAGATCTGCGAGGGCGGGGTTGCGTGGATGCGAGAACGATCAGGCGCCGAATAAACACCGCCTCAATCACCACCGCTGCCGGAGCATTCCCTGCGGAATCTCACCGTACTCTCCTGTGGTGGTGTGCCTCGCGTGAGGGAGCTCAAGCGCTGCGGCATCCGCGCCGGCATCGACGAGATCGCCGGCAAGGGCTGGCCCGGCGCGACGAACTGTAGCCGCGCTCAATCGCCTGCGGCTTCTCTGCAAATCTGGCAGACTTCCATTGCTGCCCAATGGGGTCGTCACCCATTTGCCAGAACGGCGACGGCCAGAATATTCAGGGAATGCTCCAGTGCTCGCAGTTCGCGCGATCCGGTCGGCGAAGGCGTCTCCGCGTCCTCGTTCCCATGGTCCGAGTGGATCGGCGGCTGGCCCTGACAATAGGCCTCATGAAAAGCACGGTTTGATTCAACAAATCGAAGATCGAACAGGTGCGCCTCGGCGGCGGACATGAGGCCGGCGGCTCCTATGCCGATACGCGGATCGGCCGTTCTCAGCGCCTGGATGAACGTCTCGAGAAGTTGTTCCGACATGCCAATGCGCCGCAGCATGGCGACCGACATCAGCGCTTGCCAAGACAGACTTTGGTTGGCCCAAACCGCCTGATCCGTTTCCGGCATCTCGATCCCAATCGCTGCGAGAAAGTCCGGGATGACGTTGCCGTCCAGGAGCGTCGACCGGTCGTAGGAGCGCGCCATCACGTTGCTCCTGCCACAGACGTCCGCCCAGCGCTCGGCCAATGCAAAAAAGTCCATGCGGTCCATATCATCATCGGCGGCAAAGGTAGCGAAATCGCGTGCCTCCTGAAAATTGCAGACCCTGGTGCTGTAGGCCGCCTGCACGAAGTCCGACTGCTTGCGATAATAGAAAACGATCCTGATCGGCAGACCCAATTCCGACGCCAGCAACGCGATCTCGTCGGCCTTTAGCAGGCTGAACTGCTCGGAGCTTAGCAAGACCGTATCGGCGTCCGAACGGGCGATTTCGCGCCGAAGCCTGGCGAGCAGCGTAGGCACTCGGTCCGGATTACGTTCGAACGCCATCGCCAACTTGTGGTGCCCGGTGTTGATCGGTTCCAACTTCGGGCGCCCCGTTTGCGGATAAAGAATGCCGCGTTCGACGAGTTGGCTGTCATGCGCCGCAAGGTAGGTCTGGATGGCTTTCGTGCCGGTCTTATGAACGCCGGCATGGATGATCACTGTCTTGGGCAAAAGTCGCCGTCCGCTATGAAATGGCCGCTTACGAAACACGAATAGCGAAAGAGCGATGGCGCGGCGAGCGGCCTCCATCAAAATGCCCGTTGTCGGGGCGGATCAATTCACGCTAGCTGATCTCGACGCGAATGCGGGGCATCTTCTTGCGCGGCGGCAATGCACTTCGACCCGACTGACGGCACAACAAACAACGGCGGCGATGCGGAACGAGCAACAAATCCCGCAGGCGCCTTGGCTCGCTGGGCGCTGTCGAAGCCGGATGCCGTAGCCTTCACCTTCCTGGCGCGCGGTGAACGTGAGGAAGCTCGACTCACATTTGGTGACCTTGATCACCGAGCGGCGGTCGTGGCCGAACGGCTGAGGCAGCACGGGTTCGTCGGCGAACCGGTGCTCCTGATCTTTCCACCAGGCCTCGATTTCGTCGTGGCCCTGTTCGCCTGCTTCATTTCGGGCGCGATTGCGGTTCCCGCACCCTACCTTCTTCCCAAGCGCTCGATGGCCCGCATTGCTGCAATTCAGGACGACGCTGGATGTCGTGCGGTTCTAACGACGAAGGCACTTGCCTCCGGCCCCGAACTCATAATGGGGTCGCTTGCCGGCCTCTCCCGGATAATTGTCGACAGGGCCGGTGCAGACAGCGGCGATGGGGAACCGTCGGTTCCGGTGGCTCGGGAGGGCGTTGCCCTGCTGCAATACACGTCGGGATCGACCAGTGCGCCGAAGGGGGTCGTGATCACGCATGCCAACCTTCGCGCAAATCAGGAAATGATCGCCTCCGCCTTTGCCATTGAAGCATCCGATCGGCTGGTCAGCTGGCTGCCCATGTTTCACGACATGGGCCTTGTCGGCGCCATCCTGCAGCCGGTGCATACGGGCACGTCGGCCGTTCTGATGTCGCCGCTCGATTTCCTCCAGCGACCGGCCCGTTGGCTGCGCGCGATCTCGCACTACCGCGCAACGATCAGTGGAGCGCCCAGCTTTGCCTATGGGCTGTGCGCCCGGTCTGTGCGCGCGGATCAACTCGCCGGGGTCGACCTCTCATCTTGGAGATTGGCCTTCTGCGGGGCCGAGCCGGTGCGCGCCCTGGATACTGGATTCATTCGCCGACGCATTCGCCGACGCGGGATTCGAATCTCGCTCCTTTTTTCCTTGCTACGGGCTGTCCGAGGCCACCCTCTTCGTTTCAGGCGGACCTGCCGGGGCTGGTCTAAGAAAGACCGCTGAGGCGTCGGCGTCGCCAGTGGTCTCCTGCGGGAAGGTGCCGGGCGTCGGAGACGTCGCCATCGTCGATCCGCAGACACGCATCCCACTCGGGCCCGGCGAGACAGGCGAGATCTGGGTTCGCGGACCGCACATTGGCAGCGGTTACTGGCACCGGCCGGACGAAACCCGGCTGGTTTTCGAGGCGACCTTCCGGCCCGGTGACGAAGACGCCTATTTGCGCACCGGCGACCTCGGCTTTCTCGATGACGGCGAATTGTATGTGACAGGGCGGATCAAGGATCTGCTCATCATACGTGGGGCGAAACACAGTCCGGAGGAGGTGGAGTTGACTTTAGCGGCCAGCCACCCGGCCTTGGCCGACGGGCTCAGTGCGGCATTCGCCGCCGAAGACGTCGGCGAGACCCGCCTTATCGTTGCCCATGAGTTGGATCGCCGTCAGGTCCAACGTTCGGATCTGGCTGGAGGCCGCCAGGGCTGCGTTCGGTGCGATCGTCGAAAGGCATGGCATTCGTGCCGATGACGTCATTCTGCTGCGGCCCGCATCGCTCGCCCGAACGACCAGCGGCAAGGTGCAGCGTCACCGTTGCAAAGCGGACTTCGAAGCGGGCAAGCTTGGAGGCGTCTGTTGTCGTCCGCTTGCGGACTCCGGCTAATAGGGCGCCCGGTCCACCGAGATATTGGCCCGCAGTGATGAGAGAAGCGGCGGACCTTTTCTCGACCATCGATCCGGGGGCGATGGTCGATCCGTTCCCGGCCTATGATCGCTTGCGCTCAAGCGACCCGGTCCATTGGAGCAAGCATGAAGGCGCCTGGATCATCTCGCGCTACGATGATGTCGCGGAGCTCCTGGCGGATCCAAGCCTGAAGGTCATCGAACTCGGCCAAATCGTTGGGCAGCTCAGTCGGGCGGCGGGAAAGGAAACCGACGACCTCCAGTCGGTTTTGGAGGCGATCCTCTTCTTCCGGAACCCGCCCCAACATGGCGACGAGCGCCGCTTCATGGTGACGGTTCTCAATGCAACGCCGGTGAGCCGCTTTGCCGCCATCATTGAAGACTTGGTTGCGAACTTGCTCCGCCCCCTTCGTGAGGCTGGCCGATTCGATGCGGTCCGTGATTTCGCCGACCGATTGCCGCCCCTTGTCCTCGGCCGCCTCATCGGCATGCCTGACGACGTCGTCGAGAGCCTCATGCAGACCGTCTCCGACGTGTCGATGTCGTTCGACCGCGGCCGCTCGATGCGCTTCTACGAGCGCATCAACAAGAGCGTTGCGATCGGTCGAGCAGTATTCCTCGAGGCGATCGCCGAGCGACGGCATGCGCCCCGCGACGATGGGCTGACCCGGATGATCGCCCTGAGCGACGCCGAATATCATCTCGACGACGGAGTGATCGCCAGCCGCGGGCTTTTTCTTCTCGCTGTCGGCGTCGAGACGACCTCGTCCCTCATCGGCAACGCCATTCGCGCCGTACTTGATCACCCCGAGGCAGCGCAGGCGATCCGAGACGGTGGCGTCGCCCCCGAAGCGGTCGTCGAGGAAGCGATCCGATACGATTCGCCGGTACAGCAGGGGAGCCGGATCGCCACCAAGGACCTGGAACTCGGCGGCCGTTTGATCAAGGCCGGCGATCGGCTCGTTCTGCTGATCGGCGCCGCAAACCGCGATCCGGAAATCTTCGATCGGCCCAATGCCTTCGACGTTAATCGCAAAGGACCCGTTCATTTGGGCTTCGGCGCATCAACCCATTTCTGCATCGGGGCGACACTGGCTCGTCTGGAGGCGCGGATTGCCGTTCCCGCACTCATACGTCTCGGTGTCGTCGCCGTTCCCGGTCAGGCCGGCGAGCGCTGGCCGCACCGGACAATTCGCCGTTTGAAGTCGCTGGAAGTCTCGGTCCCGCAAGGAGAGGAAGTTCATGCTTGAAGAAGGTGCCGTGCGTCGCTGGATCACGGAATATCTGGCCGAGTTTCTCGATCTGCCGATCGAGGAAGTTCAGAGCGACCAACCTTACCAGGCCTACGGGTTGGACTCGGCGGATTCTGTCCTGGTCGGCGGCGCCTTCGAAGACCAGTTCGACGTCGAGATCGATGCCACCGTTTTTCTGCGCAACGATTCCATCGACGAATTGATCGCGGATTTGCGGAATTTGGGCCTGATCGAATGACCGCCATCGGTCGCAGTGCGGCATCGGTGAGCGACGGCTCGACAACGCAGCGCGGAGTGCTGAGCATCGTCGTCGGTTGCTACAACATGAAGCGCGAAATCCGCCGCACAATTCAGTCGCTCAGCGGCGGCTATCAACGGCAAATCAGTCCGGCGGACTATGAGGTCATCCTCGTCGACAATGGATCGAAGGAACCGCCCCGATCGGAGGATTTTTCTGACCTCGAGGTGAACCTCAAGGTCCTCCACTATCCCAACCCAACGCCGTCGCCGATGAGGGCGTTGAATTTCGGGTTGGCCACCTGCGCCAACGATTTGATTGGCGTTCTTATCGATGGCGCACGCATGGCGACGCCTGGCCTTTGCGCCGCGGTCGTAAACGCCGCGAAGCTGCATCCGCGCGCGATCATCTTCACACAAAGCCTGCAGCTTGGTCCGGGCTTCCAGTCCGAGACAATGCAGGACGGATACGACAAGGCGTTCGAGGATCGGCTGCTTGATCACATCAACTGGCCGGAAAATGGCTATCGGCTCTTTGAGATTGGCAGCTGGTATATGCACGGCGAGTCGGAGGATCGCTGGGCGCAGCTTCGGTTCGAGAGCAACGCGCTTTTTATGCCGCGCGCCCTTTGGGATGAGATTGGCGGCTACGATCCCAGTTTCGCCTCAATCGGCGGCGGGGCCGGAAGCGGCGATGTCTTTCACCGCGCCTGCGACTTGCCGGATGTCCAACTCATCGTCGTGACCGGCGAGGCCACTTTTCACCAGATTCATGACGACAGTGCCTCTAGCAGTTCTTCTGAGTGGCTAACGCGGTTCAAGGAATACAACCGGGAGCATCATCGATTGCGGGACAAGCCCTACCGTCTCGTCCGCAACGATTATTGGACATTCGGCATGGCGCCGCCCGAAGCTTATCTGAAGCAACCCGACATTGTGCGTGCGAAGCTTCCCAAGCCGTCGGGCGACAGCTCGCCAAGCGGTGACATCGTCGCCGAGCGCTATTTGGAGCTTCTCAAACAAGCGCTCCTCAACGAAACCAATCTCGACTTCGAAGCCCATTGGATGTCGCTGCTACGCACGCTTGAGGTGCGCGGCATCAAGATTCCCGAGGTCTCGGACCATTTCCGCAGACAGAATCTCAGACGGCTGATCGCTAGCCGCAAGGTCGGCATGCACACGGCCCAGCTGCCCTTCGCATTGACCCTGATCGGCCGCGTCCGCCTCGAAAACATCGAGGCCTGCGTGCGCACCGTTCTCAAGGAGAATATCGTGGGCGACTTCGTTGAGTGCGGCGTGTGGCGGGGAGGCGCCTGCATCTTCATGGCGGGCATGCTTGCCGCGCACGGGATCGACAACCGGATCGTCTGGGCCGCCAATTCCTTCGAGGGCTTCCCGGTGACCGAAGATCAAAGGGACGAACTCTTGAACGAAGGCCTTCGCGGCGTCCGTGGACTCGTGATCCCGCAGGAACAGGTCCAGCAGAACTTTGAACGCTTTGGCCTGTGGAGCAACAACGTTCGGCTCCTCAGGGGGTGGTTCAAGGACCTGCCGGATGCGCCGATTGAAAGGATCGCCGTGCTGAGGCTCGATGGCGACCTGTATTCGTCGACGATGCAGACGCTCGAAGCGCTCTATGACAAGGTGACTCCGGGAGGCTTTGTGATCGTCGATGACTTCAACAGCATTGAAAATTGCGCCAACGCCGTTCGCGATTTCCGCGAGGCGCGCGGCATCGACGACCCGATTCTAAAGGTCGACTGGTCCGGTGCTTACTGGCGCAAAGCCAATGCATAGGCACCCGCCAGCGAACGGTTGGACGCCAATTCGCGGGGGCGCCGTTCGTTGAATCGGTTCTGGCATCCGGTGCTGCGGCCGGTCATTGAGGCGACCGCCACAAATCGGATTATCGAGATAGGTGCCGATCAAGGCACCAACTCCGAGCGGATCGCCCGTTGGTGTGCCCGCCACGACGCTTATGTCGACATCATCGATCCGCTGCCGGCATTTGACGTTGCGGCCTTCGAGGCGCGTTTCGCCGGGAGCGCGACGGTGCATCAGGCCCGCAGCCTCGACATAGTCGGTAGCTTGCTTCCTGCAGATGTCATTCTCATTGATGGGGATCACAATTGGTACACGGTCTTCCATGAACTAACGACGATTTACGGACCTGCGGGCGGCAGTCCGACCTCCGATGCGATCGTCATTTGTCACGACGTCATATGGCCCTTCGGTCGCCGCGATGCTTACTACGATGTTGAATCAATTCCAGTTGCTGATCGCCATCCGAACGCGCCAGGTGTTCCCGTTCCACACCAGGCGCATCTGGCGCCGCCGATATTGGGAACGCTACACTCGGCCCTGACGGAAGGCGGGCCGCGAAACGGCGTCCGAACCGCGATCGAGGATGCACTGGCTGGGCGCGAGGACCAATTCCGCATTGTTACGCTGGACGTCCTGGATGGGCTCGCCATCATCGTACCCGTGCAGAGGCTTGCCGCTTCTCCCCCACTCGGCGCATTGCTCGATCACCTGGAATTACCGGCCCCTTGGCGGGATTTGGTGCGGCTGATTGAGGAGGGGCGCCGTATCGGGAATTCGGCCCTGCATCGTCAAGCCCTCCTCGCCGGAATGCGGATCGTTCAACCGAGCACAACAAGGCCGTTCTATTCGCTGGTGCCGCCGGGATTGGCGCTCACTCTCTTTGGCCCGGGTTCCGCTCGACGCCACGAGGGGCGAGCAATGTTGCTCAACCCCGTTGATCAGGCGCTTTACGAACGATTGTTCGAGACTCTGCGCCCGCGGACTGTTTTTGAAATCGGCCTGGCGGAAGGTGGGCGATCGAAATGGATGGCTGATCTGATGCGGAAACTCGATATCGATGGGCGGATCATCGGCGTGGATATCGACCCTCCCGCCATCGACGATCCGCTCATCACGCTCCGCCGGGGCGATGCACGCAGCCTAGGAGATGTCTTCGAGGATGAATTCGTGTCGCGTCAGCCGCGGCCACTGCTGCTCATCGAAGATTTGGCGCACGATCCGGCCACCTGCACTGCCGTGCTCAACTTCTTCGATCCCAATCTCATCTCCGGCGACTATGTGGTTATCGAGGACGGGCTGGCGATCAGCGCTTTGCAGCCGCCTGGGCTGGATGGCCTTGTAGGACCTTCCGCCGCCATATCGGAGTTTCTCTCAAGGCGTGGGAAGGACTACGCAATTGATACCGAAATCTGCGATTTGTTCGGCTACAACGTCACCGCTAATCCCAATGGATGGCTGAAGCGCATCTGACGGTTTGAAGGTGCCCGAGTTTTCAGTCCCGCGCGGCCTAGGTTGTCCCGGCGGTCCTTCCGGCCGAAACGCGAACCGGAACCAGAAGGGTGGAGACGCCCTTTTCCTTGAACCAGAAGAGGCCCTCTTCGACCATGTCGAATTCGAGGACATAGTCTCCCGGGGTGCTGGGCGCCCGGAGATCAATGCGCAAGGTCACCGAACCGTCCGGTGGAACGGTTTCGCCTATGTGGGCGCGGCCGTCGGCCCAAACCAGGAGTTCTCCCTCCGGCGTTAGCCAGTGGTTGCCCAGCGTGACGCCGCTTACCTCCGTCGGATACCAAGGGTGCGGTCCGTGATTGGCGACCGTCACGTCCAGCGTCAACGCGGCACCGGCGGCCGCCTCAACCGGCGCCAATTGGGCATAGCGCGCCCAATATGCATCCGGCCGTGGCCCGGCTTGCTGCAGGGGGGAATCGGAGGTCGGCATGAACACCTCATCCGATGCCGCGATAAGATCCGTCAAAGGCCCAACCACGTCATCGTCGAAGAAGCGGGCATGATCACACGCCAAATATGACACCCGAACGCCCGCGGGAAAGAACTTGCGCCAACCAAGTTCGGGCCATCGAAAGCGCTGCTTGGGGTTGAAGCGGCTGTCGCGGCCGAAAATCATATCGACCTGGCCGCGCCCCGCCATAGGGGCAGCAAAGAGCGTGAAGGGGTAGGCATCGACCAGCGTGAGCCGACTGACTTCCCGCCCCGAAGCAATGAGAATTCTCGCGATTTCGGCCGCGATCAATCCGCCCTGGCAGTTGCCACCGAGCCAATACGGACCTTCTGTATCTATGTCGATCACCTCCTGTGCATAGTGCTTTGCCAGCAGAACGGTATTGGGGTCCGAATAAGCTATGGCGTCGAGGCCTGACCGCATTCCGTAGACAGGCTGATCGGGTCCGAGCCGTTGTGCCAGGCGGACAAGCTCCCGCGCCCCTTGCAGACACCAGAACAAAGGCGGTTTGGAACCCCCGGCGTTGAGGGCGAACAGCAAGCCGGCGGACGTCTTTCTGGCACCAGGCCAGAATGCTGTTTCCTGGCGAAGCTTGCGCTCGAGCCTGGGGTCGAGCGTGGTCGTGCTCGCCGCTGCTCCCAGCGCCATGGGCGCGGTCCGCATTCCAGGCAGGGCCGCCGCGCCGAGTAATTTGGCGAAGCCGGATAGAGGTGTTGATGCGAGCGCTCCTGGCTCCGGCTTGAGGCCGTAGGTCTGCTCGACCTCGGCAGCGAATCTCAGCGCATCGATCCGGTCGCATCCCGCGGCATAAACATCTAGCTCGGCGGAAGGCGGCGTCTTGAGGCGCAGCAGCCGTGCGAGCATTTGCTGCAACTCGGCGGTTGGGCCGTCATCCTCGATCAGAGCCCCGAAGGGGACTGTCTCATCGACGAAGGCCCCCGCCTTGAGGCGGGCGGCCAGAACGCTGCGTTGGACCTTGCCGAGGGCCGTCCGTGGGACGCGCGCGGGCAGGATCGATGTTACGAGCATCGGCCCGGCTCCGAAGGCTGAGGCCAAGGTGTTGCGAATGCGCTTTGCTAACTGGGACGGATCGGAATCCGTAGCCTCGCTGACGACAAAGAAGAGGGCAAAATTGTCTGTCTGTCGGTGAGCCCGGAACATTGAGCTCGAACCGCAGTTCACAGCCAGCGCCCGGGTCATTCCGGGGAGCGCCTCGACGACACTCTCGATCTCGACGGAGGGATAGTTACGCCCATTGATCGTGATCCAATCCTTGGATCGCCCGATGAGGGTGAGCTCTCCGTCCCGGATCGACCCGGTGTCTCCCGTCGGGGTCCCGGCCCAATCGGTGCCGGACGCGTCGTTCTGGAGCGCGGAGGCATCGGGTAGGCGGCTAAATTCGATCGCGCCGGACTCCCCCTCGGGGCGCACGGACGCCTTCCCGTCGCCGATCCTGAGCGCGATCCCCGCCGCCGGGGCCCCGGCTATGCAGCGCGTCTTGCGGTCGCCGATCTCGCCGCCGACGGTCGCTTTCCCAGCGGTTAGGGGGCCCATGCCGGCTGTCCGATACTCGCCGATCACTGTTCCTGGACGCACCCCGAATTGCTCCAGCGATTGGGCGAATGGCGGCAGGATTGTCGCGGAGGCCGGTTCCAGATGGACGGCGATCTCTTCGACCTTATCCAGCAAAATGGTCGTCGCGGTTGGTTCTCGAACGACGTCCTCTTGAATGAGGGCAGCAGCGAAGGTGGGTATCGAGATGTGCGTGACGCCCCGGCGGCTAGCGACCTCAAGCAGCAATTGCGGGCGCCGGACGAAAGCTTCGATTGATAGGAATGTCGTCGACCAACCGTCCGGCGCAAATGCCGCGATGTCGGCATCATAGTCGAGGAGGAGCCGCGAGCCGCCGGAAGTGACGCCCCGCCCGCGCATCGACCATTGCCGCGTGACCTCGCGCGCCGTTAGCGGGGTCCCGTTCATGTTGCGCCCGGAATGCAGGACCAGCGCCATGTCGTCGGGCCGCGTTCCATCGAAGGGTTCCGCCGGTGGGGTGTCCGCCACCTCCTCGACGACCAGAATCCGGTGTCCGGCCGTTTCACCAAGATCGTCTCGAAGGGAGTGGGTCGTTAGAAGAGCGCTTCCTTTGTCCATCACCTTTCGCAGGAGTTCTCGCCTCACCCGTGCCCAACCCGATGGCCTCAGCTCCGCGACGTAGCCACCGAGGAGCGCGGCCCACAATGCTGGCACCATCTGTTCAGCGCTGTCGAAGTGGAGGACGACAGTGTCGCCAGGATTTAGGCCTAGGCGGCGAAGCCCAGCGAGAAGTCGGCGGGCTTTCTCATAGAGATCGGACACGGTCCGGCCACGACTTTCGCCGTCGGCACCGACGAAAGCGAACGTGCGATCGCCTGCGGAAGCATCGGCGGCGAGGATGAACGCGAGCGGCGTAATCGGACGGTGCGCGGACAAGGCGGGGCCGAGTGCAACGGCGGGATGCTCTACCACGCTGGTTGCAGTCCCACTCTCACGATCTAGCAATATGGCAGCCCGTTCCGATGCTTGACGCCGGGAACCAGGCCTCGCGCCAGCTTTGACAACAACCAAGTGCAGCGCAGTCTGCCATACGCGACCCCGCTCCTGCCATAGACAGAATAACCGTGACGCATTACCGCAACGACGATCAAACGAGGAGGGCGGATCAGTTCGAACCGATCCGGCCCGGCAGCTTCGTAATCGGGATGAAATGACTGACAGCGCGGCCAGGGCTCGGCCAAAAATTGAGGTCGAAGAGGCCGACCCGTCCGCTATCGTGCGCAGCCATCGGCTCGCCTACAAGGTCGGTGTCGACCAGCCCCTGGTTCTGATCTCGCAAGTGCAACGAAGCGGAGGCACCCTCCTCACGCAACTGTTGGACGGCCATTCCGAGCTTCACGTTCTGCCGATCGAGCCACACCTCGCCAAACCGAAATGGCATTGGCCGAGCATTGACCTAGAAGAAGAACCCGGACGACTTTTTCGTCGCTTCGGGCAACGCTCCATCCTCAAAGGCGCTCAGCGGGGGTTTGTGAAGCTTGGGGAGCCGGCCCGCCAATCGCCGGTAAATGACAGGCACAACTTGCCGTTCATCTTCATCCCGAAGCTGCAGGGCGCGCTGTTCCAGGCCTTTCTCAAGGAGGTCGGAGCGTTAACGCCGCGCAAAGTCGTCGATGCCTATTTCAGTGCCTTCTTCAACGCTTGGATCGACTATCAGGGCCTCTATGGGTCCATCGGGCGTGTGAAGAAAGTCGTCGCTTTCATGCCCAGGCTTGTCGGCTCGGAAGGGCAGTTTGCTGCCTTCACCGGCGACTATCCTGACGGGAAGGCCATCGCCTTGGTGCGCGATCCGGCAAGCTGGTATGCGTCCGCCTCACGGCACGCCGGCCTATATGATGACTTCGATGCGGCGATCGCGCTCTGGAGTGCGCTCAACAAGCAGACGCTCGCAATTGCGAAAGCCGATCCCGAACGGGTGCTGATCGTCGCGTTTGAATCCTTGGTTCGCGAAACCGAACGGGTCATGCGCCGCGTTGCTGCGTTCGTGGGCATCGGTTACGAACCATCACTCATCAGGCCGACCTTCAATCGCATCGCGACCGTTTCCAATTCCTCATTTGAGCCGACGGTCGGCCTGGATCGCAGCGCCGCGGAGCGGGACGTGCTTCTCGACGCGCCAACTCGCTCGACGATCAGGGCACGGACCGCGGAACTCTACGACGCACTGAAGTCGATCGCTGTTGTCTGATCTGCACGACGGCATGGAACTTTGATCGGTCGACTCGGACCGATCTGTCGTCAGCTCGTAGATCCGAATCGGTCTTGCTGGACCTTGGAGCTGCGGTGCGCACACAGACCCTAGTCGGTAGCCTAGGAAAGCGGGACGACGAAAACTGGACCAATTTTGCGCTTCGACGTCGAATTCGGGCCGCGAGAAAGATGGGCGACTTACCTTCGCCCATCATCGGGCCGGACTCGATGCGCGCACTCTTGGGGTCGGCAAGGCCGTCGGCGGCGGCCCGAAGGTCGGCCACCGTGAAATCGCAGGGATAGTATTTTCGTGCGCGCAAAACCACGGTTTCGAGCGCGAGAATTGATGCGCCAGAAGCTCAAATTCGATGCTCTCTGGCCTACACAGATTAGCGATCGGAAAGGGGGGAAACGATGCGCGAGAACGCCCTTCGGGCGACAAAACAGACTGCACGTCGCGGGATCAGATTGAATCCGCCCGGCGTCATGATCCGCCGGCGACAGCCGGAAAGCATCCCCGACAGAGGTCGGTCAATGTTCGGTCAATGTCGGTCAATGTCACTCAGTTTGAGGAATGACGGTTTTCTGCGATTTTGGCGTTTTTCGACGTCGACATATGGGCAAAAAAGTTTGGTCAATGTTTTTGTCAATGTTTGTCAACATCGCTCAATCTAGGAAATGGCTGTTTTCTGCGGTTTTGAATTTCGGAGAGTCCGAAAATACATTGACCGAGTGTCATCGTCGCGGTCTGGATCGCCTGAATCGGCACCTAAAGCGCCACTCGCCGATATCCGCGCGTTATGGGAAGTCGAGCGAAACAGCAGGAGACCGCGCCAACGGGCCAAACGATCGGGACCAGGCAATCCCACTACTGCCAGATCGATCGGAGTAGGATCGTTTCCGAGGCGCGGTGAGGCCGGCAGGGGATGATATGCTGAAAAGTCCTAATGGGTGGAAGAGCCCGGGTGTCTAAAATGAACCCCAGAGCGGATTTTCGTGATCGCTATGAGCCCCGGGGTTCCACTCCGGCTTCTTGACCCTGCTGAGCAGGCGCCGGATGTTGGATTTGTTCCAGGGCAGGCCGCGCGCGGTTCTGAAGCCGCGTTCGTTCAGTGCGCGGGCGATCTCCGAGGCCGTCTCGCCCCCGTTCTTCATGATCTGGTCGAGGACCGGTTCAATCGCTTCAGCGCGCTGGGCCGCTCGCCTCTTGTTGGTCGCCGCTCCCCGCGCTTGGGCCTCTGGTAAGTTCACCGGGTTTCCGAGCACCACACCCTCCTGCTTCTTGCGAAGGAGCGCTTCCTTGGTACGCTCGGAAATCATGTCGCGTTCCTTTTCAGCGCGAACAGCTTCCCCGCGCAGGACGAGGGGATCAATTCCGACGCCGTTTTTTGCGCTAATGACCTTCAGGCCCGCACGGTCGAAGAGCATTTCCACATCGGATGTGTTTCGCGAAAGCCGATCAAGGCTTGCGACGACGATGGCCCACCCCGTCTTCTTGGCCAGCGCGAGTGCCTCCCTCAGATCGGACCTTTTAGAGATGCTTCCTTCACCAGCACCACTCCCAGTATCGCAGAACTTTCGAACCACGTTGAAACCGGCGGCTTCGGAGAAGGCCCGGATTTGTGCCTCCTGCGCCTGCATACCAAACTCGCTAGTTCCCTGGTCCTTCGTCGAAACACGGATGTAGCTGATCACTCGCTTGCGATGATGGGTCAAGATACAGCGTCCAGGAAAGGCGAGGAGAGTAGGTGCACGAGACTATATGATGCCGATAAGGGATGTACACAAGGGGAGGCTGAAGAAGATTTTGACGAACCGGGGAGGTGCACCTCTAAACGGCTTACCCGCATCCCTGCACACGCGCCTACCGGCTCCGGCTCGGACTGGGTCTCGGAATCGACGTCGACGTCGACTAGTTGGTCGGCAGGATCGGATATCGGGGCAGCTTGCTAATGGCCGCATGTTTGGTTTGCAGGTTTACGTCACCGTACTGATCACCTGCGGTGCGCGCAGCATGACCTTGCAGTGCATCGAGGATGCGGCTGTCGATGCCCGCCTCTCGCCCAACTGTCTTGACGCGATGCCGCCAGCCGTGATTGGGCGCGACGCTCCGATCAACGACATTCAATGATCGCACCCAAGCCGCCACGCGATCAGCTGTGATCCGCGCGGGCGCAAGCTCACCGCTTCGCTGCGTCTGCTTATAGAAGATCGGGCCCTTCTTCCCGTGAACGAACTCCAAGAAGCCGAGTTCCAAAAGGTGGGGATGAAGCGGAACGTCTCGAAACTCTCCCGTCTTCACGGTGCCGGCTTCTGGCGTTATGCGAATGTAGGGGATGCCATCCTTCTCGCGGACATCTTCGGCGCGCAGTTGCGTCAACTCGCCAATGCGCGCGCCAGTGTAAGCCGCCAGAAATGGCGTCCAGCACTTCGCCGCGACCGTCGTCGCGTGCTCCCTTGCGGAAGGCGCCTGATAGGCGCGTGCGGCCCTGAGCAGGGCCAACGCCTCGGCGTCATTGAAGCCCCGCTCTCGGGTGAGATGCTTCTTTTCGACCCGAAGTTTGATTCCCTGAAATGGATTGACGTCGATCAAGTCGTTGTCCAACGCCCATCCGAATGCGGCGCGGCACGTTGCTAAGTAGGCGTCCCGAACGGTCTTGCTGGAGAAACGCTTCAACAACTCGTCCTTCCACCCGAGGACGTCTCTGCGCGCAATCTGACCAGCGCGGCCGTGGCCCAAGAAGTCTTTCAGGCTCCTTTCGATAGGAGCCCACCGCTTCCGCGCGTCACGCCCCTTGCCCGCCTTCTGAAGCTCGTTGCGGTAGCCTTCAAAGATGTCGCTGACGCCAATAGGCCGCCTCGCGGGTGCCTCGGGTGCTTCGATCAGCAGCGTGTGTTTCGGGGTGCCCGAGAAGTCGCCGTGGTCGCGTTCGTCGATACGCGCGAGCACTTCGAGCTGAATACCGGCAAGGGTTCTGGCAAGCGAGCGCCACTCCGTCGAGCCTAGTGGGGGCACGACACGCTTCTGCGCGCCGAAGCTCTCAATCGCCCAGCCAATCGTCGCTTGTGTCAGCTCGAGATCGGCGCGGCCGCTAGCGATCTTTTTCAATGCATCGGCGTATCCTTTGCTGAAGATCGGGTCGCCGCCCTCACCAGCGTCGCGAACCCGGTCGTCGCGATCCAGTTCCTCGCTATAGTGGACATGAGCCAGTTCGCCGCTGGAATAGACGCGGGGCCTAGCGCCCGGGGTCCGTCGTCGCTCAGCAGCGTCGATCTGATCAAGGAAGGAGGCGACCAGGGCCGGGAGCTTGCGCTTGGCTTCCTTCTTGTCACCACCGAGTGCCGCGGTGAACTCCCGCTTTCCGAGGGCCTTCCGATGGCGCTCGGGTATAACGACGCGAGCGTAGTAACGTCCGTCGCGTTCGACCATATGAGGGGGGAGCAACGGCATCCAAACCTGTTCCTTTTGTAGCGGCCTTTGTAGCAGCGACATGGGAAATGGTGCTAGAGGATACCGACTTTCAAGAGGACTCTACGGAAAATTATGGTGCTGCCGGACAGGATTGAACTGTCGACCTCTCCCTTACCAAGGGAGTGCTCTACCACTGAGCTACGGCAGCGAAAGGCGTCGGGAGCCGAGGCTTCCCAATCGGCGGCACTAGTGCCATAGCGGCTTTGGCCGGGCAAGGTCGGTTGTCCGCCTTTCTCAGCGCCGTTAATTTTGCTGCGGACCGATGAACGACGAAGCCAAAACCTCGGGCGGCAAGGCCGAATCCGCCGAAGCGCGGCGTCAGCGCTTGGCGCAGGCGCTGCGGCGAAACCTGCGGCGGCGGAAAGCCACGGATACCGGCAGCCCCGCCGAGGCGGATTCGCAGGACCCCGGCGCTGATCGCGACGCCGACTAGCCCATGGTGACCGCAAGGCCGGCGGATCAAGGGCGACGGGTGACGGAAGGGGTGCGGACCACCGGTCAGGATGTGCTGCATGAGGCGGCGATTGAGAGGCCGTCCCACGGCCTTGCGCGGCTCCCGGCCTTGAGTTGGCCGTGATCGCGGCCTAGATGCACGAAAGCGCGCGCAAGGGGCGATTCGGCGGGGGAGCAGCTTGGACCAGATCAAGATCACCGGCGGATCGCGCCTGAACGGGCGCATCGCGATCTCCGGCGCCAAGAACGCCGCTCTACCTCTCATGATCGCGAGCCTTCTCACCGATGAGACGCTGACGCTGGAGAACGTGCCGCGGCTTGCCGATGTGTCGCTTCTCAAACGCATCCTCGGCAATCACGGCGTCGATCACTCCGTCGACGGCAAGCGCCCGGGACAGGATTCGCTGACCGGCGAAACGCTGCACCTCACCGCCGCGCAGATCGTCGACAACACTGCCCCCTATGACCTCGTCTCGCGCATGCGGGCCAGCTTCTGGGTCGTCGGCCCGCTCTTGGCGCGCACCGGCTTCGCCAAGGTGTCGCTGCCGGGCGGCTGTGCCATCGGCACGCGGCCGGTCGATTTCTTCATTTCCGCGCTGCGCGATCTCGGCGCCGAAATCGAAATTGAGAGCGGTTACGTCATCGCCGCTGCGCCTAAGGGCCTGCGCGGCGGGCGCGTCCGCTTCCCCCGCGTTACGGTCGGCGCCACCCATGTGGCGTTGATGGCGGCGAGCCTTGCCCGCGGCGAGACGGTGATCGAGAACGCCGCCCGCGAGCCGGAGATCGTCGACCTCGCCCTTTGCCTTTCCCGCATGGGCGCGCGGATCGATGGGGCCGGCACCAGCACCATCCATATTGAGGGCGTCGAGCATCTCAGCGGCGCCCGCCATTCGGTCCTGCCGGATCGCATCGAAACCGGCACCTATGCCTTCGCCGTGGCGATGACCGGCGGCGAGGTTCTGCTTGAGGGCGCCCGCGCCGACCTTCTCGAAGCGCCGCTGGAGACGCTCCGCCAGATCGGCGTCGGCGTCGAGATCACCAATGAAGGCATCAAGATCACCCGCAACGGTTCCGGCCTCGCGCCGGTCAATGTGACCACCGAGCCTTTCCCCGGCTTCCCGACCGATCTGCAGGCGCAGCTGATGGCGCTGGTCAGCCGTGCCGAGGGCACGTCGACCATCCGCGAGACCATCTTCGAGAACCGCTTCATGCATGTGCAGGAGCTGGCCCGCCTTGGCGCCGACATCCATCTCGATGGCCAAGTTGCCACCGTCAACGGCGTCAAGCGTCTGAAAGGCGCGCCGGTCATGGCCACCGATTTGCGGGCCTCGGTCTCCTTGGTGATCGCCGGGCTTGCCGCTGAGGGCGACACGATCGTCAACCGCGTCTACCATCTCGATCGCGGCTTCGAGCGGCTGGAAGAGAAGCTCAGCCGCTGCGGCGCAACCATCGAGCGGCTCGCCGCGTAAACGCGGGCGTTGAATTCGCCGTTGCCCAGCACTAACTGAGCGAGGTCCGAACGGTTAGCCGTCACCGCCCATGGAACCCGCAAAGCCCTTGAAACTCATCGCGCTCGATCCTGAAGACCTAGTGGTCCTGTCGGCCCATGCCCAGGACGCCGTTCTGCGTTGCGGCGAGCTGGTCTGGAATCCGGCCAAGCACCGCTTCGCGCTGGCGATGAACCGCTTTGCCTGGGAGGCCGATCGCAGCCGACAGCATCAGCGGCGTCGCGCAGCGATGCATTTCGACCGCGTTGTCGCGGTGAAATCGGCGGGCATCAACCGCTCCGCGCCCGACGCCATCGTCTCCCTTCTCGCCATCGAATTCGTGCCCGGCGAAGCACCGGCAGGCGAGATCAGGCTCCTCTTTGCCGGCGGCGGCGAAATCCGCCTCACCGTCGAATGCATCGAGGCGCAACTTGCCGACCTCGGCGCTGCGTGGCAGACGAAGGCCCGGCCGGCGCACGATCTGGCCGCGAGCTAGGCCAAACCCTCTGCTCGTCAACGCAATTCGTACTCCGCGCAATTTCGCGAGAGGTAGGACCATGCCCGTTCGGCTCGATCAGTCCGCCGCCGATTTCGAAAGCCGTTTCGCCGCGCTTCTGGCGCGGCGCGGCCCGTCGGCGGAAGTCCGCGATCAGGTCGCCGCAATCATCGACTATGTCAGGCGCGACGGCGACAAGGCGGTTGTCGAGTACACGCGCCTGTTCGATCGCTTCGACCTGTCCTGGGACAGGCTTGCCTTCACCCCGCGTGAACTGGCTGCGGCCGAAGGCTCGGTCTCGAAGGCGGCCCGTGAGGCGCTCGCTTTCGCCAAGGCGCGGATCGAAGCCTATCACCGCCGCCAGTTGCCCCGTGACGACCGCTACACCGACGAGGCCGGCGTCGAACTCGGCGCCAAATGGACCCCTATCGGCGCCGTCGGCCTTTACGTGCCGGGCGGCACGGCGGCCTATCCGAGCTCGGTCCTGATGAACGCCGTGCCGGCGAAGATCGCCGGCGTTGGCCGCATCGTCATGGCCGTGCCGACGCCCGACGGGAAGGTCAATCCGCTGGTCCTCGCCGCCGCCAAGCTTGCCGGCGTCGATGAGGTCTACCGCGTCGGCGGTGCGCAGGCCGTGGCGGCGCTCGCCCTCGGCACCAAGACGATCGCTGCGGTCGACAAGATCGTCGGTCCTGGCAACGCCTATGTCGCCGAGGCCAAGCGTCAGGTCTTCGGCCTGGTCGGCATCGACTCGATCGCCGGACCCTCTGAAGTGCTGATCATCGCCGATGGCGACAACAACCCCGACTGGATCGCCGCCGATCTCCTGGCCCAGGCCGAACATGACGCGCTGGCCCAGTCGATCCTCATCACCGACTCCGCCGCTCTGGGTGATGCCGTCGCCAAGGCCGTCGAGCGCCAACTGACGACCTTGCCGCGCGCCGCCATAGCCGGCGAGAGTTGGCGCGAGCGGGGCGCCATCATCATTGTCGCCAATCTCGCCGACGCCGCCCCGTTGGCCAACCGCATCGCCGCCGAGCATGTCGAGATCCTCACCCCCGATCCCGAACCGCTGGCGAAGGCCGTGGTCAATGCCGGGGCGATGTTCCTTGGCGCCCACACGCCCGAGGCGATCGGCGACTATGTCGGCGGCTCGAACCACGTCCTGCCGACCTCCGGTGCCGCGCGCTTTTCCTCGGGTCTGTCGGTGCTCGACTTCATGAAACGGACCTCGATCCTGCGCTGCGGGCCCGATCAGCTACGCCAACTCGGCAAGGCGGCGATCACGCTGGCCGAGGCCGAGGGGCTTGACGCCCATGCCAAATCCGTTTCGATCCGGTTGAATCTTTGACCCGGGCGAGGCGGCTCACTATGTTGCGGCGGCTTGCGGACGATCCTGTCTTGTTCGCCACCCCTGCGGAGCGTTTATAAGAACCGAATGCCGAAAGAAGAGATCATCGAGTTTCCCGGTGTCGTCACCGAGCTTTTGCCCAACGCTACGTTCCGCGTGAAACTGGAAAACGAACACGAGATCATTGCCCACACCGCCGGGCGAATGCGCAAGAACCGCATCCGTGTGCTGGCTGGCGACAAGGTGCTGGTGGAAATGACCCCGTATGATCTGACCAAGGGCCGGATCACCTATCGGTTCAAATAGCTGAAGGCCGGGCCGGCCCGCGCCGAGGGTCACCGATGACCGGACGCAACAAGCTGATTCTGGCATCGGCGTCGCCGCGGCGGCTTTCGCTGCTGGCGCAAATCGGCGTCGAGCCCGACGAAATCATCCCTTCGGGTTTGGACGAGACGCCACGCAAGGGCGAGGTGCCGCGCAATCTCGCCGCCCGCCTTGCCAAGCAGAAGGCCGAGGCCGCGAAGAAGATCGCGGCCAAGCATGCCGATCTCGCCGATGCATTCATCCTGGCTGCAGATACCGTCGTTGCCGTCGGCCGCCGCGTCCTGCCGCAGGCCGAGACGCTGGAGGAAGCGGAGCTGTGTCTCCGCCTGCTCTCCGGCAAGGGCCACCGCGTCTATACCGGCGTCGCGCTGATCACACCCGCCGGCAAGCTGCGTCAGCGCTTGGTCGAGAGCCGCGTCCGCTTCAAGCGCCTGTCGGACGAAGACCGCGAGCATTATGTCGGCTCCGGCGAATGGCGCGGCAAGACGGGCGGTTATGCCATCCAAGGCATCGCCGGCAGCTTCGTTACCCGGCTCATCGGTTCCTACTCGAACGTCGTCGGCCTGCCTTTGGCGGAGACCACGGCGCTGCTGATCGGCGAGGGCTATCCGGTGCGGCGGCACTGGATCACCGGGGCGACGGCCTGATGGCCGACGGCTCCGTCGTCAAACTGCGCCCGACGCGACCATGCCCGATCTGCGGCAAGCCGTCGGCGCGGGCCAGCTATCCGTTCTGCTCGGAGCGCTGCAAGGACCGCGATCTCAACAGCTGGCTCTCCGGCAGCTACGCAATCCCGGTCGTCGAAGACGAAGACAGCGAGCGCGACGAAGGCGGTGACGACTAGCGGGCCCCGGCAAGGCTGTGCTCGATACGGTCGATGCCACCACGGATCATCGCCACGAAGCCTTCCTCCGGCAGTCCGGCCAGCGCCGCGCGCGCAAGGCGCGCCTGTTCCGCAGCCGCGGCGTTATCTCCGAGCAGGCGGTAGTCCTCGGCAAGATTGAGGTGGAGCGAGGGAAAGAACGACCGGAGCGAAACCGAGCCGAGGACATGTTCGACGCCGTTCTCGCGAAGCATCTCGGCAGCGTCCAGCGCCCGCCGGTTCCAGGTCAGCGCGTCGGCCGGATCGTTTTGCAAGTCGGCCACATAATGCGCCAGAGCGCAGCGATGAAGCGGATCGCCGTCCGCGCCGATTTCGGCCCATAGGGCGCCCAGCTGCGTGTGCGCCGCCTCGTTCTCACCGCGCTGATGCAGGCCGATCGCTTCCATGATGCGGGTCATCATCGCATCGCCGGTCATAGTCAGCCCCTGAGCGCCGCGATCTCGGCGCGCAACAAGTCGATCCCGGCGCCGGTTTCGGCCGATGTCGTGATGATCCTCGGATGCGCCGCGGGCCGGCGTTTGAGCGCGGCTGTGACGGACCGTTGGACCTCCTCCAATTCGTCGCGCCGCGGCTTGTCCGCCTTGGTCAGCACGATCTGATAGGAGACCGCCGTCTTGTCGAGGAGCTCGAGCACCTCATTGTCATTGGCCTTCAATCCGTGGCGGCCGTCGATGAGGACATAGACGCGCCGCAGATTCGGCCGACCGCGCAGATAATCCATGATCAGCCGGTTCCACGCCGCGGAGATCGACTTGCCGGCCCGCGCATAGCCGTAGCCCGGCATGTCGACGATCGTCAGGCCTGGGTCGGCGGCAAACAAATTGAGCTCGCGCGTGCGGCCGGGCGTGTTCGACGTGCGCGCCAGCGCCTTGCGGCCGGTGAGGGCGTTCAGCAGCGAAGACTTGCCGACATTCGATCGGCCGGCAAAAGCCACCTCGATGCCGGCGACCGGCGGCAGACCGCTCACCCGCACGACGCCGAGCAGGAACGCCCAGGGCTTGGCAAAGAGCAGCCGTCCAGCCTCCAGCCGTGCGACTTCGGCAGAATCGTCGACCGTATCCGCGTCGTCGTCCTGGGTCATGCGGTGCTCTCGTTTGGTGGGCGGGCGTCGGGGAGTGGCATCTCAGCGCCTTGCTGGCAACGTGAAAAAAGGGGTGGAGAGACGCAGAGGGCCGGGTCTGACGCCGCGAATCTTTCTATTTCGAGAGGCAGTGGCATGAGTCGAAGGGCGCCGTCAGTGCTGTACCTCCATATTGGCCGGGGCAAGACCGGAACCTCGTCCATTCAAACAGCCATACGGAACAATTCGGGCAGCCTGGCGGCGCAGGGCTTTGTCACGCTGCCCGGCGCAGAAAACACGGCCGGCAACAGCGTCACGCTCGCCCGGGCGCTGAACGGGGCGCCGGGTGACGAGCACACGCTCGCCGCCTTTTCCACCTTCGTCGCGGCGAACCGCACCGCCAAGGTCGTCGCCTCCAGCGAGTTCTTCTTTGACCGCGGCGAGCGCCAGCTCAAGACGCTGCGGGACGCGCTCGTCGGCGAACTGCGCATTCTAGGCTATCTGCGCCCGTATCCGGAATGGGTGCGCTCGCTGTACTTCCAGGACGTCCGCAAGGGCCGTTGCCTGGATAGCTTCGACAGCTTCCTCGCCTCGATGCGGGATCGCGTCTCCTTTCGCCCCTATGTCGAGCGTTGGATGTCGACCTTCGGCAACGCCACGCTGCGTTTGCGGCATTTGTCGACGCTGAACGGACGCAGCGTCGTCGCCGATTTCGCGGCCGCGCTCGGCCTGGCGATCGACGATCAGAACGTCGTCAACGCCTCGCCGCATTGGGTCGAGATCGAGTTCACCCGCGCCATGCATTTGTGCGAGTCGAACCCCGGCGAATTGCAGCGGCCGGAAACACGAATTCTCCAGGCGGTGAAGGTCGTCCGCAAGGCGTTGCGCGATCTGAGTGTCGGCGGCGACGCCGTCTATATGACGCGGCGTGATGCGAAGGCGCTCGAGGAGGAATACCGGCGGGACGCGGCTTGGCTTCACGCGGCGCTCGGCGTACCGCTGCCGGCGCGCCGCAAGGAGCCATTTCCCGATCGTCCCTTCGCACCGTCGCTGGCCTCGGTGCCGATCAAGGTCCGCGATGTCATCCGAAAGCGCATGGAGGACGCGGAGGCCCTTCGCGAGCTGCCCTATCTGCGGCAGACAGTCTCCCGCGTCTGGGATTTCTGGGCGCCGATCAAAGGCGAGGCGTGACTCGCCGCGCCTTCGTTATTCGCGAGAAGAAGGTCGTCTGCTTCTGGTCGCCCAAGGCAGGCAACAGTTCACTGGGCCATTGGCTCGTTCGCGGTCTTTGGGCCGATGAACATGACCGCTCGGGCCTTCCCTTTCGCGAGTTTCTGCGCGGGACCGGCCGCGTTGTCGATTTCGGCCGGGCCGCCGATCTCGTCAGCAGGGAGCGCTTCGATAGCTTCGCGCTTGTCCGCGACCCCTACCAGCGGGCGACCTCGGCCTACATGAACAAGTTTCTCTACAATGGCTCGGCGCCGCTCGATCGTTTCGATCGGCTGGAGGGCTTCTCCCGCCGTTTCATTGTCGATTGCGCCGACGGCGAGGCCGGCGAGGCCTATCGCGGCATCTCGTTTGTCCAGTTCCTCCAGGCCGTTATCAGCCGTGTCCGTGCGCCGGGCGCGAGCGGCGAGCCGGAGCTGAACATCCATTGGAACACACAGACGCCGTTCCATTTCCGCGACATCGGCTTTCGCTATGGACGGATCATTCATCTGGAGACTGTCGAAGCCGACATCGTACCGCTCGCCGACAGGCTCGGCATCGGCACCCCGTTTCCCCACATGCGACATCGCCGGAACGCGGCAGGCCCGAACCGCGTGGATTTGTCGGAGGCGCCGTCGCTTGAGATTCTGCGGCGTGGGCTCGTGCCCTCCGACGAGGACTTGTTGAGCGCCGGCGCGCGGCAATTGATCGGCGAAGCTTATGCGGTCGATTTCACGACGTTGGGCTATTCGAAGCGCCCGGCTTGAGCAGCGCTTCCAGCGTCTCCAGCCGGTCCGCCTCGCTCGGCGGTTTGTCCCAGCGCAACCGTGAGATGCGCGGGAACCGCATGGCGACACCCGATTTGTGCCGCGTCGAGCGGTTAAGACCTTCGAAGGCCACCTCGAGGACGAGGCCGGCGTCGGCCTGATGCACAACCTCGCGCACCGGCCCGAAGCGGGAGACGGTATTGTTGCGGACGAAGCGGTCGATCTCGATCAACTCCTCGTCGGTGAAGCCGAAATAGGCCTTGCCCACCGGCACCAATTCGTCGCCATCCGCCGTGTCGCGCCAGACGCCGAATGTGTAGTCGGAATAATAGGATGAGCGCTTGCCGTGACCGCGCTGGGCATACATCAGCACGGCGTCGACGATATGCGGGTCGCGCTTCCACTTGAACCACGGACCCTTCGGCCGCCCGGCCTCATAGACCGAATCCCAGCGCTTCAGCATCACGCCTTCGATCACGGCGTCGGGCGGCGCGGCGCGGAGGCCGGCGAGGTCGGCGGGATCACGGAACGGCACCAACGGCGACAAATCGATCCGCCCCGACCGTGATCGGGCGATGACGGCCTCCAGCCGCTTGCGTCGGTCGCGGAAGGCGAGGGCGCGGATGTCGTCGTCGCCTTCAACGAGGCAGTCATAAGCGCGGATGAAGCCCGGATGCTGCGCCATCAGTTTGGCCGAAACGGTCTTCCGGTTGAGGCGCTGCTGCAAATCGCCAAAGCTGCCGACTTCTGCGCCGCCGAGCGCCGGCCCGCCGACCAGCAACTCGCCGTCGATTGCGCCCGTGAAGTCGAGCGCGTCGACAACGTCGGGGAAAGCGCCCGAAATGTCCTCGCCGGTGCGCGAATAGAGCCGGCGCGTATCGCCATCGACGACGGCCTGGATGCGGATGCCGTCCCACTTCCACTCGGCGGCGTATTCTTCGGGGCGGATCGCCGCGAGTTCGTTGTCGGCAATGGCGTGGCTGAGCATCACCGGCCGGAAGGGAGCTGGCGCTGTCGAACGCGGCCGCTCGGCCTTGCCTTCCAGCCAGGCAAACAGCGCGGCATAGGGCGGCTCGACGCCGTGCCAGACTTCCTCGATTTCGCCAACGTCCCGGCCGCCGAGTTCCGCCAGCGCCGTCTTGGCAAGCCGTGCCGAAACGCCGACGCGCAAGCCGCCGGTGACCAGCTTGATCAGACCCCAGCGGCCGGTGGCGTCGAGTTCGTCGAGCCAGTGCTCCATCATCCGTGGCCCTTCGAGCCGCGAGGCAAGCTCCAGCGTCTCGACGATCGCTCCGAGGGAAGGGGCGGGCGTATTCCTGCCACTTCCGGCCTCTGTTGTAGCCACCGGCCACGCCAGCGCGATCGTCTCGGCGAGGTCGCCGACATAGTCGTAGGAGTAGCCGAACAGGACCGGGTCGAGCCGTTCGGTGATCAGCGCTCGCAGCATCGCCGGCTTGACCGAGGCGATCGTCAGATCGCCGGTGAGTGCGGCAAGGGCATAGCCGCGATCCGGATCGTGCGTTGACCGGAAATAGTCCACCAGAAGGCGCAGCTTGACGTTGCGCTGCGGCGTCAGGACGAGGCGGTCGAGAAGCGCGGCGAAGCGGTTCATGCCTCTGCTTCCTCCTCGTCATAGCCGACGAGATGCAGCGGCCTGGCGCGGATGCCTGCGAGCTGACACCAGCGCACCAGTGCCTCCTCATTGCCATGCGTGACCCAGACCTCGCCGGCGCCGGTCTCGGCGATCGTGTCGCCAAGTTCGCCCCAATCCGCATGGTCGGAGATGATCAGCGGCAGTTCGATGCCGCCTTGTTTGGCGCGCTGGCGGATGCGCATCCAGCCGGAGGCGAAGGCTTCGATCGGGTCGGCGAAGCGCCGCGCCCAGCGGTCGTTCATCGATGTCGGCGGGCCGATGACGATAGCGCCGGCGAAGTCTGCCTTGCCGCGCTTGTCGTCGGTCGCCGGCAGCAGCGGGCCCAGCGCGACCCCATGCGCCTCATAGAGGCGGCAGAGCGCCTCCAGCGCGCCATGGATATAGATCGGCCGGTCATAGCCCGCCTCGCGCAGGAGCTTGATCACCCGCTGCGTCTTGCCGAGCGAATAGGCCCCGACCAGATGGGTCCGCTCCGGGAAGAGGGCGAGCGAACCAAGGAGCCGCCTGATTTCGCCGGCAGCGTCCGGATGGCGGAACACCGGCAGACCGAAGGTCGCCTCGCTGATGAAGACGTCGCATTTGACCGGCACAAAGGCGGCGCAGGTTGGGTCGGACTGCCGCTTGTAGTCGCCGGAGGCGACGATGCGCATGCCGTTCGCCTCCACCACGATTTGCGCCGAACCGAGGACATGCCCGGCCGGCTCGAAGCGGACCGCGACGCCATTGAGGCTGAGCGTCTCGCTATAGGCCGCCGCCTGCGTCGTGGCGGCATGATTGGCGCCGTAGCGGGCGGCCATGATGGCCAGCGTCTCCGCCGTCGCCAGCACCGCGCCGTGACCGGGGCGGGCGTGGTCGGCATGGCCGTGCGTGATCAGCGCCCGCGGCACCGCGCGGGTCGGGTCGATATGGAAATCGCCGAGCGGGCAATAGAGCCCGCCGGGGCGTGGGCTGAGCAGATCTTCGGGGCGCACCGTCTGATATTAGGGCGCTGCGGCGGCGCCGCAACAAAACGGCGCTAGGCGGCGCTTGGCTCCACGCCCTCGCTCAGCGTGCGGTAGAGCGCGTTGGCGTCATTGGTGGCGCGCAGGCGGTCGGCGACGCCCGGAATCCTGAGAATGCGGGCGATGCGGGCAAGGGCCTTCAAATGGTCGGCGCCCGCGCCTTCCGGCGCCAGCAGCAGGAACACAAGGTCAACGGGCTGCCCGTCGACGGACTCGAAGTCGATCGGCTTCGCCAGCCGGGCGAATGCGCCATAGATGCGGTCGAGACCGGCGATCTTGCCATGCGGGATGGCAATGCCTTCGCCGACGCCGGTGGAGCCAAGCTTTTCGCGGTCGAGCAGCGTTTCGAAGATCAGGCGCTCGTCGAAGCCGGTGAGCTCGGCGCCCTTGGCGGCAAGTTCCTGAATCACTTGCCGTTTGCTCGTCACCTTGACCGACGGCAACACGGCATTGGGATGGATGAGATCGCTGAGATCCATGAACAATGTTGTCCCGCTTGTTAGCGAATTGGCCGGCGGCCAACGGCTCGCCATCCGTGCAAATACACCGATAAAGCCGGGGTGAAGGTCATGCGGCGCAATGGATTCGTGATCACGAAATGAAGGCCTTGGCTGTCTCGGTCAGGCTCGAGTCAAAGGCCGAAAGGCCGTTTACGGCTGATCTTTCAGAAAGTTGGCCGTCACTGGCCGTTGCTCTGTCCTGCCGCCATCGGCGGCGACCTGCCGTGTCGGGCGCCCTTCTAAGGACGGGGTGCTGCCAAGTCAATTGCGCGGCCGATCAAAGATTCACCCGCCGCTCGCGGCGGCGATTGACCGAGGACGGAATGTGCATAGCTTCCCGGTACTTGGCCACCGTACGCCGCGCGATGTCGATACCCGACTGGCGCAGCACTTTGACGATGGCGTCGTCCGACAGGACGGCTTCAGCCTCATTGTCGATCAGCCCCCGGATGCGATGGCGCACCGCTTCCGCGGAATGGGCCTCGCCGCCGGCGGCGGACTGGATGGCCGAGGTGAAGAAATATTTGAGTTCGAAGATGCCGCGGCTGGTCGCCATGTATTTGTTCGAGGTGACGCGGCTCACGGTCGATTCATGCATGCTGATGGCGTCGGCGACGGCGCGGAGATTGAGGGGGCGCAAATGCTCGACGCCGAGCGCGAAGAAGCCGTCCTGCTGGCGGACGATTTCGCTGGCAACCTTCAGGATCGTCCGGGCCCGGCGGTCGAGGCTGTCGACCAGCCACTTCGCCGTCTGGAAGCGTTCCGCCAGAAACGCACGGTCAGTGTCCTTTCGGGACGCTTTTGAGACCGTCGCATAATAGCTCTGATTGACCAGCAGGCGCGGTAGGGTCTCGCTGTTGAGCTCGACCCGCCAGCCGCCATCGGGCGCCGGCGTGACCATGATATCCGGGATGACGGTGTGGACCGGCGGCGGATCGAAATCGGCGCCGGGCTTGGGATTGAGCGCCCGCAATTCGTCGAGCATCTCGGCAAGGTCCGAATCGTCCACGCCGCAGACCCGGCGAAGCGCGGCGAGGTCGCGCCGAGCAACCAGATCGAGATTTTCCAGGAGCGCCGCCATTGCCGGGTCGAGCCGGTTCTTTTCCGACAGCTGCAACGCCAGGCATTCGGTCAGATCACGGGCGAAGACGCCCGTCGGCTCAAATGTCTTGAGCAGGGTCAGCGTCCGCGAAATGACATCGCGATGGCTGCCCAGCCGCTGCGCCAGTTCGTCGATATCGGTGCGCATGTACCCGGCTTCGTCAACCTCAGCAATCAGCACGGCCCCGACCAGCCGGGTGGTCTGATCGGGCGCTGAAAGGCTCAGTTGTTCGGCCAAATGGTCGGCGAGCGATTTCCGGTCGGCGATGAAGGCTTCGAGATTGTAGTCCTCGGCGCGGATCGGCGTGCGGCTGGGGCCGGTGCTCCAATTGTCTGCCGGCACCGAGACGGGTGCTTCCGGGCGAACGCCGCCGGCATCGTCGGTGAAGTCGCTCCCAGGGTCGGGATCGCCGGTCGGCACTTCGGCGACTGGGAGGCTCCTCATCTCGGCCTCGATCCAATCCGCCTGAACGTCGGTGCTGCCGGACTCCTGCTCGGCCGCCGGGGCGCGGTCGCGCTCGCCGTCGTCATCGCGCTCCAGCAGCGGATTGCGCTCCAGCTCCGCATCGACAAAAGCGGCAAGATCGATGCTGGAGAGCTGAAGCAGCTTGATCGCCTGCATCAACTGCGGCGTCATGACCAACGACTGGCTGGTCCGGAGCTCCGGCTTAAGTGACAACGCCATCGGCGTACGCGTCCCTGAACTGGTCTGTTTTTTGCTTGTGCTAATTCCTAGCGCAAGTCAGATCGTTCTCAAAGGGTAAACTCGTCACCGAGGTAAAGACGCCGCACGTCGTCGCTGTTGATGATGTCGTCAGGATGGCCCTCCATCAAGACCCGCCCGGAATGGATGATATAGGCCCGGTCGACGAGGCCTAGCGTTTCCCTGACATTGTGGTCCGTAATCAGGACGCCGATGCCGCGCGCCGTGAGGTGGCGGACCAGCGCGTGGATATCCCCGACGGCGATCGGATCGATGCCGGCGAAGGGTTCGTCCAGCAGCATGAAATTGGGCCGCCCGGCGACCGCGCGGGCGATCTCGCAGCGGCGCCGTTCGCCGCCCGACAGGGCGCGTGCCTGCGATTTACGCAGATGGTCGATGTGGAATTCCTCGAGCAGCGCGTCGAGCTGATCCTCGCGGCGGTTCCGGTCCCGCTCGACCAGTTCCAGGATGGCGCGGATATTGGCCTCGACCGTTAGGCCGCGGAAGATCGAGGCCTCCTGCGGCAGATAGCCGATACCGAGTCTGGCGCGCCGATACATCGGCAGCTTGGTGATCGCATGGCCGTCGAGGTCGATCGCGCCGTCGTCGGCGCGGACAAGGCCGGTGATGAGATAGAAGACCGTCGTCTTGCCGGCGCCGTTCGGGCCGAGAAGGCCCACCGCCTCGCCGCGCGCCACCGCGACGCTGACATCGTCGACCACGCGATTGGCGCCGAAGCTCTTGCCGAGATGGCGCGCCACGAGCCAGCCAGGCCCGCCCGCATCCGGATAGATCCGCGAGGGCAGCTCGCCCTGCGGAGCGAAGGCGCCGTCATCTTCTTCGGGGTCGGTGTAGTTCAACCCGATCCTCTCATGCGCCGCTCATAGATCCGGGTTGATCACGGTTCTGACGCGCCCCTCGCCGGCATCGATCTGCCAATTGCCGGTGTTGAGATCAACAGTGAGGCTCTGACCCGACATCTGGTTGACCCCGTCATTGAGCGTCACATTGCCGGTCATCACCACCGTCTGCGCTGCGATATCCATCACCGCCGATTGGGCTGAAGCATTTTGCGGGCCGGCCACGATCGACACGTTACCCGTCGCTTCGATGCGGTCAAAGGTACTGCCCGTCGTCGCCCCCGCTTGCGGCAGATAGACGGTCAGCTGCGTGGCCCGAATTGTCATGTCGCCGCGCGTGGCGATAACGTTGCCGCGGTATTCGAGGACCCCCTGACCGTTTCGCTGCGACCAAAGGAAGAGGTCCGCATCGATGCTGATCGGATCGCTCGATTGCTGCAGGAAGCCGCCGAACATCGCCGTCCCGCCCTGCGCCAGCGCCAGAGGCGCGGCTGCCAGCGTGGCGATGAGGAGGAGGGGAAGGGCGAGACGCCGGGCGTTCATGGAGCGATGTTTCCGATGCGGGGGAGGGCCGCCGTGGTGCCGTCGGCGGCGAAGATCGTCTGGGCGCCGTCGATGCGCATATTGTCCGGCGTCAGGGCCAACTGCGTGCCGCGGACTTCCAGGTTGCCCGCCGTCAGGATGAACGGCTGATCGGTGGTGATCGTGTTGTTGGGAACATCCACGGTTACGGCCTCGAGGTGCAGTTGGACGTTATCGCCGATCGTCATCGTCACGCCGCCGGACAACGTCACGATTTGCGTCTCGCTATTGTACTCGCCCGCTGGCGCTTCGAAATGGGCGGCATCGCCGCCGGGAAATTCATACGTCGCCGTGACGCCCTCAAGACGCAGTTGATTGGGATTGTCGAGCGGCTGGATGGCGCGCTCGGCGACCACCTCGTAGGACTGCCCGACGTCGAACCGCGTCAGCCGCGGATGATCGACGACAATGCCTTCGCCGTTGACGACGATATTGTCGAATTCGACTGGCAGATCAGTGCCCGGCAAATTGGCGGAAACGAAATAGGCGCCGACGCCGACGACAATGACCACCGGGATCACCCAGCGCAGGAACCGGACCCGGCTCGAATGCCGCCGCGCGCGTTCGAAATCGGGCGCAACGCCGATGTCGGCGACCTCGATGCGCGAGGTTGCGCGGGCCGCCCGGCGCGTTGGCGTTCGATATTGAGTCATCCGCGACGCAGTCACCGCATTGGGGAGACGCAGATTGAGCCTATTGGAAGCCTGCAACCAGCGCTACATGTAGCTGCGCCCGGCTGCCACCCGCAGCGGAAGCCGCCTAGATATGCGCGAAGATGTCTTCGCCTGCCCATCCGGCAAGATCAAGGCGCGCCCGCGTACCGACAAAGCCGAAGCACTCGCGCGCCAGCTGCGTGCGGCCATCGCGGGCGAGGCGCATGTCGAGTTCGTTGCGTAGCCGGTGCAGATAGAGGACGTCCGACGCGGCATAGGAAAGCTGCGCCTCCGACAATTGGCTGGCGGCCCAATCGGAGCTCTGCTGCTGCTTGGACAGATCGACGTCGAGGAACTCGCGCACGAGGTCTTTCAGGCTGTGCCGATCGGTATAGGTCCGGGTCAGACGCGAAGCGATCTTGGTGCAGTAGATCGGCGCCGGCATGACACCGAATGTGTGGAACAAGAGCGCGCAGTCGAACCGCGCGAAGTGGAAGATCTTCTGTTTGGAATTGTCGGCCAGCAGCGCCTCGAGGTTTGGCGCCGGCTTCGCATTGGCATCGATTTGCACGATGTCGGCGGTCCCGTCGCCGGGCGACAATTGCACGACGCAGAGGCGGTCGCGGTGTGGATTGAGACCCAGCGCCTCCGTGTCGATCGCCACCGAACCGGAATAGGCGGACAAATCGGGGAGATCGTGTTGATGCAGGCGGATCGTCATCGGCTCGGCTTTCTGCGGGAGATTCGTCAGGCGGTTCAACGCGCAGTGGCATCGGCTGCCCGCGGCTGTCAAGCCGGGTTGGTTGGGCCTTTGGGCGGAGCGGACAGGCGCCGCAAGAACGCCTCGATACGGGCGCGCTGCCAGAATGCGATCCCGGCGGCTAACACGATGATAACGGCAATGACGATCAGCAAGGTGATATTGGATTGGGCGGCGCCGGCACCTGTCAGGCTGAACGCAACATAGCCCGGAATGCGGCCGACAAAGGCGACCGCCACCAAGCGGGAAAGCGGAATTCGCGTCAGGCCGGCGACATAGCAGATGAGATCGTCGGGAAAGATCGGCACGACGAAAATGAACAGCAGGACCCAAATGCCATTGGTCTCGGTCAGAAAATCGAATCGGTTCAATATCTTGGTGCTGACGAAGCGTTCCACGAAAGGCCGCCCCAGTTTGCGCGACAGGAAGAAGACGAGGGCGCAGCCGATCGTGCCGCCGATCGTCGCGTAGACCGAACCGAGGAAGCCGCCGAACAGGAAACCGCCGACGAAACCGGTCACCTGTCCGGGGATCGGCGCGGCGAAAACCTGCCCGATCTGGATCAGGATAAAGACGATCGGGCCCCACGGCCCGGCGCTGCTGATGAAGGCCGTCACCCGCTGCGGGTCGCCGAAAAAGGAAATCAGCGGCAGGGTCGCCAGGGCCAGCACCGCGACGACCACCACGGCGATGCCGAAGCGGAGTGCGATGGTGCGTCTTCTGGCGTGTCGCTCGGCCTCGCTTGCGTCCGTCTCGGTCATCGGCATTGTTCGCTTCGGCGAATGGTCATGAAAGATTATCAGTCCAATGCCACAATCGCCTCGGCACTAGGACGTCAGGAAAGCGACAGTAGCGCGTCGGTTATCGCCTATGCTCAAGCGCCTCATACGACAAGCCGTACCGCCGCTCATGCTGGTGATCTTGCTCGCTTTTCCGGCGGCCGCCGCGGAAGCCGACCTTGCGCGCCACGCGCTCCTTCATGATGGCGTCGAGCGCCACTATCTGATCACCGTACCGCCCGCGGTTGCGGCGGCGGGCGAACCCGTCCCGGCCGTCCTCGTGCTGCATGGCGGCGGTGGCAATGGCGTCAACGCCATGGAGATGTCCGGCTTCGCCGAGAAGGCCTTGGCCGACGGGTTTATTGCCGTCTTCCCCGAGGGCACCGGCCGCACCGCCCTGCTGACATGGAACGCCGTTCATTGCTGTTCCTATGCGATGGAGGCCGATCAGGACGACATTGGTTTCATCGCCGATCTGATCGACGAATTGGTGGCCGACTATCCGGTCGATCCAGATCGCATCTACGTCACCGGCATGTCGAATGGGGGCATGATGACCCACCAGCTCGGCATCGCCCTGTCCGACCGCATCGCGGCGATCGGAACCATCGTCGGCGCGCTTTTCGGTGACGAGCAGATGCCTGCTTCGCCAGTGCCGGCGATCATCATCAACGGCGCGGAGGACGAAATGGTGCCGCCGGCCGGGGGCGCTCTCGGCGCTGGGCGGCTCGGCCCTCTGGCGCGCAATGCCTGGGACGGAACGCTGCTGATGCCGTCGGCCTATCAGGGAACCTTCTGGGCGGCGGCGGACGGTTGCGATCCGACGCCCGAAGTGACGCAGGCGGTCACCTACACCCTGAGCCGCTACGCCTGCCCGGTCGACCTTGCCGTCGACTACTACCTCGTCAATGACAATGGTCATGCCTGGCCCGGCGGTCAGCCGGGAACGGCGTTCGCCGACACGCCCAATCCGGCCTTCGACGCGACTGAAATCATGTGGGAATTCTTCCAGGCGCACAGCCTCGCTGACCGGCACGAAGCCGCCCCTCCTTAAGCACCCGCGCCGATAGCCGTCCGCAAGCCTTGATTCGCAAGCCGATCCCGCTCACTTTCCCGGCCGACAAAAAAGGCGGGGCACTGGCACCGGCCGCGAGCAAAGGACGAGGGGATGGACGATCAGGAAGGCCAAGAAGGCAATGTGCGCATCGAATGCGAGGCGTTGCCCAACAATCATGTTCACTTCGTAGTCGCCGTGTCGGGTGAGGAGAAGGTGAACCTCGATTTGCCGGCGCGCCGCGTCGCCGGCATTGCCGCCGCGCTTCTCAACGCTGTAGGGGCGGCCGGCAAGCTGGCGGGCGTGTCCACCGCGCCCAAGGAAGGCGAGGCGCTCTTTGAGGCGCCGACCGCCAGGCCGACCGGTGTCGGTCTGATGCAGGGACCGCAGTTCAATTCGACCGCGGTGGTGCTGCAATTCGGTTCGGCCCGTATGGCGATCCGCATGGCCGATGCCGAGTTCACCGCACTCGGCAAGGCGCTGTCGGCGATCGGCGCGCCTCGTGGCCTCCGCCAGTAGCGCGTTGGAGGCGGATCCTCGCGGAATTTTGCTGCGTTCGCTGCGGCAACGGTTCTAGGTTGCGATTGGCTCTTCCTCCGGCAGGGGGTGGGCTCCCGCCCGTTGTGACCGCAACGCTGATCCAAGCGCATGGCTGACCGCGATCCTCCGAACCGGCTGACGAGGCTTCTCCTACCGGGGGCGACGGTTCGCGACCGGATCGTCGCCGCCCTCGCCGCGGTTCTTGCCATCGGCGTCACGGGCCTTGCCTGCTCGCTTGTGACCGGCGGCGACGCCAACACAGCCTTGATCGTCGCGCCGATGGGGGCGTCGGCGGTCCTCCTCTTTGCCGTGCCTTCAAGTCCGTTGGCGCAGCCCTGGTCGATTGTCGGCGGCAATGTCCTGTCGGCGCTGGTCGGCGTTGCCGTGGCCCGAACGGTCCCGCATGAGATCGTCGCCTCGGGGCTCGCCGTCGGCCTTGCCATTCTCGTCATGACCGCCGCCCGCTGCTTGCATCCGCCGGGGGCCGCCGCCGCCCTGATCGCCGTCATTGGCGGCCCCGACGTGGTAGCGGATGGGTTCCTTTTCGCTCTGGTGCCGGTCGGCATGAATGCCGTCTTGCTGACGGTCCTCGGTATCGCCTTCCATCAGTTCACCGACAGGCGCTACCCGATAAGCCTCGCGCCGCCGCTGCCGCCGGCCAATCCGATCGGGACTGCCGATCTGCCGCCGCTCGCGCGTGCGGGGTACACGGACGAGGACATTGAGCGGGCCATCGCCGACATTGGCGAGGCCTACGACATCAGTCATGGCGACCTCGCCAGGTTGCTTCGGCAGGTCGAGCGGCGAACGCTTGAACGGACCCACGGCCAACTGACCTGCGCCGACATCATGTCGCGCGACGTCATCAAGGTCGGAACAGGAACCACGATCGAAGCCGCGAAGCGTCTTCTTCTCGATCAGGGTGTTCGTACCCTGCCGGTCATCGATCGCGAGGGGAGCGTTGCCGGATGCGTCGGCCTACGCGAGGTGTCGGCGGAGGGCGAATTCGTGGATGATGTCTTGTCGCCCGCGCTTATCGCCCGTCCCGCTGATCCGGTAACAAGCCTCGTCGATCCATTGACTGACGGTCGCCACCACGCCGCGCTGGTGATTGACGAAGCGGGCGCGCTGCAAGGCTTGGTAACGCAGACCGATCTTCTCGCCGTCTTGGCCCGTTCGCCGCGCGGCCTGGGACCCTGAGGACGGGCTTCCGTTCGCCGGTCGATGGCACCTTCCGGGAGGCATCGCGTAACGACGGTGTCGAATTTCCGCCGCGGCGTCCCCATATGAATAGGTGATGGCCGCCTTGCGCAGTAGAGTTCGTCCGACAAGGCTGAGCAGAGCAGCCTGTTTTAGAAGCCAACGCGCTTCCCAGGCACGATGTGCCTGACGTCGCTTTCGCCATTCGGGCGTAGAACAAGAGAAACAGTCAGGCCTCGGCGTCCCACACGGCGTCGTTGCAAGCCAACTCCACGATCAAGCAAAGAGAGACTTAGATGGCTAAGGGACAGCAGCGCAGCAACAAGCAGGTCAAGAAGCCCAAGGCCGTCGAGAAGAAGGCGGCCGGCGCGAAATATCTGCGCTCGGGCGAGGGTATTCAGGCGACCCAACTCGGCGAACATCGGGCACGGCCGAAGACGGGGGGGAAATAGATGGCGCGATCTGCCGTGACTACCGAGACAAAGCCGGGTCTGCCGGCCTTCGATTTTGCCGCGCCCGCGGAGATCTTCATGAGGCGAGGCAATGCCAGGGGCTGGGCGCCGCTGACCTATCGGCGCTTTGCGACCGGGGCCGAGGCGATCGCCTTCGTGCTCGACGAACTGCCCGCCCGCTTTCAGTCGAGTGTGATCATGGAAGCGCAGGACCAGCGCTTCGGCCATCACGAGATCGAGGGCCTGCGCGCCCGCTATCGCGCCGGGCAATGAGACGCGCCTCGCAACGATAGGAGGACCGCGGCGAAAGACCCCGCGCCGTGCGTCTGCCTACGACGAGACCTCGGTTGAAGGAGCCGCGGCCAGAAGCTGATTTTCCGGCGCCACCCGGTCATGCCGCTCGGCGTCGTTGCGGATCCGATACTGGTTCTCGTCACCACGGGGCGGCAAGGTCTGCAGCACCCGGTACACGCCGCGTGCGGCGTTGACGAGGGTAGACCGTTTGCTCAGCGTGACGTGCTGGCCTGGCTCAAAAAGATGCGGGGCTGCCATGGTTGTGCTTTGCGTTTGTGCCGCCGAGGAAAGGCGCGCGGGCGGACGTTGTGCGTTTGCGATGAGGCCCGCTCGGAGCGGCATCGCGCATGGGATGCCGTCAGGAGAGGCGATCGCAGCCTAACATGACGCAACCGCCATGTCGCGTTATTGTTGTATCCTTAGCCAAGGCATTGGCTTCTCGAGCGCGGGGCGGGTGCCCGGCCGCCATCAATAACTGAATGCGTGGCGATGACGCGTCCACGCCCGCGGCACCGATTATGCGACAATGGCCGGCCCGTTGCGTTGGCAGGCAGAACACCGTCGCAACATCGCCACGGCGAAGAGGTTCATATGAAGGGATTCCAGAGATACGTTCTTGCGGGGCTGGTGACCGCCATTCCGCTGATGGTCACTTGGGTCGTTTTCAGCCTCATTCTCAACCTGCTGGCGCGCGTAGGCGGGCCGGTCGTCCACTGGCTTTCCGGTCTCTTCGAGACCCAGGAAAACGTCTTCGCGACCTGGCTGCTGCACCCGTGGACGCAGTGGGTTCTCGCCGTCGCCCTGACGATCCTCGTTCTGTTTCTCCTCGGCTTCGCGGCGTCTCGCGTCGTCGGCAGGCGGCTGATCGGGGTCGGTCACAGATTGCTGGCCCGCCTTCCGTTCATCGAGAGGGTCTATGGCGGCGCCAAACATTTCATCGACGCCATGACCATACCGGACAAGCCGAGAGCCGCTGTCCTCATCGAATTTCCGCACCCGGGTATCAAGGCGCTCGGCTTCATCACGCGCACCATGAAAGACCGGGACACGGGAGAAGATCTCGCAGTGGTGTTCGTCCCGACCACGCCAGTGCCGACATCGGGCTATCTGCAGATCGTCCCGCTCGCCAAGGTGGTGCGCACCAACATGACGTTCGATGAGGCAACGAGTTTCATCATGACCGGTGGTACCAAGGGGCCGGATTCAATCGCTTTCACCAATGTCGCGTTGCCGTCCCGGAACGTTCCCGCGCCGGCTGCCGGCAAATGACGCCTGCAATGCGTTCGCACATTGACCTCGACAGTCTGTGCCGGCGCGCCCATATCAACCAGTGTCAACTCGTATCCGGGTCATCGGACCCGGTTCCGTCAGTTGGCCGCACACGGGATTTGCCGAATGGCGCTTAGCTTCCCAAACGCCCTCCGCAGCTACGACACCTCGCACCATCGGGTGCGATTTGTCGGCTATGACGGCATCAGCCAGATTTCGTTCTTTCTCGAATCCGACGCGCTTGCGCGGATAGACGCGCGTGTACGGCGTGACGAGCCAAGTGCTTTGAGCGTCTTTGACAAGAATATCGACCGGATCCTGGATGCGGCCGCCAAGGCCTACCGGAACACCCGGAAGAACTCTTATCTGCTTGGCGCCTCGGACTTCTGAGCGCGGCTACTGCGTCGTGACTTCGACGGACACCGACATTTCGCGCAGAGCGTCCGTGTCGCCGACATAGCTGCCCTTGACGGGCATGATCTGCCAGATGTCCCGGCCGACCCCGACCGGAATTAGGTTGCGGCCGCCCATACTGCGATTGGTCGGGTCGAAGGTAATCCAACCGGCGCCCGGCAGATATACCTCTGCCCAGGCATGCGTGGAGCCGGCGCCGCTGCTGCCGACACTATTGCCTCCTGCATCATAGAGATATCCGGACACGATCCTGGCGCCGAACCCCAGGCTGCGCGCCGCTTCGGCGAAAAGAATGGCGAAGTCCCGGCACGAGCCCTGCCCACGGTCGAGCGTCGCCGTCGGCGATTGCGTTCCCTCATCGTCCCTGACTTCATAGCCGACGCCGCCATGGACCCCGGCGGACAAATCCTGCAGCAGCGACAGGGTGTCGGTGCGGCTGCCCATAACGAAGCGCCGGGCCCACGCGGCGAGCCTGCCATCCGCATCCGGATATTGCATCGTCGACAGTGCGCCGAGGTCGATCCAATCATGATTGGAATAGAGGAACGGATAGTCGATCGCAGACGCCGCGATGTCGAAGACGGGCCACGGATCGGCACTGAGCACCATCTCGGCAGCGCTATCGATCACCAGCGCGTCGGTGGGCGCCTCAAACGTCGCCGTCGCAACCGTGTTGCCGAAGACGTCCTGCGCCCAGTTGATCGACCCCGCCGGTGACATTGTGAGCTCGAAGGACATGAGACGAAGGTCGCGGCTTTCGCGGGGCCGGAGCATCAGGCGATGCGCCCCGAGGGAAACGGGCCTGTCATAGCGATAGCTGGTTCTATGGCGGATGCGGTGCGTGGTCATCGTGAAGGCTCCGAGGGTATCCGAAAGAATACACCTTAAATCACATCGACGAATATATTTTCTGAGCAAAATAAAAGCGGAGATACTTATTGAATTTCGGAGTAAGTCTGAATATATGATGAGATAGATGGAAGGCGCACGGTATTTTCACGCGACCTCGGCTCGCATATTTTGGCCCCGCTAGTCGCCACCGCCGTTCTGTTTTCTGCAAAATGCGAAGGAGTTGCTTTAATATGGATAATACAGTCACAAATCCGGCGGTCGGTAAGGCGCCGTTGAACTCAGGAGCGGTCACGCCAGCCGCCGCTTCACAGCAGGCCGTCCCGGCGTCCCCTGCGAAGGAGACCCATGCTCATGGCGACGAGTCGCCTAAGGGCGGCGAAACGAAGGTGGACGAGAGTCACGTCTCGGGCGCTTCAGTGAATGCGGCCAAGCCGGCAACGGTCAAGCAGTAGTTACTGCGGCCTTCCTGCCGAACGCGGGGCCGACACAAGTCGGTCACCATTTTTTCTAACGGAGTGCGTTCATGGGCAAGCAACTCTATGCCAGCGGTCAGATCGTCAGCGTGGCCCTGCAATCTCTTTCCGGCCCTTCAACTTTGGACAAGTTCCGAATTGTTCGGCGCTATCCGGTTGCGAACCGCCCGGACATCTACTGGGTTCAGAGCCTGGCCGATCCGGGTCAGCGGATGGTCTCCGTCAGCGAGTTGTCGCCCGCCGCGCAGCATGCGGCAGGCCGGCCGTATCCGGCGTTGGCTTCGAGCGATGGATCATTCGCCCGTCGCGCGGGGGCCGCATGACTTTGCGGACGACCGCCGTCAGCGTCACCTTCAACCGCCCATTCAGTTTATCGGCGATGGCGGAGCCCGTCTTGCCGGGAACGTACGTGATCGAGACGGACGAGGAGTTGCTGCAGGGCGTCTCGTTCCCTGCCTACCGGCGTGTATCGACACGCATCCATTTGACGAGGCCGGGGGGTGTCCAGGTCGTGACGGTTGACCCGAAGGATCTGGAACGGGCGATTGCAGCGGACGCTGGCGCCGCTGCGCAAAAGGATGTGTCGCCTGCGGTTGTCGATCCCGCGGTGGCGACCGGCGGTGGCTCACCCGCGAAAATATAGGCGGAATAACTCCGTCATACAAAATGATTTGACCGAGCAGGTCGAACAGACCAGAGTGCTCGCGGCCCTATCAATTCGCTGTCCGACAAAATATCGAAACTCATGATGACCTTGGTTCGTTTCGGGTCATCATATGTCTTTCGTGGATGCGTCGGTCTAGATCAGAAAAATACTATTCTGTTTCCTTAGCTGCCGCGGCCCTTGAGGCTGGACATGCAATAGCGTGCCCGGTCGATGTCGTTAAACGCAGCCTCAATCCGGAGCCCTCATGTCTCGCAAAATCCTAATCGCCGCGATCGCCGCGGCTGCCCTTTGGGCGACCTCGGCGTCGGCCCAGAATTTCGGCCTGCAGCCGACCTTCGGTCAGGTGAACCTGACCACCGGCTTCAGCCCTGATCCGCAGTCTTTCAACATCCTTGCCGGCGGCGGCATCGACGCCGCCAACATTGGCGGCAATTGCGGTGGCATGATCGCCGACGCGCCTGACTTCAGGCTCAACTTCACGGCCGGCAGCAGCTTGCCTTTGATCTTCTCGGTCCTGTCGTCGAGCGACACGACTTTGGCGATCAACGATCCGAGCGGTCAGTGGTTCTGCGACGATGATTCCGGCGGCAACCTCAATCCGCTCGTCCGCTTCAACAATCCGCAAACGGGCCAGTACGACATCTGGGTCGGCACCTTTGGTGGCGGCACGGCAAGCTCGACCCTCAACATTTCCGAGCTCACGGGTGGCGGCGCGCCTGCTCCCACACCGACGCCTGCGCCGGTGGCCGGCCCCAATTTCGGCCTGCAGCCGACCTTCGGCCAGGTGGACCTGACCACCGGCTTCAGCCCCGATCCGCAGTCGTTCAACATCGTTGCCGGCGGCGGCATCGATGCCGGCGCTGCGCTAGGCGGCAGCTGCAACGGGATGATTGCCGAGGCGCCTGACTTCCGGCTCAACTTCACGGCCGGCAGCAGCTTGCCTTTGATCTTCTCGGTCCTGTCGTCGAGCGACACGACTTTGGCGATCAACGACCCGAGCGGTCAGTGGTTCTGCGACGATGATTCCGGCGGCAACCTCAATCCGCTCGTCCGCTTCAACAATCCGCAAACGGGCCAGTACGACATCTGGGTCGGCACCTTTGGTGGCGGCACGGCAAGCTCGACCCTCAACATTTCCGAGCTCACCGGTGGCGGCGCGCCTGCTCCCACACCGACGCCTGCGCCGGTGGCCGGCCCCAATTTCGGCCTGCAGCCGACCTTCGGCCAGGTGGACCTGACCACCGGCTTCAGCCCCGATCCGCAGTCGTTCAACATCGTTGCCGGCGGCGGCATCGATGCCGGCGCTGCGCTAGGCGGCAGCTGCAACGGGATGATTGCCGAGGCGCCTGACTTCCGGCTCAACTTCACGGCCGGCAGCAGCTTGCCTTTGATCTTCTCGGTCCTGTCATCGAGCGACACGACACTGACGATCAACGACCCGAGCGGTCAGTGGTTCTGCGACGATGATTCCGGCGGCAACCTCAATCCGCTCGTCCGCTTCAACAATCCGCAAACGGGCCAGTACGACATCTGGGTCGGCACCTTTGGCGGCGGCACGGCCAACGCGACCCTCAACATCTCCGAGATCAGCGGCGGCGGGACGCCCACACCGGCACCGCAGCCGGCCCCGGCCCCGGCTCCGGTTGGCAAGCCGAACGCGGGACCGGCCCCGGCTCCGGTACCCACCGGTCCCAATTTCGGCCTGATCCCCACCTTCGGTCAGGTCACCCTGACCACGGGGTTCAATCCGGATCCGCGTCAGTTCATCATCCTTGCCGGGGGCACCATTGACGCGAACCCTGCGCTCGGCGGTTCCTGCGTCGGCATGATCGCTGAGGCGCCGGACTTCCGGTTGGACTTCACCGCAGGTAGCAGCCTGCCTTTGATCTTCTCCGTGTTGTCGTCGAGCGACACCACGCTGGTGATCAACGGGCCGAACGGTCAGTGGTTCTGTGACGACGACGCAGGCGGCAACCTCAACCCGCTCGTTCGGTTCGACAGCCCGCAGACAGGTCAGTACGACGTATGGATCGGGACGTTTGGCGGCGGCACTGCCGACGCCACGCTGAGCGTCTCCGAGATTCATTAGGTTCGGTTCAAACGCTGGCCGCAGGTCCGGGGGTTTCCCCGGGCCTGCGGCCTTTTCACGTCAAGGCGCCGGGTATCCGCCACGGTCGCCAAAGTGACCGCAGTTGCCCCATATACGGCGGGCTGCCGGTCCGGCCAGGACCGCAAAGCCCACGGAGCGCCATCGGCTCGAATAAGGGAATGGTGCCAGGAGAGGACCGGACGGCCCATCCCGCTTTGCCTTGATATACCGGAGCATTTCGCTGCGCTTGCTGAATACTGTGTACTAGTGTTGTGGTCCTGAGGCAACCAATCGCGCTGCTTACCAATCCACTGGAACCCAAGCCCTGGGCTAGATTGTCTCTCGGTAAATTGGGGTGACTCTGAGCTGGTCTCCGGACACATCACCGTTCCCTGCCACCAAGTCGGCGCCGTCAACCCGGACAACGGCCGCATTGAACGCCTCGTGATACCATTCATCAGAAACGCGCGATTTGTAGATGGCGCCGAAAACCAACTCGATATGCTTCGGCATGTTACGTTCTGGTACACCCAGTGCAACTGCACTGTCGGCCTTCGCGTCGACGGCCTTGTCGACCCCGGCTAGGGCTACGAACCCTTCGGTACGGGATTCGCTTGGAAGCAACGTCTGGCCTCCGCCAAATTGCTCCGCAACGCGCTTCTCTACTTGAAGAAATCGTAAGATGGCCGCCTTACCAAGACCATATCCACGCGTTTTGTAAGGCTCGCAGGCAATGCGAACGTCGATGGCGGGGAAGGCACTGATGTTTGTTATCGCCAATGCTGCGTGTACCCGCGTTTCACCCTCCGAAAACCTCACCCAGTTGACGCTTGGCGTGCTGACGCGCAATAGCGGGCGTTGCGAGAGGACGAACACCCTTCGGCTCAGCTTATTGGCTTGATAGGCGAAGCTCGCCGCGAAGCCAGCCGCAAGAAGAGCGCCTATCAAGACCACCGTTTGAACGATCACCCAAGCCGCCTGGTCTTGAGCAGCGCCAGCTATGCGTATTTGGGCGCACAAATTGGCCTGCGCGAGGTCTTCGGCATGATCACAAGCGGTTTGATACGCTGAGGCGTACTCTTCAGACTCTATGTTCCCTTGGTGATCGGTATCGCCTTGGTTGGTGAGTTCGATATTTCCTAGAATCACAATGAAGGCCGCGAACAATACGACGGCAGCAGCTGCCCAAGAGACTGCCCACGGACGACGATTCATCAAATCACAAGATCAACTTTGAGGCGATTCGACAAGCTTGCGCGCGCAAGCTTTCCATTCTCTGAGGATTATCTAGTCGACTGGCGGAAATCACGACAGCGTTGTGATCGGCTTTAGCGACGCCGCCGGAGACCCTTGCCTTTTCCTCAGGGACTTTCGGCTCTGTCAGTTTATCGGTCACAGGCAGGCGCGCGGTTCGTCGCCCGGGCGCGATCGTAGAGGGGTCAGCCAGGCGAGAGGGTATTCACCTGCTGCCGTACAGCTTTGCTCCCCCCTGGGGGGTGACAGCAATCACGAGCGCCGCTGATCGTGTCCTGGCTCCGCGCTTTAACCGCGCGCGTTATTGGCCTTGGCAAACCGCCAAACGAACGTTAGGCTATTCGCCAACTGGAGGATGAACCATGCCCGACGCCCGGCGTTCGGCCAATCGAGAAAACAGCACTGCGCCTCGCTTCGTGTCGTACCTTCGCGTTTCCACTGCCAAGCAGGGCATCACAGGTCTCGGCATCGAAGCTCAACGCGAAGCAGTTGCCCGCCTCGTCCGCGCCGCCACGCTGCTCGCTGAGTACGTTGAGGTGGAGAGCGGCCGACGCTCCGATCGCCCCGAGCTTGCGAAAGCCCTCACGCACAGCCGAAACGCTGGTGCCACGCTGGTGATCGCAAAGCTCGACCGCCTGTCGCGCAACGTCCATTTCCTGACGGGGCTGCAAGAAGCCGGCGTTGAGTTCGTCGCCTGCGACCTGCCCGACGCGAACCGGCTGACGCTCACGGTCATGGCAGCGGTCGCCGAGCATGAGCGCGATGCCATCTCTGACCGAACGAAAGCGGCTCTCGTCGCGGCTCGCAAGCGTGTCGTCAAGACCGGACAGCGAGGCCACCCCAACGTGAAGCGCCTAGGAAATCCTCACGGAGCCAAGCACTTGCGGGGCAAGGACAACGCCCCGGCGATAGCTGCCATAAAGGACCGCGCCAACGCCACCGCACGGCGCTTACGGGGGGAACTAGACGCCCTCCGTCTCACGGGCGTCACCTCCGCCCGCGGCATTGCCTCCGCCCTGAACGCCCGCGGTGTTCTGTCGCCGCGCGGCCGGCAGTGGGACGCCAAAGGGGTCACGCGATTGTTCGCTCGGCTTTCATTGATGTGAAGCATGGACGTACATCTTGTGGTTGAAGCGCGACGGGAAGAGTGAGCTTTTTCGCTACCATTCTGAGGCGCACATCTTAAGGTTATGCACGGAGGGATGAAGGGCTCGATCGGCCTCCTCGCCCTCCTCTCTCGCCCATGCTTTAGTTCCGGGACACTGAGTGACCGCGTTAGAGAGCTTATCGAGACGGTGGCCGATGATGGCGAGGAGGCCAAGGCCACCTTCCTAGCGCTGCCCCAGCGCAAGCACCGACGCCACTCGCTAGTCTCACCACCCCGAGCGCAAGCACCGACGCCACTCGCTAGTCTCACCACCCCCAGCGCAAGCACCGACGCCACTCGCTAGTCTCACCACCCCGAGCGCAAGCACCGACGCCACTCGCTAGTCTCACCACCCCCAGCGCAAGCACCGACGCCACTCGCTAGTCTCACCACCCCGAGCGCAAGCACCGACGCCACTCGCTAGTCTCACCACCCCCAGCGCAAGCACCGACGCCACTCGCTAGTCTCACCACCCCGAGCGCAAGCACCGACGCCACTCGCTAGTCTCACCACCCCGAGCGCAAGCACCGACGCTCACCCAGTCTCGTGGTCCCAAGCGCAAGCACAACTCCCCCCTCGCTCGTGTGATCTATCAGTAGGACCGCAGCCCGGTCACTTTGCGCCATCAGCTTAAGCTCGTTAGCGGGTGGAAGCTCTCCCCCGTGACGACTGGGATTTTACGCGTCAAACGATCGCCAAACAGCAGCGTCAAGCGTCACTGGCACACGAAGCCTGATGAGCAAGTGGAGAGGGGCCGGCCGCGAACAAGAGTTGTCGTCTCGGGAGGCACCACGGCATCGGCCGATCATCCCAGGGCCTATGGTCCCGCTCCAATGTTGAACTTAGGGAAGCGGCGCAAGGCTTTCACCTTTGCTTGCAGTGTCACGCTTCCATAGGCGTCGCCCTCGGTGCGGGGAGCATGGCCGCAGATGGCGTCGAGCACTGTGTCCTGAATGCCAGCGCCTCGGCCGATCGTCTTGAAGGTATGGCGCCACGCGTGATTAGGGGCGACCGATCTATCCGCCACCACTTCCCGTACGAACTCCGCCACCCTGTTCTTCACCGCCTGCCATCGCCCGCGAGGGAAATCGGTCCCTTCGGGTGAAAAGATGAAGAGATAACCGAACGGAGCCCGATCGACGAACTGGAGGAAGCCAAGCTCCACGAGGTGCCGATGAAGAGGTACTTCTCTCGCCTGCTTGGTCTTCACCGGCCCCGCCTCTGGCGTAATCGCAATAAGCCAGCTTTCATCTTCGCGTCTAACGTCTTCCTTGCGGAGTTGCACAATCTCGCCGACCCTCGCGCCCGTGTAGGCACAAAGCCACGGTACCCACCGCTTGGCCCCGTAGGTCCTATCACTCGCCCGGCTTGGCTTGCAGTTGAGGGAATGACGGAGGACAGCCGCTGCCTCCGCAGGCGTAAACCCCTTGCCCCTCGTCATCACCACCTTCGCCCGTCGCACCGTGACGCCATCGGCGGGGTTGGTCGGCATGCGCAAGTTGGCCACCGCCCAGCCGAAGACTGATTTCAGGCTGACGAGGTCGCTGTCTCGTACCGTCTTTGCAGAGACGCCTTGGGCGAGCCTTTGGTCTTTGAACGCAAGCACATCGCTACGTGTCACACGGAGGGGATCGTCATGCCCGAGAAATGTAGCCAGGCGATGGAAGGTGCTTCGATAGCTCCCATACGTGCTGACGCTTCGCCCCGTTGCTTGCGCTTCACGCCACCAGTGCTCCACCACGGCCGTCAGGGAAAGCTCTTCCCGGATCGTGTCCCGAGGTTCACCGGCCGCACCCTCCGGCGGTCGCCACGCGGGAAAGCGCTCAGACTTGGGATCGGGAGAATAGTCGCCTTCCGCGTTGCGCTCCCGCTTTGCGAAAGCGTCCTGCAGTGCCAAACCGAATGCCTCAAGGAGCATGAGCCTCGTTGCGCTATCAACTTGGCCGATGCCCTTTGAGAGCAAAAGACGATCGACTATGGGACCGACCGACGCCTCCAACGCCCCGCGACCCTCAGCATCCTCCAAGCGGCCGATCACCAAGCGATAGGCGGCCGCATTCACGTCAGGGGGCAGTGGGTCATCGACACGCCGGAACTCGCCGCCGCCGATATGCTCAACGGTGATCGACTGCTCCGCTCGATCGTCCTCGCCGGCCCAAGCCAGATAGAGTTCGCCAGCTAGCGCCGTCGCCTGCTTGTGGGTGAGGGCGGCCGGCTTGTTCTGCCGCATCGCTGCCCAGACCCTCGCCAAGTGCGCCGCTGCCGCGTTGTACCGAGCGATTGCGTCCCGCCGCTCGCGTGTTCGCAGAGACACCTTCACGTGGCCGCTGCGTGGGCCAACGGTCACGTGTCCTCCCCCGGCATCCTGAGGAAAATCGATGCTTCGACCACGCGCCCGCTGCAAGACATCTACCGGGATGCGCTCGCGGAGGTAGTAGATGCCGCTATCGGGGTGCTTCCACGGATGTGCCATCCAGATACCCATTGTGGACCCGCCTTGTGTACCAGTAGCGCGGTCGGGAATACACGGGTCTCAAGGAAACCTTTAAGCATCAATGGCTTAAAGAAGCTATTGGTGCCCAGGAGAGGACTCGAACCTCCACGGCTTTCACCACACGGACCTGAACCGTGCGCGTCTACCAGTTCCGCCACCTGGGCACGGCCGCCGATGTAGGTGGCGCCCAACTCCTTGTCAATTAACGTGTCGCGGGCATTGGACCGCGGTAGGCGGCCGAAGGCGACGTGACGCCGGGTCGCCTGTACAGGCCCATCGTCGGCCGATATAGGGGCCGGACAAGGATACGGCTCGCAGAGCCGGCGCGGGGGGAGACGCGATGCAAGGCACATATGGCAACGGAAGGCTCGTCACGGTCTTCGGCGGGTCGGGTTTCGTCGGGCGGCATGTGGTGCGCGATCTGGCCATGCGCGGCTACCGGGTTCGTGTCGCCGTTCGCCGGCCTGATCTCGCCGGTTTCCTCCGCCCGCTCGGCATGGTTGGGCAAGTGCAGCCGGTGCAGGCGAACCTCCGCTATCCCAATTCCATCGCCGCGGCGCTGCAGGGAGCTGCCGCCGCGGTCAATCTCGTCGGCATCGCCGCCGAGCGCGGCAAACAGACCTTCCAGGCCGTCCACGCTGAAGGCGCCACGCAGATTGCGACGCTGGCGGCGGCGAACGGTGTCGAGCGCCTCGTCCACATGTCGATCATCGGCGCCGATCCGGAATCGCCCTCGGTTAATGCCCGTAGCCGGGCCGACGGCGAGAGCGGGGTCCGCCGCGCCTTTGCCGATGCAACCATCCTCCGCGCCTCGGTCCAGTTCGGCACCGGCGACGCGTTCTTCAACCGCTTCGCCGCAATCGCGCGGATGTCGCCCATCGTGCCGCTGTTCGGTGCCCAGACGAAATATCAACCGGTCTATGTCGGCGATGTCGCCACCGCCGTGCAGCGGGCCGTGGACGGGCTTGTCGAAGGCGGCGGGATCTATGAACTCGGCGGGCCGGAAGTGCTGACCTTTCGCCAATGCATGGAGCTGATGCTTGATGTCATCGGCCGCGGCAGGCTGAAGCTGCCGGTCCCGGCGGCTGTCGCCCGCCTCGGCGGCTCAGTCCTGCAATGGTTGCCACGGCAGCTGCTGACGCGAGACCAGGCCGTGCAACTCTATATCGACAACATCGTCTCGCCCGAGGCGATTGCCGGGCATCGCACACTGCGGGATATCGGCATTGCGCCGACGGCCCTTGAGGCGATCTTGCCGACCTATCTGTCGCGTTTCCGCGTCCGCGGCCAGTTCGCCGAGCGGCGCAGCGCCTAGACGCCGGCCAGCAGCAGAACCAGCGCGACGCTGCCGACGACGATGCGCCACCAGGCGAACAGCGCGAAACCGTGCCGGCTGACATAGCCGAGAAGCCAGCGCACCACGACCAACGCCGACAGGAACGCTGCGACGAAGCCGACCGCGACCGTCTGGACCTGGCCCCAATCGAGCGTGTCCCAATGCTTGTAGATGTCGAGGACGAAGGCCCCGAGCATCGTCGGCATCGCCAGGAAGAACGAGAATTCTGCGGCGGACCGCTTGTCGCCGCCAAGCAGCAGGCCGCCGACGATCGTTGCGCCTGAGCGCGACACGCCCGGCACGAGCGACAGCACTTGGAAGAAGCCGATGCCCAGCGCCATCAGGATCGGATAGTCCATGATGTCGAAGCGGACGGGCCGGAGCTTCATGCGATCGACGTAAAGGAGAACGATGCCGCCAATGATGAGGACGATGGCGATCAGCATCGGCGTATCGAGAAGGACGCTGGTGATGAAATCGATCGCGAGCGCGCCGATGACCGCCGCCGGCAGGAAGGCGATGATCACCGCGGCGACAAAGCGTCGAGCCCTGGGGTCATGCGGCAAGGCGCGCAAAATGCCGATCAGCTTCGCAGCATAGATGCTGAGGACCGCCAGCACCGCTCCGAGCTGGATGAGAATTTTGAAAGTGTTGCCCGGATCCTCGAAGCCGAGGAAATGGCTGGCCAGCACCAGATGCCCGGTGGAGGAGACCGGAATGAACTCGGTTGCTCCCTCAAGTACGCCAAGGCCGAGAGCGTCGACGAATGTTCCCGCGTCCATGAAGACCTCTGGATAGCGCCGAATCGGGTTGTTCGTCGGCGATACGGCCTCTATACGGGAACCCCCTTCAGGGGCCAACTCCGGCGCATGCGTTGCGCACTGATGGCCCTGCGAACGGCCGATTTGCTGCGTTTCTTGCTATCGCCAAAGCGTTCCGGATGCCGACCCTCTATCATTTCGCCCTGTCCGCGCCCTGCCGCTATATCCGCCTCGTCCTGGCCGAATATGGCGAGGAGGTGGAACTGCGCGAGGTTCCGCCGCTGACGCGGGACGAGGAGATCCTGGCGCTCAATCCGGCCGGCACCGTGCCGATCTTCGCCGATGACAATGCGTCGGTCATATCGCCGGCGGCGGCGATCGCGGAATATCTCACCGAGACGCGCGGCGTCCGTTTCGGCGAAGATTCTCTGATGCCGCCGACAGCGGCGGAACGGGCCGAGACGCGGCGTCTCATCTCCTGGTTCGGCGACAAGATGCATTTCGAGGTGACGCGGCCGCTGGTCGACGAGCTCGTGATGAAGCGGCTCGCACCGTCGCGGCGCGGCGGCGGCTCGCCGGATTCGACCGCCATCCGGGCCGGAAGGTCGAATGTGCACTATCATCTGCGCTATATCAGCTACCTGGTCGAACGGCGCGATTGGCTGGCCGGCCGGAAGATGAGCCTCGCCGATCTTGCCGCCGCGGCGGAGATTTCGTGCCTCGACTATATTGGCGAGCTGCCCTGGGACGATAATGAAGCGGCGAAGTCATGGTACGCACGGATCAAGTCCCGCCTGTCGTTCCGCCCGATCCTCGCCGATCGGATCAAGCAGGTGCCGCCGTCGCCGGCCTACGGCGATCTGGACTTCTGAGCCGCGACGCCTCTGATCTCAAGCAGGCGCTCCTCGCCGACGCCACGGCCGAGGGCTTCGACGCCGTGCGCGTTTGCCCGCCGGATGCGATCCCGAAGGCCGCTGGGCGGCTGGAAGCCTTCATCGCCGCCGGGCGTCACGGCAGCATGGACTGGATCGAGACGACCGCGCCACGCCGCGGCGACCCGCGCGCTATGTGGCCGGCGGTGCGTTCAGTCATCATGCTCGGCCTCAATTACGGGCCGCAGGGCGATCCGCTGGCGACGCTCGCCAAGACGGATCGCGGCAACGTCTCCGTCTATGCCCGCAATCGCGATTATCATGAACTCATCAAGGGACGGCTCAAGCAGCTGGCCAGCCGTTTCGCTGTGAGGTCCGGTGCCGAGGTCAAGGTGTTTGTCGACACCGCGCCGTTGATGGAAAAGCCGCTTGCCGAGGCCGCCGGGCTCGGCTGGCAGGGCAAGCACACCAATCTGGTCTCGCGCGAATTCGGGTCCTGGCTCTTTCTTGGCGCGGTTCTGACCGATGCGGAAATGCCGGCCGACGATGCCGAGAGCGACCATTGCGGCACCTGCCGCGCCTGCCTCGACGCCTGCCCGACAGCCGCTTTCCCGGCTCCGTATCAGCTCGATGCGCGCCGCTGCATCTCTTACCTCACGATCGAGCATGACGGGCCGATCCCGCGCGAATTCCGCAAGGCCATCGGCAATCGCATTTTCGGCTGCGACGATTGCCTCGCGGTCTGCCCCTGGAACCGCTTCGCCAAGACCGGACGCGAGGCCAAGCTTGCCGCGCGCGCCGATCTCGAGGCTCCGCGCCTGGCGGATCTGGCGGCGCTCGATGATGCGGCCTTCCGCCAATTCTTCGCCGGCTCACCTGTCAGGCGCGCCGGTCGTCACCGCTTCATCCGCAATGTGCTGATCGCCATCGGCAATTCCGGCGATGCGAATCTGGCTAAGCAAGCCGAACACCTGCTTGATGATCCGTCGCCGTTGGTTCGCGGTGCGGCAGTCTGGGCGCTGGGAGAGCTCGATCGCGGCGCGGCCGCCGGACTGCGCGCGCAGCACTTCGACCGTGAGATGGACGACGGGGTGCGCGACGAATGGCGGGCGCTCGCATGAGCGAACCGGTCTACTTCGCAAGTGCCGCCGAGTGGCGGGTCTGGCTGGAGCGCCATCACGCGTCGACCGATGCCATCCTTCTTGGCCTGATCAAAGCGGGTTCGGGCCTCGAAGGCATCAATTACCGCCAGGCGCTCGATGAAGCGCTCTGCTTTGGCTGGATCGACGGTGTCCGCAAAACGGTCGACGGCCGCCGCTGGACCATCCGCTTCACGCCGCGGAAGGCGAAAAGCATCTGGAGTGCGGTGAACATCCGCCGGGCGGAGGAACTGAAGCAGGAAGGCCGCATGGCGGCCGCCGGCTTGAAGACGTTCGAGCAGCGCGACCAGACGAAAGAGCGGTCTTATTCCTTTGAGAACAAGGATGCGGCCCTCAGTCCTGAAGAAGAGGCGCTGTTCAGGGCGGCCGAAATCGCGTGGGCGAATTTCGCCGCCATGCCGAAATCCTACCGCCATCCGGCGGTCTGGTGGGTGGTCAGCGCCAAGCGCGAGGAGACGCGCACCCGCCGCCTTGTTATCCTGATCGAGGACTCCGCTGCCGGACGCAAGGTCAAACACCTTCGCAGGCCGGGTGAAGGCGGGACGCGCAACACCGGAGGGTAACCGATGACGACACTGCATCGCGTGGAACGTTTGGCGCGCCGTGGGCTGATAGAAATGGCATCGCCGCGCCATGCCCGGTCGGGCATGGCTATCGGCGGCACGGCGCTCGGCGCGACGGTCCTGGGCGTTGCGGCGCTCGGCGCGTTCGCCATCGGCGCATTGGCCATCGGTCGGGTCGTCGCCCGGGACGTCCGCATCGAGCATCTGTCCGTCGGCCAGCTCGAGATCGATCACGGGCGTCGGCGCGGGCCGTTTCGCCGCCGGTGAAGCTCCTCGTCTTCGGCCCCGGCTACGCGGCCTCAGCGGCAATCGCCAGGCTGCGCGACCGCAGCGATCGGGTCACCGTCACGGCGCGCTCGCCCGAGGCCGCAGCGGAGTGGGAGGGCAGGGGCGTGCAGACCGTCGCTTTCGACGGCAACGCCCCCTCGGGCGAACTGGCCGGCGCGATCGCAGGCGCGACGCATATCCTCCTGTCGATCCCGCCCGGCGATGCCGGCGATCCCGTGCTCGCCATGGCGGGTGACGCGATCGCCGCGGCGCCGCGGCTGGAGATCATCGTCTATCTCTCGACCGTCGGCGTTTACGGCGATCATGGCGGGGCCTGGGTCGACGAGGAGACGGTCCCCGATCCTGCGAGCCGCCGCTCGGTGGCGCGGCTGGAAGCGGAGCGTGGATGGCAGTGGCTGGCCCAGATGGCCGGCAAGCCGCTCGCAATCCTCCGCCTCGGCGGCATTTACGGCCCGGGCCGCAACGCCCTCGCCAACCTCGCCGACGGCACCGCCCGGCGCTTGGTCAAACCGGGGCAGGTGTTCAATCGCATCCATGTCGGCGACATCGCCGCCGCGATCGACGCGGCCTTTGCGCGAAAGGCGGAGGGCGTTTTCAACGTCGTCGACGACGAGCCGGCGGCGGCGCAGGATGTCGTTGCCTACGCCGCCGGCCTCATGGCGGTTACGCCGCCCCCGGAAATTCCGTTTGCCGAGGCTGAGCTGACCCCGATGGCGCGCTCCTTCTATGGCGAGAACAAGCGTGTGCGAAATCGCAAGCTTAAACAGATGCTTGGCCTGGAATTCGCCTATCCGACCTACCGCGAGGGCCTTGCCGCTTTGTGGCAGTCGGGCGAGGGCGGCGCGCAGGCCTGAGCTGATCGCGCCTTGCGCCCGGCGCCGGGCACCCTAATCTCAGATAAGAACGTTCCAGTTGAGGAGTGCCCCATGCAAGTGCCGCTTGAGCTTGCCTTCCACCACGTCGATTCCACCGAATGGGCCGAAACCGAGGTCCGCGAGCGGGTCGCCAAGCTTGAGAAGATGTATGGGCGGCTCACTGCCTGCCGCGTCAAGATCGAGCGCTCGAACCAGGCGCATGGCGTGCCGCCGACCGTGCGCATCGAACTGGGCATTCCCGGTCATGCCGATCTCATCATCGCGCCGGAGCCGGCGCATATGCAGCGGCGCTTCCAGACACCGGATCTGCGCAACTCCATCCACGAGGCCTTCCGCATCGCCGAACGGCAATTGCTGGAGCTTAAGGAACAGCGCAGCCGCCGCACCAAGCAGCCGCATCATGACGAGGCCAATCAATATCTCGGCCAGGTAGCCGAGATGCATGCCGAGGACGACCACGGCTTCCTGATGACGGCCGAGGGCGGTCTCCTGTATTTCCACCGCAACAGTCTGCTCAACGGCGATTTCGACGCCCTGACCCGCGGCGCCGAGGTCTATTATGTCGAGGATATCGGCGACACCGGACCTCTCGCCACCAAGGTCCGCCTCAAGGGCTAGCTACTCCCCGATCACTGCGATCAGCTCGTCCAGCGCGTCGCGGATGCGGGCAAGGTCCTCCGGCCGGGAGAGGCGGTGGTCGCCGTCCTTCACCAGCGTCAGCACCACGTCGTCGCTGGCGAGACGCTCGACCAACCCATTGGCGTCGCGCCAGGGCACCTCGGCGTCGCGCATGCCCTGCAGGATATGCACCGGGCAGCCGACCTCGATCAGGCGGTCGCCGAACAGGTGCTTTTCGCCGTCATCGATCAGCGTCTTGGTGATCGGCACGGGCGTGCCGCCATGGGCGTTCGGCGCGTAGTAGATGCCGGCCTCGGCGAGCTCCCGTCGCGCCGCCTTCGGCATCGCGTCCCAAATCAGCGCCCGGGTCATGTCGACGGCAGGGGCGATCAGCACCAATCCGGCAACCCGCCCGCCGCCCGGCTTGCGGCGCTCCGCATCCGCAAGGAGCAGGGACAGCCAGCCGCCCATCGACGAGCCCACAAGGATCTGTGGGCCGGCGGTCACCGCGAAGGCCGCCTCGGCGTCCTCCAGCCAGCGCGAGATCGTACCGTCCTCGAAGACGCCTTCCGATTGGCCCTGGCCGGAATAGTCGAAGCGGCTATAGGCGATGCCCTTTTCGGCGGCGTAGGCGTCCAGCACCACGGCCTTGGTGCCCATCATGTCGGAGCGAAAGCCGCCGAGCCAGACAATACCGGGGGCGCTGCCTGCCCGCGCGATCGTGGCAACGCGGCGCTTGTCCATGCCGACGGTCAGCCACGCGATTTCGTCGGTCATGGCGGAGTCTCCCTCAATAATTGCAGCGAATTGGCTGTCTCGCGGCGCGACAGACCTGCCACAGCACAGCCGCAAATTAAGGACAGGCTTGCCCTTGCGGTTGACTTCGGACCCTCACCGCCACAAGTGTTTCCGTGTGGACCCGTGCCGGGCCGGGCCGAGAGCCTGCCATCCATGCTTCGGGCCGCATCGTTTGTAGCCGACTATCCGAAATGACAAGAGGAGAACGCAACCATTCGTCGACCCCACAGAGCACCCCCTACGACCAAAGAGGGACCGCGCGTCAATCACGACATACGCGCTTTTGAAGTTCAACTGATCGGCGCGGAGGGAGAAAATCTCGGTCCAACGCCCACGGAAGAGGCGATCCGCCTCGCCGAAGAGGCCGGTCTCGATCTCGTCGAAATCTCGCCCAATGCCGTCCCGCCTGTTTGCAAGGTGATGGACTTCGGCCGCTTCAAATATCAGTCGCAGAAGAAGGCGGCCGAGGCGCGCAAGAAGCAGAAGGTCGTCGAGGTCAAGGAGATCAAGATGCGCCCGAACATCGACATTCACGACTATGACGTGAAGATGAAGGCGATGAAGCGCTTCTTCGACGAGGGCGACAAGGTCAAGGTGACGCTGCGCTTTCGCGGTCGCGAGATGGCGCATCAGGAACTTGGCGCGCAGTTGCTCGACCGCGTGAAGGTCGAAACGCTCGACCTCGCCAAGGTCGAAGCCGAGCCGAAACTCGAAGGCCGGCAAATGGTGATGGTGCTGGCGCCGCGCTAAGCGGCGCCTCGCGGCCATGGCCCTCGAACGCACCGTTCGCTGGACGCCCTGGACCGGCACCGGGCTGGAACACAACCGGATTGAGATAGCCGACACCGGTTTCGTCGCCGTCCATGGCGTCGTTGCGGGTGCCGCAGGCGCACCATTCGGCCTGACCTATTATCTCAATCTCTCGCCCGACTGGTCCTTCATCAGCCTCGCCCTGTTTCCAATCGATGCCGTCTCGTCGTCGATCCTTCTCCACCACCGCAGCGGCAGCTGGCGCGATGCAAACCGCGGCGCCAGCGACCAGCACATTCCCGAACTGTCGCCCTGTCTGGACATCGATCTCGCCTTCACCCCCTTGACTAACAGTCTGCCGATCCGACGGCTGAAGCTTGGAGCCGGCGAGGCCAAGGAGATGATGGTCGCGCATCTCAGCGCCCCCGATTTCCGGCCGAAGGCCGTGGAGCAGCGCTACACCTGTATCGAACCGATGCGGCGTTATCTGTTCGAAAGCCTCGATTCCGGCTTTCAGGCTGAACTGGAGGTCGATGAAGACGGCTTGGTGGTCGACTATCCCGGTCTGTTCCGGCGCGTGCGGGACTGAATGTCGCTCATCTCCGCCGCTTGCCTCGGGTCGCGCGGCCCCCTATAACGCCGCGTCTCCCGCCGCCCGGCCTGTAGGGCATGCCGTGGCGGTTTGTGGAAGCTCGATTATCACCAGAACAGATTTGAGGCGCCGCCAGGCGGCCGACCTCTGCGGAGAGCGAAATGCCCAAGATGAAGACCAAGAGCGGCGCCAAGAAGCGCTTCAAGGTGACCGGGAGCGGCAAGATCGTCATTGCCCAGGCCGGCAAGCGGCACGGCATGATCAAGCGCAGCAGCAAGTTCATTCGCAACGCCCGCGGCACGACCATCATGGCCGAGCCCGACGCGAAGATTGTGAAGAAGTTCTTCCTGCCCAACGCCTGACGCGATTCCCGAAGGAGAAACGCCATGTCCCGTGTGAAGCGCGGCGTCACCGCCCATGCTCGCCACAAGAAGGTTCTGAAGCGCGCCGATGGCTATTACGGCCGCCGCAAGAACACCATCCGCGTCGCCAAGCAGGCCGTCGAGAAGGCAGCCCAATATGCTTACCGCGATCGCAAGAACCGCAAGCGCACTTTCCGCGCCCTTTGGATCCAGCGCATCAACGCCGCCGCGCGTATGAACGGCCTCACCTATGGCCGATTTATCGACGGCCTCGGCAAGGCCGGGATCGAGGTTGACCGCAAGATGCTGGCCGATCTCGCCGTCCACGAGCCGGAACTCGTTCAAGGCGTTGGTCGAACGGGCACAGGGCGCGCTCGGCTAGTCCGGCTTCCAGCCAGCAGCGGCAAACTGCTGGTGTTTCCCGCTCTTCGTCATGCCCGGACTTGATCCGGGCATCCATGCAGCAGAGATAGATGGATTGCCGGATTCGTCCGGCAATGACGATTGAACGGGCATCCGGGGAGGGCATCTCATTGCCCGACATCGACGAGATTGAGCGCGAGGTCAGCGGCGCCATTGCCGCGGCTGGTGACGAGGCGGCGCTCGAAGCCGTGCGCGTCGCCGCCCTCGGCAAAAAGGGATCGGTCTCCGAGCTTCTAAAGACCCTCGGGACGATGTCGCCGGAGGAGCGGAAGGAAGCCGGGCCGCGTCTCAACGGCCTTAAGGATCGTATCGGCGAGGCGCTATCGGCGCGCCGTGAGACATTGAAGCGCGGGGCCCTGACGCAGCGGCTTGCCGCCGAAACAGCGGATGTCACCTTGCCGGTGCGGCCATCGCCGCTCGACACGGGCCGCATCCATCCGGTGAGCCAGGTGATCGACGAGATCACCGCCATTTGCGCCGATCTCGGCTTTGCCATCGCCGAGGGGCCGGATATCGAGACCGACTACTACAATTTCACCGCGCTCAATTTTCCCGAAGGCCACCCCGCCCGCGAGATGCATGACACCTTCTTCCTCAAGCCGAAGGAAGACGGCGAGCGGCTTGTCCTGCGCACGCATACATCGCCGGTGCAGATTCGCACGATGCAGAGCCAGAAGCCGCCGATCCGCGTCGTTATTCCGGGGCGGACCTATCGCTGCGATTCGGATCAGACCCACACGCCGATGTTCCACCAGCTCGAAGGTTTGGTGATCGACGAGACGGCACATATCGGCCATCTCAAATGGACGCTCGAGGAGTTCTGCAAGGCCTTTTTCGAGGTCAAGGAAGTGCAGATGCGCTTCCGCCCGAGTTTCTTCCCCTTCACCGAGCCGTCCATGGAAGTCGACATCCGCTGCCACCGCATCGGCAATGAGATCCGCTTCGGCGAGGGTGACGACTGGCTGGAGATCCTCGGCTGCGGCATGGTCCATCCCAACGTGCTGCGCCATGGCGGCATCGACCCGGACCGCTATCAGGGCTTCGCCTGGGGCATGGGCATCGATCGCATCGCCATGCTGAAATACGGCATGCCGGACCTGCGCGCCTTCTTCGACGCCGATATCCGCTGGCTGCGCCATTATGGTTTCCGCCCGCTCGATATGCCGACCCTCGCCGGGGGCCTCAGCGCATGAATGATGACGCTGGGCTTCCGGCGGCGCCCCGGCCGGGCCGCCGTCGCCGCCTCGTCTATATCGGCGGCTATGGGCGCAGCGGTTCGACGCTGTTCGGCCGTGTCATGGCCCAACGCCGGGGCACGCTCTATCTCGGCGAAGTCGTCCGCACCGCAAGGCGGCTGCAGCGCTGGAAGAAGGACCTGCGCTGCACCTGCGGGCACAAGCTGCGGCGCTGCCCGGTATGGCGCAACGTGCCGACCATTCCCGCCGTCAAGACGCCGCGCAATGTCGACCGGCAGACGCATCTCATGATGCTGGAGGCCGTGATGGGGGGCACCGAGCACAATGTCTTCGTCAATTCGTCCAAGACGGCGCTGCGCCAGGCCTTCGCGCCGGGCTATCTCAAGCGCCACCTCGACGTCGATTTCACCTTCGTCCATCTCGTCCGCGATCCACGCGGCGTGGTGTGGTCGTTTCTGCGCGACCGTGTGCGCAAGAACCAGCCGCCGTCTTTCTGGGCCGATCTCAGCAAGACGGTGAAGGTATCGCTGGCCTGGTCGGCAGCGAATGTCACCGCCGAGATCTTCGGCCTTCGCAACCGATCTTCCTATGTCCGCGTCCGCTACGACGAGGCGTTGGTCCTCGGCGTACCGGAAGCGCTCACGCCCTTGATGCCGCGGGGGCCGCTCAACGGTCGGCTCGTACGGAAAAACAAGCAGAACCACCACGCACTTGCCGGCAACCGTATGCGTTATGTGAAGGGGGTCACGATCGCCCTAGATGAGGATTGGCGGACATCCTTCAGCCCCGTGCTTTCGGCGCTGACGACCGCGATCTGCTTCCCGCTGCTGCTGCGCTACCGCTTCTTCCGCCGGCCAATGGTCGAGCAGACTGAGACCCAACACGAGACGCGCGCCGGAGCCGGCCAATGAAATTTACCCTGTCCTGGCTCAAGGAGCATCTCGACACCACGGCCACGGTCGGCGAAATCGCCGATACCCTGACGCGGATCGGCCTCGAAGTCGAAAGCGTCGAGGACAAGGCGAAGGCCCTGGCGCCGTTCCGCATTGCCGCCGTCCTCACTGCCGAGCAGCATCCCAATGCCGACCGCCTGCGCGTCTGCACCGTCGATCCGGGCGACGGGACGGTGGTGCAGGTCGTCTGCGGCGCGCCCAACGCCCGCGCCGGCATCAAGGGCGTCTTCGCACCGCCCGGCAGCCACATTCCCGGCACCGGCGTCGAACTCAAGGTCGGCACCATCCGCGGCGTCGAATCGCACGGCATGCTCCTGTCCGAGCGCGAGCTCGGCCTCTCCGATGCGCATGAGGGCATCATCGAGCTTGCCGACGATGCGCCGGTCGGCACGTCTTACGCATCCTGGATGAAGCTCGACGATCCAGTCATCGACATCGCGGTGACGCCCAACCGGCCCGACTGCCTCGGTGTCTCGGGCGTCGCCCGTGATCTCGCCGCCGCCGGCCTTGGCAAGCTGAAGACGCCACCGGTTGCTGTCATGGCCGGCCGGTTCCCCTGTCCCGCCGGCGTCACCCTCGATTTCGGTGACACCGAGCAGCTTTGTCCGGCCTTCGGTCTGCGGCTGGTGCGCGGCGTCAAGAACGGCCCGTCGCCGGAATGGCTCCAGCGGCGCCTGCTCGAGATTGGCCTCCGCCCGATCAACGCCCTTGTCGACGTCACCAACTTCCTCACCTTCGATCGCGGCCGTCCGCTGCATGTCTTCGATGCGGCCAAGGTGGCCGGCAATCTCGTCGTCCGCCGCGGCCGTGACGGCGAGGAGCTGCTGGCGCTCGATGGGCGGAGCTACAAGCTCGATCCTTCGATGTGCGTCATCGCCGACGACAATGGCGTCGAGTCGCTCGCCGGCATCATGGGCGGCGAAGCGTCGGGCTGCACCGACGCGACGACGGACGTCCTCATCGAATCGGCCTTGTGGGAACCACTCAACATCGCCCGCACCGGCCGGCAGCTCGGCATTAACTCGGACGCCCGCTTCCGCTTCGAGCGCGGCGTCGATCCGGCCTTCATGCTGCCCGGGCTCGATCTTGCGACGCGACTGGTGCTGGAGCTATGCGGCGGCGAGGCGAGCGATGTCACCGTCGCGGGGACCGTGCCCGATCCGCGCCGCACAATCGAATTCCCGGCAACCGAAGTTCGCCGGCTCGCGGGCATCGACGTGCCCACCACGAAGATGCTCGCCATTCTGGGCGCACTGGGTTTCGAAGCTTCAGCCGCACAGGGTCGGGCGCTCAGCGTCGTCGTGCCGAGTTGGCGCCCCGATGTCGAAGGCAAGGCCGACCTTGTCGAGGAGATCGTCCGCATCGTCGGTGTCGACAAGGTGCCGTCGACGCCGATGTCGCGCGCCGGTGGCGTTGCCCCTCCGGTCCTGACGATCGGCCAAAGGCGGACGCGCCACGCTAAGCGCGTCCTCGCCGCCTCCGGCCTCGCCGAGGCGATCACCTGGTCGTTCGTGTCGGAGGCCGAGGCGAAGGCATTTGGCGGCGGCGACGTATCGCTGTCGCTCGTCAACCCGATATCGGCCGATATGTCGGACATGCGGCCGAGCCTGCTGCCGGGCCTCGTGGCGGCGGCCAGGCGCAACGCCGATCGCGGCTTCGGCGATCTCGGCCTGTTCGAAGTCGGCCAGATCTACCGCGGCGACCGGCCGGAGGATCAGTTCACTGCCGCGACCGGCATTCGCCTGGGCACCGCCCGCGTCGCCGGCGGCGGTCGCCATTGGTCCGGCGCGGCAGGGCCGGTGACCGTGTTCGACGCCAAGGCCGATCTCTTCGCGCTTCTGGATGCGCTGGGCGCTCCGACGGCGAGGCTGCAGATCGTCGCCGAGGGCCCAGACTGGTTCCACCCCGGTCGGGTCGGCACTGTGCAACTCGGCCCGAAGAATGTCCTCGCCCATTTCGGCGAGTTGCATCCTTCGGTCCTCGAGCAACTTGATATCGCCGGTCCGCTCGTCGGTTTCGAAGCGATCCTCGAAGCGCTGCCCGAGCCCAAGGCGCGCGCGACCCGGACCAAACCGCCGCTCGATCTGGTCGACCTGCAGCCAGTTCGGCGCGACTACGCCTTCCTTGTCGATCGCAAGGTCGCCGCCGCAAGCGTCGTCCGCGCGGCGGAGGGAGCGGACCGCAACCTCGTTGCCGCAGTTGCCGTCTTCGATCTGTTCGAAGGCGCTTCCCTCGGGCCGGACAAGAAATCGCTCGCCATCGAGGTGACGCTGCAGCCGACCGCGCGGACGCTGACGGACACCGAGATCGATGCGGTGTCGGAGAAGATTGTCGCGGCCGTCACCAAGGCGACGGGCGCGGCGCTGCGCAGCTAGCGGCCTCAGCCGTCATACTGCTCGTCGAGGGCGTAGCCGGCGCCGCGAACGGTACGAATCGGGTCCTTGGCGCGGCCGCGGTTGATCGCCTTGCGCAGTCGCCCGACATGGACATCGACCGTGCGCTCATCGACATAGACTTCGCGGCCCCAGACGCCGTCGAGCAATTGCTCGCGCGAGAACACCCGGCCAGGGCTCTGCATCAGATATTCCAGCAACTTGTACTCGGTCGGCCCAAGATGCATTTCGCGGCCGCTGCGACGGACGCGGTGCGTTTGCCGGTCGAGTTCAAGGTCGCCGCTGCGCAGGATCGAGGCGATCGTCTCCGGGCGGATGCGGCGGAGGATGGCGCGCACGCGGGCCAGTAATTCCGGCACCGAGAACGGCTTGACGACATAGTCGTCGGCGCCGGTGGCAAGACCGCGGATGCGCTCCGTCTCCTCGCCGCGGGCGGTGAGCATGATGATCGGCAACTCGCGCGTTTCCTCGCGCAGGCGTAGGCGGCGGCACAGCTCGATGCCTGAGACGCCGGGCAGCATCCAATCCAGCAGCAAGAGGTCGGGCGCGCTTTCGCGGATCTTCAGTTCGGCCTCGTCGCCGCGCATCGACGCGTCGACATCGTAGCCTTCCGCTTCGAGGTTATAGCGAAGCAGCGTCGTCAGCGGCTCTTCGTCCTCAACGATCATGACGCGCGGAGTCATCGACATTTCTCCTCTGGCTCCCGCGGCTCAGACAACGGACCGGTCAGTCATCGGTCTGCGGCAAGTCCGCCGTCGCGATGACTGATCTGTCGTTCTTGGGCCGCTCGTCGGTCAGCGTGACGCCGGTGATCTGGTAGTGCACCGTCTCGGCAATGTTGGTCGCGTGGTCGCCGATCCGCTCAATGTTCTTGGCGCAGAAGAGCAGGTGGGTGCAGAAGCCGATATTACGCGGATCCTCCATCATATAGGTGAGGAGTTCGCGGAACAGAGAGGTGTAGAGTGCATCGATCTCCTCGTCGCGCTGCCACACCGCGAGCGCCTGCTTCACGTCGCGGCGGCCATAGGCGTCGAGGACGTTCTTCAACTGCTCGAGGCTGAGTTCGGCGAGATGCTCGACGCCATGCATCAGCGATTGCGGCTGAAACTGCCCCTGCAGGGCGAGCACCCGCTTGGCGATATTCTTGGCGAGGTCGCCGACGCGCTCGAGGTCGGAGGCGATCCGGATCGCCGCCACGATCTCGCGCAGATCGCGCGCCATCGGCTGACGGCGGGCGATCATCATGATCGATTTTTCCTCGACCTCGCGCTGCAGTGTGTCGACCGTGATGTCCTGCTCGATCACTTTGGCCGCCAATTCGGTATCGGCCTTGCCAAGCGCTTCGATGGCCTGGTCGACCATCTGCTCGGCCATGCCGCCGATCTGGGCGACGTAGCCGCCTATCTCCTTCAACTCGTCGTCGAAACCGGTGACGGTATGGGCCTCGGGCATCCTGGTGCTCTCCTTGCCACTAGCCGAAGCGGCCAGTGATGTAGTCTTGAGTTCTTTGATCTGAGGGGGCCGTGAACATCTGCGGCGTGGTGTCGAATTCCACCAATTCGCCCAGATACATGAAGGCGGTGAATTCCGACACGCGCGCCGCCTGCTGCATGTTGTGGGTGACGATGGCGATCGTGTAGTCGACCTTCAATTCGTCGATCAGCTCCTCGATCTTCGCCGTCGAGATGGGATCGAGGGCCGATGCTGGCTCGTCGAGCAAGACGACCTCAGGCTTGGTGGCGATCGTCCGCGCGATGCACAGGCGTTGCTGCTGGCCGCCGGAAAGGCTGAGGCCGCTTGAGCCGAGCTTGTCCTTGACCTCGTCCCACAGGGCGGCGCGGCGGAGCGCCGCTTCGACCCGTTGATCCATCTCCGACTTGGACAGCTTCTCGTACAGCCGGACGCCGAAGGCGATGTTCTCGTAGATCGTCATCGGGAATGGAGTGGGCTTCTGAAAGACCATGCCGATCCGTGCCCGCAGCAGATTCAGATCCTGCTTGGGATCGAGGATATTCACACCGTCGAGCAGAACCTGGCCCTCGGCGCGCTGCCGCGGGTAGAGCTGGTAGATGCGATTGAGAACCCGCAGAAGCGTCGACTTACCGCAGCCCGACGGGCCGATGAACGCCGTGACCTTGTTCTCATAGAGCGTCAGGTTGATCGACTTGAGCGCGAGGTTTTCGCCATAATAGAACTTGAGATCGCGCACGGCGATCTTCTCCGGCAGATTGACGCCTTCGGAGACCCTGGCCGGCAGATTGCCGCCCGACACGGGCTTCTTCAGACCCTCGCTGACATTCACACTCTGATCCATAGCGTCGATTACCTTCGTGGGTTCGCCCGTTGGGTCATTCATTTGAACCTCGTGACCGGCCTAGAACGCGCGCCCCGATGCTCAGTGCAAGGACGGCCAACGTAATCAGCAGGGCTCCTGTCCACGCCAGGTGCTGCCATTCCGAATAGGGGCTTAGGGCAAATCGGTAGATCACGATCGGCAAGCTCGCCATCGGTCCGTTGACGTCCGTGCTGAAGAACTGGTTGTTGAGGGCGGTAAATAGAAGTGGCGCCGTCTCGCCGCTGATGCGCGCGACCGCCAAAAGGACGCCGGTGATGATGCCGGCCCGTGCGGCGCGGTACGCGACCTTGCGGATGATCACATAACGCGGCGTCCCCAACGCAGAGGCCGCCTCGCGCAGCGTGTTGGGGATCAGCGTCAGCATGTCCTCGGTCGTGCGCACCGTGACCGGCACGACGATGATCGCCAGGGCGACGGCGCCCGCCCAGGCCGAGAAATGGCCAAGCGGGGCAACCAGGATTTCGTAGACGAACAGGCCGATCACAATCGACGGCGCGCTGAGCAGAATGTCGTTGATGAACCGGATGACCGAGGTGATGCGGCCATAGCGCCCATATTCGGCCATGTAGGTGCCGGCGAGGATGCCGATGGGCGTCCCGATGATCACCGCGATCGCGGTCATAATCAGACTTCCGACAATCGGATTGAGCAGGCCGCCCGCCCGTCCCGGCGGTGGTGTCATCTGCGTGAAGACGTCGAGCGACAGGCCGCTCAAACCTTTCCACACCAGAACCCCAAGGATCAGCGCCAGCCAGCTCAGACCGAAGATCGCCGCGGCGATGGCTGCGCCTGAGGCGATGTTGTTGCGACGGCGGCGCCCGGGATAGGGATTTGCCATCTTACACTCCCAGCCGGCGGTTGGTGCGCGCGAGCAGGATGCGTGCGGCCGCAAGAACGACGAACGTGATCACGAACAGGATGAGACCGAGCGCCACCAGCGACGACTTGTAGAATTCGCCGAGCGCTTCTTGGAACTCGTTGGCGATCGTCGCCGAGATCGAGGTGCCGGGCGCAAAGAGAGAGGCCGAAATTCTGTGCGCGTTGCCGATGACGAAAGTCACCGCCATGGTTTCGCCGAGCGCGCGGCCAAGGCCGAGCATGACACCGCCGATGACGCCGCTGCGCGAGAAGGGGATGACGACGCGGCGGAGAACTTCCCAGCGCGTGCAACCGACGCCGTAAGCGGCCTCCTTGAGAACCGGCGGCACGACCTGGAACACGTCGCGGCTGATCGCGGTGATGAAGGGCAGGACCATGATCGCCAACACTAGCCCGGCGGTCAGGATGCCGATGCCATAGGGCGGCCCGGCGAAAAGCGACGAAAGCACCGGGACATCGCCGAACAGATTGATGATGAACGGCTGCACATGCTTCTGCAGAAACGGAGCCAGCACGAACAAGCCCCAGATGCCGTAGATGATGCTGGGGATGCCGGCGAGAAGTTCGATGGCGATGCCGATCGGCCGGCGCAGCATCGGCGGGCAGATTTCCGTCAGGAACATCGCGATGCCAAGACCGATCGGGATGGCGATGACCATCGCGATCAGCGACGTGATCACCGTGCCGTAGATGGCGGGCAGGGCGCCGAATACCTGGGTGACCGGGTTCCAGTGTTCACTGGTGAAGAAGCTGCCCTGGAAATGAAACAGGGCGGGCGAGCCGCCGATAATCAGCGAGATGATGACTGCGGCGAGCAGACCGAGGACGATGAAAGCGGCAAACCGCGTCGTGTTGCGGAAGATACCGTCGCTTAGTCGGAAACGACGAGCCGTCGGGGAGCGATCGTAGTCGGCGTTGGCGACACCAAAGCCCTCGGAGACGGTCTTATCAGTCATGGCGACCCGCGAGACATTGAAGGGTGAATGATTTCGCGCAAAGAGCGCCCGCTGAGTGTTCCGGCCCGGGCCGCCGGTAAGGGGGTGGAGTGGGCGGAACCTCCGCCCACTCCACGTGGCTGGATGCTACTGCATCGAGTAGAGCGGGGTGCCGTCGGCAGCCTTGATGTCCGACGCCCACATCCCCTGGATGCTGGACACGACTGCGTCAGGCATCGGGACGTATTCGAGGTCGAGCGCCGTCTCGTCGCCGTTCGCGTAGGCCCAGTCGAAGAACTTGAGCACTTCGAGGGTGGCCTCCGGATCCGACGGCTCCTTGTAAACCAGGATAAAGGTCGCCGCGGCCATCGGCCACGTTCCGGCACCCGGCTGGTTGGCGAGGATAACGCCAAAGCCCGGCGTACCGCTCCAATCGGCGTTCGCGGCAGCTGCTGCGAAAGCATCCGCAGTCGGCTCGACCCGCTGGCCATCGGCGTTGATCATGTCGGTGTAGACCAGGCCGTTCTGCAGGGCATAGGCATACTCGACATAGCCGATGGAGCCACCGGTCTGGCCAACGCTGGCGGCGACGCCCTCGTTACCCGGCGCGCCGATGCCAACCGGCCATTCCACTGCAGTGGCGGCACCGATCTCGCTCGCCCATTCGGAGCTGACGGCCGAGAGGTAATAGGTGAAGTTGAACGACGTGCCCGACCCGTCCGAGCGGTGCACAACCGCGATCGCGGTCGAGGGAAGGGTGACGCCCGGGTTAAGGGCCGCGATCTCGGGGTCGTTCCAAGCCGTAACCTTGCCCATGAAGATGTCGGCGAGCGTGGTGCCGTCAAGCACCAGCTGGCCGGCGTCGATGCCCGGAAGGTTCACGACCGGCACGATGCCGCCCATGACGGTCGGGAACTGGGCCAGACCGTACTGATCGAGTTCCTCGGCACCGAGCGGCTTGTCGGTCGCGCCGAAAGTAACGGTACCCGCTTCGATCTGCTGGATGCCGCCGCCGGAGCCGATCGACTGATAGTTGAGGCCGATTCCGGTCAAAGTCTTGTAAGTGTCCGCCCACGCCGCATAGATCGGATAGGGGAAAGTGGCGCCCGCCCCCGAAATATCGGCGGCAAGGGCCGCAACTGCCGAACTTGCAACAAGGCAGCCGGCCACGGTCCATTGGAGGAAAGGTTTCACCTGACGTCTCCTGATTGTTAGCTGAAACCCCAGAACTGGGGTCATCCAAAATGACCCCTGCTGGGGTCGCTGCATTTTGGACCCTAGGGACGACGTGCAATTCTTATATGACGGAAGGATAACAGTTTCATGACGCCATAAGAGACGGACTCGATTGAGTATTCTCCGTTTCTCTGTCGGGCACCGTCTCGGAATCTGGAAACTGCACGACAAAGCGCGCGCCCTGGCCCGGCCGGCTCTCGATCTGCAGGCGGGCCCGGTGGCGGGTGATGATATGCTTGACGATGGCAAGGCCAAGCCCGGTGCCGCGATGGCGCCGGCTTTCGTCGGCGTCGACGCGGTAGAACCGCTCGGTCAGGCGCGGCAAATGCTCCGGCAGGATGCCGGGGCCAAAATCGATTACCGACGCCGAACAGGGGCCCTTGCCGTCCGCCGCGTCGGCGCGAACGATGACGCGCTGGCCCGACTGGCCATACTTGCAGGCGTTCTCAATGAGGTTGCTGAACACCTGAACCAACTCGTCATGGTCGCCCTGGATCATGATCTTGTCGGGCGGGAGCTGCGCTTCGATAGTGACGCCCATCTCCTTCGCCAAGGGCGCCATCATGTCGACGACATGGCGAAGGATGGCGACGAGGTCGACGAGCGCGCTCGGCCGTACATGGGCCCGCATCTCGACGCGGCTGAGGGACAACAGGTCTTCGATGAGACGGCTCATGCGGGTCGCCTGTTCGTGCATCATCGTCAGGAATCGGCCGCGGGCCTCAGCGTCGTCCTTAGCGGCGCCCTGAAGCGTCTCAACGAATCCGGCCAGCGACGCCAATGGCGTCCGCAGTTCGTGACTGGCATTGGCGACGAAATCGACCCGCATCCTTTCGGTCGCCCGCGCCTGCGTTAGATCGTCGAGAATGAGGAGGTAGCCCTCGTCGCCGTCCGGACCATCGAGCGGCGCGAACCAGGCGGAGAAGGTCTTTTCCGTCGGAACCCGCTCGTCGAACTGAATCAGTTGTGGACCCTGGCCTCGCGTCACGCGACCGAAAGCGGCGATCAGTTCGGGGTAGCGGAGGCGGAATGTCAGCAACTCGCCGGCCTCGATCCCGAAGACGGCAGTCGCCCGATCATTGGCGTAGCGAACCGTTCCGTCACCGGCCAGGATGAAGCATGGATCCGGCAGGGATTGAGCGAACCGCCGCGTCCCGGGCAGCAAGCCGCCTTGCGTGTCGTCCGAAGGCCGGTCGGCGCGGCGGCCGGAGGGGCCGCTCGGCGGCACGAGGATCGCCGCCGCGATGAGCGCCGCAAAGGCAAGCGCACCACCGAGCAGGCTGATAACGCCGGTGAAGACAAGCACCAACAAAACCGCACCCATTGCCGTGAGCAGGCGGCCAGCGCGGTTCACCCGGCGCCGCACACGCCGCCAGATCGCGCCACCTTGCAGGCCTCCAATGGGTTCAGCCATGGATCAATCCCACCCGAATCCTTGTTTCTGTATGTGCCGGTCGGCTTCTACCGAAAGTGGGCGCCGAACATAAGGGCGCTACACGACGGTTCAAAGAAGGCGCCCGGCCAAGGCAATAGCTCGGGCATTCAAGCGCTTTGCGCCCGGCCCCGTTTTCCAGGCTCGCAAAGCGCGGCTTTGCCATATATACGCCGATTTGGGCCTTTCACATGCATTGCCTGGCGCGCCCGCGGGTTCGCCGAGCAAATTGCGCGCATCCCCCTCGTCAAGTGCGGCGAAGGTGCTGCAATATGTTGAACGAGGCCGCCAGCCCGGAGCGAGATGACAGACTTCTACACCGTCCTGCGTAGCGCTCTGGATCGGGTCGGGGCAGCGGACAGCGGCCAGCGCGACCGCGTCTATGCGCATGTGCGCGAAGTGATGGTGCGCAAATTACGCAACCACAGGCCGCCCATTGCGGAAGCGGAAATCGACAGCCGCCTCAGTACGTTCGACGCTGCAATCGACCGCATCGAGACGGAGGTTGCGGATGAGCAGCAGGCGGATGATGAGGCGCGCGAGGCGCAACCGCAGCGGGAGCGCCGCTACGCCGGCCGCTCTGAGCCCGCAGCGACACATGATGACTATGAAGACGAGCCTCCGGCTGCGCCGGAGCCCGAGCCCGACGAGGTGGAGGACGCTGGCCCGCTGCCGGCCTGGGATGCGCCCGCGCCCCAACCGATGTGGGGCTCGCCCGCCATCGACATGGCTTGGGACGAAGGCAGCGCCCAATGGCATGATGCCCGCCAGTTCGCCGCGGCGAAGCCTTTTGGCGAGGCCAGCGCGCCCTTGGCGGCGGAGCTGGATGACGCCGGCACCCGTCCGGTCAAGCGCGGCCTCTTTCGCCGTCGGCGCAACGATGAGCGCGTCGAGCCGAGCGCGCGCCCGGAGCCGGAAATCGATGCCGACCTTCGTGACGGCAGCGACGGAGTAGATGGCGCTCAGGCAGCGCCGGCGGGCCGGCGGGGCATGTTCCGCATGCGGCGCGGGGCGCCCAGGCAGCGGCCTGGTTCGGCCGCCTATGACGACATGTTGCCCGAGCCGGAAGCAGATGAAGCGCCGTCCAGGCGTGCCAATGCCGCGGAGCGGCGGCAGGAATTCGCGCGGCCGCAGGACCGCCTCGGGCGATCCCATCGCCGAACTCGCCAGCCAGTTAGACGCGCGTGGTGTCGCCGCAGGGCGTGCCGAGCCAATGTTGCTGGCGCCGCCCACGACCCGACCGGAAAGGGCGCAGGCTGGGCAGGCGCTCTATCTGCCAAGCCCCGATCGGGTTGCGTCTGTCGAAGACGGCGCGCGGCCAGCGCGGCGCCGCCGGCGCGGTTCGGACCTGAGGCCGCCCCGTGACGCGGCGGAAGCGGTCGCTTCGCCAAGCTCTCCGCGCGGCCGGCGGCAATCACCGCCGACCCGTCCTGATCTTGCCGACGAAGACGCGGCCACGCCATTTGCGGTGCAGCCCGACATACACGCGCCCGACTTCGATGCTCTTGCCGACGAGGAAGAATTGGCGCGGCCGAAGGCAAAGCGCCCGCGTGGCCGGAAGGCCAAGGCCGCCGCGCGGGAGCAGGCGCGGCAACGGCGACCGAAAACAAGCCGCCGGCGCAGTCGTATCGGCGTTGTCGCCATCCTGATCTTCGCCGTCGCCGTGTTCGGCTGGGCAGCCTATGTGTTCCTGCCGCACCTCTTCGGATCGGGTTCGACAACGGCCGATGGCACCGCCGCCACGACGGCCAATACCAACCCCGCCGCCGCCAATCCAGCCGTCGCCACGGGCAATAGCATTATCGTTTTCCAGGGTGGCGATCCGACCGTGTTCGAGGCCGGCGCAGACAATCCCGTCCATTATCAGGGCGATACGGCCGGCGGCCACGTCCAGATCACGTCTTCCGCAACGTCGGGCGGGGCCCGGGCAGTCCTCGGTCCGGGGGTGGCGAACCGTCTGGTTGGCCATCAGGTTCGCTTCGTCATCGAAGCTCGTGCCACGCCCGGCCAACCCGCGCAGGCGGTCCGCTTCATCTATGTCCGCGGTCTGTCGACGCTGGCGCCGCGGTTGTCGCCGCTTCTGGCGGATTTCGGCGTGATCACGCCGACCTGGGACATTCCGGCGGGGACCGTCGACGGCAATGATTATCTGCTGATCGAGCCGGGCGTCCCAGGCGACGGCACCGCCGTCGACATCAGATCGATCCGGATCGAAATCCTCGACTGAGCGCCTGTCTCAGGCGTGGTGCTTGTGCACGTAGCCTTTGCTCATGAGATAGGACACCACGCGCTCGGCCAGCCCTTCCGGGGTCTCGGTCGCCGCCATCAGATGCAGATCCGGGTTTTCCGGCGGCTCATACGGGCTGTCGATGCCGGTGAAGTTCTTGATCGATCCGGCGCGCGCCTTTCGATAGAGGCCCTTCGGATCGCGCTCCTCAGCGACCGATAGCGGTATGTCGACGAACACTTCGATGAATTCGCCCTCGCCGACGAGATCGCGCGCCATGCGCCGCTCCGACCGGAATGGCGAGATAAACGAGACCAGCACGATCAGGCCGGCGTCGATGAAGAGCTTCGCCGTCTCGCCGACGCGGCGGATGTTCTCGACGCGATCCGCATCGGTGAAGCCGAGGTCGCGGTTAAGCCCGTGCCGGACATTGTCGCCGTCGAGCAGATAGGTATGCGCACCCAGGAGGTGCAGCTTCTCCTCGACCAGATTGGCGATCGTCGACTTGCCGGCACCGGAGAGACCGGTGAACCAGAGGATCGCCGGTCTCTGGTCCTTGGCCGCCGAGCGGGCGGTCTTGTCGATCGTCACCGCCTGGCGGTGGATATTGGTCGCCCGGCGGAGGCCGAAGCGGATCATGCCGGCCGCGACAGTGGCGTTGGTGAAGCGGTCGATCAGGATGAACGAGCCGGTCGTTCGGTTCTCGTCATAGGGATCGAAGGCGATCGGTTCGACCAGCGACAGATTGCCGAAGCCGATATCGTTGAGGCCGAGCGTCTTGGCTGCCAGCGGCTTGAAGCTGTCGACATCCACCTGATGCTTGAGCTCGCTCACCGCCGCCCCGACCGTCCGCGTTCCGGACTTGAGGAGATATGACCGGCCCGGCAGCATTTCCTGGTCGCTCATCCAGATGAGATGCGCGGCCAGCTGATCGGAGACCTCCGGCCGCGCGCCGGCCTCGACGAGAAGGTCGCCGCGCGACAGATCGATCTCGCGGTCGAGCGTCAGCGTCACTGCCAGTCCGGCCTCAGCGGCTTCGAGATCGCCATCCATGGTGACGATCCGCTCGACATTGGCCGATTGCCCGGTCGCGGCGGAAACAAGGGTCGCTCCCGGCGCGACACGGCCGGAGGCGATCGTTCCCGCGTAGCCGCGAAAGGCCGAGTTCGGGCGGCTCACCAGCTGCACGGGGAAGCGCAGCGGTGCGGCGGCCTCGTCGGTTCGCACCTCGATGGTCTCGAGATAATCGAGCAACTGGGGCCCGTCATACCAGGCGAGATTGGGGCTCGGCGCGATCACATTGTCGCCGAACCGGGCGGAGAGCGGAATGGCGGTCTGGGAGCGGAAACCAAGCTCGGCGCTGAGTTCTTCGAACTGCGCCGCGATCTCGTTGAAGCGGCCCTGATCGAAGCCGACGAGGTCGATCTTGTTGACCGCCAGGACTACGTGCCTGATGCCGAGCAGCGACACGATATAGGCGTGGCGGCGGGTCTGGGTCAGGATGCCGTGCTGCGCGTCGACCAGGAGAATGGCGAGATCGGAGGTCGATGCGCCGGTCGCCATGTTGCGGGTGTACTGCTCATGGCCGGGCGTGTCGGCGACGATGAAACGGCGGCGGTCGGTGGCGAAATAGCGATAGGCGACGTCGATCGTGATGCCCTGTTCGCGCTCGGCCTCAAGGCCGTCGACCAGGAGGGCGAAATCGATATCGCCGCCCGTCGTTCCGTACTTCCGCGAATCCCGCTGCAGCGTCAGTAGCTGGTCCTCGAAAAGCCGCTTCGAATCGTGCAGCAGCCGGCCGATCAGCGTCGACTTGCCGTCATCGACGCTGCCGCAGGTGAGGAAGCGCAGAAGGTCCTGATCCTTCTCGCCGGACAGGAGTTCGGCGACCGCATTGCGGTCGAGCGTGACGGCGCCTTCCATCAGAAATAGCCCTCGCGCTTCTTCTTCTCCATCGAGCCGGCCTCGTCGTGGTCGATCAGTCGGCCCTGCCGCTCGGACGTTCGCGCGATCAGCATTTCGGCGACGATCTCCTCAAGTGTCGTCGCTTCCGATTCGATCGCGGCCGTCAGCGGATAGCAGCCAAGGGTGCGGAAGCGGACGCTCTTCAGCTCCGGCGTCTCGCCGGGCTCCAGCCGCATCCGTTCGTCATCGACCATCAACAACTGCCCGGAGCGGTGCACCACCGGGCGCTTGTCGGCGAAATAGAGCGGCACGATCGGGATGTCCTCGGCGAGGATGTATTGCCAGATATCGAGCTCGGTCCAATTCGACAGCGGGAAGACGCGGATCGATTCGCCGGGGCTGATCCGGGTGTTGTAGAGCGACCAGAGCTCCGGCCGCTGGTTCTTCGGGTCCCAGACATGATTGGCCGAGCGGAAGGAGAAGATGCGCTCCTTGGCGCGGCTCTTTTCCTCGTCGCGCCGGGCGCCGCCAAAGGCCGCGTCGAAGGCGTGCATCGTCAGCGCCTGCTTCAGCGCCTCCGTCTTCATCACCTGCGTGTAGTTGGACGAGCCGTAATCGAAGGGATTGATCCCCTTGGCGCGGCCTTCCTCATTGGTGTGGACGATGAGATCGAGGCCGTATTTCTTCGCCGTCTCGTCGCGGAAGCGGATCATCTCCTTGAACTTCCAGCCGGTATCGATGTGCAGCAGAGGGAATGGCAGCGGTCCGGGGAAAAACGCCTTGCGCGCCAGATGCAGCATCACCGACGAATCCTTGCCGATCGAATACATCATCACCGGCTTGGCGAAGGTGGCGGCGACCTCGCGCATGATGAAGATCGCCTCGGCTTCCAGCCGTTGCAGATGGGTCAGCGGACGCGTCATGAAGAATCCCGGCCTCACGGATTGCGGGGCGCAAGCTAGGGCGGAGCCGCCTCGGCCTCAAGCACGAAGTGCCCGACTTTGCGGCCGCATGGCCGCAAATGTCGCGCGAGAAGGCCTCCGCGGGAAACAGCTTTCCACCGCTCTCGACTAGCGTCCCTGCCAGCGGAACCAGCGGATGCCCAGCGCCAGGAACACCGCCGCATAGAGCGCCGAGACGAGCAGTGCGATTGTCGTGTCGGTGGTCCAGGTAGCCGGAGCCATGGCGCCGTTGAGGATGGCCTTCACGGTGCCATAGGGCGACCAGGCGACGATTTCCTTGACGGCATCGCCCAAGGCCCCGAGTTCGCCCATGGCGCCGATCAGAACGAAGGGGATGTAGATGAACCGGGTCGTCGTGTTCACCATTTCCGCCGAAGCGATCAGGCCGACGACGGCCTGGCCGAGCGCCAGATAGACCGCCCCGGAGAGCAGGGCGGCAATCAGGGTAGCGACGTATTCGGTGGGCGTCAGCGTGACATGGTCGAAGATATCGCCGGCGACGAACACGGCCAGCGTCGTCACGACGATCAGCGCCAGCTGCACGATGATGCGGCTGGTCATGATCGCCCAGCCGGGGGCCGGCGCGACCCGCAGGCGCTGAAACACGCCGCGGTCGCGGTCGCGGGCGATGCTGATGGCGTAGCCCATCAGGCCGTTGGCGGCGAGGCCGATGGTGATCGCCGAGGCGAAGGCAAAGGCGGCGCCGTACTCGGCGGCGATGTCCTGCCAAGCGACGACAATCAGCACCGGCACCAGCATCGCCATGACTGCTGCCCGTTTGCGTCGCAGCATGGCCGTGAAGTCGGCGCGCAGCAGCGAGCCCAGCACCTTCTGCATCGAGGGCGTCTGGAATTGCGGTTTGGCGAGAGCCGAGTTCCATCCGTGCGTTCCTGTCAGGGGCGAATTTCGCTGCCGGTGAGGCCGATGAACACGTCCTCGAGCGTCACGCGTCCGGCCCGCGATACGGCCTTGACGCGTGGGTCGTCGGCGAACTTCTCGACCAGCTCGGCCGGCGGCGCGCTGACGAGGATGGTGCCGTGATCGATGATCGCGATTCGGTCGCACACCGACTCGGCCTCCTCCATCGAATGCGTTGTCAGGATGATGGCGCGGCCCGAATCGCGAAGGCGTTCGATCCTCGCCCAGAGCTGGCGACGCGATTGCGGGTCGAGGCCGGTCGTCGGCTCGTCGAGCAGGAGCAGCATTGGCCGGTGCAGCGTCGCGATCACCAGCGACACGCGCTGCTGCTGGCCGCCGGAAAGCTGGGCGAAACGCTTGCCGGCTTCGTCGCCGAGCTGGATCTCGCCGAGAATGCCGTCGATGTCGGCGCCGCTCAGCGAAAGGCCATAGAGGCCGGCGTAAAGGCGGATGATTTCGGCCACGGTCAAATCGGCGTGGAAACTGGTCGCCTGCAGCTGAACGCCCATATTGGCCCGTGCCGGCAGCGGGTCTTCGGCAAGGTCGATGCCGGCGACATGGATCGATCCGGATTTCGGCTTTAGCAGCCCTTCGATGGCGCTCAGGGTCGAGGTCTTGCCCGCCCCGTTCGGGCCGAGGAGGCCGAAGATCTCGCCCGGCCTCACCTCGAAACTGACGTCGGCGACGGCCTGTTTCGGGCCATAGAAAACGTTGAGATCCTGGACCTGCAGGACGGGTGAGGTCGTGCTTTCCATCATTCTCGGGGTGCCGCGCCGATAGAGCCTAAGGGTGATCGGGGAAAGGGTCGACCTGACCGGTCGCGACGAACCAGGGGTTCAGGAATGGGTGGGGCAGGTCTTTCCGGTCGCTGGGGCCATAGGGGAGCAAGCCGCCATCAAGGTCAAGAACGCGGCCGCCCGCGGCGGTCAAAACTGCGTCACCGGCAGCGGTGTCCCACTGCGAGGTCGGTCCGAGCCGCGGATAGAGGTCGGCGACTCCCTCCGCAATTCGCATCAATTTGAGCGAGGAGCCGGCCGCCACGATTCGCGATCCCGGGAATCGGGCAATGAATTCATCGGTTTCCGGCGTGCGATGCGAACGGCTGGCGACGACGTCGATGCCGTCGGCCGGCGGCTCGCGTACGCAGATCGGCTCGGAGAGGCCGGTCTTGGTATCGAGACGCCGTGCCCCGGCGCCGACGGTGCCGACCCACACGCGGTCCAACGCGGGCGCGCCGACGATCCCGGCCACCGGCCGGCCGTCGCGGACGAGGCCAACATTGACGGTGAAGTCAGGTCCGCCGCGAATGAAATCCTTGGTCCCGTCGAGTGCATCGACAAGGAAGAAACAGCCGCCGACATCGGGAACGCGCCCGGCTGCCACTTCCTCCTCGGCGACGACCGGGATGTCCGGCGCTACTTTGGCGAGGGCGGCCAGGATGATCGCTTCAGCGGCCCGGTCCGCGGCGGTGACCGGGCTCATATCGGCCTTGGTCTCGACCGTGTGCCCCTCGGCGCGGACGCGAAGGATCGCTGCACCTGCTTCGATGACGGCGGGCACGAGCGCTTCGATCAGGGCTGCGTCGGCCTCGACCGGGGATTGATAGATATGCATGCGCGCCGGTCTAACCGCTGGTGCCGGCTTTCGCCAGAACTGCCTGCAGCAGAGCGTTGGCGCCTGCGGTCGCCCATTCCGGGGTGATCGCCTCGGCCTCTGTGTGGCTGACACCGCCGACACAGGGGCAAAACACCATGGCCGCCGGGGCGATGCGGGCGATGTTGCAGGCGTCATGGCCGCCGCCCGAGACCATGTCGCGGTGACCGAAGCCGCAGATTTCCGCGGCTTCTCGCACGGCGGCGACACAGGCCGCGTCGAACGCGGTCGGCGCGAAATGAAGGACGTCTTCGATTGCGACCGCCACACCGGCCTCGCGCGCCGCGGTTCGGAGCGCCGCCTTCAGTTCCTCCGCCATCGTCCCCAGCGTTGCCGCGAAGGGATGGCGGAGGTCGACCGAAAAGACGACACGCCCGGGAATGACGTTGCGCGAGCCCGGCTCGGCGCGGATCTGGCCGACGGTGCCAACGCCCGGCGCGTGGCTCGCTCCGACTTTCGTCACCGCCTCGATCATCGCGGCCGCGGCGACCAGCGCGTCGTGCCGCCGGTCCATCGGCGTGGTGCCGGCATGGCCGGCCGCGCCGCTGACGGTGACGTCGAGCCAGCGCACGCCTTGGGCGTGCGTGACGACGCCGATGTCGAGGCCCTCGTCTTCGAGGATCGGGCCCTGCTCGATATGCAGTTCGAAATAGGCGTGGACCGGCCGACCGCCGACAGACGCGGCGCCCCGATAGCCGATCCGGTCAAGCTCGTCGCCGAAACGAAGACCCTCCGCGTCCCTCAGGTCCATCGCCTGGCTTACATCCTGCAGGCCGGCAAACGCGCCCGAGCCGATCATCGCCGGGGCAAAGCGCGCCCCTTCCTCGTTGGTCCAGTTGACCAGTTCGATCGAACGCTCCGCGGCGATATCCGCGTCCTCGAGCGTGCGGAGAATCTCAAGCGCCGCGAGGACGCCGAGCACGCCGTCGAAACGTCCGCCCATCGGCTGCGTGTCGAGATGGCTGCCGACGATCACCGGCGCCAGCGAGGCCTCGGTACCGGCACGGCGGGCGAACATATTGCCCATGCTGTCAACACGGACTTCCGCGCCCGCCTCGCGGCACCATTCGGCCAGGAGATTGCGGGCATCGCCATCAAGAGCGGTCAGCGTCAGCCGGTTGCTGCCGCCGCCCGGCGTTGCCCCGATCTCGGCCATCGCCATCAGGCTCGCCCACAGGCGGTTGCCGTCGACGCGGAGGTCGGTGAAGTGGGCCGTCACGCCAGTCGCTTCAACACGGCGCCCAGCATGTCGGTCAGCTTGCCGATCTCAGCCTCGCTGATGATGAGGGGGGGCGAAAGCGCGATCGTATCGCCGGTTGCGCGGACCAGCAGCCCGTCGGCGAAGGCGGCGAGGAAGATGTCGAACGCCCGTTTTCCTGGCGTCCCCGCGATCGGCGCAAGCTCGACTGCGCCGACGAGGCCGTAGTTCCTGATGTCGACGACATGCGGCAGGCCCTTGAGCGAATGCAGTGCGTCTTCCCACACCGGCGCCATCTCGGCGGCGCGGGTCAGAAGTCCTTCCTCCTCATAGGTGTCGAGCGTCCCGACCGCCGCCGCGGCGGCCATCGGATTGCCGGAATAGGTGTAGCCGTGGAAAATCTCGGGCACATGCTCGGGCCCGGTCATGAAGGCCTCGTAGATGCGATCCTGCACGGCGACGCCGCCCATCGGAATGACGCCGTTGGTGAGGCCCTTGGCCATTGTCACCATGTCCGGCACGACGTCGAAGGCCTCGACCGCGAAGGGGGTGCCGAGACGGCCGAAGCCGGTGATCACCTCGTCGAAGATGAGCAGGATGCCGTATTTCGTGCAAAGCTCGCGCAGGCGCTTGAGGTAGCCCTTGGGCGGCAGGAGCACGCCCGTCGAGCCGGCGATCGGTTCGACGATCACGGCGGAGATGGTCGACGGATCATGCAGCGTCACCAGGCGCTCCAACTCGTCGGCGAGTTCGGCGCCATGCTCGGGCAGGCCGCGCGAATAGGCGTTGCGCGACAGATCATGCGTCGTGCGCAGATGATCGACGCCGCCCATCAGCGGGCCGAAGGCCTTACGGTTGGGGCCAAGGCCGCTGACCGACAGGCCGCCATAATTGACGCCGTGATAGCCGCGCTCGCGGCCGATCCAACGGTAGCGCGAGGCTTCGCCATTGGCGCGGTGGAAGGCGTTGGCGATCTTCAGCGCCGTCTCGACAGCCTCCGACCCGGAATTGGTGAAAAAGATGCGGTCGAGGCCGGCGGGGAAATAGCCGGTGACGCGTGAGGCGACCTCGAATACCTTGGGGTGGCCGAACATGAAGGCCGGTGAATAGTCGAGCTCGGCGGCCTGTTTCTGGATCGCCTCGACGATACGCGGCCGATTGTGCCCGGCATTGCAGCACCACAGGCCACCCGTGCCGTCCAGCACCTGCCGCGCGTCGTCGGTTCGGTAATACATACCATCCGCGGCAACGAAGATGCGCGGCGCCGCCTTGAACTGGCGGTTCGGGGTAAAGGGCATCCAATAAGCGTCGAGATTGTTCGTCTTCGGCTGCGATGTCATCATGCCTCCGTCGGCAATGCCTTGGCTGTTTGAGGAACGACGGCATTCGCGGCTTCGCAAGCCCGTCGGCTTCGATCGACGGTGCGGAAGCTAGCCAAGCGCCGGGGCCCACTCAAGGGCGGGCCGCAAGAGGAGCGCGCGATGTATAGCCATACGCAACGCTTCGGGATTCTGCCGGGCGTCATTTTGGGCGCGGCGGCGCTCGTTTTTCTGGTCGTCACCGCCTTCGTGCCGCTCATGCTTGTCGTCTTCATTCCGGTCGTCTGGATCGGCTGGACATTTTCCACGCTGACCGTGACCGTCGGCGCCGAGACGGTGGAATGGGCGTTCCGCGGCGGCTTCTGGCGCAAGCGTGTCCGCCTCGCCGACCTCTCGGAGGCCAAGCCGGTGCGAAACCGTTGGTGGTACGGCTGGGGCGTGCATCTGACGCCACAGGGCTGGCTCTACAATGTCGGCGGTCTCCACGCCGTCCAGCTGCGCACCAAATCGGGCCGGCGCTACCGCATCGGCAGCGACGAGCCGGATGTGCTCGCTGCCGAAATCAACAGGTGCATGAAGGGTCGCTAGGCGCCGATATCCTTGCGATAGAAGGCGCCCGGCCAGTCGATCGCCGCAACGCCGGCATAGGCGCGTTCGCGCGCCTCGGCAGCGGTCGCGCCGACGGCCGTGACATTGAGGACGCGACCGCCGGTCGCCAGCAGCCGATCGCCGTCGCTGGCGGTGCCGGCCTGGAACACCGTGACGCCGGGTGCTTCCGCCGCCATGTCGATATTTTTGATTTCGGCTCCCTTCGCATACACGCCGGGGTAGCCGGGATTGGCCATCGTGACGGTCACCGCATGGTCGGCCGACCATTGCGGCGTCACCTCGGCGAGCCGCCCGGTGGCGGCCGCGAGCAGGACTTCCACAAGGTCGGATTCGAGCCGTGGCATCAGCACCTGGCATTCCGGATCGCCGAAGCGGACATTGTATTCGATGAGCTTGGGTCCCTCAGCGGTGATCATAAGCCCCGCGTAGAGAACGCCGCGAAACGGCGTCCCGCGCCCCTTCATCGCCGCGACTGTCGGCCGGACGATTTCCGCCATGGCCCGTTCGGTGAGCTCGGGCGAGAGCGCCGACGCCGGAGACACGGCGCCCATGCCGCCGGTGTTCGGACCGCGATCGCCGTCGAGCGCGCGCTTGTAGTCCTGCGCTGTGCCGAACGGGATGACGGTGTCGCCGTCCGATAGGGCAAAGAGCGAGGCCTCGGTGCCGCTCAGCGCTTCTTCGATGACGATTCCCGTCGATTGATCGCCGCCAAACGCGTCCGGAAGGGCGGCTAATGCCTCCTCTACGGTCTCAGCAACGGTCACGCCCTTGCCCGCCGCAAGGCCATCGACCTTGACCACGATCGGCGCGCCCTCCCAGCGGATATATTCGGCCGCCGCGGCTTCGTCGGTGAAATGGCGGAAATGCGCCGTCGGGATGTGGGCTTCGACGCACAGAATCTTCGTGAAGTTCTTCGAGCCTTCGAGCTGCGCCGCCGCCGCGCTCGGCCCGAACACGGCAATGCCACCCTCGCGCAGCGTGTCGGCAAGGCCGGCGACGAGCGGCTGTTCCGGGCCGATGACGACAAGATCGATGGCATTTTCGAGGGCGAAGGCGAGGATGGCCGCGTGATCGGACGGATCGGCTCTCACCAGCTCGGCGTGGGCCGCGATGCCCGGATTGCCGGGGGTGGCATAGAGCCGTTTGAGCCTGGGCGACTGCGCCAGCTTCCAAGCCAGCGCGTGCTCGCGGCCGCCCGATCCGATGAGAAGTATGTTCATGCCCTGCAGCGCCCTTTGTGCCTGCGCCGCTTAAACAATCGCTACGGCGAACTGTCCAGCGTCAGCGCCGCGCCAGTGCCAGCCAAATGCCGCCGCTTACAAGAAACATGCCGCTGATGCGGGAGATGAGCCGGACCCGGCTACGGGAGAGCGAGCTTCCGGCCCGACCGACGGCGATTGCCCAGATGCTGTCGGTGGTCATGCCGACGACCATGAAGGTGACCCCGAGCAACACCACCTGCGGGACCGACGGCCGGGACGGATCGACGAATTGCGGAATGAAGGCGCCATAGACGAGCAGCGCCTTTGGGTTGCTGAGGATGACGAGCAGGCCCTGCAGGACGAAGCCACCGCGTGGCGGGCGCGGGGCATCGGCGCGCGTCAAGGACGGCGGCTTGAGAATGAGTTTCAGCCCGAGCCAACACAGATACAGCGCACCAGCGATACGCAGCCAGTCGAACCAGCCGGCCAGGCCGGCGAGGACACCCGCGAGCCCGGCCGCGAGAATCGTGGTGAAGAACGCGGTGCCGATTTCGGTGCCGACGATGTTGAGGAGGCCGGCTCGCGTTCCGTGGCTTAGGCTGTTGGCGATGATCAGCGTTACCGTCGGGCCAGGCACGACGGTGATCGCCAGGCAAGCCGCCAGATAGGCAAGATAGCTGTCGAGCCCCATTTCATCCTCCCCACAAGGCCGGATACCATCCTATGAAATCTCGAGTGAACTGGACAGCAAAGCGACTTTGATGCCCGACCGCCAGCCGCCCGGCGCCGCCGACACGGCCATACCCGATGCGCCGCGCGGCAATTGGGTCGATCGCTTCGCACCGGCCGGGCTGCGTCCCTTTGCACGGCTGGCGCGCTGGGACCGGCCGATCGGCTGGTGGCTGCTGCTGTTGCCCTGCTGGTGGTCGGCGACGCTCGCTGCCGATTCGGCCGGGCGGTCCTTCCCGTCCGTGTGGACGATGGTCCTCTTCCTCATCGGCGCCATCGCAATGCGCGGCGGCGGCTGCACTTACAACGACATCGTCGATCGCGATCTCGACGCCTCGGTGGCGCGCACGCGCAGCCGGCCGATACCGAGCGGTCAGGTGACGGCGCGTGCGGCGGCCGTCTTCCTCGTTACGCAGGCCTTGGTGGGTCTTGCCGTCCTGCTGCAGTTCAACGGCCTCACCATCTGGCTCGGCTTCGCTTCGCTCGGCGTGGTGGCGCTCTATCCGTTCCTGAAGCGCGTCACCAACTGGCCGCAGATCGGCCTCGGCCTCGCTTTTTCCTGGGGCGCGCTGCTTGGCTGGACGGCGGAAACCGGCGCGATCGCTGCCGCGCCGCTCCTGCTCTATGCCGGCGGTATCCTGTGGACGATCGGCTACGACACCATCTACGCCATCCAAGACATCGAGGATGACGCGCTAATCGGCGTCCACTCGACCGCTCGGCTCTTTGGCGCGCGCGTCGGCATGGCGGTGGCGTTATTCTATCTCGGCGCGATCATCCTGTTCGGTGCTGCTCTGGCGGCCGCAGGCGCCGGCGCGGCTGCCTATGCCGGATTGACGTTGGGTGCCGGCCAGCTTGGCTGGCAGGCATGGCGGACCGGCAGTGCGGACAGCGCCCTGGCGCTCCGCCTGTTTCGGTCGAACCGGCTATTCGGTTTGGTGTTGCTGGCGGGTCTGATCGCCGACGCGGTGCTGACGGCCGCCTGATCTAGTTGCGGGCGATGATCTCTTCGCCTACGAAACGTTCGGCTTCCTTCCGCCATCCGGTCTTCCGCCGCGCCAGGAAACGCGGGCGGCGATCGGCGAAATAGGAATGCATCCGGCGCGGCTTCGGCGCGGCGACTTCGACCTGACCCAAGGTCTCGACCGGGCAGCTGACGCGGCCATTCGGTTCGATCAGCAGCATCGGTAGACCAAGGCAACGGCTCCAGGCCTTCCAATCCGCGGCAAGTTCGGCCGGGTCCTCGGCGACGGTGAGCGTCAGCGACATTTCGCAATCGGGATGGTTCAGTTCCAGCGAAGCGACCACCTCGCCGGCCTCGTCTGCCGCGATCCGCACCGCTACGCCGCGAAAGGCGCGCATCGGCACGACCGATCGACCGCCGGGCCGCGCCACGATGGCTTGGTCGCGGTCGATAGTTGCGGAGATTGCCCCCCCCGGTGACCTGCCGGCCATTGGCACGGCAAAGCTCACCGGGAGTGCAAACGGGTCCAGCCTTTGGCCACCCGCGACGGCGATGCCGTCGAGAGCTGTTTGACGCCTCAATTTCATGCCTCTCTGTCAGTCCGTTGACCGGACTTTGTTCCGGAGCGGTTCCCGCTTCTCGGATGGCGCCAATATGCGCGACGAGGCTTCGCGTCTGCTTAATCGACGCGGTTAAATTTGAGTGATTAGAGAGAGGGTTAGCGCCGAGTTCACCGGGCACGGTTAGCAAGCTCGCACCGGACAGGGTTCACAGAACCTTTCCCGGATTAAGAATACCATTTGGATCGAGCGCCGCCTTGATCCGGCGCATCACATCCATTTCCACCGCGCTGCGCACATCGGGGAGCAGGTCGCGTTTCATCTGGCCGACGCCGTGCTCGGCAGCGATGGAACCATGGTAGCGGGCGGCCAGATCGAAGATCGCGCGATTGATGTCGCCCTGGCGCAAACGGAAGGCGTTGCCGTCGCCGCCCTCGGGCTGGCTGACATTGAAGTGGATATTGCCGTCGCCCATATGGCCGAACGGTACCGGCCGGCAGCCCGGCACGAGCATCGTCACCGCCTCGATCCCGGCCTCCAGGAAGTCGGGCACCGAAGAAACCGGCACGGAGATGTCGTGCTTGATCGAGACGCCCTCGGGCCGCTGAACGTCGCTGATCGAATAGCGCATCCGCCAGATCGTGGCCGCATCCTCGGGAGCCGGAACGGTTGCGTCGCGCACGATCCCGCTCGCGCGCGCCTCGGCCAGGATCGCGGCCATGTCGTCCTTCGCCGCCGCGGCCGATTGGCCGGAGGAGATTTCCGCGATCGCATACCAGGGATGTGGCGCCGGCAATGGATCGATGGCGCCGTCCAAATGGCGGAGACAGAAATCGATGCAGATGCGCGGCAGCAATTCGAAGGAAGTGAGCTCAAAGCCGGCGCGCGCCTTGGCCATGTGCAAGAGCGCGAGCGCCTCGGTGGGGCCGCCGACGCCGGCGATGGCGGTACATCTGCCCTGCGGCTGCGGAAAGAGCTTTAGCGTCGCCGCCGTGATGATGCCGAGCGTTCCCTCGGCGCCGATGAAGAGCTGCTTGAGATCGTAGCCGGCATTGTCCTTGCGGAGCGCCCGCAGGCCGTCGATCACCTCGCCGCCGGCGAGGACGACTTCGAGCCCCAACACGAGGTCGCGGCTGTTGCCATAGGCCAGGACGGCGATGCCGCCGGCATTGGTCGAAAGATTGCCGCCGATCTGGCAGCTCTCCATCGACCCGATCGCCAGTGGGAAGAGGCGCCCGGCCGACGCCGCCGCGGCCCGGGCCTTGGCGAGCGTGACGCCGGCTTCGACGGTCATGCTGTCGCCGGCGGGATCGACCTCGCGCACCCGGTCCAGGCGCTCCATCGCCACCACCACTTCGCGGCCTCTCGGGATCTGGCCACCGACCAGGCCGGTGTTGCCGCCTTGCGGCACGATGGCGGTGCCCGTGTCCTGGGCGAGGCGTAGGATGGCCGAAACCTCGGCGACCGAACCGGGGCGCAGCAGCAGCGGCGTGCGGCCTTGGAACGTGCCGCGGCGCTCATTGAGGAAGACGGCCGATGAATTCGGATCGACGATCGCATTGGCCTCGCCGACGATGTCAACAAAGGCGGCGATCGTTTCTGCGTTGGGGCGGTTGGGCTGTTGCGGCGGTGGCATGCAATCGACCGTAACGGCCGCCGAATTGACCGTCGAGCCCCGCCATCGCCGCGGGCCGAATGCCGAGAATTCCGGCACCTCATGCCGCCGACCCTCGCTTGATGCCTTAGCGCCCCTATGCAATAGAGGCTGCCCTTCGGGAAAGGACGGCGACAATGGCGGAATCTGGTGGGTTGATGCGCGGCAAGCGCGGCTTGGTCATTGGCGTCGCCAACAACCGTTCGCTGGCTTGGGGCATCGTCAAGGCGTGCTGCGAACAGGGCGCCGACATCGCGCTCACCTATCAGGGTGACGTGATGAAGAAGCGCGTTGCACCGCTGGCCGCCGAGATCGGCGCCGAACTCGTCGGCCATTGCGACGTCACCGATCCGGCCAGCATGGACGAGGTGTTCGCCGAGATCGGCCGCCGCTGGGGCAAGCTCGATTTCCTCGTTCACGCCGTGGCGTTTTCCGACAAGGCCGAGCTGACCGGCCGCTATGTCGACACGACCGAAGCCAATTTCGACCGGACGATGAATATCTCCTGCTATTCGCTCGTGGCGCTCACCCGCCGCGCCGAGCCGCTGATGCAGGATGGCGGTTCGATCGTGACGCTGTCCTTCTACGGCGCGGAGAAATGGATCCCGCACTACAACGTCATGGGCGTCGCCAAGGCGGCGCTTGAGGCGAGCGTGCGCTACCTCGCCGCCGATCTCGGTCCCTCGGGCATTCGCGTCAACGCCATTTCGGCCGGGCCGGCCAAGACGCTCGCCGCGTCCGGCATTGGCGATTTCCGCTACATCCTCAAATGGAACGAGCAGAACGCACCGCTGCGGCGCACCGTCACCGTCGACGATATCGGCGACGCCGGCGTTTACCTGCTGTCCGACATGTCGCGTGCCGTCACCGGCGAGGTTCATCACGTCGATGCCGGCTACAACATCATCGGCATGAAGAGCCCGGGAGCGCCCGACCTGACGGTGAACGGCGACTAGTGGCCGCCGTTCCCGGCGCGGCGCTGATCTTCGTCCGCCACGGCGAAACCGACTGGAATGTTGAGCGTCGCCTGCAGGGGCAGAAAGACATTCCGCTCAACGAGCTGGGCCGCGAGCAGGCGCGGCGGAACGGCCGCGCCCTGCGTCAGGTGCCCGGCGTGGAATCCTATGATTTCGTTTCCAGCCCGCTCGCCCGCGCCGTCGAGACGATGCGCATCATGCGCGGGGAAATGGGGTTGCCGCCCGACGGCTTCCGCATCGACCCTGGTCTGATCGAGATCACTTTCGGCGCTTGGGAAGGTTTCACCCTCGCTGAGCTCGCCGTCGAGCAGGCCGACAATGTGCGCCTTCGCCAGGCCGACAAATGGGGCTATGTCCCGCCGGGCGGCGAGAGCTACGCCATGCTCACTGAACGCATCGCGGCGTGGCTCGGCAGCATCGCAGTCGACACCGTCGCCGTCTCGCATGGCGCGGTTGCGCGCGTCGTCCAGGGTCTCATCACAGACGCGCCGCAATCCGAGATCCCGTCGCTGCCGGCGCCGCAAGACAAGGTGCTCATTCACCGCAATGGTGAGAGCCGTTGGATCTGAACGCCGCCGCCGGTTTGACGCCGGTTGGTGCCCAGCCTAGAAGCGCCCGATGTCGCACAACACGTTCGGCCATCTGTTCAGAGTGACGACCTGGGGCGAAAGCCACGGCCCGGCCCTCGGCTGCGTCGTCGACGGCTGCCCGCCCAACATCGAGATCAGCGAGCCCGAGATCCAGCGCTGGATGGATCGCCGCCGCCCGGGCCAGTCGCGCTTCACGACGCAGCGCCGCGAGCCGGACGCGGTACGGATTCTTTCGGGCGTCATGCCCAAGGAAGACGGAGATGGATACATCACGACCGGAACGCCGATCGCGCTGGAAATCCAGAACGTCGACCAGCGCTCCAAGGACTACGACACGATCAAGCACCAATACCGGCCGGGCCATGCCGACTTCACCTATGAGGCGAAATACGGCATCCGTGATTATCGCGGTAGCGGCCGCGCCTCGGCGCGCGAGACGGCGGCGCGCGTCGCCGCCGGCGCCATCGCCCGCAAGGTCATTCCGCATATCCTCATCCGCGGCGCGTTGATCCGCATCGGCGAACATCCGATCGACCGCGCCAATTGGAACTGGGCCGCCGTCGACGAGAACCCGTTCTTCTCGCCCGACCCGGAGATCGTGCCGGTGTGGGAGACCTATCTTGACGGCATCCGCAAATCAGGTTCCTCCGCCGGCGCCACCATCGAGGTGGTTGCCGAGAACGTTCCGGCCGGCCTGGGCGCGCCGATCTACGCCAAGCTCGATCAGGACATCGCCGGAGCGCTGATGTCGATCAATGCCGTGAAGGGGGTCGAGATCGGCGCCGGCTTTGCGGCGGCAGAGCTGACCGGCGAGGCCAACGCGGACGAAATCCGCATCGGTGCCGATGGCAAACCGGTGTTCCTGTCCAACAATGCCGGCGGCATTCTCGGCGGTATCTCCAGCGGTCAGCCGATCGTCGCCCGTTTCGCCGTCAAGCCGACCTCGTCGATCCTGACGCCGCGCCGCTCGATCAACGATGCCGGCGAGGAGATCGAGGTTTCGACCAAGGGCCGCCACGATCCCTGTGTCGGCATCCGCGCGGTGCCGATCGGCGAGGCGATGCTTGCCTGCGTCCTTGCCGATCACTATCTCCGCCATCGCGCCCAGATGGGGACCGAGCCAACTTACCCATGACCCTTGATACAGAACGCGCCGCCGCCGCCGTCGAAGCCATCGTCCGCGGCGAAATCGTCGTCGTTACCGATGATGACGATCGGGAGAATGAGGGCGATCTCATCGTCGCGGCGAGCCACGCCACGCCGGAGAAGCTCGCCTTCATCATCCGCCACACCAGCGGCATCGTCTGCGCATCGATCACCAAGGCGGAGGCCGATCGCTTGCGCCTCGGCCCGATGGTCGCGGATAACAACGCGCCGCTCGGCACCGCCTTCACCGTTTCGGTCGATTTCCGCCACGGCCTGACGACCGGCATCTCCGCCGAGGAACGCTGCAACACCGTGCGTGCCCTCGCCAACGGCAATGTCAGCGCCGATGATTTCGTGCGACCCGGGCATGTCTTCCCGCTGGTGGCGCGCGAAGGCGGCGTCCTCACCCGCTCCGGCCACACAGAGGCCGCCGTCGACCTCTGCCGGCTGGCCGGGCTCGAGCCGGTCGGAGTGTTGAGCGAATTGGTCAACGACGACGGCACGGTCAAGCGCGGCGCCTCCGTGGAGGAATTCGCCAAAGCCCACGGGCTGAAATCGGTATCGGTCGCCGAGATCATCGCCTTCCGCCAGCGCCGCGAGCAGTTCGTCAAGCGTCTCGCCGAACGCCCGATCGCCACCCCGGCGGGCAAGGCGACGGCGATCACCTTCGCCACGCCCTGGGATCCGATGCAGCACCTCGCCATCATCTTCGGCGATATCGGCGACGGCCAAGGTGTACCGGTTCGCATCCACCGCGAACACATCATCGACGACGTCTTCGGCACCGGTACGCGCCTCGATCAGGTGATCCGCCAATTCTCCGAGCTTGGCCGCGGCGTCGTCATCTACCTGCGCGAAGGCGCGGTGGGGGTACCCGCCAGCAGCGAAAGTCCGCGCGACCGGCTGCAAGCCGAGCAGGATGAGAGCCACGGCTCGGCCGCGCGCCGGGATGAGGAATGGCGCGATATCGGGCTTGGCGCGCAGATTCTGCGCGACCTCGGGGTCCGCTCGATCCGCGTCTTCGCCGCCAAGGAGCGGCGCTATGTCGGCCTGGAAGGGTTCGGCATCGCGATCGACGCCACCGAGCCGATCGGCGCCGCGAAGCCGGCAGGCGCCTGACCGGCTACAGCTGCAGCGTCTGCAGCAGTTCCATCATCTGGCTGAAGACCGACGTCATCATGCCCTGGATGTAGTTGCCGAGGGCCACACCCGCCCATGGCTGGCTGAACCAGTCGTCCGCCTGGTTGCAATTGGCGACCGCATTGTCATGCGCCTGGCCAATGACAGCCGGCAGATAGCCCTGCGCCGTCTCGGTGTCATTGGCGATCAGCGCGTTGATGAGCGTGTGGAACAGCACATATTCGGGATTTCCGGCCGTGTTGACCAGACATTGTCCGACGAGTTGCGCCTGTTGCACTTGTCCGTCGTCCAATTGCGCCATCGCGCTCGCCGGAAGAACGGTCGCCAAGGCAACGATCGCCAGGAATTTCTTCATTTCGTACGGCTCCAACCAAACTCTGGCCGGAATGGATAACTGGCGGACTGGCGGCTGTCGACTGGGGGAATAGAGCCTCAGCCCCGGACCGCGCCGATCAGGAACTCCTGATTGCCGTCGCCGCCCCGGATCGGCGAGGGGACAATGCCGTCGACGCGCCACCCCTCCCGATCGCCCAGCCAATCGGCCAAATCCCGAGCAACGGCCATTGCCGCCGCCTCATCGCGCACAATTCCGCCTTTGCCCAACGCTTCCGGACCAACCTCGAATTGCGGCTTGGCGAGCACAATGGCGAAGGCCCCCGGGGCGGACATCGCCAGGGCGGGCGGCAGAACAAGCTTTTGTGAGATGAACGAGACGTCGCTGACCAAGGCCTCGATTGGCCCCCCGAGCTGGTCCGCCGTGAGGTTGCGCGCGTTAAGGCCCTCGAGCGACAGGACGCGCGGATCGGCGGCGAGGCGGGCATCCAGCTGGCCGTGGCCGACATCGACGGCGATGACGCGCCTGGCGCCGCGCTCCAGCAGAACTTGCGTGAACCCGCCGGTCGAGGCGCCGAGGTCCAGCGCCAGGCGCCCGGCCGGGTCGTAGCCAAGATGATCGAGCGCGTGGACGAGCTTCAAGGCCGAGCGCGAAACGAAGCGCGCCGCCGGGTCCGATAGCACCAAGTCGGCGCTGTCGTACACCGCAACACCAGGACGGAGAACGGTCTCGCCGTCGACCGTGACATGGCCACGGAGAACGGAATCCCGCGCCCGCGCCCGGCTCGGCGACAGGCCGCGATCGGCCAGCAATTGATCGAGACGCAGCTTCACGGGGCCTTGGCGAGCTCTGCTGCGGCATCGTCCTCGTCGGCCGGTTCGTGCGCGGCGTTCTCGGCTTCGACGGCCGCGGCCAGGCCGTCATCCGCCGGATCCACGTGGGGCGCCGGCACCGCGACCGCTGGGTCGTTTGGGTCGAGCGGTTCCGGCGTCAGCACCGTTCCGGTCTGGGACGTTGCGCCGAGACTGAAGTCGACCTTGAGGTTCGTCGCCAGCGCCGCCCGCTTCTGCAGGCGGTAGAAGATGAAGCCGGAGAGCCCGACTGCGGCCAGGGCCGCGAAGATGAACAGCCCGCCGGCGCCGATCGCAGCCATCAGGGCGGAAGCGCCGATCGGTCCGGCCATCGAGCCAATGCCGTTGGCAAAGAGAAGGCCGGCGGATGTCTGCACATATTCCGACCGGTCGGCATGGTCAAAAGTATGTGCGACGGCAATGGGATAGCAGGAGTGCAGCGTTGCCCCGAGCGGGAAGGCCATGATGAGCAGCGCCGTGTAGCCGAGGGGCAGGACGGCCAGAGCAAGGCCCGTCGTTGCGAAGGCGAGGAGCAGGACGAGGAGCACGACGCGCCGGTCGAATGAATTGGAAAGACGGCCCACCGGCCATTGCGCCAGCACACCGCCGACCACGGCGATGCCGACGAACAGCGCCGCCTGATCCGGCGTGAAGCCCTTGCCGACCGCGAAGACGGCGCTGAGGGTCCAGAACGACCCGGTCGCCATGCCGATCATTGTGACCCCGACCACGCCGACCGGCGAGCGGTGGAAGAGTTCGACCGGCCGGAAGCGCACGAGGGCGATCGGCGCCGGTTGCGCCGAGCGGGTCAGCACGACGGGGATCGTCGCCAGCGCGATCGACATGCCGCCGATGAGGAAGAGCTTGAAATTGCCGGGGTCGCCGGCGGACACGATCAACTGGCCGAGGGCGATCGCGACGAAGTTGACCGTGATGTAGGTGGAGAAGATGAATCCGCGATTCTGGTTCGATGCTTTGTCGTTGAGCCAGCTCTCGATCACCATGAACAGCCCGGCGAGGCTGAGCCCGGTCGCCGCGCGCGCCGCGAACCATGGCCAGAACGAGATTGCCAGCGGCAGGATCAGCGCCGAAACAACCGCAATTGCGATGAGCGCGGCAAAGGCGCGGATGTGCCCGGCGCGCAGGATGAGGAACGGGGCGAGCAGGCAGCCGGCCACGAAACCGAGATAATAGGCTGATCCGAGGAGACCGATCTCGACCGAGCCGAACATCTCGGCCGACGCCCGCAGCGGGACGGCAGTAAGCAGCAGACCATGTCCGGTGAGCAGGAAGGCAACACCGGCTAGGAGCGCCGTTATCGGCCGAAGAATGCCTGGCATGACCCGTTCGCTTTATGCGTGCGAAGCTGCCCTGGCATCGAGCCCCAGCGTTGCCAGCACCGTTTTCACAATGCCCGGCCCGTCGAGGCCGGCGGCCCGGTACATCGCGGCCTGCTGCCCGTGCTCCACGAAGTGGTCGGGCATCGTCAATGTCCGCACCCTGAGGCCGGCATCGAGGGCGCCGGAGTCCGTCAGATAGCGCAGGACCACGGCGCCGAAGCCGCCCGAGGCGCCTTCCTCGATCGTCACCAGAACCTGATGTTCCCGCGCCAGCCGGGCGATGAGCGCCTCATCGAGCGGCTTCAGGAAGCGCGCATCGGCAACGGTCGTCGGCAGGCCGAAACTACCGAGTTCCTCCGCCGCCCTGAGGCAGGCGTCGAGCCGCGCGCCGAAGGAGAGCAGGGCGACCTTGCTGCCTTCGGTAAGGATGCGGCCCTTGCCGATCGGCAGGATGCTGCCGCGGTCAGGCAAGTCGACGCCGATGCCTTCACCGCGCGGATATCGGAACGCCGACGGGCGGTCATCGATGGAAGCCGCCGTCGCCACCATATGCATCAATTCGGCTTCGTCGCCCGCGGCCATGATCACCATGTCCGGCACCGGCGCCAGGAAGGCGATATCGAAGGCGCCGGCATGGGTGGCGCCGTCGGCGCCGACGAAGCCGGCGCGGTCGATCGCGAAACGGACCGGCAGGCGCTGCAGGGCAACGTCATGCACGACCTGATCATAGGCGCGCTGCAGGAAGGTCGAGTAGATCGCGCAGAACGGCTTGAAGCCTTCCGTCGCAAGGCCGGCAGAAAACGTCACGGCATGCTGCTCGGCGATCCCGACATCGAAGGTGCGCTGCGGAAAGCGCTCGGCGAAAAGGTCGAGTCCGGTCCCGGCCGGCATCGCGGCCGTCACAGCGACGATCTTGTCGTCGCGTTCTGCTTCCGCGATCAGGCTATTGGCGAAGACGCGGGTGTAGCTCGGCGCGTTGCTGGCAACTGCGGTGGGCTTGCCGGTCACGACGTTGAAACGGCCGACGCCGTGGAACTTGTCGACCGCTTCCTCGGCCGGCTCATAGCCCTTGCCCTTGTTGGTGACGACATGCACCAGGATCGGGCCGTTGCCCGCATCGCGCACATTGCGCAGCACCGGCAGCAGATGGTCGAGTTTATGCCCGTCGATCGGCCCGACATAATAGAAGCCGAGTTCCTCGAACAGTGTGCCGCCCGTCCAGAAACTGCGGGCGAATTCCTCGGTCAGAGCGATGCGGTCGCGGATGAATTTCGGCATCCAATTGACCAGCCATTTGGCGACGCTTCTGACCGAACGATAGGTCCGGCCTGAAACGAGGCGCGCCAGATAGGCCGACATCGCGCCAACCGGAGGCGCGATCGACATGTCATTGTCGTTGAGAATGACGATCAGCCTCGAGCCGAGATGGCCCGCATTGTTCATCGCCTCATAGGCCATGCCGGCCGACATCGCGCCGTCGCCGATAACGCAGATGACATGATTGTCTGCGCCCTGGAGGTCGCGCGCGACGGCCATACCGAGCCCGGCCGAAATCGAGGTCGAAGAGTGCCCCGCGCCGAACGGATCATATTCGCTCTCGGCTCTACGCGTGAAACCGGAAAGCCCATCCTCCTGGCGCAGCGTGCGGATACGGCTACGCCGGCCGGTGAGGATCTTGTGCGGATAGGCCTGATGGCCGACGTCCCAGATCAGCCGGTCGCGAGGCGTATCGAAGACGTAGTGCAGCGCCACGGTCAGTTCGATCACGCCGAGGCCGGCGCCCAGATGTCCGCCCGTATAGGACACCGCGTCGATCGTCTCCTGGCGCAGTTCCTGCGCCAGTTGCGGCAGGTCGCTCTCGGCCAAGGCGCGCAGATCAGCGGGCGTATCAACCCGGTCGAGTAGCGGTGTTACAGGACGATCGGACAAGCGAGCCCCCCAAGAAAGCCAGTCCTCTTGGCGCTATCCGCCGAAACGGGCGCCAACAAGACCGGAACGAGGCGCTTGTCGGGCATCGTCATCAGCTGTCCTCAAACGGCTCGGTGCCGGCCGGCCGTCCGTTTCCTCCCAGCCGAATCTTCTCCACCCGCATCTCCGCTTCCTTGAGCAACCGTTCGCAGTGCTGCTTCAGCGCTTCGCCGCGCTCATAGATGGTGATCGATTCGGCGAGCGGCACGTCGCCGCGCTCAAGCCGATCGACGATCTGCTCAAGTTCGGCGAGAGCCGTTTCAAATGTCATCTCCTCGATCAGTGCGGCATCAGGCAATCGGTGCTTTCCTTCCGTAGCGGCCCCGGATAATGCGCCGCGAAGACTTAACGCATCAAGGCCGCGACATGCGCCGAGGCCGATTCCACCAGGGCGTCAAGATCATAGCCGCCCTCGAGCATGGATACGATGCGGCCTTTGCAATGCCGCTCGGCCGCCGCAACCAATTGCTCGGTCGCCCAGGCGAAGTCGTCGCCCGTCAGGGCAAGGCCACCGAGGGGATCGCGCCAATGGGCATCGAACCCGGCGGAAATGAGGATCAGGTCCGGGCCAAATCGATCGATGGCCGGCAGGATCTTTTCCAGGAAGGCGGCCCGAAACGCGCCGGTCTTGGCGCCGGTCGATAACGCTACGTTGACTATATTGCCAACTCCCGTTTCGGATGGCGCGCCGGTGTAGGGATAGAGCGGCATCTGATGCGTCGAGGCGTAGAGCACGCTTGCATCGCGCTCGAAGATGTCCTGCGTTCCGTTGCCGTGATGGACGTCCCAATCGACGATCGCCACCCGTTCGGCGCCATGAACCCTTTGGGCGCGCCGTGCGGCGATGGCAACGTTGTTGAAGATGCAAAAGCCCATCGCCCGCGTCGCCGTCGCATGGTGGCCCGGCGGGCGGATGATGCCGAACGCGCTATCCGCCTCGCCGCCCAAAACGGCGTCCGTGGCCTGGCATGCGGCGCCCGCGGCGCAAAGGGCCGCCTCATAGCTCGACGGTCCAAGGAAGGTGTCGGCGTCGAGCGCAACCATGCCCGAATCGGGCGCTATTGCCTGGATCGCAGCGAGATGCGCTTCGCTGTGCGCAGCCAGGATATCGTCTTCGGTGGCGGGCTCCACGACACCGCGCCCCAATTCGGCGAAAGGCGAATCGGCGAGCCGCCGGCCGATGACCTCGACCCGCTCCGGACGTTCGACATGCCCCGCGGGCACCTCATGCTGGGCGAAGATGGGATGCTCGAAAATGAGCGTCGTCACTCGCCCCCCCCGTTTCCGTCGCGGCGGATCCGCACGCGCAACGCGGACGAGGCATGCGGCGAGCGCTGCAACGCCGCGAAGCTCGATGCTTCCGAAGTGATGCGCGTGACGACGTCGCGGCGGTCGCCAACCATCATCCGCTTGGCGAGGCGCACAGCCTCGGGCGGTCGGTCGGCGATCGCGAGCGCCGCCTGCCGCGCCGTCTCCTCGACAAGTTCGGCGGCGACGATCTTGTTGACCAACCCGACTTCGCGGGCGCGCGCGGCATCGATCGGTTCGCCCATGACCAGTAGCTCGAAGGCGACGTGATGGCCGATCATGCGGGGGCCGAGCAGGGTGGCGGCGGCATCGAGCGGCAGACCGATGCCGACATGATCGACGCCGAATTGCGACCATTCGCTGGCCACCACATAGTCGCACATGAACAGCATCGTGGTGCCGATACCGAGGGCCGGGCCATCGACTGCGGCGATCAGCGGTTTGTCGAGCGTCGCCAGGGTCTTCATGAAGCGGACCGCGGCCGGCGTTACCGTTCCCGATTCGACATATTCCTCCAGCTCGGAGATGTCGCTTCCCTCGGTGAAGGCGCCGGGCATTCCGGAAATGATGAAGGCGCGCACCTTGCCGTCGCCTTCGCCCAGCACCAGGGCATCGGAGATCGCCTCGAACATCTCGCCGGTGATCGCGTTCATGTAGTCGGGTCGATCCAGCCGGATCGTTTCGACGGCCCCATCGATCTCGACTTTGACCAAGTCATGCGTTGACATCAGACGCGGGCGCCCCCCTTGCTGCGCGAGGCTTGAGGGTGGGCGAGAATGCGTCGCCGCGCAAGCTCCGTCAAAGAGAGACTGTGCAAGCCAAAGTAGTATCTTGATCGGGCCAGGCAGGGCATTTTGGCGAAACTTTACGACATGTCAGCTGACATTGGCGAGGCGATCGCGGCTGCTGTCGATGCGCTGGCGCGTGGCGAGCTTGTCGGCATGCCCACCGAGACTGTCTACGGTCTCGCCGCCGACGCCACGAACGCGCAGGCTGTCGCAGGGATATTCGCCGCCAAGGCACGGCCGAGCTTCAACCCGCTGATCGTTCACGTGAAATCGACGGAGGCGGCAAACGAACTCGCCGTTCTGGGGCCAGTGGGCGCGCACCTTGCGGCAAACTTCTGGCCCGGGCCGCTGACGTTGGTCGCGCCGCGCCGGCCGGACGCCGGCATTGCCGATCTCGCCACCGCCGGTCTCGATACGATCGCCTTGCGTGTGCCGGGGCATCCCGTCGCAGCGGCCCTGCTGGCCGCCGCGCCTTTTCCACTGGCCGCCCCCAGCGCCAATTTGTCTGGGCGGGTGAGCGCCACTTCGGCAGCGCATGTTCTGCACGATCTGGCCGACCGGGTGGCGCTGGTCCTCGACGCCGGCGCTTCGCCCATCGGCCTGGAATCGACGATTGTCAGCGTCGTCGGCGAGCCGCTCCTGCTGCGCCCCGGCGGAATTGCGAAGGAGGCTATCGAGGCCGCGATCGGCCGGCCGCTGGTGGTCGCTGCGCCGTCCGGGCGGCCGGATGCGCCGGGAATGCTGGCCAGCCACTACGCGCCGGCAGTGCCGGTTCGAACTCGACGTGAGCGCGCTGCAGCCGGGCGAATCCCTGCTCGCCTTCGGCAGCGATCTGCCGGCTGGGGCGCAGGCCGCCATTGCCATGGTCAATCTGAGCGAGAAGGGCGATCTGCAGGAGGCCGCGGCCCGGATCTTTGCCGCCCTTCGCGAACTCGACGCGATCGGCGCGCCGATTGCCGCCATGCCAATTCCGGAGGCCGGACTGGGCCTGGCCATCAACGACCGGCTGCGCCGCGCCGCGGCGCCTCGCCCCTAGTCGGTATCGCTTTCCTCGGCGCCGACGCCGCCATGCTCGCGCCAGCGCTGCATCAGCTCGGTGAGCTCGGGATCGAGCTTCTTCGGTAGAACGATTCGCAGCGTGACGAGGAGATCGCCGATCCGCCCGGCAGCGCCGGGCAGACCCTTGCCTTTCAACCGGAAGCTGCGGCCACTATTGGCGCCCGGCGGTACCGTCATGGTGACGTCGCCGTCCAGCGTCGGCACGCGCAACCTGCCGCCGAGCACCGCCTCGTCGAGGGGAATCGGCAGATCGATCCGCAGATTGTCGCCGTCGGGGCGAAACAGCGGATGCGCGACGAACTCCACCGTGACCAGCGCGTCACCCGCCGCGCCGCCAAACTGCCCGGCTTGGCCCTGTCCCTTGAGGCGTACGACTTTGCCGGGCCGTGTCCCAGGCGGCACGGTGAATTCCAGCGTCTTGCCGGTGGGCAGTTCGACCCGCGCCTTGTCGCCGCGGGCGAATTGCTCAAGCGTCACCGCCGCCGTCGCCGACACGTCGGCGCCGGCCGGCGCTGACGTCTGCCGTGCACCGCCGCCGCCAAAGCCGCGGCCAAGAACATCATTGAGAATGTCGTCGACCGAGAACGCGCCCCCGGCTCCGGCCCCGGCGCCCGCTCCAGCCGGTCCCCTCGTCGACCAGCGGAAGCTGCTACTGCCGGCGCCAGGCCCGCCTGGTCCGCCCGGGCGCGCACCCGCACCTTGGTTGAAGCCCTCGAATCCCTGGAACCGCGGCTTGCCGTCGGCGCCGATCTCGCCACGGTCGAACTGCTTGCGCTTGGTCGCGTCGCCGACGATCTCATAGGCGTCGTTGATCTCGGCGAATCGCTCCTTGGCGTCCGCTTCCTTGCTCTGGTCGGGATGGTATTTCTTCGCGAGCTTGCGGAAGGCCTTCTTGATCTCGGCCTCGCTGGCTTCGCGGCCGACGCCAAGGACCTGATAGGGGTCACGCATATCGGCAACCTAACCGGTGGTAATTCATAATCCGTATAAGAAAGTTGGAGTAGTTGATATGGGTTGCGCGCCTTTGCCAATCCAGATGCAGCGCATTTGGGCTTATCATCTTGGCGACCGAACCGCACCGGGCGAATCCGGTTCATAACCGAAGGCGAGGGGGATGGAGGCAGCCCTAGAAACGGCGACCGACCCGATCGAGGCGTTCGCCGTTTGGATACGTGACGCGGAGGAATCGGAAACCGTCGATCCCAATGCGATGGCGTTGGCGACGGTCGATGCCGCCGGCTTGCCCGACGTGCGCATGGTTCTGCTCAAATCCTTCGACCATGACGGGTTCGTCTTTTACACCAATCGCGAAAGCGCCAAGGGCGAGGAACTGGCGGCAAATCCGCGCGCGGCCCTCGGCTTCCATTGGAAGAGCCTAGGCCGTCAGGTGCGCATCCGCGGCCCGGTGACGGAAGTCTCGGCCGAAGAGGCGGACGCCTATTTTCGCTCGCGGGCAAAGGGCAGCCGCATCGGCGCCTGGGCGAGCCAGCAATCCCGCCCGATCGAATCGCGCTTCGCCCTGGAGCGCGCAGTCGCCAAATATGCCGCTAAATTCGGGCTGCGCGACGTTCCGCGTCCGCCCTATTGGACCGGTTTCCGGCTGTCGCCGCAGACCATCGAATTCTGGGAGAATCAGAAATACCGCCTGCACGACCGCATCGCGTTCACGCGCATGCCGGACGGCAGCTGGAATCGCCAGCGCCTCTACCCGTAGGCCCTCAGGTGCCGGCGTCTTCCTTCGAATCGGCCTCGGCCTTTCTGGCCCGATCGGCGGCGACTTCCGCGGTCTCGTCGGTCAGCGCCTGGCTCTCGCGCTTGGGCGGCTGCAGTGGCGTTGGCGTTGGGCCCTGCTGGAACATCAGATTGTCGCCTGCATTGATGTGTCCTTCGAGTGCCTGCAGGCGCAGCCGTTCAATGTCGCGCTGCCGCACGGCCGCCGCCGTTTCTGCCGCTTCTTCGCGGGTATAGCCGAGGCCGATCAGCGCGGCCTCGCCGAGCGCCATCGCCGACATCACCGTCTCGCGGATTTCGTAGTCGACGCCCTTCCGCATCAATTGCAGCGAGTGCCCCCGGTCATAGGTACGGACATAGAGCTTGGCGAAGCCGAAGGTCTCCTTGACCACATCGACGATCTCGCTGGTCGCCTTCCGGTCGTCGGTGCAGACGCAAATGATCTCCGCCTTTTCGGCGCCGGCGGCGATGAGGACGTCGCGCCGCGTACCGTCGCCATAATAGATCTTGAAGCCGAATGAGGCGGCGCTGCGGATCATGTCGGGATCCGAATCGATGATGGTGACGTCGATCGACCGCGCCAGTAGGAATTGCGACGCGATCTGACCGAAACGTCCGAAGCCGATGACGAGCGCCGTGCCGCTGAGGCCGTCGGCCACCGTCACGCCGTCCATCGAAGGCTGCTGTACTGGGACGAGCCGCTTGAGCAGCAGGACGGCGAGAGGCGTCAGCGCCATCGAGATGATGACGGCGGCGGTCAGGATCGCCGACACCTCGGTGTCGATCACCCGCGCATCGGCGGCGGCTGAGTAGAGGACGAAAGCGAACTCGCCGCCCTGCGCCAGAAGCAGCGCCATGCGCACCGAGTCGCGATGATCGGAGCGAAACACCCGGGCGACGACGTAGATGCCGGCGGCCTTCAGCACCATGAAGCCGGCGACGATGGCGATGATCAGCGCCCATTTCTCGACCACCAACGACAAGTCGATCGACATGCCGACGGCCATGAAGAAGAGGCCAAGCAGCAGGCCACGGAACGGTTCGATATCCGCCTCGAGCTGATGCCGGAAGCTCGATTCGGACAGCGCCACGCCGGCGAGGAATGCGCCAAGGCCCATCGACAGGCCGCCCGCCTGCATGGCGGCGGCCGCGCCGAGAACGACCAGCAGCGCCGCCGCTGTCATGATTTCGCGCGCCCGCGCCGAAGCGAAGATGCGGAACAGCGGGTTGAGGACGTAGCGCGCGGCGACGATCACCAGTGCCACGGCGGCGACGGCGGTGATGATCTGCACGCCGATGCCGACGCCGCCTTCCTCGGTGCCGCTGCTCGGGCTGAGGAAGGCCACCGCGGCGAGCAGCGGGACGATCGCCATGTCCTGCAGCAGGAGGATCGCGAAGATCTTCCGGCCATAGGGCTCGGCGGTGTCGCCGCGTTCTTCGAGAATCTGCAGAACAAACGCCGTCGATGACAGCGCCATGCCCATCGCCGCGACGACCGCCACCTTAGCATCGACGCCGAAGGCAATGCCGACGCCGGCGATGATGGCGCTGCAGAAGACGACTTGGCTGAGGCCGAGGCCGAGAATATCGCGGCGCAGGCCCCACAGGCGCGACGGTTGCAATTCGAGGCCGATGACGAAGAGCAGCATGACGACGCCGAGCTCGGCGACCGAAAGGACGGCCTCGGCGTCCTTGAACACGCCGATCACCGACGGACCGATGATCAGGCCGGCGAACAGATAGCCGAGGACGGCGCCCAGACCGAGCCGCTTGAAGATCGGCACGGCGATCACTGCCGCGCCCAGAAGGGCGACCAGCTGGATCAGACCTGTCCCGTTTGCCGCCGCTTGGGCGACATTGGCCGTTGCTTCTTCCATGACCTAAAGACCGATGCGCAAATCAACTTTGCCCAAGCATAGCTGGGGCCAAGTCGCTGTGTAAGCGGCGGCGCGTTGCGGAAATGCCGCTATGTCAGGTGAATGACGGCGTCGGCGACGGTCGCCTGCCTAGGCTTGTGTGCCGCCGATGACGAGCTGATCGATGCGCAGCGTCGGCTGGCCGACGCCGACCGGGACCAACTGGCCGTTCTTGCCGCACATGCCGATGCCCGGATCGAGCGCCATGTCATTGCCGATCATCGACACGCGCTTGAGGTCGGTCGGCCCATTGCCGATCAGCATCGCGCCGCGGATGGCGTTGCCGACCTTGCCGTCCTTGATCCGGTAGGCCTCGGTGCATTGGAAGACATATTTGCCTGACGTGATGTCGACCTGACCGCCGCCGAAAGAGACGGCGTAGATGCCGTCCTTCACCGAGGCGAGGATCTCCTGCGGGTCCTTGTCACCGCCGAGCATGTAGGTGTTCGTCATGCGCGGCATCGGCAGATGCGCATAGGACTGGCGCCTTCCATTGCCGGTGGGCTCGACACCCATCAGTCGGGCGTTCAGGCGATCCTGCATGTAGCCGACGAGGACGCCGTCCTCGATCAGCGTCGTCGATCGGCTGGGGGTGCCTTCGTCATCGACAGTCAGAGAGCCGCGGCGGAGGTCGATCGTGCCGTCGTCCATCACGGTGACGCCGTCGGCGGCGACCTTCTCGCCCATCAGGCCGGAGAAGGCGCTCTGCTTCTTGCGATTGAAGTCGCCCTCGAGGCCATGGCCGATCGCCTCGTGCAGCAGGATGCCGGGCCAGCCCGGACCGAGCACGACATCGAATGTGCCGGCGGGCGCCGGTTCGGCATGGAGGTTCACGAGCGCCTGACGTAGCGCCTCGTCGACCGAATGCTGCCAGCTATCGGTCGCCACGAACGCGCCGAAGCCCTGCCGGCCACCGGTGCCGAAGCTGCCCGATTCCTGATGATCGCCATCGCCGACAACGACCTGCACATTGAGCCGCACCAAAGGACGGACATCGCGGACGAGAGTTCCGTCGGCGCGCAGGATCTCGACGATCTGCCAAGAGCCCGCCACCGAGGCCGTGACTTGCCGAACGCGCGGATCCTTCGCCCGAGCGTAGGCATCCATCGTCTCCAGCAGCTTCACCTTCTCGCCGAAGCTCGGCGCGCCGAGCGGGTTCTCGTCGCCATAGAGCGACCGATTCGTGCGCGGCGGCGGATCGGCATAGCGGCCCGCATGGCCGTGCTTCACGGCGGCTACGGCGTCGCCGGCGCGCCGGATCGCGGCCTCGGAGATTTCGCCGGAATGCGCGTAGCCGGCCGCTTCGCCAGCGATGGCGCGAAGGCCGAAACCCTGGCTTTCGTCATAGCTCGCCGTCTTCAGGCGGCCATTATCGAAAACGAGGCCCTCAGTCTGCACATATTCGAGATAGAGCTCGCCGTCATCGGCGCCGGATAGGGCGTCCGCCACCGCGCTTCGGGCCGTCTCCGCGTCGATACCGGCACGGTCGAGGAGGCTGTGGCTCTGTTCGGTCATCGGCTGCTGTCCCTTTCGTCGCCGCCCGATCGGGCGGCGCGTTGCTTCATATGTCGCTTGGGCGCGCCGATGCCAAGGCTTGGCTCACAGCCGCAGGGCGTCCGTTCCGGCGCCGAAGCCGTTCAGCGACAGCGGCAGCCCGATGCCCTGGGCGTCCTCGAAATAGTAAATGACGAGCGCCTCCGCCCCGTCCCGCAGCGCCGCCATGCGGGTATCGTCGAGCGCGATGGTGGCAAGGCACCCATCCATGGAGCAGCGGATATAGTCGAAGGTCACCAGCTCGCCATCGTCAATCTTGAGGCCGAGCCCTTTGATGAGAATCACCTGAAGCGGCACCAGAACGCTGAGGAGCATCTGATCGCCGCCATCGGTCGGCAGGAAGGCGAAAGCCCGAAGCCAGGCATCATCGCGGTCGGACGCGGCAACCTCTTGCACCAGCGCGCATTGCTGGCCGCCGTCGGGGAGGGCATCGCAGGAAAGGCGCCAGTCGCCGAAGGTCTGCTCGGTTTGCGCGGCGGCGGGCCGCGCCAACAGCGCTCCGGTGAAGATCAGCGCCAGGGCGCAGACCCGGAGCCAGGCCGCTGCATTCGGCTTGGATAGAGGCGACATCGCGATTCGGATTCTACCCCTTCGTCGCCGCCGGACCTAGGGGAGGGCGTCGAACGCTTCGGAGAAACCCGCTAGGGACACCGGGATGCCGATACCTTCCTCGGCCGTGACGAAGATGGAGAAAGTCGCCGTCGTTCCGGCGCGCAGCTTGGCCAGGAGCTCCGGTTCGAGCAGCGCTTCCGCCACGCACCCTTCCGCGAGGCAGCGCGTGAAGGGGATCTTGCCGATGACTTCGCCGTCGATATTGAGGCCCAGTTCGAAGGGTTCCGGCAGCAGCACGCCCAAGGGGGCGATGACCTGGATCATCTGGGCCTGCTGGTCGGCCGTCTTCAGGACGATGACCACAAGACCGATATTGTCGCGATCGGCGGCCTGAACGGTCTGCGTGAGCCCGCACTGTTCATACTGGGCCCCCGCCGGAGTGGCGCAGCGAATCTGCCAGTCGCCATAGGTTCCGACCACGGTGCCCTGCGCGTGGACAGGCGCCGCCGCAAAAGACGTCAGTGCGGCCATGATCGCCGCGGCGACGAGTCGCCGGCGCGCACTCCGGACGAGCGAGGTGCTATGCTGCATTTCGACAAGCTTCCTGTGGATGTGCGCGCCGATGGAAACGGGGCCTAATCACGACATTTCCGTGGCGTTTGTGACGTCATCAAGACCGTTGATGCAAAAATGCCGCATCGTGCCTGTTTGTGAGGCATTGCGAGAGGGTTAGCGTTTGTGGTTTCTGTTCCCTGTGGCAACGAACGGCCGGGCAAGTCATTGTCATCGCCTATACGGTCAATACCGGGGACGCAATGGGCATGCTCTACTTGCCTTTGGGCGCGTAATCGACCAAGGGCAGAGCGGCTAAAAGGGCGGTCGTAGGGCAGGTCATTCTGTCCATGGAGGGATGGGGCACGTGATTAAGTACATCGACCATGTCAGGCGCTACGCGGTAGCGCTTGCGGTTCTAGCGGTCGCCGCTTTGGCGCCGACCCTTGCTGCGGCGCAGGCTCAGGAATGGCAAGTCTATTTTGACCATCCGCAATCTCCGATCATGGAGCGGATCGTCAGCTTCAATAACGGGCTGATGGTCGTTATCACGCTCATCACGCTGCTCGTCCTCGGACTGCTGGCCTGGGTGATCATCCGGTTCCGCGCGAGCCGCAATCCGGTCCCGTCGAAGACCACGCATAACACCGTCGTCGAAGTGCTCTGGACGATCCTGCCGGTTCTCGTTCTCGTCGGCATCGCGATCCCGTCATTCTCGCTGCTGTTCGCGCAGTACGATCCGTCGCGCGTCATCGACAATTACGATCCGGAGCAGGTGCTCAACGTCAAGGTGACGGGCTGGACCTGGGATTGGCAGTACGAATATCCGGACTACAATTTCGCGGGCTACTTCTCCAACCCCATCACCACCACCGACACGGCGGAAACCACCATCTTCGGCGGGACGCCGGATCGCGTTTTCGCCGGCGAGCCGCGGTTGCTCGAGACCGACTACCCGTTGGTGGTTCCGGTCGGGACCGTTGTCCGCTTGCAGGTCACCTCGCCGGCAGTTGGCGGTGTCATCCATTCCTTCGCCATGCCGTCGATGGGCGTGAAGCTGGACGCGGTGCCAGGGCGCCTCTCCGAAGTCATGGTTCCTTGCCGAGAACGAGGGCACTTTCTACGGCCAGTGCTCCGAGCTCTGCGGCAAGTATCATTACGCGATGCCGATCGAGTTGCGCGTCGTCAGCCAGGATCAGTTCGATCAGTGGGTTGCCACGATGGAGAACGGCACGCGCGACGACGCCAAGGCGTTGTTGGACCAGTGGGAAGCGGAACGCCTCGCCAACGTCGTTGCAGCACGCTGAACGTGGCATAGGAAATCGGTCCCGAGCGGGCCAACCGGTTTAGGGAGCAGGACATCATGTACGGCACAGCAGCCGCTGATCACGACCACGCAGACCATCATCCGACAGGATGGCGACGTTGGCTGTATTCGACCAACCACAAAGACATCGGCACGATGTACCTGGTCTTCGCCATCATCGGCGGGCTCATGGGTGGCGTCCTGTCGATGGCCATGCGCGCCGAGCTACAGCAGCCGGGCCTGCAGATATTCTCCAACGAGCAGGTCTATAACGTCTTCATTACGGCCCATGGTTTGATCATGGTCTTCTTCATGGTCATGCCTGCCATGATTGGCGGGTTCGGCAACTGGATCGTGCCGTTGCAGATCGGCGCGCCGGACATGGCCTTCCCGCGCCTCAACAACATCTCCTTCTGGCTGCTTCCGCCAGCGATCATCCTCCTGACGACCTCGATGTTCGTTCCCGGTGCGGGCAGTACCGATGGCGCGGGCACCGGCTGGACGATCTACCCGCCGCTATCGACCACGGGCCACCCCGGACCGGCCGTCGATTTCGCGATCCTGTCGCTGCATCTGGCGGGTGCATCCTCGATCCTCTCGGCGATCAACTTCATCACCACCATCTTCAACATGCGCGCGCCGGGCATGACGCTGCACAAGATGCCGCTCTTCGTGTGGTCGATCCTGATCACGGCGTTCTTGCTGCTTCTGGCGCTTCCGGTTCTCGCCGGCGCCATCACCATGCTGCTGACCGACCGCCATTTCGGTACGGACTTCTTCAACGCCAGCGAGGGCGGCGATCCAGTCCTGTTCCAGCATCTCTTCTGGTTCTTCGGGCACCCTGAGGTTTACATCCTCATTCTACCCGGCTTCGGCATGATCAGTCACATCGTGTCGACCTTCTCCAAGAAGCCCGTCTTCGGCTATCTCGGCATGGCCTACGCCATGGTCGCAATCGGCTTCGTCGGCTTCATCGTTTGGGCCCACCACATGTTCACCGCCGGCATCTCGGTGGAAACGCAGGCCTATTTCATCGCCGCCACGATGGTCATCGCGGTGCCGACAGGCGTGAAGATCTTCTCCTGGATCGCCACGATGTGGGGCGGCTCGATCGACCTGAAGACGCCGATGCTGTGGGCGATCGGTTTCATCTTCCTGTTCACCCTCGGCGGCGTCACCGGCGTGCAGCTGGCCAATGCCGGCTTCGATCGTGCGGTGCACGACACCTATTACGTGGTGGCGCATTTCCACTACGTGCTGTCGCTGGGCGCCGTCTTCGCCATCTTCGCCGGCTGGTACTACTGGTACCCGAAGATGACTGGCTACACTTACAATGAGACGCTCGGAAAGCTGCACTTCTGGCTGATGTTCATCGGTGCGAACCTCACCTTCTTCCCGCAGCATTTCCTCGGCCTCGCCGGTATGCCGCGCCGCTATGTCGACTATCCGGACGCCTTCGCGGGCTGGAACATGGTGTCTTCGTTCGGTTCCTACATCGCCTTCGCTGGTGTCCTGGTCTTCCTGTGGTGCGTGTTTCAGGGCTTTGCCCGCAAGCGCCCGGCCGGCGCCAATCCGTGGGGCGAGGGTGCGACGACGCTCGAATGGAAGGTGTCGTCACCGCCGCCGTTCCACACTTGGGAGACGCTGCCGCGGATCAAGTGAGCTTGCTGGCGGCCTGATCGGCCGCCAGTCGCCACACCCGTCGGCGCGGAGAAGAGATGGCTTACGTCAAGGACTTTCGCCCGACTGCTGACGGGGATTTCTCCAACGCGGATGTTGGGGACTACCTCGCGCTGCTGAAGCCGAGCGTTATGTCGCTCGTCGTCTTCACGGCCATCGTTGGGCTGCTTCTCGCGCCCGGCGGGGTCAACCCGATCGTGGCCGTGGTTTCGGTGATTGCCATAACCATCGGTGCGGGCGCGTCCGGCGCACTCAATATGTGGTTCGACGCCGACATCGACGCGCGCATGACGCGGACCAAGACGCGCCCGATCCCGGCCGGCCGGGTCAAGCCGGGTGAGGCGCTCGGTTTCGGCATCGTCCTGTCGGTCGGTTCGGTCACCGTTCTGACGCTGGCTGCGAACATTCTCGCCGGCGCCCTGCTTGCCTTCACGATCTTCTTCTATGCCGTCATCTACACGATGTGGCTGAAGCGCTCGACGCCGCAGAATATCGTCATTGGCGGTGCCGCCGGCGCATTGCCGCCGGTGATTGGCTGGGCCGTTGTCACGAACTCGGTCGGCATTGAAAGCCTCGTTCTCTTCCTCATCATCTTCCTTTGGACGCCGCCGCATTTCTGGGCCCTCGGCCTGCTCAAGGCGGACGACTACCGCAATGTCGGCGTGCCGATGATGCCGGTCACGGCCGGTCCGGCTTCGACCGCGCGGCAGATCCTGATCTACTCGCTGCTGCTTCTGCCGGCCGGCGTCGCTCCCGCTTTCGTCGGTATCGCGTCGCCGTCCTATGGCGTCGTCGCCGCAGGCCTTGGCCTGATGATGGTCTGGCGCGCCGTGCCGATCCTGCGCAGCGGTGGCCGTGATGCCGCCGCCTCGCGCCGCATGTTCGGCTATTCGCTGTTCTATCTGTTTGTCTTGTTCGCCGCGCTTCTCCTCGATCGCGGTCTGGATTTGCTCGGATGGCTTGGCTGAGCGTGACCGAAGATAAGGATGCCGAGTCCCGCGTTGAGCTGTCGCCCGAGCAGCAAAGGCGCCGGCGCAACCGTTCGATCGCGATTGGCCTGGCTCTGGGCGCGCTCGTCCTGATCATGATTGCGATCACCCTGGTCAGGGGCCCGGCCGTTGCGTTTGTGCAGTGATGACCGAGGAACGTCCCGCTATGGCCGGTGCGGCGCGGAAGGGGCAGGGTCGCCGCAAGGGCGCGACCGCCTTCATCGCCGCCAGCGTGGTGCTCGGAATGGTCGGCCTGACCTTTGCCGCCGTGCCGCTTTATCGCCTGTTCTGCCAGGTCACCGGCTATGGCGGCACGCCGAAGGAATCGCAGACAGTGCCGGATGTCGTGCTCGATCGCGAGATGATCGTGCAGTTCGACGCCAACGTCGCGACGGATCTGGGCTGGGATTTCCGGCCGGAGCAGCGGCGCGTCAGGGTTCAGGTCGGCCAGCCGACAGAGATCGCCTATCTCGCCACCAACACCACCGATCATCCGGTGACGGGCCAGGCGATCTTCAACGTGACGCCGGAAACCATCGGCGCCTATTTCGTCAAGGTCGCCTGTTTCTGCTTCACCCAGCAGACGCTGCAGCCGGGCGAAACCGTCAGGATGCCGGTGTTGTTTTATGTCGATCCGTCGCTGGCGGACGCAGATTTGGACTACGTGGACACGATCACTTTGTCCTATACCTTTAATCTGGTGCTTGGGGCACAACCAGCGCCAGTAGCACGGACGGCCGTCGGAGGAGACGGGTAACCAAGGGCCCGCGGGGGCGGGGAAACCAGGCCGCCGGTCACGGCGCGGTTGAAGAGTGGAGAGACGGAATGGCTGAGGCGCACGCGAAACAACACGACTATCACATGGTCGATCCTAGTCCCTGGCCGGCCCTTGGCGCGGCCTCGGGGCTGATCCTGGCCATCGGGTTCATCATCTTCATGAATGCCAGCAGCTCGGGCCGTAACCTGCTGCTGCTGGTTCCGGGCCTGATCGGTGTTTTCTACACCATGTATGTTTGGTGGCGGGACGTCGTCCGCGAGGCGCATCGCGGCCTGCACACGCCGGTCGTTCAGCTGCATCTGCGCTACGGCATGATCCTGTTCATCGCCTCCGAGGTGATGTTCTTCGTCGCCTGGTTCTGGGCCTTCTTCGACGCCAGCCTCAATGTCGACGCGATCTTCCCGAGCCACATCGCCATTGGCGAGGTCGGCCAGATCGCGCGCGAGACCTTCACTGGCGGTGTCTGGCCGCCGGCCGGCACGCAGGTGTTCGACCCGTTCCATCTGCCGCTGGTCAACACGCTGATCCTGCTGACATCGGGTACCACCGTCACGTGGGCGCATCACTCGCTGCTGCACAATGATCGCAAGGGTCTCATCTGGGGCCTCACGCTGACCATCCTGCTTGGCGCCACCTTCACCTGTGTCCAGGTCTACGAGTACTCCCACGCGGCGTTCTCGTTCGGCGGCGGCATCTACGGCTCGACCTTCTTCATGGCCACCGGCTTCCACGGCGCCCATGTGCTGATCGGCACCATCTTCCTGATCGTCTGCCTGATCCGCGCACGTCGGGGTGACTTCACGCCGCAGCAGCATTTCGGCTTCGAAGCTGCTGCCTGGTACTGGCACTTCGTCGACGTGGTTTGGCTCTTCCTGTTCACGTTCGTCTATGTCTGGGGCGGCTGGAACGGCACCTACGTCTAACTTGGAAAGGCGCGGCTGCGGCTCCATGGCCGCAGTCGCGCATCGACACATATGAGCGAAATCAAAGCGCCGCCGACGTCAGCCCGTTCACCAGTCGCCAATGGGCTGCGCGGTCGCTGCCCGCGTTGCGGCGAAGGAAAGATGTTCGCGGGGTTCCTCGAGACAGCCGAAACCTGTGACAAATGCGGCCTCGACTATTCCTTCGCCGATGCCGGTGACGGGCCGGCGGTCTTCATCATCCTCATCGTCGGCTTCATCGTGGTGGCCCTCGCCCTCTTCGTCGAATCGAATTGGCATTGGCCCTATTGGCTCCACGCCGTCGTTTGGGTGCCGCTGATCCTCGGCCTGTCCTTCGGGATGCTGCGGCCGCTCAAGGGCTGGTTCGTCGCCATGCAATACCGCAACAAGGCGGCCGAGGGGCGTCTCGCTGGAGACTGAACCATTGGCCACGACGGCACGCAGCGAGCGGCGCGGTCTTCTGACCGTCTTCGCGATTGTCGGCTTCATCATCCTTTGCGCCCTCGGCGTCTGGCAGGTGCAACGCCTCGCCTGGAAGACGGATCTCATCGCCACCGTCGATGCGCGCACGCATCTCGATCCCGTCGCCGCGCCAGGGCCGGGCGACTGGCCGACGCTCAACCTCCCCGACGCCGACTATTTGCCGGTGACGGTGGCGGGCACGTTCGACAACAGCCATGAGATCTTCGTCTATGAGGCGCTGACCGAGCCCGCCGGGCCGGCGGGTGGTCAGGGCTATTTCGTCATGACGCCGCTCGAGACTGAGGACGGCTGGTACGTCATCGTCAATCGCGGTTTCGTGCCGGAGGAAGACAAGGATCCGGCTACCCGCCTGGCGGGCCAGATCGAAGGCCCGACTGAGGTGGCGGGGCTGTTGCGCCAGACGCAAGGCCGCAACTGGTTTACGCCCGCCAATGACGTCGAGAACGACATCTGGTTCACCCGCGACCCAGCTGCGATCGGCGCCGCCCTGGGGATTCCGGCCGACCGTCTGGCGCCGTACTACATCGACGCCTTCTACAATCCGGACCTGCCCGGCGGTCTGCCGCAGGGCGGCGAGACGATGGTCAGTTTCCCGAACAACCATCTGCAATATGCGATCACCTGGTTCGGCCTCGCCGGGGTGCTCGCCGTCATGTATGTGCTGCGTGTCAGGCGCCCGCCGAAACGCGTCGAAACGTCTGGCGAGAATGCCGAAGGGACCGTTTGATTCAGGCTGAGCCGGAGTCGGACGACAGCATGCCGGGGTCGATCCCGATCTCGGCCATCGCCTCCTCGTATTTGTCGTCGAGATCGCGGCCGAAGACGATGTCCGATCGCGCCGGGCAGTGCAGCCACCCGTTGCCGCGCAGCTCGTCTTCCAGTTGGCCGGGACCCCAGCCGGCATAGCCGAGCGCGAGCAGTGCCTTCTTGGGTCCGTGCCCCGTCGCGATTGCCCGTAAAATGTCGAGCGTCGCCGTCAGGCAGAAATCCTCGTCGATCAGCAAGGTTGAGTTGTCGATAACATAGTCGGCGCTGTGGAGGACGAAACCGCGGCCGGTTTCAACTGGCCCGCCGCGATAGACGGCAACTCTGCTCGCAGCAGGCGGCAGCCTGATGTCGCCTTCCGGCAGCAACTGCAGGCGGGAGAGCACCTCGGCAAAAGTGAGCTTTGGCGCCGCCTGATTGATACGGATGCCCATCGCGCCTTCCGGCGAGTGAGCGCACAGATAAATCACGGCCCGCTCGAATCGCGGGTCGCCCATTCCCGGCATGGCGATCAGGAGGTGGCCCTCAAGATAGCCGTCGCCGATATCGGTCGATCGCTCCATAGACAAAATCCTAACACGCGTTCGGCAAAAGAAAATGGCCTTGCCGCCGCATGCCTCACGACAAAATGAGGCGCGGGCGGTCGCTGCCCGGAAAGCGGACGAGTAGGACTGACGCCGATGAGACTGTCCCCGACCTTGGGCCTGGCATTTGCCGCGGCGATCATGGCCGCGCTTTTCGCCGGCCCGGCGTCAGCGATGGTTGGCCCGTGGATCACCGCCGATGCGGTTCAAATCCGCCTGGTGGTCTCCGCCGCAGAAGATGGTGGGCAGCCGGTTGCCGCTTTGGAGATGCGCCTTGACGCCGGCTGGAACACCTATTGGCGCACACCCGGTGGCGGGGGCCTGCCGACGACGTTCGATTTCGCCGCCTCGCGCAATCTGAGCGACATCGAGGTCCACTATCCCGCGCCGCGCCGGCACAATGACGGCTACAGCGCGACCAATGTCTATGAGGGCCGGATCGTCTTTCCGATCACCATGACTGCGCCCGTCGCGACGGCGCCGATGACGCTCCATGTCGCAATCAATCTTGGCGTCTGCGAGACGATCTGCATCCCGCTGCAGCTCGACGCGTCCGTCACTTTCGCCCCGACCGATATCGACCCTGCAGCGCTCGCCATCATTGCTGACGGCACGGCGATGCTGCCGACCTCACCGATCGCTGATGGGTTCGAAATCACCGGCCTCGACCGCGTCGGCGGCGATGACGCGGTCACCCATTTCGAAGCGCAGGTGGTTGTTCCTGAAGCCTTCGGCGCGCTGCTATTCGTCGAGGGACCGGATGGCTGGTTCCCCACGCCGCCGCAGGAAATCGGCCGTGACGGCAATCGGCTCACCTTCGCCTTTGACCTGGAACGCATCGATGCGACGGAGCCGCTCGGCGACGCGCCGCTGACCTTCACGCTGGTGTCGCAAGGCGCCGCCATCGAGCAGACGCTCGCCGCACCCTAGCTATTTGAAGGGCGCCATGCCGGCGCGCGCCAGTTCGTCGGCGCGCTCATTGCCCTCCGTGCCGTCATGGCCGCGCACCCAATGCCATTTCACGTCATGGCGTTCGCGGGCGGCATCGAGCCGCTTCCACAGATCGACATTCTTGACCGGCTTGCGGTTCGCTGTGCGCCAGTCGTTGCGTTTCCAATTGGCGAGCCATTGGGTGATGCCGCCGCGGACATATTGCGAGTCCGTGTAGAGATCGACGGCGGCGGGACGACGGAGCGCCTCAAGCGCTGCCGCCGCGGCCGTGAGCTCCATGCGGTTGTTGGTGGTGTCCGCTTCGCCGCCGCTCAACTCGCGCTCATGGCCGTTCCAGATCAGCACGGCGCCCCAACCGCCGGGGCCGGGATTGCCTGAACAAGCCCCGTCAGTCCAAATCGCAATGCGCTCGCTCAATTCATGAGTCCGTAGGCTCCGGCGGAATCGGCCATGCGGTGGAAGCGCAATTTCGCCAGGAACTCGAGCGGATCCTTCGGCGTTACCAGCGCGCCGGCTGGGACGGACAGCCAGTCGTTCAGCCGGGTGAGCAGAAAGCGGAACGCCGCCCCCCGCGCCAGAATCGGCAGATTGGCGACCTCGCCGGCCTCGAGCGGCCGCACTTGCCGATAGCCGTCGAGCAGCGCTTTGGCCTTCGTCACATTGAGCGAATTGTCTAGCTCGAAGCACCAGGCGTTGATGCAGATGGCGAGGTCGTAGGCGAGCATGTCGTTGCAGGCGAAATAGAAATCGATCAGCCCGGACAAGCGGTCACCGAGGAAGAAGACATTGTCGGGGAAGAGGTCGGCGTGAATGACGCCGGTCGGAAGGTCGGTCGGCCAATGCTGGCGCAGAAACGCCATCTCCGTGCCGATCTCGTCGGCGAGGCCCGGGGCAACGCGATCAGCATCCGGGGCGCCGCTGTCGACCAGCTTGGCCCAGCCATCGAGCGACAGCGCGTTGGCGCGGCGCAATCTAAAATCAGCCGCCGCCAGATGCAGGCGCGCCAGGGCGCGGCCGACCGCCGCGCAATGCTCGCGCCTTGGCCGGCGGGGCCAGATACCCTGCAGGAAGGTGATGATCGCCGCCGGGCGTCCGCCCAGCGTTCCCAGCGTCTCGCCCTGTCGGTTGGCCACCGCGATCGGACAACTCTCGCCGCGGGACGCCAGATGGTTCATCAGCCCCAGAAAGAACGGCAGATCGGCCGGATCGACGCGCTTCTCATAGAGCGTGAGGATGTAGGGGCCGCGATCGCTGACCAGCAGATAGTTCGAGTTCTCGACGCCTTCGGCGATGCCTTTGAACGAAAGGATCGTGCCGATGTCATATCCGGCGACGAAGTCCGCCAATTGCTCGCCGCTGATTTCGGTGTAGACGGCCACTACGCCCCCGATGTCGTTGCAATCATCCGCGCCGAGCGCTTTACGTGCTACGCAGTTCGCGCGGCAATCCGAAGACGATCGGCTCTTCCGCGGTCCTGACCAGCGACGTCGTCACGTCGAAGCGCTGGCGGAAGGCTTCGACAACCTCCTCGACCAGCGCTTCCGGCGCCGACGCGCCCGCAGTGATGCCGATCCGGGCGCAGCTCTGCAACCGGTTCCAGTCGATTTCGCGGGCGCTCTGGATCAGTACGGCCACGGCACAGCCTTCCTGCTCGGCGACCTCCTTGAGGCGCTGCGAGTTGGATGAATTCGGCGCACCGACGACGATCATGGCATCGACTCCCGGCGCCACCTGGCGCACCGCCTCCTGGCGGTTCGTCGTGGCGTAGCAGATGTCCTCGCGGTGCGGCCCGACGATCCCGGGAAAGCGCTCGCGCAACACGGCGACGATCTCCGCCGTGTCGGTCACCGACAGCGTCGTCTGCGTGACATAGGCGAGGGCATCGGGCTGCTTCGGCACGAAGGTCTGCGCTTCGGCGATTGTCTGCACCAGCGTGATCGCGCCGGCCGGCAACTGCCCCATCGTACCTTCTACCTCGGGATGACCGGCATGGCCGATCAGCACGATCTCACGTCCGCGCCGATGATGCAGTTCCGCTTCGCGATGCACCTTGGTGACGAGCGGGCAGGTGGCATCGATATGGAAGAGATTGCGCGCCCCGGCGGCCTCGGGAATCGCCTTGGCGACGCCATGCGCCGAGAAGATCACCGGCTGGCGCGTCTCCGGAATCTCCTCCAGTTCGTCGACGAAGATCGCGCCCTTCGCCTTCAGATCCTCGACGACGAAGCGATTGTGCACGATCTCGTGCCGCACATAGACCGGCGCGCCGTAGCGCTCCAGCGCCAACTCGACAATCTGGATCGCCCTGTCGACGCCGGCGCAGAAGCCGCGCGGGGCGCACAGCACAATCTCGATCGGTGGCTTGACGCTCGTATTCATCGCTCTCTCCCTCAGGCGGGAATGGCGCGCTTCTCGTGGATCAGCAGCTTCGAGGCGCTGTTGGCGCTCATCGGGGCACCGAAGACGTAGCCCTGCGCATATTCGCAGCCAAGATCTTGCAGTTCCGCTGCCTCTTCCTCGGTTTCGGCGCCTTCGGCAACGACATCCATATTGAGATCATGCGCCAGATCGACAATGGCGCGCAGGATGATCTCGCGCGGTCCGCTGGGTTGGCCGCGGATGAAGCTCTTGTCGATCTTGAGCGTGTCGAAGGGAAAGCGCTGCAGATAGGACAGCGACGAATAGCCCGTACCGAAATCATCGAGCGACAGGCCGGCGCCAAGCTCGCGCAGACGGCCGAGCATCTGCGCGCTGCGCTCCGGGTTCTCCATGACGATGCTTTCGGTCAGCTCGATCTTCAGCGAACCGCGATCGATATTGGCGCGCACCAGCACAGATTTGACGTCGCTGATGAGGTCCTGGCGCAGCAATTCGCGGCTGGAGATGTTGACGCTGACGAAAATCGGCGTCGACACACGCAACTCGTGCTGCCAGTCGCCGAGCTGCTTGGCGGCCCGTTCGAGAACGAAGACGCCGAGTTGCGAGATCAGGCCGCTCCGTTCGGCGAGCGGAATAAAATCCGTCGGCGGGATACGGCCATGTTTCGGGTGGTCCCAGCGCGCCAGTGCCTCGAAGCCGCAGATGGCGCGGTCATAGAGACGGACAACCGGCTGATAGACGATCTTGATCTCTTCGCGGCTGAGCGCGCGCTTGAGGTCTTCCTCCATCGTCGAGACGTCGACGCCGACCTTGCGCAGCGCCGGCCGGAACGCTTCGATCTTGTCGCCGCCATGCCGCTTGGCCTGATACATGCCGATCTCGGCGTCCTTCACCAATTCTGCCGCGTCGATCTTCTTCTTCTTTTCGTCAGGCGTGGCGACGCCGATCGAGGCGGTCGGTACGATCTCCTTGTCGCCGAAGCCGATCGGACTGCGCACCGCGCGCCGCAGCGATTCGGCAAACCGCGCGATCTGCTCGGGCGCCGTCTCCGAAATGAGGATGAGACCGAACTGATCGCCGGCCAGACGGGCCAGCGTGTCCTGCGGCTTAACCAGCCGCGACAGCCGGCGCGAAATCGTCAGCAGCACCGAATCGCCGACCGGGATGCCATAGGTGTCATTGACCTCGCGGAACGAGTCGAGATCGACGAGCAGGACGGTCGGGCGTGTCGTCTGCTCTTCGGTCGACCGCGTCAGCGCCGCTTCGAGGCGGTCGATGAACAGCTGACGGTTCGGCAGGCCGGTGAGGTGATCGCGGACCGAATCATGCAGCAACCGCTCCTCGGCGACGCGCTCGTCGGTGATGTCGAACAGCGTGCCGACACAGCGCAGCACCTCCCGGTCGGCGCCCAGCACCGGCCGCGCCCGCAGCAGGAACCAGCGATAATGGCCGTCCTCGGCGCGGATGCGGAACTCCTGATTGAGCCGCCCGCGGCGGATCTCGACGATGGCATCCAGCATCGCCTTGAACCGGTCGCGGTCGGCGGGGTGCATGTGTTCGATCCACTCGACCGATGGGCCGGTCAGCGTACCCGGCGCGAGGCCAAGCAGCTCGTCTGCCTCGGCCCCGGTCAGGATGCGGTCTCGGTCGACGTCCCAATCCCAGACGATGTCGCCGGCGCCGGTGAGCGCCAGCGCCCTGCGCTCCGTCTCGTCGATTGGCCCCTGCACGACCGAGCCTCCGGCGAAGGCGTGCTGCATCACGGTGAAGCCGATGAGGAGGACGACCAGCACCAGGCCGGCGGCCAGGGCGGGCTCGATCATGTCGTCGGTGATGACGCCGGTCACACTAAGGCCGGCGGTCGCCACCCAGACCAGCAGCAGGAACCAGGTCGGCACCAGCATCACCGCGCGGTCGAAGCCGCGGCTGGCGAGATAACCGATGAGGCCGAAACCGAGCAGCACGGTCAGGCCGAAGGAGAAGCGCGCGATACCGGCGGCGAGCGACGGCTCCACAACCGCGATGCCGAGCACAGCGACAAGGCCGACCAGCCAGGCGATCGTGACGTGCGAATAGCGCACATGCCATCGCCCGAGATGGAGATAGGTGTAGGTGAAGATCACCAAAGCTGCGGCGAGCAACACCTCCGAGGCGGCCCGCCAGGATTGGTCCTCGCCCGGCTGGAGATGCAGCACCCGGTTCCAGAAGCCGAAATCGACGCAGAGATAGATCAGCACCGCCCAGGCAAGGGCCGCCGTCGCGGGAAACAGCGCCGTCCCCCGCACGACGAAGACGATGGTGAGCAGCAGCGCCAAGAGGCCGGCAATGCCGAGCACGATGCCGCGGAACAGCGTGTAGCTGTTGATGGCGTCTTTGTAGGCGTCGGCTTCCCACAGCTGCATTTGCGGCAAGTCGCCGGTCCTGAGTTCGACGATGAAGGTGGTGATCGAGCCCGGGTCCATCGTGATGAGATAAACGTCCGCCTCCTGGCTCGGCTGGCGGATCGCCTCGAAGCCGCTGCTGGCCGAGACGGCCAGAATGCGCGTGCCGCCGAGATCCGGCGCGAACAGGCCCGAATTCGATAGCCGGAAATGCGGGGCGACGAGCAGTCGGTCGATCTGGTGGTCGGAGTTGTTGACCAGCGCGAACACGGCGAAATGGTAGAGCGGGCCGTCGCCGACCGGCGGGTCGACCAGCAAATTGCGGATGATGCCGTTGGCGTCAGGCGCCGACTGGGTGGCGAAGCGCGGCTCGTCGGTGGTGAAGAAGTCCGTCGCCGGCGTCATGTCGAGGGTACGATTGTCGAGCGGAATCGCGACCGTATCGAAGGCAAACGCCTTGATCGGTCCGCCGACCAGCGCCAACAACATGGCGGCCAGGAGGACATGCACCCAACGCAACGACGACACTGACCCTCCGATCACCCTGCCCGGTGAAACTGTTTAGTGAATGCGGCCCCGCTGAACAACAAGCAAGCGCCACCGGGCCAGTTTACCGACCGGCTTTTACGTCGCTGCTGATGATCGCGAAGAGCACGTGGTCCTGCCAGCGGCCATCAATGCACAAATAGCTCCGCGCGTAGCCCTCACGCGTGAATCCGGTTTTTTCGAGAAGTCCGATGGAGGCGGCGTTGTGGGGCAGGCAGGCGGCCTCCAGACGATGAAGCCGCAGCGTGTCGAAAGCGAAGCCTACAACCGCCCTCACTGCGTCGGACATAAAGCCACGCCGGGCAAACTGCTCGCCCATCCAGTAGCCCACCGAGGCAGATTGGGTGACGCCGCGCTGGACATGCGACAGCGTCAGCCCACCAAGCAGGGTCGCCTCGTCATTGGAGAAGACGAAGAACGGGTACCCGGTGCCTTCCTTGATTTCGCGCTGATAGCGCCGGATGCGCCGCCGGTAGCCGATCCGCGAGAGCTCGTCGGCCGGCCATACCGGTTCCCAGGGCGCCAGGAAGCGGCGGCTCCTGAAGCGAAGATCGGCCCATTCGCCAAAATCCGCCAAGGTCGGCGCCCGCAACGTCACCCGCTCGCCGCGGATGCCGGTGATCGTATTGGGCTGCGGGGCGGAGCGGAGAAAGGCCAAGGGCGTTGTCTCGATCAGGCGGCCGCGGGAGCACCAAGCCGGGTGACGACGCGATCATGGTCGATCAGCTTGCCGACCGGTCCGATCGCCGCCAGCGTCGGCGTCGTCTCCGTAAATATCGCCGCTGCAAGCCGGCGTACATCGGCAACCGTCACGGCGTTGATTTTTTCGACCAATTCCTCGATCGGGATGACCCTGCCGAACACTAGGATCTGGCGGGCGATTTGGCCGGCGCGGGAGATGGGACTTTCAAGCGCCATCAGCAGGCCGGCGCGGGCCTGGGCCTTGGCACGGTCGATCTCCGCCTCGGTGATGTCGTTGGCGGCGCGCTCGATCTCGCCGAGCACCACCGGCATCAGTTCGGCGACATCGCCTTCGCCGGTCGCGGCATGAACGCCGAAAATGCCGCCATCGGCGAAGGCCCAATGGAAGGCATAGATCGAATAGCAGAGCCCGCGCTTCTCGCGCACTTCCTGGAACAGACGCGATGACATTCCGCCGCCGACCGCGGTGGCGAGGATCTGCGCGATGTAATAGTCGGGCGAGGTAACGGCGCGGCCGCCGAAGCCGAGAACGATCTGCGCCTCCATCAGCTCGCGCACCTCGCGGCGGTCGCCACCATGGTACTGCGCGCGGTCGGGAGCGGGCCCCGGCTCACCGGTAACGCCGTCGAGCCCCTCGATTGCCATTCTGACGAGAGCGTCGTGGTCGATCGCGCCGGCCGCCGCCACGACCAATGACGGGCCGCGATAATGCCGGCCGAGATAGTCGAACAGCGACTGCCGCGTCATCGAACGAACCGATGCCTCGGTGCCGAGGATCGGACGGCCGATCGCCTGGTCGGGAAAGGCGGCGGCGGAGAAGAAGTCGTAGACGAGGTCCTCCGGCGTATCGAGGGCGGCGCCGATCTCCTGCACGATGACGTGCTGCTCGCGCTTCAGCTCCTCCGGATCGAAGGTAGAATTGCGCAGAATGTCGGTGAGGATATCGAGGGCAAGGGGCACATCCTCCTTGAGGACGCGGGCATAATATTGCGTCTGCTCGGTGCTGGTGGCGGCGTTGAGTTCACCGCCGACCGCCTCGATCTCTTCGGCGATGCCGATGGCGCTGCGCTTGGCGGTTCCCTTGAAGGCCATGTGCTCAAGCAGATGGGCGATGCCGTTCTCGCCGACCGTCTCCGAGCGTGAGCCCGAATCGACCCAGATGCCGAGCGCCGCGCTCTTGAGATGATCCATGCGGTGGCTCACCACCGTCGGGCCGAAGGGAAGACGCGTGACCTGTACCGACATGTTGACTCAAGCTTCCTGTGTTGCCGCGCGGGCATGTGTTTCGATGTAGTGCGCAAGGGCGCCGATATCGTTGCCGAGAACGCTGAACCGCTCTTCGCGGCCGGCCAGCGCCGCAATTTCCGCCGGCACAGCGGGGCGGCTCCCGGTCGCCGCCGCGACGGCCTCCGGGAACTTGGCCGGATGCGCCGTCGCCAGTGTCACCATCGGCACGCCGGGCGATTTGTGTTGCGCGGCCACGGCCAGCGCGACGCTGGTATGCGGGTCGGCAAGATAGCCCGTCTGGTCCAGTGTCGTCTTCATCGCCGCCGCCATGTCGGCCTCGCCGGCGCGGCCCGCCGCGAAGTCCTGCCGGATGCGGGCAAGGGCGTCGGCGGCGATATCGAATCCGCCGCTCTGCTTCAGTTGCGCCATCGACCGTCGGACGGCCTCGCCGCTGCCGCCAGAGGCTTCCCAAAGCAGGCGCTCGAAATTCGACGAGATCTGGATGTCCATCGACGGCGAACTGGTCGGCACGACATCGCGCAATTCGTAGCGTCCCGTTGCGATTGCCCTGGCGAGGATATCGTTGCTGTTGGTGGCGACCACCAGCTTCGCCATGGACAGCCCCATCTGGGCGGCAACATGGCCGGCGAAGACATCGCCGAAATTACCGGTGGGGACACAATAGGCGATCTTGCGGGCGGGGCTTCCGAGGGCCACCGCGGAGGTGAAGTAATAGGCCGTCTGGGCGACGATGCGCGCCCAGTTGATCGAATTGACGGCGGCGAGCGAAACCCGCCGGCGCAGCCGGTCATTGGCGAACAGCGCCTTCACCAGCGCCTGGCAATCGTCGAACGATCCCTCGATCGCGATCGGGTGGACATTTGCATCGCCGACAGTGGTCATTTGCCGCTGCTGGACCGCAGACACCCGCCCTTTCGGGAAGAGCACGAAAAGGTCGACATTGGCCGCGCCGCGGAAGGCCTCGATGGCCGAACCGCCGGTATCGCCAGAGGTTGCGGCAACGATCGTCGCGCGCTGACCGCGCTCCTTCAGGACATGGTCCATGAGCCGCGCCAGGAGCTGCATGGCGAGGTCTTTGAAGGCGAAGGTCGGGCCGTGGAAGAGTTCGAGAACCCACGCATCGGCATCGAGCTGGATCAGCGGCGCGACGGCCTTGTGCCGGAAACTCGCATAGGCCGCGGCGCACATGGCAGAGATCGCGTCCGACGCGATCTCGCCATCGGCAAAACGCCCGACCAGATCTGCCGCGACCTCAGCATAGGGCCGCCCTGCGAAAGCCGCGATCTCGTCGGCGGTGAGCCGCGGCCAGCGGTCGGGCACATAGAGCCCGCCATCCGGCGCCAATCCGGTCAGAAGAACGTCGGCAAAGCCGGCCGACGGCGCCTCACCCCTGGTGCTGATGTAGTTCAAGAACCAAAGCCTCCAGTGGCTCGGCTGTCCAATGCGGCCCGCAACCTAGCCGTCGAGCGGCGGCCCAGCAACAAGGGCGGCAACGCTTCGTCGCTGGCGGCCTACGGCCCGAGGCGCAAGCCGTCGCCCGGGTCTGCCGGGGCCGGCTCGCATTGCGGGCAGGCGACCTCGATCGCCACCGACGCCAGTATGGCGCGCGCGCCGCCGGCCCAATATTGGAGGCGGTAGCGGCCCGGCTCGGCCGGCGCCACAAGGTTTGCCGTCGTGCCCGCGGTCAGCCGCGTCGCCGTGACGATCGTGTCGGCTTCGTCGGGGCCGGCGAGACGGACCTCGTCAAAACGCCCGCCCGGCCCGTTCCAGGTGACCGCGATCGGCGCTCCAATATTGACCGTTCGCGGCGCGGAAAGGCTCGCCGTCGCCTGCGAGACGGTGATTGCCTGCCGCGCCAGGACCGCATTGCCATTGTCGGCGACATAGGCGAGGCCATAGGTGCCCGCGATGACCGGCGCTTCGGCGACGATCGGATCGCCAAACAGGGACAGGCGCGACGACAGGACGATCGCGCCGTTGGCGTCGATGAGGTCGATTTCGGTCGCCGACCGCGTTCGGTCCCGTCCAGTCGATTGCGAAAGTGGTGCCTCCGGCGATCGCTTCCGGCGCCGTCACGCTTGCCGCCGGCGCTTGGACATCGATCGCCTCCACGCCGATCACGTCCTGCAGGACGGCTGACCAATAGCGGATTTCGTACCCTCCGGGCGGGTACGGCGCGCGGAAGGTGACCGCTTCGCCTCTGGCCGGGATGGTGGCGAGATAGTCGGTGGTCTGCATCTGTGGCCGTGCCAGGCGGATTTCGTCGCCCGTACCGCCAGGGCCGGTCCAATTGGCGGTAAGTTCCTGCCCCGCGGTAACAGGGCCGGCAACCGTAAGGCTGATATCGGCGGCAGCGACGACGACGGTCGCCCGCGCCAGAATGCGGGTCTGATCATTGTCGCGCAGCTCTGGCGGCTGGTCGGTGCTGACCGGCGCGTCGACCAGCCTCACCTCATAGGTGCCCGGCCGGGCCGGTGCCTTCAGCGTGACCGTCGGCTCGCTGCGGATCACGTCTACGGTCGCCAGCGCGGCGGCCAGTGGTGCCAGGGGCTGCGCGATTTCGATCGTTCGCCCGCCAATCGGATCGGCATGCCAGGCGACCACGATATCCCCACCTTGCTGAACAGTGGCCGGTGCTTCTAGCGTCGGCGTCAGCGCCTCAATGCGAAACGGCACCCGGGACAGCACCGCGCCATCATGCCAGTAGCGGAGTTCGTAGACGCCGCGTTCGGCGGGAGCCATGAACTCGATCGGCGCGCCGTCGGCCTGAACGAAGGCGGCGGTGATATAGGCATCGAGCGGCGTGCCCAGCCAGGAAAGGCGGACCTGGTCACCGTCGGCCAAGGGGCCGTCATAATGCACCGTGAATGGCCGGTCCTGGACCACGGTGCCCGGATAAGCGATCGTCGCCACCGGTATCGGCGTTGCGGCAGCGGCCTCCTCCGGCGCCGGCGCAGCGGGGTTCTCCTGCGCATGCACAGGGCCGGTCAGCGCCGCCATCGCGATCGCCAATGCCATCGCAGGCCCGCCATGCTTTGTCGTCAGCCGCATTGATCCAATTGCTATCCGAATTCGCCGAAAGCCGCGCGGGGTGCGGCAGGTTGCATTTCCTTAACCATGATTCTCAACCGGAAATTCACCCTGTCAGGCCAGTTTGCGACAGAGCGGCCGGCTTTGGCCCTGTGTGTATCGCGTTGAATCCGGGGCTGTTTTCATGGCGGAGCGTAAGAGGCAAACGGCAACGGACGCGCTGCGTCAAGACCGTATCATCCGTGGTGATTGCGTTGCCGAGCTCGCCAAGCTTCCCGCCGCCTCCGTCGATCTCGTCTTCGCCGACCCACCCTACAATCTCCAGCTCGAAGGCCGCCTGACGCGGCCCGATCAGTCGGAAGTCGACGGCGTCGACGACCATTGGGACCAGTTCGCCAGCTTTGAGGAATATGATGCCTTCACGCGCGCCTGGCTGCTCGGCTGCCGCCGCGCATTGAAGCCCGATGGCGCGCTCTGGGTCATCGGTTCCTATCACAACATCTTCCGCGTCGGCGCCATCCTGCAGGATCTCGGCTTCTGGATCCTCAATGATGTCATCTGGCGCAAGACCAACCCGATGCCGAATTTCCGCGGCCGCCGCTTCACCAATGCGCATGAGACTCTCATCTGGGCCGGCCGCAGCGCCGACACCAACTATGCGTTCAATTATGACGCGCTCAAGGTGTTCAACGACGATCTCCAGATGCGCTCCGATTGGACCATTCCTCTGTGCACCGGGCCCGAGCGGTTGAAAACCGGCGGCCGCAAAGTACACGCGACGCAGAAGCCCGAATCGCTGCTCTATCGCGTGCTGCTTGCTTCATCGCAGCCGGGCGACGTTGTGCTCGACCCGTTCTTCGGCACCGGCACCACCGGAGCCGTGGCGCGCAAGCTTGGCCGCCATTTCATCGGCATCGAGCGCGACGCCAACTATATCGCCGCCGCCGAGGCGCGCATCGCATCTGTCGAGCGCGTTGCCCCCGAGGCTCTCGCCACCATCCGCGGCAAGCGCGCCGAGCCGCGTGTTCCTTTCGGCAATCTCCTCGAGGCCGGCCTGATCGCGCCCGGCGCGGTGCTCACCGACGCCAAGGCGCGGCATCAGGCGCTGGTGCGCGCCGACGGTTCGCTGGAATTGGGCGCCGTCGTCGGCTCGATCCACCGCGTCGGCGCCGCCGTCCAGGGTCTCGACGCGTGCAATGGCTGGACGTTCTGGCATACCGAACGCGACGGCGCGCTTGAGCCGATCGACGCCCTCCGGCAGATCGTCCGACGCGATCTGGCAGCGGTGGCTTAGAGACGTCGTCAGTCGGGAGTTGCGCTACGCCGGGCGGCCCCGAGGCGTTTTTCGCGCAGAAGCTTCTTCCTGTGGCGTCGCTCCATTTCCGGATGCATTGACAGGACGAAATCGAAATCTGCCGGTACTGACCAGTAGTCAAGTTGGTTCTCTCGATAGCATTTGACATAGCCGCGCTCGAGGAGAAACGGGCCGCAGTTCTTCGCATTGTCTTCGATCATCAATATCGGGGAGCATCGTTCGATGAGGTCTGCCGCCCCTGTCAGAGCCGCCAACTCGCGTCCCTCGACATCCAGATGGAGCACCGCAACGTCATCGATCGGCAGATCATCGAGACGGAAGATCGGGGCGTATTCCAGTTCTTCGTCTTCGGATCGGTTGAAATCGAAGCTCGCTCGGCCACCGGCGTCCGTCCCACCGCTCTTGGTCTGGATCCGCGCGATGCTGGTAGCATCGCCCAGCCCGGCATTGATGAGGACCACATTGCTGAGAGCCAGCCGTTCAGCGTTTCGCTTCGCGTAATAGTAGCTGGAGAGCACAGGCTCGAAAGCGAAAACCGTCTGCGCGCTGCGGGACAGAGTGTCGAGCATGTCGCCAAAATAGGCGCCCGCATGGACGGCGTTTTTCTTGGTCGAGTGCTCCAATATCAGCTTGAATGCGGTGTGCGTGAAAGGCTCGAAATATCGTCCTTCAATGAAGGCACGGCAGGGTGAACTACTGGCGTCGTTGGCAGGGACGATCAGGTCCACGGCGATCCCCAGGACCGGGTGTTCTCCGTGAGCTTCAATGTACGGAAGCCGGAATTCTTTCACGCTGCCGCTCATAGAGCCACACCCCCCTGCGATCCTGACCGAAGGCGGACATTGCCACCAGAGGCCTTCGTGGCGCCGGGCAGGGCGGCCTCGATCGCCTTCTTCATCAAACTCGGCAGTGCTTCGCCCGGCAAGTCTATTGGCGATGACCACCAGCATCCGTCAGGTGCCTTCGTGTTTAAGGGCGCTTCGCCGATACACACGTCGAACTCCAGCCGGAAGTGCGTGAACACATGCACGACCTTGCCAGGCACCTTGCGCCAGGCGAGGTCAAGTGGAGCGTCTTCTCCATCGTCCGGGCCAACGGCGGTCCAGCCGCTACTCGGCACCTCCGCCATTCCACCAAGCAGCCCCTTGGGCGGGCGCTTGCGCAGAAGCACAGCGCCGTCCTTGCGGACTGCGACATAGGCTGTCCCGCGCCGCGTCGGGCGGTCAGCCTTCGCGGCCTTCACCGGGAAGGCCTCAGGATCGTCGCGCGCTGCAAGGCACAGATCGTTGAGCGGGCAGAGCGAGCAGGCGGGGCGCTTCGGCGTGCAGATCGTTGCACCGAGATCCATCATCGCCTGTGCATAGTCGCCCGGCCGATCCTGCGGCGTCAGTTCGGCCTGCCTGGCGCGGATCGCGGCCTTCGCCGCGGGTAGCGGTTCGCGCATGGCGAACAGTCGTGTGATCACGCGCTCGATATTGCCGTCGACCACCGGCTCGGGCCGCTCGAAGGCGATCGCCGCGATCGCAGCGGCAGTGTAGGTACCGATGCCTGGCAGGCGCTGCAGCGCCTCGGCGGTGTCGGGAAACACGCCGCCCATCGCCGCCACGGATTCGGCGGCAGCCTTGAGATTACGGGCGCGGCTGTAATAGCCGAGGCCGGCCCAGGCGCGCATGACGTCCTCCGTGTCAGCGGTGGCAAGGTCGGCGACCGTCGGCCAGCGCGCAACGAAGGCCTCGAAATAGGGCTTCACCGCCGCGACCGTCGTCTGCTGCAGCATCACCTCCGAGAGCCACACCCGGTAGGGATCGGGCCGCTCGCCCGCGGCGCGTTCTTTCGGGCCGACGCGCCAGGGCAGGCGCCGCGCATGGCGATCGTACCAGGCGAGCAGGCGTTGCGAGATTTCGTGGCCTTCGCCGGGGCGCGGGATAGTGCCGGCAGGCTCCGGCTCAGCCTGCCTCACGGAAGCGCTCGGCGGTTTCGAGATCGACCGAGACCAGCTGGCTGACGCCGCGCTCGGTCATGGTGACGCCGAACAGGCGGTTCATGCGCGACATGGTGATCGGGTTGTGCGTGATCACCAGGAAGCGCGTGCCGGTCTGCTTGGTGATCTCCTCGAGCAGGCCACAGAGGCGCTCGACATTGGCGTCGTCGAGCGGTGCGTCGACCTCGTCGAGAACGCAGATCGGCGCCGGATTGGTGAGGAACACGGCGAAGACGAGCGACAGGGCGGTCAGCGCCTGCTCGCCGCCGGAGAGCAGCGTCATCGCCTGCGGCTTCTTGCCGGGCGGTTTGGCAATCACCTCAAGCCCTGCTTCCAGCGGATCATCGGAGCCGACCAGTTTCAGCTCCGCCGTGCCGCCGCCGAACAGTTGGACGAACAGCCGCTGGAACTGGATGTTGACGTTGTCGAAGGCGGTCAGCAGCCGTTCGCGGCTCTCGCGGTTGAGATTGCCGATGCCCTGGCGGAGCTTGGTGATGGCGGCGACGAGGTCGTCGCGGTCCGCGATCATCGCGTCACGGCGGGCCGCCAGTTCTTCCGCCTCACGGTCGGCCTGCAGATTGACGCCGCCGAGCCGCTCGCGCTCCTGTTTCAAGCGTTCGAGCCGCGTCTCGATCTGGTCCAGCGCCGGCTGTCGATTCCTCGGTCAGTCCGGCGACCTCGGCCGCCTCATTCGGCTCGCATTGCAGCGTCTCGCGAATGCGGTCGCCGACCTCGCCGAGCCGTTCCTTGGCGCCGGTCAGGCGTTCCTCCAGGCGTCCGCGCAGTTCCCGCGCCGCCGACAGCCGCTGATTGGCTTCGTTGGCGGCCTTGTCGGCCTCGGCTAACGCCGTCTCGGCCTCGGCCAGCGCATCGCTCGCCGAGGAGAATGTCGCCTCGGCGTCGTTGGCCTTGTCGAGCAAGGCCTGCCGCTGAGCGGCAATCGTCTCCGGCCGGTCCATCAGGCCTGCGCGCTGTTCGTTCGTCTCGCTGCGCCGCGTTTCAATCGGCGGCGATCTGCGCTCCGCCTGCGCCCGGCGCTGTATCCACGCCGCCTCCTCGCGGCCGATTGCGGCGAGGCGGTCGTTCCGGGCCTGCCGCTCGCGGTCGATTTCGGCCACCCGCATGCGCGCCTCCGCCACCGCATTCCGGTCGGCCGTCATCCTGTCCCGCAGTGCGGTCATGGGCGCTTCCAGCGCTTCCGGCGTTGCCATCTGTCCGAGCGCGGCCTCGGCCGAGGCGCGGTTGGCGACCGTTTCTTCGAGGTCGCCGGTCAGCCGCTTCTCGGCCTCGACAAGGGCGGCCAGCCGCGAGGCAGTGCCGGACTGCTCGCGCTCGGCGACCACCACGGCGTCACGCGCGCGGTTCAGCGAAGCTTGCGCTTCACGCCGCGCATCGCGGCGTGCCGCTTCTTCCTGCGCCGCCCGTTCGGCGGCCTTGCGCGCCTCGGCCAGCCGATCCTTCGCACCGGCGACAACCGGACGGAATTCTTCGATGCGCGCCGCCAGCGCCGCTAGCCGGCGCCGGCCGGTCAGCCGTTCGGCTGCTTTTCGCCGCGACGCCGCGGTCGCCACTAGCCCGTCCCAGCGCCACAGATCGCCCTCGCGGCTGACCAGGATCTGGCCGGCCTGGAGGAGCGGCTGCAGGCGGGCGCCGTCGGCGGCGTCGACCATGCCGATCTGAGCGAGGCGGCGGGTAAGAACCTCGGGTCCGTCGATGAGGTCGGCCAGCGGCATCACGCCGGGCGGCAAGTGCGCATCCGAGGCGCCATCGATCCGCCGCCAATGCGCCGGGTCGCTGCTGTCGGTGGAAAGGTCGAGCTCGTCGCTGAGCACCGCGGCCAGCGCTATCTCGGCCCCGTCGCGGCCTTCGATGGATTCGATCAGCGGCGATTTCACGTCGCTTGCCGGCAGCAGCGAACGGAGCGCCGCGGCCTCCAATTCCATCCGCGCCATCGCCGCTTCCGCATCGGCCACATTGGTTTGCGCCGCCGACACTTTCTCGCGGGCCGCGCCCGCCTCTTCCTCAGCGGCCAGTGCCGCCGCCTCGGCGGAGCCGAGCGCTGTTTCGACGGCCGCCAGCGCTTCCGTCGCCGCTTCCAGTCGTTTGCTGGCGTCGTCGGTGGAGAGACCGGCGCGCTGGTCGGCAATTCGCTTCTGCTCGGCCCGCAGCCGAGCCTCGCGCTGCGCGATCTCCTCGACATCCTTCTGAGCGCGACCGCGCCGCGCCTTGAGATCGGCGAGGGCGCTGTTTGCTTCGCCCATCAGCCGCTCGCTCTCGCCCAGCGTTTTTTCGGCCCGCTCCAGCCGGGCGGCGGCATCGGCGCGCCTGTCATCATGGCCGGCGCTCTCGGTTTCGATCGCGGCCTTCTCCTGACCATGCCGGGCCAGTGTCTGCGTGCTGTCGGCCAACAGGGCCAGCTCGCGATCCAGATCGGCGGCAAGTTGTTCAAGACGGCGGCCGAGTTCGGCGATCTGCTCGCGCGCGGCGCGCTCCTCGGCGTCGAGCTTCTCGCCCTCGAGGCGGATGCGCTGCAGCGCGGCGCTGGCGCTGGCCGCCTGTTCGCGCAACGCAGGCGTAATCTCACCGGCCGCCGCCTGATCGCGCGATGCCTTCGCATGCTGCTCGGCGCGCAGGGTGACCGCCCGCGTCGCTTCGGCCAGTTCCGCTTCGGCGGTGGCGAGGGTCTCGGCGGCGAAGCGAAGCCGCACGGCAAGTGCCATGGCCTCCGCCTTGCGGATTTCGCCGGACAGCGTCCGGTAGCGCACCGCCTGGCGGGCCTGCCGGCGCAGGCCTTCGAGCTGCCGCTCGATTTCGGCCAGGACGTCTTCGAGCCGTTCAAGATTCTGTTCGGCGCCCTTGAGGCGAAGCTCTGCTTCGTGGCGGCGGCTGAAAAGGCCGTGGATGCCGGCCGCTTCCTCCAGGATGCCGCGCCGTGCCTCGGGCTTGGCCGAGATCAGCGAACCGACCTTGCCCTGGCCGACGATCGCCGCCGAATGGGCGCCGATCGAGGCGTCGGCGAACAGCAGTTGCACGTCGCGGGCGCGCACTTCGCGGCCATTGATGCGGTAGGACGAGCCGGCATCGCGCTCGATCCGGCGCGACACGTCGATTGAATCGCTCTCGTTGAAGGCGGTGGGCGCGGTACGCTCGGAGTTGTCGAGAACGAGCGACACCTCCGCAGCGTTGCGCGCCGGGCGCGCGACACTGCCGGAGAAGATGACGTCCTCCATGCCCGAGCCGCGCATGGCCTTGTAGGAGTTTTCGCCCATGACCCATTGCAGGGCTTCGACCAAGTTGGATTTACCGCAGCCATTCGGCCCGACGACGCCGGTCAGCCCGGCCTCGATCGGCACCTCGGTCGGTTCGACGAATGACTTAAAGCCGGCAAGGCGGAAGCGCGAGAATTTCACCGGCGGGCCCTAGCCGGCCTGGGCATCCGCAATCGCGGCGCGCAAATCATCGAGGCTGATCTCGCCAACATACTTCTTGCCGTTGATGAAGAAGGTCGGTGTGGAATCAACCCCAAGCCCCACTGCGTAGTTTTGCACCGCCGTGACGTTGTCGAGAAGTTCCTGATTCGCCAAGCATGCATCAAAAGTATCCCGGGTGAAACCGGCCTGCTGGACCTGGCCGAACAGTGTGTCGAGGAAGACGGATGGATCGACGCCGGCCCATTCGGTCTGTGTCTCGAACAGGTGCTCGACGACGGTGTAGAAGCCATTGTCGCCCGGGGCGCAGCGGGCGAGCATGATCGCTGCTGCGGCGCGCTCGTCGAGCGGGAATTCCCGCAGCACGTAGCGGACGATACCGGTATCGACGAACTCCGTCTTAAAGTCGCCGAACACCGTCTCCTCGAAGACGCGGCAATGCGGGCAGGTCATTGACGCATATTCAATGACCGTGACCGGCGCATCATTGTTGCCGAGCCACTCGTCGGGCAGTGCCCCGGGCACCATCAACTGCTCAGAGAGATCGGCGGACGATGTCCCGTTGTCGGAACTGCCGCCGCACCCGGCGAGGAGCAAAGCCGGCAGCAACGCGCCAATGGCTAGCAAACGCGGTTTCATGGACAGACCTCGGCCTTGCGTGGCGACGGGCGGCACAAGCGGCCCGTCGCCGGTATCGCTAGGGGGCCGCCGGGGTGGTCGTCGCCGGGCCCGGGACTACAGGTGTCGCTGACGGCGCCGGCGCCGCTGGAGTGGCCGGGAGCAACGGCTCGAGAATGCGGTCCATCTGATCCAGCGTCAGTTCGCCGGTGTAGCGCGTGCCGTTGATGAAGAAGGTTGGCGTGCCGTTCACGCCGAGATCGATGCCGTTATTGTAGTTCCAATAGACGGCGTCGATGATGTCCTGATTGGTCAGGCACGCATTGAACGCGTCGGCATCTATACCCTGCTGCAACGCCAGTTGCTGCAACGGCGCGATCGGGTCCTGCACCCCGGCCCACATCGGCTGCTGCGCGAACAGCAGGGCGATCATCCCGAAATAGCCGTTCTCGCCCGGCGCGCAGCGCGCCAGCATGAACGCCGCCGCGGACAGCGGATAGTTCGGCGGATCGATCGGGAATTCGCGCATCGTGTAGTGAACCAGCCCGGTGTCGACATATTTGGCGACAAATTGGTCGAAGACGGTGTTGGCGAAGGCGGCGCAATGCGGACAGGTCATCGATGCATATTCGATGATGGTCACCGGCGCAGTGTCGACGCCGAGCCAGACATCTCCAAGCGGGCCAGGCTGCATCAGCTTGTCGACCGAGACGGTCGAGTCCTGCGCCAGGGCGGGGGCTCCATAGCTCGCCACGGCAGTGACAAGGGCTACCGCGATCAGTCGCGAGATGTTTCGCATGGGCAAATCAAATTCCTCCGACAACAGGTTCCGAACGTCGCGTCCCAACCTAGTGTGCCCCACTCAGTGCGGATACGACAAAGAAATTGTGGCGACAGTAAAGGCCGGGCTGTTCACTCCCTCGCGAGGCTTTCCGCCGCAACGGCGGTCCCCAGCCGGGCCAGCGCCTCGCGAAGGCTGTCGCTTTCGACATCAGCGACGGTCTGTTCGACCGCTTCGCGCTGTTCGGCGGTGAGCTCCAGCAGCTTCCGCCGGGGGGACTTCGGGCTGGAATCGAGGGGCCTTTGCACAATCTTCAGCTGCGCCACCGCTCCATAGCCGAGGAAGGAATTGACCCGCGCCAGGAACTGCTCGCTTTCATGCTGCAGCAGGACCGCGCTGGCGCCGGCGACCCGGACCGTGAGGACGCCGCCGCCCTCACCATCGCGCGGCCATTTCAGCGTATCCGGTTGCGTCACCGCCGCGTAGCGTGGACCGGCAACCTCGTCCCAGGCGGCGACGAGGTCGGCCTTGGCAAATCCGCGTTTGGCCGCCACCGGTCCCAGCACGCGGGACGCCAGCTGCGCGAAAGGTACCGGGCTTTTGTGCTTGGGCGATGGGCTCATGCGCGACCTTGTGCCACGGCGGCCCGGTCGACGGAAGGGGGGCATGCGGCGGCGCTGTTGTCGGGCGTAAAAACAGAAGCGATTACAATACGATAGGAACATGGCCGCGATGTCGGCGTTTTCTTGACACCATTCAGGCGCGTCACTATTGTGCGCCCGGTTTTCGGCGATTTGGGCGCGTTTCTCTTTCGCTTCCGGGGCTCTGACACAACGGCAAACGCCGATGAATGATCCCGACGGTGTTGGCGGACGGCCTGACACTCCGGCAACTGACGATGACGCCAAGCTTGGCGCGCGCCTCAACTCCCTGAGTGAGAGGTTGGCAGCCAGACGGGTCGATTCGGTCGACGAGGTTCGGGGAATGTCGCGCGCCGATCGGCGCGGATATGGAATCGGGGTTCGCCTCGCAACCGATATTGTCGCCGGAGCGCTCGTCGGTGGAGCGATCGGCTGGTTCATCGACGGGTGGCTAGGCACGTCGCCGTGGGGGCTGATTGTGCTCTTATTGCTCGGCTTCGCCGCAGGCATGTTAAATGCGTTGCGGGGAGCCGGTCTGGTGAAAGAAGCGCCGTCGCAATTGCGATCCGGCGACGACGACAAAGCCTGAGGGGGCGACGGGGACAGCGTGGCGACAGATCCAATCCATCAGTTCCGGATTCACCCGATCGTTCCGATCGAGGTCGGCGGTCTCGATCTCTCCTTCACCAATTCCGCGCTCTTCATGGTTCTCGCGGTGGTCGCCGGCGCCGGGTTCCTGATGTGGGCGACGATGCGTCGACGCCTTGTGCCGTCGCGCGGTCAAGCCTCGGCCGAGATGCTCTACGAATTCATAGCCGGGATGTTGCGAGATTCCGCCGGCAGCGAGGGGATGCGCTTCTTCCCGCTGGTGTTCACGCTCTTCCTGTTCATCCTCGTCGCCAACCTCTTCGGTATGTTCCCGTACTTCTTCACGGTGAACAGCCACATCATCGTCACCGCGGCGATGGCCATCGGCGTCTTCCTGCTGGTGCTGACCTACGGCATCTGGCGTAACGGCGGCCGCTTCTTCAAACTCTTCGTGCCGTCCGGCCTGCCGATCGGGTTGCTGCCGATCATCGTTCCGATCGAGATCATTTCGTTCCTGTCGCGTCCGCTCAGCCACTCGATGCGACTTTTCGCCAACATGCTCGCGGGCCACATCACCTTGAAGGTGTTCGGCGGTTTCGTCATCGAACTGGCGGCCAGCGCCATTTTTGGCGTCGGCGCAGTCAGCACCGTTGTCGGCGTCCTGCTTGCCGGCACCGCGCTGGCGATGACCGTGGCGCTCACGGCGCTGGAATTCCTTGTCGCCGCGCTGCAGGCTTATGTCTTCGCCATGCTGACCGCGATCTACATCAACGACGCAATCCATCCGGCCGGCCACTAGGGCGTCCGGATCCATCAGCCAAGCAAAAGTATCAACCAAGCCAGGGAGTTCTCAATCATGGAAATTGACGTCGCAAACGCGCTCGGCCAATACATCTCCGACGCCGGACGCGCGATCGGCGCGGGCGCCGCGTGCATGGGCGTTGGAGCGGCAGGCGTCGGCCTGGGAGCGCTCTTCGGCCACTATCTCGAGGGCGCGATCCGCAACCCGGCAGCCGCCGACGGTCAGTTCGGCCGCCTTATTTTCGGCTTCGCCGTGACCGAGGCTCTCGGCATCTTCTCGCTGGTCATCGCGTTCCTGCTTCTGTTCACCTGAGTTCGGTCGAACGACCGCTTTAGGTCAGAGGAGCGCCGATGGAATTCCCCGCGACGATCGTTATCGCGCAAGCCAGCGCCGAGGTGGGCGCGCCGCCCGGCGACGGCCAGCTTGTGGACACTGTGGGAGTCGACGAGACCCAGGAGGGAACCGGTTTCCCGCCCTTCGAATCGACCTACTTTGCGTCCGAACTGCTTTGGCTGGCGATCTGTTTTGTCATCCTCTATCTGCTGCTGGCACGGGTTGTCCTGCCACGCATCGGCGGCATTCTTGAGGATCGGCGGGATCGTATCGCCCGTGATCTCGATCAGGCCGAGCGGTTGAAGCAGCAGTCGGATGACGCCTTGGCGGCCTATGAGCGCGCTCTTGCCGAAGCCCGAGCGGGCGCTTACGCGATCGCCGCCGAAGCCCGCGATGCGGCCAAGGCCGACGCGGATGCGCGTCAGGCAGCGATCGAGGCGGAACTGGACAAGAAGTTGGCCGACGCCGGAACGCGGATCGACGAGATCAAGGCGAAGGCGCTTGCCGACGTCAACGATATCGCGACCGATGCCGCGGAGGCCGTGGTGCAGCGCCTGCTCGGTTCGAAGCCGACCGCCGCCGAAGTGCGCCAGGCCGTAGAGTTTGTGGAGGTCGGCAATGCTTGAGGATCCAGCCTTTTGGGTGCTCGTCGCCCTCATCATCTTCTTGGCGATTGTTCTCTACATCAAGGCGCCTCGGCTGGTGACCGGCGCGCTTGATCGCCGCGCCGAGGCCGTCAGCAAGGAGCTCGACGAAGCGCGCAAGCTCCGCGAAGAGGCCCAAGCGCTGCTCGCCGAATATCAGCGCAAGGCACGCGAGGCCGAGCAGGAGGCCGAGGAAATCATCGAACAGGCCCGTCGCGAGGCGGCGGCCTATGCCACCGAAGCGCAGCGCAAGAGCGACGAATATGTCGAGCGCCGCGCCAAGATCGCCGAACAGAAGATCTCGCAGGCCGAGACCGTGGCGTTACAGGAAGTGCGCTCATTGTCCGCCGATCTCGCCATCGCCGCCGCGGAGCGTGTGCTGGCCGCCAAGGTCAAGGGCGCCGAGGCCGCCAAGCTCGTCACCGAGGCGATCGACGAGGCCAAGGCCCGCCTCCACTAAGGCAGCGCTTCTTCTCCGAAGAGCATAGCATCGGGCCCCGCAGCTGGCTCCAGCCGCTGGCGGATCGGCGCAAAGCTGCGCCGGTGGTGCTCGCAGGGGCCGTTTGCCTCCAGCGCCGCGAAATGCTCCGGCGTCGAATAGCCCTTGTGCGATTCGAAGCCATAATCGGGGAACGCCATCGCGATCCGCGCCATGAGCCGGTCCCGTGTCACCTTGGCGATGATTGAGGCGGCGGCAATCGAAACGGACCGGCTGTCACCGCTGACCAGAGCTTCGCTGCCACAGGGCAGTCCGGGCGGGATCATATTGCCGTCGATGAGGACGTGATCGGGCAAATGCGGCAGCGCGCGCACGGCCCGCGTCATGCCCCACAGCGAGGCGCGCAGGATGTTCATGTGGTCGATCCGCGCCCGGCTCGCCACGGCTATGCCGACGAAGCCGGCCGCCAGGATCTTGTCGTAAAGCCGGTTTCGCTCGTCCGCTGAGAGCAGCTTGGAATCATTGAGACCGCGCGGAAAATGCCGCCCATCGAACATCACCGCGGCGACGACTACGGGCCCCGCCAGCGGACCGCGGCCGGCTTCATCGACGCCGGCAATCCAACCCGCGCCTCGCTTCCGCGCCCGCCGCTCGAAGAAATCGGTCGGCGTAGCCGGTTCGTCCAGCGGCAAAAGAGATTCTGACTTGGAGGGGCGGCGCGCCATGGTGCGCCATGCTTGCCGCCATGCTGTCCCAGATCAAGTGGCGAGTTAGAGGAGACTCAGTTGTTCACCGCCGCCGGGCGCGTGAAAGAGGTCGGTTCGCAATTTCAGCCGCTCGGTGTTGAGGCCAAGCTTCGTACAGGCGATCTCGAATCGCCGTCCGATCTGCCACGCATAGGGGCCGACGCCGCTCATGCGCTGGCCCCAGGATGAATCGTAGTCCTTGCCCTGTCGCATCGAGCGCACCAGCGACATCACCCGGCTGTACCGGTCCGGATAGTGGCTTTGCAGGAATTCCTTGAAGAGATCGGCGACTTCGAGCGCCAGCCGCAACAGCACATAGCCCGCCTCGCGCACGCCTTGCGCCTTAGCGGCATCGAGCACACGCTCCATCTCCGGTTCGTTCAGCCCGGGGATCACCGGCGCAAACATCACCCCGGTCGGAATGCCGGCCTCCGACAAGCGCCGCAGCGCCTCCAGCCGCTTGGCCGGCGTCGAGGCGCGCGGCTCCATGGCCCGGGCGAGCTTGCGGTCGAGCGTCGTCACCGACAGTCCGACTTTGACCAGGCCGCGCTCGGCCATGGGCGCCAGAATGTCGATGTCGCGAATCACCAGCGCGTTCTTCGTCAGGATCGCCACCGGATGATTGGCTTCCGCCAGCACGGTCAGAATCTCGCGCATGATACGATAGCGGCGCTCGATCGGCTGATAGGGATCGGTATTGGTGCCGATGGCGATCACGTCCGCCTTGTAGCCGGGCCGCGCCAGTTCGCGCTCGAGCAGCCGCGCCGCGCCCGGCTTGGCGAACAGCTTGGTTTCGAAATCGAGACCCGGCGAAAGCCCCATAAAGGCGTGCGTCGGGCGCGCGAAACAATAGGCGCAGCCATGCTCACAGCCGCGATAGGGGTTGATCGACTGGTTGAAGCCGATGTCCGGCGAATCGTTGCGCGAGATGATCTTGCGCGGCCGTTCGACCTGAACTTCGGTCTTCAGCGGCGGCAGATCCTCAAGGCTGTCCCAGCCGTCGTCGAGCGCCACCCGTTCGACCGGCTCAAATCGCCCGGAGCGGTTGGTCTCCGACCCACGCCCACGCCGCCGTTCCGGAACGATGGGGGCTTGGTCGATCGCCGGGGCAGACGTCGGGCGCGGGTCGGGTTCAGATCGATGTTGAGCGAAAGCCATGCCGGCAAGCTAGGCTTGCGGCGTGAACAAAGCAAGAACAAAGATGTTCAGCCAGCCCGCAATTGCGGCATCACTTCGATGAAATTGCAGGGCGGATGGCGCGCATCGAATTGCTGCGCCAGGACGCCGTCCCAGGCATCGCGGCAGGCGCCGGGCGAGCCGGGGAGGACGAAGATGAAGGTGCCGTGGGCGAGGCCGGCGGTGGCGCGCGATTGGATCGTCGAGGTGCCGATCTTCTCGAAGCTGATGCGGTGGAAGATCGCCGAGAAGCCGTCGATGCGTTTTTCAAACAGCGGTTCGATCGCTTCGGGCGTGACATCCCGCGCGGCGAGGCCGGTGCCGCCCGTGGTGAGTATGACGTCGATCCCGGAATCGGCAATCCAGGGTTCGACCACGCCACGAATGGCGGCGACGTCGTCGGGGACGATGTTTCGCGCGATCAGCCGGTGGCCCGCGGCTTCGACACGCTCGGCAAGCGTGGCGCCGGACTTGTCGTCGGCGAGGCCTCGCGTGTCTGACACCGTCAGCACGGCAAAGCGGACAGGAACAAACGCCTTTTCGCTCATCCTCACACTCCGAAGAGGGAACGGCCGGCGGTCGCGGCCTTGACCCACCATTGCGCCCGGTCGGCCTGTATCGCCAGCGCGGCGCGTTCGGCCGCCTCACGCGAGGGGTAGAGGCCGAAGCAGCAGGAGCCCGAGCCGCTCATCCGCGCCAGCAGGCAATCGTCCGATTTCTCAAGGGCCTTCAACGCCTCGCCGATCACCGGCGCCTCGATCCGGGCGGCGCGCTCAAGCCCGTTGCGCAGGCCATTCAGCCAATCGGCAACATCAGTCACATCGCCGAAGGCGGCCGGCATCGCCGGAAGCGGTGGATCGGCGGCTTTGGCGAGGCCGGCAAAGACCATGCTGGTACTGACGCCGACGCCGGGGAAGACCAGAACCATCGGCAAGGGTGGCAGGCCGACGACATCGGACAGCATCTCACCCTTGCCGGTGGCGCGAAGGGCGCCCGAACGCAGGCACATCGGGACATCCGCCCCGAGGTCGAGCGCAAGCACCTCCAGCCGCTCGGGAGGCAAATGCAGCTGCCATTGGCGGTTGAGGAGCCGCAGCGTCGCGGCCGCGTCGGCCGAGCCGCCGCCGATGCCGGCCCCGACCGGCAAGTTCTTGCTCAGATGCAAAGTGAAGCCGGACGGTACCCTGCCGGCGAGTTGGGCAAGGACGTGCGCGGCGCGCAGCACGAGATTGTCGTCGTGGTCGATCATCGCCAAATCGCCGGCAAACGGCCCGTCGATGATGAGGGGCGGGCCATCGTCCGATGCGGCAAAGGCAACGCGGTCGCCGATATTGGCGAACACTGCGAGGCTGTCGATATCATGATAGCCGTCGGGGCGGCGGGCGAGTATGTGCAGCGCCAAGTTGATCTTGGCTGGTGCCGGCTCGCTTATGACATCGGCGATTGCGCCCACCGGTCCAAACTATTTGATTTCTAACAGGCCCGGTGCGTCGGTGCCTGCTTCGAGGTCGGGCAGCCCGTTGTCGATCTTGTCCTGGATCTGCTGAGCCATTTCCTCGCTCGGATCAAACGCTAGCGCCTGGACCCATTGATAGACGGCTTCCAGTCGGCGGCCAACACGCCAATAGGCGTCGCCGAGATGGCTGAGAACCTCGGGATTGTCCGGCGTCATCTCGGCCGCCTGCTCGAGCGTGTCGACCGCGGTGTCATATTCGCCGAGCTTGAAATAGGCCCAGCCGAGGCTGTCGATGATGTAGCCGGAATCGGGGCGTTGCTGCGCGGCGCGCTGGATCATGTCGAGCGCCTGGAGATAGTTTTCGCCGCGGTCAACCCAGGAATAGCCGAGATAGTTGAGCACTTCCGGCTCGTCCGGCGAAAGGGCGAGGGCGCGCTGGAAATCGGCCTCAGCCTCCGGCCACTGCCCAAGCCGCTCGAACGAGACGGCGCGCTGGTAGAACAGCCGCCAGTCATCGGCGACCAGCGTCGGCAGCGCGTGGAGCGTATTGGTGAGGAGCGTGTTGGCGTCCTGCCACCGTCCCTGGCTGCGGTAGATTCCGGCGAGGGCGTTGGCGATGTTGGCGTCGCTCGGGTCTGCAGCCGCGATAGGCTCCAGACGCGCGGCCGCCCGGTCGTGCATGCCGCGTATGTCGTCGCTGGCCGATGCGCCGATGGCGGCCAGGACAAAGAAGGGCGAACCGGGCGGAACCGAATCGAACGACTGTGCCGCCTCGCGATACCGGCTCTGCGCCTGCAGAACCTGGCCCAGCAGCACCGACGGAAGGTCGCCTGACGGTCCGATGAAACGGGCAAGCTGCAGGTAGCTGATAGCCGTCTGGAAATCATTCGCGGCGACCAGCGACGATGCCAGGCCGTAGAAAACCTCGGCGGCGCCTTGCTTCGCGTCGGCAACCAGAGGTGCGATTTCCTGGCCGTTCTGGATGTCGTCGCGTAGTTGGGTCAAGGTCGGATGACCAGGAACCGTTTGCAGGAAGGCGGTGATCACGGCCACGGCCTGATCGGCGTAGCCGTTCCGCGCCAACAGCCTTGCATAGGCCTCCGTCACGCGCTGCGAACTGCCCGTGTCGTAGATCTGGCTGATGAGGTTCAGGGCCTCGCCGCTGTGCCCCGCCATATCGGCGATAAGCGCGGCGTGAAACGTCTGCAGCAGGTCCGACGAATTCATGGCTTCGAGCGTTGCCAAAGCGCCATCGACATCGCCTTCGCCCGCCTGCATCCAGGCGCCGAGGACACCGGTCGTAATCTCGGAGAGGGCGTCGCCGGCGATTGCGTCGAGATTGTTGGCTGCTGCCTCGAAATCACCGTTTCGGATTGCGTCGGCCGCCAGCACCAACCGCGCCGGTTCGTTTCCGGTGTCAGACAAGATCACCGTCCGCGCCAGCGATATCGCCTGATTGATCTGGCCCGACTCGATCCACAGGCCAAGCACGGTCGAAGCGAGTTGCGGATTGCCGGGGTTACGGTCGAGGACGATGCGATAGTAGCTGGCGGCGGAGGCCGGGTCCGAACGGACGACCGCCGCGCGGGCCGACAGATAGGCGCCGGCCGTACTGACAAAGCCGTTTTGCGCCAGCGCGGCGCCCGGCGCCGCCATTATTGCGGCGGCCGCCAGAGCGGCCAAGATGGAGGCAGGTCGGAACCGAAGGCGCATCATTTTGATCTGCTTGAGGTTGGGCGGTCGGAGGATGGCCGTTTGCCGGGGTGTCATGATTGTCGGTTTCAGTGGGCGCGCTCAATGCAGAAGTCGACGACTTCCAGCAACGCGGACTTGAATGCGGATTTAGGGAAGGGCGCCAGCGCATCCCTGGCGACGGCGCCGAAATGCCGGGCCCGGTCGATCGTATCGTCGAGCGCCTGATGCCGCTTCATCAAGGCGATCGCGTGCGCCAGATCACCTTCGCCGATGTCGCTTTGCTCCACGGCGCGCTGCCAGAAGGCGCGATCTTCGTCGGAGCCGCGGCGATAGGCAAGAACCAGGGGCAGGGTGATCTTGCCCTCGCGGAAATCATCGCCGATCGCTTTGCCGAGATCATTGGCATTGCCGCCATAGTCGAGGACATCGTCGATCAGCTGGAAGACCAGGCCGAGATTGGCGCCGTACGAACGGAACGCGGCCCGCTCCGACGCTGGGCGTCCGGCCAGCACCGGCCCGACTTCGGCGGACGCGGCGAACAGCGACGCCGTCTTCGCCGATACAATGCTGAGATATTCGTCCTCGGTGGTTGCCAGCTTCTGGCTCGCGGCGAGTTGGTTCACCTCGCCTTCGGCGATGACCGCCGCGGCGTTGGACAGGATCGCCAGCGCCTCCAGCGAGCCAACCTCGACCATCATCTTGAAGGCTTGGCCGAGCAGGAAGTCGCCGACGAGGACGCTGGCCGGATTGCCCCAGACCATCCGCGCCGCCAGCTTGCCGCGGCGCAGATCGCTGCCATCGACAACATCGTCATGCAGCAATGTCGCCGTGTGCATGAACTCGACGCCGGCCGCCAGCTTCACATGGCCGTTGCCGGCATAGCCGCACATCCGCGCCGCCGCTAGCGTCAGCATTGGACGCAGCCGCTTGCCGCCCGAGGAAATGAGATGGCTGGCGACCTCCGGAATCATCGCCACGTCCGATCCGGCCTTGTCGATTATCAGCCCGTTCACCTGCGCCAGGTCATCCTTGACCAGCGCCGCCAGCGGCTCGATCCCCGATTGCGACCGCTTGTCTTCGCCAAGCGCGACAACAACACCCAAACGGATTCCCTCCCGGCAAAGAGGCGAGACAATAGGCAACCCCCTTGCCCGCAACAAGCCACCGCCGGCTGAAGATTGTTTGGGCGGTCGGGAACGCCTAGCTTCGGGCCCCGCGAGCGAGAAAGCCGAGTCGATGGAAGAACTGCTGAGGACCAACGACGCCGTGCTTCTGTCCTTCGCCCAGGCCCTGCTCAAGGATGCGGGTATTCAAAGTCACGTGTTCGACCAGAATATGAGCATTCTCGAGGGTTCGATCGGCGCCGTGGCACGCCGGCTTGTCGTGCCCGAGGAAGCCGCCGCCCGGGCGCGCCAGATCCTCGACGAGGCCGGAATCGCGGCGGAGCTGCGCCGTCCGAAGGCGAAGTGACCCGGGCCGGTTCCGCTCAGAAGACCACGGTCGATGCCTTTCTCGGCGGTCGCATCGAGGCCGTTCAACCGGCGTCCGGCCATCATCGCTCAGGTTTGGAGGCGGTCTTGCTGGGCGCGGCGCTGGATGGCGGGACTGAGGGTCTTGTCGTCGATCTAGGTGCGGGCGCCGGAATCGCCGGTTTTTGCGCCGCAGCGCGCTGTCCCGGCGCGCAGATCATCCTGGCCGAACGCGATCCCGTTCTGGCGGAATGCGCCCGAACGGCCCTGAAGCGCCCGGCCAATCAGGCTTTCGCCGGGCAGATCAACATCGCCGAAATCGACATCACCGCGGCGGAGGCAGACCGCGTCGCTGCCGGCCTGCCGCGCGAGGGTGCCGATCTTGTGCTGACCAACCCGCCCTACCACGCCGCCGGCGCCGTCAGCCCGTCGCCGTCTCAGCCCCGCGCCGCCGCGCATATCCTCGTTGCCGGTCTCGACGCCTGGTTCCGCGCCGCCGCCTGGGCATTGGCGCCGGGTGGCACGGTGATCGCCGTCACCAAGGCGGCCGCCTTGCCGGACCTCCTTGCGGGCCTGTCCGGCCGGTTTGGAGCGGCGTCCTTGTTGCCGCTGCATCCGAGGCCCGGCGCCGGCGCTGAGCTTCTCCTCGCCCGCGCCATCAAGGGCAGGAAGGGGAGCCCGGCCGTGTTGCCGGGGCTCATCCTGCACGGCGCGGAAGGGAACGCTTTCAGCGCCCCGCTCGAGGCGATCCTGCGCGACGGAGCCGGCCTCGGCGATGTTCATCCGCCTTGGCGGGACGCCGCTGCGACCTCGTCTGGGCAACGTTGAGGCGCGCCCGCTTCGGTGCGAAGATCGTGCGGTCGCAGGTGAGCGGCAGGAGAGCGCCCGCAATGAGCCAGTTCATCGTCCTCGCGATTGTCGCGGTGATCACCTTGGTGCTGTGGAAACGCTTCGTGCCGCCGCCGCGAGCGCGAGGCGATGACGAACCCATGCGCCGCGAGGCCAAGACGCTGGAGCGCGATCCTGCGACCGGAATCTACCGCCCATCCGATTCCGAGCAGCAGCGGCGAAACGACCGCAACGCTTGACCTTGGCCGGCGCGCCTTGTAGCTGGCCGGGGATTCCTGACGCTTTGGGCTTTGCCATGCCAGCCGCTCTCAACCCACGTGGGTCGTTTCAGGACCTGATCCTGACGCTGCAGCAATATTGGGCGGCCTATGGCTGCGTCATTCTGCAGCCCTACGACATGGAGATGGGTGCCGGCACGTTTCATCCGGCAACGACGCTGCGCTCGCTTGGCCCCAAGGATTGGAAGGCCGCCTATGTCCAGCCGTCGCGCCGGCCCAAGGACGGTCGCTATGGCGAGAACCCCAATCGCGGCCAGCACTACTACCAGTTCCAGGTGATCCTGAAGCCGAGCCCCCAGGACCTGCAGGATCTCTATCTGAAGTCGCTGCAGGCGATCGGCGTCGACCTCGGCCTGCATGACGTCCGCTTCGTCGAGGACGATTGGGAGAGCCCGACGCTCGGCGCCTGGGGCCTCGGCTGGGAGTGCTGGTGCGATGGCATGGAGGTGTCGCAGTTCACCTATTTCCAGCAGGTCGCGGGCATCGAATGCGCGCCGGTCGCGGGCGAACTGACCTACGGGCTCGAACGGCTGGCGATGTATGTCCAGGGCGTCGAGAACATGTTCGACCTCAATTTCAACGGCCGTGAGGGCGACGAGAAGGTCACCTATGGCGACATCTTCCTGCAGGCCGAGCAGGAGTTCTCGCGCTACGATTTCGAATATGCCGACGTCGATCTGCTGTTCCGCCACTTCGCCGACGCGGAGAAGGAGTGCAAGGCGCTGCTTGAAGCGGGCCGCTCCGGCGATCGCCAGCTGATGGCGCTGCCGGCCTATGACCAGTGCATCAAGGCCAGCCACGCCTTCAATCTGCTCGACGCCCGTGGCGTCATCTCGGTGACCGAGCGGCAGAGCTACATCCTGCGCGTCCGCGAACTCGCCAAGGCCTGCGGCGAAGCGTGGCTGATGACCGAAGGCGGACGCAGCGCCGCCGCTTGAGTCCCTGCCATAACGTCGCCTTAACCCCGACTGCGTACCCGTTTCGCTGGGTTTCTCGCGGGCGAGCGCAATGGCATCCTTCCATTTCGGGATAGCGCAAGACGCGCTGCAAACGGCCGACCCCGCCACGGGCGCCGGCCGGTTGCAGCACGTCTTCGTGGCATTCATGCCGTTCGCGCTCATCCTGCTGTGGACTGCGGCCGTCCGCCTGCCGTTCTTCGGCATTGCCAATGGCGACGAGTTCTTCTTTTCCACCGTCGCCGATGAATGGCTGCGCGGCGGCCTCCCCTATGTCGATGCCTTCGACATCAAGCCGCCCGGCGTCTTCTTCATCTACGCGGTTGCTCAGGCGATCTTCGGCGCGTCCTACGCTACGATCAAAGGCATCGAGATCATCGCCGTTGCATTCGGAGCGTGGTCGCTTTTCGTCATGCTGCGTCCGTTCGGTTCGGGCCGGCTGGCGCTCTGGGCCGCCGCGCTCTTCCCCGTCTACTCGCTGGCCTTCGACGGCACGACCGCCGTCAACATGCTGCTGCAACTGCCTTTGGTGGTGGCGGGCTTCGCGGCCGTCGTCGTCGCCACCAATGCCGGCGCGTCGGCCCGGAAGCGCCTGCTCGTCGCCTTCCTCGCCGGTCTTGCCATCGGCGGTGCGGGTATGATCAAGCAGACGGCCGTTTTCGAAGCCGCCGCCGCCTTCGGCCTGCTGTGGGCCTATGCCCCGCGTGGCATGCGGCTGAAGATGCTCGCCCTGTTTGTTGCTGGTGCCGCGCTGCCGGCCGCCGCCTTCGCCGCCTACTTCCTCGCCAAGGGCCATTTCGCGGAGATGTATGACGCCGTCATCGTGATGGCGATGCGCCGGCTCAGCGACGATATCGTCAACGGCTATGGCGCCGACCTCGCCTATTATCTGACGCCGCTCGGCGCCGCGCAGAACGCGCTGCTGCGTTCGCTGCCCGTCATCTTCCTGTGGGGCGGCGCGGCCTTCGCGCTGCTCCGCCTCAAACTCGTCCGGCGCTTTCTGCCGTCGCGCATTCTCGTCATCGCCGGCGTTTGGCTGGCGGTCGCCTTTGTCGACGTCGTCTATGGCCGCCTGCTCAGCGACTATTATTTGCTCGCCATCGTACCGCCGTTGCTGATCCTCGCTGGTGCGTTTGTCTGCTATGGCGACCTTGCCCCGATCCCGGCCGCGTCTCGTCTTCGTCGCCTCGCTCGTGCTGGCGGCGGCGACGTTGATGTACACCGAGCACAAGGATCTCTTTGGCCAGGATCCGCTGGGCGTCGATCGCACGCTCACCGCGAATGCGGTCGAAGCCTTTGACGAGCTCGGCATGCAGCCGACGGACAAGCTCCTCGTCCTCAATCGCGGGCTGGAGCTCTTCACCGCGACCGGCATGCGGCCGCCCTCGCCCTATTTCCACACCACGCATCTCGTCTCGGCCTTCGAGACGCCGTCGCCCGATCCGCTCGGCGAAGCGCTGGCCACCAATCCGCGCTTTATCGTCGTCGCCGATCTGTCGGTGCGGCACGTCACCGAACTGCCGGAGCGCCTCGCCGAAGCCGAGGCCTATCTCGCCGCGCATTACCGGGTCGCCGCGGTGGTCCATGGCGATTGGGACAGCTTCACCATCTACGAATTTGTCGGCTAGGCCGCGCGCCCGCCGGCGCTAGGAATGGCGGCGAACTGTGTTAGAACGCCGCCGCCCGCCGACCCGCCCGCGAAGCACAGATGCCCGACCTCCTGCTCGAACTCTTCTCCGAGGAAATCCCGGCCCGCATGCAGCGGAAGGCGGCGGACGATCTGCGCCGCCTCATCACCGATGCGCTGGTCGAGGCCGGGTTCGTCTATGAGGGCGCCAAGGCCTTCGCGACGCCGCGCCGGCTGGCGCTGACCGTCAGCGGCATTCCGGCCCATTCGCCGGACCAGCGTGAGGAGAAGAAGGGCCCGCGCGTTGACGCGCCGGAGCAGGCGATCGCCGGTTTCCTCAAAGGCGCGGGGCTCGCCTCCATCGAGCAGGCAAGCGTGAAGTCCGACCCAAAGAAGGGCGACTTCTACGTCGCCATCATCGAGAAACCAGGCATTGCCGCCGAAGCGTTTCTCGCCGAGGCGCTGCCGAAGATCATCCGCGATTTCCCCTGGCCGAAGGCGATGCGCTGGGGGGCGGCGTCGAAGGAGCCGGGCAGCCTCCGCTGGGTCCGTCCGCTGCATTCCATCGTCGCCACTTTCGGCCCGGAGACCGAGGACCCGATCGTGATTGATTTCGCCGTCGGCGAGGTGACGGCGAGCGACGTCACCCATGGCCACCGCTTCATGGCGCCGAAGCCTTTCCGCGTCCGCCGCTTCGACGACTATCAGCCGGCGTTGGAGGAAGCGAAGGTTGTCCTCGATGCCGATCGGCGCAAAGACATCATCCTCCACGATGCGAAGGACCTCGCCTTCGCTCTCGGCCTTGAGCTGATCGAGGACGAGGGGCTGCTCGAGGAAGTCGCCGGCCTCAATGAATGGCCGGTCGTACTCGTCGGCTCGTTCGACGAAACCTTCCTCGAAATCCCGCCCGAGGTCGTGCGCACCACCATCCGCGTCAATCAGAAATGCTTCGTGCTGCGCGATCCGAAGACCGGCGCGCTCGCCAACCGCTTCGTCATGGTCGCCAATATCGAGGCGAGCGACGGCGGCAAGGAGATCGTCGCCGGCAATGAGCGCGTCATCCGGGCCCGCCTGTCGGACGCCCGCCACTTCTGGAACACCGACCAGCGCGATCTGCCGGGCCATGACAGCGAGCCGATGCGCGCCGCCGCCGAACGCCTCGGCCTTGATCTGGCGAAGCCGCTCGACCAGCGCATGGCCAAGCTCGCCGCGACCAACGTCGTCTTCCACGAGAAGCTGGGCACACAAGGCGAGCGGGTCGAACGCATCGTCCGCCTGGCGCGCGAGATCGCGCCGATCGTCGGCGCCGATCCCGACAAGGCCGCGCGCGCCGCAGTCCTCGCCAAGGCCGATCTCACCACCGAGATGGTCGGCGAGTTCCCCGAACTTCAGGGCCTGATGGGCCGCTATTATGCCGAGCGCCAGGGCGAGGACGCGTCGGTCGCGACCGCGATCGAGGATCACTATCAAGCCGCAGGGGCCGGGCGATTCCGTGCCGACCGATCCGGTCGCCATCGCCGTGGCGCTTGCCGACAAGCTCGACATCCTCGTCGGCTTCTGGGCGATCGACGAGAAGCCGACCGGCTCGAAGGACCCTTACGCCCTCCGCCGCGCCGCGCTCGGCGTCATCCGGTGGTCCTGGCGAACAGGGCATCAAGTTCGGCAGCACGTCGCACTACCTGTCGTTTGTTGAGGGCGTCCTGTGGCCGCACTTCTGGCGGGTCATTGCGACCTATGCCGGCAGAGATGCTGACCTCATCGCCGCGAAGGCGATGCTGAAGTCTGGTGAACCGGTCCAGCCCCAGGCTCGCACCAGCGGCGTTCCGCGCGACGCGGCCGGTAACATCGTCATCGCTGCGCCTGCTCAGCCGAACCCACGCTTGGCGTCAAAGTTGGGCAGTGTCCTTCGACCTCCTTTCCTTCTTCGCCGACCGGCTGAAGGTTCAGTTGCGCGAGGAGGGGGCGCGGCACGATCTCGTCGACGCCGTCTTCGCGCTCGGCAATCAGGACGACCTCCTGATGATCGTCGAGCGCATCGGCGCGCTCTCCGCCTTCCTCGACAGCGAGGATGGCAAGAACCTCCTCGCCGGCTATCGGCGCGCCGCCAACATCTTGCGCGACGAGGAGAAGAAGTCGGGCGACATCGCCGGCGACGTCGATCCTCGCTTCTGTCCGAGCCGGAGGAGATCGCGCTGGCCGAGGCGGTCTCGTCCGCCGAAGCTGGCGCCGCCGCGGCGATCGAGGCCGAGGACTTCGCCGCCGCCATGGCCGCGCTTGCCGGCCTCCGCGCCCCGGTCGATGCCTTCTTCGACAAGGTACTCGTCAACGCGCCGGAAGCCGCCATCCGTCTCAACCGCCTCCGCCTTCTGGCCCGCATCCGCACCGCGATGGCGACCGTCGCCGATTTCTCCCGCATCGAGAGCTGAGCTTCGCTCAGGAGATTCACTAAGAATCAATACCTTACCCCGTCCGCGGCATTTCGTCGGATCGCCGCGCTTTCGCTGCTGGGCAGCGCCGACTATAGTCCGCCGCGAAGGGGAGGCAGCTGTTGCACCTCCGTTGCGCGGACCACATATACTCAATCTGAGTATAATATCGGACACCGAAAGGATCGCACCGATGGACGATGTCTTGACGACATCCCGTGGACAAACCGCGGGGAGGGCTGAACGGCTGCCGATGCCGTCGCTCGACTTCACCGACGAGGTCGCGCGTGAGACGGCGCCGATCTACGAGCGCATGAAGCACGTCATGCCGGCGATCGAGTGGCCGGTGCATGCGCCCTATGTGAAGGCGATCAACGACCTCAAGAAGGTCCGCAACGCCGTCATCCTGGCGCACAATTACCAGACGCCCGAAATCTTCTTCGGCGTCGCCGACGTGGTCGGCAATTCGCTGCAGCTTGCCATCGAGGCGACGCGCACCGACGCCGAAATCATCGTACAGGCCGGCGTCCATTTCATGGCCGAGACGTCGAAGCTGCTGAACCCCGACAAGACGGTGCTGATCCCGGATATGCGGGCCGGCTGCTCGCTTGCCGAATCAATCACCGGCGACGACGTGCGCCTTCTGCGCGAGCGCTTTCCAGGCGTCCCGATCGTCACCTATGTGAACACCTCGGCCGACGTGAAGGCGGAGAGCGACATCACCTGCACCTCGTCGAACGCCAAGGCCGTGGTCGAGAGCTTCGGCGTCGATACCGTTCTCCTCATCCCGGACGAATATCTGGCGCTGAACATCGCCGCCCAGACGAAGGTCAAGATCCTCACCTGGAAGGGCCATTGCGAGGTGCATGAGCGCTTCAGCGCCGCCGAGCTCTTGGCCTTCAAGGAGGCCCATCCCGGCGCCGAGATCATCGCCCATCCCGAGTGTCCGCCCGAGGTGATCGCCATCGCCGATTTCACCGGCTCGACCTCAGGCATTCTGCGCCATGTCCGGGCGACGCGGCCGAAGAAGGCCTTCCTGGTCACCGAATGCTCGATGGCGTCGAACGTGAAGGCGGAACTGCCCGAGGTCGAATTTGTCGGCCCGTGCAATCTCTGCCCGCACATGCAGCGCATCACGCTGCCGAAGATTCTGAACAGCCTGCTCAATCTCGAGCAGGAGGTCACGGTCGATCCCGAGATCGCCGCGCGCGGCCGCCTGGCGGTCGAGCGCATGATCAACCTGAAGCACTAGGGAAATGCTCGAAACCGACAGCCTGTTTCCGCCGCAATCCTGGGCCGGCATCGACGATGTCATCATCGTCGGCGGCGGCTTGGCCGGCCTCTATTGCGCGCTGCGTCTGGCGCCGCGCCCGGTGACGGTGCTTGCCGCCGCGCCGATCGGCGAGGGCGCGTCCTCGGCCTGGGCGCAGGCGGGCATAGCGGCAGCGCTTGCGACCGGTGACAGCGCCGAGGCCCATCTCGCCGACACGATCGCCGCCGGCGCCGGCATCGTCGAGGAGCGCATCGCCGAGCTGATGGTGCGCGAAGCGCCCGACCGCGTTCACGACCTCCTCGCCTATGGCGTGGCGTTTGACCGTCGGCAGGACGGCGCCTTCCGCATGTCGCGCGAGGCCGGTCATTCGGCGCCGCGCGTCGTCGGCATTGGCGGCGACCGGGCGGGCGCCGAGATCATGAAGGCGCTGATCGCCGCCGTGCGGCAGACGCCGTCCATCCGCCTGCTGGAAGGCATGGTCGGCGAAACGCTGCAGACCGAAGGCAGCCACATCACCGGCATCGTCGCGCGCATGCGCGGACAGCCGGGCCGGTTCTTCTTTCCGGCGCGGGCTGTCGTCCTTGCCGTCGGCGGCAGTGGCCATCTCTACGCCGTCACCACCAATCCGCGCGAGGCTGAAGGCACTGGCATCGCCATGGCCGCCCGCGCCGGGGCGGTGATCGCCGACGCCGAATTCGTGCAGTTCCATCCGACCGCGCTTGCCGTCGGCATCGATCCGGCGCCACTCGCGACCGAAGCGATCCGTGGCGCTGGAGCGACGTTGATCGACGAGACCGGCATGCGCTTTCTCGAAGGTGTCCATCCGATGATGGAGCTTGCGCCGCGCGACGTCGTCTCGCAGGCGATCCACCGCCATATCCGCGCCGGGCATTCGGTCTATCTCGACGCCCGCCAGGCGATCGGCGCGGCTTTCCCGATCGAGTTCCCGACCGTCAACCGCTATTGCCTCGAATCCGGCATCGATCCGACGCGGCAGCCAATCCCGGTCGCCCCCGCAGCGCACTACCATATGGGCGGCATTCTCGTGGATGCGAATGGCCGCTCGACCATCGACGGGCTATGGGCTTGCGGCGAGGCCGCCAGCACCGGCGCGCATGGCGCCAATCGCCTCGCGTCGAATTCATTGCTCGAGGCCGTGGTGTTCGCTTCGCGCATCGCCGACGACATTCACGGCCTGCTGCCGAACCCGCAATCGGGCTGGACCGACCGCAAGGGGGCGGGCACAAAGCCCTTCGAAGCCGACGAGGGCGCCGATATCGCCGTCCTGCGCCGCACCATGACCGAGAATGTCGGCGTCATCCGTGACCAAGACGGGCTGACGGAAGCGCTGGAGATCATCGGCGAACTCGAGAGCCACGCGATCAGCCAGCAAATGCAGAACCGCCTCACGACGGCCAAGCTGATCGCGGCGGCGGCGCTGCGCCGCGAGGAAAGTCGCGGCGCGCATTTCCGCTCCGACTTCCCCGAACCGCGCCCGGCATTGGCGAAGCGAAGCTTCCTGACATTGCCGCAGGCCGAACAGGATGCCGACCAGGCAGTCGACGGCATCGTCTCGCCGCCGGTCGTCCTGGCCGGGTGACATTGATGATCCAAACCATGCTGCCGCCGGACGTCATCGACGAAGCCGTGCGCCGTGCCCTGGCCGAGGATCTCGGACGCGCCGGCGACATCACCACGGCCGCGACCGTGCCACTTGACGCCCGGGCCGAGGCGACCATCGTCGCCCGCCGCTCCGGCGTCATCGCCGGCCTGCCGCTCGCCGAACGCGGCTTCAAGCTGGTCGACGCCAGATTGGCGTTCGACGGACCGATCGCCGACGGCGCGGCGGTTTCCGGCGGTTCTGTGCTTGCCCGCATCGGCGGTTCCGCCCGCGCGATCCTTGCCGCCGAACGCGTCGCTCTCAATTTCCTGGGTCATCTGTCCGGCATCGCTTCGGCGACCGCGGCGTTTGTCGAAGCCGTCAAAGGCACCGGAGCCAGGATCACCTGCACGCGCAAGACGACGCCTGGCCTACGCGCGTTGGAGAAATATGCCGTCCGCTGCGGCGGCGGCTCGAACCACCGCTTCGGCCTCGACGACGCGATGCTGATCAAGGACAACCACATCGTCATCGCCGGCGGCGTCGTCCCGGCGTTGCAGCGGGCGAAGGCGGCCGCCGGTCATCTCGTCAAGATCGAGGTCGAGGTCGACACACTGGAACAGCTGGCCGAAGCGCTGACGATGGCGCCTGACGTCATCCTGCTCGACAATATGACCCCGGATCAGCTGCGCGAAGCGGTTCGCCTGATCGACGGCAGGGCCGTCAGCGAGGCGTCCGGCGGCGTTACCATCGGCAATGTCCGGACGATCGCCGAGACCGGCGTCGACTTCATCTCGTCAGGCTGGATTACCCATTCCGCGCCCGCCCTCGACGTATCGCTCGAAATCGCCGGCTAAGCGGCCTCAGATCCAGCCGCCGCCATAGGTGCGGTAGAAGACGTGCATGCCGATCTGCGCCATGCGTTGCATCGTCGGTGCCCAGTCCGGATGGACGTAGATCGCGTGGTAGTGGGTCGCCGAGCCGATCTCCGGCAGATACACCGCCTCGCCGTCGAGCTCCGCGTCGGCGATTTCCGTGGCGATCCCCCAGGCAACCTGGTCATGCACCACGTCGCGTACGCCGTCGCAGGCGAAGGAGAACTGGCAGGCGTTGTACATATTCTGGTTCTGATAGACGACGCCGCAGACGCTGTTGGGATAGGCGGGGTTCTTGAGGCGGTTGACGACGACCTGCGCCACAGCCATCTGGCCGCGGATCGGTTCGCCACGCGCCTCGAAGTAGATCGCTGTCGCCAGGCATCGCCGTTCGGTCGCGGTCGTGGCGCTGGCCGGGATTGGATTGGCGACCCAGTCATGATCGGTCGTCGGATCCGGACGGGCGACGTCGACCTCCGGCTTCGCAATCGGATTGATCAGCGCGGCAAACGGCGCTTCGACGTCGACGGTCGCCGCCGGGTCGGCATAGGCAAGCGGGGCGTCGGTGTCGATCAACGCGGCCGGTTCCGCTTCGGCGGCGGGCGGCGCAACTGCCTCGGCGACAGCAATTGGCTCCGCGATCGGCGCAGGTTCGGGCGCCCCCGCGATCGGCCGCCCGGCAAGCGCGACGGCCATGGCGCCGCTCACCGACGGCGCGGCGGCGGGTGATCCGGTCTGGTGGCCGGTGGCAAACAGGAACGCCGGGTCGGCGGCTCTGGCCGCGTCCGCGATGACGGGAATGGTGTCGTCGATTTCCGGGACGAAGAAGAGCTCGTCCCCGGTCACGGCGGCGGTCACCACCGGGTCGATCGCGGCCGCATCTTCCGAGGCGACGGATGAGGCGCCGGGGACGGCGAGCGGTGCTGTGGACAGGAACACGAACCCAACGGCCATGGCCGCCCGGGCAAAGAAACGCAACTCGCTTTGGCCCCGAGGCCGCGCCGTGTTCGGCAACCCCCACTCCACGCTTACGCAACACCTGATGCGGCGGCCGACTGCGGCAGCGGCGCATCATTCGTCAAATTGTTCCGATTAACCTTGCAGGCGAGTTAACGGCACAGGCGAATATTCGCGCCGAGCATGGTGGCGCCATTGCGGCGTCCGCGCGCGAAAGGCAGCAGTGTCCCCAGTTGCGGCTCTAGCCGCGCTGTCCGTAACGGAGCCCGGCGCCGGGCCGCTCCTGCAGGATGTCGCGGCGGAAGCGGAAGAGCGCCGCCGGACGCCCGCCGGTGCTGGTGTTGGTGCCGCCGGTCGCTTCCACCAGCTGTGTTGCTTCGACGAGGCGGCGGAAGTTCTGCTTGTGCAGATGCCGGCCGGCGATCGCCTCCACCGTCTGCTGCAATTCGGTGAGCGTGAATTCGGGGGCCATCAGTTCGAACACCACAGGCCGGTATTTGAGCTTGGCGCGCAGCCGAGAGATCGCGGTGGCGAGGATGCGCCGGTGGTCGTGCAGCATCGAAGCACCGAGCGGCGGCAACGTCTCCAACGCCGCGACGCGGCCATCCCTCTGCGCCTCTGCGACCAAGCCGGCCTCATAGAGCAGTTCGTATCGGTCCAGCGCGCGCTCCTCGTCCCAGCCCGTTCCGCCCAGTCCGAAGGCCTGGCGGAAGCGATCCTGGCGTCCGAGCGCTCGACCCGGCGGCGCCGCGGAGGGGTTGTCGTCCACCCAGCGCTGCAGGCTGGGCAGGATGATTTCGCCGAGCACCGGCGGCTCGCCGTCGCGCCAATCCTCCCACGGGAAGAAGTCGTACCAGGGACGCCAGCGCGCGCCGGTCTCGGCCAGTTGCAGATCGGCCGTCGGGCCGCGCCGGGTCAGCGCCAGATAGCCGACCGAGACGGCGTGGCCGGGATCGCCCCGCTGCGTGTGCCGACCTCGGTCGCCAAATGTGTAGAGCTGCTCGACGTAGCCGAGCTTGAGCGAGGTTTGCTCTTCCACCCAGCTGCGCAGGCCGATTTCGAAGGTGCGATGGCGGAGCGGGTCGAATGGACCGAAGGGCAGGGCGTCCGCGTCATAGGCGTCCGTTTGCGCTCGGGCGGCGAGCACGAATGGCGTGCGGTTTTCGACCGCGACGATGACGGCGTTGAGGCCGATTTCGATCGCGGTCTGAACAGCGTCAGTCATCCGCTGGCGGCGGGCTTGCTGCTCACCGCCGCGAAGAGCACCTCGAACTCATTGCGGAAGCGGGCCTCGGCAACGCCTGTGGGCCAGGGCTCCAGACTCAGCCGGTTGGCGGCGATGCGCGGCTGGCCGAAGAACCGCCGCGCCTCGGCCCGTTCGAAGCCGGCCAGCTGCGTCGCTTCATGATAGGCGGATACCCGGTCGGCCGTCTTGATCGCGCTCGCTATCGCCTGAGGCAGCTCGTCGGGTAGCCCGAAGCGGCGATGCACGGCGATCGCAAGCCGCTTCTCCACGCTCCAATAATCCGGACCGATGACGGCTTTGAACGGCGAGATCATGTCGCCGATGACATATTCCGGCGCGTCGTGAAGCAGTGCCGCCAACCGGCCCACCGCGCCGATCTCGGGAAAGAGCGCATTGGTGATCGCGACGACGACGATCGAATGCTGTGCCACGGAGAAGGGATGGTCGCCGATCGTCTGCCCGTTCCAGCGCGCGACGCGGGCGAGGCCATGCGCGATGTCCTCGATCTCAATATCGAGGGGCGAGGGGTCGAGGAGATCGAGCCGCCGGCCCGAGAGCATGCGCTGCCAGGCGCGGTGTTCCGCATCCCCCAACGGGGTGACCTTGGGCCGCGCTGAACTCATGTCGCTGGCGCGGGCATCGCGAAATGCGCCCAGGCCGGGATGACCATGGTGACCGTCTGCCCATTCGCAGTGAGCGCTTCACCGGCGGCGATCGCCTCCTGCGCCCGGTCGAGCCGCAGCATCGCCAGGCCGAGATCGCCGGCAACCGACCCGATCGTCCCAATGGCCTGCCCGCCGGCCACGACCTCCGCTCCGCTCCTCAACCCGGCACCGCGCAACTGCACGATCCGGCGTCGCGCCGTTCCGCGATGCTGCATGCGCGACACCACTTCCTGGCCGACGAAGCAGCCCTTGGTGAAATCGACGCCATGCAGCTGATCGAGGTCGGCGTCATGCGGAAAGGCCTCGCCATAGGCAAAATCGGCCCCGGGCTCCGGCACGCCGAAGGCGATCCGGTGGGCCACATAGGCGGCAGGTCCGGCTTCGTCGCCAGCAGCAGGCGACGTCCCGGCCGGAACGATCGCGCGGAAGCCGAGCTCGGCAAGCCGCGGATCGGCGATGAAGCCCGCAGGCATGGCGCCGCCCCAGGCCGCGACGACGTCATCGCTCTCGGATCGATCGGCGATCTCGACCTTGGCCCGCAGCCGGTAGAAGCCGAGCCGTTTGGCGAAGTCGGCAGCTGCGGCGCGCGGCAGGTCGAACAGGAAGGCATCGCCCGCCGCGGAAATGATGAAGTCGAACTGGATCTTGCCCTGTGGGGTCAGCAGCGCGCCATAGCTGGCGGAACCGGATTGCAGTGCGTCGACATTGTTGGTGACGAGGTTCTGCAGGAAGTCGCGGGCATCCGCGCCGCGCACGTCGACAACGCCGCGATCCGCAAGTCTCGCCCAGCCCGACTGGCTCATGGATGTGCCTGCCCTTCGCTTTCGCGCTCCCGCGCGTTAAGTAGGCCCCTCAATTGGGGGTCGCAAGACAGATGAGCGGAGGCACGATTGCCGGAGACCTTTGATCTCGTCCTTGCCGGCGGCACGGTCGTCAATCAGGACGGAATTGGCCCGCGCGACATCGGCATCCGCGGCGGTCGCATTGTCGCGCTCGGCGCGGTGAACGGAGACGCGGGCGAGCGCATCGATTGCACCGGGCTGCACATCCTGCCCGGCGTGATCGACAGCCAGGTGCATTTCCGCGAGCCTGGCCTCGAATACAAGGAAGACCTCGAATCGGGTTCGCGCGCCGCGGTGATGGGCGGCGTGACCGCCGTGTTCGAGATGCCGAACACCCGCCCGCCGACGACGTCGGAGGAAGCGCTCGCCGACAAAGTCCACCGCGCGTCGGGCCGCATGCATTGCGACTTTGCGTTCTGGATCGGCGGCACGCATGAAAATGCCGACGAATTGGCGGAGCTGGAGCGTCTGCCGGCGGCAGCCGGCGTTAAGGTGTTCATGGGTTCCTCGACCGGCGACCTCCTGGTCGATGACGACCCGGGCGTCACGGCTATCCTGTCGAAACTGTCGCGCCGCGCCGCCTTCCATTCCGAGGACGAACCACGTCTCCGCGAGCGCCTTGGCCTTCGAGTCCCCGGCGATCCGTCCTCGCACCCGGTCTGGCGTGACGAGGAAGCGGCGCTGAAATGCACGCAGCGCCTCGTCGCCATTGCCCATCGCACGGGCGCGCAGATCCACGTCCTGCACGTCTCGACGGCCGAGGAAATTGATTTCCTTGCCGGGCACAAGGATGTCGCTTCGGTCGAACTGACGCCGCATCATCTGACCTTATCCGCCAACGACTATGCCCGCCTCGGTACGCTGATCCAGATGAACCCGCCGGTGCGGGCGGTGCGCCATCGCGATCGCCTCTGGGCCGGCCTCGCCGACGGCACCGCCGACATTTTCGGCTCGGACCATGCACCGCACACGCTGGAGGAAAAAGCCAAGCCCTATCCGGAATCGCCATCCGGCATGACCGGCGTGCAGACGCTGGTGCCGATCATGCTCGATCATATCGCCGCCGGCCGCCTCAGCCTCGAGCGCTTCGTCGATATGACATCGGCCGGGCCGGCGCGGCTGTTCGGTACGGTCGCCAAAGGACGGATCGCGGCCGGCTATGATGCGGACTTCACAATCGTCGATCTGAAGCGCCGGGAGATCATCCGCAACGAGTGGATCGCGTCGAAGCCGGGCTGGACGCCCTATGACGGCCGCGAGGTCACGGGCTGGCCGATCGGCACGATCATACGCGGCAGCAAGGTCATGTGGGACGGCGAACTGATCGAGGCCAGCGGCGGCAAACCGGTGCGGTTCGCGATGACGCGCAAGCGCGGCTAGTCGGCTACTGGATCGTCCGGTCGATCGTGAATTCGCGATTGTGGATGCGGTCCTTCAGCGTTGCCGCCAATTCCGCCACCGCGTCTTCGCCATAGCTGGCAACGAGATCGGACAAAGCGGCGAACAAGGCGGCATGGGCCAGGACATCGGACTCGACGCCCTCGGCGACCGCATCGCCCCAGGCCTGCGTCAGATAGGCGAGCGCAACTTTCTTCTGCTCCGCAATGGGGACGTGCATTTCAGTATCGTCGAATTCGGTCATATCGATGGTCCCGCGCTGCACGTTCCGAACGAGATTCAAGCCTAACAGAACCGACTTTGCCGGCCAGTGATTCGTGAAAGGCCGGTTAATAGATAGCTAAAAATGCGACGGGTCGCATTAAGGGATCGTCAATCTCCCGCGCCGCCGTCCACCGCTGGTGCGACCGGTAGCGCATCGCTGCCGAAGCGCGCCGCAACATCGCCTGTGATGGCGGCGCCTTCTTCGCGGTAATGCGTGATGGCGAGGCGCGCCGCGTCGGTGCATTGCCGATAGACGGCGGCAAAGCTCGAATAGCCGATGTTGAAGCGATCGGTGAGCCGCGCCCGCCAAGCTCTGTCGGGCTCGGCCAGCGTCAGGATCTGCTCCATCTCGTCACGCCATGGGGCCGGCGTGTCCTCGCAAAGCTCAGTCAGGAATTGCAGCGATCCAAGGATCTCCGCGAGACGCTCCAGATCGGTCGCGTAGGGCGGCAACTGCGCTCGGGCCGGCTGGATCGCCACGACTGCGGTCAGAATCACAGCGGCGAGCCAGACGGCCAGCGCCTTGGGGCGCATCGGACTATTGCGGTTGTGAGCGAGCGATTGCGTCAAGGCTTTGCGGCGTGATGTCGAGCTCGCTGAGCTCGTCCCCCGGGACCCAGCGCACCTCGACGGCATCGTCGCCCGGCCTTATTTCGCCGGCTTCGTAAGTCGCGGCAAAGGTCATCAGCACAAAATGCGCGGCGAGCGGCTGCTCCATGACGATCTCGAAGATGCCGACCGGATTACGGATCGTAGCGCTGATGCCTGTTTCTTCCATCAGCTCACGCTTGGCCGCCTCCGCAAGGCGCTCGCCGAATTCGACATTGCCGCCCGGCAGGGCCCATCGGCCGCCATAGGGGCCGCTCAGGCGCTTGACAAGCAGCACAGTATTGTCGCGCCAAAGGACAACGCTCGCGCCTAGATGCGGACGCCGGCGGACCGGGGCGGGAGAGGTCGGGGCGGGGGTGATCGAAGCCATGCGCGCAGGATAACGATCACGGCTGCTTCGGGAAAGCGGCCATGCTTCGATTCGGCGCCTGCCTCGGGCTAGTTGGTCGGAGCTTCGATCTCGTCGGTGCGATGGACCGCGGCGACTGCTTCACGCAGTTCGGGGTTTCCGAGTTCGCGGTACTGCGCGACCAGCGCCTGTTCCATTTCCAGTTCCACCTTGGAACGGAACGGCCGGTCGATAGGGTTCTTCATCATTGTTCTTTGGCCTATGCCTGTCTTGGTGGGGGCAACGAGCCTCTGCGAAAGAATCGCCGCACCCTTCAGGATATGGCCACCTTATGAATCAAATGTTGCGGCGCATTCCCATGTCATTCCGAGAATTCCACGACAATTAGCGGCGGACCGGCTCATGCGCGTTGAGGCAAAACGCCGCCATTCGCGGCTCGCGATTTGGAGCCGGCGTGCCGCTCTTCTGTCGGTTCTGGCAACGCTGGCGGCGGTCATCGGTTCGCGAACCGATGTCATCGGCGCCGAGCCGGCGCTGGGCCTCTTGGCGCTCGGCCTGACCTCGGCGGTTTGCGCGATCCTGGCCGCCCTCATCGCCTTCGCAACCATCTGGCGCGACGCCCGCAGAGGTTTCGGCGCCGCTGTGTTGGGATTGATCCTCGGCGCCGCGATCCTCGCCTATCCGGGCATTCTCTTCACCCGGCTGTTCACCTTGCCGGCGATCGCCGACGTCAGCACCAGCCCGGACGACCCTATCCCGTTCCTTGCCGTCGCATGGGACCACGCTGCGCCGACAGTCGCGCAAATCGCGGCCCAGCGCGTGGCCTATCCGGAGATAGTTCCGCATGTCTATGCGGCTGATCCGTCGAGCGTTTTCGATGAGGTCCTACTCCTGGCGGGCGACCGCAATTGGCAAATCGATCTTGCGGAGCCGCCGATCTTTGCGCCAACCGACCCGGCCGCAATCGGGGACCCGGCCGCAGCCGAGCCCGCCGCGCCACCCCTGATGTCAGCCGGCTTCGTTACCGCTGAGGCGCGCACATGGATTGTCGGGTTTCGCGAGGACGTCGTCATCCGTGTGAGCGCGGGGCCGGCCGGTGCGATTGTCGACATGCGCTCGGCAAGCCGGGTCTTCGCCCACGATTTCGGTAGCGACGCCCGCCGGATCGCGGATTTTCTCCGCGATCTCGACGGGCGCCTGACGCGCGTGTCGCCGGGCTAGGCTACCAGCCGCAAGCGGCCCCATCGAAGTTCGGGCCGCCCTCCCAAGTGATCGTCGGCTCGTCGCGCAGGATGCAGCCGATGCGGACCAATCCGCCCTCGGCGCCGTTCTCCGTCGGCCCGGCATAGGCGGCGAACATGGCGTTGCAGTCTCCCCGCGTCCAATTCGCCGGCACGATCATCATGTAGTTCTCGTCCGGCTGCGGGGTCTCGGCCCGGCCGCCCCAGCGGACGAGGCCGACGCAGACCTTCATGCCGCCGGTCGCCGGATCAATGAGGATGTCGGGTCCGGCCGGACCCATCGGCCCCGCGACGCCGGCCGCTCCGGCCGGTCCTGCTGGTCCCTGGGGGCCAGCGGCCCCCGCTGGTCCGGGCGCACCCGCCGGCCCTGCCGGCCCAACGGCGCCGTCAGTGCCCGCCGGCCCTGCGGGTCCTTGCGGACCTTGCGGGCCAGGGGCGCCTGCCGCGCCGGCTTCGCCCGCGGGACCTGCCGGTCCGATCGGTCCCGCCTGTCCGGCCGGTCCTGCCGGTCCGATCGGTCCCGCCTGTCCGACCGGACCTGCAGGCCCTATCGGTCCCACCTGTCCGGCCGGTCCTTCAGGCCCAATCGGTCCAGCCGGCCCTTGATCGCCCTGCGGACCTTGTGCGCCCTGCGGGCCACGTTCGCCCTGCGGCCCCCTGCGCCCGCCGGTCCCATGGGCCCGGGGATCGCGGCCGCGACGGCCTCGGTCGCCGCGCAATTCTCAACCGCGATGTTGCCGAGCGTCTCTCCACCGGCAGCAAGACCGATGACGCAGCTTGCCGGCGTGTATGGCGCACCGAGCAGGAAATAGCCGGTGTTGCCCGTTGGGCTGCTGAAATTGGTATCGACGATCGTCACGGTCGAATTGGCCGCCGCATGGCCGGTGACCACCAGCCTGCCGCCCACCATCGCGGCGCTGTCGACGGTAATCGCCGCCAGAGCCGGTGTGGCTGATATGAGCAATGCCGCGGCAAGCCCCGCGCCGAGCTTCTGCAAATTTCCCATTATTCCTCCCCACGCCCGCGAACGCTCATTCAACGGCGCCGCGCGGCGTCCTGTTTTGTCCACGCCTTGGCGCGGACCTCCCGTTAACGGTTCTAGTCCTGGCTCATGCAGGTGACAACGAGCGGCTGCCGCGTCTGGGTGCAACTTCGGCGGCCATCGTCCACTTTGCGTGACGTTCGGCACCCCGCCGTGCTCTGGTGTCCGCTAAGTCTGAAGTCGGACGCAATCGCCCGGCGCCGCCGCCGTTCCGAAACGGTTCGCCGCCGGGCGGCGTTTGCCCAGCAGGCGCCACCACCTGCGGGATGCGAGAGAAGATGACGTTCCAACTAGGCTGCGAACTCGAATATCAACTCGCCGAGAGGACCGGCATTATCTTCTGCCTGGAGGCGGCAAGGCTGCCTGGGCAGACCGTCATCCGCGAGCAGCTGACGACCACGCCCGTCACACCTCGGCGTTCCTACACCGACGCGGCCACCGGGACGCGCTATGCTCAGATCTCGGCGCCCTCGGGGCGTCTCACGTTGCACTACACCGCCGACGTGGATCTTCATGTCGTGCGAGCGGAGCCGGCGTCGATCGCGGAAACGCCGGTGGACGACCTTCCCTTGAGCGCCTTTCCCTATCTGCTGCCCAGCCGGTTTGTGCCGTCCGATCGCCTGTCCGACTATGCCCTCCGCGAGTTCGGCCGCTTGCCGACCGGCCATGCGCGTGTCACGGCGATCTGCAATTGGATTCACGACAATATCGACTATCGGCCAGGCGCCAGCGACTCGGAGACGACCGCCGACGAGACGCTGCTTCAGCGCGCCGGGGTGTGCAGAGATTTCGCCCATCTCGGAGTAGCCTTCTGCCGCGCCCTGTGGATTCCGGCGCGGTTCGTCACCTGTTACGCGCTCGGCCTCGTTCCGAACGATTTCCACGCCGTCTTCGAAGCCTATCTGAGCGGCCGATGGTGGCTATTCGACCCGACCCGCCAGGCGGAGCTGGACGGCCTCGTGCGCATCGGCGTCGGGCGGGACGCGGCAGAGGTCGCATTCGCCACGCCGCTGGGCGACGTCGAATTCGGCCCGATCAGGATTTGGATCGAAAAGGGCGAAGGCGGTGCCGTTGGAGCGGAGCGCACAACCGACGCCATCAGCAACACGGAAGCGGCGCCACTGCCAACGGGATAGCTGCCGGCCCGTTTCCGTCCACAGACGGGGAGGGGCGGTGATTGGTCGGAGTGGCAGGATTTGAACCTGCGACCCCCTCGTCCCGAACGAGGTGCGCTACCAGGCTGCGCTACACTCCGACGCTCAGCGGGAGGCGCTTTATAACGGTGCCCCCACACCCCCGCAACACTCCTGCGAGCCGAGCCGTCGCATTGCAGCGTCCCGGCGCAATCGCTAGGAAGGAACGCCGCGATCGCATTTGCGTCGGGCGATTTCCGGCGGATGGGGCGTAGCCAAGCGGTAAGGCATCGGGTTTTGATCCCGTGATCCCAGGTTCGAATCCTGGCGCCCCAGCCAACCTAATAAAGCTAATTAAATTAGGTAGTTAGAAATAGATTCCGCGGACGCGTGGTCGGCGACTAACGGGGTTCCCAGCCCGGCGGTTGGCGCCGGGCGGGCAAAGTGCTCGGTCAAACGCCAAGGGGTTTCCGACCGAAATGCCAGCTATCAGGTCGGCAACGAGGCCGAACGAGGTCGCCCTCCGACATTTTCGCTAACCTGGGTGCGTCATCGCGTGGCCGGAGTTCGCGTCAGGAGGCCGGCCGCAAAGCCGGCCCCCCGATCGTGCCGTCGTGACTATGCGGCCATCGACGGCCGGGCCTCGTCCTGCACCGCCTCACCGGCGTTGGCGCGAAGGAACAGTCCACCCACGAACGCTGCAATGAGAGCGGCAACCGCGCCAGCGGCGAAGGCGAATTGGTAACCGCTGTTGAGGGCGACCAGGGGCTCGCTTCCTAGTGTTGTCAGCGTGTTGGTGCGCGCCGCCGCCAGGCTCGCCAGTGCCGCGAGACCGAGCGCGCCGCCCATCATGAACGAGGTATTCGCGACGCCGGAGGCAAGCCCCGAATCGCTTGGCTTGGCATCGCTCATCGCCGCGAGCAGGACCGGGTTGAAGGCAAGACCGACGCCAATTCCCGTCAACACCATGGCCGGGAAGACGTCGCTCCAATAGCTGCCGTCGACCGGCGCCTGCGCGAAATAGGCAAGGCCTGCGGCGACGAGGACCATGCCGACGGTGAGCGGGCTCCGGAACCCGAAGCGCGTGACCAGTTTCGCCGACAGGCTGATCGAGAACGTAGCCATGATCAGCGTCGCCGGCAGGAAGGCCAGGCCGACCTGCAACGGGTCATAGCCGAGGACGAGCTGCAGATAGAGCGCGGCGATGAAGAACCACGCGAACATCGCCGCCGACCACAGCACGCCAACGACATTGGCCGTCGTCAGGTTGCGCAGGCGGAAGAGACCGAGCGGAACGAGCGGCTCCCGCACACGCTTCTCAAGCGCCACAAAGGCCGCAAAGAGAACCACTGAGGCGGCGAAACGGCCGAGAGTTGATGTCGATGTCCACCCATCCGCGTTGCCATTGACGACGGCATAGACCGCCAGCATCAGCGCCGCCGTGACGAGCGCGGCGCCGGCAACGTCGAGCCGCCCCTTTGCCTGCGTCGCCGAGCCCGGCAGAAACCGGACGCCGGCGAGGAACACCGCCACGCCGATAGGCAGATTGACGAGGAAGATCCAATGCCAGTTGAGAGCATCGGTCAGCACGCCGCCGAGGAGAACACCGACCGTTCCGCCGCCGGCCATGACAAATCCGAAGAAGCCCATGGCCCGCGCTCGTTCCGGTCGGTTCGACGAAGAGGTTCATGATCAGCGACAGAGCGACGGCTGAGACGATCGCCCCGCCGAACCCTTGAACCGCACGCGCTGCGATCAGCATGCCCTGCGAACCCGCAATGCCGCAGGCGCAGGAAGCGAGCGTGAACAGGACTATCCCGGCAAGGAACATCCGGCGGTGGCCGAACAGGTCGCCGAGGCGGCCGCCCAGCAGCAGAAAACCGCCGAAGGTGAGGATGTAGGCATTCACCACCCAGACGAGCGACGTCTCGGTGAATCCGAGATCGGCTCGTATCGAGGGCAACGCCACGTTTACGACCGTCGTGTCGAGAACGATCATGAAGTCGCCGAGGCAGAGAATGGCGAGCGCAAGCCAGGCGGAGTGTTTTGAAAGATTGTTCGTCATGGGGTTTCTCCAAGCTATGAGAGTTGTCTCCTTCGCAAACACGACGAACGGACAATCGGGAGTTCGACAGGTGCCCGGACTTTTTTTCGGTGACCGATGTTCTGAGATTGCCCAATTGGATAGCGACCGGCCGGCCGGTACCTGTTGACGAGCACGCCCATCGGCGCGCCTCTTGTCTCTACGAGGGTGGGCAGGCGCTGCGGTGCGCCTTGAACCTCCATTGGCGGCACTCCGCCGCAACGGATACAAATGACACGGCCCCGCCGACAGGCGATAGTGTCGCTGATCTCAAGCGATACTTACGGGGAGGACGTTACGATGCAGCAGGAAGACGCGCTGTTTTCAACGGTTACCGAGGCGGTCGGCGTGTTTTCGACCGAGAAGGAACTCGAATCGGTTGCAGACGAACTCATGAGCAACGGCTTTGACCGGGCCGACATCAGCCTGCTCGCGAGCGAGGATGCGGTCCTGGAGAAGCTCGGCCATCGCTACCGTTCGGTGCGGGATATCGAGGATGACCCCAAGGTCCCCACGATCGCTTTCGTCACCGAGGAAGGGCTCGGCGCGGCACAGGGCGGCGTGATCGGCAGTCTGCTCTACCTGCCCGCGCTGGCCGGCGTGGCCGCCGTCGTGGCCTCAGGCGGAACAATGGCAGCAGCCATTGCCGCCGCCGCGGTGCTCGGCGGAGTTGGGGGCGGCGTCGGTGCCATCCTTGCCAGGATCATCGGCAAGGACCACGCGGACAAGATCGAGGAACAGATCGAACATGGGGGCCTTCTGCTCTTCGTTCGCACCTCCTCGCCTGCGGCAGAGCAATCGGCGACCGAGATTCTGGCTCGGCACAACGGGCGTGATGTCCACCTTCACGCCATCCCTTCATTTGCCCGAAGGTAGCCGGGTGGTCTGGCGGGCCCTTGGCAGTGACAGGCGTTGGCCGATCCCGCTCGCCCTAGCGGCGGCATTGCTGGTTTCCGCTTGCGGCGGCGACAATGACGAGGCCTCCGCCGGTAGCGCGGCGTCGAGCGCTGCCGCGTCGCTGCCGGTGGCGGGAACGCAGACGCCGCTAGTCGAACCGGCCGCCTCGGGTGCTGGCGCCGAGTCAGCGGTCGCTGTGCCGGCGCCGACACCCGCGCCAGCCTTGGCGCCCGAGACGCCAGTAGCCAACGCAATCGAGACACCAGCGGCCGACGCCGCTGGGACACCGCCTGCCGAGACGGCCGAGACGCCGGCCAACGCAATCGAGACGCTACCGGCCGACGCCGCTGGGGTACCGCCTGCCGAGACGGCCGAGGCGCCGCCTCCAGCCGCAGCTGAAACGCCGGCGGTTGTCGCCGAGGTGAGCCCGGCTCCGGACTCGGCGGCGGGTGCGGTTCCCTTGGTGACAGCCGCCGACGAGCCACCCCTGTCTCCGGAAATGGCCGCAATGATCGCCGCCGGCGACCCGGAAGCGGGTCGTTCCTATGCCCAGCGTTGCGTCGGCTGCCATTCGATGCGCGAGGAGCAGACGGTTGGCGGGCCACAATCGGGTCCGGTGTTGTTCGGGGTCTTCGAGGCTCAAGCTGGAGCGCAGTCGGATTTCGCCTATTCCCCCGCCCTCGTCGGCATGCACGATGCCGGCCTGTCCTGGACGGCGGCCCGGCTCAATGCCTTCCTCAGCGATCCGGCCGCTGCGGCGCCGGGTACGTCGATGACCATTGGTGCCATCCGCGACGACCAGGCTCGCGCCAACGTCATCGCCTATTTGAAGACATTGCAGCCGGAACCGGACACCAACGGCGCCACCAACGCGCTTGTCACCCGCATCACCGGCGCGGATCTCGCCGACGGCGAGGCGCTCGCCACAGGCCGTTGCAGTTCCTGCCACAGCTTCGCCCAGGGCGGCGCGGCGATTGTCGGCCCCAATCTCTACGACATCGTCGGCGCGCCCGTCGCCGCCGCCGAGGGCTTCAACTATTCGCAGGCCCTGCGCGCGCTTGGGGACGAAGGGGCGGAGTGGACCTTTGATCGCCTGGATGCGTTTCTCGCCAACCCGGCCATCACTGTTCCCGGCACCCGAATGGGTTTTGCTGGAATCGCCAATCCGGATGATCGCGCCGCCGTAATCGCCTATCTGCGAACGCTGTCGGAGAACCCTGCGTCATTGGGTGACGGCCGCCTCGGCATCGGGGTCTATCAGCCGGACCTCACGCCACTCATCTTCGGCAACGGGCAGGCCCAGATTGGACAATCGAAATTCGGCACGTTTGCCTGCGACGCCTGTCACGACCCCGGCCTTCTGGGCGGCGTTGCCGGCATGGGTGGTGCTGTGCCTCCGCTCGTGGGGCTGTCCTTCGAGGAAAAATGGTTCAGCGGCACCGTCTATGCGCTGTTCGATCATCTCGCGCAGCACGCAGCGCAAGAAGCTGCCGACATAGCCGATTCCGATTTGCCGTTCCTGCTGGCGTACATTTTGTCGCGAAACGGCTTCCAGCCGGGCGATCAGAAATCTCCCGCTGGATCGCGATGCGTTGCGGGCCATGGGATTCTATCAATAGCGATTCCCGCGCTCCGGGGCGCGCAAAACTCCGCACCGCAAATCTGTAGACCGGCCACGCGACGGTAGAGAGGTTGGGACATGGGATTTACGCGCCGCGATGCGTTGAGGCTGGCCGGAGCCGGCGCCATCGGGCTCGGCGCGGCGCCGGCGGCGTTCGGTGCCGTCGCGACAGGGCGGGACACGTCGCTCTATCCGGCCGACATCTCGCCCTGGCCGATCCTGCAGGGACCGACCGATCATCGTTCGGCAAGCTTCGTCTTCATTCTGCCACGCGACCTTCCCCTGTCCGTTCGCATCGTCGATGGCGGCGATCGCGAACGCCAATGGCACGCGGTCGGCCGGTTCGACCTTCCGGGAGCGGGGCTCAGCACCCACGAGATCGTCGTCACCGGCCTGCAGCCCGGGCAGGATTACACGCTCTATCTCGTCGCCGGCGGCGGCTATATCGACCGCCGCATTTTCCGGGCGCTCGATGTGTCGCGACCCGAACTTCGCTTCGCCGCGATCAGCTGCATGAACGACATTTTCCGCCATGACGCGATCGTCATGTGGGAGGCGCTGGCGCGCGAGCAGTGCGACTTCGTCATCCTCAACGGCGACACCTGCTACGCCGATCAAAACAACCCCGCACTCGACGAAGCCGGCTATGCCCGCCGCTACGCCGAGACCCGCTTCTTGCTGTCCTGGTTCAAGCTGGAGCGGCTGGTGCCGACCTTCGCCATCTGGGACGATCATGATTTTGGCGTCAACAATGGCGGCATGGGATTTCCGCTGGCGTCCACCACCGGACGGCTTTTCCGGGCCTTCTGGGGCTCTAGCGAGAACGCTATCTGGCATCACGGTCTGGGCCTCGGAGCCCGGCTGGATGCACACGGCCAGCGCTTCTACGTCCTCGACGGGCGCAGCTTCCGCGATCGGAACAAGACGCCCGGCGGCCGTCATTGGGGTCACGCCCAGCTCGACTGGCTGTTTCGGTCGTTGGGCAATGATCCCACTCCCGCATGGATCATCACCGGCAACCAGTTCTTCAGTTCCTTCCCGCTGAGCGAGTCAGTCGAGGTCGATCACCCCGACGATTTGCAGCGGATGATGGACGGGCTGGCCGCGGCTGCGGCTCCGGCGGCGCTGATCTCGGGCGATGTGCACTACTCGGAAATCAGGGCCGTTGACCCGCAACTGCTCGGCTACGACACCTACCAGTTCACATCGAGTTCAATGCACAGCCTGCCCAAGACCGGCTTGATCGGGCGGGATAACATCGTCTCGGAGCGCTGGCACAATTTCATGGTCTTCGACGTCGACGTCCGCCAAGGCTGGCAGATGCGCTGCCGCTGCATCCTCGCGGCTAACGTCGTCAGCTTCGATCGGTCGTTTGAGATCGGACGCTAGGCGGACGATCCCGTATATTCGAAGATCATCGTCGCCAGCGGCGGCAAGGTCACCGTGATCGAATGCGCCCTTCCGTGTTCGCCGACGGGCTGGCTTTCGACGCCGCCGAGATTGCCCATATTGCTGCCGCCATAGATTGCCGCGTCCGTGTTGATCGCCTCGCGGTAGGTGCCGGCCGCCGGCACGCCGACGCGATATCCTTCGCGCGGTACGGGCGTAAAATTGCAGACGATGACGGCGATGTCGTCCGGTCCGTCGCCGCGGCGTAGGAACGCCACGACGCTGTCGTCCGCGTCATCTCCGATCAGCCATTCGAAGCCTTCCGCGACGCAGTCTCGCTGATGCAGCGCCGGCAGATCGCGGTAGAGGCGATTGAGATCGCCGACCAGCGCCTTGAGGCCCGCATGTTCGGGCTGGCCAAGCAGATGCCAGTCGAGGCTTTGGTCGTGGTTCCATTCGCGTTCCTGGCCGAACTCGCCGCCCATGAACAGGAGCTTCTTGCCGGGATGCCCCCACATGAAGCCGAAATAGGTGCGCAGATTGGCGAAACGCTGCCAGCGGTCGCCCGGCATGCGCCCGATCAGCGAGCCTTTGCCATGGACAACTTCGTCATGGCTGAGCGGCAGGATGAAGTTTTCCGAGAAGGCGTAGAGCAGGCCGAAGGTCAGGTCATTGTGGTGATAGCGGCGATGGATCGGATCGAAGCCCATGTAGCGGAGCGTGTCGTTCATCCACCCCATGTTCCACTTGAAGCCGAAGCCGAGGCCGCCCGTATAGGTCGGCTTGGAGACGCCGCCCCAGGCGGTCGATTCCTCCGCGATCGTCACGATCCCGGGTGAGTTGCCATAGGCCGCTTCGTTCATGTGCCGGAGAAAATCGATCGCCTCGATGTTTTCATTGCCGCCAAAACGATTTGGTATCCATTCGCCTGGGTTCCGCGAATAGTCGAGGTAGAGCATTGATGCCACCGCATCGACGCGAAGGCCGTCCACACGGTAGCGCTCGAGCCAGAAGCGGGCATTGGCGATGAGAAAGGCCGTCACTTCGCTGCGGCCGAAATTGTAGATCGCCGTGCCCCAATCCTGATGGAAGCCCTGGCGCGGATCGGCATGCTCGTAGAGATGCGTGCCGTCGAAATCCATCAGCCCGTGCGGGTCCTGCGGAAAATGCCCAGGCACCCAGTCGAGGATGAGGCCGAGCCCGGCGCGGTGCACCGCATCGACGAAGGCAGCGAAATCTTCCGGCGAACCGAACCGGCTCGTCGGCGCAAACAGCGATACCGGCTGATAGCCCCATGAACCGTCGAACGGATGCTCGGCAATCGGCATCAGCTCAATGTGGGTGAAGCCGAGTTCGACGACATAGGGAACCAACCGTTCGGCCAGTTCGCGATAGGTGAGGTAGCGGTTGTTCTCCTCCGGCACGCGCATCCACGAGCCGAGATGGCACTCATAGATCGACACCGGCTCGCGCCGCGGATCGGTGTGGAAACGCCCGGCGCCGTCGGCGGCGCCATCTGGAAAGTCCGGCACGTCATGGATGATCGAGGCAGTCGCCGGCGGGCTCTCCGCCGCGAAAGCGAGCGGGTCGGCCTTGAGCGGCAGCAAGGTCCCGTCCTGCGCCCGGATCTCGAACTTGTAGCGCTCACCTGTCCGGCAATTCGGCACGAACAGTTCCCACACACCGGCCTGATGGCGAAGGCGCATCGGATGGCGGCGTCCGTCCCAGCCGTTGAAATCACCGACCAGCGAAACGCGCTGGGCGTTGGGCGCCCACACCGCGAAGCGATAGCCCTCCACGCCGTCGATCTCGGCGTGGTGCGCGCCGAGGATTCGGTACGGCGTATCCGATCCAACCGCAGTCAACCCCGCCAGGCTTGCATCGTCGACGTTGGTGCCGAAGCGATAGGGATCTTCGCGCATGTGGGAGCCGCCCGCGGTGTCGACGGCTATCCGGTAGGCGGGGCGTTGCTTGGCCGTTATCTGCCCGACGAAGAAGCCGGCGGGGTCGATGCGCTCCATCGTGGCGAGCAAATCCTTGCCATCGGCGCTGACGATCACCGCGCGGCTGGCCTCCGGCAACATCGCGCGGATTTCCCAGATCTCGGGCGCCACCTGATGCGGCCCCAACACGGAGAAGGGATCGGCGTGATAAGCGCCGACGATCGCCTTGACGGCGTCGGGATTGACGGTGGCCGCCTGATTGGCGCGGTGTTTTTCGTCCGCCCCGCTGCGATCGCCGCGAGTCGTTGGTGGTTGTGCAGTCATTGCCCTGCCTGTGCGTCGAGGATTTCGAGCGCGCCGCGGGTCGGCAGATCGATCCAGGCGGGACGATTGTTCGCCTCGTAAACAATTTCATAGAGCGCGCGCGTCAGGAGGTGAAACGTCAGGAGCCGCTCCCGCTCCGCTGCCGTCTTGATCCAGGCTTTGCTGTGCGCCGCGGCAGCTTCATAGGCGGAAAGGAATCCGGCTTCACACTGCCGGCGCCAATTCAACGCGACCTCGACGATACTCGGCGCAACCTCGGGGAATCGCTCCTGCAGCGAGCGATGCGCCGTCTCGGCGGCGTAGGCGAAGGAGCGGAGCATCCCCGCCACATCGCGCAGCGGGTGGTCCTTCATCCGCCGCCGTTCGGACGGCCGTCCCGGTTCGCCTTCGAAGTCGACGATGACCACATCGCCTTCGGCAACAAGCACCTGGCCAAGGTGGAAATCGCCATGGACGCGGGTCTTCACCGCGCCACGCGGCGCATGCGCCAGCTTGCGCAACCGAGCCATGCATTCGCGCTTCCGGCCGAGCAGCGCGTCTTCAACGCTGCTGCGCTCCGCCCGGGCTGAAATCGCCGCGAACGCCTCGTCGGCAAGCTCGACCGCCGCCACCAGTTGCACGCCCATATCGGCGGTCGTCAGCGATTCCGGCGCGAAGGCGGGATCGTCAGATGGCTTCGCCAGCGCCGCATGGAGTTCGCCCGTGCGGCGGCCGATCATCTCCGCGAAATGCAGGAAATGCGTTTCCGCCGTGGTCGGTGGCGGCTCGCCCTCGATGAGCACCATCCGCGCATCGAAATCCTGCTTCAGTCCGGCAATCGCGACGGTGGCGGCATCGCCCTGATTGACGACGAAGCCCTGCAGCAGCGCCAGCGCCGTGGAGTTACCGTCCTTGTTGATCGATTCGACCGTGCCGAAAACCGGCGGCGTATTCTTGAAATGCACCTTCTCGGTCAGATAGCGGCCCATCTCGATTTCCGGATGAATGCCCGGCTGGAGCTGGCGGTAGGCCTTCAGAACCATCTGGTTGCCGAGGCCAATTGAGGTGTTGCTCTGGTCGCCGCTGATACGCGCGACTTTCTCCGGCGGGACGTCGGTCGTCTCGGGGAAGGATTCCGTGGCGAGGAAATGGAGTTCGGCGCCTTCATTGGTCGGAATGACCGCACCGCGGCGCATCGCTTCGACGACACTGAGGGCGAATTCAGGCGCCTCGCCGGCGCCATAGAGCAGGCCGGTATTCCGGCCGTGCCGCACGCGCGCCAATGTGTATGGGAGCAATGAATTGTCCTCCGCCTGGCTGAGCGCCATCGGGATGAAATAGTCTTGCCGCTCGCCGCTCTTCAATTCGACTTCGACCTGCGACAGGAGGAACGCGGCCTTGCCATTGCGGCCGGGCAAGACGGCGAGGTCGCGCAGCAAGGCGGACGTGATGCGGTGCGTTTTTCCGGCGAACCATCGCTGCGCCGCGAGATAGCGTGGCGCGATGGTTCGCTCGAATGCCGTCTTCTCGCGTCCGGTGAGAAGCTTGTCGATGCCGCCGGTGCTGACCAGTGTGAACAGCTCCGGCTGGATCTGGGGCCCTAGCCGGTCCGGCGCCACCGGCAGCTCACTCAGGGTGAACCAGTAGAAACCGTATGACGGCAGCGTCAGCAGATAGGGGAGTTCGCCGATAGGCGGGAACGCTTCACCGCCGGTCATCTCCACCGGCGTCATGCCGTTGTGATCGGAGAGGTCGAGTTCCACCGCCTGCGGCGAATGCGAGATGTTGGCGACGCAGAGAATGCGTTCGCCGTCGAATTCGCGAAGATAGGCGAGCACCTTGCGGTTGGCCGGCAGCAGGAAGCGGAGCGTGCCTCGACCGAAGGCGCGGAAGCCACGCCGTAGCGCCAGCATCCGCTTCGTCCAGGACAGAAGGCTCGATTGGCTGCGCTGCTGCGCTTCGACATTGACGGTCTGGTAGCCGTAGATCGGATCCTGGATCGCCGGCAGAAACAGCATCGCCGGGTCGGCGCGCGAGAAGCCGCCATTGCGGTCAGGCGACCATTGCATCGGCGTGCGCACGCCGTCACGGTCGCCGAGATAGATGTTGTCGCCCATGCCGATCTCGTCGCCATAATAGAGGATCGGCGTTCCGGGCATGGTCAGAAGCAGCGAGTTCATCAGCTCGATCTTGCGGCGATCATTCTCGAGCAAAGGCGCCAGGCGCCGGCGAATGCCGAGATTGATCCGGGCACGGCGATCGGCCGCGTAGAACGACCACATATAGTCCCGCTCTTTGTCGGTGACCATTTCCAGGGTCAGTTCGTCGTGATTCCTGAGGAAAATCGCCCATTGCGCGCCTTCCGGAATTTCCGGCGTCTGCCGCAAAATGTCGGAAACCGGGTGCCGGTCCTCTTGCGCGATCGACATGTACATGCGCGGCATCAGGGGGAAATGGAACGCCATATGGCACTCGTCGCCGTCGCCGAAATAGGCGGCGGTGTCTTCCGGCCATTGATTGGCTTCGGCGAGCAGCATGCGATCCGGGTAGCGCTCATCCAGCGCCGCGCGGATCTTCTTGATCACCGCGTGGGTCTCGGGAAGGTTCTCGCAATTCGTGCCGTCGCGCTCGACGAGATAGGGGATGGCGTCGAGGCGCAAGCCGTCTACGCCCATATCGAGCCAGGAATACATGACCTCGATGATCGCCTCGAGGACCTTGGGATTATCGAAATTGAGGTCCGGCTGGTGGCTATAGAAGCGGTGCCAGTAATAGGCCTTGGCGACCGGATCATAGGTCCAGTTCGAGGGCTCGGTATCGAGGAAGATGATGCGGGTCTCTTCGTATTTCTTGTCCGTATCGGACCAGACATAGAAGTTGCGTGCGGCCGAGCCGGGTTTGGCGCGTCGCGCTTTCTGGAACCAGGGGTGCTGATCCGAGGTGTGGTTGATGACGAGTTCGGTGATGACGCGGATGTCGCGCTTGTGCGCCTCGCGGATGAAGGCGCGGAAGTCGGCCATCGAGCCGTAGCTGGGATTGATGCCGCGATAGTCGGCGATGTCGTAGCCATCGTCGCGCAGCGGCGACGGATAGAACGGCATCACCCAGATCGCCGTGACCCCAAGCTCGCGGATATAGTCGAGCTTCTTCGTCAGCCCCCTAAAATCGCCGACGCCGCTGTCGTCTGAGTCGAAGAACGACTTGACGTGCACCTGATAGATGATTGCGTCGCGATACCAATCGGTCTGCGTGCGGTCGATCATATGGACCCAGAGGCCTGTTGAGAGGGAAGGGAAAGGGCGATGACGATCATAGAATGCATCGATACCGACCAACTAAGCAAAGCGTGGCCAATCATGAGCCAGCTACGCGATCATATTTCGCTGGAAGAATTTTTGTCGCGCGCCGCTGCGGCGCGGCAGGAAGGCTACCGCCTTTTCGCCCTCGAATCGGGAGGACGTCTCGTCGGCGCCATGGGCTGCCGGCTCGTGAGCGACCTCGCTTCCGGGCGTTCGCTTTACGTCGATGACCTGGTCGTCGACGGCGCCGAGCGCAGCGGCGGCCATGGACGCGCGCTGATCGAATTCGCCAAGGGGCGCGCCGCGGCGGAGAGATGCGACGCCATTCGCCTGACCAGCAATTTCCATCGCACCCGGGCGCATGCCTTCTATGAGCGCGAAGGCTTCGACCGCACCGGCTACTCGTTCAAATTCACCTTGACCGATTGATGACAGGCTCATCGCGACAGCCGCCAGATGAGCACCGATCGGTCGGTGGGATTGAGGTTGATCCGCTGGATCTTGCCGGTCAGCGTGAATTTGATGCCGAGGAGAAGGTCTTCGACATGAACGCTATCGCCATCGTCGAGACCGAACTCCCATAGCGGCACCTCATAGTCCGCCGCCTGGGCGTTTCGCGGATCGAGATTGACCAGCACCATCAGCGCGTTATCCCGCTCCGCCGTCGCGCGGAAATAGGCGAGGATGTTGTCGTTCCAGGCATTGAGGAACGTCGTATTGCGGAAATCGTGCAGGGCGGCGTTTTCCCGTCGGATGCGATTGAGCGCGGCGATATGGTCGCGAATATTGCCGGGGGCATCGAAATCGCGGGCGCGCAATTCGTATTTCTCGGAATCGAGATACTCCTCGCGCCCGGGAAGCGGCGCGGCCTCGCATAGCTCGAAGCCGCTGTAAATGCCCCAATTGCTCGAGAGCGTCGCCGCCAGCGTCGAACGCACGATGAAGCCCGGCCGGCCGCTGTTCTGTAGATAGACTGGGTTGATGTCCGGCGTGTTGGTGAAGAAGTTCGGCCGATAATAGTCGGCCATCTCGCCGCCGAGCTCAGTCACATACTCGGCCAGTTCGGCCTTCGTGTCGCGCCAGGTGAAGTACGTGTAGGACTGCTGGAAGCCGATCTTGGCGAGCCGCGTCATCATCTTCGGCCGGGTAAAGGCCTCGGCCAGAAAGATGATGCCCGGGTCGTGGCGGTTGATGTCGGCAATCAGCCATTCCCAGAAAGGCAGCGGCTTTGTGTGCGGGTTGTCGACGCGGAAGATGCGGACGCCCGCCCTCACCCAGAACAGCACCACATCGCGCAGCGCCAGCCAGATGCCGGGCAACGCGTCGCGGTAGAAATGGATGTTGACGATGTCCTCATATTTCTTCGGCGGGTTCTCGGCGAATTTCAGTGTGCCGTCCGGCCGCCAGTCGAACCATTCCGGATGCTCTTTGATCCAGGGATGATCCGGTGAGCACTGGATGGCGAAATCGAGCGCCAGCTCCATGCCTTGCTCCTTCGCGGCCATGATGAGCCGCAAGAAATCATCGAGCGTTCCGAGCGCCGGGTTGATCGCGTCGTGGCCGCCATCCGCCGAACCGATCGCATAGACGCTGCCCGGATCGTCCGGGCCGGCCGTCAGGCTGTTGTTCTTGCCCTTGCGGTTGGTCGTGCCGATCGGATGGATCGGCGGCACATAGAGGACGTCGAAGCCGAGATCGCGCACATAGGGCAGGCGGGCGATGACGTCGTCGAAGGTGCCATGGCGCGACGGGTCGTTGGCGGCCGAACGCGGAAACAGCTCGTACCAGGCGGAGAATTGCGCGCGCTCGCGATCGACGACCAACGCCAGCGGCGACGGGATCGAGGAGACGTTGAGCCGGCGGCCGGCGCGCGCCATCAGTGCCAGCGTCTCCGCGGCATCGAAGATCTGCCACGCCCCGTCGGGAGCCGAATTGCCGAGCCTAGCCAAGAGTGCGTCGAGTTCGCCGGCGGCCGCGCCGCTCGCTCCCGCTGCGGACTGCCGGACGATTTCCTTGCCCTCGAGCAACTCGAGTTCAATTGGCTGCCCGGCGTCGCGTTTCTTGCCGACTTCGGCGTGCCATGACGCGAAGGGATCGCGCCACGCTTCGATGGTGAAGACATAGCGGGCGACCTGCTCGGCCTTGAAGCTGCCGGACCAACGGTCATTGCCGACCTCATGCATACGCACCCGGCTCCAGGCCTCGTCTGCGGCCGGCCGGTAGAGGATTTCCGCCGCGATCTTGTCATGCCCGTCGGAGAAGATGTCGGCGCTGATCTCGACCATCTCGCCGACTATTCGTTTGGCCGCGAAGCGGCCGCCATCGACGGAGGGCGCGACCGCCTCGATCGCGACCCGGTTCTCGCCAGTCGGCGCCGCAGCATCGTTTTCCGCCGCTGCCGCAGGCTTCTTCGCCCGTTTTGTGGCGGCGCGCCCGGCCTTCTCGTCCATCTCTTTGGTCGCCATCAGCTGTCCCTGGGCGGAGAAACAGGACCGCCCTCGCGGCCTTCCGCTGCCATCGCCCGCGCGAACCTGTCAAGCGGACCGCCTTCGGCGGCAAGCTGGGCGACCGTCATCGGCAGCCGCCTCCGCCAGTTCGGGGCATCGTCGACCACGCCCGGAATGTTCTGCGGATCAACGGCGCCGGCGAGGTCGTCGAGCTCGAGACCGACCAGTTCCGACCGGCACCGCGCGAGCAGGCGGGCGACCGCTTCCGTGGGCGCCGTCGCGGGCAGGCCGTCGTCATCGGCAAGGCCTTCGGCGCGCAGCAGGTCCATCAGCCGGTGGCGGTCTGTCTCACGGTCGCGCCGCGCCTGCTCGAGCCCGGAGGTGTCCATGATGCCGAATTTGCGCCGGTCCTCGATGTCCTGGCCGCGCCACCAGCCCTCCATCGTTGCGAGATCGTGGGTGTCGATGACCGCCATGGCCCCGTCATCATAGTCCGCCGGCCGCCGGAATGCGCCCGAATCCTCGCGTTCGAAATAGAGGACGCGGTAGCCGAGGATTCCCGAGCCGCGCATGTTCTCCGAGAAACCGGGCGGCCGCGTGCCGAGATCCTCGCCGATCACCAGGCAGCGGGCCCGTTGGCTTTCAATGCGCAGCACAGCCAGCATCGCGTCGGTCGGATAGCGCAGATACGCGCCGTCGCCCGAGTTCATGCCGTCCGGCACCAGATAGAGGCGGCGCAGCTGGAAGGCGTGGTCGATGCGCAGGGCGCCGCAGTGCCGCATATTTGCACTGATGAGCGCGCGGAACGCCGCCATGGCGTTCCCTTCAAGCGCAAAAGGGTCGAGCGCGCGAAGGCCCCAATTCTGCCCATGCGGGGCCAGTTCGTCGGGCGGGGCGCCGACCGACAGCGAGGCGAGATAGCTTTCCGGCGCGGCCCAAGCCTCTGATCCCTCGGGGTCGACGCCGACGGCAAGGTCCGCCAAGAGGCCGATCTCCATCCCCGCCGATCGCGCCGCATTGCCGGCGGCGGCGAATTGGTCGTCAGCCAGCCATTGCAGCCAGGCGTGGAAGGCGACGGCATCGGCATTAGCAGCGGCGAAGTCGCCCAACGCCTGCGAAGCCGGAGCCGGCAGGCGGCGATAGGGATGCGCTTCGCCGGCTTCGCGAGCCGCCGCGGCGAAGGCCTCAAACATCGCGTGGCGATGCAGCGCCTCTCCAGAGGAGGCGCGGAAGGCGTCGAAGATCAGCGAGCCGCCGCGGCCGCGGAAGTCTTCCCACAGCGTTTTGAACATCGGGGCCTTCACGGCCCACACGGCAGCGTAGTCGACAAGGTCACCGCCGCGCGCCCGTCCGAGCCGGCCGTCTTCTTCGGCCTCCGTCAGCAGCGTCTTGGCGCGATCGCCGAAGCCGGAGATCTTGCGCGGATCGACATAGATCGGGTCGCGGAAGAGGCGCGACGATGGCGAGTAGGGGGAAATCCGGCCGCGCTCGGCCGAGAACAAGGCATGCAGGGGGCTGAGGCCGAGAAAGCTGGCGCCGCGCAACGCCGCGGCCTTGGCCATCGCGGCGACATCGCCAAAATCGCCGATGCCGAGATCGGACCCTGAAGTGAGGCCGTAGACCGGGCCATAAACGCCCCAATGGCGTTCCCCGTCATCCGGGCGCCAGCATTCGCGCGGAGCAGCAATGACCGTCAGGTCCGCCGATCGCCCGCCACCGGCAATCGTCACCTGATGATACCCGGCGGCAAGCGGCGGCAGACGGATCGCCTCGCCGCCTTCGGAAATCACCTCAGACTTGCCTTCGATCGCCGCCCCGCTCTCGTCGATGGCACGCCATTCCATCTCGCCGGCGCGAGGATCGTTGAGCGGGATGAAGGGTGCTTCGCCCGCATTGGCCACCACCCATTGCGGCGCCAGGCGATCCCGCCGCGCCTCAAGATAGGCGAGACTGTCCAGCGCCATCGCTTCATTACCGGCGGGCAGACGGATCGCCGCCAGCAGTTCGCGAACCGCCTCGATCGGCGTCTCGACATCGCGGCCGAGCCCGTCGCGGTAGGCGAGACGGATGCCGGCCAATTCTGCAATCGCACGGATGGTGTTGTCCCAGCCCGCCATCGCCGCTCAGACCGGGCCGGATAGGACGCTGTGCCGAAGCACCAGAAGTGAGCGCGCCTCTAGCGTGATGGCCCCACCGGGGAGCAGGCGCTCGGCCGTTCGCAGCGGCCTGCCGCTGGCGCGCGACGTGTCGAAGACGGGCTCCCAGCCTCTGGCTGGAAACCCCGCCGCGAGCCAGAATTCAGTCGCTTCGGAATCGGCGTTGAACAAGACCAACAAGCGGTCGGTGGAATCGTCCTCATTGCCGATCTGGCAGCCGAGCACGCGGCGCTCCTGGTCGTGCCAGTCGTTTTCGGTCATCTCCCGGCCCTCCGGCGCCAGCCAATAGACATCCTTCAACGGCTGATCGTGATTGTGCCCAAGGAGGAAATCGTTGCGGCGGAAGGCAGCAGCGTTCCGCCGGAACATTGCCAACGCCCGCACGATCGCGATCAGGTCGCTATCGGCATTCTCCCAGTCGACCCAGCTGATTTCGTTGTCCTGGCAATAGGCGTTGTTGTTGCCCTGCTGACTGCGGCCCAGTTCATCGCCCATCGTCACCATCGGCGTGCCGATGGAGAGGAACAGCGAGGCGAGGAGATTGCGCTGATAGCGGCTGCGGCGAGCGAGAATCTCGGGATCGTCGGTCGGACCTTCAGCGCCGTTGTTCCAAGACAGATTGTGCCCATGGCCGTCATTGTTGCCCTCGCCATTCGCCTCATTGTGGCGGTGGTCATAGGAGACGAGGTCGCGCAGCGTGAAGCCGTCATGGGCGGTGATGAGGTTGATCGAGGCCCAGCTCTGCCGCCCGGAGGGCTCGAACACTTCGCGCGAGCCGGCGAGCACCCGCGCAAGCGCCGGCAACTGGCCCTCGTCGCCGCGCCAGAAGGCGCGTAGCGTGTCGCGATATTGATCGTTCCACTCGCTCCAGCCGGGGGGAAAGCCGCCGACGCGGTAGCCACCCGGGGCAATGTCCCAGGGTTCGGCAATCAGCTTCACCTGGCTGAGCACCGGGTCCTGCGCAATCGCCGACAGGAAGGGCGAGCGTTGGTCGAAGTCGATCGGGTTGCGGGCGAGGGCGCTGGCGAGATCGAAACGGAAGCCGTCGACGCGATAGGATTCGACCCAGTGACGCAGCGAATCGAGCACCAGGCGCAGCACCTGCGGATGCGAAACGTCAACCGTGTTACCGGTGCCGGTGGCGTCCCAATAATGCCGCGGATCGTCCGGCATCAGCTTGTAATAGGTGGCGTTGTCGATACCGCGGAACGAAAGCGTCGGGCCAAGTTCATTGCCTTCCGCCGTGTGGTTGAAGACGACGTCGAGGATCACTTCGATGCCGGCGTCGTGCAGCGAGCGGATGGCGCCGCGCAGGCCTGTCGGTCCTTCCTCGCTGAAATAGCGTGGCTCGGGCGCGAAATAGGCGAGGGTCGAATAGCCCCAATAATTGCGCAGGCCCTTGTTGACCAGGAAGCGGTCGTCGACGAAGGCGTGGATCGGCAGCAGCTCGACCGCCGTCGCGCCGATCTTGACGAGGTGCTCGATCACCGATGGATGGGCGAGCGCGTCGTAGCGGCCCCGGATCGCCTGTGGCACGTCGGGGTGAAGCTGGGTCAGGCCTTTGACATGCGCCTCGTAGATGATCGAGTCGCGCATCGGCGTTTTCGGCGGTCGGTCGTCGCCCCAGAAATGGGCCGGCGTCTCGACCACACATTTCGGCATCATCGGCGCGCTGTCTCGGCGGTCCGGCGTAAGGTCGCCGCGCTGGGCGCCGGGCCGATAGCCAAACACCGCATCGTGCCAGCGCAGGCGCCCCGACAATTGCCGGGCATAGGGGTCGATCAGAAGCTTGTTCGGATTGAAGCGGTGGCCGCGCTGGGGCTCATACGGCCCATGCACACGGTAGCCATAGAGCTGGCCCGGGCTAACGCCTGAGAGATAGCCGTGCCAAACATGCTCGGTCCGGCGCGGCAGCGTCACCCGTTCGAGCTCACGCCGGCCGGTGTGGTCGAACAGGCAGAGGTCAACGCGCGTCGCGTTCGCCGAGAACAGGGCGAAATTCACCCCCCGTCCATCATAGTGAGCGCCAAGGGGCGACGGCGACCCTTCGTCTAGTTGAGGCATTCCGGCTTGTCCGTTGCCCGGCGGCAGAGGCGGGCGGCAAAGGCAGGTGTGGCCGACAGCGTAGCCGCATTCCACGACGTCGCCAATGAAGCCTATTGCCAGGCTTTAAGCTTTTCCCTCGTCACGGCCGAAAAAGGCTGACGTGGGGTCGGTCACGACCATCTCCTTGATCCGTTCCCACAGGTGGGTTCGGAGCCTGACGAAGTTCGGATCGGCGCGGACATTGTATTCCCAGCGCGGGCGCGGCAGGTCGACATCGACCACTTCGACGATGCGGCCGGGTCTCGGCCCCATCAGGACGACCTTGTCGGCGAGGAGGACCGCCTCGTCGACACTATGCGTGACGAAGACGACAACGCCCCGCTTTTCGGCCCAGATGCGCATCAGTTCGATCTGCAGCAATTCGCGCGTTTGCGCGTCGATGCTGGCGAAGGGTTCGTCCATCAAGAGGATCGACGGGTCGGTGACCAGCGCCCGCGCCAGGGCAACGCGCTGCTTCATGCCGCCGGACAATTCGTTGGGATAGGCTCTGCTGAATTGCGACAGGCCGACGAGGTCAAGATAGCCGTCGGCGATCTCGCGGGCTTCCCGCCGCGACCGCCCGGCCATCTCAAGCGGGAAGGCGACATTGGAACGCACGGGCGCCCAGGGGATCAGCCGGAAGGATTGGAACACGAAGCCCATATCCGGCCCCGGCGTCGGCACGCGGCCCTCGACAAAGACGCGGCCACGGTCGGGTGTGATCAGCCCGTTCATCATGCGCAGAAGGGTCGTCTTGCCGCAGCCGGACGGGCCGACCAGCGAAACGAACGTATTGTCGGCGATATCGAGCGAGACGTTCTTCAGCGCCTCGACCTTGTCGCTCGATTGCGATCGCGTGAACGTCTTGTGGACGCCCTCGACCGAAATCTTGTGGGCGGCGGCGGCTCTCGCCGCCACCACCTTTTCGTCAGCCAATGCCGTCGCAACGGTCATCTTCAGGTGCTTTCTCAACTCGATCTACGACGGCCGTGGCGATGCTACATCCCCTGCATGGCGCAGGTAGCAGTCATCGCATCCCCGCCGTCCGCGCCGGTGTCGACTCCGAGATCGGCAAGGACATGGCAGATCGGACCCCAGGCCACCCAATCGGTGATCGCCGGCGGTGTCATGCCGGTGAAGTCCGCGCCGGCGAAGATCTGCTGCACCGAGAAGTCGAGCTCGGAATGGATCAGACCGCCATTGACGCTCCAGTCGCCGACAAAGGTGTTGGCAAGCTGGGTGAGGTTGTCGACCGACTGATCGGGCCGCGAGACCGTCATGGCGTCGACCCACATCTGCGGGTTGGCGTTGAAGTCGCGCGACAGCTTCACCAAGGCGCGGAGGACGGCTTCGACCTCGTCACCGCGATTGGCGAGCGTGTCGCCGGTCACGATGTTGACCTTGTTCACCACCGGAGCGGCAACGCCATAATCGGCCACCGGCACCAGGATGTGCAGGCCGGTATGGTCGGGCATTGCGAGCCAGGTGCCGATCGACATGGTCGTGCAGTCGATCTGGCCGGCGGCGAGAGCCTCGCCGCGTGCGGCCGGAGCGCCGATCGCGACGAACTCAACGTCATCCGGGTTGAGGCCGTAGGAGTTCATCACCATGCTCGACAGCGAGTAGTCGAGGCTGCCGACGCGGGCGACGCCGAACGAGCGGCCGGCCATTTCGGCGACGCTCGTGACATCGTCCTTGCAGGCGACGAGGAACGGCAGGAACTTGTCGGGCGACGTGACCGCCCAGATGTCGACGCCGTTGTTGACGAGCAGCAGGGCGGCATCGAGGCCGACATTGGCCATTTCGCCTTCACCGGCCTGAAGGGCGGCGACGGCGGTCGGCGTGTCGGTGAGCTGGACGAGTTCGACATTGACGCCCTCGGCGTCAAAGTATCCGAGTTCTTGCGCCAGGATCATCACCGAGTTCGGCAGGAGCGGCGTCTCCTGCTCGGTGATAATCAGGCGGAATGGCTGTTGGGCGCTGGCGGCCGTTGCCGAGAACGCAAGCGCGCCTCCGATGGCCAACGCTGCGGTGAGCCGCCGCAACATTTTCGTAGACTTCATGGGACAAATCCTCTCCCTGGTCGCGGCGGGGCCGCAACGGTTTCGATCTGCTCCATGTGCTCGGCCCGCCGCAGCTGTGCGACCACGACGGCTTTAGGTTCATTTAGCCACAATTGGCCGGCAAAAGAAAAGCCTGATTCCGTAGGCTTTCCGATCAATTGCCGTTGTAGCGCCACCGCTCTGTCCGCAATTCGAGAACGCGCAGAAGCGACGTCACAACCACGCCGATCAGCGAAAGGCCGAGGACAACCACCATGTAATGGTCCATGGCGAAGCGTGCCCGATAGACCTGCAGCAGGCCGCCAAGGCCGGTCGTGGCGGTGTAGAGTTCGGCCACAACGGTATTGATCAGGCCGATTGTGGCGCCGATGCGCAGGCCGACGACGATGAAGGGCAGCGCCCCAGGCAGCAGGATTCGAATGAAGATCTGGCTTCGCTTGGCGCCGGCCGAACGGGCCATCTCCACCAGTTCGCCATCGCTGTTTCTGACGCCCGCATAGGTGTTAACCAGAATCGGCAATACCGCGCCGAGGAAGATGATGAAGGTCTTCGCCTCGAAGCCGAGGCCGAGAAACCCGATGATCAGCGGGATGAAGGCGATGCGCGGCGTCGCCATCAGCGCGTTGGTGTAGACCTCCAGCGTCCGGCCAAGGACGCGGAAGCCGCCGAGCAGCAGGCCGATCGGGATGCCGACCAGCGTGGCGAAGAAGAAGCCGGACGCATAGACGCGCAGGCTGTCGAAGAAGCCGACCCTGAGGCTGTTGCGGTCTTCGCCGAACATGTCGATCGCAGCGCGGAATGTGGCGGCCGGGTCGGGGAAGAGGTTTGGCCCAGCGCGGGCCGCCGCCTCCCACCACAGCAAAATCAGCAGCACCAGCGCGCAGAGGCGAAAGAAGGTGATGCGGTAGGGGAGGAACCAGTCCGGCGGCGATGTCGACAGGGGCGTGCGCCGCCATACCCCGATCGACAGCAGGAAGAGGCCCAGCCACAGCGTGTAGAAATGATAATAGAGCGGGAAGGAACTGTTCGAGGCGTCGATCAGCCCCTGGCAGTAGGCGTCGCGGAAGAAGAAACAGCGCGTCGCGTCGAACAGCGACAGGTCCGAGTCGGCGGTGATCTGGCCGTAGGAGACGGCCCACCACGCCACCGCAAGGACGATGAGCGCCGCGCCGACACCGATCAGCCAGCCGACCTTCCACCATTCGCTCGGCGCCGGCCCGGACGCGAGATCGTCGGGCGTATTGGCCAGCGCCCCCTTTGCCTCACCGGTGTCGCTCTGTGCAGTCAAATCGAATCCTCAGCCGTCAAAAATGGCACGCCGACTGGGCTTCCGTCACGCCCAGAGTGTCAAGGTCATTGACCGGATTGACGAAACCCTCAAGCGGCGCCCGTTCGACGATGTTGTTGTAGTTGGCCAGGAGGATCGGCTGGCGCATCTGATGATCCCACGACCGCACGCTCATCGGGCTTCCCTTGGCGCCGTCCAGGTTCAGGCCGTCACTGAGCAGATAAGCGAGCATGTCATAATAGGCGGTCGAAGGCGCACGCAAGACCGATTGAACCACGGCGCGCACCGAGACCCAAGCGGCCCAATCCGACGGCCCCATGCGCCGGTCCGCCTGATATTCGAACCGGGCATTGAGCTGTGGCGCACCCGCCCGCTCCCACGACCAGTGCCACGCGGTGGCCACCAATCCCGCCGATCCGACGACGACGCGCGGGTCGCTCGTCCGATACTGCACGGTGCTTGCGAATTCACCGACGGAATCGGCAACAAAGACAACGTCATAATCGCGGCCGGCGGTGAGCAGGGCGACATTGGCCGTCGTCGGATTGCGTGGGTCGTCGGCGACGACGAAATTGCGCACATCCACGATCCGCGCGCCGAAGAGATTCGCCGAGGCCGTCAGCGCGTCGACCATGGCCGCGTCTTCGGGCAACGGCCCCTGCAGCACCAGGATATTGCGCCAGCGCTTCTCGACCAGGAACTGGACGATCGCGTCGGTCATCATGCGGTCGCTCGGGATGACGTGGATGATATCGGCGCGGCATTCCTCGCCGCGCAGCCGGTCCTCGGTCGCCGAGATGTTGAAGATCGTGACGGGCAGGCCGGCCACCGCGTCGGCCACCGCGATGAGATCATCGGCGGGTAGATCAGCGATGACGAAATGGATGTCCTGATCGACCCATTGCCGGATGCTTCGCACCAGGCTGTCGAGGTCGTCGCTACGCGCGACCTCCAGGTCGAAATGAACGCCGATCTGGCGACCTGTCAGTTCCGAATCGATCACCGCCACTTCGGCGCCGGTGACCGATCGCCCAAGCGGCGTCACGGGAATCTCGTAGTACACATTGCGCGCAATCTGCCGTGGGTCGGTCTCGCGCTGCACATAGCCGATTACGAAGTTGACCGGCACCGCGATGGCGTCGGACAGGGCGGCGGGCAAATCCTGCGCCACGATGGGCGGCGGCGCCGACACGAGCAGCGCCCCCGACATAGCGATCGAAATAGCCAGCCTAGCCGGCCGCCACGACGCTATGTGGCGATTGACCGGTGACAATCGATCGGACATTGCGGCGGCTGGACATGTCGATGATCGAGATGTCGTCACTGAGGCCATTGGTGACATATAGCCTTTCCTCATTTGGGCTCAAAGCAACGCCGGACGCACCGCTGCCGACGAGGACATAGCCCACGATCCGGCGCGAGGAGACATCGACGAAGGCGACTTGATCGGCGCGGCCGAGAGCGACGATCATCGTCGCTTCATCCGCGGTTAGGGTCAGCCCAAGCGGGGTGACATCCGCCGCCCGGAATCCAGGGGCGGCGAAGCGGATCTCGGCGACGACGCCATTGCTGGCAAGGTCGATGACCGACACCGTTCCGGATAGCTCATTGGTCACCCAAAGCTCGTTCCGGCCAGCCACCAGCATCAGCCGGCGCGGCCGAGAACCGACGACGATATTGGCGGTGTTGGCGCCGGTGGCGACCTCGATCGCCTGCACCATGTCGGCAATTTCGGAGGCCGCATAGAGCGTCGTTCCATCCGCGCTCAGCGCCAGGCCCTCCGGTTCGGCGCCCGTCTCGACGAGGCGGATCGTGTCGCCGCTGGCAACGTCGATCATCTGCACGACGCCGTCGTCCTCGAGCGTCACGAAGATCGTGCTGCCGTCCGGGCTCAGGAGAAACAGTTCCGGGCCCGCACCGGTCGCGATGGTCCGCACCACGCTCATCGTCGCCAGATCGATGACATCGATGACGTCGCTATCGCCGCAGGCGACGAACAACAAATCTTGTGTGCTGTTGAGGTGCAGATCGCGCGGCCGGCGATCCGTTGCGATGGTGGCGATCGTCTCCAGCGAGCTCGCCTGCAACACGCTGACCGTGTTGGAATCTTCGTTGCTGACGAAGACATAGCCGGGCCCCGCGGCGGCAGCCCCATTTCCGGTCGAGACGGCAACGGCCGCCGCGACGAGCGCGGCCAGCAGGCGCATCAATCCGGCCGCGGGAGCCCGGCGCGGCGTCAAGTCGGTCGGCCCGGAGAGCAGTTTTGGCGCTTGCATCTCAACATTTAAGTTGGCTACGGAACTCACATTTCTTACGGAGTATGGTGTTTCGTCAATTGCTTGCGCGTCGTCGGCGCCGCGAATATCGCACAGCAGGGCGTGTGTTGCGACGATCGAACCGCTAGGCTCCGGCCTGGAGCGGCAGGCAAACAAGACTGCGTGAAGAGAAGCGCAACATGGTCGAACCGACCGAAGTGCTGGAGTTTCGCGGCGTCGACAAAGCCTTCGGTCGGCTGAAGGCGCTGACGTCATTTGACCTCAAACTCGCCGCCGGCGCGTTTGTCGCCATCATCGGCCCGTCCGGCTCCGGCAAATCGGCCATTATGAATCTGGCGACAGGGCTCGACCGGCCAGATCGCGGCACGGTCAGGTTGATGGGGCAGGATATCGCCCGTAGCCCGGCCAGCGCCCGCGCGGCCCTTGGCGCGGTCCTCGGCGACAGCGCTCTCGAACTGGAACGGTCGATCCGCACCAATCTGCGCTACGCCGGCAGTCTCTACGGTCTTCGCGCCGCGTCGGCCGAGGGAAGGATTGAGGCCCTGTTGAAGCGGTTCGACCTCACCGGCCATGAGCGCGACCGCGTTCGCTCGCTCGGCGCGCTGGCCCGGCGCCGCGTGGAAATCGCCCGCGCGGCGCTGCACCGGCCGCGCCTGCTCCTGCTCAATGGCGTCTCGGACGGCCTGGAAGCGCCGCGCCGAGGCCAGCTTCGCGGCGATGTACAGCGCCTGCGGCAGGATGAGGGCATCGCCGTCTTGTGGGCGACGCATCGTGCTGAAGAAGGGGCGGACGCGGACGGCATTGTCGTCCTCCACCGTGGCGGCGTCAGCTTCGCGGGGACGCCGGCCGATCTGGTGGCGCAGCAAGGTGCGGCCGACTTTGCGGCGGCGATGCACAAGCTGACGGGCGGACGCACCGCAGACTAGGCTGCCCTATGGGCTGTCGGTCAGCGGTTCTTCCTCAAGGCGGCGCGCCTCGACCTTGTCGATCCGTCTGGCGTCGAGGTCCACCACCTCGAACCGCCAGCCATGCCAGATGAAGTGCTCGCCGGTCGCGGGAATGTGCCCCAATTGATGCAGCACGAATCCGGCGAGCGTCTGGAAATCCTCATCGGCATTCATGCCCGTCAGCGACAGGATGCGCTCGGCGTCATCGATCGGCAGGCGGCCGGAGAGAAGCCACGACCCATCCTCGCGCGCGACCGCATCGGGGTCATCGTCGCCTTCATGTTCAGGCAGGTCGCCGGCAATGGCGGTGAGAATGTCGGTCGGGGTGATGACGCCCTCGAACGAGCCATGCTCGTCAAGGACGATGGCCATATGCACCGCCGACGCCTTGAAGCGATCGAGGAGGCGCAGGATCGGCATATATTCATCGACGAAGAGCGGCTCGCGCATGGCGGCCTCAATGTCGATCTTGCCGGTGGTGTGCACCTGCCGCAGCAACTCCTTCACGTGAACGACGCCGACCACTTCGTCGACTTCGCCGCGGCTGGCCGGGAAGCGCGAATGACCGCTCTCCAGTATCTCCTTCATGATCGATTCGGGCGCGTCCTCGACATCGATCCACATCACATCCGGACGCGGCACCATAATCGAACGCACCGAGCGGTCGGCGATCCGGATGACGCCTTCGATGATGTCGCGCTCGGCCGGGAGAAAGACGCCTAATTCCGTGCCCTCGGCGAGCAGGGAACGCACCTCCTCGTCGGACACCGTGCTCTGCGGCGCGCGCGGAATGCGGAAGAGGCGGAGCATGGCTTCGGTTGAAACGCGCAAGAACCAGACGATCGGCGCGCCGATTCTGGCGAGGGCACCCATGAAGGGCGCGACGGCTGCGGCGATCCGCTCGGCGTTGGAGAGCGCGACGCGCTTGGGCACCAACTCGCCGACGATCAGCGAGAAATAGGTGACCGCAATGACCACGATCGCGATCGAGAGCTGATGGGCGTAGCTGGCGACTGCCGGGATCTCGGCGAGTTTCTGCTCAAGCGGCTCGGACAGGGTCGTGCCGCTGAAAGCGCCGGCAAAGATACCGACCAGCGTGATGCCGATCTGCGTTGTGGAAAGGAGCCCGGTCGGGTCCTCCAAAAGGGTCAGCGCGCGCTGGGCGCCCCGCACCTTCTGGTCGGCCAGGCTTTGCAGTCGGCTCCGGCGCGAAGAAACCACCGCCAGCTCCGCCATCGCGAAGAAGCCGTTCAGCAGGAACAGAACGCCAAGGACGGCAAACTGCCAGAAGTGCATCGTGCCTCAGAATTGATGCCGAACCGCATGGGAGCATTGCGGCCCGACAGAGCCTAGCGCGTCCAAACCGTTACTGGAAACCGCGAAAATCGCGCCGCCGCTGGTTTTCGCCATGCGGGCTCTATTGTTCATGCAATTGCCGTTCAACTATGATGGGCCTTGGAAGGGCAGTCAGGCGGGAGGATTTCGATGAGAAGCGGACATTTCCGGACCTTGATGGGCGTTTGCGGCCTCTCGGCCGCGCTGGCGATTGCTCAGACGATGTCGGCGGCGGCGCAGGACGGACTCACGGCGACGTTCCCAATCAACTACATTCCCGCGGCGAAGGCCGCTGCCGCCAGTCTCCCGCCCGACAACACGCGAAATCCTCGGCGGCGAGCCGGCAGCTCCCGGCGCCTGGCCTTGGCAGGTGGCGCTTGTCACGGTCGGGGACAACCCCTTTGACGGTCAGTTCTGTGGTGGCAGCCTGATCGCCGGGACATGGGTCCTGACGGCGGCGCATTGCGTCTATGACGAAGCGCCGGATCACTCGCTATCGCAAACTCATCCGGGCGAAATCCATGTCTTGGTGGGCACCAATGTGCTGGAGGTCGGGGGCGGCGAATTCATTGATGTCGTCGGCATTTATCCGCATCCCGATTACGATCCGACCCTGATCGACAACGACCTCGCCTTGATCCGGCTCGCTCATGCGCCGACCGATCCCGATGTTGCCGCCGTCAAGCTCGCGAGCCTTGCCGTCGAAGCGCAGTACGCCGCGCCCGGCTCTCCGGCGGTCGTGACCGGCTGGGGACGGCTGCAGAACGGACGGTTCCCGATCGATCTGATGCAGGTGCAAATTCAGACCATGGCGCGGGAAGACTGCAATGCGTCCGAAGTCGGCGACGCGCCGCCGAAGCCAGGCGTCATCGTCACCGGTCCCATCACCGACAACATGATCTGCGCGCGGGTCGCCGCCGGCCGCGGCTCGTGCAACGGCGATAGCGGCGGGCCGCTGGTCGTCGAGCTTGCCGACCGGACCTACATGCAGATCGGCATCGTCAGCTGGGGCTACTCCGCCGACAACGCCGCCGGCTGCGCCCTGGACGCTACATTCGACGCCTATACCAGGGTGGCGCAGTATCAGGGTTGGATCCTCGACACCATCGCGGCAGCGCATTGACGGCCGGACGGGAAGAAGCTGATTCCGACCGATCCGCGTAGCGCTCACACGGTCGGCGATATGCTGGACTGGGCGTCGGCGCGTTTCGCCGGCGCCGGCCTGTTCTTCGGCCATGGCAGCGCCACAGCGGGCGACGAAGCCGCCTTTCTGATTCTGGAAGGGCTCGGCCTGCCGATCGATGATCTGGAGACCGCGCTGGCGCGACCCCTCGCCGACGCCGAAAAGCAGAAGCTGATCGATCTCATCGAGCAACGTGTCGAGAAGCGGCAACCGGCCTCCTACCTCGTCGGCCGGGCCTACATCGCCGGCCATGCCTTCCGCGCCGATGCGCGCGCCCTGGTTCCGCGCTCCTTCATCGGCGAATTGTTGGCCGCCTATATTGCCGGCGAAGAATCGCTTCCCTTCCTGGCGGCGGAGCCGGCCTTGATCCTTGAACTCGGCACCGGCTCGGGCTCACTGGCAATCCTGGCCGCGCTGGCCTTCCCCGAGGCGACCGTGGACGCAATCGACATTTCGGCCGACGCCCTGGCGCTCGCCGCCGCGAATGTCGCCGACTACAAACTCGGCGATCGCATCCGCCTGCTGCAGGGCGATATCTACGCGCCGGTGGCCGGGAAGCGCTACGACCTGATCATCACCAACCCGCCTTATGTCGATGCCGAAGAGATGGCGGTGCTGCCGGCGGAATACCGCGCCGAGCCGGCACTGGGGCTCGCCGGTGGCGATGACGGGCTCGATATTGTCCGTCGCATCCTGCGCGGCGCGGACGACCATCTGACCGAGGATGGTGGCCTCTTGTGCGAAATCGGAACCGGACAAATACGCCTGATCGAGGATTTCCCGGCGGCGGCGTTCCTATGGCTGGCGACGGAGACCAGCGAGGGCGAGCTCTTCTGGCTCGATGCGGCGGAAGCGCAGGCGCTTCAGAAACCGTAAGCCCGCATGACCGGCGCGAAACGATGCCGCAAACCGGCTTCGCTGAGCCCGAACTCTTCCGGCGAATAGCGGTGCGCTGAGGCGGACACGCTTCCGTCGCCGCGATCGGTGCGTTCGGTCACCGGCACCGGCGCCCCGGGCAAGCGCAATTGCCTGTAGATGCGCCGGAGCGCGGCGTCCGGATCGGACGTCAGATCCTCGAAGCGAAGCGTGATGGCGGTCTCGCCCGGCAGATCGGCGAGGTCGCTCAGCGCCAGCCTATAGGTGCGCTCGGAATCGGCGACGATTTCCTCGATCTCCTCGGCGGGCATCTCTTCGAAATCCGGCCGCTGCAGTCGCCAGATCGCCCGCACGAGGCTAAGGCGGGAGGGCACCGCCTCAAGCGGATTGCGCACCAGATTGATGAAGCGCGCGTCGGGAAATACCTTAAGGAGGTCGGGGACGCGCTGGCTGAAGGCCGGGTTCTTGCCGACAATCCAGCGGTCTGGGTTGGGCGACAGCACTTCGGCGCGATAAGCCGCCTTGAGGAGGCAAGCGCGATACCATTCTAAGGCGGTGCGCCGCTCGCTCTCGCTCCATGAGCGGTAGTCGCGCAGGCGGTTGAGCTCGGCGTCCAGCGAGGCCGCGGGGCTGGAATTGACCACCATGCCGGACCGGTAGGCGGTGAGGAGAACGAACTCGTCCTCCTCGATCGAATCGAGGCGGATATGGTGGATCGCATCGAGCGGACCGAGATAGCGGTCCTGCATCCGTTCGAGCCATCGCCCGGGCCGGCTGCCCGGCCGGAAGATGGCGCTTATCAGCCGCTGGCCCGAGATCGACGGCAGCAGCATTTCGCGCAGATTGAGGGCGAGGGCGTTTGGATCGTTGGCGAGGGCACGATGGAGAAAGGTCGAGCCGGAGCGCTGGTGGCCGATGATGAAGACCGGCCCGTTCATCGCGACGCGGTGCCAGTTCGGCGACAGGAACTGGTCGGCGAACCAGCCGAGCTGATTGTCGAGATAGAGGGCCAGGAAGGCGGAGGCATGACCGAGGCGCTGGCCGAGCGTGCCGGTGGCGTTGCCGAGAGAGACGTTCCGCCGCCAGAAGGCGCGCCAGTTGAAGGGCACACGCCAGTGCGGCAGCGTGTCCCAGTCGCGGCCGGACATTATTGACGCTGGCCGCGGGGCACCGCGGAGAGGCCGAACTTGGCGGCGGCAAGCGACCGCAGGGCCGCCTTGTCGACCTTGTTCAGCCTGCCGGTCACCGGCATCGGCTCGACCTTCATCATGAAATCGGGCTTGGCGTCCTGGCCAGTGACGTCGAGGACAGCTCGCTCCAGAACGCTTTCGTCCACCGCCTTTCCGGCGATCGGCTGCCAGCACAGAACGACGGCCTCGTCCTGCTTCTCTTCGTCCCACAGGCCGACGAGCGCGGCTTCGCGCAGCAGGCGCTCGCCATGGTGGTCGCCAATGGCGCGGAGATCGGCTTCCAGCGTCGCCGGATAGATATTGACCGCGGCGCGGATGATCATGTCCTTGGCGCGGCCCATGAGGATCAGCGTATCCTCGCCATTGCGCTCGACGATGCGTCCGAGGTCGCCGGTGGCGAAGGCCTCTTCGGCCTGCAACTCGGGCTGGCCAATATAGCCGGTGAACAGGCCTGGGCTCGCCACCATGATCTCGCCATTCTCGGCGATCCGGGTCGTCATGCCGGGCGCGAGACGGCCGAGAAGATCACCTTCGCCGTCCCATGCGATCTTCTCCGCGTCGCTGGCGCTGGCGACGGGACCGGCCTCGGTGAGGCCGTAGATCGTCGTCACCTTGGTCGTCGGCGCCAGCCATGCGCGCAGCGTTTTCAAAAACTCGGGCGTCACAGGCGCGCCGCCGAGGAAGACCGATTTGAGGCTCGCCGGCAGCGGTTTCCGATCCGGACCGGCAAGCTCCATCATTTCCATCCACAGGAATGGCGAACCAAAATAGGCGTCGGCGATGCCGCGCTCGATGAGGTCGCGCACCATTGCGGCCCGACGCTGCATGCGGCCGCGCGTGACCATGACCTCCTTGCCGAGCACCAGGCCGTAGAGAACCTGCATTGGCGTATCGGCCAGCATCGCCCGGCTGTCTGCCTCGGAGGCAAGCGCTTCGATATTGGCGAGCGTGTGCGACACCGAACCATGCGACAGGCGGACGCCCTTGGGCAGGCTGGTCGTGCCGCCGGTGAAGATGATGGCAACGTCATCGCGGTCACCGGTCGGAGCGGTGATCGGTGCATCGTCAACGGCCGCCCGTGCGAGCAGCTTTGGCGACACTTTGAGGCGTTTGATGTTCGGCCCGGATAGCACTGGCGGCACCATTATTTCCCGGCGCGCCAGGAACTTCCGCGCGCCCGGAATCCGGTTCGCCCACAGCACGATCGGATGCACCAGCACCCAGCGGGGATGCGCCGCCTGCAATCGCTTGGTGTAGATCTCGTCGCCAAGGCCCGGCTCGGCGAGAATCGATATGCCGCCAAGGGCGGACACGGCGATCGTCGCGGCGGCGAAGGCGACCCCGTTCGGCGCCTGGATGACGGCCGAATCGCCTTGCTTGAAGCCTTGCTGCAGGAGCTGTTTCTGCAATCCGACGATCTGCCGGCGCAGTTCGCCGCGCGTGATCGTCGAGCCGTCCGCTTCACGGATGGCGAGCCGCCCATCGCCCGGCGGGAGCAGCTCGAAGAATTGCGTCGCCAGGTTCATTGCGGCCTCGCCGCCGGCGTCAGTAGACGAGGATCATGCCGCCAAGGGTCAGACCCGCGCCCGTGCCGGCAATCAGAATTTCGTCGCCGCGCGCCATGCGGTTGGTCTTCACGGCCTCGTAGAGCGTGAGCGGCAGGGACGTCGCCACGCAATTGCCGAAGCGGTCGAGCGTGATCACCACCTGATCGTCGTCGATGCCGTTGCGGCGCAAAGCGCGTAGCGCCAGCAGACTCGCCTGATGCGGTAGCACCGTCTTGATCGTCCCCGGTGATTTCGACAGGCCGGGGCGCAACTTCTCAAGGAACAAGTCCTGGTGCTGTCGGGCCAGCCGGTAGACCTTCGGGCCGGCCATCGAGAACAGATTGTCTTCTGGCCGCGTCTCCGGATTGGCCGGATGCCGCCGCGAGCCGCCGCCGCGAATCTCGGTGAGATGCGCGCCGATGCTGTAGGTCTCGAACCGCGTGGCCCTGACTTCGCTGGGCTCGCCCTCCGGCGTGCGCGTCACGACAACGGCCGCCGCCGCGTCACCGAACAAAGCCGCGCTTTCCGGATCGTTGAAGTTCAGCGCCACCGAGGCGATGTCCGAGCTGACGATCAGGATGTTCTTGTAGCGGCCCACGGCCAGCATGGACGAGGCAAGGTCCAGCGCCAGAAGGAAGCTGAGGCAGGTGATGTGCACCGACATGCAGGAGACGCCGGATTTGCCGAGGCCGAGTTCGCGCTGGATCAGCGCCGAGTTGTCCGGGATTGTCTGCTCCGGCGTGCCGGAGGCGCACAGAATGAGGTCGATATCGTCGAGGGTGAGGCCGGAATCCTCGACGGCCTCGCGTGCCGCTTGCGCGCCCATGAACGAATTGCTCTCGCGCGGACCGACCCAACGGCGCTCCTTGACGCCGGTGTGCCGCTCGATCCAGCCGGGCTTGATGCCGCAGATGCGCTCGACTTCGCTGCTCGGTACGATGCGCTCAGGCAAATAGCGCCCGACGCCGAGAATCTTCATCGGCAAGGTCATCAGTTCACGATCCCCTTAGGCTCACCAGTCTCAAGCCAAGCTCGGGGACAGTGTGAGGGTACGATACGCAATGCAGGCCATTCTTTGTGGAGTTGTCTGAGTTTGCGGTAGGTTTCATCCTGCCCCTTCTTATCCACCGCCAGAACGCGATGGGCCCCCCCTCGGTAGCCGCTCGCTTCAATTGCGGCAAGGTTCCAGCAACCATCGGCGGCCAGAAATAGGTCGGCGCCGTCAGAGCTCCTGCGCAAAAAAGCACCAAGCTGGCCTGGAGCGTGCCCCGGGAGCTCAACGAGCCGAATGGAACCGTCACCGAACAAATCAAGGCTGGCGTCGAAGGCGGAGATTGGCGGTCCATCCGGGTCGGGCAGCAATTTCAGGCGACCCGCCATATCCTCAGGCAGATGCTGCGGCAAGAGGCGCGCCTTGACCCGCCCCAGCCCCCGCTTTTCCCGGACATCGGCCCAAGCGCGCCAGGAACAGAAGATCGGCACGTCCGGAAAGTCCAACAGGCCGCCGAAATGGTCCGGGTCGAAATGAGACAAAATAATGGCTTTTACGTCTGCCGGATCGTAGCCGAGCGCCCGTAGTTGGTTCACCACGGCATCTTCTTCGTGGATTTCCGCTGGCGTCACCCAGCGCATGATTCGCCAAGGAAACCGCCGTGTCGCCGCGAAAAACCGCGGTGCATATCCCGTATCCCACAGGAGAAGGCCCTGCTCGGGATGCTCGATAATGGCGAACAGGGCCGGAACCGCCATCCACTTCATGCCGCCGCCCGGCTGAAATGTGAACGGCCGAACCCAGGCCATGCCGGCCGTTCTGATCCTGACCTTGAGCGCCGGTGGCTCGTTGGGCGGGACGGCTGCGCGGGGCTTCCGTTTCGGCGTCGCCGGCCGCGGCGAGGTCGGGAACGCCTCGGCGATTCCCTCCGCCAATGGCACCTCCGGCTCGTAGCCAAGATCGCGCCTGGCGGCGCTGATGTCATAGGTCTGCGACAGGCCGAGAATGCCGGCCGTATAGGTGGTCAGCGGCGGCTCGCCCGGCAGATGCAGCGTCCGCCACAGCCACTCCAGCACGCGCGCTGCGCGCATCGCCCGGCCGATCTTGATGTGCCGCGTCGGCGCCTCGTAGCCGGATCGGGTCACGACCTCCGTGATCGCGTCCCAGATGCGGATGTCTTCGCCGCCGGTGATGAGATAGGTGTGGCCGACCGCTTTCTCGGATTTCAGCGCCAAGAGGATCGCCGACACCACGTCGCGCACATGCGTGAGGTTGGTGATCGTATCGCCATCGCCGATAATCGGCAGGCGTCCCTTCGACGCCGCCTTGATCAGCCTCGGAAAGATCGCCGTGTCACCGGGACCATAGATGGCCTTCGGGCGCAGGATCACCGTCTCGAGTCCCGCTCCCTCGGCGGCGGCCTGATGCACCAGTTCCTCCCCCAATCGCTTTGTCTCGGAATAGACCGAGACATGCTTTTCCGGCAGCGGTTCGCTTTCGTTGAGATTCCATTGCGCGATTGGCCGCGTCATTACGCTAGGCGACGAGATATAGACTAGCCGCTTGACTGCGTTCTCCCGGCATGCGGCGATCACATTTTCTGTCCCGCCGACATTTATCGCGTGGAAGTCTTTCCGGCGGCCCCAGACCGAAGACAGCGCCCCGCTGTGGACGATCGCCGAGACGCCTTCGGCGGCGGCGATCATCCCGGCGTGGTCGCGAAGATCGACGGGGCGAAAATCCGCGCCTGCCGCCTGCAAGGCAAGTCCCACCTTCAGCGAACGGCCGGTGGCCCGCACCGGCTGATCCAACTCGATGAGACGGCGCACCAGATGCTGACCGAGAAAGCCGGTCGCCCCGGTGACCAATATCGGTCCGTCGAATAAGGCTTCTGTCATCACCAACGCCCAAGACCGGGCGACCCGCCGCTCAAACGAGCGTTTCTGAACCAACAAGCGAACTCGGCGCCGACACTGCCCACGATGGAGGCAAGACGGGACGGTAGCGCCCCATGGAATACATCGCCCCGTCCGCAAAGAGCAAACTGTGGCGCCCGCAGCGGGTCGGGCTTGCTGTCACTGCCGCGGGGAGGCTTCCGTCTTGGGCAGGCGGATTTCCGCGCGCAGCCCTCCAGTCGGCATGTTCATGAGAACAAGCTCGCCGCCATGCGATAGGACGATCGTGCGGGCAATCGACAAGCCGAGCCCCACGCCGCCGGTCGCCCGGTTGCGCGATATCTCAAGTCGGACGAAGGGCTGGAACACCTCCTTCATCTGATCTTCCGGGATGCCCGGTCCGCGATCTTCGATAGCGATAACGGGGCCTGACGGCTCCTCCGACAAGGACACCCGAGCGCGCTCGCCATATTGCAGCGCGTTCTCGATGAGGTTGGCGACGGCCCGTTTGAGCGCCGTCGTTCGGCACCGGTAGGGGAGCCGGGTTTGCGTTTCGGCGAAACGCACATCCCGCCCGAGGTCGGCATAATCGTCGACGATGGTGGCCACCAGCGCGGTGAGATCGACCGTGCGCGGCGGCTCCTCCGTCGCCTCTTCGCGGGCAAAGGCGAGCGTTGCCTCGATCATCGACTGCATTTCTTCCAGCGTCGCCGTGATCTTCGCTCGTGCTTCGTCCTCTTCGAGGAGTTCGGCGCGCAACTTGAGCGAGGTGATCGGCGTCCGCAGATCATGGCCGATCGCGGCGAGCATGCGCGTCCGATCGGCGACAAACCGGCTCAGCCTGTCCTGCATGCGGTTGAAGGCGATGGTGACGGTGCGAACCTCGCTGGGGCCTTTCTCGGGCATCGGCGGTTCGGGCGTGCCGCGCCCGAGCGCATCCGCTTGCGTTGCCAGCGCGCGCAGCGGCCTCGTCGCCCGCCGTGCAGTAAGGGCGACGATGGTCAGAATGGCGATAAACATCACCGCTGTAGAGGCGATGGAGGCCCACGCCCAGGTGATCGGTTCGGCGCTGATTTGCGTCTGCGCGTTGAGCCAGCCGGAATCGGGGAAGGGCACCGAAACAAGGATGTCGTAGCGATTGTTCTGGAATGGCAGATTGTATTGACCGATATCCGGCACCGGTATCGGGCGGACGGGTCGACCGTTGTTGATGACCTGAATACGCACGCCACCGCGGATGGTGTCGCCAAAAAGGCCGATGATCTGTGCCGGCGCCGCCGTTTGCGGATTGGTTTCGCCAATCGCGCTCTCGGTCGAGGTCCAAATGCGGACGCGTGGCGAACTGGCCGCTCGCGCCATCTGGTCGCGCAATTCGACGGGCGCGAGGCGCAGCATGCGAAGAACGGACGCAGTGTTCTCAAGAAGGCCGACGCGGTCGGCCTGACGCACTGCGCTCGAACGCTCGTCGGTGTAGATGACGAAAGCGATCGCCTGCGACACCGCCAATGCCGCAAGCAGCAGGGCGATGAGCTGGCCGGCGAGGGTGCGCGGAACCAGCCTCAAGTGGCGACCTCCACCACATCGCAGGCCAGGACATAGCCGCCACCCCATACCGTCTTGATGATCGCGGGGTTCTTTGGATCCGCTTCGATCTTCTTGCGCAGGCGGCTCACCTGATTGTCGATCGACCGTTCGAAGGGCTCAAGCGCCCGGCCGGCGGTGAGATCGAGCAACTGCTCCCGCGACAGCACCATTTGCGGGCGCTGGAGGAACACCAGAAGCAGGCGAAATTCAGCAGTACTGAGCGGCACCGCGATTTCGTCGGCGCCCATGAGTTCGCGGCGGCCGGCATCCAGCAGCCAGCGCTCGAAGCGGAATTGCGAGACCGGCGTATCGTGCCGGCTGGCGGGCAGTGTCTGCGTCCGCCGCAGCACGGCGCGGATGCGCGCCAGCAATTCGCGTGGGCTGAACGGCTTGGTGACATAGTCGTCGGCGCCGATCTCGAGGCCGACCACCCGGTCGGTCTCCTCCACCATCGCCGTCAGCAGGATCACCGGAATTTCGGTCGTGTCGCGGACCATCCGGCAAAGGACTAATCCGTCTTCGCCCGGCATCATGATGTCGAGGACAACGAGGTCGAACGCATTCGCCTTGAGCAGGCGGCGCATCTCGGCACCGCCTCCCGCGGTGGAAACGCGCATGCCCTTCTTCGCCAGATATTTCGCGAGCGGGTCACGTATATCCGCCGAATCGTCGACAACGAGAATGTGCGGCGATGGTTCCATCCTAATCTCCTGGCGGCTTCTAGCCGCCAATATGTGGTGGTATCGGATCACCCCGGTCGAAAAACTGTATCAAATTGTATCCGCGACGCGCAGCGCGACAGCCCGGTACAATAGAGTTGCACCCGGTCAAATTCGGACGCCCTCACGCGCGTAGACTCGGCGCTTCAAACACTTGGCGAAACGAGGGTACGCCGATGATCGCGCCAAAGCGCCTTATTGCCATTGCCGTCTTCAGCATCATTGGCCTGACGGCCCTGCCGGCCTTGGCACAGCCTGCACCGCCCAGCCCGCCTGGTGCGCCACCGCCGGGCGCGGCCGCCGCCCCGCATAGTCCGGCCGACGGTATCATGATGCCGCCCCTCCCACCGCGCGGCGCCGATGGTGCGGCCGCAATGCCCATCGGTCAGTTTCAGCAGCACTTTGTTGTCGCTGCAGAGCGGCGTTGGATCGGCCCGCAGCAGGCCTATGCCCGCTTCATGAGCGGCATCGTCCGCGACCTGCGGGCGATGGATCGCAATGACGACGGCCAAATTACCCAACGCGAATTTGAGGCCGGCTGGGCGCACGTCTTCCGGCGCCTTGACGTCAATGGCGATGGCGAATTGTCCGATGCCGATATGCCCATTTTCATGATCCGCGAACTGCTGGCGATGGATCGCAACGACAATGGCGAAGTTACTCGCCGGGAGTTTGAGGACAGTTGGGCCGGTGCTTTCCGCCAACTCGACGTCAATGGCGATGGCGTGCTGTCCGGTGCGGATATACACGTGCTCGTCGCCGACAATGGGGACGGTGGTCCTGGCCCCAACCCCGGCGGTCCGAACGGTGCAAAATCCGGTCTGCCCAATTTCGGCGGCCAGTATTTCGGCATGCCAAATTTCGGCGGCCCGCAATTCGGCGGCCCGCATGCCGGCGGACAAGGCCAGAACGGGCTGCACAACCTCCATCGCCGCTAGGCGCCGGGCAAAGTCTGAAGCCAAGGGGCGGCTTAGCCGCCCCTTTTTCTTTCGGCGGCGCCGGCAAACCGCCGGGCCGATCGCGGCGTCGATCCATCTTGCCCCGGCGTGCGCATCGGCGCATCTTTGCTGCCAGCGACGCCAGCGGGTGCCACGGTCAATCGGCCGCCACCGCTGCCGTCCGTCGATGCGCTGACGCGCCGCCGTCACTCACCGGCCTTTTGTTCATCCGATTCGTCCTGCTTCCGGCGGGTTCCGAACCCCCATCTTGCACGAGGCAACATGACCACCGCTCGCTTCGCGGACGTCGGCATATCCAAGGGGCCGGCTCTACCGGAGTTCATCACCATCGTCGCGGCGATGATGGCGATGACGGCTTTGTCGATCGACATCATGTTGCCGGCGCTGCCGGCGATGAGTGATTATTTCGGCCTCGAAACGGCCAATGAACGCCAGTTCGTCCTGACCGCCTATCTGATCGGCTTTGCCGCGGGGCAGCTGTTTCACGGGCCCTTGTCGGATCGTTTCGGCAGAAAGCCCATCCTGATCATCGGCCTGCTCATCTACGCGGTGGCGACGATCGGCACATTCGCCGCGCATGACTTTTCGCTCTTCCTCGCCGCCCGCGCGTTGCAGGGGATCGGCGGCGCGTCGCCGCGCGTGATGGCGCTCGCCGTCGTGCGCGACCTTTTCCACGGCCGCGAGATGGCCCGGGTGATGTCCTTCGTGATGATGGTCTTCATCATCGTTCCGGTTATCGCGCCGAGCGTCGGGCAGGGATTGCTGTTCCTCGGCAATTGGCAGTTGATCTTTGTCTTCCTGCTGGTCGCGAGCCTGTTGATCCTGCTTCTGACGGTGCTTCGTCTGCCCGAAACGCGGCCGAAATCGGCGCGGGAGCCGATGTCGGTCGCATGGCTGGCGAAGGCGTTCTGGCGCGTTCTCAGCACGCGCCAAACGATCGGCTACACGGTCGCCATCGCCTTCATCTTCGGCTGCCTGATGAGCTATGTCAGCACGGCCCAGCAGGTCCTTGAGGGCATCTACGGCCTCGACAAGCTGTTCCCCATTCTCTTCGGGGCAATCGCGATCGCCATGGCCGCCGCTTCCGTGACCAATGGCACGCTGGTGGAGCGCTTCGGCATGCGGCGCATGTCGCATACCGCGCTGGTCGCGTTCTTCCTCGTCGCCGTGATTCAGGTGTTGGTGGCGACGCTGTCGGACGGGCCGCCGCCGCTCTGGCTCTTCGCCGGACTCCTCGCCATCGATCTCTTCTGCTTCGGCTTCATCATGCCGAATTTCAATTCGCTGGCCATGGAACCGCTGCGCTCGATCGCCGGAACCGGCTCGTCCTTCATCGGCTTCTTCACCACCGGGGGCGCGGCGATCCTCGGCGCGATTGTCGGTCAGCATTTCAACGACACGGTGATCCCGCTGGCTTTGGGCTATCTCGTCTTCAGCGGCATCGCGCTTGTCGCCGTTTTCATTACCGAACGCGGCAAGCTGTTCCAGCCCCACACCGGCGCCTGACGATCAGTCTTCGCCCGCTTCGTCGCCTGCCTTCTTCGCCTGCCGGCCGCGACGGGCAAGCGCATCGCGCAGAAGAAATTCGATCTGCGCGTTGACGCTGCGTAGCTCGTCGTCGGCCAGCTTCTGGATCGCGTCGTAGACGTCCTTGCCGATCCGCAGCGGGAAGGCTTTGCGCTCAGCCACCCCCGGATCAGCCGTATAGCGTACCTGTATTGACCACCGGACTCGTTCCCCGCTCACTGCACAGCACGACCAAGAGATTGCTCACCATGGCCGCGCGCCGCTCGTCGTCAAGTTCGACGACGTTGCGCTCGGCCAGTTTGTTGAGCGCCATTTCGACCATGCCCACCGCACCGTCAACGATGCGCCGCCGCGCCGCGATGATCGCCGCCGCCTGCTGCCTTTGCAGCATCGCACCGGCAATTTCCGAGGCGTAGGCGAGATGGCTGATGCGCGCCTCAATCACTTTGACGCCTGCCTTGTCGAGGCGCGCCTGAACGTCCTGTGCCAGTTGGTGTGAGACTTCGTCCTGGTGCGAGCGAAGGGCCGTCCCCTCGCTATCGTCGCCGAGGTCATAGGGGTAGCGCGCCGCCAGACCCCGCAGCGCCGATTCGGACTGGATCTTCACGAAATCCTCGAAATCGTCGACCTCGAACACCGCCTCCGCCGTGTCGACGACCTGCCAGACCACGACGGAGGCGATCTCGATTGGACTGCCGTGGAAGTCATTCACCTTCAGCTGGTCGGAATCGAAATTGCGGATGCGCGTCGACACCTTCGTCTTGGTGAAGAACGGATTGGCCCAGCGCAGCCCCGGCTCACGCACGGTGCCTGCATAATCGCCGAAAAACTGCAGCACCTTCGCCTCGTTTGGCGCCACCATGAACATGCCGACCCACAGGAACACCACGACCAAATTGACGACGGCGCCGCCGATCAGCAGGGCCAGATTGACGTCGGGCATGCCGGCAACAATGGCCCAGATGGCCAGCCCATGCAGCACGATGAAGGCCACGGCGAATGGGATGCCAGGCCAAGTCTTGCGAACGCTTTCTCGGATCATATCACCCTCCAAGATCAACTCATGGAGCGTATATCGTAGTGATATCACTTCGATGTCAATAGAAGCATTCGCTGCTTGCAGACTTGGATGCCGGTCGGGTCCGGCGGCGCGGCTATTTCCAGGCGACGAGGACGGTGCCGACGAGGATGGCGCCGATGCCGGCGATCTGCGTCGCGCTGAGATGTTCGTTGAGGAACATCGCCGCCCACACGGCGGTCAGGACGTAGGCCAGCGACATGAGCGGATAGGCGGTGCTCACGTCAACACGCGACAGCAAGAACAGGTAGGACGCGGTGCTGGCGACGAAGGTCGAAAGCCCGAGAAAGACGAACGGGTTGAAGACGATGCGCGAGACGAGCGCCACCGTTGACGTCCCGCTCAGCGTGAATGCGCCCACCGCGTTCATGCCCTGCTTCAGAAGAATTTGCGCCGTCGCATTGGTAATGACGGTGAACAGAATGAAGGGCAGATACCTGACCACCGCGCCGTCCATCATGTCGCCGTGAGATAGGCGACGACCGAGGTCGCGACATTGAGGCCGACGGCGTAGGTGACGAGCACGGCGAAGGCCGGACGAAGGCCGCCGCGGATCGTGCCGGCCAGGGCGAACAGCACAACCGGCAGCCAGTCGAGAACGTAGCGCTGCACGTTGTATTGGGTGAGGCCGTTCGAGTGATAGAACAGCATCGGCAGGATCATGGCGAGCGCGCAGAGCGCACCGATCACCAGCGGCCGCCGCCACTTCGTGAACACCGCCAGCATGACGAACGGGCTGGCCGCGAGGATCGAGGTGCCCATGCGATCCATGCCGCCGAGATCGGTCAGATAGCGGCCGGTGAAGTCGGCGTGAAATCCCTGGAAGAACAGGTGGAACACGTTGAAGAGGAAGTATTCGGGCGAGAACAGCCCGAAATCCTCGATCCGATAATGCAGGAAGGTGTTCTCGGCGTCCGGCGTGCCGATATAGGCGTAGCCCGTGTCGAGCAGCGAGCCGAAGCGCGCATAATTGTAAGCCATATAAATGGCGATCGCGATCAGTAGCGGCGTCGCCAGCTTGACGAGGCCGAACAGGCGCTCCGGCCGGATCGAGATCAGCGGCTCGTCGTCACGAAGATAGGCGGCGTAGATGAATGGCCCAATCAGCACCGTCATCTGTCGCGACAGGAAAGCGAAGGCGAGAAGCGCGCCGATGAGCCATAGCGACTTGCGCGTCAGCGCCGCCCACAGCGCCGCCGAAACCGCCAGGAAGCCGCAGCATTGCGCCAGGAACCAAACTCCGTCGCCGCGGATCGTGATGTAGTAGAGCGGCGTTCCGACGGCGAGCGCGATCAGGATCCAGACGGCCGTGAGGCGCTCGACCCTAAGCGCCGCCAGAATCCGCCACCAGACAAACAAAGAGGTGCCCGAGAGCACGGCGGCCAACGCAATGAATCCGGCAAAGGAAACGCCGAAGATGGCAACGAACGGCATGGCCAGGATCGCCGGCCCGGGGGGGAAGACGACGTAGAATTTGTCCTGATAGGTGGCGCAGTCGATGTCGACGCATTGGTTGACGTCGAGATGGCCGTGCAGGAATGCGTCGGCGAGGAGGGCATAGCTGTTGCTCAACCCCTCCTCGCCGAGCATCTGCATGATCAGTCCGGCAACCAGCACGGCCGCCAGCCCGAGGGCGATCACTAGTAAGACCCGCATCGTCTTCTGGTATTCGGCCTCGGGCGAAGTGAGGAACCGGGTGTCCGGCGTGCGAACGCGATGGATGAGTTCGGCTGTGGTGTCGGACATGTCGGTTGCCTCTTCGAGTCCCCTCTAGAAATGAAGGCCGGTCATGGCGGCGACGAAGCCGAGAGCCATGAAGCCGCCCATGATCAGGCTGGCGCGATCGCGCACCGCGAATGCCACCGGATCGTCGTTCAGTTCTCCGCGATGGCTGATCAGCCATATCCGGCCGATCCACAGGAACAGCACCGCCGGGAACGACCAGAGCCACAGCGGCTCAAGATAGAACGCTTCGCTGAACGCATCGTTGATGAGGTAGAGAACCATGATGATGATGGCGCCGAGGCCGCTGGCCATGCCAAGCGCCAGCACGAGTTCAGCGTCGCTTGCGATATAGCCGCGTCCCGACGCTTCGGTGCGGTCATGCTCGCCCATGCGTGTCAGTTCGGTGTAGCGCTTCGCCAGCGACAGCGAGCCGAACAGGAACATCGACATGACGAGGAGCCAAGGCGACACGCTAGCGCCGACAGCTGCGATGCCGACGCCAAGGCGCAGGGTGAACAGTGCGGCAAGGACGAATGCATCCGTGATCGGCTGGCGCTTGAGCGACAGGGAGTAGGAGACGGTCAGCACGGCGTAGACAGCGACCAGCGACAAGACGGCCGTGCCCGCGAGGATGGACAGCGCAAAGGCGGCTAGCAGCAGCACGCCGCACAGGACGACGGCGTGGGCGATCGGCAGCGCGCCGGACGCGATCGGGCGGTTCCGCTTCGACCAATGCTCGCGGTCCTCCTGCAGGTCGAAGAGGTCGTTGAGGACATAGGTGCCGGATGCCAGCAGCGACACGGCGAGGAAGGCGAGCATCGCCTGCAGCCAAGCGCCGACATCACCGGCCATGCCGGCAAGGATCAACGGGGCGAAGACGAGCGCGTTCTTCGCCCATTGGTGCGGGCGCATGACGCGCAACATCGCCCGCCCGGCATCGGCGATGGCGAAGCGATAATCGACATGGCTAACCTTGTCGGCGCGCCGCGCAAGGCGGGCAGAACTCGACACCACCACGGCCGATTTCGCCACCGCCCAGACGCGAAGGTCCGGGTTGGAATCGCCGACATAGGTGAAGCCGTCAGGGAACAACTCCGCCAACCGCCGCGCTTTCTCGGCGCCCTTGAGGTTGACGCCGTTCTCCGTGCCGATGACCTCGTCGATGAAGGCGAAGCGCCGGGCAATGCGGCGGGCGATCAGCGAGTCGGTGGCGGTCGCCAGAATGATCCGGGCGCCGCGGCGCTTTTCAGCTTCGGCATAGGCGACCACGGACGGGTTGGCAGGCAGCAGATCGACGTCGATCGTCACGGTCTCGCTGAGACGCGCCTTAAGGAAGGCGCGACCCTTCAGCAGCCAAGCGGCGAGGCGAAACAGCCGCAGCGGGTTCCGCTTCAGATAGACGAGCGCGAGCTCGTGCAGCACATTCGTGCTAATGAGAGTGTTGTCGAGATCGAGGACGACCGTCTTCGGGCGTCCTTCGTTGACAACGGGCTCGATAAAAGCGCTGGACGCTTCCAAGTCCTGGCCTCCGCAGGAAACGTCGGGAACGCTGCGACAAGGCGGCAATCGGTTTGATTTGTCACGATTGTTTCAATGTTAAGCTTAACCCGTCGAAATAATAATCGAGTAGTGATCTGGGAAGCTCTTTCGCGAACGTATGTTAGCCGCGTTAAGGTAAACAACGCTCCAGGTCGCGCCGATAAATACTTCCGGTGCCATTGCCGTCGGCGATGGCCGTCTTGCGCTGCCACCGCCGTCTCTTCGCCGCATGGACGTGGGGAGATGAATTGGCTAGGCATCCTTCAGGGCGAGGCTTTGAGGGACGGAAACAATGCGTATTTCAGTCGCTTATCTTGCCGCGGCCATCGCCGCCGCGGTCACGATGCAAATTCCCGCAGCCATCGGTCAGGAGATGGATCCCGACGCCATGATGGCCGCCGAGGCGCCGGTTGCCGTCGGCGACCTCACCATCGAGCAGGCCTGGGCGCGGGCAACCCCGCCGGGCGCCATGAGCGCCGCCGGCTATCTGACCATCACCAACCAAGGCGCCGTCGAGGATCGCCTGATCGCCATTCAGACCGATGTGGCAGAAAACGGCGACGTCCACGAGATGGTGATGGACGGCGCCAATATGATCATGCGCCCCTTGGAAGACGGGCTGGTTATTCCGGCCGGCCAATCCGTCATTCTTCAGCCGGGCGGCTTCCATCTGATGTTCACCGGACTGCAGGCCGATGGCCTCGCTCAAGGAACGGTGATCAAGGCAACGCTTGTCTTTGCCGTTGCAGGTGCGGTTGAAATCGACCTCGTCGTCTACCCCATCGGTTCGCCAGGTCCGGCAACGGCGGAAGCCGCGGGCGCCATGGGCGATATGGGCGGAATGTAGGCGGAGAGAACCAATGACTGCCCTTCGCGTCACGCGCTACATCCTGTGGGGTCTTGTCGCCCTCTCGCTGCTGGCGCTCGGCCTCTTCGGCTTCAACATCTTCGGCGGCAATGAAGTTGCGCCAAGCCAGCTCACCAGCGCCGACCAGTCCGAACCGGCCGCCGCCGCCGTCACGATCGGTGGGCCTTTCGCCCTCGTCAACGACCGGGGCGAACCCGTCACCGATGTCGACCTGCGCGGTCATCCTTCGCTGATGTTCTTCGGCTACACCTTCTGCCCCGATGTGTGCCCGACTGCGCTCACCGACGTCACTTCGTGGCTGGCCGATCTCGGCGACGAAGCAGGCGATCTCGCAGTCTATTTCGTGACCGTCGACCCGGAGCGCGACGTGGTGGATCGCCTGCACGACTATCTCTCTGTCTTCGATCCGCGGATCGTCGGGGTCACCGGTCCGGTCGATGACGTTCACGCCATGCTCGACGCCTTCCATGTCTACTATCAGCGTGGAGAGGACGTGCCGGGCGGCTATCTGATGAACCATTATGCGAGCTTCTACATGCTCGACGGTGACGGCCAGTTCGTCGGAGCCATCGCTTATGACGAAGCCCGTGACGACGCGGAGGCCAAGATCAGGAGCCTGGTGGAAGGCAACTAGGAGCCGGTGGCGGCGCGCCCGCCGGGCGGAAAGCGCGCAAGGATCGCTGCCACCTCCTCATCGGTAAGTTGGCTGAAATCGTCGTAGAACGAACCGATCGAGCCGAAGTTCGCTTCGTCTTTCAGGCAGACGACATCATCTGCCTCGGAGCCCAATTCGTAGAGCGTGTCGGTCGGGGCCACCGGCACCGCCAACACGATCTTGCGCGGCTCTTGTCGCCGCAACGCATGCAGTGCGGCCTTGGCGGTGGCGCCAGTGGCGATGCCGTCATCGACGACGATCGCAGTGTGCCCCGCTATCGCCGCGCGCGGGCGGCTGCCGACATAGCGCGCGCGGCGGCGTTCAACCTCCGCCAGTTCCTGGTCGCGAACGCGGGCGAAGGTTTCCTCGCTGATTCCGATCAGCTTGATGACATCATCATTGCGTACGATCTCCGGGTCGGCGCCATCGACCACCGCGCCCATGGCCAGTTCCGGTTGCGCCGGCACACCGATCTTTCTGGCGATAATGAGGTCGAGCGGCGCGTCGAGCGCGGCGGCGATTTCGGCGGCAACCGGTACCCCGCCGCGCGGCAGCGCCAGGACGACAGGCCGTTGGCTACGATAGGCGGCCAAGACGGCGGCCAGCTGTCTGCCTGCGTCGACGCGGTTGATGAATGACATCGCTGGTGCCGCCCTTTCTCGGTTGCGACCTTGCTGCTGTCAGCGCTCGTAGATCCCGATCAAGGCGGTTTCGCCGAGCATGTGAGGTTGCGCCGCCACCCACAAATCCTCAATCCTTGCTGTCGGGAAGACACGAAGCTGTGCGGTATCGAGCGCGGCCAGACGGAAATGATAGTGATGAGGCCCACTTCCGCTGGGCGGGCGGGGGCCGTGATAGGCCCGGTCGCCATAATCGTTGACCGCGGACATGAAGGATCCCGTCGCGCCTTCGTCCAAACGGCGCGCGTCGCCAGCGATGTCGTAGACGCCCCAATGGCGGAACGTGCCGCGCGAGGCATCAGGATCCTCGACGATCAGCACGAAGCTAAGCGCGCCTTCGGGTGGGTCTTGCCAGGCCAGCGGCGGCGACACATTCTCGCCATCGCCAGTGTACCGCCGCGGTATGGATGCGCCGTCTGAAAACGATGTACTGCTAAGCGTGAAAGCCATCAGCTTCCCATATGTGGAACGGCGGCGACCCTGGGGCCCGATCGGCCCCGCCTGTTCTGTTCTGGCGACGGCACCGGAACCGCAACTGTCACCATTTGCGAGATGATTGCTTTGACCAAGCTCAAACGATTAGTCGGCATTTTAGCCATCCTCGCCACGGCATTCATTTCTTCGGCGGTTGCACAGCAGAACGAAGCAGGCAGCCCGTCCTGGCTCATCGTCGTTCAGGGCGACGTTGCCGGCGTCGGTTCCGGGACCATCGCCTTAGCGGCCGCACAGCGCGCCATCGCCTTTTCCGATCGGCCTGACCGCTTCGTTCGGATCATCGATCTCGAGACCTTCGTTGCAACCGCCTGGGACGAAGGCGGCGATTTCCGGATCGACCCGCCGAATGCATCGCTGATCGACGAAGCGAACGACACCATCGGTGTCATTGAGATCGAAGCGGCAAGCTTCGACGGCGCCGCGTTGACGATGAGCTTCACCCTCCTTGAAGGCGCGTTGCCGGCGCCTGGCGACCATATTGCACTGACGATCGACATGGATTCGAACAACGCCATCGATCTGTTCGGCCCGCGGTGACAGCCGGATAGGCAGCCAAAGTGGTTCCCGCGCCTGCGGCCTTGACCTTGGTCAAGGTGTGGCCCAACCAGACGAGGTCCATTGACCGGCGTTCGACGCCAACGGAGACCAGCGACATGCCCCTCGAAGGCGCAACCCCACCGCTCGATATCGCGACCGAAAAGGTCTGTCAGATCGTCGTTCTGGCGCGCGAACTCGACGTGAAAGAAGCTGACTCGGACCCGGACGAGGGTTCCAATGCGATCGACGATGATGATCTCGACGTCCTGGTGGACAATGGCGACGATCCAGTCGCCTCCGAGTTGAAGCAGTTCATCGACGACCTTGACTATGACGAGCAGGTGGATCTCGTCGCGCTCGCCTGGCTAGGCCGGGATAGCGGCACGCTCGACGATTGGGCAAGCCTCCGCAACGACGCCATCGAGGCGCATAACAAGCGCACCGCCGAATATCTTCTTGGCATGCCGCTCCTGTCGGATTTCCTTGAGGAGGGCCTCGCCACCTTCGGCCGCTCCTGCCTCGACTTTGAGAGCAATCATCTCTGATCGCCGTCCCGCATCGCGAATAGGACCACACGAATGAGCTATTACTTTGCCCGCACGCTCGACATGTCGCTTGACGACGCCGTCGCGGCCACGACTGCCGCGCTCGCGCGGCATGGCTTCGGCGTGCTCACCGACATCGACATTCAGGCGACGATGAAGAAAAAGCTCGATGTCGATATGCGCGGCTATCGCATCCTCGGCGCCTGCAATCCGAAGATGGCCAATAAAGCGCTCGCGGCCGAGGACAAGATCGGAACCATGCTCCCCTGCAATGTCATCGTGCAGGAGCGGGACGGAGGCGTCGAAGTCGCCGCCGTCGATCCCGTTGCATCGATGCAGGCGGTCGACAATCCCGATCTCGCCGGCATCGCCGATGAGGTGCGCGGCCTGCTCCAGGCGGCCGTCGCCGACATCGCGGCCGAGCCGGCCAGCGCCTAGCCGTCTTCGTCGACGACGCCGATGAACGGCAACTGGCGGTAGGTCTGCTTGATGTCCATGCCATAGCCGACGACGAATTCGTCGGGGCAGACGAAGCCGACGAAATCGGGCGTGATTGCCCTTTCGCGCTTGCCAGGCTTCTCGCAGAGGACAGCGATGCCGACGCGCGAAGCGCCGCGCTGAAGCAACATGTCTCGGACGTGGGCCAGCGTGCGCCCGGTCTCGACGATGTCGTCGACGACGAGAATCTCGCGGCCCTTCACATCGAGGCGGATATCGCTGAGAACGTCGACCTTGCCCGAAGACTGCGTCGTGTCGCCGTAGCTCGACAGCGTCATGAAATCGATCTGTGCCGAGACGCCGATCGAATGAAGCGCGCGCACGAGATCGGCGGCAAAGACGAAGCCGCCGGTGAGGACGGAGATGACGATGAGGTCGTGATAGCCGGCCGCGGCGATCTCCTCAGCCAGCCCGATGTTGCGCTGCGCGATCTCCTCGGCGGTGAACAGCGCCCGGATATGCGGCAGCTTTTTCTTTGCCGGCTCAGCCATTTCGCGCTCAGTCATGATGGTGATGATGGCCGTCATCATGGCTGTGGCCGTGGTCATGACCATGGCTGTGTCCGCCATAGGCGCCGCCTTCCGGATCGAACACCGCCTCCACCGGACGCACCGTGCCGCCGAGGCCTTCGACCATCGCCTCGATGACGTGGTCGCGGCGAATGAGAACCGAGCCTTCGCTGATCGCGGTCGGCAAATGGCGATTGCCGAGATGCCAGATGATGCGGGCGAGGGCGACCGTGTCGGGCGCGGTGATTTCGGCCAACGGCTCAAGCGCCGCTTCGACCTTGACGATGCCGCCGTCGGCGAGGGCGAGGCCATCGCCGTCGCGTAGCAGCGTCGTCTCGGCGAGGTCGAGAAGGAAGGCCGTGCCACCCTTGCCGGTCATGGCGATGCGCCGCCGATGGCGCTGATCATAGTCGAGGCGGACAATATCGACCGGCTCGCCGCTCCAACTGACGGCGCGGACGACCTTCCGAGCAACTGCCATCGGTACGGTCATTCCGCCGCCTCGGCGACAAGCCCGCCGGAGCGCTCGATGAAGGCGATGATGTCGTCGAGGCCCTTGCGGCGGAGGAGGTCGGCAAAGACGTAAGGCCGCCCGGCACGGGCCTTGATGGTGTCTTCTTCCATGCGCTCGAGATTGGCGCCGACATAAGGCGCGAGGTCGGTCTTGTTGACGATGAGGAGGTCGGACCGGGTGATGCCCGGCCCGCCTTTGCGGGGGATCTTTTCGCCGCCGGCGACGTCGATGAGATAGAGGGTGATGTCGGCGAGCTCCGGCGAGAAGGTGGCGGCGAGATTGTCGCCGCCGGATTCGATGAAGACGATGTCGAGATCGGGGAAGCGCTTCGTCATCTCGGCAATCGCGGCGAGATTGATCGAGGCGTCCTCGCGGATCGCGGTGTGCGGACAGCCGCCTGTCTCAACGCCGAGGATGCGCTCCTCCGGGAGCGCCTGGACGCGGTTGAGGATCAGCGCGTCTTCCTTCGTGAAGATGTCGTTGGTGACGACGGCGACCGAATAGTGGTCGCGGAGCGCCTTGCACAGCACCTCGGTGAGCGTCGTCTTGCCGGCGCCGACCGGGCCGCCGATGCCGACGCGGAGCGGGCCGTTGGGCGAAATCGTCATGAGCGGAACACCCGTGAATAGAGCGTCTCGTGACGCATGGAGGCGATGTCCGAAAGGATGGCCGCCGAGCCGAGATCGTCAAGGCTGGAAGCCGCCGCACGTTCGGCAGTGGCAAGGATCAGCGGCTGCAGCCGGCCGAGGACGCCGAGGCCATCGCTCTGCCCCAGCGGCACCAGGCGCACGGCAACCGAAATCATGTTGCCGGCGAATGAGTTGAGGAATCCGGCTAAGGGTGGTTTCAGCGGAATGCCATGCCCCGCTGCCGTGAGGCCAACGGCGACTGGGTAGGCGATGCGAGTCGGCGATTGCTTTGAATCGGTCTGTCAGCGCGTTCGGCCAACCTGCTGAGGCGGCTATCAAAAACGCGTCGCCGAGATTCAGCGTTTCCATCTGTCGCTCGCGGGACGGCGCGAGGGCCGCGGCGAGTTCGGCGAGCTCGGCAAAGCGCGCCTCGTCCAGCGCGGAAACCGAGCGCCATGCCTCCGCCAGGAGCACCGCGTCGGTCCAGCCGCTGCCGCGCTCGACGAGGAAGCCGACCCAATCCTCGAGCGAAGAGGCATCGGCAATCGTGCCGTCGGTGATGACCGTTTCCAGCCCGTGCGAATAGGAGAAGCCTCCGATCGGGAAGGCCGCTGACAGCCAGGTCGTCAGGAGCAATTGGCCGCGCCCCGGAAGCGAAGGTTCGGGTGCCGCGCAGACATCGGCGGTCTCACCGAGGATAGTGAGCGTATCGGCCAGCTTCAGGTTCATGCCCACCATGATCGCACGTGGCGATCAGAACAGGAAATAGCGCTGCGCCATCGGCAGCACGGTTGCCGGTTCGCAGGTGAGGAGTTCGCCGTCGGCGCGGACCTCATAGGTCTCCGGGTCGACCTCCATGGCCGGGGTCGCCGAATTGTGGACCATCGACGCCTTGGAGATGCCGCCGCGCGTATTCTTCACGGCGACGAGTTCCTTGTCGACGCCGAGCGTCGCGGCGAGGCCCGCGTCGATCGCGGCCTGCGAGACGAAGGTCACGGATGACGCGGCGCGCGACTTGCCGAACGCGCCGAACATCGGGCGGTAATGCACCGGCTGTGGCGTCGGGATCGAGGCGTTGGGGTCGCCCATCGGCGCGGTCGCGATCGTGCCGCCGATGAGGACGAGATCGGGCTTCACGCCGAACATCGCCGGATCCCAGAGGACGAGGTCAGCGCGCTTGCCGACCTCAACCGAACCAAGATGCTCGGAGAGGCCGTGCGCGATCGCCGGGTTGATGGTGACCTTGGCGATGTAGCGCTTCACCCGGAAATTGTCGGCCGCGCCGGTCTCTTCGGGCAGAGCGCCGCGCTGCACCTTCATCTTGTGCGCCGTCTGCCAGGTGCGGATCAGCACTTCGCCGACGCGCCCCATCGCCTGGCTGTCCGAGGCGATGATCGAGAAGGCGCCGAGGTCGTGCAGGATGTCCTCCGCGGCGATCGTTTCCTTGCGGATGCGGCTTTCGGCGAAGGCGATGTCTTCGGCGATCGACGGGTCGAGATGGTGGCAGACCATGAGCATGTCGAGATGCTCGTCGATCGTGTTCAGCGTGTAGGGCCGGGTCGGGTTGGTCGAGGAGGGGATGACGTTCGGCAGTCCGCACACCTTGATGATGTCCGGCGCATGGCCGCCGCCGGCGCCTTCGGTGTGGAAGGCGTGGATCGTGCGGCCCTTGAAGGCAGCGACGGTGTCTTCGACGAAGCCGGATTCGTTGAGCGTGTCGGTGTGGATCATCACCTGCACGTCGTAGTCGTCGGCAACCGACAGGCAGTTGTCGATGGCGGCCGGCGTCGTCCCCCAATCCTCGTGCAGCTTGAGGCAGGAAGCGCCGCCAAGGATCTGTTCGATCAGGCCTTCCGGCCGCGAGCTGTTGCCCTTGCCGGCGAAGGCGAGGTTCATCGGGAAGCCGTCGGCGGCCTGGATCATCCGCGCGAGATGCCAGGCGCCGGGCGTGCAGTCGTGGCGTTGGTGCCCGTCGCGGGGCCGGTGCCGCCGCCGATCATCGTCGTGATGCCGGCGTTCAGCGCCTCCTCGATCTGCTGCGGCGCGATGAAATGGATGTGCGAATCGATGCCGCCGGCGGTGAGGATCTTGCCCTCGCCGGCGATCGCCTCCGTGCCCGGACCGATGACGATTGTCACACCCTGCTGCGTGTCCGGGTTGCCGGCCTTGCCGATGCCGACGATCTTGCCGTCGCGGAGGCCGATATCGGCCTTGAAGATGCCGCTGTGGTCGATGACGAGCGCGTTGGTGATGACTGTGTCGACGGCGCCGTCGGCACGGCTCGCCTGGCTCTGGCCCATGCCGTCGCGGATCACCTTGCCGCCGCCGAACTTCACCTCCTCGCCATAGGTCGTGAAATCCTTCTCGACCTCGACGAAGAGCTCGGTGTCGGCGAGCCGCACCCTGTCGCGGACCGTCGGGCCGAACATGTCGGCATAGGCGCGACGGGAGATCGTGCGCGGCATCAGAGCGCTCCCATGATCTTCTGGTTGAAGCCCCAGACGGCGCGATCGCCGCGGAGCGGCACCAGCGTCACCTCGCGGCTTTGCCCCGGCTCGAAGCGAACGGCCGTGCCGGCGGCAATGTCGAGACGCATGCCGCGCGCCTTCTCGCGGTCGAAGGAAAGGGCGGAGTTGGTCTCATAGAAATGGTAGTGCGAGCCGACCTGGATCGGCCGGTCGCCGCTATTGGCGACCGTCAGCGTCACCGTTTCAGCGCCTTCATTGAGGACGATGTCGGGCGCGTCGGCCGGGATCACCTCACCGGGGATCATCGATCGGCCTCTAGAGCCAGCCGGCGACGAGGCCGACGCCGAGCAGCGCCGTCGCGCCGCCGAGAGCGCGCGCAACAACATTGCCGGTACGCTCAGGCAGGAAGCGGCCGGAAGCGATAGCGAGGCCAAGGCCGATGCCAGCCAGATGCAGCAGCGCCGTCGCCAGCGAGAAGCCGATGCCGTAGCCCGCCATCGTCGCCGCGCCGACTTCGGTGCCATGCGCATGGCCGTGGAACACTGCGAAGACGCCGACGATCAGCATGCCGATTGACGCCGGCAACCGCACCGCCGCGGCGACCAGCAGACCGAGGGCGACGACGGAAGCCAGGATCACCGGCTCGACGAAGGGAAGGCTGACGCCGAAGAGAGCAAGCGCGAAGCCAACCGCCATCGATCCGACGAAGGCGGTGGGCACCATCCAGATGGCCCGGCCGCCGATCATCGCCGCCCATAGGCCGACCGCGACCATAACGACGATATGGTCGAGCCCGGTCAGCGGATGGCTGAAGCCGGCCATGAACGACCCATGTTCAGCCGGGTTCGGATGCGCCCAGGCGGGCGAAGCCGCCAGCAGCAGCACGACGGGCGCAAGCGCCAATCCTTGTACGATCTTCTTCATGAAAGCCTCCGCCTGGTTGCTTGCTAGCGAATGGGATGATGGACGGTCACGAGCTTCGTGCCGTCGGGAAAGGTCGCCTCGACCTGCACGTCGTGGATCATCTCGGCGACGCCCTCCATGACCTGATCGCGGCGCAGAACCTGTGCGCCCGCCTGCATCAGATCGGCGACCCGCCTTCCGTCGCGCGCGCCCTCGACGATGAAGTCGCTGATGAGCGCGATCGCTTCCGGATGGTTGAGCTTGACGCCGCGCTCGAGACGGCGGCGGGCAACGTTCGCCGCCATCGCGATCAGCAGCTTGTCCTTCTCTCGCGGTGTCAGGAACATCCGCCGCCCCTCACTGTCGCCAAATCGTCGGAAGCGGCGCGTCACCGCGCAGCGCAGCGATGACCGGTACCAGGATCGAGCGCAGCTGATAACCATCCGCCATTGTCAAACGGACGACGAGCTTGCCGTCGAAGGCACTGGCGCCGCCATGCTCGCCGAGCGCCGCGCGCACCCGGTCGAGTTGGCGCCCGCAGTCGTCGCCGATCCAGATCAAAGTCGCCATCGCGCCGGCGCCGGCCAGGGAAGCGGGGCGCTGGGCGAGTGTCTCGAAAGCGCCATCGAGGCGAACCTCGTCGGCAAAGATCAGGCGGCCGCCCTTGTGGATGCGCCAACGGTCATGCAGTGCTCCCTCGCGGACGCGCTCCCCCATCGCCCGGCGGCCGAAGATCACCGCCTCAAGCGCGAGAAATTCGGATTGCTCATGCAGGTCAACGACGAAGCTGCGCTGCAGCTGTGCGCGATCGAACAGGATCGTCTCCTGCGGCAGCCAGTCGAGGCGGCCTGCGGCGCCGACCGTCATCTGCACCTGGACTACCGCCGGCCCCTCAATGCTGCGGTAGATCTTCTCGCTCGCCTGGGTCGTGGCCGTGACCGACCCGCCCGTCGCGACCGCGACGGCGACATCGAACCGGTCGCCGCCGGTGAGGCCGCCGGCGGTGTTGATGAAGATCGGTTCGGCGGTCGGGCCATAGGCATGCGGCATGCGCAGCTTGGCCGCGCCGGATTCGTGAAGGTCGCTGAGGCGCGTGCGCCCGCCGACATCGGCAAAGGCGACGCGCAGCGCGCCGCGCGCCCGCTGCATGGCGCCCGGGGCGGGCGGCGCTGGTGAAGGGTCAGACCGTGAGGTAACGACGAACATTCTTCTCGTCCAACTCGCTCGGCGCTCCCGCGACGACGATCTGGCCGCGGTCCATGATCGCGATATTGTCGGCAAGCTCACGGGCGAAGTCGAGATATTGCTCGACCAACAGGATGGCGAGCCCGACCTTTTCCTTGAGGAAAACAATGGCGCGACCGATGTCCTTGATGATCGACGGCTGGATGCCTTCGGTCGGCTCGTCGAGCACGAGAAGGCGCGGGCGCGAAACAAGGGCTCGGCCGATCGCGAGTTGCTGTTGCTGGCCGCCGGAGAGATCGCCGCCCCGGCGCCGCAGCATCGACTTGAGCACGGGGAAGAGTTCGAAGACGTAGTCGGGAATGGTGCTCTCCGGCGCCGTCGCATAGCCGGTCTCGAGGTTCTCGCGGACGGAGAGCAGCGGGAAAATCTCACGGCCTTGCGGCACATAGGCGATGCCGAGTGCGGCGCGCTCATAGGGGGCGAGCTTGCCGAGCGGCTTGCCCTCCCAAATGATCGCCCCGCTGGAGATGGCGTGGATGCCCATGATCGCGCGCAAGAGGCTCGTCTTGCCGACGCCATTGCGGCCGAGCAGGCAGGTGATCTGCCCGGATTGCACCGTCATCGACACCTTCCGCAGCGCCTGCGCGGCGCCGTAATAGAGGTCGACGGCCTCGACGCTCAGCGTCGATATCTTGGCCAGGGCCGGCGTTTCCGCCGTCGGGGCGGTGGCTTCCATGACTTCGCTCATCGGCCGAGATAAACCTCGATCACTTTGGCGTCGTTCGAAACATGTTCGAACGAACCTTCGGACAATACCGATCCTTCGTGCAGCACGGTCACCTTGACGCCGAGGTCGCGCACGAAATCCATATCGTGCTCGACGACGACCACCGATTTCGTCTCGGCGATGCCGCGAAGAAGCGTAACGGTGGCCGCGGTCTCGGCGTCGGTCATGCCGGCCGCGGGTTCGTCGACAAGCAGCAGCTTCGGCTCCTGTGCCAGGAGCATGCCGATCTCCAGCCATTGCTTCTGCCCGTGGCTGAGATTGGCGGCGAGCCAATCGGCCTTCTCGGTCAGACGGATGATCTGCAGCAATTCATCGATCCGCGCCTCCTCGGCCTTGGTGCGGCGCTGGAACAGCGAGGTCTTCACCGAGCGATTGCCGGCGAGGGCGAGATCGATGTTGTCGCGCACCGAATGGCTCTCGAACACGGTCGGCTTCTGGAATTTGCGGCCGATGCCGAGTTGAGCCGTTTCGGCCTCGTCGAGCTTCGTAAGGTCGACCGTGCCGTTGAAGAAGATCTTGCCGGTGTCGGGCCGCGTCTTGCCGGTGATGACATCCATCATTGTCGTCTTGCCAGCGCCGTTCGGGCCGATGATCGCCCGCATCTCGCCGGGCTCGATGATCAGCGACAGCTCATTGAGCGCGCGGAAGCCGTCAAAGCTGACCGTGACGCCTTCGAGATAGAGCAGGCTATCAGGCGTGCTTGCCATTGGCGTCTCCCAGGCCCGGCATCTCGGCCATGGCGCTTTGTTCGGCGTCGTTCGGTGCTTCGCCTTCCGGCAGGCGAGGCGGGGCTTCGGGCGAGGTCAGCTCGACGTCGCGGCCTTCTTCCGCCTCGACCAACTCGCGCCGGGCGCGCCATGCGTTCCAGCCATAGCCGATGGTGCCGACAATGCCGCGCGGCAGGAACAGCGTCACGCCGACGAAAATGCCGCCGAGGGCGAACAGCCAATATTGGGCGAGGGCGAGCGACGAGCCGGGGTCACGCAAAGCGACCAGGGTCAGGGCGCCGAGGATCGCGCCTCCCGCAACCATGTTGCCGCTTCCCGCCGAACGCACCGCGGTGAAGAGCCAGACAAGGGCGGCGACGCCCGCGACCGCCCAGCCCCACCAGCCTTCAAGGCTGTCCGGCAGCACGAAGAGCAGCGCCGCCGCGGCCGCGCCAACCGCCGCCCCGAGGAGAGGCGATTGCAGCAATCCGTCGTTGCGCCGGATGAATGCCATCAGCGCTAGGCCGATGGCCGGCACCATGGCGAGAATCCATGCGGGCATCATCGCGCCGCCGGTGAAATACGATTTGATCGCGTTGATAAGCAGGCCGCCGATGATCGGCCCGACCAGCGTGCCGCGCCCGCCGACGGCGACCCAGACGACGACCTCGATCGATTTGATCGGCGCCAGTTCGCTCGGATTGATAATGCCGGCCTGCGGCACATAGAGCGCGCCGGCAACGCCGGCCATGCACGCCGACAGGGTGAAGATGAACAGCTTGTACCGGTCAGCGCGATAGCCGAGGAACCGCGTGCGGCTTTCCGCGTCACGCGTCGCGACCAGCACGCGCCCGTATTTCGAGGCGATCACCGAACGGCAGATCCAGTAGCCGATGGCGAGGGCGATCGCCGAGGCGGCGAACAGCATTGCGCGCGTCGTCGGCGACTGCACATTGGCGCCGAGGATGTCCTTGAAGTCGGTGAAGCCGTTATTGCCGCCGAAGCCGAAATCGTTGAGCAGGAAAGCCTGCCACAGGGCGAAGGTCAGCGCCTGCGTGATGATCGACAGATAGACGCCGGTGACGCGCGAGCGGAAGGCGAACCAGCCGAACAGGAACGCCAGCAGGCCCGGCGCCAGCACAATCATCAGCGCGGCGAACCAGAAATTGTTGAAGCCGTACCAGAAGCTCGGCAACGCATCCCAGTTCAGGAAGACCATGAAGTCCGGCAGGACCGGATTGCCATAGACGCCGCGCGAGCCGATCGCCCGCATCAGATACATGCCCATGGCGTAGCCGCCGAGCGAGAAGAAGGCGGCGTGGCCGAGCGACAGGATGCCACCATAGCCCCAGATCAATCCGACCGAGAGCGCCAGGAGCGCGTAGCAGAGGAACTTGCCGTAGAGGATCGTCGAACTGCTCGCCAGATGGAACGGCGAATCCGGTGAATTGGCGAAGCTCGGCACGATGATCGCGGCGATCAACAGAACGCCAAGGACGATCAGCGCCTTCCAATCGAGGCCGCGAAAGATGAACGCGCCGATATCGCCGGGCCGCACCGGCTGGGTAACGAGCGCGGTGTCAGCAACAGCGCCGGATGGATCGGGCCCAAACCGGTTGGCGCCGACCGTTCCCTTGAGGGCGCCCATTTCGATGACCCACCAGACGGTCACCAGGAATGAGACGACGTCGCCGAGGCGCAGCGTCGGCACCGTCGTATTCGCCGGCGGATCGAGGATCATCCCGCCGAAATAGACAAGCAGCGGCAGCGGCACGAAGAAGAACGCCCACCAGATGCTTTTGTCTCGGTCATGCAGCCGCTTCACCGTGAGCGCCGCGAAAACGTACCAGGCGGCGACGAACCAGATGGCGAAGACGATGTCGCTGCCGGCGAAGGTGAAGTCAGCGCCCGTGTAGTAGGCCTGGATGCGCGCGCCGAGGTCCTCGATCGGGCCGGCGGCGGCGAAGAAGAATACGGCCGACACGATGAGCAGCGTTGCCAAGCCCAGCCAGAGCCGCGCCCGTCCGATCCGTCCGCTGAAGGAGAAGAACAGGTTCAGCGCGTCATTGATCATTGTTCGACCGACCTACCGCGCAGAGCGAACAGACCGCGCGGGCGCCGCTGAATGAAGAGGATGATGAAGACGAGCACGAGAATCTTGGCGAGAACCGCGCCGGCATAAGGCTCGAGGAACTTGTTGGCGACGCCGAGCGACATCGCGCCGATCAAGGTTCCCCACAGATTGCCGACGCCGCCGAACACCACGACCATGAAGCTGTCGATGATGTAGTTCTGACCGAGATTCGGGCTGACATTGTCGATCTGGCTGAGCGCCACGCCGGCCATCCCGGCGATGCCGGAGCCGAGGCCGAAGGTGAGCGAATCGACCCACGGCGTCCGGATGCCCATGGCGCTCGCCATCTGCCGGTTCTGCGTCACCGCGCGCACCTGCAGGCCGAACCGCGTCCGCTTCAGAAAGATGAGGAGTGCCGCGAAGACGACCAGTGAGAACACCACGATCCACAGCCGGCTGTAGGTGCTGTCGATATGGCCGATGGTGAAATTGCCCGACATCCAGGATGGGTTGCCGACCTGCACATTGGTCGGTCCGAAAACCGAACGCACCGCCTGCTGCAGGACCAATGAAAGGCCGAAGGTTGCAAGCAGCGTCTCCAGCGGCCGGCCGTAGAGCCAGCGGATCACCGTGCGTTCGATCAGGATGCCGACGACGCCGACGACGACGAACGCCGCCGGAATGGCGAAGGCGAGCGACCACTCGTAGAGCGGGCTTGTGCGCAGGGCGTCCTGGATGACGAAGGTGGTGTAGGCGCCCAGCATCACCATCTCGCCATGCGCCATGTTGATGACGCCCATCACGCCGAACGTGATCGCAAGGCCAATGGCGGCGAGGAGCAGCACCGAGCCCAGCGAGATGCCGAACCAGATGTTCTGGCCGATGCCCCATAGGGCGAGCGAACGGTTGATCGCATCGACGCCTTCGGTGGCCGCCTCGCCGACAGCCCCTTCCTGCCGCGCGATGGCCGACAGGACATTGAGAGCCGTCTGATCCCCGCGGCCGACCAGGAGGTCGATCGCGGCGAGCCGGTCGGCATCATCGGCATTCGTGTCGGAAACGATGATCGCGGCCCGCGCCTGTTCCATCGCCGTGCGCACACGCGCATTCGTTTCGGTTTCCAGCGCTGCGTCGAGGAGCGGCAGGGCGCTCTGGTCGCGCGCCGTGAAGACCGCTTCGGCGGCGGCAAGGCGGACGCTTGCGTCCGGCGACAGCAGCGTCAGGCCGCCGAGCGCCGAACGGACGGCCCGGCGCACCGAATTGTTGACACCGATCCGGGTTGCTTCACGCGTGGCGACTTCGCCGAGCACCTCGTCGGTGATCGGATCGTGCATGATGTAACCGGCGCCGCCGTCTTCCGCACGGAAGACCGTGTGGTCGGCGTTCTGGAAATAGAGCTGGTTGTTCTGCAGCGTGTCGAGCACCGGCACGGCATCGGGATTTCCCGTTGCGGCGATGCGCCCGACAATGTCGTTGATCTGATTGTAGTTGCCCTCGGCGGCGACGAGTTCCTGGACGAGACCGCGCAATTCAGCGCTGGCGTCTGCGTCCTGGGCTCTCAGCTGCGGCGTCATCGCCAGCGCGCTTGCCACGACAATAAGGGCGATCTGGATCCATCGAAATGCGCGGCGTGACCCTGTCACGTGGAAAAATCGTTTCATTTCAAAATTGGAAATTCTCGTGCCCCGGTCCGCTTCAGTCAGAGTGGAGGGGGCGGCGTGTGCCGCCCCGCTCCGATTGTCGTGCAGCCGTGGCTACTCTGCGCCGGCTCCGCCGCACGCACCGGTCTGGACGTTGTAGTTGCCGCAGCTCATCGGGGCTCTCCAGTCGGAGATCAGCCAACGCGAGTCGGGCAGGAAGTCCGACCAGGCATCGCCGGGCACGGTGCCGGGGGTCTGCCACACCACATCGAACTGACCGTCGGCCTGAATTTCGCCGATGAGGACAGGCTTGGTGATGTGATGGTTCGGCATCATGGCCGCGTAGCCGCCGGTGAGGTTCGGAACCACGACGCCGATCATCGCGTCGATGACCGCATCCGCGTCGGTGGTGCCGGCCTTCTCGACCGCCTGAACCCACATGTTGAAGCCGATATAATGGGCTTCCATCGGGTCGTTGGTCACGGCGTTCGGGTCACCGGTATAGGCCCGCCACTGGGCGATGAAGGCCGCGTTCTCGGGCGTATCGACGGACATGAAGTAGTTCCATGCCGCCAGATGTCCGACGAGCGGAGCGGTATCGACGCCCTGCAGTTCCTGCTCACCGACCGAGAATGCGATGACCGGTATGTCGGCCGCATCGACGCCCTGGTTGGCGAGTTCGCGGTAGAACGGCACGTTGGCGTCGCCGTTGATGGTCGAGACCACCGCCGTCGGCTTACCTTCGGAACCGAAGGCCACGATGTTGGCCACGATCGTCTGCCAGTCAGACTGACCGAACGGGGTGTACTCTTCGATGATGTCTTCAGGAGCAACACCCTTGGAGGCGAGATAGGCCTGCAGGATGCGGTTGGTCGTGCGCGGATAGACGTAGTCAGTGCCTTCCAGAACGAAGCGCTCGACACCCTGCTCGAGCAGGTAGTCGATGGCCGGGATGGCCTGCTGGTTCGGCGCGGCGCCGGTGTAGAAGATGTTGCGCGAGCTTTCCTCGCCTTCGTACTGCACCGGGTAGAACACGACGGTGTCGAGTTCTTCGGCGACCGGCAGGATCGATTTGCGGCTGACCGAAGTCCAGCAGCAGAAGACGACGTCGACACCGTCATCGGTTACCAGTTGGCGAAGCAGTTCCGCGAAGCGCGGCCAGTCGGACGCCGGGTCGACGGTGACTGCCTCAAGCTGGCGGCCGAGCAGACCGCCCGCGGCGTTCTGCTGGTCGATCAGCATCTGAATTTCTTGGCTCAGCACGCTCTCGGAGATCGCCATCGTGCCCGATAGCGAGTGGAGGATGCCGACTTTGATCGGCCCCGTGTCCTGCGCCAGCGCTGGCGAGGCCACGGCCAAAGTTAGGCCGATCGCCGCCGCGGCCGAAAGAGACTTACGAAAAAGACCCATGAAGAAACACTCCCTGTTGGAAGACGCCTGGGAGGACGTCAGGAACCAATCCGCAAATCCTGTGCCATTGGCGAAACGGGCGGCAGTCGCGGGATTCGAGTGCCACTTGCACAATTCAGCGGCAGTCACGGCCCTGTGATTAAGCATTCAGCAATTTATGGCCCGCTCAACCCACGTTGTGTGCAAAGCGGCCCGCCAGGAAATCAATCAGGTCAATATCGCTCCGGCCGGTCAGCGACACATAGGTGAGGACGAGCTTGGTTCGCTGTCGCACCATGCCGCCGGGATAGGGCAGGTAAACCAGGTCGCGGGTGCCGAAGGCGGGCGATGCTGTCGCCACCTGGAAGCCGTCATTGATGCTGACATCGACGAGGCGGCGATTGAGTCCGTCCGGTCCGCTCATTGAATCCGGAACGCCGGCGAGGCGCAGATAGCTGGTCTTGTCCTCCGCCTGGCGGAAGCCGTCGATGAAGGCTTCGGCAAGCGCCTGCAGGTCCTCGCGCACGCCCTCGCCATGCCGATGCGAGTGCAGTTCATGCGCGACCGGGTGATTGTGCCCGGCCCCGCCGTGCGCATGCGCGTGCTCATGGCGGTGCGCATGGTCATGGTGGTGGTCATGGCCGTTGTGAGGATGGTCGTGGTGACGGCGATAGCGCGGCAGCATCAGGCGACCTCCGGTCCGGGCGGGATAGTTACCGGCTTGTCGATGATCGACTTGTGCTTGCCGAGCTTGCCGGAGGAGACCATTGCGCCGAGCACCTCGACGATGACGCGCGTGCCGAGAAGAGCGGTGATGTCGGAGGTGTCGTAGGGCGGCGACACCTCGACGACCTCGAGGCCGCAAATACCTTCCGCCGCAACTTTGCCGACGAGCGCCAGGGCCTCGCGCGGCAGGAAGCCACCCGGTTCCGGCCAGCCGGTGCCCGGCACGAAGCCGCAATCGACGGAGTCGATGTCGAAGGAGATGTAGACTGCGTCGGCGTCCTTCCACGCCATTTCGAGGGCGATCTCGGCCGTCTTGTCGACGCCGTATTCCTCGAAATCCGCCATCGTCAGGATCGTCGTGTTGCGCTCGCGCGCGACCTTCACGCCCTCGCGCGGCACCTGCCAGCCGCCGATGCCGACCTGGACGAGATTGGTTGCCGGAACATTGGGCAGATTGGTGGCGTGGAACCACGGCGTCGTGTGCATGCGCTCGTCGAGGTCGCGCTCCTGAATGTCGATATGCCGGTCGAAATGAACGATGCCGATCCGCTTCGACGTGCATTCCGCGATGCCGCGGACGCAGGGGAAGCCGATCGAATGGTCGCCGCCGATCATGATTGGAAGCGCGCCCGAGGAGAAGACGTGGCTGACGGCACGGCTGATCTGGTCGAAGGTCTTCTCGATATTGGCCGGGATGGTGAAGACGTCGCCGACGTCGCAGAGCGACATCTCTTCGCGCAGGTCGATGCCCATCTCATAATTGTAGGGCGTGTAGAGCGCCGAGATCCGGCGAAGCCCCTGCGGTCCGAAGCGCGTGCCGGGGCGGTAGGTGGTGCCGCCGTCGAACGGCACGCCCATCACCGCGGCGTCGTAATTGCCGACCAGCGTCGCGTCCTCGACATAGGGCGCCTTCAGGAAGGTGTTGATGCCCGCATAATGCGGGAGTTCGCCGCGCGCGAAAGTCGGGATCGATTTGTCGGTCAGGCTGTCCGATCCGGTGAGCCCCATGCGCAGCGCCCATTGACGCTCCTTGGCCCAGGCGTTCTCCGGGATCGTGCCTTCTTTGACGGCGGCCTTCCAGCCGCGCGCCTGCAGCCGGTCGAAGTCCGGGTGATGCCGCTGCTGGCGCGGCAGCGATGGTCTCGCAATCGTTCCGGTGGTCGTCTTTCGCATCAGTTCGGCCTCCCATTCAGTCCGGCTGGCAGTGGGATCACCTTGCGTTCGTCGGGCCGGTTGCGATCGAGCGAAAGGTCGTAAGTGATTGTGGCGCCATAGGCTTCCGGATGATCCGGATCGTGACGCACCTTGTCGAAGACGAGCACGCGCGTGCCGAGCTTAAACGCCTCGCGAATGTCATGCGTGACCATGAACACGGTCATTCTCGTCTCGCGCCAAAGGCGGAGCAGGATCTCATGCATGTCGGAGCGGATGCCGGGGTCGAGCGCGCCGAACGGCTCGTCGAGCAACAGCACCTTCGGCTTCATCAGCAGCGCCTGGGCGATAGCGAGACGTTGCTGCATGCCGCCGGAAAGCTGAGCCGGGTAACGGTTGCGCGCTTCCCACAGGCCGATGCCGCGCAGCGTGTCGGCGACCGCCTCGCGGGCCTGCCGTCGCGCGCCGAAGAACTTGCGGCCGAAGAAGCGGGAGCCGGTGAACTCGGCGGCGATGACGAGGTTGTCGGTGACCGTCAGATGCGGAAATACGGAGTAGCGCTGGAAGACGATGCCGCGGTCCGGCGTTGGCTCGCTCGCCACCGCCTCGCCGTCGATCAGGATGGCGCCGCGGGTCGGCAATTCCTGGCTGAGGAGGAGCCGCAGGAAGGTGGACTTGCCGCAGCCGCTGGCGCCGACGATGGCGCAGAACGTGCCCGACGCGACCTCGAGATTGATGCGCTCCAGAACCGGCGTCCGGTCGTAATCCATGAAGAGGTTGGAGATCGTGACCTGGCTCACAATCCCGCTCCCTTGGGGTGCGCCCAGCGGAACAGCCGCACCGAAGCGGTGCGCAGCGAATAGTCGAGCAGGTAGGCGATCAGCGTGATCCAGGCGACGTAGGGCAGGATGATGTCCATCGCGAGATAGCGGCGGACGAGGAAGATGCGGTAGCCGAGACCGCTGGTGGCGGCGATCGCTTCGGCGGAGATGAGGAAAATCCAGGCCGGCACGAGGCCGAGCCGTGTGGCCGTCATCAGATGCGGCATCGCCTGTGGCAGCGCGATACGCATCACCATCTGCCACGTGGAGGCGCCCAGCGTTTGCGCCTTGACGATCTGCTCCTCTGGAATCTCGCTCACGGCTTTGGCGATGCTGCGGACCATAACCGGCGCGGTGCCGACGACGATCAGGGCGACCTTCGACGTTTCGCCGAGGCCGAAGGCGATGAACAGGATGGGCAGCACCGCGAGCGGCGGCACGAGGGAGATCGCCGCAACCACTGGCGCCAACACCGAGCGGGCGATCGGCAGGAAGCCGATCGAGATGCCGAGCGTAATGGCGAGGAACGCGGAGATGCCGATGCCCATGCCGAGGCGGATGAAGCTCGACAGCGTGTCGGTCCACAGGAGGTAGTCACCGGTGCGCTGTTCCGGCGTGAAGGCCATGGTCCAGAACGCATGCGCCATGCTGCTCAGCGAGGGCAGGATGCGGTCGGACGGATTGATGGCGAGCCGGTTGGCGCTCGCCACGGCATAGACGACGCCGATGATGAGGAACGGCAGCAGCCCCAACAGAACCGTCGCGGCGCGGCTCGGCTTCCGGTTGATCAGCCGCGAACGGCGACGCGGCCGGCGCGGGGTTGGTCTTTCCCCATCGCCGACCGCCTGTGTCATTTCCGTTTCAATCGCAGCCACTTACGTGACGATGGTCATAACGCTCCGTCGGCCGCCATCTGCATATAGGTGGGGTCGAAGCGCAGCTTGACGTTGTTCGGATCACCAAGCACGGAGCCGTCCGGGAACTGGATGCCGACGAAGTCGACGTCCGGTGCGCCGACGCCGAGAATGCCATGGTCGAACAGGAAGGTCCGGACATAGTCCATCGTGGTCGGCAGCTCGGCGCCATTGGTGAAGGCAACCGCCTCGGCCGGATTGTAGAACATCGCCGTGGTGGCGAGTTGCGCGTCATAGCCGGCGAGATCGGTGCCGGAGGCAGCCGCCATGGATTCACGCGCGGCGATGCCCTCCGGCGTATCCGACGACATGATCGCCATCGCTTCGTACCAGGCGCCGACAAGGGCTTTGCCGAAGTCGGGATTGGCGGCGAGCACGTCGGAATTGACCATCATGATGTCGATGATCTCGCCCGGGATCTGGCTCGAGTTGAAGACCTCATGCGCGTCAGGCTGCTCCATGATGGTCGACACGAGCGGGTTCCACGTGACGACCGAGGTGACCTGCGGCGTCTGATAGGCGGCGACCATATCGGCGTCCGACGTGTTGACGACGGTGACGTCGCGTTCGCTGGCGCCGATCGAATCGAGGGCGCGGGCGAGGAGGTAGTGCGACACCGACAGCTCGACGAGATTGACGTTCTGGCCGAGGATGTCGCTGAGATCGGCCCCATCCTTGAGGATGATGGCGTCATTGCCGTTCGAGAAGTCGCCGATGATCAGCGCCGTCGTGTCGACGCCGCCGCCCGACGGGATCGACAAGGCGTCCATGTTGGTCATGGCGCAGCCGTCATAGAGGCCGGCGGTGTATTGGTTGATGGACTCGATGTAGTCATTGATCTGCACGACATCGACGCTGATGCCGTAGCGCGCGGCCCATTTGTCCATGATGCCGGATTCTTCGATGTAGCCCCATGGCATCCAGCCGGCATAAATCGACCAGCAGACGCTGAAGCTCGTTTTCTCTTCGCCCTGGCTTTGGGCGCTACTGGCAATGGACAAGGCCGCGGCGCCGATGACAAGTGCGGCGACGGCGTTTCTGGCGCGGAACATGGTCACTCTCCTATTCATGGCGGACCGCTCCTCACCGACAGGCCCCGGGAGGACGGTTCGCTCGGGGCAAACCGTTGTGCAGTGACCTCCCGGGATTTTGGCCCGCCGTGTATCCGGATCGCGCCGGATCGCATCTCTCGGACCAGACACCAGCAGGGAGAGGGAATGCTGGCCGGAACCCTAGACGCGCTGCACAGACATTGGTGATGCAGATGATGTGCCACACGTGGCACAGCTTCGTGCCGGGACGGGGAGCGCCGCCGCCCGATCCGATTTCCGGGCGGCTCTGCCTAAGCGGCAGGCGATCGCGCAAGAGCGCTCCCGCTCGGGGCGTCAGCCCTTCTTCCGCGGTGCTGGAGCGACAGCCGGCTCGGCATCGGCCCCGCGCAATTGCTGGGCGGCATCGCGCAGCAACGACACGAGCCGATCGCGTTCGCGTTGCGAGACGGGCACGGCCGGCTCCGCCCATGGCGCCGGCCGTCCAATCAGGAAGCCCTGCACCTCGTCGCATTCTTCCTGCCGCACGAGGGCCATTTCCGCCTCGGTCTCAACGCCCTCGGCGATGATCTTCATGTCGAGCGACTTGGCGAGATCGACGATGGCGCGAATGATCGCGAGCGAGCCCTCGGACAAAACGCTGTCGCGGATGAAGGAACGATCGATCTTCACCCGGTCGAAGGGGAAGCGGCGCAGATAGCTCAGCGACGCGTAGCCGGTGCCGAAATCGTCGAGCGCCAGACTGGCGCCAAGCGCCTTGAGCTGCCGCAGCATCGTCAAGGCGCGATGGTCGTCGTCGATGAGCGACGCTTTCGGTGACTTCCAGTTCGAGGCGGGTCGGATCGAGGCCGGTCTCCTCCAGCGCATCGATGACCGTGCCGACGAAATTGCGATCGCGGAACTGGATCGGGCTGACATTGACGGCGATGCGTTCGCGCCCCGGCCAGCGCTGCGCGACGGTGCAGGCTCGGCGGAGGACCCAGCGGCCGAGCGGCAGAATCAGTCCGGTCTCCTCGGCGACCGGGATGAAGTCGACCGGGCTGATCGTCCCCTTCTCTGGATGCTGCCAGCGCAGCAGCGCCTCGTAACCCTTGATGGTTCCCGTTACGACGTCGGCTTGCGGCTGAAAATACAGCTCGAAGGCTTCGTTATCGACCGCCTCGGTGAGGTCGGCCTGCAGCAATTGCCGCTTGCGGATGGCAGCGTCCATGCCCGGCTCGAACATCCGGAACGTGCTGCGCCCGGCGCCCTTGGCGCGGTAGAGCGCGGCGTCGGCCTGCGAGATAATCTGCTCCACGTCGCAACCACCATGCGGACAGATCGCGACGCCGACGCTGGCGCCGCAACGGATATGCATGCCGTCGCCGATCGGGATCGGCATGGCGAGCGCCTTGACGATGCGGCCGGCGAGATCGGTCACCTGATTGCCGAAGGTGAAGCCGGTCTGAATGACCGCGAACTCGTCGCCGCCGAGCCGGGCCACGGTGTCGGAGGCGCGGACGGATTCGCTGAGCCGCTGCGCCGCCGCCATGATCACCTTGTCGCCGACCGGATGGCCGTGGATGTCGTTGACGTCCTTGAAATGATCGAGGTCGATGAGGAACAGCGAAACGCCGAGGCCGGTGCGGCTGTTGACGCTGAGCGCGTTGCCGAGCCTGTCCTGGAAGACGGTGCGGTTGGGCAGGTCGGTCAGCGGATCGTGCAGCGCCAGATGCCGAATGCGAGCCTCCGCATTCTTGCGCTCGCGCATGTCGCGCAGCGCGAGCACCAGCGTCTCGGCGCCGCGCATGACGATCTGACGGCCGCGCACTTCCACCGGCACCTGATTGCCGTCCCGGTCGGTGACGGTCGTCTCGAACGGTTCGGACTGCTCGGCGGTGAACGCCTTGGTGATGGCCGGCCAGTCCTCGTAAGGCATGAGGGATTTGAGTCGTTGCCCTTTGAGGTCAACCATCGGCTGCGCCAGCATGATTTCGGTCGCCTGATTGCCGTCGACGATGCGTCCGTCGACGACGACGACGATCGACTCGAAGGCCGCATTGGACAACGCCGTCAGCCGCTCGGCCTCTTCTGCCGACCGCTGTGCGTCGGTTTGCAAAGCGCGCGCCTTCTCGTCCAACTCGACGCGGTCCATGAGCGCGTTGAAATGCATCGTCAGCAGCTCGGCATCGTCGCCCGGTTGGGTCGGCAGGCGCTTCGACAGATCGGCGCGCCCGCTCGCCAGCGCCGACATCGCATCCTCGACATGCCCGACGCCCAGCCGCGCGCCATGTTCGGCGTCGTTGAGGCCACGCAGTTCAGCCTCCCGCGAGACCCGCAGCGGGACGAAATGGTTGAACAGCCGGACCAGGATGTAGCCGAGACCGAACGCCCAGACGAAATTGAGCGCGACGCCGAAGCCCTGGATGACCAGCTGGTCGAAGCGGTTGCCGAGCGGCAGATTGGCGACCGGCGCAAAAAGGGCGAGGCCGAGCGTTCCGACTATGCCGGCGATGCCATGGACGCCGATGGCGCCGACCGCGTCATCGACCTTCAGGCGATGCTCGATGAATTGATTGCCCCAGATCGCGGCGAGACCGCCAAGGGCGCCGATGAGGAGAGCGCCGTGGGGCCCGAGCACATTGCAGCCGGCAGTGATCGCAACCAGGCCGCCGATCATCCCGGCCATGGCCCGTTCCGGGATGAACATGCCGTCATATTTGCGGCCGAGGAAGAAGCCGGCGAGGGCGCCTGTCGCAGCGGCCAGCACCGTGTTGGCAATGATGTGGGCGATGCTGCCGGTGCCGGTGGTGGTCGAGCCGCCATTGAAGCCGATCCAGCCGAAGAACAGCAGGAACACGCCGGCCACCGCGAGCACTGGCGAATGGCCCTGGATGCGGACGGGCCGGCCGTCGGCGTCGAACTTCCCGATTCGCGGGCCCATGACGACGCAGATCGCCAGCGCCACCCAGGCGCCGGTTGAATGCACCACCGTCGAGCCGGCGAAGTCGACGAAACCGGCCTGCGCCAGGAAGGCCGACTGATTGTCGTAGATCGCCGTGCCCCAGGCCCAATGGGCGAACACCGGGTAGATCAGCCCGGCCATGACGAAGGAGATCACGACATAGGTCGAAAGCTTCATCCGCTCGGCGACAGCGCCGGAAATGATCGTCGCCGACGTTCCGCAGAACATCACCTGGAAGACGAAGAAGGCGAAGCCCCAGGCCGTCAACCCACCGAGCAGGAAGGTCGAGCTGTCGAAGCCGGAGAGGAAGCCGCTGTCGCGGCCGAAGGCGAGCGTGAAGCCGATGACCGCAAACGCCACTACCGACGCCGCCAGATCCATTAGGTTCTTCAGCGCGACATTGATCGAATTCTTGGAACGGACGAGACCGGCCTCGAGCAGAGTGAAGCCGGCTTGCATCATCAGCACCAAGGCCGCCGCCACCAGCATCCAGACGATGTCGAGATTGCTCTGTACGTCGGCGGCAGGATTGACGTCGCCCGCCATCTGCGCCGTCGCCGGCCCGGCGCCGAACAGCGCGGCAATAAAGATCACCGCCGCGACGCCGATGGCGCGTCGCCCAGGATGCCGCCGAGATGCCATGGTCCGCCCCAACTTCTTCTGAGGCAGGAATCTCACAAAAACTCTAAGGAACCCTTGGCTTTTGGCTGCCTAGAAAACGGGCATCTGCACAACCTGAAATCAGGAGTAGTGCCCGCCGCATCACATCCGTGTGTAGCCGGGAAATTGCGGGAATAGATTCGGCCGCCGCGGCGTCTTGCTTGTTAGAGGCGGTACTCCGCCGCCTCGGCACCGAGGAGGAATATCCAAAATGCTCTCTCGCTCGATACGCAGTTTTGCGACCGTCGTGGCGATCGTCTTCGCCACGGCCGCCATGGCCCAGGCAATGGGACCCGCCAAGACAACCATCAACGATCGCGGCACCATTCTCGTCGGTCCGAACGATCGGACGCTCTACACCTATGACGCCGATACGACGGCGAACGTCACCACTTGCTATGGCGGCTGCGCCACCGCCTGGCCGCCCTTCTATGTCGGCGACAACGCGGCGATGGCCGATGCCGACTGGACCATCGTCCAACGCACCGACGACCAGCCGATGTGGGCCTACAAGGGCAAGCCGCTTTACTACTACCAGGGCGACACCGGGGCCGACCAAATCACGGGCGACGGTCGCGGCGGCGTCTGGCACATCGTCATCACCGAGGTACCGATGTAAGGTCGGTTTTGCCGGCGCGCCCCTTGCGCACCCCCCGGCCGGCGGCGGCAGCACCGTCGCCGGCCAACGGACATCTACCGACCGTGGCTGTCGACCGCCGTGAAATGGAAAGATTGCTTCCGGCCCTTCGGCGCTATGCGAGGGGGCTGACCGGTCACGCCGCCCAAGCCGACGATCTGGTGCAGGACACCATCGTCAAGGCGCTGACCAAGGAGAGGCAATTCAGCGGCGGCAATCTCGGCGGCTGGATGTTCGCCATCCTGACCAACACCGCGCGGTCGCATGCGCGCCGCGAACGCTCGGCCCCCTTTTCTCCAATGGCCGGCGACGCCGCTGACGGCGGAACCGATCCCGCCGCCCGCATCGCCATTCTGCGGGCGCTGGAAGCGCTTGGCACCGAACATCGGGAGGTCTTGCTGCTTATCTCCGTCGAAGGCTTCAGCTATCGCGAAGTCGCCGAGATTCTTGAGGTTCCCGTCGGCACCATCATGTCACGCCTCGCCCGAGCGCGCGATCAGCTGGCCGAGCGGTTGGAAGGCGCTGCGATCGTGCCGATCAGGAGAATCAAATGACCGCGCCTGGGCCGGACATCAACGAGGCCGATCTCGTCGCCTATGCCGACGGCCAGCTCGACCCCGCGCGCGCGGCGGCGGTCGCCGCCTCGCTCGAGGGCAATGAGAGCGACCGCAAGCGTGTGGAGCAATGGCGGGCGCAGGCCGCGCTCTTGCGTGACACACTCGATCCCGTTGCGGCGGAACCGATTCCGCAGCGATTGACCGGAGCGCTTACGCCGAAGCCGCGCCGGCGCATCTGGCCGATGGCTGCGGCGATCGCCGGCATTGGGCTCGGCTTTGGCGGCGGCTTCCTGCTGTGGGGTGAAAGCGACATGCCGGCGGCGCGCGAACTGGCGGCCGTCGGTTTGTCGGCGCACGAGGTCTATAGCGCCGAGATACGCCATCCGATCGAAGTCACCGTCGCCGACGAGGATCACCTCGTGGCTTGGCTGTCGAACCGGCTCGACCTCACCATCGCACCGCCGGATCTTTCGGCTGATGGCCTGTCGTTGCTCGGCGGTCGCGTCGTGCCGCAGGACGGCCGGCCGGCGGCGATGCTGATGTATGAAGACGCATTGGGCGTGCGCTACACCCTGCTAATCGCCCGCTCAGAGGACGAGCGCACCACGTCGTTCCGCTACGCTTCCGCCGATGACGCCGGCGCCTATTACTGGATGGACGGCTCGGTCGGCTACGTGCTGTCCGGTCCGCCCGACCGCGACCGTCTGCTGACCCTCTGCCACGCCATTTACGATCAGTTGGACTGACTAGTCCTTTTCTTCCAGCGCGACCTTCATCGACTTGGTGTCGAGATGCTCGGCAAATCGGCCGACGCTGTCGACCAGCGAATTGTAGTCGCGCGTCATCTCGTCCTTGAGGCCGCGCCATTTAAGCCGGGTCGTATCGGCGGCGGCGGAGCCGACTTGGTCTCTGAGCTTTGCGTGCGCGATTTTCAGTTCCTTGGCGATGGCGTCATGCACGTCGGAGAATTCGCCCTTCGTCTGCAGTTCTTGAACACGCCGGCTGATGCGGTCGCCGAGATCGTCGACGCGCCTGAGCATTTCGGTTGCGTCCGCCATGGGGAGCCTCCAACTGTTGGGTGATTTCCGTCGGCCGAAACAAATATCGGCTGAATGTGGCGCGGAGATGCAGCGCCCTTATGGCGCTATGAGCATCGGCATATCGTACCACGCCGTGCAGGATACCATCGGCGCTACGCCGATCTGAAACGACTGGCCGGCGGCAAGCAATCCGCTGGTTATGTTGCGTGTCCAGTGCTGGCCCTGATTGGGGTACAGCAGCGCATCGAAATGGATGACCGTTCCGGCGGAGATCGCATTGGCCGTTGTGTTGGTGATGCGGGCGACTTTCTCCATCTCGACCGCGCAGCCAAGTGTAACCCGTGGCCGGTACAGGCCGACATTCGCACCGAGACCACCACGGATTTGAGCATTCGCCGGGCTCGTCCCGACGATGCAAATGACTGTCAGAACGCCGAAGGCAATTGAACGAAACCTGATCATTATCATGCTCCGAACAGGTCAGCCCCGAACGCACGATGCCCGATGCTGCCGTTCCCGTCCAATCACCTTCGATCGCTTGAACCGCCCACAGCCGACCAATATGGTCGGCCCGGCGCTAGGTTGTGAGCCAACAAAAAGGCGTCGGGCCGGGGGAGAAATACCATCAATCCGAACCGTCACGAGCCACGCCAATGAACGTTACCGTCATTGGCGGCGGCGCCGCCGGGCTGGGCGCCGCGATCTCCATCAAGAAGCGGCTCGATGCTGACGTCACTGTCTTCGAGCGCGCCAATGAGGGGGAAAGCCCGGGCCTTGGCATAGCGCTTCTGCCGTTCGGCCTGAAGGAACTGGAGGCGATGCAGCTCGACGGCTTCGCCGCCTTCGCCGAAAGCTGCTTCCCGATCGGCAATGTCGTGCAGGTCTTCGCCGGGCAAACAGACGGCGGCGAGCTGGTGCGGCAAGCAAGGATTCAGGAGACCCCCTATTGGGGCGTCAAGCGATCCCGGCTTCTGGCTTTCCTGCGCGCCGCGGCGCCGCAACTGGGAGTGCGGATCGAATATGGCGCCGACATTTCGGAAGAACGGATAGGCCGGGAGAAGGCGCGTGCCGATCTCGTCGTCGGCGCCGACGGGGCGGGCAGCCTGGTCAGAAATCTCTACGCCGACATATTCGGGCCGGAGTCGGAGGACGCCACATCGCGTTTCGCTTGGCTTGAGCTGGAAGGAAATCTCGACCAGTTCATCTTCGGCTACATCTACATTGCTGGCTGCGGCCTGGTGCGTGTCACGGCTTATCCGCATGGCAACGGCGAGGCGTCCGCGGTGGTGACGCACAGCCCCGAACTCACGGACTATTTTGACGCCGCGCCATTCATCGACGGTGACGGTGTCATTTCGCCTGATGGCCTGCACCACATCAATCAGCTGTTCGCCGAAGGTCTTGGCGGGAGAACGCTGGGCGGCGAATCGCGGTGGCGGCGATTCCGCGCGACCCGCAACCGGCGCGCCGCTTTTGCCAATGTCGCCTTGGTCGGCGATGCCTATGCGACCGTCCACTATGAAACCGGATGGGGGACATCCTCCGCGCTGCAGGAATCCCGAATCCTGGCGCACATTTTGGATCGCTCCATAAAGGGCGGACAGTCGATCGCTGACGCGTTGGAAATATATGACCGAAAGGCGCGGGACATCTTCGCCGGTCTGACCGACGCTGCGACAAGCACAATGCGGGATGTCGACGGCCAGGCCGCCAAGTTCCGCGACCGTGGTCCGGCCGGGTTTCTGCAGTTGAAAACATCATAGTCGGCGCGTTCGCCGGGCCAATTTCAAGACGGCGCTGCAATAGCGAGGTCGCGCCCGACAAGGGCGCGCCTAATCCCAACGGCTTCACCCAATTTGACGTCAAGTCGGACGACACCGACGCCATGCCGAATCAATCAACGTGGATGTCAGACGCCTCAAAGCTGAGACGAATCCGATTTCGTAAGATTGTCTGTTCTGTGGCTTCAGCCAACACCTGCAAGTCCGTGTTTTCAGTGGGCTAATTGACGAGTACTCGTGGGAAGCGTCCGTCGCTAAGAATTGCCAAGAGCAGAATTTGACACATTCCTGTCCCTGTGTTTGTGTGACGAGGTGGGGCGAAGTAACTCGTCTTCTTGGGTGCTTACCTCACGTAGAGCGACGGGCTGGGGAGCCTGTCCACAGGTTGTGCCCTGGATGCCACTTCGCCCGTCGGCGAGGATGCCGAAAGGTCAAAACCGGAAGAGGGAAATGGGGCCGCACAGGCGAAACGGCCATTTCTCAAAATAGAGCGGGGAGCGATCTGAAGTTCGCCAATAACTGACCGACCGATTGGTTGAGCTGTCAAGTTGCTGGGCCTCAAATTCGGATACGTCAGAGGGAATTGGAATACAGAAGAGAAGAAATACTTCGAAATGGCTGAGATCAATCGAGTTCCCGGGGAGCGGGGCGCGAACGGATGGTTTCAGACGGGGATAGAAAATTGGGAGGGAACCAATGACAAGCAAGATGCTTATGAAGGCAACCGCATCGACGATCGCGATCGTGGCGGGCTGTGGTTTTGCCAGTTCTGCTTTCGCCAACCAGGACGTTCTGGATCACATCGCCGCCGGTGACGTCGTCCAGCCAAACTACACCTATGACGGCCACAACTTCTCAACGTTCGATCAGATCAACCTCAGCAACGTTGCCGATCTGACCATCGCCTGGACGATGCAGATCGGCGTCCTCGATCAATTCGAGGCGTCGCCGCTGGTGGTTGGTGACACGATGTACATCGTGACGCCGGTGAACCAGTCGGAAGGCTCAGGTCAGGCCCCGAACGAAGTGCTGGCCCTCGACCTCAACAACAACGGCAACATCATCTGGGAGTTCCGCCCGGACGTTGATCGTGAGCACGCGTTGCAGGCTTGCTGCGGCGCCGAAACCCGCGGTCTGCAATATGCCGAAGGCAACATCTACTACCACACGCTGGACGGGCAGGTGTTCGCTCTCGATGGTCAGACCGGCGAGGCGCTGTGGCGGGCGATTGGCGCCGACGTCACGATCGCCGAACACACGCCTGGCAACGGCCTCGTTGTCGGCGATCTCTATATTATCGGCACCGAGGGCGGCGAGTTCGGCGTTCGTGGGCACGTTTCGGCCTATGACATCCATACCGGCCAAACTCAGTGGGTCATGTACTCGATGGGCCCGGACAACGAAGTCGGCATCGGCCCGCGCTTCAACCCGTATTACGCCGACGACAAGCAGGGCTCGCTCTCCACGTGGTATGGCGATTCCTGGCGCCATGGCGGTGGCACGGTTTGGGGCTATTTCACCTACGATCCCGAACTCGACATGTTCTACTATTCGACCGGCAACTGCGGTCCGTGGAACCCCGACTATCGCCGCGAATGGGGCGTCGTGAATCTCGATGCCAACGGCGGTCTTGTCGATTATCGCAACAACTGGTGCGCCTCGCAGATGGCACGCGACGCCACCACCGGCGAACTGATCTGGGCCTACAACATCACTCCCGCCGACATGTGGGACCTCGATGAGCCGATCAACACGCCGCTGGTCGATGTCGACCTCAATGGCGACGGCACGCTTGAGCACACCGCGATGAAGGCGTCCCGTTCCGGCTACTTCTATGTCTGGGATCGGACCGACGGTCAGTTGCTCACCGAGCCTTGGCCGTTCGTCTATGTCGACTACGCGATGGGCGTCGATATGGCGACGGGCCGCAAGGAGTACGACATCCGGCGCTGGACCTTCACCGATGCAGCCGATCGGGCGAACTATACCGACTACCAGATGCCCGGCGCCGCAGGGCGTGACGATTTCACCGGCACGGAAGTCGACATGTGCCCGGGCAACTCGGCGCGCAACTGGGAGAACGATTCCTATTCAAACCAGACGAGCCTGTTCTACGTCTCAGCCGACAACACCTGCTGGTCCGAATACGTCGTGCCAGGCCAGTACGTTGCCGGCGAGGCCTACAGGCTGCGCCAGGCGGGGATCAATCCCAACGGCGTCAACCGCGTCGCCGATCGGAACTCGCCGGACTATGGGCAGCCGACCGACGTTGCCGGTGCGCTGGACGCGATCGATCCGGTAACCAGCCAGATTGCCTGGACGGTCCCGTTCTCCTCTGCTGCGCGCATCCCGGTCTCCAGCACCGCAGGCGGCCTCGTGCTCCAGGGCAACCCCAACGACGGAACGGTCGACGCGTACAACGCTTCGACCGGCGATCTCGTGTGGTCGTTCCCGATCGGCTCGCAAGTGCACACCTCGCCGATCAGCTATATGCATGACGGCAAGCAGTACATTGCGTTCCTAGCCTCCGGTTCCAGCACCTCACAGGTGAATGTCGGCGACGCCGCCAACGATGGCGACCGTTATCGTCGCGCAGGGTCGACGCTCTTTGTGTTCGCCCTGCCGGAGAACGTCGCCGGCGGCATGTAAGGTTCCGGCGCAACATCCAACGGCTCCGGCGTTCGCGCCGGAGTCATCTCCGAAACTATCCCCGGGGGCGCGCTCCACATCGAGAGCGTCCCCGTTTCTGATCGGTGGCAACGGACCGATCTTCAGTCGGCCGATGCGTGTAGGCGAGAACGCCGATTAGAATAGAAGTCCAGGGGTGCAGAATGAGGTTTGAAAGCCAATGAAGAAGTTATCAGTCACGACGATGGTTGTTACAGCCGGTGCTATGGGGTTTCTTGCTTTCGGCGAGACAATCGCAGCCAACGCAGCCGCGCCGACGGTGGTCGCGCAAGCGACATCCGACGCGGCGGTTTTCGCGGCCTTAATGGCCGACGGCGGGCCGCTCTTCGCGCACAACTGCTCGGGTTGTCACGGCGCGCAGGGCCAAGGCCTTGTCGGTCCGAAGCTCGACGGGAATGATTTCGTCGCGGTCAGCGGCCACATCATCAGCCAAATTCTGCAAGGTAACGCTAGCCACGGCATGCCGCCCTTCCTTGGCCAACTCAACGCCCACCAGATCGCGGCCATCGCCACCTACGTTCGTAACTCATGGAGTAACAGCTATGGGGTAACGACCGAGGCAACGGTGATGCAATACCTGCCTCAGTAGGTAGCCCGGCACGACTTGCCGCATCTTTGCGTCGCGACCGCGCGGGCGACGGATCGGCTTTGTTGCCGGCGCCGCGGCGCCGGCAACAATCTCGGCGGCTACCGGTAAATGGGCGGGCTGGTCTTCCAGGCGGCGCCGATCGGTCGCCGGCGTGCGTACGATCCTGTGACGTGGTGCGCACCCTCTGGAGAGGGTATGACCGCCAAGTCGGTCCAAACTCCACGCCACCGGCCAGCAGCATCAACGTGAAGGTCTGTAGAGCTGCGGACGAAGGGTCGGTCATGCCGATGCATGGCGACTGGCCGATAACCGCAGCGGTTTGGCACCTCTGTTCATGGAGACAGCAAGCTGAGTTCGATACGACGCGCTTTGGTTCTGGCGGGGGGCGGATACGTCGCCAGTTCGTGGGAGATTGGCCTTGTCACGGGCATGGCCGATGCCGGTCTTGATGTCCGCAATGCTGATTTGTTCGTCGGCACCTCCGCTGGCGCGAGGGTCGCGCTGGACCTGACAAGCGGAAAGCCGCTCGAGGACTTCTATCAGGCGCGAGCAGGATCGGACGGGCCGTCGCGTGAGGCGCCTCCCATGGTCGATTGGTCGCGGCTCAGGGCGGGCGTCGACGAGGCAAAGCGAGCGGGCGGCCGTCCCGCTGAAATTCTCCGGCGATACGGGGCGCTGGCGCTGTCGGCTGACGAAGGGAAGGGATCCGATCGGCGGCAGGTCGTCGCCACCCAACTTCCCATTCAGGAATGGCCGCAGCAAAGAGTGCTTATCACCGCCGTAAACGCGGAGACCGGGGAGAGGCGCGCCTTCAACCGCGACAGCGGCATCGATCTGGTCGATGCGGTTATCGCCACAACAGGTTTCTTCGGCTCGCCGCCGATGCTCTTTGACGGCCACCACTACATCGATGGCGGCTTCCACTCGTCTGACAACGCGGATCTGGCGATAGGCGCCGAGCGTGTTCTGATACTGGCGCTCCGATCGCCTCCAGAGGCCATGCGCCTGGTACCCATCGACGCCGGTGTAGAAGCACTCCGAACCGCCGGTTCACAGGTCGAGGTGATCCATCCCGACGAAGACACCCTCGCAGCCCTGGTGCAGACCGGTGGTCAAATGAACCCGGCGTCCGGTAGGCCCGCCGCCATAGCCGGGCGCTTGCAAGGTCGCCGCTCCGTGAACGAACGCATTGCTTCATTCTGGCAATAGAGGCGAACGCATCGTACCCGAGCAGTCGGACGTCCTCGTCTCTCCTGTGGCTTCTTACTGCCGGCGTTGAGGCGGGCTAGTCCGCTGAAGAGGAAAGTCGTGCGGTGAAAGCAATCCACTGCACGCGCTATGGACCGCCAGAGGTTCTTGAACTGCGCGAGGGGCCTCCGCCTCAGCCGAAAGACAAACAGATACTGATTTCCATGCTGACCGGACTCGGCGCCGACCGTGTCACCGATTACCGCACGCAGGATTGCAGAAATGTCGGAGGCCGCAAGCGAGACGCGGCCGGCGGCATCGCCCATCGCACGCACATGCTCGAGCAGTTCGAGGCCGCTCGGCGTGAGCACGAGCCGGCGCGCGGCGCGTTCGAAAGGACGACGCCGAGTTCGTCCTCGAGGGCGTCGACTGTCGGCCGAGGGTGGGCTGCGCCATGCGAGCGGGCAAGCGAAGATCTTTCCTATTGAATACAATTCATTTTTTTTCTACTCGCTGACCACCAACTCCTCAAAGTTGCAACGACGCCGATTACTCATTGCCACCAGTACTGCGCGCATCATAAGCTTAACAGTAGTCAATAGCACATAACTACCTCACAGACATGGCATAGGATTGCCTGACGTCGAGTAGTGAAGTGCAGATTTGCCTCAATGCAATCAAATGTGCTAGGCGTACGAGTGCAGATAGGTAGTCTTGCGCATTTTTCGCGGGGGCTGCCACAAACGGAGCGGTGGGTTTGGGGAAACCCTCATCAAGCGCCAATTGATATCTGGCGTGCCCGTGCGTTCGAAAAGAACATGGGGTCGAATGACCCAACGCAAGAGGGAGCTGCAATGCAGGTAACGGTCCTGTTTTCACAACGAAACTAGGGAAGAAGCTCGCTCGCCGTGATCGGTATCGATCACGGCTGCCCGAAGTTTCTCCTTTTTAGTCCCGATGCGCCTTTGGTTAGGACAGCGGGTCGCTGGTGTCTGTCGCCGTGCAGTACCAAAACGCGAAATGGAGGCGAACTCTAAAACAGCCCATCCTGACGGGAATATTCAACAACAACGAACGAAGGTTATTCCCAAGCAAGGGGAAAAAGGAGGAACAAAAATGACCAGAAAACTTTGGAAAGCGACGGTTTCAACCGTTGCCGTCGCCGCTGGCTGTGGGTTTGCCAGCTCGGCTTTCGCCAATGACGATGTCATGGCCCATATCGCCGCCGGCGATGTCGTGACGCCGAACTACACTTATGACGGCCACAACTTCTCATCGTTGGATCAGATCAACCTCAGCAACGTTGCTGATCTGACCATTGCCTGGACGCTGCAGCTTGGCGTTCTCGATCAGTATGAGGCATCGCCTCTCGTGGTCGGCGACACCATGTACATCGTCTCGCCGGTCAACCAGTCGGAAGGCTCGGGTCAGGCTCCGAACGAAGTGCTGGCGCTCGACCTCAACAACAACGGCAACATCCTGTGGGAGTTCCGCCCGGACGTTGACCGCGAGCATGGCCTTCAGGCCTGCTGCGGCGCCCAGACCCGTGGTCTGCAATACGCCGAAGGCAACATCTACTACCACACCATCGACGGTCAGGTTTTCGCCCTTGACGGGCAGACCGGCGAGGCGCTGTGGCGCTCGGTTGGTGCTGACGTCACCATCCGCGAAGAGACCGCCGGCAACGGCATCATCATCGGTGATCTGTACATCATCGGTAATCAGGGCGGCGAATACGGCGTCCGCGGCAAGGTGTCGGCCTTCGACATCCATACCGGCCAAACTCAGTGGGTCATGTACTCGATGGGCCCGGACAACGAAGTCGGCATCGGCCCGCGCTTCAACCCGTACTATGACGACGACAAGCAGGGTTCGCTCTCCACGTGGTATGGCGATTCCTGGCGTCGTGGCGGCGGCACCGTTTGGGGTTACTTCACCTACGCCCCCGATTCGAACCAGTTCTTCTATTCGACCGGCAACTGCGGTCCGTGGAACCCGGACTATCGCCGTGAATGGGGCGTCGTGAATCTCGACGCGAATGGCGGCCTGATCGACTACCGCAACAACTGGTGCGCCGGCATGATGTCCCGTGACGCCACCACCGGCGAACTGATCTGGGCCTACGGCATCACCCCGGCAGACCCGTGGGATATCGACGAGCCGATCAATACGCCGCTGGCCGACATGGACGTCAACGGTGATGGTTCGGTCGATCACGTGGCGATGAAGGCCTCGCGCGCTGGCTGGTTCTACATCTGGGACCGCAGTAACGGCGAGCTTCTCAGCCAGCCTTGGCCGTTCGTCTATACCAACGCCATCACCGGCGTCGACATGACCACCGGACGTGCGCTCTATGATATCGACGTCTGGGCGTTCACAGATGTCGCGGACCGCCGCAACTACACCAACTACGACTTGCCCGGTGCTGCCGAACGCGACGACTACACCGGCACCGAAATCCTCGCATGCCCGGGCAACTCGGCCCGCAACTGGGAGAATGACACCTTCTCCGACCAGACGGGTCTGTTCTACGTCTCGACCGACAACAGCTGCTTCACGCAGGTGGTGGTTGAGGGCGAGTATGTGGCGGGCGAAGGTTACACGCTGCGTCGCGGTGCTGGCGCCGTCCCCGGCGGTACGAACCGTGTGCCGTATCGGGATTTGCCTGACTACGGCCAGGCAACCGACGTCGGCGGTCAGCTGGAGGCGATCAATCCGCTCACCAGCGAAATCGCCTGGTCGGTCGAGTTCCCGGTCGGCACACGCATCCCGGTCTCCAGCACCGCTGGCGGCCTCGTGCTCCAGGGCAACCCGTACAACGGCACGGTCGACGCCTACAACGCGATGACGGGCGACCTGGCTTGGTCGTTCCCGATCGGCTCGCAAGTGCATGCGTCGCCGATCTCCTACATGCATGACGGCAAGCAGTACATTGCCTTCCTGGCCAGCGGCTCGAACACGTCTCAGGTGAATGTTGGCGACGATGCCAACGACGCCGACCGCTATCGCCGCGCAGGTTCGACACTCTACGTGTTCGCCCTGCCGGAGGCAGTTGCCGGCGGCATGTAAGCAGAACTTCAATCAGGATCCCGGCGTTCGCGCCGGGATCAGGCTTCTCCGCCAACGAATCCTCGTTCCCTCCTTCAGGGCGCTCGTTCGCGCGACGGGCGCCCTGCCTTTTCTTGGGTGGCATGGGCGGACAGAAGTCCCGACCGTTCGCAGCATCACAATCAACACGCCTGTGGTCGGAACAAAGGCGATGATCGCCACTGCCGGTCGCGCTCACGTTTTTGGCGATGGGCAGCTGAACGGAACCGTCCCCCCCCCTGTCAGGGCGGCAGCGCTTCGAGCGCGCTGTCTCAAGGAGGATCATAGCAATGGTTTCGGGCCCAATCGTCCGGTGGATTGGCTGGGGAGTCCTGGCGCTTTTCGCCGTCGCAATCGGAGCATTCTCACTCCGCTACCTGTCGTTCAATGCCGAGGTGGCGCCTAAGGAACTGCGGCCGAACCTCGTTGGACGGCCGTTTGTGTTCTACGTCCACACCATCGTCGCCGCCGTCGCTCTGCTGATCGGCATCTGGCAGTTTCTCCCGGCGACGCGGCGAAGCCGCTACCATCGCCTCGCCGGCAGGGTCTACGTCGCGTGCGTCGTCATCGCCTCAATCGCCGGATTTACGATCGCCCTGACGACGGAGGCAGGCCCGCTCGCCGCTGCCGGCTTTGTCATTCTCGCGGTGCTGTGGCTGTCAACAACGCTGATGGCGTTTGCGGTCCTGTGGCTGAATGTCGGCGAGGCTTCTGCCGTCGGCACGGCTCTCGGCGTAAGCCGTCGACGTCCTTGTGAGTCCGTTGTTAGATCGCCCCAGCTGCGCGTAGCTCGCGAAGCTTCTCCTCATCAAAGCCAAAAAGTTCCTTGTACACGACGGCGTTGTGCTCTCCGACAGCAGCACCGGCATGCTCAATCTGTGGCAGCTCGTCGCCGAACCGGATCCACGGACGAAGAAGCGTCAGTGTGCCGGCCTGCGGGTGTTCGACTTCAACAAAAGCGCTACGCGCCTTGATGTGCTCGTCTTCAACAACTTCGGCGATCGACAGAACCGGGAAGCTACCGAGCCCGTATTTCCTGAAGACGCCCCACAGATGCGCTCGCGAATAGCCGCGAACCATCTCGGCAACCATCGCCTGGACTTCTTTGAGATTGCGCCTTCGCGCTGCCGCATCGACGAAACGGGGATCGCTCACGGCCTCCTCGTGTCCCAGTGCTATCGCGAGGTTGCGCCACAACTCATCGGAGATGTCGGGAAGGTGAAAGCTCACATAGCCGTCGGCGCACTCGAAATATCGGCTGCCGACCGGGTTGCCTTCAAAGAGGGTGTGAAGCGTGCTGACCATGAAGCCGAGTAGAGCCTCCTGCATCGAGATTTCGATCTTTGTTCCTCCCCCCGTCCGCTCTCGGTTGAACAGCGCCGCGCAGATGCCGACGGCGAGGGACACGCCCGCAGCCTCGTCGCCGATACCGAGCGCCTTTGTTCCTGGCCGCCCGGAGAGCTGCCAGGCAGCATCTGCCCACCCGGCCGACGCCATCACGGTCGGGGCGAAGGCGCGCATGTTTGCGTACGGTCCCGATTCTCCAAACCCGCGAGCGACCGCGTAGATGACACTGGGGTTGATCTTCTTCAACTCGTCGTAGGAGTAGCCCAAACGATCCATGACCCCGATTGAGAAGTTTTCCGCCAAGACGTCGGACTTGGCGAGGAGTTGCTCGAAAATCTTCCTTCCCTCGGGGTGTTTCAGATTTAGCGTGATGCACTTCTTGTTGGCGTTGACGGCCAGTGATTCATAGCCATCGCGCCCGGCATCCGGAGGCATCCATGAATGCCGATACCGGTCTCCCTCGCCGTATTCGACCTTGATCACCTCCGCACCCATATGCGCGAGCAGCATTGTTGCGAACGGCCCATTCAGGACGTGCGTCAAGTCGAGTATGCGGACTCCGCTAAGTGGTCCGTTCATCCAGTCATGACTCCTCGTGCCATGCGGCTAGGTTAATTGGAACTGGGGCAATGTCACCGATCCGACATCGCGAAACTTGACCGCGACCCGCCGCCCAACGGCGACCGCGTCCAACGGATCGGCGACCACGTTGCCGATGATAGTGACGTCGTCGGCGCCGTCGAGGGTGATGTGGGCGATAACGTAGGGAACCTTGCCTTCAAACCCGGGGTCGAAGGCACGGTGGACGATAACGAAAGCCGCAACAAGGCCCGTGCCAGGCAACTTCATCCAGTCTCCGCCGTGGTAATGGCATCGGGGACAATATTCCGCTGGGGGCCACCGGAACCGCGAACATCTCGGACATTTCTGCACCGATAAATGTCCCTCCGAGCAGGCCGCCCAGAACGGCCCGCTGTCGGCGTCGGGGGTCGGGAGCGGGGCGGCGGCTTTCATCGGGCCGCGGCGAGGATCAGCGAACTATCGCCGCACTCGCTGCAAACAAGAGCGACTTCGGCGTCACGAACTTGCCGGCAATGAGTACGGTCATAGTCGTGCGGACCGTCACAGAAGTCATCGACGACGCCGCCCGGCCGAAGCTGTTGTACCGCCTCGATGACGTGTCCCAGTCCATGCATGTAGGCCTCAGATAGCAGGCCTCCATGCGTATTGATGGGGATAGGCCCCTCAAGACCAGTGTCGCCCGCGCGAATGCGCAGTCCGGCTTCCCCGGGACCGGCAAGTCCGAAGCCTTCAATGTGCATAAGGCAAATGCCCGTGAAGGGGTCATAAAGCTCGGCGAGGTCAATGTCCTCCGCGGTCAAATCGGCGCCGGCGTAAAGCTTGGTTGCAGCATGATGGGCATTCAGCTCCCACAATCCAGCCGCATGGAGCGTGCCGTGCTGATGTCCCAGCGTGCCGCCCATCATAGAGCGGATATAAATGGGGCCGTGTCGCGCGTCTTGCGCGCCATCGGCGGCGGAAACGACGACCGCGACAGCGCCGTCGCTGCGGATGCAGCAGTCCAAGAGGCGGAAGGGGTAGATGATCCAAGGCGAGGCTTGGTGATCGTCGATGGTCATCGGGTCGGTCATCATCGACTTCCGGTTTAGCCGCGCATGCTTGCGCTGCGTGACGGCAAGGTGGCCGAAATCCAGCGGAGTTGAACCCCAGCGGGCCATGTGCGCGGTGACATGAGGTCCAAATCGCGCGGCGGCGTGGGAAATGCCGAACGGCCGGGACCACTGCTCCTCGCTGGGCGCGATGCGAGCCGGACGGTTGCTTTCACTACGTCCGCGCATCGCCCTGAATACAAGGACGTTGCGGCATATCCCTGCGTGAATTGCCATGGCGGCTGTGGCGACGGCGCCACATGCCCATCCGCCGCCAAGTGCGCTCATGACCTGGAAGCTACAGTCTTCCAGGCGGAGTGCCTGGACTAGCTGACGAGGAGCAATCGTGTCCTGATTGTGAAAGAACGTCACCACACCGTCGATGTCGCCGGCGTTCAGCCCCGCATCGTCTATAGCATTGAGACTCGCTTCGGTGGCGAGAGCGAGAACCGACCGATCGGCGGACCGCGTAAACGCGGTCCAGCCGATGCCCGTTATCGCCGTGCGGTTACTGATCGCCTGCATTCACGCACAGCACCCTATTGTCGAGCGTCGATGCCGCCTCCGACGTAGGGGCCGAGGTTCTGAATGGCGTTCAGAACGAACGACTTGTCGGTCACGTCCGCGGCCGCGATGACGGGTACATCGCCGAAATCGGCTCCGCGATAGATGAAGTCGACGGTGCCTTGGATATAGTCGACATTGATGCACCCGTTCACGCACCAGCGGCCGGCGAGGGTCCCCACAGTCGCCTCCAGCTGCGCCTGCGTCAGGTCGGGGCGGGCCGGGATCATTGCCGCGACCCACGCGGCTGGATCGGCGTCGAAGTGCCGGGACAGGTCGACGAGCGCATCGACGAAGCGCTGTATGGCCTCGTGCTGCTCGCTGATGGTTGTCTCCAGAGCGACAACGAATTTCGACTGCACCGGAGCCGCCTCGAAGAAGGTCTCAGGAGGCACAATGATGTGCAGGCCGGGGGTGTCGGCGACAGTGAGGAACGTGCCGTAGGATACCGTTGTGGCATCGACGCGGCCGGCAGCGAGCGCCTGCACGCGAACGGAAGGCGCGCCGATGGCGACATATTGCGGGCCGTCGGGATCGATGCCGAGGGTCCCCAACACGGCACGCGTGAGGTTGTGGTCCAGACTATTGTTGTCAGCGATGGCGAATGACCTGCCGACGAGATCCTGGATTCCAGTTATGTCTGCTTGAGCAGCGATCAGATAGGGAGGACCAAGGGTCGCGGACACAACTCCGCGCAAGGCAACGCCGTTAGAGGACCGAAGGCGTAACGCTGAGTTGATCGCAATGTCGGCGAGGTCCACGTCGCCAGCGTTCAGAGCCGCGACCGCCTGCGGCGTACCCTCAAGCGCGACGATGGTAACGTGGACGCCGTGGGCGGCGTAGTATCCCATCGAATTGGCAAGCTTCAAGATCGAGTCAGTCACCGGGTTCACATTTGGATCGGCCACGGCGAGGCGAAGTTCGAGCATGTCCGCGGGAGCCGGCTGGCTTTCAACCGGCCCGGCGAACAGTAAAACAGTCGAAAAAATTGCGGCCGTCGCCCCCGCGATCGACCGCCAGCGCGTCATTTGTTCGGTAGACATAGCTTCCCCCCCCAATTCGTCGGTCGACGCTCATAACCGGCTTCGCCCGCGGGTTCCTCCATGCTCCACTATGCTCGGAGCCATTTCGCATGCCATCGGTCGAAAGGGCAAGAGGGGCGGGTTGAGATTTCAGCCAATGCCCGCCTGCATCGGTTGCGCCATGGAATGCGCGCTTAGGCTTGCGGAATCGCGTCGGTGAAGATGCCCGCTAGTTCTTCGAGTTCGGTCCCGTCCCGGACCATATCCCTGATCCGCTGCCACAAATGCTCGCGTAACCCGATGAAAGCTGGCAGGGCTCGAGGATCGTTTTCCCAACGCGGTTCGGGCAGTTGAACATCGACGATTTCATCGACGCGGCCCGGCCGCGGTCGGAGCAGGACAACGCGCTGTGACAAGAGGATAGCCTCATCGATGTCGTGAGTCACGAACACGACCGCTATTCGCCGCCGCGACCACAGTTGCAGCAACTCGCGCCGTAGCACCTCGCGGGTCATAGCGTCCAAAGCGGCGAACGGTTCGTCCATCAGCAGCACCTTCGGCTCGACTGCGAGGGCGCGGGCGAGACCCACGCGCTGCTGCATGCCTCCCGACAACTCGTGTGGGTAGGCATGAGCGAACTCACGCAACCCGACGGATCCGAGCAACGCCATCGCTCGGTCGCGACGGTCACGGCGTTCGATGCCGTGGAGAGCGAACTCGATATTTCCGACGACAGTACGCCAAGGCATCAGCCGGGCGGACTGGAAGACCATTGCAAGGTCCGGACCGGGGCGAGGCCGCTGGCCCGCAACCAGCACTTCGCCTTCGTCGACGCCGATCAGCCCGTCGATGATGCGAAGCAGCGTTGTCTTGCCGCAACCGCTTGGGCCGACCAAGCTGATGAACTCACCCTGGTTGACGTCGAAGGTAATGTCCTCCAGCGCCTGGACTTGGCCGTCTTTGAACGCCTTTCCGACATGTCGGAGCGAGATGATCGGATCGGCATTCGCCTTGATCTGTTCCGTTCGATTTTGACTCATCAACGGTTCGCCTCGCGCAAGGCCGCCCGCCATCGGGCGAGGCGGCTTTCAGCGAAACGAAGCGTGGCCGTGATGAGTGTGCCGAGAATCATCAGTACGATTACAACAGCGAAATACCGGTCCATCTGGAACCGGTTGCCGGCGGCGGCGAGCATTCCCCCTAGTCCAGACTGCGCCATGTAGAGTTCCGAGACGACGGTTCCCACGACTGCGACGGCGGCGCCGATGCGCAGGCCACTGAGGATCGAAGGCACGGCGTTTGGCAGCAAGATCTGCCAGAACAGGCGCAGTCGTGAGGCACCGAACGACCGCCCCATCTCCGTGAGGTCGTTGTCGCCGTGGTCGATTCCGGCGGCGGTGCTGATCAAAATCGGAAACATGGCCGCGTTCCAGACCACCACAACCTTGGCTTCGGTGTATAGGCCAAACCATACGATGATGAGCGGGATAAAGGCCGCTCCGGGAGTTGAGTTTATAGCGTTGACGAAGGGATCAAGGATGCGTCCGATCATGCGGAACCCGCCGATCATAATGCCGCCGAGAATCCCGGTTGTGGCGGCCAGGAGGAAGCCAAGACTAAGCACGGTAAGCGTCTGGCCGAGTCCGCGGAGCATGGTGCCGTCCGTCCACATCTTCCGGCTCTCATCGAACACGTCGGAAGGGCTCGGCATGGTCAGGTTGCCGGAAGTCGCGTTCAGGATGTACATGGCCGCAATCAGCAGGATGACGACCGCGACCCGCATCAGCGAAACGAAGGTCCGTTCCCGGGCTCTGCGTTTGCGCGCCCGCGACCCGACGGCTGTTTGCGTGGCGGCGCCTCCCGCGGCCGGATCGCGTCCCTCCCGCGCTGCAATCACCTGACTAGCCATACGCCTCCCGACTGTAAGCCTTGCCCGCGATTTGGGGGCCGACCTTCCCCGGCCATGCTATAGGATGTGCGTCGAATGGAGTCACGTTGGGTCGGCGTGCTGCCTCCACACGACCCGGGTGCGAAACGCGCTCATTGCGCCGTCAGGTTCGCGATAAACGCGACATCGCGGGAAAGCCGATCGAGCTTCGCTACAACGACCGGACGGAGCATATTGGCCGCCGCAAGGGCGGCAGACGCGGTCTTACGATCGAGCGCGGTCGATCCGTTGCCGGTCCCAACCTCGGTGAGTCGGCGATCCTCTCCATTTGCTCGGTTTCCGCGAGGATCCCGCCAGGCGGCCTAGAGGCCCAACGCGATGACGATCCCGATCGGCAGGAGCGCGATGCCGACCTGAAGCGCAAGGATCTTGACAGCGCCGTCGAGCTCTCGCGGCAGCCACCGCGCGGCAAAGTTTGCCACGCCGACGCTCTCCAGAAGCATCCAGAGCTGAAAGATGTGGGCCGGGGTGCCTTCGTCAGCGCCGCGATCAACGCCCGTAGCCGCGAGGACAGCAGCCATCATGCCGAGTACAGCCAGGGACAGGACAATCGGCACCCAGGCCGTGGGATGACGGAGCAGCTGTTGCATCTAGTTCTGTTCCTTACACCGTCGGCACACCGTCAATCGATGCGAGAATCGGCCTCTAGGCGTCGGTAAGATCGACATCGGCCCGGAACTCGAGGCCGAGAAATTTCGCCAGGCGCCCTCTGCCCGCGCGAAAGCTGCGCGAACGCGGCGATTTGAGCAAGAACGTCGATGGTGTCCCGGATAGCGGTCTGCCAGCAGGCAGTGCAGTGGGGCCGCGATGATTGGCTGCAACCCGACGCTCGCGGCCGCAACAGTCCTCCTTTCAGAATCCCGAGATGATCGCACCCATCGCGGCAAGGGTGACTAGTTGGTAGCCGGCGTAGATGAGAAAGAATTCCATCGATCGCTTTTCGAATAGTATCCCGGGAAGCATAATAGTGGCGACAAAGCCTACCCAGATAATGGCGCCGACCAGCGCTCCGGACCAGACATCCGCAACGCCGAAATGGCCGACGGCTTGGGCCAGAATGTAGGCCATGACGAAACTGCCAACGGCCTGAACGCCAATCGCCCAAGGCATTCGCGTGGCGCCTTCGTCCATGCCGCCTGTCTGTTCCCAACGTCTGCCGAAGACCGGCGGCGCATACCAGGCCGCCCCAGCCACGATTCTGACGATCGCGGCCACGATTACTGCGGTCCAATTGACTGAGATCCAGGGTTCCATGATCGTGTCTCCGTTTCGATTGAAACGCACACGCAACAGAACTCGTGCAAGCGCGGATAACGGCCGCGTCAGTGAATATTCAAGAGTTTAACCCTGCTATGGCCCGAAGCAATAGGGAGGCGGTTTTGAAACGAGGGAGTTCAGCCCCCTGGCGGTAAGTCGCGCCAGCGCCCGCTTCCCCGCTCACGCGGGTTCGCAACGACCTCGTCCAGCGGGCGGGCTCGAAGACCTGATGGATCACCTTCTCCGGGGCATCGTGCCGATGCGAGGCTGAGTGTCGGCATCGGCTGTTGTAGTGCTGACTTGGGAGCAGGGGACACAAGGCGAAATTTAACTCGGGATTCAGTTCAAACAGCGAGTGAGTTCCACCCGCACATCGCGACGTAAATATCATCTACCCGCAGTCGTGCTGTCTCGGTCGATTTTCGGGGACGTAGAGGGAGGGCATCGACGATATTGTCTGACTGTCGCGCGCATACGACCATACCCGTCGCCGACATGGCGCGCCCCCGGGAATGGTACCAGCAGAAGCTGGGCCTGTACCCGAGCCGGGAATTGCCAACAGGCGGGAGCGGCGAATGGGGCCCGCCCCTTCGGTCTGAGATCATCGAGGGGATTTGATCAGGAGGAGGAGGGCGTGCGGGCGACGACGTTCCGGACCGTCAAGACGTGCCATCGTCCGCCGCGAGCGGTTCTGATGCCGCGGCGATTGAGGGCGTCGGCAATACCGGCAAGCGGATCAGGGAAGAAGGTGGCGCGCTGTTCTGCGATCAGAGTTCTGTTTCTCACTCCCTCGCCACTGTATCGTAGGCGAATGCCTGATGGCAGGCGGCGCGTCATGAGCGAGGCGCCTCACCGGTAGCTTGTGGCTGTAGCGCAATATGGGTTCGGAACGGTTCCATGGCCGCCGAACGCGGCGTAAGGTGACTATCTTTTCATGCAGCGAGGTTAAGCAGCGAGGTCAAGATGACAAAGCTCAGCAGGTGGATTCCCTGGGTGGCGGTCGCCGCCCTCCCATTTCTCGTCGGTGCAGGTTGCGTGCATACCGTGTCGGACCGCCGCTTGAAGCGCAGCATCGCTAAAGTCGACGAACTCGACGGAGGCATCGACCTCTATCGCTACCGATATCTCTGGAGCGACCAGCAATTTGTCGGCGTCATGGCGCAGGACCTCCTGCAAGTGAGGCCTGACGCCGTCATCCAAGGTCGCGATGGGTATCTTCGCGTCGATTATGCGGCCCTCGGTTTAGGGCTGCAGACCTGGGAAGATTGGTGGCGGCTGAACACATAAGTCTTGTCGCTGCCGGACTTATCTCGACTAACACGTCAGCGCGTCCCGCTGACGTGGCTTCAAGATGGGCGTTCGTGACGTTGTGCGGCTGCTTTATTGGGCGCGCGCCAATGCCTTTTACGCCGATCCGCCTGCGCAGCAGTGAAGGCTAAGCCGCCGGGGAATCCGAGAATTCAGGAGGAGTTCAGCATGAGGTTTCGGGCGTTCGTAACTCCCGACTAAAAAGGGAAGTGCTTCCGCTACGTGGCGCGATCTACTCAACGCGGATGAAGGTTTGTTTATGGCGGACGTCTGCGATTACGCGCAATGCAGGAATCGATTACCCGGATCGCCTCAGCAGGTTCATCACGGTCGAGACGTGCCATTTGCCGCCGCGAGCGGTTCTGATACCGCGGCCGTTGAGGGCATCGGCAATTCCGGCAAGCGTAGCTATGCCCGTCGCCTCGATAGAGGCGATGATCGGAAGAACGTTGGCTGCGAACCGAGCGGCACCTTCCTTGGCTGTGTGACGTCCCAAGTCACCGGCTCGCCGATGTTAGTGCGATTGCCGAGTTGTTTCCCCTGAGCCTTGCGGGCGGCAAGCGCAGCGAAGCAAAAGAAACTCGCTACCGGGGAAGATCCAATATTCGCAATGTAGCTGGCTGGATTCCGCCCGGTGAGTACGTACCTACCCAAATATCGTATCTGCCCTGAAGCGGAGATACGAATGTTATCAATGGAGTTGTGCCGCCGCCGCTATCGTCATCGCAAAACCAGTTACCATTAGGATCGTTGATTATTAGAGTTGTATCCGCGGTCGCCTCGACGGTTACCGAGAAAGGTCCGGTCGCTGACTCATAGGTAAGTTTGTAGTCGGGGGCATCTGAAACGTACCCCGGGCAGTTGTTCCCCGGGAGGTCAGCTTGGGCGTTTGTCGTACCGCCCGCAAAAACCGAGACCACGACAGATCCAAAACCACGGGAGACGATAACTGAGCCATAGTTTGAGGGCGCTGAAGGCGAGAGCGCAAATGCGGCCGTGCCGGCAAACAGGCACGTGGTCATAATCGCAAATCGGCATTTCGAAGCGGACATCAACTCCTCCAGACCTGATAGCTTACGCCGAAAAAACGCCGCCGTCTCGGCAGTATTGGCAGAGTATGCCGCTGTCGAAGTCGCGCGCATCGACGCTAAGGGCCGTATTCTGACAGACAGACTTCCGACCTGCCGCCATCGGCGCCGTACCCCACCCATCGCCTGCGAAGCGGCCGATTTGAAACTCGCGAGGAAAATCAATGACGGCGTTCGCATTCTCCATGCTCCAAGGGGCGGCGGGGATTCCAATTCGGCTGGCAGGCGGCCGAGAAGTTCGGCAATTCGATCAGTAGCTTAGGTCTCCGTACCGGAACCGGGTCAGTCAACAGGTCGAGAGAAAAAGGGCGGGGAGAGAGGGCGTGGGGCCGAAGTCCGGCGCGGCGCAGTCAACAGGTCGGCGCGCGACCCGCTCGAAACCTGGGCCTTTTGGCCGTTCATCCTTGCACGGAGACAATTGACCCGAGGGGGACTGGCGGAGGGAGAGGGATTCGAACCCTCGATACGGTCTCCCGTATACACACTTTCCAGGCGTGCGCCTTCGACCACTCGGCCACCCCTCCGTTCGCTTTCGCGCGGCGCACTATAGGCAGGACCGCCCCGGCGGCAAGCGCGCTGACGGGGCGGGTCGCGATAAGCCGTCAGGCCGGGGGCATCGTCGGCCCGGAGCCAGCGCCGGTGGCATCGAGCACCGCAGCGATCTCGGCCATGTCGGCATCGGTCAACCGAACCGTTGCGGCGCCTATCCATCCGTCCACCTGACCGGCATGGCGAGCGCCGACAATCGCGCCGGTTGCACCCGGCCAAGCCAACGTCCAGGCGACCGCCACGACTGCAACCGATGCGTCATGCCGCGCCGCGACGGGCCGCATGGCGTCTGCCAGCCGCAGATTCTGCTCCAGTTTTGCGCCGGTGAAATTGGCGTTGCGCGAGCGCCAGTCCCCCAGTGGCAGCGCCAGCGCGCGTTCGGCCGTGAAGGTGCCGGTGAGGAGACCCGCCTGCATCGGACTGTAGACAATCACGCCCGTCGCATTCGCGTGGCACCAGGGCAGTTCCGCCTTGGCGGCATCGCGGCGGATGGCCGAGAAGGGCGGCTGGAGCGTGTCGACATGACCCAGCCTTTCGGCCGCCGCGAGTTGCTCGGCTGAGTGGTTGGATAGGCCAACCGCGCGGACCTTCCCCTCCTTCTTGAGGTCGAGGAAGGTCTGCCAATAGGCTTCGAGGGGCGTGTCCTTCGCCGGCCAGTGCATCTGGTAGAGATCGATGCGCTCGACGCCCAGCCGGCGGAGCGAAGCCTCGACCTCGTGGCGGAGGCTTTGCGTCGCGCCGACCTCGCGCGGCTCGGCCGCGCGGTCGTGTTCGTCCCACACCAGGCCGCCCTTGGTGAACACATAGGGGCGATCCTCGGCCGGGATGTCAGCGAGCGCCTTGCGCACGATTTCCTCCGAATGGCCGAGCCCGTAGATGGCGGCCGTGTCGATCCAATTGATGCCGAGATCGACCGCGTGGCGGATCGCGGCGATCGATTCCCGGTCGTCCTGGTCGCCCCAACTGCCGGCCCAGCCGGCCCCGCCGATCGCCCAGGCCCCGAAGCCAACCGGCGTGATGTCCATTCCGGTGCGGCCGAGCGGCCGCGTCGGGAGCGCTGATGGGTGGCCTTTGGCAGGCGCGGCGTCTGTCATTTGGCGAACCTCCTGTCATTGTGACTTGGCGAGCAATGGAGCCTGACCACAGGCAAACCTATATGTTGGTTTGCAAGAGACCAACGCCAGGAGGTGTTTGATGGGACTCTTCGATCGCTTCTCCGCCAAGCTCGCAATGCCGTCGCCCGAGAGCGCGCTCCCGGGGCGGGCGGACGCCATCCCGACGGCCGACCGGCATTTCGTCAGCGGCCGGTCCATCCATCCGCCCTTTCCCGAGGGGATCAAGACGGTGGTCTTCGGCCTCGGCTGCTTCTGGGGCGCCGAGCGGATCTTCTGGCAAGCTGGACGGCGTCTGGGTGACGGCGGTCGGCTATGCCGGCGGCACGACGCCGAACCCGACCTATCAGGAAGTCTGCTCCGGCCGGACGGGCCACACCGAGGTCGTTCTCGTCGCCTACGACCCCAAGCTGATCAGCTTCGGCCAGCTTCTGAAGGCATTCTTCGAAGCGCATGATCCAACTCAGGGAATGCGTCAGGGCAATGACGTCGGCACGCAGTATCGCTCGGCGATCTATGTCGGCGACGCAGGCGAGAGCGGGCGGAGGCAGAGCGGCGGCGCGGATGTATTCCGCCGAGCTTAAGGCCAAGGGCTACGGACCCATCACGACCGAGATCGCCGAGGTGGGGCCGTTCTATTATGCCGAGGCCTACCACCAGCAATATCTGGCCAAGAATCCGGATGGCTATTGTGGCCTGGGCGGCACCGGCGTGACCTGTCCGGTGCCTGCCGCGGCCAACGCCTAGCTTCGTTCCGGGCCGCCGGCGCCGACCTCGGCGAAGGCTCGCTTGGCGCCGGCAACGGCCTTTGGGCGCGCGAAGCTGGCGGGTTCGCTGCTGAGACCGTGTGTGGTGGCCGCCTGCAGTTCAGCGGCCGCCATGACCCGCGTCTTCTTCAAGGTCGCCAGGAAACTGTCGCACCAATGCCGCACGTCGTTGGTGAAGACGTTTTCGCGCATCGTCGCCCAGCGCTCCTGGCGCTCCACCAGAGACATATCCATCGCCGCCGCGATCGCGTGAGCGATGTCTTCCGTGTCGTACGGATTGACGAGGATCGCTCCGTCGAGCTCGCGCGCCGCGCCGGCGAAGCGCGAGAGGATCAGTACTCCGGGATCCTCGGCATCCTGCGAGGCGACATATTCCTTGGCGACGAGGTTCATGCCGTCCCGCAGCGGCGTCACCAGACCGACCTTGGCAATGCGGTAGAGCCCGGCGAGAGCGGCCCGCTTCACCGTCCGGTTGATGTAGCGGATGGGCGTCCAGTCGAGGTCGCCCAATTGGCCGTTCACGCGTCCGGCAAGCTCCGCGATCTCACGTTGCATGTCGGCATATTCCGGCACCTCCGAGCGCGACTTCGGCGTGATCTGCAGGAACACGACCTTGCCGTGGCTGGCGGGATTCGTCTCGATGAAGCGGGCATAAGCTTCAATGCGTTCCGGCAGGCCCTTCGAATAATCGAGCCGGTCGACGCCGATGATCAACTTGTGCCCCTCGATCGAGCGCAGCATCCGTTCGACCAGCAGATTGCGCCGATAATCGGAAGCGAGCTGCGCGAATTCCGGGGCGTCGATGCCGATCGGGAAGGCGCCCATGGCGAAGAGGCGGCCGTAGGCGTCGAACACCTGCGTGCCGACCCGGCTGCCCAGACCCTCGCGGATCAGGCAGGCGGCAAAATTCTCGGCGTCGAACTCGGTCTGGAAGCCGACGAGGTCATAGCTCGACAGGCCGCGCACGATCGTCTCATGCGGCGGCAGCGCGAACAGCACATCCGGTGGCGGCCAGGGAATATGCAGGAAGAACCCCATGCGGTTCTTCAGGCCCATATGGCGCAGCTCGGCCGCCAGCGGGATCAAATGATAGTCATGCACCCAGATGATGTCGTCCGGTTGGATCAGCGGCGCCAGCATGCGGGCGAAGAAGCGGTTGACGCGGAAATAGCCCGCCATGTCCCGCCGCGAAAAGTCGGTGAGGTCGAGCCGATAGTGGAACAGCGGCCACAGCGCGCGGTTGGCGAAACCGGAATAATACTCGTCCAGGTCGCGCCGCGTCAGGTCGACAAGGGCGTAGGTGACGTTACCGACCTCGGTCGTCGTCAGGCGGTCAGTCTCGCGGTCGCCGGACGATTCGCCCGACCAGCCGAACCACATGCCGCCATGCTGTTCGAGGGCCGCCTGCAACGCAACCGCCAAACCTCCGGCGCTGGCGGTCTGATCGCCGGGCGCCGGGACGCGATTCGATACGACAATGAGGCGGCTCACTCCGGGCCTCTCTCTACATTTGGCGCGCTAACTCGCCGCGTCACTATTGCACACAATATCAGAAGAGAGCGTGACGAAGGGAAGGCGTTCATCATCATTTCACCGCCGCCAGCCAATTTCGTACTGCCTCCGGCGTCTCGATCCGGTACCGGGCCTTCGTCGGGCGGTCGGGCGGCCCGACCCGGATCGTCATGCCGCCCAGCTCGTTGACAACCGCAAACATCTCCTCGTCGGTAACGTCGTCGCCGACGGCGATTGGTTCCCTGCCGGCGAACGGAATGTCCTTCATCAGCCGCTTGACGGCCGCGCCCTTACTCGCGCCAGCGGCCTTCAACTCGATCACCATCTTGCCCTTCTGCGCCGCCAGGATTCCATCCGACGCCGCTGCCATATCCTCGAGCACGGCCTCGATTTCCGGCCCGGCGGCGGGCGCGCCTCGGAAGTGAACGGCGATCGAGCCGCCCTTGTCCTCGAGTTGGGTGCCCGGGAAGCGTCCCACCAACGCGGCGAGCATCGGCTCGGCGGCGCGCAGCAGGGGAGGCGTCGGAATCACGGTCTCGACCCCATCCGGCTCGCGGAACTGACTGCCGTGAAGCCCAACCAGCGTGAACCGGCCGGGGGCAAACAGTGCGTCCAGAGTGTCGATCGATCGGCCCGAAACAAGGGCGAGCGCCCCTTCGGCCGATTCACGCAGCCGGCCGAGGTCGGCCACGAGTTCGGGCGGAACGACTACGGCCTCCGGGGTCGCCGCCAAGTCAATCAGCGTGCCGTCGACGTCGAAGAAGATAGCGTAGCCGGAGGCCGAAAGCGGCAGACCGGTGGATTCTCCGGTCGAATCAATGACGCGATGCTGGCCTGACATGAGCTCCTTGACGGGGTCGGAGGCGGACCGTCAATCCGACTGTACGGTCACCCGACCGCGTTGATCAACGCCGCAACGGCAAGAACTGCGAGCGCGATGCCGCCAATCAACCGAAGTTCGAGGCGATCGGGGTCGGCTTCGATAGTCGCGTCTCCGGGGTTCTTCGGGTCGTAGCGTATCTCGATGCCGGCCCCGACCGGGAAACGCTCCACGGTCTTCTGCGCCTCGGCGATCCTGGCCGAACTGGAATCGCCGAAGCGAAGCCGGGCCGCCTGATAGGGAACATCGTCGACGACATATTCATAGGCAACGACTGGGACATAGCGGGCGGATTTCCTGCCTTGGCCCCCCGTCTCCTCCGAAGCGACGTCGCTGTAGATCACCGTCGCGAGCGTCGTCGGCCATGTGGCGCCCGCCGCGGCGCGTGCTCCGGCCCGTCCCCAGCGCACCAGAAAGACGGCGGCGATCCCGAAGGCGACGGCGAGGGCGATCAGGCCAAACGATATCGAGCCGCCCGACGCAGGTGCTTCGTCCGTTTCGGTCGCGTCTGGCGGCGCGGTCTCGGTATCGTTCTGCGCCGTGATGAGAACGCCGATCGCGTCGCCGGTCGTGTCCGTGTCGGCTGCTGCCGGGACCGGGGTCGGTTCCTCCCCCACAGGGGCTGTCACGGCCGGGGTCGGCGCTGGCTCCTCCGCGACCGTCTCCACCGGCGCGTTCGGATCCGGGCGCGGCCGGGGCACCGGCATTGCTTCCTGGGCCGGGTTGGCGATGGCGCCGATCCCCGCATTGGTGGTGCGGTCGCCGGTGACGACGCACAGCACCAGCCCCAGTGTTTCCGGCATCGGCAGCCAGGCCATCACCAACTGGTCCTCGCCGCGGGTGGCGAGATAAACGCGCTTGCCCTCGGGGTCGATGTTGATGATGGCAATGGACCAGCCGGCTTCGGCGAAGGCGGTGTCGGTGCCGACGCGGATGCTGTCATGCGTCGCTTCGTCGAGCGCATCCCAGAAGAAAAACTCGGTCGGGCCGCAGGCCTTGTTGTTCAGCGCCGCCGCTTCGTCGAGCGCTGCCGCCTGCGAGCGCTGCGCATCGGGAACCCACAGATTGGCCGGGATGGGGAAGGCGACGCCGGCCAGTTCCGAGCCGGTCAGGATCTGCTGGGCGACAGCGGCGCCGACGACAAGAAGCGACAACGCGGCGCACAAAACCCACACCCGCCCGGCTGTATGCCAGCGGCCCGCAGCCCGCCCGTCACGGCCGGCGACAGAATTGGGTCGAAATCCCCATTCCGCGGAACGATACCAGCGGCAACTGAGTCGGGCGAGGAAGCGCAACGCGAGCGCCCCACTTTGTGAGGTGCTATTCCCCCATCTTCAGCGCGGCGATGAAGGCCTCCTGCGGGATGTCGACCTTGCCGAACTGCCGCATCTTCTTTTTGCCTTCCTTCTGCTTGTCCAGAAGCTTGCGCTTGCGGGTGATGTCGCCGCCATAGCATTTGGCCGTGACGTCCTTGCGCAGCGCGCGGATCGTCTCGCGGGCGATGATGCGCCCGCCGATTGCGGCCTGGATCGGAATTTGGAACATGTGTTGCGGGATAAGATCCTTCAGTTTCTCGCACATGACCCGGCCGCGCTTCTCGGCGGCGCCGCGATGCACCAGCATCGACAGCGCGTCGACCGGTTCGCCATTGACCAGAATCTGCATCTTCACCAGATCGCCGGGCCGGTAGCCCGTCAGCTGGTAGTCGAAGGAGGCATACCCCTTCGTCACCGATTTAAGGCGGTCATAGAAGTCGAACACCACTTCGTTGAGCGGCAGGTCGTAGATCACCATCGCCCGATTGCCGGCATAGGACAGATCGACCTGAACGCCGCGGCGGTCCTGGCAGAGCTTCAGGATCGCCCCGAGATATTCATCGGGCGTCAGGATCGTCGCCTTCAGCCAAGGCTCGTCGATTTCGGTGATCTTCACCGGATCGGGCATGTCGGCCGGGTTGTGCAGTTCCATCACCGAACCGTCGATGAGATGGAGGCGATAGACGACGGACGGCGCGGTCGCGATGAGGTCGAGATCGAACTCGCGCGTCAGCCGCTCCTGCACGATCTCCAGATGCAGCAGGCCGAGGAAGCCGCAGCGGAAGCCGAAGCCGAGCGCCGCCGAGGTCTCCATCTCATAGGTGAAGGCCGCGTCGTTGAGGCGGAGCTTGCCGATGGCGGCGCGCAGATCCTCGAAGTCGCCCGCATCGACCGGGAAGATGCCGCAGAACACGACCGGCACCGCCTCGCGGAAGCCGGGTAGCGGTTCTGCAGCCGGCCGCTTCTCCTCCGTGATCGTGTCGCCAACGGCGGTGTCGGCGACTTCCTTGATCGAGCCGGTGAGAAAGCCGATCTCGCCCGGCGTCAGCTCGCCGAAATCGCGCAGCACCGGCGTGAAGATGCCGACCTTGTCGACCTCGTGCACTGCGCCGGTGCGCATCATGCGCACCTTCATGCCCTTGCGCAGCTTGCCGTCGATGATGCGCACCAGGACGACGACGCCGAGATAGGGGTCGTACCAGGAGTTCCATCAGCAGCGCCTTCAGCGGCGCGGCAGCGTCGCCGGTCGGCGGCGGCAGACGATGGACGATCGCCTCCAGAACCTCGGTGATGCCGAGGCCGGTTTTGGCCGAAATCGGAATGGCGTTCGACGCGTCGAGGCCGATGACATCTTCGATCTGCTGCTTCACCCGCTCCGGTTCGGCGGCGGGCAGATCGACCTTGTTGAGGATCGGGACGATCTCGTGATTGTTGTCGAGCGCTTGGTAGACATTGGCGAGCGTCTGCGCTTCGACGCCCTGGCTGGCATCGACCACCAGCAGTGAGCCTTCGCACGCCGCCAGCGACCGGCTGACCTCATAGCCGAAGTCGACATGGCCGGGCGTGTCGATGAGGTTGAGGATGTAGTCCTTGCCGTTCTGAGCCGTGTAGTTGAGGCGCACCGTCTGCGCCTTGATGGTGATGCCGCGCTCGCGCTCGATATCCATCGAATCGAGCACTTGCGCCCGCATCTCGCGCTCGCTGAGGCCGCCAGTCTGCTGGATCAGCCGATCGGCAAGCGTCGACTTGCCATGGTCGATATGCGCGATGATGGCGAAGTTGCGGATGCGGTCGATGGGGGCGGCGGTCATGGCGTGGCCGTAGCACCCGCCCCAAAGACCGGCAAGGAGCCGGTGCGCGTCGCAGCGACGCTGGCTGAACATTCACGCTTCTTCAATGTGAAACCGTTTGTCTATGGCGAGCCCGGCGCGTGGCCGGGCAGGGCGATGGCAAGGAAGATCGACGGATGCGGATTGCGGTAATCGCGGTAGCGGCCCTTGCCTGTCTCAGCCTCGCTGGCTGCGTGGTTCACCCCGTTCGCGGCTGCGTCAATCGCCCCGTGGTCTGCGCCGGGGTTGCTGCTGCTGGCGTCGCCGGCGGCTATTTGATCATCCGCAACACTGACTTCAGCCAATATCTTCCTTCGCCCTAGGCGGCGACAGCGCGGCCCATCCGCCTGTGGCATCACCGCCACAGCGCGGCAACAATGTCGCCACAGCTCGGTCCATGCGGCCCGGTTAGGCTTGCCTTGCCGTGGATGTCGGACCAACGTGGCCAAGACGAAACGATCTTCTCACGAGCATCGTAGGGTCATGCCGAGCCGGGGGGTTCGGTAAGGGGGGCATGGGCCGCGCCGGCAACGGCGCGGCCCTTCCACTTTCAGGCCCGCGCCATCCGCCGCGGATGGGCAATCGCCGCGCACCACAATTCGGACCATAATGGCCGTCACGTTCCGGTGGATGATTTCGGGGAGGAGTTGGCCAGATGGCGCGCCGTTCATTGCGATCTTTGCCGGCAATCGGGGCGGTCTTCGGCCTGTTCCTGCTGGGAGCGGCGAGCCCGTCGGCGGCGCAAAGCCTGCCGATCGATCCGACGGTGCTCGACAACGCCACCGAGGATGAGGCCCTCCGCCTGCTTGGCCAGGCGCTCGGCGACACCGTTGAGGCGACGCAGACCGATCCGACCATCCCCGAGATATTGACGGCGCTGCAGGACAACATCGACGCCGTCCATCGCATCCGCACGCTGGCCGAAAATGAAGAGACGCTGACCGACGAGCAGATCCAGCAGATCGCAGCCGAGATCGCCGACATCGCCAATTCGTTCCAACATATCGCCGACATCGCGCCGGACGTGTTCAGCCGCCGCTATCAGGAGATCGCGACGCTCAACGCCATCGGCGACGCGATCGGCTTCCGCATCGCCGATGCGCGCTCGCGGCTCGAAGAACTACGCGCCGACAATCAGCGCATCCAGGGCGAATTGGCCAATGCCGCCCAGTTGACTCGGGTCGATATCGAAAAATACCAGCTGACCCAGCAGGCCAACAATGCCGAGATCCAGAGCCTCGAAGCGGCGGTGATCGCCTGGCAGATATTCTCCCAGCGGCATGACGAGATCATGGGCCGCATGGGCGACCAGACCGATGATCTCGATGTCTTCTTCCACGCTTTGCGCGAGAACGCCCGCGTCTATCGCGCGGCGGCGCAAACGCTCAATCTCGCCAAATCGCTGCAGGAGGCCCTGGCCGATCTCGAGACGATCGAAGCACTGGAGCTGATGCGGTCGCAGCTGGTGCAGTCCTGGGGCGACCTGATGCGCATCATCGACGAGGTCAATGGCGGCCTCGTCCTGCCGGGCGCATGATGCGCCGCGCCCTCGTCCTCACCGTCGCCTTCACGATTGGCGCGGTCGCTTGGGTCATTCTCGACGCCGACCCGCAAGGCCGACAGGCTTTGGTCGACCGCATTGCCAGCGTGTTCAATGGCAATGAGGAGGCGCCGCCGCCGAACTGGGGCGACGTCGCCACCAAGGTCGGCGAGTTTACCGACGAGGAACGTGCTCTGCGCGGCGTGTTGAACCCGGCGCTCGGCACCGGCGCAGACGAACCTCCAACGGCCGCCGTGGAGTAGCTCCGCCTCAGCTCGGCTTGAGCGAATCCACCGGCATGCCGACGACGTTGAACCCCGTGTCGACGAAATGAATCTCGCCGGTGACCGCCGAGCCGAGATCCGACAGCAGATACAGGGCCGTACCGCCGATTTCGTCGATCGTCACCGTCCGCCGCAGCGGTGAGGTGGTCTTCTGGTAATTGTAGATCACGCGGGCATTTGCGACGCCTGACGCCGCCAGCGTACGCACCGGCCCGGCCGAGATGGCGTTGACGCGGATATTCTCGCCACCGAGATCAGAGGCGAGATAGCGTGTCGAGGCCTCAAGCGCCGCCTTGGCGACGCCCATGACATTGTAGTTCGGCATGACCCGGCTGGCGCCGATATAGCTCAGCGTCACCGCGGCACCGCCCTTCGGCATCATCGTCGCCGCCCGCTTCATCGTCTCTGTGAACGAGAAGCAGGAAACCACCATGGTCTTGATGAAATTCGCGCGCGTCGTGTCGGCGTAGCGGCCAGCGAGCTCGCCGCGGTCGCTATAGGCCACGGCGTGGACGACGAAGTCGATCGATTCCCATCTCTCGCGTAGCGCGGCGAACATATTGTCGAGCGCCGCCGGATCGTCTGCATCGCTGGCCAGGCTGACGTCGCAGGGGAGGAGAACGCTGCAACCAAGCGCCTCGGCCAAAGGCCTCACGCGCCGGTCCATATGCGGCGGCTGATAGGTGAGGGCGATTTCGGCGCCCTCGGTAGAAAGCCGCTTCGCTATGCCCCACGCAATCGAGTGATCATTTGCGACGCCCATGATCAAACCACGGCGCCCCTTCATAAGCTCGCTCATGTCGCCCTTCTCAGGAGAGGTAGCGCTGGAAGACCAGCGAGGCGTTGGTGCCGCCGAAACCGAAGCTGTTGGAAAGGACGAGATTGAGGTCCGCATCGTCGATGCGTTCACGCACGATCGGTACACTGGCGAATTCGGGATCGAGATTGTCGATATGCGCCGAAGCGGCGATGAAGCCGTTCCGCATCATGAGGAGGCAGTAGATCGCCTCCTGCGCGCCGGTCGCGCCGAGCGAGTGCCCGGTCAGGGACTTGGTCCCGGAAATCGGCGGGCACTTGTCGCCGAAGACTTTCATGATCGCTTCGACTTCGACCTTGTCGCCGATCGGCGTCGAGGTGGCGTGCGGGTTGATGTAGTCGATCGGTTCGCTGACATTGGTGAGCGCCATCTTCATGCAGCGCTCCGCGCCTTCGCCGGACGGCGCCACCATGTCGTAGCCGTCGGACGTCGCGCCATAGCCGACGACCTCGCCATAGATGCGGGCGCCACGCGCCTTGGCGTGCTCGAGTTCTTCCAACACCAGCACGCCGGCGCCGCCGGCGATAACGAAGCCGTCGCGGTCGCGGTCATAGGCGCGGGATGCCACTTCCGGTCGATCGTTGAAATGGCTCGACATGGCGCCCATGCCATCGAAGAGCACCGACAGCGTCCAGTCCAACTCCTCGCCGCCGCCGGCGAAAATGATGTCCTGCTTGCCGAGCAAGATCGTCTCATAGGCGTTGCCGATGCAATGGTTCGATGTCGCGCAGGCCGAGGAGATCGAATAGTTGACGCCCTTGATGTGGAACGGCGTCGCCAGCGTTGCCGAATTGGTCGAGCACATCGCCTTCGGCACGGCGAACGGACCGACCCGTTTCGGCCCCTTTTCGCGGGCGACATCGGCCGCCTCGACGATGGACCGGGTCGATGGACCGCCCGACCCCATGATCAGGCCCGTCCGCTCATGGGAGACTTCATTCTCTTCAAGGCCGGCGTCTTGGATTGCCTGGCGCATGGCGACGTAGTTCCACGCCGCGCCGCCGCCCATGAAACGCGTCGTCCGCCGGTCGAGCACTTCGTCGGTGTTCAGCGTCGGCGCGCCATGCACCTGGCAGCGGAAGCCTAGCTCCGCGTAACGCTCGGCACGGACGATTCCCGACCGGCCTTCGCGGAGCGACGCAAGGACTTCCTGCGTGTTGTTGCCGATCGACGAGACGATCCCCATACCGGTAACGGCGACGCGCTTCATCACGATAAACCCCTCACCGAAAATGGCGCCCGCAGACGCATGGCGCCACTAGGCGCCGGTCGCAGCAGCATCGGTCTGAAACAGACCCACCCGCAGATCCTTCGCGACGTAAATGGTGTCGCCATCGGCTTTCAGCCAGCCATCGCCAATTCCAAGGAAGAGCTTCGATTTGAACACACGCTTGAGATCGACGCCATATTCCACACGTTTCACACTCGGCAGAACCTGGCCGGTGAACTTCACCTCGCCGACCGAAAGGGCGCGGCCATGGCCGAGGCCGCCGATCCAGCCGAGGAAGAAACCCAGCATCTGCCACAGCGCATCAAGGCCGAGGCAGCCCGGCATCACCGGATCGCCCTTGAAGTGGCATTGGAAGAACCAGAGATCAGGATGCACGTCCAACTCGGCACGCAGCAGACCCTTGCCATGCTCGCCGCCTTCTTCGCTGATTTCCCCGATACGGTCGAACATCAGCATCGGCGGCAAAGGCAATTGTGGATTACCGGGTCCAAACAGCTCGCCTCGCGCGCAGCTGAGTAGATCTTCGTAAGCGAAGCTTGATTGGCGTTCGGCCATGCCTTGTTCAGCAGTTCCTATTTGGAGCGTTTGGCGACGCCATTGTCGCCGGTCGCTCTTGGCCCGGGTCTCTAACATAGGGGTCCTTCTGCCGAAAGAGCGCGGGCATCGTGTCACCCCATTACCGGGCTGCGAGGCGACGCATCGCCGCGCGCCAAAGAAATCGCTCCACATACCGGCCTGGAGCGCCTAGAACGGCCCGCTAAGAGCCGGTTCGCCGAAGTTGCGTGGCGGCGCTGAAGCCCTATAATATGGGGAACGCAAAAGGTTTCTGACGTGGCCGACATTCCAGCATCGCCGCGGGGCGATACCGCCCGGTTGACATCGACGCGCGCCAGGCTGCGCGGCGCTGGCCTGCGGCCGACACGTCAGCGGCTGGCGCTCGCCCAGCTCCTGTTTGCCCGGGGAAATCGCCACATTTCGGCGGAAGCGCTGCACGATGAGGCGATTTCGGCCGATGTCCCGGTTTCGCTCGCCACGGTTTACAACACGCTGCACCAGTTCACGGCCGCCGGCCTGCTGCGCGAAGTCCCGCTCGACGGCTCGAAGACCTATTTCGACACGAACGTCACCGATCATCACCACTTCTTCCTCGAAGACGACAATGTGATGTTCGACGTTCCGGAAGATGCCCTTGGCCTCGACCGCCTGCCGGCACCGCCGCCGGGCACCGAGATCAGCCGCATCGACGTCGTTATCCGCCTGCGGCGGATCCCTTCCTAGCCTAGTCGAATTCCTCGTCCGGATAGACGCCCCACAGGCGGTCCTGCTCGACCCAGCCGTCGAAACGGCTCTCGCTGAGCCGACACCAATGGTCGCGGCAACGGATCACTGGCGCGATCACGCCGGCTTCCAGCATCGCCACCGTCGCCGACGTGTCCGACGCCGACGCGTGGACGATCAGCGGCGTCCCGTCATTGTCCGGCAGCACGATCGCCCAACGGTCGCCGGAGAGCAGGTTCCACAACACCCAGCCCTCATTGCCTTCCGAATCGCGGATGCGGCGCCAATTGTCGTATTCCTGCGTGATTTCCACCGGCAGGCCGAAGCGGACATAGGTCCAGGCGACCGGATAGTCCTGGCCGGGGCCGACGCGGACGTTCACCTGGCTTGATTTCAGCGAGACGAAGCGCGGCAGCGGCAGATTGGTGACTTGCCCCAGCTGCTGGTCCTGCGCCAACCCCTCGCGGATCGGCGACAGGACGAGGAATATCGCGGCGGCAATGGCCACGATCCGGGCAAACGGTCGCCGCGCCGTCATGCCGAATGCTCCGCCGACGCCGGCGCCAGCTCGCCCGCCACGGCCTTGTGGATCAGCCCGCGCGTTTCCGCCAATCCGTAGATCGCGGCGAATGAGCCAAATCGCGGCCCGCGCGGCAGGCCGAGAAGAACCTCATAGAGCATCGAGAACCACGCCAGCGAAACGCCGGGGCGCCCGTCCGGCGCAAACTTCTTCGTGTCCTGATACTGTAGGAAGGACCGGCCAACCTCATAGACGGCCGCCTGGATCGCCGCATCGTCCGCAACTCCCTCCGCCTCGAGCGTCGCCAGCGCCACATCGAGCGCCGCCAGCGCCTTGCGCTCGCGCCTGATCCGGATCGCGGAACGATTTCGTCGGCTCGACGAAGTCCTGATAGTAGCGGACCGCATAGCCGACCAGCCGGTCGAGATCCGGGTGCGTGGCCGGCGCCACCCCGGCGACATGCCGCAGGATGAAGCCCCACAGCACGTCCGCGGAATGCGCGTTCGACGCCGAGGCGAGGTTGAGCAGGACGCCGAAGGTGAGCGGCATTCGACCGTCGGCACATGGCCGCCATGGACGTGCCAGACCGGATTGCTCGAGCGCGCCGCCTCGGATCATCCTCGTCGCGATGATAGGCGGTCGACGAAGGTGTAATAGTCGTCGACGGCGCGGGGGATCACATCGAAATACAGCCGCTTGGCCGCGCTTGGCTTCTGGAACATGAACTGCGACAGGCTTTCCGGCGAGGCATAGCGCAGCCACTCGTCGATGGTTAGGCCGTTGCCGCGCGACTTGGAAATCTTCTGGCCATTCTCGTCGAGGAAAAGCTCATAGGCAAAGCCCTCGGGCGGATCGCCGCCCATCACCCTGCAGATCTCGCTCGATAGCTTCACCGAATTGATCAAGTCCTTGCCGTTCATTTCATAGTCAACGCTGAGCGCTGTCCAGCGCAAGGCCCAGTCCGCCTTCCACTGGCACTTCACATGGCCGCCGGTGACCGGCACCTCGGTCAGCCTGTCATTGGCGGGATCGCGGAAGACGATCGTGCCGGCGTCGGCCTTAACCTCCGTGAGCGGCACCTGCAGCACGGCGCCGTTGACCGGCGAGATCGGCAGGAACGGCGAATAGGATTGCTGCCTTTCTTGGCGCAGCGAGGGCAGCATGATCGCCATGACCTGATCGTACGCCCTCAGCATCGCCAAAAGGTTGCCGTCAAACCGGCCCGACCGGTAGTAATCGGTGGCGCTTGCGAATTCGTAATCGAAGCCGAACTGGTCTAGGAAGCCGCGCAACATCGCGTTGTTGTGCGCGCCGAAGCTCTCATGCGTTCCGAACGGATCGGGGACCGCTGTCAGCGGTTGGCCGATATGCCGGGTCATCATCGGCTGGTTGGGGACGTTGTCCGGCACTTTACGCAAGCCGTCCATATCGTCCGAAAAGCACAGGAGGCGGGTCGGGATGCGGTCGCGCGTCAAGAGCCGGAACGCGGTGCGCACCATGCTCGTCCGCGCCACTTCGCCGAACGTGCCGATATGAGGCAGTCCCGAGGGGCCGTAGCCGGTCTCGAAAAGCATCCTATCGGCGCCTCTGCGCGACAGGCGCGCTGTCAGCTTCCGCGCCTCCTCGAACGGCCAGGCTGCCGACTGCTCGGCCGCCTCTACCAATGAATCCGTGATCTCAAGCGACGCTGTCGCCATTTTCCGCATCTGCATGTGTCGGCGTTAGGGTGCGGCGGACCCTATGAATTGCTCGCCCGCGCGTCAACGCCGCAAGATGGTTGCCCAACGGGCGTCGGTTCCCTAACTACACGGCGTATCGACCAGCGAGGACGGAATAGAGGATGAATCAGATGTCGCGGCCCATCGGCCATCACGAGGCTCTCATCTATGTGATGGTCACCGTTTCCGCCTCGGATCGATCCATGACCGACAAGGAACTGCTCAAGATCGGCGACATTGTCCGGCAATTGCCGATCTTTGCCGACTTCGATCCGGAGCGGCTCGTCTATGTCGCGGAGGAATGCGGGCACCGCCTGCAGGATGAGGATGGCCTCGACGACATCCTCGACATCGTCGCCGAAGCGCTGCCGCCGCGGCTTTATGAAACGGCCTATGCGCTGGCCGTCGAGGTCGCCGCGGTCGATCTCCATGTCGAGCAGGAGGAACTCCGCTTCCTGCAGATCCTGCGTGATCATCTGGAACTCGATAAACTGGTCGCCGCCGCGGTCGAGCGCAGCGCCAGGGTCCGCTACCGCCTCGCCTGACCGTCAGTAGAAGCTGAGCGGAAAATAGCGGAGATAGATTCCGGCATAGATGCCGCTGGCATAGATATCGCGGAGCGCCGTGTTGATCGCGTCGATCACATCGCCTGCACCGGGACGCACCGCGATCGCCAGACCTTCGCCGAAAAACGCCGGCTCCAGATAGGGACCGCCGGCGAAGACGCAGCAATCTGCCGCGTCGATACCGTCCAGCCAGAACGAAAGCTGCAGGCCGTCACCGAACAGGGCGTCGACGTCTCCTTGCCGCAACGCGGCGCGGGCGGATTCGGCGTCGGCATAGATCCGGATATCGGCGTCCGCGAAGAAGGCGCGGAGATAGGCTTCGTGCGCCGTAGCCTCCACGACGGCGACCTTTCGGCCCGCCAGCCCTTCCACCGAAATGTCGAAGGGCAGGCTGCGGCGTTCGGCGAAGCGGGCCGGTAGCCGCAGATAGACGTCGCTGAAGGTGACGCTCTGCCGCGCCTCGGCCGAGATGCCGATGCCGGCGATCGCGGCGTCGGCCCGGTTGTCGGCCAGCGCCGCGACGAGGTCCTCGAACGGCCGCACCTGCATCGTGCAGGGGATGGCGAGCTCTTCGCAGATGGCGCGGGCAAGGTCGATATTGAAGCCGACGAGACGCCCCTCGGCGTCGGTGAATTCGAAGGGCGGATAATCGTCGGTGGTGATGAAGCGGATGCCGGCGATCGCGGGCGGTGGCGTGCGCTCCACCTGCGGATCCCAGAAATTGGGAATGACCACGGCATTGCCGGCCTCTGCCAATGAGGCGGTCGGCGTCGCCGCCAGCATCATGGCTGCCCCGATGGCGAACAGACGACGGGTGACGGCAAGGCGTTCCGGCATGGTCTCGCGGCTTGAATCGATCTCGCCGCAAATCCCGGCAAGAGATTCAGAGTGCAGCCGAAACGCCGCCGCCGCAAATCGCGGTCGGTTACTTTCCCGCCGGCTGTCTCGGCCCCCAGAGAAAGGCGACGATCAGGATGATCGGTCCGATCGTCAGGGCGAAATCGGCGAGGTTGAAGACGAACAGATCGCGGTCGCCGAAATGCAGGCGCAGGAAATCGACCACCTCGCCCTGGAAGATGCGGTCGACGATATTGCCGATGGCGCCGCCGACGATGAGGGCGAAGCCGATCGTCGCGAGGCGTCCGCCCTCCGTGGCGCGTATCCACAGGACCAGGACGGCGAGGGCCACCAGAATGACGGCCCCGAGCAGGAGGTCGCTGTTCGAGCCGATGAAGAAGCTGAACGCTATGCCCGGATTGTGGGTCAGCTGCAGCGTCAGGATCGGCAGGACATCGACGCTGCTGGTCGAATTGAGGGTCGCCTCGGCCAGCCATTTGGTGATCTGGTCGATGATGAGCGTACCGGCGAGAATCCAGATGCCGAGCTTCGAGGCGGGCCCCGGCGGCTTCGCACCGTTGATATTGGTTGAGGCGTCGGTCACGGCAGGGTCCGTTAGAGGCTGAGCTGGCTGCGGCGGAGTTCGTAGAGCATCACTGCGGTGGCCACCGCAAGGTTCAGCGAATTGGCGCGGCCCGCCATGGGGATGCGCACGAGGTCGTCGCAGGCGCCGGCGAGCTGGTCGGAGAGGCCGGTCTGCTCGTTGCCCATCAGAAGCAGCACCGGCTCGCGATAGGGCACCGTGCGGAAATCGGCGCTGCCCGACAGATGCGTGCCGACCACCGAGCCGCTCCAGCCGGCGCGCAGCGTCAGGAACTGCTCTTCCGTCATCCGCGCCAGCGGCACATGGAAGATCGAGCCCATCGTCGCCCGCACCGCTTCGGTCGAGAACGGATCCACCGACGGTCCAACGAGGATGACGCCACCCGCGCCGACGGCATCGGCCGTGCGGATGATGGTGCCGAGATTGCCGGGGTCCTTGATCCGTTCCAGCGCCACCAGAACCGGCCCTGACTTGGCGATTTCATCCGCAGAGGCAAGGCGTTGGTCGACGATGCCGAGGACTGTCTGCGGATTATCCCGGCGCGCGATCTTGGCGAGGATGTCGCCTGTGACGGCAAGAATGTCGGCTCCGCGCGCCCGCGCCGTTGCGGCCGCGTTGGCGATGGCGGGCTGGTCGATGGCGCTGGTCTGGTGGATCACCGCGCGGACCGTCCAGCCTTCCTCCAGCGCGTCGGTGACGAGCTTCAGCCCCTCGACGATGAACTGGCCGGTCTCCTTGCGAAACTTTGGCTGCGCCAGCGCCCGGATCGCCTTGATCCGCGGATTGGCGTGGCTGGCGATCGTCAGGACCTGGCCGGGCCGCCGCGTGTCGGCATGCGAAGAATTCATTCGGCGCTCCAGCGGCTGTAGAGGGATGTCGATAAGAGCCGCCCGGCGCTCTCTTCGCGCAATAGCAGCTCGCCCGATTCCAGCGTGCCCGGCAGGCCGGCGAGTTCCTGCGCCGCGATCTCATGGATCGATACGAAAGAGGCGCGGATGGAATAGGCCGTCAGCACCAGGAAGGAGGCCTCGTCGCTGAGGAGCGTCCGGCAAATGCGCATCGTCTCGGCGAGATCGAGGAAGATGTCCCACACCTCGCCATTGGGGCCGCGGCCGAATTTCGGCGGGTCGAGGATGATGCCGTCATAGCGGTTGCCGCGCCGCTCCTCGCGCCGCACGAACTTCATCGCGTCGTCGCAGATCCAGCGGATCGGCAGGTCGTCGAGCTTCGACGCCGCCTGGTTTTCACGCGCCCAGGCGATCGCCTTTTTCGATGCGTCGAGATGGGTGACGGTAGCCCCGGCCTTGGCCGCCAGCAGCGAAGCAATCCCGGTATAGCCGAAGAGGTTGAGCACTTTGGTCGGCCGATCGGCCGCCTTCAGCCGGTCCTCGATCCAGGTCCAATGCGCTGCCTGTTCGGGAAACACGCCAACGTGGCGGAAGGCGGTGAAGCGGCCAATATAGCTGACGTCGCCAAACCGCATCGGCCATTCCTCGGCGATCGGCCTGGGAAATCGCCAACGCCCGTCGGAATCCTCGTCCTTGCCCCCGGTGAAGACAGCGTCCGCTTCTTCCCAGTCGCCGATCGGGGCCTTGCGCCGCCACATCGCCTGCGGTTCGGGCCGGACGATCCGGTAACGGCCATAGCGCTCCAGCTTGAGCCCGTCACCGGAATCGATCAGCGCATAGTCAGCGAAGCCGGCTGTCTCCAGCAGCGACGGAAAGCGGGCGCTGGGTCGCGCCTTTCGATTGCCTCCAACCTCGGCCATGCTAGGCTCCACATGCCTCCGATCGCTTCATGAGTGGGGTGATAGCGATGCGGCGGCGATCCGAATAGGGCAAACCACCTATCGGGCCGGAAAGCGGGGATCCATGGAACTGAAAGGCCAATACACTTTGCGGGCGAACCGCGCTGCCGTTTGGGCGGCGCTGAACGACCCGGACGTCATCGCGACCTGTCTTCCTGGATGCGAGTCCACGGAAAAACTGTCCGCCAAGGAGATGAAGGCCGTGGTTGCGGTCGATTTCGGGCCCTTCAAATCCCGCTTCACCGGCACGATAAGCATGAGCGACGGCACCCCGCCGATGCGCTGGACGCTGGCAGGCGAAGGACGCGGGCGGCCGTCCGGAACCGCCCGTGGCGAAATCAGCGTCGAGCTGGTCGAGGCGGCGGGCGAAACGGTTGTCAATTACGTCGGCGGCGCCGAGGTCGGCGGCAAGCTCGCCGATATCGTGGACTCCCTCGTAGAAGCGCAGGCACGGGAGATGGCTGACACCTTCTTCACGCGGCTAGCCACCGAACTTGCGGCCAAACCGGCCTCGGCCTGGGTCGACGAGCTCGATCACTCCATGGCCGGCGTTCAACTTGGCGACGAGCCGAGCGAGGATGTCGTCGAAGACAAGGCCGAGACGCTTGCCGAGGTGGCGGAGGATTTGGAGGAACGGCTTGAAGTCGCCGCTGGCAGGGAAGTGCTGGGCGGTCCCTATGTCTGGGGCCTGTTGGCACTGGTCGTCCTGATCATCATATTACTGGTGCTGTATTGATCTGCCGCCGGTGAGTTCCGCTTCGCCGGCGCTGGCGCCCGATCACGCGGGCGCATCCCTGTTCCGGTTCGTCGATGATCCTTTGCTCGTGCAACGTCCTGACTAGCACCAGTCTCCGGGCCGCCGCACAGGCGTTGCAGGACGCCGACCCGTCGCGGCCGGTGACGCCGGGCCGGGTCTTTCACGCCGTTGGCGCACGGCCGCAATGCGGTTCCTGCATCGAACTGGTACGAAAATCGCTACAGGAATGGGGGTTTCCGCTCACCTGCCCCGAACCGCTCGCCAGCATTGCCAATGATCAGGAAGACGCCTCTAGTGATCAGGAACCGATCGAATGGGACATGGTTTGACGCCGCAAAAGGCGGGGGGCTATATCCTCATCTTAAAGCCATTCTAAACTAGGAGGTCGGCGTGAAGGGCGAAGCGAGGGTCATCGAGAGGCTGAACGGGGCTCTGAAACTCGAGCTGGGAGCGGTCAACCAATATTGGCTGCACTACCGGCTCACTCAGGATTGGGGCTACGGCAAGCTTGCCAAGAAGGAGCGGGCCGAATCCATTGAGGAGATGCATCACGCCGACCGTCTGGTCGACCGCATCATCTTCCTCGAGGGCATGCCGAACATGCAGCAGATCGGCGCCCTCCGCATCGGGCAGAACCTGCGAGAGGTTCTCGAAGCGGACCTCGCCGGCGAAGTTGAGGCGCAGAAATATTACCGCGAATCCCGCGACATCTGCCACGCCGAGGGCGACTACGTCTCGATGGCGTTGTTCGAGGATTTGCTGAAGGACGAGGAGGGTCACATCAACTTCCTCGAATCGCAATTGAGCCTGCTCAATTCCGTCGGCGAGCAGCTCTACGGACAGCTTCAGGCCGAGGCGAGCGACGACGCCGAGTAATCGTCGCCTCGCTGGGGGGCGGGGCAAATGGCTGGGCCGGTTCTGGCCATCGATCAAAGCGGTCTTCGATGCCGGGCTGTACTCTTCAGCATTGACGGCCGTGTCCTGGCGTCAGCGCGCGAGGATCTGACGCCGCTGTCGCCGCGCCATGGCACGATCGAACTCGATGCCGAAGAGATCTGGGCAACAACGATCGCGACCTGCCGCGCGGTGCTTGTTCGCGCGCGCGTCGAGCCAGGCAACATCTCCGCCATCGGTATCGCCGCTGACACCGACACGACGCTGGCCTGGGACCGGAGCACCGGCAAGGCGGTGCACAACGCAATCGCGGCGTCCGACTTCCGAACCGAGAAGCGCTGCCAGTCCCTCCGTTCCGCCGGTGTTGAGCCGACGATCCGGGCGCGAACCGGGCTGCGTCTGGAGGCGAGTCGGGCCGGAACCAAGCTCGCCTGGATGCTCGACAATGTCGTGTCGGCGCGGACGCTGGCCGACGAGGGCCGCCTCGCCTTCGGCGATGTCGGCTCGTTTCTGCTGTGGCGCTTGACCGAAGGCCGGGTCCACGCCACCGACGCCACCAGTGCCGCCGCATCGCTGCTGTTCAACCGCGAGCACCAGCGTTGGGACGAAACGCTGCTCGATATCTTCAGCATTCCGGCCTCCGTGCTGCCCGAAGTGTTCGACAACGCCACCTATTTCGGGGCGGTCGATGCGGCGCATTTCGGCGGCTCCGGGCCGATCGGGGTGCATGGCATGGTCGGCGCCGAGCAGGCGGCGCTGATGGGGCAGGGCGGTCTGGCTAGAGGCGCGCTTAGCCTCAATTTCGGGGCCGGCTGCACGGCCATGATCAGCATTCGCCGCACCGGCAAGGAGATGGAATCGAAGGGACAGATCATCCCGGCGGCGCGCATGGGCGGCAAGCTTGCCTATGCGCTGCAGGCGGGAAACCGGGCGGCCGGCGACGCATTTCGCTGGGCCCATGCCGCCTTCGGCCTCGCCGAAGGCTGGGAGGCAACCGACCGCCTGGCGCAATCCGCCGACCCGGACGCGCTGCTCTTCATCGTGCCGGCGCATTTGACGGCGCAATCGCCATGGCATGGCGCGAGCACCACCGGCGTGATGCATGGTCTGGAGGCGAGCATGAGCGCCGCCGATATTGTCCGCGCTTCGCTGGAGACCGCGGTGCTGACCGCCCAGGACCTCGTCGCCGCGATCAGCGAGGGCCTTGGCGAGACCGACAAGCCGCCGCCGGCGCGCGTGTCCGGCGGTCTCGCCGGGTCCGACTGGGCCATGCAATTTCTCGCCGACATCCTTGATCGCCCGGTCGAGCGCCCCGTGGTTCAGGAGACCGTGGCGCTGGGTGTCGCCTGGCTGGCGGGCGCTTCGGCGCATGTCTGGCCGAATGCCGACAGTTTTGCCACCGGCTTGGCAATCGCGCGACGTTTCGAGCCGAAGATGTCGCGCGCGCATCGCGCCGAGCGGATAGGCGCCTGGCACCGCGCCATCCGGCTAACGCTGGAATCGGAACGCGCGTCTGCCGGCTAGCGCCAGTGGCGCCGGCTGAGATCGACGATGTAGCGATCGGGATTGCGGATGAGCTCGGCGCAGCCGAGGAACGCCGGCGTGGTGTCGGTAATCAGGACCGTGGCAATCTCTTCCATCACCTTACCGAAGGGCGGTTTGTCGACGAACGCCTGGCGGAAACGGCCATTGGCGAAGCGGTCGACGATCCGCGGTGGGATGCCGCCGCCGACATAGACGCCGCCGCGTGCGAGGAGGAGGATCGCCATGTCGCCGGCAAGCCGGCCGAGGCAAGCGGCGAAAATGTCCAGGACTTCGCCGGCGGTGCGTTCGCCATGCGCCGCTCGCTCGACCACCTCCGCAGCCGAGACGCGGTCGGCGCCAATGCCGTCCGTCGTTGCGATGGCGCGGTAGAGGTTTTCAAGGCCCGGACCGGAAAGGACCGTCTCGACTTTGACGCCGCCGTCATCGGGCGGCACATGCGGCCAGATGGCGAATTCGCGCGGAGTAACCGGCCCGAAATCCATGTGGCCGCCCTCGGTCGCCACCGGCAGCCAACGCTCTTGCACCGGGAGCAGCGCGGCAATGCCGAGCCCGGTGCCCGGGCCGATCACCAGCTTGGGCGCATCGGGCAGCAACGGACCGCCGCCGAGTCGGACCAGCGCCTCATCCGGAAACGCCGGCAGGGCTAGGGCGAGCGCTTCGAAGTCGTTGATGAGGACGACCTCCTCCAGTCCAGCGACGGCCTGCAAGGCCCTCGGCTCGATCACCCAATCGCCATTGGTGATCTTGGTGCGCTCGCCGGAGACGATCCCGGCCAGCGCCAACATCGCCGATCGAGGTTTCGCGGCAAAGCTTGGCAAGACGCGCTCGGCGACGGCGGCCGTGAAATCCGAGCCGACTGCAAGCGGGAAGGTCACGGCGTCACCAAGCACGCCGTCTTCGCCGAGCAGCGCGAACCGCGCATTGGTGCCGCCGATATCGGCAATCAGCGCCGGCAGTGGGAGAAGCGGGGCGCTCATGGCGCGGTGGCCGCCGAGGCCGAATCGAAGCCGGGCGCGCCGGGATCGTCGGCGAATTCGGGTCTGTCCCAGGTCCCCTCCAGGAGGAATGGCAAAGATCGCATTTCGTTACTGGTCCCGTCGCGAAGGTGGACAACGCCGTTGCCGTGGATCCCGGGCTGTGTCAGCCAGCCCCAGCCGGCGAAGGTGAGATCGAAGTCAGGTCCGGTAGCGGCGAGTTGGTCTGCGATCAACTGGCCGCCATAGAAGGACAATCGGGCATCGAAGCTGTTGAAGGCGGTCTCGCCGCTGCCGGTCGCCACGGCATCGACCGTTGGCGTCGGCGTCGCCGCGGCGCGGGAGAGATCGATGCCGACCATCGATCCATTCGTGATGTTGGCGGCCAATGTGCCGGTCAGCCCGTGCACGAGTTCGCCCCAACTGCTGCCGTCTGCGGTCACCGACAAATCGCCGCTGGCGCGGCCAGTGATCGACGAAACGCCGACGAGGTCGGTGAGGGCGGCGCGCGCGTCAACGCCGGTCAGCGACATCTGCGCCTGGGCGCTGAAACGCGGCGCTTGATATTGCGCGGTCAGCGATGCCTGGATGCGACCGCCATAGAATCCGGCCTCGCCCAGCCGCAGCGAGATTGCCCCGTGATTGGCGATGGCGGAGGCGGCAAGGCCTTCCAGATGCGTCTCGCCGACAACAAGCCGGTCGGCGGAAATCCTGATGTCGGCATCGACATGATCGAACAATGGCAGACTGATCGCCACGTCGCTCCAATCCCCTTGAGACTGCACGTCGTGGAGGAAGGAATCGGCGTAGAGCGACAGATCAAGCTCATTGAGCGCAAGCGTCCCGACAATGTTGACCCGGTCACCGCTGAAGTCGACGGTGAATGCCCCATCGGCCGCGTTTCCGTCGAGTTGCATCGTGGCGTCGGAGAAGGACAGCAGCGGCCACGCCCATCGCGCATGGCCGGAGATCGATGCTTCAGCGAGCGTATCGGCTTCACCGATCGCGGCGCCCGTCCAATCGATGACATTGCGGAGCGAATCCATCGCCACGACGACGTCGCCCTCGAAGGAGAAATCGAGGTCGTTCCGTCCGACCATGCCGTCGAAGGCGATGTGGATCGGATTACCGCCGACCGTGAAATGGCCAAGCGATTGTCGTCCGGCGATCAGTTCGAGCGGCTCCGTCAGTGACGCGGAAATGGCCACGCGCTCGCCACGCCAGGTGAGCGATCCGCGGGCCGTGGCCGGCCGCGCCGTCGATGGCCAATAGATGTCGAGCGTGACATCGGAGATTGTCGCCACGGGCGCGTCGGGTGCTTGCAGGCTGACCGTCCCGTCGACAATGCGGAAGCGACCGAGCGCGACCTCGTCAAAATCGGTGTCGGGCGGATTGCTGTCGCTTTCGTCAAAGGCTTGATCAACGCGTTGCCCCACCGTCCCGGCGAAGGTCCAATTGGAGTTGCCGTCCTCGTCGACGCGAAGGGCGATAGTCGGACGGACGAGTTCGAACGAGCTCACTTCGACGCGGCCGAAGATCAGCGGCAGCAAGCGAACCGTGCCGGTGAGCTCCTCGACGCTGATGAATGTGTTGCCCGAACCATCGGCGTCTTCGATCTCAACATTGTTGAGGCGCACGGTGGGGCGCGGAAAGAACGAGATCACGGGCTCGCCGGAGAAGGTCACCGGGCGGCCGATCCACTGCTCGATCTGCTCAGCAATACGGGCGCGGGCCAGTTCATCAGGGATGAACTTCGGCGCGACAATGAGGATTCCGGCCACCAAAATGATGACGGCAGCAAAGATGATTGCCAGCCGTTTCATGGCAACAACTGGGTCTCAGCCCCTCTGGCCCGCTCGGTCCCGATCCCTCGCATAAGGATGAATCGGAGGCGGGGCAAGCCATCGGCCTAGACGGAAGTCTTCGGCGCCGGTCGGAAGCGGAATCCCCTTTCCGTCGTGCGCGCCAGGAGGATGACCGGAATCAGCCCGACCAGAACGATGGCGAGCGCCGACACGGCGCCCACTTCATAGGTTCCGCGCTGGGCCTCGGCGAAGAGCTGCGTCGACAGCGTCTCCACGCCAAACGGGCGCAGGAGGAGGGTGGCCGGCAGTTCCTTCATGCAGTCGACAAAGACGATCAGCGCGCCGGCCGCCAGCGCCGGACGGAGGATCGGCAGATGCACCCGCGCCGCCGTCTCCAACGGGCCGGCGCCAAGGCTGCGCGCCGCCATGTCGAGCGAAGGGCTGATCTTGGCGAAGCCGGATTCGGCGTTGCCGACAGCGATCGGCAGGAACCGCAGCACATAGGCGAAGATGAGTGCGGCGCCTGAACCCAGAATGATCAGGCCGACGGAAATGCCGAACCATTGATCGAGCCGGTCGCTGATCCAATTGTCGAGCGACGCCACGGGAATCAGCAGGCCGACGGCCAACACCGTTCCCGGGCAGGGCGTAGCCGATCGTCGCCAGCCGCATCGCGATGTTGCCGACACGCCGCTTCAAGACGCGCGCGGCATAGGCGAGGAACAAGCCGACTGCGACCGTCGCCACGGTGGCGATCGCCGCCAACGTCACGGTGCTCGCGATCCACCCGCCGATCTCCGGCGGCCAGCCAAACTCGGCGATGCGCGTCGCCGCGGCATAGATCAGATAGAGCGCCGGCACGCCGAAGCCGAAGAAGGGCGGTGCAGCGCAGGCGATGATCGCCGCAGCCGCACGCCAGCCGTGGATCGGCTTGAGTGCCGGCGGGTGCGAACGCTGGCCGCCGCCGACATAGCGCTGCCGTCGCCGCGCCCAGCGTTCCAGCATCAGCAAGCCAAGGATGATCACCATCATCACCAGCGCGATCTGCGCCGCGCCTTCGATCGAATTGCGGGTCACCCAGGTGGTGTAGATCGACACCGTCATCGTGCGGATGCCGAGGAACTCCGATGCGCCGATATCGTTCAGCGCTTCCAGCAGCGACAGGGTGAGGCCGACGACGACCGCCGGCCGCGCCAGCGGCAGAGCGATCCGCACGAAAGTCGAAAAAGGCCCGGCGCCGAGTGTGCGCGAGGCCTCGAGGAACGTCGCCGACTGCATCAGGAACAGCGCCCGCACCGGCAGATAGACATAGGGAAACAGCACTAGCCCGAGCAGGAAGATGGCGCCGCCCATCGAACGGACCTCAGGGAACCACAGGTCGCGCGGATTGGTGATGCCAAGGATGTGGCGGAGGAACGTCTGCACCGGCCCAACCGGATGCATCACGTCGAGATAGGCGTAGGCGATGACATAGGTCGGCACCGCGAGCGGCAGGAGCAGTGCCCATTCGAGGAAGCGGCGTCCGGGAAAGCGGTAAGTGGCGATCAGCCAGGCGGTTCCGACACCGATGACGGTGACGACGACGCCGACCCCGAGCAGCAGGATGATCGTCGTCCGCGTTGCGGTCGGCAGTACGTTCTGGATGAGATGCGGCCACAGATCGCCGGACCCCTTGGCGGCGAACCACAAGAGGCCAAAGACGGGCGACAGCACGGCCGCTGCAATCGCCAGGACCGGGATCAGCCAGCGCCATTGCATCTGAGGCCGGCGCCGTGCGCCGGCGGTCAGTTGCGCGTGCGCCGGATCAGTTGTCGAAACCGACAATGTCGACCAGCTGGCTGGCCATCGTCCGGTAGCGGGTGATTTCGCTCACAGGCGTCGGGTCGATAACCAGCTGTCCCAGATTGGCGATGATCGGGTCGAGCTCGACGCCGGCCCGCACCGGATATTCGAAATTGCCACGCGCATAGAGGTCCTGCGCTTCTGGCGACACCAGGAACTCCAGCAGGCGGACAGCATTGTCGTAGTGCGGCGCGTATTTGGCGACGACCGCTCCGGAAACATTGACATGCGTTCCGAGCCCGTCATCGAAGGTCGGCAGGATCACGCGGATCGCATCGCCCCAGGCTTGCTGCTCGGCGCCGCCGGCGCCCGACCGCATCAGCCCAACATAGTAGGAATTGCCCACCGCGACGTCGCAGATGCCGGCAAGAATGTCGCGGGCGCCGTCGCGGTCGCCACCACCGGCGGTGCGGGCGAGATTGTCGTGCAGGGCCGTGAGATATTCCTGCGTCGCCTCCTCGCCATGCTTGGCGATATAGGCCGCAAACAAGGACGTGTTGTAGGGGTGTTGGCCCGAACGGATGCACACCCGGCCCTTCCATTCGGGCTTGGCCAGATCCTCATAGGTCAGCGCCTGCTCCGGCACCCGGGCGGGGTCCGTCGAGGCGTAGATGACGCGGGCGCGGATCGACAGCGCAAACCATTGGTCGCCCGGATCGCGCAGATTTGCCGGGATGATTTCGTCGAGAACGTCGGAATGGACCGGCTGCGTCAGGTCGCGGTCGACCAGGTTCATCAGCTCGCCATAGTCCACCATCATGATGAGATCGGCAGGCGAGTGTTCGCCTTCGGCCGTCAGCCGTTCGGCAACGCCCTGGCTGATATAGACCGTGTGGACGGTGATCCCGGTCTCTTCCTGGAACAGATCGAACAGCGGCAGCACGAGCCCAGGCTCGCGCGTCGTATAGACGTTCACCGTGTTCGGGTTGTTGTTGAATTGCGCGGCCGCCGGAACGGCGGCCGCGGCAAGTGCGACGGACGCAAATGCAATAACTCCGGCGATCCGACCGGGTCGCTTCAACATGATCGCTTCCTCCACTTGGCGAGGTTCAAGGCCTCGCCGTCAGGGATTGCAGCCCCATCCCGCCGCGATGCTTGCCAAGACGGTCCCGGCAAGTCAACAGATTGCATAGTTATTTCAATAGCTTAGAAGAAGTACAATGTGAAACGGCTCTAAACGGCGCGGCAATTCGCGTTTCGCTGCAAGGGCTAAGCCGGCGAAGAAACCTTCAGCTCTGCAGGACCCGTTCAATCGGGAAGTTAATGCGCACAAGCGTGCCCTGATTGGGAGCGCTGTCGATCAGGAACGCGGCGCGGTTGGCTTCGACCAGTGCCTTGGTCAAAGGCAATCCCAGTCCGGTGCCCTCGAACCGCGCCGGCCCGGCGGTGGCGATCTGCTGGAACGGCTTCAGCGCGGTCTCGACTTCCTTCTCCGACATGCCGATGCCGGTATCGCGGATGCGCAGAACCACTTCGCCGGTGGGGTCTAACGCCGTTGAGACGATCACCTGGCCGCCGGCGACGTTGAACTTCACCGCGTTGGAAAGGAGGTTCAGCACGATCTGGCGGAGCGACCGCTCATCGGCAACGACCTTGGGCACGTCGTCGGCGAGGCTGGTGCGGATGATGACGCGGCGCCGGTTCGCTTCCGGCTGCATCAACGCCACACATTCCTGCACGATCTGATTGACCGAGACGGCCGCGAAATTGAGATCGAGCTTGCCGGATTTAATCTTCGAAAGGTCGAGCAGGTCGTTGATGAAACTCATCAAATGCGTGCCCGACAGGCGGATATCCTTGAGATATTCGCGGTAGCGGGCCACGCCGATCGGGCCGAATTGTTCCTCGATGATGACGTCGGAGAAGCCGATGATCGCGTTGAGCGGCGTGCGGATCTCGTGGCTGATCTTGGCGAGAAAGTCCGACTTCTGCTGATTGGCGATTTCCGCCGAGCGGCGGGCCGCGACGAGTTCTTCCTCGGCGTTCTTCCATTGCGTGATATCGCGCAGGACCGCGCAGAATTTGCTGCGCTCCGACAGGCGCCCCATCGTCATGAAGAGCGGGATGAGGCCCCCGGCCGGCGTCCGGCCGATCACTTCGCGGCCGTCATTGAGCACCGAGGCGACGCCGTTCCGCGCCAGCCCATCGAGGTAGTCAACGGCAGATTTCCGGCTCTCCTCGGCGAGGAGCTCGGTGAACGGTTTGCCGAGGACGTCCGTCGCCTCGACGCCGAACAGGGCCTCGGCGCTACGATTGAGGCTGAGGATCCGTCCGCTCCCATCGAGCACGATCGTGCCGTCGGTCGCGGTGTCGAGCACGGCCTCCAGTTCATCGATCCGCGCCATGGCGGCCTGCTGGTCGACCAATCGGCGATCGCCCTCGTGGAGCACCGGATCCCGCACCGAGAGCATGGTCGCCGGTCCGTCGGCCCAGGGTACGACGTGGAGCCGCGCTTCGGCGGCGATCTGTCGTCCGTCGGCGTGGCGCAACGGGATGCGATAGGACGTCTCCCGCTCGTCGAGCATGGGAGGGCCGGCCTCGGCGAAAAGCGCATCGACGCCGCCGGCCGCAGCCAGCGAGGCGACATCGGCATAGCCCAGTCGGTCGAGGAACGCGCGGTTGGCGAACAGGACCGCCTCTTCGCGGAACACGACGATGCCGACCGGGACGCGGTCGAGGAGCCGGACCGGGATGGAGGCGGGCGGCGGCGGAGCCGTCACTTCCGGTGGCGGCTCGGCGTCCTCCGCTTGCAGCGGGATAATGTCGGGTTTCTCGTCGAGGGGCGTCTTCCGTCCGATGGCGCGTAGCGCGTCGGCGATCCGGCGGAAGGCATCCTGCTCATCACCGCTCAGATCGGTCGATCTGGCTTCGGCGCGATCGGCGGAATGGAGGTGCACGACATTGGACGGCGGTTCCTCTTTCGCTTCCGGCCGCGGTTCGGCGGAGGGTGCGGGCGCGTCTTGTTCGGGTCGCGGTTCGGCCCGCACGACGCCGAACCCGCGAAAGCCCTCGAAGGTTCCGTCGCGACTGAAGCTCGGGATGGCCGTCAGGTCGATCGCGGCGCGCTCGTCTCCCTCGGCCGTGGGCCAATGGACGGTGACGCCGCTCCAGGTGTCCCGCCGCGCCAACGCGCCGGCGATGGCGCCGGCTGGGTCGAGATCGAAGCGCTCGGCGATGTCCGCCCAGCTATGGCCGAGAATGTCGGCATTCGCCTCGCCGACGGCGGAGCGCAATTCCGGCGACAGGGCAGCGAATTGCTGGTCCTTGTCGATACTGAAGGTGAAGCGTTGCGGCCGGCCCGCGCCCGTCTGCACGGGCGTCGTCACGACCGTCAGGGTTGGCGTTGGCGGCGAGGGCACCGGTGCGGCAGCTTCGATCGCCGGTCCGAAGATGAACAAAAGGACCGCGCCATCCGGCGTGGCGGCCGCCGCGGCCCCGGTAATCCGCTGCTCGTCGCCGAAGGTCTCGCTTCGTTTCATCAGCCGCCGACCGCCAGCAAGAATGTCATCGGCCAAGGCGGCAATAATCCGCGCTCCGTCGGCGAGCTCGCCGAAGCCCGCCGAGGCGGCAAGGATGCGGCCGTCGGGCCGGGCGAGCGCCGTGATCATGCCGTTACCGGCGATCGACTGCACGAGGCGTCCGGCCCTGACAGCGAGCGGATCGACGGCTGCGTCATCGTCGGTCGCAACGATGAGGAGCGCTTCGGTGCCGTCGTCGAGCGCCATCAGGTTGCACAGGCACCACATCTCTTCAATGCCGGTGGCGCGGGCGAAGGCCGGCCGTGCCATCTGCGGCGTGTCGGTCAGGTTGGCCGCGATCTCTCCGGCGTGCAGCAGCGCCGGTTCGCCGGCAAAGTCCTTGCCCAGCAGATCCTCGACCGTCGCGAAGCCAAGAAAACGCGCGCCGGCGGCGTTCGCCCACAGGACCACGCCGCCATCCGCGCGCCACAGCCAAGCCGGACGCGGCGCCAGCAGCAGCGCGCCAATGGCCGGCAGCGCCGTGAGGTCGAGATAAGAGTGGCCTTTTCGCTTCATTCAGCGCGCCGGCGATCCGTCAGGTCGCCCCCAAATTGCCGATCGCAGATGCCTAACGAAAGATGAATATGGGCAAATGGCGGGTGCGTCCATGGCAGCGGCCGGGCTTACCCGCCGCCGGTTCGCAACGCGGTTAAGCGGCTTTGTGTCGCTTGAAAAGAATCCGCCGAGCCCCTACCGTCCCGCCGAACTTCAATGCAGCTGTAGCTCAGTTGGTTAGAGCGCCGGATTGTGGCTCCGGAGGTCGGCGGTTCGAGTCCACCCAGCTGTACCATCTTCTCCAATCGCAAAATGAAAAAGGGCCCCGAAATCGGGGCCCCCATCGCACGTCCGGATTTTGTCGTTCGGCGTCTAGTGCATACCCATGCCCAAGCCCAGGCCGCCGCCGCCCAGATGGAGCGTGACGCCCACGCGAACCGTGCTGCCGCCGATCGATACGAAATGGGAGTCGCCGGGAAAGGTCGGGGCGAGGCTGATCGATTCGTCGCCGATGAAGACATAGCGATATTCGACGAATGCCGAGACGCCATGGCTGAAGCCGTGCTCGACGCCGAAACCGAGATTCTTGCCGTAATGCGGCACGAGGCCGGAATGGAACGTCAGATAGTCGGAATCATAGGGGCCGCCTGTGGGACCGGCCACCGTCGTCACCTTCGAGAAGTTGATGCCGCCGGTGACGTAGAGCAGCGTGTTGCCGAAGGCATAGCCGACCCGGCCATTCACCGAACCCGCCCAATGATGGTCGACCGATCCGGTGTTGGTGGCGTTCGAATAGTCGCCATGGATGGTCGACCACATGAACTCCGCCTCAAGGCCGACCACAATCGGGCCGAAGGCGTGATCATAGCCGGCGTGGAACCCGCCGAAGATGCCGTTTGCCGGGAAGGTGTAGCTCGATCCGGGTGTGTAATCGTCAAGGGCGCTGCCCATGAAGTAGCCCGAGTGAACGCCGAAACGGAACCCGCTCCAGTCGAAGCCGGGCGTTGCGCCCATACCGCCCATGCCGCCATCGGCCAGAGCCGGCGTTGCGGCCAACAGCGCCCCTAGGGCGGCAAAAACCTTGATCTTCATTGAAACCCCCAGCCGAGCATGAATCGCTGAATCATAACGAAATCGATCGTCAATACCATAGCGTCCACGTCACACTCGACAAATGTTGCCATCACGGTTCGTCGGGGGAGGCGGGTGGGCCGAACAGCGATCCCTGGCCGGGATCCGGCGCTTTCGTCTGCCGCCGCGGCCGCTTCGGCCTGACGGCCCCGATGCCGGCCACCGCCGATACGCGGCCATCGGCAAATTCCAGTTCCAGCGCCCCGCCCGCCGGGACGTCGACCGCCTTGCTGAACAGGACGCCGTTGCCGCCGTGGACGAGCGCATAGCCGCGCTGGAGGATGCTCTCCTTCGACAGCGAAAAAGCGTCCAGCAGCTTGTCGAGCGCTTCCAGCCGCTGCCAGGAGGCCAGCAAACGTCGGCCAATGCCCTGTTGCCGCCGACGGTCGAGTTCGGCCATGCGCGCGGCGGCTGCGGCAAGCCGGCCCTCGATCGGCTCCGGCCGCAGCCGCTTGGCGCGCAGCGCCAGGGCCGCGCGTTTCCGTTCGGCATGGACGGACAAGGCCTGCGCCATGCGCCCGGCCGTGGTGTTGATGCGCATCTGCCCCTGCTGCAACAGCCGTGACAGACCGAGGGGCGAAAGCCCGGCGGCAACGCGGTCGAGCCGGGCGCGATGGGCAAAGGCGTTGGCAGACAGCGAGCGCGCCAGCCGGCTGCTGATCTCGTCGAGCGCGCGGCGCGGATGGGCGAGAACGTCATCGGCCGAGGGGAGGACGCGGGCAAATCCGGTCAGTTCCCGGCGCCGCAGCTCGGTGAGGCGCGACATGGCCGTGCGGCAGCGGGAGATCGCGGAGTCCGTGCGCGCCATCAGTTCCGTCCGCACCGGCACGGCGATCTCGGCCGCCCCGGTCGGTGTCGGCGCCCGGATGTCGGCGACATGGTCGAGGAGGGTCGTGTCGGTCTCATGACCAATCGCCGAGATCAGCGGGATGGTGAGATCCGCTGCAGCGCGGATGACGATTTCCTCGTTGAACGGCCACAGATCTTCCAGGCTTCCGCCGCCACGCGCGACGATAATGAGGTCGGGCCGAGGCAGCGCGCCGTCCGCCGGCAGCGCCTCAAAGCCTCGAATCGCCGCCGCGATTTCGGCGGCCGCCGTTTCGCCCTGAACCCGGACGGGCCAAAGCAGGACGCGCGTCGGGCAGCGATCGGCGAGGCGGTGGAGGATGTCACGGATGACGGCGCCGGTCGGCGACGTGATGACGCCGATCGTGGCCGGCAGGAAAGGCAGGCGGCGCTTGCGGGCAGCGTCGAACAGGCCTTCCGCGGCCAGTTTCTTGCGCCGCTCCTCCAACAGCATCATCAGCGCCCCGGCGCCGGCAGGCTCAAGCGAATCGATGACGAGCTGATATTTCGAGCTGCCCGCGAACGTCGTTAGCTTGCCGGTGGCAATGACTTCGAGGCCTTCTTCGGGCAGGAACCTCAGCCGCTGCAGGCTTGTCCGCCAGACCACGGCTTCCAGCCGCGCCTTGTCGTCCTTCAGCGCGAAATAGGCGTGCCCCGAACTGTGGACGCCGCGAAATCCGGAAATCTCGCCGCGGACACGGACATAGCCATAGGCGTCCTCGACCGTCCGCTTCAGCGCCGCTGAGATGGAGGAGACGGTGTATTCTGTAACGTTGCTGGCGGGTTCGGCCACGCGCGCTCCATTTTCCGCTACTGGAGTGGTGGCGATTTGGCCTATCTGCGTCAAGCGCCGCGGGCGGCGTGTTGAAGGCCTGAGGAGATCGCGGACGCGATGCAAAGACTGTTTCTGAGACCCCGGCTTGCGGCCGGCTCCGTCATCGAACTCGACCGCGGCCAGACCAACTACCTCACCAATGTTCTGCGCATGAGCGCCGGGGCAGCCATCCGCGTCTTCAACGGGCGGGATGGCGAGTGGCGGGCGGTCTTGACGCAACGCGACCGGCGCGGCTGGGGGCTCACCATCGAGCGCCAGGAACGCGAACAGACCGGTCGCCCGGACCTCTATTATCTCTTCGCGCCGCTGAAGCAGGCGCGGCTCGATTACATGGTGCAGAAGGCGGTGGAGATGGGCGTCGGTCTGCTGACACCGGTCCTGACGCAGCACACGCAGGTCGGCAAGGTGAACCGCGAGCGCATGGAAGCCAATGCGATTGAGGCGGCCGAGCAATGCGGCCTCCTCTCGATTCCGCAGATCGACGAACCACTGCCGCTCGGCCAATTGCTTGACGCCTGGCCCTCCGTCGAACCGCGGCGGCGCATTGTCTTCTGTGACGAGGCCGCGCCTCCGGCGGATACACTCGGCCTGCTGCGTGACCTCAAGGAAACGCAGTTCGCCGTCCTCATCGGCCCGGAGGGCGGATTCTCGGTTGAAGAGCGGGCAGTCCTGCGCTCGCGTTCCTTTGTCACCGCCATCAGCCTCGGACCGCGCATCCTGCGCGCCGACACCGCTGCCGTGGCGGCGCTGGCATTGGTCCAGGCGGCGCTCGGCGACTGGTGCAAATGACCGCCAACCCACTAGCTGATACCCCGTTCACGGCAGGTTGATTGCGGCCGGCATACGCCGTGGCTAAGGTCCCGCCCCATTCTGGAGCCTGCATGGCGCTCGCCATTTCCGACAGCACGCTGGTTGAATTGCGCGATCAATTGGTCGCCTTTCTCGAATCCGGAGCGAAGCCGCGCGATGCTTGGCGCATCGGCACGGAACACGAGAAATTTGGCTTTCGCGGCAGTACGCTCCGCCCAATTCCCTACGAAGGCCCGCGCGGCATCCGCCAACTGCTCGAAGCGATGGCCGGCCTGTTGGGCTGGCACACCCTGGACGAGGACGGCCATCCCATCGGGCTGGTCGACCCATTGGGTCTGGGCGGTGCGATTTCCTTGGAGCCCGGCGGCCAGTTCGAGCTCTCCGGTGCGCCGATGGAAACGCTGCACCAGACCTGCCGGGAACTGAACGCCCATCTGGCGCAGCTCCGCGAATGCGCCGATCCGCTCGACATCTCCTTCCTTGGCCTTGGCTTCTCGCCGCTCTGGACGCTCGACGAGACACCGATCATGCCGAAGGAGCGCTACGGCATCATGCGCGAATACATGCCGCGCGTCGGCACGCTCGGCCGTGACATGATGTTTCGCACCTGCACCGTGCAGGCCAATCTCGATTTCGGCGATGAAGCCGACATGTGCCGCAAGATGCGCGTCGGCATGGCGCTGCAGCCGATCGCCACGGCCCTCTTCGCCAACTCGCCCTTCACCGAGGGCAAGCCGAACGGCTATCTCTCCTACCGGTCCGAGATCTGGGAGCACACCGACAACGCCCGGTCCGGCATCCTCCCCTTCGTCTTCGATGAAGGCTTCGGCTTCGAGAGCTATGTCGACTGGGCGCTGGATGTGCCGATGTACTTCCTGCGCCGCAACGGCAAGCTGCACAACGTCGCTGGAGCGTCATTCCGCGATCTGATGGCGGGACGGCTGGCGGCAATGCCCGGCGAGCGCGCCACGATTGCCGACTGGCACGATCATCTCTCGACCCTCTTTCCCGAAGTTCGGCTGAAGAAGTTTATCGAGATGCGCGGCGCCGATGCCGGACCCTGGCGGAAGATCTGCGCGCTGCCGGCCTTCTGGGTCGGGCTGATGTACGAACCGGACGTGCTGCAGGCGGCCTCCGATCTCGTCCAGGATTGGACCGCCGAGGAAGTGCAGACGCTGCGCAGCGCCGTGCCGAAGCTTGGCCTCAAGGCGCCGATCCGCGGCGAGACGGCCCTTGATGTCGCGCGCCGCGTGCTCGATTTATCGTTGGAGGGCCTGCGCCGCCGTCGCCGCTATGCCGCCAGTGGAGCCGATGAACGTATCTATCTGAAAACGCTGGAAGAAACCGTGGCGTCAGGGAAGACGCCCGCCGAACATCTTCTCGATGAATATCGTGACGAATGGCACGGCGACATTACCCAGATCTTCCGCCGCTACGCCTATTGACGACCGCCTGAAATGGCTGGTCGCAGGCGGCGGCTTTGGGAGAATGCTTTCCTCGTCTTACTGGAAAAACGACCGTCGCTGTGCTTGTTGGCGCCGGGCCGGCCACCAATATTCCGGGTCAATGGGCGCTAGCCCGAACGAAACATGAGGTACGCAATCATGACGCTTCGTATTGGCGATATCGCCCCTGACTTCACTGCCGAAACCACCCAGGGGCCGATCAGCTTCCATCAGTGGCTCGGCAATTCCTGGGGCATCCTGTTTTCCCACCCCAAGGATTTCACGCCGGTCTGCACGACCGAACTCGGGGCGATGGCCCGCCTCGCCCCCGATTTTGCCAAGCGCAACGTCAAGGTCATCGGCCTTTCGGTCGATCCGGTCGAGCGTCATGCCGGCTGGTCGAAGGATATCGAGGACGCCACTGGCATGGCGCCGAACTACCCGATGATCGGCGATTCCGACCTCAAGGTCGCTAAGCTCTACGACATGCTGCCGGCCGGCGCTGGCGACACGTCGGAGGGGCGCACCGCGGTCGACAATGAAACCGTTCGCACGGTCTACGTGATCGGCCCGGACAAGAAGATCAAACTGGCGCTGGCCTATCCGATGACCACCGGCCGCAACTTCGACGAGATCCTGCGCGCCGTCGATTCGATCCAGCTGACCGCCACGCACAAGGTGGCGACGCCGGCGAATTGGAAGCCGGGCGACGAGGTCATCATCGTGACGTCGGTTTCCGACGACGAGGCGAAGGTGAAATATCCCGAGGGCTTCCGCACCGTGAAGCCCTATCTTCGCTACGTTGCCCAGCCGCGCGACGACTAGCGCTCAACGCATTGCGCGACGAAACGCCCGCGAGCGACAGCCCGCGGGCGTTTTGCTGATCGGCGTTCGGGTGAGATGAAACGCGCTCGCCATTGCGCTAACGTCCGCGTGGCGATGGCTGGGGTGAGTGATGCAGACCACGTTGGAGGATGACGGTGGACCCGCAGGCGCGAAGCCCGCAGGCTTCACCGAAGATGCGCAGCGCCGGCCAGCGCTCATGGAAATCCATGCCCGGCCGTTCCAGGGCGTGGCGACACCGCGCCGTGTCTTCCACTATGCCTTTCTGACGGACCGGGCCGGCGCCGTCAGAGCACATGAGCAGCTCCTCGAGCGCTGCCGCGAATCCGGCATGCCCGGCCCTGAGCCCGCCGACAATCATTTCCTCGTCACGTTCCCGAAGGCGCGCCTGCGCTGGGAGACCCATTCGGAGTTCACGACCTACACTTGGGACATGCCGCCCGATGTCGGGGAGACCCCGCCTTCGTTCAGCGATCTTCTCGGCGGTCCCTTCGATCAGCCTGGGCCGCTCATCGTCGCCACTCGCCTCGACCTCATCGAAGATCACCGCGATGTCGACGAATTGCTTGAAGATCTCGATCCGGGCACCACGGCCGTTTCGGCGCTGCGCGACGGACGCGCCATCGGGGCCACCGATTTCCGTCTTCACGATGATGGCCTGACGCACATCCTCCTCGTCGATCGAGGGCTCTATCCGCACGAAATCGGACCGATGGTGATCCGCCTCACCGAACTCGAAACATACCGCACGCTGTCCTTGCTCGGCCTGCCGGAGGCCCGCCGTCTCCAGCCCTTGCTCGCCCGCGCGGAGGCGGAGCTCTACGACGCGACGACGAAGATCGGTCTCAGCCCGGACCTCGCCGAAAACCGCGCGCTGCTGGAATTGCTGACCAAGCTGGCCATCGAAATTGAGGCGTCGTCGTCGGCGAGCGCCTATCGCTTCGGCGCCACCAAGGCCTATTACGAGATCGTCCAAGGCAGGCTTGGGGCCATCCGCGAAGGGCCGCTGGAAGGCTACACACGGTGGAGTTCCTATCTGCAGCGCCGTATGGCGCCGGCGATGCGCACCTGCGTCGGCGTCGAGGCGCGGCAGAAAGAGATTTCCGATCGGCTGGCCCGGGCGGCAAACCTCTTGCGAACCCGCATCGAAGTCGATCTGGAACAGCAAAATCGGGAGCTTCTGGCCTCGATGAACAGCCGCGCCCGGCTGCAATTGCGCCTGCAGCAATGGGTCGAAGGCCTGTCTGTCGCGGCCGTCAGCTACTATGTCGTCGGCCTCGTTTCCTATCTGTCGCATGGCGTTGAGTTGCTTGGCATGGACGTCGATCCGGGCCTGATTACCGCCCTGGCCGTGCCGCCCGTCGTCATCGGAATTTGGCTGTTCGTGCGGATGATCCGCGCCAGGGGCCATGCCGAGGCGGCCGAAGAAGAGTAGTTCTTGTTCTTGACCCCGGCCGTGAAAGGGGTAGGAACGCGGGCTGCGAGAGGGGCGGGTGATCTGTAAGACGCGACATCCTGTTGCGTTCCGCCGCAACACCGCTCTCCTATTAATCGCGAAAGGGCTGTAATGAGCGTCGCCGACTCTCAGGCGGGCATCGTTCTTTTGGGCGCCGCCGGTCCCCGTTTCGACGAAATCCTGACGCCCGCCGCGCTCGATTTCTTGGCCGGCCTGCATCGTCGTTTTGACGCGCGCCGCCGCGATCTCATCGAGTTGCGCGACCTGCGTCAGGCGCGTTTCGATGCCGGCGACTTGCCTGATTTCCTGCCCGAGACGGCGGAAATCCGGGCCGGCGACTGGCGCGTTGCGCCGATCCCCGACGAAATCGCCGACCGCCGCGTCGAGATGACCGGGCCGGTTGAACGGCGGAAACTGATCGACGGCCTCAACGCCCGGACCCGCGTTTACATGGGCGACTTCGAGGATGGCACCGCGCCGACCTGGGCCAATCTCGTCGGGGGCCAGATCAATGTGCGCGATCGTTGGCACGATCAGCTGACCGACATCGATCCCGACACCGGCGCCGAACTGAAGCTGTCCGACCAGCCCGCCGTGCTGATGACGCGCCCGCGCGGCTGGCATTTGCCGGAAGCGCATCTCACCATCGACGGCGAGCCGATTTCGGGCGCGCTGTTCGATTTTGGCCTGACCTTGTTCCACAACGCGAAGGCCATCCTCGCCAAAGGGTCATATCCCTACTTCTATCTGCCGAAGCTCGAGACGCATCTCGGCGCCCGCCTGTGGCGTGACGTCTTCGCCTATTGCGAGGAGACCCTCGGTCTGCCGGCCGGGACGATCAAGGCGACCGTTCTCATCGAGACGCTGCCGGCGGCGTTCGAGATGGACGAAATTCTCTACGAGCTCCGCGACCACATCGTCGGCCTCACCTGCGGCCGCTGGGACTATATCTTCTCGCTGATCAAGACCTTCCGCACCCGCCCGGCCTATCTGCTGCCGGACCGCGATCAGCTCGACATGGGCGATGCCTTCCTGCGCGCCTATTCGGAACTGCTGATCAAGACCTGCCATCGCCGAGGCACGCTCGCCATCGGTGGCATGTCGGCCTACATCCCTGTCCCAGGTGACGGGGCCGCCAATGAGCGCGCCCTCGCCGATGTTCGCCGGGACAAGGAACGCGAGGCCAAGGCCGGACATGACGGCACCTGGGTGGCGCATCCCGATCTGATTCCGATCGTCGAGGAGGTCTTCGCCAAATTCCTTACCGGCCCCAATCAGCTCGACAAGCTGCGCGACGATCTGAATGTCTCGCAGTACGATTTGCTTGAGTTGCACGACGGCATCCGCACCGAGCAGGGGCTGCGCGACAACATCCGCACCACCGTCCAATATCTCGAGGCCTGGCTGCGCGGGCAGGGCGCCGTGCCCCTCGATCATGTCGTCGAGGATGCCGCCATCGCCGAGATCAGCCGTGTCCAGATCTGGCAGCAGATGCGCTTCCAGGCGAGCCTCGCCGAAGGGCGGAAGGTGACTCCGGCCCTCTTCGCGCAATTTCTGCATGACGAGATGGATCACGTGAAGGCCGAGATCGGCGACGATGCCTATCAGGCCGGCCGGTTCGCCGACGCCATCACGTTGATCACCGAACTCAGCATGGCCGAGGAACTAGAGCCCTTCCTCACCGTGGCGGCGTACGACCTGATTATCTGATCGGCGGCCGCCGGTCCGCTAATGGACCGTGCAGCTGTTCCAGATATCCGCGTCGAAGCCGAGCGATTCCGCGGCCCGCTTCTCGCGTCCGTTGAGATCCCGCCAGGACTTGCCGGCGGTCGTCGCGGTGCCGGTTCCCCAATTGGTGGCGTTCCAGCCGAGGAGGCCCCAGGCGTCCTGCTCAGGTCCGTTCAACTGGTCCCAGCTCGCCTGCCACCATTGGCAGGTGTCGACGAGCTGCCGGATACCCGGACCGGCGGGGGTTCCCGCGAACAATCCGCCGCCCTGCTGGACGACAGCCGGGGCGTTGGGGTTGGGCGTGCAGTCGGTGGCCGGCGGGGCCGGATCGCCGGGCCGGATGGCGCAGGGGTTCAGCTGTTCCCCGACCGGCGGCGGCGCCTGGTTGGTCGCCGTGGTCTGTGTCGCGGCAACCGGCGGCGGCAGGTTCGCGGTCGCCGGCGTCGTCAGCTCCTCCGGCCGCGGCGCGGCATAGTCGATGCCTTCCTGGTGCTGCAGATTGAGAATGTTCAGCGGCCGCGTCAGATCCTGGAAGGTCTGGGCCGTCGTGCCGACACCGGTGCCATAGGTGACGGAGGAGCAACTGGCGAGTACCGAAATGGCGGCGGCGGCGAACGAGAATTGCAGGACGCCTCTGACGACGCGACGACTAACGATCATTGTGGTCCCTCTGGGCTGCCGCCGTGCTGACGGAGCCGATTCGCAGGCGCTCGTCTTATTGAAGAGGCGATTTGCGCCGAACTTTAGGCGATCGACCATTCAGCAACAAGCCGTGAGCCTATGTCGCAGCCATCAAAGCGCGATCGATCATGCTGCCTTCCCCGGCGGCGGCGGCGATGGCGCGGGCAGCCACCGAATCGGCATCCATCTGGCGGATGAGCGCATCCAGCGATTCGAAGTTCTCCTGTGCCCGAAGCCAGGCAAGGAAAGAGACGGCCAACTCTCGGCCATAGAGGTCATCGCTGCGGTCGAACAGATGCACCTCGAGCAGCGATTCGCCGCCGCCGAACATCGGCCTGTGACCGAAGCTCGCCACGCCGGAAATGGCGTCGCCGCCCTCCCAATGGGCGCTCACCGCCACGACGCCATGGCGTAGCCCGGTCGACGCCGGCATCACGATATTGGCGGTCGGATAGCCGAGTTCGCGCCCGCGATGATCGCCATGGATCACAGCCCCCGTCACGAACCAGCGGAAGCCGAGCGCCGCATTCGCCGCCGGCACGTCGCCGCGCTGCAGCGCCTCGCGGATGCGGCCGGATGAAACGATCTCGCCCGCCGCATCAGCTACGATCGGCAGCGTCGTGACGCGGAACCCGTTTGCGGCGCCGAGCGAGCGCAGCAGTTCAGCATCGCCGGCGCGCCTCTGTCCGAAGCGGAAGCCTTCGCCGATCACGACGCCACGAACTGCAAGACGCTGGACGAGCACACGCTCGACGAAGTCCTCCGGGCTGAGGCCTGCAAGAGTGCGGTCGAAGACGACCTCGACGATGCCGGTCGCTCCGGCGATGCCGAGCAGGGCTCGCTTGGCGCTCGGCTGCGAAAGACGGAACAGCGGCGCTTCGGGCCGAAGGACGGTCCGCGGATGCGGTTCGAAGGTCACCACCATCGCTGTGCTGCCGATCTCGGCAGCGAGGGCGCCGGCCGCCGAGATCAAGGCCTGATGTCCGCGATGGACCCCGTCGAAACTGCCGATAGCGACAACGGCGTTGCGGAATGTCTCGGGCGCGGGGCCGTCCGCCGCGATGTCGAGCCGATAGATTTCCGGTCCGTCGTTCATCGCTTCACCAGCTGAGCCGCGGCATGAAATAATCAGCACGTGCGCCGCTGCGCCCGAGAAACGCGCCGACCCGCGCTGCCGCGCCATCATCGCAATCGATGGCGAGCTCGGCCGCGTGGATGCCCGAGGCGACGAACAGCGTCGGCAGGCCGGCCTTGTTCGCGCCGATCATGTCGGTTCCGGCCCCATCGCCGATCGCCAGGATTTGTCCGGTGGCGATGGCCGTGCCTGCGAGCGCGTCGATTTCCTGCCGGGCTTGGGCGTAGATCGGCGCATGCGGCTTGCCGACGATGATCGCCTCACCGCCGAAGGTGGCGTAGCGCGCTGCCATCGCTCCGGCGCAGGGCACGAGGCGGTCGCCGCTCTCGACCACGAGATCGGGATTGGCGCAGACCATCGGCAGCCCCCGCCGCGCCATCTCGGCGAACATCCCGTCATAGTCTTCCGGAGTTCTCGTTCTGCTCGTCGAACGGCCCGGTACAGGAGACGAGGTCGGCCGAATCAAGATCGCAGAGCTCGACGGTAAGGCCTTGATAGATCGGCAGGTCGCGTTCCGGTCCAAGGTGGAAGATGCGCGCCCCGGGGCGTTCGCCCAGCGTCGAACGCGTAACATCGCCGGAGGTGATCATCCGGTCGCCGCAGGCGCGGTCAACGCCGATCCGGTCCAACTGTTCCCAGACCGACCAGGCCGGCCGCGGCGCGTTGCTGATGAGCATGACGATGCCGCCCTGCCGGCGGAAGGCGATCAGCGCAGCGATGCTGGGCCGGAGCGGCGCCACGCCATTATGCACCACCCCCCACACGTCGCAGAGCGCGACGGGGAAGGAAGACGCGATTTCGGACAGGCCGGCGAGCCGGCGCGGAAGCGGGGCGCTTGTCATCGCGGTCAGCTAGAGGCCCGCTGCTTGGCGGTCAAGGGCGCGTGCCACCGGGCGCGGGAACACATTGTTTACCCTGTTTGCAGATAGTCGATGGCGAGTGGCGCGGCGCATGGAGGCCGGCCGCCGGGGGTCAATGCGGACGCTATGCCGAGCCAAGCCGATACCGTGGCGGTGCTGATCGTCGACGCCGATCCCGTGCAGCGACGTGTCCTTTCCGATCATCTCGGTCCGCGCTTCCGCGTTCGCGCTTACGGCTCCACCGATGAGGCCGGGAAAATACCCGACCGCGAAATCGTCGTCGCCGACATCGCTTCGATCGGCGGTGCAGACGGCATGTCGCGGCTGGTCGCCTCCGGGCGCCAGATCATCGCCATGAGCGACAGCGGGTCGATCACCGCTGCGGTGGAAGCGATGCGCGCCGGCGCCGCCGATTTCATACCCAAGCCCGTCGGCCAGCGGCGCTTGATCGAACGTCTTGAGGCGGCGATCGCCGATTGGCGGCAACCGCAGAAGGCGGAGCAGGCGCTTCACCCGCTGCAGCCGCCAACTGCGTTCGAGGGCTTCGTCGGCCGCTCGCCTGCGATGCAGTCCGTCTATGACCAGATCGCGCGAATGGCAGGGTCGCGCGCGCCGGTGTTCGTCACCGGCGAGAGCGGCACCGGCAAGGAGCTTTGCGCCGAGGCGATTCACGCCAGGGGCGGCGCGGATCGGCCGTTCGTCGCCATCAATTGCGGCGCCATCCCGGCCGAGTTGGCCGAGAGCGAATTGTTCGGCCATGTGCGCGGCGCCTTCACCGGCGCCACTGCCGACCGCGCCGGCGCTGCCGAGCGCGCGCATGGCGGTACGTTGTTTCTGGACGAAATCGCCGAACTGCCGCCGGCCCTGCAGGCGAAGCTCTTGCGCTTTGCCGAGAACGGGACGCTGCAGCGCGTCGGCGACGATCGAGCGCGCAGCGTCAAGGTGCGCATCATCGCCGCCACCAATCGCGATCCAGAGGCGGAGGTCGCCGCCGGCCGCTTCCGCGAGGATCTATTCTACCGCCTCAACGTGCTGCCGCTGCACCTGCCGCCGCTGCGGCAGCGTCCGGGTGATATTGTTGCCCTCGCCCGCCACTTCCTCGACCGCTTCGCCGCCGAGGAGGGGGGCCGTTCGCTGAAGCTCGACGCTGCGGCGGAGGCGTTCCTTACGGTCCATTCTTGGCCGGGCAATGTGCGCCAGCTCCGCAACGTCATGCGCAGGATCGCGGTGTTGAGCGAGGACGCGGTGATTGGTTTCGATCTGCTGCGTCCGGCACTCGCCGATCAGGCCGCGGCCGTCCCGGCGCTTTCCCCCGATACGGGCCTCGTCATGCCTTATCGCGAGCAGGAACGGCGCATCATCGAAGCGGCGCTGACGGCCCATGGCGGCAATATCCCACGCGCCGCCGCGGCGCTGGAGATCGATCCCTCGACGATCTATCGCAAACGCCAGGCTTGGCGGGCCACCGGCTAAACGCCCTTGCCGCCGGAGCGGCGGCGGTGAAGACTGTCCCGACAACCGGGAACAGCGCTTTGCTTTTGACAAGATTGGCCCTGCTCAGCTTCTGCCTCGCGTCCCTGGCGGCGCCGGCGTCGTTCGCGGGGGAGGCGGCTGATGCCGCCGCCGATGCGGAGGCCCTTCTGCGGAACGGCGCGCCCACGGAAATTTGGGACGCCTTTGACCGCGCGGTGGAGCTGTTCTGGGCCGAAGCGCCGATGAGTTTCCGCACCGTGGCGCTGGTCGAGAGTGTCGACGGCTACGGCCAATATGTCTTGCGTAGCAGCGATGTCTTTGCCGCCGGCGACACGCTAACCGCCTATCTCGAACCGCAGGGCTATGGCTGGACGGCGATCGGCGACCAGTACCGGATCCGCTTCACGGTCGATGTCGCGATCACATCGCTCACGGGAGAAACCGTCGCGGCGGAAGACGCCTTCGCCACGATCGATCGACTTGGCAACGCGCGGAGACGCGAATTCGAGGCGACGGTGCGGCTCACCCTGCCGGCCCTGCCGCCAGGCGCCTATGCCCTCGCGCTGACCTTCCACGATGCGGCAACCGGCAAGGCTGCGACCGCGACGATCGCGTTTGTGATCGGCGGCTGACGCCGGTTACTGGGCGATCCGCAGCGTCGCGATGTCCTGCGCGATCAGGCGGAAGGTCGCGATGAGAGCGGCCTCATTGTCGGCATCAAAGGCCTTGCTGGCGTCGCTTGCACAGTCATGCAGGATCTGCGCGGCGTTGTCGTCATCGACCTCGAAGGCGATCGTATAGACCGTGATGTCGGTGTCGTGGATGTTGGCGCAGGCTTCCAGCGTTCGGTCGTTCATTTGCGCTTCGATGGTACTATCGGTGCGCGAGGTCGTGCCGAGCAGATCGTGGGCCGTGTAGTTGTAGGCCATGTATTGCGAGTGGTTGAAGTTGCTGTTGCTGCTCTCGCCGACATAGGTGTTGGCGCCGTCAGTCATCAAGATGAGAATCTTGTGGTTGCCGCCCTCGCCATAGTCACGGCCTTGGGTGAATGGCTCGGTCGGTGACAAGGCACGCCAGCCCCACATCACGCCTTCCTCGATGTTGGTATAGGCAACGGGACTTTGCGGTGCCGACATCGCGTTGATGGCCGAGATCAGCGAGGACTGACTGGTCGATAGCGGCGTCAACGCATTGACCGTGCAGTTGAGGTTCGGCCCCACGCCAAGGCCACGATAGGATGAGCTCAGCGACGCGCCGTTGTACTTGCAGGCGCGCTCCTGGAGTTGCTGGTCGCTGAAGGCGACGTTCGTTGTCGTCGTGGTCGTGCCGCCGCCGCCATAGCCGAAGTAGCTGCACCAATTTTGTGGCATCCAACCGGGGCAGGGCGGCCCAGTCGTTGTGGTCGTCGTCGTATAGCTGCCAACGCAGTTGCCGCCCGTGTCCGACAGATAGCTGTTGTGAAAGCCGCTGTTCGGGCTGCCCGCGCCGCCCGGTTCATCCGGCGCGAACATCGGCGTGAAGAACGTGGCCGGGATATCGGTCGTCGGCGCGGCGTCGGTCACGTCATACGGGTATGCCCGCGCTTCCACGCAGCCGCCCCAGCTGTAGTTGCTCAGATTGAGGCTGAACGCATTGGTGAATGTGCCGAAAGTGTTGGTCGGCATTGTCACGCCCGGATAGTGGGTCGCCCACCAGCTGGCCTGCTCGCTGTTGGTGGTGAAGTTGAGACCTGTGTCCGCAGCGATCCCCCCGGTGTCCATCCACGACGCCGTCTGGTTGGAGGATCCCACATTCACCGATGCCCCGAAGGGCACGAGGGCGACGCGAACCGGGTCCTGCGCCGGGTTGCTGACGGCGAGCGCGAACAGCGAGTTGATCAGGTCCGTGGCAGCCGTCTTCAGCGTCGACAGCTTGCTGCCGCGCATCGACGTCGAATTGTCCAGCACGAGCGCCACTTCATACGTGGCGGCGCCGGCAATGCTTATCGAGCTGATGTCGAAATTAATGTCATGCACCCCGACGATGCCGAGGAAGTAGGTCGGCACGTCCAGCGTCGTCCACAGATGGACCGACCCGCCGTCGATCTCCATATGCAAGGTGACACTGCTGTTGATCTGTAAATCGGTATTGGCATCGAAGAAGGCGAGCGCTTCAGCGTAGATCGCATCTTCGTCCGTGAAGCCAATCAGTTTATTGGCGGCAAGGGCGGCTGCGTCGAGTGCGTCCTGAACGACCATCCGCTGTTCATAGGCGTGCGAATAGTCGATAGCGGCGCCGGTAGCGGCGATCAGGGGGATCGACACCAGTCCGAACATCATCGCAATATTGGCGCGCTTGTCCTGCAGGAAGCGTCTGAGCATCGCCGATTCTTCGGTTTGCGGGCCGAAAGGTCCCGCTTTACCGAAAATTTTAGACGCTAGGGTTTTGCTTTCCCCTTAACCGGACCGATAAAATTTGAGTGAGTCGGATGATTGCGCGCGCGCCCAAGCGCCGCACCCGGCAAACAGTCCAAACCCTGGCGGTCTATTCGGCGATACGTAGCTGGGTGATATCCTGCGCGATCAGCCGGAACGCGGCGAGAAGGTCGGCATTGTTGTTGGATTCAAACGCTTTTGACGGATCGCTGGCGCAGTCATTGAGGATCTGCCGCGCCGACGCATCCTGAACCTGGAAGGCGATGGTGTAGATGGTGATCCCCGCCGCCCTGGCGTTGGCGCAGGCGGTCAGCGTCCGTGCATTCATCGCGGCCACGACCGTGTTGTTGCTCGTCGATGTCGTCCCGAGTTGCCCCCATTTCACATATTCATAGGCGGCATATTCGGACCGGTTGATGTTGGTGCTGCTGTTGTAGGTGTTGGCGCCGTCGGTCATGACGATCATGACCTTGTGATTGCCGGCCTCGTCGTAAGCGCGGCCCTGGTCGAAGGGCAGCGTCGGCGACAGCAGGCGCCAGCCCCACATCACGCCTTCCTCAATGTTGGTGTTTCCGTTCGCCGCCATCGAATTGACGGCTGAGACCAGTGTGCCTGAGCTCGCTGTCAGGGGCGTCAGGGCGTTGGATGTGCAGCTCAGATTCGGGCCGGCGCCCGCGCCGGTATATTGGCTCGACAGCGAGACACCCTGATATTTGCAGGTCCGTTCCTGCAGCTGCGTGTTGTCGAGGCTGATCGTCTGGGTCACGTAGTGGCCGCCGGCCGCCTGGCAGGTCTTCTTGGTCTGACCGCTCAGTCCGTTGCAGTTCGAGACCCACACCTGCTCCGTCGCCGAGCAAGTGCCGCCCGTGTCGGCAAGGTAGCTGTTGGTGAAGCCGTTGAGCGGGTTGCCGGCGGTCCCCGGCTCGTCCGGCGCGAACATCGGTTCGAACAGCGTCGCCGGCACCCCGGCCGCTGGCGTGGCGTCGGTGACGTCGTAGGGGCTCGGTCGCGCCTCGACGCATCCCCGCCACGAGGCGTTGTGCAGCGCGCTGAACAGCGCGAACGTGTTGGTATAGGCCGTTGCGTTGCCATTCGCCGTCGTGGTCTGGAAGTTCTGCGCCGCTACCGGCGAAATTCCATTGCGATCCATCCAGCTCGCCGTCGCGTAGCCCGCTCCGATATTCACCGAGGCGGCGAACGGCACCAGGCCGATCATCACCGGGTTGGGCTTCGGGTTGGAAACCGACAGTGAGAACAAGGAATTGATGAGTTCGAGGGCCGCCGTCTTCAGCGTCGATAGTTTCGAGCCCTGCATGGACCCGGAATTGTCCAGGACCAGTGCGACTTCATAGGTTGCCGCGCCTGCGGTCGACAGCGACGTGAGGTCGAAGTCGATGTGGTTGAGGCCGAGAATGCTGAGGAACGACGTCGGCACCGAAAGGTGTGACGTCAGCCGGACGGATCCGCCGTCGATCACCATCGTAAAGCCAGGATCGGGGTCTACGTTGCCGGCGATATTCGCGGTGAAGAATGCCTGCGCCTCAGCGCGTATGGTGGCGTCGTTGGCGATGCCGATCAGCCGGTTGGCGGCGAGCGCGGCGGCGTCGAGAGCGTCTTGGACGACCGTGCGTTTCTGGTAGGCGATACTGTAGTCTATGGCTGAACCTGTCGCAGCGATCAGGGGGACCGCGACCAGGGCGAACAACATCGCAATATTGCCGCGCCTATCGCGGAAGAAGGAGGTGAACAGGGGGTGAACCCGACGACGCGTTCTGCGCCAACCGAGAAAATTCTACGTACGATGCTACGCGCCGGGAAAGATTGCCGGAGGCTTAACAAAACCCGTCCGATTTAAGTCGTTTGGCCATTTATTTCTTGGACCGCGCCGCGTTCTTCTTCCGTATCATGGGCAATGGTGGCGCCACCCCGCGCGCCTTGACATCCCCCACCCGTCTTCCTAAATCCGGGCCGTCGTTGGCACTCGCATCAAACGAGTGCTAACATTGTCATTCGCCTGGCGGATCTTCCGCCATCGGCAGGAGAGGAAGCTGAAGCATGAAGTTCCGTCCCCTACATGACCGGGTCGTCGTCCGTCGGATCGAAGCCGAGGAAAAGACGGCCGGCGGGATCATCATCCCCGATACCGTCAAGGAAAAGCCGCAGGAGGGCGAAGTCGTGGCCGTCGGCCCGGGCGCGCGCGACGAGGCAGGCAAGCTCGTTCCGCTGGATGTCAAGGCGGGCGACCGCATCCTGTTCGGCAAGTGGTCGGGCACCGAGGTCAAGCTCGAGGGCCAGGATTACCTGATCATGAAAGAGGCCGACATCATGGGTGTCGTCGAGAAATAGGCGCTCAGCCTCACGCATATCGACGGCCAATAGAGGCCATTCCCAAAACCAAGACGACACCGAGGAACGAAGATGTCTGCCAAGGAAGTAAGATTTTCGACTGACGCGCGCGACAAGATGCTGCGCGGGGTCGATATTCTGGCCAATGCGGTCAGGGTCACGCTCGGCCCCAAGGGCCGCAACGTTGTGCTGGAGAAGTCCTTCGGCGCGCCGCGGATCACCAAGGACGGCGTGACCGTCGCCAAGGAGATCGAGCTCGAAGACAAGTTCGAGAATATGGGCGCGCAGATGGTGCGCGAAGTCGCGTCCAAGACCAACGATATCGCCGGTGACGGCACGACGACCGCGACTGTGCTCGCTCAGTCGATCGTCCGTGAGGGCGTCAAGGCCGTCGCCGCCGGCATGAACCCGATGGACCTGAAGCGCGGCATCGACCTCGCCACGGCCGAAGCGGTCAAGGATCTGGAGAAGCGCTCCAAGCCGATCGCCACCTCCGCCGAGGTTGCCCAGGTCGGCACCATTTCCGCCAACGGCGCGACCGAGATCGGCGCCATGATCGCCGAGGCGATGCAGAAGGTCGGCAATGAAGGCGTGATCACGGTCGAAGAAGCCAAGTCGCTCGAGACCGAGCTTGAGGTCGTCGAGGGCATGCAGTTCGATCGCGGCTATCTCTCGGCCTACTACGTCACCAACGCCGAGAAGATGATGGTCGAGCTGGAGGATCCGTACATCCTTCTGCACGAGAAGAAGCTCTCCTCGCTGCAGCCGATGCTGCCGATCCTCGAAGCCGTGGTGCAGACCGGCAAGCCGCTGCTCATCATTGCCGAGGACGTCGAGGGCGAGGCCAACACCACGCTGGTGCTCAACAAGCTGCGCGGCGGCCTCAAGGTCGCGGCGGTCAAGGCGCCCGGTTTCGGCGATCGCCGCAAGGCCATGCTTGAGGACATCGCCGTTGTCACCGGCGGTTCGGTCATCTCCGAGGACCTCGGCATCAAGCTCGAGAACGTCACGCTCGACATGCTCGGCACGGCCAAGAAGATCTCGATCACCAAGGAGAACACGACCATCATCGATGGCAATGGCTCCAAGGACGACATCAAGGCCCGTATCGCCCAGATCAAGTCACAGATCGAAGAGACCACCTCGGACTACGACAAGGAAAAACTGCAGGAACGCCTGGCGAAGCTCGCCGGCGGTGTTGCGGTGATCCGCGTCGGCGGCGCCACCGAAGTCGAGGTCAAGGAGAAGAAGGATCGCGTCGACGATGCCCTCAACGCCACCCGCGCGGCGGTCGAGGAAGGTATCGTTCCCGGCGGCGGTGTGGCCTTGCTGCGCGCCAAGGGTGCGGTCGAGAAGGTGAAGTCGGACAACTCCGACGTTCAGGCCGGCATCAATATCGTCTTCCGCGCCTTGGAATCGCCGATCCGTCAGATCGCCGACAATGCCGGCGTCGAAGGCTCGATCGTGGTTGGCAAGATCATGGAGAACAAGGATCAGAACTTCGGTTTTGATGCTCAGACCGAGACCTTCGTCGACATGATCAAGGCCGGCATCATCGACCCCACCAAGGTCGTGCGCACCGCGCTGCAGGATGCGGCCTCCGTTGCCGGGCTCCTGGTCACCACCGAGGCCATGGTCGCCGAGATTCCGAAGAAGGACTCAGGTCCGGCAATGCCGGGCGGCGGCGGCATGGGCGGCATGGACTTCTAGTCCAGACCTCAGCGATTACCGAAAGGCCGCCTCCGGGCGGCCTTTCCTTTTTTGCGGTCTGGCGCCGCAAGACGAACGCAAGCCACGCGCATCCAATCGGTGCCGGGGAGACGTCACGCCCATGCTGTGGCTTGGCCGCAAGTTGGGTTTTGCTTTGCTTTCAGCGCATTGGGCCGAGGCTTAGCTTCCCGGCGCCCTAAACGGAGCGCTGAAAATCCATGCCTGATTTCATCCTGTTCGGTCTGGTCGGCTTCCTCGGTCAAATGGTGGATGGCGCCTTGGGGATGGCCTATGGCGTTGTTTCCTCCACAGTCCTGCTGTCCTTTGGCGTGGCGCCGGCCATTGCTTCGGCAAGCGTTCACACGGCCGAGCTCTTCACAACCGCCGCCTCCGGCGCGTCCCACCTTTGGCAGCGCAACGTCGACTGGCAGCTGTTCTGGCGCCTGGCGCCGACCGGCATCATCGGAGCTATTGCCGGCGCGTATCTCCTGACCGGTATTGATGGACACGCTATCCGGCCATTCGTGATTGGCTATCTTGGTCTGATGGGGATCGTCATCCTCTACCGCGCCTTTCGCCAACTGCCCGAGCGCAAGGTGCGCGGCGTGGTTGCCAGCACTCTCGGCGGAGCAGGTGGTTTCCTCGATGCGGTCGGCGGCGGTGGTTGGGGGCCGGTCGTCACCGGCAGCCTGATCGGCACCGGCGCCCACGCCCGCCAAGTCATCGGCACGGTCAACACGGTCGAGTTCCTGGTCACCTTGGCGGCGTCGGCGACGTTTGCCTGGGGCTTGATCAGCGGCCATTGGGATCAGGCGGGCGGCATTCTCGATCATGCCGAGGCGATCGGCGGCCTCATCGTCGGCGGCCTGATCGCTGCCCCGATTGCCGGCTACGCCACCCGCGTCGCCCCAAAACGCCTCTTGACCGCGCTGGTTGGTGTTCTGGTCGTCGGGCTCGCGATCTATCAGAGTGTTACGCTCTAGCTACTGAGGGACGCTTCGCCTTGCCGCTCGGATAGCGATCCGCTACCAAGCGCTTCGCAGGCGCCGGGCCGATCCGTCCGGGGCCAAAACCCCAAGCACTCCACGGTCATGGCCAAGAGCGACAACAGGCTGAAGGCGGAATTGCCGCGCGGTTTCGCCGACCGCTCCGCCGCGGATATCCGCGCCATGGACAGGATGATCGCCACCATCAAGGCGGTCTATGAGCGCTACGGCTTCGAACCGGTCGAGACGCCGATGATCGAGTTCACCGATGCGCTCGGCAAATTCCTGCCTGACCAGGACCGGCCGAATGAAGGCGTCTTCTCGTTCCAGGACGATCCAGGAACATCGGGTGTTCCCGATGTCCCAAACGACGAACGCTGGTTGTCGCTTCGCTACGATCTGACTGCGCCGCTCGCGCGCTACTTTGCCGAGAACTACGAGCGCCTCGCCAAGCCCTTCCGCTCCTACCGGGCCGGCTGGGTCTTCCGCAACGAGAAGCCGGGCCCCGGCCGCTTCCGCCAGTTCATGCAGTTCGACGCCGATACCGTTGGCGCTTCCTCACCCGCCGCCGACGCCGAGATGTGCATGATGGCGGCCGATGCCGTCGAGGCGCTCGGCATCAAGCGCGGGCAATATGTCATCAAGGTCAATTCGCGGAAGATCCTCGACGGCGTCATGGAAGTCGCCGGGCTCGGCGGAGCCGAGGAGGCGGGCAGGCGTCTGACCGTCCTGCGTGCCATCGACAAATTCGACCGCCTCGGCATGGACGGCGTCCGCGACCTCCTCGGGCCCGGCCGCGAGGATGAGAGTGGCGACTTCACCAAGGGCGCTGGTCTCGACGGCGAACAGATTGCTGCAATCTTCCGCTTCCTCAACGCCAAGACCTTCGTCGGTGCGATGGCGTCCGGCGGCGATCCGACGGGTCTCGGCCTGCCGACGCCGGCGCCGGCAGGGGGCCGCTTCGACGTCATCGATTTCCTGCACATGGTGTTCGCCAAGAACGATCAGGCGCATGCCGGCATCGCCGAATTGCGCGCCGTGTCGGATTTCGTCCAGGCCGCCGGCTATGGCGATCGCGTCCTGATCGACACCTCGGTCGTGCGCGGCCTCGAATATTACACCGGCGCCGTCTTCGAGGCCGAGCTCCTGTTCGACGTGCCGAACGACAAGGGCGAGAAGGTTGTCTTCGGTTCGGTCGGCGGTGGCGGGCGTTATGACGGGCTGGTCGGCCGCTTCCGCGAGGACGTGCCGGCGACCGGTTTCTCGATCGGCGTGTCGCGTCTCCTTGCTGCGCTCAAGGCGCTCGGCAAAGTCGACGCCGCCGATATGGCTGGTCCGGTCGTCGTCCTCGTCATGGACCGCGAGCGCATCGCGGAGACGCAGGCGATGGTCACAGAACTGCGCAACGCCGACATCGCCGCTGAGCTCTATCTCGGCGATTCCGGCATGAAGGCACAGATGAAATATGCCGACCGCCGCGGTGCGCCCTGCGTCGTCATCCAGGGCGAGGACGAGCGATCCCGCGGCGTCGTCCAGATCAAAGACCTCGCCCTCGGCAAGGAGCTTTCCGCCGACATCGCCGACAACGTCGCCTGGCGCGAGGAGCGGCCGGGCCAGTTCGAGGCGAACGTGACGGACCTCGTGGCCGAGATACGCAAGCTGCTCGCGCGCCAGAGGGACAGGTCGTGACCCTCGGTCCGGTCGACCGGTTGCGTGATCTCCTCGATCGCGCCGGCTATGCCTTCATCGAGCCGCCGCTCCTGCATGACGCCGATCTCTTCCTCGACCTAGCCGGCGAGGATCTGCGCCGCCGCATGTTTCTCACCGCCACCAATGATGGCGCCGATCTCTGCTTGCGGCCCGACTACACGATCCCGGTTGCGCTGCATCATTTGACCACCGGCGATCCGGCTCGTGTTGCGGCCTATGCCTATCATGGCCCGGTGTTCCGCCAGCGGCCCGGCGAGACCGGCGAGTTCCACCAGGCCGGCATCGAATTGATCGGCCGGACGGACATCATGGACGCCGACGCCGATACGCTGGCTTTGGCGCTGCGCGCCATCGCGCTGTTCGACGTCGAGGCGCCGACCGTGCGCATCGGCGATTCCGCGCTCTTTGCCGCGCTGCTGGATGCGCTACCATTGTCCGAGCTGTGGCGCCGCCGTCTCGCGCGTTCCTTCGGCGACAACGCCCGGCTTAGCGTGCAGCTTGACGAGCTGTCCGGCAAAACCGCCCGGCCGCGGCCGGATCTGGCCGCATTCGATTCGACCGACCGTGGCGAAACCGCCGATGCGGTGGCCGAGTTGCTCGCTGGCGCCGGCATCTCGCAGGTGGGAGGTCGCACCGCCGCGGAAATCGCCGACCGCTTCGTCGAGCAGCAGGCGCTCGCCGCCGGCACGGACGAGGACATGCGCGCCGTTTCGGTGATCCGGCGCTTCCTCGGCATCGCCGGCACGCCCGACGACGCGGCGCTGGCGCTGGGCGAGCTCGCTGCCGAAGAGGCGCCGGGGCTCGCCGTCGCCGTCGAGCGCTTCACGCACCGCACGCTGGGGTTGGTCGGCCACGGCATCGACACCGACGGGCTGACCTTCGCCGCCGATTTCGGCCGCCGCCTCGACTACTACACGGGGTTCGTCTTCGAACTGCGCGATCCGGCCCGGGCCGACGACAGGCCGATCGCGGGTGGCGGCCGCTATGACCGGCTACTGTCGCTCATCCGCAATCGGGACGGTACGGGCGATGACATCCCGGCCGTGGGCTTCGCCCTCTGGCTCGACCGGCTGGAGGCATCCTGATGGCGCCGCCCTTGATCCTCGCCATCCCATCCAAAGGACGCCTCCAGGAAAAGGCGAATGCCTTCTTCGCCGGGGCCGGGTTGGAAGTGGTCCAGCCTGATTCCCGCGCCTATCGCGGCATCATCACCGGCATCGGCGACGTCGAGATTGCGTTCCTGTCGGCCGGTGAGATTGCGCGCGAATTGGCCAATGGCGGCGCGCATCTTGGCATCACTGGCCTCGATCTGGTCGAGGAGCGCATTGAGGACTGGGAGCAGCGGGTCGATCTCGTCATGCCGCTCGGCTTCGGCTTCGCCGACGTCATGGTCGCGGTGCCGCATGCCTGGATCGACGTCGAGACGATGGCCGACCTCGACGACGTGGCGGACGATTTTCGCCGCCGCCATGGTCGCCGTCTCAAAGTGGCAACCAAATATTTCAACCTGACGCGGCGCTTCTTCTCCGGCCACGGCATCGCCGGCTATCGCATCGTCGAAAGCCTCGGCGCCACCGAAGGTACCCCCGCGTCAGGCGCGGCCGACCTCATCGTCGACATCACGACGACGGGGACGACGCTCGCCGCCAACGGCCTGAAGCGCGTCAGCGACGGGACGATCCTTGCTTCGCAGGCGCATCTCGTCGCCAGTCTCACGGCATCCTGGAGCCCCGAAGCCAAGGCCGGCCTCGCCGCCATCCGCGCGCGGATCGCAGGCGACAGCGCGGTCGAAACGGCCTTCGATCGCTTGATTCAGAAAGTCGGCAGTCGCGGCTAAGGGATTTGTTTCGCGGCAAAAAATCTCTTGAGCAGAGCCGAGGCTTCGCTCTCGCCGATGCCGCCATAAACTTCCGGTCTGTGATGGCAAGTGACCGAGTGGAAATAGCGGACGCCATGCTCGACCGCGCCGCCCTTGGGATCGCTGGCGCCGTAGTACAGCCTGCGGATGCGGGCGAAGGAGATTGCCGCGGCGCACATCGGGCAGGGCTCCAATGTGACGTGGAGGTCGCAATCGCCAAGCCGCTCCGAGCCAAGCACCGAGGCGGCTTCACGGATCGCCAGCATTTCGGCATGGGCGGTCGGGTCGCGCAGCTCCAGAGTGCGATTGCCGGCGGCCGCGATAACCGCCCCGTCCCACATGACGACCGCGCCGACCGGGACCTCGCCGCGGGCCGCCGCCGCCTCGGCTTCCGCCAGCGCCAGTTCCATCGGCGTCGATTTGCCCAAAGCCTTACCTCGCACGGCGCTCCGCCGATGATATGAAGGGCCCCATGAAACCCACGCCCTCCGAACCCGCTTCCACCGACGGCGAGCGCATTGCCAAAGTCATGGCCCGCGCCGGCCTGTGCTCGCGCCGCGAGGCGGAGACCTGGATCGCGGCCGGCCGCGTTGCCGTCAACGGATCGATCCTGACATCGCCAGCGCGCAATGTCGGCCCCGACGACACCGTTCTCATCGACGGCGAGCCGCTGCCGATGAAGTCGCCAACGCGGCTGTGGCTCTACCACAAGCCGAAAGGTCTGGTCACCACGGCGCGCGACCCGGAGGGCCGCCGCACTGTATTCGAGGCCCTGCCGGAAATGCTGCCGCGCGTTGTCACCGTTGGGCGCTTGGACATCACCACAGAGGGCCTCCTGCTACTCACCAATGATGGCGGGCTGGCGCGCGTGCTGGAGCTGCCGTCGACGGGTTGGCTGCGGCGCTACCGCGTGCGGGTTCATGGCACCGTCGACGAGGCGCAATTTGCAGCTCTCGCCGACGGCATCGCCATCGATCGCGTCCTCTATGGGCCGATCGAGGCGGCTCTGGAGCGCAAGCAGGGCACCAATGCCTGGGTGACGATCGGCCTCCGCGAGGGCAAGAACCGCGAGATCAAGCGGGTGATGGAGCATCTCGGCCTCGCCGTGACGCGGCTCATCCGCGTCTCCTTCGGGCCGTTCCAGCTCGGCGACCTGCCGGTTGGGCAGGTGCGCGAGATAAGGGGGCGCGTGCTCCGCGACCAACTTGGCGAGAAGCTCGCGGAAGCAGCGGGCATTCTCGTCGCCGATCCGCGGGCGGCGGCGCCCGCACGCGCCGCGACGGGGCGGCCACCATGGCAGAAGAATGCGCGTCGTCGGCGGTGAGTTCCGCGGCCGCTCGCTGGCCGGTCCGGCCGGGGCGACGCGGCCGACCTCGGACCGCGTCCGCGAGACGATCTTTGATATCCTCGCCCACCGCTATGGCGACCCGGCCAGCGGCGAGCTTGTGCTCGATCTCTTTGCCGGCACTGGCGCGCTAGGCATCGAAGCGCTGTCACGCGGCGCTGTGAGCTGCCTGATGGTCGAGCAATCTGCCGATGCCCGCGCCACGATCCGCCGCAATATCGAGGCTCTCAACCTTACCGGCCGCGCCCGTATCTACCGCCGCGACGCAACGAAACTCGGCGAGGTCGGCAATCTCGGGCCGTTCGGCCTCTTCTTTGCAGACCCGCCCTATGGGCGCGGCCTTGGCGAGGCGGCCTTGGATTCGGCGGCAACAGGGGGCTGGCTCGTCCCGGGAGCGATCGGCGTTCTGGAGGAGGCGGCAAACGCCGCCGTCTCTTTGCCGCCCGGTTTCGCTGATTTGGATCAACGTGCCGTCGGCGAGACTCGGCTGTTGTTCCTGCGTTGGGAAGGATCGAAATGATTGTGACGGATCGACCGATAGGCTTGGCTCTGGGCGGCGGCGGCGCCCTTGGCTTCGCCCATGTGAAAGCGCTGCAGGCCTTTGACGAGCTCGGTCTCAAGCCGTCGATCATCGCCGGCACTTCGATGGGCGCCATCATGGGCGCCTTCTACGCCGCCGGCTTCACGGGCGCTGAGATCGAGGTCTTTCTCCGCGATCTGCGTCACCGCCGCCGCGAACTGGTGACAAGCATGTGGAAGGCGCGGCCGCGAACGGTGCGCAATTTGTTCGGGCCGCTGCGGTCCACCGCCGGTCAGCTTTCGGCCGACGCCGTGCTCCTCGCCTTTGGCAACCGCCTTCCGGAGACCTTCGAGGATCTCAAGATCCCGCTGACCGTGGTCGCCACTGATTTCTATGGCTGGCGGGAGACGACCTTTTCGTCTGGCCCTTTGATTCCGGCCGTCGCGGCGTCGATGGCGATTCCCTTCATCTTCCGCCCTGTCGTCATTGGCGGTCGGCCCTTGGTCGATGGCGGCATCATCAATCCTCTGCCTTTCGATCACGCCATGCCGGAGGGCGGTATCTGCGTTGCCATTGATCTTGTTCTGCGCAAAACCGGCGAGCCGATCCGCGTTCCCAAACGGCTCGAAGCGCTGGTCGGGTCGACGATGATCATGATGCACGCCGTCACCGACGAGAAGCTGAAGCGGGTCAAGCCCGACATCTTGATCGAACCGCCGGTCGAACATTTCGGCGGCCTCGAATTTGGCAAGGTCGAAGCGATCATCGACGCGGCGGCGCCGATCAAGGACGATCTCAAGCGCCAGCTGGAACGGATTCTGGCATAAGGGGATTTCGCCCTTCGGTCCTTGCCTGCCCTTGCCGCTGGCGAGCGGCGACCCTACTACAGGGCCCATGACAGCCTTGATGGATCAGACCGACCTTCTCGACCGCGCCGCGCGCCTCGTCGAAACAGCCAAGCGCGCCGGGGCCGACGGCGCCGACGCGGTTTCTCTCCGCCGCGTGTCGCTCGATATTGAATTGCGCCTCGGCAAGGTCGAGGAGACAACGCGCTCGGAGCGGGACAATTTTTCGCTCCGCGTGTTCGTCGGCAAACGCAATGCCAGCGTCTCGGCCAATAGCCTGATGCCGTCCGAGGAACTGGTCGAACGCGCCATCGCCATGGCCAGGGTGGCGCCCGAGGATCCCTATGCCAGCCTTGCCGACAGGGATCGTCTGGCGACCGATTGGCCCGACCTTGATCTGCTCGACGAGACAATTCCGACCGTCGAGGACCTCACCGCCCGGGCACAGGAGGCGGAAAACGCCGCCCGCGCCGTGGCCGGCGTGACCAATTCCGGCGGCACCAGCGCCGGCTGGTCGGTCGAGGGTCTGGTGCTCGCCACCAGCGACGGCTTTGCCGGCTCCTATTTGCGCTCCCGCCATTCGCTCACTGCCATCGCCATTGCCGGCGAAGGGCAGGGGATGGAGCGCGATTATGATTACGCCGTTCGCAATCATCTCGCTGATCTGACGCCGGCCGCCGAACTTGGCCGTACCGCAGGTGAGCGCGCCGTCCGCCGCCTCAATCCGGGCCGCGTGAAGACCGGACCGGCGACCATCGTCTTCGACGAGCGCGTCGCCTCAAGCCTGATCGGCCACCTCGCGGGCGCCATCAACGGCGCCTCGGTCGCGCGCAAGACGACCTTCCTCGGCGGCGATCTCGGCAAGCGCATCTTTGCCGCCGGCATCAATATCGCCGACGATCCGCTCCGCCGCCGGGCGCTTGCTTCGCGTCCCTTCGACGGCGAGGGCGTCGCCCAGTCGGCGCTGGATCTCGTCGCCGACGGCGTGCTCCAGGCCTGGCTGCTCGACACGGCGACCGCCCGTGAGCTCGGCCTCGCCACCAATGGCCGCGCATCGCGGGGTGGCGGCAGCACCAGCCCGTCAACAACCAATCTTACCTTGATGCCCGGCAGCGTTTCGCCGGAGGAGCTGATCCGCGATGTCGGCGACGGCGTCTTCATTTCCGATCTGATCGGAGCGGGGGTGAATACCGTCACCGGCGACTACAGCCGCGGCGCCGCCGGTTTTCACATCCGCAACGGCGAACTCGCCGAATCGCTCAGCGAGATCACCATAGCCGGCAACCTGCGCGACATGTTTGCCCGGCTCCGTCCCGCCAACAACCTTACCTATCGCTTCACCACCAACGCCCCGACGGTCGCGATTGAGGGGATGACGGTCGCTGGTCGGTGAACGCGAAACCGACCCTCCAACAGGAACTCGACCTTCTGACAACAGCGGCCGGCGAGGCGGCCGAGATTGCGACCGGCTTCTTCCGCAATGGGGCGCGGTCGTGGACCAAGGGCGCCAATTCGCCGGTGACCGAGGCCGACATCGCAGTCGACCGGTTGCTGCACCGGCTGCTGCTCGACGCCCGCCCGGGCTACGGCTTCCTCTCCGAAGAGTTGGAGGATGACGGAAGTCGGCTGACCGCTGAGAGGACCTTCATTGTCGATCCGATCGACGGCACGCGCGCCTTCATGGCGGGCGCCACCGACTGGACCATCCCGATTGCCCTCGTCGAGGCCGGGCGCCCGATCGTTTGTGTCGTCGCCACGCCTGCCCGGCACGAGTTCTTCCGCGCGATTGCCGGCGGGGGCGCCTTCCGCAATGACGAGCCTGTCCATGTCTCGGCGCGCCAGCAGCTCGATGGCGCGGCGCTGGCGGTATCGCAGCGCCTACTGGGAGCGATATCGGATGCCGCGCCGATCCGGGCTACGTCTGTCTTCTATGCTTCGCTCGCCTACCGGCTTGCGCGTGTCGCCGACGGGCGACTCGATGGCGCAGCAATCAAGCCGAATGCACAGGACTGGGACCTTGCCGCTGTTGACCTTTTGGTGCACGAAGCCGGAGGACTTCTCACCAATCTCGACGGAAGCCAGCCCCGATACGATCGGCCCGAGACGGCCCACGGCGCCATGGTCGCCGGCCCACCGGCCCTTTGTTCCGAACTGATGCGCCTGTCCAAGTCGGCCCTAGCCGTTCGTCCAGGCAACCAGACATGATCCCCATTTCCCGAGGCACAACCGAAAATGGCCAGCGATCCTCCCCGCCAGCTTTTGCATCTCGTCTTTGGCGGCCGGCTTAAGTCTTTATCGTCAAACGAGTTTGACGATTTGTCCGAACTCGAAATCGTCGGCATTTATCCCAACTACCGCCTCGCCTATGATGCGTGGAAGGGCAAGGCCCAGCAGACCGTCGATGACGCGATGATGCGGTACTACATCGTGCATCTGCATCGGCTGCTGGAACCGGAACTCGACGCCGGATAGCGATCCGGCCGACGGCAACCAGCGGGGCGGCGCGGTGGCGATCGGGGAGGGCGAGGGAATCCCGGAACCTGTGCAGCGGCGGAAATCGCTGCTTGGCGGTACGTGGAAGCGTGTCGGCCAGTCGCGGCGCGTCCGCCGGATGATCGGCAGCCTGGCCGCCCGCTATATCCGGCTGGTCGGCGCCACCAACCGGCTCACCTATGAGGGCCCAGTCGACTACGCGACGCTCGATCTGTCGGAGCCGCTGATCATTACCATGTGGCACGGCCAGCATCTCCTGCTGCCCGCGGTGCGCCGCCGGGATCACCGTATCGTGGCGATGATCTCCCGCCATCGCGATGGCGACCTTCAAGCCATCGTCGCCGAGAAGCTCGGGGTCGAGACCGTTCGCGGCTCGGCGGCTCGCGACCAGAACAAGATCATCGAGCGCGGCGGCATTTCCGGATTCCTCAAGCTCCGCAACGCCCTCAAGGAGGGCAAGTCCGTCAGTCTCACGGCTGACCTTTCCAACACCGTCGCCCGCCGGGCCGGCGCCGGGATCATCCAATTGGCCCGCGCCTCCGGCGTCCCCATCGCGCCGCTGGCGCTGGCAACCAGCCGGCGCAAGACCGTTGGCTCGTGGGACCGGACCAGCATCAATCTGCCTTTCGGCCGGATGGCGATGGTGGCCGGCGATTTCATCTCCGTGCCCGCCGATGCCGACGACGCGGCCATTGAACACAAACGCTTGGCGCTTGAAGCAGAACTCAACCGCATCACCGAGCGTGCCTACGCTATCGTGGACCGGCGCAATGGCTGAGCCGGTCGGGAGCGCCGTGCTGGCCACATACGGCTTCGCCGGGCGGCTCCTCATTCCGTTCATACCGATGTGGCTCAACGGCCGGGCCGGACGCGGTCTCGAGGTCCGGGAGCGGCGAGGCGAACGCTACGGCATAGCGAGTATGCCGCGACCCGACCGGCCAGTGATCTGGGTCCACGCCGCTTCGGTCGGCGAAACGAATGCAGTCTTGCCATTGATCGGGCGCCTGGCCGCCGACGGCTGGTTTGTCGTCCTCACCACCATCACGGTCACCGGCGCCACGACCGCGGCGCGCAATCCGCCGGAAGGCGTGCTGCATCAATTCGCGACGGTGGACATCGTTCCCTTTGTCAGTCGCTTCCTCGATCACTGGAAGCCGCATCTGGCCCTTTTCGTGGAATCCGAAATCTGGCCGGTCATCACCGATCAGCTGGCGCGCCGCAACGTGCCGCATGTCATCGTCAATGCGCGCATGTCCGACCGGTCTTTTCGCCGCTGGCGATTCCTCGGGCGCGCCCCGCGCCGCATCTTCAGCCGCATCGCCCTTGCGCTGACACAGTCGGACGAAGATGCCGCGCGCCTCGCCCGGCTCGGCATTCGCGAGGCCAGGGCCGTCGGCAATCTCAAATTCGACATGGCGCCGCCGGACGCCGACGAGGTGACATTGGCGGACCTTCGCGGCCGCCTCGGTAACCGTCCGTTCTTCCTCGCCGCCAGCACGCATCCGGGTGAGGACGAGATCGTCGCCGAGGCGCACCGCCTCCTCGCCGCACGCTATCCCGGTCTCATCACTGCCATCGTTCCACGTCACCCTGTCCGCGGATCGGAGATCGCCGCCATGCTGTCCGATCGCGGCATCCCGCACTGGCGCCGCAGCAATGATCGCGGCCTTTCGCCCGAAGGGGGAATCATGATCGCGGACACGCTGGGCGAGCTCGGCCTGTTCTATCGCTTGGCCGATGTCGCCTTCGTCGGAGGGTCGCTGGTGCCTGTCGGCGGTCACAATCCGGCGGAGCCGGTGGCGCTCGGTGCCGCCGTCCTGCACGGGCCGCTGACCGGCAATTTCGCCGCCATCTATGAGGTGCTGGAAGCAGCCGGTGGCTCCGTCGCCGTCGTCACGCCCGAGGATTTGGCCCAGGAGGTCGGACGCCTGTTCGACGATCCGGCCGCGCTTCGCCGGCAGACAGCATCGGCTGAGGCCGCCATGGCAACTTTCGCCGGGGCTCTCGGCCGCACCTTGGACGCCCTGCAACCCTATCTGGATAAGTCCGGCGCGAAACCATGAGGCCCCCGCATTTCTGGGCGCGGCGCGGCCCCGTGGCACTGGCGTTGGCGCCAGCGGGTTGGCTCTACGGACAGAGCGTCGCGCGCCGCATGCGCCGCAAGCCGGAATACTGGCCGGCCATCCCGGTCGTCTGTATCGGCAACTATACGGCGGGCGGCGAGGGGAAGACGCCGGCGGCAATTGCCATCGGTCAGATTGCGATCGAGCTTGGGCTGAAGCCTGGCTTTCTCACCCGCGGTTATGGCGGCGCCGAGCCCGGCCCACTGCTGGTCGGCGGCCAGGACGATCCGCGCCGGGTCGGCGACGAGCCCCGCCTGCTCGCCGAGATCGGTCCGACTGTCGTCTCCGCCGATCGCCCGCGCGGCGCCCGGATCTTGGAAGAGGCCGGCGTCGACCTCATCATCATGGATGACGGCTTCCAGAATCCATCGCTCGGCAAGGATCTGACGCTCGTCGTCACCGACGCGGCGGTTGGGCTGGGCAACCGCATGGCGATGCCCGCGGGACCGCTCCGGGCGGCGCTACCAGGGCAATTGGCCTTGACCGACGCCATCGTCATTGTCGGCGAGGGAGCGGCGCCGAAGGGTCTCATCCGCCTGGCCGCGAAGGCCGGCAAACAGATCATGCAGGCGCGCCTTGCGCCGATCACGCCCGACGCTTGGCGGGGAGGCAATTTCCTGGCATTCGCCGGCATCGGCCGACCGGAGAAGTTCTTTGCGGCGCTGGAAGAAGCCGGCGCGCATTTTGCGGGCAGGACGTCATTTCCCGACCATCATTTCTACACCGAGGCTGAGGCCGAGGCGCTGCTTGCCCATGCCAATGCCGGCGCCATTCGGCTGGTGACGACGGAGAAGGATCACGCCCGGCTGGCCGGGGCGGAGGGACGCGCCGGCGAATTGCGCGAGCGCAGCGAAATATTCGCGGTCGAACTTCAGTTTGAATCAGCCGATGCAGTCCGCCGGCTCATCGCCGCGACGGTCGAGGCCGTTCGCACTGGACGCAGCAAGCGCCGTTCAGCCGCCGGTCTCTGATTTCTGCATGGCCCGCTGATGCGCCGTCAGCGAAGCGGCGGCATCGACATAGGCCTCCTGCCGCGCGACGCTCCAATAGCGCAGTTCTTCGAGCGGGATCGGCACGCCGGTCACGGCGCAGCGCACGAACGACCCCGGCGAGATCACCTGGTAGTCGCCGTCGAGATAGCGGATGCGTGCCTCGCCGCCATGACCCGAAATATCGATACGGTTCAATCGCCTCACTCCGCGCTGCCGCCCAGTGTAGTCTCGGCGTCGGCGCTGGCGCAAATCCTTACTACCGCCGTCCAAACAGCCGCTCGAGATCGGTGAGCTTCAACTCGATATAGGTCGGCCGGCCGTGAATGCACTGGCCGGAATAAGGCACCCCTTCCATCTGGCGCAGCAGCGCGTCCATCTCCTCAGGGCGGAGCCGTCGCCCCGAACGCACTGAACCATGGCAGGCCATGGTCCCGGCGACCTTGTCGATGCGCTGTTCCAGCGTCGCCGCCGAGTCGAGTTCGCCGAGTTCGTCGGCAAGGTCGTTGACGAGGCCTTTGATGTCGACGCCGTCGAGAAGGGCCGGCACCTCACGGACGGCGATAGCGCCGGGCCCGAAGGCCTCGAGCACCAGGCCGAACTCCGCCAGTTCGGCAGAGCGCGCCGCAATGCGGGCGACATCCTCGGCCGGCAAATCGACGACCTCCGGAACCAAAAGCATTTGCGTCGCCACACCCTTGGCGCGGATCTCTTCCTTGAGGCGCTCATAGACGAGCCGCTCATGCGCCGCATGCTGGTCGACGACGATGAACCCGTCCTCGGTCTGCGCGATGATGTAGTTTTCATGCAGCTGGGCGCGCGCCGCGCCGAGCGGGCGCGACACCGCGTCGGCCGGCATCGCCGCAATGACATCGGGCCGGACATCGGCGCTGACGCCGATATCGGCAAGCGCCGTTTGTCCGTCCTCACCAAAGCCACGCTGCGGCGATGGGGGCGGATCGAACGGCGCATAATGGCGCATCGTCTGCGCCGCGAAGGCCGGTTGCCGCCGCGCGAAGGCGTTCTGCATCGCCGCGGCGCCGGTCGAGGAAGAACGATGGCCGGCCTCGGCGAGCGTCTCGCGGATCGCGCCAACGACCAGCCCGCGCACCAGCCCGGGATCGCGGAATTGCACTTCGGCCTTCGCCGGATGGACGTTGACGTCAACGAATTTGGCCGGCGCTTCGATGAACAGAGCGGCCACCGGATGCCGGTCGCGCGAGAGGAAATCGGCGTAGGCGGCGCGCAGGGCGCCGAAAAGCTGCTTGTCCCGTACCGGTCGGCCGTTGACGAAGAAGAACTGGCGCGAGGAATTGCCGCGATTGAACGTTGGCAGTCCGGCGAAGCCCGTCAGGCGGATGCCCTCCCGCTCGGCGTCGATGGCGATGGCGTTATCGCGGAACTCTGCGCCGAGAACCTGCTCCATCCGCTGCAGCCGCCCGTCCTCACCGCTCGCGGCGAAGTCGGTGAGGGCGCGGTCGCTGCCGGAAAGGACGAAGCGGACCTCGGGATGCGCCATCGCCGTCTGCCGTACGACATCGCTGATCGCCGCCGCCTCGGCCCGCTCGGACTTCATGAATTTCAGGCGGGCGGGCGTCGCGAAGAAGAGGTCGCGCACCTCAACTTGTGTCCCGGGAGAAATCGCCGCCGGTTGAATATCCAGCATATGGCCGCCCTCGACGCCGACCCGCCAGCCATGGTCGCTGCCGCGCTGCCGGCTTGAGATGCCGAGGCGAGCGACGGCGCCGATCGAGGCCAGCGCCTCGCCACGAAAGCCGAGCGTCTCGATGGCGCTGAGGTCACCCTTGAGTTTCGACGTGCAATGCCGCTCGACCGCCAGTGTGAGGTCGTCGCGCGAGATGCCGGCGCCATCATCGGAGATGCGGATCAGCGCCATGCCGCCCGCCGCGGTGGCGATTTCGATCCGCCGGGCGCCGGCGTCGATGGCGTTTTCGATGAGTTCCTTGACGACGCTGGCCGGCCGCTCGACCACCTCGCCCGCCGCGATGCGGTTGATGATCTCGTCGCTCAGACGGTGAATGGTCAGGGCCGTGGCCTCAATTCGATCGTCGGCCAAGAATGAAAAGGGGGAAGACCGGACCTGGAACGCTTGGCCGAAAAGTCACCTGGGATCGCAAGCAGCCCGTCAAAACCGGGGCAAAGCTGAAGCCTACAATCTGTTGGCCATCATGCGGTCGCTGTCCAACCTTCCCCCCGCAGCCTGCGGGCAAAAGTAAGCGCCGCCGACTGTACTTCGGCGCTGTCGGCTTTGCCGCAACAGCGCCGCGCAACGGGTGAACCCCGCTGCGTGAAACAGACAAAGGGACGTTATCCGACGGAAGCCGGAGTGCAGCAAGCCTGTTTTCAGGACAACTTGTCGAGCCGCTAGCGGGCTGTTCTGTTGCCGGAGATCGTCAGCCAGTCGAAATCTTCGGCGCCGGAAAGGGTTAGGTCACCGGTCGCGGCGTCCGCCCAGCGCATCCCGACGATGGCCCCGCCGCTCGCTCCATCGATGAGATTGTTGGAAATCAAGGCAGCGCCAACGCCCTCGACGACGCTGACGGTGATTCCCACAGGAGAAGAGCGGATAACGTTTCCGGTCACCGCAACGTCGCGGAGATAGGGCCCGTAGCCCAGCCAGATGCCGGCAAGAGGCGCGCCGTCGATAACGTTGCCGCTCACCGCCGAATCGGCTTCCACGTTGATTCCGATACCGAATCCGGGCGCGTCGTCGGGGTAGGGGCCCTCGCCGGTGAGATTGCGGACGATGTTGCCATTGACCACGGCGATTTGCCCGCCGCTGTCCGAGTTCGCGACACTGATGCCGGTGGCGGCCGTGTCGATAATGTTGTCGCTGATGACGGCTGCCTCGAAGGCGAATTCGGAGAAGATCGCCACTTCGCCAAGCCGGCTGCAATTGTTGCCCGTAATCTGCACATTGTCGGCGCTGTTGGCGCGCACCGCGGTGAAGGCGCAATCGCCAATCCGATTTTGCGACACCGTCACATTGTGCGCCTGGAACACGTTGATGCCATTGCCATATTGCCCGGTTCCGCCATTGTCGGCACGGATCCGCTCGACCCGGTTGCCCAGCACCAGCGAACCATCCTCGCCCGGGGTCCAGCGGTAGATGAGGATGCCGGCATTGCCGCAGTCGCTGACGGTGTTGTCGGTGACGGAAAGGCCGGTCGATTCGATCGCGCGGATGCCGGCCTCGGCCGCACCGGAGATGACATTGCCGGTGATTCGTCCGCCCGACCGGTCGAAGGCGAGGGCCGACTGGCCGCTTCCCATGAAGTGGCAGCCCTCGATGACCGCGTCGGGAACGTCACTGAGATGAACCGTACCGGGCACATATTCGCCGAGCGGGCGATTGGCGCCGTCGAAAACGAGATCCGTCAGCCGCACCAGCTCCGATCCATCGGCGATCACAAGGTAGCCGGCGCCGGTATAAGTCAGGCGCGTCTCACCGGCGATGCCGGTAATCCGGGCCCGCGCCGGCAGCGAGATGTTCGAGACAAGATATTGGCCCGCCGCGAGAAACAGCGTCCGGTCGTTCTGTGCCGCGGTGTTGATTGCCGCCTGGAGAATCTGGCTCTGATCGTCCGTGGCGCTGGGGCGGAGGCCGAGCTCCGCGCCGCTAATCGAACCGCGCAGCTGAGCCGTCACAAGGGGTCCGTTCGCGCGGGCGGGGGCCGCGATCACGGGGGCGAGGGCGGCTGTCGTGGCGAGCGTGAGGAACTGGCGGCGATGCATCGGCCCATCCATGTTGATGGGTACAACGCTTCAAGCCGCGTGCCGGGCGAAACTGTGCCGCGATGGCACGAATCCGCGTCCGGTCAGAAAAGCTGGCGAATCCCAGGCGTTTTGGCGATCAGATCTTCCACCGCGTCATGCCCGACCTTTTCGCGGGCGAAGGCGACGACCTCTTCCCCGGCCATCTGCATCTGTTCCTGGGAGAACCCGGCCGCCGCGAGTTGGGTGTAGATGCCGGCCAAGCCGCTGTTGAACATGCCGAAAATGCCGCCGCGTCGCTTGCCGACCAACGCCTCCGCGCCGGGCACGGCGGCGTAAAGTTCGACCATGCGTTGTCTCGGGGCGTTCTTGTCGAGATAAGTGAGGATCGTCGCAATCGACTTGCGCGCCGCCTCGGGGGAGAGGCCCGCCTTTCGCTCGATGCGTTCGATCAACTCGTCCATAGAGATCTGCTCCGAAGGCCGGTCGACCGAACCTCTACACTCGGCCTCACGAAGTAGGCAATCCTGGCGAAGCGCTCGCCCCCCGCCATGGGTGACCTTGCTGACAAACGGCGAGCCGCTTATGTCAGGGACATCTCAGGCTGCCAAGGCCTTCCCGGCTCCGAAATCACTAGGAGGAACAAACGATGGCGTTCGAGCTGCCAGAACTTCCCTATGCCTATGACGCGCTTCAGCCTTTCATGTCCGCTGAGACGCTCGAATACCATCATGACAAGCACCATCAGGCCTATGTCACCAACGGCAACAAGCTGCTGGAAGGCTCGGGGCTGGAGAACAAAGGCCTTGAGGACATCGTCAAGGAGAGCTTCGGCAAGAATGCCGGTCTCTTCAACAATGCCGGACAGCACTACAACCATATCCAGTTCTGGCAGTGGATGAAGGCGGGTGGCGGCGGCAACAAGCTTCCCGGTGCCCTGCAGGCGGCGATCGATTCCGATCTTGGCGGCTATGACAAATTCCGCGCCGATTTCGTTCAGGCCGGTGTCGGCCAGTTCGGTTCGGGCTGGTGTTGGCTCGCCGTGAAGAACGGCAAGCTCGAAATCATGAAGACGCCAAACGGCGAGAACCCGCTGGTCCATGCCGCCCGGCCGATTCTCGGCTGCGATGTGTGGGAGCACTCCTATTACATCGACTACCGCAACGCCCGGCCGAAATATCTCGAGGCCTTCGTCGACAGCCTGATCAATTGGGATCGCGTTGCGGAGATGTATGAGGCCGCCACCTAGGCGGCCAAGGCGGGGCTAGGCCCCGCCTTCGTCCGGCACGAAATCAAGCGCCGTCCCATTCATGCAATAGCGCAGGCCCGTCGGGGCCGGGCCGTCGGGGAAGACATGGCCAAGATGGGCGTCGCAGCGGGTGCAGAGCGCCTCGGTTCGAACCATGCCGTGCGAGCGGTCGACCTTGTCCTCCACCGCTTCAGGGTCGACCGGCGCCGAGAAGCTCGGCCAGCCCGTGCCGGAATTGAACTTCGTTTCAGAACGGAACAGGGGCTCGCCGCACGATACGCAGCGATAGAGGCCGGCACGATGCTCGTCCCAATAGGGTCCGGTGAAGGCGCGCTCGGTGCCTTGCTGCCGCGCCACGCGATATTGCTCGGGCGTCAGGATGGCGCGCCATTCGGCATCGGTCTTGACGATCTTCTCTCGGCTGGAGACGGACATGGATCCTCCTACGGGTCACGGGGTGCGACACAACGAAACTATCGAATTGCGGGCGGTGCAGCCTAGATCGTGATTGAAGTCGGGGACCACAAGCGCGGAAGGGCGCCAAAGCTTGGCGTTCTGCCGATCCCGTCATAACAAGTGCGTGTAACGCAAAGCCTGCTGGCCGATTTCGGCGCGGTGGCGGGTGCGTTGAGACCGGAGCGGACCGGATGCGTTTCATCGCCCAGGCCCTATTGCTTTTCGCCTTCTGGCTATTGCTATCCGGGCACTACTCGGCGTGGCTGGTCGGCTCGGGGGCGGTGTCGGCGCTCGTCGTCGCTTTCCTTGTCAGGATCGCCGGCATCTCCGACAGTGAGGGTCTGCCGGTCGAGCGCCTCATCGGCGGCTTTCTTTACTGGCCTTGGCTGTTCGGCGAGATTGTCAAGTCCACCCTTGCCGTGACGCGCATCATCCTCGACCCGCGCCTGCCGATCAGCCCGCGCCTCATCCGCGCCCCGATCGGTCCAAAGACCGCCGTTGGTGTCGCCACCTACGCCAATTCGATCACGCTGACGCCGGGCACGATCACCGTCGAGGTCGACAGGCGCCGGGGCGAACTGGTCGTCCACGCTCTCACCGACGCCAGCGCTTCGGACCTCCTCACCGGTGAAATGGACCGCCGCGTCCGTCGCTTCGAGGGGGGCGCCTGATGTTTGTCGCCGGCATTGCCGCCGTCCTCGTTGCCCTGACGCTTATGATCGTCCGCGCCCTGCGTGGCCCCTCCACCTTCGACCGCCTCGTCGCCTCGAACGCGGTGGCGACGGCGGTGATCCTCCTCCTGGCGCTCTATGGCTTCTTCATCGACCGCCCGGAATTTCTCGACATCGCGCTCCTCTACGCGCTGCTCAACGCCGTCGGTACCTTCGCCGTGTTGAAGTTCTGGCGCTACGGCTCCCTCGGCCATTCCGGTGGTGAGGAGGAAGAGACGTAGCGATGGGTGACCTCGACATTGCACGCACCGTCATTGCCTGGGCGCTGATCGTGGCCGGCGGCTTCTTCGTCATCGTCTCGGCGGTCGGCCTCAACCGCATGCCGGATGTCTTCACCCGTCAGCATGCCAGTTCGGTGGGCGACACCTTCGGCGCCGGCCTGATGCTGCTGGGCATGATGGTCGTGGCGGGCTTCTCGCTGGTGACGGTGAAGCTGATCTTCTTGCTGTTGTTCCTCTGGTTCATGGGGCCGGTTGCTTCGCACGCGATCGCCCGCGCCGCCTTGCAGGCGGGCGAGAAGCCGGTGCTCGCCAAGGGCGCCGACGCTGCACAGGGCGGGGAGGGCACGTCATAGAAGCCGCGACCAACATGGTGCTGCTGACGCTGTTGGCGGCGACGATGATCGGCATCGCGCTGTCGCGGAAGCTGTTCGGCGTCGTCGTCCTGACGTCGATCTACAGCTTCATCATCGCGACGGTGATGGTTGTGCTCGATGCGGTCGACGTCGCCATGACCGAGGCCGCCGTCGGCGCCGGTATCTCGACGGTGCTGCTCCTGGGCGCGCTCTATCTCACGCAGTCGCGCGAGGTGAAGCCGGGCCGCAATGTGCTCATCCCGCTTTTCGTCGCGGGCGTCACGGCGGTCGCGCTGGTCATCGGCACGCTCGATCTGCCGCCCTTTGGTGAGGCGGCTAACGTCGTCAATACGCTGGGCCCCGACTACCTCGCCCGCGTCGAGCCGGAGACCGGCGTCCCCAACGCCGTCACCGCCGTTCTCGCCAGCTACCGCGGCTTCGACACGCTCGGCGAGACGACGGTGATTTTCACCGCCGGCATCGCCGTCCTCATCCTGCTGCGCCGCCGGCGCAAGACGACGGGGGTGTAGCCGAGCCATGCGTCTCGACGTCATCCTCCGTGTCGCCACCAAGTTCATCCTGCCCTGGGTGCTGCTCTTCGCGCTCTATGTGCAGTTCTTCGGCGACTATGGTCCGGGCGGCGGTTTCCAGGCGGGCGTCATCGTCGCCGCCGCGGTTATCCTCTACGCGCTCATCTATGGCATCGAGGCCGCGCAGCGGCTGGTGCCGCTGAAGCTGCTCGAAGCGCTGATCCCGATCGGGGTCCTCATCTATCTCGGCGTCGGCCTCTACGGCCTCTTCGCCGGGCACAATTTCCTCGACTATTACGCGCTCGCCGATGACCACCACGCTGCGCAGGAATGGGGCATCTTCCTGGTTGAGATCGGCGTCTTCGTCACCGTCGCGTCAACGATGCTGGCGCTGTTCTATGCCTTTGCCGGGAGGGGGCGGTCATGAGCGGCTGGGAAGAAATCATCGCCCACTACAATCAGTGGATCACGATCTTCCTCATGGTCGGCGGGCTCTACATCGTCATCGCCCGCGGCAACATGATCAAGAAGCTGGTCGGCCTCGGTATCTTCCAGACCTCGGTCTATCTGCTCTATCTCTCGGCCGGCAAAATTCTCGGCGGTTCCCCGCCGATCATCGAGGACGGCATCGAAGTCTATTCGAACCCGTTGCCGCATGTGCTGATCCTCACCGCCATCGTCGTCGGCGTCGCCACGCTGGCGCTCGGCCTGGCGCTCGTCGTGCGCATCAACGAAGCCTACGGCACGGTCGAAGAAGCCGAAATCTTCAGCCAGGATGAACCGCATTGATCGACGAGCAATTGCCGATCATCCAGGTCGTCCTGCCGCTCCTGGGCGCGCTGCTTGTTGCGCTGTTCCGTCAGCGCAATCTTGCCTGGCTGATCGCGCTCGTCGTCACCTGGGCGGGGCCGGTGATCGCCGGCAGGCTCCTGTTCCTGGTGCTGCACAGCGGTACGATCTCGTACCATATTGGCGGCTGGGCGCCGGATGTCGGCATTGAATATCGCGTCGACCTTCTGTCCGCGATGTTCCTGCTCCTGGTGTCGTCGATCACGGCGGTGGTCGTAACGCTGGCGCCGCGTTCGGTCGCCAAGGAAATCGAGCCCGACCGCATCGCCTGGTTCTATGCAATGCTGCTGTTGTCGCTGACCGGCCTCCTTGGAATCGCGATCACAGGCGACGCCTTCAACGCCTTCGTCTTCCTCGAGATCTCCTCGCTGTCGAGCTATGCCCTGATCGCCTTCGGCAAGGACCGGCGGGCGCTGCTCTCGTCCTTCCAATACCTCATCATGGGAACGATCGGCGCGACGTTCTACGTCATCGGCGTCGGCATCATCTACACCCAGACCGGCACGCTCAATCTCGGTCTCATCGCCGAGCGGATCGGCGATGTCGAGAGCACGCGCTCGATGCTGGTGGGGCTCGCCTTCATCGTCGTCGGCGTCAGCCTGAAGCTAGCGCTCTTCCCGCTGCATCTGTGGCTGCCCAACGCCTATGCCTATGCGCCGTCGGTGGCGACGATCTTCCTGGCCTCCACGGCCACCAAGCTCGCCGTCTATCTCCTCATCCGCTACCTCTACTCGGTGTTCGGCGCCGGCTTCGTCTTCCATGACTTGCCGGTCACCTGGATCTTGATGGCGCTGTCGGTCGCAGCGATGTTCGGTGCCTCGTTGATCGCCGTGTTCCAATCCAACCTCAAACGGCTGCTCGCTTATTCGTCGGTTGGCCAGATCGGCTACATAACGCTGGGCCTCTCCTATGCCAGCGTCACCGGGCTCACCGGCGGCATCGCCCACACGCTCAACCACGCGATGATCAAGGGGGCGGCGTTCGCTGCGGTCGCGGCGATCGTCTTCCGCACCGGCAAGGTGCGGCTTGAGGATCTCGGCGGCATCGGCCGCAAAATGCCGCTGACCATGGCGGCCTTCGTCGTCGCCGGCCTCGGCCTCATCGGCGTTCCCGGCACGGCGGGCTTCGTCTCCAAATGGTATCTCGTCAGCGGCGCGATCGAACAGGGCTGGTGGTGGCTCGGCCTCTTGATCGTCGCCTCGTCCCTGCTTGCCCTTCTCTATGTCGGCCGTGTTGTCGAGGTCGCCTTCTTCCGCGAGCCGCAAGGCGCCATTGCCAACGCAACCGAAGCGCCGCCCGAGATGCTGATCGGCGCATGGCTGCTGGCCGGCGCCGTCATCTATTTCGGCCTCGATCCGCATCTCACCGCCGGCCTGGCGCATGACGCCGCCGTCGCATTGCTGGGCCAGACGCCGTGAACGCGGGCGACCTCTTCATCCTGGCAATGCTGATCCCGCTGGCGACGGCGATCCTCATTCCGCTCGCCCATCGCTGGCCGAATGTCCGCGAGGCGATCACGCTCGTCGGCGCAGGGCTTCTCGCTGCGACTGTGGTCCCTCTGGCGCTGCAAGTCATCGACGGCGCGCGGCCGGGCGTCACGGTCGCGACGATCGTGCCGGGTCTCGATATAGCCTTCGCCGTCGAACCGCTCGGCGCGATGTTCGCCTTCGTCGCCGGCATCTTGTGGTTCGCCAACTCGGTCTATTCGATCGGCTATATGCGTGCGCATCACGAGCCTCGGCACACGCAGTTCTTCATGCTGTTTGCGGTAGCCATCGCTGCCTCGATGGCGATTGCTTTCTCCGGCAACCTTTTCACGTTGTTCCTGTTCTACGAAACACTGACGCTCGCCACCTATCCGCTGGTGACGCACCGGGCGACGCCGGCGGCAATGGCCGGCGGCCGCAAATATCTTCTGACGCTGATGTCGACATCGATCGGCCTGCTCCTGCCCGCCATCGCCATCACCTTCTACCTCGCCGGCACGCTCGACTTCGCCGCTGGTGGCATCCTTGCGGGCACGGCATCGACGCTCGTCCTCGGCGCGCTGTTGGCGCTCTTCGTCTTCGGCATCGCCAAGGCAGCGGTGATGCCGGTGCATTTCTGGCTGCCCGCGGCGATGGTCGCGCCGACGCCGGTGTCGGCGCTGTTGCATGCGGTCGCCGTCGTCAAGGCCGGCGTCTTCTCGATCCTGAAGGTCGTGGTCTATGTCTTCGGCGTCGACAATCTGGTGGCGACCGGCGCCGGGAACTGGCTGCTCTATGTGGCCGGCTTCACCGTCGTCACCGCGTCGTTCATCGCGCTAAGGCAGACCAATCTGAAACGCATGCTCGCCTACTCGACGGTTAGCCAGCTTTCCTATGTCGTGCTGGCAACGGCGATTCTGGTGCCGCTCTCGATAACCGGCGCCGCTCTCCACATCGCTGCCCACGCCGTCTCGAAGATCACGCTCTTCTTTGTCGCCGGTTCCGTTGATGTGGCCGCGCATGCTACTGAGATCAGGCAGCTGAGAGGCATTGGCCGACGCATGCCCTGGACAATGGGCGCTTTCGCCATTGCTGCATTTTCGATGATCGGCATCCCACCGACCGCCGGCTTCCTGTCGAAATGGTTCATGCTGTCGGGCGCGATGGAGACCCAGTCCTGGTTCGCCGTCGGGATCATCGTCCTGTCGACGATCCTCAACGCCAGCTACTTCCTGCCGATCGTCTGGCGCGCCTTCTTCGCTGCGCCGGAGGCCGGGCACGGCGTGTCGCCCAGCATGACGCTTGGCGAAGCGCCATGGCCGATCGTATTGGCGCTCAGCGCGACCGCCCTCGGCACCGTCGCGCTCTTCTTCTTTCCAAGCATACCGCTTGATCTCGCTCAGCTGGTTGGAGGCTCGTGATGGCCGATCCGAATCCGCCTAACAAACCTCTGCCGCCGGATCACGATCACTGGCTGATCCGCCGCTCCACGATCCGCCTGATGTGGATCGTCGGCATCGCCATTCTCGCCGTGACGGTCATCGCCGACCTCTTCGTCGATCACCATGGCGCGTTTGGTCTCGACGGCGCGATCGGCTTCGGCGCCTGGTTCGGATTCGCCAGTTGCGTCCTCTTGGTGATCGTCGCCAAGGGCCTCGCCCATTTCATCAAGCGGCCGGACAGCTACTACGATGACTGATCCGAACGTCCTCTCGTCGCTGCCGCCCGGACTGCTGCTGATGCTCGCCGGGGCGCTCTTGCCGTTCCTCCGCGGGGCGGCGCGGTCGACGGTGATCCTCGCCGCGCCTGTCCTGCTGCTCGTCTGGGTGTGGGTCCTGCCGCAGGGCGACGGCCTGTCGCTCGAATGGCTCGGCATGTCGTTGACGCCGGTCCGCGTCGACGCGCTGAGCCAGCTCTTCGCCACCGTCTTCGCCATAATGACCTTTGCCGGCGGCCTGTTCGCCCTGAAGCAGGAGCGTGTGCTCGAGCTTAGCTCGGCACTCATCTACGCCGGCGGTTCGATCGGTGTCGTCTTCGCCGGTGATCTCATCACAGTCTTCGTCTTCTGGGAGATCATGGCGGTCGCTTCGACGCTGGTAATCGTCAGCAATGGTGCGACAGCGCGCGCGGCCGCGCAGCGCTATATCGTCATCCACCTTCTCGGCGGCGTGCTGCTGATGGCTGGCATCGCCGGACAGGTCGCTTCGACCGGCTCGACGGACTTCACCGCAATGGAGCCGGACAGCGTCGCCCGCTGGCTGATCCTGGGCGGCTTCCTCATCAACACCGGCGCGCCTCCCTTCTCGGCTTGGCTCCCCGACGCCTATCCGAAGGCCTCTTGGTCGGGGACTGTGTTCCTCTCCGCCTTCACGACCAAGACGGCGGTCTATGCGCTGCTCCGCGGCTTCCCCGGTGCCGACGTCCTGATCTTCTTCGGCCTCTATATGATCTTCTACGGGCTGATCTACGCCGTCATCGAGAACGATACCCGGCGCAAGCTCTCCTATTCGATCATCAATCAGGTCGGCTTCATGGTGACGGCGATCGGCATCGGCTCGAACCTCGCGCTCGATGGTGCCGCAGCGCATGCCTTCGTCCACATCCTCTACAAGGCGCTGCTGCTGATGTCGGCGGGGTCGGTGCTCTACGTCACCGGGATCAGCAAGTTCAACCGGCTCGGCGGATTGTTCCGCACCATGCCGGTGACGACCGCGATGTGCATCATCGGCGCTCTGTCGATCTCCGCCTTTCCGCTCACCTCAGGCTTCCCGGCAAAGTCGCTGATCGCCGAAAGTGCGGTGGAAGAACATCTGCAGATCGTCTGGTACCTGATCGCGGCCGGCTCGGCCGGCGTTCTTTTCGTGGGTATCAAGCTGCCCTGGTACATCTTCTTCCAGAAGGACTTGGGGCTGCGTCCGCCAGAACCGCCATTGGCGATGCGCCTGGCGATGTACTTCACGGCGGCGTTCTGCATCGGCATCGGCCTCTTTCCGACACAGTTCTATTCGCTGCTGCCTTTCCCGACCGACTTCGCACCCTACACGGTGCCGCACGTCATCTATCAGCTGCAGTTGCTGCTGTTCTCCAGTCTCGCCTTCTTCCTGTTGCTTCGCTTCATCAAGCGCACTGAGACCATCAATCTCGATGTCGATTGGCTGTGGCGCAAGTTCTTCCCCATCGCCGGACGCTGGTTCCGCAGTCTTTCACAATGGAGAGGCTGGACGAGGGCGCGCAATCGCTTCGGCCGGCTGTCGTCCGGTCTCGGCCGGCTGACGCAGCCGGGTGCGCTGTTAGCGCGCAGTTGGCCGACAGGGATTATGGCCTTCTGGGCGACGTTGTTGCTCGGCGCCTACGTCATCATTTACTACCTCTAGTATTCATCTTCCGCCGCGTCGTGGTTCGCCAAATGCCTTCCGCCGCCTAGTGTTGCGGGTAAAGCGACGCCTACATTAAGCATTTTTAATGATAACCCTAGCGTGCCGCCGATGAGTTTGGGGTTACTTGCACAAGTACACAAATTGTTCGCCGATAATTCTTCTTCGGCTCTTGTATTGCGCGGGGTACCCTCATATACAGCATATTCACTCGGAGTTGGCTTACGCATGTCCGTTTGACCCAAGCTGGACGGACGCAATTGGGCACAATCGCAGACGTGCCCAAGAACTCCTGTGTTTCCAGGCAAACCCCTTCGAAATCGAGGTTATACATCTATGGAAGAGACCGTCGCATCCGACCTGATTGATCTTACTGCCGACATTGTTTCCGCCTATGTCAGCAACCATTCAGTCGCGGCATCAGAGCTTCCCTCGCTTATCGCGGAAGTGCATCAAGCGCTGGCGCGGACCCATTCCGGCATGAATGAGCCGGAGCCGGAGCCTCTCCGCCCGGCCGTCAATCCCAAGCGTTCGGTCTTCCCCGACTACATCATCTGTCTTGAAGATGGGAAGAAGTTCAAATCGCTGAAGCGCCATTTGCGCACGCATTACGATTTGTCGCCGGAAGAATATCGCGACAAATGGGGCCTGGCGCCCGACTATCCGATGGTTGCCCCGAACTACGCTGCCGCACGCTCGGCCCTCGCCAAGAAGATGGGCCTCGGTCAGCGCCGCAAGCGCGGTCGCGGACGCGCAGCTTCCTAAGCAAAATGCGATGAGGCGGCCGTTCGATAGGTCCTTCAATGGGCCTGAGCGGCCGCCTCGCGCGCATCGGCCTTCATGCGATGGACCATGGCGCGAAGGCCGTTGGAGCGCTGGGCCGACAAATGCTCGGCAAGATCCAGCTCAGCCAGACTTGCTTCCGCATCGATCGCTTCGATTTCGGCCGCCGTATGATTGCCGAACAGAGCGATCACCACCGCCACGAGCCCACGCACGATATGGGCGTCGCTGTCACCGACAAAGTGAAAGCGCGCCGGATCGGCGGCCGACCTTGCCGTCCACAGCCACACCTGGCTGGCGCAGCCGCGCACCTTGTTGGCGTCGGTTCGCTCGGCCTCCGGCAGCGGCTCGAGCTGGCGGCCGAGTTCGATCAGATAGCGATAGCGGTCTTCCCACTCGTCGAGATAGGCGAAGTCGTCGCGGATACGATCGAAGCTTGGGTGGGATTTATCGGCGCTCATGGCCGAGATATAGCGACGCTTTGCACGATGTTGAACCGCCGCGTCCGGTTTAGCGGCCGTCGGCCACCATCGCGCCGCTTGGCGTGCCCTGCCAGGGCACGTTCGTGTCGTTCGCCGTGAGCGTGTTGGTCTCGGCGGCATTGTTCGCCAGGTAGGTCTGAATCTGCTCGATGCCGTAGCGTGCCTTATCGGCGGCAACGGCGACGACCGCGCCGCCGGTAGCGCACAGATCCGGATTGCGCGTGCAGAACTGCGACAGGTCGGTGATCGTGCCGCGCACGGCATCGAGCGCCTGCATGAATGTCACCCGCGGCGCGTCCGGACCCGAATTCGGATCGGACGGCAACAGCAGGATGATCACCGCCAGCCAGAACACTATGCGAAATAGAAACCGCATTTCCGAACGACTTCCCGTTCATGCCTTGTCGTTATGGCAACCGTAGCCGGCAGCGTTGAAAGCGCCGTTCAGCCTTTTGCTAAAAGTCGAAGCAATTGCCGATTAGGTCCAAGCCCATGATTTCTTGGATTCGCGGTCTTTACCGGTCCGTGACGGTGACGCTCCATTAACCAAGAAACGTCGTTTGCGGGCGTTTGGCCAAATACACGCCGGTGACCGGCCGGGGCGGCCGTCGCTTTAGGCTTCCCTTAAGCGCCGCCTGAGAGCGTTGCCTCTCGGAATCGCGTCACCCCGGATTTCATGTACGCACTGAAAGAAACGCTGAGGCGGGTCCTCGACGGACAATTCACCGCCGCCATAGCCGGGGATACGGTCGCCGCTGCTCGGCATTTCCGTTTCCTCTGCGGGCAATTGGCGCTTGGCATCATCGGCCTTGCCGCCTTCCCGATCTGGCTGGCGCTTGGCGCCATAGGCGGGGCGGGCGCATCGCTCGCTTTCCTCGCCCTGCTTTCACCTCTCGCGATCGCCGCCTTCGTCGTACGCACCGGCCGCCTGGAGGTGGGGCAGAACTTCGCCTCTGCGTCCCTTGCCGCGCTGATTGCTTCTCTTGCGCTGGCGACCGGCGCTCTCGCTTCCCCGTCGACCGTGTTGTTCGCGGCGCTGCCCTTGGCGGCTCGTCTGGGCGGCGGGCGCCGCAGCGTGATTGTGGCGACCGCGATCGCCGCCGGCGGTTTCGCCCTGACCGCAGCGGCCGACTTGCTCGGCCTGCTCGGCCAGCCGACGCCGGTCATCCCGTCGTTGATCGCAGCTCTCATCACACTCGCCGGCATTGCCGGATCGGCCTTCGTGGCCATGCGCATGCGTGAACCTGCAGTCGCGGTCGACGCGCCCGGCATCGCCGTGCCAACTGGGGGGAGCCCGGCGGCCGGAAGCAGCTTTGTCGCCGAGGCCCGCGACGTCGCCCAATCGATCGCTACTTTGTCCAGCCTGTTGGCGAATCAAGGCGTGACCGCCGATGCTGCGGAACGACACAATATCAACCAGCTCGTTCACGCCGCCAGCAGGAACGCCGGCCTGAGGGCGGACGATGTCCATGCCATCGGTCAAACGGCCCGGACCCCGCCGCGCAGTGTCGATCGCCGGAGCGAACCCGCGGCGGATGTCGTTTCCGTGGCCGCGCAGGCCATCGCCGCCACTGCGCCTTTGGCCAGCGACCGGCGTATCAGAGTACATCTATCCGCCGGTGATGTGCCCGCCGCCGCGCTCGACACCGCGGATTGCACGATGATCGTCACGAGCCTGTTCACCGCCGTATTGCGATCCTGTCGCTGCGACAGCAACATCGTGGCCGTCCTTGAAGGGCAGGCCGGCAAAGTGCGCCTTTCGCTGCGAAGCGGCTATGCTGCCGCTGGGAAGCCGGCGTCTGCACGACCTTTTTTTCGGCCGCAATCGCCCTATACTGATGTGGCTCGCGCCACTGGCCTCGGCCTGGCCGAGATCGGCGAGCGCGTCAGGCTATCGGGCGGCGATCTGAGGCTTGGTCCGCGTGGGCCGGGCGGTCTGATCGTCAGGCTGTCTTTGCCGGTGGTCGGGCCCAGCCTGGGAGGCGAACGTCGCAAGGAAGAGAGCCGAATCGGCGAGGTACGGAAGAGTGCTTGAGCGGACCGCCTATCGCGACGATTTCGGCTATGACGACGACGCGCAGGGTGGTCGGCCGGGTCTGATCGCGCGCGTGCTCGGCGCCGCGCTGCGCCATCCGGGCCGCACCGCCGTCGGACTGGTCATCTTGGCGGCGGCGGCGACGATCGTTGCCAATGCCGTCTTCTTCCAGACCGGCGAACACCCGTCGCCGCTCTTCGGCACCCGGACCGCCGACAACGCGCCGGCTGCAGCCCAAGCCACCGCTCCGGCGACGGCAAGCGAACCGACCGCTCCGGCCGCCGCACCCGTCGACGAGATCGGGCGGCTGGTCGAAGTGACGACCGTCGGGACGCCGCAAGTCGACGCGCCTCCTGCATCGGCGACGGTGGTGGAGGTGCAGCAATTGCTGCGCGCGCAGGGTTACGATCCCGGTGCGGTCGACGGCCTGTTCGGTGCGCATACGCGAACCGCCATCCAGGCCTACCAGACCGACCATGGCCTTACCGTCACCGGCGAAATTAGCGAGGCGCTGGTGACGCAATTGCGGGCGACGGTGCCACAACCGGCAAGCCCCGTGGTGGTGTTGCCGGCTGAGGGGATCCAGCTTGTTGCCGTCCAGACGGCACTCAACCAGATCGGCTATGGCCCGATCCCGGCCGACGGGCAGATGTCCGATGCAACCGCCGCGGCCGTGCGGGCATTTCAGTTGGAATACGGACTCGATGTCACCGGCGTCGTCGACCAGGCGCTGATCGAGCGCATGATCGCCATCGGGGCGCTGACCTCGCCCTAGCGATGCGTCTCACATCATCCTTCTTCGTCGGCGCCCATATCCGGCGCTGCGCCACCGAAGGCCTGAACGCCGTCGTGATGCGGCACGGTGCAGAGGAGGCCGGCGCGATCTTCTTCCTCGTCGACCGGCTGGACGGCACGGTTGACCTCTATGGTCCGGCGCCGCAAACGGCCTTCGATTCGGACCAGCCGAGCGGTCGCCTTTTTCAACGGGCGGCCGAGCGGGTCGATGCCGCGACGGTCAATGCCCGCCTCGAACGCGAGGCGCGGTTCGATCCGGATCTTTGGGTGGTGGCGATCGAGGACCGCGACGGACGCTCTTTCCTCGATCTCGCGCCCGCCTGAGGAAGGCTAGACGTCGTTCGCACGCCTTTGCGGCTGCTGTTCGGTTTCGCCGTGCGATGCCGCTGCCGCCGGCCGATCCGCCGCTTCCGTAAACACCGGCACATGCGTGGGCGCGCGCCGCTCCTGCGACGGCTGCCGCCAGGCGGCGATGAACGCCTCGGCCGTCGCCGGTTCGAGCGATGCGTAGAGGTCGGCCAGGCGGAAGAAGGCATCGACCAATTCGCCGATCTCCTTATTCGCGAGCAGCAGGACGGTACGTCCGTCGGCGTCGCTGAGCCCGGCGGCGCGGATCATCAGCACCAGAGGCTCGCCGGACGGATCATAAAGAAGGCGCGTCGCCACATCCTGGCTGATGCCGAGCGACGCGGAAAAGGCATCCACGAGGCCGGGCCGGTCCTTCTTACGGGCCCGTGCCACAATGTCCGCGGTGGCATAGCTCTGGCGCAGCATGTGATCGAGGCGCCGGCTCGGTGCGCCCTTGCGCGCCCGCCAGCGGCGGGACGAGGCCTCGCCGAGTATTCGCAAACGGCGTTCGCGCGGCGCCTCGAGAAAATCGCTAAATCCGGGTGTCGGGATCGCGGGCGTCTGCATCTCGACCGAGGGGCCCTGGGATGGGGGCATGGCCGCCGCGCCCGCAGTAGCGGTCTCATTGGACGGTTCCGGAGCATACTTCTGCCGGGCGATGGCCAGGGCTCGCAGGACGTCGGCATTGAGATCCGTCCGCCCGGAGATCAGTTGATGATGGTCTCGGCCGGTGATCGCGATGACGCCGAGCAGATCAATGGTCGACAGGCCCGGCGAATGACGCAGCACCGGCCCGGCAATGCCGATCGCGTCGCGCGCGAGCAGGCGCAGCACCGCCGGCGGCGCGTCGCTCCGACCGCCCAGCAGCGAGGCGACATAGGCCCGGTCGTTCGGTGTGATCTTCGGCAGCAGATGGATCGCCAACTGCTCGTAACGCCGGATCGCGTCCCGGTCGTGGATCGGTTCCTGGCAGAACAGCGCCGTCGCAGCGCGCAGCAGTGTGCCGTCGCGATCTTCCGGCCGCGCCCGGGCGAGGGTCATGAGGTCGTCGGACGCCGTGGGATTCGCCAATGGAAGGACCGCCTACCCGTCATTTGCAGTGTGCCGCGCAGCATCCCTCGGATTCGTTAGCGTACTGTTAACCTTGGCCAATCCTTAATCGATTTGCCATGAATGAACGACGCGGCCGAGGCCGCGAAGGGGCAGGGGCCAGATGGCAAGCATCATCCCATTTCCCATTGTCGCCAGGGCGAGCCGTCGCCAGCGATCCGAAGGCTGCCACATATTGATCTTTCCCGGCGTGCGCATCGAACGGCAAAAGACAGAGCCGCCGAAAACGCCGAAACGCGCAGCTTCCGGGCCGCGATCCAGGACCGGCGGGCCGAAGAAGAAGCGGACCGGAACCTGAGGCCCTGTCGGCCTAGGGGATTTCTGCGGGGACGCTTGGCGGTGCCGGCTCCGGCTCGGGCGTGAGGTCGAAGGGCGCGCTGCAATTGGCCGCCGCGAGTTGCGCCTCGATTGCCGGCCGCAGGGTCGGGTCCGGTACGAATGCCCGGATGACGATGATCGCCTCATTGATCGGCAGGTCGACCACCACCGACTGCTCCAGGACAGCGGGCGGGTTACGCCGCAGCGGCGTCAGATCCGACGGCAGAATCAGCAACAGATCGAGCGCTTCATTTCCCGCCGCCTCGCTGTTGAGGCTGTACAGATTGCGCCCACCTTGATCGAGAATCCCAACTGACCAGAAGGCGGCGTCGAGATTTGCGACGATGCGGTGCGGGCCGGCGGCAAGATCGACGCGGCAGACCGCATGGGCCATCTCGGGGTCGAGATAGGCGATCGCCTGCGCCCCGGGAACCGGCGCCGGAACGACGTTGAACACAGCCTCCGGACCGTAGCCCGCCACGTCGTTCCACAGATCGCGGCCGCCAAATGCCGGGAAGGCGAGGACGCCGGCGACGTGCACGACAACTCCCCCAAGGAGGCCGGCGAAGAGAATCCGCGCCCCGCGTCTCATCGGCAGGTCTCCGCGGTGATGGTCGGCATCCTGCGCTGCGCCGCCGCAAGCGCCGTGGTGAGCGGCGTGTCGTAGAGGCGCAGAACGAAGATCAGACCGTCATCGCCGTTGGCCGGCACCCAATTGCCCGGCTGTGCGAAGGGCGAGACCGAGATTGTGAATTGCCCGTCCGGGTCGCGCAGAATCTGGCGCGAATGGAGCCCGGTGCGCCCGGCGGCATTCGCCATGAGGGCGCCGTCGCCGCCGTAGACGGTGAAGGTCCACAGCTCCGCCGGCGGTGTTTGCCCCGAGACCGCATAGTCGCAGCTTCCGGTGAGCGCCCGCCCGTCGCTGTCGGTCCGCGCGGTGAAAGCGATCCCCTCGGCGGTGCCAAGCGGAAGGTCCCGCGTCGTCGCGGCAATAGCGGTGGCGTAGGGGTTGTCGCTGGTGCCCGGCGCCGCTGTCCACGGACCGATCGCCATGGTGCCCCGATTGCGCGCCTGATCGAGCGCATAGAGCGCCGAACCGCCGCCGGTCACGACGGCAATCACCAATACGAGCAGGATTTCGACGATGAAGCGGCGCAACTGCTCCCCCTATGCGCACCGTCATCGCACAAAGCCCGCCGGTGGCGAAGAATGCCGGCGTCATTTGCCGCGGGCTACGGCGTCAAGGTAAGCATCGGCATCGGGACGCTGGGAGCACGATCATGCGGGGCGAGGAGTGAGCGAGCGTGCCGCCACGGCGCCGTCGAGCTTCGGCCTCAGCCAAGGCGGCGTCGCGCTGCTGATCGTCGTCGGCCTGACCCTCGCTCGTTTCGCGCTGGCGCCGTTCATCCCGCTCGCCTTCGACGAAGCCTATTATTGGCGCTGGTCGACGCATTTCGCCTATGGCTATTTCGATCACCCGCCGCTGGTTGCCTGGCTGATCCGCGCCGGCACCGCGATCGCCGGCGACAACGAGTTCGGCGTCCGGCTGGTGCCGATGCTCCTCAGCATTCCGGCAAGCTGGGCCGTTTGGCGAAGCGCAGTGATTCTCTTCGGCGACCGCACGCTCGCTACCACTGCGCTGATCTTCTTCAACCTGACACTGATCGTGGCGGTCGGGCTGATCCTGGCGACACCGGACGCCTCGCTGCTGATCGCCTCGGCGTTCCTGCTCTATTGCCTTGCCAAAATCGTCGACACCGGCCGCCCGGTCTGGTGGGTCGCCGCGGGCATCGTCACCGGCATCGGCTGCCTGGCGAAATTCACGGCGCTATTCTGGCCGCCGTCGATCCTGCTCTGGTTGCTCCTGACGCCGCGGATGCGGCCGTGGCTGCGCACGCCTTGGCCCTGGATAGCGCTGATCGTCGCGATCCTGATCTTCTTCCCGAACCTCGCCTGGAACGCCAACCATGACTGGGCGACGTTCAACAAGCAGTTCGGCCGCGTCGAGATCGGTGCCTTCACGCCGCAATATCTGTTCGAGCATGTCGGCACGGAAATCGGCATGGCGACGCCGGTCATCTTCCTCCTCGGCTGGCTCGGCATGGCGGCGTTCTTTACTCGCCGCGGAGGTCCGCGGACCGCACGGATACTCATCGCAGCGCTGGTGCTGCCGACCACCGCCTATTTCGTTTTCCACGCCCTGCATGCGCGCGTCGAAGGCAATTGGACCGGTCCGATCTTCCCGGCCTTCGTCATCGCCGCGGCCGCCAGCATTCACACGGTTCAGTGGCGCGGCGCGACGGGGAGGCTGGTGGGCGCGATCCGGTCATGGGCGGTGCCCGTCGGCCTTGCCTTCGTCCTCGCGATCTATGGCCAGACGCTCACCGGATTGCTGCCGCTCGGCACCTGGGACCCGACGGCGAGCCGCATCGGCGCCGGCATCGAGACGATCGCCGACGAGGCGGAGACGATCCGGCAGAGCGAGGGCGCAACGCTGATCCTCACTGATTCCTACGAAATGACGGGCTGGATGAGCTTCTACAATCCGACCGATCCGGCGCTCGTCCATCAATACAACGAGCCTGAGCGTTGGGTGCAGGAGCCGCCGCCATCGTCCGTGCAGCTTGCCGGACCGCTGCTCGCTGTCTTGGAGGAGGGCGATGCGATCGCTCCGCTGGAGGCCACGTTCGGCCCGGCCGAGAAGCTGACCACACTGACCCGCATGCGCGGCGGCCTCGTCGTCACCCACTATGACGTCTATCGACTGCCGGGCGCTCCCGCCCTTTAGGGCGCGACCGACGCCCTGACGGCCGGATCGGGCCGCGCTATCGCCGCGACCGGTCCACCCAGCAATTGGTGCAGTCGGTCGAGTTCCGCTTCGAGCCCCGGCGCCAGCACCGGCTCCGCAGGCGGTATTGCCGGCTCGGGCGCCGTCTCGGCGACGGCCGGCTGGACGAGGCTTTGATATTCGTCGCGCTCGACGAACGGGATCGGAACGATTGGCACGTTCTGATGCGCCACCGTCATCAGCCGGTTCCACGTTTGCGCCGGCAGCGTGCCGCCGGTGAGATGGTTGGTGGTAGTGTAGTTGTCATTGCCGAACCACACGGCGGCGACGTAATTGCCGGTGTAGCCGACGAACCAGGCATCGCGGAAATCGTTGGTCGTGCCGGTCTTGCCCGCCGTCGGAATGCCGGCGAGATGGGCTGCGCGGCCGGTGCCCCATTCGGGCACCTGCACCAGCAGATTGTTCATCGTCGCGACGATGTCTTGCGGCAGCGCTTCCTCCGGCGCCGGGGCGTCGGTGGCCCGGTCATAAACGACGTCGCCGTGGCTGTTGACGATCTGCGTGAAGGCATAGGGATCGGCGCGCTCGCCGCCATTGGCGAAGACCGCATAGGCGGCGGCCATGTCGATGACGCGGACTTCCGAACTGCCGAGCGGCAGCGACCGCGTGATCGCCAGCGGCGTGGTGATGCCCATCCGGTAGGCGGTGTCGACGATCTGGTCGCGCCCGATCGCCTGGGCGAGGCGCACCGGCACCGTATTGATCGACGTCACTAGCGCCGTCGTCAGCGTCACCGGCCCCGCATAGCCGCCGCCGAAATTGTGCGGCGACCAGTCGCCGATGGTGATCGGCGCATCCGGCACCACACTTTGCGGCGTGTAGCCGTTCATGAACGCCGTGGCATAGACGAACGGCTTGAACGACGAGCCGGGTTGCCGCATCGCATTGGTGGCGCGGTTGAACTGGCTTTCGCCATAGTCGCGCCCGCCGACCATGGCCCGGACCGCGCCGTCCGGCGACAGCACCACCACCGCCCCCTGACTGACATTGTACTGTTCGCCCGACTGGCGAAGGCTCACCTCGATCGCGTCTTCGGCGGCATGTTCGATCGTCGGGTCGAGCGTGGTGCGGACAGTGAGGATGCGGTCGCCGGTGGGCACCGCGTTTTTCACCTGCGTGAAGGCCCAGTCGAGGAAATAATCCGGCACCGCCTGCTCCTGACGGACGACGACGGAGGCCGGATGGCGCCGCGCCCCGACGACTTGGCCTTCGGTCAGATAGCCGGCCTCGACCAAATTGGTCAGCACCTCATTGGCGCGAGCGCGGGCGCTCGGCAGGTTCACATGTGGCGCATAGCGCGACGGCGCTTGGAACAGGCCGGCGAGCATCGCCGCCTCGGCCAGCGAGATGTCGGTCACCGGCTTGCCGAAATAGTATTCCGAGGCCGCCGCGACGCCGAAGGTGCCGCCGCCGAGATAGCCGCGGTCGAGATAGATCTCGAGAATCTCGTCCTTGGTCAGCGTCGCTTCCAGCCAGATGGCGATGAACGCCTCCTGGATCTTCCGCTCGATGGTGCGATCATTGTTGAGATAGAGGAGGCGCGCCACCTGTTGCGTGATCGAGGAGCCGCCCTGGACCACTTCGTTGGCGCGCAGGTTCTCCAGCAGAGCGCGCCCCGTGCCCAGAATGTCGATGCCGAAATGCGAGTAGAACCGGCGGTCCTCGGTCGAAAGCACCGCCGCGATCAGATAGTCGGGCATCTCGGCCAGCGGCACATTGTCGAGTTGGCGGATGCCGCGGCTGCCGATTTCATTGCCGTTGCGATCGAGGAAGGTGACGGCATAATCTCCCTGATCGCGCCAATCGACCTTGGTCGCCTCCATTGCGGGCAGGGCGAGCGCAAGGGCAAGCGTCGCGGCTCCGGCCGACAGGGTCAGGCCGTCGCCGAGAAGCTCGCTGATGATGCGGAGGAACCCGCGGGGACGAAGGGTGTGCAGGGCGTGGTCGAGGCCCCGGAACAACCCGCCGGCCCAAGCGAAGACGCGGCGGACCGGTACAGGCGGCGCGCCCCTCCGTTGGCGCGGAGGCTTGCGACCGGTTAGGAAAGGGCTGCGCACGGGGATAGCTCACGCCGGTTCGGAGCCGCTGGCTAGTAGTGCTGCAAGGAGAATGCGTTGGCAAGGGACGCGGAAAGCGCTGGTCCTGATTTGGTGAATGCGGCGGGCGAGGTCCCGTTCTGGCGGCGCTTATCCCTGGAGGAGATGTCACAGGCGCAATGGGAATCGCTGTGCGACGGCTGCGCCCGCTGCTGCCTCAACAAGCTCGAGGATGAAGACACCGGCGATATCGCCTGGACCTCGATCGCCTGCCGCATGCTCGACCAAACCGCATGCCGTTGCAGCGATTATGAACATCGTTCCAAGCACGTACCGGACTGCATTCAACTGACTCCGGAGAACGTGCGGACACTCTCATGGCTGCCGCCCACCTGTGCCTATCGCCTCGTCGCCGAAGGGCACGATCTCTATTGGTGGCACCCGCTGGTCTCCGGCAGCGCCGAAACCGTGCATCAGGCTGGTGTTTCTGTCCGCGGCCGGACGGTCAGCGAGCGGGGACTCCCGTTCTTCGAGTGGGAGGACTACATCGTCGATTGGCCGCTGACCGATCGTGGCGCCGAGGCGGATGCGGCTCAGTCCTTTGACCCCGCCGATTGAACCGTTCGGCCAACGGGTTAAAGGCCGCGCAACCAAGCTGAAGGCCATATTCAGACCGCATTCAGGTTAATCCGGCTATCCAGGCGGCATGTTCAAGAAGCCCCTCGCCATCTTCGCTATCATCGGCGTGCTCGTAGCCTTGCGCGCCCCAGCCGCGGACGCGCAGTTCGTGGCCGGTCCGCTGTTGACACAGATCGTCCCGGCCAACGGCGCGCCGACCGCCGTTGCGCAGAATGGTCTCGCCTGCCTTGGCCCGGTGCAGGGCGCCGCCGCCATCGCGCAGAACCCCGCTATCACTCTGCTGACGGTGCTTGGCCGCATCGGTTTGGGCGTCGCCCAACTGGTGGCCAACAACCAGCCATGTCTGGCTCTCTATAATGGCCGCTATGTGTGGCAAATCTGGGTAAACACAGGTGGCGGGCCGGTCCGGCGAGTGGTAGATGCATTGACCGGTGCCGATGTAGCGGCGCCATGAGCCTGCATTCCGGCGAGATCGCCGACGGAGCCTGGGGCCGGATGCGCATTCTGGTTGTCGAGGACGATCCAGATCTGAATCGCCAAATGGCTGCGGCGTTGAAAGACGCCGGCTATGCGGTCGATACCGCCACGGATGGCGAGGAGGGGCATTTCCTCGGCGACACCGAGCCCTATGATGCCGTGGTCCTCGATATCGGCCTGCCACAGATGGACGGCATTTCCGTGCTTGAGCAATGGCGCCGCGACGGGCGGGTGATGCCGGTGCTGATCCTCACCGCGCGTGACCGCTGGAGCGACAAGGTGCAGGGCATCGATGCCGGCGCCGACGACTATGTCGCCAAGCCGTTCCATATCGAGGAGGTGCTCGCCCGCATCCGGGCGCTGGTCCGGCGTTCCGCCGGGCACGCGACCAACGAGATCGAATGCGGTCCGGTCCGTCTCGACAGCCGTTCGGGCCGGGTCTCGGTTGACGGCAATCCGATCAAGCTGACCTCGCATGAATTCAAGGTGCTTGAATATCTCATGCATCATCGTGACCGGGTTGTGTCGCGTACCGAGCTGACGGAGCATCTTTACGACCAGGATTTCGACCGCGATTCCAATACGATCGAAGTCTTCGTCGGCCGGTTGCGCAAGAAGGTTTCCGGTGAGTTGATCGAAACCGTCAGAGGCCTCGGCTACCGGATCGTCACGCCGCCCGATGCGGCTTAACTCGCTTTCCTTTCGTCTTATTCTCAGCGCCGCGCTGTGGACGACCGTCGCCATCTTTGCGGCCGGCGTCATCCTCACTTCGCTCTACCAGCGCACGGTCGAGCGCACCTTCGATGAGAATCTCGACAACTATCTCAACGCCATAATCGGCGAGATCACGCAGCAATGGCCGGGCCAGATAACGGCCATCGACAATCTCAGCGAGCCGCTCTTCGGCAGCGTCTATTCCGGCTGGTACTGGCAGATCACCAGCAACGGCCAGCCCGTCCTCAAATCGCAGTCGCTTCTCTTTGACACGCTGCAAATCCCCGGCGATGCCCCGGCGCGCGACGATCAGGGCTTCATTCGTTTCACCACGACCGGCCCCGGCGGCGAGACGGTCCGCGCCATCGAGAGCACTACCGTGATCAATGGGCAGGCGACCTACGACATTATCGTCTCCGGTAACGCCACGGCCTTGCGGGCCGAAATCGCCACCTTCCGCACCAGCGTCATCCTGACTTTGTTGGTGTTCGGCCTGGCGCTGATTCTCTCAACCTTCCTGCTTATCCGCTGGGGCCTGCGGCCGCTCGATCGCGTCCGCGAGGGCCTGGCGGCGCTACGCAGCGGCAAGGAAGCTCGTCTCAGCGGCGCCTATCCCGCCGAGATCGCGCCCCTTGCGCGTGAACTCAACGCGCTGCTGGAGTCCAACCAGCAGGTGATCGAGCGGGCGCGGACGCAGGTCGGCAACCTCGCCCATGCGCTGAAGACGCCGCTCAGCGTCATCACCAACGAAGTGCGGGCCAACAAGAGCCCGCTTGCCGACAAGGTCTGCGAGCAGGCCGAGATCATGCGCCAGCAGATCACGCACTATCTCGACCGCGCCCGCATCGCCGCCCGGTCGGAGGTCATCGGCGCCTTCACCCGGGTCGAGCCCACCGTCGCCCGTCTCGCCCGGGCGATGAACCGCATCTATGGCGACAAGGGCATCACGGTGACGGTGAAGATCGAGACCGACGCCTGTTTCCGCGGTGAGCAGCAGGATTTCGAGGAGATCGTCGGCAACCTCGCCGACAACGCCTGCAAATGGGCCAAATCATCGGTGCTGGTCACGATAGCGCAGGAACCGCCGGTCGGTGATTCCGTCGGCCAACTCATCGTCGATATCGATGACGACGGACCGGGCCTTTCGGCGGCACAGCGCCAGCAGGCGATGAAACGCGGCCAGCGCCTCGACGAAAGCAAGCCCGGCTCCGGCCTCGGCCTTTCCATCGTCGTTGATCTCGTCGGCATGTATCGCGGCAGTTTCCGCCTCGATGCTGCGCCGTCCGGCGGCCTGCGGGCGGAAATCAAACTGCCTGCGGCGTGAGCGCCCGGCGACCTGTCGCATTGCGCTGGGAGCCGTACCGCGCAACATGGCGCCGCCCAAGTTGCCACGGGTGCTGGCAGCCGATACAAGCGCCCGGGCACGCGATGAACCGCGGAAGAGTATGGTTTTCTGGATTGCGATAGCGGCGCTCACCGCGGCTGCGACGGCGGCGCTTCTGGCACCGCTGTTCCGCGCGCATACGCCGCGCGGTGCCCACCAAACGGAAATTGCGATCTATCGCGACCAGCTCGATGAAATTGAGCGGGATGTCGATCGCGGCGTTCTGCCCGAGAGCGAGGCCAAGGCTGCGCGAGCCGAGATCGGCCGCCGGTTGCTGCAGGCCGGCGAAGCGCCGGAACCCAGCCGTTCCGAACCGCCGCGTCGCCGCCGGATTATCGTCTGGGCGGTTGTCGTCTTCATCCCGGTTGCTTGTCTGGGCGCCTATTTCGCCCTCGGCTCACCTGACGACAAAGACCAGCCCTTCGCCGTTCGTCTGACCAACCCGCATGATGATGATCTGTTCGCCCGCCTGCAATTGGCGCAGACACGGGATTCGTTATCGGCGCTGCAGGGAATCGTCGACGTCGCCGTCGCCAAAACCCCAGACGACGCGCGAATCCTGCAGGCGGCGGTGCTCATCTACCTGGCCGCTCAACGGCTTGATGACGCCTACAATACCTACACCCATCTGATCGACATCGCTGGCGCTGACGTTGATCCATCGGCGACGCTGGCCATGATGATCGGCCAGAATCTGTTGGTGGGCGTCGGTCCGGGAACGCCTGCCGCCGACGACATGTTCAATCGGGTCCTGGCCGTCGATCCGACGAATCCGGTGGCCCGCCTCTATCTTGCAGTCGGCATGCAGGCCCGGGGCGAAAATGACGCAGCCGTGGCGGCCTATCTCGACCTGCTCCAGGACGAGCCGGCCGGTGGCGCCGACTGGGCCGATTTCGCCCGCGAAGCGCTGGCCGAGCTTGGCGCCGAGGCGCCGCCTCCGCCCGCTTCCGCGCCGGCTTCTGCGCCGGCCGCGGCTTCGGCCGGGGCGCCCAACACTGCCGATTTCACGCCGGAACAGATGGCGATGATCAACCAGATGGTTGATGGATTGGCCACGCAATTGGCGGCCGATCCGAATAACGCGGATGGTTGGGCACAGCTGATCAGGTCGTATATTGTGCTCGGAAGAACGGACGATGCGCGGGCTGCCTTAATGACGGCTCGCGACGTCTTTACTGGGAACGCTGAGGCGCTCGCGGCTATTGAAGAGGCAGCAGCGCCGCTAGGGGATGCCGAATGACGATCACGCAGACAATGGGCATGCGCCGCTCGGGGCGGAAGCAGCGGCGGATCTTGATCATCGCGGCGGCCGGGGCCGTGCTCGTCGCTGCCGTGGCCTTGGTGCTGATCGCCCTCTCCAGCCACATCGTGTTCTTCAATTCGCCGTCCGACATCCTTGCCAATCGGCCGTCGCCGGAGCAGCGCATTCGTCTCGGCGGCCTCGTCGCGGCCGGCACCTATGAGACGATCGGCGATGGTGTCTATCAATTCGCCGTCACCGACAACGCCCAGATGGTGCCCGTCGTCTATCACGGCATTCTGCCGGATCTCTTCCGCGAAGGGCAGGGCGTGATAACCGAAGGCACTCTCGGCCCTGATGGTGTCTTCCAGGCCGACACTGTCCTCGCCAAACATGATGCCAATTACATGCCGCCCGAAGTCGTCCAGGCCCTGAAGGATCAGGGCGAGTGGCATGGCGACGATCCAGCAACAAACACAGCCCCATGATCGCAGAGATCGGCCATTTCTCCCTGATCCTCGCGGCGGTCATAGCCGCCGTTCAGAGCATTGTGCCGATTTGGGGAACGCGCACCGGCGACAGCCGGCTGATGGCCGTGGCCCGCCCGGCGGCGGTCACTCAGTTCCTCCTCATCGGCCTCGCTTTCGGCGCGTTGATGCATGCCTACATCACGTCCGATTTCTCGTTGCTCAACGTCATCCAGAACTCGAACACGCAGAAGCCACTGCTCTTCAAGATCACCGGCGTTTGGAGCAACCACGAAGGCTCGATGCTTCTGTGGGTCTTCATCCTGTCGCTCTTCGGTGCGGCGGTCGCCGTCTTCAGCAACAATCTGCCCGACCGGCTTCGGGCCAACGTCCTGTCCGTTCAGGCTTGGATCAGCGTCGTCTTCCTCATCTTCATCCTGGTCACCTCGAACCCGTTCGAACGCGTGGCTTTTCCGCCGCTCGAGGGCAACGGCCTGACCCCCGTGCTCGAGGATATCGGCCTCGCCATCCATCCGCCGCTGCTCTATCTCGGCTATGTCGGCTGTTCGATCGCCTTCTCCTTCGCCGTCGCCGCCCTGATCGAGGGCAACATTGAAGCTGCCTGGGCCCGGTGGGTCCGTCCGTGGACGCTGGCGGCCTGGATGTTCCTCACCGCGGGCATCGCGATGGGCTCTTACTGGGCCTATTACGAGCTTGGCTGGGGCGGCTGGTGGATGTGGGATCCGGTCGAGAACGCGTCGTTCATGCCGTGGCTCGCGGCCACGGCCCTGCTCCACTCCGCCGCGGTGATGGAGAAGCGGGACGCGCTGAAGATCTGGACCGTGCTGCTCGCCATTCTGGCCTTCAGCCTCTCCCTGCTCGGCACCTTCCTGGTGCGCTCCGGCGTCCTCACCTCGGTTCACGCCTTTGCATCGTCGCCGGCGCGCGGGCTTTTCATCCTCGGCATCCTCGCCACGTTCATCGGCGGCGCACTGGCGCTCTTCGCCTTCCGCGCCCAGACGCTGACCAAGGGCGGCATGTTCGCGCCGATCAGCCGGGAAGGGGCGCTCGTCTACAACAACCTCTTCCTGACTGCGGGCTGCGCTACCGTGCTCGTCGGCACGCTTTACCCGATTGTCATTGAGGCGCTGACCGGCAACACCATTTCGGTCGGCCCTCCGTTCTTCAACGTCACCTTCGTGCCGCTGATTGTCCCGCTGCTGATGGCGGTGCCGTTTGGTCCGATGCTGGCGTGGAAGCGCGGCGACCTCTACGCCGCCGCGCAGCGGCTCATGGCCGCCTTCGGCTTTGCCCTTCTGGCAGTGGTTCTGGTCGGTGTCATCGCCGGCTTCACGCAGATTCTGGCCGCCCTTGGCGTCGGCCTGGCGGTCTGGCTGCTGTTCGGCGCGCTGTCGGAGCTTACCGGGCGCATTCAGCTTGGGCGCGTTTCGCTGGCGCTATCATTCCGCCGCCTCATCGGTCTGCCGCGCTCGGCGATGGGGATGACTGTGGCGCATTTCGGCCTCGGCGTGACCGTGCTCGGCCTCGTCGTCGCCAGCACCTGGTCGGGCGAGAATATTCTCGACATGCATGTCGGCGATACCGCGACGCTCGCGGGCTACGACGTGACGCTGAGCGGCACCGCGCGCAATGACGGCGGCGACTACACCGCACAGCAATTCCAGTTCGATGTCGTCCATCGCGGCGAGACCCTGACGACGATGCTGGCGGAAAAGCGCTTCTATGCAACGCGCGAGGCCACCACCACCGAAGTTGCCATCCACACCGTCGGATTGTCTCAGCTCTACATTTCCCCCGGCAACATCAACGATAACGGCACGCTCACCGTCGATATCCTCTGGAAGCCGCTTGTCACTTTGATCTGGCTCGGTGCTCTGGTCATGGTCGGGGGCGGGCTCCTGTCGTTGTCCGACCGCCGGCTTCGCGTCGGCGCGCCGCGTCGCAGCCGTCGGCAAGCCGCCGTCGCCCCGGCGGAATAGGACATGCGGCGCCTCCTTTCAGCCGTCCTGTTGGCCTTGGCGGTGGGCGTGACGGTGCCTGCCTTCGCGGTGCTGCCCGATGAAATGCTCGCCGATCCGGCACTTGAGGCGCGCGCCCGCGCCCTTTCGGCGGAACTGCGCTGCCTCGTCTGCCAGAATCAGTCGATCGACGACTCCAACGCCGACCTTGCGAAGGAGATCAGGATATTGCTGCGCGAGCGCCTTGTCGCCGGCGATACCGACGGGGAAATCATCGATTTCCTTGTCTCGCGCTACGGACAATTCATTCTGCTCAAACCGCAATTCAATGCGGTTACCGCTTTCCTCTGGCTCGCTCCCGGCGTTCTGTTGATCGGCGGTGGCATCCTTGCCTTCGGCGTCATCAAACGCCGTTCCGCGGCCGCCGCTCCGGCGGAGTTGTCGTCGGAGGAAGAGGCGCGTTTGCAGAAGATTCTCGGCGATACGGGCGGTCAAGCTTAACCATCACGCCGAGACTGCCAAAGATTACCGAGATTTAATTCGGAGGCCAGCAAGCCGTAAGGTGGCGCTGGCATAGTCCGCAGCAAGTCGACGGCAAGAAACGCGCTGGCCGACACCAACGACTCCTCGCGTCAAGGAGACTTGCTGTGAATTCGATTTCTCCAACGCCCGCCAGCCGTCCCTCCCTCCGGCGGCGGGCGCTTGCTGGAACGGCGATCGCGCTGGCTCTTGCCGGCTCGATCGCCGCCGCCAGCTTGGCTCAGACATCGGCCGCCAATGCGCAGCCAGTCGTCATCCAACAGCCGGTCCAACTGCCAACTTTCGCCGACGTCGTGGATCAGGTGTCGCCGGCAGTCGTGGCCGTCCGGGTCCATGGCCAGCGTGTTGTCAGCACCGGCATTCCCGGCTTCGATCAGATCCCGCAGGGCTCGCCTGAAGAGCGCTTCTTCCAGGGCCCGCAGACGGTCCCGACCGAGAGCCTCGGGTCAGGCTTCTTCATCTCGGCTGACGGCTACATCGTCACCAACAACCACGTCGTCGACTCCGCCGATTCCTTCACCATCATCCTCAGCGACGGCACCCAATATCCGGCGCATCTGATCGGCACCGACGAACTGACCGACCTGGCGCTCCTCAAGGTCGATGCCGACCGTGACTTCACCTATGTGAGCTTCGCCGATACGCCCGCACGCGTCGGCGATTGGGCGATCGCCGTTGGCAATCCGTTCGGCCTCTACGGCTCGGTCACCGCCGGTATCGTTTCCGGCCGTGAACGCCGCATCACCAACAACGCCTACGATGAATACATCCAGATCGACGCGGCGGTGAATGAAGGCAATTCGGGCGGCCCGACCTTCAACCTTTCCGGCCAGGTGATCGGCGTTAACACGGCGATCTATTCCTCGACCGGCGGCAACATCGGTATTGCCTTTGCCATCCCGGCCGACGTCGCATCGAAGGTCATCAACGACATTCGCGACCATGGTTCGGTTACCCGCGGTTGGATCGGCCTGCACATCCAGAGCGTCGACGATCAACTCGCCGGCCTGCTTGGTCTTGACCATGCTGGCGGCGCCTTGGTCACCGAACCGATCGCCGGCGATCCGGCGGCCGAAGCCGGTGTCCAGACCCGCGACGTCGTCACCGCCATCAACGGCGAAGCAGTCGTCGACTCCAACGACTTTGCCCGCCGCATCGGTGCGATGGATCCGGGCACGCAAGCCACCCTGACCGTCATTCGCAATGGCGAACAGATGGACATCACGGTGACGCTCGCGGCGATGCCGGGCCAGACGCCGACGACCGCTCAGGTCGGTCCCGGCGAACAGCCTCCGGAAGTCGGTCTGGGTCTCCAGGTCGGCACGGCTGCCAATGGCGACATCACCGTCGTCGACATGAACCCCGACGGCACCGCCGCCGCGGCCGGACTGCACCAGGGTGACGTGATCGAAGCCGTCGACGACACGACGATCGCCACCTTTGACGATCTGCAGACGGCCATCCAGAGTGCACGCGATTCCGGGCACAAATCGATGCTGTTCCAGGTCCGCCGTGATGGAGAGGTTCTGTTCCTCGCCGTTGACACTTGGGTCAACGACTAACGTTCGGGCGGGGGCGCTATTCCCGCGTCGCCCCCCCAAGCTCCCCCGCCCGTAACCAACGGCAGGCCGTGACTCCCTCGGCCTGCCGTTTTTCTTTTGGGGCTGACCTCAGTGCCAGGTGTCAATATAGGTTCCTCCATGCGCATCCTTCTGGTTGAGGACGATAGGGAGACGCTCGACTATCTCGCCAAGGCGTTGCGGGAGGCCGGGCATTTGACCGAACAGGCGATGGACGGGGTGACTGGCGCGGAGATGGCGGCCGCCGGCGACTATGATGTTTTGATCGTCGACCGCATGTTGCCGCGCCGTGACGGCCTCAAGCTGATCGAGGATTTGCGCAACGCCGGCAATGACGTGCCGGTTCTCATCCTGTCGGCGTTAGGCCGCGTCGATGATCGTGTCACCGGCCTCCGGTCTGGCAGCGACGACTATCTGTCGAAGCCGTTCTCTTTCTCCGAATTGCTCGCCCGCGTCGAAGTCCTGGCGCGCCGCCGCCGACCGGGCGAAGTCGAGATGGTCTATCGCGTCGGCGATCTTGAGCTCGACCGGCTGGGGCATTCCGTGACCCGCGGCGGCAAGACGATCCCGTTGCAGCCGCGCGAGTTCCGCCTCCTCGAATATCTCATGCAGCATGCGGGGAAGGTCGTTACCCGCACCATGCTGCTGGAGAATGTCTGGGACTATCATTTCGATCCGCAGACCAACGTCATCGACGTTCACATTTCGCGCTTGCGGGCAAAGGTCGACAAGGGCTTCGACAGCTCCTTGCTGCACACCGTTCGCGGCGCCGGATACATGATCCGTGACACGCGTCGGTAGGATCGTATCCACCACCGCATTCAAACTGTCCGCGATCTACCTGACGGTGTTCTCGGCGTTCGCGGTGATCTTCGCGGTGTCCATCACCTATGCGGCGAACCAATTGCTCGATCAGCAGGTCAGGACCGCCATCTCCGATGAATATGCCGACCTCGCGGCGGCATGGAACAGCGGCGGAACCGTCGCTCTCATCAGCGCCATCGAAGAGCGCAGCCATTTGCCGGGAGCGAGCCTCTACCTCCTGGCCGATTCGTCCGGCCACATCCTCGCCGGCAACGTCACGCAGGTGTCGACGGCGACCCTGGCCCGCGCGATCCCGAGCCCGATCGACCTTGGCTATCAGACACAGCAAGGCCAGGAGAAGATGGCCCGCATCCAAGTCGTCCGGTTGTCGGGCGGGATGCTGCTGCTTGTCGGCCGGGACCTCGCCGAGCGTGAGCACTTTGCTATCATCATCCGCTATGCTCTTATTATTGCAGCAGTTTTGCTAATCGGACTAGCTGCTATAAGTTGGTTCTTCGTCAGCCGGCGGGTGCTCAAGCGTATCGATTCGATTTCGGCGACGACGCGGCGGATCATTACCGGTGATCTATCCGGCAGGCTCGAAGTCACCGGCACGAACGATGAATTCGACCGTCTGGCCGCCAGCCTCAACGTCATGCTTGAGCGCATCGAAATGCTGTTGCGGGGCCTCAAGGAAGTGACCGACAATATCGCCCATGATTTGAAGACGCCGCTAACGCATATGCGCAACCGCATCGAGACGGTGCTCGCGGAAAAGTCCGACACCGGGCGACAGCGTGAAGTCCTGCGGTCTACGATCGACGACGCAGACCAGCTCATCGGCACCTTCAACGCGCTGCTGATGATCGCTCGCCTGGAGGCCGGCACGCCGCCGGAGGCGAGCATGAGTGTGATGGACGCCGCCGAAATCGCGCGCGATGTCCTCGAGCTCTACGAACCGGTGGCCGAGGATGCCGGCGTGGCGCTGAGCCTCGACGCCGACACGCCTGTGACGTTGAGCGGCAACCGCGAACTCCTCAGCCAGGCGCTTGCCAATCTGGTCGACAACGCCATCAAGCATGGCCGGCCGCCGCCGGGCAGCGGGCGCGCGCCCACGGTCAAGATCGCCGTTGTTTCTGACGGCAAGGACGTCGTCATCACCGTCGCCGACAATGGCGTCGGCGTACCCGAGACGGAGCGGGCGAGGGTGCAGGAGAGATTTGTCCGGCTGGAGGCCAGCCGCTCGACGCCCGGCACCGGGCTCGGCCTCAGCCTTGCCTCCGCGGCGGTCAGATTGGCGCATGGCACCTTCGATCTCGGAGATGCCGCCCCGGGCCTGATTGTCACCTTGCGCCTGCCGGCGGCGGGGTCGGCGTGAGCCGGCCGGCGCAGGACGAGGCCGCAAAGCCGACAATCCTCCGCCGCGCCATCAACCCCGACCTCCACCCGCTCGATGCCGCCGCCGCCGCAAAGTGGCGCGGCGAACTGGCCGCTGCCGGACAGGAGGCGGAAGTGGCGAAAGCCATCGCCGCCATCCTCGCCGAGGAACCGCTTGCCGGGTTCCTGGCTGCCGTCATGGACCTTTCCCCCTTTCTCCGCCGCCTCATCCTCGATGATCCGCGCCGGCTGCTGCGCGTGCTGGACGATGCGCCCGATACGCGGCTGGCGGTCATCCGCACGACCACCGAGGAATGCTGGAAACAGCCCGAGGAGGAGGCGATGGCGACGCTTCGCCAAAGCCGGGCCGAACTCGCGCTCCTCGTCGCGCTCGCCGATCTCGGCATGGTCTGGGATATCGGGCAGTCGATGGCGGCGCTGTCGTCCTTTGCCGAGGCTGCGATTGGTGCCGCCGCCTCAATGGCGCTCGTCAAGGAACATGTGGCCGGCCACATCCGCCTGCCCAATCCGTCCGCGCCGCAGAAAGGGTGCGGTTGGATCGTGCTGGCGATGGGCAAGCTCGGCGGCAACGAGCTGAACTATTCGAGCGACGTCGATCTGATTGCCTTGTTCGACCCGGAGGCGGCAGCGATCCCGCCCGATACCGAGCCGGCGAAGCTTTTCATCCGCCTGACGCAATCGCTGATCCGGATATTACAGGAACACACCGCCGACGGGATGGTGCTGCGCACCGACCTTCGGCTGCGGCCCGACCCCGGTTCCACGGCGGTTGCCATCTCGGTTCCGGCGGCGCTGCTCTACTACGAGGTGCATGGCCAGAATTGGGAACGGGCGGCGCTCATCAAGGCCCGGCCGGTTGCCGGCGACATCGCCGCCGGCGAGGCTTTCCTGAAAGAGCTATCACCCTTCATCTGGCGCAAATATCTCGACTACGCCGCCATCGCCGATATCCATTCGATCAAGCGGCAGATCCACGATCATCGCGGCCACGCTTCGATCGCGGTCGCCGGACACAACATCAAGCTTGGCCGCGGCGGCATCCGCGAGATCGAGTTCTTCGTCCAGACGCAACAACTGATAGCCGGCGGCCGCAACCCGGCGCTACGCGGCAGGGGCACGCTGGCCATGCTGACGGCGCTGGCCGAGATCGGCTGGATCGATCAGACAGCGGCGGAGGAGCTCACCGCCTCTTATCGCCTGTTCCGTATCGTCGAGCATCGCCTGCAGATGATCGGCGACGAGCAGACGCACACCCTTCCGGATGATGACGAGGGGCTGCTGCGCGTCGCCCGCCTGGCGCGGACGGGAAGCGTTGCGGCGTTCGAAGCCTTGCTCAGGCCGGGGCTGGAGGCGACGCGGCGCCATTATGCGCAGCTGTTCGAGGAAGCGCCTGCGCTGTCGGCGAACGTCGGCAATCTCGTTTTTACCGGCGACGAGGACGATCCCGAGACGCTCGCGACGCTTGCGGCGCTTGGCTTCGCCGATCCAGGGCAGGTCAGCACCATTGTCCGCGGCTGGCATTTCGGCCGCTGTCCGGCAACCCGGTCGGCGGCGGCGCGCGAACGGTTGACGGAAGTCACGCCGGCGCTGCTCGACGCCCTGGCGCGCGACCGTGGCGACGCCGCTGTGTTGGCCTTCGATCGTTTCCTTGCCCGCCTTCCAGCGGGGGTTCAGCTCTTTGCGCTGCTCGGTTCGAACCCTTGGCTCCTGTCCCTTCTGGCGGACATCCTCGGTTCGGCGCCGCGCATGGCCGACATCGTCACGCGCCGGCCGCATGTGCTCGACGCGATCCTCGAACCGGCTTTCCTGGAGGGATTGCCCGACCATGCAACGCTTGCCGAGCATCTGCGGCTGACGATGGACGAGGCGAAGTCCTATGAGGATGCGCTCGACCGGATGCGCATCTTCGGCCAGGAGCAGTGCTTCCTCATCGGTATTCGCATTCTCGCCGGGGCGATCGACATGGGCCGAGCCGGCGCTGCCTTCTCCGATCTCGCCGACCTGCTCATTGCCGAGGCGCTGCGTCTGGCGGACGCCGCGATGGTGGAAGCGCAGAACGGCCATATGCCGAGCGGCCGCGTCGCCATCGTTGCCATGGGCAAGCTCGGCGGCCGCGAGATGACGGCGGCCTCCGATCTCGACCTGATCGTCCTCTATCAGTTCGCCGAAGGAGCGATCGGCTCGGATGGTGCACACCCGCTGGCCGGCGCCCAATATTATGCGCGCCTCACCCAGCGGCTCGTCGCCGCGCTCTCGGCGCCGACGGCGGAAGGCGGCCTCTATGAGGTCGATTTCCGGCTGCGGCCTTCGGGCAATTCCGGACCGCTCGCCACCAATATCGACTCTTTCATCGCCTACCAGACCTCGGAAGCCTGGACTTGGGAGCATCTGGCGCTGACCCGCGCCCGGCTCGTCGCCGGGGACGAGCGACTGATCCGGGCCGCCACTGCCGCGATGCGAAGCATCCTGGCGAAACCACGTCCGGCAAAGGGGCTGACAGAAGACGTCACCGAGATGCGGCGGTTGATCGAAACCGAAAAGGGCGCCGACGATCCGTGGGACATCAAGACGGCGCGCGGCGGTCTGATCGATGTCGAGTTCATCGCCCAATATCTTCAGCTTCGCCACGCTGGGGAACAGCCGGGCCTTCTCAACCCCAGCACCGACGCGGCGCTGTCGGCGGCCGCCGAGGCCAAGCTCCTCAGCAGGGCGCAGGCGGACATCCTGCTTCCGGCCTTTCGCCTCTACCAGACCCTGATCCAGATCATCCGGCTCTGCCTCGACGAACCGTTCCACTCCGATACGGCGCCGGAGGGCCTGAAAGCGCTGCTTGCCCGGGCGACGGCGCTGCCGGATTTCGCGCGCCTGCAGGCGCATCTCGTGGAGACGCAAGGCGCCGTCCGCGCAGTCTTCGCGAAGATCGTCGGAAAGCTGCCGACCGGCTAGGCGGCGTTGCGGTGCACTTGCACCGGCTGGCGCTTGGGCAGACGGATGGCGACAACCGTGCCATGGCCTTCGCGCGACAGGATCCGCATCGACCCGCCATGCAGTTGCGCCAGCGACCGGGTGATGGCGAGGCCAAGGCCGGAGCCCTTGTGGCTCTTGGTGAACTGGTTCTGCACCTGCTCGAACGGACGGCCGAGCTTGGCGATCGCGTCCTTCGGAATACCGATGCCCGTGTCTTGAATTGAAATCGTAATCCGGTCGCCTACCGCCCTGGCGCGAACAGTGATTTTGCCGCCCTCTGGCGTGAATTTGAAGGCGTTGGACAGAAGGTTCAGCAGGATCTGCTTTAGCGAACGCCGGTCGCCCTGCATTCTGAGTTGGGCCTGCACGTCGGCCGTGACGGTGATCTTCTGGCCGTGCGATTGCGCCGTCACCACCCGGATCGATTCATCGACGAGTTCATTGAGATCGAGCTGTTCGACCGATAGCGACATCCGCCCCGCTTCGATCCGCGACATGTCGAGCACGTCGTTGATGACGCCGAGCAGATAGCTGCCGCTCTCATAGATGTCGTGGCAATATTCATGATATTTCGGCGAGCCGAGTTCGCCGAACATGCCCGACTGCATGATCTCCGAGAAGCCGATGATGGCGTTCAGCGGCGTCCTGAGTTCGTGGCTGATATTGGCGAGGAAGGCGGATTTCGCTTCGTTGGCTTCTTCGGCGCGGTCCTTCTCCTCGGAATATTTCTCGGCGAGCTCGACCATCTGCTGTGCCTGCTGCTCAAGCTTCTGGCGCGACTGTCGGAGGTCGGCGATGGTCGCCATCAAGCGGCGTTCGCCATCGACCAGCCGTTCTTCGTTGCGCTTGATCTGGGTGATGTCGGTGCCGACCGAAACGAAGCCGCCGTCCTTGGTCTTGCGCTCGTTGATCTGCAGCCAGCGCCCGTCGTCGAGCAGCGCCTCGTAGCTGCGCGCACCCTCCTCGATCTTGCCTTCATGCGGGATCTGCGCCCGCACCAGCGGCCGGCGGCCGGCGGCCATCACCGCGTCATACTCGCCGCCGCGTTCCGTAGCGCTGTCCGGCAGGCCGTAGAGCTCCTGATATTTCGAGTTGCACATGACGAGCCGATTGTCGGCGTCCCACAACACGAATGCCTCGGAGATGGTTTCGATAGCGTCACGGAGGCGGATATCTGCCGTACGATTGCGTTCGGCCAGGCGGATCTGCTCGGTCGTGTCGACGGCAATGCCGATGAGATGCGCGTCGTTCTCGCCCACCAGTTCGGCGCGGGCGCGCAGCCACACCCAGCGCCCATCGGCGTGCCGCATGCGGAACATGCGGTCGACCGTCGTCTCGCCGCGCTCATACAGATGCTGCGCGATCGCAAGCAGGTCGCCATCTTCCGGATGGACCAGACGGTTGGCTTCGCCGAAGCCGATCAGCTCGTCGCGCGGCGGCATGCCAAGTATCTCAAACATCGACTTCGACCAGAACATGCGGCCGGAGGCGAGGTCCCAATCCCACAATCCGCAGCGGCCGCGCATCAACGCCGTATCGAGCCGCTGATGCGCCTCGGCATAGATGCGGTCGGCTTCATTGGCCCGCGTCGACTGCGCGAAATAGCCGTAGAGGATGATGAAAAGGATCGCGCTCGTGCCCAGGAAGATCGAGACGTTGAGCGTCACCTGGCCGCGCCAGACCTGCTCCAGCCCCGCGGTCGACTGGACCATGACGACCGCGCCGCCGCTATCGCCGAGTAGGCGCGCGGCGCCGAGTGCCGATTGCCCTCCGGGCAGTGTCACGTCGATCGTTCCGGCATTGCCGCCGAAGCCCAGCAGCGGCTGCGCCTGCCGGACGACGTCGGTGAGATAGCGCCCGATGCCGTCGCGGCTGTTGTCACCGGTGGCGACGATAACGCCGCTGGCGTCGGTGACATAGACTTGCCGGTCGCCGGCGAGGACACCCGGCAGCAGCGCTGCGTCAAGCAATTGCTGCGGCTCTGGCGCGACGGCGTCGTCGGGCGCCTCGCGGACGGCCTCCTGCAGCGACGACGTCAGGAGCGCCGTCATCATGCTCAGCTGTTCGCGTGTGAACGCCTCCCGGTCGTCGCGCATGTCGGTAAGCTGGACGTAGCGGGCGGCGGCAACGATGCCGAGGAAGATGATGATGAGGATCGGGATGAGCCGCTTCAGCAACGGCTCGGCGGCCAGCAATCGTTGATAGGTGGGGCGGGCGATAAGCCGGGCGTGGCCCGAAACTGCTTTCCGGCCCCCCGTCAGCCTTGCCAGGACGGGCGCAATTCTACGGCTCGACGCTGCGGCCAAGTCTGCCGGCGCCATTTGGCCCCCTCAATTGTCGATCTTAGCTTCGAGGGTTGCTGCCCCGAATCAGTTTCATTTGAATCAAGGCGAATCACCTTGTCCAGACCCAAAAGAGTTAACGGAAGGAAAATCTCCGCGAGGCCGTGTGGCCGGAGTCAGACGAGGATGCGCGTGATGATGTCGCTCACATCGGGCGAAAGATCGGCGGCGGCGGCGACGCGCCGGAGCGCTGCTTCGGCCCTTCCGCGCCGGCCCGGTTCCAACGCCCGCCAGGAGCGGAAGCTGATCAGGATGCGCGCTGCCGTTTGCGGATTCTTCGGATCAAGCCGCAAGATAAGATCGGCAACGAGGTCATAACCGCCCCCATCGGCGCGATTAAACTGCGTCTGATTGCCGGTCGCGAAACTGGCGACGAGGGCGCGGACGCGGTTCGGATTGTCCATCGAAAACGCACTGTCGCCCATCAGGGCCTTAACCCGCTCCACGGTGCCGGGGAGGGGCGCCATCGCCTCCAGGGCCAGCCATTTGTCGAGGACTAGAGGATCGCCTGCATAGCGGTCGCGAAAGTCGGTGAGGGCGGCTTCGCGCTCCGGCGTGGTGGTGCGATTGAGCGTACCCAGCGCCGCCATGCGGTCGGTCATGTTGTCGGCGTTAGCGAACTGACGGGCGGCCAAGGACGTGAGCGAGGGGTCGCCCGCCACCAGAAGGTCCAGCACGACATTGCGCAGCGCCCGCCGGCCCTGGCTGTGGGCGTCCGTCTGATAGGGGCCGTCGCCGGCCAGGGAATTGTAGAGCCGGCGCAGCGCCGTTTCTCCGGTCGAGCCGAGTTGAGCACGCAGATCGTTGCGCGCGGCGGCCACGGCGTCCGGGTCCACATCGCGGCCGATTTCGCGCGCGATCTCGGCTTCCGTCGGCAGCGTCAGAATCTGTGCCCGGGCCGCGGGGTCGACCGCGTCGTCGACCGCGACGTCGCCAAGGGCGGCGACAAGTTCGGCATGAACGGGCGCTTCGCTGCCGGTAGCGAAGGCGGTCGTCGCGCTGGTGAGCGCACGCATCGCCAGCGTTTGCGCCGCCTGCCAGCGATTGAAGGAATTGCTGTCGGCGCGCAGCAGAAACATGAGATCGGCATTGCTGAGGTCAAGTGACAGCCGCACCGGAGCCGAGAAGCCGCGCAGGAGGGATGGCACCGGCCGCTCCGACACGCCGTGGAATACGATCGTCTGGCTCGGGCTCGTCAGGTGGATGACGTCGCCGGTGACGGTACCGCCCGTAGCGCGCTCATAGCTGAGATCGCCGCCATTGGGGCCGACTAGGCCGAAGCGGATCGGAATGTGCAGCGGCTGCTTGTTCGGCTGCCCCGGCGTTGCCGGCGTCGACTGGCCGAGCGTCAGTGTGTAGCTCCGCTGCGCGGCGTCATAGGTGCCGCGCGCCACGAGTTCCGGCGTCCCTGCCTGCGAATACCAGAGCTTGAACTGGCCGAAATCGACGCCGCTGGAATTGGCAAAGGCCGCGACGAAATCTTCGACTGTCGCCGCTTCGCCATCATGGCGCTCGAAGTACAAATCCATTCCCTTGCGGAAGCCCTCGGCGCCCAGCAGGGTATGGATCATGCGAACGATTTCGGCGCCCTTCTCATAGACGGTTGCCGTGTAGAAGTTATTGATTTCATGGTAGAGTTCCGGACGGACCGGATGCGCCAACGGGCCGCCATCTTCCGGGAACTGGCGCGCCTTCAGCGTCCTGACATCGTCGATACGCTTCACCGCGCGCGACTGCATGTCGGACGAGAATTCTTGGTCCCGGTAAACCGTCAGCCCCTCCTTGAGGCAGAGCTGGAACCAGTCGCGGCAAGTGATTCTGTTGCCGGTCCAATTGTGGAAATACTCATGGGCGATGACGCCCTCGATATAGTTGTAGTCGGTGTCGGTCGCCGTCTCTGAATTGGCGAGCACGAATTTGTCGTTGAAGATGTTGAGACCCTTGTTCTCCATCGCTCCCATGTTGAACGAGGAGACCGCGACGACGTTGAAGACGTCGAGGTCATATTCGCGACCGAAGGCTTCCTCGTCCCAGCGCATCGAGCGCTTCAGCGAGTCCATCGCATAGCGACACCGCTCTTCCTTGCCGTGCTCGCATAGGATCGACAGCTCGACTTGGCGTCCGGACATGGTGGTGAAGGTGTCGGTGATCGCGGCGAGATCGCCGGCAACCAGCGCGAACAGATAGGACGGCTTCGGAAACGGATCGTGCCAGATCGCATAGTGCCGATCCGCGTCGCCCGGCACGTCGCCAGTTTCGACCAGATTGCCGTTGGAAAGGAGCACCGGCGCTTCGCCGCGGGGTGCTTCCACGCGCGTCGTATAGACAGCGAGCACGTCGGGCCGGTCGAGGAAATAAGTGATGCGGCGGAAGCCCTCCGCCTCGCATTGCGTGCAATAGGTGCCGGCGGACAGATACAGCCCCATCAGCTCGCTATTCGCCGAAGGGTTCACGTCGGTTTCGATCACCAGCGTGAACGGTTCGTCCGGCGTTGCATGCACGACCAGCGCCTCGGGCGTCGCGGCATAGGCGGTGGCAGACAGCGCCACGCCGTCGAGCGAAACGGATCGCAGGCTGAGGTCGTCGCCGACTAGCGTCAGCGTCCCGCTCCCCGGCTCGCGCCGGCGCATCGCCAGCGTGGCGATGACGAGCGTGGCGGTTGGATCGAGCCTGAAATCGAGATGGACGGTGTCGATCAGGAAGTCAGGGGCGCGATAGTCCTCCAGCCGTGTCGGCTGCGTGTCCGTCTTCATGGCATCTCGGGTGTTGGCTTGGGGCCATTTACGCGGGCGTTCTAGGCCCTCGCGCGGCGGACGCCAAGCATCTCCAAGAAAACAAACGCCTGCGGCCCGAGAGCGGATCGCGCCGTCAGCGCTGTCGCCGGGAGCGCCTCAGTTGCTCGCCGGAGCGTTCCGCGCCCAGGCGCCGATGAAGCGCGGGAAGATGAAGCAATGGTCGCCGGCCAGCGATTCCGAGCGCAGCCTTTCGCCGAGCGTCTCGACTTCGAGTTCGGCGGATTTGGCGATGCCGAGTTGCTCAAGACTAGGCGCGATCGAGCGGATGCTGTCGGAGAGGTACTCCGGAACCGACATATTCGGACCGGCTTCCACGCGGCACCATCCGGTCATTTCCGGCGTGAAACCGGCGGCGCGGAACGTGCTGTAGAGCTTCGACCCCATCTCCGGCTCAACGCCGACGCGGCGGTAGAGGCCGACGATCCAGCTCAGGCAGCGGCTGAACAGATCCAGGTCCGGGATCGCAATGGCGGAAGCGATATCCATTTCAAGAAAGACGATGACCCCGTCGTTGGCCAGCAAGGTTCCGGCCTTTCGCACCATCTCCGTCGGCTCGGCGAGGTGAAGCAGGATGAAGCGGCCGATCACGGCATCGAACAACTGATCCGATGCAAGCGCGCTGATATCGGCATTGGTGAACTTGAGCCATTCACATCCGGCTGCGGCCGCCCGGGCCCGTGCGTGCTCAATCGCGTCCTCGGATTTGTCGACACCAAGCACGGAGCCAGTAGGGCCAACCAACCGCGCGGCGATCATCGAAACGTCGCCGACACCGGAGCCGAGATCCAAGACACGCATACCCGGCTTGAGGCCCGCCCGGCGCAGAATGTCTTCCGTCGTTTCCGCGAATATTGCGCCCTGCCGTTCCAGCCGCGCGTGCTCTTCAGATGTGTGCCCCAGTACATAAGTCGGGTTGTTTGACGTCATTCCGACTGCCGTCCCCTCTCTACTGGCCCCCTCCGGGTCGAAGATGTACCGGTTCCCTTAAGGGTTTAGAAGCTAATTGACATTATGGTTTGGTCGAATTCGCCAGACATTCTGGTGCTTTGCGGGAACCCGTTGGGTATAGGGCCCTTTCGCGCCGGGAAGGGAGATTTGTTATGTTGCGTACCAAAACGCTTGTCACGAGTTATGCTGACATTTCAGTCAGTGAAACTTCCGGGCCCGGTCTTCCGGTTGTTTTGATACACGGCAACTCGAGCTGCAAAGAGGTCTTCTCTGATCTTCTGAACAGTCCGTTGGGTGAGGTCTACCGCTTGATCGCGTTTGACCTTCCCGGCCACGGCGCCTCCAGCGACGCCCATGATCCCAGCCGAACCTATTCTATGCCGGGCTACGCCGAGATGACCATGGAGGTCCTCGACAAGCTCAATGTGTCGCAGGCCGTCGTCTTCGGCTGGTCGCTTGGCGGACACATCGCAATGGAGCTGCTGCCGCGCTTTGCCGGTCTTGCCGGCTTGATGATCGAGGCCGCGCCGCCCGTTCACCCGACGCCGGAATCCTTCCAGCAGGGCTTCCGGGCGCATCCTCTCGTTCCCCTGATCTTCCAGGAGAAGCTGTCGGAGGAGGAGATGGAATTCTTCATCGCCAACATTTATGGCGACGCGGCCACGCCGGAACTGCGTGCCGCCCTGCGCCGGACCGACGGTCGCGCCCGCAGCATGCTGTTTGCGACGCTTTTCGACGGCCGTACCTCTGACCAGCAGACCCTGGCCGAGACCACCAAAGTACCGCTCGCGATCGTCAATGGCGCCGACGATCCGATCATCAATACCGATCATGTAGGCGGCCTCACCTACGCCTCGCTTTGGGAAAAGCACTGTTTCGTCCTCCGCGGCGAGGGCCATTCGGCCTTCCTGACGGGCCCGGAAACCTTCAACCCGATCTTCGCTCGGTTTGTCGGCGACATGGCTCGCTTGGAGCAGCGTCGACCCAAGCAAACTTCAAAGGCGGAGGCGGCGGCCTAGCTCTGGCGACACCCTCAGCGCACCCGCGCCCAGCCGCGCAATAGTGATTGGGTATCGGTTGCGACTGCGTCGCAGGCTGTCGTTTCGGCGTTCGTGAGGCTGGCGGGAACCAACATGACGAATGCCATCAGTCCAGTGCCGGCGCCGCAGGTGACCGATCGGCCGCGCCGCGATCAATCCGTGCCGTTTGAGATTTTCGCCTCGCTGGTGGACGCGCTCTATGAAGGCGCGACCGTCCTGTTCATCGGTTCGGCGGCGGTCACCACGGCGGCCGTCATCGCCGCGTGGCGCGCCGACAGCATCCTGCTCTTCATCTTCGCCGGCGCCATCGCAGCGGTTGCCGTAGCGCGTCTCTTGGACATGCGCATGTACAAGCGCGAGCGGCACGCCCTTCGCGATCATGTCGCGATGCGCCGGTGGGAGCGCCGTTACATCGGCTGGTCGACGGCCTATGTCGCGATGTTGGGGGTCTGGTGCGCGGCATCCTTCGTCATCACCGAAGATCCGTTCATCCGTCTGTTCAGCTTCGGCGTCGTTCTCGCCTACATGGTCGGCATTTACGGCCGTAACTTCCCCAGCAATATCGCCGTGATCAGTCAGATCGCCGGCGGCGGCATCCCGCTTACGGCCGCCCTCGTCTTTGCCGGCGGCTGGTACTACGCCGTCGTCATTCTGGTTCTGCTGCCTTTCCTGGCTTCGATCAAAATGATCGCCGACCGGCTGCGGCGCCAGCTTCTCGACGCGGTCATTTCCGCCCGCGATATCACTCAGCTGGCGGCCCGTTTCACCACCGCCCTCAACAACATGCCGCACGGCCTGGTCATGTTCGATTCTGAACGGCGGCTGCTGGTGGCCAATGAGCGCTTCGTCGAGCTTCTGTCGCTGCCGCTCGATTTCGACATTTCCGGCAAGACACCGCGCGAATTGCTGCTCGCCGGTAGCGCGCTGTTGGAAGGCCCAGCATCCGACAAATTCGTCTCGACCTTCGAGCGCCGCCTGTTCAGCTCCCAGGGCGAACTGGCGACGGAGATCAAGGACGAGCGTTGGCTCGCCTTCACCACCCGGCCGATGGAAAATGGCGGCTCGGTGGTCATCGTCGAAGACGTAACGGAACGGCGCTCGGCCGAACAGCGGATCGATCGCATGGCCCGCTTCGACACGCTCACCGGCCTGCCCAACCGGAACCATCTCCACGAGCAGTTGGAGCGCCTTCTGCCCGCGGCCGACGAGGACCAGCCATTGGCGATCCTCTTTGTCGATCTCGACGAGTTCAAGCAGGTCAATGATACGCTCGGCCATCCGTCAGGCGACCAGCTGCTTTGCACGGTGGCGGACCGTTTGCGGGCGACCGTTTCGAAGGGTGATTTGATCGCGCGCTTCGGCGGCGACGAATTCGTCGTCCTGCAGCGGCTGGAAGGCCGGTCGGTGCGCGATGCCGAGGATCTGGCCCAGCGCATCCTGAAGGCGCTCGGCAAGCCCTATCAGATTGATGGTCACGACATCATTATCGGCGCCAGCGCGGGCATTGCCTTCGCGCCGCGCGACGGGACCGACCCGGATCTCCTGCTCAAGAACGCCGACATGGCGCTTTACCACGCCAAGGCGAACGGGAAGGGCAGCTGCCGGATCTTCGATTCCTCAATGGATGCCGAAGCGCATGCCCGCCGCATGCTCGAACTCGACGTTCGCCAGGCACTCGCCGAAGGTCAGCTTGAGCTCTACTACCAGCCGCTGCTTGAGCTGAAGACGATGAAGATCAAGACCTGCGAGGCGTTGCTGCGATGGCGTCATCCGCAGCGTGGCATGGTGCCTCCGAGCGAGTTCATTCCGGTCGCGGAAGACATCGGCATCATCCGCGAAATCGGCGATTGGGTGATCCAGCAGGCCTGCATCGAGTGCGCCGAATGGCCGCCCGAGGTTCGCGTCGCCGTTAACCTGTCGCCGGTCCAGTTCCGCAATACACGTCTCCCCGACGTCATCACCGACGCGCTACGGGCCGCCAATCTCAGCCCCAACCGCCTCGAGGTCGAGATCACCGAATCGGTGCTGCTCAAAGACACCCCGACCGTCCGCTCGATGTTGCAGGAACTGGTCGAGGCGGGGGTTCGCATCTCGCTCGACGATTTCGGCACCGGCTATTCGGGCCTCAGCTATTTGCAAACCTTCCCGCTCGACAAGGTGAAGATCGATCGTTCCTTCGTCGCCGAGCTGCACTCAGGCGATCGCTCGCTGACGTTGTTGCGCGGGATGGCAAAACTCAGCGCCGCCCTTGGTTTGTCGGTGACGGTCGAAGGCATCGAGACGGTCGAGCAGCTTGAGATCATCACCGCCGAGGGTACCGTCGACGAAGCCCAGGGCTATGTCTTCAGCGTGCCCCTGCCGAGCAAGCAGATTTGCGAGCTCATCGCCTCGCAGTCCCAGGTGACGAAGCGCGTCCGCCGCGCCAAGAACCAGGAAACGGCCGCGGCCTGACGTCGCAACCATCGCTCCGATAGATCGATAGCTTTCACGGCGTGAGCAACTGCGCCAATCGGAGTCGTTAACCTTAATCAATAGGATTTAAGTCTCAGTTGGAGCAACCTCTTACAATTTAAGTAAGGGTTTGTTAACCTTACCCCGCGTGGCCATGGCGGACCGGCCACCGAGGAGGTGTTGATGAGTGTTGCTACTTTGGCACCACGGCCTATTGGCCGTGCGGAGCGCCTATTTGAGTTGCTGGACAGGACGGACTATCGGGTTGCCGTGACCGACGAAGACCGCGAAGCGATCTTCCGCCTGCGTTACGACGCCTATGTCGGCGCGAATGGTATCCTCCCGAGCTTTTCCAAGCGCCTGAGCGATCGCTACGACGATCTCGACAACACGACGATCTTTGGCATTTTCGTCGATCAAGAGCTGGCAGCGACGATCCGCGTGAGCGTCGCCACCGCGGACTACCCGGAATTCCCCGGCATGGAAGTATTTCCCGAAATACTCCAACCGGAATTGGCGGCCGGCAAAGTCATCATCGATCCGACCCGGCTGGCGTCGCGCGAAGAGTTCTCGCGCAAATATCCCAGTCTCCTCCCATACATGATCACTCGGTTGCCCTGGATGGTTGCCGAGTACTTCAAGGCCGACATCATTCTGGCGGCGGTCAAGCCGGAGCATCGCGCTTTCTATGAGCGTGTCTTCGATTGCCGCGTCGTCGGTGAGCCTGCTTTCTACCCGTCGCTGATGAGCGCACATCACCTCATGACGTGCGATTTCCCCAACGTTCGGGACAAGGTGCATCAGAATCACCCCGTCTTCCGCTCGAGCTATTTCGAACGCAGGACCCTGATGCAGGAAAGAGTGGTCTCGCTTTCGCCCCGTTTGGACGAAGTCGCTCAGTTCGGTGCTCATCCCGGTACCATCCGGGTCGTGCCCGATCAGCGGCGCGTCGAAGCGCTGGCCGCGAACCACGCCTAAGCGCCCGGGCCGCATTGGCCCTGACGCCCCGAAAACGCCGGCCACAACGCCGGAACCGCATGGTCGGAGCCTTCCCCCCAGTCCCCCCGGGGCGGAGGCTCCGACCGGCCTCCTCTGGACAATAGAGCCGCTGCCGGTCATTTGGATGCGATGAACATGTCGCCGCGCTTTGCTGTCGCGCCGATGATGGATCGCACCGACCGGCACTGCCGATACTTCCATCGTCTGCTGACCCGCCGTTCCTTGCTGTATTCCGAGATGGTCACCGCGGAGGCGGTGATCCATGGCGACCGCGGTCATCTGCTTGGCCACGATTCCAGCGAACACCCGCTCGCCCTTCAGCTCGGCGGCTCCGATCCGGAGCGCCTGGTCGAGGCGGCGCGTATCGGCGCCGATTACGGCTATGACGAGATCGACCTCAATGTCGGCTGCCCGTCCGACCGGGTGAAATCCGGCCATTTCGGCGCCTGTCTCATGCGCGAACCGGATCTTGTCGCGGCCTGCGTCGCCGCCGTCAAAGACGCGGTCGACGTGCGCGTCACCGTAAAATGCCGGCTCGGCGTCGACGATCAGGATCCCGAGGAGGCGCTGGACCGGCTAGCCGACGCGGTTGTCGCCGCCGGCGTCGACGGCATCTGGGTCCATGCCCGCAAGGCCTGGCTGAAGGGTCTCAATCCCAAGCAGAACCGGAACGTGCCGCCGCTTGATTACGACCGCGTCTATCGGCTGAAGCAGCGCTTGCCGAACCTGTTCGTCGGGATCAATGGCGGCATTGGTGATCTCGATGCGTGCCGGGCCCATCTCGGGGCCGTCGACGGCGTCATGCTTGGCCGCGTCGCCTATGATCAGCCGGCCATGCTGGCTTCCGTCGATCGCCTCATCTTCGGCGGGGAGGCGTCCGATCCTGATGTCGACGAGGTCGCAATGGCGATGATTGCCTATGCCGAGCGGTACGTCGCCGAGGGACACCCGGTCGGACACGTCGCGCGCCACATGCTCGGCCTGTTCCACGCGACAGCCGGGGCCCGCAGCTGGCGGCGTATTCTAACCGTCGGCGCATCCCGGCAGGGCGCGGGCGCCGAAATCATCGGCGAGGCGCTTGAGGCAGTTGTCTTGGCGCGCCGGTCCGCAACCGAGGCCGACGCCGCTTTTCTGGCTGCCTGATCCGGCGATGGATCTGTCGAGCGCCACGGCCGGCGAAATCATCGGTCTGGTGGCGTTGCTGCTGGCGTCGGGAATTGTCGCCGGCTTGCTGGCCGGTCTGTTCGGCATCGGCGGCGGCGCCGTCATCGTGCCGGTGCTGTACCAGGCCTTCGTCACCATCGGTGTTGCCGAGCCGGTGCAGATGCATCTGGCTGTCGGCACGTCGATCGCGATCATCGTGCCGACATCCATCCGTTCCTTTCTGGCGCACAACCGCCGCGGCGCGACCGATACCGGCCTGCTGCGCGGCTGGATCGTCGCCGTGCCGGTCGGCGTCATCCTCGCCAGCCTCGTTGCGGCGTCGATCAGCGGCGCCGGGCTGCGCGCCATCTTCGCCGTTCTGGCGCTGCTCTTCGGCCTTCGCTTCCTGGTCGCCGCCCGGCTGCGCCCGATCGCCGACGACCTGCCTGGACAGCCGGCGCGGGCGCTCGTCGGCGTCGGCATCGGCTTCCTCTCGACCCTGATGGGGATCGGCGGCGGCGTCCTCAACAACACCTTCATGACGCTCTATGGCCGGCCGATGCTCCAGGCCGTCGCCACCTCGGCCGGGGTCGGCGTTCTGATCTCCGTGCCCGCGCTCTTCGGCTACGTGGCCGCCGGCTGGGGCGAACCGGATCTGCCGCCGGCATCGCTGGGTTATGTCAGCATCCTCGCCGCGGCGCTGCTGATCCCGACGACGATCCTGGCGGCGCCCTATGGAGTTCGCATCGCCCACGCCGTCAATCGCCGGGTGCTCGAGATCGGCTTCGGGCTGTTCCTGATCGTAGTGGCGGTGCGGTTTGCCGTGAGCCTCGCCTAGCTTGGCTAGGGAGTCAGGATCATCTGATTGCCCGAGACGGTGTAGCTCGACAGGGCGTTGAGGAAATTGAGCCCCAGCAGGCTCGTATCGAGCGCGCCTTCCTCGGTCACCAGGGCGACCACGCGGCGTTGCTGGATCGGGCCGATGGTCAGACTGTCGAGGGTGACGGCGGCCGCGCGCGCCGTGCCGTTTGCGGTGGCGACCGAGACATTGAAGTGCAGGCCGCGGGTCTGGATCCCCGCGAGCCTGGCATCCTCATAGGTCAGCGTGATGATCGTGGCGCCCGTGTCGATCAGCATCTCGATCGGCGCGTTGTTGATGTCGGCGGTGACGATGAAATGGTCGGAGCGCCGTGATCGCTCGACGACGACTTCGGTGCCTTTCGTGTCCGTGGTCGTCGTCACCGAGGGCGTGCCCGGTGCGAACTCGGCAAACACGCGCTGCGCAACCGTCGTGATTTCAGCGCGATAGGTGTAGCCGATGGCGACCACCGCAACGATGAGGCCCCAGATCATGGCGTAGCGCGCCATGCGGCCGAACCCGCCTCTGCCGACAAAGGCGCTGACGACGAGGACGAGGACCACCACCAGGAACGCGACGCCGCCGAACTGGTCGGCGCTCATGCCCGCAATCGTCTCGTCGCCGCCGCGCGAAAGTAGCAACAGCAACGCGACGCCGAGGACGCCAAGGCAGAGCCAAAGAAACGGTGACGAGCGACGCATGGTTCACATTTCCTGACGGTGCACCAGCGTCAGGAGTGTGTCACAAATTCGACCGGCCACCCATACGCCCGGTGACCTCAAAAGACGGGGCGCGCGTCGCGTCCTCTTCGTCGATGCGGTCGGGTTCGAAGGTGCGGAACGGCAGATCTGGCCGATCCGGTGGCATCGTATCGGGCCGGCGCTTGACGATCGGGCTATCGAGACCGATGCCATCTTCCTCGGCGAGCCGTTCCTGTCGCGAGGTCCGGCTCATCGACGCCCGCCGCCAGCGATCGACGACGCCGGCAATGAGTTCCTGGTCGATCTTGCGGTTGGGGTCGATCTCGGCGCCCGTGTTACTGCGCGGCAGGAATTCGTCTGCGAGCTCGGCGAAGCGAAGCCGCGTCGGCAGGGCGACGCCCTCACCGAAGGCAAAGACCTCCCGCGTGCCGAGCGCCGGGACGAAAGCGAGGAGGCCGGCCGCGGCGTCGGACACGGCCGAGCGGACGATGTCCTGGTCGCGGTCATTGGCCATGCGCATGGCGAACAGCGTCGAGCACTGCGACACGATCGTGGCGTCGAGTTCGGCCGGGCGCTGTGTGATGAGACCGAGGAACACGCTGTATTTGCGGCCTTCTTTGGCGATGCGCGAGACGGCCTTCTTGGTCGGGCCGAAGCCGATCGTCTTGTCCGCCGGCGCATAGCGATGCGCTTCCTCGCACACCATCAGCAGCGGAATGGCGCCGCCGCTCCACAGGCCGAGCTCGAACGCCATGCGGCACAGCACCGAGACAACCGAATCGACCACCTCGGAGGGGAAGCCGGCAAGTTGCATGACGGAGACCGGGCCGCTGCCTTCGGGCAGGTTGAACAGGTCGCTCAGCACTTCGACCATAGTGTCGCCGCCGACATTGGCGTTGTGGAACATGAAACTGTAGCGCGGGTCGTTGATGACCGTTTCGATCCGCGTCATCAGGCGGCTGTATTTGGCGAGCGCCGACCGGTTCTCCAGCTTGCCCATCCGCGCGTCGATCAGCGAGACGAGGTCGGCCATGCGATAGGGCACCGGCGTGTCGACCGTGTAGCCCGGACCGTCGAAGCCCACCTTGCGCAGACGCGGGCGCATTGCCTCCCGCTCGTCGCCGAACCGGTTCTTCGCTTCGGTGATTGTCTGCGACAGGATTTCGACTTCCTCCTCGACGCCTGGCCGGGCGCGGAAGATGACGTCGACCATCTCCTCGAAATTGAACAGCCAGTGCGGCAGGCGAAGATTGTGCGGCGTGAAGACATTGGCGCGGCTGCCGAAGCAGCTGCCATATTCATTATGTGGGTCGATGAGGAAGATGCGCTGCTTCGGACGGGCGCGCAGCACCTCGCGCAGGATCAGCGCGACGCCGCTCGACTTGCCGACACCGGTCGTGCCGAGGACGGCGAAATGCTTGTGCATCATCTCGTCGACATTGATATAGGCGCCGACAGTTGGGTCCTGCGAGAGTGTCCCAACATTGATCGTTTCCGGCCCCGCGATGTCGTAGATCAGCTTGAGGTCAGGGCCGCTGAGGAGGCCGATCGGCGTGCCCATCGTCGGGTAGTCGCTGATGCCGCGCTGGAAGAAGTCCTTGCCATTGGGGTTGCGCACGATCTCGCCGAGGAGGTCGACTTCCGCCCCGAACGGTCCGTCATCCTCGCCGGTGACGGATGTCACCACGGCGACGACGGCGGATTTGGGTGAATGGATCTCCAGCATCCGGCCGACGCTCAAGGCGTCGATCGTGTCCTTCAGCAGGCTCACCTTGGCATGCGACCCGCCGACCGCCGTGACCTTGCCGTGCAGCGGGGGGGCGCCGCGTTCTTCAGTTGCTTCTGTCAATGACGGACTCCGAGGCGAGGGCAGCTTTGTTGAAAATTCTAGCCGCACCCGCACAAGTGGCCGGTTAACTGGATTCCGCGGATCGAAAAGCTGGTCAACGGAGCCCTAAGGCCGCCGCTCCATTTTGATCTATTCTTCGATGACGATCCGCGGTGGCGGGCGCTCGGCTCTGGCATGGGCATTGTCGAGTTCCCGTAGGACCGCCGCGGCGATGGCGCGATAGGCCGCGGCCGGCGCGCCCTCAGGATCTGCGGCGATCACCGGCAGGCCGGCGTCGGACGTCTCGCGGATCGACATATGCAGCGGCACTTCGCCGAGGAACGGGACGCCTAGGCGCTCGGCATCGTGCCGCGCGCCGCCATGGCCGAAGAGATCGGTGCGCTCGCCGCAATGCGGGCAGATGAACATGCTCATATTTTCGACGATGCCGAGCACCGGTACGTCGACGCGCTGGAACATCGCCAGGCCCTTGCGCGCGTCGATCAGCGCCAGATCCTGCGGCGTCGAAACGATCACCGCGCCGGCAAGCGGCACCTGCTGCGCCATGGTGAGCTGCGCGTCGCCCGTACCGGGCGGCATGTCGACGACGAGGAAATCGAGTTCGCCCCAAGCGACTTCACGCAGCATCTGCGTCAGCGCCGAAATCACCATCGGTCCGCGCCAGATCATCGGCGTACCTTCGTCGACGAGGAAGCCCATCGACATCAGCTTGAGCCCATGCGCCTCGAGCGGCTTGAGAATCCGCCCTTCCAACTGCTCCGGCCTGTCATGCACGCCGAGCAGGCGGGGAAGGGAAGGGCCGTAGATATCCGCGTCGAGCACGCCGACCGTCTTGCCGAGCGCCTGCAGACCGAGCGCGAGGTTCACCGCCGTTGTGGATTTGCCGACGCCGCCCTTGCCGCTGGCGACGGCGATGATGGCGCCGACGCCGGGCACGGCGGGCTTCGCGCCGGCAATTGGCTGGCGCGATTGGGGGCGCGGACGAGGCGGAGCGGTCGGAGCGGCTCCCTTGGCCTCGGCGGTGAGGACGACGGTCGCCGCCTCGACGCCGGCGACATCCCGCACCGCCGCTTCGGCCGCCGCGCGAACGGCTTCCATTTCCGCGGCCCGGGCGGGGTCCGTGGTGATCGAAAAGGCGACCTTGGCCCCGTCAATGATGACGTCGGAAACGATGCCGAGCGAGACGATATCGGCGCCGCGCGCCGGGTCGCGAACGGCCCGCAGGCGGTCGATGATGGATTGTTTGTTGATCTCGGCCATGGGGCAGCCTGTCGACAGGGAGGCGCCGCGCAGATAGGACGCGCCTGAGGCTAGGTCAAATCGAGCCCGGCGCGGCATGAGCGACGCACCCATCGAGGCGAACACGGTTCTGAACGAGTTGGCGGCGCTCGGCTCGGAAGAAAACCGCAAGGGCATGGCGCGGTTCGGCATCAACACCGACCACGCCTTCGGCGTCTCAATGACATCAATGCGGCCCCTGGCCCGGAAGCACCGGCGCAACCACGCCTTGGCGCTGGCGCTGTGGCAAAGCGGCCACCACGAGGCGCGGATCCTCGCCGGACTCATCGACGATCCGAAACAGGTGACGCCCGAGCAGATGGATTCCTGGGCGACCGATTTCAATTCCTGGGACCTTTGCGATCAGGTCTGCATGAAGCTTTTCGCGGTGACGCCCTATGTCGCGGAGAAGGTCACGCTGTGGGCGAACGATGATCGCGAATTCGTCCGCCGCGCCGCCTTCGCCCTGATCGCCGGCTACACCGTTCGCGCCAAGAAGGCGCCGCCCGAAGCGTTCCTGCCGTTCCTGCCGATCATCGACCGCTGCGCAGATGACGATCGCAACTTCGTCAAGAAGGCGGTCAATTGGGCGCTCCGCCAGATCGGCAAGCATTCGCCGGCCCTGCACCCGGTGGCGCTGGCGCTCGCCGAGAAACTTGCCGCATCCGACAATCGTACGCGGCGTTGGATCGGCCGCGATGCGGTGAAGGAACTGACCGACCCGGTCCAGCTGGCTCGGATTGCGAAGCGCTAAACGCCTACTCCGCCTTTTCCTTAGCCTTGGTCAGCGGGATATAGGAGAGCGGCAATTGCGTCGTGTATTTGATCCGCTCCATGGCGAAAGCCGTTGAAACATCAGCGATATCGATCTTGGCGATGAGCCGTTTATAGAAGCCGTCAAAGGCCTCGATGTCCGGCACGACGACGCGCAGCAGATAATCCACCTGGCCGGCCATGCGGTAGAACTCGACGACCTCGGGGAAGTCGCGGATCACCTCGGCGAAGCGGCGGAGCCATTCGTCATTGTGCTGGTTGGTGGTGATCGAAACGAACGCCGTGACGTTGACGTTGATCTTCTTCGGATCGAGGAGGGCGACGCGACCGGTGATGACGCCTTCCTCTTCGAGCTTCTGGATGCGCCGCCAGCAGGGCGTCGTGGAAAGGCCGACGCGGCGGCCGATCTCGGCGACCGGAATGGTCGTGTCCTCTTGCAGGATTTGCATGATCTTTCGGTCCAGGCGGTCGACCATCTTTCGCGCTCGCTTCGAGAAAAATTGATAGGGAGAGGCCGTGGTTGAGGTATCACTTTTTTCTGAGTGGGCTCAATCGCGGTTTCAGTAGACTATCATTCTAAATGACGCCGATCCAGCGAGCGGATTGCGCCCGCGCGGGGGGCCGGAGAAAATCGAGTTGCCGCGGATCGCTGCCTTGGTCATTTTCGTGCTGGCCGGCTTTGGCCTCGCGCCCGCCGTCGCACTTGCGGGGCCGGCCGTCACGCCGCTCGTCTCCACGGCGTGGCTGGCGGACAATCTCTCCTCCGATGGCCTCGTCATGCTCGACATTCGCGCCGCGTCCGATTTCGCCGCCGGCCATATTCCGGGGGCGGAGCAGACGGATTATCCGGGCGCCTGGCGAACGACGCAGGGCGACATTCCCTGGGTGCTGCCCGATATTGCCGACCTTGAAGCGCTGCTGTCCGGGCTCGGCATCGGCAATGACACGACGGTCGTCATCGTCCCCGCCGGAACCGATGCGACGGAACTCGGCGGCGCCACCTGGATCTATTGGGTGCTGAAATATCTGGGGCACGACGGCGTGGCGATTCTCGACGGCGGCTTTTCCAGCTGGACCGACGAAGGCCGTCCGACCGACACCGGAGCCGGGACGCCGCCAGTCGCGGCGGACTTCACGGCCAACCCGCGCCCGGAACTGATTGCCAGCACGGACTATGTCGCGGCGCGGCTTTATGACGATGTCGTCCTCGTCGATGCGCGCTCGCCGATCCAATATGCCGGCACGACGCAAAGCACGCTCGTCACTCGCCCCGGCCATATCCCCGGCGCCGTCAATCTCGACAACGCCACGCTGTTCGACGCCGCTGCGCATCGGTTGAAATCGGTTGGCAGAGTTGACGGCCGAACTGCCGCCGCAGCTTTCCGACCGAACTGGCGCCGTCATCACCTATTGCAACACCGGCCATTGGGGCTCGATCGACTGGTTCGTGCTGCACGAACTGCTCGGCTTCGAAAACGCCCGCCTCTACGAAGGCTCGATGGCGGCCTGGTCGCGCAGTGCCAACCTGCCACTGACCGTCGGCCCCGATCCTTGATCAGTCGATTGCGGCCGCCACTGCGGCACGCAGCTCGGGAATTAGGTCCTGCTCGAACCACGGATTCTTCTTGATCCAGCCGGTGTTCCGCCAGGACGGATGCGGCAGGGGAATGATCTGCGGCCCGCCGCCCGCGCGGCCTGCGGCAGCAATGCTGCGCCAATCCCGCACGGTCTCGGTGACGCTTCCGCGCCTCCTGTCGCCAAGATGATAGGCCTGCGCATAGGCGCCGATCGCGAGGATCAACTGCACCTGCGGCAGATGCGCGAAGAGCTCGTCGTGCCATAGCGGCGCGCATTCGCGGCGCGGTGGCAGATCGCCGCCGGCGGAATCCTGGCCGGGGAAGCAGAAACCCATCGGCACGACGGCGACGCGCGCCGTGTCGTAGAAGGTGTCGCGGTCGATCGCCATCCAGCTGCGCAGGCGATCGCCTGACGGATCGTTGAACGGCAGGCCGGTGGCGTGAACGCGCGTTCCGGGCGCTTGCCCGGCAACACACAGCCGCGCCGTCGTCGATGCGCGCAGCACAGGCCGCGGCTCATGCGGCAATTGCCTCCCCCGCGGCGCATCACGGCACACACGGCAAGCCCGAATGCGGCCGAGGAGTTCGGCGAGATCTGCCTCCCCGCCGGCCTGTTGTCGCACCATTAACCAAGCTCCTGAAAGCGATCTTAAGCGTTCCAGCCGATTGTCTGCCATCCGTCCGCAACAGAACGGGCGTGGGGCAGGCAATTATTGATGTCGACTGGAATCGGCGAAGCCGACAAGACCGCAATCAATCGCCAGCGGGCCGAGCGCCGGCGTGAGGTCGCGCGCACGATCAAGGATCAGCGCGAACGCCTGACATCGGTGTCCGGCACGCGGCCTGCCTTCGATTATGAGCTCGCGCTTTCGTTGGCGCGGAACCGCGTCAGCGCCGCCTATGCCATGCCGCTATTGGCCATTCTCGTTGGCGCCACCGCCTGGCTTTGGGTCGATCCGCTGCAAGTCACCCTCTGGCTGGTGGCCGTTCTCGGCGTACTGGCGCTGTCGTACTTCGTCTGCCGCCGCTTCATGGCGGCGCCCGCGGAGGGTATCAACACGCGCGGCTGGGTACGCCGCTTCATTCTGATTGAACTGCTGCAGGGCCTCGTCTGGTCGGCCATCCTGGCGCTGTCCTGGCTGGCGCCGATGAGCCCCGGCCTCGATGTCTTCCAGTTCTCGGTCACGATCGTCATCGTCTCGGTCGGAACGATGTTGGCCTCGACCATCCCCGGTGCGGCGATGGCCGGAACGATTCCGGTCGTGGCGGCGGCAACGGTCGCCTTCGTCAGCCGCGGTGATCTCCTTTACTACGCCATGGCGGTCCTGGCCGTCGGCGCCGAGGGCTTCTTCCTACTCCTCTCGGGCCGCTTCTATTCGGCGACCCTGGCGGCGCTTGAATCGCGCGCCGAGAAGGATTTCCTCATCACCGAACTGGAAACCGCCAAAGCGATCTCCGACGAAGCGCGCCGCCGCGCCGAAGAGGCGAACCTCGCCAAGTCGCGCTTCCTGGCGACGATGAGCCACGAATTGCGGACACCGCTCAACGCTATCCTCGGTTTTTCCGAGGTGATGATGAACGAGGTGCTGGGGCCGATCGATAACGCCAACTACAAGGACTATGCGCGCGACATCCATTCTAGCGGCGACCATCTGCTGAACCTCATCAACGAGATTCTCGACCTCTCCCGCATCGAGGCCGGCCGCTACAAGCTGCATGAAGAGCCGGTCAACCTCGCTCATCTCGTCGATGACTGCCGTCATCTCGTCCAGCTCAAGGCCCGCAACAAGGACCTCGCCGTCAACGTCAACGCGCAACCGGATCTGCCGCGGCTATGGGCCGACGCGCGCGCCGTTCGCCAGGTCGTTCTGAACCTTCTCTCCAATGCCGTGAAATTCACCCAGCCCGGCGGACGGATCGAGATCCGCGTCGGCTGGACCTCGGGTGGCGGGCAGTATGTCTCCGTCGCTGACAACGGCCCGGGCATTCCGGAGGAGGAGATTCCGATCGTGCTGTCGGCCTTCGGCCAAGGCTCGATCGCCATCAAGGCCGCCGAGGACGGCACCGGCCTGGGCCTGCCCATCGTTCAGGCGCTGATGCACACCCATGATGGCAAGTTCGAGCTGAAATCGAAGCTGCGCGAAGGCACCACTGCAACGGCCATCTTCCCGCGCGAGCGGGTGATGGAGGCGCTGGGACCGATCGACAATTCGCTGAAGCGGGTCAGCTAGCGGCCGTCGCGGGCAGCTTGCCGAGATAGTCCTCGATCAACCCGTTCACGGTCTCGGGGGCCTCATACATCGTCAGATGGCCGGCGCCAGGCACCATCTCCATGTGCTCGATGCCGCACACCTGCTGGTGGAAATAGCCTTGGGTCTTGAGCGGTGCGACGCGGTTGTCGCGGCCCCAGATGAGAAGCGCGCCGCGCACGGTGTCGTTCTGTTGGATGAAGTCCTGCAGTGTGAAGTGGTCGACGGAAAAGAGCAGGTTGATCCGGAATTCGTTCTGCCGGTCCTCCTTGAACTTGCCGACATATTTGACCCAGAGCGGATCATCCTTGGCGATCGGGCCGCCGAACAGGATTCCCGGGAACTGCCGCGCCACGATCCGCCGCGTCGCGATGAACTTCACGACCCGGCGCAGACCGCGCTTGAAACCGCCATCGCGCAGCCGGAACAGGAGGAAACGGCCGATCGGCAGTTTCACCATGCGGATGCCCGGGCAGATGTTCATCAGCACCAGGCCGCGCACCTTGTCCGGATGGAGGTTCTGGTAGCGGATGGCCGCCGACGCGCCGATGCAATTGCCGACCACGACGATGTTTGACAGGTGCAGCGCCTCGACGAAAGCATCCGCGATCTTGGCGACGAAATCGACCGTGATCGGCTCGTCCACGCCGGTCGATTCACCGAAGCCCGGCCAGTCGAGGGCCAGAACGCGATGCGTCTTGGCGAAATGGCGCAGCTGCTGCGACCAGCTCTGCCAGAAGCCGCCGCCATTGTGGAAGAACAGCATCACGTCGCCCTGGCCTTCGTCGACATAATTGATGTCGTAGCCGAGCAGGCTGATCTGGTGTTCCTTGAAATTGGCCAAACCCCGTGTGGCGCCGGCCGAAGCCGTCGCTGGGAGGGTGCCTGTTTCGGCGATGTCGAGATTGGCTGCCATGGCGAAAACCTAGCAGTCTGAGGCCCCGTCGCCAACGTGGCATTGAGGCCAGCCGGACTGCTGGATGGTGGGCGGTACTGGGATTGAACCAGTGACCCCTCGCGTGTGAAGCGAGTGCTCTCCCGCTGAGCTAACCGCCCGCACTGCGCGGATGTAGAATGCCGCTGATCCGGCCGTCAAGAAAGCAGGCGAGGGCCGTCTATTTGACCGCTGCCGTGCGCAACTCGGCGACAGCGTCGTAAAGCTGGTCGAAATGGCTGATGATCCGGTCCGGTCCGAAAGCGCTGACCGGCACCGTGGTGTAGCCGAAATCGACAGCGACGACCGGCACGTTGGCTGACTTGCCGGTTGTGATATCGGTTTCCGAATCTCCGACCATGATCGCGGATGCCGGGTCGCCGCCGGCGGCTGCGATGGTGAACAGGAGGTGTTGCGGGTTCGGCTTCTTGACCGGGAAACTGTCGCCGCCGCCAATGGCGTCGAAGCGGTCGATGATATCGAGTTCGGTCAGCAAAAGGCGCGACAGGTTCTCAAGCTTGTTGGTGCACAGGGCGATCTTCCATCCGTCGGCCCGGAAGCGGTCGATCGCCTCGATCACGCCCGGATAAGGACGGCTCTGATCGGCGATATGGGCCGTGTAATGAACGAAGAAATCGTCGAACAGCCTGTCGACTTCCTCCGTGCTGCGTTCGGCGCCGACGAAGGCGAGGCCGCGCTCCAGGAGGGCGCGGGCCCCAGCGCCGATCATACCCTTGGCCTTATCCAGCCCTACATTGGGGAGGCCTTCCTGCGTCAGAACGGCGTTGAGTGCAGACATCAGGTCCGGGGCGGAATCGATCAGGGTTCCATCAAGGTCGATGGCGAGCGTGGGGGGTGGGGTCAAGATGTAGGCCTTGCTGAGCGGTGGTGGTCGGAATCGCCATTCTGGCGGCGGCGGAGGGAAAATGGCTGCGCGCAGCCGAAATGTGAAGCCCCGCCGTTATTATGGCGCCCGGCCCGGGGCCATGGTAACTAGCCGCCCGACCGACCACAACACTCCAGGATGGAGCCGGATTTGGATAGCGGCGGCAATACAGGAGCAGGCGCCTCGGCGCCGAGGACCGACGACCGGAAGCGCCGCGCCGCCCTGGCCGCGCTCGAGGCGGTCGAGCCGGGCATGAAGCTCGGTCTGGGAACGGGGTCCACGGCCGACGAGTTTGTCCGCGCCCTGGGCGACCGCGTCCATGCCGGCCTCAAGGTGGTCTGCGTACCGACCTCCGAGCGCACCGCGAAGCTCGCGGAAAGCCTGGGAATTCCGCTGACGACGCTGGATCAGGAGCCGGCCCTCGATATCACCATCGATGGTGCCGACGAACTGGATCGCCAGTTGCGCCTCGTTAAAGGCGGCGGCGGCGCGTTGTTGCGCGAGAAGATCGTCGCCACCGCCTCCAAGCGGATGATTGTCATTGCCGACAATTCCAAGCTGGTCGAGACCATCGGGGCCTTTCCGTTGCCGATCGAGGTCGTTCCCTTCGGCCTTGGCGCGACCCGGAACGCGATCACCGCCTTGACCGCGGAGCTTGAGCTTGCCGGGCCGGTCACCCTTCGCCAAGGTGCCGACGGCAAGCCATATCTGACTGATGGGGGGCACTACATCCTCGACGCCGCTTTCGGCCGCATCACCAATCCAGAAGCCCTGGCTGCGGGTTTAAGCCGGATTGCCGGCGTCGTCGAAAATGGCCTCTTCCTCGGCATTGCCAGCGAGGCGATGATCGCCGGCCCAGAGGAAGTCCTAAGGCTGACAGCCGAGTAATCCCTAAGGAGATACCGATGAACAGAGTTCGGTCGCTACTGAGCTTCGTGCTCATAGCCATTGCCGTTGCCTTGCCTGCCAGCGCGGGCGCCCAGGACACCGCGGCCGGGGGGCCAGAGATCACAAACTCGCATCTGCAGGCAGCTTGGCGGGCAGTCCAGGCGCTCGGGGCGGACAAAGACTTCAACGGCGCTCTGCCGGATATCGCCGAACAGGTGCAAGGCATCCTCATTCAGCGGCGGCCCGATCTTTACCGGCAGATCGCCCCGATCGTGAATCAGGTCGCGAGTGAGTTGGTCGTCCGCCGTCTCGATCTCAACAACGACGTTGCCCGTGTTTGGGCGCTCGCCTTCACCGAGGACGAGCTGAACCAGATCACCGCCTTCTACACCAGCCCGACCGGTGTGAAGCTCGCCGGCGTCATCACCCAACTGCAGGCGGACACCGTGCAGGCTTTCCAGGATTGGTATGAGCGTCTAGCCAGCGAAATGCTGGACCGCGCCGTTCTCGCCTTCCAGCAGCAAGGCGTGAACTTCTGAGGCGCAGCGCCAAGCGAGAACGGACGTGACGGACTTCGACCTGTTCGTCATCGGTGGGGGATCGGGCGGCGTTCGCGCCGCCCGCATTGCCGCGCTTCATGGCGCCAAGGTCGCGCTGGCCGAGGAAGATCGCATCGGCGGCACCTGTGTCATCCGCGGTTGCGTGCCGAAGAAACTGATGGTCTTCGCCGCGCGTTTTCGCGACGAGTTCGAGGATAGCGCCAATTTCGGGTGGACGGTGGAAGGCGCCAGCTTCGATTGGCCGGCCTTCGCCACCAATCTCGATCGCGAGGTCGACCGGCTCAACGCCGCCTATATCAGGGGCCTCGACAATGCCGGGGTCACCATTTTCCGCGAACGGGCTGAGATCGAGGCGCCCGATCGCATCCGCCTTGTCGACAACGGCCGGCAGGTTACCGCTCGCAACATCATCGTCGCGACTGGCGGCCACCCCAACATTGTGCCGGATCTGCCCGGCGCCGAGCACACGATCACCTCTGAGGCGATGTTCAAGCTCGCCGAATTGCCGGAGCGGATCCTTATCGTCGGCGCCGGTTTTGTCGCCATCGAGTTTGCCAGCGTCATGGCTGCCCTCGGCGTCAGGACGACGCTGCTGCATCGCGGCAGCGAAATCCTGCGCTCGTTCGATGACGACATCCGCGCCGAGATGCACCGCGCCATGGAACGGCGCGGCATCGAGATGATCCTGCAGGACGAACTCGTCGCCGTCGACAAGGGCGCATCGGGGCTGACGGCCCGGACGAAGGCCGGGCACGAGATTGCCGCCGACAAGGTTCTCCTCGCCATCGGCCGCTCGCCCAACACCAGCGGTTTCGGCCTTCAGGAAATTGGGGCCGCCCTCAATGCCGACGGCGCCATCCATGTCGATGACAAATCGCAGACATCCGTACCGAATATCTACGCGATCGGCGACGTCACCAACCGCATCAATCTCACCCCGGTCGCGATCCGCGAGGGGCACGCGTTGGCGGACCGGCTGTTTGGTGGCGGCGACGCCATCGTCGATCATGAGAATGTGCCGCACGCGGTTTTTGGCATTCCCGAGATCGGCTCGGTGGGGCTCAGCGAGGAAGCCGCGCGGGCCCGTTTCGCCGCCCTCGACGTCTATCAGACAACATTTGCGCCGATGCGCAGCCAGTTCGCCGGACGTGACGAAAATGTGCTGATGAAGATGATCGTTGATGCCTCCGATGGGCGCGTCGTCGGCTGCCACATCCTTGGCCCGAATGCCGGCGAAATGATCCAGCTCGTTGCAATTGCAGTGAAAATGAGGGCAACAAAGGCCGACATTGATGCGACCTTGGCCCTACACCCGACCGTGGCCGAGGAGCTCGTCGTGATGCGCGAGCCAAAGCAACGCTACCGCCGGGAGACGACTGAATAGGGTTGCCGCGGCGCTCTAGGCAGGCCAGAAGACTGAGAAACGTACCAAACGAAGGGGAGAACAGCCCGTGGCTGATGGACAATACAAGATCGTAGAAATTCCGGGAATTCCGGAGCAATACGCCAACCAGTTCGTTTCCGGCGGCTTCGATGGAAGCTCGATCGCGATTACGCTGGGGACCGCCCGGATGGTGCCTGAGCGCATGGGTGATATGCCGAAGGAAGGGGCCCTGCCGTCCGTCTATGTGACGACGCGCCTGATGATGTCGGTTCCCGCAGCGCTTGAGATGATCAAGCAGTTGACCGGTATGATGGACCGGATGGGAATGAAAATTCCCCAGCCGGGCCAGAAGCAGGATGCGGGGGCTCCCGCTGGAGGCGGATGGCTGAACCCGTCGGCGCCTCGCTAGAGGTAGCTTCTTAACGGGCCCGGCTATATATCAACGCCACCGACAGGCAGGCTCCTCGCGAGCGGCTGCCCTTTTGGATTTGGTGGAGACATGGCCAAGGCGTGGACCCCGGATAGCTGGCGTTCCCGGCCGATCCAGCAGGCCCCGGACTATCCGGACCAGGCCGCGCTGCGTGACGTCGAAGGACGGCTTGCGACCTATCCGCCGCTGGTTTTTGCAGGCGAGGCGCGCAAGCTGAAGGCAGCGCTTGCGCGTGTGGCTGATGGGGAAGCCTTCCTGTTGCAGGGTGGAGATTGCGCCGAGAGCTTTGCTGAGCACGGCGCCAACTCCATCCGCGACCTGTTCCGCCTGTTCCTGCAGATGTCGGTCGTTCTCACCTATTCCGGCGCCATGCCGGTGGTGAAGATCGGCCGCATCGCCGGACAGTTCGCCAAGCCACGCAGCGATCCGATGGAGCGGAGCGGGGGCGTCGAGCTCCCGGCCTATCGCGGCGACATCGTCAACGGCATCGAGTTCGACGCGGCCACCCGCCAGCCGGATCCGGCCCGCATGGAGATGGCGTACCGCCAGTCGGCGGCGACGCTCAATCTGCTGCGCGCCTTCGCCCAGGGCGGCTACGCCAATCTCGAGCATGTGCATCAGTGGATGCTCGGCTTCGTCAAGGACAGCCCGCAAAGCCATCACTATCAGGAGGTGGCGGACCGGATTTCCGAGGCGATCGCCTTCATGCGCGCCTGCGGCATCAATCCGCAGACCACGCCGACGCTGCAGACAACCGATTTCTACACCAGCCATGAGGCGCTTCTGCTCGGCTTCGAGGAAGCGCTGACCCGCGTCGAATTCGACCAGCGGCGAATGGTACGCGACCTCCGGCCATATGCTCTGGGTCGGCGACCGCACCCGCCAGGCTGACCACGCCCATATGGAATATTGCCGCGGCGTCCGGAACCCGCTCGGCCTCAAATGCGGACCGTCGCTGGAGCCGGATGAATTGCTGCGCCTGATCGATATTCTGGACCCGGATAATGAGCCGGGGCGGATGACGCTGATCTGCCGCTTCGGCGCCGACAAGGTCGAGGCGCATCTGCCCAAGCTGGTCCGTGCTGTGAAGCGGTCCGGCCGCAAGGTCGTCTGGGTCAGCGATCCCATGCACGGCAACACCGTCAAGGTGAACGGCTACAAGACGCGCCCGTTCGATCTGATCCTGCGCGAGGTGGAGCATTTCTTCGACGTCCACCGTGCCGAGGGCACGCATCCGGGCGGCATCCATATTGAGATGACGGGCTCCAACGTCACCGAATGCGTTGGCGGCGCCCGCGCCGTGTCAGCGGCCGATCTGTCGAGCCGCTATCACACCCATTGCGATCCGCGCCTCAACTCCGATCAGGCCCTGGAACTGGCCTTCCTGGTGTCGGAGCTGCTTCGCCGTGGTCGCCAGCCCAACGGGCAACGCATCGCCGAGACCGCCTGACCGGCTTGAAAGCGCGCACGTCCGTGAGCATCTGAGCCGGCATGACACAGCCCACCTATTTCGTCTCGCATGGCTCGCCGATGCTGGCGCTTACGCCTTCGCCGGCGCGCGCCTTCCTGCAGCAACTCGGCAAGGAGATCGAACGGCCCCGCGCCATCGTCGTCGCCTCGCCGCATTTCCCGGCCCGGGAGCCGGTCGTGGTTGCCGACCCACACCCGGCGATGATCTATGATTTCGGCGGCTTCCCAGACGAACTTTACCGCATCAATTATCCCGCCCCGGGCGATCCCGAACTGGCCGTCGAAGTGGCCGGCCTGATCCGCGCCGCCGGCCTGCCGTCCCATTTGGTCGGCGAGCGCGGCTTCGATCATGGCACCTGGGTGCCGCTGTCGCTGATGTGGCCGGCAGCAGACATCCCGGTCGTGCAGCTGTCCATCGAGCCCGAACAGAACGCCGCCTATCATCTGGCGCTCGGCCGCGCGCTGGCGCCATTGCGCGAGCAGGACGTGCTCGTGGTCGGCACAGGTGCCATGACCCATAATTTCGAGGAACTGTTCCGTGGCGGCATGAAGCCGATCGATGCCCCGGCGGCGGACTGGGCGACGACCTTTGTCGATTGGATTGCCGATCGTTCGCGCGAAGGCGACGTTGACGAGTTGGTGAACTACGAAACACTGGCCCCGTCTGCGGCCCGGGCGCATCCCGACGACGATCATTTCCTGCCGTTCTTCGTGGCGCTGGGGGCGGCCGGCGTCGGCGCCCATGGTGAGCGTATCCACGCTTCCATCGAATATGGCGCCCTGGCCATGGACGCATACCGCTTCAGCTAGGCAGTATCCGACCTTGAACCGCCGCCGGGCGATGCAGTACCCTCGGCCCAATGGGTCGAGGGAGTGGGTCCAATGAGTTCAGCAGAATTCGGCTACAGCGGAGAAGGTCGCGGCCGACCCGCAGATGGACAATGTCAAACGCAACATGCATTTGCATTTCGTCCGCGAATATTACGTCAGCGACATCGACGTCTGCGACAAGTTGATTGACTTCTTTCACGCGGTGCGGCGGCTGGGCTTCACCGGCCCGGGGCGCACCGGCAACTATCAGGTCAACAAAGCAGTCAAGGACAGCGAGGACTTCTCAGTCGAGCAGCTTCCCGCCAATCACCCCGAACTGCCGACGCCCGATGCTTCCGGCTACAATTCGGTGATGCAGCAGTTCGTCGATTTCATTCCGCGCTATTACGACGATGTCGATGCGTCTTGGCGGCAAGAGATCGGGTTCAAATATCTCCCGCATTTCCAGTACTATAAGCCCGGCGGCGGGTTCAAAGCCTGGCACTGTGACGCGACGGGCAATACCGTTAACCGCCACCTCGTCTTCCTGCTTTATCTCAACGACGTCCCCGGCGGCGGCACCGAGTTCATGGGCGAGGACTACATCTGCGAAGCGAAGAAGGGGAAGGTTTTGATGTTCCCCGCAAACTTCTGCTACCCGCATCGCGGCCAGATCAGCCAGACCCACGAGAAATACATCCTCACCGGCTGGGCGACGCCGATGGGTCAGCCGAGCTAGGCCGCGCCTTAGTCCCGTCCAAGCCCTTTCGCGGCGAGGTCGCTGAGATAGGCGGCCCAAAGCGCGTCTTGGTTCGCGCCAAGCGTGCGGAAATAGTCCCAGCTGTAAAGGCCGGTATTGTGCCCGTCGTCGAAGGTGATGCGGACGGCGTAGTTGCCGACCGGATCGATCGCGGTGATGCCGACCTGCCGCTTGCGGGGCACGGTCTGGCGCTGCTCCGGGCTGTGGCCCTGGACCTCGGCAGAGGGGCTGTGGACGCGCAGGAACTCGGCCTCGAAGACGTAGGCGGCGCCGTTGTCGAACGCGACGCTCAGCGTCCGCTTGTCTTTGCCGAGGCGGATTTCCGTCGGCCAGGGTTTGCTTTCGTCAGCCATCGCCGCAACAGACAGGAACCCGAGCCCGGCGTCAAAGCCGTGCTGCCCATTGACGCAGGCCGCGCTGGCCCGTAGCCGTCGCCGCTCAATTCGAAGCGAAAGCCGGCAACCGGATGTCACGGCGGAACATAGTCCTCGGCATTGCCGCGATGTGCGTGTCGATGTTCGGTTTCGTCACCAACGACACGCAGGTGAAGCTGGCTGGCGAGGCGCTGCCGATCGGCGAAGTCATCTTCCTGCGCGGCATCTTCTCGACGATCATCGTTTTCGTAATCTTGGCCGCCACGGGTCAGTTCGCGCATTGGCGCACCCTTCGCGACCGGGCGCTGCTATGGCGGACGGTCGGCGATGTCGGCGCCACCGCCATCTACCTGACGGCGCTGGTCCACATCCCGCTGTCGAGCGGGGTCATCGTCCTGCAGACTGTGCCGCTGGTTGTCACAGCTGCGGCCGCCCTGTTCCTGCGCGAGCATGTCGGTCCGCGCCGCTGGGTTGCCGTCGTCATCGGCCTTGCCGGCGTGGTGATCGTCATCCGGCCGGGGATGGCCGGATTTAACCCCTATTCGCTACTGGCCCTGCTGGCTGTCCTGTTCATCGCCCTGCGCGATATATCGACCAACCGCCTTGCCGCGGCCGTGCCGGATCTGCTGGTCGTCGGCGTCAGCGTTTCGACCGAGATGCTGGCCGGTGGTGCCTTGGGCCTGGCCGAGGATTGGATCTGGCCGAGCGCGACCCTTCTGGCCCACACCGCGGGCGCCGGGATTTGCCTGGTGGTCGGCCATTGGTTCATCATTATCGCATTGCGGAGCGCGCCGGTCAGCGTGACGGCTCCGTTCAACTACACCAACGTGGTTTGGGCGATTCTGCTCGAACTATTGATTTGGGGAAGCCGCCCCGATCTGCTGACTGGGATTGGTGCCGTCCTTATCGTCGGCAGCGGCGGCTATGCACTGTACCGCGAGCAGAAGCTTGCGGGGGGAATGTTTAGGCGAGAGCCGTCAATCGGTGGGGCAGGGCCCTGAGTATCGGGAGAGAAACAGAATGAGCAAAGCAGTAGCGGAAAGCACGGCCAAGGACGTTGGGGTCAATACAGAGCGGTTTCTCGAGTTGGCCGACAAGGTGATCGGCTTCGCCAACCATTCGTCGCTTGAGATGAGGAAGGACGCCGTCGCGCTTGCCTTCCTCTACGGCACCGCCCGCTATGGGGTCTTCACCTGGCAGAACAGCCCGAAGAAAGTCGACGAGGAAGGCTTCATTGCCCAGATGCTGAAACGCTATGAGGCAATGCTGCGCGAACAGCTGGGCGACACCAGGCTGGTCAATCGGCCGAAGTCATTCTGACTTGACGATCAGTTGAACGGGCCGGAACCCCCAGCGTTTCCTGCGCTTTGCGTTCCGCTCACGGCGCTTTGTTTTGCAAAGGACAGAAACCACCGCCAACTCCGAAACCGAAACTGATTGTCATGCGTATTCCCTGCGTTGACAGCTTTCGGAGTCCCCCATGATCAGCAGACGCGCATTCCTGATGTCCTCGACCGTCGGTGCCGGCGCTGCCGCGCTCGCCTTCGGGACGGTCGGTCGTGTATTCGCCCAGGCGACGGGCGATCCGCCCGCGAGCGACGGTGTCTATGAAGTCGTGCACACGGAGGACGAATGGCGGGCGCTCCTGACCCCGGCGCAGTTCGCCATCCTGCGTTATGAGGCGACGGAGTATCCCGGCACTAACACCCTTCTCGGCGAGACCAGCCCACTCCTGCACGAGGAGCGCGCCGGCCTTTTCCTCTGCGCCGGTTGCGATTTGCCGCTCTTCTCCTCCGACACCAAATACGATTCCCACACGGGCTGGCCGAGTTTCTGGCAGGCGCTCGACAACGCCACCCGGACGAAGACCGACGCCACGCTGGGCATGATCCGCGTTGAGGAGCACTGCCGCCGCTGCGGTGGCCATCTTGGCCATATCTTTAATGACGGCCCGCCGCCGACCGGCAAGCGGCACTGCATGAACGGCCTCGCCATGACCTTCGTGCCCGGCCCGACCATGCCGGCCTCGACCGGCGCATAATTGCGGCTTCGTCGCCGGCGCGCTAAGGCGGGCCGGCGATGACCAACTCCAGATCCCTTCGCTTCGCCCTTGCGCAGCTCAATCCGATCGTCGGCGATGTCGCCGGCAATCTTGACCGCGCCCGCAAGGCGAGGCGGGGCCCGGCCGCCGTTTCGGCGGACCTGATCGTCTTCCCCGAGTTGTTCATGTCCGGCTATCCGCCGGAAGACCTGGTCCTTCGCCCGGCCTTCGTCGCGGCGTGCCGCGAAGCCGTCGAAGCTCTCGCTGCCGATACCGCCGATGGCGGTCCCGCCGTGCTGATCGGCGCGCCCTGGCACGAGGATGGTGGCCTCTACAATTCCGCCCTGCTGCTCGATGGCGGTGCGATCGCCGCTATCCGCCACAAGGTCGAGCTGCCGAACTATGGGGTCTTCGACGAGAAGCGGGTCTTCGCCGTCGGCCCGCCGCCCGCCCCGGTGTCTTTTCGCGGCGTTCGTCTCGGGCTGCCGGTCTGCGAAGATCTGTGGTCGGAAAGTTTCTGCCGGCAGGTCGGCGAGGCGGGCGCCGAAATCCTCATCAGCATCCACGGCTCGCCCTATTGGCACCACAAGGCGGAACGCCGGCTCGCGGTGGCGCGGGTCGCGGCGCAGGCCGCCAATTGCCCGGTGATTTACCTGAACATGGTTGGCGGCCAAGACGAACTGGCGTTCGATGGCGGATCCTTCGGCGTCGATCGGGCCGGAGAACTCGCGTTCCAATTCAACTGGTTCGAGGAGACGGTTGAATCAATTTCGCTGGAACGGACCCCGGCGGGGCTGGTCCTTGGCGGCGGTCCCGAAGCGGCGCCCCTCGGTCTGCAGGAAGCGGACTGGCGGGCCTGTGTCACCGGCCTGCGCGACTATGTCGGCAAGAACGGCTTCGCCAAGGTGGTGATTGGCCTGTCGGGCGGCATCGATTCCGCCGTCACCGCGGCAATGGCCGTCGACGCGCTGGGCGCCGACAATGTCCGCTGCGTCATGCTCCCCTACCGCTTCACCTCGGAAGCGAGCCGCACGGACGCTGCCGCCTGCGCCGAAGCGCTGGGCTGCCGCTACGACATCATCCCGATTGCCGCGCCGGTCGAAGCCTTCAAGGATGTTCTGGCGCCATTGTTCGCCGGGCGGGAGCGAGACGCGACGGAAGAGAACCTGCAGGCCCGGGCGCGCGGCGTGATCCTGATGGCGATCTCCAACAAGTTCGGCGAGATGCTCGTCACGACCGGCAACAAGTCGGAAGTGTCGGTCGGCTATGCCACGCTTTATGGCGACATGAATGGCGGTTTCAATCCGCTGAAGGACCTCTACAAGACCGAGATCTATCGCCTGGCGCGCTGGCGCAACGGCAACCAGCCGTCGGGCCTCAAGGGGCCTGCCGGCGAGGTGATCCCGGAAGCGATCATCACCAAGGCGCCGACGGCGGAGCTTCGCGACAACCAGACCGATCAGGACAGCCTGCCGCCCTATGACACGCTGGATGCGATCCTTGCCGACCTTATCGAGAATGAGCGCAGCCTCAAGGAGATCATCGCCAAAGGCCAAGATCCGGCCGTCGTCCACCGCGTTGCCGGGATGGTTGCGATCGCCGAATACAAGCGCCGGCAGGCGCCGCCGGGCGTCAACCTGACCGAACGGAATTTCGGCCGCGGGCGGCGCTACCCGATCACCAACAGCTTCGTCGAAGCCTGATCAGGCCTGCAGCACCGTCACCTTCGTGCCGACCGGCACGAGGCTGTACAGGTGCAGGATGTCCTGGTTGAGGAGGCGAATGCAGCCGGACGACATGGCAAGGCCGATGCTCCAGGGCTGGTTGGTACCGTGGATGCGGTAGAGCGTGTCGGCGTAGCCCTGATAGAGATAGAGCGCCCGAGCGCCGAGGGGATTGTTCTCGCCGCCCGGCATGCCGCCGGCCCATGGCCGCGCCTGCGGGTCGCGCGCCACCATCTCTGCCGGCGGGGTCCATGTTGGCCATTCCGCCTTGCGGCCGACATGAGCGTTGCCCGACCAGCCGAAACCCTCACGGCCCACACCGCAGCCATATTGGATGCACATATTGTCCGCTAGAACGAGGAAGAGGTAGCGGTTGAACGGATCGACGACGATCTCGCCGGGATTGTTCGGAATGTGGCCCGGAACCGGAACGGTGCGCCGATAAAAGGCCGGATTGATCTGCGATAGATCGACGGCAGGGACCGGGAACGGCTCGGTTGTGACCGCCGCATAGATGATGTTCGGGCTATTAAGCGAAGCGTTGCCGATGGTCTGGCAGGCCGCCAGAGTCAGCGGTAAGCCGATTAGCAACCCACGCCGCGTCAGACCTGCTAGTTCAGATGCCGAATTATCGACCGTTGCCCCTTGCGCCATAAATGACCCCAATGCCGCCCATCAAACAGTCCTTGCCAGCGCCCCAAAGCCGAATCGGTCCGGGTAACCGATAGTTGGTCGCCAACGCTCGCACACAAGTTTGATTGCCCCCCGTTAACGCTCCGTTTACGCAAAAACTATGACAGCGCGACTTCGCTTTGCACCGTCCCCCACTGGACTGATCCACGTCGGCAATCTGCGCACGGCGCTGTTCAATTGGCTTATTGCCGCCAAGGAAAACGGCCAGTTTCTGCTCCGCTTCGATGACACTGATGCAGAACGGTCACGCCCTGAATTTGCTGACGCCATTCATGCCGATTTGCGTTGGATCGGCATCGAGCCGGACGAAATCTTCCGCCAGTCGGACCGAATCGACGTCTATCGCGGGGCGGCCGAGCGGCTGCAGCGCGAAGGCAGGCTCTATCCCTGCTTCGAGACGCCAGAGGAACTGGAGTTCAAGCGCCTGCGCCAGCGGCGCCGCGGATTGCCGCCCGTCTATGATCGTGCGGCGCTGAAGCTGTCGGAGGCCGAACGCAATGCGTTGATCGCCGAAGGCCGGAGGCCGCATTGGCGATTCCTGCTCAGCGATACTGCCGGCGCCGAAGTCGCTTGGGACGATTTGTTCCGCGGCCATCAGCGGATCGATCTACGGTCGCTATCCGACCCGGTGCTGGTCCGCGAAGATGACAGCTTTCTCTACACGCTTCCTTCCGTGGTCGACGACATCGACAAGGCGATCAGCCACATCATTCGCGGCGAAGACCATGTTACCAACACCGCGGTGCAGATCGATCTCTTCCACGCCCTCGGCGCGCATGAGCCGGTCTTCGGCCACCACAATCTCCTGACCGCCGCCGGTGGCGAGGGCCTGTCGAAGCGGACGGGGGCGCGGTCGATCGCGAGCCTGCGCGAGGCGGGCTACGAGCCGATGGCGGTGGCGACGCTCGCCGCCTTGATCGGCACATCGGCGGCAGTCGAGCCCCATGCCAGCCTCGATGATCTGGTCGCCGTCTTCTCCGCTGGCGCCGTGTCACGCGCCCCGGCGCGCTTCGACCTGGCCGAACTTGATTCGCTGAACGCTCGGATGCTGCACAACATGTCGTTCGCCGATGCCGCCGAACGCCTTGCGGCCTTGGGCGTCGGTGGTGGCGAGGCGTTCTGGCTGGCCGTCCGGGCCAACTGCACCAGGCTTGCCGACGCTGCCGCTTGGTGGAGCGTCGTCGCCGGTCCGATCGAAACGCCGGCCGATCTTGCCGAGGATCGCGATTTCATCGCCGCCTCTATCGGCCTTCTGCCCGAGGAACCGTGGGACGGGCTGACCTTCGGGCGCTGGGTCGAGGCAATCAAGGCCGCCACCGGGCGCAAGGGGAGGGCCTTGTTCATGCCGCTCCGCAAGGCCCTGACCGGCTTTGACCATGGCCCCGAGCTTGCCGGTCTCCTGCCGCTTATTGGGCGTACAAATACGCTGGACCGATTAGCCGCATCCCGTCATCCGTAACCATCATCGTCGCGGTCGCATCGACATCCGTCATGGTGAAGGCGCCGGGTGTGAAGCCGCCGAGCCGGTTGGCGATCGTTTCCGGATCCTCGCTGGGATCGGGCCGCGGCACGGGCAGCGGTATTGATGGCCGCGCAGCCGCGATGACCTGCGTCGCTTGCTCGGTCAGCGGCGTGTAGGTTGTCGTCGTCGGGATTGGCGTGAGGGGCTGGCAGCGGCAATCGGGATAATAGGCGAGCCGGAAGGCAAAGGCGTGCGACATCGCCGTGATCGGTTGGCCGGTCACCGATACCGCGGTCTCAACCGTTGCCCCGGGATTTTCGTAATAATACAGCGTCGCCCCTGGGCACTGCGCCTGACAGATTTGCTGGTCCGTCTCGAAATGCGCGGGCGTCGTCGAGAAGCTGATCGGGAAATAATATCCGTCGCACCCCCGAACGCAGATCGTCCGGTAGGTCGTCACTAGCGGCACCAACGCGTCGCCCACCGCGCCGTTCTGCGGCAGGCCAAAGATACGATCAAGCAGTCCGCCGCCGGTCCGGTTGGCGTAAGGGGCATATTGCGGCCCGCAATTGTTGGCGGCCAGCGCCTGCAGGATGTTGGTGCGGGCGGCGGTGTTCTGGTTCGGATTGTTGGCCTGCAATTGCTGCTGCAACTGGCGCATAAGCGCCTGCTGGCTGTCCACCTGCGCCAGGATGCCCGAACAGGCCGCCGGCACGTTGAACTGGAAGAGGCGGATGCAGCCCATCTGCTGGGCCTGGGCATAGGTCGCGTTATAGGCCTGTTGCGCCTGTGAATATTGCGCCTGCAGGTTCTGATAGACGGTCTGGGGGTTCTGCCTTTCCAGGGCCGCCAACTGAGACTCGAGGGTCAGGCAGATCTGCTGCTGCTGGGCAGCGACCGGCGTCGCCGTCGCGGCAATCGCGGCGAACAGCAGAACGACGGCAAAACTCGTACGCAAGAACATGGAAGTCGAGACCTCCGGCAACCCCCGAATCGTTCTACGACGAATAGAGCACCGCGGCCAATGGATGACTGAGGCTGCGACGAACCGGAGGCTGGTCAAGCCCCGTTTGGATGGGTAATAAGGCCAAGAATGGACAGAGTGGCGCGAGGCCGCTCAGTGTGGGGGAGATAACACCGTGGTTTTCGATAGGGTCGATAGGGGCTTGAAGCCCTGGCATGTCCTTGCGTTCATCGTCATTGCGCTCGGTTTGGGGGCGATTCTTGGCCTCGTGACCGGTCCGCATCTTCGCGACATCACCGGCCTCGACACGTTCGATCTCAGATTCAATGGCTACTCGCACGCGGAGGCCACGGAGCTTCTGACGGCGCTCGGGAGCGATGGCCGTTCCTACTACGCCACCAGCCAACTGATCACCGACTTCATCTTCGCACCGTTCCTGTTCCTGGCGGTGTCCAGCTTGTTCCTGTGGCTGACCCGCCCGGGCCACCGGTTCGCGGTGCCGCTGCATGAGAATATCCGCCTGGTCGTGGTGGCGCTCTCCTTTGCGGCCATGGCCACGGATCTGATCGAAGATGTCTGCATCTGGATCATGCTTGGCTATGGCACCGATCCGGCGAGCGGCGTGGTGGCGATGTCCAGCGCCGTTTCCGGCGTCAAATGGCTTGCGCTTGCCGGCTCCATCGCCGCCCTTGCGGCGACGATCATCGTCGCCATCATCCGCGGCGTGAGCACGCAGGAACACGCGACCGCCTGAACCGCCGGCGCCCGGCCAACTGGCTTGACGCGCCGCGCCGAATGAAGGATGACCTTGGCCCCATGACGACCATGACGGCCAAGGCGCCTTCGCGCGCAATTAACAACTGTCGGATTATCATTATCCGCTAGCAACCCGCTGGCTGAGGCCGTCCTCCTGTACCTTTGAGACACACGAGTTGGACGCCCCCGGCCGGCCCGGGAGGGATCATTCGTGTCCGATCGATCGACAAACGGTTTCAAGGGGCTCCGCCTCAGCAACACGCTGACGCGGACAAAGGACGATTTCGTTCCGATCGATCCGTCGAATGTGCGGATGTATGTGTGCGGGCCGACGGTCTATGACTTCGCCCATATCGGCAACGCCCGGCCGCTGATCGTCTTTGACGTGCTGTTCCGCCTGCTGCGCCATCTCTATGGCGAGGAACACGTCACCTATGTCCGCAACGTCACCGACGTCGACGACAAGATCAACGCCCGCGCCGCAGCCGAGTATCCGGACCTGCCGCTGAACGAGGCGATCGGCAAGGTCACCGAGAAGACCGAGCGGCAGTTCCATGAGGACGTCGCCGCCCTCGGTTGCCTGCCGCCGACCGTCGAGCCGCGCGCCACCGAGCACATCGGCGACATGGTCACGATGATCTCCGAGCTCATCGCCAAGGGACATGCCTATGTCGCCGAGGGACACGTTCTGTTCGACGTGCGCTCCTGGAAAGGCGCCGACGGTTCGCTCGAATATGGCCGTCTCGCCAACCGCACACTGGAAGACATGCTCGCCGGCGCCCGCGTCGAGGTTGCGCCCTATAAGCGCGACCCGATGGATTTCGTGCTGTGGAAGCCGTCGAACCAAGAGGCGGGGAGCGCCGCCGGCGCGACAGGGAATGCAAGGAATCACGAGCCGGCCTGGGACTCGCCTTGGGGCGGCGGCCGCCCCGGATGGCACATCGAGTGCTCGGCGATGGCGGGACGCTATCTCGGCGATGTCTTCGACATCCATGGCGGCGGCATCGACCTCGTCTTCCCGCATCATGAGAACGAGATTGCTCAATCCCGCTGTGCCCATGGCAGCCAGGTGATGGCCAATTACTGGCTGCACAACGGCTTCCTGCAGGTCGAGGGTCAGAAGATGTCGAAGAGCCTCGGCAACTTCGTCACCATCCACGAGGTGCTTAAGGACTGGCCGGGCGATGTCGTTCGCCTCGCCATGCTGCGGACGCATTACCGTCAGCCGATCGACTGGACCGTGAAGGCGCTGGAAGAGGCGGAACAGGCCTTGGTCGGCTGGGCGCGGATTGTGGAAGGCGCCGAAGCCACTGCGCCGTCGGAGGCTTTTGCGCAGGCGCTGAGCGACGATCTCAACACGCCGCTTGCCATATCTGAGCTGCACGCGCTGGCGCGGCAGAACCAAGCCAGGCCGCTAGCGGCCGCGCTGTCGCTGCTCGGCATCGTGCCGCATCGCGTGATGGACTGGCGGTCGGCCCAGACGTCGAGCCTCACGGTCTCGCCGGACGAGATCAAGGCGCGCGTGTCGGCCCGGATTGCCGCCCGCCAGAACAAGGATTTCGCCGAGGCGGACCGCATCCGCGCCGAGCTTGAGGCGATGGGTATTCAGCTGATGGACCGGAAGGACCCCGCCACCGGCGAGGTCGTCACCGAATGGGAGGTCAAGCGATGAGCGATCTGACTTCCCGGCAGCCAACTCTCCCTCCCCCCCTGAGGGGGAGGGCGGGGAGGGGGGTATCTTGATGCCTCACCGAGAGATCAGCGACCGAAGCCGGGAGAATGCCCGGCGCTTGCGCAGTGCGATGACGGATGCCGAGCGCAAGCTTTGGCTCGCCGTCCGTGCGCATCGTCTGAACGGGCTATCGTTCCGGCGGCAAGTTCCGGTAGGCGCGTACATCGTTGACTTTGTTTGCCATGACGCGCGCCTGATCGTGGAGGTTGATGGCGGGCAGCATGCAGACAGCGCTGACGACCAGCGCCGCGATGCATGGTTGGCGTCCGCGGGCTATCGCGTCCTGCGCTTCTGGAACAATGACGTGCTAGGCAATCTGGACGGCGTTCTGAGCGAGATCGTCGGTGCCGCCAAGTCCTCGGTATCTACCCCCCTCCCGGCGGCTGCGCCGCCGCCCTCCCCCTCAAGGGGGGAGGAGTTCAAGGAGAAGAAGCGATGAGCGACGCGGTTCGGATCACCGGCGGCTGTCAGTGCGGGGCCGTGCGCTATGCCCTTCATTCGGAGCCGAAATATCCCCACATCTGCCATTGCCGCATGTGCCAGAAGGCGTTCGGCTCGTATTTCGCCGCGCTCGCCGGCGGCGTGCTGAAGGAAGAGTTCGAAGTCACCCGCGGCACGATCGCCAAGTTCAAGAGTTCGGACGAGGCCGAGCGTGGCTTCTGCGCCCAATGCGGTACACCGCTGACCTTCGCCTTCTTCACCTCGAAATGGATCGCCGCCTCGATGGGCTCGCTCGACCACCCCGAAGCGATCAAGCCGAGCATCCAATATGGGATCGAATCCCGCATGCCCTGGTTCCACGAACTTGCCGGATTGCCGGGTGAGGCGACCGAGGATGATCAGTCGGTGCCGGGGCGGGTGGAACATATCCGCGCCACCAACCACCAGCATCCCGACTACGACACTGACCATTGGCCGGAGGCGAACCAGTGAGCGCCGTGGAACTGACCGGAGGCTGCCAGTGCGGCGCTGTGCGGTTCCGGGTGGAGTCGCTCGGCCGCGCATCGATCTGCCATTGCCGCATGTGCCAGAAGGCGTTCGGTTCGTTCTTCGGCCCCTTCGTCACCGGGCATGGCGTCGTCTGGACGCGCGGCGAGCCAAAGCGCTTCCGCAGCTCCGACGTTGCGAGGCGCGGCTTCTGTGCCGATTGCGGCACACCGCTCACCATTGAAGACGATGGCGGCGGCATTGAACTGGCGATCGGCGCCTTTGACGATCCGATCGTCGCCGCCCCGGTGATCCAAACCAATCCGGCCGACAAGCTCGCCTTCTTCGACGGCTTGCACGCGCTTCCCGTCCGCCCGGACAGCGAGGCGCCCGCCATCTACCGCACGCTTGTCAGCTACCAGCACCCGGATCACGACACCGAGCGCTGGCCGCCCGAAGGAACGCGCCATGAGTAAGGAACGCCTCTATCTCTATGACACCACCCTGAGAGATGGTGCGCAGACGCCCGGCGTCGATTTCACGTTGTTCGACAAGGAACTCGTCGCCGAACTGCTTGATGGCCTCGGCGTCGATTATGTTGAGGGCGGCTATCCGGGCGCCAATCCGCTCGACAATGAATTCTTCGAACGGAAGCGTACCAAGCGCGCGCGCTTTGCCGCTTTTGGCATGGTCAAGCGCGCCGGTGTCAGCCTCTCCAACGATCCCGGCCTAAAGGTCCTCCTCGACGCAAAGGCCGATGCCATCTGCTTCGTCGCCAAGAGCTGGGACTATCAGGTCAAGGTCGCGCTCGGCGTCAGCGGCGAGGAAAATCTCGAATCCATCCGCCAGTCGGTGACCGCCGCCAAGGAAGCCGGCCGCGAGGTGCTGCTCGACTGCGAGCATTTCTTTGACGGCTACAAGGCCAACCCGGACTATGCGCTCGCCTGCGCCAAGGCCGCCTACGATGCCGGTTGCCGCTGGGTCGTGCTGTGCGACACCAATGGCGGCTCGATGCCCGAGGAAGTAGGCGCCATCGTCGCCGCCGTCGCCAAGGCGATCCCCGGCGATCACCTCGCGATCCATGCCCATAACGACACCGATCAGGCGGTGGCCAATTCGCTGGCCGCCGTCCGTGCCGGCGCCCGTCAGATCCAGGGGACGCTCAACGGCATCGGCGAACGCTGCGGCAACGCCAATCTCGTGGCGCTCATCCCGACGCTGCTGTTGAAGCCCGGCTATGCCGACCGGTTCGAGACCGGCATCAGCCTGGAGCAACTGGCGCAGCTGACGTCGCTGTCGCGCCGCTTCGACGAGATGCTCAACCGCGTCCCGAACAAGCAGTCCGCCTATGTTGGCGCCAGCGCCTTCGCCACCAAGGCCGGCATTCACGCCTCGGCGCTGGCCAAGGATCCGCGCACCTATGAGCATGTTCCGCCGGAGACCGTCGGCAACAGCCGGCGTGTCTTCGTTTCCGATCAGGCCGGCAAGTCCAACCTGATCGCCGAACTCGATCGCATGGGCATCGCCTATGATCGCAATGATCCGCGCGTCGACAGCCTGCTGGCCGAGTTGAAGCGGCGCGAGGCCACCGGCTACGCCTACGAATCCGCCGACGCCTCCTTCGAGCTTCTCGCTCGCCGTTGGCTCGGCAAGGTGCCGAACTATTTCGACGTCGATTCATTTCACGCCACGGTCGAGCGCCGGCACAACGCCAAGGGCGAACTGGTCTCCGTTTCCGAAGCGGTGGTGAAGACGCGGGTTGCCGGCGAGCGCTTCCACAATGTCGCCGAGGGCAACGGCCCGGTGAACGCGCTTGACCGTGCCCTGCGCAAGGATCTCGGTATCTATCAGGCCGCGATCGAGGATCTCGAACTGGTCGACTACAAGGTGCGTATCCTCAATGGCGGCACCGAGGCAGTCACGCGCGTTCTCATCGAGAGCGCCGATGCCGCCGGCAATCGCTGGTTCACCATCGGCGTGTCGGAGAATATCGTCGATGCGTCGTTCGAGGCGCTGATCGACGCCATCGTGTTCAAGCTGCTGAAGGCCGGCATGAAGGCTGCCGGCGAGCCCGCGAAGACCACGGTACGCCAGCCGGAGAAGATCGCCTGACGCTAGAACAGGCGCGTGTCGCCGGCGATCGTCTCTTGCCGCTCGCCCGCCGTCGATTGCAGCAGGGCAGGCAGGATCGTCTCGATATCGTCGATCACCTGATAGAGGTCGGTGCCGCGCGGACTGCGCTGCATGAAACCGGCGTCTTCCATATGGGCGAGGAGGTCGATCAGCGGCCGCCAGAAGCCGCCGAGATTGGCGAGGACGATCGGCTTGCGGTGCTGGCCGAGCTGCATCCAGGTCATCATCTCCACCGTTTCTTCCAGCGTCCCGATGCCGCCCGGCAACGCCACGAACGCGTCGGCGGCGTCGAACATCGCCCGCTTGCGCGAATGCATGTCCGCCGTGACCACCAGTTCGGCATCATCGACCATGGCGATCTCACGGTCGCGCAGGAAGCCCGGAATGATACCAATGACTTCGCCGCCATTCTTGACGACGGATCGGGCCAGAACCCCCATTAGGCCGATCGAGCCGCCGCCATAGACGAGGCGAATATCGGCCTTGGCGAGGATGGCGCCGAAGCGCTCGGCGGCGGCGGCGTAGATTGGGTTGCCGCCGACCGATGAGCCGCAATAGACGCAGACACTGTCGAGTTTCATGGCCTCCTACTGGCGCTCTATCTCCGGCCGGTCAAGCCGTCCGGATCGTTGCCCCTCCGATACCGGCGCCATGTGCTAGATTGATGACCGGGCTTGGATTTTGGCCATCGGAGGACGGAACCCGCGGTATGACAATCGGGTCGTCATCGGTAGTGCGGGTCGTCGCGGCGGCGCTGCTGGCAATTGCCGGCACGGCCGCAACGGCGCAGGACGCGCCTCCGCCTTCCTCCGGCATCACCCCGCCAGCGTTCGACATCCTGCATGTCGGCGGCGCTGGCGATGTCGTTCTCGTCGGCACGGCCGAACCTGGGGCCACGATCGAGTTGCTTGAAGGCACCGATGTTATTGCGCGCGCCGACGCCAACGGGCTCGGCGAATGGATCATCGCGCCAGAGGGTCTGGCGCCGGGCCCCCACAATTTGACGGTCCGCACCACATCGGCGGACGGGCGTTTCCAGATCCTCTCGCCGGAAACCGTCGCCGTCGAAATTCCGCCCGGGCCGCGCGCCGCCTCCGTCCCCGAATCGCCGGCCCAGCCGGTGGGCCCCGCCTTCACGATCGCCGATTTCGCCATCACCATCGAAGCCAGCGCCGGCGCAGGCGCTCTGGTCGAAGGGGCGATCGGCTATCCCCAGCTCGCAATCGTTCGGCCCGGTGATTCACCTTGGCGCCTGGCGGAACGCTACTATGGCGACGGCACGCTCTATCGCCTGATCCTCGACGCCAACCGCGACGCGATCCGCCGTGCGGGGACGCTTCTTGCCGGAATGACGGTGCTCATTCCCGATCCGGCGGCGCACTGAGACGATGCACCTTCTGACCTTTCTGCTTGCACTTGCCGCCTCATCACCCGACATGGGGCGGCAATGCCCATGCACACGAGACATCGCTAGCTATGCGCCGCGCAACACCCGTTTCCGATAGTCCGCCACGGCGGATATCGGCTGACCGCGGCGCAACCTGGGCGGCGATCCGCAATCTGTGGCCCTATATCTGGCCGCATGATCGGCCCGACCTGAAGCGGCGTGTGGCGCTGTCGATCGCCGCCCTGGTGGCGGCGAAGATCGCCACGGTGTTCGTACCGTTCATCTATAGCTGGGCGACCAATGCCCTGGTCCCGACCGACACCGGGCCGGATGCCGCGGTCGCCTTGGCGGTTGCAACGCCGGTGATGCTGGTCGTCGCCTATGGGTTCGGCCGCACCCTCAGCACGGCCTTCACGCAGCTGCGCGATGCCCTGTTCGTGCGCGTTGGGCAGCATGCCGTCCGCCGTCTCGCCTCCCGGGTGTTCGGGCATGTCCATGCCCTGTCGCTGCGCTACCATCTGCAGCGGCAGACGGGCGGCTTGGCGCGGCTGATCACGCGCGGCGTCAACGGCATCGAGACAATCGTCCGCCACACTATCCTCACCACGCTGCCGACGATCCTGGAATTCGTCTTCGCCGCCGGCATCATCGGCTACCATTTCGGGCTTTCCTATCTCGCCGTCGTCCTGACGATGATCGTCATCTATGTCTGGTTCACGGTCAAAACCTCGGACCGCCGGATCGCCATCCGGCGCGAAATGAACCAGTCCGATGCCGACGCCAACACCAAGGCGATCGACGCGCTCCTCAACTACGAGACCGTCAAATATTTCGGCAATGAGCGCATGGAGGCCGAACGCTACGACGTGGCGATGGAGCGTTATCAGGCGGCCGCGATCAAGACTGGGACGTCGCTCGCCTGGCTCAATCTCGGCCAGGCCATCATCTTCACGATCGGCATGACGGCGGTCATGGCGATGGCGGCGTCAGACGTGATCGCAGGCAACAAGACCATCGGCGATTTCGTGCTCGTCAACGCGCTGCTGATCCAGTTGGCGACGCCGCTCAACTTCATCGGCATGATCTATCGCGAACTCCGGCAGGGCCTTGCCGATATCGAGGCGATGTTCGACCTGCTGGCGATTCCGAGCGAGATCGTCGACAAGCCCGGCGCACCGGAACTCGCCGTTGGCCAGGGCGCCGTCCGCTTCGAGGACGTTACCTTTCACTACAATCCGGACCGCGAGATCCTGAAGGGCATCAGCTTTGAGATTCCCGCGGGCCATAGCGTGGCGATCGTCGGGCCGTCCGGCGCCGGCAAGTCAACGATTTCACGGCTGCTGTTCCGCTTCTACGACGTGACCGGCGGTCGGATCACGATCGACGGCCAGGATATCCGCGACGTCACCCAGGAATTGCTCCGCGCCGCTATCGGCATGGTCCCGCAGGACACGGTGCTGTTCAACGACACCATCGCCTACAACATCCTCTATGGCCGGCCGTCAGCGAGTGACGCGGAAGTCCGGGAAGCCGCGGCTGCAGCGCAGATCGCCGGCTTCATCGAAAGCCTCCCCGACGGTTATCAGTCCGAGGTCGGCGAGCGCGGACTCAAGCTTTCGGGCGGCGAGAAGCAGCGGGTCGCCATCGCCCGAACGATCCTCAAGGGACCGCCGATCCTAGTCTTGGATGAGGCAACATCGGCGCTGGACAGCCATACGGAGCGGGAAATTCAAGGCGCCCTCGAGCGCGTCGCCGCCGAACGGACATCGCTAATCATCGCCCATCGCCTGTCGACGGTCATCAATGCCGACCAGATCCTCGTCCTCGATGACGGCCGGATCGTCGAGCGTGGCACACACCGGCAATTGCTTGCGGCATCAGGGCTTTACGCGTCGATGTGGAACCGGCAGCAGGAGGAGGCGGCCGCCGCCGAACGCTTGCGGGCCGCCATGCGATCCGACCGCGAAGCCCTTGTCGGTTCTGTCACCACGGCGGAATCCGCTTCGGCGGCAGAGTGAGGAGTGTCATAACCGCGCGTCCTGCCGAAACCCTTCACAGCGACATTCATTCGTGCTTGATCAAGCAGCAAATGTCGCAAATGTGACAGTCCCGGTACGCGCGGTCGATAACGCATGAACTCAGTCATCGATTCCATTCGCAAGGCTTTTGTTCCGGTGCGCCACGAAGGCCTTCCCTTCGTCGTCATCGCGGGCATTGCCGCGATCTTGCTTGGGCTGTTGTGGCAGCCGCTTTTCTGGATCGGCGCGTTCATCACCGGCTGGATCGCATATTTCTTTCGCGATCCGCCGCGTGTCAGCCCGCAGGACGCCAATCTCGTTCTCAGCCCGGCGGACGGCACGATCGCTTCCGTTGGCCCGGCCGTCCCGCCCGCGGAGCTCGGCCTTGGCTCGGAGCCGCTGCTGCGCGTTTCCGTTTTCATGACGGTCCTCAATTGCCACGTGAACCGGGCGCCTGTGGCGGGGCGTATCGTGCGCGTGGCGTACAAGCCGGGCAAATTCGTCAACGCCGATCTCGACAAGGCGAGCGAAGATAATGAGCGCAACTGCGTCGTCGTTGAAACGCCGCATGGCCCGGTCGGCGTCGTGCAGATTGCCGGCCTTATCGCACGCCGTATTCTTTGCTGGTCCGGCGAAGGTGACGAGATCCTTGCCGGCCAGCGCTTCGGCATGATCCGCTTCGGCTCTCGGCTCGACGTCTATCTGCCGGGCGAGGCTGCGATCACGGTCAGCGAAGGGCAGACCGCGATTGCCGGTGAAACGACTATCGCCTGGTTCGGCGGTGTCGCCGGTTGGTCCGTGAGGACCGACTAGCCTTGGCCCGCCAAGCCGCCCCTTTTGAGCCGGAACCGCGGCCGCCGCGGCCGCCACAATTCCGGCAGGTGCCCGTCCGCCATCTGGTGCCCAACATTGTCACGCTGCTGGCGCTCTGCGCCGGTCTGACCGCGATCCGTTTCGCCTTTGAGGGGCGCTACGAGGTCGCCATCTACGCTGTGTTGTTCGCCGCCGCGCTTGACGGTGTTGACGGGCGCGTCGCCCGGCTCCTGCGGTCTACGTCGCGCTTCGGCGCTCAGCTCGACTCGCTTGCCGACTTCGTCAATTTCGGCGTCGCACCGGCGTTAATGCTCTACTCCTGGTCGCTGCACGACCTCGATTCCCTGGGCTGGATTGCCGGTCTCATCTTCGCCAGTTGTGTCGCTCTCCGGCTCGCCCGCTACAACGCTGCCCTCGAAGGCCCGCGGCGTCCGTTCTGGCAGGCCGCTTACTTCGTCGGCGTGCCGGCGCCGGCCGGCGCCATCATCGCCATGCTGCCGCTGTATCTTGAGTTCCTCGGCGCCCCGCATGGCGGTTGGACCGCACCCATAACGATGATCTATCTCGTCACCGTCGGGACCTTGATGATCAGTCGTGTGCCCACCTGGTCGGGCAAGCTGATCGGCCGGGTCATTCCGCGCGATCTTGTGGCGCCGCTGCTGATCACGGTGGTGATCGTAGTCGGCCTGCTGTTCAGCTTCACATGGCTGGCGTTGACGATCGGCTCGCTCGCCTATCTGGCGACGTTGCCGCTGTCCTGGCGGGCCTGGCACGACCACATGCTGGCCGCTTCGGCGCCGCCGCCCGACACGTCGAATGTCGAGCCGCTGCCGCTACGAAGCGGGCCGCTCGGCAATCGGGGAAATGGTCGAGGCGGGAAACGCGGCCCTTAGGGCGGCAAGCGCCTGTACGGCGTCGGGATGGCGCATCATCGCCAGCAAGCTGCGCAACTCGGCAATTTGCCTGTTCAACGCGCTTTCCGGCAGGGTGCCCGGCGATGTTGTGTGAGGCTGACGCATGACCCCTCGGGGATTCGAAGCACCAATAGCTGTGCCGACCTTGAGCGGCCCCCGGTTAACGGCCGCTTACCACTGGACCTTGGATTTTACCGATCGGACCCCGGTGGATAACGATGCCCGGCACCGGCCGGATCGCGGATGGTGAAGTCGCCGCCCAGCGCATCTTCCGTGTAGCCGGGCCCGATCGGCACCTTGCCGTAACCGCCCGGAATATCGAGGACGTAAGTGGGCTGGGCGATCCCGGAAAGCTGGCCGCGCAGCGCCTGCATGATCGCCCGGCCCTCCTCGATGCCGACCCGGAAATGCGACGTCCCCGGCGCGAGGTCGAGCTGGTGCAGATAATAGGGGCGCACGCCCAGTTCGACGAAGCGCCGCATCAACGCCGCCAGGGTCGCCGGATCGTCATTGACGCCGTTGAGCAGCACGGTCTGGCTGACCAGCACGACGCCGGCGCCAGCCAGCCGCTGCAACGCCGCCGCTGCGGCGCCGGTCAACTCGCGCGGATGATTGCCGTGGACGGCCATCCACACCGACTTCGTTGATGCGGCCAGCGCGGCAACCAATTCCGGCGAAACGCGCGAGGGATCGACGATCGGAACCCGGCTGTGCCAGCGCAGCACCTTCACATGCGCGATCGAGTTCGAGTTGTCCGACAATGCCGGCGATCCGGCGCGGCGACAGCATCAGCGGATCGCCGCCGGTAACGATCACCTCCCAGATCTCGGAATGGTCGCGGACATAGCCAATCGCGGCGGCAAGCTCGGCTTCGGTCAACGTCTCGCTGCCCGGTCCAACGAATTCGCGGCGGAAGCAGAAGCGGCAATAGACCGGGCAGACATGGACCGGCTTCAGCAGCACCCGGTCGGGGTAGCGGTGCACGATGCCCTTGACCGGCGAATGCGCGCCATCGCCGATCGGGTCGGCGCGCTCCTCCGGTTGGACATCGAGTTCGCGCACATCGGGCAGGAATTGGCGGCCGATCGGATCGTCGGGATCGGTCGCATCAATCAGCGCCACAATGTCCGGCGTGACACCGATCGCATAGCGTTCGGCGACGCGCTCAAGGGCAGGCGTTGCTTCGACAAGACCGATCGCATCGAGATCGGCCAAGGAATGGAGGGTAGGGGCCATCACCGCTCCTAGCGTACTCCGTGACGCCCTGGCAAAGCGGCTAATTCCGGAATGGATCGGCGACCGGCGTCCATTGCACCTCGTCGACCCGGTCGGCGCCGACGCAGAGCATCACCAGCCGGTCGAACCCCAGCGCAACGCCCGCCGCTTCCGGCATGTGCTCCAGTGCCGCGAGGAAGTCCTCGTCGAGCGGGTAGCGCTCGCCATAGAGCCGCTCCTTTTCCGCCATGTCCGCCTCGAAGCGCCGCCGCTGCTCGGCCGCATCGGTGAGTTCGCCGAACCCATTGGCGAGTTCGACGCCGCAGACAAACAGCTCGAACCGCTCGCAGAAGCGCGGATCGCCGGGCTTCCGCCGCGCCAACGCCGCCTCAGGCGCGGGGTAGTCGGTGAGCAATGTCGGCCGCTCCATGCCGAGATGCGGTTCGATCTTCTCGGCCATCACGCGGCTGAAGACGTCGGACCAGGTGTCGTCGCTGGCAACGCGGATGCGGGCCGCGACGGCCGCCTCGGCGAGCGCCGCCCGTATCGGCGTTCCGTCCGCCTCCATCGTTGCCGCAAGATCAATCCCCGCGCGTTCGGCAAACGCCTCCGCCACGCTGATCCGCTCCGGCTTCGCATTGGCGTCGATCTCGGTGCCGCCGTGGCGAAGCCGGCGGACCCGCGCGGCTCCCGCCGCCACGTGCAGGATGGCGATCGCGTCGTCCATCGCCTCCTGGTAGCCGGTCTCGGCGCGATACCACTCCAGCATCGTGAATTCGGGAGCATTCAGTGGCGTTTGCTCCCGATTGCGGAAGACATGGGCGAAGGTGAAGATCTGCCGCTCGCCAGCTGCCAGTAGCTTCTTGGCGGCGAATTCCGGCGAGGTATGGAGATAGAGCGGCGCCGCCCGGCCATCGCCGCCGATCAGCGACGTGGCGAAGGCGTGGAGATGCGTCTCGTTGCCCGGCGAAACCTGCAGCGCGGCCGTCTCCACCTCAACAAATCCCTGGGCCCAGAACCAGCCGCCGACAGCGGCCTTGATCCGGTTGCGCTGCAGGAGCGCCGGGCGGCGGGCGGCGTGCCGCTTCCGGTCCCACCAGGGCCGGCTCACAGCGCGCCTTTCCGGCCACTTGCCGCCGGCGGCTTTATCTTTCCGCGCCGGACGCTATGGTCCCGCGCAAGAATCGCGATTGTGCCAAGGGAAAGGGCGTTATCCATCGTGGCCAAAGTCATTGCCAGCAATGTCCGCAAAGGCAACATCCTAGAGGCCGACGGCCAGCTCTATGTCGTGCTTTCCGCCGACAGCTTCTTTCCGGGCAAGGGAACGCCAACGACGCAGATCGATATGCGGCGCCTGTCCGACGGCACCAAGGTGTCGCAGCGCTACCGCACCACAGAGCAGGTCGAGCGCGCCTTTGTCGAGGATGTCGACTACACCTATCTCTACCAGGACGGCGACGGCAGCTACGTCTTCATGAATCCGGAAAGCTACGACCAGGTGAATGTCCCGGCCGACATTCTGGGAGATCAGGCGGCCTATCTGCAGGAGAGCATGACCGTTCGCCTGTCGATCCACGACGGCATCGCGGTGGCCGCGGAACTGCCGCAGCGCGTGACGCTGGAAGTGGTCGATACCGAGCCGACGGTGAAGGGGCAGACCGCGTCGTCATCCTACAAGCCGGCGACGCTTTCCAATGGCGTCAGGACGATGGTGCCGCCGCATATCGGTCCGGGCTCGCGGATCGTCGTCATGACGGCCGATGGCAGCTATGCGGAACGGGCGAAGGACTGACCCGCCGAGCCGACATTGACGCTCGGCGCCGGGATGGCTATGTGGTCCCGTCCATTTTGGCGGCGCTTCTGCAAAATCTCGCGTCGCGCAGGCGCTAACAGGTTGGTCCCGTTGGGGGATAGTTTAACGGTAGAACTACGGACTCTGACTCCGTCAGTCTAGGTTCGAATCCTAGTCCCCCAGCCAGCGCCATATATAACAATAAAATCAATGAGTTAGATAGGCAAGACAGCGGCGAGTCGTAACAGTCGATCGGTGTTACGAGTTTCGTGTGTTGGCGCGGTCGCGCCTGCGCACAAGGCAAAGCGCCGGCGAAGTGGAGAAGGATCTCCCGCCGCAACCAACGGCGGCGACAGGGCGGCAGTCTCACGCCGTCAGAACGAACACTCCACCCGGTTGGTCACGCACCTGCCTCAGCGACGTTGGTGCGATTGCCCAGTTGTGTTGCCCGTGCCTTCCGAGCGGCAAGTGCTGCGGTGGTTCGCTGCGAGATCAGTCGTCGCTCGTTCTCGGCCAGGGCCGCGTCGAGATGGAGCTTGAATGGATCGGCGTCGATGCCGGGTTCAGCGACGATGAGCGGCACCCGTTGCGTCATCAGGCCTGCGATGAGGGCGACGTCGCGCGACAGACGATCAAAGTGAGGCGACGACGACCGGACACTTCGCTGTCAGTACCCGCGCCCTGGCAGGGGGTGACGGTTCCGTTCAGTGCCCATCGCCAAAAACGTGCGCACGACCGGCAATGACGATCATCGCCTCCGTTCCGACCGTAGGCGTATTGATTGTCGTGCTGCGAACGGTCAGGACCTCGATCCGCCCTTCCGAAGGTGGGATCGCGATCGTCACCATTGTGATAGGTCCCGCGAATTCCGTCGAAAGGACCTTGGCAAGAACTGGCCGCGCGCCGTTCTTGGGGCCTTCGGAGGGAACCGGCAGCAGCTGAATCTGTTCCGGCCTGAGCATGATCCGCGCCGGGCCGGGATGTTTGGCGGGGTCGACGGCAATGCGGCCGAGGCTGCAGACGGCCCAACCGCCGCTGATCCTGCCGTCGACCACGATCGCCGGCCCAAGGAACTCGGCCGTGTCTTCGTCGATCGGCGCTTCATAGACGTCACGCGGTGAACTGACCTGCATGAGCCGTCCGTTGCGCAGGACCGCAATCTGATCCGCAAAGGACAGCGCTTCGGTGTGGTCGTGCGTGACGAGGATCGTTGTGATGCGGGCCTCCGACAGGATCTCGGCGACGGCCTTCCGTGTGCTTTCGCGCAGACCGGCATCCAGGGCAGCGAAGGGCTCGTCGAGAAGGATCAGTTTCGGCCGTTGGGCGAGCGCGCGGGCGAGCGCGACGCGTTGCTGCTGACCGCCGGAAAGTTCATGCGGACGGCGGTCCTTGATCGATGCCTCGAGCTGCACAGCGTGCATCAGGGCCAGCACCCGGGCCTTTCGATCCGGCGTTCCGCGAGGCAGTCCGAATCCGACGTTCTTGGCAACTGACAGGTGCGGGAACAAAGCGCCCGCCTGTGAGACCACGCCGATATGGCGGCGATGCGCCGGAACCATCGTATCCGTATCGTTGAGCGTCTCTGCGTCGAGGACGACGGTGCCGGCGTCGGGCGCGTCGAAGCCGGCGATGATGCGCAGCAGCGTCGTCTTGCCGGCACCCGACGGTCCGACGATGGCCGTCCGGCTCCCCGGTCCGATATCCAGATTGATGTCGGTGAGAGCGGCGATGCGACCGCGGCCATATTGCTTGGTCACACCGCGAAGCGTCAGGAAGCTCATTCGCCGACCGTCCGCCTCGCCTGCGTGCGAAGAAGGAAAAGCAGCGGCATCGAAAGCAGGATCATCAGGAGAGCGAAGGGAGCAGCGGCGACGTAATCGATCTCGCTGGTGAGCGCCCAGAATTGCGTCGCGAGCGTATGTGTGCCGCTGGGACTCAGCATCAGTGTGCCGGTGAGTTCGGTTGTGACGCCAAGGGCCACCAGTGCCAGGCTGGCGGCAAAGCCGGGAGCGGCGAGGCGCATCGTCGTCTGCAGCACGGCGCGCCAAGGCGACCGGCCGAGCGACATGGCCGCCTGCTCAAGTTCCACCGGCACCTGCGCGATGCTGGCGCGAAGGCCGACAATGGCGCGCGGCAGGAAGAGAATGACGTAGGCAAGCAGCACCGTGATCACGGTCTGATACAGCGGGTGCGCGATCCGAATGGTAATCGTCACTAGCGCCAACGCGACGATGACGCCGGGGAGCGCGCCCACATAATAATGCGTTCCCTCCAGGAAGCGCTGGAATCGACCCGGCGCGCGAACGGACAGCCACGCGATCGGCAGCGCCGCCAGCGTTGCGAGTATCGCGCCGGCGACAGCGTAGAACGCCGTCTGGTAGAGGGCCGAGCCGAGATAGGGCGTCTGCCAGGCAGCGAAGCCTCCGATCGACAGCCAGCGCCCGAGTGTGACGACCGGGATGCCGATAGCAAAGGCAGTCATCAGCACCGGAACGAGCAGCGTCGGCAGCGTGGCTTTGCCCAGCGCGTAGCGGCGGGGCCGGCGCGCTGAGCCTGAGCCAACGCGGGCGTAACGTTCGCGTCCCCGTCCGAGGCCCTCAATACCGAGAAGGGCGATAGAGCAGAGGACGAGGACGATGCCAAGCATGTTCGCCGCCGGGCCGTTGTAGATCGACTGGAACTGATCGACGATAGCGGTGGTGAAGGTGTCGTAGCGGATGAGGGCGAAGACGCCATATTCGCCGAGGAGATGCAGCCCAACGAGCAGCGCTCCGCCAAGGATCGAGAAACGGAGCTGCGGCAGGATGAGGCGGAAGAAGACACGGACCGGCGCCATGCCCAGCGAGGCCCCGGCATCCTCGACCGCAGGATCGAGCCGCCGAAGCTGCGCTGCCACCGGCAGGTAGACGAATGGGAAATAGGCGAACACCGAAATAAGCACCGCCGGTAGCAATCCGTGCAGGAGAGGGAAGGCGCCGTTCCAGGCGTAGCTATGCACGAAGGCAGGGATGGCGAGGGGCGCCATGGCGAGCCAGGCCCAGAGACGGCGTCCGGGCAGGTCCGTGCGCTCGACAAGCCACGCGATCGCGACGGCGAGGCCAATTGCCAGCGGCAGGACGCAGACTTCAAGCAGCACCGTGTTGACCAGCAGTTCTCCGACACGCGGGCGGAAGATCAGGTCGGAGGCGGTCTCCCACCCGGTGGTGGCGAGGACCCAGAGGATGAAGCCGAGCGGCGCCAGTGCCACCACGCCGATCAGGGTCGCGGCGACGACAACAAGTGCGTGCCCACGTCGGCGAGGCGACTTGCGTCGAGGGAGGGCCGTTGTGACCGTGGCTGCTGGAATCGACAAGGTCATCGCCGCGGCGTCGTACCTAAAACAGGCCGGCGTTGGTCATCAGCTGGATGACTTCGGCACCGTTGAGCAGCGACTGGTCGACGAGCGGGTAATCCAGTTCGCGCAAGGGGACGAGAGCCGGATTGGACCGGGCGCCAATGCCGACGGCGTATTCGAAGGAATCACCGTCGCGGAGAACCGCCTGGCCGCCTTCGCCCGTGAGCCAGCGAAGGAATGCCTGCGCGGCTTCCTCGTGTCGGCTCGAAGTGAGGATGCCGCCGGCGGAGACGCTCACGAACGCGCCGGGATCCTGATTGCCAAAATAGTGGAGCGCGACATTGCCGGTGTTCTCGCCGGTGCCCGCACGATCGCCGAAATAGTAATAGTGGTAGATGACTGCCCCATCGACTTCGCCGACATTGACGCCGCGCATGGCGGCGCCGTTGCTGCGATAGATGACGGCGTTCGCCTTGAGACCGCGCAGCCAGGATTCCGTTGCGTCCGCGCCGCGCAGCTGGATCATCGCGCTGACTATGGCCTGGAAGTCGGCGCCACCAGGCGCCGCACCCCATCGGCCTCGCCAACTCGGGTCAGCCAGATCGAGCAGCGAGTTTGGCAACTGGTCTTCCGAGATACGGTTGGGGTTATAGGCGAAGACAGTGGTTCGCGCGGCGATGCCGACCCAGTCGCCATTGCTCGCGCGGAACTCCGCTGGAACCTGTGCAAGCGTGTCCTCGTCAACCTTAACGAGGCGTCCCTCGCTATCGAGCAGTGCCATGGCAGGCGCGTTCTCGGTCAGGAAGATATCGGCGGGCGAAGTGTCGCCCTCGAGCAGCAGGAGATTGGCCATCTCCATGTCGTCACCTTGGCGGAGAATGACGTTGATCCCGGTGTCACGCGTGAAACCGTTAATCCAGTCCTGCGAGAGGCTGGCGTGCTGCGCGCTGTAGATCACGAGCGCGCTGGGGTCCGCGGGGACAGCTTGCTGCGCAAATGCCCCTCCGGGCTGTGACACAACAATCGTCAGGACGGCCGCAACGCAAGGTAACAGGTGACGCACGGGAAAGGACCCCGCTCAATTCCGAAAGCACCATTGTAAGTTGCGCCCCTCTATTGGGCCCTGAGCCTCAATCGTCAACACCTATGTTTTTGAACTATAATAATTCTAAGAAGAACATTTAGAATCACTCTAAATCTGGGGCGTGTTTAGGATGGCAGTTCGTCCGGGACCTCCGGAAAGCCAGGCCCCCGCTTCGGCGTCTTCGCGGGTTGCTCCGAAGGCTTGAGGCGGGCGTACCCGGCCCAGGTGGAGGTCGCTTCCCTTGGTTTGGCCTGACTGCCCCAAAAAAACGGCGGACGGGGGGCAAATCCGTTCGCCGCGTCACAGGTGAATCTCCGCCGTTGGTCTCGGCCAAATCCAAACCCGGCATGAACCATCGAGGGCCTTCAAAACCAAATCATCGGTCGCCCAAGGAGAGTTGTGTCGGAGCTCCCCAATTCTCCCCGATCTCAACCTGCATCGGCTCGCGTCACTGCTTGTCCGCAAGGGGCCAGGTTCCCGAATGCATGCGGCGCTGTCTGATGACCCTGGCCGTTACCCACACATTGCAGGAGACCGCGTTTGGTAGTCATGACCCGCCACGAGGAAGCGCCGTGACACGCCAGGAACGCAAATCTGCTGGATCACAAGATCGCGTGCGGCTTGGCCTTGACTATCCAATCAATGACTGCTGCCCGATCCCTAAGATCGACGGTCGCCCAATTCGCTGTCACGACCTTGCAGTCTTCCCCTTGCAGTCGCCTGACCAAAGCCGAGCCGACCATGCCGGCGTGACCGGCGACCCATACGCGTTTCCCGGCTAGTTTATAGGGCGTTGCGCTGGTCATATCGTTGTTCCCTTGGATGGGTTTGGTCGGTCGAGGTTTCGCTAGTCGCCGGCCCCGGACATCCCTTGTCGCCAACTAAGACGGCCCACCAATAGAACAGCATGAACGCTATTCGTGACGCTGATTGCGTCGTTGCTCGGACGCGACTGTTGCGAGATCAGCGGTCACCATTTCCGATACAAGTTCTCCGAAAGTCGTCTGGTGATGCCAGCCGAGCCTTTCTCTTGCCTTCGTTGCGTCGCCGAGCAGTTGATCCACCTCGGCGGGTCGATAATAGTCGGGATCAACGCGAACGAGGATGTCACCGCTGCGCATGTCGCGGCCGACTTCGTCGGTCCCCGAGCCGCTCCAGTCGATATCTCTATCCGTGAGGGCAAACGCGCGTTCAACGAACTCGCGCACCGAATGCATCTCGCCGGTGGCGAGGACGTAGTCGTCCGCCTGGTCCTGCTGGAGCATCCGCCACATTCCCTCGACATAGTCGCGCCATGGCCCCAGTCGCGCTGGGCGTCGAGATTGCC
>CAVTBC010000002.1:0-248125 GCA_963732865.1 uncultured Alphaproteobacteria bacterium | reverse complement strand
GCAACGGCCTGGATGATGGCCCGCGCCAAGCTCGTCTTGCCGGCGCCCAAATCCCCGGCAAGCGCCACGACGTCGCCACCGGCGAGGATCAGGGCGAGCGCCGCGCCGAGCCTGTCCGTCGCGGCCTCGTCGGGAAGCGAGAGCATCATCGGCCAGTCCGCGTTGCTTTTCGCCATCGCGTGCCGGTTAGCCTACTCGGCCGCGATACCGACCGGCTGCGGCTGCGCCGGCAGGGTAACCCGCACCGTGGTGCCCTTGTCGCGCCGCGAAGCGATCGAAACCTCGCCGCCATGCAGCTCGACGAAGCTCTTGACGATGGCCAGGCCGAGCCCGACGCCGCCTCGGGCCGCGCCACCTGGACGCGATTCGAAGCGGTCGAACACCAGCCCGACGAAATCGTCCGGTATGCCGATGCCCTCGTCCTCGACGACGATGACGATATTGCCTCTTTCCCGCCGTGCCGAAACCGAGACGCGGCCTCCCTCGCTGGAGAAGCCGACCGCATTGGACAGGAGATTGTATAGAATCTGGCGCAGCCGCTTCTCGTCCGCCACCAGCGAGCCGATCTCCGCCGGGATGCGCTTGTCGATCTTGACGCCGCGCTCTGTCAGCCGGTCGCGCAGGCCCTCGATCGCCGCATCGACGGCGGCGGCGAGATCGACTTCGGCGAGGTCGAGTTCCATGATGCCGGCATCGATCGTCGCCAGGTCGAGGATGTCGTTGACGATCGTCAGCAGCGAACGGCCCGACGTCATGATGTAGCCGACATATTCCCGCTGCTTGTCGTTGAGCGGCCCGATATTGGCGTCGGCGATCAATTGCGTGAAGCCGATGATGTTGGTCAGCGGCGAGCGCAGCTCATAGGACACATGCTGGATGAACTCGTTCTTCAGCCGGTCCGCCGCCTCCAGGGCGTCGTTGCGGTCGACCAGGGCGCGCTCCACCTGGACCGAGTTGGAAATGTCGACGAAGGTCACCATCGTCTGGCCTTCGGGGAGCGGCACGGTCGCATAGTCGATGACGCGTCCATCGAGCCTCTCCATGCGACCGGAGACGGTGGCCCGGCTTTCGTCGACGCCGGCGATCGAGGCGGAGAGGCGGTCCCATTCCTTGGTGTCGCCCAGCGTCGGGCGGCATGATTTGGCGATTTCGGCAATGTGCGTGCGCGGTTCGAGCTTCGATCCGTCGAGCCCCCAGATGGTGGCGAAGGCCGGGTTGTTCAGCCGCAGCCTGCCATCGGAACCAAACACGGCGACGCCCTCGCGCAGATGGTCGAGCGTCTCGCCCTGCACCCGGATGAGAGCGTTGTAACGGCTCTCCAGATCGAGCCGCTCGGTGACATTCTCATAGATCCAGGTGACGCCGCCCTGCGGGTGCGGATTAGCGATCACGCGAAGCGTCAGGCCCTCGGGCAAATGCCACATATATTCGCGCGCTTCGACCGACTGATAGGCGGAGAGTAGCTCGTTCTTCCAGCTACGGAAGTCGGCCTGCTCGGGAATCTTCCGCGTCGCCCGAAGCTGGTCGAGGATGACGCCTTCCTCCGGCATGGCGTCGAGCAGGGCCGCGTCGAGACCGAACAGCGCGCGATAGGCGGCATTGTAGGAGCGAAGCCGGCGGTCGGGTCCGAACACGGCAACGGCCGTCGCCAGCTGATCGAGTGTGCGCGCATGGAAATCGACCAGCCGCTTCAAGGCCGATTTGGTGGCTTCGATCTCCGTCGCGTCGACGGCGATGCCGGCGCTGCCGGTTGCGGTGATGACGTCGGTGATGTCGAACAGCAGCCGCGTTCCGGCGGAGACCACGCTGAGCCGCTGGTGGAAGGTGGCGTCGCTTCGGTGCGCGCGGGTCACCGCCTCACGGCCGGCCTGGTCGATCAGCTCGGTGCCGGCATTGATGACGGCGGCGCGGTCGTCGGCCTCCACGGCTTCGCAATAGGCGCGGTTCACCCAGACGAGATGTCCGTCGCGGTTGCGTATCCAGCTCGGCAAATGGGCGCCGTCGAGCGCTGCCTTGATCGCCTCCAATTCGGCGATGCGGGCGCGATGCACGGTTTCAAGGCGGGCCAGTTTGAGGCCGTCGCCGGTGAGCTCGCGAAAGCGGACGACCGCGCGGCTTCCGGCCGTACGGCCAAAGGCGTGCAGGTCGGTCCCCTGCCGCGTCGCCAGAGCCAGGGAGAAGGACTTGCCGCGCGTACGCAGCGTGTCGATGGCGCGGTCGAGCTGGGCGGCCGAACTCGGGTCGAGCCAATTGCCGAAGGCGATGAACTCGCCGCGATTGGCCGGCGCCCCGGCATGCTTCGGCAGATCACCGACAACGCCGGGGCTGGCGCCGGGCGCCTCCCAGACGACGAGGCGCTGATCGTCGGCATTGAGAAGACTTTCCGCCCGGTCGGCTGCGGCGCGCAGATTGGCTGCCTCCTCGGTGAGCCGGGCGTTCGCGAGCTCGGTGCGGTTGCGCGAGCGAATGAGGGCGATGGCGCTCATCACGGCGAAGGAAACCGTGCCGATCAGCGCCGCCAGGATGATGATGTCTTCGGCGCCGAGGCCGCCCGACGTCAGCGATTGCGCCGCCGCTTGCGTTGGCAAGGCCAGCATTGCCACGAACGTCGCAAATGCGATCGCCGGTTTCACCGTCGCGCCAAAGTGTCGTGTCTTGCCGTGCTGCCGAAGCAACGCAACAGGCCCCCGCCGTTGCCAATGATGAATTCCGGCCCGCCCGACGCGACATGGCGGTGACCGAATCAGTCTACTCTAACCGCTCGGCGAATTGGCATGAACCCCAAGAGATGGGGTTCTCGGCGGCGGCGTGGATTTGCGCCGCTTATCGGCAGCGATCAGTAGCGATAGTGGTCCGGTTTGAACGGACCGTCCGCCGGAACGCCGATGTAATTGGCCTGTTTGTCGCTCAGCTTGGTCAGTTTGACGCCGATCTTCTCGAGATGAAGCGCGGCGACGCGCTCGTCGAGATGCTTCGGCAGGACATAGACCTTGTGCTCATAGGCTTCCGGTCGCGTCCACAGTTCAATCTGTGCAAGCACCTGATTGGTAAAGGAATTCGACATCACGAAGCTCGGATGGCCCATGGCGTTGCCGAGATTCACCAGCCGTCCCTCGGACAACAGGATGAGGCGCGTGCCGTCGGGGAATTCAATCTCGTCGACCTGCGGCTTGATGTTGTTCCACTTCAGGTTCTTCAGCGCGCCGACCTGAATCTCGCTGTCGAAATGGCCGATATTGCAGACGATGGCCCGGTCCTTCATCGCCCGCATATGCTCGATGGTGATGACGTCGACATTGCCGGTGGCGGTGACGAAGATGTCGGCGCGCGGCGCGGCCTCGTCCATGGTGACGACTTCGTAGCCCTCCATGGCGGCCTGCAGCGCGCAGATCGGATCGACCTCGGAGACGAGGACGCGGCAGCCGGCATTGCGCAGGCCCGCGGCGGAACCTTTGCCGACATCGCCGAAGCCGGCGACCATCGCCACCTTGCCGGCCATCATCACGTCGGTAGCGCGGCGGATGCCGTCGACCAGGCTTTCGCGGCAGCCATAGAGATTGTCGAATTTCGACTTGGTCACCGAATCGTTGACGTTGATGGCGGGGAAGGGAAGCGTACCCGCCCGCTGCATCTCATAGAGGCGATGGACGCCCGTCGTCGTTTCCTCGGTGACACCCCGGATCGAGGTTGCGAGCTTGGCGAACCAGCCCGGCCGTTCGCCGAGTGTCTGCTTGATCAGCGCGAAGAAGACTTCCTCTTCCTCATTGCCCGGCTTGTCGAGAAACGCCGTGTCGCCCTGTTCCGCCCGAAGGCCGAGCGTAATCAGCATGGTGGCGTCGCCGCCATCGTCGAGGATCATGTTCGGCACGCCGCCATCGGCCCAGTCGAAGATCCGGCGCGTGTAGCTCCAATATTCCTCAAGAGTCTCGCCCTTCACGGCGAAGACCGGTGTGCCGGTATCGGCGATCGCCGCCGCCGCGTGGTCCTGCGTTGAATAGATGTTGCAGGAGGCCCAGCGCACGTCGGCGCCGAGGGCCTTCAGCGTCTCGATCAGGACCGCGGTCTGGATCGTCATATGCAGCGAGCCGGCAATTCGCGCGCCCTTCAAGGGCTGCTGCGCGCCATATTCCTCGCGCACAGCGACGAGCCCGGGCATCTCGGTCTCAGCCATGGAGATTTCTTTGCGGCCCCAGGCGGCGAGGCTGATGTCCTTGACGACATAATCCTGGCCGACATGCTGTGATTTCACGGTGGCGACATTCGACATATCGGCGACGCTCTCCAGATTTTCGGACGGTTGGCCAAATGAACGGCCGCAACGAATGCGCGTATCCCCGCGCTGCTGCCGCGACAATACTTGTCCGGCGAAGGCGCGGCAACTCAGTTGGGCGCGGCTCTATTCCTCTTCGCCGAAACGGCCGGCGACCAGGGCGGCAATCGCTTCGAGGGCGGCCTCCGCCTCCTCGCCGGTCACGGCGACATGGATGCTCGTTCCCTGCGCCGCCGCCAGCATCATCAGGCCCATGATGGAATCGCCGCCAACCGATTGGCCGTCCTTGGTGACGACGATGGTCGCCGCGAAACGTTCGGCGGTCTGCACGAACTTAGCGGCCGCACGGGCGTGAAGGCCGCGCTTGTTGATAATTGGGAGATCCCGCGATAACGGCTCGCCCGGGTTGGCCCCGCTCATACGCCGGCCAGGACCTGGCTCGCCACGCTGACATATTTTCGCCCCGCCTCGGCGGCGATCTGAACGGCATCGGCGAGGGCGGCTTCGCCGCGAACGCGCACCAGCTTGACCAGCATTGGCAGATTGAGCCCGGCGATCACCTCGATCCGTCCGGTCTCCATCACCGAAATGGCGAGATTGCAGGGCGTGCCGCCGAACATGTCAGTCAGGATGATGACGCCGTCGCCGCGATCGACCTCGGCCACAGCCGACAACATGTCGTTACGGCGCTGCTCAATGTCGTCATCGGGGCCGATCGACGTTGTCGCGATCGCCTCCTGCTTGCCGACAATGTGCTCCACGGCGGCGCGGAACTCGTCCGCGAGCCGACCATGGGTCACGATGACGATGCCAATCATGCGGAGGAAGAGACCTTTGGCGCCTAAATCACGGTCGTGAAATACGAGATCGGACTGACCGAAGACCGGCACTTTCGGTCGATTAAGCCGGCAAAGCAAGTATTTGCGTCACCGAGCGTTGCGCCAATTGCCGCTCGTCCACGCCTGAAGCGCCGTGCGCACCCGCAGGACCGCGTCAGCGGCGCCGATCGGCACGGTCAGCCGCGGCACGGCCAGGCCGAGAAGGTCGGTTGTCCGCTCGCTTTCTGCCGGCATGCGCGGGCAGGATTCCAGCGGCAGCAGGTCGACCACGAGCGCGATGGCGGCGTCGTCGGCATGCGGCATCTTCATGATGCCGAGGCCGCGCAGTTCGATAAGGCCGGCGATTGCGGCCGCCGGCTGCGCCACGACGCCGGCGCTCGTTCGCACCAGGACGATGCGGTCATCGCCGACGAGGCGCGCCTGCAGCCTCTGGTCGTCGATCAGGGCGAGCGCCAGGGACGACTTGCCGCTGCCGGCGGCGCCGCGAATGAGGATGCCGTGGCCGTCCGCCACAACCGCCGAAGCGTGAATTGTCGGCGGTGCTTGAACGTTCATTTGCCGGCGGCCGGAAGGCGCACGACGAAGCGGGCGCCGCGCACTCGGGTTTCGCCCGTCTGACGATCGGTCTCGGTGATATTCTCGCCCCAGATCGTTCCGCCATGGCCTTCGACGATCTGTTGCGAAATCGAGAGGCCAAGGCCGGAATTCTGGCCGAAGGACTCGCCCTCGGGACGGTCGGTGTAGAAGCGCTCGAAGATGCGCTCGATCTTTTCGGCCCTGATCCCCGGCCCGGAATCCTCCACCCGGATCTCGACCTCATTGCCTCGGCGGCGCAGGCTGATCGCGATCGTTCCGCCTGGCGGCGAGAAAGACCGGGCATTGTCGATGAGGTTGTTGAACACTTGGCTGAGGCGGGTGTCGTGACCGAGAACGAGAAACGCGTCATCGCCGCCTTCCCCGACCGTGAGCGCGACTTTGGCGCTGTCCGGACCGGCGGTTTCCTCGGCCAGAGTCACCAGCGTCTCGATCAGCCGCACGATGTCGATCGGTTCGGCGTCCTCGCGCGTGAACTCGGCGTCAAGCCGCGACGCGTCGGAAATATCGCTGATCAGGCGGTCAAGCCGGCGGACGTCATGCTGGATGACATCGAGAAGACGCTGACGCGATTCTGGCGTCTTCGCCAGCGGCAGCGTTTCGACGGCGCTACGCAATGAGGTCAGCGGGTTCTTCAGTTCATGCGCGACGTCCGCCGCGAAACGCTCGATCGCCTCGATCCGCGCATAGAGCGACGACGTCATGTCGCGGAAGGCAAGGCTGAGATCGCCGATCTCGTCACGGCGCTTGCTGTAATCGGGGATTTGCGGCCGGGTCCGGATGCCCTTGCGCACCCGGTCGGCAGCGGCGGCCAGCCGGCGGAGCGGCGTCGCAATCGTTCCGGCGAGAAGGAAGGAAAGCAGCCCCGAGACGATCGCCGCAACGGCGAAAACGCGCAGTATCTGGTTCCGCTCTTCGCGGATGATGGTGTCGATCGTTCCGGGCCGGGTCGTCAGCAGAACGGCGCCCTGGACGGACTGATAGGCCTGGATCGGCACCGCCACCGATACGAGGAGTTCGCCGTCCGACGTCACCCGCGTCAGGGTCGTCCGAGTACCGTCGACGGCCGCGGCGACTTCCTCATAGCCGAGGCCGTCGGTGGTCCCGCGCTCGATATAGACGGGCAGATCCTTGCGCCGGAACCAATTGGTGAGTCCTTGCCAGATCCTCTCCAGCAGGGATGGCTGGTTCGCGCCGGGCGGCGGCAGGGCCGTGCGCAGGACCGACCGCTGGTCGGAGTCCACCAGCTGGTAGCCGGTCTTGTCGTAAACCCGGACGCGAGGCCCGGCTTCGTCCGAAAGATATCGGATCAGCGTCGACGCCTGCGTGGGATCGATGGGAAAATCGACGTCGGGCAGGATGTTGCCGATCGCATCGAGATCCAGCACGTCCTGCGGCGCGCGCAATGCGGCCGTGCCGCGAACCTCCGCGGCCTGCGCGGCGAGAGAATTGGCAATCAACTCGCCCTGCGCGGTCAGGCTGCGGACTTCGGCGTCGATCAGGCTCGAGCGCGACTGATTGAGGATGAGGATGGCGACGACCAGCGCCGCCAAGCCGACGACATTGAGAAAGACGATGCGCCGCGCGAGGCTGGAGAAGCCGCCGAATGTGACCGCGCGCCAGACCTTGCGTAGGGCCGCGAGCAAGGCCTGCCCGCGCGACCTCAAACGACCGGTGGCCTGTTCAATTGTCTCGGTATCGGTTCCGGCGGTCATTCAGTTCCGCGGCCAATCCAGAGGCCGGATCAAGCCTCTTTGAAGCGATATCCGACGCCGTAAAGCGTCTCGATCATATCGAAATCGGTGTCGGATGATTTGAATTTCTTTCGCAGGCGCTTGATGTGGCTGTCGATCGTTCGGTCGTCGACATAGACTTGGTCGTCATAGGCCGCATCCATCAGCGCGTTGCGGCTCTTCACCACCCCCGGCCGTTGCGCCAGGCTGTAGAGAATGAGGAATTCGGTGACCGTCAGCGTCACCGGCAGGCCGTTCCAGGTGCAGGTGTGACGCTCCGGGTCCATCGACAGCCCGCCGCGCTCAAGCAGCTTGGTTGCCTCGCCCGGCTTTGCCGTCGCCGGATCGCGTGTCTGCGCCCGGCGGAGGACCGCCTTGACCCGCTCGACCAGCAGGCGCTGGGAGAAGGGCTTCTTGATGAAATCGTCGGCGCCCATCTTGAGGCCGAACAATTCGTCGATCTCGTCATCCTTCGAGGTGAGGAAGATCACCGGTACGTCCGACTTCTGGCGCAGCCGGCGCAGCAGCTCCATCCCGTCCATCCGCGGCATCTTGATGTCGAGGATCGCCAAATCGGGATTGGCGCCGGCAAATCCGTCGAGAGCCGACAGGCCGTCCGTGTAGGTCATGACGCGATAGCCCTCGGATTCGAGTGCGATCGAGACCGATGTCAGGATATTGCGATCATCGTCTACGAGAGCAATGGTCGGCATGCCGTTCCTCCTATCCCGCTGGAGCGCAGGGCCCGCTTGGGCTTTGGCGGCAAACTCGCGCGAAATTGTGTCCGTGCCACAATTTAGCGGATTTGGCCGAAACGGGGAACTTGGGACAAGAACTTCGGCCGGCGGCTTGGGAGCCGCCAGCCTTGATATCGTGTCAGCCTTAGCTGGCGGCCTGCTGTTCTTCGGCGTTCTCGGCGATTTCCTCGCCCGTCTCCTGGTTCACGACCTTCATCGACAGGCGAACCTTGCCGCGATCGTCGAAGCCGAGGAGCTTCACCCACACCTTGTCGCCCTCATTGACGACGTCGCTGGTCTTGCCGACGCGGTGGTCGGCGAGCTGCGAGATGTGAACGAGGCCATCCTTGGCGCCGAAGAAGTTCACGAAGGCGCCGAAATCGACGACCTTCACCACGGTGCCCTGATAGATCGAGCCGACTTCCGGGTCGGAGGCGATCGACTTGATCCAGTTGAGCGCCGCCTCGATCGCCTTGCCGTCGGACGAGGCGACCTTGACCGTACCGTCGTCGGAGATGTCGACCTTGGCGCCGGTCTTCTCCACGATCTCGCGGATGACCTTGCCGCCCGTGCCGATCACTTCGCGGATCTTGTCGGTCGGGATATGGATGACCTCGATCCGGGGGGCGTATTCGCCGAGCTGGGTGCGCGCCTCGGGGAGGGCCTTGGCCATCTCGCCGAGAATATGCACGCGGCCATCCCTGGCCTGCGCCAGGGCGACCCGCATGATCTCCTCGGTGATGCCCTGGATCTTGATGTCCATCTGCAGTGAGGTGACGCCTTCCGACGTGCCGGCGACCTTGAAGTCCATGTCGCCGAGATGGTCCTCGTCACCGAGGATGTCGGAGAGAACCGCGAAGCGGTCATCTTCCTTGATGAGGCCCATGGCGATACCGGCAACCGGCCGCTTGAGCGGCACGCCGGCATCCATCAGCGACAAGGACGTGCCGCACACCGTCGCCATCGACGAAGAGCCGTTGGATTCGGTGATCTCCGACACCACGCGGATGGTGTAGGGGAACTCATGATGCGGCGGCAGAACCGGCCGCACCGCCCGCCAGGCCAGCTTGCCATGGCCGATTTCGCGGCGGCCGGGCGAACCCATGCGGCCCGTTTCGCCGACCGAATAGGGCGGGAAATTGTAATGCAGCATGAAGGTCTCTTTGTAGGTGCCTTCAAGCGCATCGATGAACTGCTCGTCGTCGCCGGTGCCGAGCGTGGCCACAGCCAGCGCCTGCGTTTCACCGCGGGTGAAGAGCGCGCTGCCATGCGTGCGCGGAAGGATGCCGACCTGCGCCTCGATCTGGCGAACGGTCTTCAAATCGCGGCCGTCGATGCGGATGCCCTTGTCGAGAATGTCGCCGCGGACAATCGACTTTTCGAGGTCCTTGAACATCTCGCCGAGAAGCTGCGGCGACGGGGCGTCCTCGCCGTCCACCGGGGCGAAGGCTTCCTTGAGCCGGTCCTTCACGCCGCCGATCGCTGCATGGCGCTCGGTCTTGTTCGGGATGGCATAGGCGGCGCGGAGGTCTGCTTCGCCGAGGCGGCGGACCTTTTCGTAGAGATCGGAATTGTCCTTGAGCACCAGCGCCCGCGGTTCCTTGGCGGCGCGTTCGGCGAGGCGGATGATCGCCTCGATGACCGGCTGGAAGCCCTGATGTCCGAACATCACGGCGCCGAGCATTTCGTCCTCAGTCAGCTCTTTGGCTTCTGATTCGACCATCAGCACGGCGTCATGCGTGCCGGCGACGACGAGGTCGAGCTTCGATTCGCTTGTTTCATCGATCAGCGGATTGAGCACATAGCCGCCGTCGATCATCCCGACGCGGGCTCCGCCGATCGGTCCCATGAAAGGGAGGCCGGAAAGGGTCAGCGCTGCCGAGGCCGCCACCATGGCGACGATGTCCGGATCGTTCTCCAGATCGTGCGACAGGACGGTCGTCACGATCTGCGTCTCGTTCTTGTAGCCATGGGCGAAGAGCGGGCGGATCGGGCGGTCGATGAGGCGCGACGTCAGCGTCTCCTTCTCGCTCGGCCGGCCTTCGCGCTTGAAGAAGCCGCCGGGGATCTTGCCCGCGGCGAATGTCTTCTCCTGGTAGTTCACGGTCAGCGGGAAGAAGTCCTGTCCTGGCTTTTCTTCCTTGGCGCCGACGACGGTGGCCAGCACGCTGGTCTCGCCATAGGTGGCCAGAACCGCGCCGTCAGCCTGGCGCGCGATCTTGCCGGTTTCCAAGACGAGCGGACGGCCCGCCCATTCGATTTCAATGCGTTGTACGTCGAACATGTCTGTCCCTTCGGTCAGCCTGGACGCGAACGAAGCCATGGGCAAGACGGCAAGGCTCTCTCTCGGTGATCGGCGAGAAAGAGTCCGGCGATCCTGCCATGGCTCTGATGCAGTCCCAGCGGTCGGTCACGCGGCGGCCCCATGCCACCGCGGCAATGTCTGAGCGGTCAGCGCCGAAGCCCGAGCCGCTCGATCAGTTCGCGATACCGTGCCTCGTCACGGCTCTTCAGATAGTCGAGGAGACGCCGGCGGCGACTTACCAGCCGGAGCAGGCCACGCCGCGAATGCGTGTCCTTGGCATGCGTCTTGAAATGCTCAGTCAGCGTCGCGATCCGCGACGACAGCACCGCCACCTGCACTTCCGGCGAACCGGTATCGGTGCTTCCGGTGGCGTATTCCTTGATCAATTCCTGCTTGCGCTCTGACGTAATCGACATCAGTCAAGTCCTTCTAAAGGTTATAGAATTTGGCGCTTGCTTCGTTCTGCCAGCCAGGATGTCGTCCAGCGAAGGCAAAGCAAAAGCGCTCGCTACGGCCTCAAACCGCATCGGCGCCGCCTGTATGGCGGAAAACGCAGCGGATTGCCACCGAAAACGAAGCAACCCTTTGCCGCAGCAAAATCGGCTCAAAGATGGAACACCCGGCGCGGGTGGAACGACCCGGCCTCGATTTCGCCGATCGCCAGCAATTGCCCGCCGCCGGTGGCATAGGCCGGGCCGGCGACTGGCGCCGACGCGCCGCGCAGCAACACGGCCTGGCCCGAAAGGACGCGATTGGCGTCGCGCTCGAGCAGTGGCACGCCGATGAGATTGGTAAGCGCCGCCTCGACCGGCTGCAGATAGGCGTCGCACGCCTCCGCGCCGCCATCCGCCGCCAATTCGCGCAGATCCGGCAGCAGCACCATCATCTCCTCGGCGAACGGTCCGACCGACAGCCGGCGCAGTTCCGAGACATGGCCGTGGCAGCCGAGGTCGCGCCCGAGGTCGCGGGCGAGCGAGCGCACATAGGTGCCCTTGCCGCAGTCGATTTCGAAGACCGCATGGTCGGCGTCGGGAATCGCGATGAGGTCGAAGCGGTCGATCACCACTTCTCGCGATGACAGCAGCACTTCCTCGCCGTCCCGGGCCAGATCATAGGCCCGCTCGCCATTGACCTTGACCGCCGAGAAGGCGGGCGGCGTCTGCTCGATCACGCCGACATAGGCCTGCATCGCCGCCTCGATCGCTCTCCGGTCCGGGCGCTGTTCGGAGGTGGCGACATTTTTGCCCTCGGTGTCGTCGGTGTCGGTTTCGGCGCCCCAGGCAACGGTGAAGCGATAGGCCTTGTCGCCATCGACCACTTGCGGCATCGCCTTGGTCGCTTCGCCCAAGGCGATCGGCAGGCAGCCGGTCGCCAAAGGATCGAGCGTTCCCGCGTGGCCCGCCTTCTGCGCCTGGAACAGATGCTTCACCGCCGACACCGCCTGCGTCGATGTCATGCCGATGGGCTTATCGAGGACCACCCAGCCGGAGACCGGGCGTCCCTTGCGTTTCCGATTGGCCATCGCGTTATCCGGTGTCAGGAATCGTCGGTTTCGTCGGGGTCGTCGGAGACGAGATCGCGGCGGACGGCTGGGGAGCGCAGCAATGCGTCGATGCGTTCGCCGGTATCGAAGCTGGTATCGACGCGAAAGCGGATTTCCGGCGAGAAACGGAGATTGATGCGCTGCGTCACCGCTCCGCGCAGGAAGCGGCGATGACGCTGCAGCGCCTCGACCGCGCGCGCCGGATCAGCCTCGCCGAAGGGCCGCACATAGCAGGTCGCCAGTTTGAGATCGCGCGACATCTCGACCTCGGAGACGAAGACGCCCATCGCCTCCAGATCGGGATCACGCACCTCGCCGCGGGTCAGGATCTCGGCCATGGCGTGCCGGATCAACTCGCCAACGCGCAGCTGCCGCTGAGACGGCGGCGCCTTGGCACGCGAATGGTCGCTGCGGCTCATAGCAAATCCGGAAGGCTGGCGCGGCGCCGGTCAGAGCGAACGCGCCACCTCCTCGACCCGGTAGCATTCGATGATGTCGCCGACGCGCATGTCTTCGTATTTCTCGAAGGCCATGCCGCATTCCTGGCCGGCCGAAACTTCGCGGACTTCGTCCTTGAAATGCTTCAGCGTCGACAGCTTGCCTTCGTGGACGACGACATTGTCGCGGATCAGACGCACGCCGGCGCCACGCTCCACCTTGCCGTCGGTCACCCGGCAGCCGGCGACCTTGCCGACCTTGGTGATGTTGAACACCTGCAGGATCTCGGCATTGCCGAGCATCGTCTCGCGGCGTTCCGGCGAAAGCAGACCCGACATCGCCGCCTTCACGTCATCCACGAGATCGTAGATGACGTTGTAATAGCGAATCTCCAGGCCTTCCTTCTCGGCGATATCGCGCGCCTGCTTGTTGGCGCGGACATTGAAGCCGATGATCGCGGCGTCGGATGCGGAGGCGAGATTGACGTCGGATTCGGTAATGCCGCCGACACCGGTATAGACCAGCCGCGCCCCCACTTCGTCCGTGCCGAGGCTCTCCAGAGCACCGGAGATTGCTTCGACCGAACCCTGAACATCGCCCTTGATGACGAGCGGGAATTCCTTCCGGCCCGACACCTGCAGGTCGGTCATCATCTGTTCGAGCGATCCACGCGCGCCGGTGCGCTTGGCCTGCGCCTTGTCGCGCTTCTGGCGCTGGCGGTAGTCGGTCACTTCGCGCGCCCGGGCTTCGCTCTCGATCACCGAGATGCGGTCGCCCGCCTCGGGCGCTCCCTGGAAGCCAAGCACCTCGACCGGCGTTGACGGACCGGCGCTGGTAATCGGCTCGCCCTTGTCGTCGACCAGAGCGCGCACCCGGCCCCATTCCGAACCGGCAACGATGATGTCGCCGATCTTCAGCGTGCCGCGCTGAACGAGAACCGAGGCCACCGGACCGCGCCCGCGATCGAGGCGAGCCTCGATGACGGTGCCCTCGGCCGGCCGATTGGGATTGGCCTTGAGTTCGAGCAATTCGGACTGCAGCTGCACGGCGTCGAGCAGCTTGTCCAGATTGGTGCCCTTGAGCGCCGAGACCTCGACCTCGAGCACTTCGCCGCCCATCGATTCCACGAACACCTCGTGCTGCAAGAGCGAGGTGCGGACGCGGTTCGGGTCGGCGTCGGGTTTGTCGACCTTGTTGATCGCGACGATGATCGGCACGTTGCCGGCGCGGGCATGCTGGATTGCCTCGATCGTCTGCGGCATGACCGAATCGTCGGCCGCGACGACGAGGATGACGATGTCGGTGACCTTGGCGCCGCGCGCCCGCATGGCGGTAAACGCGGCATGGCCGGGCGTATCGATGAAGGTGATCTTGTGGCCGTTATGTTCGACCTGATAGGCGCCGATATGCTGGGTGATGCCGCCGGCTTCGCCGGAGACCACACTCGTCTTGCGGATGGCGTCGAGGAGCGACGTCTTGCCGTGATCGACATGGCCCATGACGGTGACCACCGGCGGCCGCGACACGAGATCCGCCTCGTCATCGGCCGGTGCGTAGAGACCCTCTTCCACGTCGGCTTCGGCAACGCGGCGGGCCGTGTGGCCAAGCTCTTCAACGATCAGCTGCGCCAGATCGGCGTCGATGACGTCATTGACCTTCACCAACTGCCCTTGCTTCATCAGCAGCATGATGACGTCGTTCGCCCGCTCCGCCATGCGGTTGGCGAGCTCCTGAATGGTGATCGTCTCCGGGATTGTCACGTCGCGTGAGATCTTTTCACGCGGGCCTTGCTGGATCGTCCGCGCCCGTTCGCGTTCGCGGCGCCGGCGGATCGATGCCAGCGAGCGCTCGCGCTCCGAATCGTCCAATGCGTTGGTGAGCGTCAGCTTTCCGCGACGGCGGTCGTCGCCGCGCTTGACCGGCTTGGCCTCCGGGCGTGCGGTCTTGAGCTTGCCCTTGCCGGCACGTCCTTCTTCCGTTTCGGCGTCGTCGCGTCCGGCGACCGCCGGGACGGTTTCCTCGCCGAGGCGCTGCCGCGCCGTTTCCTCGGCGCGCAGACGTGCTTCCTCTTCGGCGCGCAGGCGCGTCTCTTCTTCGAGGCGGCGCTCTTCGGCTTCGGCGCGCTCGCGTGCGGCACGCTCGCCGTCGGCTGCCCGGCGCTTGGCCTCTTCGGCGGCGCTGATGCGCTCCTCGGCCTCGCGCACCTTGGCGTCGGCAAGCGCCTTGGCGCGCGCGTCAAGTTCATCGTCGGAAAGCGTGCGCAGCACCATGCCCGGCCGTGCCGGCGGTGCCGGCTGAACCGGTTCCGGAACGGGAGCGGCAGCAACAGGCGCCAACTCCGGCTCCGCCGCCTTTGCCGCGGGCTCGGCCTTCTGCTCGCCCGGCAGGACGACGCGCCGCTTCTTCCGCTCGACCTGCACCATGTTGGTGCGGCCGTGCGAGAAGCTCTGGCGAACCGTGTCGCGCTCGGTATGACGCTTCAATCCGAGCGTCTTCTTCGGCGTCACGGAAATTGTCTTGTCGCCGGTGTTGTTCGTTTCCGTCATGTGCTCCGATACTCTGCGGCTTGATCCGCACTCAAATTGGATAGGTGAATGTCACCACCCTGCGGTTCGGCGTGAAACCGGGCAAGTTGGTCAATGTGATCAAGGGCGAGACGTCCCGCTCGGCCCGCGAGCAGCGCTGCATGTATCACATGTGGCCGGCCCAATGCCAAACTCAATTCCGACTCGCTTAACCGGCGCAAAATCGGGACCTGGTGGTCGGCCCCCAGCCGGTACCTAAGCGCTGCCTGCAATTTGCCGAGACCATCGGCTCCAGCCTCCGCCGCCTGAATCAGTGCGGCAACGCGATTTTCGCCGATCGCGGCCTCGACCGCTTCGAAGCCGGTAACCAAGGCGCCGGCCTTCCGCGCCAGGGACAGCGCGCTCAGCAGCGAGCGTTTCAGTTGCTCGTCGACCTGCTCGGCAAGGTCATCGGCGGCATGAACCTTCGCCTTGAGGGCGCGGCCGAACATGTTCTTGCGCGCCGCTTGGCGGATCACATCCGCCCGCGCCGAAACCCAAACGCCGCGTCCGGGAAGCCGGTGCTTGAGATCGAGCACCAGCACGCCGTCGGGATCAGCGACGAAGCGGAGCAGTTCCACCGTCGGCTTCACCTCGCGGGTGACGGCGCACATACGCTCGGTTGGTTCGTTGCGGCGCGGCATCGCGGTTGATCCCTGCCGGCCTCACGACACCGCACTCGGCTGCGCGGCGTCTTCGAGAACGGCTTCCGCACCTTCGGCCAATTCAGGCGCCAGATCGGCTTCGGTGATCCAGCCGGCGCGGATGCGGGCGTCCATGATCATCGCCTCGGCGTCGGTGCGCGTCAGGCCGAAGCCGTCGAGCACGCCGGGATGGAAGGTTGACTGGCCTTCGCTGCGCTCCACATAGCCGACGAGATCGTCGGGGATCGAGCCGGCGAAATCCTCCATCGTCTTGATCTCGTTCTTGCCGAGGGCCACCAGCATCGCCGCGGTCATGCCGGGCACCTGCTTGAGCAAATCGTCGACGCCAAGCGTCTTGCGCTCGGCATCGAGTTCGGCATCGCGGCGTTCGAGATATTCGCGCGCCCGCATCTGCAGCTCGTTCGCGGTTTCCTCGTCGAAGCCTTCGATCGAGGCAAGTTCGTCGAGCTCGACAAAGGCAATCTCCTCGATCGAGGCAAAGCCTTCCGAGGCGAGCAACTGGCCGACCATCTCGTCGACATCGAGGGCATCGATGAAGAGCGCCGAACGCTCCTGGAATTCCTTCTGACGCCGCTCCGATTCTTCCTGCTCGGTGAGGATGTCGATGTCCCAGCCGGTCAGCTGCGAGGCGAGGCGGACATTCTGGCCGCGGCGACCGATGGCGAGCGACAGCTGCTCATCCGGCACCACGACTTCGATGCGTTCGGCGTCTTCGTCCAGGACGACCTTGGCGACTTCCGCCGGCTGCAGCGCATTGACGATGAAGGTCGCCGGGTCAGCGCTCCACGGGATGATGTCGATCTTCTCGCCCTGCAGCTCGTTGACGACGGCCTGGACGCGGCTGCCGCGCATGCCGACGCAGGCGCCGACCGGATCGATCGAGGAATCGCGCGAAATGACGGCGATCTTGGCGCGGCTGCCCGGGTCGCGGGCGACCGACTTCACCTCGATGATGCCGTCATAGATTTCCGGCACTTCCTGCGCGAACAGCTTCGCCATGAACTGCGGATGCGTGCGCGACAGGAAGATCTGCGGCCCGCGCTGTTCGCGGCGGACGTCATAGACATAGGCGCGAACGCGGTCGCCATAGCGGAAGGTCTCGCGCGGGATCAGCTCGTCGCGGCGGACGATCGCCTCGCCGCGGCCAAGATCGACGATGACATTGCCATATTCGACCCGCTTCACCTGGCCGTTCACGATCTCGCCAATGCGATCCTTGTAGTCCTCATATTGCCGGTCGCGCTCGGCCTCGCGCACCTTCTGCACGATCACCTGCTTGGCCGACTGGGCCGCGATGCGGCCGAAATCCATCGGCGGCAGCGGTTCGGAGATGTAGTCGCCGACCTGGGCGGCGGGGTTCCGGCTGCGCGCCTCTTCGATCGAAATATCCGTCGCCGGCTCCTCGATCGTCTCGACCACCTTGAGCAGCCGCTGCAGCTTGATCTCGCCGGTCTTGGCGTTGATCTCGGCGCGGACGTCCGTCTCCAGGCCGTAACGCGAACGCGCCGCCTTCTGGATCGCATCCTCCATCGCCTCGATCACGATCGAGCGGTCGATCGCCTTTTCGCGGGCGACCGCATCGGCGATCTGCAAGAGTTCAAGTCGGTTGGCGCTGACAGCCATGTCAGTCTCCTGTTTGGGTCAATTCGGATGGGGCGTTCGCCCGTGCCAGTTTCTTGGCCTTGGCGCGTTCTTTCTTGGCGCGCTTCTCGGCGCGGAGAGACTCGGCGATGATCGCATCGGTCAGTACCAGTTTCGCCTCGGCGATGTCGGTGAGTTTCAGCGACACCTCCGCCGGCTCCGTCTCGGTTCCGTCTTCGGCCTTCTCGATATCATCCCGCCTTAGCAGCAGCATGTCGCCATCGAGCCCCAGAATCGTGCCGCGAAAACGCTTGCGGCCGGCGACGAGGTGGCTGGTCTCAAGCTTGGCGGTATGGCCAATGGCGCGCTCGAAATCGGAGCGGCGCACCAGCGGGCGATCCATGCCAGGCGAGGAAAGTTCCAGATTGTAGGCACGGTCGATCGGGTCTTTGACGTCGAGTACGGGCGACAGATTGCGACTCGCCTCCTCGCAGTCCTCGATGCCCATCGTGCCGTCGGGGCGCTCGGCCATGATCTGCAGCGTCAGCCCGTCGCGGTTGGACAGCTTCACCCGCACCAGGCGATAGCCGAGGCCCTCCAGCACCGGCCCGACGATATGCGCGACCCGCGCCTCGGTTCCGGTCTCGACGATAATCCGATCTTCGCTGAACGGTGCTTCGCCCAACCCGCTTCTCGATCGCTTTGGATGTAAAAAAAGAGCGGGTCCGGCAGGGCCCACTCTCCAACGAAACCATTCGTTTGAGATTGATGTCGCGGATATAGGCCAGTTGCGGCCCCTTTGCAATATCGCCGGCGCCCGCGCCTAGACGCGCCGGAAGGTCAGATAGGCCGGAACGCGCCCGGCTCTGAGGGCCTTCGCCTCGTAGCGCGTGCCCGGCCAGCCGGCCCAAGGCCGACGCCAATCGTCGGCGGTGACGGCCGTCCATTCGAAATCGTCGCGCCTCGTGACGGCGAGTAAGGTCCAATAGATATAGCCGGCGATATCGCTGGCGACGCGCAGTGTGCCGCCAGGCCGCAAAGCGCGCGCCATGCGATCGAGATTGGCAGCGGAGATGAAGCGCCGCTTCCAATGCCGTTTCTTGGGCCACGGATCGGGATAGAGGAGGTCGATCCGCGACAGCGACGCGGGCGGCAGCCAGTCGAGCAGCAGGGCGGCGTCCTCGTCGAACAGGCGGACGTTCCGGCTTTGCGCCGCCTCCACCTTGGCGACGATCTTGGCGAGGCCCTCGCGGAACGGTTCGACGCCGATGAAGCCAACCGCGGGCGCAGCCTCGGCTTCGTGGATCAGATGTTCGCCGGCGCCGCAGCCGATCTCCAGCCGGATCTCATCGACCGGGGCGGCGAACAGCGAGGCCGTCTGCGGTGGCGCTGCGGCGGTGAGATCGACCAGCAGTTCGGGCAACAGGTCGTCGACGAGCGCGGTCTGATGCGCGCTGAGCGGCCGGCCCTTGCGGCGGCCGTGCAGCTTGGCCGGCCGATCGGTCATGCCGGCTGGTCCCGGATCAGGCGAGGGCGCTTCGGATCCGATCGGCGAGATCGGTGCGCTCCCAGGAGAAGCCGCCATCGGCCTCGGGCGCGCGTCCGAAATGGCCGTAGGCCGAGGTCCGCGCATAGATCGGGCGATTGAGCTGGAGATGCTCGCGGATGCCGCGCGGCGACAGGCTCATCACGTCACGCAGCGCCTTCTCCAGGGCTTCCTCGGAAACCTGGCCGGTGCCGTGCAGATCGACATAGAGTGACAGCGGCTCGGAGACGCCGATCGCATAGGCGAGTTGGATCGTGCAGCGCTCGGCGATATCGGCGGCGACAACGTTCTTGGCGAGATAGCGGGCGGCATAGGCAGCCGAGCGGTCGACCTTGGTCGGGTCTTTGCCGGAGAAGGCGCCGCCGCCATGCGGCGCGGCCCCGCCATAGGTGTCGACGATGATCTTGCGGCCGGTCAGTCCGGCGTCGCCATCGGGGCCGCCGATCAGGAATTTGCCGGTTGGATTGACGTGCCAGAGCGTCTTCTCGTCGACCCAGCCGTCCGGCAAAGCTCGGAGCACATAAGGCTCGACGACCTCGCGGACTTCCTCCGAGGTCATGTCGTTGGTGTGCTGGGTGGAAACGACGATGGTGTTCGCCTTCACCGGCTTGCCGTCGCGATATTCGACCGTTACTTGGCTCTTCGCATCGGGCTGCAATTCGGGTGCCGCGCCGGCGTGGCGGGCCTCTGCCATCAGCTTGAGAATCTGGTGGGCGTAGTAGATCGGCGCCGGCATCAGCTCCGGCGTTTCGCGGCAGGCATAGCCGAACATGATGCCCTGATCGCCGGCTCCCTCGTCCTTGTTGCCGGCGGCATCGACGCCTTGCGCAATGTCCGCCGACTGGCCGTGCAGCAGGACTTCGACGTCACAGGTTTCCCAATGGAAGCCGGCTTGCTCATAGCCGATGTCGCGGATTGCGCCGCGCGTCAGTTCGGTGATGCGTTCCGGATTATTGGCAAGCTCGGCCGGTCCACGGACTTCGCCGGCGATCACCACACGGTTCGTCGTCGCCAGCGTTTCGCAGGCGACGCGCGATTCCGGCATCGCCGCCAGAAACGCATCGACGATCGTATCGGAGATACGGTCGCAGACCTTGTCGGGATGGCCTTCAGAGACGGATTCGCTGGTGAAGATATAGGACGACCGCAACTCGGCACTCCTTCGTCGACGATGAAATGGCGTGGCCGCCCGGGAAGCGCTGCACGTCTTGGCAGCGAATACCGGCACGGTCAATCATCGCGAAGGCTCAGGTTTCGCCGCCATCCCCGGCCAGCGCGCGGACGAGATCGACGATGCGGCGCCGGACTTTCGAATCGGAAATGCGCACGAACGCCCGATTGAGCTGCAGACCTTCCGAGCTCGACAGGAAATCAACGACATAGCTGCCGCTCTTCGAATCGGCCGCGCCATTGGTGCCCTGTCCGGGCGCGCCGTCGAAGAAGAACCCGACGGGCACGGAGAGCACCGAGGCGATGTTCTGCAGCCGGCTGGCGCCGATGCGGTTGGTGCCCTTCTCGTATTTCTGAATCTGCTGGAACGTGATGCCGAGTTGTTCGCCGAGCCGCTCCTGGCTCATGCCGAGCATCATCCGCCGCAGCCGCACGCGGCCGCCGACGTGAATGTCAATTGGATTGGGTTTTTTTGCACTGGCCATACGGCGCCCTCGCTTCAGAAGAATCCAAGAATGTCGCGCCGCATTTGACCAAAACAAACATCAAGAGCCCCGATTCGGGTAATGAGCAGCCTCAGGTTGCAATGTCAATTGTATTGGCGGCCAAAGATGTAACGGCCGACCAAAGCGATGCCCGACACCAAGACAAGGAGAATGGCGGGAATGATGTCGCCGTAGCGGGCATAGACGGTCTCGGGGAGAGCATGCGGCAAATCGCCATCAATCACGCCGATTTCGCCGACATCAAGGCGGGCCTGAACCCGTCCATAGGCATCAACAATGACCGAAATCCCTGTGTTGGCGGCGCGGACTAGCGGCAGGCCTTCCTCCACCGAACGCAGGATTGCCTCCTGCAAATGCTGGTGCGGGCCGGGCGTGTTGCCATACCAGGCGTCATTGGTGACGTTGAGGAGCCAGGCTGGGCGAACGCCCTCTTCTGTCACCGCATGAGGGAAGATCACCTCATAGCAAATAAGCGGGGAAAAAGGTGGCGCGTCGCCGGCGGTCAGCGTCCGCCGCTGCAGACCGGTGGCAAAACCGCCGGGCAGGGTGATGAGCTGGCGTATTCCCCAGCTCTCGAGCGTGTCGGCAAAGGGTAGATATTCGCCGAAGGGGACGAGGTGAACCTTGTCGTAGGAATCGCGTATCTCCCCGGTGTCCGAGATCACCAGCACGCTGTTGAAGACATCCGGGCCGTTGAGGATAGGGGCGGGATCGCGCCGCGGCGCGCCGGTCACCAATGTGACGCCGGCCGGCAGCATGTCGGCGATTGCCGCCAGAGCGCCCGGCTGCTCGGTCAGAATGTAGGGGACAGCCGTCTCCGGCCAGATGATCAGCGTCGGCCCGTCGCTGTCGCCCGGCGCGGGCGCGTTGCGGCTGAGCTCCAGCTGCTGGTCGAAATTGGCGCGCGCCGCTGTCGCGTCCTGTTTGGCTTCTTCGGGGATCGAGGCCTGCACGATCCGCAGCCGGACGCCCGCCACAACGGCATCGTCGGCGCCGCGGAGGCGGATCAGGCCGAAGCCGATGTCGCCGAGAAACAGCAGAAGGATCAATGCAAATCCTAGCCACCGCCCGCGCCCACCCTCGTTGCCGCCAACCAGCAGGACCGGCGCCGCGAAGACCATGAACGCCAGCAGCGTCATCCCCCACAGGCCGATCAGCGACGCCGGCTGCATCAGCAGCGTATCGGGCATCAGCGTGTAGCCGACTGCATTCCACGGGAAGCCGGTCAGGATATGGCCGCGCAGCCACTCGACCAGCGTCATCGTCACGGCGAGAACGAGGATGCGGACCCAGCCGTCGGCCCAGAACAGCCGCGCGACGGCGGCGCCGAGACCCCACAGGAGCGCCAACCCGGCAGGCAGGACGACGACCGCGAAGGGCATCAGCCAGGCAAACACATCCGCTTCGACCAGGAAGGAAGCGCCGATCCACCACAGGCCGGCGACGAAATAGCCGAAGCCGAACCACCAGCCGATCCAGAAGGCGGGGAGGAGGCGGCGAAGGAAGCCGGTGCCTTCCGGCGTCGCCGAGCCGTCGATCATCCACACCAGGATGGGGATGGCGATCCAGCCAACCGGCAAGGCGTTGAAGGGCGGCAGCGTCAGAACCAGCGACGCGCCCGCGGCGAAGGCGAGCAGAATCCGCCGCCAGCCCCACAGGAGGATGATCGAGTCAGCCAGACGGTTCATGCAGCGGCCGCGGCCTGATTCGGCGGGAAGGCGGCTTCGGCTTGGGCGAGGACGCGCGCGGCGTCAAGCGCCTGAGGCAGCGCGGGGTAGCCCGGGTGAAGCGCCGTCGGCGCCCGATTCGGCAGCGCGAATCCGCAAACGCCGGATTCGGCGCGGGTCGGCATCAAGCACCTCGACGATATGTCCTTCCGGCAAAGTCACGGTTTCGCCCTTCGTCGGCACCCGGCCAAGCAGCGTGAAGATGCGCCCGCCGATGGTCTCGACATCGTCATTGCCTTCGCCCGTCGAAACCTTGGCGCCGATCGCCTCGGCGACATCGCTGAGGCTGGCGCGCGCGTCCGCGATGAACGTGCCGTCATCATCGGCAACGATCTCCGGTTCTTCCTCGTCATGCTCGTCTTCGATCTCGCCGACGATCGATTCGATCGCGTCCTCGATTGAGACGAGGCCGTCCGTTCCGCCATATTCGTCGATCACCAGCGCCATCTGCATGCGCGAATTTTGCATCGTCGACAGCAGCGTCGCCACCGGCATCGAGGGCGGCACAAACAGCACGTCGCGGATGAGATCGGCCTGGGCGATCGTCATCGACAGGTCGATTCGGCTGAGGTCGAGATTGTCGGCGCTGGGTTCGGCCCCATCGGTCGATTTGTCGGCGAAACGCGCCAGCGCCCGCATCAAATCCTTGATGTGGACCATGCCCGCCGGATCGTCGAGCGATTCGCGGTAGACCGGCATGCGCGAATGGCCGGACTGGCGGAACAGGGTGATCAGCTCGCCAAGAGTCTCGTCGATCTCGACCGCCTCGACATCGGCGCGCGGCACCATGATGTCCTCAACGCGCACGTCGCGGAGACGCAGGATGTTGTTGAGCATCGTCCGTTCTTCGGCGGTGAAGGTGGTGTCCACCTCCTCGCCGCCGAGGGCGTCCTCGATTTCCCGCCGAACGGATGTATTCCTGAGACCGACGGCTGCGCGCAGCCTGTCGAGCCAGCTTTCGCCGGTCTGACGATCGCCCTCTTCGGGCCGACCGCCGGTGCTACTAGGAGGCTCAGGGTTCGGTTCGGGGACCGAACCGGACGATTCCGACTTGTCGCTCATCTTCAATTTTTGCCGGCGGTGTCGATCAGTTCGGGCTCGCTTCCGGCATAGGGGTCGGCGATGCCCAACTCAGCCAGCACCGCCGTTTCGAGCAATTCCATGGCCGCGGCTTCAGCGTCTTCCTGGTGATCGTAACCGATCAGATGCAGAAGGCCGTGAACGAGAAGATGGGAGATATGGTCGGCCAGCGTCAAGTGCGCGTCTGCCGCTTCTTTGGACATCGTTTCGAATCCGAGGACGATGTCGCCCAGCGGCTTGGCCAGCTGCGCGGGGCCGGATAGGGCCGGCGCGGGAAATGACAAGACGTTGGTCGGATGGGGAATTCCGCGCCATTCGGCATTCAGTTGGCCGATCCGGGCGTCATCTGTGAAGACGATCGAAAGCTCGCCTTCGCGCGGGAAATCGGCGGCCTTCACGCTGGTCGCGGCAAGCACGCGTTCGGCCAGAGCGCCAAGTTCCGCCTCAGGCGGCCAGTCGCCGCCCTGCACCGAAAGGTCGATGTCGACGGCCAAGTTCAGCTCCGGCCTTCGCCGGCCTTCTTGTCGCCGGCGTCATAGGCCTCGACGATGCGCGCGACCAGCGGATGGCGCACGACATCGGCATGGCCGAAGGCGATCTGCTTGATCTCGCGCACGCCCCGCAACAGGCGCAGCGCTTCGGTTAGTCCCGAGCCCTGGCCGTGCGGCAGGTCGATCTGGGTGGGGTCGCCGGTGACGATCATCTTCGAGCCCTCGCCGAGGCGGGTGAGGAACATCTTCATCTGCATCGGCGTCGTGTTCTGCGCTTCGTCGAGGATGATCGCCGCCTGCGTCAGCGTCCGGCCGCGCATGAAGGCCAGCGGCGCAACTTCGATCACGCCCGAGGCGAGGCCACGCTCGACCTTGTCCGCCGGGATCATGTCGTAAAGGGCATCGTAGAGCGGCCGCAGATAGGGGTCGACCTTTTCGCGCATGTCGCCGGGCAGGAAGCCAAGCCGCTCGCCGGCTTCCACCGCTGGTCGCGACAGGATGATCCGCGAGACATTGCCGCGCTCCAGCATCGAGGCCGCATAGGCGACGGCGAGATAGGTCTTGCCGGTGCCGGCCGGGCCGACGCCGAAGACGAGCTCGGCCGCTTCCATGGCGCGGATATAGGAATCCTGCATCGGCGAGCGGGCCATGACGACGCGGCGCCGCGTTGCGATCTGTGCCATCGCCAGCCGGCTCTTCGGTTCCAACGTCGGCAGATTGAGTTGGCTGTCGGCCGCCATCGCCATACGGATCGCGCCGTCGACGTCGCCGGGCTCGATGTCATGGCCGTGCTCGAGCCGGCCATAGAGCATGTCGAGCGTCAGCCGGGCCTGGGCGCAGGATTCGGGCAAGCCACGGATCAGCACCTGATTGCCATGCGCCACGGCCTCGACGCCGAGCCGTTGCTCGATCATCGCTAGGTTCTGATCGAACTCGCCGAAAAGCGTTCGCGCCAGGCGGTTGTCGTCAAAGGCAACCATGATCTGCGTCGGATCGGGCACAAAATCCGGCTGGCGCGTCGATGCTGTATCGATGTCGGTCACGCGAATGCCTCGGCGGCCTTTGCCGCGCTGCTGGGGACGGTCAAGCTGGCATATAGGCTGTTGCTGCCCAGGCCGTCGACAGTGACAACCTTAATCGCGCCGATCATCGCCGCAGGCGCTTCGACCTGCACCGGCTGCAGCCAGGGCGAACGGCCCACGATCTGGCCGGGTTTGCGCCCTTCCTTCTCGAACAGGACGTTCATTTTCATACCCAGCCGCGAGCGGTTGAAGGCAGCCTGCTGCGCCGCGATCAGCGCCTGCAGTTGATAGAGCCGTTCGTTCTTCACCGGCTCGGCGATCTGCTCCTGCTCGGCCGCGGGTGTGCCCGGCCGCGGGCTGTATTTGAACGAAAAGGCGGCGGCGTAGCCGACCTCCGCGACGATCTTCATCGTCTCGGCAAAATCGGCGTCGCTCTCGCCGGGGAAGCCGACGATGAAGTCGCTCGACAGGGCGATATCGGGCCGTGCCGTGCGGATCCGATCGATCAGCCGCCGATAGTCGTCGGCGGTGTGGCGGCGGTTCATCGCCTTCAGCACACGGTCGGAACCGGCCTGGAGCGGCAGGTGCAGATAGGGCATCAGCGCCGGCAGGTCGCGATGTGCGGCGATGAGATCGTCGTCCATGTCGCGCGGATGGCTGGTCGTGTAGCGGAGCCGCGCAATGCCGTCGATTTCGGCGAGGCGGAAGAGGAGCCGCCCAAGGCCCCAATCGCCATCAGGTCCGGGCCCATGCCAGGCATTGACGTTCTGGCCAAGCAGCGTGATCTCGCGCACGCCCGAGGCAGCGAGCCGTTCGGCCTCGGCGATGATCGCATCGACCGGCCGGGAAAATTCCGCGCCGCGCGTATAGGGCACGACACAGAAGCTGCAGAACTTGTCGCAGCCCTCCTGCACCGTGACGAAGGCGGCGACGCTTGCCGGGCGATGGCTGAGGGTTCCGGCAAGGCCGGCAAACTTCTCCGCCGCCGACAGATCGTCTGCGACCGGTGACCCGCTCGTCCCGTCCACCAGCTCCGGCAGGCGATGATAGGATTGCGGCCCGACGACGAAGTCGACAACCGGGGAACGGCGGGCGATCTCCGCGCCCTCCGCCTGCGCCACGCAGCCGGCAACGCCGATCGTTATTTGGCGGCCGTCCTGCGCTGCGGCATCCTTCAATTCGCGCAGCCGGCCGAGTTCGGAATAGACCTTCTCGGCGGCCTTCTCGCGGATATGGCAGGTATTGAGGATAATGAGGTCGGCTTCTTCGACGGTCGCCGCCGTGTCGAAACCTTCGGCGAGGACATCGGCCATCCGTTCGGAATCATAGACATTCATCTGGCATCCGTAGCTGCGGATGAATGCTTTCCGTCGCGATGTCACAGAGCCGGTTTTCCTTTCGACGCGCTGGCCGGGAGCCGTTTCACGGCGCAGCGTCAATAAAGCCTATCCTCATCAAACGACGGATCGATGGCAATCGCAAAGACCATCATTCGTTACCAGGCTTCTTCAACGGTACACCGTAAAGTTCCAGCCGGTGATCGACCAGCTTGAAGCCGAGTTCGGCGGCGATCCGCTCCTGCAGCACCTCGATTTCTTCGTTGCGGAACTCGATCACCTTGCCGGTACGCAGGTCGATCAAATGGTCGTGGTGCTCATCCGGGATCGTCTCATAGCGCGCCCGGCCGTCGCGGAATTCGAGCCGCGTGATGACCCCGGCATCCTCGAACAGGCGCACCGTCCGATAGACGGTGGAGATCGAAATATGCGGATCGATCTCCGACGAGCGGCGATACAGTTCCTCGACGTCGGGATGATCGGAGGCCGCGTCGAGGACCCGGGCGATCACCCGTCGCTGTTCCGTCATGCGCATGCCTTTGGCGGCGCATGCCTCTTCGAGGCTTTGTGTGCTCTTCGGTTGAGCCAATATGCCTGTCCCGCTGGGTGACGCGGATTAGCGAAGACGCAGGCGCATGACAAGCGCATTGCCGGGCGGTGCGTCGGGTTTGTCATAATAGCGCGAGCGCTCGCCGACTGTCTCGAAGCCAAGGCCGCGATAGAGCGTGACGGCGGCGCGGTTGGTTTCGTCGACCTCGAGTAACAGCGCTTCGGCGCGGTCGCGGTAGGCCCGGCGCGCCGCGTCCTCGACCAGCTTGCGCCCAAGGCCGCGCCGCCGGCTGCGCGGATCGACCGCCAGCGTCAGGATTTCAGCTTCGCCGCCGGCGATGCGGACGATGACGAAGCCATTGATCCGCGGCTTCCCCAGGCCGGCACGGCGGGCGACGATGGCCTGCACCACCGGATAATCCGCCAGCAGCGCGGAAAATTCCTCGGCGCTCCAGTGCCGGCTGAAGCTGTGTTCGTGGATATCGGCCATCACGGCCACATCGCCGGGCGCAGCATCGTCGATCACATGGCGAATGGCCCGGAGCGCCATCTAGCGGCGCGCGATCATCGGAGCGGCGGGCATGGCGTCGGGCGGCTTGATGTAGAGCGGCCTGGGCGGCGGTGCGCCGTCCTCGGCGCGAAGGGCGAGGGCGAGAAGCGCCCGCATGTCGGGCGCCGATTGCGCGTGGATCACCGCCAAGCCCGTGACGCCGGCAGCGGCGACTGCCGAGGCGCCGGCTCCCGCGAGGGACGCGCCGGCCTCCGTCGCCAGCGCCGCAAACCGCGCCGGATCGCCGACCACGGGGTCCGAAAGCGCCTCGCCGGCCGGCCCGAAAAGCTGCGCGAAAACCTCACCGCCCTTGGCCGGCAGGGCGGCCAGAACCGCGCGGGCGCCCGCCATTTTCCGCGCCGCCTCGGCGTGCACTGCGAGCGTCGAGAAGCCAACTGCCGGCGCGCCGGAAACCAGCGCGAAACCGCGCATAGCGGCGATGCCGACGCGGATGCCGGTGAAGGAGCCGGGGCCGGTGGTGACGGCGTAGCGATCGATGGCGTCAAAGCCGAGTTCGGCCTCGGCCATGATTTCGCCGATCAGGCCGAACAGCCGCTCCGCATGGCCGCGCCCAATGATCTCGGAGCGGATGATGGCCCGGCCCTGATCGCCGATGGCAAGCCCGGCGGAGCAGGCTTCAAGCGCGGTATCGATGCCGAGAACAATCATGGATGGGCGTATGACGGCAAGCTGCCGCCACAGTCAATCGGACATGCCGGCGCGGTGCGCCGGTTCGTCAGCTTGGCTGAACCTCACGGACTTCCGGGATGAAGTGCCGCATCAAATTTTCGATGCCGTGGCGGAGCGTCGCCGTCGAGGACGGGCAGCCCGAGCAGGAGCCGCGCATGTTCAGGAACAGCGTCCCGTCGCGGAAGCCCTTGAAGGTGATGTCGCCGCCATCCTGCGCCACGGCCGGACGCACGCGCGTCTCCAGCAACTCCTTGATCGTGGCGACGATTTCGGCGTCTTGCGGCCTGAAGAACTCTTCGCCCGCCGCTTCCGCGCTCGAATCGTCAAGCACCGGCGCGCCGGACAGATAATGGTCCATGATGGCGCCGAGCACGGCCGGCTTCAGATGCTGCCAGTCCCCGTCCGCCTTGGTGACGGTGATGAAATCGCCGCCGAAGAAGACACCGGAAACGCTCGGAATGGCGAACAGGCGCTGCGCCAGCGGCGAGTGACCCGCTTCGCTTTCGCCCAGGAATTCAGCCGTGCCGTTGTCTTCCAGCACGATACGGCCGGGCAGAAACTTCAGCGTCGCCGGGTTCGGCGTGGGTTCGGTCTGAATGAACATCGGGGTGCCGCCTGAATTAGAATCGTTCAAAATAGATATCCCAGCCCGGCAAAAACTTCAAGAATGTGGGGTCAGGCGATGGCGACGATGGCCGCTTCATCGAGCGAGCCGGGGACGACCGTGATCGGCACGGCAAAGCCGCCCGACGAGCGGCCGACGAGCGAGGAGACCAGCGGGCCGGGACCCTCGCGTCCGGTTCCGGCGGCAAGTACCAGGACCGCGATATCCTCGTCCGTCTCGATGAGGGCGGCGACCTGGTCGGCGGTGTCGCCTTCGCGGATCACCTGCTCCGGCTCGACGGACGACCATTTGCGCACGAGTTCGGCAAAACGGCCGAGCGCCGATTCGGCGGCCTCCATCGCCTCGGCGCGCATGATCGTCTCGACGCCCTTCCATTGCTGGAACGCGGCACGCGGGATGACGAAGAGGAGCACCAGCGCACCGCCGGTATGCTCGGCGCGCAGTGCCGCAAAATGCACAGCCTTGCCGCATTCCGGCGTGTCGTCGATGACGACGAGGAACTTCCGCCTGTGTCCGGGTTCAAGGGGCTTGCGCGCGACCATCACTGCGATGCTGCCACCGGGCGCAGACAGCGGCAAGCCGAGATCCGCACCCATCGGGGAGGGGTAAAGGCTGTCGTGCTACCGCCCCCGCCGGATCAGGCCGACGATGTCGCGAACGTCGTTCATCGTCTTCTCGGCCATGGCGCCGGCGCGCTCCGAGCCGTCGGCGAGCATGCGGTCGATCTCGGCCGGATCGGCGAGGAGGCGGCGCATCTCGCCCGCAATCGGTTCCAGCCGAGCAACGGCGAGTTCCGCCAGCGCCGGCTTGAACGCCGAGAACTGCGCGCCGCCATGCTGGCGCAGAACCTCCGCCTTGGAAACGCCGGCAAGGCCCGCATAGAGGCCGACGAGATTGTCCGCCTCCGGCCGCGTCTTGAGGCCGGCCTCCTCGCCGGGCAGCGGCTCCGGATCGGTCTTTGCCTTGCGGATCTTCTGCTCGATCGCCTCGGCGCTGTCGGTGAGGTTGATGCGCGAATATTCCGACGGATCGGATTTCGACATCTTCTTCGAGCCGTCGCGCAGGCTCATGACGCGCGTCGCCGGGCCGGTGATCAGCGGTTCGGGCAACGGGAAATAGCCCTCCTCGCCGAAGCCGTGCGCGGCGATCGAGTCGCCGAAATCATTGTTGAATTTCTGCGCGATATCGCGCGACAGCTCGAGGTGCTGCTTCTGGTCCTCGCCCACCGGCACATGCGTGGCGCGATAGACGAGGATGTCGGCGGCCATCAGCGTCGGATAGGCGAAGAGGCCCACCGAGGCGTTCTCGCGGTCCTTGCCGGCCTTCTCCTTGAACTGTGTCATGCGGTTGAGCCAGCCCATCCGCGCCACGCAATTGAACACCCAGGCGAGCTCGGCATGCTGCGGCACCTGGCTCTGATTGAAGACGATGTTCTTCTTCGGATCGATGCCGGCGGCGACGAAGGCGGCTGCGACTTCACGGGTGTTGTGCGCCAGCTCTTTCGGGTCCTGCCACACCGTGATCGCGTGGAGATCGACCACGCAATAGATGCACTCATGGCTCTCCTGCATCGCCACGAAGCGGGCGATGGCGCCGAGATAATTGCCGAGATGGAGGTTGCCGGTCGGCTGGACCCCCGAAAAGACCAGGGGACGGTGGTCAGGCATGGCGTGAATTGTCTCCGGAAAGGACGCGGCGCGTTATGGCGAAGGCGAAGCGCCGACGCAAGGAGCGGCGGCTAAAGCGGGTGACTCTTCGGCCAGCCGGCGCAATGGGCGCGCTCATGATCGAGTAAGGCCGCGCGCGCCTCGCCGGTATATTCGGTGGAAATCGTGATCCGGCAGAAATGGAAGAGGCCGATGTAAGAGCAGGCGCCCGAGCCATTGCAGGTGTCGCGCGCAACCGCAGGCGCCACCGGGACGATCTCGATCTTGCCCGCTGCCTCCAGCGCCAGTACGGCCTGCGCGTAGCGGGCGGGCGGCGGCAACACCTGCAGCGACAGGGATTCGCCCGGAAGCATCGCCTGGACGTCCGCGAGGCTCGGCAGGTCGGACGTCGGGCTGCAGGCCGATAGGCCGATCGCGATCGCCGCCGACAAGACGGCGCCTTTCATCGGTTGTCTGAGCCAACTCTTCATCGCGCGAGTTTACCGAAATGGCGTTGCCGGAAAAGTCCGAACTGCCGCATTAGCCGCCCCGCCGCCGCAGCGCCTTGCGGAAATCGACCGCGCCGGTGAGCTGCACGAAGACCCCGAAGAGCAGGACGCCGCCGAGCACGATCAACGCAAGCGCCCCGCCGCGCACCAGAATGGCCGGGTCGTTGAGCCAGCCGTCCACGAGGTCGATGCCGAAATAAAGGGCGACGCCCATCAGCAATGCGGCGAGAAGGATCAGCGGCACGCGGCGTCGGGCGTCGGCATCGATGACGATCATCCGCCGCCGCCATAGCGCGAAGGCGAGGAGGCCTGCATCGACCCAGCCGGCCGCCGCGGTCGCGATCGCGATGCCGACATGCGCGAGGCTGGGAAAGAGGATCAGCGAGCCGCCGATATTCACCACCACCGAAACGCCGGCAAACCACATCGGCGTCTTGGTGTCTTCGCGGGCGAAGAAGGCCGGCTGCAGGACCTTGATGAGAACGAAGGCCGGCAGGCCGACCGCGAAGGCGATGAGGGCCGACGCCGTGGCCGTCGTGTCCGCGGCCGCAAAGGCCCCGCGCTGGAATAGCACGGCGATGATTGGATGCGCCGCCACCACCAGCGCGACAGCGGCGGGCAGCGTCAGGGCCATCGCGAATTCGAGCGAGCGGTTCTGCGTATGCGTCGCCAGATCCTCGCGGCCGCCGCGCAATTGCCGCGTCAGGTCCGGCAGGAGGACGACGCCGATGGCGACCCCGACGATGCCGAGCGGCAGCTGATAGACGCGGTCGGCATAATAGAGATACGAGACCGCGCCCGGCGACAGCGAGGCGATGATCGTGCCGACGACGATGTTGATCTGCGTGATGCCGCCCGCCAGCGCGCCCGGCACGAAGAGGCGCATCAGCCGCCTGACGCCAGGCGTCAGGCGCGGCCGGACGAGGCGCAGATTCATGCCCGCTCGCCGCGCCGCCCACACCACCACGGCCAGCTGCGCCACACCGCCGACCAGCGTCGCCCAGGACAGGATGATCCCGGCATTGTCGGTTTCGTCAAAGCCGGCGACGAGAACGATGATCAGTGCCGCGATGAAGACGACGTTGAGCAGCGCCGGGGCGAAGGCGGCGGCGGCAAAGCGGCCATGCGCGTTGAGTGCGCCGGAAAACAGGGCCAGCAGCGACACCAGCGCCAGATAGGGAAAGGCGATCCGCGTCAGGAAGACGGTGAGGTCGAACTTCGCCGGGTCATCGGCGAAGCCCGGCGCCAGCACGTGCATCAGCAGCGGCATCGCGATTTCGGTAATCGCGACGAAGATCAGGAGGATCGTCAGGAGTGCGCTGAGCGCCTCGCTGCCGAAGCGGTTCGCCTCCTCTTCGCCGCCTTCCTCCAGGGCGCGGCTGAACAAGGGCACGAAGGCGGAGTTGAAGGCGCCCTCGGCGAAGAGCCGCCGGAAGAGATTGGGGAAGCGAAAGGCGACGATGAAGGCGTCGGCCACCGGACCTGTGCCAAGCGCGGCCGCCACCAGCATGTCCCGGGCAAAGCCGAGGACGCGGCTCGATGCCGTGGCGGCGCCGACGGTGATGAAATTCTTCAGGAGGGCCATGCCGTGCCGTTCAAACGGGCCACGCCGACTTTCGCGCGCGCGACCGCAATGATCCTCGCCGGACGGTGAGAATCGGTAAACGCGGCAGCTTAGGCGGCGCCGCGCTTTGCTGCACGGCTTTCGACAACCGGACCGGCAAAGGCCTCGGCCAGCCGTTTCCGGATCGCCGCCTCGCGCGTCGGGCTGGTGATCTTTCCGCCGATGAGATCGGTGACATAGAAAACGTCGACGGCGCGTTCACCGTATGTGGCGATATGGGCCGAGCCGATATTGAGGTTGAGATCGCTGAGGGCGCGGGTGAGATCGTAAAGGAGGCCCGTGCGGTCGATCCCTGAGGCTTCGATCGCGGTGAAGCGGTTGGACCAGTCATTATTGAGGTCAACGCTGGTCTCGAACTCGGAACGATTTATAGCGGCTGCGGCCACCCTTGGTGGCGACCCGCTCCGGCAGGCGGATCTTGCCGGAGAGGGCCTCTTCGATAATTTCGCAGATGCGCTGTGCCCGGCGTTCCTCATCCTCGTCACGTTCCAGTTCGCGTGAGACGAAGACCGCGTCCAGGGCGAGGCCGTCGACGGTGGTGAAGATCTGCGCATCGACGATGTTCGCTCCCGCCGCAGCGCAGGAGCCGGCGATGAAGGACAACAGCCGCGGGTGGTCCGGGGCGATGATAGTGATCTCGGTGACGGCCTGAAACGGCAGCAATGTGACGTTGGTCGTCATGCGTTCGCCGGACGCGTCGAGCGCGCGCAGCAGCTTGGCATGCTCCAGCTTGTGCGGCAGGTCGGCGCGCAGGAGATAGGCCGGGTAGTGGCGCTCGACATACTGGCGCCTCTCGTCCTCGGGCCAATCGGCCAGCGCCTCGGCCAGCTCCTCCCGGGCGCGCCGCACGCGCACTTCGCGGCTGAGGCTGCTATGGCCGCCGGTGAGCATCGGCTCGACTTCCCAGTAGAGCGTCCGCAGCAGTTGGCCCTTCCATCCGTTCCACACGCCGGGACCGACCGCGCGGATGTCGATGACGGTGAGGATCAGGAGCAGGCGGAGCCGCTCGATGTCCTGCACGATCGCGGCGAAATCCTGGATCGTTTTCGGGTCCTGCAGATCCCGGCGCTGCGCGAAGGTGCTCATCACCAGATGGTTCTCGACCAGCCAGGCAATGAGTTCCGACTGGTCGTCGGTCAGGCCGAGGCGCGGACACAGGCGGCGCGCGACGCGGGCGCCGGCGATCGAATGCGCCTCGGGGCGGCCCTTGGCGATGTCGTGCAGGAGCGCGGCGACGTAGATGATCCGGCGATCCTTGAGCTTGGGCAGGATCTCGGCAATCAGCGGATGCTGTTCGCGAAGGTCGCCATGCTCGAGGCGCGACAGCTCGCCGACGGTGCGCAGCAGATGCTCGTCGACCGTATAGTGGTGATACATGTTGAACTGCGTCATCGCGACGATCTTGCCGAAATCGGGGATAAACCGGCCGAGAACGCCGGTCTCGTTCATGGCCCGCAGCGTCCGCTCCGGCTGGCGCGGCGAAGTTAGAACCTCGAGGAAGAGGCGGTTTGCTTCCTCGTCCTTGCGCAAATCCGCATCGACATATTTCAGCGCGCGGGTAATCGCCTGCGTCGCGTCGGGATGGAGGACGAGACCCGTCTTGTCCGCCAGGCTGAAGATGCGGATGAGGTTCACGGGGTCGCGGCTGAAGACATCCGGCTCGGCCATGTTGATGCGGTCATGATCGGCGACCAGGTCTTTCGTTCCGGCCAGCGCCTCGATCTTCGGCTTGCGCCGTCCCATAAGCCGCGGCGCCTGCTTGACGTGCCGCTCCTCGAGTTCGGCGCAGATGACGCGGGTGAGGTCGCCGACATCCTTGGCGACCAGGAAATAGTGCTTCATGAAGCGCTCGACATCGGCGAGCCCGGGATGATCGGTGTAGCCGAGCCGCTCGGCCATCGGCCGCTGCAGCTCGAATGACAGGCGCTCCTCGGCGCGTTCGGTCATGAAATGCAGATGGCAGCGGATCGCCCAGAGGAAGTCCTCGGCGCGCAGAAACGTCTTCAGCTCCTGCCGCGAGAAGACGCCGGCCTTCACCAGATCGTCGGTCGAGCGGGTGCGGTAGACATATTTGGCGATCCAGAACAGCGTCTGCAGATCGCGCAGGCCGCCCTTGCCTTCCTTGATATTGGGCTCGACCAGATAGCGCGATGTGCCCTCTTTGAGATGCCGCTCGTCGCGCTCGGCCAGCTTGGCGGCAACAAACTCGGCGGCCGTGTTCTTGACCACTTCGGCGTCGAACCGCCGCACCAGCTCGTCGAAGAGCGCCTCGTCGCCGGTGATCAGCCGCGACTCCAGGACAGCCGTGCGGATCGTCATGTCGCTCTTCGACAGCCGGATGCATTCGTCCACCGACCGCGTCGCATGGCCGACTTTGAAGCCGATGTCCCACAAGAGATAGAGGACGTATTCCACGATGCGGCGGAACCGCGGGTCCGGCTTGCTCGGTGCGATGAACAGAAGATCGATGTCCGAACCCGGGGCGAGCGTGCCGCGGCCATAGCCGCCGACCGCGATCACCGCCATCCGCAGCGGGCGGTCGCGGCGGCCGGCCGGAACCGCCCTTTCGTCGGCGAAGACCTGGATGGCCGTAATCAGCTGGTCTTGCAGATCGGAAAGGCGTTCGGCGCAGGCGGAGCCACCGCCATCCTTCAGCAACAGATTTTCGACCTCGGCGCGGCCGTCGGCATAGACCCGCTTCAATTCGTCGAGGAGCGCTGCTTTTGCCTTGGGGTCTGTTGCGTCGATGCCCGCAGTGATTTCGGCGAACTTCGCGCGTAGCGTCTTGGCGTCGATCTTGTGCGGTTGAACGGTGCGGGTCACGGTTGGTCCTGGCTGGCAACGGCTCCCGGACCCTATCCGGCCCGGACGAATTGTGCCATCGACCCATGCACATGAGCGACGAGGCGAAAAGAGGCAAGAGCACTGCCGAACATCACAGCCCAGGCCGGCGGCCTCCCTGGTGGGCGTTCCGCGTCTCCACCGGAATTACGGCGCGCGTCTGGTTCCCGATGCTCGCGCGGCATCGGTTCCGCGTCTCGCCATCGCGGCTGCCGGCCGCGATAGCGGCATCCCTGATCGGGCTTGGCACGGCCCTTCCCGCGGCGAGCCAGCGGCGGCGGCTTGGTGCGGCGATCGCCGCCGAGCCTCTGCTGCCGCCGGTTTTCATCGTCGGCCATTGGCGGTCCGGAACGACATTCCTGCACGAATTGCTGGCGACCGATCCGCGCTTCGTGGCGCCGAACTACCTGCAGAGTTTCGCCACCGATCACTTCCTGCGCTGGGAGAATGTCCTCCGCCGCTTCGAGGCTTTCCTCCCCAAGCGCCGGCCGATGGACGATGTCGCCGCCGGCTGGGACCGGCCGCAGGAAGACGAGTTTGCGCTACTGGCCATGGGTGCGCCATCGCCCTACGAGGTGATGCTTTTCCCCAATGACCGCGACGGGGCCATCAGCTATCTCGATATTGAAGCGTTGCCGGACCCGCGTCGTAAGGCCTGGGAAGAAGCGCTCCTCACCACGTTGAAGCGCATAGCGTTCGCCCGGCGGCAATCATCGCGCGCCGCTCAGGCGGCCGAGTGGTTTCTGTTGAAATCGCCGACCCACACGGCGCGCGTCGGGTTGCTCCAGCGCATGTTCCCGGATGCCCGATTTATCCATGTCATCCGCGATCCGTTCGCGGTCCATGTCTCAAGCGAACATCTTTGGCGGCGCATGTTCGACAGCCAGGGCTTTCAGCGGCCCCGCTATGGCGGCTCGCTGGCGCTCGACCGCTTCGTCAACGCGTCGATGAAGGAACTCTATCGCAACTTCGACAGCGACATCGCCTCGCTTCCCGGGGGGCGTTACGCCGAAGTCCGCTATGAAGATCTGATCGCCGACCCGATCGCGCAGGTGACCCGCCTGCGCGGCGAGATCGGCCTGCCCGAACCGGATATGGCCGCTTTGCAGGCCCATCTGGACGACGTCCGCGACTATCGCCGCAACCGCTTCACGCTGGACGCGGAAACGGCAGAAACAATCCGGCGCGAATGGCGCTGGTATTTCGACCGTTTCGGCTATCCCGACACGCCGCCCATTTGAGCGGCGGGACTCAGGCGCGGCGTTCGAGCGAGCGAATCTTCTCCCCGGAGAAGGGGCCGCCGAACAGGAGGCTGAAGACGCACACATCGAAGAGCCCGGCGAGCAACGGCACGGCGCCGATGACGTCAAGCACGATGCCCCAGGTGCCGCCGGCCCAGATGCCGAGAGCGATCAAGACGATACCGGCGATGACGCGAGTCATCCGGCCGGCCATGCTGGCCATGAACTGGCCGAAAGCGGAACGAGCGAATTCCATAATGAGGGTCCTTTCAATCAACGTTGATGATCGAATAGACCCCCGACGCACCGTCCTCATTGACGTGCATCAATTGGGATCGGCGATTGCCTTCAGCCGGTAGAGCGCCTCAAGCGCCTCGCGCGGCGTCAGCTCGTCGAGCTCAAGCGCCTCCAGCGCCGCGTGCAATTGATCGGTTGCGGCCTCGTCGCTTTCGGCCTCGATCGCCGCAGCCCTGAACAGGGGCAGATCGTCGATCAGCCGCGCCGCGGCGCCGGCGCGGTCGCTGGCTTCAAGCTGTTCCAGCACGGCCCGGGCCCGCGTCAGCACGGCCTTTGGCAGACCGGCCAGCCGCGCCACCTGCACGCCATAGGAGCGGTCGGCGGCGCCGGCGATGATGCGATGCAGGAACGCCACCTCGCCGTTCCATTCCTTCACCTCGACGGTGGCGTTGTGGAGGCTCGGCAGTCGCTGCGACAGCGCGGTGAGTTCGTGGAAATGCGTCGCGAACAGCGCTCGCGACCGGTTGACGTCGTGCAGATGCTCGACCGTGGCCCAGGCGATGGAGAGGCCGTCGAAGGTCGCCGTGCCGCGGCCGATCTCGTCGAGGATCACCAGTGAGCGTTCGCCGGCCTGATTGAGGATCGCTGCCGTCTCGACCATCTCGACCATGAAGGTCGAGCGGCCGCGCGCCAGGTCGTCCGCCGCCCCGACGCGCGAGAACAGGCGGTCGACCACACCGATTTTCGCAGACGCCGCAGGCACATAACAGCCCGCCTGGGCGAGGATGGCAATGAGGGCGTTCTGGCGCAGAAAGGTCGACTTGCCGGCCATGTTCGGCCCGGTGACGAGCCAGATCCGTCCCGACCCGGCGCGGTCGGCAAGGACGCAATCATTGGCGACGAAGGATTGGCCGTCACCGCGGAGGGCCTGCTCGACGACGGGATGGCGGCCTTCGCTCACCGCGAAGTCGGTCGAGCCGTCGACGACGGGCCGGCAATAAGCCTCGGCCACCGCAAGCTCGCCGAGGCCGGCGGCGACGTCGATGATCGCGAGAGCGGCGGCGGCCTCGCGGATCGCGGCGGCGTGGCCAAGCACCAATTGCCGCAACCGGTCGAAGATCGCGAGCTCGATCGAAAGTGCCTGATCGGCGGCGCCTGCGATCTTCGACGCCAGTTCCGCCAGTTCGGTCGTCGTGAAGCGGAGCGCGCCCGCCATCGTCTGACGGTGGATGAAGGTCTCGGCGAAAGGCGGCGCCAGCAGCTTGTCGCCGGCACCGGACGCCGCCTCGATGAAATAGCCGAGGACGTTGTTGTGCTTGATCTTGAGGCCACGCAGGCCCGTCTCGTCTGCATAGCGGGTCTGTAGCCCGGCGATCACCTTGCGGCTTTCGCTCGACAGCGCCCGCGCCTCGTCAAGGCCGGCATCGGCGCCCGCCCGCACCAGACCGCCGTCGCGCGCCATCATCGGCAATTCGTCGCCGAGCGCCGCTTCGAGCTCGGCAGCGATCCGGGGGTCGGGCGCGGCCAAAGCTGCCCCGGCCTCGGCCAGTTCGTTGGGCACTGCTGATTCGCCCGCGAGCAGCGCCGCCAATTGCGCCGCCGCGAAGAGCCCGTTGCGGATGACCGCGAGATCGCGCGGCCCGCCGCGATCGAGCGACAGCCGGGCGAGGGACCGGGCGATGTCCGGCGCGGCGGTCAGTCTGCCGCGCAGAGCCTGCCGCAATCCCTGCCGCTCGATCAGATAGGCGATCGCGTCGAGCCGCTGGTCGATGAGCGCGGGGTCGGTCACCGGGCTCGCCAGCCGCTCGCCGAGGAGCCGCGATCCTGCACCCGTAACGCTGCGGTCGATGGCGGCGAGAAGGCTGCCCTTGCGCGCGCCGGCGAGGGTCGCGGTCAGTTCCAGATTGGCCCGGGTCGCCGCGTCGATCTGCATCGTGGCGCCGACGGCCTCGCGCACCGGCGGCGACAACGACGGCCGCGCCTTGAGCTGGGTGCGCTCGACATAGGCGAGGATGGCGGCGGCAGCGGCGAGTTCGGCCCGGCCGAAGCTGCCGAAGCCGTCGAGCGAAGCAACGGCGAAGGCATCGGTCAGCCGTTTCGCGGCGGTCGCCGAATCGAAGATCGGCGCCGGCAACGGCGTCGTTTCGGCGGCGGCGTCACGCCAGAGCGGCTGCAATTCGGGGTCGGCGAAGACGGCGTCGGATAGGATGATCTCGCGCGGCGCGATGCGGGCGAGTTCGGCGGCGAGGCTTATCGCCTCCGTCGAGGCCACGCGGAAATCGCCGGTCGAGATGTCGATCCAGGCGAGGCCGTAGCTTTGCGTCCCGCGATCGCGGGCAATGGCGGCGAGATAATTTCCGGCGCGGGAGTCGAGGAGCGAATCCTCGGTCAGCGTGCCGGGCGTCACCAGGCGGATCACCTCGCGCTGTACCACCGATTTGGAGCCGCGCTTCCTTGCTTCGGCGGGGTCCTCGGTCTGGTCGCAGACGGCGACCCGGTAGCCGGCGGCGATCAGCTTGTGCAGATAATCCTCCGCCGCCCTGACCGGCACGCCGCACAGCGGGATGTCTTGCCCGAGATGCCGGCCGCGGGAGGTGAGGGCGATGCCGAGCGTCTTCGCCGCCGCCACGGCGTCATCGAAGAACAGCTCGTAGAAATCGCCCATCCGGTAGAACAGGAGGCAGTCCTGGTTCGCCGCCTTGATGGCGAGATACTGCTCCATCATCGGCGTCAGCCGGTTGGCGGTTTCGTTCTGCGGCGTTGCGGCGTCCATCACGGCAATGATGCTTTGGCCCCGTTCGGCGCGCTGACGCGCCTGAGCGTGAGGTTGATCCGGTTGCCCTGCGGCAGCTTCAGCGCCGAAGTGCCCGGATAGATGCGGTCGACGCCATGATAGGCCAACCGGCTCTCGCCGCCGAGGACGACAATGTCCCCCGATTTGAGGCGGAAGGATTGCGTTGGGCCGCCGCGTTCGCTGCCGCCGACGCGGAAACGGCAATCATCGCCGAGTGAGATCGACACCACGGGCGCCGCGAAATCCGCCTCGTCCTCGTCGCGGTGGAGGCCCATTTTCGCGGTCTCGGAATAGATGTTGATGAGGCAGGCCTCGGGCGGGTGCGGATAGCCCGCGTATTTCTCCCAGATCCCGAGCAGCATTTCGGGCATAGCCGGCCAGCGGCGACCGGTGACCGGATGCGTTGGCTGATAGCGGTACCCGCCCGTCCGGTCCGACACCCAGCCGAGCGGCCCGCAATTGGTCATCCGCACCGAGAAAGGGCGCCCGGTGCGCGGCATGGTCGGCGTGAACAGCGGAGCGCGCGCGATGATCGACGCCACCGCCGCCGCCAGCGCCTCTGCCGCTTTTCGCTCAAGGCGCCCGTTGAAAGCATGAACCCCGGCGGGGTCAGACACGTCGCCGCGGAATCGGGATGGTAGTCGCATGCAGTGTGATAGCCGCCCATGTGGGCCGCAGCCGGACATGTAGTAGTAGAGCGTGCGGGGCTAAGTGCGTAGACCCCGCATGGAGGTGTCGCGGAGGCGGTTGCGGGTCGGCTGCTTGACCCAGGCGAAGCGGAGGGCCAGTTCGTCGCCGGAATGACATGTGATAGCCCTCGGCATCCATGCTCATCCTCCACGCATCCGTGGACCCGACCGTCAGATCGAGCGGGCTGAAGCGGTCGAACACCTCGGCTGAAGTGATGTCGGAATTCGCAAAGGCCATCATCGTGGCCATCGGCAGGGCGAAGCTGGCGCGGCGCATGGCGGCGGGGCTGATCATCGTCAATTCTCCCCGTAGACGCATCGATGCAGACAGTAAGCCAAAGAGCTCCGAACAACCGCTTGCGCCGATCGGCGTTGATTGCGAAGCTGTTTGCGGCGCTTGCGGCGTCAAAACGCCCTTCTTATATACCGCCCAGACGAGGCCGATCGGCCAGTTGAGGACTTCGGCAAGATAGGAGCCGGGGGATCGCGAATTCACGGGCGTCCAGCCTCTTCATGTGGTTGGTGCAGTGTGGCGCCGGAAGAAACGGCGGGGGCCGAATAGGACCCGCTCCGCGATCTGCCAAAAGGAGATGACGACTGATGGCAAGGGTAATCGGTATTGATCTGGGGACCACCAATTCCTGCGTCGCCGTTATGGACGGCAAGAACGCGAAGGTAATTGAGAATGCCGAGGGTGCACGCACGACGCCCTCGATCGTTGCGGTCACCGATGGCAATGAGCGGCTTGTCGGCCAGCCGGCGAAGCGCCAGGCGGTCACCAATCCCGAGGGCACGATCTTCGCGGTCAAGCGCCTGATCGGCCGCCGCTACGACGACCCGACCGTCGCCAAGGACAAGAAGCTCGTCCCCTACAACATCGTCAAAGCCGATAATGGCGATGCCTGGGTCGAGGCCAAGGGCAACAAATATTCGCCCTCGCAGATTTCCGCCTTCATCCTGCAGAAGATGAAGGAGACCGCCGAGTCCTATCTCGGCCAGACGGTTGACCAGGCCGTCATCACCGTTCCCGCCTATTTCAACGACGCCCAGCGCCAGGCCACCAAGGATGCCGGCAAGATCGCCGGCCTTGAGGTTCTGCGCATCATCAACGAGCCGACGGCCGCGGCGCTCGCCTATGGCCTCGACAAGAAGGAAGGCAAGACCATCGCCGTCTACGATCTTGGCGGCGGTACCTTCGACGTCTCGGTCCTTGAAATCGGCGACGGCGTCTTCGAGGTGAAGTCGACCAATGGCGACACTTTCCTTGGCGGCGAAGACTTCGACATGCGTCTCGTCACCTATCTCGCCGATGAGTTCAAGAAAGAGCAGGGCATCGACCTGCGCAACGACAAGCTTGCCCTCCAGCGCCTGAAAGAGGCTGCGGAGAAGGCCAAGATCGAGCTCTCTGCGTCGCAGCAGACCGAGATCAACCTACCCTTCATCACCGCCGATCAGTCCGGCCCGAAGCATCTGACGATGAAGCTCACCCGCGCCAAGTTCGAGGCGCTGGTTGATGACCTCATCCAGCGGACGGTCGAGCCGTGCCGTGCGGCCTTGAAAGATGCCGGCCTTTCCGCCGGTCAGATCGACGAGGTTGTCCTTGTCGGCGGCATGACCCGCGTGCCGAAGGTGCAGGAAGTCGTGAAACAGTTCTTCGGCAAGGAGCCGCATAAGGGCGTCAACCCGGATGAGGTGGTCGCCATCGGCGCCGCTATCCAGGCCGGCGTCCTGCAGGGCGATGTCAAGGACGTGCTGCTGCTCGACGTGACGCCGCTATCGCTCGGCATCGAGACGCTGGGCGGCGTCTTCACCCGCCTGATCGACCGCAACACCACGATCCCGACCAAGAAGAGCCAGACCTTCTCGACCGCCGAGGACAGCCAGAACGCGGTGACTATCCGCGTCTTCCAGGGCGAGCGCGAGATGGCGGCCGACAACAAGATGCTCGGCCAGTTTGACCTTGTCGGCATCCCGGCGGCGCCGCGCGGCGTGCCGCAGATCGAGGTCACATTCGACATCGATGCCAACGGCATCGTCAACGTCCAGGCGAAGGATAAGGGTACCGGCAAGGAGCAGCAGATCCGCATCCAGGCCTCCGGCGGTCTTTCGGACGACGAGATCGAGAAGATGGTCAACGACGCCGAGACGCACGCCGAAGAGGACAAGAAGCGCCGGGCCATGGTCGATGCCAAGGTCGAGGGCGAGCGCCAGGTTCACGCGGCAGAGAAGTCGCTAGTCGATCTGGGCGACAAGGTTTCCGACGCCGATCGCACGACTGTCGAGGCCGCAGTGACCGAGCTGAAGACGGCCCTCGAAGGCGAGGACGTCGAGGCAATCAAGGCCAAGACGAATGACGTCGTGCAGGCTTCGATGAAGCTTGGCGAGGCCATGTATCGCGCCGCCGCCGAAGCCGGCGAAGGTGGACCTGAAGCCGGGCCGGAAAGCGGCGAAGATGTCGTCGACGCCGACTTCGAGGAAGTCGACGACGACGATCAGAAGAAGTCGGCCTGACGCTCGTTTTGGGGGCCGGCCATCGCGGCCGGCCAACGCAAATACCCGTGCCGACCGCAAAGACACCGTCCGACATCGCTGAAGCTTTGGTCGCCCATCCGGCGGCCAAAGCTGCTTTCGACGCACTACCGCCGAGCCATCAGCGTGAGTATCTTCTTTGGGTAAGTGAGGCGAAACGCCCCGAAACGAGGGTGCGCCGAATTGCCGGCATGATAGACAGGCTGAGGCCTGCGGGAAAAAACGGGCACGATGGCTAAACGTGATTTCTACGAAGTGCTCGGCGTTACCAGGGAGTGTGACGCGGTCACCCTCAAGACCACCTTCCGCAAGCTCGCCATGCAGTATCATCCCGACCGCAATCCGGGGGACGATACGGCCGAGATCAAATTCAAGGAAGTCAACGAGGCCTATGAGTGCCTGAAGGACCCGCAGCGCCGCGCGGCCTATGATCGTTTCGGGCACGCGGCCTTCGAGCGCGGTGGCCCGGGCGGCGGCACGGGCTTTGCCCACGACTTCGCCTCGTCCATGTCGGAGATTTTCGACGATATCTTCGGCGACTTCATGGGACGCCGCGGCGGTCCTGCCCGTGGCGGCGGCCGTGAGCGCGGCGCCGATCTTCGCTACAATATGGATCTGACGCTGGAAGAGGCCTACGCCGGCAAGACCGCGCAGATCACCGTCCCGACCAAGATCACCTGCACCACCTGTTCCGGCACAGGCTCCAAGCCCGGTTCGTCGCCGCACACCTGCCCGACCTGCGATGGCCGTGGCCGTGTGCGCGCTTCCACGGGCGGCTTCTTCTCGATCGAGCGGACTTGCCCGGCCTGTCAGGGCCGCGGCGAGGTCATCTCCGATCCGTGCGAAGCCTGCAGCGGCGCCGGGCGGATCACCCAGGAGCGCACGCTTTCGGTCAACATTCCGGCCGGCATCGAGGATGGTACACGCATTCGCCTCGCGGGCGAGGGCGAAGCGGGGCTGCGCGGCGGCCCGGCGGGCGACCTCTACATCTTCCTGTCGCTCAAGCCGCATGAATTCCTGCAGCGCGACGGCGCCGATCTCTTCTGCCGCGTGCCGATCTCGGTGACGACGGCGGCGCTCGGCGGTCAGTTCGAAGTGCCGACCATCGATGGCGGCCGCGCCAAGGTGAAGGTCGCCGAGGGCACGCAGACCGGCGAACAGTTCCGCCTCAAGGGCAAGGGCATGCCGGTGCTGCGCTCGAACCGGCATGGCGACATGTACATCCAGGTCACGGTCGAGACGCCGCGTAATCTCAGCAAGCGCCAGCGTGACCTGATGCAGGAATTCGAGTCGGCCTCGACCACCGAGAACAACCCCGATTTGTCCGGCTTTTTCGCCAGGGTCCGTGAAATCCTCGGTGGCAAGACCGGCGCATGAGCGCCGGCGATGCGATGACCTACGAAGAGGCATCGCGTCGGATCAAGCGAGGCGACATCGTCACAATTCGAAGCGCGCTGGGAGACGGTCTCGACCCGAACACTGCCAACCGCTTCGGCTGGACGATCCTGATGAGCGCGGCTTTCGAAGGGCAAGTACGGATCGGTGAACTGTTGCTGGCAAGAGGCGCCGACCCGAACGGCGTCAATCAATTCGGCGACTCCGTTCTCTGGTGCGCCGTGCTCCACGGTCACCTCCCATTCGTCGAACTCCTGCTTGCGCATGGGGCCATCCCCGGGCGATTGCTGGACGTTGCCATGGAGGACTGGATGACGAAGTGCTCTGGCCAGCCTCAAGAAAAGACGCGGGCCATCTACGACCTGTTGCGGACCCACGCATGAGCGCCGGCGATATCGTCCGCTTCATCCGCACCTGGGGCACCACCGGCGCCGTCGCGCCGTCGGGCCGCGCCCTCGCGCGCCGCATGGTGGCCCATGTCAATCCCGCATCGACTGGTCCGATCCTCGAGCTTGGTCCGGGAACCGGCGTCGTCACGCGGGCGCTGCTGGAGAAAGGCGTCGCGCCCGAGCGCATCATCGCCGTCGAGTTCAATCCGGATTTCTGCGAGATCCTCGCCAGGCGCTATCCCGGCGTCCGCATCGTTGAGGGCGACGCCTATAACCTCGCGACGACGCTGGCCGGCGTCCACGACGGTCCATTCGCGGCGGCCGTTTCTTCGCTGCCGCTGCTCCTTCGCCCGTCGGAAGATCGCCGCAGCCTTGTGCTCGACGTGCTGTCGCGGCTCCCGTCCGAAGGCGCCCTGGCGCAGTTCTCCTATTCGCCGAAACCGCCCGTCCCGCCGTCTCCCGCGGACTACCGCCTTGAGGGCAGCGGCTGGATCATTCTGAACATGCCGCCGGCGCGGGTCTGGACCTATCGCCCTTTGGTGATTGACCGTGCCATCCTGACGGCTAAACACGGCAAAGCCTTGAAGGAAACGACGCTTGACCAATCCCGACATCCTGGTTTTCGGCGGTTCGATCCGCACCGGTTCCTTCAGCGCCAAGCTCGCCGCGCTGGCCGCCAAGGAACTAGCCGTGCTCGGCGCCGAGGTGCGCTTGATCTCGCTCGGCGACTATCCGATGCCGATCTACAATGGCGACATGGAGAAGGACGAGGGCTTCCCCGAGAACGCCCATAAGCTCGCCCGGTTGATCGCCGCTAGCCAGGGCGTCTTCATCGCCACGCCGGAATACAATCACTCCCTGCCGCCGCTTCTGAAGAACGCGATCGATTGGGTGAGCCGGCCGAAGATGGCGACCGAACATAAGCATCGCGGCCGGATCTATGGCATCGGCTCCAGCTCCAACGGCATGATCGGCGGCGCCCGCGCGCTGATGGATCTGCGCAAGGTCCTCGTCACCGCAGTACAGGCGCTGGTGATCCCGCAGCACATCTCGATCTCCAATGGCGGTTCGGCCTTCGACGAGGACGGCCATCTCGTGGCGCCACAAGCCGCGGATCAACTGCGTTTGGTCTGCCAGGCGCTCTACGATCTGTCGGCGCGGATAGGACCGCTGAGCTGATGAAACAGGAGGTCCAACCGCGCGACAGGCTGATCGTCGCTCTGGATTTTCCGCGGGTCGCAGCAGCCGAAGCGATGATCGCCCAACTCGGCGACAGCGTCGGCGTCTATAAGATCGGCCTTGAGCTCATTCTCGGCGGCGGCATCGATCTCGCCGGTCACCTCGTCGCCGCGGGCAAAAAAGTATTCCTCGACGCCAAGCTCCTCGATATCGACAACACGGTCGCCAAGGCAGTCGAAAACGCCGTCAATCTCGGTGTCAACTTCCTTACCGTCCACGCCTATCCCAAGGCGATGCGCGCCGCCGTCGCCGCTCGTGGCACCGCGCCGCTGAAGCTGCTCGGCGTCACCGTGCTGACCTCCATGAACGACGCCGACCTCGCCGAAGCCGGCTACTCGGGCAACGTCCGTGACCGCGTGATCGCCCGCGCCAAGGATGCCAAGGCGGCGGGCATGGATGGCATCGTTGCCTCTGCTGCGGAAGCATCGGCCATCCGCGCAGCGGTCGGCGCGGATTTCACCCTGGTAACGCCGGGGATCCGCCCCGCGGGGGCAGCCGCCGGTGACCAGAAGCGCATCGTCTCACCTGCCGCCGCCATCGCCGCCGGTGCCGACTATCTCGTCGTCGGCCGTCCGATCACCGAAGCGCCCGACCCCCGCGCCGCTGCCGATGGCATCGTCGCCGAGATCGCCGGAGTCGCGCCCTAGCCGGCGATGGATCTCATCGTCCGCCGAACCGTCGTGGCGTATATTCCGGCCTTTCCGGCGATCGAACTCTCCGCTGGCGGCCTCTTCCGCGACACCGACCGGGCCTGGGTCGCCGACGCCGAGCCGACGCCCCTTGTGGTGCATCGTGAGGCGATCGCCGCCGGCCACCATTGGACGGCGCTGGTCGACGACGATCCGGTTGGTTTCCTGCTCGCCGAGCAGTTCGGCACTGCCCTGTACATCGCCGAGCTGGCGGTGGCGCGCCCGTTCCAGCGCAAAGGCGTCGGCCGCGCCCTGATGATTGCGGCGGAGGGCTATGCCACTGACGCCGCCTATGCGGAGCTCACCCTCACTACCTATCGCGACCTTCCCTGGAACGGCCCATTTTACCAGAAGCTCGGCTTTCGCGAATTGCCGCCGGAGGCGCTGCCATTTCATCTTGCTGCCCGGCTTGGCGCCGAGGCTGAGGCCGGCCATGAACCGCACCTTCGCTGCGGCATGGCGAAGCCTCTGGGCTGAACCCCTTGCGGTGCGTTGGCCTAGACGATACCCCGTCACCCTGATCCGGAGGCGACATGAGCGATATGCGACTGGTGGTGGCCGGAGCGGCCGGCCGTATGGGCCGTTCGCTCATCCGCCTCATTTGCGAAACTGACGGCGTTGCGCTTGCCGGCGCGATCGAGCGCACGGGCTCCGATGCCCTCGGCGCCGATGCCGGGGCCCTTGCCGGCTTGACGCCCCTCGGCGTCCCGGTGAGCGATGACGTGACGGCGGCGCTCGCCGGCGCCGACGGCGTCATCGACTTCACGACGCCCGCCGCAACGGTCGCCCTGGCCTCCGCGGCGGCGCTCGCCGGGGTCGTCGATGTCATCGGAACCACCGGCCTTTCCCCGGCCGACAACGCCGCAATCGACGCGGCGGCGCGTCGCACCGTTGTCGTCCAGTCGGGAAATATGAGCCTCGGCGTTAATCTCCTGGCACAATTCGTGCGTCAGGCTGCACGCGCACTCGATCCGAGTTTCGACATCGAGATCCTGGAAATGCATCATCGCCACAAGGTCGACGCGCCGTCGGGAACGGCGCTTCTGTTCGGCAATGCCGCCGCCGAGGGCCGCGGCATCGACCTCGCAGCGCATTCGGTTCGCGAGCGCGACGGCGAGGTCGGCCCGCGCCGGACCGGCGATATCGGCTTCGCCGCGCTGCGTGGCGGCACGACGGTCGGTGATCATACGGTCATATTTGCCGGCGAAGGTGAGACGGTGGAACTCACCCATCGCGCTTTCGACCGGGCCATTTTCGCCCGCGGCGCCGTCAAGGCGGCGCAGTGGGGCAAGGGACGTCCTGCCGGCCGTTACACGATGGCCGACGTCCTCGGACTTAAGACGGAGTAACGGTTTGACCGATCGCTTGCTTGTGCTCGTCCGCCACGGACAGAGCGAATGGAATCTCACCAATGTCTTCACCGGCACCACCGACGTCGCCCTGACGGAGCTCGGCCGCCATGAGGCGACCGCCGCCGGACGCCTCCTGGTCGATCGCGGGCTGAAATTCGGCATCGCCTTCACCTCGGCGCTGAAGCGGGCGCATCAGACCCTCGAGCTGATGCTGAAGGAACTGCACCAGCCTGATATCCAGGTGGTCAAGGACGCGGCTCTGGACGAGCGCGACTATGGCGACCTCACCGGCCTCAACAAGGATGACGCCCGCAAGAAATGGGGCGAGGAACAGGTTCATATCTGGCGCCGCTCCTATACCGTCGCCCCGCCCGGCGGCGAATCGCTGCGCGATTGCGGCGCGCGCGTCTGGCCGTATTACATTCACGCCATCCTGCCGCATGTGATGCGCGGCGAGGGGGTGCTGGTTTCCGCGCATGGCAACTCGCTGCGCGCCATGATCATGGCGCTTGAAGGCCTGACGCCGGAGCAGATCGTCCATCGCGAGCTCGATACGGCCGTGCCGATCGTCTATCGCCTCGGCGCTGATACCTCGGTGATCGAGAGCGAGATGCTCGTGAAGCCGCCGATCCGCCTGTCGGCCTAGCCGCCTTCGGCGATTCCGGCCTCCCAGCCTAGGATCGCGCGCTTCCGCGTCAGCCCCCAATGATAGCCGGTGAGGCTGCCGCTCTTGCCGAGCACGCGGTGGCAGGGGACGACGAAGGACAGCGGATTGCGCCCGACAGCGGCGCCCACGGCGCGGGCGGCCTTGGTGGTGCACACCTTCGCCGCGACGGCGGAGTAGGTCGTGGCGCCGCCGAACGGCACGTCGAGCAGTGCCTCCCACACCCGGATCTCGAAATCGGTGCCGATCAGCACGACGCGCAACGGCGTTCCGGGCTGCCATTCCGACTGGTCGAACACACGCCGCGCCAGCGGCGCCGTCGCCTGAACATTCTGCGCGAACACGGCCTTCGGCCACCGTCCGCGAAAATCGTCGAGCGCTGGCGTCTCTTCTCCGGGCTCGGCAAATCCGATGCCCGCCAGCCGGCCGCCATTGGCGACGATCAGCGCTAGGCCGAAGGGAGACGGGTGGAAACCCCATTCCATCGTCATGCCGGCGCCACGGGCGCGATAGGCCCCGGGCGGCATCGCTTCATGCGTGACATAAAGGTCGTGCAGCCGGCTCGCGCCTGAGAGGCCGGCGGCGAGGCTCGCTTCTTCCACCGAGGCTGACTCGGCCAGCATCTGCCGCGTCCGGTTGAGCGTCACCGCCTGCAGGAACGTCTTCGGCGTCAGACCGGCGATCCGCGTAAACCGGCGCTGGAAGGCGAGCGGTTCCAGGCCGACTTCGGCGGCGACCTCGGCGAGCGATGGCTGTCTCTGCCATTCTTCCGAGATGTAGGCGATGGCGAGCCGCACGGACTCATAGTCCGCTTGGTCGGTGTCGATCTCGGTCGGTTTCGCAGGGGTCGCTTCCATTCAGCCGGCTTACGTCCGGGCCGCACCCCTGACCACCCGATTCTTGCAGCGCTGGCTAGCCGGCCGCGGGTGCCGACCGCGCCGCGGCCAATGCGGCGGACAGCGCATCGGCGAAGGATGCCCGTTCATAGGGGCCGAGGAAGGCACCGATGGAAAGCCGCCTGCCGCTGCTGACCAGCGACAGCGCCGCGATCCCGTTGTCGCTGCGGCTGATGATGAGCCGCGTCCAATAGGGGTGGAAGCTGTATTCGGTCTCGCGGCCGATCGCCGAGACGCGCCTGATATGCAGGAGTTCGGGCGACAGATTGATCTCCTCGATCGCCCGCGCGTCCATGTAATTGCGGCGGAAGGCGAGATAGAGGAGCACGACATCGAGGCCGAAAAAGCCGAACACCGGCCAGGCGCCCATGCGCATGAAGGCAATGCCGAACCCGAAGGAAAGGATACCGAGCAAGGCCATGAGCGTGTTGAAGCCGCGCCGCGACAACGACCTGTACGGTGACAGCGTCGCTGTGAATAGCCGGCTCTCGCTTGCCCGATTCTCGCTAGGCTCGCTCATCTGACGCAATATAGATGTCCGATGGCAAAATCCCAGCCCTCCCAATTGCCGCGCCCCCTGCGAGGGGAAGCACCCCCGCGGGTACGAAAACTGACCAAGGCCGAGGCGGCGGAGATCTTCCGCCGCTTCCGCGCGGCCAATCCGGAACCGCAGGGCGAGCTGAACTGGGTCAATCCCTACACGCTGCTCGTCGCCGTCGTGCTGTCGGCGCAGGCGACCGATGCCGGCGTCAACAAGGCGACAGCGCGTTTATTCCCGCTCGCCGACACGCCGGAGAAGATGGTCGCCCTCGGTGAGGGGAATCTCCTGGAGGCGATCCGCACCATCGGCCTTTTCCGCAGCAAGGCGGCGAACGTCATGGCGCTGTCGCGCCGGCTCATCGCCGAGTTCGGCTCGAAAGTCCCGCATGACCGGGCGGCATTGGAATTGCTGCCGGGCGTCGGGCGTAAGACCGCCAATGTCGTCCTCAACATCGCCTTTGGCGAGCCGACCATCGCCGTCGACACCCACATCCTCCGCGTCGCCAACCGCACCGGCCTCGCACCCGGCCGCACGCCGCTCGATGTCGAAGAGGGTCTTGAGCGCATCGTCCCGGCCGAGGACAAGCAGCACGCGCATCACTGGCTGATCCTGCACGGCCGCTATGTCTGCAAGGCGCGCAAGCCCGATTGCCCCGCTTGCCTCATCGCCGATATCTGCCGCTTTCCGGACAAGACGCCGGGCTAGACCAGAGCCGGCGGAGCTGACCCGATCACGAACGGATCAGATAGATCACGCCGAGCAGAGCGGCTGGTGGACGAGATAGATGACGAGGCTCCACCTCCCCATACCCATCAGTGACCGGCTCAGAACGATTTCGGATGCCAGCGACCGATCCGCTTGTCGAGGCCGAATTGCAGCACGAGCCGCGTCGGCGCGATGCCGACAAGAGCTCGGCCAGATCCAAGGCAACAGCGGCTCATAGTCCATCATTGCGGGCATCGCCCATTCCGGCGTCAGGCCCAGCCAGAGCCAGCCTGGCTGAATGAAATTGAGCGAAGTGAGGAAGCCCCGGCACCGCGAAGACTGCGGCCGCGACAAGGATCGTCAGCCACATCGGCGCGCGCAGGAACAGGACGCCGACGACGTCGCGGCAGCGATCGCATGCAGGATGCCGAAACGGACATACCATTCCGGCACGGCGATCCGGGTGACGATGGTGACGAGCAGCGCCGCGCCGACCAGGATGGCGAGCCGGCGGAAATAGGATCGAGCCCGGAAGCCGTTGCGATGGGCAAGGACGAGGCTGATGCCGACAATGAAGACGGAAGCTGCCAGCGATCAGCCGGGCGGCCGATGATGCAGGGCGTGCTCGCGCGCAGCATCGATCGTCGTGTACGGCGAAGATAATACGGCCCGAGATCAAGGTCAGATGATAGGCGACCATCGCCACAATGGCGACGCCGCGCGCCACATCGATAATGGCAAAGCGCGGGCGGTGAGGGATGGGGACGTCGACCAAGCTCTCGTCTCCGGGCGGGCGTTGCTGCGGGGCTTGTCCCATGACCTCCAACGCGGGACAAGCAATCCGGCCCATCTCGCATCGCATGGAGCGGATTTGACCGAGGCAAAAAGCGCAGCGCCGGCCAAGACGAAACTGACCCGGCGTCCGGCGATGCAGTGGGCCGTTGGCCGCGCCACCCATGGCATTGCGGCCATCGCGCGCGGCATGGGGGCGGAGCGTACCGGCGGCCTCGCCAGCGCCGTCGCCCGCGGGCTCAGCCGCTTTGTCCCGGAGAATCGGCTGGCGCTCGCCAATCTCGCCGCCGCCTTCCCGGAAAAGACCGAGGCTGAGCGGCGGAAGATTCTCGCCGGCAGCTGGGACAACCTCGCCCGCACGGTCGCCGAACTGCCGACCATTCTCGAGCTGGTGCTCAAGGATCCGCGCAATCCCACCAAGGGCCTCACCGACCGTATCGAAGTCGTCGGCGCGGATTGGATTCTGAAGCTGCGCGATGACGGCCAAACCGGCATCGCCTTCGTCTCGCATCTGGCGAATTGGGAGCTGCTCGCTCCGTTCATCGCGTCGTTCGGCACGCGGCTGGTGACGCTCTACCGCGCGCCGCGCAATCCCATCGTCGCCGCCGATCTGGCGCGCTGGCGCGGCGACCTCATCGATCTCATCGAGTCAGGGCCGGGCGCGGCGCTGAAGGTCGCCAATATCATGCGCACCGGGCGGCATTTCGCCATGCTGATGGATCAGCGGCTGAATGGCGGCCCGGAGGTTCCCTTCTTCGGCCGGCCGGCGCCGACCAATCCGATCGTCGCCCGCTTCGCCCGCCAGTTCGACTGCCCGGTCGTCGGCGTGCATACGACGCGGCTTCCCGGCTCGCGCTTCCGCATCGAGGTGACGCCGCCGCTCGATCTGCCCCGCGACGACGAGGGCAAGGTCGATATCCTCGCCGGCACCGCCGCGATCACCGCGATCATCGAAGGCTGGGTCCGCGAGCACCCCGAGCAATGGCTCTGGCTGCATGACCGCTGGGGCGACCGGAAGAAGTCGCGGCAAACGAAAGGGTGAATTGATACGGTCGATGTTTGCCTTTCGTTCTCACTGTGGCAAACTCCGCCGGCAATGTTCGCGATCGATCCGCTCCCGCCCCCCATTGACGGCCGGCAGTCCGAAACGGCGCTGATGATCCAGCGCGGCGTCGGCCGCTTCCTGCGCGCCAACCGCATGGTGATGGTGACCGAACTGCCGCTCGCTTCAGGCCGTCGCGCCGATATCGTCGCCGTCGACGGCGGCGGCGAGATCTGGATCGTCGAAATCAAATCGTCGGTGGAAGACTTCCGGGCCGATTTCAAATGGCCGGATTACCGGATGCATTGCGACCGGCTGTTCTTCGCCACCCATGCCGGCGTTCCGGCTGACCTCTTCCCCGAGGATCCGGGGCTGATCATGGCCGATGCCTATGGCGCCGAACTCATCCGCCCGGCGGCGGAGCATCGGCTAGCCGGCGCCACGCGCAAGGCGATGCTGCTGCGTTTCGCCCATGCGGCGGCGCAGCGGCTGCATTTTCTTTACGATCCGGCCGCCGGCGAGGCCGGCTGACGCCTAGCGCGGCGCGCGCTTGGCGAGGATGCGTTGCAGCGTGCGGCGATGCATCGACAGACGCCGGGCCGTCTCCGAGACGTTCCGGTCGCACAGCTCATAGACGCGCTGGATGTGCTCCCAGCGCACCCGGTCGGCCGACATCGGGTTCTCCGGCGGCGGCGGGCGATCGCCGCCCTCGCCGGTGAGCGCGGCATAGACGTCGTCGGCGTCCGCCGGCTTGGCGAGATAGTCGACGGCGCCAAGCTTCACCGCGGAAACGGCCGTGGCGATGTTGCCATAGCCGGTCAGCACGATGACCCGAGAATCGTCACGCTGTAAGCGCAGCGCCTCGACCACATCCATGCCATTGCCGTCCTCCAGCCGGAGGTCGATCACGGCATGCGAGGGCGGGCTGGTCTCCACCTCGCGGATGCCCTCGGCGACGGTCTCCGCCTTGCGCACATCAAATCCCCGCGTCTCCATCGCCCGTGCGAGGCGGTGGAGGAAGGGGCGATCGTCCTCGACGATCAGTAATGTTCGGGCAGGCTCTGTCTCGGACATTTCGGTGTTAACCCTCTATGGCCTCTGCGTTCTTTGCGTTGTTGGAAGACATATAGGCAGCTTGGCCCCCGGTGCCAAATGTCTCCGCTGTTTCCGTTTCCTTTTTGCCGCCATAGATTGCACGCGGCCAAGTAATCCGCACAATTGCCCCGTGTTCCGGCGGGGTAAGATTGGCGAGGCGCAGCCTTGCGCCGCTGCGTTCCAGGAACGTCTTGGCGATGAAGAAGCCGAGGCCCAGGCCGCCGGCTTCGGGATTGGCAGTGGCCGCGTCGCCGCGGGTTCCACGCGTCGTCACATAGGGCTCGCCGATCCGGTCGATGATTTCCGGGGCGAAGCCTGGGCCATCATCGACGATTTCCACGATGACGCTGTCGGCCGTCCAGGAAGCCTGAATCTCGACCTTGCTCTTGGCGAAATCTACGGCGTTCTCAATGAGATTGCCGATGCCGTAGAGAATGGCGGGGTTTCGCCGGTCGGTCGGTTCCAGGCCGTCATGCTCGCCGATTTCGACGCTGACATCGATGTCGCCGCCGAGATAGGGCTCGATCGATTCGGCCAGAAGCGCGCGGATGCCGCGCCGGTCATGGCTCCAATCGGAGCTGGTGCCGAGCGAGGTGAGCCTCGCCAGGATCTGCCGGCAGCGTTCCGACTGGCTGACCAGCAAGGCAATATCGCCGGAAAGCGGCGAATCCGGATCGAGGTCTTTCTGCATTTCCTTGGCGACAAGGGCGATGGTGGCCAGCGGCGTTCCCAGTTCATGCGCCGCCGCCGCAGCCAGCCCGTCGAGCTCGGAAAGATGGTGTTCCCGCTCCAGCACCAGCTCGGTCGCCGACAGCGCGTTGGCGAGCTTGCGTGCTTCGTTGGCGACGCGGAACGCGTAAACCGCGGAAAACACCAGCGCCAGCATGATGGCGAGCCACACCGCGCCGATGAACAGCGCCGGCAAATGGTCCATTTCGCCCGGCGTCCAGGGCAGCGGATGGTGGAACGGCCAGAGCAGCGTCGCCACCGCCACGGTCAGCACACCGAGCGCGATCGTGTGTTTGAGCGACAGGGCGGTGGCCGAAACCAGGACCGGCACGAGAAGCAGCAGCGCGAACGGGTTCTGCAGCCCGCCGGTGAGATAGAGCAGCCCGCCCAGCTGGACCGAATCATAGGCAAGCAGCAGCGCCGCCGGCGTGTCGGGCAGGCGCAGATTGGACGGAAAGCGAAGCTTGAGAAAGAGGTTGAGCCACGCCGACAGCGCGATCAGGGCGAAGCAGAATACTTCCGGCAGCGGAAAATCGAGCCACAGCCAGACCACGAGGATCGACGCCGTCTGGCCGCCGATCGCGATCCAGCGCAGGCCGATCAGCGTGTCGAGCTTGATCCGGCGCGAGGCGCCAAGCGTGATGTTCGGTTCGGTCGTCATAGCCATCGGGCCCTTGGGGTTCCCCTATATTGGCCATTCCGCCGCCCTTGGCGAGGGCGGCTTCCGCCCCGCCGAAGTGATCGGAGCCGCGCCGATTTTGTCTTGAAAGCAATTAACGCTGTTCCCACGTCTTCAATTGTCGTGGGAATAAGGGGACAGGAAATGAGCCATACACTGACGCTTCGCCCGGCATGGACGCCGCTGACCGTCTTCTTGATGGTCATCGGCTTCATGGTTGCCTGGCCGTTGGGCCTGCTGATGCTGGCCTACATTCTATGGGGAGATCGCATCCCCGAATTCAGACGCAGCGGCGGCGACGCCTTCCGCCATCGCGGCGCGCATTTCAGCCGCTACCCGCGCTCCGGCGTGAGCGGCAACGCGGCCTTCGACGAATACCGCGCGCAGGAACTGCGCCGGCTCGACGAAGAGCGGCGGCGGCTGGAAGAGGAACGGCGCGAGTTCGAGGCTTATGCGGCGAACCTTCGCCGGGCCAAGGATCAGGAAGAGTTCGATCGCTTCATGAACCAACGGCAGGGAAGCTCCGGCCGGGGCGCTCAGACCGAGCTCTGACGCTTCCGAATACACGCTAAGAGCGAAAATCGGGCGGCGGGCCAAAAAGGTCCGCCGCTTGGCTTCTTTCTGCTGGCACCCGCGCGCGCCTCGCGGCATGATCCGTCGCCGTCGAATCTTGGGTTCCAGTTGATGCCTTCCTTCACGCGAGCCAAACGCGCCCAGCGCCTTCCGGAACAGATCGAAGTCCCGCTGGAAGGCCAGAATGTTAGCGTGCGGCTGCGCCCCAACCGGCGCGCCCGGCGCTACACCCTCAATCTCGGGGTAGCCGGCGCTGATCCGGTTCTGACCATCCCGGCAGGCGGCAGCTTCGAAGGCGCGCGCTACTTCCTTGAGCGCAACCTGGACTGGCTTGAGACGCGCCTCAGCAACCGTCCGGCCGTGCGTCCCTTTCGTCCCGGTCGGATCATGCCGGTCCGCGACATCAAGCATCGCATCGCCCACCGTCCCAATGAACGCGGCACGGTCTGGGTCGAGGCGGGTCCGACGATGCCGATCATCGCCGTCGCCGGCGCGCGCGATCATATGCAAAGGCGGCTGATTGATTGGCTGAAACGCGAGGCGCGCGCCGATCTGGAGGGGTCCGTCTTCCGCTATGCCGCCCTTCTGCGCGTGCGGCCGACGGCCATCAGGCTGCGCGACCCCAAGGGCCGCTGGGGGTCCTGCAGTTCCCGCGGCACGCTGTCATTTTCCTGGCGGCTGATCCTGGCGCCGCCGATGGTGCTGGATTACCTTGCTGCGCATGAAGTGGCGCATCTGCGCGAGATGAACCACGGCCCCGCCTTTTGGCGTCTGGTCCACCGCATCTGCGCGCACACGGATGAGGCCGAGGCCTGGCTGAAGGCGCATGGCGCCGGGCTGCATGCGATCGGCGTCGACTAGGCCGCGCCGTCAATTGCCGCCGAACAGGCGCCGGAAGAATCCACCGAGGCCGCCGCCATTATTGCCCGTGACCGGCGCGTTGACCGTCGGGCCGCTGACCGGAGCGGGCGGCGCCGGCTGATAGGTCGGGTCGTAGCGCGGGTCATAGGCCGGATTGTAGCGGTCGGTCGGGCCTTCATAGCCCGCCGGCGGCACGGTGTTGGTCGGCGTCGGATCGTAGCGGTCCTGATATTCGTTGTAGACGCCGTTCTGGTTGATGATGTCGGTGATGTTCTGCATGCCCGTCGGCCCGACATAATTGCCGGGCAGGGGCGACACCGGCACGCCTTGATGCGCCGCCGTCATGAACTGGCTCCATACCGAGGCCGGCAGATTGCCGCCCGAGGCGCGGTTGGTCGGTGAATTGTCGTCATTGCCCACCCAGACGCCGGTCACGAGATGGGCCGTGTAGCCGATGAACCAGGCGTCCCGCCAATCCTGGCTGGTGCCCGTCTTGCCGGCTGCCGGCCAGTCGGGAATGACCGCATGCTGGCCGGTGCCCGTGCGCAGCACTTCGCCCAGCATCTCGTTCATCATACCCACATATTGCGGCTGGATTACCTGTCCGGTGGCGCTCGCCGTGCGCTGATAGAGGACGTCGCCATTATCGTTGCGGATGGTCTGGATGACGTAGGGAATGACCCCCGTGCCGCCATTGGCGAAAGTGGCGTATGCGCCCGTCATCTCCAGCAGCGACACCTCGGATGTGCCGAGCGCGATCGACATGTTCGGTTCGATCTGCGAGCCGATGCCGAGCCGCCGCGCGGTGGCTACCACAGCGGCCGGGGTGACCTCGGCGGTGAGCTGCGCTGACACGGTGTTGAGCGACAGCGCCAGCGCATGCTCCAGCGTTACCGGGCCGAGATAGTCCTGCGTGTAGTCCTCCGGCGTCCAGCCATCGATATTCACCGGCTGATCGAAGCGGATCGTCTCGGGCCTGAGGCCGTGCTCGAGCGCGGCCAGATAGACGAAGGGCTTGAAGGACGAGCCCGGCTGGCGGAAGGCGTTGACGGCGCGGTTGAACTGGCTGGTCGAATAGTCCCGTCCGCCGACCATCGCCCGCACGGCGCCGTCCGGGCTCATCGCCAACAGCGCGCCCTGGCCGACGCCGAGCGTTTCGCCATATTGGTCGAGCCCGTCGCGGAGGGCGGTGGTCGCCTCTTCCTGCAGCGTCGGGTCGATCGTCGTCTGGACAACGATGTCGCCGGGGATCGCGCCGATGAAATCGGGGACGAGGTCGGCCACCCAGTCGGCGACATAATTGCCGACGCCGCTGGCGGCGTTGTCGACCGGCGTCACGTCGCCGGCATAGGCAAGGTCCGCCTCACGCTGGGTGATGTAGCCTTGCTCGACCATGGCGTTGAGAACGAGCTGCTGACGCGCCTTGGCGGCTTCCATATTGACCGTCGGCGCATAGCGAGACGGGGCCGGCAGGAGGCCGGCGATCATCGACGCCTCAGCGAGCGTGAGCTGGCTCGCCGGCTTGCCGAAATACGTCCGCGACGCCGCGTCGATGCCATAGGCGCCGGCGCCGAAATAGACGCGGTTGAGATACATTTCGAGGATGTCGGCCTTGGAGTATTTGATCTCCAGCCACACCGCCATCACCGCTTCCTGGATCTTGCGCTCCATCGTGCGGTCCATGGTGAGGAACAGCGTCCGCGCCAATTGCTGCGTGATCGTCGAGGCGCCGGTGATCCGGTCGCTCGACGTCGCGGCATGCACCAGCACTCGGGCGAGGCCAATCGGATCGACGCCGAAATGCGAATAGAAACGGTGGTCCTCGATCGCCACGACCGCCTGCCCGACATAGGGCGGCAGCTCTTCCAGGGTCACATTGGCGCCGCCCGTGGCGCCGCGATTGGCGATCAACGTCCCGTCGGCGCCTAGGATCTGGATATTCGGTGGCCGTGCCGGCACGTCCCATGACGTGATGTTGGGCAGCTTCGAGGCATAATAGGCAACCACCCCGCCGCCGGTCAGGATCAGGACAACGACGCCGATTGTGAGGGCGCGCAGCGCCCGGCGGAAGAAGCCGCGCTTCTGCCGTTTCGTGCGGCCCTTTTTGCCGTTGCCGCCGCGGCGGCCGCCCGCGCTCTTGCCGGATTTGTTGGCTGGACCCTTGGCCGAACCGCCGCGTCCGCTTCGCCCGGGGGCGGCGCGGTCCCGCTCCGTGACGCCGATATCGAGCTCGGCCCGCGGCGCTCTCTTGCCCCGCATCGGCGGTTCGATCCGCTCCGTGCGGCGGGAGAAAATGCCCATCGGCTGAAGATCGTCCATGAGAGCTCCGGAAGCCTTCGGCCGTCCGGGCGATCTGGTGGACGCTAAATGCGGCTGTTTAACGGGTCGTTAAGGACATTTTGGCGGCGCGGGAATGGCGCAAATGCGGATAGGGTTAGCGGCGGTGTGGCAATCGCCGCCGTCGGAAGGCATATACCAATGATGCCTCCGGAACCCGCAGCCGCCACCGCACCGACGCCGCCACCGACCGCCGGTCGTGCGCCCGGACCGGGCGACCATGTCTTCCTCGTCGACGGCTCGTCCTTCGTCTTCCGCGCCTATTTCCAGTCGATGAATCAGGACGCGAAATACAATTACCGCTCCGACGGTCTGCCGACGGGCGCGGTCCGGCTGTTCTGCAACAAGCTCTATCAGTTCATCAGCGACGGCGCGGTCGACATCAGGCCGACCCATCTCGCCATCATCTTCGACAAGTCGGAGGTGACATTCCGCAACGAGATCTACCCGGACTACAAGGGAACGCGGAAAGAGGCGCCCGACGATCTGGTGCCGCAATTTCCGCTGATGCGCGAAGCGGTCCAGTCATTCGGCCTGCACCCGATCGAGCAGGCCGGCTTCGAGGCCGACGACATCATCGCCACCTACGCCAAGGAAGCCGCCGCCGCCGGCGCCGATGTCCTCATCGTCTCGGCCGACAAGGACCTCATGCAGCTCGTGACGCCGAGCGTGCAGTTCTATGATTTCGAATCTGGCTCGCGCGGCCGGCCCGGCTACCGCCCCGAGCGCAAGCTCGATATCGAAGGCGTCATCGACTATTTCGGCGTCCCGCCGGAGAAGGTCACCGACGTGCAGGCGCTGGTCGGCGACACCTCCGACAACGTTCCCGGCGTCCCCGGCATCGGCAAGAAGACGGCGGCGCAGTTGATCGAGGAATATGGCGACCTCGAAACGCTGCTCGCCAAGGCCGCGGACATCAAGCAGCCGAAGCGGCGCGAAAGCCTGATCGCCTTCGCCGACCAGGCGCGCATGTCGAAACGCCTGGTGACACTCGATGATTCTGTCGACGTCGAAACGCCGCTGGCGCTGTCGGCTCTGCCGGAATTCGATCCGGCCCGTTTCATCGCCTTCCTCAAGGCGCTCGAGCTCAACGCCATGGCCAAGCGCGTCGCCGAAGGGCACGGGGTCGATCCGGACGCGGTCGAGGCGGACCCACGCCTGAAGTCGAAAGGACGCGGCACGGCCGCCCATCCCGGCCAGATCGGTTCCATGGCGACCGGCTACACCAAGGGCGCTGTTGACGCGCCGCCGCCGGTTCATTCGGGCGGCGATCTTTTCGGGCGCTCCGACGTCGTTGTCGAGGCCAAGGGCGACGAGCCGGACGTGCTGGACATCGCGGCGGGCGCTGCGGCGCTTGCAACCTCGATCGCGGCGAAGCCGTTCGATCCCGCCGCCTATCGCACCATCGCCGATGGCGCCGGCCTCGATGCGCTGATCGCCCGGGCGCGCGAGACGGGCCGCCTCGCGCTCTATCTCATCACCGACGCGGCGATGCCGATGGCGGCGGAACTTGTCGGCATCGCCTTCTCGACCGATATGGGCAGCGCCGCCTATCTCCCGCTCGGCCATCGCAGCGGCGAGGACGACCTTCTCGGCGGCGGGCTGAATGACGGGCAGCTCGGCGAGGCCGAGGCGCTGGCCAGGCTGAAGCCGATCCTCGAAGACGCCTCGATCGTCAAGCTCGGCTACGACCTCAAGGTCGCCACGCTGCAGCTGGCGCGCCGCGGCATCGCGCTGGCGCCGATCGATGACGTGATGCTGCTCGCCTATGCGCTCGAAGGCGGCCGCCGCGACGTGTCGCTCGGTGGCCTCGGCGAGCGTTGGTTGGCGCATCGTCCGGGCGGCCTCAAGGATCTCCTCGGCAGCGGCCGCAACGCCGTCCCCACCGACCGTCTTGAGATCGGCGCGACCGCGGCCGTTGCCGCCGAGCATGCCGATGTGGTCATTCGCCTCGCGACGCTGCTGCGGCCGCAACTCGTCGCCGACCGCGTCACCACCGTTTACGAGACGCTGGAGCGCCCGCTCGTTCCCGTGCTTGCGGCGATGGAGCGCGAAGGCATCCTTGTCGACCGGCAGATCCTGTCGCGCCTGTCGCATGATTTCGCGCAGACCATGGCGCGGCTCGAAGACGAGATCGCGACGCTCGCGGGCGAACCCTTCAACATCGGCTCGCCCAAGCAGCTCGGCGAAATCCTGTTCGACAAGATGTCGATCCCGGGCGGCCGCAAGACCAAGACCGGCGCCTGGTCGACCGATGCCGACACGCTGGAGGAACTTGCCGCCGCCGGTCACGACCTGCCGGCGCGCATCCTCGACTGGCGTCAGGTGGCGAAGCTGAAGTCCACCTACACCGACGCGCTGCCCGGCTTCATGAACCGCGATACCGGGCGGGTGCACACCTCCTACGCACTCGCCGCGACGCCGACCGCGCGGCTGTCATCGTCCGATCCGAATTTGCAGAACATCCCGATCCGTACCGAGCTCGGCCGCAAGATCAGAACCGCCTTCGTCGCCGATCCCGGCCACAAGCTGATCTCGGCGGACTATTCGCAGATCGAGCTGCGCGTGCTGGCGCATATCGCCGAGATCCCGCAGCTTAGACAGGCCTTCGCCGACGGCCTCGACATTCACGCAATGACCGCGTCCGAGATGTTCGGCGTCCCCGTTGCGGGCATGCCGCCGGAGGTTCGCCGCCGGGCCAAGGCGATCAATTTCGGCATCATCTACGGCATCTCCGCCTTCGGCCTCGCCAACCAGCTGTCGATCCCGCGCGGCGAGGCGAAGGACTATATCGAGCGCTATTTCGAGCGCTTCCCCGGCATCAAGGACTACATGGAATCGACCAAGGCGTTCTGCCGCGCCAATGGCTTCGTCAACACCATCTTCGGGCGGAAGTGCCACTACCCGCTGATCCTGTCGAAGAACCCGGCCGAGCGCGCCTTCAACGAGCGCGCTGCAATCAACGCCACGATCCAGGGCTCGGCCGCGGACATCATCCGCCGCGCCATGATCCGCATGCCGGGCGCGCTGAAGGATGCCGGGCTCAACGTCCGCATGCTGCTGCAGGTGCATGACGAACTGGTATTCGAGGCGCCGGACGAAGAAGCCGAGAAGGCCATCCCGATCATCGCCTCGGTGATGGAGCAGGCGCCCGAACCGGCAGTGAGACTGCGCGTGCCGCTACAGGTCGACGCCCGCGCCGGCGACAATTGGGACGCCGCGCATTAGGCGGGCCGGATGAATCGCCCTATTTCACGCCGCCGTCGAGGCGCTGATAAGCCGCATACTGCTGGTCGTAGCAGTACTCCACCATCGCCCAATCGTAGCCGACCCCGCTGGGCCAATCGCGAAAACAGGCTTCGAGGATTTCTTGCTTCGTGGGGTCAGCGTTCGCTGATTGTTGGATTACGAGAATCGCGGCCATCGACTCCGTTTGCCGATCATAGCAGTAGGCTACCATCGCCCAGTCGTACCCATTGCCTTCCGGCCAGTCTCGTTGGCAGTTGGACAGGATGCCCTCGCGCGCCGAGTTGCCTGCAACCTGTCGCTGGGTACCAAGAACCACCGCCATCGCCTCGCGCTGCCGGTCTTGGCAGTACTCAATCATCCTGTAGTCGGTGCCCCACTCCGTTCGGCAAGCACGATCAATTTCGGCGACGTACCCATCCGTACCCTTGTCGGCATTCGCGGTGGAGCCATTCAGCACACAAATGCCGAGTGCCAACAGCCAAGCAGATCTTCTCACCACGGCCTCCACCTTCAGGGTCTAAGAGCGCACTAGCGCCCCCATCTGCGCCACACCGTGACCGACACGCCAGCTTCTGCGTCGAACGCTTCGTGCTCGCGCGGGCGGAGGCCGGCGGCGTCGAGGATCGCTTCGGCGGAGTTGCCGGGCCGGCAGGCACTGAACACCGGAATGCCGCCCGGCAATCGCAACCCTTCGACACGGGAAAGGTGAAACGCGTCGAGACCGATCTCGAGGAAATAGTCGAACACTTCGTGCCCGCCCGGGATGGCGACCATGCCGCCGCCAGGTGCGACAGCCGCCAGAGCCTTCTCGAGCGGCAGGCCGGCGGGGTTCCATCGCCAGCCGTCCTGGCGCTGCTCCAAACCCTCGACCTGATGCGTCATGACGATCCGCTTGTGGGCGCGGCCGTCCGGCTTCGCCTCATGTGTCAGGCGGCCAAGGATGATCGCGTCGGCGCGATCGAGGGCGGCCTGGAAGCGCGCCCAGTCGGCGGGATGGCTCAGCGCCGGCGGCATTGAGCCCGAGGCATCGGCGATCATGTCGTCGGCGGATACGATGGCATGTGCCTCGAAGCGGTAGATTGCGTTGCGGCTTCCTCGCCTTTCCCCGCTCCCCCCGATAGGCTCGACAGCCATGACTAACTTCTCCGATGAAGAAATCGAACGCTACGCGCGTCACCTTGTGATGCCCGAGATAGGCGGGACGGGCCAGCAGCGTCTCAAGCGGACGCGGCTTCTCGTCATCGGCGCCGGCGGGCTCGGTTCACCCGTGCTTACCGCTTGCGCCGCCGCCGGGATCGGCACGATCGGCATTGCCGATGACGACAAAGTCGCCTTGTCCGATCTCCAGCGTCAGACGATCTACCGTTCCGATTGGGTGGGCCGACCCAAGGTTGATTGCGTTGCCGAAACCATCGCGGGGATCAACCCCAATTGCATCGTGCAACGGCATCACAACCGGATTGATCCACGCAATATCGACGCCTTGGCCGCCAACTACGATCTTGTCGCCGATTGCACCGACAACGCCGCCTCGCGCTATGCTGTCTCCGACGGCTGCTTCCGCCAGAAGAAGACGCTCGTCATTGCCGCCGTCCGCCGCTTCGACGGCAGCGTCACCACGCTGAAGCCGCATGAGGCAGGAGCGGGCGGCGAACCCAACCCGACCTATCGCTGCCTCTTCCGCGATCCGCCGGCCGACGAAGCCGCCTGCGCGCAGATCGGCGTGCTCGGTCCGCTGGTCACGCTCGTCGGGGCAATCCAGGCGCTGGAGATCGCCAAGGAGGCGAGCGGCCTCGGCAGTAGTCTCGTCGGCAAGCTCCTCTTGCTCGACGGCCGATCGCTCCGGTTCGAGACGATCGGTTACCGGTGGGACCCGGCGAACCCGTTGAACGGGTCCGCGCCGCGCCAAATGCCACGGGAAAATCTTAGCGCGCCTTAACACAGATTAGGAAAACGTCACCGGAAACGGCGGCGGTTAACGTCCTGTTTACCATAATCGCCAAATCCTTCAGCCGAGACACATTGGAGCGCCAGATCGGATGTGGCGTGGGGTCGGCAATCAAGCGTTTTGGGATGGCGATGGGGCGAGCATGAATCCTGGCGAGATGTCGCGGGAAACCAGCGAGGACGCGGAGCTCGGCGAAGCCCTGCATCACCGGTTGTCACAACTTGCTGCGCGGTTGGAGCGTCTGACCGGCGGTCGTGACACGAACACGGCAGTAGCCGAATCAGACGACGCGGTCCGGCGGGAGCCGGAAATTGCGGCCAAACCGGCGCCCGCGCCGCGCCGGACGCCGCCGGCGACGCGGACGCGCGCCGCCCCGGTGAATCCATCCACAGCCGAGCAAAGAGAGGCGGCGAGCCTTAGCGAAATCGCCGCCGCCTTGCGCGACCTCGATCGCGAGGCCGGCCCCAAGGTCGAAGCACCGCCGCCGCCGTCGGTCGACCCGCGCGCCGCCGAGAGCAAACTCCGCGCCATCCGGCAGCGTATCGACGCATTGAAGGCCCGCAGCGCCCGGGCCGAGGAACAGACCGCCCGTGAACCCGCCGCGGCTGCACCGGATGAAGCCGACGCCACGCCGCCGCGGAACGCCCGGGCACCCGTCGGCGAGGCGACCGCCGCCATTGCCGCCGCCACCGAGGACGCGGTAGCTGCGCGCCGTCGGCGAGCGGCAGATTTCAACGCCGCGATCGCCGAGATCGCCGCGCGCCAGAAGATGATCGACGAATCGGCGCACGCCACGATCGCCAGCCCGCCGACGGCGATGCAGGCAACGGCGCCGGCACCGGCTCACACCGACGACAGCGCGCTGAGCGAATCGATCAGCGAACTACGGCAACGGGTTGACGAACTCTCTCGCGCCGCCGCCAAGCCGCCAGCGCCGCTGCCGGCGCCGCAGGCCGCAGTCCCCTCCGCGCCGCCGCCGGGCGAATCCGTCAGTGACGCCATGGCGGCCCTCGGCCGCCAGCTGGAGGAAATTCAGGGCCAGCTGCGGGGACCGGAAGATAGCGTCGCCGCCTTCGGATCGGCGCAGGCGGTCATCCTTGAACGGCTCGACAAGCTGATCGAACGCGCCGCCGAACCCGGCCTGGAAGCGATCGCCCAGGAGATCCTTCACCGCGTGCCGTCCGGCGATCGCTTCGATGCGCTGGCGACCGAAATCGACGGCTTGTCGGAACGGATCGCCACCGCCGATCCGCGCGCGGAACTGGGGCGCATCGATGAACGGCTTTCCGCGTTCGAGCAGCGGCTCGGCGCAAGCACTCAGCAGTCCGACATCAGCGCCCGCATCGAGGCGGAGATGTCCGGCATCCGCGATGCCGTCGAGGGCCTCGCGAATATGCTGCACAATGGCGGCGGTCCGGCACTCACGCGTTTGGAAGGCAAGCTGGACGAGGTGTCGGAGCGCTTCCAGGCAATGCTCGCCGGGGCGCCCCGCGCCGACACCGTCACGGATCTCCTCAAGCGCCTCGAGACAATCGCCGACCGCAGCGAAACCGCGCCGGCGGCGTTGCAGGCGCTCGCCTCGGAGATCGCCGAACTGCGCGCCCGCGAGCGCTCCGAACTGGCAAATCTCGACGCCCATATCCAGACGCTGGCGCAACGCCTCGACGAAGCCATCATCGGCCAGAGTCAGGGCGGCGCGATGGTCGGCGATTTCGAGGCGCGCCTTGCCTCGCTGACCCGCCGCCTCGACGAACTCGCCGAGGCCGATCCGTCGGCCGAACGCCAGGCCGAACTGGCGCAGGTCGAGGATCAAATCACCCAGCTGTCCATGCGCCTCGACCGCGTCGATGCCGCCGATCAGGCCCCCGAGGGACTGGCGCAACTCGAACAGCAGGTTGCCTCGCTGATGTCGCGGCTCGAACTGCTCGCGACCGACCACGACACTCTGCGGCACATCCAGGACAACCTGACGCGGATTGAGACGGCCGTTTTCGATTCCGACGCGCATTCGCTCGATGCGATCCAGAAGGCCGCCCGTGAGGCGGTTGAGGAATTGGGTGGACTGAGCGGATCGAAGGATTCGGCGCTCGTCGAAGATCTGAAGGCCGACCTGCGCACGCTGCAGGACGCCGCCCACAGCACCGACCAGCAAACCGCCGCGACGCTCGAAGCGGTGCATGTCACGCTGGACCGTGTCGTCGCCCGCCTCGGCAACCTCGAATCCGAGGTTCGCGGCCGGCCTCAGCAGACGACCACGGCTGTCGCCGCATCCGAGCCGGCGCCGGCGCCCCGCCAGCCGAGCGCTCGGGAGGAGGCACGCCGCCCCGCGCCGTCGCAGCCGGGCGAGCCGCTGCTGCCCGGATCACGCCGGCCACAGCCGGCGGCAATACCGTCGGGCGATCGCGACCGGCGCGCCGATTTCATCGCCGCCGCTCGCCGCGCGGCCCAGGCCGCCGCAGCCGAGCACAACGCCATCCGCCGCGTCAGCGCGGACGCGGAACCGGCCGAGCAGACCGAAGGGCCGGGCGCCTTTGCCCGCTTGCGCCGCATGGTCGGCGACCATCGCCGGCCGCTGCTGATCGCCGTCGGCGCCGTCGTCCTCGCGATCGCCGTCATCCAGATCGTGAGGCCTTTCGGCGCTCGTGAGGCCGCGCCGGAAGCGCCCACAGTCGCCGCGCCGGCGACGCCGGAAACGAATGCTTCGCCTGCGGCGGCGCTCTCGCCCGCCGCGGGGCCAATTGTTATCGAGGTGCCTGCTCCTGTCGCTGCGGACCCGACGGCCGATGTCGCGCCGCCCAATGCTTCCGCCGCCGCCTATATCCCGCCCGTCGGCGTAACCTCGCCGGTCGTGGCGCAGACGGCGACGACCGCTCCGGCCGCTGCCGCACCGAGCGCAACCACAGCCGCCCCAGCCGCGCCGACCACCGATGCCGCCGTCACCTATCCCATGCCGGACGAAGCGATCGGCACGGCGCGTCTGCGCGTCGCCGCCGCCGCCGGCGATCCAGCCGCGCTCTATGAAGTCGGCGCCCGCTATGCCGAAGGCCGCGGCGTCGACCGCGACATGGCCCAAGCCGCGATCTGGCTTGAACGTGCCGCCAATGCCGGCCTCGCCGTCGCCGAACATCGCCTTGCCACGCTCTACGAAGCCGGCCTTGGCGTCCCGGAAAACCGGCAGACCGCCTATGACTGGTATCTCGCCGCCGCCGACCAGGGCAACGTCCTGGCCATGCACAATCTCGGCGTCATGCTGAGCCAGGGCATTGATGGCACGCCGGACTTTGCCGGCGCGGTCCAGTGGTTCACCGCCGCGGCCGATCACGGCATCCGCGACAGCCAGTACAATCTAGGTGTCATCTACGCCCGCGGCATCGGCGTCGATCCCGACCTTTCGGCGTCGTACAAATGGTTCGCATTGGCGGCGGCCCAGGGCGACACCGACGCAGCGGCGCGGCGCGACGATGTCGCCTCCGCCCTGACGCCGGACCAGTTGGCGGCGGCGCGTGCAGCCGTGTCGGCCTGGCAGATTCAGGGTGCCCCGGCTGCAGCCAACACCGTCGCCGAGCCCGATGGCGGCTGGGACGCACCCGACGACCGCGCCGCATTGGATCAGCAGGATCTGGTGCGGACGATCCAGGACCTCCTCGCCCAGGAGGGCTACGATCCCGGTCCCGCCGATGGCGTCGCGGGCCCGATGACGCGGGATGCCGTGCGGGCGTTCCAGCAATCGATCGGCGTGCAGCCAACCGGCGTTATCGATCAGGACCTCCTCCGGACCCTGACAAATCGCGATACCTGAGCCGGCAATGACGCGCGGCGTCATTGACAGCTTTTACAGGGCAGAGCTTTAACGGTCGAAGGGTAAGCTGCCGACCAGCCGCTCGTTCAACCCGTCATCCCCGCGTTGCGCCCGTGCAGCTTTATCTTCCCATCGCCGAAATGCCGGTCGATGTCCTTCTGGTCATCGGCATCGGTGCGGCCATCGGCTACATCTCCGGGCTGCTCGGCGTCGGCGGCGGCTTCCTGCTGACGCCGCTGCTGATCTTCTCCGGCATCCCGACCGCCGTCGCGGTCGGCACCGCCGCAGCGCAGGTCGTGGCGTCGTCGTCCTCCGCGGCCCTGACCTACTGGCGCCGGCGGTCGGTCGACCTGCGGCTCGCCGGCATTCTCCTCAGCGGCGGCATCGTCGGCTCGGCCATCGGCGTTGCCCTGTTCCGGCTGTTGCGCAATTCCGGTCAGCTCGATCTCATCATCGCAGTCTTCTACGTCGTGCTGCTCGGCTTCGTCGGCGGCGCGATGCTGATCGAATCCGTGCGCACGATCCTGTCGCACCGGCGCGGCATTCCCTCGCTGCTGCGCGAGGAAGCGCGCGCCCCCAATTGGCTGCGCCGCCTGCCGTTCCGCATGCGCTTCCGCGTGGCGCGTCTGCAGGTCAGCGTCATCCCGCTGATCGCGCTCGGCGTCGTTGTCGGACTGCTCGGCGCCTTCCTCGGCGTCGGTGGCGGCTTCCTCGTCGTGCCGGCGCTGATCTACTTCTTCCGTGTCCCGACCAACGTGGTCATCGGCACCTCGCTGGTGCAGATCGTCGGCACCATGGCCGTAACGACCGTGCTGCACGCCGTCACCAATCACAGCGTCGATGCGATCCTGGCGATGCTGCTGATGCTGGGCGGCGTCATCGGCGCCCAGTTCGGCGCGCGCTCGGCGCTGGTGCTACGCGGCGAGACGCTGCGCGCCGTACTCGCTTTGCTCGTGCTCGCCGTCGCTGTCCGCTTCCTCGTCGATCTCGTCGCGACGCCGTCGGATCCCTATTCGATCAGCGAGACCGAGCGGTGAGGCGCCTGCTCGCGGCTGCCGCGATCCTCGCTCTCGGTATGAGCCCGGCGTCGGCGCAGGGCCTGATCGTCACGCTGTCGACCGATCAGGTCGAGATTACGTCGAATTTCAACGGCACCGGGATCACCGTGTTCGGGGCGCTCCAGCTCGACGCCCTGCAGACCCACCGTCCCTACAATCTCGTCGTGGTCTTGCGAGGCCCCGACCAGCCGGTTTCGATCCGCCGCAAGGATCGCGTACTCGGTCTGTGGATCAACCGCGCCGAGGCGACATTCGCCGACCTGCCGGTGTTTTACGCCATCCACACAACGACGCCGCTCGCCGATTTCGCCACGCCGAGCTCGCTGGCCGCGCTCGGCCTCGGCCTCGACGCGATCAGCGCCGGCGTTACCGGCGTCGGACGCGGCGAGTTCGCCAGCGCGCTTGTCCGGTTGCGCCAGGATGAGGGGGTCTATTACGAGCAGAGCGGGGCGATCGACTGGCCCGGCGCCAATGTCTTCCGCACGACCTTCAGCCTCCCGGCCGACGTGCCTGTCGGCCCGTATTCGGTCGAGGTCCTCGTGTTCCAGGACGGTCAGTTGCTGGCGAGCGCGCAGCAACCGCTGGCGATCAGCAAGACCGGTTCGGAGCAGTTCATCTTCGATGCTTCCCGCCAGCAGCCATGGCTTTATGCCCTGGCGATCGTCATGATCGCTGCCGGCGCCGGCTGGCTCGGTGGCGTCGTGTTCCGGAAGGATTGACGATGGATTCCGGCCAGCGCCCGCCGCGCGTCGGCGGCATCCCGCGCGCCGCGGCGGCTTTTGCCTATGCCTCGCTGGCGCCGATGCTTCTGGGCCTGATCCTCATCGCCACCAATGGCATCGGCGGCTGGACCCGCAGCGACATCACGGCCGGCCTCCTCGCCTATGCCGCCCTGTTGCTGGCGTTCCACGCCGGAACGCGCTTCGGCCACTCGCTCCGCGTCACTGGCGTCACCGTTGCCGTGACGGCCAGCGGGGCGCCGGTCCTAGTGGCGTTCGTCTCGCTGTGGCTGCCCGACCGGCCGGCCGCAGGGCTGCTTGCCCTGGCCTTCGCCGCTCAGGGCGCTTGGGATGTGTGGTCGGCAGACCGCGCCCAGCTCACGCCCTGGTACGGGCGGTTGCGGTTGCGCACCGCGCCGATCGCGGTGCTGCTGCTTGTGGCGGCAGTCGTGCTGCTGTCGGCCGAAGCCTAGCCGACGGCCTGGCGGCGGCGTTCCATCTGCGGCTGATAGGCAACGCGCGCATGATACTCGCAGTAGGGCGAGCTATCGCGCGGCGAGTGACCGCAGAAGCTGAAATCCTCGTCCTGCGGATCGCCGATTGGCCAGCGGCAAGTGCTCTCGTTCAGCGCCAAGATAGACGCCTTCAACGGGATCGGCACCACAACATCCTCCAGAACCGGCAGGCGGCGCGGTTGCGGCGCCCGGTGAAGTTTCAGCGCGGTATTGCCGATCACGATTGTGCGCTGCACGCGCGGCTGCCGCGGCGCCCGCGGCCGGCGTTGATGCGGCGTTCCCGATTGCTTGGCCCGGCCCGACAGCGACAGCCGGTGAACTTTGCCGATCACCGCGTTTCGCGTCACGCCGCCGCCGAGCTCGGCGGCGATCTGGCTGGCGCTCAGCCCATCGGCCCAAAGCCGCTTCAACAACTCAACGCGTTCGTCGGTCCATCCCATCGGTCGCCCCTTCGAATTTCAGCTCCGATCAGAATCCATCTCTCATCGCGTGCCCGAAAACGGGACGCGTTTTGACGCCTAACGCTGAAACAGAATTCCGCCGCTCGATATGTCGTATCTGACAGCGCCGACGCTACTATATGCCGGGAGTCACTGACAAGAGTCGGGACCGTTATCCCCCGTATCCTCGGCAACGCCGGTGAATAGCGGGGCTCGTGTTAATTTGACTCTTTGGGCCAATGACATGGTACATTGCCGCCTAATGTGTCGCCTCTCGGCGGCACTTTTGTTTTCGGCCTAAGCTCTACGAAAGACGCTCCGATGTCCGGATCGGCTATTTTCGATTCCTATGCCAGGACCCCGCTGACCGTTGCCAGCGGCGACGGCGTTTGGCTGACCGACACCGAAGGTCGCCAATATCTCGACTTCACCTCCGGCATCGCCGTCAACGCCCTTGGCCACGCCCACCCGCATCTGGTCGCCGCGCTGAAGGATCAGGCCGAAAAGCTCTGGCACACATCCAACGCGTTCCGCATTCCCGGCCAGGAGCGGCTTGCCGAGAGGCTGACTGCGATCAGCTTCGCCGACAAGGTGTTCTTCTCCAATTCCGGCGCCGAAGCCGTCGAGGCTGCGATCAAGACCGCGCGCCGCTACCATTACGTCAATGGTGAGCCCGGGCGTGGCCGCATCATCACCTTCACCGGCGCCTTCCATGGTCGCACGCTGGCGACGCTCGCCGCAGCGAAGAACCCGGTTCACACCGAGGGCTTCGAGCCGCTGCCCGATGGTTTCGATCAGGTGCCCTTCGGCGACCTCAAGGCGGTCGACGCAGCGATCGGGCCGCAGACCGGCGCGATCATGCTTGAGCCGATTCAAGGCGAGGGCGGCGTCCGCGCTTTCCCGCCGGCGATGCTGAAGGGCCTGCGCCAGCTCTGCGACGACAACGGCCTGCTCCTCATTTTCGACGAGGTGCAGACCGGCATCGGCCGTACTGGACGGATGTTCGCCTATGAATGGACGGGCGTTGAGCCGGACATCATGAGCCTTGCCAAGGGGCTCGGCGGCGGCTTTCCGGTTGGCGCCTGCCTTGCCACGGCCGAGGCGGCAAAGGGCATGACCGCCGGCACGCATGGCTCGACCTTCGGCGGCAATCCGCTGGCGATGGCGGTCGGCAATGCCGTGCTCGACATCATCCTCGCCGAAGGCTTCCTCGAAGAGGTGCGGCGTGTCGGCCTTTATCTCAAGCAGCGGCTCGCCGGCGTCACCGACGGCCATCTCGATATTGTCGACGAAGTGCGCGGCGAGGGCTTCCTTATCGGCCTTCACTGCAAGCCGCAGAACAAGGCAGTACTGACCTCGTTCCGCGAAGCCGGCCTTCTTGCGATGGGGGCGAGCGACAATGTCATCCGCTTGCTGCCGCCGCTGATCGCGACCGAGGCCGATATCGACGAGGCGATGGCGCGCATGGAAACCGGCCTGTCGGCGTTTGCTGCGGCCGCAACAGTTTGAGGCACGCCATGCCCCGGCATTTTCTCGACCTAAGTGATTTCGACAAGGCGACGCTGAGCGCGCTGCTGGACGATGCGCTGCGCCTGAAGCGCGCCGGCCGCGCCGATGACAAGCCGCTGGCCGGCAAGACGCTGGCGACGATCTTCGAAAATCCGTCGACGCGGACGCGCGTCTCCTTCGACATGGCGATGCGCCGGCTTGGCGGTGACACGATCATGCTGTCGGCGTCCGAGCTGCAGCTCGGCCGCGGCGAGACCATTGCCGACACCGCGCGGGTGATGTCCCGCTATGTTGACGGCATCATGATCCGGACGCCGGACCCAGCGAATCTCGCCGAGCTTGCCGCCAATGCGACAATCCCCATCATCAACGGTCTGACGCGGTCGTCGCATCCCTGTCAGGTGATGGCGGATTTGCTGACACTGATCGAGCAGCGAGGCTCGCTCGAGGGGGCGACTATTGCGTGGATCGGGTCGAGTACCAATGTATTGGCCTCTTGGATCCATGCGGCGGCGATCTTCGGCTTCCGCTTGGCAATTGCCACCCCGACCGAATTTGCCCCTGCCGCCGAGATCATCAACGCGGCCCGCGCCCGGGGCGCCGATATCATGACCACCAACGATGCCGATGCGGCGGCGATGGGCGCCGACGCGATCGTCACCGACACATGGGTCTCGATGGGCGACAAGGACGCCGATCGGCGGCGGCAATTGCTGCAACCCTATCAGGTGACGACCATGGTGATGTCAAAGGCCAAACCAGAGGCAATCTTCATGCACTGCCTGCCTGCCCATCGCGGCGAGGAAGTGGCGGCAGCGGTCATTGATGGACCGCAATCGGTGGTTTGGGACGAAGCCGAGAACCGGCTTCACGCGCAGAAGGCAATCCTGTTGTGGAGCCTCGGCGAGGTGAGAACATGATGACCGCACCCGCATTCCGCATGACGGCGACGGCGGGCGATGATTCCGTGCGCCCGTTTCAGGTCGACGCGCTCGATGTGCGCGGCCGCGCCGTGCAGATGGGACCGGCCCTCGATCAGATGCTGGCCCGGCATGACTATCCGCCGGCCGTGTCGAAGCTCGTCGCCGAGGCGACGGTGCTGACGGCGCTGCTGGGCGCATCGCTGAAATTCGACGGCCGCTTCATCCTGCAGACCCAGACCGACGGTCCGGTGTCGATGCTCGTTGTCGATTTCCGTACGCCCGGCGATCTGCGCGCTTACGCGTCCTTCGACGAGGCGGCGGTCGCCGCGGCCGAGGCGGCCGGCGACGCCAAATCCGGGCAGTTGCTCGGCCACGGTACGCTCGGCATGACCATCGACCAGGGCAGTGAGATGACGCGCTACCAGGGCGTCGTCGCGCTCGAGGGCCAAAGCCTGGAGGAGGTGGCGCACACCTATTTCCGCCAGTCCGAGCAGATCCCGACCAAGGTTCGCCTCGCGGCGGCCGAACTCATCGTGCGCGGTGATGGCGAGCCGCGCCGGCTGTGGCGCGCCGGCGGCGTGCTGGCGCAGTTCATGCCGGCGCTCGCGGAGCGGATGCGCCCCGTCGACCTGCCGGGTGGCGACGCGCCGGAGGGCGCGGCGGCCTCGGACGAGACATTCGACGAGGACGATTCCTGGCGCGAGACGCAGCTCCTCGTCGAGACGGTCGAGGACCACGAGCTGCTCGATCCGGACGTGCCGGTCGAGCGTTTGCTTTATCGCCTGTTCCACGAGCGCGGCGTCCGCGTCTATGAGCCGACGCCGGTGCGGGACCAGTGCAGCTGCAATCGCGACCGCATCGAGAATGTCCTGCGGTCGTTCAGCGCCGAGGCGATCGAGGAATCGATCGAGGATGGCGCCATCCGGGTGAAGTGCGAATTCTGCGGCACCGCCTACGAATTCGATCCGGATGAGTTCCGCGGCGAGACGGACGAGACACCCTAACGAACGCGTCGTTCCGGACGGCCGCAAGGCCGCTCCGGAACCGCGCTAGTTCAGCACACGCTCTTCGTCGGGCAGGTCGAGCGAGAAGGCCGGGATCTCGACATTGAATGCGTCACCCTTGTCGGTGCGCATCTCGTAGTGCCCGACCATGATTCCGGACGGCGTCTTCAATGGGCAGCCGCTGGTATATTCGAAGCTCTCGCCCGGCCGGAGGACAGGCTGCTTGCCGATCACGCCCGGCCCAACGACGGTCTGCGTCTGGCCGTTGCCGTCCGTGATCCTCCAGGCGCGCGAACGCAGTTGCACCACCTCAACCCCGAGATTCAAAATCTCGATCGTGTAGGCCCAGAAGAACTGGCCTTCCTGCGGTTCCGACCGGTCCGCCGCAAAGCGCGGCGTGACGGTGACCTGGATCGACCTCGTGGTAGCTCGGTACATCAGCGCTTCTTCCGAACCCGGATAAGGGGATTCTGTACACCAAGCCCAGCCGGGAAAATCAACCCGGTCTAGGCTTTGTCCAGCGCTTGACGGATATCGGCGAGGAGATCGCCCGGGTCTTCCAACCCGGCGGAAAGGCGCATCAGCGAGTCCGTAATGCCGAGCTTTGCCCGCGTTTCCGCGGCAACGCTCTGATGCGTCGTTGTCGCCGGATGGGTGACGAGGCTCTTGGCATCGCCGAGATTGTTGGAGATGCCGACAAGCTGAAGCGCGTTGGCAAAGCGGAACGCCGCGTCCTTGCCGCCCTTCAATTCAAACGCGACCAGCGTCGAGCCGCCGCTCATTTGGCGCATCGCGACGTCGTGCTGCGGATGGTCGGCGCGGCCGGGATAAAGCGCCCGCGCCACGGCGGGATGGTCAGCGATCGCGTCGGCGAGAAGCCCCGCCGTCTCGGTCTGCCGGGCGATGCGGATGGTCAGCGTCTCCAGCCCCTTCAGCATCACCCAGGCGTTGAACGGGCTGAGGCTCGGACCGGTGTGCTTGAACAGCGTGTGCGCCTTGTCGATGAATTCGCGGTTGCCCAGGAAGATGCCGCCGAGGACGCGCCCCTGGCCGTCGATATGTTTCGTCGCCGAATAGACGACGACGTCCGCGCCGAGCTTCAGCGGGCGCTGCAGCAGCGGCGTCGCGAAGACATTGTCGACGACAAGCTTGGCGCCGGCCCCATGGGCGATCTGCGCCACCGCCGCGATGTCGACGACCTCGAGCGTCGGGTTGGTCGGGCTTTCCAGGAAGAAGGCCTTGGTATTCGGACGGACGGCCGCCTGCCACTGGCCGAGATCGGTGCCGTCGACCAGCGTCGATTCCACGCCGAAACGCGGCAGCAATTGCTCGACGATATAGAGACACGAGCCGAACAGCGCCCGCGCCGCGACGATGTGGTCGCCGGCTGAGACCAGTGTCATCAGCGCCGTCGTGACCGCCGCCATGCCCGAGGCCGTGCCGCGCGCGTCCTCCGCGCCTTCCAGCAGCGCCATCCGATCTTCGAACATGCGCACGGTCGGATTGGCGTAGCGCGAGTAGATATAGCCGGGCTCCTCGCCCTTGAACCGCGCTTCTGCAGCTTCCGCCGATGGGTAGAGATAGCCCTGCGTCAGGAACAGCGCTTCGGAGGTCTCGCCGAATTGCGACCGCTCCGTGCCGCCATGCACCAGCTGGGTCGCCGGAGCCCAGTCCTTGTCGTTCTTGCTCATCCTGCGTCTCCGCAACAAAAAACCCGGCCAGGGGCCGGGTCATCGTCCGCCCGGCCTGTTTAGCGACTTGTTTAACGTGGCTGCAAGCCGGCCGGCTCAAATGACCACGGTACGATCATCGCTCATATTATCGATCGGCCTTGGCGTCAAATCCGCCATCGGTTAAGCCTCGCGGCTTCGATGGCGCGGAGGGAAGTATCGATGGCAGGCGACGGCATCCTTCCGGCGCAAGCAATCAACGCCCTGCTTGAGCGCGGCCATATCCGCACCCGCCGTCCGGTCGATGCCGACCAGGTCCAGCCGGCGAGCCTCGATCTGCGCATCGGCGAAGTCGCCATCCGCGTCCGCGCCTCGTTCCTGCCCGGGCCTGAGCGGACCGTCGCCGACCGCATTGCCGATCTCCGCCTGCATGAGATCGATCTCACCAATGGCGCGGTGCTGGAGACCGGCTGCGTGTACATCGTGCCGCTGCTTGAGAGCCTCGGCCTGCCGCAGGACGTTGCTGCGTCGGCCAACCCCAAATCCTCCACCGGGCGGCTCGACATCTTCACCCGCGTCATCGCCGATCGCGCCCGGGCCTTCGATTCCGTTCCCGCCGGCTATAGCGGTCAGCTCTATCTCGAAGTCAGCCCGCAGACCTTCCCGATCGTCATCCGCACCGGCTCGCGCCTGTCGCAGATCCGCTTCCGCCGCGGCCAGACGCATCTCGGCGACGGCGAATTGCGCGCGCTGCACAAGCTCACCCCGCTTGTCGGCGGCGAGCCGGTGATCGACAACGGCCTCGTGATGTCGATCGATCTCGGCCAGCCCGCCGGTTCGATCGTCGGCTATCGCGCCAAGCGCCACACCGGGCTGATTGATCTCGATGCGCGCGGCGCGCAGGAGCAGCTCGATTTCTGGGAGCCGATCGAGGCGCGCGGCAGGCCCGAACTGATCCTCGATCCGGATCAGTTCTACATCCTCGTCTCGCGCGAAGCGGTGCAGGTGCCGCCCGACTATGCCGCCGAGATGGTTCCCTTCGATCCGCTCGTCGGCGAGTTCCGCGTCCACTATGCCGGCTTCTTCGATCCCGGCTTCGGCTACTCCGAGACCGGCGGCGCCGGCAGCCGCGCCGTGCTCGAGGTGCGCAGCCACGAGGTGCCGTTCATCCTCGAACACGGCCAGACCGTCTGCCGCCTCGTTTATGAGAAGATGGCCGAGCGGCCGTCCTTCCTCTACGGCGCCGGCATCGGCTCGCACTATCAGGGGCAGGGCCTGAAACTGTCGAAGCATTTCCGATGAGCGGCGACACCGGCCAGCGTGTCGCGTTGTTGCGCGGCATCAATGTCGGCGGCAACTCCAAGATCGCGATGGCCGATCTGCGTGCTGCGGTCGAGGCTCTCGGCTTCACCGGCGTGAAGACGCTGCTGCAGAGCGGCAATGTCGTCCTCACCGATCCGAAGAAGCGACCGGCATCGGCGCTTGAGGCGCTCCTCGAAGCGGAGACGAAGGCGAAGCTCGGCGTTGCGCCGGACTATATGGTCCGCACCCCGGCAGAATGGGCGGCCACGATCGCCGCCAACCCATTCCCAAAAATGGCAAAGGACGACCCCAGCCACCTTCTCGTCTATTTCCTCAAGGGAACGGCGCCGGAGGCGGAGGCAATCACACGCCTTAATGCCGCGATCGTCGGTCCGGAGGAGGTGGTCGCCACAGGGCGGGAGCTGTTCATTACTTATCCGGACGGGATCGGCACCTCGAAACTGTCGACGAGCGCCATCGAAAAGGCGCTCGGCAAGAACCGCGGCACCGGCCGTAACTGGAACACCGTGCTCAAGGTCGCCGCTTTGCTGGAAGAACGGGCCGCTTAGGCGAGGGCCAGAATCTCGTTCGGAGCAATGTAGGTGCCTCCGGCATCGACGATGACGCTGTCCGCGACCGTCGAGAAGACTTCGATCCCGCGTCCGCAGATGTCGGAAAAATATGCCCGAAATGTTGGCGTGTGGTCATCCTTGTAGAAGGGCGCCTCGGCCAGGCGACGGTCGCCCAGAGCGATCTTCTCGCGAATGCGGTCGGCAGTTTCGTATGCGTGGTCGCGAGGCAGGTCGCGGTACGAGTTCCAGGATCGGAAGATCACGGAGTATCTCGCGGCCCACCGCCTCGTTCGCCGTATAGAAATGTCGGGCATTCCGTTGGTCGACGGCAACGAAGACGATCCGGCGCGCGCCGAGAATGAGCGCCAAATGTGTCGCCGCCAGAGCAACGTTCCTCCGCGTGTAGAGGGTCGGTTCCGGCTCGGTCAGGCGTCTGGGGAGGCGCATGCCATCCGCATATCGCGCCCGTTTGATAGGCACGATGAAGTCAAGAAGCGGCGGGGAATAGGTCGGCCGCATGTGCAGGACGATCGACTCGGCGACACGGTGGTGCGCAAGGATGACATGCCCGATATACGCCGAGAGGAAGTATCGCGGCCGAAACCCGTACTGCGTGAGGTTGACGCCGATACTCGCCCTGTCGCCAAGGGCGACCAGTATCTCCGCTGGCAAGTCGGCGAGCTGTGGACCGGCGCCCACGATGAAGACCGTGGCGCGAACCTCCCGATCATTGAGTTCGGTGAAGTGCATCAGCGTCAGGCGTTCTGTTTGCTGTTCCCCAATGTGCGGCGTCGGCTATCCATGTCGATTGCGCCACCCGCACCGCCCGATTATCTTGGCCCGGTCGCGGGTGTAGCTCAATGGCAGAGCCGCAGCTTCCCAAGCTGATGACGAGGGTTCGATTCCCTTCACCCGCTCCAATGCCCTCCGTCGCGGGGGTGATGGCGCGCCGCACTCCTGCTAGACTGGCCATTCCTTTGGTTCGGGCGCGAGGTCTTCTTGCTGACGGGCAATGGCGGCGATTTGGCAACAGACCTGGAACGCTTGCTTGCGGCCACAGCCCGGCGGGACCGGCAGGCCTTCCGGGCGCTGTATGAGGCCACATCCGCGAAACTTTACGGCATTGTCCTGCGTATCTGTCGTGATCCCGGGCTTGCCCAGGATGTTCTCCAAGAGGCCTTCCTCAAGGTCTGGACGAGGGCACAATCCTATTCGGCGAGCGAAGGCCGTCCTGTGACCTGGCTGGCGTCGGTGGCGCGGAACACCGCGATCGATGCCATCCGCAGGCGCTCGGACCTGGCGCTCGGCATGGATAGTGAGGGCCGAGCCTTGATCGACGCATTCGAACAGAGCGCTACCGACGCCGATCCTTTCGAGGCGCAGGCGCTGCGCGTCTGCCTGGAAGGGCTGGACGCCGAGCAGCGGGACTGCGTGACGCTCGCCTATTGCGTCGGCTATTCGCGAGAGGAACTGGCGCAGCGCTTCGAGAGGCCCGTCGGCACCATCAAGACGTGGCTGCATCGCGGTCTGGCCAAGCTGAAGACATGTCTGGACGGATCATGACGCCCGAGGAGAAAGACGCCTGGGCCGGTGAGTATGTCCTCGGGACCCTGCCCGAAGCGGATCGTCGTGCCTTCGAACGGGCGCTGACCTCCGACGCCGAATTGGCCGGATTGCTGCGCGCCTGGCAGGCAAGGCTCGCGCCGCTCAACGAGGCGGTGGGGCCGGTGGCCCCGCCGCCGGCGGCGTGGAGAAACATCGAGGCCGCCCTGGGACGGTCCGAAACCGCCGAACCGGTCGCGATCACCGTAAACCTGCGTCGACGCCTCGCCGCCTGGCGCAACGCCACCTTCATCACCGGCGCGCTGGCCGCCGGCCTTGCCGCGCTCGTGGTCGTCGGGCCCCTGGTCAATCCTGCGCCCACCACCGGCGAACGCTATGTTGCGGTGGTCAATCGCGGAGGCGACCTCCCGGCGCTGCTGGTCAATGTCGATTTGGCGACCGGTGTCGTCGCGGTGCGGTCTGTCGCCGCCGAGGCCCAGCCCGGCCGCAGCAACGAGCTCTGGTATATCGTCGATGGCGACGCGCCGGTGTCGTTGGGGGTTGTCGATCATGTCGGCGAGCAGATTGTCGTTAACGTCGATCGCCTGCCGGACTTCCAGGCGACGAACGCGGTCTTTGCCATCACCGACGAGCCGCATGGCGGTTCGCCCAACGGCGTTCCCACAGGCCCGGTGATTTACACCGGCACGCTGGTGCCGGCACCCAACTGACCTCATCGATCTCGGCAGACAAAAAGAAGCCCCGGCCATCGGGGGGGATGGCGCGGGGCGCAGGCAAGGCGTCCGGGAGGAGGGGGACGCCCTGTGTTTGGGGGTTACTCTGCCGGCAGGAGAACGGTGTCGATGACGTGGATCACGCCGTTGGACTGAACGACGTCGGCAATCGTGACCGTGGCGACGCCGCCGGTCTCGTCAGTGATCTTCACCATGCCGTCTTCGACGCTGAACGTCAGCATGCAGCCACCGACGGTTTCGACCTCATGGGTGCCGCCATCGGCCTCGACCATGCCGATCACATCGGCGGCCATCACGTTACCGGCCACGACGTGGCAGAGAAGGATCTTCTGCAGCGTGGCGAGATTTTCCGGCTCGAGAAGCGTCTCGACCGTACCGTCCGGCAGCTTGGCGAACGCATCGTTGGTCGGCGCGAAGACGGTGAAAGGGCCTTCGCCTTCCAGCGTCTCGACAAGGCCGGCGGCCTGAACCGCGGCAACGAGCGTGGTGTGGTCGGCGGAGTTAACCGCGTTCTCGATGATGTTCATGGTCGGGTACATTGCGGCACCGCCGACCATCGGGTTTTCCTGGGCGAAGGCGCCGACGGTCAGCGCCGACCCGCCGATAAGGGCCGCGGCAAGCGCGACGCGGGTTGATTTGATGAGATGCATGATACTGAGTCTCCCGTTGAGTGTGCCCGATCGTGTCGGGCTATTGGGAGATACGGAGCGTCGAGCGCTTTGGTTTCATCGAAAGCGAATTTGTTCGCGCCGCGGCGTTTCTCGCAGGCCGAAACCGGCGCCGGGGAAGGCGATTGGCACTTTCTGTGCTTGCCGGTTAGGATCACGGGGGAAACGCCGAAAAGGACCTGATGCCAGTCGCTTTTGATGAAATGAACTTGCCCGACGGGACCTGCCGCGCGGGGTACCAAGGTCTCAAGAACTGGCTTGCCGCCACGCCGCGGGATGTGCTCAAGCTCCGGCAGGCCGAGGCGGAACTGCTGTTTCGCCGGGGCGGGATCACCTTCGCCGTCTACGGTGACGCCGCCGCCGACGAGCGCATCATCCCGTTCGACATCATTCCGCGCATTCTCACCACGCCGGAATGGACGCGCCTTGCCGCGGGGCTGGAGCAGCGCGTAAGGGCGATCAACGCGTTTCTCACCGACCTCTATGGACCGGCCGAGATTCTCAAGGCCGGCGTGATCCCCGCCGATCTCATCTACCGCAACCCGCATTTCAAGCCGGAAATGGTGGGGCTCAAGGTACCGCACGACATCTACGTCATGATCGCCGGCATCGATATCGTCCGGACCGACGCGGAAACCTTTTACGTATTGGAGGACAATGCACGCACGCCGTCGGGCGTTTCCTACATGCTGGAGAATCGCGAGGCGATGATGCGGCTGTTGCCGGATCTGTTCGCCGAGAGCCGGGTCGCCCCCGTCGACAATTATCCGGACGAGCTCCTGGCCACGTTGAAATCGGTGGCGCCGAAATCAGCGCCGAGCGAACCGACGGTCGCGCTGCTGACTCCAGGCCCCTACAACAGCGCCTATTACGAGCATTCCTTCCTCGCCGATCGCTTGGGCATCGAGCTGGTCGAGGGCATCGATCTGACGGTTCGCGACGACACCGTCTACATGCGCACGACCGAGGGTCCGCAGCGCGTCGACGTTCTCTATCGCCGGATCGACGATGACTTTCTTGACCCGCTCACCTTTCGCGCCGATTCCGCGTTGGGCGTTCCCGGCCTGGTGTCGGCGGCGCGAGCCGGGACCATCACCCTCGCCAATGCCATCGGCACCGGCGTCGCCGACGACAAGGCCGTCTATTCGTACATGCCGGACATCATCCGCTTCTATCTCGGTGCCGAGCCGCTGCTGTCGAATGTGCCCACATGGCGATGCCGCGAGCCGGAAGCGCTTGCCTATGTGCTCGATCACCTCGCCGAGCTGGTGGTGAAGGAGGTCTCCGGTTCCGGCGGCTACGGCATGATGATCGGCCCCGCGGCGAGCAAGGCGGTGCGGGCCGAATTCGCCGCGAAGCTGAAAGCCAATCCCGACGACTTCATCGCCCAGCCGACGCTGTCGCTGTCAACGTCGCCCACCTTCGTCGCCAAGGGCATCGCGCCCCGCCATGTCGATCTGCGGCCCTTTGTGCTCACCGGCGCCGACCAGGTCCGCATCGTTCCCGGCGGCCTCACGCGGGTGGCGCTGCGGCAGGGATCGCTCGTCGTCAATTCGAGCCAGGGCGGCGGCACCAAGGATACCTGGGTGGTGGACGTATGAGGTCACCGCTCGCCGCCGCCGGGACGCCCGCCCGATGCTGAGCCGCACCGCAGCCAGCCTGTTCTGGTTCGCGCGCTATATCGAGCGCGCCGACAACACCGCGCGCATCCTCGAGACGGCCAATCGGCTCTCGGCGATGCCGCTTTCCTATTCGGGCGAGTCGAATGAATGGATGTCGGCGGTTGCCGCGACCGGCAATCTGAGTGCCTTCAAGGAGCAGTATGACGAGGCAACGGCCGAAACCGTGCTCGACTATCTTGCCTTCTCCACCGACAACCCATCCAGCATCAAGATGTGCCTGGACAGGGCGCGGGCCAACGCGCGCGCTGTGCGCACGGCGTTGACGGCGGTGATGTGGGAAGCGATCAACACCGCCTGGCTAGACCTTCGCCGCATCGACGGCCGCGACCTCAGCCGCTCCGCGCGCGACGATTTCCTCCACCGCGTGAAGGAAGCGGCGCTCCGCCTCGACGGCTCCGCCTACCGCACGATGTTGCGGCATGAGAGCTACTTCTTCTTCCGGCTCGGCGTCATGCTGGAACGCGCCGACAGCACGGCGCGAATCCTCGACGTCAAATATCATCTCCTGCTTCCCGAAAACGCCAAGATCGGCGGCGGCATCGACTACTTCCAATGGTCGTCGATCTTGCGCATCGTCGGGGCCAACACCGCCTACAACTGGGTCTATCATCAGAGCCTGAAGCCCTGGCTGGTCGCCGACTTGCTGGTGCTGCGCTCGGAACTGCCGCGCTCGCTCGCCGCTTGCTATGACGTCATCCGCGAGACCCTCGATGAGCTCGCCAACAGCATCGGCCGCCAGGGGCCGGCTCAGCGGTTGGCGCGCTCGATGCGGACGCGCCTCGCCAACGCCAATATCGACGATATCTTCCGCAGCGGCCTGCACGAATTTCTCACCGATTTCGTCAGCGAGAATGCGCGCCTCGGCCGAGCCGTCGTCGACCAATATCTGACCTGAGCGACGCGAATATGCGCCTTCGGATCAGACATGAATTGACTTACGGTTACGGTGCGCCGGCGCTTAGCGTGACGCAGGTGCTGCGCCTGACTCCGCGCGGGCATCACGGCCAGTTCGTCCTCAATTGGCGCATCGAAGTCGATCATGATTGCCGCCTGCAGGAGGCGCGCGACGCCTTCGGCAACGTCGTCCATTCCTTCGCCCTGACTGGCCCGATTTCGTCGGTGACGATCGCGGCGCTCGGCCAGGTCGAAACGGAAGACACGCACGGCATCATCCGCGGACAGGTTGAGCGCTTCCCGCCCACCATCTTCCTGCGCGACACAGCCCTGACCGAAAGCAATGCCGAACTTCGCCAGTTTGCCGAGGACATGACGGCTGCGGAGAGTGATCCGTTGTCCAGATTGCACACGCTCAACAGCGCCATTCACAACCGGATGAATTTCGACACTGGCCCGACGGACGCCACCACGACCGCGATGGAGGCCTTCTCCGCCAGCCACGGCGTCTGCCAGGACTATGCTCATATCTTCATCAGCGCGGCGCGCCATCTCGATATCCCGGCGCGCTATGTCGGCGGCTATCTCTACAACGCCGAACAGGCCGATCAGGAGGCGGGGCACGGCTGGGTCGAGGCGCTGGTCGAGGATCTCGGCTGGGTGGCGTTCGATCCCGCCAATGGGCGGTCCGCCAATGATGCCTATGCCCGCGTCGCCATTGGTCTCGACTATCTCGGCGCCGCGCCGATCCGCGGCGCTCGCCATGGCGGCACCGACGAAACGCTCAACGTCACGCTCCATGTGGATGATATCGGGCTGGCCTGAGGATGCGCCGCGACTGTGCTTTTCGGTGTCTTCCCGCCGCCTGGCGCGCCTTGTATGAGTTGCCACGCGAACGCTTCGGAGATCGCAGATCATGACCTATTGCGTCGGCATTCTTGTCCGGGACGGGTTGGCGATGCTGGCCGATACCCGCACCAATGCCGGCGTCGACAACATCGCTGTCTTCCGCAAGCTCAACGTCTTCGAAGTCCCCGGCGATCGCGCCATCGTTCTCGGCACCGCGGGCAATCTCGCCACCAGCCAGACCGTTCTCAGCCTTCTCACTGAGGGCTTCGAGAACAAGAAAACCGGCGAGGTGGAATCGATCTACACCGTGCCGTCGATGTTCAAATGCGCCCATCTCGTCGGCCGCGCCGTTCAGGAGGCGCATGGCATGATCGGGTCCAACGGCCCGAAGCTGGAAGGCGGTGCCTTCGACGTCACGCTCCTGCTTGGCGGTCAGGTGCGCGGCGGCCGGCTGCGCCTGTTCATGGTCTATGACGCCGGCAATTTCATCGAGGCGACGCCCGACACGCCCTATCTGCAGATTGGCGAGAACAAATACGGCAAGCCCATCCTTGACCGCTCGATCACCGCCGACACGACGATCCCCAATGCGATGAAGCTCGGTTTGATTTCGATGGATTCGACGATGCGTTCGAACCTTGCCGTCGGCATGCCGATCGATCTCGCGGTCATCAAGCGCGACGCGATCGAGCTGGCTCTGCAATATCGCATCGAAGTCGGCGATCCCTATTTCGAGAATCTGCGCACGACGTGGTCGGAGGCACTTCGCAGCGCCTATCAGGCCATTCCGGAGCCGCCCTATTCGTTCGAATGAACGCGCCTGCCGATGCTGCTGAGCCCCATCGCGAAACCTCTCCGATCGGCTGTGACGGATGCGTGACGCAAAGGTGACATATTTTTGCTCACGCGATCAGACCGTTGCCCGGCGGTTATCGAAGGGGCTCGCTCCGGGGCCCGATGCGGACGTGTCTTTCCTGCAACGTTCGTCCGCCGCGAACACGCTGCCGAAAAAAAATCAGGCAAGGCCCGAACCGATTAACCCGTGGACATCAAACAGCTTAACCGTGACACCTTTAGGAACAGGCAGCAGCCGATCTAAAATCGTGCAATTCGGACCATTGCAGTGCCCGGCGAGCCTGTACTAATTTCCTCCTCGCGCCGCCGTCGCCCAGACTTTTGGGTGAGGTGTCGCGGGTTGGGGCTGAGTAACTTAAGTATCCTGTAAGAACTGTGAGACTGGCGCGTTGATGGTCCGGATTTATGTCCGGCCATGGCTCTGGTTTTGCTCGGGCTTATTTTAGGACCTGTGTTTAGTTTACGCCTGAGCCCCAAGAGATAATTGAGTTTCTACTGAGTGCCACTGTGCGCGGCGGGCTGACCGGGCGTGCGCAGAAGGGAAGCCTTTATGTCTGACGCCAGCGCCAAATATCGCGGGGAAGTCACGGCCGAAGAGGCCTGGCAATCTCTCGGCGCTGAGGCGGAAGCGACCCTGATCGACGTTCGTACCGCTGCCGAATGGTCCTATGTCGGCGTCCCTTCGCTCGATCCGATCGGCAAGAAACCGGTCTTCGTCGAGTGGCAGAGTTTTCCGTCGGGAACGCGCGTCGCCGAGTTCGCGTCGTTGCTCGGCGCGGCGTTGCAACAGCGTGGCGTCGGCCAGGACGCGCCGTTGTTTTTCATATGCCGTTCCGGCGCACGCAGCCGGTCCGCCGCGGTCGCCATGACCGCAGCGGGCTACACCAATTGCTTCAACATCGGGCCCGGCTTTGAGGGCCCACTGGACGAAGACGGACACCGCAACACGATTTCGGGTTGGCGCCTGTCCGGTCTTCCCTGGTCGCAAACGTGAGGGAGAAACCACTTTGGACAAATTCGCCCAACGCTCGAGTGCCCGGGATCTCAGCGAAGATCCGATTGCAAAGGGCCTGCCTGTGATGCCGGACAATCCCGTCGGCGGTCGCGGCAAGTCCGGTTCGATAAAGACGCCGACGGCCGAGCAGTGGATTCGCGTCCGCACGCGGCTTCGTGAAGTGTTGGGTGAAGACGTGTTTTCGAGTTGGTTCGGCAGCGTTGAATTCGAGGCCGGCGACGCCAAGACGGTTTCCATGTCGGTGCCGACGCGCTTCCTGCAGTCTTGGATTCAGGGCCATTATCGCGACCAGTTGCTCGACGTGTGGAAGAGCGAATGCCGCAGCGTCGCCCGTATCGATCTCGCGCTGCGCAGCGCGACGCGGCCGAAGATTGACCCCAACGCCGAGCCGGCGAAGGACAGCCACAATCATGTCGCTGCCTCCGCGGTGGTCCCCACGCGCATGCCGGCAACGCGCCGGCCGCAGCCCGTATCGGGTCCGCTCGGCGGTTCGCCCGTGGATGCCCGCTACACCTTTGACAGTTTCTGCGAGGGTTCGGCCAATCGCGTGGCGCTGGCCGCCGCCCGCATGGTCGCCGAGGGCACGACTCAATCGGCCTTCAATCCGCTCTTCATCCATGCCGGCGTCGGCCGCGGCAAGTCGCATCTGCTGCATGCCGTCACCCAGGCGGCGCGGGTGATGGGGCCGCAGCGAAACGTGGTCTATCTGACCGCCGAGCACTTCATGTTCAAATTCGTCGCAGCGATCCGCAATCAGTCGGGCGTAGCCTTCAAGGAGAGCCTGCGCGAGATCGATCTGCTTCTCATCGACGACGTGCAGTTCCTGCAGGGCAAGTCGCCGCAGCAGGAGTTCTGCCATCTCCTCAACGTACTCATCGACGATGCGCGCCAAGTGGTGGTCGCCGCCGATCGTCCGCCGGCGGAACTGGAATCGCTCGACGAGCGCGTCCGTTCGCGGCTGCAAGGCGGCGTGGCGCTGGAGATCGGCCCGCCCGATCTGGAACTTCGCCGCAGCATCCTCCGCTCGCGCTATCAGGTTGCTCGCACCGGAATGCCCGGCCTCGATGTTCCCGAGCCCGTGCTCGACTATGTTGCCCAATCGGTGGTCTCCAATGGCCGGGACCTGGAAGGCGCGCTCAACCGCCTCGTGGCGCAGTGGCAGTTCACCAATGTGCCCGTGACGGTGTCGTCGGCGGAGATCACGCTCCGCGATCTCATCGGCGCACGCGAACCGCGACGGATCCGGATCGAGGACATCCAGAAGGTGGTCTCACGCCATTTCAACGTGTCGAAGTCCGACCTGCTCTCCAGCAGGCGGACCCGCACCATCGTCCGTCCGCGGCAGATCGCGATGTATCTGTCGAAGATGATGACACCGCGATCATTGCCGGAAATCGGCCGGCGCTTCGGCGGCCGCGACCACACCACAGTCCTCCATGCCGTTAGGAAGATTGAGGAATTGACGAACGCCAATCGTGCGCTCGCCGATGAGGTCGAACTCCTGCGCAAGATGATCGAGGACCAGCCGATCCAATAGGCCGGGGATCAACAGGGGAACCGCGAAGCGGCTTGCTTTCGGTGGCATAAACGCTAGCTTCGCGGTTCGATCCACGCAGTTGGGATCAACCCCTCTTCTTTCAGCCGATCCCGGCGCCGACCCTCTGGCGACAATGCGAGCAACTCTTGAGCGTTCCAATCTCCTGAAGGCCTTGAACCACGTTCATCGCGTGGTCGAGCGGCGCAACACCATCCCGATTCTGTCGAATGTGCTGATGCGGGCGGAGGGCGCCAGCCTGACGCTGAAGGCGACCGACCTCGATCTCGAAGTGATGGAAACGGTGCCGGCGGACATCGGCCAAGGCGGCGGCACCACCGTGTCGGCGCAGACGCTTTACGACATCGTCCGCAAGCTGGCCGAAGGCGCCGAGATTTCGCTCGAGACCGAGGCCGACGGACGCCTGCTCAAGATCCGCTCCGGCCGCTCCGAGTTCTCGCTCCAGGTGCTGCCCGAGATCGATTTCCCCGATCTGACCGTCGGTGAGTTCCCGTTCGCCTTCGCCATGCCGGGCGCTGAGCTGAAGGACCTCATCGACCGCACCCAGTTCGCCATCTCGACCGAAGAGACGCGCTACTATCTCAACGGCATCTATCTGCATCTCGTCACTGTGGGCGAGGCCAAGATGCTGCGCGCCGTGGCCACCGACGGGCATCGCCTGGCGCGCACCCAGATACCCGCCCCGGAAGGGTCGGACGGCATGCCCGGCATCATCATCCCGCGCAAGACCGTCGGCGAATTGCAGAAGCTTCTGGAATTGGCGAGCGGCGACGTGCGCGTCGAAGTGTCGGACAACAAGATCCGCGTCACCATCGGTGATGTCGTGCTGACGTCGAAACTGATCGACGGCACCTTCCCGGATTATGTCCGCGTCATTCCGCAGGGCAACGACAAGCTAATGAAGGTCGATCGCGGCGAGTTCGCCGAGGCGGTCGATCGCGTCTCCACCGTCGCCAGCGAACGCGGCCGCGCGGTGAAGCTCGCGCTCACCTCCGGCAAGCTGACCCTCTCGGTGAACAACCCGGATTCGGGCAGCGCCACCGAGGAGCTCGGCGTCGACTTCGAAGGCGATCCGATCGAGATAGGCTTCAACGCCAAATATCTCCTCGATATCGGCGCGCAACTGCGTTCGGGGACAGCGGTGTTCAAGCTCGCCGATCCGGGCTCGCCGACCCTGATCGAGGATAGTGACGACGAGAATGCGCTGTTCGTGCTGATGCCGATGCGGGTTTGACGGCCGGCGGCCATTGGAACCCGACAATGCGAAGGGCCGCCCCCAAAAGGGCGGCCCTTCCATTGTCCGACCGCTATAGTGCGGCTCGAGCGGGTGCCTCGCTGAGGCTAAGCTCGGCACTCCGTAGAGGCGAGCATCCCGGTCGAAATCGCCTTATGCGGCGTTAGACAATGAGACACTGGATCACCTCCTTTCGATTGTTAATGGGCAAGGAAAATATGGCGCGCTCTTTTGAGTCGCGCAACCGCCTCTGCCAGCAGGGCTTTCACATTGCACAAGGTTGATCGGCCGGAGGACGTCGAGGGGGCGGCGCCGGCCAAAATCCACCTCTCCTCGCTGAAGCTCGCCGACTTCCGCAACTACGCCGAACTGGCGGTGACGCTTGATGCCCGGCCGGTTGTCCTCACCGGGCCCAATGGCGCGGGCAAGACCAATATCCTTGAGGCCGTGTCGCTGCTCTCGCCGGGCCGCGGGCTGCGCCGCGCCCGCCTTGCCGATATCGCCCGCCATGACGGCGACGGCCGCTGGGCAGTGGCGGCGAAGATCACCGGGCCGCACGGTGACACCGATATCGGCACGGGCCTTGCCTCCGCCGACGAGAGCGCTGCGCGCCAGCGCAGCGTCCGCATCAATCAGGCGCCGGCGCCCAGCAGCCAGGCGCTCCTGGAATATCTCCGCGTCGTCTGGCTGACGCCGGCGATGGACGGCCTCTTCACCGGCGCAGCATCAGACCGGCGGCGCTTCCTCGACCGCCTGGTCCTGGCGATCGACGCCCGCCATGCCGACCGCGTCAGCGCCTATGAGCGCGCCATGCGCGAGCGCAATCGCCTCTTCGCCGAGGGCCGCAACGATGCCGGCTGGCTGGGTGCGTTGGAGGCGCAACTGGCCGAACATGGCGTCGCCATCGCCGCCGCCCGGAAGGAATGCGTCGCACTGCTTGCCGCGGCGATCTCTGCGGCCGGTTTGGACGGACCGTTCCCGGCAGCGATCCTTGGCATCACCGGCACGGTCGAGGACACGCTGGACGGCGCCAGCGCCACCGAGGCGGAGGATCGCTTTCGGCAGACGCTCGCCGACGGGCGCTTCGCCGACCGCGCCGCCAAGCGAACCCTCGCGGGACCGCATCTCTCCGACCTCACGGTTATGCACGCGCCGAAGCGGATGCCGGCGGCGGATTGCTCGACCGGCGAGCAGAAGGCGCTGTTGGTGGGGATCGTCCTCGCCCATGCGCGTCTGATCGCGCGCCTCTCGGGCGAAACGCCGATCGTCCTCCTCGACGAAATCGCCGCCCATCTCGACGAAGCGCGCCGCGCCGACCTCTTCCGCATCCTCCTCGATCTTGGCTCGCAGGCATGGCTCACCGGCACCGATCCGGAGCCCTTCAAGGCGCTGGGCGACAAGGCACAATTCATGGCGGTTGCGGACGGAAAACTGCGCCCGGCAAGCCCACCGCTTTGAGGCTGGTTTTGCTGCCGCTAAACCATTCACAACAAAGCATTTTTTTGCGTGAAAAAAGGTTGCGCCAGGGGGCGAAATCGCGGCCGATATGCCCTATATTACACAGGTGATTCTGAGCCACGATGAAATCGGCGGAATTCGGCCATTCTTGGCCCGAGTGCGCGATTCGTTGGCTGCTTCGTCAAACCAGCTTGGGTGCTCATGACCGACATTACGCCGGTTCCTGTCTCTGCCGATGATTACAGCGCCGATTCCATCAAGGTTCTCAAGGGCCTGGATGCGGTGCGTAAACGCCCAGGCATGTATATCGGCGATACGGATGACGGCTCCGGCCTCCACCATATGGTGTACGAGGTCGTCGACAATTCGATCGACGAGACGCTGGCGGGCTATGCCGACGAGATTTTCGTCACCCTGAACGCCGACGGCTCGGTGACCGTCCGCGACAATGGCCGCGGCATCCCGACTGGGATCCATACGGGCGAAGGCGTGTCGGCGGCCGAAGTCATCATGACCCAGCTGCATGCCGGCGGAAAGTTCGACCAGAATTCCTACAAGGTGTCGGGCGGTCTGCATGGCGTCGGCGTATCCGTCGTCAACGCGCTGTCAGAACGTCTCGAACTCACTATCTGGAGCAATGGCGCCATCCATGCGATGACCTTCGCCGACGGCGTTCCCCTTGGTCCGCTCAAGAGGATCGGCGACTGGAGCGGCCGTTCCGGGACGGAGATCACCTTCACGCCGTCGCCGAAGACCTTCACCCATATCGCCTTCGACTACGGCACGCTCGAGCACCGCATTCGCGAGCTTGCCTTCCTCAATTCCGGCGTTCGCATCATCCTCAGCGACAAGCGCGGCGTCGAGGAGAAGACCGAGACGCTGCACTATGATGGCGGCCTAGCGGAGTTCGTGCGCTGGCTCGACCGCGCCAAGCATCCGCTGATCCCCGATCCGATTCTGATCAAGGCGGAGCGGGACGGCATCACCGTCGAGGTCGGCATGTGGTGGAACGATTCCTACCACGAGAACGTCCTTGTCTTTACCAACAACATCCCGCAGCGCGACGGCGGCACGCATCTCGCCGGCTTCCGCGGAGCGCTGACGCGCCAGGTGACGGCCTATGCCGATCGCCATGCCGGCGGCCGCAACGCCAAGGTCGCGCTCACCGGCGATGACTGCCGTGAGGGGCTCACCGCCGTTCTTTCGGTCAAGGTCCCCGATCCGAAATTCTCCTCGCAGACCAAGGACAAGCTGGTCTCGTCGGAGGTCCGGCCGGTGGTGGAAAGCGCCATCAACGAGGCGCTCGGCGCCTGGCTCGAAGAGAACCCGGCGCTCGCCAAGCCCATCGTCGGCAAGGTGGTTGAGGCCGCCGCCGCCCGCGAAGCGGCGCGCAAGGCGCGTGAGCTGACCCGGCGCAAGGGCGCGCTCGATATCAATTCGCTGCCCGGCAAGCTTGCCGACTGCCAGGAGCGCGACCCGGCCAAGTCCGAGATATTCATCGTTGAGGGCGATTCGGCCGGCGGTTCGGCGAAGCAGGGCCGGCATCGCGAGAACCAGGCCGTGCTGCCGCTGCGCGGCAAGATCCTCAATGTCGAGCGGGCGCGCTTCGACCGCATGCTCGGCAGCCAGGAGATCGGGACGCTGATCACCGCGCTCGGCACCGGCATCGGCAAGGAGGAATTCAACCCCGACAAGCTGCGCTACCACAAGATCATCATCATGACGGACGCCGACGTCGACGGCGCCCATATCCGCACGCTGCTCTTGACCTTCTTTTTCCGCCAGATGCCGGAGCTGATCGAGCGCGGCCACATCTTCATCGCCCAGCCGCCACTCTACAAAGTGAAGCGCGGCCAGTCGGAGCAATATCTGAAGGACGAGACGGCGCTTGAGGAGTTCCTCGTCGCCGGTGGACTCGATGGCGCGACGCTGACGCTTTCGACCGGCGAGGAGCGGGCGGGGGCGGATTTGCGCGCCGTCGTCGACGACGCCAAGGCCGTCGCCTCGATCCTCGACGGACTGCACAGCCGCTACAGCCGCGATCTCGTCGAACAGGCGGCGATCGAAGGCGCGCTCGATCCGGCGATCCATAATGACCGGACTCGCGCCGCCGATGCTGCGGCGCGTCTCTCGCAGCGCCTTGACGCCATCGCCGAGGAAACCGAGCGTGGCTGGCAGGGGTCGCTGAACGACAGCGGCGAATTGCTGTTCGAGCGCTCCATCCGCGGCGTTCGCGAGGTGACGATGATCGACCACGCATTGATCGATTCCAGCGACGCCCGCCGTCTTGTCGCCCATCAGGCGCGCCTCTCCGAAATCTATCGCGCCCCGGCGACGCTGCGCCGCAAGGACCTCGAGACCACGGTCTATGGCCCGCGCGGCCTGCTGGCGGCGGTGTTTGTGGCCGGCCGCAAGGGCGTGTCGATGCAGCGCTACAAAGGCCTCGGCGAGATGAATGCCAGCCAGCTGTGGGAGACGACGCTCGATCCGGATGCCCGCTCACTGCTGCAAGTGAAGATCCGCGAGGGCGACGAGGCCGATTCGCTGTTCAGCCAGCTGATGGGCGACGATGTCGAACCGCGGCGCGAGTTCATCCAGACCAACGCCCTCAACGTCGCCAATCTCGACGTCTGACCGACCGCAAGAGACCATGCCGCAATTTACCGTGTATGCCCTCGACAAGCCTGGCGCCGCCCCTCTTCGCGCGGAGCATGGCGAGGCCCATCGCGGGCGCCTGCGCGCGCACAACGCTCCGCCGCTGCAGGTGGTCGTCGCCGGTCCGCTCCTCGACGAGGACGACAAGCCGATCGGCTCGCTGGTCATCATCGAAGCCGATACGATCGAAGCGGTCCGGGCTTTTGTTGAAGCCGATCCCTACCAGATCAACGGCGTCTATGGTGACGTCGACATCAAGCCGATCCGCTGGACAATCGGCACACCGCCGCAAGCCTGACCTTGGAACTGACCGGTCCGAACCCGGCCAAATGGGCTGAGCATCCGGATGCGCCGCGGCCCGGCACGGTCCTGGCGCCGCTGGCAGAACTGTCCGACGGCGAGGCGCGCGAGTTTCGCTTCGGCAAACGCGGCAGCGCCTTCTCGATGTTCGTCGTCCGCCGCGCCGATGCGGTCCATGGCTATGTCAACATCTGCCCGCACTACGGCATCCCGCTCAACGACCGCGCGCCGACCTTCCTCACCGATGATCGCGCGCGCATCCGCTGCACTACCCATTTCTCCGAATATCGCATCACGGATGGCTATGGCCTTGCCGGCTTCGGCGAAGGCTGCTGGCTCGATCCCGTTCCGGTCGCGATCGTCGACGACATGATCGTCATTGACACAAGCGTGAACGCTGCCTGAGCGCACGTCAATCAATACTCCGTCATTCACGGCGCGGTGATAGAAGATCGCGTGATCGCGATAAAACTTCTGCCGTCGACCAACATATTCACATCAGCGTCAGGACAAGCGTTACACAGACACGTGAATACATCGCGAGATCGATCACGCATTGTATTGATAACGTTGCCAATTGCAGCGGAAGCCACCCACGAGATATGCCTAATAGACTGAAACTGGCGCCAAGTTGATCGCGGGAATGTGCGTAAAGCTTCGAGACGTTCGCCTGTAACGCGGAGATCGGCCACCCCGGCCAAACCCTCGAACACCAGGAGAACTGACATGCCGTTCAAGCGATCCCTGATCCTGTCTGCTTCCGCCATCGTCCTTCCCCTCGCGCTCGTCGGCAGCGCCGTCGGCCAGGAAATAATGGCGCCCGACCCGATGGCCACGGCCGATCCCATGGCGACGGCCGCCGCGATGCCGGAGATGGGCCATGTCCGGATCATTCAGATCACCATCGAGAATCTGACCACCGGCCAGAACTTCTCGCCGGCCTTTATCGTCAGCGAGACACCGGACGCCGCGCCGCTCTTCGCCCTCGGCGCGCCGGCCAGCGAACCGCTGTGGAACGTGGCCGAAGGCGGCAATATCGGGCCGTTCTCGAGCATGGCGCCGATGATGATCGGCGGCGACTACGGCAACGCCCAGATCGCGGTGCACACCCCGCCTGGCGCGACGCGGACGATCTACGTCACGGTCGACGAAGCCCATCCATTGCTCGACGGCGTCTGGATGCTCGGCATGACCAATGACGGCTTCAGCGGCTTCACCGGCGTCGACGGCTATTCCCTGACCGGTCCGCTGACGATGGATCTCAAGGGCTATGACGCTGGCTCCGAGATCAACAATGAGAAGGCTGGCTTTCTCGGCGCCCTCGGCGAGGGCAATATGCGCGATCCGGAGAATGGCGTGGTGACGATCCATACCGGCATCCGCGGCGACGCCGATGCGCCGATCGCCTGGAACTTCGATCCGCAAATGGTTGCCCGGGTGACCTTCACACCGATCGACACAGCCGCCATGGGCGACGTGAACTGATACCAACGATCAGGCGCCGCATCTTCGGGTGCGGCGCTTTCTTCCGGTCACGTCGCCATGAGGCCCTTTCGCCGCCGATCCGCCGACGCTAGAGTTGCCGCAAATGCAATGATTTGCGGGGGATTGGGGCGAGGATGGCCGGACGGGAAGAAATCATCGCTACGCTGGCGCAGTTTTCCCTGTTCGCCGATCTCAGCGGTCCTCAGCTTGAGGGCATCGCCGGCCAACTCGATGAGGCCTATTTCGCGGTCGGCACCCGCATCCTGCGTCAGGGCCTGACCGGCTCGGGTCTCTTCTTCATTCTCACCGGTACCTGCGCCGTCGAAGTGGACGGGGAGGAGCGGGCACAGCTCGGCCGCGGCGAGTTCTTCGGCGAGGTGTCGGTGCTTCTGGGCACGCCGCCGACCGCCGACGTCACCGCCGTGTCCCAGGTGACCTGCCTCGTCCTTTCCGCTCCCGCGGCGGAGGCGTTCCTCAATGCCTATCCGCGGCTGATGTATCGCATGCTCCAGGTCCAGGCGCGGCGCCTCCGCGCCGCCAATGCCTGGCGCAACTGAGCGTGGCCCCGATGGCCGAGGATCAACGCCCCTTTCCTCCCGGCTCCTATCCGGTGATCGTCGTCGGTAGCGGCCCGGGCGGGCTGCAGATGTCCTATTCGCTGCGTCGCTATGGCATCGAACATGCCGTCATCTCCGCCGATGAAACGCCCGGCGGCATGTTCCGCAAATGGCCGCTGTTCCAGCGGCTCCTGTCCTGGACCAAGCCCTACGCACCGGACGGACCGGGTTCGCGCCGCTTCGAGCGCACCGATTGGAACAGCCTCCTCGGCGACGAGCCGGAGCTCAAATCGCTGCAGGCCAAACATATGGACGGCGCGTCCTACTTTCCGGCGCGTTCGGAGATGGAGGCCAATCTCGCCGACTTCGCGGAGCGGGCGGCGATCAAGATCCGCTATGGCTGCACCTGGCAATCGACGGCCCTGGTCGATGACGGCAGCAGCGATCGCTTCGCGCTCACCACGTCAGACGGCGTCTATCGCTGCAAGGTGGCGATCTTCGCCGTCGGTGTCGCCGAACCCTGGAGCCCGCATATTCCGGGCATCGAATACGCCAAGCACTATGCCGATGTCGGCAAGGCGTCCGACTATGCCGGCCGCCGAGTCTTCATCATCGGCAAGCGCAACTCCGGCTTCGAGCTCGCCTCTGGCCTTCTGCAATGGGCGAAGTCGGTCACCCTTGCCTCGCCATCGCCGGCAAAGCTATCCGTCGTTACCAAATCTCTGGTCGGCGTCAGAGCCCGCTATCTGCAGCCCTTCGAAGACAATGTCATCGGCGGCGGCTGCGCCATTATCGACGCCGCGATCGAGGGCATCGCTCCCTCGGGCAATGCGCTGCAGGTGACGCTGAAGCGCGCCGCCGACGCGCAGAACACGCATGTCTCGGCCGACGATGTCATCAACGCCACCGGGTTCATCACGCCGCTGCGCGATCTGCCGTCGATCGGCGTCGCGACCTTCGGCCAGAGCCGCCTGCCGGCGCAGACCGATTGGTGGGAGAGCGCCAGCCTGCCGGGCATCTACTTCGCCGGCACGATCACGCAGGGCGCGCCGAGCCTCGGCAAATACGGCATCCCGCCCAATTCCGGCGCGGTGCATGGCGCCCGCTACAACGCCCGCATCCTGGCCCGGCACGTCGCCGAAAAGGAATTCGGCAAGACCATCGAACGGCCAAATATCGCGCCGGAGGCCATCGCGCCGCTGCTCATCAACGAGGCCGAGGAAAGCCCCGACCTTTGGCATCAGCGCGGCTATCTCGCCCGCGCTCTGATGGCGTCGCCAGACGGTGGCTTCGTCGATCTCGGCGTCGTGCCGCTGACGACATTCCTCGACGGACGCGGCGGTGATGGCGTGGCGATGGCGATGGAGTCGGATGGGACCGGTGCCGTGCATCCTGTCGTGTATGTGCGCCGGCAGGGGGCCGTCAGCGAGCATCAACTTCCGCCCGGCGACTTGACGGGCTTCTCCTCGGCCGAGCATTCGCGCGCCGTCACCGCGGCGCTTGAGATGCTGCCCGCCGCCTGATCAGGCCTCGGGCGGGTCGTCGCTTTCCAGCCCAAAGGCCTCGACCACGCTCGGCTGGATCACCTTGGCGTGCAGCGTCAGCAGCACCAGTTTGGCGTCGAGGCCGGTGCTGAATTCGAGGGCGGCTTCGATCCGCTGTTCAACGGCCTGCAGGAGTTCTTCGCTATTGGCGCCGGCAAAGGCGTTGGCGCCGATGACGCAATAGCCGATCAACTCGGCGGCGCGGCGATAGGCGGCCACGGGCGGCTCGCCATCCCCATGCGCATCCTTGATGAAGCGGACGGCGGCGAGTTTGACGGCTTCGGTCACCATTCGCGGGTGCACGTCGACAGCGCGCAGCGCCGCGTCGAGCTGGCGCAGGTCCGACGAGCGGCCGAAGGTGCCGAAGAAGCCGATCGATGAGCCGCGCGGAAAAAGCATCAGCCGAGATAGCGCGGCAGCGCGCCTTCGAAGTCCGGGAAGTAGCGCGAGATGATGGTGAGGTCGAACCGGCGGAGGATCGATTCCTTACCCTCGCGGTCGAGCAGGAAGCGGAACGACGCCTCGATCAACGCCTCGGGGGTCTGCTTGCCTTGGCTCAGGCGCGCCATTTCGCCGGCCGCGACGGTCACCTCGTGCTGCGTGCTGCTGCCGCCCTCGCTGATCGTCACGTCAAACCGCATCGGGTCGCCTTCGGCGGTCTGTCGCACGCTGATCATCTGCTCCTCCATCTGAGTTGACCGCCCGCCGCGTCGGCGGCAGGCTGATCGGCAAGCGGCGGAAGGTCTGCCGCGGGCCAGAACGGGACCCTAGCTCATGTGCCGCAACATTCGCACGCTGTTCAATTTCGATCCGCCCGCCACCGAAGAGGAGATCCGGGCGTCGTCGGTACAATTCGTCAGGAAACTCAGCGGCTTCATCAAGCCCTCCCAGGCCAACGAAGCCGCGTTCAACCGCGCCGTCGATCAGGTGGCGTCAGCGACGCGCGAACTGCTGGCCTCGATGATTACCAACGCACCACCGAAGGATCGCGAAGAGGAAGCCCGCAAGGCGCGGGAGCGCTCCGCCGTGCGGTTCGGCGATCCCACCCATTCGCACGCGCATTAGAGCACGGGCAGCGATTTTCGCGTCGGCGCCTTTCCGCCTGCAGGGCTGACTTCCGTGCCGATCCGGCCCGCGGCGAAATCGGCCAGCAGTGGCACCCAGGCATCGGCCCGGGTCGCGACATTGACCACCGGTCCGACGGCCACGGAATCGAAGGACGAGTCGGTGGCGATGATGAAATAGGCCCCGCCGTCTTCGATCATCAGCGGCGAGCCTGAATCGCCAAGCGTTGTGTCGCAATTGTGCCGTATCCGGTTGGCGCCCTCAAGCTCCAGCACCGAGCAGCCGATATTGCCCGACAGATGATCGCCGGTGTCCCAGCTGTAACCCGCCTGGTAGAGCGACACGAGGAGCGCCTGCTCACGGCTGTAGTCGGATAGCGGCCGCCCGCCGACGAAGCCGAGGTCACGGCCGAGCGGTTGATCGAGCCGAAGCAACGCCCAGTCATAGTCGGATTCGTCCATTGCCTTGTCGCCGCCGGGCTCGCCGACGAGATAGCCGATGACGCGCGCTGAGCGGGTCGCGCCGGGCACGCCGACTCCGGTGCGGAAGTCGGCCCGGGCATCGATCGCGCCGCTCTCGTTCTTGATGCAATGCGCCGCGGTGACGATCACATCCTCCGCGACCAGCGTTGCCGTGCATTCCCCATCGCTCACTTCCAAGATCCCGATCACCGACCAGGGGAACTGGCTCATATCCATGAGCACGCGGTCATCATGGCCGAAGAAATGATCGGTGATCTGCATCGGCCGGTCGCGTCCGAGGCAGTCGGCGCGGTCGGTGCGCGCGGCGCAAGTGCCATTGCCAACGCCGGGCTCGTTGCAGACGCCGTCAAAGGCCGTGGCGCAGGTGTCGTCCTGAAAGCGGAGATAGCCGATATCGCCGCAATCGGTGCGGTCGGTCCCCTGTGTGCAGGCGCCCGTGCCGAATTCCGGTTCGTCGCACTCGCCGTCATTAGCGTAACGACAGCTGTCGTCCTCGACGCCCTGCGCGATGCGCCAGCAGTCGCTGTAGTCGGTGCCGGCCTGGCAGGCGCCGGTGCCGATGCGTGGGTCGTCGCATTCGCCGTCATTGGCGTAGCGGCAACTGTCGTCGCCCCGGTAGCTTGCGCCCGGAACCTTGTCCGCCTGATGCGTGCCGACAAGTTGGTGCAGGAGCTGGAGGCCGTCGGGCGCCTTTTCCGTGTCGTTGGCGGGAGGGGAGGGCGCGGCCGCGTCGACGCTGAATTCCGCCGGATCGGTCGCCGGTGCGGCGAGCATCAGGATCGCGGCGAGGAAGACGGCGGACAGGGAGGAAATAACGCGCATCATAAGCGGTCCGGCAAATCAGAGCCTGGGTTCTAGCATCCGATCGTCGCAAATGCAGCCGCCCGACGCTTACACCGCCGCGTTGCTGCAGCCGCTGACATAGGCCGGCATCTGGTTAAGCGGGCGTAGGTAGTCAACGCTGCAATAGCCTTCGCCGCGGCCGTCCTCATTGACGTCGATATGCGCCCAACCATGCTCGACGCCGAGGACATGCACCGTCCTGGCGACGCACATATGCGTCACCACCGAGCCGTTCGGCCTGCTGCGCACATTGAGCTCGGTCGCGTCGACGAACATGCGGCTTTGATAGGCGAGCTGCACCTGGGTCGGATCATAGGCGATGACGTTGCCATGAGCGTTAAAGGCGCCGATCGAGTTGAAGAGCGGATTGAGCACGTCCGTATCGATCGGAATGCCGCCGGCGCTCATGATCGGGCTGTCCTCGATCTGCGTCTTGTTCTGATAGAGCGTCCAGCGCTCGGAGTTGATGAACTGTCTGGTGCCGCCCCAGGCCGGAGCTTCGGCGACCCAGGTCAGATTGGCGACACCGGCGTTGAGCACCGCCTGGCAATGCGCACCCGAACCGTAACAGCCGATCTGATAGCGGTTGTTGAAGATTTGCCGAACGGCGGTGAGATATTCGACGACCGCTGCATCCGTATGCGAGTCGCTGTCCACGCCGAAAAAGATGGCCGAGCCGACCGGCTGACTGATCTCCGCCGCGCGCTCAAGACAGAAGCGGGCGTCCCGCGTGCCGTTGGCGGCGGTGAAGCGGTTCGCCGCATGCGATTGATATTGATAGACGATGGCGATCGACAGGCCATGATCGAAGATCATGTCGCGTTCGCGCGTCGTGATGTTCTTGCCCGGAAGATTGTCCTCCTGGGCGAAGTAGCGAAAGATCGTCTTCACACCATTGTCGGCCAAAGGCCGGAGGAACGTCGCGTTCGTGCCGTGACCGGTGTCGACGATCTGGATGTTGGTGTAGCCCGCCGAGGTCTGGGCGCGGCCCGTCCTTGGCCAAGCCACGGTCGAAGCCGCCAATGCCGCGCCACCAAGCTGCAATAGGCCGCGTCTGGTCATGGCCGGATTCATGCAGTGCCTTCTCGCCTTCGCCCTGTACTTGTTCTGCGGCCCGCGGATGGATCGAGCCCGACACATGGTTTTGAGTCAAATCCGGAAACGGATCGTTAAGGTTGCGACGCGGGCCGAATTTGTCGACCAGGATGGTTAATCCCGGGTCTGCGCCGGGTCGCTCCACGGACCCAAGGCCGCGCGGTCGGCGACCACGATCGCCTGCTCGCGGGCGATGCCGCTGGCGGGAATGGCGGCGCTCCCGGCGAGGAGTCGGCCGAGCGCCTCGCGCTTGCCCGATCCGCTCACCAGCCAAAGGATCATGCCGGCGCGGTTCAGCGCCGGATAGGTCAAGGTCATGCGCCGGTTGCCCTGGTAAGGCGCGGTCAGCGCCACGTCGGCGCCCGTGACGGAAAGCGCAGCATCGCCGGGCACCAATGATGCCGTATGGCCGTCACCGCCGAGGCCGAGCTGGACGATGTCGAGTTCCGCCGGCAGCGCGGCGGCATAGTCCGCCGCCGCCCGGTCGAGGTCGGCGGCCTCCACCGGCATCGGATGAAGCCGCACCGGCACCCGGTCGGCGAGCACCGATCTAAGCCGCGCCAGATTGCGCGCCGGGTCATCGGCAGGCACGATGCGCTCATCAACCTGATAGAGGTCGATGGCTTCCCAGGGGAGGGCGAGACAGGCGAGGCAGTTGAGCGTCGGCCATGGCGTTTCGCCGCCGCTGATGGCGATCGACGCCCGCCGGCCGTCCTTGGTCAATTCGCGCAAGCGGTCGGCCAGCAATTCGGCGGCAGTCTCGGCGACATTGTCGGCAGCAACGATCTGCAACCGCAACCCGCCCGCTAGCCGAGGAAGGGCGCCGCGGCCGGCGGGCCCCAACTGCCTTTGAAATAGGGCTGCACCGGCGCGCCATTTGCCAGGATAGGTTCGACGATGCGCCAGGCCGCCTCGACGCTGTCCTGGCGGGCGAAGCGGCGGGCATCGCCGCTGAGCGCGTCGTCGAGCAGACGCTCATAGGCGTCGCGCGATTCCGGATGGTTCTCCTGTTCGATCACCTTCAGTTCGACCGAGCGGCTGACCAGCGCATTGCCGGGCTTCTTCGCCTGGACGGAGAGCGTGATTTGGTCGTGCGGCTTCATTTCGAAACGGAGATAGTTGGCCATCGGCTGATCAGTCTCGTCGGTGAAAAGCGGTCGCGGCGGGCGGTTGAAGCGGACGATCGCTTCGGTGACGGTCGCCGGCATATGCTTTCCGGCGACGATGTACCAAGGCACGCCGGCCCAGCGCCAGGAATCGATCTCGGTCTTCAGCGCCGCGAAAGTCTCCGTGTCGGAATGGGCGGGCACGCCTTCCTCGTTGCGGTAGCCGTCATATTGGCCGCGGATGACATTGGCCGGATCGAACGGGCGCATCGCCATCAGCACCTTGGCCCGCTCATCGCGCAGCGCGTCCGGCGTGTCGGAGACCGGCGGCTCCATCGCCAGGAGCGAGACCATCTGCAGCAGATGGTTCTGCACGACGTCGCGGATGGCGCCGACGCCGTCATAGAAACCGCCGCGGCCTTCGACGCCAAAGGATTCAGCCATGGTAATCTGCACGCGATCAACGAAATGCCGGTTCCATAGCGGCTCGAGGATCGAATTGGCGAAGCGGAAGACGAGGAGGTTCTGTATCGGCTCTTTGCCGAGAAAATGGTCGATGCGGTAGATCAACTCCTCGTCGTAGAGCTTGTGCAATGTGGTGTTGAGATTCACGGCCGAGGTAAGGTCGCGGCCGAAGGGCTTCTCCAGGACCAGCCTCCCGGCGCGTTCCGGGTCGACCGAGGCGATGCCTTCGACGACGTCCTGAAACATCGAGGGCGGAATGGCGAGATAGCACACCGCCTTGGTGGAACCCTCCAATTCTTCACGCAGCCGCGCATATGTGTCGGCGTCGCGATAGTCGCCGGCAATGTAGCGCAGCGCGCCGGCGAATTCGGCGAACACGGCGTCGTCGACATTGACCCCGGCCTTGACCAGCGCGTTGTGCGCATGGGCGCGCAGCTGGTCGAGATCCCAGGGCGAGGAGGCGACGCCAATGACCTTCGCCGGCAGGCGGTTGCGCTTGGTCAGATTATAGAGCGCCGAAAAGAGCTTCTTCTCGGCAAGGTCGCCGGTGATGCCAAACAGCACCAGCGCATCGGCGCGTTCTGCAATCATGAGCCGTTGCTTTTCACTTCGCGATGACCACCGAACTGGGCACGCATGGCCGAGAGGATGCGGTTGCCGAAATCGGCATTGCCGCGGGAATTGAACCGGTCGAACAGGGCCGCCGTCAGCGTATGCGCCGGGACGCCGAGATCGACGGCGGCATGCGCGGTCCAGCGGCCTTCGCCGGAATCGGAGACATGGCCGGTAAAGCCGGCAAGATCGGGGCTCTCGGAAAGCGCCGCCGCGGTGAGGTCCACCAGCCAGGACGAGACGACGCTGCCCCGTCGCCAGACCTCGGCGAGGGCAGCAATGTCGAAATCATAGCGGTAGTAGCGCGACACCGTCGGATCGTTGGCCTTGGCGAGGATATTCATGCCCTCGGCGATCGAGGCCATCATGCCGTATTCGATGCCGTTGTGGACCATCTTGGCAAAATGGCCGGCGCCCGGCGGTCCGCAATAGAGGTAGCCCTGCTCGGCGGCGCTTGGCGCGCCGTTAGTCCCCGGCGTCCGCTCAGCCAATTCAACGCCGGGGGCGAGAGCGGCGAAGAGCGGCTCGAGCGGCGCGACGGCCTTCTCCTCGCCGCCGATCATCAGGCAGAAGCCGCGTTCAAGGCCGAACACACCGCCGCTGGTCCCGACATCGACGAAATAGAGGCCGCGATCGGCGAGCACCGCGGCACGATCGGCCGAGTCGCGGTAGTTGCTGTTGCCGCCGTCGATGATGGTGTCGCCGACATCAAGCAGACCGGCGAGCTCGTCGACCACCCGGCCCGTGACCTTGTCCGGCACCATCACCCAGATTGTCCGCGGTGCCGGCAGCTGCGCCACCATCTCGGCGAGCGACTGCGCCCCGCCGATGCCCTCGGCCGCCAGCGCCGAGACCAGCGCCGCGTCCGGATCGAAGCCGACGCATTCCAGTCCGGCGCGCGTCGCCCGCCGCGCCAGGCCGCTCCCCATCCGGCCAAGGCCAACCATTCCAAAACGCATCGCCATACCCCTGGTTTGCCGAGATGTGCCTGAACCACACTCAGGCGACGCAAGAAATGCGCCCACTTGCCGGTGGATCGCGGGCGGCCGCGGTCCGCAGTGAAACTAAGCCTGCGCGCCGTCTCGATGAAGGTCAAGGAATGCGCCAATCCAGGCGCTGACCGCGGCGGCCTGCTCGATCGCCACCATATGGGCGGCGCCCGGGACGATCAGCAGTGTTGCTCCCGGGATGGTCGAGCGCAGCGTCTCCGCGGCGGAAAGAGGTGTCCCGGCGTCCTCCGCCGCCGCCATCACCAGCGTCGGCGCCCTGATGGCGGCGATCACGCCGGTGAGGTCCATGGCGGCGATCGCCTCGCAGGCGTGGGCATAGGCCTCGCCGTCGGTGGCGAGAAAGCGGTCGCGGGTTTCCGCGATGCGCTCCGGATGCACCGCGGCGAAGGCCGGCAGGAACCAGCGCCGCATCGCGGCGTCGGCAACATTGCCGAGGCCGTCGCGCCGCACCTCGGCGGCCCGTTCGGTCCATGGCGCCGGGCTCGGCATTTTAGGCGTCGTCGCGATGAGGACGAGGCGATCGACCTTGTCGGGATATTTCGCGGCGAAGGCCTGGGCGGTCATGCCGCCGATCGAAGCGCCGACAATGTCCGCGCGGGCAAGCCCAAGTGTGCTCAGCAGCGCCGCAAGATCATCGGCGAGCGCATCGATCATGGGTGGCATTGCCTTAGCGGACGTGGCGCCATGTCCATTGGCGTCGTAGACGAGGCAGCGATAGCGCCGGCCGAGTTCGGCCACTTGCTCGCGCCACATATCGGTCGTCGCGCCGAGCGCGTTGACGAAGACGACGACGGGGCCCCCTGCAGGACCTGTCAGCTGATAGTGGAAGTCCAGACCGTTGACGGCGATGGTCGGCATCGTGGGCGCCTCTCTTGCGCCCGACCTTCACCAAGACCATCGTCACGGTCAACGGCTCTGCGCCCCAATCGGAAAAACGCCATGGCTGAATCAAGCGCGCACCGGAAAGACACTGCCGAAGACCGTCACGGCATCGCCAAGCCGGCGTACAAGCGCCAGCTCAAGCAACTGCAGATCGAGCTGGTGAAGCTGCAACATCATTTCATCGCGACCGGCGAGAAGATCCTGGTGCTCGTCGAAGGCCGCGACGCCGCCGGCAAGGACGGTGTCATCAAGCGTGTCGTCCAGCATCTCAGCCCGCGCGAGACGCGCGTCGTCGCTCTCGGCAAGCCGACCGACCAGGAGACCGAGAGCTGGTATTTCCAGCGCTGGGTGGCGCAACTCCCGAAGGCCGGCGAGTTCGTTCTGTTCAACCGCAGTTGGTACAATCGCGCCGGTGTCGAACGCGTCATGGGCTTCGCCAAGCCCGCGCAGGTCGAGTTGTTCTTTCAGCTTGTGCCGGCGTTCGAGGAGATCCTCGTCCGGTCCGGCCTGAAGCTGATCAAATATTATCTCGATATCAGCAAGGCCGAGCAGACGAAGCGGCTGGAGGAACGGTTGGAAAGCCCGCTGACGCGGTGGAAGGAAAGCCCGATCGACGCGGTCGCGGTGGAGCATTGGCAGGGCTACAGCGAGGCCCGCGACGAGATGCTCGCCCGCACCCATAGTCCAGTCACGCCCTGGACGCTGATCCACACGGATCACAAGCGCCTGGCGCGGCTGAACCTCATGCGTGACGTGCTGCAGCGTCTTGACTACGAGGGCAAGGATCCGAGCCTGCTCGTCACCGATCCGCAGATCGCCTTCGCCTTCGAGGCCGGCCATCCCGGCTCGGGCGCGCTCTTTCGCTGAACGCCGGCATTGGCCTGCAAACGCAAAGAGGGGGGACCGATGGTCCCCCCTCTCGCTATGCACTTCAGTCAGTCAGAACTACATCGCGGGAGTTTGGAAGCCCGTGATCCTGACGAGGTCGTCGGTGCCATAATCGTCGACCGTCGCCATGTTGCTGTCGTCCGAATGCTGAATCGACACATAGGCGGTCAGCCCATCCGGCGCGAAGATGAAGCCGGTCGGCTCAGCTGTGGTGTCCTTGACGGTGAACACCTTGATGCAGCCATCGGTCATCAGGTCGCGATCGGTGCCGTCCGGCAGGCAGGCCCAGATGTCACCATTCGGGTGATCCTCGACCACATACATGATGCCGGTGCCGGGCTGGAACTCGAGATTGTCGAACGAGTTCGCCACCATGTCGCCCTGGACGAAGCGGCTGACAGCGGTGTTGAGCAGCGCCGTGCCGTCGGATGCGGTAACCTCGGACGGGGTGGTGTCGACGAGGCAGAGCACCTCGGCGTAGCTCTGCGCCCCTTCTTCCCAGGTGTTGGTCCAGCAGAAGCGGACGCCTTCGCCGGCATAGGCCGGATCGAGCAGACCATCTTCCGGACGGTAGTAGCCGGTGGCGCCCATGCTGTCGGCGTCGGTGCGGGCGGTAGCGGCATTCACCTCGATCCAGGTGGCGTTGCCGATGTCGCAGCCCTGGCCGAACTGCGCGCCATCATCGATGCACGAAACCTGCATCGCATAGACGCTGCCCGAGACGAAGGGCGAGTCATTGAGCGAAGTGATCATGCCGCCCATCACCGGATGGTCCGGGATGAACTTGAAGATCGCGCCGCCATCGGCATCCGGCGTACCGGTGCCCGGGCGGAGCTCGTCGCCGGCATAGACGACGCCCTCAGGCGTGATGCCGATTCCTTCATAACCGATCGTCGCCAGCGCCAGGCGGCCAACGACGTGCTCGGGGTCATCCGTCTCGCCGGTCGCGCGGTTGAGGACGGTGGCGTTGGTGACGTTGAGCGGGTCGAGGATCTCATAGGTGAGACCGTCGGTGCGCTCTTCGCCGACGAGGATCGTGCCCCAGGGCGTGAGGCGAACCGGATCGCAGGAGGTCAGGCCGCGGAGGATGGTCTCAACCGTGCCGTCGGTCAGCGAAACGCGCTGAACACTCGGGTTGAACTTGCCGGCGGCGATCTCTTCCCGGCTACCCTCAACGCAACCGATGAGGTGCGTTGGATTTTCAGCCGGATAGAATGCCATCTGGTCCCAGGCATTGGCGGCATCGCGGGTGAGGAAAGTCGCCGTCAGACCGGGGGCCACGGCGAGCGCGTCGGTCGCGGCGTCATTCGCCGTGCGGTAGCCGTCGCCGGTTTCCGGAACGGCGGTCGTCAGCGGAGCCTGCACGCCGAAAAGGGCGAGAGACTGATCGGCGAGCATGTTTTCGACGGTCTGGCCAAAATCCTGGGCCATGGCCGGGATGGCGGTCGACGCGATCAGCGCCGCCGCGAGGGTGAATTTCCTAAGCATGATGTGCTCCTCGGAAGGGGTAGTGTGCCCGCTCCGGGTAGTCGTTGTGGATTGCGCCGCTGTGGCTTGGCGACGACGATGCGGTGACTGATTTGTTGCGGTTTCATGTCGCCGCCGGAACGCGCTGACGACGCCTTTGAAACGATTGGAGTTTTGGCTGGCGGTGGGAATTCGTGACGGCGCCGCCCTGCGTCAGCGTGTCCGCCGTCAGGCGGATCGGAGGCGCGAAATATGATTGTCGAAGGAAACGTCGGCCGTGGTCAGCCGGTCGATAGCTGCGTCGGGACCGATGGTGGTGACGTCGCCGGCGCCCGACGTCGCCATCAATCGCCGATTGTCGATCGCCGCTATCCCGCAGCCATCGGCGAGCGCTTCGCTGCCCAGCACGTTGCCCGCGACGTCGATGAAGACGATCTGCCCGCCACGCGGCGACGACGCGGCGATGACGCTGCCATCCGCCGTCACCGCGACCGAGCCGATATAGTTGCGCAGCGCGGCGCGCAGTTCGGGCGCTTCGGACAGCATGCGCGGCGCGAAATCGGGACCGGCGCGGCCGATCAGCGGCGGCTGATCGCTTTCCGCCCCTTCATATTGGCAGCCGAACCACACCGCGCCCGCCGCATCGACGGCGAGATGCCGGATCGACAGCTGGTGCAGCGACTGATCGAGCCGGTGCTCGGCGATGATGTCGCCATTGTCGGTGTCGATGAAGACGAGCGATGGATCCATCGTCGGGATGTTCAGCTTGGCATCGCCCGTCATCGGGTGCGTGTCGATGCCGCCATTGGCGATCGCCGCCGTGCGGTTGTCGGCGAGCATCACCAGTTCATGCGGACCGACACCGCTGCTGTCGATCTCGCCGATGCGGTTGAAGCCGGAGGCAACGTCATAGACGCCGATCACGCCGCGGCCATTGTCAAAATCGTTCTCCGTCGCCAGCAGCAGGCGGTCACCGGAAGTGAAGACGCCATGGCCGTAGAAATGCCGGTCCGCGGGGGAGGTGAACACCGTCGGCGCGTTGCCGCCGCCGACATCGAAGGCGACCGCGATGGTGTAGGGGTGGCGCGAGAACGCGACGGCGCGGCGCCCGTCGGCGGTGACGGCGAAGCCATGACCGCGATTGGGCAGCGCGATCGTCAGCACGATCATCCCCTCGGGATCGAACTCGGCGACGGCATAGCCGCCGTCGGAAAGCCGGCAGGCGCTGAGATAGCGTGGCGCGCCATCAGCGGCGACGGCGCGCGGGATTGCCGGTCCGACCAGCGTCAGCGCCGCTGCTGCGGCGCATTTCATGAACGCGCGGCGCTCAATCTCCATCGGCGAAATTGAACCCGGAGAGATTGAGCGCACGCGGGAGGGAAATCCCGATCAGCGATTTGAGGTTGTCGGTGTAGGCGACGAGGCGGAACAGCGCCTGTCGATAGTCGCCATCGATCGCCGCCAGATCGATCGATCTGTCATCCGAGGGGAGCGCGTCGGCGATCGAAGCGAATTCCCAGTCGAGCGAATCCTGAATCCAAACGCTGTCGTCAGGCAGAACTTGAAGCAGATCGCCGCCATTGAGCAATTGCTGCGATCCATCCGCGAGCGCCTTCAGGAAGGTCATCGACAGGCCGCTCCGCCAAAATGGCGCGATATGCGGCCGGGCAAATTCGAGCGCCTCGCCCAGCACCGGGAGCAGCAGGCTGTCGCGGTCGAGTTCGATCGCCTTGCCGGCGGCGATGACAAGATCGGCCATCGCGGCATCGGCCGTCGGATAGACCGCATTGTCCGAACCGGGGTTGCGGATGAGTTGGTCGAAGTCTGACCCGGCTGCCGTCTCCGTGACCAGATCGTCCGCTATCGCCACGAGCCCGCCGGTGATCGCCGTTGCGTAGCGGCAGCGGAACTGTCCCTCCGCGTTGCCGGCAAGAACGCTGTCGGCGCCGGTGCCGTAGAGGACATATTCGAGAGCACCCAGCCCCTGCAGAGCAACGCTCTTGTCATGCAGCTGCGCCGCGTCGGTGACGGTTTCGTCCTGATCGATGATGACCGGTTGGATCTGCCGCAACGTCGTGCCGCGCGGGTCCGGCCAGAAGAAGAAGCGGTCGCGCCGATTGTCGGCGTCGAGGGGCCCGATCGGCAGAAACTGCACGTGGCCCCAGGCGATGACGGTCTGCTCGAGGGACGCGTCGACGGCGACGAACGCATCGGCGCTCGGCGCCGCGCAATAGGCGCCGACTTCGGCGTCGAGCTCCTTGACGGCATCGTCGAGATTCATGAAGCCGGGGGCAATGACGTTGTCCACGGCGCGCGCGACGAAACCGCCAAGGCCCGTCGCCTCCTGTTGCGGCGCGACGGTGGAAGCGGCGCCGGCGGTCGAGCCGAGCGCGGCGATGGCAGCCACGAGGGCCGGGCGCAGAAATAGGCGAAAGCGCGGGCGTGCGGCAGCGATCATCACAGCGACTCCAGGAAGCGGAGCAGGGCCGCGCGCTGCTCCGGGGTCATGTTCACGACAGCGTCACGGGCCGCCTGTGCCTCGCCGCCATGCCAAAGGATCGCTTCGAGCAGGGTGCGCGCGCGGCCGTCATGCAGGAATTGGGTGTGGCCGCTGACGGCCTCGGTGAGGCCAATGCCCCACAGCGGCGCCGTGCGCCATTCATAGCCGTCGCCCCCGCCATCTGAGAGGCCCGGCCCCATATCGTGGAGCAAGAGGTCCGTGTACGGCCAGATCAGTTGCCGCCGCAGCTCGTCCGGAATGCCCGGATCGTTCGAGGTTACGTATTTCGGCGTGTGACAGCTGGTGCAGCCAGTGTCGTAAAACAGCTCCTTGCCGGCGAGCACTTGCGGGTCGTCATAGTCGCGCCGTTCCGGAACGGCGAGGTGGCTGGCATAGAAGACGACGAGGCTGAAGAGTTGCGGGTCGACCTCGGGTTGGCCTTCATCCGCACCCATCGGCGCCGCCAGACAATCCGTCTGCAGCGTCGTGCAGTCGCCATGCGGCAGCGGGTTGAGCTCGGTGCCGAGGCCCATATCGTTGGCAAATGCGACCGCCGATTGATCGGCGATGCTGGGCTGCGACGCGCGCCAGCCAAACCGGCCAATGGCGGTCTCGCCGGTCGCCATGTCGATTACCCAGCTGACGCGGCCGGAGATCCCGTCGCCATTGGCGTCGTCGGGATCGGCCTGGGCGAGAATATCGTTCGGGTAGATCGCCTGAAGAAGGCCGAGGCCGATCATCTGCGGGGCGATGCGCGGCGACAGCACCGAGCCTTCCGGCAGCGGCCCATAGCCGAGATTGGTGATCTCGTAGTGTGGCACGCGCAGGCTGGCGACTTCGCCCCCGGCGAGACTGACCGGCTGCTCGTTGTACGTCACCGAGATACGTCCTTCGGCGGGTAGGCCGGCCACCGCGAAATCTTCCAGCTGATGGCCGTAGGCGGATTGTGTGCCGTCTGGATAGGAAAGGGCCATCAGGAACGACACGGCATCGGTCGCGCCGGCTGCCGGCGGATGGCCGCGGCCGTCCTTGATGTGGCATTCTTGGCAGCCGCGCGCATTGAACAACGGGCCGAGGCCATCTGACGATGTCGTCGAGGATGGCGCGGAGACCCACAGCGTGCGGAAGACGCCGTCACCGACCGTGAAATCGGCGCGCGCTGCGAAATCGAGATTGGCCGATGGCTGCGAGAAGGCGTCGCGGTCGGTCCTTGGCGTCGTCGTCGCGCCACCGGGATTGGCCTCGAAGGCTTCCGCTGCATCGAAGTTTGTCGTCGGCGCAACGATCGCGGCAATGCGGTCGCGGTCCGCCGGGTCGAGGTCGGGGCGCTCGGCGGAAGGGCTCGCCACCGCCGCGATCACACCGATCCCGGCGGCGAAGGCGGCGATGGCGTAGAGGCGTGCGCTAGCGTCGGGTCTCATCATCAGCCTTTTGCGACGGCGCGGGGCGCCGCCCTCGTCTTAATTCTGCCTATTCGAATACGGCCTGCGGATTGTCGAGCGCGTCGGAACGTTCCAGTTCCAGCGGGCCAAGATCGAGCGCCACGACGGCCGCCTCGATCGCCGTGGTCTGCGCGAGGAGCGCATCCACCGTCGCCTGGACCACCGCGTTGCCTTCGGTGTTACCCTCGCCAATCATCTGGTCATAGGCTTCGACGGTCTCGCCGCGCGTCTTCAGGACGGACATCGCCTGCATCGTCTCGTCGAGCCTTTGCGCCATCAGCGCGCCGACATCGAGGTCAGCGGCATTGACGAGATCGGCCGGGCTCGGCCCTTCGACAACGCTGCCGTCGATGCGGACATAGCGGCCGAGATAGACGTTCTGCAGGCCGAGAGCGTCATAATAATAGGAGTTGTAGGTGTTGTCCGAGAAGCAGTCATGCTCCTGCTCCGGATCGTGCAGCAGGAGACCAAGCTTGATCCGCTGCCCGGCGAGTTCGCCATAGGACATCGAACCGAGGCCCATGAACACCGAACGCAGACCGTCGAGCGGATTGTTGACGACCGCCGCCCGTGCGGGACCGTCCGCCTGCCAGTCGGCCGCCATCTCTTCGAGATCGGAGACGAGAAGATCGGTGACCGCCTGCAGATAGGCGCCGCGACGGTCGCAATTGCCGCCGGTGCAGTTCGTCAGGTCGTAGTCGGTGTAGGGCCGGTTGCCGGCGCCAGGGCCCGTACCGTTGAGATCCTGGCCCCACAGGAGAAATTCGATTGCGTGGTAGCCGGTGGCGACATTGGCTTCGACGCCGCCAAGCTCCTGCAAGGTGTTGGTGAGCAGATCCGCTGTGATTTCCGTCGCGTCGATTTCCCGGCCGCCGACATGCAGGATCGGGTTGGCGATGACGTCCAGCGTGTAGAACTGGTTGAGATCGTTCTCCAGGCCATAGGAGGAGGCGACATAGTCGATCAGGCCTTCGTCAAGCGGCCACGCATTCACCCGGCCTTCCCACTCGTCGACGATGATGTTGCCGAAGCGATAGGCCTCGGTCTGCATATAGGGGACGCGGGATGCGATCCAGGCGGCGCGGGCCGCCGCAAGCGTCTCCTCGCTGGGGGAGGCGATCAGCGCCGCGGCCGCACCGCGCAGCACTACGGCCAGCGCTAGGGAATCTTCGTATCCGGCCTGAGCGATATCGGCATAATTGGCGACGACGGCCGCGGCGTCGGGCCGCGCGGATTCCTGGGCGTCGGCGCTGATCGGGGCGAAGGCCAAAAGCGCCAGAGTGCCGGCGGTCCGCAGGCTGGTTCGCATCATCATGTCGCGTCCTCAAATCGGCGAGGGTCAAGGCCTCGCTGCTGAAGTTTTCCAGCCGTCGCTGGATAGCGCGGCTGCGGCCTTCCTGTGGCCTCAATCCTAGGTGAGGTCAAGGCTATTCCCTTGCTAATTCAATAGGTTAGAAGTACTTCAAAGTGAAGTGGTTCTAATCTGGAAGCGCGTTTCGCCAGACCCTAGCGTGCCTTCGACGACGAATATGTGAAGTCGCCATGTCGCCTTGGCGAACCTCCGCACAATCCAATCGCCGCCGAACGGATGTTGGGATATCGTGCGACCCGGCTTAGTTGGAGGCTTGGTGATTGCGATGAGCGAACCCCCAATCTCACGCGGATTTCGCGCCCATCGGCCGGCAGAGGCACGGTCCGATCGCGTGCCGCCGGGGCAGCATGTCGTTACCGACTTCCCGGTGCTGTCGGCCGGACCGACACCGCGCACCGACCTCGACGATTGGAGCTTCACCTTGCGCGAGGATCGCACCGACGTCGCCGGCTGGAACTGGAGCGAGTTCGGAGCGCTGCCGCAAACCGACAAGACCGTCGACATCCACTGCGTCACATCATGGTCGAAGCTCGATACGCGCTGGCGCGGCGTCATGATCGACGATCTGCTCGACGCCGCGGGCATCGATCCGCCGAGCGCTTATGTCATGGCGCATTGCGACGGCGGCTACACGACCAACATTCCGCTGGAAGATCTGCTCGACGGCAAGGCGATGATCGCCACCGAATTCGACGGGCTGCCACTCGCGCCCGCCCATGGCGGGCCAGCGCGCCTGCTCGTGCCACACCTCTATTTCTGGAAGAGCGCCAAATGGGTCCGCTCCCTCGAATTCATCGCCGACGACGAACCGGGGTTCTGGGAACAGCTCGGTTACAACATGTACGGTGATCCCTGGCGGGAGCAGCGCTATGCGGGCGACTGACGCCCCAGAGGCCGGATTTCGCCGCCTGACTTGGCTGACCGCCGAAATCATCGAACTACGCGATGAAGCGGCAAAGGTGCGCAGCCTCTTCCTCGATGTTCCCGGCTGGCCCGGACATTTCGCCGGCCAGCATCTCGATGTCAGGCTGACCGGCGAAGACGGCTATCAGGCGCAGCGCAGCTATTCCATCGCCTCGCCGCCGGAAGAGCCGCGCATCGAGCTCACGGTTCAGCATCTCGAGGCGGGCGAGGTCTCGACCTATCTCACCACCGAAGCGCAGGCCGGCGACCGCTTCCAGATCCGCGGTCCGATCGGCGGCCATTTCGTCTGGCGCTCGGCGATGCGCGAGCCGCTGTTCCTGATCGCCGGTGGATCGGGCGTCGTGCCACTGATGGCGATGCTGCGCCACCGTGCCGCCGCCGGCGTCACGGTGCCGGCCACGCTCCTCTATTCATCGCGCAGCGAGGGCGACATCATCTATCGCGACGAACTCGATCGCCTCGCTGCCGATGACAGTGGCCTCAATGTTGTCCATGCGCTGACCGACGCGCAGCCGGCCGGTTGGACCGGCGAGAAGAAGCGGATCGACGCCGAGATGCTGGCGCGCGTCGGCTTCCCGCCGAGCGAGCGCCCGCGAATCTATATCTGCGGTCCGACGGGTCTCGTCGAGGCCGCGTCGCGAACACTGGTGGAACTCGGCCACGCGCCGGAAATGGTCAAGACCGAACGCTTCGGGCCAACGGGAGTGTGATGATGGACATTCAGCCTATCGACGATTTCGCGCCCCTCGACGGCAATGCGATCGCCGGCATGCTTTCCGACCTGTTCGTCGGCGACGTCACCACAGCGATCCTCACTTGCGGGCAGTGCGGCGCCAGCGCCGAACTCGGCACGATCCACGTCTATGGTGGCGCGATGGGCGCGATCCTGCGCTGCATTCACTGCGACAACGCCGTGCTGCGTTTCGTGCAGACGCCGGCCGGCTCCGCTCTCGATATGCGCGGTGCGCGAGGCCTGGTCGTCAGGGTCGCCGGTAGCTAGGCCGGCTGCGGGGCGCTCTGCTTCTCGGCGAGCGGCCGCGTTGCCGCCGCCTTGCCAAGCCGGTCGATTTCTTCCCAGCGGATGCAGGCGACCTGCCGGTTCGTGCCGATCCATTCGAGCGGCGGCCGCGTCTCGGCGCAGGCGGCGATGGCGTAAGGGCAGCGCGTGCGGAAGCGGCATCCGGATGGCGGATTGATCGGCGAGGGGACTTCGCCGACGAGGCCCTCGATGGTACGGGCGCGCGCCTTCTTCGGATCGGCGATCGGGATCGCCGTCAGCAAGGCGCGCGTATAGGGGTGCTTCGGCTGGTGATAGAGGTCGTCGCCGGTCGCCATCTCGACGATCTGGCCGAGATACAGAACGATGATCCGGTCGCTGACATGGCGCACGACCGATAGATCGTGACTGATGAAGACAAGCGTCAGCCCGAACTCATCCTTGAGGTCGGCCAGCAGATTGAGGATCTGCGCCTGGACCGAGACGTCGAGCGCCGACACCGGCTCGTCGCATACCACCAGCTTCGGTTCGGTGATCAAGGCGCGGGCGATGCCGATGCGCTGTGCCTGGCCGCCAGAGAATTCGTGCGGATAGCGGTTGATCATCTCGGGCAGAAGGCCGACCGCCTCCATGATCTTGATGACACGCGTCCGACGGTCCTGCCGCGACATGTCGGGCAGGAACGAGCGCAGCGGATCGCCGATGATTTCGCCGACAGTCATACGCGGATTGAGCGATGCCAGCGGATCCTGGAAGATGATCTGCAGATCCTGCCGCATCATGCGCAGCGTTTCTGCCGACACCGACGTCAGGTCCTGACCATAGAGCGAGACGACGCCCTCGTCCGGCTTCACCAGATGCAGGATGCAGCGCCCGAGCGTGGTCTTGCCGCAGCCGCTCTCGCCGACGACGCCCAGCGTCTCGCCATTGGCGACCGTCAGGCTGACATCGTCGAGGGCCGTCAGGCTCAGAGATTTTCGCAGGAGGCCGCCCGGAACGGCGAACCGCTTGGTCAGATGCTGGACATCGAGAACGTTCATGACGCGGCCGCCTCCAGTTTATCGCGCACCATCTCGCCCTCGTAGAAGCAAGCGGCGAGGCGGCCATCGTCGCGCTTGGTCAGGGGCGGGCGCTCGCGCTCGCAAATGTCCATCTTGAAGGCGCAGCGCGGATGGAAGGCGCAGCCACTCGGCAGATGCTCGAGGCTTGGCGGCAGGCCCTGGATCGGCGCCAGGCGTTCGCCGGTTTTCTCGACATGCGTCGTCGAGTGGAGAAGACCGAAGGTATAGGGATGGCGTGGATTGTAGAACAGATCGTCGACCTTGCCGACCTCGACGGCGCGGCCGGCATACATCACCATCATCCGGTCGGCGAGACCGGCAACGACCCCGAGGTCGTGGGTGATGAGAACGAGGGAGGTGCCGAAATCGTCGGTCAACTCCTCGAACAGCTCCAGCATTTGCGCCTGCACCGTCACGTCGAGCGCCGTGGTCGGCTCGTCGGCAACCAGCACCTTCGGCTCGCACAGCAGCGCCATCGCGATCATCACGCGCTGGCGCATGCCGCCGGACAGTTCGTGCGGATAAGATCGCGCCCGTTTCACCGGTTCGGGAATGCCGACGCGCTCCAGCATTTCGATGACGCGCTTGGCGGCGTTCTCGTGCGAATAGCCGCGATGTTTGATCAGCACCTCGGCGAGCTGCTTGTTGACCTTCAGGCTCGGATTGAGCGACGTCATCGGGTCCTGGAAGATCATCGCGATGTCGCGGCCGCGATAGTGATCGAGCTGGCGCGACGACAGTCCGAGCAGATCGACATTGCCGAAAGTGGCGGTCCCGGTCGAGCGGCCGTTGCGCGCCAGCAGGCCCATCATCGCCAGGAAGGCCTGCGTTTTGCCCGAGCCGCTCTCGCCGACCACCGCAAGCGTTTCGCCCTCATTGAGGGTGAAGTTGAGATCGGTCACCGCATGCACCTCGCGCTGGTGCAGGGCAAAGGTGACGTTGAGGTCTCTGACTTCGAGAACGGCTCCCAATGTCAGCGGTCCTTCGGGTCGAGGGCGTCGCGGATGCCGTCGCCGATATAGGTCAGCGACAGAAGCAGGGTGACGAGGACGACCGCCGGGAAGATCAGCAGCCAGGGCAGGACCTCCGCGATCGGCGCGCCGTTTGAGATCAGCGTGCCGAGCGACGTCCGCGGTTCCTGCACGCCGAGGCCGAGATAGGAAAGGAAGCTCTCGGTGATGATGATCTCGGGTACCGTCAGCGTGGCGTAGATCACCACGGGGCCGGTCAGGTTCGGCACGATGTGCCGGCGGATGATTGTCCACGGCCGCGACCCACCGGCGCGCGCCGCCTCTACGAATTCCTTTTCCTTCAGGCTAAGGGTCTGGCCGCGGACAATGCGCGCCATGGTCAGCCATTCCAGTGCGCCGATGCCGACGAAAAGCAACACCGGCGACCGCCCGAAGATCACCACCAGGATGATGACGAAGATGATGTAGGGGAGCGCGTACATCACATCGACGAAACGCATCATCAGGGAATCGACGCGGCCGCCGAAATAGCCGGAAACCGCTCCGTAGATGACCCCGATGATGACCGAGACGAGCGTCGCCACCGTCGCCACCATCAGCGACATCTGCGTGCCCTGCAGCAGGCGGGCGGCAAGATCGCGGCCGTTCTGGTCGGTGCCGAGATAATGGCCCTTCGCCCAGTCCGGCGGTGAGCGGAAGGCGGTCCAGTCGACCTGGCCGAACTTCCACGGCACAAAATTCGGGCCGACAAACGCGACGATCACGATCAGCAGCACGACGAAAATCGAGATGAGCGCCGCCTTGTTGGCGCGCAACCGGCGGAAGGCATCCTGTGCGAGAGATCGGCCGCTCGGTGCGCTGCCCTCGGCGAGGCCGGCGGCATAAGCGCTGAGCGCCTGCTTGTTGCGCCCCGTCAGGTCGACCATCAGTGATACCTCACCTTGGGATCGAGCCACGCATAGACGAGGTCGACGATCAGATTGAGGATGAGGATGATGAAGACGTAGACGATGGTGGTCCCAAGGACGAGGCCGTAGTCGCGGTTGAGCGCAGCGTTGACGAAATAGCGGCCAATGCCGGGCAAACCGAAAATGTTCTCCACCACCAGCGATCCGGTGAGGAGATAGGAAAGGCCCGGCCCGAGATAGGACACCACCGGGATCAGGGCCGGCTTGATCGCGTGGCGCGCGATCACCAGGCGCTCGCCGATCCCCTTCGCCTTTGCCGTTCGGATGTAGTTGGTGCCGAGCACCTCGATCATCGAGCCGCGCATCAGGCGGGCAATCCGCGCCGCCTGCGGCCAGGCGAGCACCGTCACCGGCAAGACGAGGTGACTGAGCGAGCCGCCTTCCCAGCCGCCGGCGGGCAGCCATTTGAGATAGACGCCGAACAGCAGTTGCAGGAGCGCGCCCATAAGAAAGTTCGGCACGATGATGCCGATCGTCACCAGAAAGACGAGCAAATAGTCAGGCAGCTTGTTCTGGTTCACCGCGGCCAGCGAACCAACGATGACGCCAACGGTGGTCGCCACGGTGAAGGCGATCAGGCCGAGCATCAAAGTGAACGGCATGCCGATGCCGAGCAACTGCCCGACCGAGAAATCATAGGAACTCATCGACGGCCCGAAATCGCCGTGCAGCAGGCCGCCGACATAGTGGAAATATTGGGCGATCAGCGATTGGTCGAGGTGGTAGTACGCCTCGACATTCGCCAGCACGACGGGCGGCAAAGGACGTTCCCGATCGAACGGTCCGCCAGGCGCCAGCCGCATGATGAGAAAGCAGACAGTGATGGCGATCAGCGCAATCGGCAGCGCCGAAAGTATGCGGCGGATGGCATATCGCAGCATCAGCTACACCCCAAGCCCGACCGGCGCCGACATTGGCAGCCGGCCGATAAGACCAGGGGCCGCAGTGAGGTTTCACTGCGGCCCCTGAAGGCTACCGGCTATTCGTCGATCGAAAGCCAGCGGGTGCGGTGGATGTCCTTGGCGTTGTCCTCAAACCCATGGACATGGGGTGAGACAACGTTCTTGGACACATAATAGTAGATCGGCAGCGCGGCGGTTTCGCTCATGGCGAGTTCTTCCGCTTGACGCAGCACTGCCGCACGGGCCGCCTGATCCGTGATCGTGGCGCTCTGCCGCAGCAGCGCGTCGTACTCAGGATTGTTGTAGCGGCCGTAGTTGTAGATGACGTCCGAGCGCAGCAGCTCCAGCATGTTGATGGCGTCATTGTAGTCCATCAACCAGCCGGCGCGGCCGATCTGGAAGTCGTTGTTTTGCAGCGCGTCATAGTGGACGGCGACTTCAGAGTTGAAGAGCTCCACTTCGACATGGATCTGCTGCCACATCGCGGAGATGGCGACCGCGATGCGCTGATGGTTGTCGTTGGTGTTGTAGCGCAGCACCAGATGCAACGGATTGGCATCCGAGTATCCGGCCGCTTCCATCATCGCCCGGGCTTCCGCGACGCGCTGGTCATACGGCTCATCCGCCCAGGCCGGCTTGTATTCCGGGAACGGATAGTTAGCCGTGCCTGGCGGGACCCAGCCATAGGCCGGCAGTTCGCCGGTGCCGAGAATGTCCGGCCCGATGATGTCGCGGTTGATCGCCATCGACAGCGCCTGGCGGACGTTCGGGTCCTGCAGTTCGGGAAGGTTCTGGTTCATCACATAATAGTAGAGCCCAAGGAACGGCACGACATGCGCCTGACCCGGATACTGGCTCTGCAGCAGCGAGTACTGGTCGGTCGGGAAGTCGGTGAGGATGTCGAAATCGCCAGCCCGATACCGCTGCAGGGCCGCCGAGATATCGTCCATCGCGTAGTAATAGACGTCGTCAATCTGGACGTTCGCCGCGTCGTAATAGAGCGCGTTCTTGACCGAGTGGATGTAGCTGTTCGGGATCCACTCGACCGGCACATACGGCCCGTTGGCAACGATATGTTCGGGCTGGATCCAGTCATCGCCCCATTGCTCGATCACATGCACCGGCACCGGATAGGCGGTGTAGTGCGTCAGCGCATCGAGGAAATAAGGCGCGGGCGCCTCGAGGGTGAACTGGATGGTCTTGTCGTCAAGCGCGACGACGCCGAGCTCATCGGCCGACATCTCACCGGTGTTCACCGCTTCGGCATTCTTGATGAGATATTGCAGATAGGCATAGTCGTTCGCCCGCGTCGGATCGAGCAGGCGCTTGAAGGCATAGACGAAGTCGTTGGCCGTGACCGGTACGCCGTCGCTCCACATTGCGTCGTCGCGCAGTGTGAAGGTGTAGACCAGGCCGTCGTCGGAGATCGTGTAGGACGCCGCCTGGCCGAGGATCGGCTGGGCGCCGGCGTCTTCTGTCATCAGGCCTTCAAGGTAATCGCCGACGATACGGTTTTCCCAGTCGCCTGATACGCGGTGCGGGTCGATCGACGCCGGCTCACCGCCGTTGAATACGCGTAGGGTCGCAGCATCCGCGCCGGCCGCCGAAACGGCCAGCGCCACGGCGACCACCGTGGCTTTGAATATCGACATATGTTTCATGGACAGATCCCCTTCGAAACAATGATACGCAACCATTCGGTTGGTCAGCGCCCCCCATTTGTCCAGGCGCAAACCGGCCCCGAGGGGCCAAGAAGTCATTAGGCAAACACGGTATTTGCCAGTTGGCAAGCTGGTTGATTCCGCAGGCGTCCCGCCAAGACGGCAGTTCTCGCGCTTCGCCACGTCAGCGGGCCGAGATTATTTCGCGGCAAACGGGCGGCCGCGCCCGGCGAATCCGGCGCGGGCTGGGACGCCGCCCGTGCGCTCGGCCACGTATTTCAGGGGAAGTCGATGGCAGTGGTGCCCAGGGGCGGATTTGAACCACCGACACGCGGATTTTCAGTCCGCTGCTCTACCAACTGAGCTACCTGGGCGACGGAGGAAACCCCCGAAGGTGCCGGGGTTATAGGGGAGCCCCCTGCGGCTGTCTAGGCGACCATCGGCCCCGCTTTTGCGCCGGATTTTGGCGGGCCGCTGTCGCCGTGCGAACCGAGGCGGCGGCAATCTCGGGGCGCCGGTTTGGGCTCCTGCGCGAAGCGAACTGTGCGCTCCGACGGTGTGGCTACGGCAACCCTGCTTCAGTCCGCCGGTAGCTTCAGGCCCGGCAGTCCATCAAGGCTCGTCCTGTTCTTCCGCATCCGATAGTCGCGCAGATCCTCGTCCGTTTTGCCGCGGAAATAGTTGTCGAGCGAGTTGCGGTCCTTCTTGAACGCGTAGTTTGGCACGCCGTAGCCGCACGAATCTCTGATCCGCTCGATGTCGATGACGATGATGTTGCGAACCGAAGGCACCGGCGGGAAGCGCGACAGGAGCTCATCGAAATCCGTGTCGCCCGGTTCGACGGACCGGCCGCGGCCATAGAAGCGCACGATATTCGGCGGTCCGTCGAAGGCGCACATCATCAAAGTGATGCGGCCGTTCTCCCTGATATGAGCAACCGTCTCGACACCGCTGCCGCCGACATCCACATAGGCGATGGTTCGCGCATCGAGGACGCGCAGGCTATCCAGTCCCTTTGGCGAGCAGTTGACGAGCCCATCGTCCGACAGCGGTGCCGTCGCGACGAAGAAGATATGCTGGCGGGAGATCCAGTCCCGCATCCGCTCGTCGATCTCGGGATATTCCTTGCTCATCGCAGCTGACCTCTGTTTCAGGCTTCGTCGACAACCGCGTTCTTCAACGTGCCGATGCCGCTCAGTTCGACCTCGACCGTGTCGCCGGCCTTCACGTAAAGCCGCGGGTCGCGGCGATAGCCGACGCCGGACGGCGTGCCCGTGGCGATGACATCGCCGGGCATCAGGCGGGTGAAGGTCGAGATATATTCGATCAGCGTCGGGACATCGAAAATCATGTCGCCGGTCTTGCCGTCCTGAACCGTCTCGCCATTGAGCCGCGTCTTCAGCGTGAGCGCCGCGGGGTCGGGGACTTGGTCTGCCGTCACCATCCACGGCCCCATCGCGCCCGACCCCAGGAAGTTCTTGCCCGGCGTGAACTGCGTCGTATGGCCTTGCCAGTCCCGGATGGTGCCGTCTTCGAAGCAGGTGTAGCCAGCGACGTGGTCCATCGCCTGCTCGCGCGCAACGTGGCGCGCCTCGCTTCCGATGATCACGGCGAGCTCGCCCTCATAGTCGAACCGGAACGAAGCCTTCGGGCGCGTCAGCGGTTGAAGATGGCCGACCAGGGAATTGGGGAAGCGGACGAAGATCGTCGGGTATTTCGGGATCTCCGCTCCGGTCTCGGCGGCATGGGCGCGGTAGTTGATGCCCACGCAAAGGATCTTGCCCGGCCGCGTGATGGTCGGCAGGAAAGTCACGTCGCTGACCGGAAAGTCCGGCGCTTCGCCGGCGAATGGGCGCAACGCGTCCAGGCCAATCGCCAACGCCTCGCCGAGGTCGCTCGCCTTGTCGATTTGCCGGGCCAGGTCGATGATGCCAGCGTCGGTTACAATACCAAAAGACGGCGCGCCCGCGCGCCGATAGCTCGCAAGTCTCATTCTGAAGTCGTGCCTCCTTCGGGCTCGTTGTCGGCGGCCTGATCGCGTTCGGGCGGTTGCGACCGCCGCCGGCGCCGCCGTCTTCGCCGCGTTGGGGCCTTGTCTACCGGCTTGGCAAGCTGGTCACGTTCGGAAAGAAGCTCGCCGACATAGAACTCGCGCACCAGCACGAAGATGGCGATCGACAGCGGCGCGGCGACGATGACGCCGATAACGCCGAAGACGATGCCGAGGGCGACGAAAGAAAGGAGGAGGACCACCGGCGGGATCGACACGATCCGCCGTTGCAGCACTGGCGTGATGAGGTTCGCCTCGATCTGCTGCACGGCAGTGTACCAGACGATCGTCCAGATCAGAGTGGTGCCATCCATGCCGAGCGCCACCAGCACGGCCGGCGCAGCGCCGATGAACGGCCCGATGATCGGCACGAACTCGGTGAGGGCGGCAATCAGGCCGAGCGCGAGCGGCGCGGGTAGTCCGAGCACGGCCGCACCGACCCCATCAAGAAGCCCGACCGCCAGCATGGTGAGGAGCTGCGCCTGCAGCCACAGGCCGAGGGCGCGGCCGGTCTCGTCGAGGCCGTGCCGGATGATGGGATGCCAGCTGCGCGGGAACAGGAGAACGAGGCCGCGCCGGTAGAGGTCCGGGCTGACGGCCAGATAGACGCCGGAGAAGACCACCAGAATGAGCGTGGCCAGAACATTGACGATGCCGCCGGCAATGCCGGCCAAGGCGGCCCATACCTGATCGATCGCCCCCGAGATCGCGTTCGCGATCTCCTGCGCCGTGCTCGGCAGGGTAATGCCGAAGGTGGTCTGCAGGTCGTTGATCGACACGGTGATCCGCGTCACGAGACCGGATAGCTGGTCCTGGAAGGATGGCCAGGCAAGCCATCCGATCGTCCCCAGAACCACCACGAGGAACAGGGAGGCAAGGGCCAGCGCCCAGCGATGGCCGAGCTTGGTAAACCGGCGAACGATCCGCGTGAGGGAGAGAAGCAGGACGGCGACCAGGATCGCCGCAAAGGCCAGAAGAACGACATATTTGAGCTCCCACAGGAGCAGCGCCAGGGCGATGACGACGATGGTGACGATCAGCCGCCTGAGATAGGGCAGCAGATCTTCCTTCGTTATGTCCCAGGCGGAGGGCTGTTCTGGCTCGTCGCTCATTGCACCATCATCGCGGCCGCCGATCGCTGCGGTCAAACCGCAGTCTATCCAATGTTTCCCGGCGGCGGCACCCTTTGTTGCCCGCGCTCGAAGGTGCTATTGCCGGCGCCCGCTGCAGGGCCTGGAAGGCGATGAGCCGGTTTAGACTAACCATCGAATATGAGGGCACTCCCTATGTCGGCTGGCAGCGGCAGACGAACGGCCGGTCCGTCCAGGGCGAGGTCGAGGCCGCGATCGAACGGCTCTCGGGCGAAGCGGTCACGATCAAGGCCGCTGGCCGCACCGATGCGGGCGTGCATGCCCTGGGCCAAGTCGTGCATTTCGACCTTGTTCGCGATTTCCCGGCCGACACCATCCGCGATGGGCTCAACGCCCATCTGCGCGGCCAGCCGATCGTGATTCTGGCGGCAGAAGAGGCCGCCGCGAATTTCGACGCCCGGCTGTCGGCCACGGCGCGCCACTATCTCTATCGCATCCGGAGCCGCCGGCCGCCGCTGGCGCTCGACCGCGAGCGGGCCTGGCAGGTCGCTTCGCCGCTCGATATCGACGCCATGCAGCGCGGCGCAGACCAACTCCTCGGTCACCACGATTTCACGACTTTCCGCGCCGCCGACTGCCAGGCCAAATCGCCGATGAAGACGCTGGACCGCCTCGACGTGGCAAGCGTCGGCGATGAGATCCACGTCACCGCCTCGGCTCGTTCCTTCCTGCACAGCCAAGTGCGCTCGATGGTCGGCACGCTGGCACGGGTGGGGACGGGCGCCTGGCCGGTCGAACGCGTCGGCGCGGCGCTCGAAGCGCGGGATCGCGCCGCCTGCGGTCCGCTGGCGCCGCCGCACGGGCTTTATCTCGTCCGCGTCGATTATGCGCCGGCGAAATAGCTTTCGATGAAGCGCCGGTAGATGCGGGTCAGGAGTTCGACATCCGCCACGGGGACCCGCTCGTCGATCTGGTGGATCGTGGCGTGGACGAGGCCGAACTCGATCACCGGGCAATAGGCCTTGATGAAGCGCGCGTCCGACGTGCCGCCATTGGTCGATCGTTCCGGCGTCAGGCCAGTTTCGGCCGCGATCGCCGCGGCGAGAGGGTCGATCAGCGATCCCGCATCGGTGTGGAAGGCGGGGCTGTTGAAGCGGACGAAGTCGAGCGCGTAGGGGCCAGCATTCGCCGCATCAAGGATGGACCCGATGCGCGCCGTCATCGTCTCATAGGTCCAGTCGTCGGTGAAGCGGACGTTGAAGCGTGCGCTGGCCGAGGCCGGGATGACGTTGAAGGTCGGGTTGCCGACATCGACGGAAGTCACTTCGAGATTGGTCGGCGGGAAGCGGTCATTGCCTTCGTCGAAGCGTTCATCGGCGAGCGCCGATGCCAGCTTCAGCAGACGCGGCACCGGGTTGTCTGCCAGATGCGGATGGGCGACGTGGCCCTGCTTGCCGGCGACCGTGATCATGCCGGAGACGCTCCCCCGGCGGCCGACCTTGATCGCCTCGCCGATACGCGTCGCGTTGGTAGGTTCGCCGACGATGCAGGCGTCGAAGCGATGGCCGCGCTCGGCTGCCCATTCGAGCAGCTTCACCGTGCCGTTGATCGCCGGACCCTCTTCGTCGCCGGTGATGAGGAAGCTGATCCTGCCGGGCCGTTCGCCGCCACTCAGCCAGTCGAGCGCGGCGGCTACGAAGCAGGCGATGCCGCCCTTCATGTCGGCGCTGCCCCGTCCATAGAGCACGCCGTCGGCGATCTCGGCCGCGAACGGCGGATGCGTCCACTTTCCTTCGGGGCCGGTCGGCACCACGTCGGTGTGCCCGGCAAAGACGAGATGCGGGCCGCCGCTGCCGATGGTGGCGAAGAGATTCTCGACATCCGGCGTATCCGCGTCGGAGAAGACCGGCCGGTCGACGATGAAGCCCGCCGGATGCAGCACCCGCTCGAGCAGCGCCAACGCGCCGCCCTCAACCGGTGTCACCGATTCGCAGCGGATAAGATTCTGGAGGAGCGCGGTGGCGTTCAAGCGACTAGGTCCGGGTCATGCCGCCTGGCGGTTTTCCGTCCAGCGGGTCCGGGCCGTGGCGGTTGTCGCCGTGCGTGCCTGGGGTAGCCCCAAGATCGATAATACCCCAGATGGCAATGCAGAGCGCCGCGAAAAGCAGCACGACGGCGAAAGAGGTAGGCGGCAGGACGACGAGGGCCAGCACGGCCAGCACGCCCGGCGCACCGAAATAGAGCCAAAGCAGTTGTGGGCTCTTATTGCTGTCATGGAGACGTTTGACGGCAGGCGCAATTTGCAGGCCGGCCAGCGCCAGGTCCATGATCGCGTAGATAGCGCCGCTGGACTGGCCTTGCATCAACGTCAGCGCCATGCTGACCAAGGCGAGGCCCACATAGACGCCCCACCAGACCGCGCGGTTGATGCGGCCTTGGAAGCTGAAGAAGAGCCAGGTCAGGCCCATGTGGCTTCTGTTCCCATTGGTGGACGTCAGTCCCGCAGCAATTCGTTGATCGATGTCTTCGAACGGGTCCGCTCGTCAACGCGCTTGACGATGACGGCGCAATAGAGCGACGGACCGGGCGACCCGTCCGGCAGCGGCTTGCCCGGCAGCGTCCCCGACACCACCACAGAGTAGGGCGGAACGCGGCCCATGAAGATCTCGCCCGTGGCCCGATCGATGATCTTCGTCGAAGCGCCGATATAAACGCCCATCGACAGCACGGAACCTTCCCCGACGATGACGCCTTCGGCCACCTCGGCGCGGGCGCCGATGAAGCAATTGTCTTCGATGATCACCGGCCCCGCCTGCAGCGGCTCAAGCACACCGCCAATGCCGGCGCCGCCCGAGACATGGACGTTCTTGCCGACCTGCGCGCAGGAGCCGACCGTCGACCAGCCGTCGATCATCGAGCCCGAATTGACATAGGCGCCGAGATTGACGAAGGACGGCAGCAGCACGACGCCCGGCGCGATATAGGCCGAGCGGCGGACGAGCGAGCCCGGCGCTGCGCGGATGCCGGCGGCGGCGAATTCCTTCTCGCCCCAGCCGGCATATTTCGAATCCATCTTGTCGAACCAGTTCGCCCCGCCCGGGCCGCCGGGAATGAGATGCGTCGGCGTCAGACGGAAATAGAGCAGCACCGCCTTCTTGAGCCACTGATTGACGGTCCATTCGCCGTTGATCTTTTCGGCAACGCGGACCGTCCCGGCGCCGAGAAGATCGAGCGCCCGCTCAACCGCATCGCGAACATCGCCCTGCGTATCGGCGCCGATCGCGGCGCGATCCTCGAACGCGGCGTCGATGATGGTCTGAAGGGCGGCGGAATTGGTCGTCATGAAGCGTGTGAACCTTGTGCTCGGGAGCGCGGCGACCTTAGACGCGGCGCTCGTCCAGTCAATTCGCTGGTGCGATTCCCGCCAGGACGGCGGTCAGGAATCCGGTGAGGTGGTCTGTGATGAAATCGACCGCCGGTCTGGCGCCCGCTTCCAGGTCCCACGACCCGCGGAACAACGTTCGCGTCCGCGGTGGGACGACCAGCACGGTCGTCATGCCGAGCGCCTGCGGCTCGACGAGGTTGCCGGCAATATCTTCGAACATGGCCGACCGCGCCGGCACCGCGCCGGTCTTCGCGATCAGATTCTCATAGGCGTGGCGATGCGGCTTGGCGTGGCTGCCGGAACTGGCGAAGTCGAAGATATCGGCAAAATGGTCCGTGGCGCCCAGCCGTTCGATCGTCCGCTCCGCATGCCGCCGCGGGCTGTTGGTCAGGATGTAGTGCTTGCCCGGCAAGGCCGCGATCACCGCCATGAGCTTGGGGTCGGGTTCGATCGTTGAGTGGTCGACGTCATGGACATAGTCGAGGAAATCGTCCGGCTGCACGCCATGCTCGATCATTAGCCCGCGCGCTGTAGCGCCGTGACGGCGGAAGAGGTCCTCCTGCATGGCGCTCGCTTCCCTGGGTCCCACCCCGACCGCACGCTCGATGAAGGAACGCATCCGGTCGTCGAACAAAGCCGCCAGCTCCGGCCCGATCGCGTAGAGCGTATCGTCGAGATCGAACACCCAGCTGTCGATGCCGGCAAACCGGCCGAGATCGTCATCCGGGTCGGTGCCGGGGCGGATTGCGGCTTCGCTCATTTGGTGATCAGCGTGCCCGCGCCGGCCTCGGTGAAGAGTTCCAGAAGCACCGCATGCGGCGTCGAGCCGTCAAGGATGACGACACCCTCGACGCCCTGCTCCAGCGCCTCGATGCAGGTCTCGACCTTGGGGATCATGCCGCCGGCGATGACGCCCTTGGCGATCAGGTCGCGCGCTTCGTCGACCGTCAACTGCTTGATGAGCTTCTTGTCGGCGTCGAGGACGCCCGGCACGTCGGTGAGGAGGAGAAGGCGCGCCGCGCCGATCGCTCCGGCGATCGCCCCGGCGAAAGTATCGGCGTTGATGTTGTAGGTCGCGCCATCCTTGCCGGGAGCGACGGGCGCGATCACCGGGATCAACCCGGCCTGCGAGACCATGTCGATGACGCTGCGATTGACCTTCTCCGGCTCGCCGACGAAGCCGAGATCGATGACGCGCTCGATGTTGGATTCCGGATCGATCTCGCGGCGCGTCAGCTTGCGCGCCACGACCATGTTGCCGTCCTTGCCGCACAGGCCGACCGCCTTGCCGCCTTCGGCGTTGATCGACATGACGATCTCTTTGTTGATCGAGCCGGCGAGCACCATCTCGACGACTTCCACAGTCTTCTCGTCGGTGACGCGCAGGCCGCCGCGGAACTCGCTGGCGATGCCGAGCTGCTTCAGCATCGCGGCCGATCTGCGGGCCGCCGCCATGGATCACCACCGGCAGGATGCCGGAGATTTCCAGGAGGGTTATGTCGCGGGCGAAGGTCTTGGCGATCTCGGCGTCGCCCATGGCAGACCCGCCATATTTGACGACGATCGTCTGGCCTTCATAGCGCAGCATATAAGGCAGGGCGGTCGAAATGATCCGCGCCCGCGCCACATGGTCGGTGTCGCCTTCCGCGGGGTTCGCGCTCATGGTCGGTCTCGGCTGGTCAGAATGGGGCGCCTCTATAGCGGCTTTCGCCGGACCCGACAAACGAGGCCCGGCCTGGGCCGGTCGAACGGAGCGGCGCCGGAGCCTGCGCCCGTCCCGCTCGCCGAGTTGCAACCGGTAAGGCATTGTTCTGAAACAGAGAAATACCAATGGCCAGCGGATTTACCGGCAAGTGTGTTAAGTTCGACTAAGGTTTAACGATCGAAGAAACGAAACTGAAACGACATCAGCAATAGGAGTGAAGTCCTGCGTTGGAGGTTTCATGCCTAGTCCGCTCGACAGCAATTACAATTTGCTCCTCGCCGATGCCGATCCAACCGTTGGTATGACCGTTACCGCGGCGCTTGCCGATCACGGACATCAGGTAACTGTCTGTCGCGATGGCAATATGGCCCTCCAGCTCGTGCGCAAGCACGCCTTCGATCTGGCAATCGTCGATATCAACCTTCCTGGCCTTGATGGTCTGCAATTCCTGTCGGCATGCCGCCGGGACGACGAATTGTCGGTGATGCCGGTGATTATCCTGTCGGCGTCCAGAGAGGAGGATGTCTGCGACCGGGCCTTTGCGCTGGGCGCCAACGGCTACATCGTCAAGCCGCTGATGCTTCCGCTGCTGTCGCACACGGTGTGGGAAGTCATCCGCAGCCGGGCGCGTGATCAGGAACTGAAATGGCTCAAGGTTCGCCTTGGCATCCAAAGCGACCGCCAACTGGAAATGGCGCAGTTGGTCTAGAAGCCGCCGCCGGTCCGGAACCCGCCGCCGCCGAAACCGCCGCCGCCCCGGAAGCCGCCGCCTCCGAAGCCGCCACCGCCGAAACCGCCGCCGCCACCGCCAAAGCCGCCGAAGCCTCCGCCGCCGCGGCCATAGGCGATGCCGCGATGGGATCCGGAAATTCCACCCCAGAACACGCCGCGGGTGATCCGGCCAAGCATGAATCCGGTCATCATGTCACCGAAGTCGAAGCTGTGGCCACGATGCTCCCAGCCGCGCTGGCGGAAGTCCTGTGCGATCTTGAGAAGATCCTGCCGCCGTTCGGACACCTGCGACACGTCCCGGCGCAATTTGTCCGCGTCCGGCTGAAGCCGGGCGATTTCGGAACGCGCCCGCGCCAGCCGCTCGACGAAGCGTTCATCCTCGGGCGAGGGGGTCTTCTCCGCTTCGAGCCTCAGGGCGCGCAGATCGTCGGCAGCGATCGAGCGCGCCATCGCGTCGACGGCCTTCTTGAACGCATCATCTTCGCCGGCGGCAAAGGCGGTGGCGCGTTTGTCGAGATCGGCGACGACCGCTTCGATCGGCGCAATCGCTTCTTCCTGGGCTGCGATCCCCGTCGCCAGCGCGTCGGCGCGGCCCGCGAGGTCTTCGCCGGCGACTTCGGCCAGGGCCTTGTTCTGCGAGTCATGGACCGCTCGGGCGGCCTCGGTCGCGGCGGCCGACACTTGCTCGGCGTGCTTGATGAGACGGGCCGGGATTTCGTTGAGCAGCACGAAGGAAGGCCGCGCCTCGAGATAGCCGATCAGGTTGGACACCCAGCGGTCGAGCGTCCGGGTGAGCCCGCCATGGCGGTATTGCGGCGTGCCGAATTGGCGCTGCCACAGATACATGAACAGCATGTCCTTCTGGTAGGCGACGCCCTTTGCTTTGCGGTCCGCCTCCGCCTGCTCCGCCTTCTTGGCCGCGGCCTCAGCGGTCGCCGCCTCGGTTTCCGCAGCCGCCACCAATTGCTGGTGGGTGGGGTCGGCGGCGAGCTTTTCGTCCACCTTCGCCGTCAGTTCCTCGATGCGGTCCTCGACTTGTTCAAGTTCGCCCCGCAACGCCTCGAGATTCTTCTGGTGTTCGGCCAGCGCGGCGCCCCGGTCGGCCCGGTTCTGTTCCAGCTCGGCTATCGCCTTGGTGCGGGAGGCCATCAAATCGCCGGCCTGCTTGCTCGCCTGATCGAGGCGGACGCCAACCTGCTCGCCCTCGGCGGCAAGCTTGAACCGGGCAAGGTCGCCGAGCGCAGCCGATTTGTCCGCCTGCGCCTTGGTGATCTTGTCAGTGACTGCCGACAGCTCGCGGGTCAGCCGGGCTTCTTCGCTGCGCAGCGCTTCAAGGCCCCGGTCGATCTCGGCCATCGCCTGACGGCCCGTCATAGATCCGCTTTCAACCGTTGAAAATACGACCAAGTTCGTTCCCTACCAATTGGTGATGGCGCCGCCGAGCGTGCTCATGTCCCAGGTGACATTGAGATCGCCGCGCTCTTTCTGGCCGACGAGATCGTTCTGGATGATGCCGTCATTCTGCTTGTCGGCGCCGACGGCGTTGTAGACGGCCTCCGGCACCCGGACGCCCCAGATGCTCACCGTCTTCGTCGTGCCGTCTTCTTCGCTGGTGATCGAACGCGGGATCGCCCGCCCGTCGGGTCCGATCGCCTCGACGATCAGATAGTAATTGCGCGCCCCGGCATTAGCGTCGGGAATGCGATAGACACCCGACAGCACGCCTGGCCGGGACACAACCCGGACGTCGTAGGTCAGCCGCAGTTCGGCCAGCGTCGCCTCCAGGCTGGCGACGGCGGCGCGCGCCGCTTCGGCGTTGCCGGTGGCGGCAGCGGCGCGCCCGTCCGAGGCGATCGTCGCGGCATTGGCGGCAACGGCCGGATCATTGGCTTCGTCGGCAATTGCCAAGCTCAGCCGCGTCAGGTCGGCGGGGATCGTTTCGCCAAGCTCGGTCTGCAGCGCGATCGCCGCCTGCTGGTCGGCTTCGATGCCGCGCTGGCGCGGTTGTTCGATGGCGAAGAACCAGATCGCGGTGCCGATGATCAGCGTGCCGATGCCGATGCCGACATTGCGCAGGACACTGGCGCGGTTGACGTAAAGGCGCGCCAGCGTGAAGGCGAAGCCGCCCTGCCGCGGTTTGTATACGAAGCGCTCTTGCTCAAGCGCCTCGACGCCTTCCTGCAGGATACGGTCGGAGACGGTAATGCCCTGCGAATTGTAGATGTCGCGCAGTCGGTCGATCATCTTTGTGCGGCGCTGCTCGGCCGACAATTCGCGTTCGACCAAAGCTTCGCCATGGCGAAGCGTGTCGACCACGTCCATCGCCATCATCACATCGTCGAGCGGGCGCTGCGCGTCGGCAACCGCCTCGGCCATTCGCTTGTTCCTCGCCCTGGCGGGATCAGGCGGCCGGTGCCGGCGCCGGTTCCGGCGGCGGCAACTGCGACGCCTCTTCCGTCAGACGCGCCATGCGTCGCTTGCCGTCCTCGACCGATTCCCGGATTTCCTCGGCGTTCTTGGTGGCCAGCGTCCGCATCTCGGCGATGATATCGCGCGAGCGCTCCTGGAAGCTGACGACGGAATTGACCAGCTTCTTGACCGCGTCGGCGCGAATGGTCGGACCATAGCCGGCCCGGAGCGCGGCTTCCTGAACCTTGTCGCCGATCTCGGACAGCGTCTCCAGGCTCTTGGAGACGCCTTCCTTCATTTCCTCGACGGTGCGGGTCGCTTCGTGCAGGCCCGCCAGTCCGGTGAAGGACGCCTTGAGCGCCGTGAGCACGGTCTCGTTGGTGGAGAAGAAGGAGACGGCCTGCGCATAGACCCGCTCCTTGGCGCTGGTCGTCTGCATCAGGCGGGCCATCACCACCTCGGAGGTGTTGTAGCCGACGGTCAGATTGTCGGAGAGATCCTTGGCGATCTGATACCGCTTCTCCATGTCCTGCACCGCGCGCAGTGCCTCGTCCCGCGCCAGCTCGCGGCGGGCCCGTTCGGCCTGATCGTCGGTCGGCTGGCCGGCGGCGTCGGACTTGGCGGCAAGGTCACGCTTGACCTCGTCGAGCTTGCCCTCGGCCGTCTTCAGTACTTCGAAGGCAAGAACCTCCGATTGCTTCAGCGCGCCGCGGAAATCGCGGTAGGCCTCGAGAATCGTGTGTTCGCGGTCGATCTGCACGCGCGTGTCGCGCGCGACATCGAGGTAATTCTTGCGGATGTCGTCGAAACGATCGGCGATGTCGCCGCGGCGCATCTTGGTCCACAGATTGGAGAGCTTCTCGGTGAAGGAGATCTTCCCGTCAGCCAGCTGATCGACCATCGACTTGGCATCGTCGCGGATGGAATTGAAGGAGTTGGCGATTTTCTGATAGCGCTCGCCGATGGTCATCGCCGCAATCTGCTCGCGCACCACATCGTTAAACGTTGAAGCCTGCGACAGCGTCCGGGTGATGACCACCACCCGCTCCTCGTCGAGGTCGGAAATCTGCTCGAGAAGATGCGTTATTGGCGCTTCTTCGGTCTTGCTGGGCAGGAGGCCCATGTCGCGCAACGCGCCCATTGCCTTGTCGAGATATTGCATTGGGCTTGGCAGATTGTCGGCCATCGGTTCCTGTCTCCCTCGGTTCTGGTGAGCGTCGTTAGTCCGCAGCAGGGATAATCTAGTGTTTTGCCGCGAAGCTTCAATGAATTCGGAGCGCGGCCCGCCAATCTCGGTTTTGGCCGCCGTTGTTCGGTTGTTCTTGACCATGCTAGCGTCGGCTTGGCAAACCGAGTTTTGCGATAGCTCAAGCCGCCTGGCCCGGGAGGAATGAAATGTTGCGCAAGATCGCGATCGTCGCCGTCTCGACTCTGGTGCTCGGCCTAAGCGCCGCCCAGGCGCAAGACTGGACCCTTAGCCCCACATATGGATCGGTCAAACTGGTCAGCGGCGGTTTCCAGCCGGATCCCTACACGGTCGATCTTCAAGCGGGTGGGGCCCAGGATGCCAGCACGCTTGGCGGCAATTGCGTCGGCTTCATCGCCGATGCTCCCGATTTTCGTGTTCTCTACACGCCCGGCGGCCTGCCGCTCATCTTCTCGATTGCATCCGATTCCGACACCACGCTGGTGGTCAACGATCCGAACGGCAACTGGATTTGCGACGACGATTCCGCCGGCAATTTCAATCCGATGGTCCAGATCGACGACCCGCCGGCGGGACAATATGACATCTGGGTCGGCACCTATAGCCAGGGCGGATTCCCGGACGCCACGCTATCGATCGCCGAGCAGGCGGCGCCGCCCCCGCCCGGCGCCCTCGATTGGCACCTCGATCCCAATTACGGGACGTTCGATCTCACCACCGGCTTCGCGCCCGATCCGTTCACGCTCGATCTCGTCGCCGGCGGCAATGTTTCCGCCGAGGGCACCGGCGACGGCTGCACCGGCTTCGTCACCACCGCGCCCGATATGCGCCTCAACTACAGCGCCGGCGATGGCCCGCTCTTCATCTCGGTCGCCTCGGCCGCGGACACGACGTTGATCGTCAACGATCCGAACGGCAATTGGATTTGCGACGACGATTCCGGCGGCGGCTACAACCCGGCGATCTCGCTCGACGCCCCGGCCTCCGGGCAGTACGACATTTGGGTCGGCACCTACGATCAGGGCCCGACCGCGGACGCCACCCTCTACCTTTCCGAGACCGAGCCCTTCGGCGGCGGCGTCCTCAATTGGGACCTCGATCCGGCCTTCGGGGCGATCGACCTCAGCGCCGGTTTCGCGCCCGACCCGCAAGTTGTCGATGTCACCGCCGGCGGTGATGTCGATGCCTCGCCGATCGCCACCGGTTGTGCCGGCTTCGTCACCAGCGCGCCCACCTACCGCATTCAATATGACGCCGGAGACGGGCCGCTGACCTTCTATGTCATGTCCGAGGCCGACACGACGCTGGTCATCGCCGACCCCGACGGCAATTGGTTCTGCAATGACGACACCAACGACCTCAATCCGCAGATCACCTTCGATCCCGCCAACTCCGGGCAGTACGATATCTGGGTCGGCACCTATGACGCCGGCCCCGGCCAGGCGGCGACGCTCTTCATCACCGGGCAAGGCGGTCCTGGCGGCAATGGTGACCAGACCGGTGGCATCGACTGGAGCCTGACGCCGACCTTCGGTGAGGTCGATCTGGCGCAAGGCTTCGCGCCTGATCCGCTTGGCATTGATCTGACAGCTGGCGGCGACATCAACGCCGCGACGGCCGCCCCAAGCTGCGTCGGCAATGTCGCCGCGGCGCCTGACTATCGCATCCACTATCAGCCCGGCGACGGCCCGCTCTATTTCTGGGTCGAGGCCGATGCCGATACGACCTTGGTGATCAACGATCCTAATGGCGACTGGATCTGCGACGACGACAATGGCGGCAATCTCAATCCGGCCATTGGTTTCGACCATCCTCTTGCCGGCCAATATGACGTCTGGGTCGGAACCTATAATGGCGGCACGGCTGCAGCGACGCTGCACATCTCCGACACGGTCGATCCTCGCCTCGGCGAGCCGCCTCCGCCGTCGCTTCCGCCCCCGAGCATCCCGCCGCCGCAGTCCGGGCCGCCACCGCTCTCCGGCCCGCCGCTTCCGGATGGCCCGGTCTTCGTCACCCCCCAGCCACCGCCTCCGGTGAGCGGCCCGCCGCCGGCAAGTTCGGCGGCGAGCGGACCCGCGGCCGACGAAACGATGGCGCCGACGGCCGGTGCGGTCGCGTTGGAGGCGGGTTTCAGCGATGATCCCACCACGGTCGCCGCCGCAGCCGGCGGCATGATCGACGCGGCGTCAATCGGCGGCGCGGCCTGCGTCGGCTTCGTCACGGCCGCGCCCACGGTCACGCTGACCTACACGGCGGGCGCCTGGCCGCTCATTCTGTCGGCCGAGTTCGAGCGCGGATACGACCTTGATGGTCCGCACGCCGGACGGGGAATGGCTGTGCGACGACGATTCCGGCGCCAGCGCCAATCCGTCCGTGTGGATGGAGGCCCCTGCATCGGGTCAATATGAAATCTGGATTGGCACGTTCAGTGCTTCGGCAACGCAGCCGGCGACGCTGTATATTTCCGAGGTTACGACCCGGTAGTCGCTGTTGTTTCGTCATCCGGCCGCACGCCTCCCTGGGCGGCCGAGCAAGGAATTGAGTGAGTTCGATGAGAGTACCGACGCGTATTGCCCTGGCGGCGTTGCTGCTGGGGCTCGGCGCCAATCTGGCCGCCGCCCAGGATGCCACCCTCGACCCGACCGACGGCACCACCGCGCTCGCTGCGGGGTTTGCTGAAGATCCTTTCACCGTCGATGTCGTCGCCGGCGGCCTTATCGATGCCGCCGCGCTCGGCGACCAGTGTTCCGGTTATATCGGCAGCGCGCCCAACTTCCGGCTCAGCTATTCGGGCACCGGCGCGCCGCTGATCATCTCGATCGTCGCCAATGAAGACACGACGATTGTCGTCCGCAATCCGGAAGGCGGCTGGTATTGCAATGATGACGCCGGAGATCAGAACCCAGCCGTCAGCATCCAGGAGCCGCCGGTCGGCGACTACGCCATTTGGGTCGCCACCAAGGCCATCGGCGAGAGCGCGCCCGCCCGGCTCTACGTCTCGGCCTATGGCACCGGGCCGCAATATCTCGCCTTCCTGGCGCTGAACACGCCGACCAGCACTCCCGATCACACGCTGCCGCCCGCCTTCGGCGTCCTCGATCTTGCCGCCGGCTTCTCGCCCGACCCGCAGATCGTCAATGCCGTATCGGGCGGCCCGATCAATCCGGGCGCGTTGGGTCCCGCTTGCGACGGCTTCATCTCCGACGCGCCGGTTCTGGGCATCAACTACACCGCCGGAACGGCGCCGCTGATCATCGCGGCGCTGTCGGTTTACGACACGACGCTGGTCATCCGCGATCCGGAAGGCAATTGGATTTGCGACGACGACAGCGGCGGCGATCTCAACCCGCTGGCCGTGATCGAGAGCCCGATCAGTGGGCGATACGATATCTGGATCGGCACCTATGGCGAAACCGCCGGACAGGCAACCGAGCTGCGGATAACGGCCAATCCCGGTTGAGCGGCCCGACGTCCGAGGCCGTGCCCTTATTCGGCCGGCGGCACCAATTGGCCCCTGATCTCGCCGCCCGGAAACGCCGCCGAGTGAATGTTGAGATAGAAGTGGCCGGCGAGAAGATCGCTGGCTTCTTCGTCCGTCAGGACAGCCTGGCCGACGATCGGACTGGTCAGCGGCGGCTGTAGCGGGATCACTACCGGCGCATTCTCGCCAAGCTCTGCGGGACCGTGGAAATGGGCCGCGGTCGGCGGACCGGTCATCGCTTCATAAGCCACGGTCCAGCTGAGAAGATTGGTGTCCGTGTCAAACTCCGCGACAAGAATGCCGGTTCCGGGCGTATTTGCCGGCGGCACCTGATTGGCTCCCGAAAGGGCAACCTCGAACTTGACGATCTCGGCGGAGGCCGGAGCCGCCACAAGCATCACTGTGAACAGCGCCGGTACAATCAGAAGCGACGGTCTGCGTGGCATGATTATTTCCCGTATTGCAACTTGTGATTTCAACTTCGTCCGCGTCCGCCGCCGGCTTTTGCCCCGGCCGCATTAACAGCATGCTTACGCTACGCTTAGAATACGCCTGCAACGGCTGGTCTAAGCAACGGGCCTGAGGAAAACCTTAAGGAGCATGCGTCCAAAGCGTGGCGAATTGAGGGAAACAGCCGGCCCCGAAAATGTCGGATGATATCAACACAGGCCTGCGAGGCCGGGCCCGCGGGGCCGCCGGGAAATTCGCCGGTAACGGTCGAGCCCGCGCGCCCGGGCGGCTGGCCGGATGGCGGCGGATTTCGTCCCTGTCGGTGACGTTTCTCGTCGTTGTCCTGCTCGGCAATGCCCTGGTCTTCTTCTTTGGCTACAAATTCGTCGCCGGCAATCTCGACGACATCGCGGTCGCCAAGAAGGAGCAGGCCGGCATCGCCTATCTGCCTTACGTCTGGCCCATCTATCAGGCGTCGCTGGCGGGCCGCGCGCCGACGCCCGGCCTTCTCGTTTCTCTCGCTGATGCCGGGGCGCAGTTCGACGATATCCTCGGCACCGCCTTTCACCGCCTGCGGTTCGTTCAGGACAGCCTTGCCGGCGGCTCGGGCGCCGTCGATGCCGGACGCAGTTTCATCGCACGCATCGCCGACAACGCCAGTCTCAGCGTCGACCCGGATCTCAACACGCTGCATGCGGTCCAAATCGTTTCGGGAAACATTCCCGAGATCGCCCAGTCTGCGCTCGTCCTCTATGCCGACCTGCAGAGCATCGGCAGCGAGGCCGAGCGCCTTGCTGCGCTGGAGCGCTTCGAGCGCGCCAGTAATCTCCTGGCCGAGAGCCTTGCTGCCACCGACGCGCTCAATTTCAACACGCAGCTGACCGCCCGGCTCGGCGCCGCGCAGGCGGCGCTCAATCGGGCGACGCGCCAACTCATGACCACGGCAACCACGATGCCGATCGGAGCGGACCAGGCCAGCCTCGATGCCCTGGCCGCCGGCTACAATCAGTTCCAGTTGGCATTGTCCGATTTCTGGCAGGGCGCGACGGAGGCCCTGGATGTCCTCCTCCTCAATCGCGTCGCCTATCTCAACGGCCAGATGTGGAGCGAGCTGGAAGTCGCTGGCGGGATCTACCTCGTTGCCGCCCTCTTGATTTGGGGGACGGCGCGTTCTTTCCGTCGCCGCTCGCGGTCGCTTATGCGGGTCGTCAATCGCATGCGCGAAGGCGACCTTGATCACCCCGTGCCACACACCGATCACAGCGACGAAATCGGCGACCTCGCGCGTGCCGTCGATGTCTTCCGCACCGGCCTCATCGAAAAGCGGATGGCGGACGAGGCTATCCAGCGCCAGAACCAGACCCTGATCGCGCAACAATCCGAACTCGGAACGCAGAATGTCCGGTTCGACGCGGCCTTGAATAATATGCGGCATGGCCTTGCGATGTTCGACCGCGAGCGCCGGCTGGTCGTCTGGAACCGGCGCTTCGCCGAGATCTACCGCTTGCCGGAAGAGTTGCTCGCGGCGGGAACCGGCTATGGCCGCATCGGCGAATATGTTGCCGACAGAGTTCGTCCGGCGGAGGGATCGGCCAGCCAGGCCGAAGCGCTGGCCGGCGGCGGCGGCCAGTTCATGCTCGAATTCGACGACGGGCGCATCATCTTCGTCAGCCATGCAGCGATGCCTGATGGCGGGCTGGTGACCACGCATGAGGACATCACCGAGCGGCGCCGGGCCGAGGCGGAGGTCACCTACATGGCCTTCCACGACACGCTCACGATGTTGCCGAACCGGGTCTTGTTCAAGGATCGGCTGGCCGACGCTCTCGCCGGCCTGCCGCCCGGCCAGGGCATAGGCGTTCTCTGTGTCGATCTCGACAACTTCAAGAGCGTGAACGATGCGCTCGGCCATCCCGTCGGCGACGCCTTGCTCAAGCTCGCCTCCGAACGACTCCTTGCGGCCGTCGACGAAGACACGCTGGTCGCCCGCCTTTCGGGCGACGAATTCGCCGTCATCCTCACCGGCCTCGACCGCGCGAACGCCTCTGCCAGGCTTGCGGCGAGGATCGTCGACAAGCTGAGTCGGCCTTGTGTCGTTGACGCCAACGAGATCGCGCTCGGCGCCAGCGTCGGCATCGCCCTCGCGCCGGATCACGGCATCGACGCCGACACGCTCCTCAAGAATGCCGAAATGGCGCTGTACCGTGCCAAGACCGACGGTCGCGGCATCTACCGCTTCTTCGAACCGGAAATGGATACCGATCTGCAGACCCGCCGCCTGCTTGAGCTCGATTTGCGCCAGGCCCTGGCTCACGACGAACTTGAGATCCACTATCAGCCGCTGATCGATCTGGCGACGGATCAGATCGCCGGGTTCGAGGCGCTGCTGCGTTGGCGGCATCCAAGCCGCGGCATGGTGCAGCCGAATGATTTCATTCCGCTCGCCGAAGAAACCGGCCTCATCGTGCCGATCGGTGAATGGGTGCTTCGCCGGGCCTGTGCCGAAGCTGCAACATGGCCCGATCCGGTCAAGGTCGCCGTCAATCTGTCCGCCACGCAATTCAAGAGCCGCAACCTTGCCGGCATCGTTCTGAGCGCCCTGTCTTCCTCGCAGATCCGGCCGGCGCGGCTCGAATTGGAGATCACCGAGTCCCTTCTCCTGCAGGACAGCGAAGAGACGCTGAAGACGCTGCATCAATTGCGCGGTCTTGGCGTGCGCATCGCGATGGACGATTTCGGCACCGGCTATTCGTCGCTCAGCTATCTGCGCTCATTCCCCTTCGACAAGATCAAGGTCGATAAGTCCTTCGTTCAGGACCTCGGTCACCGTGACGAAAGTCTTGCCATCGTCCGCGCCGTCGTTGGCCTCGCGAGGGGCCTCGGCATCCGCACCACGGCCGAGGGCGTCGAGACGCCCTATCAACTCAAGGTGCTGCGCGAGATGGGGTACAGCGAAGTGCAGGGGATGCTGTTCAGCGCACCGCGGCCGGGTAACGAGATCCGTAAAATGCTCGGCAAGTTAGAATGGCGCCGAAGCGCTCTTGCCTGAACTAATTCGCCGGCGCCCGCGACCGGTTGATAGCAAAAGACGGCCGCAAGGCACGCGCCAACTGCGCAAATAGAGCGTAAGATTGCCGCTACCTCACATTCATGTGAGGTTCAGCGCCGTTGCGTCAGAACGCCCCAGGCCTCGAGGTCAGCAACGCCCGAAGGGAGTCTTTGGCAATGACCAGCAACCAAAACGAACGCTTGAACGGTCCGACGACCGCCGCAACGCGAAAGCGACGGTCAACTGCCGCCGCCAAGTCGATCAGAGCAGTTCTCGCCGGCGCCGCATTTGCAACCGTCGCGTCGTTCGCGATGGCGTCGCCCGCATCCGCCGATGTCGTCCGCATCCAGCAGGTGAGTAGCGCACGCAATGTCGACGCTTGGGAAGGCGACACTTATGACTGGCGAGCCGTGACCTGGACCTACCAGGACAACAACACGCAGCTGTGGCGGATGACCCATGTTTCCGGCAACGTCTACACCTTCCAGCAGCTGAGCAACGACCGCTATCTGGATGCCTGGGAAGACGATGGCCATGACTGGAACGTCGTCACCCGGCCGCTACAGAACAACACCACGCAGCAATGGCTCGTCACCGATCTCGGCGGCGGCATCAATTACATGCAGCAGGTCAGCAGCGGCCGCTATCTGGACGCCTATGAGGACAGCACCAATGAATGGCGCATGGTCACCCGGCCGTTCCAGAACAACGCCACCCAGCAATGGCGGATTACCGTGGTGATACATGATCTGCTGCCGGTGTTTCCGTTGGCGTCGGGCATCCTCCTGCCGTCCTCGCCGCCACCGCCGCCGCCCGCCGTGCATGCGTCCGGCAATTTCACTCTGTCGGCGCCCTTCTCGGTGAACATGGACAACGGCACGATCGGATTGGCCGGCGCCGACCTCAACTACATGGCGCCCGACCTGATCAATCTGCAGCTTCGTCCGATCAATGGCGCGCAAATTTCCTTCACCGATGGATCGCAGCGTGGCTATGCCGGATGTTCGGCAGCGGCATTCTCGACAACGCCCGTGCCCCTGACGGCGATCGCCGCTGGCAATTACGTCTGCATGAAGACGGATGATGGCCGCATCAGCGAGTTCTCGGTCGATAGCATCGGCGCGCTGCTGCACATCCTGTCGATCACCTACACCACCTGGGAGTAGGCATCGCCCGGCGCTCGCTCCACGAGAGCCGTTGAGTCAGCAAGGCCGGCGTCAGCGCCGGCCTTTTCGCGTTTGCGGCTGTAGCACCAAGCCCGCCCGCTACACGGCGAGCTTCGCTTCCGGATCAAGCGGTCCGTAGATCGCGAAGCCGTCGCGGCCGGTTTCCTTGACCTGGTAGAGGGCGGAGTTGGCGCTGGCGATCAGTTCTTCCAGTTCGCTGCCATGTTCGGGCGCCAATGCCGTGCCGACGCTGACTCCGACGGAAACGAGCTGTCCGCCGATCGCGAATGGCGTGTGCGCTTCCCGGACGATGCGGCGGGCGAGGCGCTCCACCTCGTCCACGCCATTGGCGCCGACCTGCAGCACCACGAACTCGTCGCCGCCTACCCGCGCTGCGATGTCGCCCTCGCGAAGCAGCAATTGCAGGCGCTGGCCGAATTCTTTCAGCAGCGTGTCCCCGGTCGGATGGCCATGCGTGTCGTTGACCTCCTTGAAGCGGTCAAGATCGACATGATGCAGTGCGATCGGCCCACGGCTTCCTTCGGCCAGAGCGTGATCCAGATGTTCGCGCAGCATCAGGCGATTGGGCAGGCCGGTCAGATAATCATAGCGAGCCAGCCGCGCGAATTCATGGCGCGTCAGCAATTGCTCGATGAGGGCGGCATAGTTCTTTCGCACGATGACAAGCCCGCCGACCAGGAATGAAAGGAAGCCAAAGCTCATCAGGACGTAGGGCGCGGTGAGATGCGAAGCCAGAGCTGGGATGGTCGGCAGGGCCGTCATGATCAGCGCACCGCTGGCTATCCGCGGTCGCATCGCCAGACGCGAGGCGACGCCGGACCCATAGGCGAACAGCACCGTCAGCATGAGCATCTGCGAGGGATATTCGTCGCTGAGGAGGGCCTGCGCGCCGGCCAATCCGAGCAGCAGTGCAAACAGCAAGGTCAGCCCTCCGAACCAACGCTCCCAGCGCCGGGCCTGTTCCAGCGTCATGCCATCACGACGGAAGCGCCCGTTCTGGCGCATCGAGCTGACGACGCGAACAATGCCGACGACAACACCGGCGACGACCAGGCCGGCCATCGTTGCATCCTCGGTGGTAATCGCCACATAGCCACCGATGCCGGCGAGGATGGCGGTGATGAGAGCGAAGGTGAAGACTTGGGAGAACAGGTCGGTGACGAGCCCGAGAAAGACCTCATTGGGCAGGCGCGCCTGTGATCGAAACAATTGCATGCGCATCATCGCACTCGCCTTTTCCCCTCATCCGGCGCGACGACTAGAGCAGGATGCTTAAGACAGTCCTTTGACGGCCGCATAACATCAGCGGCAAACAATCGCAGTCCCGATCTTTGCGAACTCGGCGCCCTAAAGCGGAGGGCGTTGCCGCCGGCTGAACTCGTGATAGCCGAGCAACGATCAGGTAGAACAACCTCCCGGTTCGGCAGCGGAGTCCCGACCGCCGCTATCAACGTCGCTGATCAGCATTACTTCATTGTTACTATGGCCACGAATATTTCGTCTTTCGCTTCTTTTTCTCGGCATTGGCCTTCGCGCAACCCCATTTGGGCGCCATTGGCGCACGCCCGGGCCTTCTTCGCTGCGCCGCAACAGCCGATTGAATGACGGCTCCGGTTGCGGCATCCTTGCGGCAACCCGACCCGATGGACCGCGCTGCGAAGGGATCTGCCGAAATGAGAGTGGCTCTGGCAAGAACGGGTTGGCTGGCGCTCGGCGCCGGTCTGCTTCTGTCCGCCTGCACGCCGGCGGAGCGAATGATCATTCGGCCGTTCGGGGCCGACCCGTCGCCGACCTCGACTACGGAAGAGCGCAGCGGGTTCACCCTGGCGAGTTTCGATCTGATCGACTGGCCGAGCGGCGAGCTGATCGGCAGCTACCGGAACCTTGCCGGCAACGCCTGGGTGGGACCGCATCCCCTGACCGGCAATTCGGTCAGCTGGAGCGGCGATCCGTCGAACGGGTTCCTGGTTCTGTACACCAACGGACCGCCAGTCCTGGCAATGACGGTTCGGATCGGTGGCAACAACGCGGTCACCGGCATCGACTCGGTGCCGAACCACTATCGCGCGGTCAACGAGGCCTTCCGGTAGCGCCGGGGGTCGCTCCATCAACATCCGCGTCGGCCCGATCCTAGTCGCCGACGGATGTGGTGATGCTCAGACCAGCGGGTCGAAAATCAGCAGCTTCCGTTTGTCGCTGAACATCCGGCCGCCTCGCCGTTTGAACATCGCGACGCGCTCAGGATCATCGAGGCGCGGATAGACTGCCAACCGTCCACCGGGGACGAGATAGTTGTCCCGGATGTCGTCGAGGAAGAAGGACCACTCGTCGGCCGACCAGCGTCTGTCCTGGACGAGATCGAATTGGATGCGGAAGCCAGTGATCAGATCGAAGCGGGTTGGCGGCGGCGGAAGCCGCTTTTTGGGCCCCATTCGGAATGGGATGATCTCGACGCCCAGGCTCTCGCGAAGAACAGAGTGATGTTTGCCGGCGTTAGGCAGATCGAGGCCGATGGCATCGTGGCCCAGGTAGCGGCAAACGAGTGGGAAGGATCCGCTTCCGGTGCCGAGGTCGAGGACGCGAAGCGGCTTCACGTCGATCAAGTTTAGCCAACTGGCCCATTGCCATGCTTCGGTGAGCGCTCCGCCGACATCGTAGAATTTGCCGCGGCCACTCCGTTCCTCGGCGTGATCCGCCATGCGGCTCCAGTCAATTTGCCGATTGGCCCAGGTGAAGAAGTCGACAAGCGAAGGATATGGAGCCGCTTTCTCAGCGCCATGCTGCATCGAATAATTTCCTCCGCTCATTCGAAATTGGCCACCCGACCAGATAGCCGCAGATAGACGGCGCGTCCATGTATCATCCCGACCAACTGGCGTTGGCGACGCGGCAAACGGCATCGGCCACGCGCAGGATGGACGAAGCCCATAACTCATTGAAAGCATTGGCGCGCACCCGACAGGATCCGAACCTGTGACCTCCGCGTTCGAAGGGCCTCGGCGTTGAGGTAGATTGGTGGCCCGAGAGGTCCGCCGTCCAGATGTTATAGGCCGGGTTGGAAGACTAGCGACATCGAGGGGATGTACACGTGGCGCTCAGACGGATGGACAACATAGGAATCGTCGTCGGCGACCTCGAAGGGACGATTGATTTCTTTCGTGAGCTTGGCCTTGAGCTTGAAGGAAGGGCTATGATCGAAGGAGAATAGGCCGGACGGGTCACCGGGCTGGGCGATCAGTGCGTCGAGATCGCCATGATGCGCATGCCGGACGGCCATGGCCGTATCGAACTCTCCCGCTATCTCAGGCCGCCCGTCATCGCCGATCACCGCGACGCTCCCGTGAACGCACAGGGCTACCTTCGCGTCATGTTCACCGTGGACGACATCGACGAGACGGTTGAAAGGCCATGCAGTCGCGGCGCGAAGCTCGTCGGGGAAATCGTCCAATATGCGGATTCATATCGGCTCTGCTACATCCGTGGCCCTGAGGGGCTTCTTATCGGACTAGGGCAGCCGCTCGGCTGAGCGCCACACGAACGGCGAGCGGGCAATGTCAGCGATCGCCGCTCGCCAGGGGTCTGCCGCAGCTGGAATCGGCGTGATCTGATCTGCTAACAGGCTTGTGTCCCGCGGCGCCATCCTGGCGGCAAAAGGGCGTTCGACTTGCCCAAAGCGAATCCCAAAGCCGAACGGGTCGGCCGGTCGCAGATTGCACCCCGCCTCCGTCGCAAATATCGTGTTTTGTTCAAGCGGTTAGTGGCGCACCCGACAGGATTCGAACCTGTGACCTCTGCCTTCGGAGGGCAGCGCTCTATCCAGCTGAGCTACGGGTGCCTGAAGATGCCAGCGTTTGGCCGTGATACGCGAAGCGGCGTTTGAGGACAACTGAGCAGAACTGAGCGCCGGAAGTGCCTGCGATCTAGCTGGCACCTGCTCCGCCGGCGACCTAATGGAACAGCAGGACCGGCACTTTGCCAAGGCGGATCAACGCGGTCGTCGTGCTGCCGATGATCAGCGCGCGGATGTGGCGCGCGATCAAGGTGCGCCTCGCCGCCCTGACAGAGGGCGCCAGGACGCGCCAAATCAACCTTGCGGATCAGCGAGGCGACCCGGGGCCGATCCAGCACAGGGGTGGACATTTGCGGGGGATGGACGCATGGCATCCCTCGCGGCGCGCTAGCACTTCGCCGGCTTAAACCCCACATATCTGGCGATCGCGAAAATCGGCGGCGCTCAGTGGGCCGGCCTTCGGTCTGAAGGCGGGCCTGATGTTCATCAACAATTTGCAGGCTTCTCCATGGCGAAGAAAATGAAGACGGCGGCCAACTTCGCCCTGTTCGATGTCCTCTATGAGGACGGCTCGCAAAGATCCAACCGGCGGGTGCCGCTGGACGATTTGGCCGGCCACAATGACCCGTTGAAGGCGGCCGAGGCCGTATTGGCGCAGCAGGACCGTGATATCTCGCTCAAGTCGGGCGCGGCGCCGTCGCGGATAAAGACGGTCATGCCGTCGGGACGGAAGTAGGAATCAGCCGCGCTTGATGCGCGTCCAGGCAGTCTCATCCGGCCAATCGGCCGGCATTATAACGATCGGAGCCAACATGGCTTTCAAGCCGAACTATCAGCAGCAGCGCGGCGACCGTGCCCGCACCAAGGATCAGAAGAAGGAGCAGAGGCTCCAGCGGCGCGAAGAGCAGTCCGCCGCCCGCCGCAAGGAAGCGGAGTCCGAGCTGCCGCCGGACGGCGCGCCCGCTCTGCCGGAGCCAACCGAACCCGGCGCCGACTGATCCGCCAAAGCGAAACGCGTAAAAGGAAGCGCCATGCAGGATCCCCCACGCAGGAGAACGCAGCCGACCGCCCGTGAAGCCGCGGAGGCCGTGTTCAAGCCGCGGGTCCCAGCAAAACCCGCCGACCCGGTTCAGCGCGCTCCCGCAGGCAATCCGCCGCCGAGGGAACTGGTGTCGTTGCGCCTCGATCGCGACGTGCTGGAGAAGTTTCAGCAGGACGGTCCCGGCTGGCAGGACCGCATCAATGCAGCGCTTCGCCGGGCCGTCGAAGGCTAGGCAAGACGCATCGGGGCCGCGTGGTCCAATCGCAATGGCCGGGCCCGCAAACCGCAGCTAGACTTCGCGCATGACCGACGCCTTCTTCAACCAAGTCTATTCCGCCGGCGGCTTCAACTATTACGGCCTCGAGGCTCGGCCGGAGTTTCATGCCTTCCTCGCCGCCTTGCCCGGGCCGCATCCGCTTTGTCTTGATCTCGCTTGCGGCCAGGGGCGTCACGCCATTCCGGCGGCGCGCAGCGGTGCGCGGGTTCACGCGGTGGACTACGCCGATATCGCGATCGGGCAGCTGCGCGGTTTCGCCGAGAGCGAGGGTCTGGCGATCGAGACTGAATGCGCCGACATCCGCGCCTTCGCGCCGGAACCCGGAATTTATGACGCGGTCTTTTCGGTGAGCACGCTCAGCCATTTCGCGGAAGCCGATCTTGCGCCTCTCGTCGCGATGACCCACCGCGCTCTCAAGCCGGGTGGTCGCGTGTTCGTCGAGGCCTTCACCACCGACGATCCGGCCTATCGACATGCGCCGGACGCCAGCGAGACCGCCGAGGCGCTGCATTACTTCTTCCCCCCCGGCGGCCTGGCGGATCTCTTCGCCGCGTTTGCGATCATCGACTATCGCGAATTCATGGAAGACGACCTGTCGCACGGCCCCGCGCATCAGCATGGCGTCGCGCTGCTGATCGGCGAGAAGGCCTGATCAGCCGCCGGCCGGTTTCGCAACCGGCTCGTTGTGCACCCACAGAAAGACCGAGAGTACGGCCACCGCGGCCCACACGGCCGCGAACCACATCGTTGATTGGTATGCCGTGCTGAACGCGCTCTCCAACGCCGGATAGGTCGCATTGGTCGGTTCGGGCAGAACGCCGAAGCGGTCCGCGCCGTCGCCGGCATTGGCGATGAAGATGAGGCTGGCAAACGCCCCCAAAATGGCGACGGCAAAAAGCCCGCCGACGCGGCTCGCCGCGTTGTTAACGCCGGACGCGGCTCCCGATTTGCCCTCGGGTGCGGCGTTCATCACGGCCGTTGTCAGCGGCGAGACCACGAACGTCATGCCGCCGGCGAAGAGAACCACCGGCAGCACGATGCCGAGCCAGTAGCTCGGCATGTCGATGGCGAAGACGACGCAGGCCAGCGTCACGATGCTGGTGCCGATGAGCAGAAAGCGTCGCGGCCCGAAGCGGTCCGAGATGCCGCCCATATAGCGCGAGCCACCCCCTATGATGATGCCGATAGCCGCCAGCGTCAGGCCCATTTGCGTCGGCGACATGCCGCGATGCACCTCGATCTCGAACGGCAGCAGGAAGAGGAGGCCGGCAAGGCAGCCATAGAGGAAGACGGTCACGATCGCCGTGCCCGTGAAGACGCGCGAGCGGAAGAGGAGCGGCGGCATGATCGGATTGCGGGTCCGCGATTCGACGACGACGAAAGCCAGGATTGCCACGATGCCGGCGATGATGACCGCGTAGATATAGGCTTCGACGTCGGGCCCCTCGGAGAAGGCGGAAAGACCGAAGGCGAGGGCGCCGAAACCCATGATCGCGAGGATAGAGCCGGGCCAGTCGATCGATCCCTGGGCGCTCGGGTCTTTGCTTTCCGGCACGGCCCGCAGCGTCATCCAGATCGCCAGGGCGGCGAGCGGCACGTTGATCCAGAACACCGCGCGCCAGTCGAGCAGGTCCACCAGGAAGCCGCCGATTGGCGGCCCGAAGGCTGTGGTTGCCGCCGATGCGGCGGCCCAGGTGCCGATCGCCTTGCCGCGGATCTCGCGCGGGAAACAGGCGCTGATGATTGCCAGGCTCTGCGGCACCAGAAGCGCTGCGCCGATCCCCTGGAACACACGGGCGCCGATCAGGATGCCGATACTGGGCGCGGCGGCGCAGGCGATCGACGCCAGTGTGAACAGGGCGATGCCGATGAGGAAGATGCGCCGCCGGCCATAGAGGTCCCCGAGACCGCCGGCGACCAGGATCAACGCGCCCAGCATCAGCGCGTAGCCGTTGAGCACCCATTGCATGGATTGGAAGTCGGCGTTGAAGCCCTCCTGCAGCGGGGGCAGGGCGACTGTGACGACCGTGCCGTCGATGAAAGCGAGCGACGAGGCGAGGATCGTGGCGCCGAGCACATAGCGGCGGAGGCGTGCGCCGGGGTCGGCGACTGCGCCGGCGCCGGTCATGCCCCGCGCCTTCGCCGAAAATGCGGTGCGGCAGGAATTGGCCGAGACGGCATCGAACAGGTCTCTCCAACCGCTCGGGCCTGGCCGGAACCGGCCGCAACGAGCGCTTCTTTATCCCATCGCAGCACCCACTTGACCAGCGCCCGGGCCGGCCGCCGTCATTGGCAAGCGGCGCGGCGCGGGCCAGAATGGGGCATGGGCAAGACCTTCAGACGCTGCCTGGCATATGGGCTCGCCGCCGTCGCGATCTTCACCGCGGCACCGGCTTTGGCCGACACCTATGGGCTGGCGGTCGGCATCAATGACTATGTCGGCCTCAGCAACGATCTGCACGGCGCCGTCAATGACGCCGAGGACATCGCCAACGCGCTGGCCGAATCGGGCGCCGCCGAGGTCATCCTCCTCATCGACGGCGACGCGACCAAGCAGGCGATCGAGGACGCCTGGCTGCATCTGGTCGACACCGCCCAACCCGGCGATACCATCGTCTTCTCCTATGCCGGCCATGGCGGCCAGGAGCCGGAACCGCCCGGCAGGCGCGGCGAGGCCGACGGGCTGAACGAGACCTTCATCCTAGGCGGCTATCAATCGCTTGGCCCGGCCTCGGCCGAGCGCATCGTTGACGACGAGGTCTTTGCCTGGCTGCAGATGGCCGAAGACCGGGGCATCGAGGTCATCTTTGTTGCCGATTCCTGCTTCTCCGGCACGATGTACCGTGACATCGCCGGCCCGCCCCTGACGTATCGTGTCGGCGATTTCGCTCCTCCCGCCGAGATCGATCCGGCGGCGCTGCCCGACGAGCGCTTCGCCACCATTTCGGAGACGGCCTTCCAGCATGTCACCTTCATCGGCGCGACTCAGGAAGACAAGCTGGACCCCGAACTCATCATCGACGGTGTGCCGCGCGGCGCGCTGAGCTGGGCCTTCGCCCGTGCGCTCGAGGGAGCCGCCGATACCAACGATGATGGCGCGCTGACACAGCACGAGCTGCTCGCTTATCTCGTTCCCACCGTCGAGGTGAAGGCGCAGAACCAGCAGACGCCGTCGATCCTTCCGCTGTCGCCTGTTGCCAAGCCGCTGATCCATCTCGGCCGTACCACCCACACGACGGCGATCGCGCCGCCCGCGACGCTGGTGAGGATCGCCATCCGCGGCGGCGGGACGATCCCCGCTATGGACGGCGTCGTCGTCACCGACAATGAGGCCGAGGCCGATCTCATCTGGGATTCCCATGCCGGCTGGGTCGAGCATCGCGTCGGCGGCCGCGTTGCCGAAAATATCGGTCCCGGCGAGATCGGCGGCGTCATCGCCAAATGGGCGGCGCTCGCCTTCCTTGACGATCTGGCCGCGCGCCAGCCCTTCGACATGTCGCTGATCGAAGGCAACCAGACGCACTTTCCAGGGGAGGTCGTCACCGTTGCGATGAGCGGGGGCACGCATCGCTACCTGACGCTGTTCAACCTGCCGCCGAACGGACGCGTCGAACTTCTTTTCCCGGAGAATGCGGCGGAGGCCGCGGAGGACTGGCGCAGCCGCAATGAACAGCTGCAACTGCGCGTCGATCGGCCACCCTATGGCGCTGAACACCTCGTCGCCATTCTGACCGACGAACCGCCGGTGGCGCTGCAGGCGGCGCTGCAGCAGATGGAAGACCACGACGATCCCGCGGGCCTCGCCGCCGTGCTGATGAGCTTGCTTGCGCGCGGCGATGTTCAGGCCGGCGTGCTCGGCATCTACACCGCGGCGAACTAGTCCAATCTTCGGGCGCGCTTCGTTGCCTTGATGCGCTTCTCGAAACCATCGAGGAAGACATCGATGCCGAACTGCAGCGTGTCTTCCCAATTGCGGCCCCAGGAGAACTTCACCAACGGCTGAAGGTTCGGGTAGCGTTCGGTGTCGAGCATGCCGGCGAAGATGCGTTCGCGGTCTGCCTCGCTCCGCGGCCCGGGTTCCCGCCGGCCCCATTCGTCAGCCCGGTCTTCGTCCGCGGCAAAGCCCACGACAAGGTTGTTCAGGTGGTAGGCGGCATTCACCCCGTCCTCGGCCGTGCAGCCCGAGGCAAGGATCGCCGCCATCATGGCATCAATCCTTTCGAGGCGTTTCGGGCCGGCTGGCGGCGCCTCGGCGAGAAGGCGCGCGCCATCGCGCACCTGACGAAGACCGCGGCGCTCTTCGAGAGCGTTCTCCTTGACCCGCGTCCGCCAAGGAAGGCCGGCATCGACAATCGTCGAGAGCCCGGCGATCGCGTCGGCCAGGTGGATGATGAGCTCCTGCTTGTCCCGCACATGACGATAGAGCGACGCCGCTTTCACCCCGAGCCGCGAGGCCAGCAATCGCATCGTCAGCGCGTCCAGCCCGACCTCGTTCAGGAGGTCGAGCGCGGCAGCGACGATCTGATCACGGTCGAGCGTACGACGCCTTGTTCGCTTCTGATCCTCGAACGGGACGAAACTCATCGGTCTCCTTTTCGCCGGGGGTTGACAAAGCTAACAACGTTCGCGTAAACGAACACCGTTCACATAACGCAAACAACGTTAGTTGTCCATGGCCGCGATCATCGAAACGCGCGACTTGCGCATGACTTTCAAGGCCCGCACCGGTCCGGTCGAAGCGGTCAAGGGCGTCGATCTTGATGTCAACGAAGGCGAGAGCTTCGGCTTCCTCGGTCCCAACGGGGCGGGCAAGACGACGACGCTGCGTATCTTCGCGACGCTGCTGCGGCCGACATCCGGCAAGGTGATGATTGCCGGCGCCGACCTTCTCGCCGAGCCGGCGAAGGTGCGCGAACGGATCGGCTATGTCGGGCAGGGACACGGCTCGGATTCGCAGATGACCGGACGCGGCGAGCTCTATTATCAGGGCCGCTTCTTCGGTCTCACCAAGGATGGCGCCAAGAAGCGCGCCGACGAACTTCTCGCCGCCTTCGAGCTGTCCGACGCCGCCGATCGCAAGAGCTCGACCTATTCGGGCGGCATGCGCCGCCGCCTCGACGTGGCGATGGGCATGGTCCACGGGCCGAGGCTGCTGTTTCTCGATGAGCCGACCACCGGCCTCGATCCGCAGGCGCGGGCGCGCATGTGGGACGAGGTGAAAAAGCTTCGCGATTCCGGCACCACGGTCTTTCTCACCACGCACTATCTCGATGAAGCTGACGCCCTCTGTGATCGCGTCGCCATTATCGATCATGGCGAGATTGTCGCCCTCGGCACGCCGGACGAGCTGAAGCGGCGCATCGGCGGCGACGTCATCACCTTGCAGGTCGCCGATGATCTGCGTGACAGGGCGCTTTCGCTGATCGAGGGCGAAGCCGACGTGCGCAAGTCGATGATCGAGGACGGCACGATCCGCCTCTATGTCGAGAATGGCGACACCGCCGTGCCGAAGCTGTTGCGCTTGCTCGACGAGGCCGACATCTCCGTTCAGGCGATCAGCCTGCACCGGCCGAGCCTCAATGATGTCTTCCTGCAGCAGACCGGCCGGTCGCTGCGCGACGAAGCCAAATAGAGGGCGCACCCATGCACATGCTTCGCGACACGCTGCTGATCTACCGCCGCGCTCTCGGGATCAGCGTCCGCAATCCGCTCTGGCTGATCATCGGCTTGCTGCAGCCGGTCATCTATCTCTTGCTCTTCGCGCCGCTGCTCAAAGGCTTCGCCGGCATGCCGGGCTTCGGCGGCGGCAACGCCTACAACGTCTTCGTGCCGGGGCTCCTGGTTTTGAACGCGATGTTCGGCTCGCTCTTCGTCGGCTTTGCTCTTCTGCAGGAACTGCAGGAGGGCGTCGTCGAGCGCATGCGCGTGACGCCGATGAGCCGCCTGGCGATGATGCTCGGGCGTGTGCTCCTGGTCGTCACCGTTTTCGTCGTCCAGGGCCTCATCCTGTTCACGCTGGCCATTCCCTTCGGCCTTGAGCCGAATGTCGGCGGGACGATCCTGGCCTTCGGCATCCTGATCTTGATCGGCCTGGCGTTGGCGCCGCTGTCCTACACAATCGCCCTGGCGGTGAAGAAGCAGGAGATCTTCGCCGGCTTCGTCAACATGTTCGCGCTGCCGCTGATGTTGCTCTCGGGCATTCTTCTGCCGATCGTGGCGCCGATCGCGCCGAACTGGCTGATCTCCATTGCCAAGCTCAACCCGTTCTACCATGCCGTTTTGGCAGTCCGGGCCCTGTTCGCCGGCGACTTCTCCAATCCGCAGATCCTGCTCGGCGCTGGCTTGGTCGCCGGCCTTGCCGTGATCCTGATGGCGCTCGGCGCCAGGGCATTCAGCCGCGCCGTCGCCTAGCGAACTAGCGCTAGCTACGCCCACGCTTTCCGCGCGCCACCTCTGTCGCCAGGCTTTCGAGCCGATGCGTCCAGAAGAGCCGGAAATGATCGAGCCAGGCGTCAACCTCGCGTAGGGGGCCCGGTTCGATCGCATAGATGCGGCGGGCGCCGAGGGGCCGGACTGTTGCAAAGCCGTTCTCGCGAAGCACCTTCAGATGCTGCGAGACCGCGGCCTGAGTGATACCGAAGTCCCTCTGGATGTCGGCGACGATCTCACCCGAGGTAAGCTCGCCTGCGGCAAGCAGCTCAAGGATGCGTCGCCGCACGGGTTCGCCGAGAATGTCGAAGGCATTCATCGTCAGCCGGACTGCTCCCCGGCATACATCGCCCGGATATGCTCCGCCGAGGCCATCGCCCTTTCCTCAGGAACCCCGGATTCGACGTCAGCGCGGCCCCAAGCGACGCTCGTCAACCGATAGAAATCCTTCGCTTCTGGTGATGCCATCCACTCCGCGACCGCACTACGGGCCGCAGACTCGCCGGACTGCAGATATCGCGCGAGGCCCATGAAGGCCATGTCCCAGCCGATGCCGACGGCTCCCGATCCGACGTCTCCCCAGCTCGGATCGATCTGGGCGACATGCTCCAATTCGAGGCGCGTTCCGCCGATGACAGTCTCCAGCCGAACAGTGATCCAGCTCACGCCTCCGGCAAACTCCCACGTTGCTTCGAGCCGTTCTTCGGGTTCGCAACGTGTAATCGTTCCGCCGGCATTGCCTTCGAATTGATATCGCCCGTGCAGCTTCAGATCGCCGCTGATCGGCAGGAACCAACGCTCGATGCGTTCTTTGTCGGTTAGGGCGTTCCAAAGGTCGGCGGCGTCCGTCTCGTAGACCCGCGACGCGACGAGTGCCCTTGCGGGCTTGCCGTCCTTCTCGATGTCACGGACGACGCGGGTCATGGTGGCGATATGGGCGGCGAGATCGAATGGCATTGGCTCGGCTCCAGTTTAACGATCCAACCCTTATGATAGCTAACACTTATATAAGTCAATACTTATATTAAGACGCTAGGAGCTCGACGCCTGCCGGACCCAAGTAAGACGTCCCTAGCGTTGCACGACGCGGGCGCCGGCGACGATCGCCAGTCCGGCGACGCCGATCAGCGACAGCGCCGCCGGCAGGCTGACGCCATGCGCGATCCAGCCGATTATTGGCGGCCAGGTCAGGAAGCCGGCATAGCCAACGGTGGCGACGGCCGGCAGCCCGCCGCTGCCGGCGGGGTAGCGTGCGGCCGTGCTGAAGAGGATGGGGAAGACATTCGCTGCGCCAACGCCGATCAGGCCGAATCCGACGGCGCTGAGGATCGGCCAGGGCGCGGCGAGCGCCGTCGCGCAACCGATTGTCACGACCAGGCCGCCGGCCATCAACACCAGCCGGCGTCCAAACTTGGTGACCAGCCGGTCGCCGATCAGGCGGAAGAGCGCCATCGCTCCGGCGAAGGCCGCGAAACCGGCGGCGGCAACCGCCGGCCCGGCGCCCTTGTCGTTGGCGAGGAAGAGGGCGCTCCAATCGCCCACCGCGCCTTCGAGGCCGATGCTGAGAAAGGCGAGCAAGCCGAGCCCGAGCAGCGGCTTCGACGGCAGGACGAAACGGAACGGACGCCCCTCGATGCGGTCTGCCGGCAGGTACCAGTCGCGCAGGACAAACGCGGACGCAGCGAAGATGGCGAGCACGCCGGCAGCGGCATAGCCGGCGGCAAGCCCTAGGCTCAGCAGCAAGGCGGCGATGCCCGCGCCCATGAGGCCACCAATGCTGTAGAGCCCGTGGAAGGCCGACATCGAGGGCCGTCCCCTCGCGGTCTCCACCCGCGCCGCCTCGGTGTTCATGGCAACGTCGAGAGCGCCCGCCGCTGCGCCCTGCACGAACGCAGCAACGAAGAGCAGCCAGAGCGTGGGCGCCAGCAGCGGCAGCGCCGCCGCCAGCGGCGAGGCGATTGCGGTCACCGCCGTAAGCCTGCGTGCGCCGAACCGGCCGATCGCCCAGCCGGTCAGCGGCATGGCGGTCAGCGCTCCGGCGGCGAGCGCCAGCAGGACCGTGCCAAGGACGGCCTCGTTGATGTCGAAGCGGGCGCGGACCACCGGGATGAACACCGCCCAAATGCCGCTTGCCGCGCCGAGGATGAAGAAGGCAACGAAAACGGCGAAACGGGCTCGGCCGACCGAGACGGGCGGAGAGGTTGCGGGTGCGAGGCTCAAGCGGCAGGCACGCCTATCGCGGGGTCCGTCGACATCGCCGCGATCCTATCACCGCAGTTGTCGGCGGGCTAACCTACATCCCTCGGAGGCGTTGCAGGAAGTCCGGCGTAGGGACGCCGTCCGCCGGCAGACCCAGCTGTTGTTGCACCGCCGTGATGGCCGCCCGGGTTCGGGCGCCGATGACGCCATCAACGCCGCCGATGTCGTAGCCGAGCTGCGTCAGCAGCGTCTGCAATTCGACGATTTCCGCCGCCGTCAGGCCCGAACTGCCACTGCCGCCAAGTGCGCGCAGGAAAGGCACGGTTGGATAACCATCGGCGGGAAGGCCAAGGCGGAGCTGCATGGCGCGCACGGCATCACGCGTTTGCGCGCCGATGACTTCGTCGGCCCCGCCGACATCATAGCCGGCCTGGATCAGCAGCGTCTGCAACTCGCGGATCTGGCTGACGCCCAGGCTGGCGATGTTGCTGTTGTGGATCACCTGCGGCGCGCCCTGCAGCCGGGTCGCCAGATAGCCGGCGGTGAGCGAATTCACCAGCGACTGGTTCCACTGGAAGAACACCAGCATGTTGTCATACGCGATGAAGGCCGGCCCATCCTTGCCCATCGGCAGGATCAGCGAGGCCTGCACCTGATCGGCGGGCAGGGCCGAACCATCGCGGCGGACGACGCCCCAGGCGGACCATTGCGAACGCGGCAGTTGGTCATAGACGCCGGTCTGTTCCCAAGGCAGGTCGCGGGTGAGGCGCACCTCCTCGAGCCAGGGCTGCCCAGCCCGCCAGCCATATTGGCGCAGGAGATTCGCGGTCGAGGCGAGCACATCCGGGACGCTGTTGATGAGGTCGACGCGCCCGTCGCCGTCATAGTCGACGCCGGCATTGAGATATTCGCTCGCCCGGAATTGCGTCTGGCCGAGTTCGCCGGCCCACGCGCCGATCATCTGTGCCGGCGTAAGGTCACCGCGATCGATCAGCAGCAGGGCGTCCACCAGCTGCGGCGTGAACTCCTCGCCGCGGCGGCAGTCGAAGGCGAGCGTCGCCAGCGATTGCAACACCGGGAAGTCGCCTGTGCCGGCGCCGAAGTCGCTCTCCATCGCCCACAGCGCCACGATCACCGGACCGGGCACGCCGAACTGCTGCTCGATCTGCGCGAACAGCGAGGCATATTGGCTGAGCAATTGGCCGCCGCGCTGAATGCGGTAAGCGGCGACGACGCGGTCGGAAAACTCGAGAAAGCTCTGCGAGAAGACGCTCTGCGACCGGTCGCGGCTGATGATCGACGGATCGTAGGCGACCCCGTTCAGCGCCGCGAGTGCGTTGTTGGAAACCCCCGCCGCGCGCGCTTGGGCGCGAAACCCGTCGAGCCAGGCGGGAAAAGCGGCCGGGTTGTTCTGGCAGCTCTGGGCGATCGCGGGGGACCCGGCAACGGCGCTCAAAGCGATGGCCGTCGCGAAAATCCTGGCCATCAGACGAATCGGTCCGAATCTCATAGCGCCAAGACTGGCATTCCTCGCCACAAGGGCAACCCCCCAAACCATGCGCCGCGTTGTCATGTTGCGCGGAGTCTCATAGCTTGGCGGCACTTTGGGGGTGGAGAACCAACACGGCAATGACCGAGGGTACAGTCGCGCAAAGCGAGGACGCTAAGGCTGTGCCGCCGCAGCGCCGGAAGGACGGCCTGTCGGTCGGCCTTTTCATCATCTTTGCCATGATGCTGTGGCTGGTCGTGGTGAGCGTCGCCTACGCCGTCGCCATGATCGGTTTCCTCGCCGATGGCGGCTACTTCCTCTCCTATGGCTCGCTTTGCCGCACCGTGCCGATGGTCGCCGGCATCGACCGCTTCGCGCCCTTCCTTGTGGCCGCGATTTGGCTCGGCGCCATCTATTTCGGCGTCACCCGCAATCAGCGCTTCTACCGCTATGTGTTCGCGGCCTCGCTGCTGTCTATCATCTATGGCGCGTTGGATGTCGTCATCGGGCCGTTCACGTTTCGCGTCGGCCCCGCCGATTTCGATCCGTCGTCCGTTGTTTGCGGCCGCTGGCCCCGGGCCGTCAGCCAGTTGCCGGACCTGCACGTGCTGCAGATGGATTGGCTTGGCCTGCCGATCAGCGCCTTCGGTCTTAGCCTCGTGCTGATCGGTCTGACGATCTTCGTCTATCTGAGGATTTCCCGCCGCGTCTCAAGGCGTTTCAGCAGACCAATGGCGCGCGGCGGCGCGTGATCGGCGCCACGGCACCTAGACGATCGACGGTCTTGCTAGGCCTGGAGCGTGCGGACGCGGGCGGTGAGGCGCGCGACCTTCCGCGAGGCGGTGTGCTTGTGGAACACGCCCTTGCCGGCGGCCCGCATGATTTCCGACTCGGCGGCAACCAGCGACTGTGTCGCCACTTCCTTGTTGCCGGATGCGATCGCTTCCTCAACCTTGCGGACGAAGGTGTGGACGCGGCTCTTCCGCTGCCGGTTGATCTCGGTGCGGCGGGCGATTTTGCGCGTGGCTTTACGCGCTGAGGACGTATTGGCCATTGGTGGCCCTTATGATGTTGAACAGAAACGGCGGCGCCAAGAGCCGCCGCCGTGTTGGGGGTGCTTATAGTCGGGCGATCCGCCCCCGTCAACGCGCCTCATTTCTGGCATTTCGGGCAGTAGAAGGTCGACCGGCCCGACTGGACGATCCGCCTGACGATGCCGTTGCAGCCCGGGCGCCAGCAAGGCTCGCCCTCACGGTCGTAAACCTTGAAATGATGTTGGAATCCGCCGAGTGAGCCATCGGTCAGCACGTGGTTGCGCAGGCTCGAACCGCCCGAGGCGAGCGCATCTTTGAGGACATCGCGGATCGCGCCCGGAAGCCGCTTGCAGGCGGCGGTTGGTTTGCCGGCGCTCGTGGCGAGGGTGCCGGCCTCGCGCAGCGGCGAGATCGCCGCCCGCCACAGAGCCTCGCACACATAGATATTGCCGAGACCGGCGATATTGCTCTGGTCCATCAGGGCGGCCTTGATCGACGTTGCCTTGCCCTGGAACCGGGCGGCGAGCCATTCGGCCGTGAGGTCCGGGCCGAGCGGTTCGATGCCGAGCTTGTCGAAGGGCGCTGTCGCGGAAAGCTTGGCCGTGGCGACGAGATCCATCGAGCCGAAGCGGCGCGGGTCGTTGTAGATCACCCGGTCGCCCGATCCGAGGTCGAAGATGACATGGTCGTGCTTGGGGTCGACCTGCAGTGGCGGCTGCTTCTTGCCCGCCGTCTCGATGCGGAACGAGCCGGACATGCCCAGATGCATGACGAGGGTTTCGCCGCTGTCGAGATCGGCGAGGAGATATTTCGCCCGGCGGCCAAGTTTGACGATCGTCCGCCCTTCGAGCCGCTTGGCGAAGCGCGGCGGAAAGGGCCGCCGCAAATCCTTCCGCCGCAGCTCGACACGGTCGATCACGGCGCCCGCCAGCACCTTTTCCAGCCCCTTGCGCACCGTCTCGACTTCGGGAAGTTCCGGCATTTCGGCTGAAAACCCAGGCGGATTGGCGCCGGCGGCCCGGCTCAATTAATGTGTCGCGGAGCGACAACCCTTCGGCAATAGCAGTTATTGTAAAATGGGTTGGAGGCAAGCGGGTCACCGCCCTCCGACAAACGGCCGACAATGAGCACCAAGCCGCACACCACTGATCCGAAGCCGCGCGCATCCTTCGGCTTCCGCGATGTCGATCTCGCCGAAAAGCAGGCGATGGTCGATGGCGTCTTCGATTCGGTGGCCGAGCGCTACGATCTGATGAACGACCTCATGTCGGGCGGTTTGCACCGGCTGTGGAAGAGCGACCTCGTGACCTGGCTTGGGCCACCCCGGGCGGCGCTGAAACCCTTCCGCGTCCTCGACGTCGCCGGCGGCACGGGCGACATCGCCTTCCGCATCGCCGAGCGATCGCCGCAATCGGAGATCACCGTCCTCGATATCAATGAGGCGATGCTTGGCGTCGGTCGCCAGCGCGCCGCCGATCGGCGTTTCGGCCGCCGCGTTTCGTTCGTCAGCGGCAATGCCGAGGATCTGCCGCTGCCCGACCTGACATACGACGCCGTGACGATCGCCTTCGGCATCCGCAACGTCCCGCGCATCGACAAGGCCCTGTCTGAGGCGCGGCGGGTGCTGCGTCCGGGCGGCCGCCTTCTCGTCCTCGAGTTCTCGCAGGTCGACGTCGCCGGCCTCGAGCAGGTCTATGACTTCTACTCCTTCAACGTCATCCCGCGCCTTGGCGAACTCGTCGCCGGCGATGACGAGGCCTATCGCTATCTCGTCGAATCGATTCGGCGCTTCCCGTCGCAGGAACTGTTCGCCGACATGATCCGCGCCGCCGGCTTCGCCCGCGTCAGCTACCGCAATCTTTCCGGCGGCATCGCCGCGATCCATTCCGGCTGGAGGCTGTAGCGCCTTGGGCCTGATGTCCTTCCTTCGCCTGACCCGGGCGGGCCTCGTTCTGGCGCGTGAGGGCGCCTTCGGTCTGGTCGATCCGGAACCGCTGCCCTTCCTGCCGCGCACCGCGGTGAAGATTGGCCGCCGCCTCGAACGCCGCCGTGCCGCCGACCGCGACAAGGCGGAGCGGCTCACGGCAGCGCTCAACCGGCTCGGCCCGTCCTGGATCAAGCTCGGCCAGTTTCTCGCGACACGGCCCGATCTCGTCGGCCCCGATATTGCGGCGGGCCTCGGCCATCTGCGCGACCAGATCGAACCGTTCCCGCGCGCCGAGGCCGTGACGATCGTCGAGCAGGCCTTCAAGGAACCGCTCGGCGCCCTCTATGTCAGCTTCTCCGAACCGGTCGCCGCCGCCTCGATCGCCCAGGTCCATCGTGCCCGCATCGTGACCGATGGCGTCGAACAGGACATGGCGGTCAAGGTTCTCCGCCCGCAGATCCGCCGCCGTTTCCGCCGCGACCTTGAAACCTTCTTCACCGGTGCCCGCATGATCGAGCGCGTTGACCGCTCCTCCCGTCGCCTGCGCGCCCGTCGCCGTCGTCGAGACGCTGGCGCGGTCGGTGACGCTGGAAATGGACCTCCGTCTCGAAGCCGCGGCCCTGACCGAGATCGGCGAATTGATGGAAGACGAGGTTGGCTTCCGCGTGCCGTATGTCGATTGGCAGCGCACCGCCCGCGATGTCCTGACGCTCGAATGGATCGACGGCATCAAGCTGTCGCGCCTCGACGAGTTGCGGGCCGCGGGGCACGATTTGCCGCTGCTGGCCGAGCGCCTGATGCAGGTCTTCCTGCGTCAGGCGATCCGCGACGGCTTCTTTCATGCCGATCTGCATCAGGGCAATCTCTTCGTCGAAGCCGACGGCACCATCGTCGCCGTCGATTTCGGCATCATGGGCCGGCTGACCAAGGTCGAGCGCCGCTTCCTCGCCGAGATCCTCTACGGCTTCCTGAAGCGCGATTATTATCGCATCGCCGAGGTGCATCGCGAGGCGGGCTACGTTCCCGCCAAGCACAGCACCGCCGACTTCGCCCAGGCGCTCCGTGCCATCGGCGAGCCGATCCACCGCGTTTCGGCGAAAGACATTTCGATGGCGCGGCTGCTGACACAGCTCTTCGAAGTCACCGAAATGTTCGACATGGAGACGCGGCCCGAGCTTCTGCTGCTGCAGAAGACGATGATGGTGGTCGAAGGCGTCTGCCGTTCGCTCGACCCGGATTTCGATATGTGGTCGGCGTCCGAGCCCGTGCTGATCGAATGGGCCGGCCGCAATATGGGCCCGATCGGCATGCTCGAAGACGCCGCCGAAGGCATCGGCTCGCTCGGCCGGTTGATCACGCGGCTGCCGGAGCTTGGCGCGCGCGCCGAACAATTGTCGCGTGATCTTGCCGAAATGAGCGAGAAAGGCATCCGCGTCGACCCCGATTCCCTGGCTGCCGCCGGTTGGGGCCAGCCCGGGTCGAACTTCTGGAGCCGCGCCGCCCTGTGGATCATCGCTGCCGCGCTTGTAGTGGTCGCGTTAGTACAACTGAGCTAGAACGCCGCCATGCTCGAAGGGAAACGCATCCTTCTCGTCATCTCGGGCGGCATCGCCGCCTACAAATCGCTCGACCTGATCCGCCGCCTGCGCGAGCGGGGCGCGGCTCTGCGCGTGGTGATGACGGAAGCAGCCAAGGCGTTTGTCACCCCGCTTTCGGTTGGCGCGCTCACCGGCGAAGACCCATTCACCGATCTATTCGACGGCACCCGTGAACACGACATCGGCCACATCCGTCTCGCCCGCGAGACCGATCTCATCATCGTCGCCCCGGCCACCGCCGACCTTCTGGCGCGGATGGCGCACGGCCTTGCGTCGGACCTTGCCGCCGCTGTCCTCCTGGCGACCGACAAACCCGTCCTCGTCGCTCCTGCGATGAACCCCGCGATGTGGGCGCATCCCGCGACGCGTCGGAACGTCGAGACGCTGACCCGCGACGGCATCCATTTCATCGGTCCGGAAAGCGGCGAGATGGCCGAGGCCAACGAGGCCGGCGTCGGACGCATGTCCGAACCGCTGGCGATCGTCGCCGCCGCCGAGCGTCTGCTTTCGCCCGCGGCGAAGTCCGGCCCGCTCGCCGGCCAGCATGTGCTGGTCACCGCCGGACCGACGCATGAGCCGCTCGATCCGGTGCGCTACATCGCCAACCGGTCCTCGGGTCGACAGGGTTACGCCATCGCCCAGGCCGCCGCTGCGGCAGGGGCCGACGTGACGTTGGTCTCTGGCCCCGTCGATCTCGCGGAACCGCCGGGCGTCAAAATCGTTCGCGTCGAGACGGCCGCCGAAATGCAAGCCGCCGTCGCCGCCGCTCTGCCCGCCGACATCGCTATCATGGCCGCGGCCGTCGGCGACTGGCGCCCGACGTCTGCCGGTGAGTCGAAGCTGAAGAAGCATGGCGACGCCGAACTGCATCTCGACCTCGTCGCCAATCCCGACATCCTCGCCTTCGTCTCGCAGCATCCGACCAGTCGCCCGCGTCTTGTCGTCGGCTTCGCCGCCGAGACCGACGACGTCGCCGACAATGCGCGCGCCAAGCTGCGCGCCAAGCGCTGCGACTGGATCGTCGCCAATGACGTCTCGCGCGGCACCGGCATCATGGGTGGTATGAACAACGCCGTGAAGCTCATCACCGCCGACGGCATCGAGGAATGGCCGATGATGCCGAAGGTCGAAGTTGCGGTCCGACTGGTCGATCGCATTGCCGCGAGCCCGATTCTGAGGAAGGCGGCGGAATGACGGGGCCCGAGCTGAAGATCGCCCGGCTCCCCTCCGCCCAGGATTTGCCGCCTCCGGCCTATCGCAGCGCCGGCGCCGCCGGCCTCGACCTCCACGCTGCCGTCGTTGCGGACGCGCCGCTGACCATTGCGCCCGGTGCGCGTCTGCTGGTGCCGACCGGCCTGATTGTCGCCATACCCGAGGGACATGAAGGTCAGGTCCGGCCGCGCTCCGGTCTGGCTCTGGAGCACGGGCTGACCGTCCTCAACGCGCCGGGCACCATCGATTGCGATTATCGCGGTGAGGTCAAGGTCCTCCTCATCAATCATGGCGATGCGCCGGTTGCGATCACGCGGGGCATGCGCGTGGCGCAGCTCATTGTCAGTCCGTTTACCCACGCGGCTATTGTTGAGGCGGGCACTGCCGATGAGCTCGACGGAACCCAGCGCGGCGCCGGTGGTTTCGGCTCGACCGGATCGGGCTGACGGGACCCTCCGAAGCCTGCTAGGTTTGGCCGAGGCGGAAATGCGAGGAACAATTCAATGAGTGCGGGCAGAGGCAAGATTTACGATTCGATTACCCAGACCATCGGTGACACGCCGCTGGTGCGCCTGAACCGGATCGCGGCGCAGCATGATGTCGGCGCCAATCTCATCGCCAAGCTGGAGTTCTTCAACCCGCTTTCGAGCGTCAAGGATCGCATCGGCGTTGCCATGGTCGATGCCCTCGAGGCAGAGGGGAAGATCACGCCGGGCAAGACGACGCTGATCGAGCCGACCTCCGGCAATACCGGCATCGCACTCGCCTTCGTCGCGGCCGCGCGTGGCTATCGCCTGATCCTCGTCATGCCCGAGACCATGTCGATCGAGCGGCGCAAGATGCTGCTGCTGCTCGGCGCGGAACTGGAACTCACCGAAGGCGCGGCCGGCATGCGCGGCGCCATGGCGAAGGCGGAAGAGCTTGAAGGCCGCGATCGGCGATGCGGTGATCCCGCAGCAATTCGCCAACCCCGCCAACCCGGAAATCCATCGCAAGACCACGGCCGAGGAAATCTGGAACGACACCGGCGGCGCGGTTGACGTTCTGATCTCCGGCGTCGGCACCGGCGGCACGATCACCGGCGTCGGTCAGGTCCTGAAGGCGCGCAAGCCGGGCGTCCGCATCGTTGCGGTCGAGCCCGCGGCAAGTCCGGTGCTTTCCGGCGGCCAGCCTGGCCCGCACAAGATTCAAGGCATCGGCGCTGGCTTCATCCCGCCGATCCTCGATACGCATGTCTATGATGAGGTCGTCACCGTCACCAATGAGGAGGCCGTTGGTCTGGCGCGGCTTTGCGCACGCCTCGAAGGCATCCCCGTGGGAATCTCCTCCGGCGCGGCCATCGCCGCTGCCATCGAAATTGGCCGGCGTTCCGAGATGGCGGGCAAGAACATCATCATCATCATTCCGTCTTTCGCCGAGCGCTATTTGTCGACGATCCTGTTCGAGGGTCTGTGAACCGTCCGACTGGCATCGAAGCTGCTTGGTGCGATTGTTTCCGCGCCTCCCAAAGGGTGACCTGATCTCATGTTTCCAAAGCCGGTATCCGACCTTCGTCCCAACAGCTTCGCCTTCGAGACCACGCCCCTGGTGAAGCCGACCGGCTTTCGCGAATATGACGCGCGCTGGTGGTTCGGCCATCCGGGCAGCGACGTCGCACCCGAGCTCAATCTCATGGGCGTGCAGGCGCTGGGTCTCGGTCTCGGCACCTTGATTCACGAGAAGGCCGTCCGCCCCGATATCGCCGTCGGCCACGACTTCCGATCCTATTCACTGAGCATCAAGCTGGCGCTGATCACCGGCCTCGTCGCCGCCGGCTGCCGCGTCAAGGACATCGGCCTCGCCTTGTCGCCGATGGCCTATTTCGCGCAGTTCGAACTCGACTGCCCGGCGGTGGGCATGGTCACCGCCTCGCACAATGAGAACGGCTGGACCGGCGTGAAGATGGGCACCGACCGGCCGCTGACTTTCGGTCCCGACGAGATGACGCGGCTGAAGGAGATCGTGCTCGGCGGCACGTACATGCTGCGCGACGGCGGCCGCTACGATTTCATCGAGAATTTCCGTGATCGCTACATCGCCGATCTCACCGACCGGCCGAAGTTGACGCGCAAGCTGAAGGTGGTCGTCGCCTGCGGCAACGGCACCGCCGGCGCTTTCGCACCTCAAGTGCTGGAACGCATCGGCTGCGAGATCGTGCCGCTCGACACCGATCTCGATTTCAACTTCCCCAACTACAACCCGAATCCGGAGGACATGAAAATGCTGCATGTCCTCGCCGATACCGTGCGCAAGAGCGGCGCCGATGTCGGCTTTGGCTTCGATGGCGACGGCGACCGCTGCGGCGTCGTCGATAACACCGGGCGTGAGATCTTTGCCGATAAGATGGGCGTCATCATCGCGCGCGACCTCGCCAAGAAGCACCCGAACGCGAAGTTCGTCACCGACGTCAAATCGACGGGTCTGTTCAGCACCGATCCCGAGCTTCTCGCCGAGGGCGCGGTGACTGACTATTGGAAGACCGGCCATTCCTACATGAAGCGCCGCGTCACCGAATTGTCGGCGCTGGCCGGCTTCGAGAAGTCGGGCCATTTCTTCTTCAACCGGCCGATCGGCCGCGGTTATGATGACGGCCTCATCACCGCGCTCACCGTCTGCGACGTGCTGGAGCGCAACCCCGGCAAGACGATGGCGGACCTCTACGACGCCCTGCCGACGACCTGGGGTTCGCCGACCATGTCTGCCCATTGTGCCGACGAGACGAAATACGGCGTGGTCGATGATGTCACCGCTCGCTTCCAGAAGATGTTCGCCGATCACGAGCCGATCGCCGGCCATCCGATCACCGCGCTGGTGACGGTGAACGGTGTTCGCGTCGTCACCGATGATGGCACCTGGGGCCTTGTCCGTGCTTCGTCCAACAAGCCCGAACTGGTTGTCGTGATCGAGAGCCCGGTGTCGGATGCGCGGCTTCACGACATGTTTGCCGCCGTCGACGGCGTTCTGCGCCAGAGCCCCGACATTGGGGCCTACAATCAGACGATCTGATCGCGCTTCGATGCTGGCCCGCGCCAAACGGCTGCTAATCGCCGTCCTGCTGCTTCTGGTGACGATGCCCGTCGCCAGCGCGGCGTGGCGCGACGACTATCCCGTGCTGCGCATCGGCATGGTCGGCGGCGCCATCCCTGCCGACACACGAACGCGGGCCGAACCGTTTCGCGCCTATCTCGAGGCGGAGCTTGGCGTCGCTGTCGAGCTCTTCGTCGCCAACGACTATTCGGCGCTCATCAGCGGCCAGCTCACCGGCCGGTTCCAAGCCACGTTCCTCAGCGCCACCGCGTTCGCGGCGGCGAGTTCAGCCTGCAATGCGTGCGTCGAACCGCTCGTCACCGCAACGACAGCGGAAGGCGATCGCGGCTTCTACGCCGTGCTCGTCGTGCCGGCGGTAAGCGCCATCGCCGGCCCGGCCGATCTCGCCGGTACGCGCCTTGCCGTTTCACCCGAGGATTCGCTGGCGGGCAATCTTCTGCCGCTTGCCCTCTTCGCCGAAGCCGGCGTCGATCTCTCGGCGGTCACGCTGGTAGCCTCGGCCGGACCGGAAGACGCGGTGGCTCACCTGCTGGCCGGCGAGGCAGACGCCGCCCTTGCCTGGACCGGCACGACCGGCGATCCTGCGCTCGGGTATGACCGCGGCGTTCTGCACCAGCTTGTCGGGGATGGAACATTGACGATGGACCAAGTCGCCATCGTTTGGACGTCGCCGCTGATTCCAAACGGCCCGCTCGCCATCGCCGCCGATTTGCCCGCCGACCTCAAGGCCGCTCTGGCCGCGGCGATGACCGATATGGCGAAGGGCAATCCGGATGCGCTCGCTGCGGCGAATGGCGGAACCGGCTTCGCAGCCGTCGCCGCGGATGACTACGCGCCGCTCTTGCTGCTGACCGAAAGGCAGTAGCGTACAGGCTAGGTCCGCGTCACTTCGTTTTGCAGGCGCGGCCGCAGATAGAACTCGTCATGAAGGTCGAAGGTGCCGGTCAGCGTGTACCCGAAGGTGGGCGTGTATTCGTAGTGCACTTCGGCGAACACGATGAAAGTGCTGGGCTGCGTCACGCTAAGCGGCAGGCTGATCGTCTGACCGACGGCATAGGCCGTTGTGTTCTGCGCGTCGCTCCAGACGACCTTGGCAACGCCATTGCTGTCGATGCGCACGCCCGAGATGATCAGATATCCGGCGTCAAACGGATAGGGATTCATCACCGCGTCGACGGCGTTGAAGATGTTCGCCATCTCGGAGTTCGAGATCGATTCGGCCTGCGCCACCAAGTCACCGAGCGCGCTCGTCGCGTGAGTGACTTTGCGGTCGATCATGAAGGCCTCGGTGACTTCGAAACCGCCGAGATAGAGAAGCACCATGATCGGCAGGATCAGCGCAAATTCGAGCGCGGCAAGGCCTGACGTCGCCTTGGCAAATGCGGCCAGTCGGCCGTGGCGCATTGCGTGCCTGATCGCCGTCAGCATCGCGCGCCCCTAGAACGGTTCATTGCGGAACGCCGTGGCGGCGGCAATCAGATGTTTGCCGTCGGCAAGATTGGCGAGGCCGAGGCCGAGGATGTTGGTAAAAATCTGCCACTCGTAGAAGGTGCGCACCACGACGATATCGCCGCCGGCGCCCGGTTGGAAGATGAAGTTGTGATCAAGATCGCCGTTCGTATCGATCGGCTGGCCCATGTCGACATCTTGGAAGTAGGCGTATGTGCGAACGTCGACCATCAGCTTGTTTTCGCAGTCGAACAGATTGCCCATCGCGGCGCAGATTTCCGTCTTGAACGATTCCGCGTCGAGCCCCATCGTCTGCGCCTGGCCGGTCCGGATGAGCCGCGCGCCGCGCGTCGTCGCCGTCTCGATGGTCTGGCTGGCGAAGAACATCAGGAACGTCTCGAGGATCGCGAACAACAACGCGAAGAACGGGATCGAAACCAGCGCGAACTCCACCGCGGTCGCGGCGCGGCTGTCACGACGGAAACGGCGCAGCGCAGAAAACCGGCGGCGCGGCTTCGTCTTCTCGTTCTTGTTGGCGGGGGTAGCTGACGGCTCGGTCATGTCCGCAGCGTTAACAGAAGCTGATTGAGGAATTGTTGCCCTGGTTCAAGAGAAACAGCCGGACCGTGGCAGGATTTCCTTAACCACGGCCGGCCGGGTTTCACTTGGGGCTAGTTGCCGAGGGCCAGCGCGGCGTGCGCCTGGATCTGCGTCGTCGTCGTCTGGAATTCCGGATCGGCGTCGCCGACGGTGAGGATCGGCGCGCAGACCGGCGTGCAATTGTAGGTCTGCCGAACCGACTGGCGATAGATCACGACCTGATTGTCGCCGGCGCGAACGGTAATGACTTGCTCGGCGATGATCGTGCCATTGACGTCCAGCACGATGAGATTGGTCGTACCGTAGCTTCGTCCGGTGATCACCACGGTCGTATCGTCGATCATCGTCGCTTCGGCGATGCCGGGATTGCCGATGATGATGGTGCCGGCGGGCGCGGTCAGCTGAATGACGGCCGCCTGATCCACGGTGACCAGCATCACTTCCTGAGCGCTTGCCGGGATGATCGCCGCGGCCGTTGCGACTGAGGCGACGGCAAACGCAGCGGCTGTGCCGCGCAGGGTGCGCTTATAGAGAGCGGGGCCGTTGGTACGCATGACATGACTCCACGGGCCTGAGTTCGTTCTCAACTATGCGATCGATTGGTGAACCAAGGTTTAAGCATTGCCGGTCGGCCGCCGATCGAGCGAAGCCAACGATTTTTCGGCCTATCTGGGGAGTTAGCGGCGGCATGCTAAACGAAGTATTACGTCGGGCGACGTGAATCGTTGAAACATATCCGCTCTTGGATTCGCCGACTCGCCTAGAGGAACCTGGAGACTCGGCGAGTTGATGGCAAAGTGATCGCCGTCGACAGGGTTAACAAACCAGAAATCGACGTCACGAATACTGCCGTCCGGCTTAACTAATACTCAGCGATTGCCCGTTAGGTTCGGCATCGGTTGCGGTTCGCCCCCGATACAAGAAGCGGACAACGGACCAAGAGCTGTTCAAACAAGTGGACTAGGAGCCAAACAATGAAGAACCTTTTCTCCCGCTTTGCCAAGGACGAGTTCGGCGCGACGGCCATCGAATACGGCCTCATCGCCACTCTGATCGGCGTTGCCATCATCGCCGGCGCCACCGCGCTTGGCACCTCGCTGAACTCGACGTTCGGTACTGTCGCCACCCAGGTCTAATCCTCGGTTCGACTTTCGTCGGCAATAAGACACGGCCGCCCCGAAAACGTTCGGGGCGGCCGTTTCATTTTGCACTGTATGAAGCCCTTTGACCCTTTGTTCAGCAAAGCCGGTCACAATGGACCTCGCTGACGCCGACGAAGATCCTCGACGATGAACATCGCCCTCTACGCCGCATTTTGCTTCTTTCCGATCCTGATGGCCTATGCCGCGGCATCGGACCTTCTCACCATGACGATCTCGAACTGGGTGTCGATCGCGCTGGTCGCCGGCTTCGTCGCTCTGGCGCCGCTGGTGCCGGGCATGACACTCACCGCATTCGGCTTTCATCTGGCGGGAGGCGCCGTCGTCCTCATCGTCACCTTCGCCATGTTCAGCTTCGGCTGGATCGGCGGTGGCGACGCCAAGATCGCGGCCGCCGCGTCGCTCTGGCTGGGTCTCGATCACACGGTCGAATTTCTCACTTGGACCGCGGTCATCGGCGGGCCGTTGACGATCCTCGTGCTGGTCATGCGGCAGGGGCTTTCGCCGGCCCTTGCGGTTCGCTTCACCTGGCTCCACCGGCTGCACGATCCGAGTTCCGGCGTGCCCTATGGCCTGGCTCTCGCTGCCGCCGCGCTGTTCGTCTATCCGGACACGGTCTGGATGAATTTCGTCGCCAGCTAGCGACGGCCGGCCCCGTTACCGATCGTTAATGACAATTGGGAACGGCTAGTTAACCATAAGTACACCATTGCAGGGCGACAGTGTCGTTACCGCTAACCCGCGGTGAGGCAGGTCGCAAAATGAATCTCGCGCGCATTTTGGTGTTGGTTATCGCGCTCGGCGCCGGTGGTGCCGCCGCATATCTGGCGCTGAACCTCATCAACCAGCCGGCGACTGAGGCGACGACGACCACGACGGCGGAGACGACACAGACGCCCGCGCCGCCGCCGATGGAGACCGAGGACGTGTTGGTCGCAACCCACGACCTTCCGCTCGGCACCACTTTGGACGTCGGCGCCATGACCTGGCGCACGTGGCCGCGCACCGGTATCGCCGGCGCATATATTCTGAAGTCGCAATATCCCAACGCCGTGACCGATCTCGTCGGTACGCTGGCGCGCGGCAATTTCTACGCCGGCGAACCGATCACGCAGAACAAGCTGGCCAGAACCGATGGCGGCCTTCTGTCGGCGATGCTGCCAGCGGGGATGCGGGCGATTGCCCTCAACATCGGCGCAGACACAAGCGCCGGCGGCTTCATTCTGCCCAATGACCGCGTCGACGTGATCATGACGCGGCAGATGCAGAACTTTGCCGACGGCAATGAGCGCTACATCACGCAGACCATTCTCAGCAACATCCGCGTCCTCGCCATCGATCAGCAGGTCGCCGACCAGAATGGCACGGCTGTCGTCATCGGCCGCACCGCGACGCTGGAGCTGACGCCGCTGCAAGCCGAAATCCTGACGGTGGCGCAGCAGATCAGTGATCGCCTGACGCTGTCGCTGCGCAGCCTCGCCGATGCCAATGCTCCGGTTGCGCCGGATGCGGTCGACCTCATCAACGACGACACGCGCACCAATGGCGTCACCATCGTGCGCAACGGCGTCGCCGTACAAGTGAACACCGGTCCATGAGTAACCTAAGGGAGCGCCGCCGTAACATGCCTGCTCACCTCTTGCGCGTGGCGGTAATGGTTGGATTTGGCTTGGCGCTGATGGCGCCCGCCACCGCCTCGCCCGGAGATCCCGCTCTTGCCGATCCAGGCAACAATGCCGGCGTGGCGCGCTGCAATCCGGTTGGCGACAATGGTCATCGCCTCTGCATCTTGCCGCTCAACAAATCGCTTATTCTCGATCTGCCCGCCGACGCGCATGACGTGCTGGTGTCCAATCCGGACATTGCCGACGTCGTGGTGCGCACCTCGCGGCGCATCTATCTGACCGGAGTTGCCGTCGGACAGACGAACCTCTTCGTCTTTGACGGCGCCGGCAACACCATCGTCAGCCTTGACCTCCAGGTCGAACGCGACATCACCGGTCTGCAGGACACGCTGCAACGCTTGATCCCCGGCTCGAACATCACTGTCGAGATGATCAACGACAATATCGTGCTCTGGGGCACGGTGCAGAACGCGTCCGATTCCAGCCGCGCTGCCGAACTCGCGAACATCTTCGTCACCGGTGGCGCCGCAACCACGCCGACGACCGCCCAGAACCAGACAGCGGCCAGCCCTGGCGCCGGCATCACGATCCAGACCGGCACGACGCAGACGCAACCCAATCAGAGCCAGATCGTCAATCTGCTGACGATCGAGGGCGAGGATCAGGTGATGCTGACCGTCACCGTCGCCGAGATTCAGCGCGACACCGTCAAGCAGCTCGGCATCGACTGGAACCTCGAGAACTTCCAGGTCGGCGCCGGCATGGTCTTCTCCGCGATGACCCATTCGGTCTTCCCGGTGAATCTCGTTGGCCCCTCGCGCGGCGTCACCGGCGCCAACGTCCAGAACATTCAGGTTCCCGTCCCAGGTGGGGCCCCAGGCGCCACGCAAAACGCGGTCAGCTCGATCGGCGCCACGATCCAGGCATTGGAGCAAACCGGCGTCATGCACACCCTGGCTGAGCCGACGCTTACCGCGATCTCCGGCGAATTCGGCATCCTTCCTCGCCGGCGGCGAGTTCCCGGTGCCGACCCGCGCCGATGCCAACGGCAATATCACGGTCGAATACAAGTCCTTCGGCGTCAGCCTGGCCTTCACGCCGGTGGTCCTGTCCGGAGGCCGCATCAGCCTGCACATCCAGACCGAGGTTTCCGAACTCACCGGCACCGGCGCCCTGACGGTCGGCGGCGTGACACTGCCGGGCCTCAATGTCCGCCGCGCCGAGACGACGCTCGAAATGCCGTCCGGCGGCGCGTTGGTCATGAGCGGCCTGCTGCAGGACACCCAGCATGAGGTCATCAGCGGCCTGCCCGGAATCCGCAACGTGCCGATCCTTGGCGCGCTGTTTGGCAGCCGTGACTTCCAGCACAATGAAACCGAGCTGGTGATCATCGTCACGCCCTACATCGTCAACCCGGTGTCGCCGAGCGAACTGGCCCGCCCCGATGCGGGCTTCACTACCGCCGGTGATCTTCGCGCCGACTTCCTGGGTCAGCTCAATCTTCGCTACGGCGCGCAGGATACCGGTCAGGCCGGCTACTACGGCAACCCTGGCTTCATCATTCAATGACGGGGCCGAAACACATGGCGCGGAGTATCTATCAGATGATCGAGATGGCGACGAAAGCCGACACGCGGGGCCTCCGCCGGAGCCGCCTCCCGCATGCCCTGGCGATCGGCTTGCTCAGCCTCAGCGTCGCCGCCTGCAGCCAGACGACCGGCCAGCAGCAAATCGTCGGCGCGGTGTCGACCGACTATCGCGATAACTATCCGATAACCATATCCGACTCGCTGGCCACACTCGATATTCCGGTCGGCATGGAGACCCGCTACCTTCCTGACGGTATGGAGGACAACATTCTCGGGTTTGCCGCAGCCTTCATGCGCAGTGGAAGTGATGCGTTCGCAATCGTCCTGCCCGCGGGCTCGGCCAACGCCTCCGCCACGGCTGCGATCGCCCTACAGATCGAAGACCTAGTGATACAACAAGGCGGCGTCCCGCCGGCATCGATCCAGTTCCGGTCCTATCCGGGTCAGTCGGGGGACGCGGCGCCGGTGCGCCTCGCTTATGTGAGGCTGGCCGCCACGTCACCGGCTTGCGGCAATTGGAATGAGAATCTGGCCCGTAACCCGACCAACGGGAACTTCGCCAATTTCGGCTGTGCCACGCAGCACAATCTCGCCGCGATGGTCGCCAATCCGCTCGACCTTCTCTACCCGCGGATGATGACTCCGCCGGATGCGGCACGGCGCAGCACCGCCGTTGGCGCCTATGAAGCCGGCCAAGCGACCGCGACGACATACGACCCAGGCTTCGGCGTCAACCTGACGGGGATCGGACAGTAGTGATGGCTAACCTAGCCTATGACGAAGAGAAGCCCAACCCGACGGCGCCCGCCGAGCCGATGGCGGCGCCGCGTGACGCGCGTGAATTGCGGCCGGTGCCGCGTATCTCGATCCAGGCCTTCTGTGAATTGCCGCCGCTTGCCGAGGTCATCACCACCGCCGCGGCCGACCGCCGGATGGCCCGCGCCCACGTCAAGGTCCATACCGGCGGCATCGCTGCCGCAACGGAGTTTTACGGCGCCGCTCCGACGCCGAACCTGATTATCGTCGAAAGCCAGAGCGTCGGGCAGAAGCTGGTCACCGAGCTGGAACAGCTCGCCAATGTCTGCGACTCCGGAACCAAGGTCGTCGTGATCGGACGTATCAACGACGTCGAGCTCTATCGCGATCTCGCCCGCCGCGGCGTCAGCGAATATATCGTCGAACCGGTCGATCCGGTCCGGCTCATCGCCACGATTTCCGATCTCTATTCGGAACCCGGCGCCGAGCCGCTCGGACGCACCATTGCGTTTATCGGCGGCAAGGGCGGTGTCGGCTCTTCCACCGTGAGCCACAGCGTAGCCTTTGCGCTGGCGCAGACTCTCGGCAGCGACGTCATGCTCGCCGATCTCGACCTCGCCTTCGGCACGGCGGGATTGGACTTCAATCAGGATCCGACCCAGGGCATCGCCGAAGCGATCCATTCGCCCGAGCGCCTAGACGACGTCTTCCTCGACCGCCTGCTGGCGCGCTGCACCGAGCATCTCAGCCTGCTCGCCGCCCCGGCAACGCTGGACCGGACTTTCGATCTCGCCGAGGCGGCGATGGAGCCGGTCATCGATCTGGCGCAGGCAAGCGTCCCGATGGTCATTCTTGACCTGCCGCATATGTGGTCCGCGTGGATCAAGCGCACGCTCGTCGCCGCTGACGAAATCGTCCTCACCGTCGAGCCCGACCTCGCCAATCTACGCAATGCCAAGAACCTGCTCGACCTGATGCGCCAGTCGCGCAAGAACGACCGGTCGCCGCTGCTCGTCATCAACCAGGCGGGCATGACGAAGCGCCCCGAGATCAAGGTCGAGGAATTTGCCAAGGCGCTCGAGATCGAGCCGACCGCGGTCATCCCATTCGACGCGCAGTTGTTTGGCACTGCCGCCAATAACGGCCAGGTCGTCGCGGAAGTCGACCCGAAGAGCGCCATCGCCGAATCCTTCAACGTCATCGCGCGCGCCGTGTCCGGCCGCTCCGATATCCGCCGTGCCAAGCGCAGCAGCCTGTTCGCCCGGCTTCGCGGCAAGAAGACGGGCTGACAGGAACGCAATGTTTGGACGGCGCGGGGCAACGACTGGAACAACAAGCGTAGGCGAGCGTTCGGCGAAGCCGGCGCCGCCTCCGCCTTCTCCACCCAAACGCGAGAGCACCGCGAAGTCGGACGCTGCGCCGCAGCCCGCCAAGGCGGACGCGACGGCCGCTCCGGTCGAGGCGCCGCGCGGCCGTGCCGCCGGGCAGCGCTCGGAAGGCTATTACGACATCAAGTCGACGATCTTTGCCGCGCTCCTCGATACGATCGATCTGTCGCAGTTGGCCAAGCTCGATCTCGAATCGGCCCGCGAAGAAATTCGCGACATCGTCAACGACATCATCGGCCTGAAGAACATCGTGATGTCGATCTCCGAGCAGGAGGACCTGCTCGAAGATATCTGCAACGACGTCCTCGGCCTTGGTCCGCTCGAGCCGCTTCTGGCGCGCGACGACATCTCCGACATCATGGTCAACGGCGCCAACCGGACTTACATCGAAGTCGCCGGCAAAGTGCAGACGACCGCGGTGCGCTTTCGCGACAACACGCAGCTGATGAACATCTGTCAGCGCATCGTCAGCCAGGTCGGCCGGCGTGTCGACGAAGCCAATCCGATCTGCGACGCGCGCCTGCCTGACGGTTCGCGCGTCAACGTCATCGCGCCGCCCCTGTCGATCGACGGCCCGGCGCTGACCATCCGCAAATTCCGCAAGGACCGGCTGACCCTCGACGATCTGGTCAACTACGGCACGATCACGCGCGAAGGCGCCAGCATCCTTGAGATCATCGCGCAGTCGCACTGCAATATTCTGATCTCCGGCGGCACCGGCTCCGGCAAGACGACATTGCTCAATTGTCTCACCTTCTATCTCGGCCACGACGAACGCATCATCACCTGTGAAGATGCCGCCGAACTGCAGCTGCAGCAGCCGCATGTGGTCCGGCTCGAAACGCGCCCGCCGAACATCGAAGGCGAGGGCGAGGTGACGATGCGCGATCTCGTCCGCAACTGTCTGCGTATGCGTCCGGAGCGGATCGTCGTCGGCGAGGTGCGCGGCCCGGAGGCGTTCGATCTCCTCCAGGCGATGAACACCGGCCATGACGGCTCGATGGGCACACTCCACTCCAACTCGCCGCGCGAAGCCCTGTCCCGCATCGAATCGATGATCACCATGGGCGGCTTCAGCCTCCCGTCGAAGACGATCCGCGAGATGATTTCCGGCTCGATCGATGTCGTCGTCCATGTGTCGCGCATGCGCGATGGCTCGCGCCGCATCACCCACATCACCGAAGTGATCGGGATGGAGAGCGAAGTCATCATCACTCAGGACATCATGCGCTTTGAGATCCAGGGCGAGGACCCCGGCGGCCGCATCACCGGCAAGCATGTCTCGACCGGTATCGGCCGGCCGGCATTCTGGGATCGCGCTCGCTACTACAATCTCGAAGAACGGCTCGCTGCCGCCATCGACGCCTCGGCCCAAGCCACGCCTGAACTGCAATGACAGATCTTCTGACGCCACAAATGACGATCATCGCGCTGGCCATTTTGGCCGCGCTTTCTGTTGGCGGGCTCATCTACGCGATGTTTTTCACCCGCCTGCGCGGCGCGTCCGTCGCCGAACAGCGGCTGGACCACGTGGCGAAGAGCAGGAGCAATACGGCCCCGATCGCGCGATCGCAGGACGCGGCGGCCAAACGCCGGCGAGCCGTACAGGAATTGCTTCGCGACATGGAAGTGAAGGAGCGTGCGAGAGCGCGCAGCCGCACCAATCCGCCGCTGGAGCTGCGGCTGCAGCAGGCCGGGCTCAGCTGGTCCAAATCCACCTTCTTCTTGATGGGCATTGTGCTGGGCGCGCTTCTGTTCATCGGGGCGCTCGTCTTCGTGCACACCTCGATCTATGTCGCGCTCGGCCTCGCTATAGGCGGCGCCGCCGGGTTCCCGTTCTGGTTCGTGAACTTTCTGCGCAAACGCCGGATGAAGGCCTTTCTGCATCATTTCCCCAACGCCGTTGACATCATCGTGCGCGGCGTCAAGGCGGGTCTGCCGTTGAACGATTGCCTGCGCATGGTGGCCAGCGAATCCACCGAGCCGGTGCGCGGCGAGTTCCGCTTTCTCCACGAACGCCAATCGATGGGCATGACGGTCGCCGAGGCGATCTCCGAACTGCCCAACCGTGTGCCCCTGCCCGAGGCAAACTTCTTCTCCCTGGCGATCACCATCCAGCAACAAGCCGGTGGCAATCTGTCCGAGGCGCTCAGCAATCTTTCCAAGGTGCTGCGCGAGCGCGCGAAGATGGCCGGCAAGGTGAAGGCCTACAGCACCGAGGCGAAAGTCTCCGCCTACATCATCGGCGCGTTGCCAGTGATCGTCACCCTGCTCGTCTATTTGACGAGCCCCGACTACATCACGTCGCTCTTCACCGAGAGGCTTGGCAATATCATCCTCATCGCTTCCGGAATCTGGATGGCGATCGGCATTTTTGTCATGCGCCGGATGATCAACTTCGACTTCTAGGTCCGCCCATGCTTGACTCTCTCGCCGCTACGCTCACTGACCCGCAATTCATTTTGGCCGTCCTTGCCGGGGTCGCCGTGATTGCCACCGTCATTACCGTGGCGATGCCGCTGATGGTGACCGATAGGCTCAGCCGCCGCATCAAGGTCGTTGCGACGCAACGCGAAGAAATCCGCAGCCGCGAACGCGCCAAGCTGGCAGCGGAAACCGCCAACCGCGCCCATCTGCGCAACGTCGAGCCGACACGCTACGTCCGGCGCATCGTCGATCAGTTCAATCTGCGCAAGGCACTGGCCGACGACAACACGGTGGCGAAACTCAGGATCGCCGGATATCGCGGCCAAGCACCGCTCTTCGCCTTTCTGTTCGCCCGGCTCGTACTGCCGATCGTCTTCTTCGTCGGCGCCATCGTCTATCTCTTCTTCGTCGGCGACTTCCAGCAGCCGCCCCTGTTCAAGATCGTTGCAGCCATCTTCATCGCCTATATCGGCTTCTATGCGCCGATCGTTTATGTGCGCAACCGCGCCCAGAAGCGCCAACAGTCTATCCGGCGCGCATGGCCGGACGCGCTCGACCTCATGCTGATCTGCGTGGAATCGGGCATGTCGGTGGAGACGGCGCTCAGGCGTGTGTCCGAGGAAATCGGCGGTCAATCGGCCGACCTTGCCGAGGAGTTGATGCTGACCACGGCCGAACTGTCCTATCTGCCCGATCGCCGCACGGCCTATGAGAACCTAGCCGCGCGCACAGATCTCGATGGCGTCAAGGCCGTCACCCTGGCGCTGATTCAGGCGGAGCGCTACGGCACACCCGTCGGTTCGTCGCTGCGCACCATGGCGCAGGAAAACCGCGACATCCGCATGAACGAGGCCGAGAAGAAGGCTGCGGCTCTGCCGCCGAAGCTGACGGTGCCGATGATCCTGTTCTTCCTGCCGGTTCTGTTCGGCGTGATTCTGGGTCCGGCCGTGATCAATCTGATGCATCAGGGCATCCTCTAGCAGCCGACGATTTCACCGGTTTGAACTGATTAGAGGGCGCCGGCACCGGCTGCGAGCTGCGACCAGGAATCCTGTCCCGACAGCATTGAGCGCAGATAGGCGATATTCGCCTGCGCTTCGTCGGGCGTGAGCCCCTGGCCGGCGATCTGCTCTGCCTCATCGAAACGTCCCTGCAGACCGACCACCAGCGCCAAATTCTGCCGCACGCGGCTATCGGCGGTCGGCAGCGTGATGGCATGCCGGAGGATCTCTTCGGCCTGCGCGAGATCGCCCGTCAGCACATAGGACATTGCGAGGTTCGACCACACGGCCGCTTCGTTCGGCGCGAGATCGGTTGCCTGGGCGTACAGGGTTCGCGCAGCGCCGGGCTGCCCCGTCTGGTCGAGGATCGCAGCTTCGACCGACAGCAGCCGCCAATCCGGCTGGTCGGGCTGTTCGGCGCGGCGGATGATCGTCAGTGCCTCATTGAAGGAGCCGACACTGGCGAGCGCCTTGCCATAGGCGGCCATGATTTCGCGGTCGTCTGGGAAGTTGAGGGTGGCGCGCCGCAGCACCGCGACGGCCTGATCGTAACGCTGCAGCCGCACCAGAATGTCGGCGTAGTTGACTTCATTGGTGCGGTCGTCGGGATTCGCCGCGTAGCGGTCGCTCCAATAGCTGGCTGCCGCCTCAAGGTCGCTTTGCGTTTGCGGATTGGCGATGGCGCCGGTTGGCATCGGGTCGACGGCAGGCGCGCGGAAATTGGCGCAGCCGGTGAGGCTCAGGGACAGGACGATTGGCACGAATGCCGTCGCCCGCAATAGCGCGGATGCGAGGGATCGTGTCGTTCGTGGCGGGCGGGAAGATGTGGCAGTCATCACAAGGCTCCGTCAGCACGCGCAAAGGGCGGTTCCGACGGTGCCCATCAATAAAGTGTTAACCCTAACGGATCGTTAAGAGCGCGGACCATCGCGTATGGGCGAGCCTTGCCAAAAGCGCCGCCGCCGTCGCAAAGATCGTTCTTCGCCGCCCACACGGAGACCGAATTGCCCAGCGTGTCGCTCATCGAATCGCCGGCCCCGTCATCGGTGCCGGTCACCGCCGTCACCGCCAAGGCGTTTGCCGGCGTGGCGGAAGGCCTCGAACCGCCGGCGCGCGCCTGGATCGCCGCCACCGGCTTCAATGCCAAGGCGGGCTCGGTTGCACTGCTGCCGAACAGCGGCGGCGCGCTCGCGTCCGTCCTGTTTGGCCTCGGCGATCCCGATGCAGCCGACGCCAATGCGCTGATCGCCGGACGCTTGGCGACGGGCCTGCCGGCGGGCGCCTATCACCTCGCCGCCGGCTTTGCCGATCCCGGCCTCGCTGCCCTTGCCATCGCGCTCGGCGGCTATGACTTCGCCAAGTTCCGCAAGGCCAAGGATGGCGAGATTCGCCTTGCCGTGCCGGCCGGCGTCGACGCCGCCGAACTGCGCCGCACCATCGTCGCCGTCACGCTCGTCCGCGATCTCGTCAACACGCCGGCCAACCGCATGGGGCCCGCCGATCTCGCCATCGCCATCCGCCAGGTCGGCGAAGAGAATGGCGCCACCGTCTCCGAAATCCGCGGCGAGGAGCTGCTGGTGGAGGGCTTCCCGCTCATCCATGCCGTCGGCGCCGCGGCGGCCGACGGCCGCGAACCGCGACTGCTCGATCTCACATGGGGCGACCCGAACGCGCCGAAGGTGACTTTGGTCGGCAAGGGCGTCTGCTTCGACACTGGCGGCCTCGACATCAAGCCGTCCTCGGGCATGATCCTGATGAAGAAGGACATGGGCGGCGCGGCAAACGCCTTGGCGCTGGCGTCGATGATCATGGGCGCGAAGCTGCGGCTGCGGCTGCGGCTGCTGGTGCCGGCGGTCGAGAACTCGATCTCCGGCGCCGCGTTCCGCCCGAGCGACATCTTCCCGAGCCGCAAGGGCCTGTCGGTCGAGATCGGCAACACCGACGCCGAGGGCCGTCTCGTGCTCGCCGACGCGCTGACGCTCGCTTCGGAAGAAGAACCCGATGTCATCTTCGACTTTGCGACGCTGACCGGGGCGGCCCGCGTTGCGCTCGGGCCGGATCTTCCGGCCATCTTCACCAATGACGAAGCGCTTGCCGCCGACATCGCCAAGCACGGGCAGGCGGTAGCCGATCCATCATGGCGCCTGCCGCTCTGGGCGCCTTATGCGTCGATGCTGGAAACGGGACCGGCGGACATCAACAATGCCGGGCAGGGCGGCTTTGCCGGATCGATCACCGCCGCGCTCTTCCTGCAGCGCTTCGTCGGCGACGGCATCCGCTGGATGCACGCCGACATCTATGCGTGGAATCCGAAGTCGCAGCCCGCCCGGCCGGAAGGCGGCGAGGCGCAGACGATCCGCGCCCTATACGCCCTGCTCAAGCACCGCTATCCCCCGGCCCGCTGAATGCGGGCCGAGGGCGACGGGCTTGTTCAGTAGTAGATGCGCTGTGCCGTGACCGACACCGCCTGATAGCCGCGCACTGCCGGATAGTAGGTGCAGCGCAAGTTTTGCGACGAAGGCGGCGGGTTGGGAACGGGGACCGCGATTTGCGGCTGGTTCCATTGGCCGCCCTGCTGGCCCTGGTTGAACGGCCAGCCGGGATTCGGACCCTGCGGGTACTGCGGGTACTGCGGTATTGCCGCGGCGCCGAACAGACGATCGTATCCGCAGTCCAGCCCGTGCGGTTGCCGCACCAGCTGTATTGCAAGCTGATCCGCGCATCGCCAAACCTGTCGCTCCAGTTGAGCTGGCCGTTGCAATAGAGCCCGCCGCCGGTGACCTGGTAGCTCCCATTGCCACCGCGATTGAGGCAGAAGCTCATCCGATAGGGACCGTAGAGATTCTGGCTGACCATATAGCAGCCCGCATAGCTGCTGCCCTGGTTGCCGCCATTGCCGCCGCCCGGCGTGGGCACAGCGATCTGCGGCGCCTGAGCGAATGCGGCGACGAAGGAGAAGGCGAGGAAACCCGCCGTTAAGGCAATGCGGCGGACCGGATTCAGAAATGAGAGCATGGGTAAGTCCCGTGTCGAAGCGCCCCCCAAACACGTGACTTGCCTACCGTCCGGGCGCTGAACCCGCCCTGAACGTTTGCTTCAGCTTGCCGGTTTGCGCGCCCAGGGGCGGGTTCCCGCCGGCACTTCGCGATCGGCCTGGATCGGCTGCATGTAGTACGGCACTTCCGGCCAGTCGCCGCGGTCAAGCGCCTTGCGGACCATGGGATCGGTCACCGCGAAAGCGTTGATGCCGACGCGGCGCATCAGCGGCATCTGGTCGAGCGTGAACTCGCCGACGGCGCGGATTTCACCCGTGAAGCCATCCCGGTCGCGCAGGAGGCGGGCGATCGAAAAGCCGCGCCCATCGACGAATTTCGGGAAGGCGACGGCGATCACCGGAAAGCGCGAAAGGTCGCCGGCGACGTCGAGCCATTCTGCGTCTGGCTCCAACACTAGCCCCACCGGCGCGTTGCGGCCTGACAGCATGTCGCGTTCTGCGCGCCAGCGGGCGAGGCTCACGAAAGCCGCGCCGGCTGCCGGCACCGGCTCCTCGTCGGCGACGAGAATCCATCCATCGGCGGCGAAGGCGCCGTCTCTCCAGATATCGGTCAAATTCCGCTTCCGTCGCTTTCCAGGCCGAAATGAATGCCGCACTCGTCCTTGTCGCTTCCGCGCCAACGGCCGGCGCGGCTGTCCTCGCCGGGCGAGCACGCGGTCGGTGCACGGGACGCAGCCGATCGACGGATAGCCCTGCGCCACCAGCGGATGCGGCGGCAAATCGTGCTCCTGCGCATAGGCAAGCAGATCCGCCGCGGTCCAATCGGCCAGCGGGTTGATCTTGATGCGGTGACCGTCGGCCTCGAACAGCGCCAGCGCCGAGCGCGCATTCGACTGGAAGCGCTTGCGACCGGTGAACCAGGCATCGAAGCCGGTGAGAGCGCGCGACGAGGGGCTCCACCTTGCGGATGCGGCAGCAGAGGTCCGGATTGGTCATCCACAAGCGCCTTCACCGGATCGAGCGCCGCAAGGCGTTCCTCCGCCGGCTGGATCGTGCGGACGTCGCGGAGGCCGAGCCGATCGGTGATCATCGCGCGATATTCGATCGTCTCGGGGAAGAGCCGGCCGGTATCGACGAACAGCACCGGCACATGCGGATCGATCTCGGCGAGGAGGTGCAGGAGCACGACCGACTCCGCGCCGAAGCTCGAGACCAATGCGAGGCGGCCGGGGAAGAGTTCTTCCACCGACAGCGCAATGACGTCGCTGGCCGACAAGCCGCCGTACCGCGCGTTGAAGGCTATGGCCTTCTCGGCTGTCTCGCCGTCGGGTTCGACCACCACCGAGGCCGCATCAAGCCGTCGCATAGAGCGCGTCCTTGAATGGCTCCTGCCCGAGCCGGCGATAGGCGGCGAGGAAGTTTTCCTCGGGGCCGTGCCGTTGGACGAGATAGGTTTCCACGATGGTCTCGACAGCCGAGACGACTTCATCGGCGGAGAAGCCCTTACCGATGATCTCGCCGACGGAGGTGTGCTCGTCGGCCGAACCGCCGAGCGTGATTTGGTAGAATTCCTCACCCTTCTTCTCGACACCGAGAATGCCGATATGGCCGACATGGTGATGGCCGCAGGCATTGATGCAGCCTGAGATCTTGATCTTCAGCTCGCCGATCTGGCGCTGCCGATCGATCGCGGCGAAGCGTTCGGAAATGCGCTGGGCGATTGGGATCGAGCGGGCATTGGCGAGGGCGCAATAGTCGAGACCAGGGCAGCAGATGGAATCGCTGATAAGGCCGCGATTGGCAGTGGCGAGGCCGTTTGCCTGCAGGATGGCGAAGACTTCCGGCAGGTCGTCGAGCGCCACATGCGGCAGGATGAGATTTTGCTCGTGGCTCACCCGCACTTCGCCATGGCTGTAGCGCTCGGCAAGGTCGGCGATGATCTCCATCTGTTCGGCCGTGGCGTCACCCGGCGTACCGCCGGTCGGCTTCAGGGAGATCGTCGCCAGGCCGTAGCCCGTGCGCTTATGGGCGACGACGTTCTGGTCGACCCAGACGTCGAGCGCCGTATCGGTCTTCCGGGCTGCCGTTAGGGACGCACTCTCGGCGCTTCGCTCCGGTAGGTCGGGCATGGCGAAATAGGCCTCGATCCGCCGGACTTCCTCGGCCGGCAGGTAGAGCGCGCCGGCGCGAATGCGCTCCCACTCGGCCTCGACCTTCCCGCGGATAACCTCAGGCCCCGCCTCGTGGACGAGGATCTTGATGCGCGCCTTGTATTTGTTGTCGCGCCGGCCTTCGAGATTATAGACGCGCAAGATAGCCTCCATGTAGGAGAGCAAATCCTCCTCCGGCAGGAAGTCGCGAATCTTGTGCGCGATCATCGGCGTGCGTCCGAGACCGCCGCCGACATAGATCGCGAAGCCGACCTTGCCGCCGGGTCCGATCTTGGCGTGGACGCCGATATCGTGCACCTGAACGGCGGCGCGGTCGCGCTCGGCGCCGGTCACCGCGATCTTGAACTTGCGCGGCAGGAACGCGAATTCCGGATGCAGCGATGACCACTGCCGCAGGATCTCGGCATAGGGGCGCGGGTCTAGGATTTCGTCCGCGGCGGCGCCTGCGAAATGATCGGCGGTGACGTTGCGGATGCAGTTGCCGGACGTCTGGATGGCGTGCATCTCGACTTGCGCGAGATCGGCCAGAATATCGGGCACGTCCTTCAGCGCCGGCCAGTGATACTGGATGTTCTGCCGCGTCGTGAAATGCCCGTAGCCACGGTCATATGTGCGCGCGATTTGCGCGAGCATCCGCATCTGGTCGGGCGACAGCGTGCCATAGGGAATGGCGACGCGCAGCATGTAGGCGTGCAGCTGGAGATAGAGGCCGTTCTGCAGACGCAGCGGCCGGAACTGGTCCTCGCTCAGTTCGCCGGCCAGGCGTCGCGCCACCTGCTCGCGAAACTGTGCAACGCGGCCGGTGACGAAATCGCGGTCAAACTCATCGTAGCGATACATGGCTATTTCCCTACGGCCGCGAGCCGCTTCCGTTCGTCCTGGCCATAGTCGACCGTCGGGCCGCGCGCCCGGATCAGTTCGCGCAACCGTTCCGGCACCGGCCTGCCGTCTTCGATCGTGACGTCGACGGCGTAGGGATCGACGATCCGCCGGGCGGTCACCTCGGCGGCGCCGAAGGCCAGAGCCTCGTCCAGTTGCGGTCCGTCGTCGAAGACCGACGCCTCGGCGATATCCGTGACCCAAGCCGGGCCATCGCCGATGAAGATCACCAGTCCGTCGATCAGCCGATTGGCGGTGACGACTTTGCGTGTGCCGGCAGATGCTGCTTTGAACATGGCTGCCTCCTAAGCCGCCATCTCGGCAAGCGGCGCCGCCTGCCGCGCCAGCCGGCTCTCGGCCACGACGTCGCCGATGACGAAGAGAGCGGGACCGCTGAGGCCGTCCGAGGCGATGCGGCCCAGTTCGTCGAGACGGCCGACGAATTCGCGCTGCTGCGGCAGCGACGCATTCTCGATCACCGCGACCGGGGTCGACGCTTTGACGCCGGCGCCGACAAGCCGCTCGGCTACCTTGGCGGCGACGGTGAGGCCCATATAGACCGCGACGGTCGAACCCTTGAGCGCGAGGTCCGCCCAATCCGGCAGCGTCTCGCCTTCGGCGTCATGGCCGGTGACGAACACCAGCGACGAGGCGACACCGCGTAGCGTCAGCGGAATCTCGGTCGCGGCGGCCGCAGCGAAAGCGGCGGTGATGCCGGGGACAATGTCGAAGGAAATACCCGCGGCGCGCAGCGCATCGATCTCTTCGCCGGCGCGGCCGAAGATCAGCGGATCGCCGGACTTCAGCCGGACGACGCGGCGGCCGGCCTTCGCTTCCCGGACGATGAGATCGTTGATCTCGTCCTGCGTCGCCGAATGCGCGCCCTTGGCCTTGCCGACATAGATGCGCTCGGCGTCGCGGCGCCCTTGGGCAACGATCGCCTCCGGCACCAGCCGGTCATAAACAATGAGGTCGGCCTCCTGCAGCGCGCGCTGCGCTCGGAGCGTGAGCAAGTCGGCGGCGCCCGGTCCTGCACCGACCAGCGACACATGTCCGGCGCCATCGACATTCTCGATCAGGCGGGCGGCTTCGGCTTGCGCCTCGACGAGCCGTCCGGCGAACACCTTCTCGGCCGTCGGCCCAGAGAAGAACCGCGCCCAGAAACGGCGGCGGGCCTCGCTGCTGGGCAGGGCCGTGGTGACCGAAGCCCGGACCTTCTCGGCCAGCCAGGCGAGGTCACCGAAAGCCGGAGCCAACAGGCCTTCGATCCGTGCTCTGACATGCCGCGCCAGCACCGGGGCGACGCCGTTGGTGCCGACGGCGACCGCGAGCGGCGCGCGGTTGACGATCGCCGGCGTGTGGAAATCGCAGAGCTCCGGCCGGTCGACGACATTGACCGGCACGCCCGCCGTTTTGGCGAGCGCCTGCATCTCTCGGTCCGTCGTTTCGCTGTCGGTGGCGATGAAGGCGAGGGCGGCGCCCTCAAAATCAGCCTGCTCGGGCAGGCGCTGATGCAGCCGCGCATCGGCGGCGACGAGATCGTTCAGCAGGCCATCGCTTGGCTCGGTGGCGAAGATCTGGATGGCGGCGTTGGTTTCGCCGAGCAGACGCACCTTGGCGGCGGCCGCCTCGGCATTGCCGACAACGACGACGGACCGTCCCGCGACGGGATGGAACGCCGGAAAGATATCGAGCCTGCGCGCGGCCGTGGTCATTTGATGCTCCGTGGGAATCCGATCGCCGAGCGCCGGGCGCTCTCGCCTTTGGAGTGGCAATCTAAGGATTGCTTAAGCAGCCTACGAAGCCGGCAGTTCCAAACTCCGAGGATGTGGCGAAATAGATTTGCTGCCGCCGGTCATCGGAGGAAATTGCAGTGTCACCGAGGGGCGCTATGGTGCGCCGGCCACAATGCGGCATTCCGGCAACAGTCGCGGCACGACTTGCAGCCTTGGCGGGTGCGGGCCTCTTTTCTGCCCGCTTCCGTCCGCATCGGGCTAGGTCGACGCGGGGGCGTTCCAAGGCGGGCTCATCAAAGTGAGCGCGCCGATGGGCAAGAGGTGAGGGTAAATGCGCAGCTTCCTGCATCGGTTCCTGACGATCATCTTTGCCGGCGCGGTGAGCGCCATCGCCGTCTCAGGCGCGCACGCCCAGGACAACCTTCTCCGCCAGCTGATCGTCACCGAAGACGCCGACTATCCGGGCCACGATTACCAGACCCTGCGTGACGTCGATCAGGACGCCTGCGCCGCCGCCTGCGTGGCCGACAATCAGTGCCACGCCTTCACCTTCAACGTCAGCGCGGGCTGGTGCTTCCTCAAGTCCGATTTCGGCGCCCTGACGCTGGCCAACGATGCTGTCGCCGGCCGCATCGTCACCGTCACGCCGCTGAGCGAAAGCTTGGCGTCGCAGCGGCAGACGGAACTCACCGCCTTCCTCCCGACCGACTATATCGACGAAGCTCGGCGCTTCGCCGGCGCCCTCGACGCCAGTTTCGCGCCCGGTGTCCGCAGTTACAACGAACTCCTGCTCGCCGCGGCCAACGCGCGCAGCGCCGACAATCCGGCATTCGCCGCCAACCTCTTCGGCGCGGCCCTGGCCATAGCGCCTGAAGACCCGAAGATCTGGCTCGAATTCGGCCGAGCCACGCTGCTGCGCACCGGCGCCAACTTCACCGAGCGCAACGAAATTCGGACGCGCGCCACCTCGGCGGCGATCAACGCCTATCTCCGCGCCACCAACGACAGCACCCGCTCGTCCGCCCTTGTCATGTTGGGCGACGCGCTGCAGCAGCGCTCCGTCTGGCGTCCGGCGATCAAGGCCTATCGCGCCGCTCTGGAGATCCAGCCCGATGCAGGCGTGCAGGCGACGCTCGATCAGCTCGTCGCCGAGCACGGTTTCCACATCCTCAGCCATGAAGTCGACGCCGCGGCCGAATCGCCGCGCATCTGCATCGTCTTCTCCGATCCGCTGCCGGTGACGCAGCCAGGCCTCGCCGATTTCATCACCGTCGAAGGCAATGGGCTCGCCATCGAGCCGGAAACCAACCAGATCTGCATTGACGGCGTGACGCACGGCAATCGCTACCGCATCCAGGTGCGGGCCGGTCTGCCGGCGCTCGACGGCGAGGTCCTTGCCAACACGGCGATCATCGACGTCTTCGTACCCGATCGGCCCGCTTGGGTCGGCTTCGGCACCAACGCCTATGTTCTGCCGGCGGGCGCCAACCCGACTATCCCGATCCAGTCGATCAATGCCTCGACGGTTGAAGCGAAGATATATCGCATCGGCGATCGCAGTCTCGCCTTCGCCCTGCGCGAGGGCATCTTCCTGACGCAGCTCGAGCCCTACCGCGCCGCCGACATCGCCGACACCTATGGCGAAATGATCTGGACCGGCGAGATCGACGTCGACGCGACACCGAACGACATGGTGACGACGGCGATCCCGGTGACCGAGGCGCTCGGCGACCAGGAGCCCGGAGTCTATGTCATCACCGCCAAGCTGGCCGGTAGCGACACCGACTATTGGTCGCCCGACGCGACGCAATGGTTTGTCATCTCCGATCTTGGCATGACAACGCTCACGGCCAGCGACGGGCTCCACGCCATCATCCGGTCGCTCACCACCGCCGAGCCGATGGCAGGCGTCCATCTCCGCCTCGTCGCCCGCAACAATGAGGTGCTGGCCGAGACCGACACCGACGAAAACGGCTACGCCCATTTCGATCCGGGCCTCGTCCGCGGCACCGGCGGCCAGTCGCCCCAGCTCGTCGTCGCCGAGACCGATGCCGGCGACTATGCCTTCCTCGATCTGACACGCCCCGCCTTTGATCTCACCGATCGCGGCGTCGATGGCAGACAATCACCCGACGCTATCGACGCCTATCTGCGCACCGAGCGCGGCGTCTATCGTCCTGGCGAAACGGTCTATGCCACGGCCATTGTCCGCGACGACCTCGCGAACGCCGTCACCGATCTGCCGCTGACCATGGTTGTCGACCGCCCGGATGGCGTTGAGAACAGCCGCGAGCTTCTCTCCGACCAGGGTCTCGGCGGCTATTTCTTCAGCCTCGCCCTTCGCCCCGACGCGATGCGCGGCACCTGGACTCTCCGCCTCTACACCGACCCTGACGGCGCGCCGATCGAGGAGGAGCAGTTCCTGGTCGAAGATTTCGTGCCCGAGCGCCTCGACTTCACGATCATGGCGCAGACCGACACCTTCGACCTCACCGGTCCCAACCAGATCGATATCGCCGCCCGCTATCTCTATGGCGCCACGGCGCCCGATCTCACCGTCACCGGCGATGTCGCCGTGTCGCCGGTCGCCACTCTCGCCGCCTATCCGGGCTATCGCTTCGGCCGCGACGACGATGCGATGCAGCGCGTCGCCGAACCGATCGACGATGCGCCGCAGACCGATGCCGACGGCAACGCGACGATGACCGTCTATCTGCCCGACGTACCGCAGACGACGCGCCTTCTGCAGGGGCAGATTGTCCTCCGCATGGCCGATTCAAGCGGCCGCGCCGTCGAGCGGCAGCTCACGCTGCCCGTCTCGCTGGACGGTCCGCGCATCGGCGTCCGCCCGCTCTATGACGGCTACGGCGTTCCCGAGGGCGGCCCAGCCGAATTCGACGTCATCGCCATCGGCGCCGATGCCGGGCGCACCGACATGCCGAACGTCGATTGGCAGCTGCTGCGCCTGCACACGAACTACCAATGGTACAACACCGGTGGCACCTGGCATTGGGAGGCCGTCACCTCGACCGAGCGCGTCGCGTCCGGGACGGTCGATCTCGGGGCCGGCGATCCCGCGCGCATCAGTGTCCCGGTCGATTGGGGCCGCTACCGCCTCGAACTGACCTCGCACGGCGCCGACGCCACCTCGACGACCGTCACCTTCTCGGCCGGCTGGTACGTCGCCAATGTCGGTACCGACACGCCGGACGTTCTCGCCGTCGCGCTCGACAAGCCTGCCTATCAGATCGGCGACACGGCACAGCTCCGTCTCGATCCGCAATTCGCCGGCATCGCCCTCATCACCGTTCTCGACAACCGCCTTATCACCATGCGGATGGTCGACGTCCCGGCCGAAGGGACGACCGTCGAACTGCCGGTCACCGAAGACTGGGGTCCTGGCGCCTATGTCACTGCAACGCTCTATCGGCCGATGGATGTTGCCGCCGGCCGCATGCCGTCGCGCGCGATGGGCCTCACCTGGGCGACCGTCGATCCGGGCGACCGCGATCTGCAGATCAATCTCGATCTGCCGGAGGAGGTGCGCCCGCGCGGTCCGTTGACCGTGCCGGTCGAGATCACCAATCTCCCGCCGGGCACCGAGGCCTATGTCACGGTAGCCGCCGTCGATCTCGGCATCCTCAATCTCACCAACTACCAGCCGCCAGCGCCGGACAATTGGTACTTCGCGCAGCGACGGCTCGGGACGCAGATACGCGACCTCTACGGCAACCTCATCGACACGACGCAGGGCACGCCCGGCCGCATCCGCTCGGGCGGTGACGGTGGAGCCGCGCGCCTCGGTGCGCCGCCGCCGACCGAAGCGCTGGTCGCCTTCCAGTCCGGCATCGTCCGCGTCGACGAGAACGGCCGAGCGACCGTCTCCTTCGACATGCCGTCCTTCAACGGCACCGTCCGCATCATGGCACAGGCCTGGTCGGCGACCGGCGTCGGCCATGCCATCAAGGACGTGTTCGTCCGCGATCCGGTGGTGGTCAATGCCAGCCTGCCGCAATTCCTCAATCTCGGCGACACGTCGCGCATGCTGCTGGAGTTGCACAATGTGGCCGGCGCGGCCGGCGACTATCGGTTGCTGATCGATGCCGATCCCGGCCTCGGCATCGACCCGAAATATCTGCAGCAGGACCTGACCTTGGCCGAGGATCAGCGCATGACGATCGCCATTCCGATCAGCGCCGACGCCATCGGTGACATCGAGATTCGGGTCACCCTGCTGACGCCCGACGGCTCGGCCTTGCCCAAGGACCTCGTCCTCGGCATCCGCCCGCCCGGTCTGCCGCAGACCAACGTCACCTATCTCGAAATCCCGGGTCGCGGTGGCGCCCTCACGCTCGACGCCGATGCGGTCGCGGACTTCGTTCCCGGCACCGCGACGGTCAGCGTTTCAGCGGGCGGAGCCGCGCGGCTCGATGTCGTCGGCATTCTCGATGCGCTCGACCGCTATCCCTATGGCTGCTCCGAGCAGACTACGAGCCGGGCTCTGCCGCTCCTCTATCTCAACGATATCGCGGCCTCGGTTGGCGTCGGCGCCGACACGGACCTCACCGCGCGCATCCAGGACGCCATCGCCTCGCTGTTGTCGAAGCAAGCTTCGTCGGGTGCCTTCGGTCTTTGGGGTCCCTATACCGGCGGTGATCTCTGGCTCGACGCCTACATCACCGACTTCCTGACCCGCGCGGCGGCGGCCGGCTATGGCGTGCCGGAACTCGCTCTCACGATGGCGCTCGACAATCTCGCCAACTCGATCGCCTATGCCTCCGACTTCACCAATGGCGGCGAGGACATTGCCTATTCGCTCTATGTCCTGGCCCGCAATGGCCGCGCCTCGATCGGCGATCTGCGCTACTACGCCGAGGTCAAGATCAACGATTTCGGCAGCGCCCTGGCGCAGGCGCAGATCGGTGCGGCGCTCGCCCTGTATGGCGACCACGCCCGCGCCGAGGCGGCCTTCGCCGCCGCCGTCGCCCGGCTGGATCAGACCACCGACCAGCCCGGCAGCTGGCGCGAGGACTACGGCACCAACATCCGCGACACGGCGGCGGTGCTGGCGCTCGCATCGGAAAACCGGATCGCCACGGTCGACACGTCGAACCTCGCCGATCGGCTGGCTAACGCCCGCAACGCCCGATCCTACACCAGCACACAGGAAGACGCCTGGACGCTGATGGCTGCGGCGGCCTTGATCAACGAGGCGCAGAATACCGAGCTGACGCTGAACGGTGACCCCGTCGAGGGGCCGCTCTATGCGCGCTTCACCGACGATCAGCTGGCGAACCCGATACGTATCGTCAACGCCGCGGACAATGCGGTCGATGCCGCCGTCTCGATCACCGGCGTGCCGCGGGTGCAGCCCGAGGCGGGCGGTAACGGCTTCACCATCGAGCGCCGCTACTACACGCCCGAGGGCACACTGATCGATCCGAGCACGGTGGCGCAAAACGACCGCTTCGTCGTGACGCTGACGGTCACCGCGACCGAGGGACGGACCGCACAGTTGCTCATCGTCGATCCGCTGCCGGCCGGTTTCGAGATCGAGAACCCGGACCTGTCGCTTTCGGGCGATGTCGACCGCTATCCATGGCTGAGTGCCGAGACCTATATCGACCACACCGAGGCGCGCAACGATCGCTTCGTCGCCGCCGTCTATCGCTGGGCTTCGGCGCCGCTGCAGTTCACAGTTGCCTACACCGTGCGCGCCGTGACGCCGGGCGTCTTCGGACATCCCGGTGCCGTGGTCGAGGACATGTACCGGCCCGATCGCCGCGCCAACACGGCGGCCGACACGGTCGAAGTGGTTGGCCCGACGCAATAGGCGAACCGATGCAGCCGCATCGCCATTGGGTCCCGGCCTCGGGCCGGGACGGATAGATCGTGAAGCGCGAACCAGCGGATGGCGATGCCGCCGCCTCGGGCCTTGCCATACGGCGCCGCCGCGGTTGGACGGTCGCCTTCCTCGGCCTGTGGTCGCTGGGAACGGTCGCGGCTCTGGCGATGCTCTGGCTGGCCGCGACGATCCAGGCGATCCGCCCAGACCTGCCGGCGGTGCCCGACCCGGCAACCATCGTCACCTCGACCATCGTCGTCGATCGCAACGGCCAATTGCTGCGGCCGTTCACCATTGCCGATGGCATTTGGCGTCTGCCGGCAACGGTCGAAGACGTCGACCCGCTCTTCTTCCGCATGCTCTTCGCCTATGAGGACAAGAGCTTCTACGACCATCACGGCGTCGACTGGCCGGCGCTGGTTCGCGCCGCCGGGCAGTTCGTCCGCTATGGCGAGATCGTCTCCGGCGGCTCGACGCTGACGATGCAGGTGGCCCGCCTGATCGACGCGCATGACACGCGCACGATCGACGGCAAGATCCGCCAGATCGTGTTCGCCCGCGAGATCGAGGCGCAGCTGAACAAGACGCAAATTCTCGATCTTTATCTGATGCTTGCGCCCTATGGCGGCAATCTCGAGGGGATCCGCGCCGCTTCGCTCGCCTATTTCGGCAAGGAGCCGGCAAGGCTGACGACGGCCGAGGCGGCGCTGCTGGTGGCCCTGCCGCAATCACCCGAGGCGCGCCGGCCTGATCACGATCCGGTATCGGCTGAAGCCGCGCGCAACCGCGTCCTCGACCGCATGGTCACCGCCGGCGTCATCACCGAGGACGAAGCGGCCGCCGCCAAGACCGAACCGGTGCCGACGGCCCGGCGCGACTTTCCGATCCTCGCCGCGCATCTTGCCGAAGAAGCCGTCCTCGCCGAGCCCGACGAATCCGTGCACCAGCTGACCATCGACCGCACGCGCCAGATCGCGTTCGAGCAACTGGCGGCCGATCACGCCGACACGCTTGGCAACGACGTCGGTGTCGCCATCCTGATGGTCGACTATCACACCGGCGAAATCATCGCCTCGGTCGGCTCGGCCGGTCTCCTCGACGCCGAGCGCAACGGCTTCATCGACATGACGCGCGCAATCCGCTCGCCCGGCTCGACGTTGAAACCCTTCATCTACGGCCTCGCCTTCGAGCTTGGCCTCGCCATGCCGGAGAGCCTGATCGACGACGTGCCGACCGGCTTCGGCGACTACGCGCCGGCCAATTTCGACGGCTTCTATCGCGGCACCGTCACCATGCGCGAGGCGCTGCAGCAATCGCTCAACGTGCCCGCGATCATCGTCCTCAATGAAGTCGGACCGGCGCTCCTCGTTTCCCGCCTGCGCCGCGCCGGCGCCAATCCGGTCTTGCCCGATCTGTCCGCGCCCGGTCTTGCCATCGGCCTCGGTGGCGTCGGCATCACGCTGCGCGAACTTGTCGGCGCCTATGCGGCGATCGCCAATGGCGGCATGCCGGTGCATCTTCGCGATGGCATTGGCGATCCCTCGCCGTTCGCCGCGTCTCTGCCGGTGCTCGATCCGATCGCGGCCTGGTATGTCAGCGATATCCTCGCCGGCGTGCCGCCGCCCAACACCGCCTCGCTCGGTCGCATCGCCTACAAGACCGGCACCTCCTACGGCTATCGCGACGCCTGGGCGATCGGCTTCGACGGCCGCTATGTCATCGGCATCTGGGTCGGCCGTCCGGACGGTTCGCCCATTCCCGGCCTCACCGGCATCGGCGCTGCCGCGCCCATCCTCTTCGAAGCCTTCGACCGTATCGGCACGCGCGTCACGCCGCTGCCGCCGGCCCCGCCCGGCACGGTGATCGCGACCACCGCCAATCTTCCCGATCCGATCCGCCGCTTCCGCGTCGCCGATCAGACCGTGATCGACACCGATCCGGCGCCCGAGATATTCTTCCCGATGGATGGCGTGCGCGTCGATCTGGGGCTGGGCACGACGGCCGCGATGCCGCTGACGATCAAGGTGCGCGACGGCTCGCCGCCCTTCACCTTCCTTGCCAACGGCCTGCCGATCGGCCGTTCCGCCTTTGCCCGTGAGGAAAGCTGGACGCCCGATGGTCCGGGCTTCGTGACGATCACGGTGATCGACGGCGAGGGTCGCTCCGACCGCGTGACGGTGTTCCTGCAGTGAAGGCTAAGTGAGTTTCGCCCCTTGGGCGATGCCGATGCCGCGGCGGAACTCGGCCGCGCCCATCGCCCGGCCGCCGGCGCGCTGCAACTCGGTGATGCGGATCGCACCGTCGCCGCAGGCAATGGTGAGTTCGCCGTCGAGGATCGTGCCGGCTTCGCCCGCACCCTCGGCGAGCGTCGCGCCAAGCAGCTTCACACGCTCGACCTTGCCGCCGATCGGCATTTCGCTCCAGGCGCCGGGGAATGGCGACAGGCCGCGGATCTTGTTGCGCACCTCGGTCGCCGGCCGCGCCCAGTCGATCCGCGCCTCGGTCTTGTCGATCTTGGCGGCGTAGGTGACGCCTTCTTCGCGCTGCGGCTGAACGTCGAGCGATCCGCGTTCGAGCGCCGCCAGCGCCCGCACCATGAGGTCGGCCCCAAGCCGCGACAGCCGGTCATGCAGCATGCCGGCGGTTTCGTCCGGCCCGATGTCGGTGCGCTCCGCCATCGCCACCGGTCCGGTATCGAGCCCGGCCTCCATGCGCATCACCGCGACGCCGGTCTCATGGTCGCCGGCCATGATCGCGCGCTGGATTGGCGCCGCACCGCGCCAGCGCGGCAGCAGCGAAGCATGGAGATTGAAAGCGCCGAGGCGCGGGGCGTCGAGGATCGGCAGCGGCAGGATCAGGCCATAGGCGACTACGACGGCCGCGTCGGCGCCGAGATCGGCGAAGCGCACCTGCTCTTCGGCGCTGCGCAGCGTCGTCGGCGTGAAGACGGGGATGCCGAATTGCTCGGCGACGGTCTGCACCGGCGATGGCCTCGGCGCCATGCCGCGCCCGGCCGGCCGCGGCGGCTGGCTGTAGGCGGCCACCACCTCATGGCCGTTGCCGACGATCTCGGTGAGCGTGGGCACGGAAAAATCCGGCGTGCCCATGAAGACGACGCGAAGCGGCATGGCATCCTTGGAGGCGCCGCGGCGCCGGTTAGAGCGCCGGCTTGGTGCCCTGCGCCTTTGCCTTGGCGAATTTCTTGATCACCATATCGCGTTTCAGCTTTGAGATATGATCGATGAAGAGCTTGCCGTCGAGGTGGTCGATCTCATGCTGGACGACCGTCGCCAGCAGTCCATCGGCCTCGCGTTCCTGACGCTTGCCCTCGCGGTCGAGATAGTGGAAGCGGACGCGCGCCGGCCGCTCGACCTCGGCATAATATTCCGGGATCGACAGGCAGCCTTCCTCGTAAAGCGAAGGATCGTCGGAGCGCCAGATGATCTCGGGGTTGATGAGGAACATCGGCTCCTTCACCGGCTCCCGGCCTTCCTCTTCCTCGCTTTCCTTGGCGACGACATCGATGGTGATGATGCGGCGCGGCACGCCGACCTGCACCGCGGCGAGGCCAATCCCCGGCGCGGCGTACATCGTCTCCAGCATCTGATCCATGAAGCGGAGGATGTCGTTGTCGATCCGCTCCACCGGCGCGCTCTTCTGGCGCAGCACGCGGTCGGGGATGGTGATGATGTCGAGCAAAGCCATGCCGCTCAGATAAGTGCAGTGCCGCCATGGGTCAACGCTGACGGACGCGGCATTCCTTCCGGAACCAGCGTCGGCGCCGGATTTTGTTCTTGTTTTGATCTTCTGATCCGAATCAGGTAGAATTGCTCGATGGATCAGATCGTTGCGACCGTCGGCGGCACGCCGGTTTCGCTCGGCGCCGCTTTGGCGGTCGCCGTGCTTCTGGCTGTCGTGGCGTTGGCGGTCGCTCTTCTTGCCCGCGGCGGCGGGCGCGGCGACGCCGATGCGCGTTTCGCCGCTTTCGCGCGGGCGCAGATGGAGCAAGCCGGCCGCCTGCAGCAGATGATCGAGACCGTCGGCAGCCGCCAGGGCGAACTGGCCCGAGCGGTGGCGGAGCGGCTCGACGGCTTCGGCCATCGCATCGGGCAGTCGATGACCGAGACGACGCGCTCGACGCATGAGAGCCTAACGCGGCTCAACGAGCGGCTCGCCGTGATCGACCGCGCCCAGGCCAACATCACCAGCCTGTCGAGCCAGATGGTCGACCTGCAGAACGTCCTCTCCAACAAGCAGACCCGCGGGGCCTTCGGCCAGGGGCGCATGGAGGCGATCATTCAGGATGGCCTGCCGCAGGGCGGCTATAGCTTCCAGGCGACGCTGTCGAACGGCCGCCGTCCCGATTGCCTCGTCTCGTTCCCGAACGGGACACCGGCGCTGGTGATCGACGCCAAGTTTCCGCTCGAGGGCTGGAACGCGCTGAAGACCGAGGATCCGGCGGAGACGAAAGCCGCCGAGGCGCGATTCCGCCGCGACGTGCAGACCCACATCACCGCGATCCGCCAGCGCTATTTCATCACCGGCGAGACGCAGGACACGGCCTTCATGTTCGTGCCGTCCGAATTGATCTTCGCCGACATCCATGAGCGCTTCGACGACGTCGTCCAGTTCGCCCATCGGAGCCGTGTCGTCATCGTCTCGCCGTCGCTCTTGATGCTGTCGATCCAGGTGATCCAGTCGGTGCTGCGTGACAGCCGCATCAAAGAGCAGGCCCATCTCGTCCGCGACGAAGTCATCCGCATGATGGACGATGTCCTGCGCCTCGACGACCGCGTGCGGAAGCTGCACACCCATTTCGGCCAGGCGAGCAAGGATATCGACGACATCCTGATCTCGACCCGCAAGATCACCAATCGCGGCGAGAAAATTGACGCCCTCGATTTCGGCGACGCGCCTCCGCCGCAGTCCGAACTGCGGCTGGCAGGGGAGTAGCCGCTAGAAGCCGCGCCCGTTCTTCTCGAGAAACTCCGCCTCTTCCGGTGTCGAAGCACGACCCAGCATCACATTGCGGTGCGGGAAGCGGCCGAACTTCCGGATGAGGTCGCGGTGCTTGGTGGCGAAGTCGAGATTGCCGCGGAACGTGTCCACCCAGCTCTCGGGGCACGACACCGCCTCGGTTGCGAGCAGGAGCAAACAATTGTCCTGATCAGCGACGTCCTCGCTGTGCATGAATGGCAGGAAGAGGAAGGGGCGCTCCACGAGGTAGAATCGGTCAACGCCGCCCGCGATCAAGTGGTTGGCATGGCCGCGGGCGATGGGGTCGTATTCGAATGCCCCGCCGCTGGTACGGTGCAAATTGCGCGGGAACTGATCGAGCATGATGATGAGCCCGATCTGCTGGCGCTGCGTCAGCCGCGTGAAATCCCACTCGGCGGCCGCCGCCTCGTCAACCGCCGGCCCGAAACGCTCGCGGATCGTCCGGTCGAAATCGTCGTTCTGCTGGAACCACTGCTCCCAGCGATCGGACGTCGCCTCCGGCCCTTCGAGCGGGCCGAACCAGAAATCATGAACGTCATCAAGGATTGCGGGATTTATCGGTTCAGCCTTTGTTGATCAGAAGGGCGTTCGGCTGCGGACTGCGGCCGATAAGGTGCCCTCGTCGAGATAGTCGAGTTCGCCGCCGACAGGCACGCCGAGGGCCAGGCGCGAGATCTTGACGCCGGTTGGCGCCAGCTGATCGGTGATGAAATGCGCGGTTGTCTGGCCGTCGACCGTGGCGTTGACGGCGAGGATCACTTCCGTGATCCCGCCGGCCGAAACCCGCTGCACCAGACGGTCGATCGTCAGGTCTTCCGGGCCGATGCCATCGAGCGCCGACAGCGTTCCGCCGAGGACGTGATAGCGGGCGTTGAGCGCGCCGGCCCGTTCGAGCGCCCACAAATCCGAAACATCCTCCACCACCAGAAGCGTCGCGGCGTCGCGCCGCGGGTCGGAGCAGATCATGCACGGATCGACGGTATCGATATTGCCGCATGTCGAGCAGACGACGACGCGCTCGACGGCGACGTCCATCGCCCGCGCCAGCGGCACGAGGAGCTGGTCCTTCTTCTGGATGAGGTGCAGCGCCGCGCGCCGCGCCGAGCGCGGCCCGAGCCCCGGCAGCTTCGCCAGCAACTGGATCAGATGTTCGATTTCAGGTCCGGCGACGCCGCGGCTCATCTCGTCGTCCTGCTAGGCAAGGATGAGCTCGATAGCGAAAACAGCGAGGGTAACGATGGCGGCCAGCAACGCCGACTGGCCAAGCACACGGCGCGCCTTGCCACGATCGTCTTGGCGGGAGGCGGCATCTGCGACGTGCCGCCGCTCGCCAGTTGCACCAAAATTGAAGAGCGCCGCGAAGCCGAAATAGAAGCAGAAGCGGTTGGCGGCCTGCACGAAACCGGCGGAGGCGGCGAACGCTGGAAGGAACAGGACCAAATACCAAGCGGGCGCGGCCTGTCCCAGTCCGAGGCCGATCAAAGCGGCAGCGAATATTGCCAGGCCGAACCACCCCGATTGCCGGCGGCGCCTGATCTCGGCGTCGCCGATATTGCAGACGCCCGGTGCGTAGTTGGTGCCTCGGTCCATCAGAACGGCAGCTTCATGCCGGGCGGCAATTGCAGTCCGCCGGTCATTTCCTGGGTGAGTTCGGCGGTGCGCTGCTCAAGCTTTCCGCGCGCATCATTATGCGCCGCGAGAATGAGGTCCTCGAGGATCTCCGCTTCGTCCGGCTTCACCATAGAGGGATCGATCTTCAGCGATTTCATCGTGCCGCTGCCGACCAGCGTCACCTCGATCAGGCCGCCGCCGGACGTTCCCGTCACCTCAAGCGCCGCGACCTGCTCCTGCATTTCCTGCATCTTGGATTGCAGCTCACGGGCTTGCTTCATCATGCCCATCAGATCGCGCATGTCAGTCTCCATTTTCCTCTGGCGGTTCCCCGGCATCGAGACCGACATCCGCGCCGCCGACGCTCGCGCCCGGGGCCGCGCCATTGACCCGGATATCGACGATCTCGGCCTTCGGAAATCGCGCCAAGACGGCGACGACCGTCGGGTCGCGGCGTGCGTCGTCGACCAGTTGTTCGCGGGCAGCGCTCTCGGCTTCGAACAGCGTCGGTAGCGAGGCCTCATTGTTGATGGTGACGACCCAGCGCTCGCCGGTCCATTCCTTCAAGCGTGCGGTAAGATCGCCCGTGAAGCTCGGCGGCGCATCGCTGGTAAGGCCGATTTCGAGGCGGCCAGGTTCCAGCCGGACCGGCCGGGCATACCGCTCCAGGCCGAATTTGAGCGGGATGTCGCGCTTCTCCGCGGCCAGGGCGATGAGTTCGGCGAAGCCCGCAATGCGGAGGCCCGGCGCCGCTTCGGCGACATCGGCGCGGCCGTCCGGGATCGGCATCTCGGCGGCCGCCGCAACCGGCCCGCTGCGGGCTCCGCGCATCGGCGCCGGCGCGGCCATTGCCGGTGATGATGCGCCGCCGTTTCGCGTGGCCGGTGGGTGCGGGGGCTGCCCGCCATTGTCGCCGCGCTCGGCGATCGCTTTCAGCGCCTCATCCGGCGTCGGCAGATCGGCGGCATAGGCGAGGCGCACCAGAACCATTTCGGCGGCGGCCAGCGGGCGCGCCGCTTCGCGCGCCTCGTCGACGCCCTTGAGCAGAATCTGCCAGGCGCGCGACAGGGCGCGCACCGACAGCGAATTGGCCAGGGTCCGTCCGCGCGTCCGCTCTTCTTCCGTCAGCGCTGCGTCGTCAGCCGCGGTCGGCGTCATTTTCAGCCGCGTCACGACATGGGTGAAATTGGCGAGGTCTTCGAGAAGCACAGCGGGGTCGGCGCCCGATTCGTAAAGTTCGCCGAGCGTCGTCAGCGCCGCCGGTGCATCGCCACGCATCAGCTGGTCGAACAGGTCGATGATTTGGTTGCGGTCGGCGAGACCCAGCATCGAGCGGACGTCGTCGGCCGAGACCGAACGCTGCGTGGCGGTCGCGTCGCCGCCATGGGCGATGGCGCGGTCGAGCAGCGACAGCGAATCGCGCGCCGAGCCTTCGCCGGCCCGCGCGATCATTGCCAGCGCATCGGCGTCGATCGCGATGCCTTCCTTGCCCGCGATGTCCTTGAGGAGGCCGACGAGACGATCTGCCTCGATGCGGCGGAGGTCGAAGCGCTGGCAGCGCGACAGGATCGTCACCGGCACCTTACGCACTTCGGTCGTGGCGAAGATGAATTTCACGTGCTCCGGCGGCTCTTCCAGAGTCTTTAAGAGGCCGTTGAAGGCCTGGTTGGAGAGCATGTGCACTTCGTCGATGATGTAGACCTTGTAGCGCGCGACGGCAGGCTTGTAGCGCACTGCTTCGATGATCTCGCGAATGTCGCCGATGCCGGTATGCGAGGCGGCGTCCATCTCGATCACGTCGATATGGCGGCCTTCCATGATCGCCAGATCATGCTCGCCGGGGACGGAGAAATCGATCGACGGCCGGTCCGGTCCGCCCGGCTGCTGATAGTTGAGGGCGCGGGCGAGAATGCGGGCGGTGGAGGTCTTGCCCACGCCGCGGACGCCGGTGAGAAGGTAGGCCTGCGCGATGCGGCCCGTCTCGAAGGCGTTGGTCAGCGTCCGCACCATCGGCTCCTGGCCGATCAGGTCAGCGAGGCTCTGCGGCCGATATTTCCGCGCAAGCACCTGGTAGGGCACGAAGCCGCCTGATGTCTCCAATGGCTGGATCTCGCTGACCGGGTAGAGGAGTGGGAGGCTGACGCGTGACCCGCGCCGGACTTGTTAGGGCTGCTTCCTTCCGGACCTGACCCGGTTGGCGAGGGACGCGTCCACTGCCAACCTCCCACGCGACCATATCATGCGGTCGGTGCCACGAAGCAAGGGCGAGGTTCAGTCTCCGGCGTTTTGGCTGAGCTGTTGCCGGAAGGGGCTCGCCGGATAGACGCCGATCAGCCGGTATTCGGATGTGAAGAATGCGAGCTCTTCCAGCGCCAGCGTCAGGTTTCGATCGGCCGGATGTCCGTCCACCTCGGCATAGAACTGCGTCGCTGTGAAGCGTCCGTCGAGCTGGTAGGATTTGAGCTTGGTGATATTGACACCATTCGTCGCAAAACCGCCCATCGCCTTGTAGAGCGCGGCCGGAACATTGCGGACGCGGAAGAGAAAGCTGGTGATCATCGGGTCACCGGGCGGCGGAATTGCCGCCTCGCGCGACAGGACGATGAAGCGCGTCACATTGTAGGCCTCGTCCTCGACATCGCGCATCAGGATGTTGAGCCCATAGAGCTCGGCGGCGAGGGCAGGTGCCAGCGCCGCCGCACTCAGATCGCCGCTCTCCGCGATCTCGCGCGCCGCGCCCGCGGTGTCGCCGGCGACCATCGCGGTCCAGCCATGTTCGCTGATCGCGCGGCGGCACTGACCGAGCGCGTGAAAATGGCTGTGGACGGTCTTGATGCCTTCAAGCGTCGCGCCTTTCGCTGCCATCAGTTGGAAATGGATCGGCATGAAATGCTCGGCGATGATGTGCAGGCCCGAGCGCGGCAGCAGATGATGGATATCGGCAACTCGCCCGGCCAGCGAGTTCTCGATTGGAATTACGCCGAGATCGGCTTCGCCCGAATCAATTGCGGCGAAACAATCCTCGAAGGTCGGCATTGGAATCGGTTTGCAGTTGGGGAAAACATCCCGGGCGGCGATCTCGGAATTCGCTCCCGGTTCACCTTGGAAAACGACCTTCAGCATTCGCGCCTCGCGGAAAGCGATCCAGCATAACTGTGACCGGAAAGCCGCAGTCGGACCAAGCTGCGCGGACTATCGCAGCGCTTGGGCCCCAGTCAACGTCGCACTTCATCCACAATTGGCGCGTTTGTGCCCACAATGTCGCATCCTGCAGCAGGGCGCCGGGGGCAATATCTGTTGCATCGCACGCCTAAACCCCTATAGCTTCCGCGGCACTAGCGAGGGAGATGGGGGTTTTCCTGCCGCTTTATGACGGCTGTCGCCCCCAAGGGTAGTTTGCGGAGCGCGGGGCACCAATGTTCAACAAAATAGCTGGCGCGGTTTTGGGCACTTTACTGGTCCTCGTCGCTTTGAGGATCGTGGCCGAAGGGCTCTTTGGACCGGAGGAACCTCAAGTCGAGGAGCAGGGCGGCCAAACCGTGGCTGAGGTCGATCCGACCCAGGCACTTTATGTGCGTATCGTTGACGCCGATCCGGCGGCGGGCCAGCAGGCCGCCGGCGTCTGTATGGGCTGCCACACGCTCACCGAAGGCGGTGCAACCGTCGTTGGTCCCAATCTGTTCAACGTCGTCAACCGGCCGATCGGCTCGGTGGAAGGCTTCTCCTACAGCACGGCCTTGCAGAGCCTGAACAGTGCGGGCGACACTTGGACCTATGCGAACCTCGATGCGTGGCTGACCAGCACGACCGCTTTCGCCCAGGGTACGGCGATGAACTTCGGCGTGTCCGATCCCGATCAGCGCGCCGCGATCATCGCTTATCTGCGCACGCTCTCCAACGATCCGGCCCCGTTGCCGGTGATCGAGCCGGGTGTCCGTGAGGCTCTCAATGGCGAAGCGGCCGCACCTGCCGAGGGAACCGCTTCGGCGGAAGCCAATGCCGGAGCCGATGTTGCGACCGAAATCGCCAACGCCGATCCGGTCGCCGGCCAGAACTATGTTGGCCAGTGCCAGGGCTGCCACACCTTCACCGAAGGCGGCGCTAATGGCGTCGGACCGAATCTCTTCGGCGTCGTCGGGCGTCCTGCCGGTGGCGGCGACCACAGCTACACCGCCGCTCTTCAGAAACTGAACTCCGATGGCGTCATCTGGACGGTCGAAAATCTCGACGAGTTCCTGACCAATCCGGGCGCGATGGCTCCGGGCACGCAGATGCCGATCTCGATTGCCGATGCCACTGACCGCCACAATGTCATTGCCTATCTGGCGACATTGACCAACACGCCGGCGGAGACGCCTGCGCCGGCTTCCGCTGCGGCCCCGGCTTCAGCTGCCACACCGGCCACATCGGCTGCCGCGCCAGCCCCGTCGGCTGCTGCTCCGGCCACATCGGCTGCCGCACCGGCCACATCGGCTGCCGCACCGGCCACGTCGGCTGCCGCGCCTGCCGCCGACATCGCGGCGATGGTGGCGGCCGCCGATCCGGCCGCGGGGCAACAGGCGGTCGGCATGTGCATGGGCTGTCATAGCTTCACCGAGGGTGGCGCAGATGGTGTCGGCCCGAACCTCTTCGGTGTCGTCGGTCGACCGGCCGGTGGCGGCGATCACAACTACACGGCCGCCTTGCAGACCCTGAACACCAATGGCGTGGTATGGACGCTCGCCAATCTCAACGAGTTCTTGACCAACCCGCAGGCCATGGCGCCGGGCACACAGATGCCGATCGCCATCGCCGACGACACCAACCGCCATAATATCCTCGCCTATCTGGCGACGCTGACCGCCGCACCGGCCACATCGGCCGCCGCTCCGGCCACATCGGCTGCCGCTCCGGCCACATCGGCTGCCGCACCGGCCACACCGGCCACATCGGCGGCCGCTCCAGCCACGTCGGCTGCTGCTCCGGCCACATCGGCTGCTGCGCCGGCCACATCGGCTGCCGCGCCGGCCGCGTCGGCTGCCACACCGGCCGCCGATATCGCGGCGATGGTGGCGGCGGCAGATCCGGCCGCCGGGCAACAGGCGGTCGGCATGTGCATGGGCTGTCACACCTTCACCGAAGGCGGCGCCGACGGTGTCGGCCCGAACCTCTTCGGTGTCGTTGGTCGCCCGGCCGGCGGCGGTGCCCACAATTACACGGCGGCTCTTCAGACCCTGAACACCAATGGCGTGGTCTGGACGCTCGCCAATCTCGACGAGTTCCTGACCAACCCGCAGGCCATGGCGCCGGGCACCCAGATGCCGATCGCCATCGCCGACGACACCAACCGCCGCAATATCCTCGCCTACCTGGCTACGCTGACGGCCGCTCCGGCCTCGACCGCTGCTCCGGCTTCGACCGCTGCGCCGGCCTCGACCGCTGCTGCTCCGGCCTCGACTGCCGCAGCTGCCTCCGCGCCGGCGGCTTTGACGCCGGTGGCCTTCACCGTGGTCCAGGGCAACTGGGGCGATCTCCAGTTCGGCATCGAATGCGCCGCCTGCCACGGCGATGACCTCACCGGCGGCAGAGGGCCGGCCCTCGTCGGCGACACCTTCACCACCGCCTGGGCCAACAAGCCGTTGACCGATCTCTCTACCGCCATGCGCGAAGGCGGCCCGCATCCCGGCGACACCGTTTCGAACGACGACTATGCCGCGATCACTGCCTTCATCCTGCGTCAGAACGGTTTCCAGGCCGGCAATGTCGCATTGCCTGCGGCGCTCGCCGATCAGGCCGGCATCGGCATCTTCCAGTAGCCGCGGCCTGCCGCTAGAGCGGCAGTCCCCGGTAGCGCCGGACGATCGTATCGCCGAGGCGCTCCACCGCGAGCGCCCCGGCCAACGTCCTCAAGATGATGACGTTTCGCCGATCGCTCTCATCGCGTCTGCGGGTAAGCAATCCCAGCCTTCCCATACTGTCCAGCGCCCGCGTGATCGCGGGCTTGGTGACGTTCAACTTCGCCGCCAGATCGCGAACCGTGTGTGGCGGCGGCTCAAGATAGACGGTCAGCAGCACCGCCTGTTGCCGCGCCGACAAATCCGGTTCATCATCGCGAACAAGATCAAAAATGACGTCGTGCCAAAGGCGAAGGGCCTGACGGGGCCTAAGGTCGGAAGGCATTTTCAGAACTAACCGGGAAGTCGTTTCGGAACCGAATTGTTTAGCGGTGCGCGGCACTGCCTGCAAGCGTGCGGCCTGTTCGGACCAACGACCTAAGTAGCAGGATTATGCGAGTGATCGACCGTGGCCGCCGAAAGATCCGCGCGTCCCGCCACGGCAAGAGCGTCCTCGTCGCTGCGTTTGTGTCGGCCGTGGCCTTGAGCCTGAGCGCTTGCGGCAGCGGCGACGATGAGCCGGCCAGCGAAAGCGCGGCGTCGACGGCCAGCGCATCGGCAGCGCCGGCCGAACCGGCGCCAGCTGTCGGGATCGCCGCAGCTGAAACGGACTCCGCAGCCCCGACATCAAGTCCGCGCGCGGCGCCCGCGGCGGAAGAACCTGCTGCCGCCTCCGCGGCCCCAGCACCATCGGCGGCAAGCGCCGCGCCGGCACCCACTTCGCCGCCGCTCGAAACACCACCGGCGTCGACGCCCGGGGCTTCGGCGCCAGTGACCGAACCGGCAACCGCGGCCGAGCCCGCCGCCGAATCTGCGCCCGCTGCGGCTGCGGAATCGCCAGCCACGCCGACGGCGGAAGCCGACGCCCCCGCATCCGCCGCCATGCTGATCGACGTGCCGGAGTTTGACGCCGAGACGTTGGCGATGATCGAGGCCGGCGATCCGATCGCCGGGCGCACCTACGCTTCGCGCTGCGCCGGCTGTCATGCTCTGGATCCGGGCGGGAATGCGCCCGGCGCCGCTCAGATCGGCCCGTCGCTCTACGGCATTTTCGATGCGCCGATCGCCGCCGTTGCCGGCTTCAATTATTCGCCGGCTTTCGCCGCGCTCGCCGGCAGCGGCGTCACCTGGACTGCGGCGCGGCTCAACACATTCCTGACCGATCCGCTGCACACCGTACCCGGAACCCGCATGACGGTCGGGGCGGTGCCTAGTGCGGCAGACAGGGCCAATGTGATCGCGTTCCTGCGCATCCTTGCCGATCAGCCGCTGCCGCTCACCGGCAGCGCCGCCCCGGCGGTGCCGGCCATGACCGGGGACGCCGATTTATTGGCGCGCATTGCCACCGCCGATCCGGATCGCGGTGAGGCGCTGGCGGCGCGCTGCTCGGGATGCCACACCTTCGAGGAGGGCGGCGCCACCCTCTACGGTCCAAACCTCTATGAGGTCGTCGGCGCTCTGGTCGGCGCCAAGGAAGGCTTCCGCTATTCCACCGCCTTCACCGACCTGAATGCCGCCGGAGCGACGTGGGCCTATGGCCGCCTGGATGCCTTCCTGGCTAATCCAGCCGTGGCGATTCCCGGCACGCGCATGGGGTTCTCCGGCGTCGGCAATGCCGACGACCGCGCCGCGATCATCGCCTATCTGCGCACCCTCGCGTCCGAACCCATGGCGCTGGAGGCCGCAGGGCCGGCCAATGTCGGCGTGGTGCGCGCGGGCTATGATCCCATCACCATCACCACCGCACAAATTCAGGCGGGCGCCGATCTCTACGACCGCCATTGCACCTCCTGCCATGAGGCCGATCTGCATGGCGGGATCAACCTCACGGTGGGCAGTTTTGGCGTGGCGCCGCCGCTGATCGGCCCGAACTTCGAAACCCGCTGGTTCCCGGGCACCGTCTATGACCTGCTGAACGGCATCCGCTCGGCGATGCCGCCCGACGATCCGGGTGGACTGAGCGACGAAGAATATGCCGACATCGTCGCCTACATCCTTGCGCATAACAATTTTGCGCCTGGACCGATGCCGCTGCCGACCGATCAAGCGACGCTGGCGAACATGGCCTTCTTCCAGCAATAGCGCTCAGCCGGCGCAAAGCCTCGCTTGCGACACCGGATAGACCGCATCCTTGCCGAGCACGAAGGCGGTGAAAGCGCCGGCGAACAAAGACGCCACCACCGGTTCGAGAACATTGAGGCCGCCGGCATAGGCGCCGAAGGCCGGCATCACCAGACGCGTGCCGTCGCCCACGAAGCAGCGCCGCCGAACCGAACCGGCGCGTCCGGCAACCCGCGCGGCGGGATGAAGATGGCCGGCTATCTCGCCGACGGGAGCGGCATAGCTCGGCAAGTGCCGCAGCGTCACCGGTCCCAGCGTCACCGCCTCGGCGCGCTCGCCGCCGATCGTATCGGGCAATTCGTCGTCATGATTGCCCGCGATCCAGATCCATTCGCGGCCGCGCTGCAGGGCAGCCAGCGCCGAGCGGTCATAGTCGTGCAGGCGCTGGGCGCCGTCATTGTCGTGGAAGGAATCGCCCAGCGCGATGACCCGCGCCGGATTGAGGCGGAAGACGAGAACCGACAGGGCGGCTAGCGTCGCCGCCGTGTCATAGGGGGGCAGCAACTGCCCGCGCCGGGCGAAGGCAGAGCCTTTCTCCAGATGCAGATCGGCGATGATCAGCGTCCGTTCCGTGCTCTGCCACAGCGCCCCGCTGGCAAGGGCGGTGAATATCGTGCCGACAACACTGAGCTCGGCGTCGCCATGGCTGCCCGTCGCCCGCACGGGCGCCGATTCCGTCGGCCAATTCAGCAGATCGCCCTGCAGCATCGCTATTCCATCGCCTCGCGCACGAGGTCGTCCACCGCTTCGCGCAGGATCGTCTCGCGCGCTTCTTCGCCCACCGCCTCCCTGCCGATCTCCAGCATCACTGGGATCGCCAGAGGCGAGATGTGCTCGAGCCTTTTATGAATGATTCGCCCCTTGATGCGCGAGAGCATGTCGCCAAGCCGGGTAATGTCGAGGAGGCCGGTGGCGGCGTCCGTCCAGGTTGCCTGCATCAGAATGTGGTCGGGCTCGAACTTGCGGAGCACGTCGTAGATGAGGTCGGTCGAAACCGTCACCTGCCGTCCGCTCTTCTCCTGGCCGGGGTGCCGTTTCGCGATGAGGCCGGAGATGAGGGCGGTGTTCCGGAAGGTGCGCTTCAGCAGGTAGCTCTCTGCCATCCAGGCTTCGAGATCGTCGCCGAGCATGTCTTCATCGAACAGTGCGTCGACGCCGGGCGCCTTCGCCGCGAAAGCAGCGCCCATGTCGTCGAGCCCCCACACCGCCAGCGAATAGTCGGTGGCGACAAAGCCCATCGGCTTCAGGCCGGCGCGCTCCAGGCGGCGTGTCAACAGCATGCCGAGCGTCTGATGCACCAGCCGGCCGTCGAACGGATAGGCGACCAGATAGAAACGGTCGCCGCGCGGATAGGTCTCGACCAGCAATTGGTCGAGGCCGGGCAGCTGCGAATGTTCCTGCTGCAGACGCAGCCAGTCGGCCACCGCATGCGGCAGGCGCGGCCATGTGGACGGATCGGCGATGAGCTTCCTGACGCCGGCCGCGAGATAGGTCGTCAGCGGAAACTTGCCGCCGGCATAGAGCGGGATCTTCGGCGTATCGTCATGCGTCCGCGTCGCGATCACCTCATTGTCGCGGATGCCGCCAAAGGCCAGCACCTGGCCGGCGAACAGGAAGGTGTCCCCCGCCGCCAGCGTCTCGATGAAATATTCCTCGATCTTGCCCAGGCTCCTGCCGCCGCGCAGGGCCACGCCGCTCTTGCTCATCCGCGTCAGGCGAACATTGAGCAGCGGCGCCTCGATGATCGTGCCGACATTCAGCCGATATTGCTGGGCGATATGCGGGTTGCTGACGCGCCACAGGCCGTCCTTGCCTTTGCGGATCTTGGCGTAGCGCTCATAGGCACGCAGCGCATAGCCGCCGGTCGCGACAAAATCGACGACGCGCTCGAATGTTTCCCAATCGAGCTTGGCGTAGCAGGAGGCGGATCGCACTTCGTCATAGAGCTGGACGAGGTCGAACGGCTCGGCGCAGGCCATGCCGAGGACATGCTGCGCCAAAACGTCGAGCCCGCCTGGCCGGATCGGCGGGGTGTCCTGCGCGCCGAGATAGTTGGCGTCGAGCGCCGCCCGGCACTCCAGCACCTCGAAGCGGTTGGCGGGCACCAGCAGCGCTTCGGAGGGCTCGTCGAGCCGGTGATTGGCGCGGCCGATGCGCTGCGCCAGGCGGCTGGCGCCCTTGGGCGCTCCGACATGGATGACCAGATCGACGTCGCCCCAATCGATACCGAGATCGAGCGTTGAGGTGCAGACGACGGCGCGCAGTTCGCCTGCCGCCATCGCCGCCTCGACCCGTCGCCGCTGGCCGACATCGAGCGAGCCATGATGCAGCGCGATCGGCAGACTCGCGCTGTTCAGCCGCCACAGCTCCTGGAAGATCATCTCCGCCTGGCTGCGCGTGTTGACGAAGATCAGCGCCAGCCGATGCCCGGTGATCGCTTCCAGAATCTCGGGGTAGGCGTAACGGGCCGTATGCCCCGCCCACGGCACGCGGTCGTCGGAATCGAGGATCGAGATGTTCGGCTTGGCGCCGCCATCCACGACGATCAGTTCGGACAGCGCTGGCGGCCCGTCGCCATGCTGGCCGACGAGCCAGGCCCGGAGGTCGTCGGGCTGCGCCACCGTGGCGGAGAGGCCGATCGTCACCGGCGCGCCGGCGAGCTTGCGCAGCCGCGCCAGCCCGAGCGCCAGGAGGTCGCCGCGCTTGGAGGTGACCAGCGCGTGCAATTCGTCGAGGATGATCGTCTTGAGGTCGGCGAAAAGGCGGCCCGCCTCCGCCGAGGCGAGCAGCAGCGCCAGCTGTTCCGGCGTCGTCAGGAGAATGTCGGGCGGGTCGTATTTCTGCCGCTGGCGCTTGTGCTGGGGCGTGTCGCCGGTGCGCGTCTCAAGGCGGATCTCCAAACCCATCTCGGCGACGGGCGCTTCAAGATTGCGGGCGATGTCGACGGCGAGCGCCTTCAGCGGCGAAATGTAGAGGGTGTGGATCGAGCGCTTCGCCGGCGCACTGCTTCGCTCCGCCAGCGACACCAGCGAGGGCAGGAAGCCCGCCAGCGTCTTGCCGGCGCCGGTCGGCGCAATCAGCAGCGTCGACAGGCCCCCTCGGGCGTTGGCGAGCAGCTTCAGCTGGTGCGGCCGCGGCGACCAGCCCCGACCCGCGAACCAATCCCGAAACCGCAGCGGCAACGCCGGCGAGGTCGGGTTCGAGGTTCCCCGGCCATTCCCTCTGGGCATGGCGATCGTCAACGGCGGCTTGCCTGTGGCTTGGTTCGGTGCACAATTGGCCGCTATTCGGCGCGGCGCGGGGGCCATCATGTCGCGAATCGCCATCAAGGACGAGCGCGAATTGCCGAAGCCGTCGCGGCAGGCGTCGGCGGCGCTTTCGGTTGAAACGAGCGATAAGGGCTTCTTCGATCTGACCGCCGCGGTTGAGGCGTGGATTGAGCGGCAGGGCTTCGGCGACGGCCTGCTGACAATGTTCATCCGCCACACATCCGCATCGCTGACGGTGCAAGAGAACGCCGATCCGGACGTACGCGCCGACCTCGCCGACGCCTTCGAACGCCTAGCTCCGGAAACCGCGCCATGGCGGCATATGAGCGAAGGGCCGGACGATATGCCGGGCCACGTCAAGGCGGCCCTCACCGACACATCGATCTCGGTGCCGGTACGTGAGGGCGTTCTCGCCTTCGGCACGTGGCAATCGGTCTATCTGATCGAGCACCGGCGCGGCGTTGGCCGGCGCATTGTTCAGCTACATTATGTGGGTTCTTGAATCCGCGCCGATCGCCTGCGCCGCGCTTGGTCTATAGTCGGACGTAGGATTTGTCGGTCCTTGCCGAGGAGACGGGCATGCTCAAGGAGTTTCGCGAATTTGCCATGAAGGGCAACATGGTCGATCTGGCCATTGGCGTCATCATCGGCGCCGCCTTCGGGGCCTTGGTCAACTCGCTCGTTCAGGACATCTTCACGCCGATCCTGGGCTGGATCTTCGGCGGGGCCGATTTCTCCAACCTCTATATCCAGCTTTCCGGCGAGCATCAGGATACGCTCGCAGCGGCGCAGGAAGCCGGCGCCACCATCGCCTACGGCAATTTCATCAACGTGCTGATCAGTTTCCTGATCGTCGCCTGGGTGCTCTTCCTCTTCGTCAAGGCGATGAACCGGATGCGTCGCAAGCAGGCGGAAGCGCCGCCCGAAGCACCGCCGCTGCCTAATGATGAGGTTCTGCTGGCCGAAATTCGCGATCTGCTGAAGGCGCAGGCGAAATAGGTCCCTATTCGCCGGCTTCCAGATGCGCCGGCGCGTTGAGGGGCATGCCAAGCTTCCGCCACACCGCGACGAGGGCGCTTGTTAGCTCGTCGACCAGCGCCGCGTCATGGAACGGTGTTGGCGTGATGCGCAACCGCTCGGTGCCGCGCGGCACCGTCGGGAAGTTGATCGGCTGAATGTAGATCCCGTGCTCTTCCAGCAGTATCACGCTGGCGCGGCGGCATTGCTCCGGATCGCCGACCATGATCGGAACGATATGCGTCTCGGTGATCGTCACCGGCAGGCCGGCGGCGGCGAGGCTTTCCTGCGTGCGCTTGACCGCGGCCCGTTGACCGGCGCGTTCCGTATCCGATTGCCTGAGATGGCGGATTGACGCGGTCGCTGCTGCCGCCATCGCCGGCGGCAAGGCGGTCGTGAAAATGAAGGCCGGCGCATAGGAGCGGACGGCGTCGATCGCCGCCGCCGATCCGGTGACATAACCGCCGACCGTGCCGAATGCCTTGGCGAGCGTGCCCTCGATGAAATCGATCCGGCCCATCACGCCGTCGCGTTCGCAGATGCCGGCGCCATGCGGACCATACATGCCGACCGCGTGGACCTCGTCGATATAGGTCAGCGCGCCGTGCTTCTCGGCGAGATCGGCTATTTCCCGGATCGGGGCGACGTCGCCGTCCATCGAATAGACCGACTCGAAGACGATCAGCTTGGCGCGGTCGCGGCCAATTGCCGACAGCAGTTCATCGAGATGGTCGACATCGTTGTGGCGAAATATCCGCTTTTCGACGCGCGAACCGCGGATGCCTTCGATCATCGAGGCATGGTTGAGCTCGTCAGAAAGAATGACGCAATCCGGCAGCAGCTTGGCGACCGTCGAAATTGCCGCCTCGTTCGAGACGAAGCCGGAGGTGAAGACAAGCGCGGCTTGCTTGCCATGCAGCCCGGCCAGTTCTGCCTCGAGTTCGACCAGCGGATGATTGGTGCCGGAGATGTTGCGTGTGCCGCCGGCGCCTGCGCCCATGCGCCGCGCGGCGTCGACCAGGGCGTCAACCACTGCCGGGTGCTGGCCCATGCCGAGATAGTCGTTGGAGCACCACACGGTGATTTCGCGGGCCTTGCCGTCGGCGCGCCAAATCGCCTTGGGAAACCGGCCGGCGATCCGCTCCAGATCGGCAAACACGCGGTAGCGCTGCTCCGATCGAAGCGCCGCAATCGCGTCGGCGAAGATCTTGCCGTAGTCCATGGTACCGTCCGTTATCCGCCCCGCCTGAAACTACTGGCGGGGGCGCACGGAGTCTACCTCCCGACGGGCGGTCAGCCGTTGTGGCTGTAAGGCCGCCACGGCCCGTCGAAGATGATTCCCACTTCCCGGCTCGTGCGCCAGATCGTGCGGACCGGGGCAATGCGGTGCTCGGCCTGGATCAGCAGCTCGAACTCTTCCGGAACGTTCGCCGTGGAATCAAGCGCGAGCTTGGCGCCCTCGCTGGACAGGTTGCGCACAAGACAATCGAAGACGCGCGTACGCTGACCGAAAACGACAAGCGCGCCCTTCAGGACGCGCTGGCGGCGTTCGTGCCGCCGGTCCGGTGCTATGAGCTTGTCGTCAGCTTCCATCGACTGATTATCCGGGCAAGCCGTAAACCGATCATGACCGGGCGCGCGGAATCAGGCGGGCGTAAGGCGGTCGATCAGCGCCATGGCCGCCGCCGGCGCCCGTTCCTTGGCGCCATTGATCATGAAGGCGAACACCGGATGTTCGCGCGGCGGCTCGGCCGCCGCGAGGAGCGGCGCCGCCGGGATCGGCAAGCCGGCCTCCCAATTGCGGCAGATCCTCGCCCATTGGTCGAGTTCGGCGTCGGAATAGCCCGTCGTTTCCTCCGCCGAGGCGTTTTGCAGCCGGGCGTATACGAAACCGCCGGCCAGATCGTCGATGGTCGGGTATTTCACCGAGTCCGCCTTGACGATGGCGACTCCCGCCTCGCGGGCCAGCGTTACGAATTTCTCATCCTGGAAACTCTGATGCCGCGCCTCGAAGGCGTGCAGGATCTTCCGGCCTTCGATTTCCCGCGGCAGAAGCGCGAAGAACGCCGCGATGTCGTCCGCGTCAAAGCGCTTGAACGGCGCCATCTGCCACAGGATCGGACCGAGCTTCGGCCCGAGTTCCATGAGGCCGCTGGCGAAGAACCAGTCGATCGCGTCCTTGCCTTCGCCAAGCTTCGAGCGGTTGACGATGCTGCGGTGTCCCTTGATGCTGAACATGAAATCATCGGGCGTCTCGTCGTGCCATTTGGCGTAGCTCGTGGCCGACTGCGTCCGGTAGAAGGTCCCGTTGATTTCGATGGCGGTCAGCTTGCTGGAGGCGAAGGCAAGTTCCTTCGCGTGCGCCAGTCCGGCCGGATAGAAGGTCTCGCGCCAAGGCGCATAAGTCCAGCCGCCGATGCCGACGCGGATCATGGTCGCTCCACCCCCTCAGGTACCGATATCGCGGCGCGGAAACGCGAACAGCGCCACACCGGTCGCCACCAACGCAATGGCCGCCAGCACCGCCACATTGATCCAGTCGACGCCATTGATCAGCGGTTTGTTGGAATCGTAATAGTAGAAGGGCGAGGCGTAGCTCACCTTCGCCAGCCAGTCGGCAAGGTCACGCAACGAGTTGATGAGGAACGAGGCCACCGCGAAGGCAGCCACCGCTCCCAGGATCAGTCCGCGCTTGCCGCCGAGCGCACCAATCGCGAAGGCGATCGAGCCGAAGACGAGGCCGAGCAGCATCGCCTGGAAACAGGCCGCCGCGTAGTGCGATGTCGGGATGCCGAGGTTGAAGATCGCCCCGGCGGCGACGATTGAAGCAAACAGCGCCACCGTCAGGATCGCAGTCACCACCAGCATGCCGATCCATTTCTCGATCGCGACGCGCGTGCGTGAGATCGGGTTCGACAGCAGGAGGTCGAGCGTGTTGGCTTCCTCTTCGCCGGCAATCAGCTGCGTTCCCATCGTCGTCGCGTAAATCGAGAACAAAAGCGGCACCAGCCAGCCGAACGCCTCGGTGCTGAGGAAGCCCGCCGGGGTAAACATCTCTTCGATGCTGCCGACGCCGAAAATGTTGAGGAGGCCCTCGGGATAGGCCTGCAGCAGCGTCGTGAATTGCTCCTGCTGGTCCGCCAGCACCGGCCAGAACGCAGCCACGAACATCGAATAGACGACGATGGCGACGATCCACCAGATCAGCGAACGCAAACGGTCGCGGATGGTCTTGAGAGCGATGCTACGCAGCATCGGCGTCTCCCCGGTAATAGGCGAGGAAAAGCGCCTCGAGGTCGTCGCCCTGGCTCGCGAAGCTTGCCACCTTGTGCCGGGCGACCGCCTTGACGAACGCGTCCACCGAACCGGTCACCTGGCAGGTGAGCGTTCGGCCGTTGATCGCGATATTGGAGAGGCCCGGCACGGACGTGAAATCGGTCGATGCCACGTCCTCGTCGAACGTCACCTCAAAACTTCGCACCGCCTTCGCGCGCAGTTCGGCCAGCGTCGCCAGTTCGACGATGCGGCCCTCGCGGATGATGCTTACCCGATGGGCAATGCGCTCGACTTCACTCAGCACATGCGAGGACAGGAACACCGTGCCGCCGCCGGCGCAGTGCTCGGTGAGCATGGCATAGAATTCCTCCTGCACGAGCGGATCAAGGCCCGACGTCGGCTCGTCGAGAACGAGGAGTTTCGGCTTGTGCATCAGCGCCTGGACAACGCCGACCTTCTGCTTGTTGCCCTTGGAAAGTTTTCCGATCGGGCGGCTGAGATCAAGCTTCAGGCGCTCGGCAAGCAGGTGCGCAAAGGGAAGCGCGCCATTGCCGCGCAAATGATCGAAATAGGTGATAAGTTCGGTGCCGGTCAGTTTCTCATAGAGATCGAGCTCGCCGGCGAGATAGCCGATCTGGTGCCGCAGGTTCGGCTCCATCGGTGAGTGACCGAGCACGCGCACCGTGCCGCTTGTGGGCCGAATAAGATCGAGGAGCAGGCGGATCGTCGTCGTCTTGCCGGCGCCGTTCGGGCCGAGATAGCCGAACACTTCGCCCTCGCCGACGGAGAGGTTGACGTCAACGACACCTCTGGCGCGGCCATAGCTCTTGGTGACGCCCGTCAGCTCGATGGCTGCCATCGGTCCTCCTTGAACCCTCGCGCCGGGCGTTTCCGCCGCAGGGCCACAGCTTGGCCGGGAGAACCGGTCGCAAACCGGCCCTCCCTATAGGCCAAGGTGCGCCTCGACGAAAGGGTTGCGGGCCCGGCGGCCCACACCTCTATTTAATGAAGCTGCCGCCGCGCAGATCGTTGATCGCCTGCTGCAGCTCGTCTTTTGTGTTCATCACGATCGGGCCGTACCAGGCGACCGGCTCCTTGATCGGCTCGCCCGAGATCAGCAGAAAGCGGATGCCCTCGTCGCCGGCCTGGACGACGATCTCGTCGCCGGAATCGAAAAGCACCAGCGAACGGTTGCCGGCCGTCTCTCGCACGAGAACTTCCTGGCCGTCATCGGTGCCGCGTTCGGTGAGCACGCCGAGCGGTTCGGAGGCGCCGCGGAACGAACCTGAGCCGGCAAAGACATAGGCGAAGGCATGCCGCGTTGTTTCCACCGGCAATATCTTCTTCTTGCCCGGCGGTACCGAGATGTCGAGATAGCGCGGGCTCGCGGCGACGCCATCGACCGGCCCCGTCTTGCCCCAGAAGTCGCCGACGATGACGCGGACGACTGTGCCGTCATCATCGATGATTTCGGGCACTTCGTCGCCGGGAATGTCCTGATAGCGCGGGCTCGTCATCTTGAGCCGCGAGGGAAGGTTGGCCCACAGCTGGAAGCCGTGCATGTGACCCTGCGCGTCGCCGGCCGGCATTTCCTGATGCATGATGCCGCTGCCGGCGGTCATCCATTGGACGTCGCCGGCGCTGAGCGTGCCGCGATTGCCGAGGCTGTCGCCATGCGCCACCGAGCCGGCGAGCACATAGGTGATCGTCTCGATGCCGCGATGCGGATGCCACGGGAAGCCGGCGAGGAAGTCCTCCGGCCGGTCGTTGCGGAAATCGTCGAAGAGCAGGAACGGATCGAACGCCTCGGTGTCGCCGAAGCCGAAGGCGCGGTGGAGCTTGACCCCGGCGCCTTCCAGCGTCGGCTTGGCGTCGACAATGCGTTTGACGGGACGAAGAGACATGGAAGCCTCCATGAAATGGCTAGGCGCCCGCAGGGGGCGCCGGTGGATCATGTTGGCCTAGAGTTAGTGCGGCGAGAGGATCGGCACAATGTCGATGCGACAAAGGCTGCCGGAGAACTGTGACAGCGAGGGCGAGACCCGAAGGCCCGTCCTCGCTGCCTGGGCCCAAGCCCGCCGCAGCCTTGATGACCGAAATGCGGCTTGGAGCTCTGAGGCGGGAGGGGGATCGCCTCAGTAGGTGAAGACCGCCAGTTCGCCGTCGGCCGCCACACCCAGGGCGACGACGGTGCTGACGTCGATATTGTTGGCGGCGAGCCACGATGACAGCTCGGTATTGGCGGCGATGGCCGCCTGCAGCGCCGCGATCGCCGAAGCATTTTCGCTCATTGCTGTCGCGAACTGCGCGTCGGTATTGGCCGTCAGCCAGGCACCGACATCGAAGGTGTCTGCGGTGGTCGTGCCGTCAAAGGCGATCTGCGAATTGGCCTGCCAATGGCTGTCGGCGATGAGGCCGATGACGGTCTGCACCCGGCTGTCGGCATCCATATTCGCGAACAAATCCGCGGCCGTCTCGCCCGTCGCATTGGCTGTCGCGGCGGCCGTGCCGCTGGCTTCACCGCCGGCGCCGACATTGAGCGTGAGGCCGGTGTCTGCTTCGGCGCCTCCCGCATCGCCTGAGCCGCCAGCGGTAGCGCCGACGCCGACATTGACGCCGACGCCGAGGTCGAGGGCGAAAGCGGGGCCGGTGAAAGCCAGAACGGAAGCGATAGCGGCGATCGGAGCGAATGATTTGAGGCTCATTTTATGTATTCCTTCGTTTGATGCCAGGATGGCGCCGAACGTAGGACCTCGCCGCTGACCGACCCCTGACGGGCGATGTCAGCGTTTCTTCAGCTTGCAGGGCTTAGAGCGTTGAGCATGAGGAGATTTGTGCGCGCGTCCGTCGCAATCCTTCTGCCGGCGTTGGCGGCGGCCGTCGCAATGGCGGCGCCCGCCAACGCGCAGCTTCCGCTTCCGCTTCCGATCGTCGGCGGCAGTGGCGGCGGCGGCAGCGGCGCTGGCGGTGGCGGCGGCAGCGGCTTGCTGGGCGACATCGGTGGAGCGGCCGGCGACACGGTGGGCACGCTTGGAGACATCGCTGGCGGCGCCGTCGGGGCGGTCACCGGCACGGACGGCACAGCCACGATCGGCATTGACGGCACGGTCGGCGGCACCGGCGTGGTTGGCCATACCGATGCGGTTGCGGCTGTTGAGCAGCAGCGCGCTATCCCGCTCAACGACCTGATTGCGATCGTCGCCCGTTACACCGAGGACCGGGTGATCGACGTGCAACTGCTGCTGGTTGGCGAAACGCTCGTCTATCATATCAAGACGCTCGCCGGTGACGGTGTTGTTTCCAATTTGTATTTCTACGCCGTGACCGGTGATCCGGTGCAGCAGGGGGTGGCCAATGCGGGTGCTGGTAGCGGAGGATGACCGGCGGATCGCGCAGTCCCTCGAGACTGCGCTGAGCCGAGCCGGGTTTATCGTCGAAACGGTCGGCGACGGGGAGGAGGCCTGGTTCCGCGGCGACACCGAGGATTTTGACGCGATCATTCTCGATCTCGGCCTGCCGACGCTTGACGGCCTGACTGCGCTCAAGCGCTGGCGCAAGTCGGGTCGCGCCTCACCCGTTCTCATTCTCACCGCTCGCGGCAACTGGGACGAGCGCGTCGAAGGCATCGAGGCCGGCGCCGACGACTATGTGCCAAAGCCCTTTCGGGTCGAGGAGGTTATCGCCCGCATCCGCGCCATCGTCCGCCGTTCGACGGGGCATGCCACATCGCGGCTCGAGTCGGACGGCCTGTCGCTCGACCTGCAGACAATGCTGGTGACCCTCCATGGCGAGGCGGTAAACGTCACGCCGCTCGAATATCGGCTGCTGCAATATCTGTTGCTCCACCGCGGCAAGGTCATCTCGCAATTGGAGATTACCGAGCATCTCTACGCGCAGGATTTCGAGCGGGACTCGAACTCCGTCGAGGTGCTGATCGGCCGCCTGCGCAAGAAGCTCGGCAAAGATGTCATCCGCACGCGTCGCGGCTTCGGCTACTGCATCGGCGAGATCCAGCCCTGAGATACCGATCGCTCCGCCTCCGCCTCTTCCTCGGGGCGGTCATCTGGATCGGACTGGCTCTGGTCATCGCCGGCTTTGCCATCGCCTATCTCTATGCCGTCAATATCGAGCAACGGGTCAGGGCAGATCTGACGGCCAACATGACCCGCCTGATTGCCGCCATCGACCCGGCCGACTTGGCCGCCTCGCTTGACCAGCCATTGCAGGACCCGCGCTACACGACGCCCTTCGGCGGCCTCTATTGGCAGGTGACCGATCTCGATGCGACGGAGATCATCCGTTCGCGTTCGCTGTGGGACTATCAGTTGGCGGTGCCGCAGCCGGAGGACGGCGAGGCGCATTATCAGGTTATCGACGGCCCGTCGGGGCAGACCCTGTCGGCCGTGGCGCGGCTGATCCGCTACCGCACCGGCGACACGGTCCAGCCCTATCTCGTGATCGTGGCCGAAGACCGCGCCGCGCTGTCGGCCTCGATCTATCAGTTCGGCGCCGATCTCGCGATCGCTCTGGGCATTCTCGGTGTCGTGCTTGCCGGCGCCGCCTGGCTGCAGGTGCGTCTCGGCCTCCGCCCGCTCGGCGCTATCCGGGCCGGCATCGAGCGCATCCGCGGCGGGGCGGCAAGCCGGCTCGGCGACGATTATCCGGCGGAAGTCCGCCCCCTGGTCGTGGAGGTCAATGATTTGCTGAAGTCCCAGCAGGCGTCGATCGAATTTGCCCGCGCCCGCGCCGCCGACCTTGCCCATGGTTTGAAGACGCCTCTTGCCGTGCTGGCGACGACGTCAAACCAGCTGAGGGAAAAGGGCGACGACGAGACGGCGGATCTGATTGAGGAACTGTCGGCCGATATGGCGGACAGGATCGATTACCAATTGCGCCTGTCTCGCTTGCGCCTGCGCACCAGGAAGGAACGCTACACCGCTTCGCTCAGGGAGACATTCGAACGGATAATTGGCGTTCTGAGACGCACGCGCTCCGGCGAGGAGCTTATCTGGGACGTCGACATGGCCGCCGATTTGCGCGTCGATCTCGATACCCAGGATCTGATTGAGTTGCTCGGCGTCATCCTCGAAAACGCCGCGAAATGGGCGCGTACCAAAGTCGCCATTCGCGTGCGGCGCGACGGCGCTAGCGCATCGATCGACATTGATGACGACGGCGCCGGCCTGCCCGACGACAAGCGCGAAGCTCTTGCCGAACGCGGCCGGCGGTTCGACGAGACCAAGACGGGTAGCGGACTCGGCCTTGCCATCGCCAAGGAGATCGTTGGTCTCAATCACGGCACGATCGCCTTTGAAGCCTCTCCGAAGGGCGGCCTTTCGGTGCGGCTGCTCCTCCCGCTAGCCTCTGACGATGCCGTCCGGGCGACACTGGAGCCCGGCGATGGATCGAGCTAGCGGACCAACAATGGCCATGCGGCCAAATTCGAGCGAGCAATGACCAACGAGATCGAGGCCTTCTTCGCCACCAACCGCGCCAATTGGAACGAGCGCGTCGGTATCCATCTGAACGACCAGCGCGGCATCTACCGCCTGGCGGAGCTGCGCGACGGCGCCGACGTGCTCGGGCCGATCGAAAGCCGCGAACTCGGCAGCATTGCCGGCAAGCGCGTCCTTCATCTGCAATGCCATTTCGGCGTCGACACCATCTGCCTTGCCCGGCGCGGGGCGACCGTCACCGGCGTCGACTTCGCGCAGGCCGCCGTCATCGCCGCCCGCGCTCTCGCCGCCGAGCTCGGCGTGTCGACCAGCTTCGTCGAGGGAAATGTCTATGACGCACCGACGCTGGTCGGCGATGCCTTCGACGCCGTCTACACCAGTTGGGGCACGATCGGCTGGCTGCCGGATATTGGCCGATGGGCGAAGGCGGTCGCCGCCTGCCTGAAAGAAGGCGGCTTCCTCTACATGGCCGACGGCCACCCGACCCTCTATCAGTTGGAGGAGCGCGCTGGCCGCCTCGAAGTCACCTATGACTGGCGCACTCCGGCCGACACACCGATCGCCGAAACGCTGTCGCAATCCTATGCCGGCGACGGCCGAACGATCGAGAACGTACTCACCTATGGTTGGAACCATCCGGTCTCCGACATCCTCGGCGCCCTGGGCGACGCCGGTCTGCGCGTCGAATATTTCCACGAGCACGAGATGATTCCGTGGCAGGCCTTTGCGTCGATGCGACGGGAGGGCGCGATGTTCGTCCAGGCCGAGGGACAACCACGGGTTCCTCTCGCCTTTTCGCTGCGCGCCACAAAGGGCTGACGGCGGCGCGCTCCCCGCAATTTGTGGTTGGCAACGCTGTCGATCGGTCAATTCGGCGGCTACATGAAAACAACCCAGATTCACGTATCCACTTAACCTTCGTCTAACGGTTGCGTTCTATGACAACCTGTGAGGGTTATGTCATGGCGATACTCAACGGATCAAAGACCGCGTCGGCCGACGATCAGATGGGGTGGTTGGAGCGCGTCCGGCATTGGCTCGGCTCCGACGTCATCCACGTTCGGCGGGCCGAGGGCCGTCGCGGTTTTCATGCCACCGGCGTTGCCGGCAAGATGCTGTTGTCCATGGCCTTGGTGGGCCTCCCGGTGACCATCATCGCTGCTTGGCTCGTCTACAGTTCGGGCACCGCCGAACAGTTCGACCGCGCCCAAACGAACCTGTCGACCAACATCGCAACCGCCGACAGCCGCTTCGTCGACAGCGTCGCCGGGGCGCGCAGCGACATCCTGTTCCTGTCGCATCTTCCCTCGATCGAGGGGATCTTGCGTGCCGCCGCCGCCGGCAATGCCGATGGCGTCACGGCCTGGAAGGAGCGCGTCGCTACCGTATTCAGCGATATGCTGGCGAGCCGGTCGGAATATTTTCAGCTGCGCTACATCGACGTCACGGGGCAGGAAGTTGTTCGCGTCGATCGCCTGGCCGATGGCACGATCGCGCCGACGCCGGAAGCGGATCTCCAGGCCAAGGGTGACCGGCCCTATTTCACGGAGACCGCGGCGCTCGTCGCAGGCGACATCTACATCTCGGCCATCGATCTCAATCGCGAGCAGGGCGAAATCGAGGTGCCGCACCGTCCCACATACCGGGTGGCAACGCCGGTCTATGACGCCGACGGCGCATACCACGGCATCGTCATCGTCAACATCGCCTCCGATCAGGCCTTTTCGGATGCCGCCAGTTCGGTTGGCGGCGACACGTCTTTCTTCATCGCCAATCAGGATGGCGACTATCTCGTCAATCCCGATGCATCCAAGACCTTCGGCTTCGACCTCGGACAGCGCTACCTGATCCAGGACGACATTCCGGCGCTCGCCCCGCTCTTCGACGGCGGCGCCGACGAGGTCGATGCGACCGTTGATCTTCCGTCGGGCCGCTATGTGCTCGCCGCCCAACGCTCCTATTTCGATCTCGATCAGCCGAGCCGCTACCTTGTCCTCGCGTCCCTCCTCCCAATCAACGCGGTGGCCGGCAGCGACAGTCGGCTCTATGGCACGGCCGCCATCATCGCCGTCATCCTGCTGTTTGCCGGCCTGACGCAATTTGTCGTTCTGATGCGTCTGGTCGTTCGGCCGCTCGGTCGCATGCATCACGCGGTGCGCGACCTCGGCAGCGGCAGCCGATCGGTCAATCTTGATGACCTTACCGGGCGCAAGGATGAGGTCGGCGACCTCGCCCGGGGCTTCGAGGGGATGGCGGCCAAGATTGCCGATCGCGAAGAGGAACTGGTCGAAAAGGCCGACGAACTGGCGCAATCGAACCAGGAGCTGTCGCAGTTCGCCTATGTCGCCTCGCACGACCTGCAGGAGCCGCTGCGCATGGTGGCGAGCTATCTCGGTCTGCTGTCATCGCGCTACCAGGGCAAGCTCGATCAGGAGGCGGACGAATTCATCGGTTACGCCGTCGACGGCGCCGAGCGGATGAAGCGCCTCATCAACGACCTTCTTGCCTATTCCCGGGCCAACAACCGGGCCCTCAATGTCGAGCCCGTCGCAGCCGCGTCGATCGTCGATCGGGTGATCGATACCTACAGGGCAAAGATCGAAGAGGCAGGCGCGGAAGTCGTCGTCGACCCGTTGCCGGAAATTCGCGTCGACGAAACTCAGGTCGAGCGCCTGTTTGCCAATCTCCTCGATAACGCCCTGAAATACCGCGCCAATGCCGCCCCGAAAATTCGCATCTTGGCGAAGCGCGACGGCCGGTTCTGGGAGTTCACCGTGGCCGACAATGGCATCGGCATCGACCCCAAATTTCAGAGCAAGGTGTTTGAGATCTTCGCCCGCCTGCATGGCCGCCACGAATATCCCGGTACCGGCATCGGTCTGGCTTCCTGCCGCCGCGTTGTCGAACGCCATGGCGGCAAGATCTGGATCCAATCCACTCCGGGCGGCGGTTCGGAATTCCATTTCACGCTGCCGCAAGCAAGGAGCAAATGACGCCAATGGAACGCATAGCCTCGGCCAGAAGCCGCCCCGTCGAAATTCTCCTTGTCGAGGATAATCCGGCCGATATTCGGCTGACCATCGAAGGCCTCAAGGAGGCCAAGATCCGCAACAATCTGCAAACCGCGATGAGCGGCGAGCAAGCCTTGGACGTCCTCTACCGCCGGGGTGACCACGCCACCGCTCCGCGTCCGGACGTCATCTTCCTTGACCTCAACATGCCGGGGATGAACGGGCTGGAGGTTCTGAGGCGGGTCAAGAGCGACGGCGCGCTGAAGACGATACCCGTCGTCATGCTGACCTCCTCGGAGGCCGAGTCCGACATCATCTCCTCCTATGAGGAGCACGCCAATTGCTACGTCTCCAAGCCTGTGGCGTTCGAGGCTTTCACCAAGGTCGTGCGCAGTATCGAAAGTTTCTGGTTCGAGGTGGTCAAGCTTCCATAGGCGGTGGATCGACCGACGCCGCGGCACTAACAGAAAGTACAAGGCAATGTCGCCGTCCTACACTGCAGAGCAACTGGCGGTCCTCATTTTGGAGGACAATCCGGGTGACAGGCGCCTCGTCGAACTTGCCTTGCGCGAGGGGCGGGAAGCCGGATTCCCGCCTTGCGAAACGCGCGCCTTCGGAGATCTCGGCGGCGGACTGGCACTGCTGCAGAGCCACGAATTCTCGCCGGACGCCATCCTGCTCGATCTTGGCCTTCCTGACGTCAGTGGCTTCCACGGCCTGTTGAGCCTTCGCGGCGCCGATCCCGGCGTGCCGATTATCGTTCTTACCGGCCTTGCCGATCTTGCTGTCGCGACCGAGGCGCTGAAGCTTGGCGCCAGCGACTATCTCGAAAAAGCGGAAATGCAGGCCAAGACCCTGTGGCGCGCCATCCGTTACGCGATGGAGCGCAAGAAGAATGAATCGACGCTCGTCACATTGGCCAACACCGATCCTCTGACCGGCCTTCTCAATCGCCGCGCCTTCTTCGACAAATTGGAGGGCGCGCTCGACCAAGCCCGGCGGACGGATATGGGCTGCGCCGTCATCATCTTCGACGTCGATTCATTCAAGGATATCAATGATATCCATGGTCACTATTTTGGTGACCGGTTGCTCGCCGAGATCGCCGACCGCGTTACTGCCGTCCTGCGCAAGACCGATCATATCGGCCGCATTGGCGGCGACGAGTTTGCCGTCATCGCTCAGAATCTGAAGTCGCCCAACGGCGCGATTGACATCGCCGAGAAGATTCGCAAGGCGGTTGGCGAGATCAGAAATGTTGATGGCATCGAACTGCGCCCGGCCACCAGTGTTGGCATCGCAATCTCGTCCGCGGACGATTGTCCAGCCGACGTGCTCGTTTCGCACGCCGATATCGCCATGTACAAGTCGAAGAAGAACCACGGCCAGGGCAAGATTCATTACTTCGACGACAAGATGGACGAAGAAGTTAAGTCCAGGCACTTCATCAAGAAGAGCATCATCGGCGATATGAACGCTGGACGTTTCTACCTCGACTACCAGCCGATCGTTGACGCCGTTACCGGCGAAATCGTGGCCGCCGAAGCCCTGGCCCGTTGGTGTGGGCCGGCCGGCAAGATGATTGCGCCGAGCGATTTCATTCCCATCGCCGAGGAGGCCGGTTGGATCGCGATGCTCGGCCGCCGCCTGGCCGAATTGCTATGCGAGCAGATGAGGGACTCGATCGCCAGCGGAATACCCATGGTGCCGGTCGCTCTCAACGTATCGGCCCTGCAATGCAAGGATGACAGTTTCGGCGCCCAACTGGTCGAAATCATCGAGGGATTCGGCGTCGATCCGAAGCTGATCAAGGTTGAGATCACCGAGTCCACGATCATTCAGAACGTCCATGCGACGCGGCGGAATTTGGAGGTGCTGAAGGGCGCCGGCATCGGTGTCCATATCGACGATTTCGGCACCGGTTACTCCAGCCTGTCCGTCCTCAAGGATCTTCCGCTCGACGGGCTCAAGATCGATCGCAGCTTCGTCGCGCAGATGCCCGGCGATCTGGGTTCAGCGCGCATCATCCAGGCCATCGCCGAACTGTCGCGGGCGCTTGGCTTCGACACCGTCGCCGAAGGCGTCGAGGAACTCGAACAGATCGAGCCGTTGCAGAGGATCGGCGTCAACTATCTGCAGGGATACTATTTCTCCCGCCCGGTCGCGGTCGAGACATTCCGCAAACTCCTGTTGCGAGAGACTGGCGATGATAGCGGCACGTCGAGCCTGCCTATCGCCAAGTCGGCATAGCGGAGGAAGCGATCTTGCTCGAGGCCGATAGAAGTCTGTTGCAACCGGATATTCCTGCCGAGGGCTCGGCGCGTGTTGTCATCGCTATTGCCGATGCCAATCAGCGTTCGGCGATCGCGGCGGAACTGCGGGATGATCGCGCCCTGACGGTCGAGGAAGCGACGAGTTGGGACGGGCTGAAGACATTGCTCGACGAGTTCGTCTTCGACCTCGTCGTCCTGTCCGACGCCCTGTCTGGCTTGTCTCCCATCGAAGTCAACAGCCACATCAAGTCCTTCTATCGGCAACCGCCCGCAACTATCTTGCTCGGGCCAAGCGATGTCCGCAGCGCCGTCAAGGCGTTCCGCTGTGGCTTCGCCGACTATCTGACCGAGGAGGCCCGGGTCGGCCAACTGATCCGCGACGCCGTTTCGCGCGCCGCCAAATCCGTCCGCGAGCGCCGCGAGGAACGACAGCATCTCGATTATCTCGAACGGCTGGCGCAGCGGGATGGCGTTACCGGGCTGCCGAACCACCACGTCATCGAAGAGCGGATGGAACAGCTCACGCACATCAAGGCGCGCTACGGCATCCTGTTTGCGGTCATCCTTATCCGCATCAATGAGTTCGAGCACATTTGCGGTGGCTTCGGGCACAAGATGGGCGACAAGGCGCTCGTCGCCTTTGCCAAGAAGCTGACGGCCGCCTCGCGCACGGCCGACACTGTCGCCCGGCTCAGCGCCGATACGTTCATCTATCTGGTCGACCGCGAAGTCACCCCGGAGGCCATCACCGGCGCCTGCCGGCGTCTCGCCCGCACAATGGCGTTCTCGTTGAATCTCGCGGACATCGGCCTGACGATCACCCCGGGTATCGGACCGGCCCTGTTCCCCACCGATGGGTCGACGGTTGCTGCTTTGCTGGCGTCGGCCAGGGCGCGGTTTGGCCAGGACTGGGAAAGTGAATCCCTCGCTGCCGGTGAGCCGCCTGTCGGCGAGGCGCCTCCGCTTGCCGCGCCGGGAGAAGGTTACGCACCGCGTCCCAATGAGCAGACCGCAATCGGTGGCGAGGCCGTCCGCGCCGCGGCGGCTATCGCCCCGGCGCCGCCGATCGCCGCTGCCGCCGATCCGATGGATGCCGGCGACCGCATCCGGAACCGTCGCCGTGACCTGCGCCGGCGCACTCTGAAGCGCGGCCTGCTGATCCTCAATCAGGGCTACTCCACGGTCAATTGCATCATCCGCGATGTCTCGGTGAGCGGCGTACGGGTTGCCGTCGAAGGGCGCTTCCTGGCGCCTGACAAGATGGAACTCATGGTCGCCGATACGGACAAGCGCCGCCCCGTCGAGAAGCGCTGGCAGCGCGACGATCAGTTGGGACTGATGTTCCTCGATCTTGGCGACGCACACGACGGCGCCCCCGCTTCTGCCGCCGACGCGGCGGCCGACAGGCAAGGGCCGAACGAGTTTATTCGCCGGAGCGATTCCGACCTGCGCAAGGTCGTTACCTAAAGTTGTATTAATCTGTTGTTAGCGTCGGGATGGTAGCGATCCCCTATGATTGTGACACATCTATCCAACACACGTTCCGATAGGTGATGCGACAGGGGGGCCGCGGACCGGGAGGTCGGGCCGGCTGCAGGGGAGACTGAATGTCGGCTTCGACACCGATCTCGGCGCTGGTCATCGAGGATAATCCCGGCGACCGCAAGCTGGTGGAACTGGCCCTCGCCGATGCCAGCCGGGAAGCAGGGACGACCTGCAGCATGGTTGGCGCCGGCAGTCTGGGCACCGGGCTGGAACTGCTGCGCAAAGGCGCCCATCGCTTTGACGCCATTCTGCTGGATCTCGGCCTGCCGGATACCAAAGGCCTGGAGGGGATCGTCAGCCTCAGAAGCGCCAATTCCGGGGCGCCGATCGTGGTCCTTACCGGCGTCTCGGATCTGTCGATGGCCACCGAGGCCCTGAAGCACGGCGCCAGCGACTACCTCCACAAAAACGAGATGCATTCCAGGACGCTCTGGCGCGCCATCCGCTACGCCATCGAGCGCAAGAAATTCGAAACCGGCCTGGTCGAATTCGCCAACACCGATCCATTGACCGGTGTTCTCAACCGCCGCGCCATGTTCGACTATTTGTCAGAGGCGCTGGAGCAGGCGCACCGTTCCGAACTTCACTGCGCCGTCATCGTCTTCGACGTCGACGGGTTCAAGGAAATCAACGATCGGCACGGTCATCATGTCGGTGACCTTCTGCTGGTCGAGATCACGCGGCAGATCACGTCGCGCCTGCGCAAGACCGACACGGTCGGCCGGCTGGGCGGCGACGAATTTGCCATCATCGCGCCCAACCTCAAGACCGCCACGGGGGCCTTCCACATTGCGGAGAAGGTGCTGGAATCGGTGAGCCGGATCGACTCGATCGAGGGCATTTCCGTGAGGCCGAACATCAGCGTCGGCATCGCCGTCTTTCCGATGGATGACAGCTCGGCGAACGTCCTGGTCTCGCACGCCGATATTGCGATGTATAAGTCGAAGAACAGGAAGACCGGCGCGATCCACTATTTCGATCAGCAGATGGACCGCACGATCAAACGGCGCGACCTCATCAAGAAGCGCATGATGTCGGATGTGCCGGGGCGCTTCTTTCTCGACTATCAGCCGATCGTCGATGCCCACAGCTTCCATATGACCGGCGCCGAGGCGCTTGCCCGCTGGCATGGCCCCGGCGACAAGCTCGTGCCCCCGGCCGCCTTCATTCCGATCGCGGAAGAATCGGGCTGGATTACATTGCTTGGCGGCCGCCTTCTGCAGCAGATTTGCACGCAAATGCGCCAGAGCATGGAGGCGGGCCTCGCCGTGGTGCCGGTTTCGATCAACGTCTCGGCAGCGCAATGCCGCGAGCCGACCTTTGCCGCGCAGACGATCGGGACGATCAGATATTGCGCCGTCGATCCGGCGCTCATCAACATCGAGATCACGGAATCGACGCTGGCTCAGAATGTTGTGGCGACGCTGCGCAATCTTCAGCAGCTCAAGGACGCCGGCATTGGCGTTCACATCAATGGCTTTGGCAGCGGCTATTCCAGCCTCTCAATCCTGCGCACCTTGCCGCTCGACGCGCTGAAGATCGACCGGGCCTTCGTCGCCGATATCGCGACCGACTCGAAGGCCATCCAGATCGTCAAGGCGATCGTCGATCTGTCGCGCCGGCTCGAAGTCACAACGGTCGCCGAAGGCGTTGAGACGGAGGAGCAGGCGGCGCTGCTTCAGGCCATCGGCGTCGAATATCTGCAGGGCTTCTATTTCTCCAAGCCGCTCGGCGTCGACAGGCTCCGTCGCGTCCTCGCCGAAGGCACACCGCTGCACGCGCTGCCGCGGCAAATGGCGAGCTAGCCTCTCCCGCAATCCGCCGCTCGGCGTGTCGCGCTAGCGGCCATCGTGCAGCCGCCGGCGGGCGGATGTCCGTGCCGCGGTGCCGCCCATTGTGAGCAATTTGGAACAGTAAAGTCCCACCTCGACGTGCGAAAGATGTTGCGCCTTCGCCGCAAGATGTCGCGACTGCGCGGCGTTATCAAACCGACAGTCGGCTTGAGAGCGTTTCTTCGGCGACAAGGTACGTTGCCCGATCCGTCTTCCGCTGCACGCCGCGGCCTTACTCCGTCACACTCCGGCCAAGCGGGCACCTCTTTAGCGCCGCAATGCTGCTGGAACCTGACTGGCGGAAGCGAAATACGGGATCAAACACTTTAACGACCGCCACTGAATTGTGGGCCACTGGGCGAGCACGGAAAGGCAAGAACGATATGTCGACTCTCGGTCTGATCTTGTTGGTCGTCTTGGTGCTGCTTGTGCTGGGCGCAATGCCCGCATGGCCTCATTCCCGCGGTTGGGGCTATTGGCCCTCGGGATTGCTGGGGCTGGCCCTTATTGTTGTGATCATTCTGGCGATCACGGGCAGGTTCTCAATTACCGTCTGACGAGACCGCACCTGGTTCAATTCCGGGCAAGTTCTCAGCAGCGATACGGCCGAACCGCGCGCACGCTGCGCGCCGAGGCGCGGCCGAAGCAAATCATAGAAGAGCACCGGCATGACTAAGACCGTGAAAACGATTCCGATGTATTGGGCCATGAGCAAGAACCTGTTCCGGCGCTTGGTTTCGACCGTTTCGGCGATGGCAATTTCCATCGGCCTTAACGCGCCTGTGGCTCTTGCCCAAATTTCCGCTCCCCCCGTCGGCGACGCTGCTCTCGATGTTCTCTTCGAACTCGCGCCGATCAACCTCGGCGGCGACGTCGCGGCCCAGCTTGGCAGCGAACAGGCACGCTTGCAGGCGATCGAGGCCGCGCTCGCGACCACCCCGCCAAACGCGACCGAATTGCAGGCCCTGGCCGCCCAGGTCCGGTCCCGCATCCAGATCCTGCAACTTGCGGCCACTCGCCCCGCCCTCGATGCCAACGCGACGGGCGACGCGCTGCAGCAGCAAATTCAAGCGCATCAGACCTATTTGGCGAGCCTGCAACAGGCTGAGGCCGACGCCCGCGCTGCAGGCGTTGACCAAGCGACGCTGGCTGCGGTCGGTGCGCAGATCGCCGATGTCCAGGCCGGCATCGAGCAGATGCAGGCTGCTGCTGCCGCGCCTGCCCCGACCCCAGCGCCCGAGCCGGCACCTGCTCCAGAACCGGCCCCTGCTCCCGAGCCGACGCCGGCCCCAACGCCGGAGCCAACACCCACGCCGGAACCTGCACCAGCTCCAACGCCGGAGCCCACCCCGGCGCCTACCCCCGCGCCCGAACCGACGCCTGCTCCGGCTCCTGAGCCCACACCGGCGCCTGAGCCCACGCCGGCGCCTGCTCCCGAACCGACGCCTGCCCCGGCGCCCGAGCCCACGCCCGCCCCTGAGCCCGCGCCAACTCCGGTCCCGGCTGAAGCGCCGGTCCCGGCATTCGACGCGGTGGGCGCACTTGCGGCGCTCCCGGCACTCGACCTCACCGGCGACGTAGAGGCCCAACTGTCTGCAACGCAGGCGGACCTGGATGCAGCGCAAGGGGCCCAGGCCAACGGCGCCGATGGCGATGCGATGGTCCAGCTGATCGCCGAATTGCAAACGCGCATCCGCATCCTTCAGGTCTTCGCAGTGCCGCTGCCGGCCGTTCTCACGGACGTGCCCGCCGAACAGCTTAATGCGCAGATTCAGACGTTCATCGATCTCCGCACCCAGGCGCAGCTTGCCGCCGAAGACACGGCCGGACGGCCCGAAGTCAGTGCTGCGCTCCAGGCGCGCATCGACGAAATCGGGATACGCGCAGCGCAGCTGCAGGAAGCGTTGACGGCGGCGACCGCACCGGCGCCCACGCCAACCCCGGAGCCGACGCCAACCCCGGAGCCGACCCCCACGCCAGCGCCCGCGCCAACCCCAGAGCCCACCCCCACGCCAACGCCGGAGCCGACCCCCGCGCCGGCACCGACGCCCACACCGACCCCGGAGCCAATGCCGACTCCAGCCCCCGCGCCGGAGGCACCGGCCGCCGAGACGGCCGCGATCTTTGACGCGGCCGCAATGCTAGCCAACCTGCCGGCGCTCGATCTCGATGGCGATATCAACGTACAGCTCAACGCCTATCAGACGCAACTGACGCAGGCGCAGGATGCCCGGACCACAGGCGCCGATGGGGGCGATCTGGCCCAGCTGATCAGCGAACTGAGCATCCGCATCGCCGTGCTGCAGCAATTCGCCGAGCAGATTCCGGCGATCGACATCGACGCGACGCGCGACGAGCTCCAGACGGAACTCGCCGTCTACGCCGCCCTTGCCGCCGAAACCCAGGCGGCCATCGAGCAGACCCAGGGCCACGCCGATATCCAGGCGGCCCTGCAGGCGCGATTGGAGAAAATTCAAACCGCCATCGGCCAACTGCAGGCGGCATTGGGCATCACGGCCGACGCCGGCGCGTCGCCCGACAATACAGCCACGGCGCCGGGCGCCCAGATGCCGACGCCCGAGGACCTTCAGCAGCGGATGGCGGACTTCCTAGCCATCGACCTCCAGCCGCTTCAACTTGAGGCCGATGGGCCGACGCTCGAGGCGCAGCTGAATACCTACAACGGACTACGCGTACGCGGCGAAGAGCTCGTCACGCAGGGCCGTATTACCGACGCCGACGTCACCGCCGTCATCGACCGCGTGGCCCAGATCCAGATCCGCATCTCAGCCCTGAATCAAACCATCGCCGCCCGACAGACCGAACCGGCGCCGGTTGTGGAGGCCGACATCGTCACTCAAGTCGCCGCCGGCGGGGAGCCGGAGGTTGCCCAGCAGATCCAGCAGCTGCGCGATCAGTTGGCCGCCGCCCTGCAGCAGATGGGCGCTGCCCCGCAGCAGCAGCTGATTATCCAGCAGCAGAACAACATCAACGTCCAGAACAACGTTAATATCCAGAACAACGTCCAGCAGAACATCATTCAGCAGAATATCGACGCCAATTTCGGGCTTATTATCGGCCAGCAGAACGACCGTATCGTCGTGCTTCAGGACGACGAGTATCGCGCGCGACACACGCCGCTCCAGGAACTCGATCGCCTGCTCTACCAGGCCAAGGACGTTCAGGTTCAGGACATTGGCAACGGCTACACCCGTACCACGGTGTTCCGCCAAGACGGGACCCGCATCATTACGACGACCGATCCCTATGGCCGCATTCTCGAGCGCTATCGCATCGAGACGGATATGCGGATCACCCTGCTCATTACGACCCCCGTGCCGACCATCGGTGCGCCTGCGCCGCCGCCGCAAACGCTGCCGTTCGAGCAGACCCTGCCGCCTCTTCTGGTCAACATCCCGCAGGACCAGTACATCGTCGACGCGCAATACGCGACACAGGCCCAGATCGTGGCGGCGCTGCAGGCACCGGCCGTCGAAGTCGTCGAGCGGCCTTATTCCCTCGACGAGATTCGCTACAGTCAGCGCCTTCGCGACAAGCTGAGCCGGGTTGAGCTCTCGTCGCTGACATTCGATTTCAACAGCGCGACACTCGGGCCCAACCAGTATGACAATCTGGTGGTGATCGGACACGCGATCGAGCAGGTGCTGGCGGTGGCACCGAACTCGGTCTTTTTGATCGAAGGCCATTCCGATGCGGTCGGTTCCGACTACTACAACCTGCTGCTGTCGGACCGGCGGGCAGAGGCGATCGCAGTCGCTCTCTCGACCTACTTCAACATCCCGCCGGAGAACCTCGTCACCCAGGGCTACGGCGAACGCTACCTTCGCGTGCCGACTCTGGGTCCGGAACGTCTGAACCGTCGAGGCGTGATCAGGAACATCACGCCACTGCTGACCGGAGCGAACGGATGACGTTGCGGCGACTAGCGCCTGAGGTCGTCCGGGAGGTGCTTTCTGGCGGCGAATTGAGCGCGCGGCAGATTGTGGAAATGCCAAACCGAGGCCATTCCCTGACGATTGATGCTGGACGGCGGAGCGTTGCGGACAATGCGCTCTCCTTCGTCCAGCGCTTTGTGTAACTCCGGTTAGGGATAGCGGACATCGTCTGACGCGGAACGTGTTCCAGTTGACGTTGGGCGGGATGGCAACACCCAGTATTCGCGATTGTCGGTTTCTTGCCGGTTGAGGGCCAAAGAACAGTTAGGCAGCGTCTTTGGCCCCGACCCGGCTCTACCGCCCAATGTCGGTCACAATTCTTACATTGACATCATGACCACGCATCTGGCGGTAGCGGGAACGAGCGAGCTTCATGTCACCCGCTACAAGCTTGATGTGCTCCTTGACGTTCCGGGGTATTTTGCTGGTTCCCGATATCCTGATTACGTAAGGCGGTTTGAGTTCATTGATTTCATCGGACCAGATCATTGTGTCGACTAGCGCATTTGGACTCCTGCCGTGCCATTCTGGCGCGCCCACGGCCGTCAGGAGCGCGGCGTAGAAATCTAGAACGGTGACCCAGCCTGATGCATCAAGATTGACGAGTTTGACCAAGTCGTTCATGCAGTTAATAGTACCTGACAGAGGCTCATGTAATGATTCGGCAAATAATAGATTGGCGCAGTGGAGTTGTGGATCAGTATTCGTTCCGGGCTTCTTAGCCCGGGGACTCCGATAACATAGAACAACCTCGGGTCGGAATTAGCGGTGGTGCGTCAGGGACGAGCAACACTGGCTATCCAGCTGACAGAAATCAATCGTTTGAATGGTGCTGCCGGACAGGATTGAATTTCGCGCCGGTCAATAAACAGCAGCTAAATCAATTGCTTACAAGACCTCGATTCGCGATTTTGTAGCAATGTAAGGGGCGCACTGTGTAGCAGCAACGCTCATGGCATTAAGCAGGACGATGGTCATGGACTAAGACCGGCCATCGGGCCGGCAGGCAACGTATCCTGATCACGCTCCGCCGTGATAGGGCTGCACCGCCCTAAAGAGCTCGACGTCGGCGTCGTCGCCCCTTTTAACTTCGCTTCGAAATTGGCGTCGTCCTTCTGAAACTTTGCGAGTGCGGTCGCGAGCTCCTTTGCTTTGCCACTGAGGCTGGCGAGCTCAGAGACAGTCAACGGCTTCATGGGGTAAGTATACCATTGCCCCGCAACCTTCGGGCCGGTGTCCCAAACGCCCCTGACGGACGACACTAACCGCATGGGAGAGAGCCGCGACCGACGGGTCCGACGCAACTCCAGCCTGAATACGTCGGCCAGTTCTACCTTTTGCGCGCCTCGCAGAATTGGGCACCGGGTGGGGTGGCGGACGAAATCAGGTTGAGTGGGGCACGCGAATGACGACGCTCCATTTCGACCTTGGTCATCTACACATCGCGACCATCGTCACTGACGAGGCGTGGATTGAAACCCGAGGCGTCTGGATAAAGTGCGGGCAAGAACGCTTACGATTGCGAAGGCGCCGGCGGACGTGTTCGTGCACATACCCAAGACCGGCGGCTCCACCATACGGTCGATAGCCTCCCGTCAGTATGGGCTCCAAAAGATCTTGTTGTTCGAGCCGGATTCACCTGCCTGGTCCGACAATCAGACCGGCAAGATGCTGCTTTCCGAGCAAGTGCAGAGGCAAAATATTTCGCTGATTGCGGGTCACAACCCCTTCGGCCTTCACGCGCAGCTAAAGAGTCCGGCGCGCTACTTCGCGTTCGTTCGAGACCCTATCGACCGATACGTTTCCGAATACCACACGGCCGGCATCCATTCGGATCATAGGCTAAGAGCTGCCGTCATTGAAAAGGGGCTTACGCTGGATGCCTTTTTCGATGACGCACCGCTATCTCCTGGGGACTTCATGGCTAGGTTTCTGGCGGGTGCGGCCGATCCACAACCAGTTCATGCCGATGCGGTCATCGACAACATCGAAAACGCCTTTGCCATCGTTGGCTAGCCGAGCGCTTCGACGAGTCGATTCTTTTGGCGGCCAAGAGTCTCGGTTGGGGTGTCCCACTTTATGTGCAAAGAAATGTCGGCCAACCGGCGATTGCGAACCGAGACATGAGAGGGAGCGAAGCGGAAAGGCTGCGCCATGCCCACGCCGGTCGCTTTGCAGTTGACCTCGATGTGTGCACGGCCACCGACGCATTGCTTGCACGGCGTATCGAGGCGGAAGGCCCTTCATTCCGCAGCGCATTGGCATCTTTCCGAGAGCTGCAGCGAGCGATCCTGGATCGCCAGGGCACGGACATGTTCTGGGGCTACACCTTTGAAAGCGGCGATCCGCTCCCGCCTTTTGTGACTGCGCTGACCAAGAGCTCGCCCTATGGCGTGGTGCGGGACTACCTGGCCGCGTCGCCTCTTCCGGCGAGAAACCGGAACTTTGTGGGGCATATCGATCAACTCGATGAACGCGGAGTGGGGGGTTGGGCGATGGATTTGTGGCGAAACGAGCCGATCAGCGTGCGGCTGGTCGATTCAGGCCGGCTGGTGGCGACCGCTGTGTGCGACGTCCCTCGTGAGGATGTCCGCAGCGATGGCTTTCCGAGGTCCGAGTGCGGCTTCGTTGTCGAATTCTCCGAGCCGGTTTTGCATCCGGGCGCTTGCACCCTCTACTTTGAAGATTCCTTCATATCGCTGCCGCGGCGCAGGATCGGCTGACAGCGCGCGAGGGACCGCCGCCCGATCGTCCCCGCCTAAGTAGTGGACCCATTAATGGGAACCCCATCGCCGAATGGCAGCCAGTTCGACGAAGGCGAGGAAGTTCTCAACGAGCTTGTCGTAGCGGGCGGCGATCCGACGGCGCTGCTTGATCCGGTTGAAGAATCGTCCGATCTGATTGCGTGCGTGGACGAGGAACCGGCTGATTCAGATCGGGGCCTTTCGCGTTCGTCGCAGGGGGATGTTCGCCCAGCCGCATTCCGATCGGGTAAGCGCGCGGGGGCATCGGCATCGCAGGCTTCGTTCGCGAGAAGCATTCCGTCCGTGAGAAGGCCGCCTGGGAGATCAAGCGCCTTGGGGCTGTCATGCTCCTGGCCGTCGCTCAGCGTGAGGCGCAGCGGTAGGCCGTGCCTGTCCACCGCCGCGTGGATGTTGGTCGTCAGTCCGCCGCGGGAACGTCGGATGCAGGGGCAGGCGTCGCTCCGAACACTGGCGCCGCGCTACGTACTACGCCGATACGGTCGATCATCTTCAGATCTGATTGTTCGAGATCGGCAATGGCCTCGAAGAGGTGATCCCCATCGCTGGCGCTGCGCCAACGGACGAAGCGGTTCTGGCAAGTTCTGAAGGGGGGCCATACCGATCCCGCAGATCGCGCCACGGCGCGGGATCGCGCTTTGGCTGGCCGTGACATGGACCCCGCCCAATAGGACACTTGGCTGGGCTGCCAGAGCGATGCCGAAGCACCCACGGTAACCTCGTAGGCCCTTCGACAGGACCCATCGCCACCACTTACCCACGGCGCCGACCACGAGGAAGTCACCTGCCAACGCCTTGCGCAGTGCATCCGTCAACGTCGACGTGTCCGCAGCTGCCGGCACATACTAATTCTCGCTTGCGCCGAGAAGGTCATCGCGCCGAAAATGAGCAATGGGGCGTATGTCGGACGATAGCCTCGATGCGCCTAGACTGAACCGGACTGGCACGGATCGCCTTTTGGAACCAATGACCGGATGAATTGGCGCTGGCCACCGGGTCAAAGGCGCGCAAGTAACTAGTACGAGAAAGCGGCGCTGGTCGCCGCCTTACAGGACGGCGTCGCACGATGTTCGGTATTAGGCTCGCGGCCGCAGTCGTCGGCATCTCAATTGTCCTGTGCGCCGCCCCTATCGCCCAGGCGAGTGATGCAATCCTTTGCGACACGCTTGCAGGTGATGACCCTGAGCGGGGAGCCGCTGTGCCGCTCGACGCAATCGACGCGGAGAACGCCATGGCCGCTTGCGCGGCCGCCGTCACCGCCGACCCCGGCAACGCCAGGCTCATCTATCAATACGCTCGGGCGCTCGAGCGGTCGGGCCGGGTGCAAGACGCACGCAGGCTCTACGGCTGGGCAGCCGACGATGGCTACGCGCCGGCTGTCGCCGCGCTGGACACGGATGGGGCCGAGCGAACCGGGCGTCGACCCGGCTTGGACCGACGATGCACGCGAGGAACTCGCAGGTGCAATGGCCGCGCTGTCGGGCACGGCGCGCCGGTACGCCAATGGCCTGCCGCCCGATCCGACCGATCCCTTGACGATCCTGGCGGAGACGGGGAACGCGCCTACCGCGATCCTGGCGTGGATCGCCGACCAAACCCGGCTGGTGCCATATGTCGGCAGCCTGCGCGGGTCGCGCGGCGTCCTCGCCGATCGTGCAGGCAACAGCCTCGACCGATCCCTCGCGTTGGCGCTGCTGCTAACCGACGTCGGCGAGGAGGTCCGGCTTGCCCGAGCCACGTTGACCGATGACAAAGCGCAGGCGCTTCTGACGTCGACGGAGCGGACGGTGGACGTCCCGAGCGTACCCCACACGTCCCGCGATGACCTGGTGGCGATGCTGAGCGACCCTCGCCTGCCGCCAGATGTGGTCGAGGCAGCGGCGACCGAAGCTGCCGAGCGCCGCGATAACATCGTAACCCTCGTGACGGAGCGCACAGACGCTTTGCTGCCGATCCTCCTTGACGCGGTGAGCCCGAATGCCGACGCCGCGAATGCAGCGGCGCGAGCCTCCGCCCTTTCGGCGCTCAGCGACCACTACTGGGTCCAGGTCCGAACTGGCGCAACGTGGCAGGATTTCGACCCGGACGGGGACATCGTCGGCCAACTCGAACCGACGGAGACCCTCGACCCATCGGAGCTGCCGGACGACCGGTTCCAGTCGGTGACGCTGCGGCTGATCGTTGAACTGCAGGACTCGTCGGGCCGCCGTGAAGAGCAACTGCTGACGTGGACTGGTCGCCCGGCTGACCTCGACGGTCAGGTCCTGACTTTGACGCATGCTGGCAACGGAATGGATGCACTTGGCCAGCTCGTTCAGGCCGGCGTAACCGGCGACCAAGTGATGCAGGTCATCGATGGCGTTGACGCATGGACGCCGATCCTGCGGGTTGGCGGCGACATCGTCATAGACAAGCTGTTCACGCAGGACGGGGCGATCCGAGACGCCAACCTGATTGCGTTTGCGCAAACGGGCGGTGCCGCCGGTGCCCTGTTCGCCGAGGTTGCTGGCATCCTCGGCGGCAGTGCTCCGCCTGCAACCGAGCCGGCGGTCCCGACCGCGGAATGGTTGGAGATCGAGGCCGACGTGCCGGGGCAGCCGGCTGAGGTCGAACGCCGCACCATCTTCGACCTGATCGGTCCGGCCGCCCGCGCATCGGGTGTTAACTTCGACCTCTCGCAGGAGCAGCGGCGCGTCCGCGCGCTCAGCCTTGCTGGGGCGACGGACATCCTCATTCTGGGCGCGACCCCCAATCCGATTCAAGTCGCCCGCACTGCCTCCGCTGCCATCGCCGAGATTGCCGACAATATCGGCGGCGCCGCGGCAACGCCGCAGCCCCCGAATCTTGACTATTTTCCGCCGGGACCGCGAGTGGCCTTCAGTCTTCTGCAGTTCGCCGCAGAACGCTTGGCCGGACACAGTGACGAGGCGATCGCCTCACCCAACGTCTTCCTGATGCACCAGCGTTTCGCGTTGGGCCTCGACGGCGAAGCCTCGCTGCAGTCCGAGATCGACATTGTCTTCAATGCGATAAGTACTGCGCGGGATCCTTTCACCGCGAGCGTCCGGCAAGGGCTGGTGGACACAGTGCTGGAGGACGCCATCGTTGGAGGCACGGCGACCGGAAACACCAGCGCCCTGCACGCAGCCGATCTTGCCAGCGGACGTTCGTGGCACGTGCTCGGCCAAACGGAAGTCGCCGCGCTGGCTCCGGGGGTTCAACCGCTGATCCAAGCGCAGATGAAAGCGGGCTTCGTTCTCCTCGCCCCGCAGAGCGCTTCCCCGCAGGTAGGCTGGTGGCGCATCGACCCAGACACTGGGACGACGATTGGCATCACAGCGACTGGCGGCGGTGCAGCGATGGTCGGGGAGGCCTTTCTTGTCTTCGAGGGCGTGACCACCGGCATGTGTTTCGTGGGCATGGCGCTGGCCATCCGCGCGATCATCGGCGACCCCGCCGGGGGCTACACGTTTGGTCTTGTGACCTGCATGGCGGCCGGCGGGTTCTCGTTGGCCGGGACCGGGCTGCTAATCGGCTACGGCGGTGTCATCTTCATTCTCACTCTTGGAGCCGGAGCGGCCGCCATGGGTTGGTGACCGTGCACAGAACCGCCCCCGCGTTGGGTTTCCTCATCGTTGCCCTGGCAGTGGGGCCGGGGGTTGGCGCGACGCCGGCGGTCGCCTCATGCATTGCACAGACGGAACCAGACATTCGCCTTAGTCCAGCGATCCCCGGCGACGGATGGTGCTTGATGGGCACGGCACGATCGGGCGCAGACCAGCGCGCGTTTTTTACCTTGGACACACCGTCGCTATGGCGAGTGGAGCTCGAGGCCCTGCCGGGCCAATCGGGCCTGGTGGTGCTGGACACCAACGGCGACAGCTCCGCGCGGCGCGTGTGGACGGCGCCGCTCGATCCCAATTTGGGCGTCGCAGTTTCGCCGCCATTGTTCCTGGGCGCGGGCCAGTACTCGGTTGCGCTGACGACCGGCGACGATGCCATGGTCTATCGCCTTCGGATCGAGCGCGGCCCCGACCTGCCGCCGGATCTCCCCTCCAACGCCGACTTGGCGGGGGCTTTCACCGGACTGGCGCGAGGGACCGACAGTCAGATTGTGCTTCCCTGGACGCTCACGGAATCGTCCCGGGGCACCCTGTGGACGTTCGCGGCCCAATGGCCGCCTGGGTCGTCTGCGTCGCTCACGCTGCGCGGTTCAGACGGAACTGCAATTCTCTATAGCGACTCGGCGGATGCCGGCGGCGTCGTCAGGGTGCCGGATCTCCAACTCGCCCCCGGGGCATACCAGATCGTGCTCAGCAGCTTACCGGCGGGCACGCCGGTCATCCTTTCCGCAACTGCCGAGCAGCGACCGGCAAACTTCGCTGCTGAGCCTGACACCAGCCCCGATCTCGCCCACCCGCTGGTCCCGTCGCAGCCCGCCACAGGTCGCCTTACCACCCAGGGCACTTATGGCGAGCAGGACTATTTCGTCCTCGAGGTGCCCCAGGGCGCGGGATCGCGCCAGTATGACGTGACGCTGACCGCGCCGACTACCGACTCGCTCACCCTCACGCTCACTGACGACGCCGGCAACATCCTATTCCAGCGGGACGGCCGCGGGCAGTTAGCCCTTCGCGATCTCGTGCTCGGTCCCGGCCGCCATTGGCTGAGAGGTCAGTGGTGCGCTGCCGCCGGACGTCACGTATACGCTGATTGCGGAAGATGCCGGCCCGCAAATTGTCGGCACGGAGGTCGAGCCGAACGACCAACCGGGAATGCCAACGCCCCTGCCGACCGACGGTCTCATGACCGGGACGTTCAGCGGCACCGACTGGGACTACATCGATCTCGGCGTCACCGGCGGCCTGCAGCTTTGGGAGATCGAGGCGACGGGCGAGGGCATCTCCCGTCTCAGCCTCTATGACGGCGGCGGCGAAACACTCGCAACAACCACGACGCTCGGCCGCACACCCACGGTACGACTGTTGCATTTGCTACTGCCGCCCGGCCACAACTTGCTGCGACTGGAGGGAACGGACGGCACCTGGCTCCTGCGCGCTCGGCCGCTCGGCCCACCGGTCGACGGACAGGAATACGAACCGAACGACGACGAGACCAGGGCGCTGCCGTTGCGCGTCGGCCAGCCCCAGACCGGCTGGCTAGACGCGCAGGATGACCGCGACTTCTACTCCTTCCATCTGGCGGCGGCGCAGCGCGTCTCGATCACGCTGGATGCGCCGGCTGATCTTCCGATGCAGATCAGCCTTGGCTGGGGCGACGCGTCAAACCGCATCGCCCAACCGGGCACCGTCGGCGCCCCCGGCGATCCGCAGCGGCTGGTCTGGGAAGCCTTGCTGCCTCCGGGCGATTTCGCCCTTTCGGTTAGTTCGTCTTCGGGGACGAGCCGGGAGCCGTATGTCTTGACCCTGGACCTGCCCTCGTTTTTCGACCGGCCGGTCGACCTTGAGCCCAATGACGAGGCATGGCGGGCGGCGCCGCTCGCGCCGGGGGCGCTGTTGGCTGGCGTGCTGCAGGGCAACGATACCGACTGGTTCGCGCTCGATCCCTCGCTGCCGGCCGGTCCTCTCCAAGTCCGGCTAGCGGCGAGCGGCGGCTATCTTGGCCTGCGGCTCGCGCAAGGCGATCCGGAGGACCTGACGACGATCGACGATTTCTACCTCTACCAGCCGGGCGACACGGCAACGCTGCATGTGCCTTCCGGCGGCCGCCTGTTTCTGCGGGTGACCGGGGCTGAAGGGCCTTATGCACTCGACATCGGTGATCCCCGGGCAGCCCCGCCACCGGCGGTGGAAGCGCGGCTGACATTCGACCAAGTCCCGGTTGCTGCCTACGAACCCGTGGCGCAGCGGCTTGCGGGGATCCTGATCGCGCACAATCTGGCAAAGGCGACGCTGACACTGCGGACCGCCGCGTGGGTGGGCGACGAGCGATGGCGGGTAGACGGCCTGCCCGAAGAAATCGTCATTGGCCCCGGCGCTGCGGTCGAGCTTCCCGTGACGCTCGAGATTGCCGCCGACGCGCGCGATGACACGCCGGTCTATGTCGACGTCGCGCTATCAGACGGTACTTCGCCAGCGGCGATGACACACACACTCGTTCCGGTCGAGACCGGGGTACCGCCCGACCAATCCCCACCCGTTCGACCTGCTGCCGCCTTCGCTGCTGGGCGGTATCAACGTTGCTTGGAGCGCGCTAGGCGCAGTCGCGGCCGACCCCTCCATGACTGGCCTGTTCGACGACGTCGTCGACACCGACGGGGTGCGTCTGTCGGTCGATGCGGCCCCGGTCGTTGCGCTGGCCGGCCAACGCCCGATCCCCATTGCCGGTGTCATTCTCCAGCCCCCGCAGGGCGGATCGCCGCTGGAGCGGCTCGCCGACTTTGCCATTGAGGTATCCAGTGACGGCGGGCCGTTCGTGCGGGTACTCGAAGGCCGGATGTCTCCGCAGGCGGTCCAGCAGTCCTTCCCTTTCCCTGCCACGATCCTCGCGAACTCGGTCCGTCTGGTGCCACTGTCGGCCCAGGGCGGGCCGTCGATCGACAGGCCGCGGCTGGCCGAATTCGAAGTCATCGCCGACCCGACATTCATCCTCGAACCGTCTGGCTTCGACGTTGCCGCCACGGCACTAGGCGGGCACGTAATCCGCTTTGCCGGATTCGGCGATCAGTCGCTGACCGGAGAGGACGCGGTCTGGCCCGGCGATCGCGCAGTCATCCTGCCCGCCGATCACGCCGTCGACCCTTCTTTTGTCATCGGGTTCCTCGACAACCGAGCCGCGCAGATTTCCGCTCTCACCTGGGTCGACCGGTCGGATACCCCCGCCGACGAACGCATCGGCGAGGTCGAGGTTTCCGCGAGCATCGACGGCCCTCTTGGCCCGTGGGTGTCGCTGGGACGCTGGCAGGTGAATGGCCCCAGTGCCGCCGCACAATTCACTCTGGCCGCTCCAACCTGGGTGCGTGCCCTTGCGTTCCACGTCGTTGCGCTCGGCACCGGAAGGTTGACCATGCCCGACCACATCGAAGTTCGCGAAGCGCCTGGGCCGTCCGTGCTCGGCGCCTGGGGCGACCTGGCCAGATCCGGGCCATATGAGGCGACAATCGCGCCGCAGCTTCCGCCGGAATTTCCCGACGTCAGCCACGACCCCCTTGCTGCCACTCCGCTCGCTCTGGGGGACGAGGCCGACGGCCGGGTTCAACGCGGCATCGTCGAGACCTGGTATGCGGTCGACCTGCCGGAAGGGACGCGTACGATCAGGGCGGACTTTGCGGAGGGGCTCGCACCACGGGTGGCGCTGACGCTGGTCGGCGACGACGACCGCGAGATCCCGTTTGAGACGGATCCCGCAACGCCCGGACTTCTGGTCGCCGCCGCCGAGCCGGGACATTGGCGGGTACGGGTCACACAGCCCCCCGCCTCGGTCGTCGTCAGCTGGGACACCAGCGCCAGCGTCGGCGGGCTCTATCCTTCGGTCGCGCGCATGATACGCCAATTGGCATGGAGGCTCCGCCCTGACCTCGAAGAGATCAACCTCCTGCCGTTCCGCGGCGAGGCCAGCTCGTTTTTGATGGACGGATGGACGGGAAGTACCGGCAGCGTTTTCGGCGCGCTCAACGCCTACCCCTTGCGGGACAGCTCAAGCGACTCTGAGAATGCGATGCTTTACGCGGCCCAGCAATTGGCTCAGCGGGTTGGCGACCGCGCGGTGGTGATCGTCACTGACGCCGCCTATTCAGGCGCCTACAAGAACGAGCAACTGTGGCAAAGCCTCGATCAGGCCCACGTCCAAGTGTTCGCGCTGTACCTACCGGCCGACAACGATCCCGTTCGCGCCCGCGCGGAGGCGAGCATCATGTCCGACTGGGCTGGAGCGGCAGGCGGCACCGTGTCCCGTTTCGCCTCGCACGGTGACAGCGAGATCGCATTCGGACGCCTCGCCGCGTGGCTAGATCGGCCGGCGGACTATGCGTTCACGCTTGCCGCCGACACCACGCCTCCTCGCCCGGGTGCTCTGATCGTCCGCTTCGATCAAGCGCCGGTCGCCGGCCCCGTCGCCGCGCCGCCGCAGGCGGGGAACGTACCGTTGGCGATGGCGATCATTCTAGATGCCTCCGGCAGCATGCTGCAGCGGCTCGGCAACAGCCGGCGCATCGACGTGGCCAAGGCGGCGCTGAGCGACCTCGGTCAGACGGTGCTCCCCGAGGGCTTGCCCGTGGAGCTGCGCGTCTTCGGCAATGACCGCCCAGGATCATGCGAGAACGAACTGCTGCTGCCGCTGGGTCCCCTCGACCGATCCGCTTTTGTTGCCGCTGTCGGCCGCGTTGAATCCGTGAACCTAGCCCGGACCTCCATCGCGGCCACATTGCACCAAGTTGGGGACGACCTCGCCGCTGTTACCGGGACACGCATCATCGTGCTCGTTACGGACGGCGACGAGACATGCGGTGGCGATCCGTTCGCCGAAATCCAGCGGCTGCGCGATCAGGGCGTTGATGTCCGGCTCAACATAGTCGGCTTCGCCGTCGACGATCAGCAGACGCGCGCCCTGCTTCAGAGCTGGGCGGCGGCTGGGGCGGGAGCCTATTTCGACGCGGGCGACCAACAGGGGCTTGGTGCCGCCGTGCGCGAGGCGACGACGATCACCTACTCGGTCTTCGACACAACAGGGGCCAGGGTGGGCGAGGGCACGGTAGGCGGCGCACCGATCGAACTGCCGCCGGGGACCTATGTCGTCGATGCCGGCGGCGCGGGTACCGCACGCGATGTCACCATTCGCCCTGGTGACACCCGTACCATCGTTCTCAACCAGCATTGAGGCGCTGCGTCCATCACCCTCACCACCTCGGCCTGATCTCGGCGTTGTGGAGACATCTGAGCACACTACTGCAGCTACCTCAAAAAGCAGGGTCACTACCGTTTGCCGGCGATGCCGAAGTGAGTTCAGGCGAACAGCCGCTTCTGGCGCTTGGCGGACTTCCGGCAGCGTAGAAATCTATCCAGGCCCGATAGTCCATAGTTTCAAATGCGTTTCTGAATCTGGCGAAGTCGAAAGTCATGCCAATCCTGCTCAAGAAGTCTCATTGGGCTAGTCAGCGCGGCATGAGGGGGTCCTAGCTGAGTCACTGTCACGCAAGCGAAGTCACAGTGCCCCGCAATGAGGAACTCGTCGTGGCGGTAGATAGGCTATGCGTCGTCGCGGTAGGTAGCTTCGCTGAGAACTTGCCCCGAACGATCAACCAGCGGCCATGAAAGCACCCGCGAGACCGGAAGCTAGGGGCTCGCAGCCTCGGCACGAGCGCTTCGATTCTGGCGAGGGTAGCTTCCTCTCGAATGGGCTGATGGCCCTGTTGGTCTTCCTACTGGGTCTGGCCGTGGGTTTTCCCGCGGCGACGCTGGGCGTGGGATTCATAGTCCCCCAGCCATTGCCATATATGACAATAAAATCAATGAGTTAGACGGGCAAGACAGCGGCGAGTCGTAACAGTCGATCGGTGTTACGAGCCTAGCGTGTTGGCGCGGTCGCGCCTGCGCACAAAGCAAAGCGCCGTCGAAGCGGAGAAGGATCTCCGGCCGCTAACCAACGGCGGCGACAGGGCGGCAGTCTCACGCCGTCAGAACGAAGACTCCACCCGGTTGGTCACGCACCTGCCTCAGCGATGTTGGGGCGATTGCCCAGTTGTGTTGCCTGTGCCTTCCGGGCGGCAAGTGCTGCGGTGGTTCGCTGCGAGATCAGTCGTCGCTTGTTCTCGGCCAGGGCCGCGTAGAGATGGAGCACGAATGGATCGGCGTTGATGCCGAGTTCAGAGATGATGAACGGCACCCGCTGTTTGGGGCCTTCGGAGGGAACCGGCAGAAGCTGAACCTGTTCCGGCCTCAGCGTGATTTGGGCCGGGCCAGGCTGGTTGGCCGGGTCGATGGCAATGCGGCCGAGGCTGCAGACGGCCCAACCGCTGCTGATCGTGCCGTCGACTACGATCGCCGGCCCGAGGAACTCGGCTGTGTCTTCGTTGACCGGCGCTTCATACACGTCACGCGAACTGACCTGCAAAAGCCGTCCGCTGCGCAGGACCGCAATCTGATCTGCGAAGGAAAGCCCTTCGGTGTGGTCGTGCGTGACGAGGATCGTCGTGACGCCAGCGATGGTGTCCCGCCGAGTGGTGTAGCTGGCGGCATTGGTCGCCGTGCTCTCCGGCATGGCCGGCTGATCAGCGTGCCACGGCTGGCAGGCTGATGAGAGGATCATCGCTCAACTGGCCGACGCTTTCCAGCGTCATGTAGCGGGCGCGCTGGACGGCCCATTCGTCGTTTTGTTCGAGCAGCAGCGCGCCGACGAGGCGGGTGATGGCGTCTTCGTTGGGGAAGATGCCGACGACATCGGTGCGCCGCTTGATCTCGCCGTTGAGGCGCTCGATCGGGTTCGTGCGATGCAGCTTTGCCCGATGTTCCTTCGGGAAGGTCATGTAGGCGAGCACGTCCGGCTCGGCGTCGTCCAGGATGGCGGCGAGCTTGGGCACCTTCGGCCGGATCTGGTCGGCGACGGCGCGCCACTGGGCGCTCGCGGCCTCGGGCGTCTCCTGGGCGAAGGCGGTGGCGATGAAGGCCGAGACGACGCGCCGGCCGCTCTTGCCGGCATGCGCCAGCACGTTCCTCATGAAGTGGACGCGGCAGCGCTGCCAGGTGGCCGAGAGAACCTTGGTGACGGCGGCCTTGAGGCCCTCATGGGCGTCGGAGACGACCAGCTTCACGCCCCGCAGGCCGCGGCGGGTCAGCTTGCGCAGGAACTCGGTCCAGATCGGCTCGGCCTCGGAGGTGCCGATCTCCATGCCCAGCACCTCGCGCCGGCCGTCGGTGTTGACGCCGACGGCGATGATGACGGCGACCGAGACGATGCGGCCGCCGCGGCGGACCTTGAGGTAGGTGGCGTCGATCCACAGATAGGGCCAGTCGCCTTCGATCGGGCGCTCGAGGAAGGCCTTCACCTTGCCGTCGATCTCCTCGCACGAGCCGGCTGACCTGGCTCTTCGAGATCCCGCGTCATGCCCATCGCCTTGACCAGGTCGTCGACCGAGCGCGTCGAGATGCCCTGGACATAGGCCTCCTGGATCACCGCCGTCAGCGCCTTCTCGGCCATCCGCCGCGGCTCGAGGAAGCCCGGGAAGTAGCAGCCCTTCCGCAGCTTCGGGATGCGCAGCTCGACGGTGCCGGCCCGCGTCTCCCAGTCCCGGTCGCGGTAGCCATTGCGCTGGGCGCGTCCGTAGCGGCGATCTTCTCGCCATAGGCGGCGCCGGTCGCCGCGCCCACCTCCATCTCCATCAGCCGCTCGGCGGCAAAGCCGATCATCTCGCGCAGCAGATCGGCGTCCGGCGCTCTTCTCCACGAGCGCGCGCAGGTTCATCATGTCGTCGGTCATCGGTGGTCCTTCCAGTCAGGTTGGTGTCGACAACCAGACCCTACCGGAAAGCGCCGATGACCACCGCGCTACCCAGCTACACCACGTTCAGGGACGTCACCACGCCAGCCCCCGACAGGATCTCGGCGACGGCCTTCCGTGTGCTTTCGCGCAAATCGGCATCCAGGGCAGCGAAGGGCTCGTCGAGAAGGATCAGTTTCGGCTGTGCGCGAGCGCGCGGGCGAGCGCGACGCGTTGCTGAAGGCGCCGTCTCTAATCGGGGCAAAAAAGACCATTTGCTGGTGACAGTCGGTTGAAAACAGATATAGCTCGAAGGAGTAAAAGTGGAATATCGTTACTGCGGAAGTAAGTATTGACTGAAGATACAGCACCGAAAGAAAGGAAAGAAGACATGACTGATCTTACCGGATCGCGTTCAGCGAATTCAACGATCATTGAGTTTTTGGCCGGTTGCCAAACTACAATCTTGCGAATTGCTCTTCGCCGGACATCGATCCTCCGGTCCCTCTTGACGTCGATTGCCGCGCAAGCGCCCTCATTCCTGCCTAATACGGCGGCGCGAGATACGCTCGATCTGATTGAGCCTCACCAGTCAAGGGCATCAATTGCAAGGCGAGAGGTCGATCCCGAGCTAGCAAAGCCGCAGCATGTCAAAGGCACTGAAACTCCGCCCGAAGAAACCAAGTGTATGAATTTCAAGGTATTCAAGAGCTTACATCTCGAGATCAAGACGACGGCCGCAGCTCGCGGTATCACGATGAAGCAATTACTAGAAGAAGCTTTCCATGCGTGGAAGGAAAAGCATCGTCTTCGGCCGTGAGGATGCGCCCATGTTTGTGCTAGCTCGGATCTGATTGGTTCAATTCTAACGAGGGGGGATAAACTGTCCCCCAAGGCGGCGTTGGGGCATGCGGGCGTTCGAGGAGCGGGTCGGGAGACGCCGCAAGCTACTGCCGTCCCAACGGGCTGACCGGTGGGTGGTCGCAAAGACGGGCGATCGTTGTGCGGGTCGTTTCGTTCTGCGTTTGCCGGCAAGAGAGAGATCCCAGCATCGCCCCAACGTGCGGGCGCTATATCTCAATCAGACGATCGCGCTAGCATCGCGAGGGCCCCAGCTTAAGGAAAACGAATGAAACCCGCACTGTCAGACCATCGAGGAGGCCGCACCGCCAAGCTGGTGTCAAAGCAGATCGAGGCTCTAAAAGGTCGAAAGACACAGCGCCAAATTGCCCGGGAAGCTGGGTACAACACACCCAACATCATATCGATGATAAAGTCCGGGGAGACCGGTGTGCCGTTCGAACGTATCCCGGCCTTGGCCGCGGCATTGGAGCTCGATCCGGCGCTGTTGTTCCGCATTGTCGTTGAGGAGTATTGGCCGGAACGCTACGCAGCTGTGAACGCCATCTTTGGCATGGTGCTGACGGCAAACGAACGCGAGTTCATGCGTACGGTTCGCGACATGTCGGGTGGACGCGAAGTGGTGTTCGACAAGACGCTCGCGGAAGAATTGACCGAGGTATTATCTAAGGCGAAAGGCGGGAGTGGCGTTCGCGAGACAAATCGTGATGTCTCGGCGAGTGTATCAGGGGAGTAGCTCTCGACGCTTCCGCCATGCTCGTCGAGCATCAGCACTTTATCTACTCTCGGCCCGCGCGGACAGGCAGCCCGTTCAAGCCCAGCCGCGAATTCGGTAGTAGAGAAGGCCGATCCATTCTTTGATGGCGGTCGTCGTTCTTGCCAAGGCGTCCGCATCGGGCAGGAAGTCGAGCACGGTCAACGGGGCGGCGGCATGATTGCGAAAGTCGGTTGGCGCGGGAATGACGCTGACACCAGCCTCCTCGAAGGCAGCGACCGCCCGGGGCATGTGCCAGGCCGATGTCACGAGCAGCGCCTCTCCCCATCCATTGGCTGCCACAATGGCCGCGCAATTGACCGCATTCTCGTGGGTGTCCCGGCTGCTGTTTTCCAGGACCAGGGCCGTTCGAGGGACGCCAAGCTCAACGAGCAAGTCCGCGATCATTTGGGCTTCCGGGACCCCGGCGGAATTCCAGTCGAGGTTGCCGCCACTCACCAATATCATTGACACTTTTCCTGCCCGGTATAGTCGCGCGGCTAGCAGTACCCGGTCGACGGCGTCGTTGACATCCGGTTGCCCGGACGCTGGCGCGTCGCTGAGGGCGCCGCCCAGAAGAATGGCAACATCAGCGTTGGGAGCTCCATCACTCGAGTAGCCGAGGTAAGCTGCCTCGAGGCCGCCGATTGCCCAGTCGGCGAAGCGCGGCATGGAAGAGATCCAGAGCAGGGTCAGCAGCGCCAACAGCACTAGCCGTTGCATGCGCCGCCGAGAGCGGAAGGTCAGGACGAACGCCATCAGGCCCAGAATGAGGGCTATGCCGATCGGATAGATGGCTAGCGGAAGGACCTTTGAGAGCATCGACCTTGTGCCTCATCGCGCTGCATCGACCTAACGCACGCTTGGTCCGGCTGACACCCCCCGTGGAGTGTGCGACCAGGACCGACTTTTGGCAGCGCCGCGTCAACAGTACGAGCAAGCATCCGACCCGGAAACCAGGTCACTAGTCCAGCGCCAGCGGCGGAGTGGCGCGACGACGCTCGTTCCGTTACGCCCGCGAGCGGTCATGCAGAGGTCGTCCGATCGCTTGCTTCTCATACCAGTGATAGACGTCGGCAACCCCATCCTCCAGGGCGATCGAGGGTGACCAGCCGAGAGCACGCAGCTTCGAGTTGTCGAGCAACTTTCGCGGCGTTCCGTCGGGCTTGCTCTCGTCGCGCTCAATGTGTCCCCGGAACCCTGCAACGGTAGCGATGAGCTGTGCCAGTTCCAGGATCGATATCTCCGATCCAGTCCCGACATTGACAAATCCGGGCGCCGAGAAATTCTTCATCAGGAAGACGAGGGCATCGGCGCAGTCGTCAACATGCATGAATTCGCGCAGCGGGCTTCCGGTGCCCCAAATGACGACATGGTCATCGTGGGCAAGCCGCGCGTCGTGGACCTTGCGAATGAGGGCGGGGAGGACATGGCTGCTGTCGAGGTCGAAATTGTCGCCCGGCCCATAGAGGTTCGTCGGCATTGCCGAAATGAACTGGCAGCCATACTGCGCATAGTAGGCCTCGGCCAGTTTTAGACCGGCGATCTTTGCGACAGCGTACCATTGATTTGTCGGCTCCAACGGTCCGGTCAGTAGCGCGTCTTCGGCAATCGGCTGTGGGGCATATTTCGGGTAGATGCAGCTCGACCCGAGGAACAAGAGCTTCTCAACCCCAATCCGCCGCGCAGCCTCAATGACGTTTATCTCGATTGCCAGATTGTCATAGAGGAATTCGCCGGGGAGGTTGGCGTTCGCCATGATGCCACCTACCTTCGCGGCCGCCAGGAAGATCGCGTGCGGCTTGGCCTTGCCTATCCAATCAATGACTGCTGCCCGATCCCTAAGATCGACGGTCGCCCGATTCGCTGTCACGACCTTGCAGTCTTCCCCTTGCAGTCGCCTGACCAAAGCCGAGCCGACCATGCCGGCGTGACCGGCGACCCATACGCGTTTCCCGGCTAGTTTATAGGGCGTTGCGCTGGTCATATCGTTGTTCCCTTGGATGGGTTTGCTCGGTCGAGGTTTCGCTGGTCGCCGGCCCCGGACATCCCTTGTCGCCAACTAAGACGGCCCACCAATAGAACAGCGTGAACGCTATTCGTGACGCTGATTGCGTCGTTGCTCGGACGCGACTGTTGCGAGATCAGCGGTCACCATTTCCGATACAAGTTCTCCGAAAGTCGTCTGGTGATGCCAGCCGAGCCTTTCTCTTGCCTTCGTTGCGTCGCCGAGCAGTTGATCCACCTCGGCGGGTCGATAATAGTCGGGATCAACGCGAACGAGGATGTCACCGCTGCGCATGTCGCGGCCGACTTCGTCGGTCCCCGAGCCGCTCCACTCGATATCTCTATCCGTGAGGGCAAACGCGCGTTCAACGAACTCGCGCACCGAATGCATCTCGCCGGTGGCGAGGACGTAGTCGTCCGCCTGGTCCTGCTGGAGGATCCGCCACATTCCCTCGACATAGTCGCGCGCATGGCCCCAGTCGCGCTGGGCGTCGAGATTGCCG
>CAVTBC010000001.1:0-764515 GCA_963732865.1 uncultured Alphaproteobacteria bacterium | reverse complement strand
AGCAGGAGGTATTTGCGGAAGATGCGAACGCGGCGGTGTCCGTCCGCGGGCTGCGGGATGCCGTGGTTGAGGTGGCGGTCTTCCACACCCTGCATGGTCAGATGCACTCCGGCCAGGGCATTCAGAGCATCGCGGCTGAGGACAGTGATCCACCCATCCTTGAGCTCGACCAGGCCCTGCTCATGCCACCGGCGCAGCGTGCGGTTGACGCTCTCCCGACTTGCGCCGACCATGTCGCCCAGTTCCCCCTGCGAATTAGAGAGCCTGCGTGATGCCTGCCCATCGGCAACCGTCCGGTTCAGCAGCGTCTTTGCCAACCTGACCGGCAAATGGCTGAGACCAATATCCGTCATCCTTTCGTCGGCGCGCCTCAGCCTCCGGCAGAGGAGTTCTACGAGCGCCAGGCACGCTTCGGCATGTAACCGCAGGAAGGTAGACGTCCCGCCGGCGAAGGACCAGGAGATCGCAATTGGTCAACGCTAGGGCGCCAGCTGACCGTGGCTGCCCGTCAAGGAGCGCCACTTCGCCAAAAACTTCACCCTTGCTGAGATCGGTAAGAATGAGGTCCTTGCCCTGCCGCGTCGGCAAGGAGATGCGGACGCAACCGGATAGAACCACCATCATGCTTTCGCCGGGATCGCCGAGGTGGAAGATCGGCGTGCCCGCGTCGTAGCTCAGCTCAGTCGCGCGGTCCGCTAGTTCGGCGCGGTCGGAATCGTCGAGCACGCTGAACAGAATGCATCGTTCCAGCAAGGCCTTGTGTTGCGTCGCCCGCTCCAAGAGCATGGCCGTCCCACCCCCCCGTGGGCAAGTCGCCGTGCGCCTTGCGACGCTGGTTGGGCTCCCGCACTCAACAGTATCGGGCGTTGGCGACGGGAACAACATAGACCGCTGACCTGACGGGGCGGAAGCGCCGAGCGGCATCAGTCTAGGCCGCCAACCCGGTTGAGCCTGTGATTCCGGTCACTGCTTGGAGCGTCTGAGACTGCCATCGTGCGTCGGCGCTGCGGGAGTAGCGCGCACAACAAGAAGGAACGCTCATGATCAAGGGCATGAAATTTGGCATGGCGGTATTGGCAGTGTCTATTGTCGGGGGCTGCCCGCCTAGCCCACGCGCAAGACACACTGCGCGCCGGCATCTTCATCAATCCACCCTTCGGCGGTACGCCGCCCGGCGGCTATTGCTATGACCTGATGGAAGAGATTGCAGCGAGAACCAGCCTGACGTTCGAGTACTTCCCGATGGTTGTCGGCGATCTCATTGCCAAGGTAGGTGCAGGGGAAACCGACATCGAATGCTCCGCCCTAGGACCGACCCCGGAACGGCGTGCCCTCGGCGTCGTCTTCACGGGCCCGATCCTGACCAACCAAGAAGCCATTGTCGTCCGCGCCGGCGACGCGACGGCCTACGTCAGCCTCGCCGATTTTCAGGGCCTAAAAACGGGTGCGGCGCAGGGCTCGGCAAACTTCACTCAACTGTCGAATGCCGGCCTCAACGTCACGGCATTCCCCAGTTCGACGGAGGGGATGGCAGCGCTGCTTGCGGGCGAAATCGACGCGTACATGACGGCTGCGCCGGAAGCGATGAGCATCGCGCAGACCGAGCCCGGGTTGCGCATGGTGGACACATATGTCGCGACACGGATTGGATACGGCATGATTGGCGTCCATGAGGGAAACATTTCGCTTCTTGGCACAGTTCAAAACGCATTGGAGAACATGAAAGCCGACGGATCGCTCGCCGAGATCGCCGGCCGTTGGGGCATTCCACTGCCGCCATTCTAGTCCGCTCGCTCCCCGGACCGCCGAGGAAGGCCCCATCCCCCACGGTGGGGCCTTCCACCTTCGACGGCCGCGCTCGCGACCACAAAACTATGGCGTCACCGGTCGCACTTACCAGTTCGACTCGATCCCCTGACCCCGTTTCTGTATTGTCCGCTCCCTGGGAGGGGCGGGTGTCGATCAGCAGACGAGAAGTGCTCCGCATCGCCGCGGCAGGTGTCTGGCTGCCGCACGCGGTCATCGCTCAGCCCTCCCGGCAGCGACTCGTCGGCGCGATGATCGGCGCGGCAGGCCCCGACGATCCGGCAGGCATCGAGTGGGAAGGCGCGATCCGCCAGGGGCTCGCTGAGCAAAGTTGGATCGATGGCCAAAACGTGCGCATCGAGGCCCGTTTCACAGCGGGGGATCCCAATGTGATCGCGCAATATGCGGCGGAATTGGTCTCCATTGGGCCGGATGTCTTCGTGGCAGGCACTTCCCTGAATGCCCTGGCTGTTCGCGCGCTGGACCAAGCGACCCCCCTTGTCTTTGTCGCCGCCACGGATCCGGTTGCGGAGGGGTTGGTAACGCAGATTGCGAGACCAGGGGAAACACGACTGGCATCACGCATTTCGAACCCTCCCAAGGCGGAAAGTTTGTCGAGCTCTTGGTGGCGATTGCCCCGGATATTTCTCGCGTCGTTGGCCTGACCAACCCTGCAACCTCTACCTTCCCGGCTTTGATGCGCCCGTTCGTAGCTGAGGCGGCGAACGCCTACGGTCTCCCATTCGAGGAACAATTCGTCGGTGCCATCGAACAGGTTGCCCCCGCGATCGATGCGATCGCTGCGTCGCCGGGAGCAGGTCTCGTCTTGCCCTCCAACAATTGGGTCCATAACAACGCGAGCTACTTTGTAGATGCCATCAATTTCCATCGCCTCCCCGCAGTCTATCCAGCGACGCGGATGGTTGAGCAAGGTGGATTGATTGGCCTCGGCGTCGATACAACCGCGTCTTTCTACCGAGGGGGCGTCTATGCCGGCCATGTTCTCGACGGGACAAGCCCCGGAGACTTGCCCGTGCTGTCTCCGCGATATGTGCTGATCGTGAACTTGCGCACCGCCGCCCTGCTTGGCGTAACTATTCCCGTTGACATCCTCGCCACGGCCGATCGCGTCATCGAGTGAATCCCTGCTGTGTGATGGGGTCGTGAGGTCAGTCACAGCCCCAGTCGTCTGCGCTGTTCATGATGCGTCGCGCTCATGAACGACAACGGCCGGCTGGGGAGAGTTGGACTTCCAGCCGGCATGCCAATGCACGACCTACGAAAGATTCCGGATCGTCATCATCGTCCCCGTTAGTGAACGCTGGTTCCTCCTGAAGGTGCGGTGTCGAACAAATTGAAATCAGCTTCGCCGGAAAGGTCGCGAAGCCAATCCCTCAACGTCGCAACAAAATCGATCCGCTCCGTGAACTCCGTGAACAGCTGCGCCGTCCCGGGTTCGAGGCTAGTGAGCGCCCTCAGGAGCGGCTCCGCCGCCATGTCAGCGTTTCCTCCCGCAGCGCGCAGATGGGTTTCCGCAAGGGTACGAAGCTGTCGCTGATTTAACTCGCGTGGCCACCGCTTAACCCGCGAAAGATGTGACGTTGCCCCCTGAAGTGCCCTCGGTTTGAACTGGACTCCGTCGGAAGGAGACGGAGATGAAGAAGAGCCGATACAGCGAAGAGCAGATCATCGCGGTGCTCAAGGAACACCAGGCAGGGATTCCGGTGTCTGAGCTCTGCCGGAAGCACGGGATCAGCGATGCGACGTTCTACAACTGGCGCTCCCGCTATGGCGGGCTTGAGGTGTCGGATGCCCGGCGGCTGAAGAGCCTCGAGGAGGAGAACCGCAAGCTCAAGAGGCTGTTGGCCGAGTTTATGCTCGATGTCGCGACGCTTCGCGAGGCCCTCGGAAAAAACTTCTGAGGCCCGGATCACGGAGAGCGTTCGTGGACTGGGCCATCAAGGAGAAGAGCTGCTCCCAGCGCCGGGCCTGCGGGCTGATCGGGCTCGACCCGAAGACCTATCGCTATGCCCCGCGACGACCGGACGACGCGGCGCTGCGCGTCCGGTTGAAGGCGCTGGCGAGCGAGCGGCGGCGGTTCGGCTATCGCCGCCTGCACATCCTGCTGAGGCGGGAGGGCATGGCGTTGAACCACAAGAAGCTGTTCCGGATCTATAGGGAGGAACGGCTGACGGTACGTCGGCGCGGCGACCGCAAGCGCGCCCTGGGCACGCGGGCACCGATGGCGTTGCCTCAAGGGCCGAACCAGCGCTGGAGTCTCGACTTCGTCGCCGATCAACTCGTCGACGGACGGCGCTTCAGGGTGCTGGTCGTGGTGGATGACTTCACCCGGGAGTGCCTTGCGCTGGTGGTCGACACCTCGCTCTCCGGTAACCGTGTCGCCCGTGAACTCGACCGGCTCATCGCTGCCCGCCGCCGGCCGCTGATGATCGTCAGCGACAACGGCACCGAGCTTACCTCGCGGGCGATCCTGCAATGGCAGGAAGATCAGGGCGTCCAATGGCACTACATCGCGCCGGGCAAGCCCATGCAGAACGGCTTCGTCGAGAGCCTCAACGGCCGCTTCCGTGACGAGTGTCTCAACGAGCACCTGTTCCGCAGCCTGCCGGTGGCCCGCCGGCTCATCGAGGAATGGAGGATCGACTACAACGCCTGCCGGCCGCATACCAGCCTCGGCGGCCTTACCCCAAACGAGTTCGCAACCCGGTCCCAGCAGGACCACAACGAGAACAGAGTCCAGTTATGAACGAGGGCAAAGAGGGGGCAACGTCAGATGGACCTTCTTATCAAGCCTATAGATCCTGTAGGCGCCAATAGAGTCGCGCTCGGTCACCAATGCAATTCCGAGGGGAGCACCGCGGCGGGTCACACGTCCATTAAACATGGACGAGAGGACCCTTCTAACGAAATGGTTCATTTTGGTGTGTCCTAGTCGTGGGTTGCAGGCGACGCTGGAACAGGCTGAAAATGCCAATCGGAGGCGGCAGCAATTCGCAGATCACGAACTGCCGCCTCGCCAACCGGTCGGAACATCGTTGTCGAGGTTGAAGGAACAAGCGGGATCCGCCGCGGCATTCCCGATCGGTCCATATAGCGCTTGGTTCCTGGAATTCCGGGAGTAATTTTGATTCGTAGCGTTCTGGCGCGGGTTCGTGACACCGACTGACCGCGACGGGTTGACTGATTTTCCGGTGGCCCGAGTTCGGGCGCATCACCGAGTCCGAACCGAGACTCGAGCGACATGTTCCGAGGTTGGGAAGGGTGCTCAGCCGCTGCAGGTCAACGGGACGTCTCTTGTGCCCATCCCGGTGGTTAAGCCCGATTGGACCACACAGACAGATGTTCAGATCTGCGAGGGCGGGGTTGCGTGGATGCGAGAACGATCAGGCGCCGAATAAACACCGCCTCAATCACCACCGCTGCCGGAGCATTCCCTGCGGAATCTCACCGTACTCTCCTGTGGTGGTGTGCCTCGCGTGAGGGAGCTCAAGCGCTACGGCATCCGCGCCGGCATCGACGAGATCGCCGGCAAAGGCTGGCCCGGCGCGACGAACTGTAGCCGCGCTCAATCGCCTGCGGCTTCTCTGCAAATCTGGCAGATTTCCATTGCTGCCCAATGGGGTCGTCACCCATTTGCCAGAACGGCGACGGCCAGAATATTCAGGGAATACTCCAGTGCTCGCAGTTCGCGCGATCCGGTCGGCGAAGGCGTCTCCGCCTCCTCGTTCCCACGGTCCGAGTAGATCGGCGGCTGGCACTGACAATAGGCCTCATGAAAAGCACGGTTTAATTCAGCAAATCGAAGATCGAACAGGTGCGCCTCGGCGGCGGACATGAGGCCGGCGGCTCCTATGCCGATACGCGGATCGGCCGTTCTCAGCGCCTGGATGAACGTCTCTAGAAGTGGTTCCGACATGCCAATGCGCCGCAGCATGGCGACCGACATCAGCGCTTGCCAAGACAGACTTTGGTTGGCCCAAACCGCCTGATCCGTTTCCGGCATCTCGATCCCAATCGCTGCGAGAAAGTCCGGGATGACGTTGCCGTCCAGGAGCGTCGACCGGTCGTAGGAGCGCGCCATCACGTTGCTCCTGCCACAGACGTCCGCCCAGCGCTCGGCCAATGCAAAAAAGTCCAGGCGGTCCATATCATCGGCGGCAAAGGTAGCGAAATCGCGTGCCTCCTGAAAATTGCAGACCCTGGTGCTGTAGGCCGCCTGCACGAAGTCCGACTGCTTGCGATAATAGAAAACGATCCTGATCGGCAGACCCAATTCCGACGCCAGCAACGCGATCTCGTCGGCCTTTAGCAGGCTGAACTGCTCGGAGCTTAGCAAGACCGTATCGGCGTCCGAACGGGCGATTTCGCGCCGAAGCCTGGCGAGCAGCGTAGGCACTCGGTCCGGATTACGTTCGAACGCCATCGCTAACTTGTGGTGCCCGGTTTTGATCGGTTCCAACTTCGAGCGCCCCGTTTGCGGATAAAGAATGCCGCGTTCGGCGAGTTGGCTGTCATGCGCCGCAAGGTAGGTCTGGATGGCTTTCGTCCCGGTCTTATGAACGCCGGCATGGATGATCACTGTCTGGGCAAAAATCGCCGTCCGCTATGAAATGGCCGCTTACGAAACACGAATAGCGAAAGAGCGATGGCGCGGCGAGCGGCCTCCATCAAAATGCCCGTTGTCGGGGCGGATCAATTCACGCTAGCTGATTTCGACGCGAATGCGGGGCATCTTCTTGCGCGGCGGCAATGCACTTCGACCCGACTGACGGCACAACAAACAACGGCGGCGAAGCGGCCTCTCAGCCGATTGACGGCCTGAGCGTATCGGACTGAATCGCGGCCAAATCCGCGTTCATCATCTCGGCGACGAGGCCGGCGAACTCGTCGTTGGCTGCCAGCCGAGTTTCGCCGTGGCCTTGCTTGCGTCGCCGCACAATTGGTCGACCTCGGTCGGGCGGTTGTAGCGCGGATCGATCCTCACCAGCACTTGGCCGTTGCGCGCGTCGCGGCCGACTTCGTCATTGCCGGCTCCCGCCCAAGCCAGGGGCCGCCCGACGATGGCGAAAGCGGCCTCCGCGAACTCGCGCACCGAATGCATCTCGCCGGTGGCGAGAACGTAGTCCTCCGGCATGGTCCTGCTGCAGCATCAGCCACTTCCCTCGACATATTCGCGCGCATGGCCCCAGTCGCGCAGCGCATCAAGATTGCCGAGATAGAGGCACGTCCTGCAGTCCGTTTTCGATCGCGCGCAACGGCCGCGGGTGATCTTGCGCGTCACGAAGGTTTCGCCGCGGATCGGCGATCTCGTGATTGAAGAAAATCCCGTTGCAAGCATAAATGCCATAGGCTTCGCGATAATTCACCGTGATCCAATAGGCGTAGAGCTTCGCCACGCCATAGGGGAGCGCGGACAGAACGGCGTCGTCTCGTTTTGCGGCGTCTGCCACCCGGCCGTAGAGCTCCGATGTCGACGCTTGATAGAAGCGCGTCGTGTCTTCGCAAGCCCAGCATGCGGATGGCCTCAAGCAAGCGCAACGCTCCGAGGCCGTCCACGTTCGCGGTATATTCGGGCGTCTCGAAACTCACCTGAACGTGGCTCTGCGCCGCAAGATTGTAGATCTCATCCGGCTGAGTCTCTTTGATGATGCGGATGAGATTGCTGGCGTCGGTCATATCGCCATGGTGGAGGACAAGGCCGCGGCAATCCTCTCATGCGGATCGGCATAAAGGTGATCGATGCGCCCGGTGTTGAATGAGGATGACCGCCGCTTGATACCGTGCACCACATAGCCTTTGCGGAGCAGCAATTCGGTCAGATAGGAGCCGTCTTGCCCTGTAACCCCGGTAATCAAGGCAACCTTTCGATCCCCGTCCATCCGTCCTGCTCCCCCGGTGCCTCGTCCTCCGGATATCGGACCAGTTCTTCGATCGATGCAACCTCGCGTTTTCTCCCGACATATCGTTGACACGTGAACCGATCACGGACTTCGCGGGTTGCGGCGCCACGCCTTTTGCTCTTCTGTCTTGCCGTGCGCGCGAGGACAATTCCATGAAACTGGCATTCATCGGCTGCGGCTATGTCGGCCTGGTTTCCGGCGCCTGCTTTGCGGCGCTCGGCCACGAGGTCGTTTGCGTCGACAACAATCGCGGCAAAGTCCTCGGCCTCCAAGCCGCGAGGATACCGATTCACGAAGCCGGTCTCGAAGAGATGGTTGCGGCCAACATCGCCGCCGGAAGGTTGACCTTCACCGATGATATCGGCTCCGCGGTCGCAGCTGCCGATGCCGTGTTCCTCGCCGTGGGGACGCCCAGCCGCCTCGAGGATGGCGAGGCGGATCTCAGCTACGTCTTTGCCGCCGTCGATACCCTTGCCGCCGCGCTGCCCGATGGCGCCATCCTGGTCAGCAAATCGACGGTCCCCGTCGGCACGGGCGATCGTATCGCCGCGCGGCTGGCGCAGCTTCGCGACGATATCGATGTCGATATCGTCTCTTGCCCCGAGTTTCTGCGCGAAGGGACGGCGATCGAAGACTTCATGCACCCACACCGCATCGTCATCGGTACTAATTCGCCACGCGCCGAGGCTGCCATGCGGCGTGCCTACGGCCCGCTGATCGCCGCAGGTGCGCCGTTCCTCGTGATGGACCGGCGTTCGTCCGAGCTCACGAAATACGCCGCCAACGCGTTCCTCGCCACCAAGCTTGCCTTCATCAACGAGATGGCGGATTTCGCTGAAAGCGTGTCCGCCGATATCGAGGCGGTGGCGCAGGCGATCGGTCTCGACCCGCGCATCGGCGCTTCCTATCTGCGCGCCGGTCCGGGTTTTGGCGGTTCATGTTTCCCGAAGGATGCGATGGCGCTTCACCGCACCGGCGAGGAAGTGCAAGCGGCGATGCGCATCGTCGAAACGGTGATCGCCGTCAACGACCAGCGCAAGCGCGGGATGGCCAATCGCATCATCGACGCGTGCGGCGGCGAGGTGGAGGGCAAGACGATCGCCTTGCTCGGGGTGACCTTCAAGGCGGGCACCGACGATCTGCGCGACTCGCCGGCAATCCCGATCGTGCGGCGCCTCATAGCCCGCGGCGCACGGATCAACGCCTATGATCCGGGGGTGAGCGAAGACGCCTACACGCACCCTTCTTTTGAAGGCGTGAACTGGGCGGACTCCGTCCTCGACGCCGCCGATGGCGCCAGCGCCACCGTCATCACCACCGACTGGGAGGCGTTTGCCAATCTGGACCTCGCGGCGCTCGCCCTGCGGATGGAGTCGCCGCGCATCGTTGACCTGCGCAATCTCTATGACCCGGCCAAGGTCGCCGCCGCTGGAATGGACTACATCTCGATCGGCCGCGCGCCCGAATTCGCCAAATCGGCGTCGCCAGCAGTGGCGCCTGAGGGGGGCACCGCCCGCTTCGCACAGTCGGGCTAGGGCAACCGTTTCCGTTTTCCACATGCCCGCCGGCAAATCGCCGGCGAGCGGCCGGCATGCCCGCGACCGCCCCCGGCTTGAATACGCGTCAGCCATAGGTTGCCGGCCTGTCTCGGCGCTGACGGCAGCGTTGTGGTTCGCCGTCTTGGCGATCGCGGAGGACCGCGGGAAACGTTGATTTCCCCTGAGTATTGCACAGTCTTTAAGCGATTTTGAGGATGATAGATTTGTAGGCAATCTGCCTGCACATTGAAATTGACGGAGGGGGAAACGCGGGGAGTACGCTCGTCCACGCAATTCTGGTCCGGCGCGATGGGCGTTGACCGACAGGCCGCCGAATCTGCGGCCGGCGAAAGGAACGGGCAATGGCGAGCGGAACAGGTAAGGCACCTTCGGTCGCGGACTATCGGCGTCTGGCAAAGCGGACGCTTCCCAAAATGGTGTTCGATTTCATTGATGGCGGTGGCGGCACCGAGAACACCATCCAGGGCAATCGCGACGCACTCGATTCGAAGCGCCTCCTCTGCTCCGGCCCGATGGACATCTCCAATCGCAAGCAGGCGGTCGAAATCTTCGGCCGGACCTATGCGATGCCGCTGATCATCGGCCCGACCGGTTTGGCCGGAGCCGCTTGGCCGAAGGGCGAGGTCGAGCTCGCCTATGGCGCCAGCGAAGCCGGCATCCCCTTCGTCATGAGCACCGCATCCACCTGTACGCAGGAAGAAGTCGTCGCCGCCGGGTCGGGGGCGAAATGGATGCAGCTCTATCTGTTCCAGGACCGGTCCTACAGCGAGCCGATCATCGCCGGGGCGGAACGGTTGGGCTTTGAGGTCATGGAGGTGACCGTCGACAATCCCGTCGCCGGCCAGCGCCTGCGCGACATGCGCAACGGCTTCTCGGTGCCGATGCGGTGGACGCCGCGCAAGCTCGCCAGCTTCATGGCGCATCCGGCGTGGACGATGCGGATGGCAACGACCGGCATGCCGAATCTCGCTCTGCTCGCCCAGGCGCTCGGCACCAAGAAGGTGGCGACGGTGGCGCAGCTTTTCCACGATCAGCTCGACCCGTCCGTCAACTGGGATGACATCGCCCGCCTGCGCGATCGCTGGAAGAAGCCGCTCGTCGTGAAAGGCCTGCTTGATCCGGCGCAGGTGAAGAACGCGCTCGCCATCGGCGTCGATGGGGTTGTCATCAGCAATCATGGCGGTCGGCAGCTCGATGGTGCCGTGGCGACCATTGACGTCCTGCCGGAATTTGTCTCGGAGGCGCGCGGCCGCCTGTCGGTACTGATCGACAGCGGTTTCCGCACGGGCTCCGACATCGCACGGGCCTTGGCTCTCGGCGCTACCGCCGTGCAGATCGGCCGGCCGACGCTCTATGCCCTCGCCAGCGGCGGCCGCAAGGAAGTGGCCCACTGTCTCGCCGGGCTGAAGGAGGAACTCGACATCGCTCAGGCGATGATGGGCGCCGCCACCGTCCACGATTTCAACCCCGGCATGATCTTCCCGCCGGGCATCGTGTCACCGCCTCCGACTACCGAGCGCGCGCCGGTCGCGCGGCTCGTTCGCTAAGGCGCCCGCATCCCACAGACCACTGGAAGAGAATTTCATGATCGATGTCAGCTCCGTTCCCCTTTCCATGGCACGCCGCGCCGGCGACCTCCTCTATCTCTCCGGCCAGGTCGCCCTCGACGCGACCGGCAATCTTGTCGGTACGACGATCGAGGAACAGGTGCATCAGGTGATGGCGAACATCGCCGGCGTCCTGAAACGAGAATGGCGCAGACCTGACGGACGTCGTCAGCGCCAGCGTCTATCTCGCCGATCCCGCCGACTTCGCGAAATACAACCAGGTGTACGGCAGTTATTTCGCCAAGCCCTTTCCGTCGCGGACGACTGTGATATGCGGCCTTCTCATGGGCGCCAAGATCGAAATCACCGTCACCGCCTATCTGGGGAAGTGACGCGGATCGCCCCCGACCAACAAGCGCAGCTAGGGCACCGGGAATGATGGAACGGTCGGACGTAATTGAAGTCATCGGCGCTCCGCTCGAAAGCGGAGAGGACGACATCGAAATCGACTGGGAGCGCAGGGTCGGCAGCGTCGAATTTGCCAGCGTCACGCGGCCGCCCGTCCTCGATGATGTCGAGCTGTTCCATGGCCGCTTCGCGCGCCACGTCTATCCACGCCACGTCCACCCGCATCACTATTGCGTATCGATCATTCTTGAGGGCGCCATCGAGTTCGAAAATCTGTCGAGCCACGGCGTTGCCGAGGCCGGCAGTATCCTCGTGGTCGAACCCGGGCAGGGCCATGGCGCCCATTGCGCCAATGGCAGGCCCTTCCGCTTTCGCAGCGCCTATTTCCCGGCCAGCGCTTTCGCGTCATTCGGAATGGCGGGACCACGCTTTCCCGGGGGTGTTTTGTCCGACCCGCAATTGTTTGATCTCGTGCGGGAGTTCCATCGGGAGATCGAACGCAATGAAGACAACGCGTCGCCCGCAGTCTTCGGATCCATTCTGCGCCGGCTTGTGACGCACGCTGCAAGCGATGGCCAGAGGCGGGTCCATCCAGCCGTTCGCACGTCGCTGGAATTCATCGAGCACGAGGATCGCGCGAGCGATGGCACCAGCCTCGATGATCTTGCCGCGCGCGTGGGCCTGCATCCGGTCTATTTGTCGCGTCTGTTTACGCGCGCCACCGGTCTTCCGCCGCACGCCTATCGCACGTCGGTGCGGCTGCAGCGCGCCAAGGAACGGCTGACCGATGGCGACGATGTTGCCTGCGTTGCCGCCGACCTCGGCTTCACCGATCAGAGTCATTTGTCGCGCCTGTTCAAACGCAACTTCGGCATCACGCCGGGTGCGTATGCGTCGCGGCGGTTAAAAACATACAAGACTGCATCTGAGGGAGTTTCTACCAAGGTCTGATCCTGGGCAGCCGCATTGGTGTGGTTGCCGCAGCGCCGCGTGAAGCGGCAGAGGATTGGAATTTCATGGCAGCTTCACAGGGGCGCGCACCTTCGGTCGCAGACTACCGGCTCTTGGCGAAGCGCGCGCTGCCGAAGATGGTGTTTGACTTCATCGACGGTGGCGCCGGCAGCGAAGACACCGTGGTCAGCAATCGCAAGGCGCTCGACGCCAAGCGCCTGCTTTGCTCCGGGCCCATGGATATCGGCGGACGCGATCAGTCGGTCGAGCTTTTCGGCCGCAGCTTCGCGATGCCGATCATCATCGGCCCGACCGGCCTTGCCGGCGCGGCATGGCCGAAAGGCGAAATGGATCTCGCCCGCGCCGCCGGCCGGGTCGGTATTCCCTTCGTCATGAGCACCGGTGCCTGCTGCACGCAGGAGGAGATCGCTGCATCGGGCAACGGCGCCAAATGGATGCAGCTCTATCTGCTGCGCGATCGCGCCCTCAGCGGTCGCATCGTCGACGGCGCTGAACGGCTCGGCTTCGAACTGATTGAGATTACCGTCGACAATCCGGTTGTCGGCAAGCGCATGCGCGACGCCCGCAACGGCTTCTCGGTGCCGATGCGTTGGACGCTGGGCAAGATCGCCAGCCTGATGGCGCATCCGCGCTACTCGCTGCGCATGGCGCGCTCGGGCGTGCCGCAGCTGGCGCTGCTCGCGAAAGAGCTCGGCACGCGCAAGGTCGATACCGTCGCCCGGCAGTTCCAGGATCAACTCGACCCGTCGGTGAATTGGGACGACATCGCCCGGTTGCGCGATCGCTGGAAGAAGCCGCTCGTGGTCAAGGGCCTTCTCGATCCGACCCATGTCGAGAAGGCTCTCGCGATCGGCGTCGATGGCGTTGTCATCAGCAATCATGGCGGCCGCCAGCTCGACGGCGCGCGCGCTACGATCGATGCGCTTCCCGAGTTTGTCGCAGCGGCGGGCGGCAAACTGGCGGTGCTGATCGACAGCGGCTTCCGCACCGGCTCCGATGTGGCGCGCGCGCTGGCGCTGGGGGCGAGCGCCGTGCAGATCGGCCGGGCCACGCTCTACGCGCTGGCCAGCGGCGGCGAGCCCGAGGTCGTGCACTGCCTCGAGGGGCTCAAGGAAGAACTCGACATCGCCCAGGCGATGATGGGCGTCGCAACAATCGGCGACTTCCAGCCAGGCATGGTCACCGACCTCAGTTCGCCGCCGACCCAACCGGCGTTGGCGCCTCTGCCGGAAGCAAGGATGGCGCAATGAAATCTTGCCTGTCGCGGACGTGTGCCGCGACGGCGACTGAAACTTGAACAAGGCGGGAAACGCCGACGACCTTCAAGGGGGAGGGTGCTGGGTAAACTTTGTTAGGAGCACCGTCATGAAGTTCAAACTACCGACGCTCACGCGCCGCAAGCTACTGTCGATGGTAGCGCTGGCGTCTCTCACCATCGGCGGATCGGCGCTCTCCGCAGCCAGCGCCAATGCCGCCACCGTGGCCGTATATAAGTTGGTCACCATCGATCTCGTCGACGAGGCCCTTGCTGGCTTCGAAACCGCCCTGCAGGCGGCCTACCCGGATGTGACCTTCGAGGTCTTCGACGCGCAGGGGCAGGCCAATCTCTATCCCACCATCGCCCGCCAGATCGTTCGCGATGATTTCGACCTGATTGCCGTCATCGGAACCCCGGCCGTGCTCGCGACGGTCGACGCCGCGGTCGAAGCGGGTTCAGACGTTCCGGTCGTATTTATCGCCATGGGCGATCCAGTCGGCGCCGGCATCGCCAACAGCTTGGAAGAACCGGGTCAGCAGGCAACCGGTACGACGGACTGGACGCCGCCCGACCAGACCTTGGCAAGCGTTCTGCACGTGCTGCCGGATGCTCAGAACATCGGCACGATCTGGGACCCGTCGAATCAGAATGGCAAGGTCTTCCATGACGCTCTTGCCGCAGCGGTCGAGGCCGCAGGGCTCCACTTCGTCGACCTGTCGATTGCCTCTGCCGGCGAAGTCTTCCTTGCCGCGCAATCGATGTCAGGTCGTGTAGACGCTATCATCCTCGGTCCGGATGCGGCGGTGATCCAAGGTTTGGATGCCATCGGCGGCGTTGCTCTCGAAGACAAGATCCCGCTCTTCGTCACCTCCGGTGATGCGTCCACGCCGGGCGTCCTCATGACCTTCGGCGTCGACTATGGCGAGCTGGGCGCGATTGCCGGCCGGCAGGCTGCGCAGATTTTGCAAGGCACGCCGGTAGGCACGATCCCGATCGTCGGCCCGGCGGGCGTGACCAATCAGGCCAATGAAGAGACGGCCACGGAAATCGGCGTAGTCATTCCCGCCGACATGCTGGGAGCGCCGACCGAATGACCGCCGACATCGCGCTCGCTTCTCCGCCCATCATCATCATGGCCTTCGGGCTGCTCCTGATGTACCGCGTGCTCGGCGAGCTCGACCTGTCGATCGATGCGACATTCACGGCGGGGGCGGCAATCGTCGCCCTCGCCGTCATCGGCGGCCTCTCGCCCTGGCTCGGCCTCCTCGCCGCGATGGCCCTTGGCAGTGTCATCGGCCTTGTGGTGTTCGCCATCCACCGCATCGGCAAGACGCAATATCTCCTGGCGAGCCTCATCGTCTTCACCGGGATGTACACAATCAATCTGCAAATTCTCGGCGGCGCCTCGGTCGGGCTCATCCGCAGACCGTCTATCTTCGACATCATGCCTTGGCGGGGCGACCTGCCAAAGATCGCCGTCCTTACCGCTATCGTCGCCATCGTTGTCGTTCTTCTCTTCACCTTCCTGCGCACGTCCTTCGGACTTGCCACGCGCGCCGCCGGCAACAACCCGGTCATGGCGCGCGCCAATCGCATCGACACGCGCATCACGCTTCTCGTCGGCGCGTTGATCTCGGGCGCACTCGTCGGTCTCGGCGGTGCGTTGCAGGTCGAGATCCAGGGCTATGCCGACATCACCATGGGCATCGGTTCGGTGATCATCTGTGTCGCGGCCCTGTTCCTCGGCGAGCTGTTCTTCCCCAATACCGGCCGTGTCGGCAGCGCCCTCGCATCGGTCGTCCTCGGTGGCATTCTGTACACCGCCATTCTCACCGTCGCCCTGCGTTCCGGCATGCCGCCGACATTCCTGCGCCTCACCACTGCCGGCATCCTGACGCTGGCGGTGATCCTCGCCCGCGCTGGCGTCACCACCGGTATCCAGGGCGCGGCCCATTTCGTGACCGAAAGACTTTCAATCCGGCGTCGCACCATCGTGGCGCCCCCACATCAGGATCCCGCCGAATGATCCGGCTCGCCAATGTCAGCGTCAGCTTCACCACCGTCGGCGAGCAGCGCCGGGTCATCGCCCTCGACCGCCTCGATCTTGCTATCCCGACGGGCGAATTTATCACTCTTGTCGGCACCAATGGCGCCGGCAAGAGCACGCTGCTCGGTGTGCTCGCCGGAACGGTGCCGCTGGCCACCGGCGGCATCGAAGTCGATGGCGAGGATGTCACCACCATGCCAGACTTCCAGCGGGCGCGCTGGTTGGCGCGGGTGTTTCCCGATCCCCGCGTCGGCACCTGTGATCTTCTCACTGTCGAAGAAAACCTCGCCATCGCACTCACCAAGAGCCGCCGCCGCGGATTGCGCCGGCCGCTCACTTCGGCCGATCGCGAGATGCTGAAGGGGCGGCTTGCCGAACTCAATCTCGGCCTCGAGAAGCGTCTGCACACACCCGTCCATCTGCTCTCCAGCGGCCAGCGCCAGTCGATCACGGTGCTGATGGCGACGCTGGCGACGCCCAAGCTTCTGCTCCTCGATGAGCATGTCGCCAATCTCGATCCACGCACGCAGGCGACCGTGCTCGATCTCAGCGACCGGACGATCCGCACGCTCGGCCTGTCGGCGATCATGGTGACGCACGACATCCGCAGCGCGCTCACCTATGGCGACCGGCTGATCGCCTTGAAGGGCGGCAAGGTCATCCTCGATGTCAAAGGCGAGGACAAGGCGCGATTGACCACCGCCGACATTGACGCGGTCTACGCCGACAACACGCGCGTCGCCGCCTGAAGCAATGTCGACCGATGTCACGCAGGTCAGGCCGGCGTCGTCGGTAGGGAGGCTTTTTGCCGATCCGCGCCGGCTGCTTGTCGGCCTGGCGCTCGCCTCGGTATATTTCTTCGGCGGCACCAACTACATCGCCGTCGCCTTCAGCCTCGACGCCTATCCGCCATTCGCCATGCTGGCGATGCGCTTCCTCGGCGCCGGGATATTGCTGACCGCGCTCACCGTCGCGTTCGCCCGCTCAACCTTGACCCTGCGCACAGCGGCGAATGCAGCTCTGGTCGGGCTGCTTCTCATCGGCGGCACATTCGCCGGCATCAGCTTCGCGCAGCAGAGCCTCGACGCCGGGCTTGTCGCGGCAATGATTGCGACCGCGCCGCTATGGGCGGCAGTTATTGCCGCCTTCCTCGGCCGCCCGCCGGCGCTGATGGAATGGATCGGCATTGCCTTCGGTATCGGCGGATTGGCGCTGCTTGCCTCCGACGGCTCAATCCAGGCAACCCCGCAGGGGGCGTTCTTCGCCGTCGCCGGCGCCGGCAGCCTGGCCGTCGGTTCGATGCTGGCGCAGCGGCTGAAAATGCCGCGGCCGCTCCCCTCAAGCGCCGTCCAGATGCTGACGGTCGGTATTGTCTTCCTCGCCTTGTCGCTCGGCACCGGTGAAATCTGGCCGACAGATGTCGATGTCACGCATTGGCTGACGATCGCCTATCAGGCGGTGTTCTGCTCGGCTGTTGCTTTCGGCATGTACAACTATCTTCTGACGCAGGTGCGCGTGTCGGTCGCCATGAGCTTCGCCTATGTCAATCCGGTCGTCGCCGTGATCCTCGGCGCCATCCTGCTCGCCGAGCCGGTGACCCCACTGCGCGGCATTGCCATCGCTGTGACTTTGCTGGGCGTCGTCATCATCACCACCGCGCGGCGGCCGGCGACAGCCTAGCCCGTCCCCAGTCCATGACCGCTTCGAAGCCTTCATCGGAGTCCGTCGCCGGCGAGCGGAAGGTGAGTGTGCCGCCGGTCTGATCGACAATGGCGCGAACGATCGAGAGCCCGAGGCCGCTCCCTTGGGCCGACGTCGCGCCGCGGATGAAGGGCTCGTCGAGATGAGCCAAAACTTCAGGCGGAACAACCGCGCCCTGATTGACTACGCGGACCATCGCTCCCGGTCCGGCATGCACGTCGACCGGACCATCGGCAGCGCCATGCACCAGTGCGTTCTGGATCAGATTTCGCACCGCCACGGCAAAGGCGTCGAGATTGACCGGCGCCTTGAGTACGGTCGCGTCATGCTCCTGCAAATTGACGCGCGACCCCGCACCATTGGCTTGAAAGTCATGCACGACTAGGCGCAGCGCCGGCAGCAAATCCGCGACCACGTCGGACTGCGCAAAGCCTGCGTCGAGCCGTGACAATTGCAGCAGTCGCTCCGACAGCTGCGACAGATGCTTGAGCGCCGTCTCGATCTCCCGCACGCGCGCGATCCCGGGTCGATCGCCGAGCTCGATCGCAAGCTGCTGCGTTTGCGCCAGCGCGCCAGCGATCGGCGTGCGCAACTCGTGGGCGCTGCTTGCGGCAAAGGCGCGCTCCGCATCCAGCGCCGCACGCAGGCGGTCGATCAGGCTTGCCACCGCCTCGGCGATCGGCGCGAGTTCGACGGGCTGGCCGGCTGCGTCCAATGGCGCGAGGTTGCGGCGGTCGCGTGACGCGATATCGCGGCTGAGCCGCAGCACAGGCCGCATCGCCAAACGGATTCCGTACCAGATGCCGAGTCCGATAAGCGGCACCAGCGCCGCCAGCGGCCAGATCAGCGCCGCCAGACTTTTTGCCAGTGCCTCAGGCCGGTGGTCCGAGCGTTCGATGACGACGATGCCATAGCCGGTTCGCGCGTCCGTCGTGGCGAAAACCCGCTGGCCTTCGAAATATGAAAAGCCGTCCGGAACGTCGGTGAGTGGGAGATCGGCTGGAGCGTCCTCGGCGCGCACGACGATATTGCCGTCGCGGTCGCGCACATAATAGGTGAAGTACTCATCGTCCGGCCGCAGCACACCGACCGGGGGCGGTTCATCATGATCGCCGATCTCGCCGCGATCGCGTTCCGTCAGGTCGTGGGTCGCCAGCGGTAGGAGCCGGAAGGCGCTTTGCTGCAGCGACTCGTCGAACGAGGCGTTCAGCTCGTTCTGCATCACCGAACCGGCGATCGCGACGGCTCCGAGCCAGATCAATACCATCGCCAAAGTCAGGCCGATGGCGAGCCGCCAGGCGATCGAACTTCGCTTCATGGTCAGGCGGCCACTGTGTAGCCAAGGCCGCGCGACGTCTTGATGAAGTCTCGGCCGAGTTTCTTGCGCAGCCGGCTGATATAGACCTCGACCGCGTTGCTCTCGATCTCTGCGCCGAACGCGTAGAGCGAATCCTCGATCTCGCTCTTGTTGACGATCGCGCCGCGCCGCTGCAGCAGGCGCCCGAGCACGGCCCATTCCCGCGCGGTGAGCGTTGCCAGCTTGCCGTCGACCATCAGAATCTTGCTGGTGAAGTCGATCGACACAGCGCCGATGACGATGGCCGGGACCGGATTGCCGGCATAGCGGCGCGCCACCGCGGCCAACCGTGCGCTCATCTCCGAGAGGTCGAAAGGTTTGACGAGATAATCGTCGGCCCCGGCATTGAGCCCTTCGATGCGGACGGCGATCTGATCCTGCGCGGTGGCGATAATCACGGGCGTCTTGTTCTGCGCAGCGCGCAGTTCGCGCAGCAGGTCGAGACCGCGCCCGTCCGGCAGATTGAGGTCCAGCAGGATCAATTCGTAGGGCGCTGCGCCCAGAGCAAGCCGGGCCTCGTCCGCGCGCTTCACCCAATCGACGCCATGGCCGCTGGAAGCAATGTGGTCACGAATGGCCGCTCCCAGCACATGGTCGTCTTCGATCAGCAAAACACGCAAATTCTGTCCCCATCTCCAAGAGCTGACAATGGCGCCGGGAACTGACGCCAAGCTGAAGCAATTATCTTTGTTCCTTCAGGACCCTGTCAGGTTGGTGTGGCTCTTTCAGGCAACCGCACCACCTAACTAGGCTCCCACTATGAAGAAATCCGCCGCCGCCAAGAAGGTTGTCGCCGCCCTGGTGGTGACGACGGCGCTGGTCCTGCCCCGCATGGCGCTGGCCAAGACAGTCACCGTCTCTGGCCAAATGGGCAGCTGGCAGGGCCATTCGGCCTATGTCGCGATCTACCTAACCGACGCCGCCGGCACTTACCAGTCGACGCTCTACGTCGCCGGCCACAACACCCGCTACTATCGCGAGCTGCGCACCTGGTATCGCGGCGTCGCTGCGGCCGGCCAAATCGACGGCGTCACCGGCGCCAGCGTCGGCAGCGGCCGCACCTTCTCCGTTGCCGTCGAGATTGCCGACGCGCTGATCGATGCCGGCTATGAGATCCACGTCGACAGCGCCTCCGAGCATGGCGCCTACTATTCGGCCGCGATCATCGTTCCGCTGCAGCAAGCAAATTCGGGCCAGGCCTTCACCGGTACCGGCTACGTCTCCTCGCTCACCATCCAGATGTAGTTCGGCGGCAGGTCAGCACCCATGATTCGCCGGGTTCACGCCATCTTCGCGCTCGCGGCATCGGTCATCGTCTGTTTCATGGCGATTACCGGTGCAGTGCTGTCGCTCAACCCCGCGAGTGAGCAGATCACCGCGGCCGGCACGCAATCGGCCGGCCTCAATGTCGCCGCCGTCGCCGCGTCGGTCGCCGACCACTACAGCGACATCGACAAGATCGTGCGCACCGCCTCCGGCTCGATCGTCGTCTATTACTATGACGCCACCGGTACTGCGGCCGCCGACTATGTCGACCCGGCCACAGGTGCGAGCCTTGGCCCATACGAAACGTCGGGCGTTTTCGGCTTCTTTACCGAACTTCACCGCTCGCTATTCCTCGGCGATGCGGGTCGGATTGTCACCGGCATTGCGGCCCTGGCGCTCGCGATCCTTGCGGTCTCCGGCATGATGATGGTGGTGCGTCGCCTCGGCGGCTGGCGTCATCTTGTCAGCCGCGCCCGCGGCAGCGGCACGCAGCGGCTGCACGTCAACCTCGCGCGCTTCGTCATTGTCGGTCTGCTGCTGTCGGCGCTCACCGGGGTCTACATGTCGCTGGTGACGTTCGGCTTCGTGTCCGACGGCTCCAACAACTTCTTGCCATTCCCCGACAATGTGGATGGCGGGACGCCGGCGACGATCACCGAGCTCGCCGCGCTGCAGCAAGCACCGCTGACGTCGCTGCGCGAACTCGTCTTCCCCTTTGCCGGCGACCCCTCCGACGTCTTCACGCTAACCACTGCTTCCGGCGTCGGCTATGTCGACCAGGCGACCGGCGCTTTGCTCGACTTCACGCCCAACAGTTTCGGTCAGTCGCTCTACGAGGCGATCTACCTCCTGCACACAGGCGAGGGCGCTTGGTGGCTCGGCCTCCTTCTCGGCATCGCCGCGCTCTCCGTGCCGGTGATGGCGGCGAGCGGCATTGTCATCTGGTGGCGCCGTCGCCGGGAAGCGCCGCGCATCTCAGGCAATGTCCGTCCGGGTGCCGCTGATGTGGTGATCCTCGTCGGCAGCGAGGGCAATTCCACCTGGGGCTTCGCCGGCGCACTGCATCAGGCACTGATCCAGGCGGGCCGGCGCGTTCACATCGCTCCAATGAACCGGCTTGCGCGCAACTATCCGCGTGCGCAGCAGGTCTTTGTCCTCACCGCGACCTATGGCGACGGCGGTCCGCCGGCCTCGGCGAACCGGTTTCTCAACCGGCTGCAGCGCTGGCGCGGCGAGCCGCCGGCTTTCGCCGTCCTTGGCTTCGGCGACCGCAGCTTCGCGCAGTTCTGCCAATTCGCGACCGATGTCGAGGTGGCCCTCACAGATACGGGCTGGCGGCCGTTCCACGCCTTCGCGACGGTTGATCGCCAATCCTCGCAGACCTTCGAACGTTGGGGCCGCGAGATCGGCGACCGGCTCGGCGTGCCTTTGCAGCTTGCCCATGTCGCGGCGCGACCGCAGACAGTCGCCATCACCCTGGAGGAGCGCACTGACTACGGCGCCGAGGTCCAGGCGCCGACCGCGGTCCTTCGTTTCGCGCTGCCGCGCGGGCCGAGCGGCCTGAAGCGCCTGTTCGGCAACGCGCCGCGCCTGGCCCGCTTCGAGGCCGGTGACCTCGTCGGCATCATTCCACCGGGCATGACCGCGCCGCGCTACTACTCCCTCGCTTCGTCGAGCGGCGACGGCTATCTCGAAATCTGCGTGCGCAAACAGTCAGGCGGCGCCTGCTCCGAGTTCCTGCACGGCCTGCAGCCGGGCGATCGGATCGACGCCTTCGTCAAGTCGAACCCGGACTTCCGTCCGCGCCGCGGCAAGAGGCCCATTATTCTGATCGGCGCCGGAACCGGCATCGCGCCTTTCATCGGTTTCATCGGCGCCAATGACCGCCGCCGCCCGATTCACCTCTATTGGGGCGGCCGCGATCCGGATTCCGATTTTCTCTACGGCTCGACGTTGGCCCGCTACCAGCGGGAGTCGCGGCTCACGCGTTTGCTCACGGCTTTCTCGCGTGTTGTCGGCGGCTCCTATGTCCAGGATCGCATTCGCGGCGACGGGGAAGCGCTGCGCTCCCTGGTTCAGCGTGGTGCGCAGATATTGGTGTGCGGCGGCAAGGAGATGGCCCAGGGCGTTCGGGCAGCGATCGAAGACATCATTGCCCCGCTCGGCACAGATGTCGGCGCCCTCAAAGCAGCGGGACGGTACCTCGAAGATGTCTACTGACGCGATGCAGCGCTATGCGCTGAATGGTCCGACGATGGGCACACGGTACTCGGCGGTGTTCTACACGCCGCCGCGATCCGATCTGGAAGCGCTGCACGCCCGCCTTCAGGCAATGGTCGATGTCGTCGATTGGCAGATGTCGACCTGGAAACCGGACTCCGACCTTAGCCGGTTAAACAATACGACAACTGGCGTTTGGATCGACATCCCGCCGGAACTCGCCACCGTCATGCGGCGGGCGATCGAGATTGGACGCGCCAGCAACGGCGCCTTCGACATCGGCGTCGGCGCCATGGTGGACGCGTGGGGCTTCGGTCCCCGCGGTGATCGTCCTGACCGCGATCTGATCAAAGCGCTGTCCAGGCATCGCGGTTCCGGGTTCGATCTGCTTGAACTCGACTTTGGCGGGGCCCGGCTCCGCAAACGCCAGCCCGTCCGCATCGACCTCGGCGGCATCGCCAAGGGGTTTGGCGTCGATCAACTTGCGCACTGTCTGGAGGCCGCCGGGATCGCCGACTATCTGGTCGCCATCGACGGCGAGATGCGGAGCGCCGGCGTCAAGCCCGGCGACGTGCCCTGGGCAGTTGCCGTCGAGCGTCCGGACCGGACCGCGCGCGAAGTCGCCGGCGTGATCGAGCTAAACGGTCGGGCGGTCGCGACGTCCGGCGACTATCGCCATTGGGTTACCTGGGAGGGGAGCGATCTCTCCCACACGATCGATCCCGCGACGGGCCATCCATCGCAGAGCCAGGTTGCTTCGGTCACCGTGTTGGCCAACGAGTGCATGTCGGCCGACGCTTGGGCAACCGCATTGATGGTCCTCGGGGAGGTGAAGGGGCCGGCGATGGCGGCGCGCCTCGGCCTCGATACGCTGTTCTTCATTCGCGAGGGCGCGGCACTGCGCGAGATCGCCACCGGCGCTCTTTGCGCAGCGGAACCGAGTCCGGCCTAGACGGCCGCCGTCAGCGCAACCGGATCAGCGCACGGCGCTGAAGATCAGGTTTTGTAGTTGTGGGAAGATCGGTCGCGGCCAGGGCAGGGCGAGAATCCACTCGAACAAGCCAACCGCGAAGGCGAAGGTGACGACCGTCAGCACGATCATTCCCCAGCCAGGCCGCCGGTGCACCGTCAGGAAAACCGCCGGCACGAAGGCGAGCACGGCTGGCAGCATGCCGATCAGCGCGGCCAGGACGATGTAGCCCGTCATCAGCCCGAGGCTGACGATCCCCCTGGAGGTCGACCCGAAATCCGGTCGACCCGCGGCGGCGGGCGTGCGGATCGCGGCGGCCCCCGATGTCACGACAATGGCAAGGAGGAAGACGAGCGCCGTTGCGCCGACCGTGATGGGCCCGACGCGGTCGGCGCGGCTCCAGCCAAATGCGATCACCAGGCCGGCGCTGACCGCGGCGGCGAGAACGGCGGCAAAAACAGCAGTGGCGATGGACGTCGCTCGTGTCGCCTTGCCGACATGGCCCTCAAACGAAACCGCGTTGCGCCGCACCTTGCCGAACAGTGGCCGCAACAGAACGAAGGCAGCCGCCAGCAGCAGGACGATGACCCCGGGCCGGAGCAGCCAATGCCAGTCGTAGACCTGCACCGAAATGAAGAGGTAGCGCTCGATGATATCACCGAGGACGAATCCCAGGATTAGTGGCGGACGCGGCCAGTCGATCGACTTCATGAAATAGGCCGCCGCGCCGATCAGGACGAGCTCCCAAAGATCGTTGAGGCTTTGCGTGCCCTGGAATGCTCCCATCATGACCATCGTCAGGATGAACGGCACCAGATATTTGGCCGGCACGTCCAGCAGGCGCGCGAGCTGCGGGGTGAAGGCGAGGCAGATACCGGCGCCGATGATGTTGGCCAGCACCAATCCCCAGACCAGCATGTAGGTGAGATCGAGATGCGCACCGAGCATGTCCGGTCCGGGCGTGATGCCGTGCATCAGGAAAGCGCCGAGGACCAGCGCCATGCCGGCGCCGCCCGGGATGCCGAGCGATAGAGCGGGGATCAGCGACCCGCCATCCTTGGCGTTGTTAGAGGCTTCCGGGGCGATGACGCCGCGAATGTCGCCCTGGCCGAATTTTTCCGGATCCCGCGACGTCCGCACCGCCGAGCCATAGGCGATCCAGTCGATCACCGTCACGCCGATGCCGGGGACGGCGCCGAGGGCCGTGCCGATCCAGCTTGAGCGCAGGATAAGGAGCCAGTGGCGGAGGGCGGTGCGGACGCCCCGCCCAAGGCTGTCGCCCTCGGCCCCCGGTGCCGCGCCGCCTGCCAGCATCGGCCGGTTGATGAAATCGATCATCGCCGGAATGGCGAACAGGCCGAGCGCCAGCGGGATGAGCGGGACACCGTCCCAGAGATAGAGTGTGCCGAACGTCCACCGCGACTCGCCCGTCTGGACGGAGATGCCGACGAAGGCGAGAAGAATGCCGATCAAGGCGCTCGACATGCCCTTGAGGACGCTGCGGCCCGAAACGGCGGAAACGAAGCTGATGCCGAAAATGCAGACGGCCAGGAGTTCGGGTGTGCCAATTCGGGGAATGAACGTGCCGACGACCGGCATGGAAATGCCGAGCAGGATCGCGCCGAAGACGCCGCCGATTACAGAGGCCGTATACGCGGCACCGAGGGCTTCCTTGGTCCGGCCCTGTTTCGACATCGGATAGCCGTCGATGACGGTGGCGGCGGCGCCCGCGGTGCCGGGCACGCCAAACATCACCGCCGGGATTGTGTCGGAGGTTGTATTGACGGCCATCAGCCCGATGATCGCGGCAAGGGCAGTCGAAGCGTCGAGGGTGAGCGTCAGCGGCAACAACAGCGCCAGCGCCATGCCGGTGCCAATGCCGGGAATGATACCGATCAGAAGACCGTAGAGAACGCCGCCGAACAGGGAGACCAGCGTCGCGCCCTTGAACAGAAGGGCAAGGCCCGCCAGTGCTTCCATGGACCGGTCCCGCGCGCGTTGTCGGCTACGTAGCGTTTCACTATTCTAGTTTTCCGCCAAAGCCCACTCCCTCCGGGTCGGCGCAAGGCCCCATCGAATCCGACAGCGAACGAGCGCGATGATCTACATCGTTACCCATCATGACTACGCGCACACCATCAAGACCGTGGCCGAGCAGGTGGTCTCGCATGGTGCGGCCGATGTCAGGCTCCTTGACTATTGCTCGCTGTTCTCGTCTCGGCGTGCCCCGGTGGGCCACTATGTCTTCACCGACTTCGATCGACTGACTGCCTATGAGATACAAGTCGCGGAGGGGGTTGCGCGACTGATCCAGCAGGCCGCGCCAAATGCGAAGATACTCAACTGGCCCGCGCGCGTGCTGGAACGCTACCCGCTGCTTCGCCAGTTTGCGCGAATGGGCCTGAACGATTTTTCCGCCTATCGTCTCGACTCCGGCGAGATGCCGGCTACATACCCGGTTTTCATCCGCAGCGAGGATGATTGCCAGAAACCGGACACGCCGCTGCTCTACTCCGAGAACGAACTGATCGAAGCGATCGGTCGGCTCCGCAACGCCGGCCTGCCGATGAAGCGTAGGATCGCGGTGGAGCTTTGCGCCGAACCTGACGAAAACGGCATCTACCGCAAATACGGCGTCTTCAAAGTGGGCGACCATCTGGTGCCGCACCATTTGTTCCATCACAACGACTGGTACGTGAAGCGCGGCACGCGCAAGCGCGAAGACAGCGCCCCTTACCTCGATGAGGTGCAGCACTTCATTCGCGAAATTCCGCATGCCGACGCCATCCGGCGCGCCTTCGATGTCGCCGACATCGACTTCGGACGCATCGACTATAGCATCGTCAATGGCCGACTGCAGACTTACGAGATCAACACCAACCCGACCTTCCCACCCTTATGGGCCGAACAGGGCAAGGCCGACCTATTTGCCGATCGCCGGGAGTTGTTTCGTAGCCGAATGTTGGCCGCGCTGTCGGCAATCGACACGCCAATTGAAGGCCCGCGGAAGATCATTTTCCCGTTGCCCGAGCCGCGGCTGCAGATATTTCGCCCCTGCAAACCATCGGCAAAAAAGGACGTGGCGCCCGCGGTGAATGGTCCGGCTACGGAAGCGGTTTCTGCGCCACAATCATAATGCGTTGCCGTGTGGCTCCTCGGATCAATACCTCCTCCTGGGCAGGCGGCAGCGGAACCACCTCGAGAATTTCCAACCCCGCGCCGACCAACCAGCCCTTCGTCTGGTCCAGATCCTGCGGTCCCTCCGCCTTTCGCCGCGGGTCGCGCATCTGCTCCATATGCGTCAGGAAAGTGTCCAGATCTTCGGGCAAGTCGAGTTCACCCTTGGCAACGGCGGCACGGACGGCCGCAGCACGCCACTTGTTGAAGGCCGGATTGGGATGGACGGGGGGAGGCGTGTCGCCGTCGTCGGACGATGCGGTCATGAACACCTTTCCTCCCGGTGCCACCCAACTCGCTGCATGACGAACGAAGGCCGCCCGCTCCTCGAGCGGAAAGAAGGCATGGATGTGGTGCAGCATGACGGCGTCGAACGCCTCCGGTCGCGCAAATTCCATCAGGTCGCTCTGCAGCGTTTCCAGATCAATTCCCCTCGCTGCGGCGTGGGCCGTGCAAAGTGCGAGCGGCGTGGCGCAACGGTCGACGACGGTCGCGCGAAAAGGCGTCCCGGCCCGCGCCATCGCAGCCGCCACGAGGGCCAGCTGACCTGAGTCGGCCGCGCCCGCAAGGAGCCAGTGCACATCGCTCCGGCCCTCGGCGGCGGTGGCGCAAGTTTCCACTTGAATCGGCCAGGCAAATTCCGGCCCAAGCCCATTGGCGCCGATTGACCGCAGATACGGCCACATCACATGATAGTTGCGGCAGACGTCGCAGTGGATCGCCGACAGATCAAAGGCCAGCCGCGCAAGACGCGGCAAATCCTCGCCAGTGGTCGTCGGATAGCGGAACGTCAAAGGCAGCGGCTGATCGACGATCATTCCGCCATCAGCGCGTTCAATTCGGCGACGATCTCGTCAGGCGTCGCGAAGAGTTCGGCGACCGCCGCCGCGATGTCGGCGCCGCTGCGGTAGTGATAGTCGAGGCCGAGCGCTTCGACGGCCGCGATGAACTCGGGATCGACGACGGCCGCATCGAACGCCGTCTGGATCAGCGCGACGAACGCCGGATCTGCTCCTGCGGGGATTGAGAATGGCCCGTTATACGAGATCGCCGCGAGCGCGCGCTTCAGCAGATCGAGTGCGTCGGGGTCGAATGGCTGGTCAAACAGATAGGGCGCGTCGATATCGTCACGCGGGGCATTGTCCATGTAAAATGCCATGCGGGCCGTCCCGTCATCGACCGCGGGCCGCATCTCGCGGTAGGACACGTAGTTGTTGCACAGGCCGTCCACCTCGCCGCGTTGCAGGGCCAGCACCTGCAACGGTGTCCCGTCGTATCCGGAAATGATGTTGAGATGCATGCCGAGGGTCCGGTTGAGCATTCGGTAGATCGCGACCGCCTGTCCCGACGCGTTCGTCGACGCAACATTGAGGTCGCGTCCGATCATATCTTGGACCGAATTGACCTTCGCGAGCGACATCACACAGACGATAGCGCTGCCTCGTATGCTGCCGAGCCAGTTCGCGGTGAGCGGATCGAATAGCCCCTGCGTTTCACCTGTCCGCACGCGAAACGGCAAACCGCTCGGCAAGGACAGGATCGTCAGGTCGGTCAGGGGATCTAGCTGCGTTGCGTACTGCAACATGCGCAGCCCGGCCGCGCCGTCTAGGTTCTGCACGACGAATGTCGGATTACCTGGCAGATAGCGGCCAAGATACTGCGCCAACAACCGGGATTCCAGATCGCGTGACGACCCGGGCGGTTGGGCAACCAAGATCCGGATCGTCTTTCCCTCGAGGCTGAACGGCGCCGCGTCTTGCGCATCCGCCGCCGTCAGCATCGCGGTCGCCATCGCGAAAGTAACCAGCGCTGCTCGCCAAAATCTCAAGGTTGGCATTCGACCCCTCCTTCGACCGCAGAGTTCATGTCGCACGTCTGGCCCTCGGGTCGAAACGGCAGGGCGCCGATTTACAACGCGCTGTGGCCAAAAAGCCATCGTCTGCCGGTCCCTTCGCAGGTCCCGCGTGTTCTGTTGACCGACTATGGCGCGCCTAATACGATATAATACAAGGTGCTAGCGTGGCCCGATTCATTCGGCACTAGGCGGGGGCGGTCCGATTGGACGCAAGTCGCAGGACGCGCACAGTGCAGCAGCAGGCCGTCATGGCATCAAGGGGATTTCTGTTATGAAGCAAGTTCTTACATCCCAGCGCAAACCGGCCGACAAGCCCGCGAGCGAACGGCTTCTCGGTTTCGGCGATGTTACAGATGTCGATTTCCGTGATGCCTCATTCGCCGCCCGGACGGGCGCGAAGATCGGCTTCGAGCCGAAACGGCTGGCGCTTGCCGGGCTTTTTGGCTTCGATGATGCGGCTGATGTCGATTTCCGCGATGCATCTTTCGCGGCGCGGGCTGGTGCGAAGATCGGCGGAGAGCCGACCGGGTCGCCCCTTGAGAGCGGTCAGCTTTTTGGCTTCGACGACGCGGCCAACGTCGATTTCCGCGATGCGTCCTTCGCGGCGCGCGCCGGTGCGAAGGTTGGCGAGCCGGTCGGGCCGGCGCTTGCGAGCGGCCAGCTGCTTGGCTTCGACGATGGGGCTAACGTCGATTTCCGCGATGCGTCCTTTGCGGCGCGGGCCGGTGCGAAGATCGGCAAGGAACCGGGCGAGCCGGCGCTTGCGGCCGGTCAGCTGCTTGGCTTCGACGATGCGGTCGAAGTCGATTTCCGCGACGCGTCCTTTGCGGGGCGGGCTGGCGCGAAGATCGGCGACGAGCCGGGCGAGCCGGCGGGCGGTCAGCTGCTCGGATTCGACGATATGGTCGACATCGATTTCCGCGATGCGTCCTTCGCGGCGCGGGCCGGCGCGAAGATCGGCGTCGAGAACACCGGGCCGGCGCTTGCGGGCGGCCAGCTGCTTGGCTTCGACGATGTTGCCGATGTCGATTTCCGCGATGCATCCTTTGCGGCGCGGGCGGGTGCGAAGATCGGCAAGGAGCCGACGGGGCCGGCGCTCGCCGGGCTGCTTGGCTTTGAGGAAACGGCAGGCGACGTTGTCGACTTCCGCAGCGAAGCGATGGCATCGCGGCTGGGTGCCAAAGTCGGCGGTGGTGAGCCGCCGGCGCCGGCGCGCGTCGACCCGGGGTCGCAGTCGAAGTAGGTCTTCTTATGGGGCAGGGCGGAGCCGAGGCGGCGGCAGAAGCTGTTTTCACCTCGGTCCAACCGGACCGAGGCCGCGCGGAGCGGATCGATCAAACGCTACGTGTCAGGCTTGCGGCCTCGCTCGACTATCTCTTGGCATTCGTCGATGACGATGTCGCGCAGGCGCTGCGGTCATTGTCGGCTCGCTTGCCGGCCGGGCCGGTCTCGCCCTGGGTGTTTTGCCTCTACTCTCAGCTTGTCGCCGAGTTGGCGAATGGCCGTCGGCCCGCGCCGGGAGCGGCCGAGGCCCTGCTGAAGGCCGGCAATTTGCCTGCGGAAACCGCCCCGATTTCGCTCCGCGATCCTTCGTTCCCATCAGCTTGGTGGGATCAATATCTGGTGTTGCTCGACACCGATCCCGATCGCAACTTTCGACCGATCATGCCGCCACCGGAGCTGGCCGAGCGGCGCCGAGCGCTCATCACAGATGCGATGCGGCTTGTTGCGGACATTGATCCTGAACTGCACGCCGAGGTCCGGGCGTTGGTGCGAATGCCGGTGATGGCCGTGCCTGAATCCGATGAACCGCAAGCGCGGTTCGGCGGCGCCTCCACTTTCTTCATGTGGGGCGCAACGTTGATGAATGTCGAAGTCCCGTCGAGCCCGATCGCAGTGCTCGATCTTCTCGTCCACGAAAGCAGCCACCTCCTGCTGTTCGGCTTGGTGGAGGGCAAGGCGCTGACGCGGAACGAAGCGAGCGAACGCTATGCCTCTCCATTGCGCACCGATGCCCGTCCGATCGACGGCATCTTCCATGCCTGCTTCGTGGCCGCGCGTGTGCACGCCGCCATTGTCCGCCTGATCGAGACTGGCCGGCTGAACGCCGCGGACAGCAAAGAGGCGCGCCGCCATCGGGACTACAATGGCAACGCTGCCCTGAATGGCATGGCGTCGCTGGAGGCCTACGCTCAGCTGACGGAACGCGGCGAGCGGATTGTCGAGGTCTTGCGCGCGTATCTTGAGGGCGTTGAACGGGCCCCTGCAACGCCGTGACCAGCGACGTTCGCGACATCATGTTGGCGGCTTTCCAAGCCGCGAATTACGACAGCCCTCTCGCGCTGAATCTCGCCGCTGCCGTCAGGCAAGGCCGCGAAGATCTGGAGATCGAGGCGTTCGGCCTGGACAGTCTTGGGGTGATGGAATTCTGCATTTCAGTCGAGTTGCAGTCCGGACTGGAACTGACGCCGATGATGGTGGCCAGCATGACCCAAGTCGGAGAAATCGAGCGCTGGCTTCGCGAGCGGTTATGACTCGAGCGGAGTACCTCTCGGCCGCCCGCGATTGCGCGACGGTGAACCAGTTCAATCGGCTGCATATCGACCTGGAGAACGTCATGGCGCCGCTGGACTTCGCCGAGGTCTCGCGCTGGCGCGGCGATCCGCAGCTCCCCGCCGAGACGCAGGACTGGTTGAGGAGCATCGAGCGGTTGGACCAATCGATCTTCCGCGCCCCGCAGCGCTACGTCGGCCGCCCGGTCCTTGAACATGCCGTGCTCTATGAAGACGCCAGCATCGCCCGCTCCGACAAAGGCATCATGATCGGCTTTTGCGGCGGCATGGACCGGCTCGGCGTGCCGATCGCGGCCTTCCTGCAAAGCCTCGATTTACGGTCCTGGGACGTGGTGAAGGTGACGAGGGAGCGCGGCCGCTCCTACTTTCACGGCTGGGGCGCCGGAGATATCGGCGGCGTCGTTGATAGCGTAGCGTCGGCGGTGGATGTCGGGGCCTATCGGCGGATTGTCTGCATCGGCGTCAGCGCCGGTGGCCTTCCCGCCGTAGTCGCCGGCCGCTTGCTCGGCGCCGACACGGTCGTCGCCATCGGGGCGCGCTATGGCGAATCCATTGACGAGGCGACACAGGGGAGCGACGGCACGCATGCCGCCCCACGATTCGTCCTGGTTCATGGCGCCTTGAACGCCAACGACACGGCCGCGGCGGCGGCGCTGCAAAGCGTCATTGGCGGTGAGTTGCTCGCCATCGCCGATGCGGAGCGGCACAATCTCGTTCTCCATCTCCTGAAGGCAGGGCGCCTGCCCGATTTCCTGGAAGACGTCTTCAACCCGCCGACGCGACCTGCGATGAGGCCATGATGCAACTGGGCACCGACGCCGACATCTCCCTGGGCAAGATGATGCTGGCCCACGCCGCCGCCGATCCGGGGCGCGATGCGATCGTCACCGAGGATCGGACGATCTCCTATGGCGAGTTGGTCGACCGCGTTTCCGACCTTGCGTTCTTGCTGGTCGAGAGGGGATTTGTGCCCGGCGAAACGGTCGGCATTTCGGTCACCGACGAGATCGACAACCTCACCGCGACGCTCGCCGCGATCTTGCTCGGCCTGCCGCAAGTGAACCTCCCGGCACACGAATCCGAGGGCCGCAAGCGTGAACTCATCCGCCGGACGGGCGTGAAGAAGGTCATCGCCGATGGCCCTCGGTCTGGCGGCGATGCCGTCGGTTCCTTCGCGCCTGATTTCGCGAAGCTGTCGCGTGGCGGTTCCGCTGGGGGTCATGCACAGCCTTTCGCCACCGATGCCCCGGTGGTCTACCGCACCACATCAGGGACAACCGGACAGCCAAAGGCATTCGGGCTGTCGGCCAGGCGGATAGCTGGAATAGTCGAACGGCAGGCGGCGGACCCGTCGCAGACCCGTGTGCTGCGCACCAGCACGATGGCGTTTGATTCAACGCGGCTCCATCGCATTGCGACCATCCTGGCCGGCAACACCTGCATGTTTCTTCAGCAGTTGGCCCCGATCGAACTGGCGCGCTTCTGCGACACCGCTCATGTCACCGATATCCAGATGGGCACGGAGAAACTTAAGGCGCTGGCGCTGCACCCCGATTGCACGGCCTTGCCTCCCTGGACCCAAATTTTGACCGGGGGCTCGCGTGTGCCCGGTCCCCTCCGCCGCCAGGCGCGCGCCCTGACCGATGCGCTGTGGATCTCCTACGCCACCAGCGAGGTCGGCGTGATTTCAGTGGCCTCGCCCGACCAGCATGACGCCTATCCGGAGGGGATTGGTGACCTGATCGCCGGGGTGACGGTGGAGATTCTGACGGAGAACCGCACGCCGGTGGAGCGCGGCGAAGTCGGCCGGGCCAGGATCAAGAAGGTCGGGCTGCCATCGGAATATCTGGGCGGTCCGGATGGCGGCACCAGCTTGGCCGATGGCTGGTTCTACTCCAACGATCTCCTGTCATGGCCGGAAGGCGGGCCGCTCGTCTTCCATGGCCGTGCCGATGACGTGATGGTCCTCAGCGGCATCAAGATCTTCCCCAGCGCGATTGAAGATACGCTGGCGGCGCATCCCGACGTCGAAGAGGCGGTTGCCTATCCGGTGAAGTCGAACGCCCTGGGCGACATTCCATTTGCCGCGGTGAAGCTGCGACCGGGCGCGACGGCCGATGCCGCCGAACTGATACGGCATTGCCGCAACGCTATCGGCATCGCCTATCCCCGTCGGGTGTTCATTCTGGACGCCATTCCGCGGACCGACACGGGCAAGCCCCTGCGCCGCCTGCTGCCTGTGGAATGAACCGGATCGAGCCAATCTGCCGCGTATTTTCGGCAAATCGCCCTCCCGGTGCATTGCCGATGGGGCGGCAAGTGGCCGGGTGGGCGCGCCCGGGCGCGAACACGCATCCGAAATATTGCAGAGGGTGAAAGACGTTGCCGATGTGGGTTGCGCCGAAGGAATTATTCTGACCTTTTGGCGCTACGTCCACGGCGGGGCGCCAATGAGACCAGTTCATAATGCCTGCGCAGGAGCCGGTCCCGGCACCTCCGCCAAGGCCAGAATTCAGCCCTCCGGGCTAATGGCCGGCGGTCACCGGATGGCGGTGCAATGACATCGAATTGTATCGTCGTGCTTGGCATGCATCGATCCGGAACGTCGGTGACAACGGCGCTCCTGCATTCGATGGGAGCCTATGTGGGCCGCGAGGATCAGCTGACGGGCCGGTCCGTCGAGAACCCCACGGGCTTCTTTGAGCGCCGCGACTTGCGCAACTATTGCGACACGCTTCTCACCGCGGCGGGCGCTGATTGGTGGCGGGTTGCCCATTTCGACTCCGAACTGATCCCCGACCGCGTCATGGAGGAGCAGACGGCGGTCCTGCAAGGCATCCTCGGCGAGCTTGATAGCCACGCGACCTGGGCAATCAAGGAGCCGCGGCTCTGCATTCTGCTGCCGATTGTGCGCCGCGTCGTCGATGATGTCGTCATCGTTCATGTCGTGCGCGATCCGGTCGAAGTTGCGACGTCGCTGCGGCAGCGCAACCGCTTTCCGATGCAGGCTGGTTTGGCTCTGTGGGAGGCCTACAGGGTTGCGGCGTTGCGCCATTCCGCCGGCCTTAGGCAGGTTACGGTCAACTACAATGAGTTGGTGAGATCCCCCGCGGATACCGTTGCAAGGCTTAGGGAACAGCTTGCCGGCATCGGCGTCATCATGCCCGCCGATGGCGACCCCGGCATCGTCGCGGCCGAACTTCATCGGGAGCACGCATCGGCGCACGGTGCGGAACGTCTCCTGAGTGCGGCGCAGCGCGAACTCGCCGCTTCCGATGGCAGCGATGTTGCGGCGACGGTGTCGGAAGAGGCGCTCCGCATTCTGCGCGAATTCGAGGAGGATCAGGCTGAACTCCAGTCGCTGAAGCAACGCGTGCGGCAATCCGAGGCCGACGCCAGGGCGGCGAAAAGAGCGGTAGCGCGTGAGGTCGAAACCGAAGCGCTGACGCAGAAGTTGGACGCCATCGAACATTCGATAAGGGCGCTGGCGTCGGGAACGGTCGCCTCGCGGGATGCCGAGATAGAGGGGCTGACGCGCGCACTGGCTGAGGCCACGCAGCGCAGTGAGCAACTGGCGGAACAGAACGATGAGTTGCAGAGCAAGGTCGAGACCGCGAGCGGGCAGATTGCCAAGTCGCACGATGAACTTGCTCACATGGGCGACGTGGCCAAGGCCTCGGCATTGGTGCAGGTGCGCGAGGCGCAGTGGCTCCGCCTGATGGGCAAGCGCGATGCGCAGATCGAGCGGCTTGCGAGCCGTATCGAGCGGCTGAATGCGGAATTCGATCGGCTCTATCGGATCGCCAAGAACGCGGAAGAAGTCGGCACGCTGGCACGCCTGCGTCGCCGGGCCAGCGCAATGGCTTCGCGCCTGCGAGGCAAGCGGGCCGAATCCGGCGGGTATGGTGATTTGCTCGACGCCGCCATGGCCACGAGGCGGGCGGTGCGGGCCAAGAAGGGGGCGTACATCCCGCCTGATACCGCGAGCGATGTTGCCCGGTTCCCGCCGACGATCGGCCTGTCCAAGCGGGGCTTCGGCCGGGTAGCCTTTGTTACCGCGATCGCCGGCAACTATGATCCAGTGATCGAGCCCTCAATTGTCGACCTGTCTGCGGACTATTTTCTGTTCACCGACGATCCGTCGACGAAGAGTGCTGTTTGGCAAACGCGGCCATTCGACTTCGTGCATGCCGACCCGGCACGAACGGCGCGCTTCGTGAAAACCCATCCGCATCTCTATTTTGCCGGCTATGACCGAGTTATCTGGGTCGACGCGAATTTGCGTATTAACTGCCTTGTCGAGGATTTGATTCCGCCGGGACAGGAAAATGCGGACCTCGTCACTTGGCAGCATCCGCTCAGGGACTGCGTGTATCAGGAGGCGTCGGAATGCCTCCTGCGCCAGAAGGACGACGAGGCGTCGATCGTGCAGCATGTGCAGCGTCTCCGTCAGGCGGGCTACCCAGAGAATAACGGCCTCATTGAGAGCAGTGTCATCGTCGCATTCCTGCGCAGCCCCCGCCTTGTCCCCTTCATGAACGAATGGTGGCGGCTGATAGACAATGGCAGCCGGCGCGATCAGATGAGCTTCAATCCGGCGCTCGCCGCCAACCCGAACGTCAAGGTCGGGTTTCTCGGCGAGAAGGGCGTCGAAATGCGAACCGATCCGCGCTTCACCTACCACCATCACCCTTCGTACCGGCCCCTTGCCCTCAGTGCGCGTGAGGTCGCTGCCTAGCCAATGCACGAACCGTCGATCTGCGTCATCGTTTGCGTCCATGACGCCCTCGTCGAGGTCAGGCAATGCCTCGCCGCCGTGCGCGCCTCCGATTATCCGGCCGGCCGCATCCGCCTGGTCGTCGTCGATGACGGGTCAGGCCCGGAAACGAAGTCATTTCTGAAACAGTCCATCGCTGCCGGCGACGGAATTTTGCTTCGCCACGATGAGGCGAGGGGCTATACCGCCGCCGCCAATGCCGGCCTGCGCGCTCGCGGCGATGCTGACTTTACTGTTCTGCTGAACAGCGACGCGATCGTGCCGCCCTTGTGGCTTCGGCACATGCTGCTTGCCTTCGACAAGATGCCCGATGCCGGCATCGTCGGCCCGCTGTCAAACGCCGCGACGTGGCAGTCCATCCCTGATTACCGAAACGAGACCGGCGGTTGGGCCATCAACGAACTGCCGCTGGGCTGGCCAGTCGAACGCATGGACGCGCTGGTGAATTTCGCCTTTCAGGCGAAACCGCGCCTGCCGCGCGTTCCCGTCCTCAACGGCTTCTGCCTGATGGTCCGCGCCACGGTGTTCGACCAGATTGGCCTGCTGGACGAAGCAGCGTTTCCGCGCGGCTATGGCGAGGAGAATGACTTCTGTTTTCGTGCTGCCGATGCCGGCTTCGGCCTGGTCGTGGCCACCAATTGCTACGTCTATCACGCAAAGTCGAAGAGCTATGGCAGCGCTACTCGCAATGAACTCGCCGCCGCTGGCACGTCACGCCTCAGGGAGAGATACGGCGCCGGCCGGCTGAGCCGCGCCAGCGAGACCATGAAGGTGCAGCCCGTCCTGGCCGAGATACGGACGCAGATCGGCCGTTCGCTGTACGGAGATTGGGCGGCCGTCAGAGCCGCCGCTCCAGCCGCGCCCGGACTGGAGGAAGCAGGCGCGCTGGCCGCGCCACCGCCAGTGAAGCTTCGCCTGGACGCACGCGGTATCAACGCGGCCATTCATCAATTGCTTGAGGAGGGTGTCTCAGGCGTCCACGAGGTCGACGGCAATATCAGCTTCGAAGTGTTGGAGCCGCAGTCGGAGAAGCACCATCGCCACATTCAGGGATCGCTGCCGGAGAACGCCGCGATCGAGGAGAGCTTCTTCGCCGGTCCGGTGCTCGCCATTCGGGCGCTGGATTCGGTTATCGACACTACCGCCGGGTTGACGCTGATCGAAGGTGGCGTCCTGCGCGGCACCGCGGTCACAAGCCAACTCATCAAACGGTACCAGGCGCCGAACCTCGAAGGCGTAGCGCCCGACCCCCATAGTGACGCACTGCGCGTGCCGCTGGCTTCGCAGCGCATGACCAATTATTGCCGCTGGTGGCTCGATAGCATCGGCAAGGTCTTCGTCGCGTCGAGGGCCGCTTTGGCAAGGACGGAAGATGGACTTCCCCCGCCTGAGCCGATCTTGCCCGCCCTGTCGGAGACGTTTCAGCAGGAGGCCGTCGCGTTCCTGCAGCCGGTCCGGGCGATCACCACCACCTCCGAACCGTTCGTGCGCGGTCGCAGTCTCAACTCGCCTGGCCTTTGCTATGGCGGCGGGCAGAGGATCGGAGCGATGGTCGCCGACTTCGCCGCCTTTCTCCGGGACGTGCCGATGGGCGCGCCACAATCGCCGGGCGCCGGGCGTCGCGTCTATATCAGCCGCAACGCCGCGAGATTTCGCCGCGTCCTCAATGAAGATGATGTTCTGCCGGCAATCCGGGCGCTCGGCTTCACCGTGGTCCGACTTGAAGACCTGACCCTGTCGGATCAGATCAGAACCTTCCGCGATGCGGACATCATCGTCTCGCCGCACGGAGCCGGCCTGACGAACATTCTCTTCTGCCGCCCCGGAACAACGCTGGTTGAGATATTCCCGGAGGGGGGCGTTCACGGCTCCGCATTCCTGCGCACCGCCAGCCACATCGGTCTCCTCTATTATTTTGTCGTTGCCCAAGCCGCTGGACGTGTTGCGCCAAAAGGCAACGGCAACGACTCGGACATGGTGTTTGAGCCGGACGCGCTCATCGGGTTCCTTGGCGAGGTGTTGCGATCACCTCAGGCCGACAAAGCTGCGGTCGGATAGAACAAGCTGCCTTCCGGCGTTTCGCGGCCAACCATTGCTTCCAGCTGTTCGGCGTCTCCCGTCCAACGGAAGACCGGAAACCGATGGAATTCGTATCGCGAATCTCCGGCCGGCATGAGGTCGACGTCGGGCCGTTGTTCGCGGTTGAATATGCCGGCAAGCGGCATGATGATTGTTTCCGCCTCGGAAAACCAAGCCGCCAGCCAAGAAAAGGTCGAGACCGCCATCACGACATGTCTTGCCCCCATCATGGTGAGGAAATCCTCGACGGGTGTGTGCGGCCCAAGGAATTGGGCGTCTGGAAAGGCCTGGCGCAAAGATCGGCTGTAGGCATCCGCGCCGTGAACCTGCCCCATGAACACCGGCTGGCGGTTGGATGCGGCGATCAGCTCCCGATAGTAGCCGAGGGGCAGCGGTGTGTAGTCGGGGTGAACGCCGCGGAGTATTTCGCCACCGCGGATTTGGATCACCAGATGCTCATCGCCAAACCGGCGGCGCGGTGCCACGAAAGGAAACATCGCTCGATAATGCTCCCGGCCGAGCGTGTAGAACTCAAGACGCATGGCGGTGCTCCGCAGAACGATCGTCCCTCCATTTCTGTTTAAGTGCCGAGCCATCCCAACCGGTCGTAGAAGATGGCCACGCCGGGTCAGCAGCGCGTCTGTCGGCATTGGTGCGTCAGGCTGCAGAGCAATGCCCCATTCGGGCATGTTGACGCCGGCAATCGCGAGGCCAGGGACCATCGACTGCAAAGTGCGCGCGAACATGTACTGGAACATCTGATTGGCCAGCTGGCCGCGCCGCTGCACGAAAAGGACCTTTTCGGTCATCGCTCCCCCAACGCCGCCGGTGTCCGCGAAAATGACAGTGCATGTTGATCCAAATTATAGGCACCGGCAAACCATCGCCGATAATAGCTGGCGCGCCCGCGACGAGGGGAGATCCAAAAAGCCGATGCCATGAAGCTCCTTGACGACAGCCGACGCTCCGTCTTGTCGACATGTTGCCGACTGTGCCCGATCAGGTAGGCTAGGTGGCGGTGGGAACTCGGTCCTGCCTGTGACGCTGAATTGGTGCGGTTGCGAACATGGTCGATGAGACTGACATCACTGCCGTGGTTCCGCCACAGCTGAAGACACCGGAGCCGTTCTGGACCTGTCGCGCCAGGCCCCAGGACACAGTGAAGACCATCGTCATAACCGGTGTGCCGCGGGGTGGGACCACCTTCGGTGCCTCCTTGGTGTCTCACCTCGGCGTGCCGTTCAGTGGCTTGGGAGAAGAGGACCGGGTCGGCAGTCGTTATTCTCATGCCGGCTTGATGGGGACATTCGGGACCGAGGAATTCGCTGCGCACGCACGCGAAATCGATCGCGGACGAGACGTTTGGGCCTTCAAGCACCCCGCAGCAATCAGCCAGCAGGAATTCGTCATCAATAACGTTCGGAACCCGCACCTCATCATTGTATTCAAAGAACCTTTGTCAGTTGCGATGCGGGCGATATCGATAAAGGAGAAGGACATGGCCGACCTGCCAAAACAGGTCGGTTCAGTTCTGAAGCATTATTTGGAGGCCGTTCAGTTCGTCGAATCCAGTGCCCTCCCGATCTTGCTGCTCTCCTATGACCGCGCAATGCGCGATCTTCCCGCGGCTGTTGAGGGAGTCGGCGAATTCTTGGGCAAGGAGGATTTCGATCCGGTCGCTTTGGCGGACATGATAGCGGGTGATCAAGATCGCTATTTCAAAATGACTCGGCGACGGCAGGTGCGACGGGGGAACGAATTGGGCGGCGCCGGAACCTGAGCCACCCAATGCTCAATCGTCGCCCATGCGGTCGCCAGTGATACTTTTCTTTGGCTGAGACCGTCATGCATCTTTGGCCGTTGGCACGAAGCGGGACGATCGAAACGCTGCGTGACGTGCGGCTTGATCCCTACCATTTCCATGGGCGTTTCGTTGGCGGCGTCGAAAGCGGCGCGGTGTGCGACAAAGCCCATATGCGGCGCGGCCGCGTCACCTTTGACGAGGGCCTTGCTCTCCCGCGCCCGACCGAGGAGGTGCAACCGAAGCTCGCCGGGCGGTATCTCTATGCCGGCCCGCTCTGGAATCATTTCGGCCATATCATGGTGGATTCGATCCATCGCTTGTGGGGCTACAAGCCCGACAGGCACGACGGCATCCTGTTCGTCGCCGTGAAAGGGCTGCGCGGCGTTAAGACCGACGAACGGCTGCGTGAGGCGACGGTCCCTCCGGTCGTTGTGGAATTGATGTCGCTGCTCGGCGTGCCGCACGATCGCATCAGCCTCATCAGGCAGCCGACGCCGGTTGAGACGCTCGACGTCCCCGAACCCGGCACCATACCCATGATCGGCGTCAGGCGCTTCTACCGGGCGCATCTGCGCGCCTATCAAACGTCGCTCGAAAACGCCGTTGGCGCTCTGGAGCGTAGCTGGCCGAAGCGGATCTACTATGGCCGCGCTCATCTGGAGCGCCGCGGCACGTTGCTCGGCGCCTCCTATTTCGGGCAACGCCTGAGAGAGGCCGGCTTCTCCGAGATCATCCCGGAGAGGATGACGCTGGCCGAGCAGATGGGAACGGTGCTCAACGCCGATGTCGCGGTGTTCGAGGAGGGGAGCGCGGCGCATATCGTCGAGCCTCTCGCGCGCTTGCGCGGCCGCACATTCCTCCTGCAGCGGCGTCCGGATACCCGCCTCTACGCGGCCTCGCTGGCGGCGCGTTCGCAATATGAGCCAGTGGCGCGCAGCAGCGAGATTGCGGTGCTGCCCGACGCATCGGGCGCCATGCGTGGGCCGGGCACGCTGGGGGTCTACACAAAACCGGAGGCCATCTTCGCGCGCATGAAATCACATGGCCTCGTCGCCGGCTCGTTCGATGCGGGCCGCTATGCCGAGGCCGAGCGCGCGGACCTGGCGCGGGCGATCCTCCAAGCCGACACGGCCAGCGCCCGGCAGGAAAGCCTGACCGCAATCCAGGCGGCGCGGTCAGGCTGAATTTGCCGGCAGTGTCGCCTAGGCCGCGGCGCTGCGCGTCCCCTCGAGCTCTCCCTCCGCGCGAACGCCGGTCATGGCCTTCACCACGTCATCAAGATAGTGGCGGACGGGACGCCCGATCGACACATAGCCGACGCCCGCCCTGGAGACCTCGGACGGGTCGAACAGATTGCGCAGATCGACAATGATCGGTGATTTCATCAGCGCGGCGAAGTCGCTGGGCGCAATCGACCGGAACGCCTCCCACGTTCCTTGAAGCGATCGAGACCGCGAAGCCGCCGCTCAACGATTTTCGCACCTACGTCCGGCAGGCCTAGCGCCGTGAGGCGTGCAGTCTGCCGGTCCGTTGCAGGCGCTCGCGGATGCTGTCGATATCGGCGCGCGGCGTCGCGGCCAGCAGCGCCCGGGTGTAGTCGTGCCGGGGATTGTCGAACACGGCGTCGCGCGTCCCATGTTCGATCACCTCGCCGAGAAACATCACCATCACTTCGTCGGCGACGTGACGCACGACCGAGAGATTGTGGCTGACGAAGAGATAGGTGAGGTGGAGTTCGTCCTGCAGGTCAGCGAGGAGGTTGAGGATCTGCGCCTGCACCGAAACGTCGAGCGCCGACGTCGGCTCGTCGAGGACGAGGAGCTTCGGGTTGAGCATCAGCGAGCGGGCGATCGCGATGCGCTGCCGCTGTCCGCCGGAGAACATGTGCGGGTAGCGATTGAGGTGGTCTGGCGACAGGCCAACGCGACGCAACATGGCGGCCGACTTCTCCCGCCGCTCTGCGCTCGTCTCGCTCGTATTCAGCTTGAGCGGCTCGGCAAGGATCGATGCGATCTTCTGGCGCGGATTGAGCGAGCCATAGGGGTTCTGGAAAATGATCTGCACCTGCCGGCGCAGCTCGGGCGCGATCCGGGTCCGGGCGATCTCGATCGTCTGACCGGCGATGGTCAGTTCCCCCGACGTCGGTGGATCGATCATGGCGACGATCCGCGCCAGCGTTGATTTGCCCGAGCCGCTCTCGCCCACCACCGCCAGCGTCTTGCCGCGCTCCACCGTGAAGCTGACGCCGCGCAAGGCGCGAATGATGTCGTAGCGGAACGCCGATTGCCGCAGCAGATAGTTACGCGTCAGGTCGCGGGCGATGAGGAGGGGGTCGCTCATGGCACCGGCTCGTTCGCGCCGGTGAAGTCGCTGACAACGGCGAGACGGTCGCCGGTGGCGTTCTCCGGCAGCGCTGCGAGGAGCCCGCGCGTGTAGCCGCTCTGCGGCCGCTCGAAGAGGTCGAGAACGTTGGCCTCTTCCATCTTGCGGCCCTGATACTGGACAATGACGCGGTCGGCGGTTTCGGCGACGACGCCCATGTCGTGGGTGATCATGATCATGCCCATCTGCTGCGCCGATTGCAGCCCCATCAGCAGATCGAGAATTTGCTTCTGGATGGTGACGTCGAGCGCGGTCGTCGGTTCGTCGGCGATCAGGAGCTTCGGCTTGCAGGCGATGGCAATGGCGATCATCGCCCGCTGGCACTGGCCGCCCGACATCTGGTGCGGATAGGACGATAACCGTTTCTCGGGATCGCTGATGCGCACGCCCCGAAGCAGTTCCAGCGCGCGTTCGCGCCGTGCCGCGCGTTTCATGCCGAGATGGACTTTCAGCACTTCCTCGATCTGGAAGCCGATCGTGAAGCAGGGATTGAGGCTGGCGATCGGCTCCTGGAAGATCATCGCGATATCCTTGCCAATCATCTGCCGCCGCTGGCTCGGACGCAGGCCAAGCAGGTCCTTACCCTCGAACGCAATGCGATCGGCCGTCACGATCGCGGTCGGCGGCAGCAGGCCCATCACGGCCAGCATAGCGACGGACTTTCCTGAGCCGCTCTCGCCCACGATCGCCAGCACTTCGCCGGCATCGACGCGGTAGGAGATATTGCTGAGCGCGGCGAACGGACCGGTGGCCGTGTGGAAGCTCACCGACAGGTTTTCGACCTCGAGCAGCGCCATCGCCTCAGCTCCGTTTCAGCCGTGGGTCCAGCGCATCGCGCAGCCCGTCGCCGATGAGGTTGACGCCGAACACCGTGATGAGGATGGCGAGGCCGGGGAACGTCACGATCCACCAGGCGCTGGTGATAAACTCGCGCGCGTCAGCGAGCATGGTGCCCCATTCCGGCGTCGGCGGCTGCGCCCCGACGGTGAGGAAGCCGAGCGCTGCCGCGTCGAGGATGGCGGTCGAGAAGCTGAGCGTCGCTTGAACGATGATCGGCGCAAGACAATTCGGCAGGATCGTCACGAACATCTGGCGGAACGGTCCGGCGCCGACGACTTTTGCCGAAGCCACATATTCCCGTTCCTTCTCGACCTTGACCGCCGCCCGCACCAGCCGGGCGAAATGCGGCTGCAACACAATCGCGACCGAGATCATCGCATTGATGAGGCCCGGGCCGAGCACGGTGACGAGCACGAGCGCGAGGAGGATCGAGGGGAAGGCGAGGATGACGTCCATCGTCCGCATGATCGCCGTGTCGACCCAGCGTCCGTAATAGCCTGCAAGAAGGCCGAGCAGGACGCCGGTTACGACCGAGACGGATACGACTACCGTGCCGATGAAGAGCGAATAGCGCGTGCCGTAGATGAGCCTCGACAGCATGTCGCGGCCGACAGCATCGGTGCCGAGCGGGAATTGCGCATTGCCGCCCGGCTCCCAGGCCGGCGGCACTCGCAGGAAATCGCGGAATTGTTCGATCGGGCTGTGCGGCGCAATGAGCGGCGCGAAGATCGCCAGCAGCACTAGCACGACGAAGATACCGAGACCGACGACGGCTCCACGATTGTGTCGGAACGAATACCAGAACTCGCGCAGCACCTGTCGGCGGGCGCTCCACGCGGAGAGCGGAGCCACCACCGGCGCGCCGCTATCGGGCGAGAGCCTGTCGGTCATGCCGGGCCCTCACGCATTGTGGCGGATCGCCGGATTGATGAAACCGTAGAGGACATCGACGGTGAGGTTCACCAACATGACGAGGCCGGCGATGAGGACGAGCCCGCCCTGGACGACGGGGTAGTCGCGCTTGGAGATCGCTTCGAGCATCCATTTGCCGATGCCCGGCCAGGAGAAGATGTATTCCGTGAGGATCGCGCCGGTGAGCAGGACGCCGACCTGCAGGCCGATCGTCGTCGTCACCGGAATGAGCGCGTTGCGCAGCGCGTGCAGTCCGATGACGCGCCAAGGCGGCAAGCCCTTCGCGCGCGCCGTGCGCACATAGTCTTCGCTCAGCACCTCCAGCATCGCCGAGCGCGTCTGTCGCGCGATCACCGCCAGCGGGATTGTGCCAAGGACGATCGTCGGCAGTATCAGATGCCGCAGCACCGAACTGAACGCGCCTGATTGGCCCGATAGCAGACTGTCGATCGTCATGAATCCGGTGATTTGCGGGAAGTAGTAGAAGACGTCGATGCGCCCATCGATCGGCGTCCAATGCAGCATCCCGGAAAAGACGATGATGAGGAGCAGACCCCACCAGAAGATGGGCATGGAATAGCCGACCAGCGACACGCCCATCGCGAGGTGGTCGAAGATCGAACCGCGCTTCACCGCCGCGAGAATGCCCGCCGGGATACCGAGCATGATCGCGAAGAGCATGGCAAAGATCGACAACTCCAGTGTCGCCGGAAACAGCTGCCCGAAATCCTGCAGGACAGGATGGTGCGTCGTCAGCGATGTGCCGAAATCGCCGCCGAGAAGGTTCCAGACATAGTGGAAATATTGAACGACCAACGGCTGGTCGAAGCCGAACTGATGCGCCAACTGGGCGTGGCGTTCGGGCGAGATGCCGCGTTCGCCGGCCAGCAGGAGAACCGGATCGCCGCGAAGGATGCGCGGAAATGCGAAGGCGACGACGGTAATTCCGAAGAAGGTCGGAACGATCAGCGCCAGACGGCTGAATATGAAGCGGAACATTCCGCGGGCGGGGGGAGAGACGGGCGCCGCTCAGGCGGCGCCCGTCTCGATAGCCTCTATTCGCCGAGTGTGACGTTGGCGAATTCGTGCAGACCCAGCGGATCCATCACGAAGCCATGCACATCGGTACGCATCGGCATGAACACGACCGCATGCGCAATCGGGTCCCACGGCGCCTGGTCATGGAAGATGACCTGGGCCTGCTCGTAGAGGGCAGCGCGCTCATCCTGGTTCGCGGTCAGCTTGGCCCGCTGGATGAGATCGTTGAAGTCCTCGTTGCACCATTGCGCACGGTTGGCGCCGCCGACCGCGTCGCAGCCGAGAAGCACTGCGAGGAAGTTGTCGGGATCGCCATTGTCACCGGTCCAGCCGAGCAGGACCGCGCCGTCGCGGGTTACCTCGGACGAACGCTGCAGATACTCGCCCCACTCATAGGTGACGATGTCGGCGGTGACGCCGATCGCGGCGAGGTCGGCCTGCATCAGCTCGGCCATCCGGCGCGCATTCGGGTTGTACGGTCGGCTGACCGGCATCGCCCAAATGTTCATGTGGAGGTCCGTGACGCCGGCGTCGGCAAGCATCTGCCGGGCGGCGGCCGGATCATACGGATAATCTTGGATATCCGTATTGTAGGACCACATGGTCGGCGGGATCGGGTTGACCGCGATCTGCGCCGCGCCTTCGAACACCGCGTCGATGATCGCCTGCTTGTTGATCGCCATGTTGAGGGCGATGCGGACTTGCGGGTTATCGAACGGCGCCTGCTGCGTGTTGTAGGCGAGGAAGCCGACATTGAGGCCAGCCTGTTGCTCGACCACGACATTCGGATCGGCGTCGAGCATGGCGACGTCGGCCGGATTCGGGAACGGCATGATCTGGCACTCATTGGCGAGCAGCTTCTGCGCCCGCACCGCCGGATCGACGGTGATCGAGAAGATCAAATTGGTGATCGACGGCACCTCGCCCCAATAATCCTGGAACGCCTGATAGCGGATCGTCGCGTCCTGCTGATAGTTGACGAACTGGAACGGACCGGTGCCGATCGGCTCCTGGTTAAACTGCGGCATGTCACCGGCAGCTTCCAGCTGGTCTGCATATTCCTTGGACACGATCGACGCGAAGTCCATCGCGAGGTCGGCGAGGAACGGCGCCTCCGGATGCGTCAGGTGGAAGGCGACGGTCATGTCGTCAACCTTCTCGATGCTCGCGATCAGATCAGGCATCGACATGGCGTTGAAATATTCCCACGAAATCCCGGGGCTGTATTGGAACCAGGGATTGTTCGGGTCCATCTGGCGCTCGAAGCTGAAAATCACGTCGTCCGCGTTGAGCGTGCGGGTCGGTGTGAAATAGCTCGTCGAATGGAAATGAACGTCCGGCCGAAGATGGAACGTGTAGGTCAGCCCATCGTCGGAGACGTCGTAGCTTTCGGCAAGGCCGAGGCCGTCGCCCACTTCCGACGTACCGGGAATGAACTGGACCAAGCGGTTGTAGAGCGGCCGCGAAGCGGCGTCGAACGTGGTGCCGGAGGTGTAGGGCGCCGGGTCGAAACCTTCCGGTGATCCTTCGGAGCAGTAGACAAGCGTCGTAGTCTGGCCGTAGGCAGCACTGGAAATTGCGGCAGCGAAGGCCGTCGCTGCGAGCAGTACCGTGGTCTTACGCATGGTTTGACTTCCCCCATAGTAAAGCTGGGAAACCGCCAAGTCGGCTCCCAGCGCGAACGCTCAGCAAAGCGCCGATTGGCTTGGCGTGCAATAGGGGTCAACTGGCGAACTATTTCTGGCGATGTCTTGACCCGTTGCGGCGGCCGCTGGCCGGGTGCGATTAGCTGGCCGCCGTGAACTGCTGGATGCCATCGGCGACGAATTGAACCGCGAGCGCAGCCAGGATGAGCCCGAGGAGGCGGCTGACGATGATGCGGCCGGTTCTTCCCATCAGCCGGTCGATCCGATCAGCGAGCAGGAAGACGGCGAAGCAGACGCCGACAAGGGCCGCGATGATGGCATCGAGCCCAACCACCGACAGCGTGTCCGGCGCCTGCGAGCCGAGAAGGATCACCGCCGAGATGGCGGCGGGTCCGGCGATCAATGGGATGGCGAGCGGGAAGGCGGCGATGCTGTCATGGTCCGCGGCGGCTTCTGGATCGATCGTCGCCGACCGTCGCCTTTCGCGAAGGTCGAACAACATCTCGAAGGCGATGACGAAGAGGAGAAGGCCGCCCGCGATACGGAAGGCCGGCAGCGATATGCCAAGCGCGCCGAGAAGCCAGCTACCGAAGATCGAGGCGCCGATCAGCACACATGCCGCGATAATGCTGGCGAGGAGGGCGATCCGCTTCCGGGCTTCGCTTGGCCTGCCGTCGGTGAGGGCGACGAAGATCGGGGCGAGACCGATCGGGTCGATCGCCACCAGCAGGGCCACGGTTGCGTGCAGCAGAAAGGAGCTCACGCCTGATCACTACGCCGGTTGGGGCGAGCGGCATAGTCGGCGATCCGCTCAGCTCTCCTCGACGAGGAGGCTGGGTTTGCTCGCATAGCGCCGCGCGATGAACGCCGATGAGATCAGCTGGATCTGGTGGAACAGCATCAGCGGCAGCACGATCAGGCCGAGGTCCGGTCCGGCGAAGAGGACGTTGGCGATCGGGATGCCGGAGACGAGGCTCTTCAGCGAGCCGCAAAAGACGATGGCGACCTGATCCTCGCGCGAGAAGCCGAAATACCGCGAACCGAACGCCGTGATGGCGACGACGCTCGCCAGCAGGATCGCGCAAGCCACGATCACGATGATCAGCGAGGAAACGGAAAGTTGCGTCCAGATGCCCGCCACGACTGCCGCGGAGAAGGCGAGATAGACGACCAGCAGGATGGCGCCGCGATCGACGAAGGACAGGAGCTTCCGCTGCGCCCGCACGAAATTGCCGATGAAGGGCTGCAGCAACTGGCCGGCGATGAACGGCAGCAGCAGCTGGTAGAGGATCGGTCCGATGCTGCTGAAGGACAGCCCGACGCCGCTCTGATGCAGCAGCAGCCCGACAGCGACGGGCGTCAGGAACATGCCGAGGATGTTCGAGGCGGTGGCGGAACAGACGGCGGCAACGACGTTGCCGCCAGCCACGGAGGTGAGGGCGATCGATGACTGTACCGTCGACGGCAGCAGGCAGAGGAACAGAAGACCGGTCACCAGCGGCACCGCGACGGACGAGGGCATGAGGCTCGTCACCGCAAGTCCGAGCAACGGATAGACGACGAACGTCGTGACAAGAATGAAGCCGTGCAGGCGCCAATGCTTGATCCCGGCGAGAACGACCTCCGGGTGCAGCCGCGCGCCGTGCAGAAAGAAGACCAGGCCGATGGCGATATCGGCGACCATCCCGAGCACGTCGGCGAAACCGCCATCGGCGGGCAGGATGGCGCCGAGCAGAACGGCCGACAGGAGCGCGACGGTAAACGGGTCGATGGTGAAGCGCATGATTTCCCGAACGATATGGCAAGAGCGGATGGGCGGCCGATGCCGGTCGCCGGAACAAGAAGGGCCAAGCGTGGCCCCAAACGAATTGGCGGGCTATTGCGTCACGGATTATTCCGCGGCGACGCGGTGATCGCCGGCCGCCAGCATCCGGTCCGCTTCGGCCCGATACCGTGCCGCCAGCCAGCGGTTGAACTGGGCCAGGGTTTCCTCAAGCGGCGCCAGTCTGCCGCGCGGCGCAAAGGCGGATGATTTCGCCCGCTGCATCGCGACGTTGACCGTAGTGTCCTGCTCGCCAAGCTGTCGCGAGCCTTCCATCATCCGCGCCGCGCGTTCGTCGAAATCGGGGAGATCGACGGTCGATTTCGGCATGCACCAGCCGCCGGCGGTGAACAGGCCGCCGCCGACCGTCAGGCTTTTCGGTCCGAGCGGATAGATGAGGCCGTAGCACAGCATGTCCGGCGTGAAGATGATGTTCATCGACGGCGGTACCATGCCAAAGCCGACGCGGTGGCGCTGCTTCGGCGAGAGCGTCTCGATCGGCGGGAAGGACGCGGGCGCCGACCAGCCGCGTTCGGTCAGGCCGCCATCCGGTTCAAGGAACGGCACGTAGCGGACGATGACATTGTCGTCGTCGCCGTTCCAGCCCGAGAACTCGACGCCGGTCGACGGCGCGAAGTCGTGGATGCCGGGATGCACATATTCGGTGTGGTAGGGCTCGATGTAATTCTCGAGCAGGATCTTCCAGTTCCACGGCACCGGATTGGCATCGAACGTCGGCGGGATGGTCACCATGTTGTCGAGATCGTAGCCGGCGAGATAGGGCTCGAGCTTGGTCATGCTCGGCGCCAGCGGCTTCGCATCGCTGTCGAAGTTGATGAAGATGAAGCCGTGCCAGATTTCGCTGCGGAGCAGCGGCAACTGCGACTCTTCGCGCAGGCGCTTCACTTCGATCGCGTCTTCCATGCGCGGCGCGCCGACGAGGTCGCCGGTCAGCGTGTAGCTCCAATGATGATAGGGGCAGACGAAGCGCCGCGTCTGGCCCGAGCAGCTTTCCTTCAGCGCGTGGCCGCGGTGCCGGCAAAGCGCCGACATCACGCGGATCTGCATGTCGTCGCCGCGCACGACGAGCAGCGGCTCATCAAGGATCGTGACCGCGAGATAGTCGCCGGGCTCGGGCAGCTGCTGTTCACGTCCGACGCACAGCCACGACGTCATCCATACGGCGTGCTTCTCGAACTTGAAGAACTCCGGTGAGCCATAGGCCTCCGGCGGCAGCACCCGGGCGCCGTCCTTAACCTCGCGCGTCGATTGGTCGAGGCCGTTGAGCACGGCGACGATATCGGGATGAAGGCCTTCATAGGATGTGGTCATGACCGAGCTCCGAGCATTCGATGCGATTGGCCATTGGCCTCAACGCCCCCAATAGGGAACGGTGAGCGCCGCAGGTGATTGTTGACGCCCGGCAAGACCGGCGACGGCGAGCAGGGCGAAGAGATAGGGCGACATGATGAGGAGGGCGTTCGGGACGTTGACGCCCATCGCCGGCAATTGGAATTGCAGCGCCGTGGCGGTGCCGAAAACGAGGCAGGCAACGACCGTCCGCCCGAGCTTCCAATTGCCGAAGATGACCGCCGCGATAGCGATATAGCCGGCGCCGCCGATCATGTTTTCGGTGAAGGTGTGGATGTCGCCGATCGACAGGAAGGCGCCGCCGAGCGCCGATGTCGCGCCGGCGAACATCACCGCGCCATAGCGAATGCGGGTGACCGACAGCCCCGATTTCTCCGCCGCCTGCGGGTCTTGCCCGACGGCGCGCAGCGCCACGCCGATCGCTGTGTATTTGAGGACGAAGCCGGTGGCGAGGATGATCGCAACGGCGAGATAGGCCAGCCAGACCTGCGTGAAGACGGCGTCGCCGAAGATCGGAATGTCGCCGAGGATCGGCGGGCTCCATTTGTCGAAGCCGGGAATGATTTCGCGCGACCGCGCGCCGAAGATCTCGCGATAGGCGAGGGTGGTGGCGCCGATGGCGAGGATGTTGATGCCGATGCCGGTGACGATCTGGTTGGCGCGCAGCGAGTTCGAGAGCCACGCCTGCAGGAAGGCGACCGGCATGACGGCGACGATGCCGCACAAGACGCCGAACATCGGACTGCCCGTCGCCCACGAGCCGACGGCGCCGGCAAAGGCCCCGACCAGCATGAAGCCCTCGATACTCATATTGAGGACGCCCGCCCGCTCGCTCACCATCTCGCCGACGGATGCGAGGAGCAGCGGGATCGACAGGCGGATCGACGAGCCGATGAAGACGGCAAACAGCTCCCAGGTCATCGCGCCGGCCTCCCGCGGGTCATCCAATAGGCGGCCCCGGCGATGGCAACGACGATGATGCCTTGCACGACATCGACCAGTGCTGAGGGGATGCCGGCCAACATTTCCATGGTGATGCCGGCCGAGCGGAGGAAGCCGAACAGCAGAGATCCGGCAAGGACGCCGACCACCGAACCTCGGGCAAGGAGGCCGACGACGAGACCGTCGAAGCCGTAGCCCGACGAAAAGCCGGCCTTCAGCACATGCTGCTCGCCGAGAAGCATCATCGCACCGGCAAGGCCGCCGAAGGCACCGGCGATGGCCAACGCCGAGATGGCGATGCGGCCGTCCTTGATGCCGGCCCGCGCGGCAGCGACCGGGTTGAAGCCGACGGCGCGCAGCCGGAAGCCGAACACCGAGCGGTTGAGCAGGAACGCTACGCCGATAGCGAGCACGCCGGCGACAAGAATGCCGATGGTGATCGGCGTCGCCGGTGAGCCGGTGAGGAGCGGCAGCTCGGTCGAATGCGGAACGGGGAGGGATTCCGGCAAGGTCGCCGAACTCGTCATCGGCCGCCGCAGGAGGTTCACCGACTGGATCGACCAATAGAGCAACCACACCGCGATGAAGGACAGGAGCAGCGTCGAGATAACCTCGTTGGTGCCGGCCTTCGCCTTGAGCACGCCGGCGATGCTGCCCCAGGCCGCGCCCGCGATCGACGCGGCGATCATCGGCAGGATGAAGGCGAGGCCGAGCGGAAGATCGGCGACGCCGCCATAGATAGCGACCGCGGCCGCAGCGACACCGCCCATCGCGATCTGACCTTCGCCGCCGACATTGGTGAGGTTGGCGCGGTTGGCGATGATGAAGCCGAGGCCGACCAGCGCGAAGATGACCGCGCGGTTGAGCGACACGGCGATCGTATAGGAGTTGCCGAAGGCGCCCTTGAAGAAGGCTTGGATTGCCTCGCTCATCGGCACGCCGAGCGCGACGATGAGGAGCAGGCCGAACAGCAGCGCCGAGAACACGGCGATGATCGGCAGCAGGACCGGATTGCTGAGCACGGACCCAATCGTGATGCGCGGGCGGATCGCGGCGGGCGTGGCGGCTTCGACCGTCATCACACGTTCCCCGCCATCATCGCGCCGATGGCGTCGCGATGCTCGATGCTGCCAGGACGCTCGCCGATGACCTTGCCGCGATACATCACCAGGATGCGGTCGGCGACGGCGATGATCTCGTCGAGCTCGGACGAGATGAGAAGCACTGCCACGCCACGATTGCAGGCCTCGCGAATGAGCCCGTAAACCGCCTCGACGGCGCCGACATCGAGACCGCGCGTCGGCTGGGCGGCGACGAGGAAGACGAGATTGTCGGGCACCATCTCGCGCGCCAGGACGGCCTTTTGCTGATTGCCGCCCGAGAGGCTGGCGAACGCGACCTCCGGCCCCGGCGCGCGGATGTCGAAGCGCGTCATCAGATCGGCCGCGTCGTGGCGCATGCCGCGCCGGTTGAGGACGCCGAAGCGTGTGAAGCGACCGGTCTGGTTGAGATAGAGATTCTCGTAGAGCGACATGCCGAGGATGCAGCCGACGCGATGCCGGTCCTCCGGCACGATGCCGACGCCCGCCGCGGTGATCTCCTTCGGGCTCCGGTTGGTGAGTTCGGTGTCGCGGACGAAATAACGGCCGTCGTCGATCGGCATCATGCCGGCGAGGGCGAGGCCAAGCTCAGTCTGGCCGTTCCCTTCGACGCCGGCGATACCGACGATCTCGCCGGGCTTCAGCACCACAGTGAAATTGTCGAGGCGCGTCGTCTTCGCGCTGTCGACGACGGTCAGGCCGTCGATCACCACCGCGTCAGTCTTCGCATCGGCGGAGGGTTCGGGCCGCAGCGGCACGACGTTTTGCGGGGGGCGCTCCACTTCGCCCTCCTCCTGCGCCACGCCGAGGACGGCGGCAGCGGCGCCGAGGCTGCCGAGCTCGCGCTGGATCATCGCCGATACCAGCCGGTCCATGTCGGCGGCCGGTTCGTTCGACCGCGCCACGATCTTTCCGTGGCGGAGCACGGTGACGCAGTCGGCGACCTGCTTCAGTTCGGCCAGCTTGTGGGTCACCAGCACGATGGCGCAGCCCTCGGAGGCGACGCGGCGGCAGACCTTGAAGAGAGCCTGGATTTCGTCGGGGAGCAGGACAGCCGTCGGCTCGTCGAGAATCAGGAGGCGCGGTTCGACCATCAGGCATTTGACGATCTCGACGCGCTGGCGCTCGCCGATCGACAGATCCTCCACCTTGGCGAAAGGCTCGAGCGGCAGCTCATATTGCGCTGCCAGTTCGCGCAGGCGTTCCGCATAGACCTTGCGCTTCAGGATGCCGCGCTCGCGCCCGAGCAACAGATTGTCGACCACGGTCATCGTGTCGACCAGGCTGAAATGCTGATGCACCATCGCGACGCCGGCAGCCAGCGCGGCGCGCGGGCTGGCCGGGCGATGCGGCTCGCCATTGAGCAGCATCGTGCCTTCGTCCGGTTGATGCACGCCGAAGATGATGTTGCACAGCGTCGACTTGCCGGCGCCGTTCTCGCCGAGGAGGCACTGGATTTCGCCTGGCCGGAAGGCGAGATCGACGGAGTCCAGAGCGGTGAAATTGCCGAACCGCTTGGTGATGCCGGTCATTTCAAACAAGGGCTGTGCCCCCGCCGGTGACGGCGGAGGCACATGGGCGACAGTGGCTGTCACAGTGGACATCTAGCCTTCGAGCACGGAGATCTCGCCGGAGAGGATCTTCTGCTTGATCTCCTCGAGCGTCGCATCGATTTCCGGCGTGGAGGTGCACACGATCATGTCGGAAGCCTCTGGACCCATCGCGAGACCGAACGGACGGTACCCTGCAGTCCACGTGCCAGCTACGAACTGATCGATCGCGTATTGCACCTGGAAGCCGACGCCCGTCACCGAATAGGCGATGTAGAGCGGGTCGGTGCCGCAGCGGTTGGTGTAGCCGCCGATGATGTGGGTGCCCTCTTCGGTCGCCGCCTGCTCCATGCCGCGGAGGCCGAGATTGAGGATGTGGTAGTGGATGTCTGCGCCCTGGGCGATGGCCGCCAGGGTCGCTTCATGCGCGCCGGTGACATCGTCGAAATCGCCCGTGAAGTTCACGATGACGTTGATGTCCGGGTTGATGTAGTGCGCGCCGTTGGCGAACTCGGTACCGGCATTGACGATCGACGGGATCTCCAAACCGCCGACATAGGAGATGACGCCGGTCTGCGTCAGCATCGCGGCGGCAGCGCCGGCGAGGAACGCGACCTCGGCCTGCTTGACGTCATAGCCCGCGACGTTCGCCGCTTCGGTGCCGGCATTGCCGCCGACGATCGAGAAGGACACGGCGGGGAAGCGTTCGGCAACTTCATAGACCGCCGCCTGCGTTTGACCGCCGACACCGATGACAAGATCGTTGCCGATGGCAAGCTGGGTGATCGCCTGCACCATGTCGGCGTCGGCAATGTTCTCGATCATCTGCACTTGGATCTGGTCGCCATATTTCTCTTGGGCGGCGACGAGCCCGTCATATCCGGATTCCATCCAGCCCTTGTCGGAGATGGAGCCGGGGATGAGAATCCCGATGTGGAATGTCTGTTGTGCGCTGGCCGGTATCGCTGGGCTGAGGGCGACGGCCCCCGCGATCAGAACACCGGCGAGGAAGGAGCGGCGTCTCAGCATGATGTGTGATCCTTGATCTTCAAGAGGCGGTTGGTGATGGCGCGTTCCCCGAGTGGGAACTGACGGATGTTTCTGTCGCAAGGCCTGTGCCACATCGAAATGAGATTGAAAATCAACGGATAATTGCCCCGTGTCGTCGCCGGAGTTAAATAAGTGATTATTTACTAGGCGCGCCTTGACGAGGCTTTGTGCAGGCGATGGCGGGATGGTCGAGAGGACCGCGGAAAACAACGGATGGCAGGCAAATTGCAGCCTGTTGTGCACGACCGAATTCGCAGGAGGTACGGCAATGGCGAACCCCAAACTTGCACCCATCCAGTCACTCGGCGGCCCGCTCGGAAGAGGCGCCGCCACGCAATGGTGGGCGACGGAAGAGGAAGTCGACATGGCGTTGCCCGTACCGCCGCCGCGTCCGATCCGCATTTTGAGCGAGCCGCAATACGTCTCAATCGATCTCAACCGGACGGCGATCGTCATCATCGATATGCAGAACGATTTCTGCGCCAAGGACGGCTGGGTCGATTCAATAGGCGGCGACTATGGATCCGACCGTGCGCCGATCGAACCGCTGCGCCGTCTCCTGCCGGAACTGCGAAAGGCGGATGTGCCGGTCATCTGGGTCAACTGGGGCGTCCGGCCGGACCTCGCCAACATGCCGCCCAACCAGATCCACCTCTACAAGCCGAAAGGCGAGGGCGTCGGCCTCGCCGATCCGCTGCCCGGCCAACGGCGCTCCGGTGCTGACGAAGGATTCCTGGGCGGCGGCGGTAGTCGACGAACTGGCGCCCGAGCCCGACGACATCATGGTCGACAAATATCGCATCAGCGGATTCTGGGACACGCCGCTCGATTCGATCCTGCGCAATCTGGGTATCCGCTCGATCCTGTTCGCCGGCGTCAACATCGACCAGTGCGTCCTGCACTCCCTGACCGACGCCAATTTCCTCGGCTATGGCTGCATCCTCGTCACCGATTGCTGCGCCACCTCGTCGCCGGATTTCTGCACCGAGGCGACGATCTGGAACGTGAAGAAGTGCTTCGGCTTCGTCACCGACACGGACGGTGTCCTCACCGCGCTTGAAGGGCGGAAATCCGCGTGACTGCCTTGCGCGCCTTGGAAATGGACAGCGGCAACCGCTACGGCGCCTTCGTGCCGGGAGAAACCGTGCGCGTTGGGCCGACCGATAACGGGCCGCTGGACGGCCTGACTTTCGCGGTCAAGGACCTCATCGACATTGCCGGCTATTCGACCGGCGGCGGCAATCCCGACTGGCTGGCGACGCATTTCCCGGCGACGGCTATGGCGCCGGCTCCGGCGGCGCTGCTTGCAGCCGGCGCGACGCTCGTCGGCAAGACAATTACCGACGAGCTCGCCTTCAGCCTCGAAGGCGCCAACGTCCACTACGGCACGCCGGTCAATCCGGCGGCGCCGGACCGGTTGCCGGGCGGCTCGTCCAGCGGCTCGGCCGTTGCCGTTGCGGCCGGCCTTTGCGACACCGCGCTCGGCACGGACACGGGTGGCTCGGTGCGCATTCCGGCGTCGTTCTGCGGCATCTACGGCATCCGCCCGACGCATGGCCGAGTCTCGACCGACGGCGTTATTTCATTCGGCCGCAGCTTCGACACGGTTGGCTGGTTTGCCCGCGACCCGCTGACCCTCCGCCGCGTCGGCGAAGTGTTGCTCGAGCCGCGCCGGCATGGCCGAATCGAGCGGCTGATCCGAGCGCCCGACATCTTCGATCTTGCCGATGGCGAGGTCGCGACCGCCGTCAGCGATGCCATCGCCACCTGGCCCATCGACGGCGCCACCACAATTCTGCGTGATGAGGGCGACGCGATCCTTGAGGCTTTTCGTGTCGTCCAAGGTGCAGAAATCTGGCAGTCGCTGGGCAACTGGATCAACACGGTCGCGCCCAGATTCGGCGACGCGATCGCTGAGCGCTTTGCCAGCACCAAGGCAATCACGCCGCAACTGCTGGGGCGTTGGTTGCCCTATCGCAGCGCCTTTCGCGATCGCATGGCGGCCGTACTGCCGCGCGGCGTGGGCATCGTCTTCCCGACATCCCCGATCGTCGCGCCGCTGAAGACCGTGAGCAAGGCGGCGCTCGATGAATTCTATCGCAGGGCGCTCATGGTCAACGCCATCGCCGGCCTTGCTGGACTTCCGCAAATCACGCTGCCATTGGCGAACGCGGGAGGGCTGCCCGTTGGCGTCTCCGTGCTTGCGGGCAGGGGCGAGGACGAGGGCCTTCTCGACCTTGCCTGCGCCCTGTCGGGCGTGCAAACGGAAGCGACGGGGGGGACGATTTGAGCGACGCGTTGGTCGATAGCGCTACGGACATTTCGCCGGCGGAGCCGGCGGCGCCGCAACGCCGCCGCAACGCGGCGGAGAGTCGCGAGCGGCTGTTGCGCGCCGCGCGGGACGAGTTCGCGCAGCATGGATTTGCCGGCGCGCGGATCGACCGGATCGTGCAAAAGGCGCGCTCCAATCCGCGCATGATCTACCATTATTTCGGCAGCAAATCGGGCCTCTACGTCGCCGTGCTCGAGGACGCCCTCGGCAATTTGCGCGCCCAGGAACTTCGCCTAGACGTGGAGCATCTCGATCCGCTCGAAGGCCTCGTTCAGCTCTTCGACTTCATGAACGATCACTTTGAATTCGAACCAGTCGCTGGTCAGCCTGCTGACCAACGAGAATCTGCAGAAGGCGCGCTTCATGCGGAAGTCGGCGATGATCCGTGAGATGTCGTCACCGGTTCTGTCGATGATTGCCCGCCTGATCGAACGCGGCAATCAGGACGGCGTTCTCATCGACGATCTGGATCCGCTCCGCGTCTATGTGATGATGGTGGCGCTCAGTCAGTTTCACCTGTCGAACGTCCACACGCTGTCCGTCATCTTCGACCGCAATCTGTCGGACAAGGCGTGGCGCGCCGCCCGACGCAACGACGCCCACCGCATGCTCCACGCCTATTTCAGCCGGAAGCCGAGCTAACTGTGACACGGCAGTCGGGGGAACCATCCCTTTCAAGAGAAGTAATCGCTTACTCCATGAATCCGGCATGACAAACGCCATTGCCCTCCCTCGGCGCGCGATGGTGACATCGCCCCATCATCTTGCCAGCGAAGCCGGCCTCCGCATCCTGAAGGACGGCGGCAACGCCATCGAGGCGGCGGTGGCAACCGCCGCTGCGCTTGCCGTCGTCTATCCGCACATGAACGGAATAGGCGGCGATAGCTTCTGGCTGATTTCCGAGCCGGGCAAGCGGCCGACCGCTATCAGCGCCTGCGGCTTCAGCGGTGAGCGCGTGGTGGCCGCCATCTTCCCCGATGCCGACGCGCCGCCGGGGCGCGGCCCGCTCTCGGCGAATACCGTCGCCGGCACGGTCGACGGCTGGCGGCTGGCGCTGGAATGGTCACGGCGCTGGGGCGGCCGCGCGCCTTTGGCACAGCTGTTGAGCGAGGCGATCTACTACGCCGAAGACGGCTATCCCGTGAGCGCCTTCCAGGCGGAGGTGAGCAGCACCCATGGCGGATTGCTCAGCGCCTATCCCGGCTTTGCCGACCACTTCCTCGGTCCGGGCGGCGCGCCGACCCCCGCCAACTCGATCCTGAAGCAGCCGGCGCTCGCGCGGTCCCTTCGCCTGCTGGTCGAAGACGGGCTGGACGGCTTCTATCGTGGGCGTCTGGCTGCGGCGATCAGTGCCGACTTCGAGGCCTGCGGCCTGCCGCTGACGAGCCGCGATCTGGAAGACTACCGCGCCGAATGCGTGACGCCGCTTTCTCTGAAGCTGGATGGGCTGCGCCTCTACAATCATCCGCCGCCGACGCAAGGGCTGGCGTCGCTGATCATTCTTGCGCTGGCTAAGCGCCTTGAGCTCGGCGCGGCGGAGAGCTTCGGCCATATCCATGGCCTCGTAGAAGCCACCAAGCGCGCCTTCGCCGTGCGCGACGCCATCGTCACCGACCCGCGGACCATGACCGCCGGCCCTCTCGCCTATCTCGATCCGCACTGGCTCGATGCCGAGGCGGCCGGGATCGACATGGATCGCGCCTCCGACTGGCAGGCCAAGCCCGGCGACGGCGATACCGTGTGGCTGGGCACGGCCGACAGCGAAGGCCGCATGGTCAGCATGATCCAGAGCGTCTTCCTGAAGTTCGGATCGGGCGTCGTGCTGCCCGAAACCGGCATCCTCTGGCAGAACCGAGGCGCCGCCTTTTCACTCGATCCGCGCAGCCACCGCTTCGTCGGGCCACGGCGCCTGCCGTTCCACACACTCAACCCCGCCATGGCGGATTTCGCCGATGGACGCCGCATGGTCTACGGCACGATGGGTGGCGACGGGCAGCCGCAATTCCAGGCGGCCCTGTTCAGTCGCTACGCATTTTTCGGGCAAGATCTGCAGGCATCCGTGGCGGCGCCGCGCTGGCTGTTGTCACGCTTCTATGGCGAGGACGCGACCAAGCTGCGGGTCGAGGACGATTTGGGGGAGGCGGCCATCGCGGCCTTGGCGCAGGCCGGCCATGACGTCATCAGAGTCCCGCGCCGCAATCATCAGATGGGACACGCCGGCGCGATCGTACGGGACAAGGATGGCGGGCTTACCGGCGCCGCCGACCCGCGCAGCGATGGATCGGTCGCCGCGCTGGAGGCGGACGGCCTGGCCTAGGAATCCTCGCCGCGCCGCATCGTCGCGACGCCGAAGAACGACGCGCGGCGGCTTACCGGCTCGCGTCGCAAGTGAAACGTGCCAGCGGATGGGCTGTTGCCGAGATGTTTCGCGACGGCCTGCCGAGCCTCTCCGACGGAGCGGAAGATTGCGCCATCAAGGTCGGCCAGTTCGCGCCGTACCGCGAACAGCGTCACGCAATTGCCGATGGTGATCAGATCACCGACGGCCTCCCCGTCGAACTCCAAGGCTGTGTGCGTAGCGCTCATCCGGCCTGTCGCCTGTTGCAGCTTATGTTGCAATATCTCCGGGCGCCGCCAAACGACTTTGATCTACATCATTGCCCGGACGTTAATTGCGCAAAGCAAACACCGTGCCGATTGCAAGCACGACCAGCGCCATGGCCCAGAAGGAGACGGTGATCAGCCAGTCCTTTCGCGAGCGGTGGCCGCCCGAATAGTCAAATCGCTCATAATGGATGAGATGAAGCGGCACGCCGCGGGCCTTCACCTTGTCTGCGATCAGCGCCGTCATCACGCCCGGCCCGCACATCATCACGGCCGTGCGCGCCGGATCGAGCCCGTCGAACGCTGCATCCAGCACCTCGTCACCGACGAGGCCGGTCAGATAGGGCCAACTCTCATCCGCCTGCTGCGCCAGGAATTGCGTCTTGATATCGAGGTCCGGGGCTGCGGCGAGGATCTCTTTCGGGTCGATCATCGAGGCCGGCGTTCCGCCGGCATAGATGAAGCGCACCGGCCGCCGGTCCCGTCGCGCCTGGAGATCGCGCAGCAGGCCCAGGATGGGGGCGACGCCGACGCCGCCGGCGATGAGAATGACCGCGTCCGCGTCGTGGTCGGCGAGCGTGAACGACCCATGCGGCCCGTCGATTCCGACCTGCCGACCCGGTTCGATCTCGCCAATATGCTTGGTGAAATCGCCTGATTCCTTGATGACGAAGCGGAGCCTGTCGCCATCCAACGGGCTTGAAGCGATTGAGAACGGATGGTCGAGCAGCAACAGCCGGCGCGGGGCGAACGTGATCCAGGCGAACTGGCCGGCGGTGAAGTTCAGGCGGTGGGCGCCATCGGGCCCGATGACCAGCTCCCACAGCCGATCCGCCGCCTTGCGGTTGGAAACGACCCGCCACCGCTGATGGCGCATGCGGTAGCTCTTGATGAGATGAACGCCGAGAAGCAGAGCGCTGACGACAACGGCAAGGGCTGGCCACAGCACGCTGAGGACGCCGGTTTTGGAATAGGTGCCCACTCCGGTCGCATGCATCGCCACGATCCACGCCGTCGCCAGCACCATGAGGCCATGGCTCGCGCGCCAGATCTCATGCGGAATCGGGAGCCGATTTCGCAGCAGCGCCAATATGACGACGACAAAGACGAAGCAGAGCGCGACCGTGCCCGAGAGATAGCGCGGCATCACCAGCATATGACCGACCCGCGAGAAGAATACGTCGAGCCGGTCGAACGAGATCGGAAACTGAAACAATAGCGGGTGGAGGATGACTACCACGAGCAGGATGCGCGCCGCCCATTTGTGGAAGGCCATGGTGACGTCGATGCCGACCCTTCCCGACAGCGCCTCGTAGCGCCCGCTGGTAACGAATTGGAGCATCAGCATCGTGGCGCCGACGAGCCCGGTGGCGCTCGTCGCTTCGCCCCAGCTGTCGAGCGGATTGATGCCGCTCGCCCAGGCGATCGCCAGCGGCGCCGCGAGAATGACGCTGTAGAGCACGGCCAGCGCCGGCGCTGCCGGACGGAACGACCATCGGCGATCGTCCCGCTTGGAGCCGTTCATGGGGCCACCAGCCCGTTCCCAGGGTATTCGGACGTCACGTTGGGACTAGCCGTCCAGAGTCGATCCCGTCAATCGCCGTTGCATTCCAGCCGGTACAACCGACGACGCAATCTTGAGCTGCATTATCGAGCCATTCCCGGGTTACGTTCAATCTGACCGATTTGAAAAAAACAATCGTAACGTGGCCGAAGTACGACGGGAACAACCAAAGCGGGCGACGGTTCGAAGCCTCGAAAAGTTCGGGGAACCCTTCGGATTTTGAGCGGCGCAGGTTGAAACGAAAATAGTGTCAAATATAAATCCAAGTGGAAAGCCAAGACGAAAATAGACAGAGAGATGGTTGATTACAATTGGAAATATAGGTCAACAAAATGTCAGGCAACAAATCGTAATGTGCTCTGACTGGCTTAGAATGTCTCGATACCAGATCTCTGAGGAGGTTCGAATAATGCGTACAATCAAAGTGCTGGCACTAACGGCGGCTGCGGTTGCTTTCCCGACATTCGCCTTTGCCCAGTTCGGCGGTCTCGGCGACCTCGTCGACACTGTCGTGAGCGCCGCCAACGACGTCGTCGATCCGGCTGAGAGCGCCGTGAATGACGTCGTTGATCCTGTCCAGAACACAGTGAACGACGCCGTCGACACAATCGGCAACACGCTTGACGACACGACGGCGGGCACCGGCCTCGACACGACGACCGGTGCCAATGTCGCCGGTGGTAACAATGACCTTGGGCTCAATGTCGGCGGCGACGGCGGTGTTGACGTCAACATCAACACCAACACGGATAATGGCGCTGATGTCGGCCTCTGCCTTGGCGCCGGCGGTCTTATCAATGTCGGCAATTGCCCCGCCGACACCACCACTCCGACCCCTGACCCGGGCAATCCCGATCCTGGCAGCCCCGGTGGTCCGACTATCGGCGGCGGTGGTGGTGGCGGCGGTGGCGGCATTGGCGGCGGTGGTGGCACCGGCGGCACTGGCGGTGGTGGTGGCCTCGGCGCGATCGGCGGCGGAACCGGTGCGAACGCCGGCAACACACCGCTTGGGCTCATCGCTGACGCTGGCGGTCCCCAGGTCTGCTTCTTCTCGGGGGTGAACTTCACCGGCAGTTCGTTCTGCGTTGCCGCAGGTGGCGTCGTGAACACGCTCGGCGCCTGGGACGGCCGGATCCGTTCCATCCAGGTGCCAATCGGCCTGTCGGTCGAGGTCTGTTCCGGCGAAAGCCGCTCCGGTCAATGCACGACAGTGACGGCGAGCCTCCCGGCTCTCTATGGCGGCTGGGACGGGGAGATATCCTCGCTGCGGGTTGTCGCCTAGCGGCCTCGCATCAAAAACGGTGATGGGCCGCCCTCGGGCGGCCCATTTCTTTTTGTCGCATGGATGCGTTCGAACGGGTTCAGACTTCGAGCCAATTTGTTGGAATACGGCAGTCGAAAGCAACCCGCGCTGGCGGCGCGACAGGAGTATGATGTTGAGGCTAAGCGCCGGCCGGAGGCCCGCTACTTGCTCTTGCGGACTGCCTTCTTCCGCGCGGCCGGCTTGCCGGCGGAACGCTCGGCAGCCTCGCGCGCCAGACGCTGTTCGCGCAGCAGCGCCGTTCGCTCGTCGATTGTGCGGCCGACAGAATCATATTCATCCCTTGCTCTTTCCGCGTCGCGGGCGAACTGCTCAAGACGAAGCCGCCTGGCAGCGGATGTCGGGGCGTTGGGATCGGTCTTGTCGGTCATCGGCGTTCCGGTCATCAAGGGGCGGCAGCTGGCTTCGCGACGGGAAAGGTACAGCCGGCCGATGTCATATATTTAGAGGTTATCAGCGAAATATTTAAGGCGGGTTGCCAACAAAATTTTGCGCCGCCCATTGTTTTTCGCCCCGATCTACACCATCATATCAAAAGCAGTGCGTGAACTGGCCGATTTCTACTTTTCGCCGGGCCTGCCTCCCAAATCCTCTGAGCACCTTGTCACGCTGGGTTCTCTTCCCAGTGGCGGTCGACGGGCGTATTGCGCCCGAGGATCGCTCAACGAAAGCAATAATGAATTCCTTCTCCGAACTCGGCCTCGCGGCGCCCATCGAAAAGGCGCTCGCTAGCGAAGGCCATGCCACTCCCACTCCGATCCAATCTCAAGCCATTCCGATCGTGCTCCAGGGCCGCGATCTTATCGGCATCGCCCAGACAGGCACCGGCAAGACCGCCGCCTTTGCGCTTCCGATCCTGCATCGCCTTGCCATGTCCCCGGAAGCTCGCGCCAAGCCGCGCGGCTGCCGCGTCCTGGTCCTGAGCCCGACACGCGAATTGTCCAGCCAGATCCGCGAGCGCTTTGTCGCCTACGGTCGGCACCTGAACCTTCGCACCGCCATTGCCATTGGCGGCGTCTCCATCAGCGCCCAGATCCGTTCTCTCGCCGATGGCGTCGACGTCCTGATCGCCACGCCGGGACGCCTGGAGGACCTCATGCGCTCCGGCGCCGTCCGGCTCGCCGAGACCGAAGTTCTGGTCCTTGATGAGGCCGACCGTATGCTGGACATGGGCTTCGTCCAGGCCATCCGTCGCATTGCCGATAAGCTTCCCGCAACCCGGCAGAGCCTGTTCTTTTCCGCGACGATGCCCGGCCCGATTGCCGCCCTGACCAAGGCGCTCCTCAACAATCCCGTCACCGTCGCCGTTACCCCGGCCGCCAAGACGTCGGACCGCGTCGAGCAGCATGTCATCTTTGTTCCGGCCGGCCAGAAACTGCCCGTCCTGACGGAGATGCTCGGCAAGCCCGCGGTTGAACGCACACTAGTCTTCACGCGCACCAAGCGCGGCGCCGACCGTGTCGTCCGCGGCCTCGAAAAGGACGGCGTCCCCGCTCAGGCGATCCACGGCAACAAGACGCAAGCCCAGCGGGAGAAGGCCCTGGCCGGTTTCCGCAGCGGCAGGGTCCGCGTCCTCGTCGCCACCGATATCGCCGCCCGGGGCATCGACGTGCCGGCCGTGACCCATGTCTTCAATTTCGACCTTCCCAACGAACCGGAGAGCTACGTCCACCGCATCGGCCGCACGGCACGTGCCGGCGCCGGCGGCATCGCCATTTCGCTTTGCGCGGATGACGAGCGGCCCTATCTCCGCGCCATCGAAAAACTGACGCGGCAGACCATATCGCCGATGGAAACCAGCGTGCCCCGCCGCGCCAGCCACACGCCCGAGGACGCGCATGCCGGCGCGCCCGCCACGGACGCAATGACGCCGCGGAGGGCGAAGATCAGTTCGCCGCGGGCCAAGGATGGCCGTCCGCGCTCGAATAATCAGCAACCTCGCGCCAAGACGTCGTCAGCGCCCGGCCGCAGCCGGCGTCGCCGGCCCGCCGCGGCAAATGCCGAAGGCGGCAACGCGCTGCCGAAATGGCTCCTTGCCTGATGGGCCAAAATCCGGACGTCGGACCGAAGGGCGAACGAAACTGGGTGAAGGCACTCTCCGCCTATCGTGAGCCAAACTGGCTGCGAAGCACAGTCGAGCTCATCATCACGGCCGGGCCCTTCCTTCTGTTTTGGGGGTTGGGCCTGGCGACAGTCGCCCTCGGGCAGTGGTGGGGCGTCTTCTTTGCGTTCCCCGCCGCGGCGTTCCTGGTTCGCCTGTTCATGATCCAGCATGACTGCGGCCACGGCTCATTCTTCCGAACCCGCCGTCTCAACAATTGGATTGGGCGGGTCATCGGCGTCCTGACGCTAACCCCATATGACTATTGGCGCCGGACGCACGCCGTCCACCACGCCACCGCCGGCAATCTCGACCAGCGCGGCATGGGCGACGTCTCCACCCTGACGGTTGCCGAATATCGGGCGCTGCCAAGATGGCGCCGTATCGGCTACCGGCTCTACCGCAATCCGATATTCCTGTTTGGATTGGGGCCGGGCATCACCTTCGTCCTCAAACACCGCCTGCCGGTCGGTATGATGCGCGGCGGTGCGGAGCCATGGCTGAGCACGATGGCCACGAATGCGGCGATCATCGTCATTGCCGGGCTGCTCATTTGGACCGTCGGCCTCGGGCCGTTTCTCCTGGTGCAGCTGCCCATCACGCTTCTTGCCGGCGCGGCTGGTGTTTGGCTCTTCTTCGTGCAGCACCAATTCGAGGAAACCTATTGGGAGCACGACGAGGAGTGGGCGTTTCAGAACGGCGCGCTCGAAGGCTCCTCTCACTATGACCTGCCGTCGGTGTTGCGCTGGTTCACGGCGAATATCGGCATCCACCACGTCCACCATTTGGCGAGCCGCGTTCCGTACTATCGGCTCGGTCAGATCCTTCGCGATTTCCCCGAGCTTCGCAGCCGCGGCCGCCTGACGCTGTTGCAGAGCTTTCGCACCGTTCGCCTCGCCCTTTGGGATGAGCACCGCAAGCGGCTGATCTCGTTTCGCGACGCGGCTAGCCCCGCCTAATCACCGGCGAGCGTTTTGCGCTCGCCCCGTCACCGTGTCCGCTATCTTTCTCGAACAGGGACCAGCGCGTCCCGCGGAGGGCTTTTGCCCAATTTCCTGCGACGCAAAATAGCAATCACTCCGGGCCTGGTGGTGAGCCTCGCCCTGCTGACCATCATCCTGGCGGGACTGTTCGCCTATTTCGGAACGCGTTTGATTTGAGCCGCCAGCGATACGCCGCCAATGCGGCGGTTGTTCAGAAATCGTCGGGCGCTTGTATTGGGCAAGACAGGCAACCAATTCTGTTGTTCAATGTGCATCGGTTTGCCCGTTGCCCGGCAGAAGCCGAGTCGCCGTCAACGCGCTGATTTCTCGGCTGAAAAACGTGAGGATGCCCAGTATTGCTCCCGACCGTCCGCCGCCCTATCTTGTGCGGCCGGCGCAGATTGACGACATAGCCGACCTCGCGGCCATCGAAAAAGCGGCCTTCGATCCGACCGCCTATGGCGGCCTGCTGATGGATGCAAGGTCGTTTCGCCGCCATGTGCGCGGCCATAGCCTTCTATTCGTCGCCACCCCAAACACATCTGGCGCCGCCATCTGCGGCTACGCTCTCGGCTTTGTCAGGCGCGGCTCGCCCTATGTCCGCTTTGCCTCTTTGGCCGTGCTGCCGGAGCATGGCGGCAGGGGAGCGGCCTGGCGCCTTTTCGATGCGATAGAACAGGCGGCGAAAGACGGCGGCTATCGCGGCGTCCGGCTAGATTCGTGAAGACAACACGCGGCTGCTTGCGCGTTACCGCCGCGACGGCTACCGGGTCTTTGCAACCGTGCCGAACTATTATTCCGATGGCGCCAGTGCCATCCGCATGGTCAAAGACTTCGCTCCCGCTGAGGGCAACACAAATATTGGCCACGCTCTTCAACTCGCCCATTAGGGCGAGTTCCCCCCGGTAGATCGGCTATGTCGAACTGGCTGATCCTGGTCAATTCGCTGCGTGACTTCGACAATGCGGCCACCCCGCACAAGCTGATCACCACCCGCGACTATCTCGCGCGGCCGCAGCTGTTTCAGGGCAGCCGGCCCAAGATCATCAATCTCTCCCGCTCCTTCGCCTATCAAAGCCGCGGCTATTATTGCTCGCTGCTGGCGGAAGCGCGCGGCCATCGGGTCATCCCCTCCGTCGAAGCGATGATCGACCTCGGCAGCCGCCAGCTCTACGCGCAGGCCGTACCGGAGCTCGAGGACGCGTTGATGCGGGCTGTCGGCGGTGACCACGAGGATCTGCCAGAGCGGATGCTCGTCATGTTCGGCATGATCGATGGCGACAAGCGCTTCGACCGGTTCGGCAAGCTGCTTTTCGATTGGTTCCGCTGTCCGGCCCTTGAAGTCACGATCGACAAGAGCGAGCGGCCGACCTTGCGCCGGCTCGCCCCGATCCCAGTGACCCGGCTGAAAGATCAGGAACTGCGCTTCTTCCATCAGGCGCTGCAGCGGCACACGACCCGCGAATGGCGGTCGCGCAAGGAGCGCACGCCGTCGCGCTACTCTTTCGCGACGCTCTACGATCCGGCTGAGAAGATGCCGCCTTCGACCTTCAAGACGCTCAAACATTGGGCGCGCGTGGCGGAAAAGCTCGGCGCCGAAGTTGAACCGATCACCCGGCGCGATCTTGGCCGGCTGGCGGAATTCGATGCCTTGTTCATCCGCGAGACGACGTCGATCGACAACCACACCTACCGCTTCGCCCGCCGCGCGATGCAGGAGGGGATGCCGGTCATCGACGACCCGATCTCGATGATCCGCTGCACCAACAAGATCTATTTGCACGAGTTGCTGAGCGCCAACGGCATCCCGGTTCTGCCGACCTCGATCATCGGTTCGGTCAGTGATCTCGGGCGCGTTGCTGGCGAGCTCGGCTTTCCCATGGTTCTCAAGATCCCCAACTCGTCTTTCAGCCGCGGCGTGAGCAAGGTCGAGACCATCGAGGAATATGAATCGCTCGCCAGGCGCTGGTTGGCCGATACCGACCTCATCCTCGCCCAGGCCTTTGCTCCCACCAGTTTCGACTGGCGGCTCGGCGTACTCGGCGGCAAGCCGCTCTTCGTCGTGCAATACCGCATGGCGCGGGGCCATTGGCAGATCGTCAAGCACGGTCAGGATGGCAAGGCGACCGAAGGCGGCTTCACGCCGATCAGCCTGGCCGATGCGCCGCCGGCGGTGATCGATATCGGCCTGCGCGCCGCCCAGATGATTGGCGACGGGCTCTACGGCGTCGATATCAAGGAAACGCCGGACGGCATCTTCGTGGTTGAGATCAACGACAATCCCAACATCGAGCATGGCGTGGAAGATGCGGCGGAGAAGGATCAGGTGTGGGTCGAACTGACCCGTTGGTTTATCGACAGGGTCAACCAATAACCCGCCCGACCTTGTGGGAAATCAATGCCGCCCGGCCCCCGCCGCGTTAGCTGGTCCCTTGGAGTACAACGATCGGCTTGGTGGAGGAAGAAATTGAAAGCAGCAAAATGGGCGTTTCTCGGCGCCGCCATTCTTTGCGCGGGATGTAACCGCGCCGACAATCAGGCGAGTGTGGCGAGGGGGCTGGCGCTGGTTGAAGCCAATTGCAGCCGCTGTCATGCCGTCGGGGAAACGGGCCTCAGCCCGCTTCCGGCGGCTCCACCGTTCCGCCAACTTCATGAACTGTACCCGGTGGAAGATTTGGCCGAAGCCCTGGCCGAGGGAATTATGACGGGGCACCCGGCCATGCCCGAATTCGTATTCGCTCCGGATCAGATCGAGGACGTCATCACCTACCTAAAGACGCTGTAGGAGACGACGCCCTCGGCCTGACTGGCCTAGACCACATGCCGGATGATGGCGAAGACAATAGCGCCGGCGGCGAGGCACAGCGGAACGGTGGTGACGAGAGCGACGGCGCCGATCCCCGAGACGCGACCGGAGGCGGTCTCAATGCCCGTGTTCAGGAAGTGCCGGAACGTGCCGGCGGCCTCCGGGGCCTTGCCGTGGCGGCGCCAGAACTTGTTGGTGTCGCGAAGCATGATGAGCGGAACGCCGAAGTAGCCGGCGAAGCACACGGCGACAATCGCCATCGAGATGCCGAAAGTGGGCTCGGAAGCGAGGAAGCCGACCCAGAAGGCGGCGACCATCAGAGCGTAGGCGCCGATCGCGAAGCCGAATACGGCCGGGTGGAGAGCGGTCTGCGCCTTCTGCGCGACGGCGGTGCGGTCAACGACGACAGTAGCGGTCTTGGTGAGGGTGTGAAAATCGGTTGCGGTAACGGCGTTCATCTCTTTGCTCCGTGTTGGAACGGTTAGCTCTCTCTATGCCGTCACTATGGAGCGGGTCAGACCATCGCGATTTGCGCTGGATCAAGTCCTGGAGCCGTAATCCGCGACAAGTCGCCACGCCTCAGGCCGGATTCGTGCCCCGATAGGCCTCGGATTCCCGGGCTTCCGCCCTGGCTTTGTGACAGGCGTGGACTTTGCTACAGTCGTCCCAACTGGAACGAACAGGCTGCGCGCCAAGGACTATCGCCCTCAGCGTCGCGCGGCCGGGGGATATCGCTGTTGGAAACGGACGAAGGCTTGTCCGAGACAGGCCGTGAATTGTCCGCCGTGCATGGCTCCGCGGCAACCGGGCCTGACGGCGAACATTCATCGGATGAAGCGGCACGGCCACCGGCAAGCCGGAAGGGCCGGCGCCGTCGCGGACGCCGCAACGGCAAGGCCGTGCGTGCGGCAAGAGCGGCGCCCGCGGCAGGCCACGCCATCGCAGCTGCCGCAGAGCCGGCCGTCCGGCCGGCGCCCGAGCAGCGTTACTACGCGGCACTCGACCTCGGCACGAACAACTGTCGACTGCTCGTCGCCGTGCCGCTCGAACGCGGCTTCCGCGTCGTCGATTCCTTCTCGCGCATCGTCAGGCTGGGCGAAGGCATCGGCCGGACCGGGCGCTTGTCCGAGGCGGCCATGGAACGCGCCATCTCGGCGCTGAAGGTCTGCCGCGGCAAGCTTGAGCGCCGCCACGTTCATCGCGCCCGCCTGATCGCGACCGAGGCCTGTCGTCTCGCCGAGAACGGGACGGAATTCATCGCCCGCGTTCGCGAGGAAACCGGCCTCGAATTGGAGATCGTATCGCGGCAGACCGAGGCGCGCTTGGCGGCGGCCGGCTGCGCTTCGCTCATCGACTCGACGGCCGCTGGCGCGATCCTGTTCGACATCGGCGGCGGTTCGAGCGAATTGGTGTGGCTCGATTTTAGAGAGACGAAGCAGGGACCGCGGCGCCGGATCGCGGACTCGATCCGCGCCTGGCAGTCGCTCCCCTTGGGCGTCGTCAGCCTGTCCGAGCGGCATGGCGGCCATCATGTCGACGACACCATATTCGAGGCGATGGTGTCCGAGGTCGCCGAATTGCTGAACCAGTTCCCGGAAGTCGAGGCGCTCGACGCCGCCGTCGCCGAGGGCGGCATGCACATGCTCGGCACGTCGGGGACGGTGACGACGCTCGCCGGAGTGCATCTTGGCCTTGAGCACTACGACCGCCGCCGCGTCGACGGCTTGTGGATGAGCGATTTCGAAATCGGGGCAATGATCGATCAGTTGCGCGCCGCCGATTACGAGGCACGCGTCGCCAATCCGTGCATCGGCCGCGACCGCGCCGATCTCGTGCTGGCCGGCTGCGCGATCTTGGAAGCGGTGCGCCGGCGTTGGCATTGTGACCGCATGCGCGTCGCCGATCGCGGCCTGCGCGAGGGCATCCTGGACGAGTTGATGAGCGCGGATGGTGTTTGGCGCCGCAAGCGCCGTCGCCGTCGTCGTGGCGGCGCGAGACCCGCCGCCGAGGCAAGCACGGTGGGCGCCAATGTCTAAGGGCGGCTCCGGCGCACGAACATTGACGGTCCGCGTCAAGACGTCGAAGGGGCGGCGGCCATCGTCGACGCGCTGGCTCGAACGTCAGCTCAACGACCCCTATGTCGCCCGCGCCAAGCGCGAGGGCTATCGCGCACGCTCGGCTTACAAGCTGATCGAGATCGACGATCGCTTCGGCATTCTGGCCCCCGGCAAGCGCGTGGTGGACTTAGGCGCCGCGCCCGGCGGCTGGTCACAAGTGGCCGCGCAGCGGGTCGGTTCGCTGCCTGAGACGCCGCTCGTCGTCGCCATCGATGTTCTGCCGATGGATCCGATCCCGGGCGTCACCATCATGCAGAAGGACTTCCTCGACGAGGACGCGCCCGAGCTGCTTCACGCTGCGCTCGGCGGCGCCAAGGCAGATGTCATCCTCTCCGACATGGCCGCGCCGACGATCGGCCATCGCCAGACCGACGCTCTGCGCACGGCTCACCTCTACGAAGCAGCCGCCGACTTCATCACCGAGGCGCTGGCGCCCGGCGGACATTTCCTGGCCAAGGTGTTTCGCGGCGGCTTGGACGCAGCGCTGCTGGCAGCGCTGAAGCAGCGATTCCGCACCGTGGCCCATGTCAAACCGAAGTCGAGCCGGCAGGAATCGGTCGAGCTCTATCTCCTCGCCCGCGACTTCAAAGGCGGCTAGCGCGGCTCCGGCACTTCAATCACATCGGTCTCGGTAAGCACCGGCCTGCGGTGGCCCGACATCTCGGACCCGGCATTGGCCGGCAGCCGGCGATAGACCAATGTCGACGACGCCGCGATGAGGGCGATCACCACAAACGGGATGGCGAAATCCGAACGGACGACTGGATCGCCGCCGGAGGTCAGCGTCAGGCTGATCGCAGCAACGCTGATGCCGATACTCACCCCCAGCTGCTGCATCACCGACATCATCGCCGAAGCCCGGCTGATCCGGTTCGCAGGTACCTCGTCATAGGCGATGGAATTGAGGCTAGTGAACTGCAGGGAGCGGAAGAAGCCGCCGACGAGCAGAACCGCGACCATCACCCCGACCGGCGTGGACGACGTGAAGGCGATGAGCGTCAGCGTGAAGACGGATGCGATCAACGCCGTCGCGATCAGGACGGTCTTGAAGCCGAGCCGCCGCAGGATCGGGGCAGCGATGAATTTCATCGCCATCGAACCGGCCGCCGTCGCCAGCGTAATCATCCCCAATTCGAACGGCGTCATCCCGAAGGCGAGCTGAAGCAGGAGTGGCAGCAGGAAGGGCAGGGCGCCGACGCCGATGCGGAAGAGGAGACCGCCAGTGAAGCTGCTGCGAAACGTCACCAGGCGCAGCAGGCGGAGGTCGAGGATCGGGTTGGCCACCCGTCGGCTGTGCCAGACATAGCCTGCCAGCAGCGAGATGCCGATGGCGACGAGGCCCACCACCCAGCCGGCCGGCAGGACGCCGAGGCCGATCGTGGTCAGGCCGGTGACGAAGGTGGCAAGCCCGACGCCTGCGAGCAAGAAGCCACGCCCGTCGAACTTCTCGCGCAGCTCGCCGCGGATGTCGGGGAAGAAGAGGGTGGCCAGCAAGATGCCGAGAAGGCCCACCGGCACGTTGATCCAGAAGATCCAGCGCCAGTCGAAATAGGTGGTGATGAAGCCGCCCAGCGGCGGCCCAAGGACCGGACCCAGCAGGGCGGGCACGGTGAACCAGGCAAGCGCGCCGACCAGTTCGGATTTCTTCACCGATCGCAGGATGACAAGTCGGCCGACCGGCACCATCATGGCGCCGCCAATTCCCTGGGCGACGCGGGCCGCCACGATCTCGCCGATCGAGGTGGACAGGCCGCAGGCGATCGAGGCGAGGATGAAGATCAGCAGCGCCACGCGGAAGACGTTGCGGGCGCCGAAGCGGTCCGCCACCCAGCCCGATGCAGGGATGAAGACGGCGAGCGACAACAGGTAGCTCGTCAGCGCCAGTTTGAGGTGAATTGGGCTTTCGCCGAAATCGGCAGCGATCGCGGGCAGTGAGGTCGCGAGCACGGTCGAGTCCAGCGTCTCCATGAAGAGGGCGCTGGCGACGATGAGCGGCAGGAGGATGCGATCGGGGATCATGGCCTGGAATAGCCCAGCCTGGACGGGCGCGGCTAGGTTGCACGGGTTTCTGGCACGATAGGATGGGTTGGTCCAGGAACCAGCCTGCTCCCGCGCCGGCCTGTCACGCCGGGCGGGCTTTCGCGAATCGTAGCCGCATGCTAATCACCGCCGCCAACCTTCATCTGAAGCGCCATTCGCCGCGGCCGAAAACCGACGGAGCTGGTAGCTTTTCCGGAGTTTGGCATGGCTACCATCATCGAAACTTCTTCCGGCGGCGACGCGCTGACCTTCGACGACGTTCTCCTTCTTCCCGGGCCGTCGCGGGTTATGCCCGCCGAAGCCGACGTTCGCACCCGTCTTACCCGCTCGATCGAACTCCATCTGCCGATCATGTCGGCGGCGATGGACACCGTCACCGAAACCCGCCTGGCCATCGCCATGGCCCAGGCTGGCGGCATCGGCGTCATCCATCGCAACATGACCCCGGAGGCGCAGGCCGAAGCGGTGCGTCAGGTCAAGAAGTTCGAATCCGGCATGGTGGTCAATCCCGTCACCATCGGCCCGGAAGCGAGCCTCGCAGAGGCGCTGGCGCTGATGAGCCGGTACAACATCTCCGGCATTCCGGTGGTCCAGGGCAATGGCAAGGGCCCCGGCAAGCTGCTCGGCATCCTCACCAATCGCGATGTGCGTTTTGCCTCCGATCCGGCCCAACCGGTATCGGAGTTGATGACGCGTGAACGTCTCATCACCGTGACGGAGTCGGTTGACCAGACCGAGGCCAAGCGTCTCCTCCATCAACACCGCATCGAGAAATTGCTGGTTGTTGATGATGCCTATCGCTGCGTCGGCCTCATCACCGTCAAGGACATCGAGAAGAGCCAACTCAACCCGGACGCCGTGAAAGATGCGCAAGGCCGCCTTCGCGTCGCCGCCGCCACCAGCGTCGGCAAGGAAGGCTTCACCCGCTCCGAACAGCTGATCGACGCAGGTGTCGACGTCATCGTCGTCGATACAGCGCACGGCCATTCCGCCCGGGTGCTGGAGCAGGTCGAAAGCGTCAAGCGCCTGTCCAACAGCGTCGAGGTCATCGCCGGCAATGTCGCCACCGCCGACGGCACGCGGGCCCTCATCGACGCTGGCGCCGACGCGGTGAAAGTCGGCATCGGTCCGGGCTCGATCTGCACCACGCGTGTCGTCGCCGGTGTTGGCGTGCCGCAGCTGACGGCGATCATGGACGCCGTCGAGGTCGGCCAGAAGGCAGGCATTCCAATCATCGCCGACGGCGGAATCAAATTCTCAGGCGATCTTGCCAAGGCATTGGCCGCAGGCGCTTCCGCCGCGATGATCGGCTCGCTGCTGGCGGGCACCGAGGAGAGCCCGGGCGAGGTCTATCTGCATCAGGGCCGCTCCTATAAGGCCTATCGCGGCATGGGTTCCGTCGGCGCCATGGCCCGCGGCTCCGCCGACCGTTATTTCCAGGCCGAGGTCACCGACACGCTGAAGCTCGTGCCGGAAGGCATCGAGGGGCAGGTGCCGTTCAAGGGACCGGTGTCCGCCGTCCTGCATCAGCTCGTCGGCGGCGTCCGCGCCGCCATGGGCTATGTCGGCGCTGCCAATCTGACCGAGCTCAACGAGCGCGCCCGCTTCGTCCGCATCTCATCGTCCGGCCTTCGCGAGAGCCACGTCCATGACGTCGTCATTACTCGCGAAAGCCCGAACTATCCCAGCAGCGCGTAGCGGAACCGGCGTGACTTCTTGTTCGCAGTATTGGGCAGGGCGCCAATGACGCCTGGCGCCCGCATCGCCGCTGCCATCGAAGTGCTGGAAGACATCGCCAAGCGCCGCCGGCCAATCGCCGAGGCGCTGAAGGATTGGGGCCTGTCGCACCGCTTCGCCGGTTCGAAGGATCGCGCCGCGATCGGCAACATCGTCTATGATTCCGAGCGCCGCCGCCGATCGCTCGCCTGGATCATGGGCGGCGACACCGCGCGCTCCCTGGCTCTTGCCGCCGTCGCCCGCGGTTCGGGTGACGGCGTCGCTGGCCTGGCTGCCGTGCTGGAAGCACCGTATTCGCCGCCGCCCCTGACGGCCGAGGAGACGGCGCGCCTCAAGGATGGCGATCTCGCTGCGGCGCCGGAGCCAATCCGCGCCGACGTGCCTGACTGGCTGGTTCCATCCCTGGCGCGCAGTCTGGGCGAAGGCTGGCCCGCGGAGCTGGCGGCGATGGCGGAGCGGCCGCCGCTCGATATCCGCGTCAATCGTCTCAGGGCCGACCGGGCCAAGGTGCTTCGAGCGCTGGCCCCCCAGGGCGTCGCCGAGACGACGTTCGCGCCATGCGGCCTGCGTGTGGCGCCGGCGACGGGCGCTGGAAGGCATCCCAATCTTCAGGTCGAGCCGGCGTTCCAGAAGGGCTGGTTCGAGATTCAGGACGAGGGCAGTCAGCTCGCGGCGCTGCTGGTCGGCGCGCGCGAGGGCGACCAAATCCTCGATCTCTGTGCCGGCGGCGGCGGCAAGACGTTGGCGCTTGCTTCCCTTATGGCGAACAAGGGCCAGATCCACGCGACCGACAGCGACAAGCACCGGCTCGCCCCCATTTTTGAGCGCCTGCGCCGTGCCGGCACCCGCAACGTCCAGGTCCATCCGGCCGGAGCGGATCTGTCGGCGCAGGCCGACACGATGGACCGCGTCCTCATCGACGCGCCCTGCAGCGGGTCGGGCACCTGGCGGCGGCATCCGGATGCGAAATGGCGGCTCAGCGACCGGGCGCTTGCAGACCGCGTCGCGGGCCAGGCGGCGATCCTCGATCAGGCTGCGCGCTTCGTTCGTCCGGGCGGTCTGCTATTTTACGTCACGTGCTCCATCCTGCCCCAGGAGAATGAGGATCAGGTGTCGGCGTTTCTCGAGCGGTCGTCCGAGTTCCACACCTTGCCGGCGTCCGAGATGCTGGCCGGCAGCGGCCTCGATCCCGACGACGCCAAGCGCCTCGCCGCCGCGGTCCTGGCGACGGCGCACGGCATCCAGATGACGCCACTACGCACCGGCACGGATGGCTTCTTCATCGCGGCGCTGCGGAAGGCGGCATGAGTACCGAGCATCCCTCCCGCCACGTTCTGGAGCTCGCCGGCCGCCGGCTCTTCTTCGTTATGGCGACGCAGAACGAGTACGGGCCGCATCTGCGCCGGCGCATCACGCCGCTGATCTCGGGCGTCGGCCCGGTCGAAGCGGCGGTCGCGACCGCAGCGGCGCTGGCGGCCCTGGCGGCGGAAGACGCGCTGCCCGATCTCGTTGTCTCACTTGGCTCGGCCGGTTCGCGCACGCTCGAGCACGCGCATATCTACCAGATCGGCCGTGTCTCTTATCGCGACATGGATGCCTCGCCGCTCGGCTTCGACAAGGGCCAGACGCCCTTCGCCGACTTCCCGATCATCATCGAAATCGAGCACCGCATTCCCGGCATCGTCGCCGCCTCCATCTCGACCGGGGCGAATATCGTCACCGGCGCCGCCTATGACGGCATCGACGCTGACATGGTGGACATGGAGTTTTTCGCTGTCCTTCGCGCCGCCGATCGCTTCGGCGTGCCGATGATCGGCCTCCGCGGCATCTCCGACGGCAAGGCCGACCTCACCGGCCTCCATGACTGGACCGAATATCTGCACGTGATCGACGAGAAGCTGGCGACCGCAATCGATCTCATCGAGACCGCAATCGCCGAGGACGCGATGTCCTTTGACTAGACCCGTGGCCTATGTCCCTTTGTCGTCGAGCGTTCGTCAACCGAAGTGGGGAGGCATCATATGAAGCGGGCGGTCATCATCGTCGGCGCGATCATCGCCGGAACAAGCACGGCAGCGGCGGTCGAGGCGGTCGACGGACAGTGGGCCACGACCGTAGCCAACTGCACTGCGCAGTTTACCGACGACGGCATGACCCTCGACACGACGCGCGGCAGGATCGACTTCTTCGAGACGGGCTGTGACATCAGGGCCTGGACGTCTGTTGGCGACTATGGCGCCGCATGGACGGCAACGCTCGCTTGCTCCGGCGAAGGTGACGCTTGGACGGAGCAGGCCGTGTTCGGCCTCTATCAGCCCTACGAAGGCAACGACCGGCTGGCGGTGATTTACCTGACCGACGGTTACACCACGGTCTATGAGCGCTGCAGCGGACCGGTGAATTGGCCGGTCACCAAGAGCCGCTAGTCCGTTGCGTCGACTCGGGGATTTCTCTATTCCCCCGTCATGACGGACCCCGCCCACGATCTCGTTCTCATCGTCGATTTCGGCAGCCAGGTGACGCAGCTGATCGCGCGCCGGGTGCGCGAGGCCGGCGTCTATTCCGAAGTCGTGCCGTTCAGCCAGGCAGACGCCGCCATCGCCGAACGCCGGCCGAGGGCGGTGATCCTCTCCGGCGGGCCGGCGAGCGTGACCGGCATCGATACGCCGCGCGCGTCGAAGGCGATCTTCGCCGCAGGCGTCCCGGTCCTTGGCATTTGCTACGGCCAGCAGGCGATGGTCGAGGCGCTGGGCGGTACGGTCGAGACCTCGGACCATCAGGAATTCGGCCGCGCCTATCTGGACGTCGGGTCAGCTTCGGCGCTGTTCGATGGCATCTGGCCGGCCGCCAGCCGCCATCAGGTGTGGATGAGCCATGGCGACCGCGTCACCGCGCTGCCGCCGGGCTTCTCGGTCATCGGCACCTCGGAGGGCGCGCCCTTCGCCGCCATCGCCGACGAGGGCCGGAAGTTCTACGGCGTCCAGTTCCACCCGGAGGTCGCGCATACGCCGGACGGCGCGCGGTTGCTGGCGAACTTCGTCCATGGCGTTGCCGGCCTTGCCGGTGACTGGACAATGGCCGCCTTCAAGGACCGCGCGATCGCCCAGATCCGGGAACAGGTCGGCAAGGGCCGTGTCATCTGCGGCCTCTCCGGTGGCGTCGATTCAGCCGTTGCGGCGGTGTTGATCCATGAGGCGATCGGCGATCAGCTCACCTGCGTACTCGTCGATCACGGCCTGATGCGCCTGAACGAGGCGAAGGATGTCGTCGAGCTCTTCCGCGGCTCGTTCAACATCCCGCTCGTCCATGTCGAGGCGGAGGGCGTGTTCCTCAAGGAGCTCGCCGGCGTCACCGACCCCGAGCAGAAGCGGAAGACGATCGGCCGCCTCTTCATCGACATGTTCGACGCCGAAGCGGCGAAGCTCGGCGGCGCCGATTTCCTGGCGCAGGGGACGCTCTACCCCGATGTGATCGAAAGCGTTTCCTTCACCGGCGGTCCGTCGGTGACGATCAAATCGCACCACAATGTCGGCGGCCTGCCCGAGCGCATGAAGATGAAGCTGGTCGAGCCGCTGCGCGAGCTCTTCAAGGACGAGGTGCGCGAGCTTGGGCGCGAGCTCGGCCTGCCGTCCCATTTCGTCGATCGCCATCCGTTCCCCGGCCCGGGCCTCGCCATCCGTTGCCCCGGCGAGGTCACCGTCGAGAAGCTCGCGATCCTGCGCAAGGCCGACGCCATCTATCTCGACGAGATTCGGAAGGCGGGCCTCTATGACGCCATCTGGCAGGCCTTCGCCGTGCTCCTGCCGGTGCGCACCGTCGGCGTCATGGGCGACAGCCGCACCTATGATTTCGTCTGTGCGCTGCGGGCCGTCACCTCGGTCGACGGCATGACCGCTGACTTCTATCATTTCGACATGGCCTTCCTCGGCCGCGCCGCCAATCGCATCGTCAACGAAGTCCGCGGCATCAACCGCGTCGTCTACGACGTGACCTCCAAGCCGCCCGGCACGATCGAGTGGGAGTGACTTCAAAGGTTCGGGCTGGCGTGGGAACGCAGTGCGAGTGGACGACGCATTCAACCTCGACCGGTGGTGAATGTCCGCTTCTGACGCGGAGCGGACATTGAGCCTCTAAGGCCGATCGTCGTTTCAAGAGCGAAAGGCACACCCACTCTATATGATGCCGGCTTTGTTGATGGAGGAGGCACCAATGCAAGATCGAGGCGCAGTCATTGATAAGTGGGTCTCAGCAGTACAGACGCAAGATTGGAAAGTGCTGACCGGACTGTACCGTACGGACGCGGTCCAGGAGTTCCCGCAAACGGGGGAGCGCGCTGTCGGTGTCTCCAACATCATGGCCATCGCCATGAACTACCCGGGTCTTCCAACCACCGCATTGCGCAAAACCTCCGGGGTTGGCGACAAGTACGTTCTGGACGCGATGTTCACACCGAGACAGATACGTGGTCATGGGGACGTTTGGATCGTGGAGGGAACAATGGATTATGGGGGCAACGGCGTCTTCGAGTTCGCCACGATCTTCGAGTTTCGAGACGATAAGATTGCCCGCGAAGCAGCATACTTCGCGCCGCGGTCGGATCCGCCGGAGTGGCGCTCGCAGTGGGTGGAGAGGACCCGCTGACATCACTCAGCACGCCGGCCCTATCGTTCCCACCACCTCGGGGAACGAACGTGATCGCGTTCTCTTTCTTCCTCTTCCGGAGTGACCCATGTCATCACGCTACAGCTTCCTGCCTCCGATGGGAGGAAAGGACTACGACTGGAGCGCCGACCACACCTATGTGAAGGTCGGTGCACAGGATACCGGTGGCGCCTATACGCTTATGGAGGACAATCTGAAGGCGGCGTTCCGGCTGGGGCTTCATCTGCATCGCCAACATGCCGAGACCTTCTACATCCTCGAAGGTCGCGTCGACTTCTACGTCGATGGCGACTGGATGACCGCCATTCCGGGATCTTGCCTCCACGTGCCTCCCGGTGTTCCGCATGCCTGCAGTGTCGCCCGTGGTGAGACTGGAGCACGGATGTTGATGATCTACCAGCCGTCCGGTTTCGACGGCTATCTGGCCGAGATCTCCAAGTTCAGCGACGCTGATTTCACCGACGAACGGAAGATGTCGACGGTGAACGACCGGTACGACATCGTCAATCTCGGCCCGGTTCCCGACGGACAACCCTAAATTTGTCGCGGTTGTACGACCTCCAGCGCGATGATCTTTCCCATGATCTTCCTCCAGCTTCGTGCGCAGAGAGGACGAGCGCCGAGCCTCAGCGAAAGGGGCGCACTTCAATCGGGGCACGGCAGGCGACGGCGGCTTTGCGCCCCCACGCCATCGCCTCGTCGAGATCAGCGGCTTCAAGCACCCAGAAACCGCCGATATGCTCTTTCGCTTCTATGTACGGGCCGTCGGTGATGAGCATCTTGCCGTCCGGCCGCATCCGCAGCGCCTTCGCGCTGCTTGCCGCCTCTAGGCCGCCGACGAAAATCCGAATGCCGGCGGCCTCCATCTCCTGGTTAAGCGCTGCGATGTCGTCGCGCATCGCCTCGTCCTCGAGGGCTGGGTCGTAGTTGTCGGGAAGCTGAACGGCGACCAAATACTGTGTCATTGGCTGTCTCCTGAAACGCCGGGGCAAGCTGTCTTTGTCTTCACTACTTCGACGAACGACCGGGCAGGGATTCGACATCAAGCAGAAAAAATCTCGGCGGCCGCTGCGGGCCATCGTCGGCGCCGGTCGATCATGATGACCGGCAGCTTCCAATCCTGCCTTGATCGTGACAGGTCTGACGGATGCAACCGCTTCGCTATTCCATCAATGTGACATTGGATGGCTGCTGCGATCACCGCGTCATGATCGCTGACGAGGCACTGCATCGTCACGCCGAAGAGACTCTCGCGCAGGCTGATGCGCTGATCTTCGGCCGGGTCATTTACGAAATGATGGAGGCTGCCTGGCGGCCAGCGCCGTCAGGCGAGATGCCCGACTGGATGGCCGATTGGATGGAACCCTTCGCCCGCACCATCGATGCGGCCAAGAAATACGTCGTGTCGAACTCGCTGGAGCAGGTCGACTGGAACGCGGAAATCGTACGCGGCGATGACCTTGCGAACGCTGTTCACGCCTTGAAGCAGCAGCCCGGCAAGGGCCTGCTCGTTGGCGGCCTGCAACTCCCCTTGGCATTGGCGGAGATGGGATTGATCGATGAGTACGAGTTCATCGTCCATCCGAGGATCGCCGGCCACGGGCCGACTCTGTTTGCCGGGCTGTCGATGCTGGTGGACCTGAAGCTCGTGGACCGGCAGGAGTTCGGCTCGGGGGCGGTAGCGATGCGGTACGAGCCGAAAAGCTAGACGAGGGGCAAGGCCGTCTTCCACCATTGCCGACATGCCCCGCTGATCCTGCTCAAATCGCGATCCGCGGCTGATCACGATCCGGGGCGGGGGAACGAACCGCGGGAATAAAGACGGCGTCCGCAGCGTCTTGGTAATACGGACTGAGCCGCTTGCCGGGCCACCCCTCGGCCAGGAAGGACATTGTTTCATGATCAGAAGAGCATCTGCGGCCTTTGGCGCCGCGCTGGTGATCGCGTTATGCACGCCCGTCGCGGCACAGCCTGCGTACGAGTTCCTGCGTGGAACGATCGTTTCGATCGACGGAAATACGATGGTGATGACCACGCGAGAGCAGGAGACGGTCACCGTCGGTCTCGGACTGATCCTCGTCGTTGGCTACAACGTGACCGTCTCACATTGGCTGATTTAGACCCTGGCGTCGGACTGGGAGTGACGACGGTGCAAGGCGCCGACGGCGTACCCGTCCCGATCGAAGTTCATGTCCTCGACAATGCCGGCAACTACCATGCGCCATGGGAAAACGAGTTCGAGCCTACCGCGATGATGACGAACGGCGTTGTCACCGAGGCGGTGAATGTGGGCGACGGCAGGCAGATAACCGTCCACTACGGACCACGAAACGGCGGCGCGGACTGGACCGTTGTCGTTCCCCCTGACATTCCCGTACTTTATACGCGGAACGATGGAGATCGATCGCTCCTGGTGCCGGGCGCCTACGTGTTTGTCGCCGCCACGCCGACCGGGCCTGGAACCTACCGGACCAACTACGTGCAAGTGGAAAAGGACGGCGTGCGCCCGGCGCTCTGACACGTTCCCGCCACCGGGTCGAAACCCGCTCGGCGGGTGTGTCAGCAGCAACGACGGGCGTGAAGCTCGTTTCCGAGCTCAGATGGATCTTCCGGCGAGAACGGCTCAGTTGCGAACAACTTCCGCTCGTCGGCAGTCCGGGGAGATATATCCAGAAAAACTGGCCTCTTTCGAAGGGAAGAGGCCAGTCCATAACTGATTGTTACCCCTCAATAATCGGAATTTACTTCACTAGCCTCAATTCAGCCTTGAAATCTGACCCCTATTATTAACTCGGAAATTGAAGCTTCCACCGTCGATCCATGTTGATTGAGCGACCAGTTCTCCTAGGGTTGGCAGTCCTTGTCGTTGTCGCCGGGGCGAGTCCCGCTTCGCCGCAGACCAGTCCCTTGGCGCAAGTCGGCACAATCGACCTCGGGGACGTCACCGGGCGGATAGACCACCTCACCGTCGACGTTGAGGACCATCTGCTCTTCGTCGCCGAATTGGGCAACAACAGCGTTTCCGTGATTGATCTCGACAGCAGCTCCGTCCGCTCACGACTTTCCGACCTACCGCGGGCGCAGGGTCTCGCCTACGTCGCCGGAACGCATACCCTCTATGTCGCGACCGGCATCGATGGGATGCTGCGCTCCTACTCGGTGCCGGACATGTCGTTGCTCGCAACGGTGCCGATTGGCGTGGACGCCGACAACGTTCACGCCGATCCCAGTGGGCGTTTCATTGCGGTTGGGTTCTCGAATGGCCTCGCGCTCCTCGACACGACCACCGGGGACGTGAACCGCGTGGCCCTCTCCGGTCACGTCGAGGGCTTTCAATTCGAGCCATCGGGGGCCCGAGTTGTGGCCAACATTCCCGACACCCAGGAGATCGTGGCAATCGACGTCACCGCGGCAACGCTCGCGGACGTCTGGAGCACCGGTCAAGCGGGCGCAAATTTCCCGATGGCGATCGATGGCGACGTTCTCCTTGCGGGATTCCGTGCGCCGGGGAGCCTGGGCATATACGCGCTGCAAGACGGGCATAACCTCGCAACGCTACCCTTATGCGGCGACAGCGATGACATCGTTGTCGATCCAGCTCGCCAGCAGGTTCATGTCATTTGCGGAAGCGGCGAAGTCATAACATTCGTCCGAAGTAACGGCGTTAATGTCTATGAGTTGGTTGGCCAAACCCCAACCGCGCCCAACATCCGCACGGGCCTATTCGTACCGGAACTCGGCCAACTGTTTGTCGCGGCGCGCGCGCAGGACGGTGCCCGCGCCAGCATTTGGATCTACGCGCCGAACGAGTAGGGCATTGCAGGATGCGGTGAAAAACTCAGGGAGGAAGAAATGAAAGAACAACAATTTTGGAATCGGACGGTAGCGGCCTTGTTCATAGTTGTTGCCGGTGTGGCAGTTCCCGTCGCGGCCATGGCCGAGACCTACACGACAGAGATCTATGTATTCGCCTGGCCCGAGAAGACTTGGGATTTCCTGAGAGAGTTCTGCTACGTGGCGGTGGTGATGGGGGAGCCAAGTAGGTGCGTGGAGGGTGGCGGCGGGGTGGGTTCGATCCGGCTCCTCGCCGATGGCACCCAGCAGCAACTGCTGGAGCGAGGGGAGCTGTCTTACACGTACAAGACCATAAACGGCCTGGCGGGGACGGCCGATTACCAGGCGACCATCGAAGTGCAGCCGGTGGAGGAACCGCTCCACTCGAAGATTGTCGCCACCATCACTTGGAACGAGCAAGCGGTGCCGCCGGCCGAGCGCTTGGCGACGAGAAACGACTTCCGACAGGCGATCGAGCGGATTATAGACCAAGCCAAGCAGGCGGCCGAAGCGAGCTGAGCAAAGCGCGATCGCGGCAGGCGTCGCGGGCCCGAAGCTTGACATCGTCCGGCCGGCGGCCCGCGGAAAGTTGGAACGATGATCCTCCCCAAGGAGCGCGATCCGCGCCTCATCACGATCAGGCGCGGCGGCACGCTGACCGACGCCGATCACCATCTGCTGGCGGCATGGGCGGCGGCCTGCACGGAACACGTTCTGCACTACTTCGAGACGGTACGGCCGGATGATGAGCGGCCGCGAAAGGCCATCGAGATGACGCATGCATGGGTACGCGGCGAGGTGACGATGATGCAGTCGCGCGAGGCGGCGTTCGCTTCCAACGCTGCCGCACGCGAGGTTTCCGGCGCGGCGAAATATGCCGCGCTGTCAGCAGGCCAGGCCGCGGCCGTCGGACATGTCGCGGCGCATGATCTTGGCGCGGCGGCCTACGCCATCAAGGCAGCGCGGGAAGCGGCGTCCGAAGCTGAGCGGGATGAAGCCGGGCGTCGCGAATGCGCGTGGCAGCGCGAGCAATTGCCGGAAGAGGTCAGAGCGCTGGTTCTGGAGGATCAGCAGAACCGCAATTCGATCTGCTGGAACGTGTTCGACTGAGCGTCGGGCCGGCCAAAACGGCCCGCAGGAATAAGCCAAGCCTCCCTGCCAGCTTAGATATGGGGCCAAACTAAAAAACTACAAGAATTGCAGAGCCCTCGCTTTGCTCGTACCTCCACCGGCCTTCAGCAACAATTTGCGCGCCCGCCTCACCGGTGGGAACGCCAGCAGGCATTGGCCTGCGAAGAACGGGGGACCATGCCGGATACCGATGTCTTGATCGTGGGTGGAGGGCCGACCGGGCTGATGCTGGCGGCAGAGCTGGCCTTGGCGGGTGTCGACGTCGCCATCGTCGAACGGCGGCCGAACCAGGAGGTCGCTGGCTCGCGCGCCGGCGGCTTGCATGCGCGCACCATCGAGATTCTCGATCAGCGCGGCATCGCCGATCGGTTCCTGTCCGAGGGACAGAAGGCTCAGGTTGCGGGGTTCGCGTGGATTCGCCTGGACATCAGCGACTTCCCGACGCGGCACAATTATGGGCTCGCCCTGTGGCAGAGCGATATCGAACGCATCCTCGCCGCCTGGGTCGACGAGCTGGGCGTCCCGATCCATCGCGGCGTCGACGTGACGGGTTTCACGCAGGACGAGACCGGCGTCACGGCGGAGCTGTCCGACGGTCGGTCGTTGCGGGCGAACTATCTCGTCGGCTGCGACGGCGGGCGCAGTCTCATCCGCAAGACGGCCGGGATCGACTTTCCCGGCTGGGACCCGACGATCAGCAATCTGATCGCCGAGGTGCAGCTGACCGATGAGCCGGCGTGGGGCGCACGCCGCGACGCCCACGGTCTGCATGGCCTGAGCAAGATGGAGGGCAAGGGGCGGGTGAGGGTGCTGCTCACGGAACCGAAGGTCGGCCGAACGGACGAACCCACCCTGCAGGATCTCAGAGAGGCGCTCATCGCCGTTTACGGCACCGACTATGGCGTCCACAGCCCGGCTTCGATTTCGCGCTTCACCGACATGGCCCGGCAGGCGGCGTCTTATCGCAAGGGCCGCGTGCTGCTCGCAGGCGACGCCGCCCATGTGCACTATCCGGTCGGCGGGCAGGGCCTCAACATCGGTGTCCAGGACGCGGTGAACCTCGGCTGGAAGCTGGCGCAGGTGGTCAGCGGGACGGCGCCGGAAACCCTCCTCGACACCTACCATTCCGAACGGCACCCGGTCGGCGCCGCCCTGTTGCAGAACACCATGGCGCAGGTCGCGTTGCTGCGCACGGACGAACGCACCGACGCGCTGCGCACGATCATGTCCGATCTCCTCGGCATGGATGGGCCGCGCAAGCGCATCGCCGGGATGATGTCGGGGCTCGACATTCACTACGACCTTGGCGAAGGGCATCCGCTGCTCGGTCGCCGCATGCCAGACCTCGACCTCAAGACGACGGATGGCGTCGTGAGGGTCTTCGCGCTGCTTCACGCGGCGAAGCCGCTCCTGCTCAATCTCGGCAAGGCCGGCGACCTCGACATCACGCCTTGGGCCGATCGGGTTCGGCTCGTCGAAGCGGCATATGACGGTGCCTGGGAGCTTCCCGTCATCGGTCCCGTCGCCGCTCCTGCGGCCGTGTTGATCCGCCCAGACGGTTATGTTGCCTGGGTCGGAGAGAGCAGCCAGCAAGGACTCGCGGATGCGCTCGCAACCTGGTTCGGGCCGCCAGCCTGAGGCACGATCGGCCTCGGAGCCGAAGCGGGTGCGGAAGGCAAGCCGATCCGGCAGGCGTCAGCGGTTGAAGGTGTGCGAGATCGTCTGACCGGCGCGGAGGATTTGCATCTGCCAGTTCGCAGGCGCGGCAATCACCAGATGCTCCAGCTGGCTGGTCGAAATCATCGCGGCGCCGTTGATGGAGACAATGACGTCATCGGCCTGGAAGCCGGCCTGCTCCGCTGTTGAGCCTGGCGATACGCTCTGGATGATGACGCCGCGCGCGATTCCGGCATAGCCGATTTCCTCGGCGAGAGCCGGCGACAGATTGGCGACCGCAGCGCCTGACAGGGGCGACGAGCCGGTGATCCTCGCGGGCTCGGGCGGAACGGTTTCGGGCGCAGTCACAACGTCGACGCTGACGTGAAAGATCTCGCCCTGCCGCACGACCTCGTAGTCGGCGACATGGCCAAGGCCGGCGAGGATGGTGCGGTAGGTGAGGTCGCTCGCCTGGTCGACCGGGATACCGTCAATCGCAAGAACAACGTCGCCCAACTGGAGGCCGGCTGCAGAGGCCGGACTGTCGTCGAAGATGTCGACGATCGCCGCCCCGCGCAGCGCGGCAATGCCGGCGTTGTCTGCGTCGGCCTGCGTGACGTCTTCATAATACGCGCCCGTCCACGGGAACCGGACGGTTTCGCCACGAAGGGCAGCATCCAGGAAGACGGAAACGAGGTTGGAAGGGATGGCAAAACCGATCCCCTCATTGCCGCCCGATCGGGAGACGATGGCCGTGTTGATGCCAACGAGGCGGCCCATATTGTTGATCAGCGCGCCGCCGGAATTGCCGGGGTTGATCGCGGCGTCGGTCTGAATGAAGACCGGCCCGCCGGGCGCGCTGTTCGGGATCTCGCGCGTCAGGCCCGAGATGATGCCGCTTGTGACGGTCTGCCCGACGCCGAATGGATCGCCGATTGCGAGCACGAGGTCGCCGATCTGCAGGGCGTCGGAGTCGCCGATCGCGAGTGCCGGATAGGGGCCGCGATCGACAGGAATGCGGATCGCCGCAAGGTCGAGCCGACTGTCGGCGATGATGACCTGGGCCGGCAGTTCGACGCCGTTGGCCAGCGCCACCCGAATATCGGCGGCCCCGTCAATGACGTGGTTGTTGGTGATGATGATCCCGGACGGGTCGACGATAACGCCGGAGCCAAGCCCCTGGCGGGCGCGCTCCCCGTTTTGCGCTGCCCGTGTCGCGTAGACGTTGACGACGGTCGGCGCTGCGACCTGGACCAGCGGGGCGAAGGTGAGGTTGACTTGGACGTCCGACGTTGGAACGACGCCGCGGGGCGGCGTCTCCTGGCCGAAGCTGGCAACCGCCCATGTCGAAAACATAACGAGCGCCAACGCAGCGCGAGAAAGAGGCGTTAGAGAAAGGGGCCGAAGCCAAGTTCCTTTTGCCATATGCGGCCAACCTCGTGTCGAACTGCAATACCACCAATTTGGTTGGCCGTGCCGGCCAATTCGTGGGCGTGCTTTACGATGACGGTCGCCTGCAGCGCCTAAAACGGAGCCCGAATGATTGACCACCTCCATCGCTGTAACTGGGCCGGGACTGACGCGTTGATGCGCGCCTATCACGACGAGGAATGGGGCGTGCCGCAGCGCGATTCCCGCACGCTCTGGGAGATGCTGATGCTGGAGGGTTTCCAGGCCGGCCTCGCCTGGATCACCGTGCTGAAGAAGCGCGAGGCCTTCCGCAAGGCCTTCGTCGGCTTCGATCCGCGTAGGGTGGCGCGCTTCGGCGCGGCGGACGTCGAGCGCTTGATGGCCGACGCCGGCATCATCCGCGCCCGCGCCAAGATCGTGGCGACCATCGCCGGCGCCCGCATCTATTGCGAGATGGAGGATCGCGGCGAGAGCTTCAGCGACTTCTGCTGGTCCTTTACCAACGGCAAAGCTGTCACTGGCGACGGCCATAGCCGCGTCGTGACCTCAACGCTGTCTGAGCAAATCTCCAAGGAGCTGAAGCGCCGCGGTTTCAAATTCGTCGGGCCGACGATCGTCTATGCCTGGATGCAGGCGGTCGGCATCGCCAACGATCACGATGCCGCCTGCTTCCGCCGCGCCGAAGTGGCGCTCCGCTAGCGCTCGAAGGTCGCCACCGCCTCGATATGCGCCGACCACAGGAACTGGTCGATCGGTGTGACGCTAGTGAGGCGATAGCCGCCGTCGATCAGAATGCGGGCGTCGCGGGCGAGCGTCGCCGGATTGCACGAGACGGCCACGACGCGCGGCACTGAAGAGGCGGCAAGCCGCTCCGCCTGCGCCTTTGCGCCAGCGCGCGGTGGATCGAACACCACGGCATCGAACGCCTTTAGCTCGATCGTGGTCACTGGATCGGCGAAGAGGTCGCGCTCCTCCGCTGCGATGGCCTTCAGGCCTCGCGCCCGGCTCGCGGCGCGGCCGAGGGCGGCGATCGCCGCGCCATCGCCATCGGCGGCCATCACTTGCGCATGCCGCGCGAGCTGGAGGCTGAAGGTGCCGATTCCGGCGAAGAGGTCCGCCACCCTCCGCGCATTCCCGACCGCCGAAAGCACGGCCGTCACCATCGCCGCTTCCGCCGCCGCCACAGCCTGGATGAAGCCGCCCGGAATCGGCAAGAGCGTCGTGCCCCCCGAGGCGATTTCCGGTTCGCGGTCGCGGAAGGCGATCTCGCCCGCGACCGTGACGCGCGCGATCGCCGGGTCGGCGATGCGGCCCGGCAGCGCGTCGAGCGCCTGTTCGTTGATGCGGCCCACATCATCGACCGCGATGTCGAGGCCGTTGTCGGCGGCGATGACCGTGACGCGAACGCGGCGGCTCGGGGCGACGAGCGGCGCAATGACGGCGGCGATCGCCTCAAGCCGGCTGATGATCGCCGGCGCCAGCACGCGGCAATCCGGGATGGCGACAACGTCGTGGCTACCGGCGCGGTTGAAGCCGAGCGTCACCTGTCGGCCATTTCGTTCGGCCGTGAAGACGGCGCGCCTTCGGCTCGCTGGCGGGCAGGGGATCAGATCCGCGACCGGAGCGTCCACGCCGCGCTGGGCGAAGGCAGCTACCACCTGCTCGCGTTTCCAGGACCGATAGGCGGCATCGTCCCAATGCTGGAGCGAACAGCCGCCGCATAGGCCGAAATGACGGCAGGGCGGCTCGCGCCGATCGCCGCTCGGTGTGACGATCCGGGAAACGATGGCCCGTTCGCCGGCCAGCTCAGCCTCGACCGTTTCGCCCGGCAGGGTGAACGGCACGAAGACCCGGCCGCTGGAGGTCTCGGCGACGCCGTCGCCGGAATGGCCGAGCATCGAAATGGTGAGCGTTTGGGTCAAAAAGCGGTGCCGGATTGTTCGGGGGTTGCTGGCTTGTAGCCGAGATGGACGGTTCTGCCGAGTTTTGCCTTGCAAGGGGCGACCGGCTGCCATGACTTTCCGTAACCCGGCCAATCGGCTAAGCCCCTGATCGCTGCAAAACAGGAGCGTTGCCTTGTCGATCACGCCGGCCCCGGGCCGTATGACCAGCGTCGATATCGCCCGTCGTAAGGGTGGCGAGCCTTTGGTGGCGCTGACCGCCTATCACGCGCACACCGCGGCGATCCTCGACCGCACGGTCGACTTCATGCTGGTCGGCGATACGCTGGGTATGGTCATGCACGGCCTGCAGACGACGCTTCCCGTGACGCTGGAGATGATGATCTTGCAGGGCCAGGCCGTGATGCGCGGCTCGCAGCGGGCACTTGTTGTCGTCGACATGCCGTTCGGCTCCTATGAAGAAAGCCCAGCGGTCGCCTTCCGCTCCGCGGCGCGGGTGCTCAAAGAAACGGGCTGCGGCGCCATCAAGCTTGAGGGCGGCCTTCGCATGGCCGAAACCATCCGCTTCCTGACCGAACGAGGCATCCCGGTCATGGGTCATGTCGGCCTGACACCGCAATCGGTGAACACGATGGGCGGCTTCAAGGTGCAGGGCCGTGACGCCGCCGGCGCCGAGGCGGTGGCCGCCGACGCCCGCGCCGTCGCCGAGGCAGGCGCGTTCGCCATCGTTCTCGAGGGCATCGTCGAGCCCTTGGCGCGCCAGATCACCGCCGACATATCCATTCCGACCATCGGCATCGGGGCGTCCGCTGCCTGCGATGGCCAGATCCTCGTGCTGGAGGACATGCTCGGCCTCAGCCCGAACGTGCCCAAATTCGTCAAGCGCTATGGCGCCTTGGCCGATCACATCGCCAAGGCCGTCGAAGACTACGCTGAAGACGTCCGGTCGCGGCGGTTTCCCGATGAGGATCATGTATATCTGCCGCGCCGCTGAACGGTGGCGCGCATTGCGCCGAAAATGAGCGGCGGCTAAGGTCGCGCGCGCCGGGGCGAGCGGCACCAGCTAAGGACGATTGCAGTCGATGTCGGACGTATTTCGCGAAGTAAATGAAGACCTTCGCCGCGAGCAGCTGAACCGGCTGTGGAAGCGATACGGCAAGTTCCTCATCGGCCTCGCGATCCTGATCGTCGTGGCCGTCGCCGCCTATCAGATCATGCAGTCGATCCAGAACGGCAAGGAGGCCGAATCCGGCGACCGCTATCAGGCCGCCGTCGACCTCTATCGCGACGGCAGCCTGGACGAAGCGGCCACCGCCTTCCAGGCGCTCATCGGCGATGGCTACGGCACCTATCCGACCTTGGCGCTGATGGCGATCGCCGGCATCCGCGCCGAACAGGGCGATGCCCGTGGCGCTGTCGAGGCCTTCGACGAGGTGGCGGCCGATGACAGTGTCGACCCCGAGCTTCGTGATACCGCCCGTATTCGCGCCGCCTATCTGCTCGTCGACTCCGCGCCGCTTGCCGATATCCAGCAGCGCCTCTCGCAATTCAACGTGAACGGCAATCCTTACCGGGTTCTGGCGCTTGAAGTGATGGCGGTCTCGGCCATCGCCGCGGGCGAGTATGATCAGGCCGGCCAGTGGGTCATCCAGATGGTGCAGGACCCCTTCGCCAACCAGACGACGAACGCCAGGGCCACGGTGCTGTTCGCCTATATCAACGCTCACATGGCGAACCAGACTGCCCAGACCGGCACTTCCGGCGCGGCCACCGAGGCCCCGCCAACCGGATTTGCCGCGGGAACCGCGGGCGCAGCGGCCACAACACCGGCAGAAACGGGCGTCAATCCCTTCGCGGCACCCGCAGCCACAACGCCGGCCGAACCCGCACCAGCGGCAACTGCCCCGGGCGTCGATACGCTCATGCCGCTGTTGCCGGGCCTCAACCCGGCCGCCATCATCAATCCGCTGGCAGCGCCGGCCGGCAACTGATCCGCCAGATGTCGCCCCATTTCGAGGTGGCGCTGGTCGGACGGCCGAACGTCGGCAAGTCAACCCTATTCAACCGGCTTGTCGGCCGCCGTTTGGCGCTGGTCGACGACAGCCCCGGCGTGACGCGGGACCGGCGGAGCGGCGAGGCGCGGCTCGGCGATCTTGCCTTCACCGTCGTCGACACCGCCGGCCTTGCAGAGGCGCCCGAGGGCAGCCTGGAAGCCCGGATGCGCCGGCAGACGGAAATGGCCATCGCCGACGCCGATCTCGCCATCTTCATGATCGACGCGCGTTCGGGGGTGATGCCTGACGACAAGACCTTCGCCGCGCTCCTGCGCAAATCCGGAAAGCCGGTCATCGTCGTCGCCAATAAGGCCGAAGGCAAGGCGACCGGTCCGGGCGTCATGGAGGCCTACACTCTGGGTTGGGGCGACCCGATTGCGCTTTCGGCCGAGCACGGCGAAGGTCTGAGCGACCTCTACGACGCACTCGCCGAGCACATCTCCGCGCCGCCCGACGAGGCCGAACCGCCACTCGCCGAGGCCGAGATCGAGGGCGACGAACTCGATCCCGATCGCCCGGTGAAGATCGCCGTCGTCGGCCGCCCCAATGCAGGCAAATCGACCTTGATCAACCGGCTGCTCGGCGAGGACCGGCTGCTGACTGGTCCCGAGGCCGGCATCACGCGCGATTCGATCGCCATCGATTGGACCTGGCAGGATCGCAGTTTCCGCATTTTCGACACGGCCGGTATGCGCCGCAAAGCCCGCGTGCAGGAGAAGCTGGAGAAACTCTCCGTCGCCGACGGGTTGCGTGCCATCCGCTTCGCCGAACTGGTCATCGTCCTCATCGATGCGACGCAGCCGTTCGACAAGCAGGACCTGCAGATCGCCGACCTCATCGAGCGCGAGGGACGGGCCGCTGTCATCGCTCTCAACAAATGGGATTTGATCAAGGACAAGCAGGCCCGCGAGGCCGAGCTGCGCGAGGAACTGGCCCGCCTCCTGCCGCAGATGCGCGGTATCTCGATGCTGCCGGTATCGGCGGAACGGGGAACCGGTCTCGAGAAACTGATGACCGCCGTGGTGGCGACCTATGCGACCTGGAACCGGCGAGTTTCCACGGCCGAACTCAACCGCTGGCTGGCCGATGCGCTCAGCGAGCACACGCCGCCGGCCGTTTCCGGCCGCCGTATCAAGCTGCGCTATGTCACGCAGGCGAAGGCGCGGCCGCCGACTTTCATATTGTTTTGCTCGCGGCCGGAGTCGGTTCCGGCGGCCTATCAGCGCTATCTGGTCAACGGCCTGCGCGAAACCTTCAAATTCGGCGGCGTGCCCATCCGCCTCACCCTGCGGCGCGGCGACAATCCCTATGCCGGCAAGAAGCGCCGCACTTAGTTGAAGGTGTGGAACGCGCCCGTCTTGGCGATGTAGAGAACGCCGTTGCGGTCAAAAGACGGCGACAGCATCTCGACCATCCGGCCGGCAATGCTTTCCGGCGTCGGCAGCGTCGCCGGGTCCTCGCCCGGCATGGCCTTGGCCCGCATTGCCGTCCGGGTCGGCCCCGGATCGAAGAGATTGGCGCGGACGCCGGTGGACTGGACTTCACCCGCATAGGTGCGGACCATCGCTTCCAGCCCGGCCTTGGAGATCGAATAGGGCCCCCAGAACGGGCGGCAATTGCGGACGGCACCCGATGTCACGAACAGGGCGCGGCCGGCGTCGGATTTCCGCAGAAGCGGATCCATCGAGCGGATCAGCCGCCAGTTTGCGGTGAGGTTCACCGCCAGCGTCGCGTCCCATACGGCGGTATCGAGATGCGCCAGCGGCGTCAGAACGCCGAGATCGCCCGCGTTGCCGAGCAGGGCATCGACCTGACCCCAGCGCTGATTGATCTCCGCACCGAGGCGGTCGATGCCGTCGCCGTCGGTGATATCCAGCGGCACCAGCGTCGCTGCGCCGCCGGTGGCCTTGATCGCGTCGTCGAGTTCTTCCAGACCGCCGACGGTCCGCGCAATCGCGATGACATGTGCGCCGGCTTCGGCGAGCGCCATCGCGGCGGCGCGGCCAATGCCGCGAGAAGCGCCTGTGACCAACGCGACGCGTCCGGCAAGTTCTCCGGGCACTAGACCGGCTCAGCCTGCAAGGTGTTCTGCCGATCCTCGCGCCGGGCGTGGTCGGTGAGCGTGGTGGGATAGTCGCCGGTGAAGCAGGCGTCGCAGAATTGCGGCTGGCCGACGGCATTGCGGCGCGCCTCGCCGACGGCACGGTAGAGGCCATCGATCGACAGGAATTCGAGGCTGTCCGCCTTGATGAACTCCTGGATCTTCTGCACCGACATATGCGAGCCAATCAGCTTGGATTTCTCGGGCGTATCGACGCCGTAATAGCAGGAGTTTTTGGTCGGCGGGCTGGCGATGCGAAGGTGGACTTCCTTGGCACCGGCATCGCGCACCATTTGCACGATCTTCGACGAGGTCGTGCCGCGGACGATGGAATTGTCGACCAGCACGACGCGCTTGCCCTCGATCACCTCGCGGTTGGCGTTGTGCTTCAGCTTCACGCCCATATGGCGGATCGAGTTCGGACGGCTCGATGAAGGTCCGCCCGACATAGTGATTGCGGATGATGCCGAGCTCGAACGGGATCGCCGAGGCCTCGGAGAAGCCGATGGCCGCCGGCACGCCCGAATCCGGCACCGGTACGACGACATCGGCAATGGCCGGCGCCTCGCGGGCGAGCTCGGCGCCGATGCGCTTGCGCACGTCATAGACGGCGCGCCCCTCGACCTTCGAGTCGGGCCGGGAGAAATAGACATATTCGAAGATGCAGAAGCGTGACGGCTGCGGTGGGAACGGCCGGTGGCTGGTCAGCCCTTCGACGGTAATGACGATCATCTCGCCCGGCTCGACGTCGCGCACGAAGGTCGCGCCGATGATGTCGAGAGCGCAGGTCTCCGACGCCAGAATCCAAGCGTCGTCGAGCCGACCGATGACGAGCGGCCGTACGCCGAGCGGATCGCGGCAGCCGATCATCTTCTTGCCCGTCAGGCAGACGAGGGAATAGGCGCCTTCGACCCGCTTCAGCGATCCGACCAGCCGGTCGAGCAGGCGATCCTGTCGGATCGTCGCGATGAGGTGCAGGAACACCTCGGTGTCGGAGGTCGACTGGAAGATCGAGCCGTGGCTCTGCAGTTCGCGCTGCAGGGACTCGGCGTTGGTGAGATTGCCATTATGAGCGATCGCGAAGCCGCCGCCCGAGAACTCGGCGAAGAGCGGCTGGATATTGCGTTCGAGCGTGCCGCCGGCGGTCGAGTAGCGGACATGGCCAATGGCCCGATCGCCAACCAGCTTGTCGATGACGGCGGCCGTCGAAAAGCTGTCGCCGACGAGGCCGACATGGCGCTCGGAAAAGAACTGCCGACCATTGGACGAAACGATGCCGGCCGCCTCTTGGCCGCGGTGTTGCAGCGCGTGGAGGCCGAGGGCGGTGAGGGCGGCGGCGTCGCGATGGCCGAACACGCCAAACACGCCGCATTCTTCGTGCAGCTTGTCGTCGTCAAATGGGTGGAGTGAAACGTCGCTCATCTCGTCCCTATCATCGAACCGGCGTCGCGGCGGCTAGGGCCCGGGGGCCGGTGCAGGTTCCGGATTGGCCGGGGTAGTCGCATTAATCGCCCGTTGCAAACCTTCGTCGTCCAGTGTGCCGACCGCCGATGTGGCGTCCGCCGCGGCACCGCTCGCCGGCGCCGGCGTCGTATCCGGCAGTGCCTCGCCGTGCAGTCTCGCCACGATCTGGGCCTCGATATCGGCCGGAAGCAAGGCCGCCAATTGCTCGCTCAGATCGACGAGGATCGGATAGGTTTGTGCTTCCGTCATCCAATCCGGCTGGTTTTCCACGAGCCAGACGAAGAACGAAAACGCCACTACCACCAGCAATAGGCCGCGCACCGCACCGAATATGAATCCGAATATCCGGTCCAACGACCCGATGCGGCTGTCCACGACCAAATCCGCAATCTTCATCGTGATGTAGGTGACGATGACCAGAACGACAATGAACACCACGGCGACCGCAATGATGGTCGCCAGGGTCTCATTGTCGATATAGGGCTGAATAACGTCCCGGAGCGGGACGTAGAGGTAATAGGCCGCGACGGCGGCGATCAGCCAGGAGGCGATCGACAGGACCTCGCGCACGAAGCCGCGGACCATCGCCAGCACGGCCGAAATCAGGATGATGCCAGCGGCAATGATATCTAGAAGCGTGAGCGACATAACTCGCACTTTCGCGACGCGGGGAACGGCAATTCTGAAGCCAGTGCCCGCCTAGCACGATTCTAAGCCGCCGTCGCGCTAAGCCGCTCGCTTTCCTTGGGGAATGTTGCCGCTTCGTCACGCGCCAGATGCGCGATCATCGCCACCAATTGCGCCAATTCAGAAATACCTGCCACGGCGAAGTCCCTCCCGCCTTCGCCGACCGCCGCCTCCGGCAGAACGGCGCGGGTGAAACCGAGGCGTTCCGCCTCACGCAGGCGAGCGGCGTTCTGCCCCACCATCCGGACCGCGCCGGAAAGGCTGACTTCGCCGAAATAGACGCTGTTGGCGTCGAGCGGGCGGCCGCTGAGCGAGGACACCAGGGCCGCCGCCACGGCAAGATCGGCCGCCGGCTCGCCGATGCGCAGGCCACCGGCAACGTTGAGATAGACGTCACAGGCGCCGAAGCGGACACCGCAGCGCGCTTCAAGCACGGCGAGAACCATCGCCAGCCGCGACGGGTCCCAGCCGACCACGGCGCGCCGTGGCGTGCCGAGGAGCGAGGGGGCGACCAGAGCCTGGATTTCGCAGAGGACCGGCCGCGTCCCTTCCATGCCCGCGAATACCGCAACGCCGGGGGTCGACGGGTTCCGTTCGGACAGGAAGAGCTCCGAGGGGTTGGCGACTTCGGCAAGCCCGGCCCCTGTCATCTCGAACACGCCGATCTCATCGGTCGGCCCGAAGCGGTTCTTTTGCGCCCGCACGACGCGGAAATGCTGGCTGCCCTCGCCCTCGAAGGAGAGGACGGCATCGACCATATGCTCGACCGTCTTCGGCCCGGCGATCTGCCCGTCCTTCGTGACATGGCCGACAAGGCAGACGGCGGCGCCGCTCCGCTTGGCATAGGCGATCATCGCCTGGGCGGAGGCGCGCACTTGGGCAACGGTGCCGGGCGCCGAATTCGAGCTGCCCGCTCCACAGCGTCTGGATCGAATCGAGAACCAGGAAATCCGGCTGCGGACCGGCGGCGAGGGAGGCGAGGATATCCTCGACGGAGGTCTCTGCCGCGAGTTCAACGGCCGCGTCGGACAATTGCAGCCGGCGCGCCCGCATACGCACCTGATCGACCGACTCTTCGCCCGACACATAGACGACGCGGCGGCCCTTTCGCGCCAGCGCGGCGCAGGCCTGAAGCAGAAGCGTCGATTTGCCGATGCCGGGTTCGCCGCCGACCAACAGCGCCGACCCGGCGACGAAACCACCGCCGATGACGCGGTCAACCTCGGCGAGGCCCGTCGTCATGCGCGGCGGCTCTATGCTGGCGCCGTCAAGCGCATGCAAGTCGATGATGCGGCCGCGGCTCGGTTTGGCCGAAAGGCCGGAACGGGCGGGGCCTGCCGATACGGCTTCCTCGACGATGCAGTTCCATTCGGCGCAGGCCTCGCAGCGGCCCTGCCAGCGATGGCTGACCGCGCCGCAATTCTGGCAAACAAAGCTCGATCGTGGTTTCGCCATGTGTCCCGCCTCGCTCTCCGATGAGGATGGTTTAGCCTATCCCCCAAAAGAGAACAAGACGTGAACGAACTACGCCGCCGGGCGATAGCTGCGCGCGTAGCGCCGCCCGAGATCGGTGAGGAGTTCATAGCCGATCGTGCCGGCGCGGTCGGCGACGTCGTCGACGAGAATGTTTGCGCCGAATAGCTCGGCCCAATCGCCGCGGGTGACGCCGGGAATATCGCTGATATCGGCGACCATCAGGTCCATCGAGACGCGGCCGACCAGTGGCGCCGCCTTGCCGCGAATGAAGACATGCGCGCCCTCCCGCTCGTCGGTGGAGCCGGCGGCGCGGTGGTAGCCATCGGCATAGCCGATGCCGAGGATTGCGAGGCGGGCGCTTCGTTTCAGGGTCTGGCGTGCGCCATAGCCCACCGTCTCGCCGGCGCCGGCCATGCGCACTTGCAGAACCGGCGCCTCGGCGGTGACCACCGTCGCCAGCGCTGGCCGCCTGATGACGCCGCGACCGCCATAGAGCGCAATGCCCGGCCGCGTGAGGTCATATTGGTAGTTCGCGCCGAGCATGACCCCGGCGGAATTGGCGAGCGAGGCCGGAATGTCGGCGAAGAGCGCACGGACTTCGCCGAAGGCCTCGTTCTGCGCCCTGTTCTTCGCATGCTCGGGTTCATCGGCGCATGCGAGATGGCTCATCACCAGTGTCGGGCTGAGCGCCGAAATGAGGCCGCGATCGGCGGCAAGCGCCCGCGCTTCCTCGATCGCAAGGCCAAGCCGGTTCATGCCCGTGTCGATCTGGATGGCCGGCTGGGGCAAGCGTCCGAATTTACGCGCGCCAAGCCATTCCTCGATGGCCGGCAGCGAATTCAGGACCGGACGAAGATTGGCGCCGGCCAGCGCGGCGACGCCGCCAGGCGGCAGCCCGTTGAGGACATAGATGACAGCCTCAGGGGCCGCCGCGCGAACGGCGACGCCTTCCGCGGCCGTGGCAACGAAAAACGTGCTGCAGCCCGCGACAGCGAGCGCCCGGACCGCTGGCACTGCGCCGATGCCGTAGCCGTCCGCCTTGACCACCGCCGCAGTCTCGGAGGCCGGAGCGAGCGCCGCCACCGCACGCCAATTGGCGACGAGTGCGGCAAGGTCGATTGTCAGCCTGGCGCCGACTGGGGCGAGGTCCGTCGCAGCGTCCATGTCCGAGAGCCTTAACTGATTCCCGGCTGGCGATAGTGACCGTCTGCGGCGAGGCGATGGCGCGTCGCGGCTAGTCGTCGTAGCGGTCCGGCAGACCGTTCGGCCTCGCGAGGTTGGAGAAGCGCGTGACATCGGCCTCGAACTGCAGTTCGACGACGCCGGTCGGGCCGTGCCGCTGTTTGCCGACGATCACTTCGGCCCGTCCGGCCTGGGCCTCCATCTCGGCCTGCCATTTGAAGAACTCCTCGGTGCCCTCCTTGGGCTTCCGGTTCTTCAGATAATACTCTTCGCGGAACACGAACATGACCACGTCGGCGTCCTGCTCGATCGAGCCGGATTCGCGCAGGTCAGACAGCTGTGGCCGTTTGTCTTCACGCTGCTCCACTTGGCGCGAGAGCTGCGATAGCGCCAGAATCGGAACGTTAAGCTCCTTGGCCAGCGCCTTGAGGTTGTTGGTGATCTCGGTGACTTCCTGCACGCGGTTCTCGCCGCCGCGCCGACTGCCGCCCTGCAGCAATTGGATATAGTCGACGACAAGGACGTCGAGGCCGCGCTGCCGCTTCAGCCGCCGCGCCCGCGCAGCCAGCTGCGCGATGGACAGGCCGCCCGTCTGGTCGATGTAAAGCGGGATGCGCTGGATCTGTCGGGAGACCTCGACGATGCGGGCGAACTGGTCCTCATGGATCGAGCCGCGCCTGATGTCGGAAGAGGGGATCATCGTCTGCTCTGCGATGATACGGGTGGCCAGCTGTTCGGCCGACATTTCCAGCGAGAAGAAGCCGACAATGCCGCCATTGACCGTCTTCACTTCGCCATTGGCGCCTGTCTCGCCGCGCCATGCCGCAGCGATATTGAAGGCGATGTTGGTGGCGAGAGCGGTCTTCCCCATGCCCGGGCGGCCAGCGACGATGACAAGGTCGGACGACTGGAAGCCGCCGACGAGACGGTCGAGATCGCTCAGACCCGAGGCGATGCCGGAAAGATGCCCGTCGCGCTTATAAGCGGCGCTCGCCATGTCGATGGCATGGGTCAGGGCGGCTTCGAAATTGGTGAAGCCACCCTCGAACCGTCCGCTCTCGGCGAGTTCGAACAGCCGCCGCTCGGCATCCTCGATCTGCGTCCGCGGCGCCATGTCGACCGGCGCATCATAGGCGATGTTGACCATGTCCTCGCCGATTAGGATCAGCGAGCGGCGCAGGGCGAGGTCGTAGATTGTCCGGCCATAGTCGCCGGCGTTGAGGATCGTCGTCGCTTCGGCGGCGAGCCGGGCGAGATATTGCTGGCCATTGAGATCGCCGACGCGGAACTCGGCCGGCAGGAACGTCTTCACCGTGACCGGCGTCGCCGTCTTTCCAGCGCGGATGATCTCGGCGGTGATCTCGTAGATGCGACCGTGGATAGGCTCGCCGAAATGGCTCGGCTCAAGGAAATCCGAGACGCGATAGAACGCTTCATTGTTGATCAGGATCGCGCCGAGCAGTGCCTGCTCGGCCTCGAGATTATGCGGTGCGGTGCGGTAGGGGTCGACGGCCGGTTCGAGTTGGCGGGCAGGGAGGTTCATCAGTATTCCGTTTTGGAGATGTCGTTCGTCGATGTAGCCGAACCGGCAGGCGCCGGTCGAACCTTACGCGGACCTGTCCCAGGATTGGACACGTTAACCACGCAATCAACAATGGGACGCGATTCGCGTTAGCGCGACTCCACGCCAGCCAAGCCGCTGGCGACGTTCAATTCTAATCGATTCTCCGCCGCCAGGTGGGGGCGTTCGACCAAGATTTGAGCTTGACTCAAGAACGCGCCGCAACGCGTCGGCAGCTAGCTGGACGAGCCCGCTGTCCGGCGCTTGCGCGGCGCCGACTGGTCGTTGCCGGCCGCGACGTGAAGCGGTTCGGCCTGCTGGGCCGATGCCTCGCCGGCGCCGGCATAGAGGTAGTCGCGGGTGATCGGCACGACGCCGATCTGCTTGGTCAGCTGCAGCTGGAAGACGCAGAGCGTGCGGTAGAGGAACGCCACCTCATTGAGGATCAGATAGAACTCCCACATGCGGCAGAAGCGCTCGTCATGCATCGCCGCGACTTCCGCCCGGCGCGCTTGGAAGCGTTCGTTCCAGACCGCCAGGGTCTTGGAATAATGGACACGCAGCAACTCGATATCGGTGAACCACATCGCGCGCTCCTCGACCAGCGGCGTCAGCTGCGACAGGCTCGGCAGATAGGCGCCTGGGAAGATGTATTTCAGCATCCAGGCATTGATCGGTCCGGGCGTCGTCATGCGACCGATCGTGTGCAGGAGCACCACGCCGTCGGGTTTCAGCAGCCGACTGAGATGGTCGAAATACTCGTCGAAGTTCCGCAGTCCGACATGCTCGAACATGCCGACCGAAACGATCCGGTCATAGGTCTCGGTCTCGTTGCGATAGTCCTGCAGCTTGAAGGTGACGCGGTCGGCGAGGCCGGCCTCCGCGGCGCGTCGCGTCGATGTCTCATACTGGTCGGTCGACAGCGTGACGCCGGTGACGGTGACGCCGTAGTCCCGCGCCAGCGTCAGGGCGAGGCCGCCCCAGCCGGAGCCGATGTCGAGCACCTTCATGCCCGGCTTGAGGAGGAGCTTCTTGGCGATGTGCTCCTTCTTGTCACGCTGCGCCTGCTCGAGTGAATCGACGCCGTCGCGCCAATAGGCGCAGGAATATTGCATGTCCTCGTCGAGGAACATTTCGTACAGGCGGTGATCGATATCGTAATGATGGCGGATGTTGCGCGAAGCGCGCTCGCCGTCATTGCGCCGCATCATGCTCATCGACTTCGACAGCATGCTGCCGATGAACCCTTGCGGTTCCTTGCGTTCGGACGACACCACGATAATCTCGAGGAAGTCGCGCAGCGTCCCTTCCTCGATCGTGTAGGAGCCGTCCATATAGCCTTCGCCGATGACCAGCGTCGGCCGCATCATGAAGCGGCGGACGAAGCCGGAATCGTGCAGACGCACCGTCACGGCCGGGCCGGTGCCGGCCCTTCCGAACGTCCGGCGCTCGTTCTTGGCGCCGGTGATTGTTAGTTGACCGTGGGTGATCAGACGATCAAGCAGACGATCGAGGGGAAACAGGGACATCAGGTCCGTCCTCTTTCACCCTATGATTCTAGATCGAAGTAGATCAGAGGCAAGAGGCTTTGCCGACTAACGTCCGCAAATTGACGTTAGTCGTTGTCGTTGCCCTGTACTGATGCCGTTTCGTCGGCTGTCGCCTCCGCCGCATCATCGGTCTCGACCTCCAGTTCTTCGCTGGCGGCTTCGACTTCCACCTCAAGGTCCGTCTCATCCCGATCCGGCCCGCCGATCGTCAGATCCTCGCCGCGCGCCTGACGCTCCGCCTCGTCGGCCGAGCGGGCGACATTGGCGATAATGGTGGCGGTGACGTCTGGATGCAGAGCGATCGTGACATGGTGGACGCCGATGGTCTTGATCGGCTGGGTGAGATTGACTTGGCTGCGGCCAATGCTGAAACCGGCCTCGGTAATGGCGTCGGCGAGGTCGCGCGTCGTCACCGAGCCATAGAGCTGACCGGTCTCGGCGGCCTGGCGCACGAGAATGAAAGACTGGCCGTCGAGCTTCTCGGCGACGGCGGCCGCTTCGCCCCGGCGCTCGAGATTGCGCGCTTCGAGTTGCGCCCGCTGCGATTCGAAATGCTTGCGGTTGAACTCGTTGGCGCGCATCGCCTTGCCCTGCGGCAAGAGGAAGTTGCGCGCAAAGCCGTCGCGAACCCGCACTTCGTCGCCCATCTGGCCGAGATGGGCAATGCGCTCAAGCAGAATGATATGCATCGGCCCGGCTCCTACTTGATCACGTAAGGCAGCAGGCCGAGGAAGCGCGCGCGCTTCACGGCCCGCGCCAATTCGCGCTGCTTCTTGGCGGAAACGGCGGTAATCCGGGACGGCACGATCTTGCCACGCTCGGAGATGTAGCGCTGCAGCAGGCGCACGTCCTTGTAGTCGATCTTCGGCGCATCGGCGCCCGAAAGCGGATCGGACTTGCGGCGGCGGAAGAATGGCCGGCGGGTCGGCAATTGGTTGATATCGACCATTACATTGTCTCCTGCGCGCCGTCGGACGGACGGTCGTCGCGCCGCGGCGGACGGTCACGTCCGCCATCTCGGCTGAAATCCCTGCCTCTCGGGCGATCGCCGCGATCACGATCACCGCGATCGTCACGGTCGCGCTTCTGCATCATCGCCGATGGGCCGTCTTCGAGCTCCTCGACGCGCAGCGTCAAATGGCGCAGCACGTCCTCATTGAGGCGCATCTGCCGCTCCATCTCCGCGATCGCCGCGGGTGGGGCGGTAATGTTCATCAGCGTGTAATGCGCCTTGCGGTTCTTGCGGACGCGGAAGGCGATCGACTTCAGGCCCCAATATTCGACCTTGCCGATCTCGCCGCCATTCTCCGCCACGACCGATTTGAAGTGGTCGACGAGCGCTTCCACTTGCTGGCCGGACATATCCTGTCGGGCCAGAAACACATGCTCATAAAGGGGCATCGTAGCCTTTCCTCATGTTACCGGCGCAAAGCCTCACCGAAGCCTTCACGAGAAAAGGCGGTCGGAGATCTCCGAGAGCGACGACAAGGGAGACCGGGCCCTCATGACCCAACGGCGCGAAGCCGCTCTCCTTTCAGCCGTCAACCGGCATTTCCAAAATCGCGTGCCTTATGACCGAAAAGGACCGGTAAGACAAGGGCGGTGCTGCAGGGCGGGAGCCGGCGGCGGCCGTGCCAATCCGCCCGCACGGCGCACAACGCCGCGCCGACTGTTGCTGTGATGTTCTTGACACGGGGTTGCCAAGCAGAAACAAGGCGAGCGAACCGAGCGCGGCACTACAAGGGCCGCCTGCAAATCGACACGGGGCGGCAATGTCGATAGCCTTCATCTATCCGGGGCAAGGGAGCCAGGCTCCTGGCATGGGCAAGGCCCTTGCTGACGCCTTTCCCGTCGCCGCCGAGGTATTTGCAACCGTTGATGGCGCGCTCGGCGAAAGCCTGTCGAAGATTTTGTGGGAAGGGTCGGCCGACGATCTCATGCTCACGCGCGTTGCGCAGCCTGGCCTGATGGCCGTCAGCCTCGCGGCCTACCGCGCGCTCATGGCGATGATCGGGGCTTTGCCGCCATCGGTGACCTATTTTGCCGGGCACTCGCTCGGCGAGTATTCGGCTCTGGCCGCCGCGGACAGCATCGGCCTTGAAGATGTCGCCCGCTTGCTGCGTCTTCGCGGCGAGGCGATGCAGCGGGCCGTTCCGGCCGGCGAAGGAGCGATGGCGGCGATCATTGGCCTAGACGCCGACGCTGTCGCGGCGCTCGCCGCCGCATCGGCGGGCCGCGAGATCTGTGAAGTCGCCAATGACAATGGCGGTGGGCAGATCGTCATTTCCGGCCACCGCGCCGCGATCGAACGCGCCATGGCCGCCGCGAAGGAAGCCGGCGCCAAGCGCGCCATCGCGCTGCAGGTGAGCGGCCCCTTCCATTCGAGCCTCATGGCTCCGGCCGCGGCCGAGATGCGTGAGGCGCTGGCCGCCGTGGATATCCGCGCGCCCAGGATCCCCGTCGTGGCGAACGTCACCGCCGCGCCCCATGGCGATCCGGATTCGATCCGCGAGCGCCTCGTCGACCAGATCACCGGGACCGTGCGCTGGCGCGAATCGGTTGAGTGGCTTGTCGGGCAGGGCGTGACCCGCTTCGTCGAACTTGGCGCCGGCAAGGTTCTCGCCGGCCTCGTGCGCCGCATCGCGCCGGAAGCCGAGACCCTGTCTGCCGGCAACCCGGCGGAGATCCGGGCGCTGGCCGAGATGTTGGCCTGATCGGAATAGCAGTCGAGAGCGCGCAATGTTCCAACTCAATGACAAAGTTGCCCTAGTCACCGGCGCCACCGGCGGGATCGGTTCGGCGATCGCCCGCGCCCTGGTGGAGAACGGCGGCGTCGTCGCTGCGACCGGCACACGGACGGAGGCGCTTGCTCAGCTCGCCGCTGATCTGGGAGAGCGCTGCATTACCTTTGCCTGCGATCTTTCCGACCGCGCCGCCGTCGATGCGCTCATTCCCTCAGTGGAGGAGAAGGTAGGGCCGGTCGAGATTCTGGTGAACAATGCCGGGATCACCCGCGACAACCTCGCGATCAAACTTTCCGACGACGATTGGGATGCCGTGATCGAGGTCAATCTCACCGCGCCGTTCCGGCTCATTCGCGGTGCGCTGCGTGGAATGATTCGGCGACGGTCGGGGCGAATCATCTCCATCGGCTCGGTTGTCGGGTCGGCCGGCAATCCGGGGCAGGTGAATTATGCCGCCGCGAAGGCTGGCCTCATCGGCATGACGATGAGCCTGGCGAAGGAAGTGGCGCGGCGGAAAATCACCGTGAATTGCGTTGCTCCCGGCTATATCGAGACGCCGATGACGGCCAATTTCGACGAGGCTCGTCTTGCCGCCGCGCTTGCCGATGTCCCGGCCTACCGTTTCGGCACGCCGAGGGAAGTGGCAGCTGCGGTGGTCTTCTTGGCAAGCGAAGAGGCGGCCTACGTCACCGGGCAGACCTTCCATATCAATGGCGGCGGCCATATGGGCTAGTTTGCCTGTGGATTGATGGCCACGCCTGCGGCGTGAAGGCGCTGCTAGCGCGCCGCAAATATGTGTGTTAGGCAAACGACTTAAGGAGCCTTACTACAACGCGTATTGCCGCTATGCGGTTGAGATAGACCAAGAAAAACGCTGACCGCGTTCATTTTTGGTTTTGCTCGGCCAACTCTTTCGCTAGCAATGCGCCGGCCTCTGGACGACATCGGGGCTAGTCTGGTTCACTGGTTCAATTGGGATAATCGGGGTTGATCGAACAATGAGTGACATCGCGGATCGAGTGAAGAAGATCGTGGTCGAGCATCTCGGTGTCGATGCCGAGAAGGTTAGCGACAATGCGAGCTTCATCGACGATCTCGGCGCCGACAGCCTCGACACGGTTGAGTTGGTCATGGCGTTCGAGGAAGAGTTTGGCGTTGAGATTCCGGATGACGCAGCGGAGACGATTCTGACCGTCGGCGACGCCGTGGAATTCTTGAAGAAGAACGCCACGGACGGTTGAGCCGTTCAATTCCCTGCCATGACTATCGGCTGGTTGTCCGGCGAAGGACCAGAGATTGAGGCGTGTTGTCGTAACTGGCATGGGCATGGTGACGCCGCTTGGCTGTGGCGTTGACGCAACTTGGGCCAAGTTGATCGCCGGCAAGAGCGGCGCGGCACGCATTACGTCCTTCGACGTCAGCGATATCCCCTGTCAGATCGCGTGCCAGGTGCCGCACGGACCGATGTCGGAGGGGCGCTACGATCCTGACGAGTGGATGGAGCCGAAGGAGCGGCGGAAGGTCGACGAGTTCATCGTCTATGCGATGGCAGCGGCCAACCAGGCGCTCGACGACGCCCACTGGCATCCGGAAAGCTACGAAGATCAGACCAGCACCGGGGTCCTTTTCGGCTCCGGGATTGGTGGCCTGCCCGGCATTGAAACGGCGGCCGTGCTGCTGCACGAAAAAGGTCCGCGCCGGCTCAGCCCGTTCTTCATCCCGGGGCGTTTGATCAATCTCGCCTCCGGCTATGTCTCGATCCGTCATGGCCTTAAGGGCCCGAATCACGCGGTGGTCACCGCCTGCTCGACGGGCTCGCACGCCATCGGCGATGCGTCGCGGCTGATCATGTTCGGCGATGCGGACGTCATGGTCGCTGGCGGCACCGAGGCGCCCTTGTCGCGTCTTTCGATGGGCGGCTTCTCCGCCTCGCGAGCGCTCTCGACCCATTTCAACGACGAGCCGCAGCGCGCCTCGCGGCCCTATGATCGCGATCGCGACGGGTTCGTCATGGGCGAGGGAGCTGGCGCGCTCGTCCTGGAAGAACGCGAGCACGCAATGACGCGCGGCGCGAGGATCTATGGCGAAGTGGTTGGCTATGGCCTCAGCGGCGACGCCTATCACATCACTGCCCCCTCGCCCGATGGCGATGGCGCCTATCGCTGCATGAGCGCCGCGGTGAAGCGGGCCGGTATCGAGCCGAAGGATATCGACTACATCAACGCGCATGGCACTTCGACGCCGCTGGGCGACGAGATCGAATTGCGCGCCGTGGAGCGCGTGGTCGGCGACGCCGCCGAGGGCCTGACAATGTCCTCGACCAAATCGGCCATCGGCCATTTGCTCGGCGCCGCCGGTGCCGTCGAGGCGATCTTCTCTCTGCTGGCGATCCGCGATTCGATCGCGCCGCCAACGCTCAACCTCGACAACCCGTCGGTCGAAACGAAGATCGACCTCGTGCCGCACACCGCGAAGAAGAAGAAGATCGACGTCGTCCTGTCGAATTCCTTCGGTTTCGGCGGCACCAATGCGAGCCTGGTGTTCCGGCGTCACAATGCCTAGCGATGGCGTGAAACCGCCATATTGCCGGCTATTGCTATCTTCGGGGACGGTCGAATCGCGAGCGGCTTGGAATGACTGAGATCGGTGACGATCCCGTCGGCTCTTCGGCGCACCGCCGCGCGCCGAAGAGCGCCCGTGAGATATTGCAGCCGGACGAGGTGCCGCCGCCGCCATTGCGGTCCCGCTCGGCGCGCCACCCGATCATCGTATCGCTCAATTTTCTCCTGACCGTCGTCGTCCTGGTCGTCTTGGCGGTTGGCGGCCTCGGTCTCTATACCAAGGTGCAGTTCGATCAGGCGGGGCCGCTTGCCGCCGAGCGTGTTGTCCCGATCGACTCCGGCGCCGCCCTCGGCACCATCGCCGAATTGCTGCAGGACAGCGGCGTCATCTCGAATCGTTGGGTGTTCCGCATGGCGGTCGCCTTCTACGGCAATCAGAGCAAGCTGCAGGCCGGCGAATATCTCATCCCGGCCCAGGCCAGCATGCGCGAAATCATGGACCTCATGACCGAGGGCCGCACCGTCGTTTACTCCATCACCATTCCCGAGGGCCTCACCAGCCAGCAGATCGTTAATCGCCTGATGGCCAACGACGTTCTCACCGGCGACATCGCCACGGTTCCGGCCGAAGGAACGCTGCTGCCGGAGACGTATCAGTTCAGCCGCGGCGACACGCGGCAGAGCGTGCTCGACCGCATGGCGCGGGATCACGACCGCGTCGTGCAGGACATCTGGAATCGCCGCGTTCCCGGCCTGCCGATCAGCTCGCCGGCAGAACTGGTGATCCTCGCCTCGATCGTCGAGAAGGAAACCGGCATCGCCGACGAACGCAGCCGCGTCGCCGCCGTCTTCATCAACCGTCTCAATCGTGGCATGCGCCTCCAATCGGATCCGACGGTCACCTACGGCATCTATGGCGGCGACGGACCGCCTCCGGGCCACGCCCTGTTGCAGTCCGAACTCGACCGTCAGACGCCCTACAACACCTACCTTATCGATGGTCTGCCGCCTGGTCCGATCGCCAATCCCGGCGTTGCCGCTCTCGAGGCGGTGGCTAACCCGTCGCAGACCAACGACCTCTATTTCGTCGCCGACGGTAATGGCGGCCATGTCTTCGCCGAGACCTACGACGAGCATCAGCGCAACGTCGCTCGCTACCGGCAGCTCCAGCAGCAGGCGGCGCCGGCGGCTCCTCCGGCCGATCCTGCCCCCGCGACCGACGCCGCGCCCGCGGCTGACGCAGCCCCGCCGGGCTAGTGAGCGTGGCCGGCGCAGAGCTCCAGAGCATGACCGGCTTCGCCCGGGCTGACGGCGCAGGTCACGCCTGCCGCTGGGTCTGGGAGGCGCGCAGCGTCAACGGCAAGAGCCTCGACATTCGCTTCCGTGGCCCGCCAGGCATGGAACAGCTGGAGCAGGGGGCTCGCGAGCGCATCGCTACCCGCTTCACCCGGGGCAACATCCAGCTCTCGCTGACGCAGCAGCAGGAGGGGTCGGCCTCGACTGTCAGCATCAACCGCACCGCCTTGAACGAAGTCATGCGGGTCGCCCGTGAACTGCGCGGCGACGCCGGCGGTCCACCGCTCGCCGTCGAACAATTGTTGTCGATCCGCGGCGTCGTCGATGTTGTCGAGGCAACGACCGAAACAACCGATGATCTTCGCAAGGACATGTTGGCGACGCTCGATCACGCGCTCGATGCCCTGGCCGCGATGCGCCGGAGCGAGGGCGCCGTCATCGCCGGGCTGCTCGCCGAGCGGCTGGATCAGATCGAACAGCTGACAGTCGCCGCCAAGGCGAACCCGGCGCGGACAGCGGAAGCGATTCGCGCCCGGCTCGCCGAACAGATCGCAGCGCTCACCGATGCTTCTCCGGCGCTCGATCCCGCCCGGCTGCATCAGGAGGCCATGCTCCTCGCCACGCGCGTCGATATCGGCGAAGAGCTCGACCGCCTTAGCGCGCATGTCGCCGCGGCGCGGGAACTCCTCGCTGCCGGGGGGGCCGTCGGCCGCCGTCTCGATTTCCTCGCCCAGGAACTCAACCGCGAGGCCAACACGCTCTGCTCCAAATCGAACGACAAGAGCCTCACCGCCATCGGACTTGACCTCAAGGCGACGGTCGATCAATTCCGGGAGCAGGTTCAGAACCTGGAGTGAGGGCATTGGCCGGTCGATCTCCCCAGAAGACTCCGGCGCGGCGCGGGCTGATGCTCGTTCTGTCTTCGCCGTCGGGCGCCGGCAAGTCGACGCTGACGCGAAGCCTGCTGAAGACCGACCCGGCCCTGGACCTGTCCATCTCGATGACGACGCGCCAACGCCGGCACAGCGAGATCGACGGTCAGCATTATCATTTCATCGACGCGAAGCGCTTCGTGCGCATGAGGGACGCCGGCGAATTTCTCGAAAGCGCCGAGGTCCACGGCAATCATTACGGTACGCCGCGCGAGCCCGTTGAGGCGGCGCTGGCTGCCGGCCGCGACATCATCTTCGACATTGATTGGCAGGGCACGCAACAGATCGCCGCGCAATTGCCGGACGACCTCGTGACGGTCTTCGTCCTGCCGCCTTCGATGGCCGAACTGAAGGCGCGCCTTGAGCGCCGCGCCGAGGACGATCCGGCCGTTATCGCCCGGCGTCTCGGCGCCGCCCGCGATGAGATCGCCCACTGGGCGGAATATGACTATGTCGTCATCAACGACGATCTCGACCGCTCGCTGCATGACGTTCAGGCGATCCTTGGCGCGGAACGGCTGAGACGCGTTCGTCAGCCCGGCCTCACGGACTACGTCGCCGGATTGCTCGCCGAATAGGCGTTGGCCAGCGCCACGAAGCCGGCGACGTCAATCTCCTCGGCGCGGCGTGTCTCTTCGATGCCGGCTTCCGCCAGCAGGGCGCTCGCGTCAGTGCCCAGCGTCTTCAGGCTCTGCCGCAGCATCTTCCGCCGTTGCCCGAACGCGGCCGCCGTGACGCGCTCCAGGGCGCGCACGTCGCAGGCGAGGGGAGTCTCTCGCGGCAACAGATGGATCACCGACGAGACGACCTTGGGCGACGGGGTGAAGGCGCGCGGATCGATGTCGAACAGGATCTCGGCTTCGCTTCGCCAGCCGGCGAGGACGCCGAGGCGGCCATAGGCCTTTGAGCCGGGGACGGCGATGATGCGCTCGGCGACTTCGCGCTGAAACATGAGCGTCAGCGATTGCCACACCGGCGGCCAGGCGGAGGTCGCCAGCCAACGCACCAGCAACGCCGTGGCGATGTTGTAGGGGAGATTGGCGACGACCTTGATCGGCGCCGGGGCGGCGTCGGCCAGCGCGACCTGCAACGCATCCGCGGCGATGATCTGCAGCCGCCCCGGCCAATGCGCCGACACTTCCTCGAGCGCCGCGATGCAACGCTGATCGCGCTCGATCGCCACCACCTTGGCCGCGCCGGCACTGAGCAGAGACCGCGTCAGGCCGCCCGGACCGGGACCGATTTCGACAATGGTGACGCCGCTGAGATCGCCGGCGGCGCGAGCGATCTTGCCGGTGAGGTTGAGGTCGAGCAGGAAATTCTGCCCAAGCGATTTCCGCGCCGCGATCTCGTAATGCCGGATGACTTCCCGCAGCGGCGGCAGGCCGTCTTCGGCAATCACCGGGCGCTCTGTGCGGTCGCCATCTGGCGGGCAAGCCTGAGGGCGGCGATCAGGCTGCCCGGCCGCGCCTTCCCAATGCCGGCGATATCGAACGCCGTACCGTGGTCGGGCGAGGTGCGGATGAAGGGCAAGCCGAGCGTGACGTTGACCGCTTCGTCGAACGCCAGCGTCTTGGCCGGGATCAGCGCCTGGTCGTGATACATGCACAGCGCCGCGTCATAGGTGGTGCGCGCCGCTGGATGGAACAGCGTGTCGGCCGGTAGGGGGCCGACGGCGTCGACGCCGAGCGCCTGCAACGCCTCGACCGCCGGACGGACCACGGCTTCGTCCTCGTCGCCGATCATGCCACCTTCGCCGGCATGCGGATTAAGGCCGGCAACGGCAAGGCGGGGCCGCGCCAATCCGAAACGCGCCATCAGGTCGGTGGCGACGATTTGCCCGGTTTCGACGATCAAGTCCGCCGTGAGGGCCCGCGGCACATCCGCCAAAGGAATGTGGATCGTCACGGGCACGGTCCGCAGTTCCGGCCCGGCAAGCATCATCACCGGGCGGAGGCGATGGCCGACCCAGCCTTCGGCGAGATGGCCGAGAAACTCGGTATGTCCCGGATACGCAAAGCCGCCGGCCTTGAGGGCAGCCTTGTTGACGGGGTTCGTCACGAGGCCCGCGGCTTGGCCGTCGCGGACATCGGCGACCGCGCGTTCGATCGCCTCGACGATCAGCGCCACGTCCCGCTCGACCGGACGGCCCGGCGATGCCCAGACCTTGCCCGATAGCGGCACGACAGGGATCGCATCATCGAACAAACCGGCCGCGGATTGCGGGTCGGTGACCTCAATCGGCACGTCCCAGCCGCAGGGCCGATGCCCTGGCGCGCAGCGCGTCGGGGTCAGCCAGACAATAGAACGGCGGCAGACCGAAAGCGCCACGTTGCCGCCACGCGGCCAGCGTCACGTCCAGGCCGATGCCCGCCGGTTCGCCCATGGTCAGCGCGATCGGCGGCGCCGACGGGCTCATGGCCATGGGCTAGTAGCGGACGATGATCGCCCGGGTCCGAAGCTCGGCGAGATAGTCCTGGCCGATCTGGTCGCCTTGGTCGATCAGAAGCTGATTCTGGATTTGCGTCCGCGCTGTCTCATTGGCCTGAACTTCGGTCACCGAACAGACCGCGAGGATTTCGATGCCGAGCGTCGTCTGCTCCGGCGCCGTCGTGTGGCCGGCGGCTGTGCCCTGCAGCGCCTGCACCTGCGTGGCGGTGAGGTTGCTCGTGTCGCGGCCGATATCGCGAACGGTGACGTCACGCAGATTTGCCGCGAGCGCCAGCGTGTTGTCGCAGCCGGTGAAGCGCTGGCGGAACGTCTGCGCCTCGCTGCGCCTCTGATTGACGTAGGCGTTGGTGGAGTTCGCCGGCACGACGAAGATGATCTGTTGCAGCCGGTATTCGCGCACGGTCTGATCGGCGCCCTCTGCCAGCAGCTGCGCGGTCACGTCGTCCTGGCGTACCGGCGTCGTGATTTGCAGCCGCGCCTGTACCAGCATCGACCAATAGATCTGCGCCTTGATTTGCGACTTCAGCGAGTCCGGGGCGACGCCCGAATCGCGCAGCGCCTGCTGGAACTGCGACACGCCCATGCCGACCTGCTGGGCGATGCTGGCGAAGGCTGCGTCGATCTGGCTCTGATTGACCGTGGCGCCCAGCCGGATCGCCTCGGAGACTTCGATCGCCTCGTCGATCAGTTCATTCAGTGCCGTCGTCCGGCTCGCCGTTTGCCCGGAGATTTGCTGCAACGCCACCCGCTGATCGACGTCATAGCTGGTAATCGGCACGCCGTTGACGACGGCGGCGAGCGTAACGGCAAAGGCGCCGCTGGCCGGAATCAACGCCAGAAGAAACACGGCGCAGGCGATCAGCGGACGTAAAGGGCGGGTCATTCAGAATGATCTCCAGTTAGGCGATAGCTTAGGGCAGCCGCCGATGGCTCCGGAATTGGCGTGATGATTGCGACCAAAGCATGGAAAGCGCAGCGCTAGCGCTGGGTCACGTTGAAATCGCCCAGCGTTCGCAGTTCGAGGCTGAACATCACGCGGCGGTCGGTCACCGTGCCCAGCGACCGTGACTTGGAATAGTTGATGGCCATCGTTGCGCAATCGCACTCATAGCGCAGGCCGATGCTGTCGCCGGTGACGAAGCCGGCAACGGCGTCATAGTCGACCGAACCGGACAAGGTCCAGGAATGCGCGAATTGGACGGCAGCCTTGCCAGTGATCAGGAACGCACTGCCGGGCACGCCTTCGACGCTGACGACCGAGCGCTCATACATGAGGCCGGTCGAAGCCGAGAACGGCCCGATCGCGATCGAGGTAGAGACAAGGGCGCGCTGCAATTCGAACGTTGTCGGATCGAACCGGCCCGACAGGCTGATCGAACGGCCGTGACCGTCGGTAGCGGAGAGGGCAGCGACGATATTTGACGCGGCGCTTTCCAGGCCCGTGCCGATCCCGGTGCTGTTCACCCCGGTGATCACATACGAGTTCGTGCCGGCGAGCTGATAGGATTTGCCGATGACGGCCTCGACATGGCCGCCATGGCCGAACTCGCCGACATAGCGCAGCATGACGACGAGCCGCGTCCCGCCTTCGAAGCGGTCGCCGCCCGAGAAGCGGTTGAGCGACAGCAAGTCGGTCGTGTCGAAGATGACGCTCTGGGCGTCTTCATTCGGCAGCGCGCCGATCATCGCTTCGCTCGGCCGCGCGACGAACTGAACCACCGGCTCGATGATATGGGTCCCGCCACGGGCGGTCTGGATCAGGAACGGCCATGACCATTCAATGCCGCCGCCGCCGGTGATACGCGCGGCGAAGCTGTCGGTGGTGACACTGGCCGGGGGCGCATCGAGGTCAAGGAAATAGAGGTCGGCACGGCCGAAGGCGAAGGGGGTGAAGACCTGACCGTGTTGGCCGACGAACTGCCTTTGCCACATCAGCTCTTGCGTCAGCCGGCTATAAACGCCCGCCAGCCCGTAATAGTAGGTGTCGCCGCCGAACGTGAACGGGTCGTTTTCGCCGCGCGTCACGGCGGTGAAGCCGCTGGTATAGGTGAGCTGTCCGCCGATGAACGGCATGACATGCTCGAAATTGATATCGGCGGGCACCGCGCCTTGGCGGGCCTGATCGTTGCGTGGGCTTGCCGCGTCCGCGGTGTTCGCGAAATAGTATGAATGGGCGTCGAAATAGGTCTGTTCGAGCACGCCGGTAATATGCATCTGGGACGTGATGAACGGCGTCGATGGATTGACCGCTCCATAGTCGGTCGTGAAGCTGCGGTCCGTTTGCAGCGTTCCGTCCCAGCCGAACTCCCAGAACCGGCCGATATCGAATTCGCCCGTGGAGCGAATGGCGCCACGGAACATGCGCGGGTCCACGCCCATCGGCTTCTGATCGATCCCGGCGGACGAGATCGTGTAGAGGCCGTGCTGCATGCGGTGCCGCCACTCCGCCTCGACCAGAGCACCTGCCTTGGTGAAGTAAGTCGGCGTCAGCGTGAGGTCATAATTTGGCGCGATGGCCCAGAAGAAGGGAACGCCGACGCCGAAGCCGAGCGCGCTGGAAACGGTGACTTCCGGAACCAAGAAGCCGGTGGCGCGGGTAACTGAGGGGTCCGGCGTGGAAATGCGGGGCGCAAAGGCGACGGGAATGCCCAGGAACTCCAGGCGCGCCCGCTCGAAATAGATCATCTGCTCGTCTTCATTATGGATGATCCGGGCCGCGCTTACGCGCCAGAGCGGCGGGCGCTGCCCTTCGTCGAAGGTGACTTCGCAGGCCGTGTAGGTCGAGTTGAAGAACTCGGTGATGTTGCCGTCGTGCCGCTGGCTCGTTTCCGCCGTGAAGAAGGTGTGGTCGGCGGTGGTGACGTAGAGCTGCTGAACGAAGCCGTCGCGGAAGTCCTTGGTGACGTCCGCCTGATCGGCGTCGAACACGTTGCCATTGGCGTCGACAATATGGACGTGGCCCACGGCAACGAGCCGTCCAGTGGTCTGGTAGAAGGTGAGGCGATCGGCGGTGAGAACGTAGTTCAGATACTCGACGACGACGTTGCCGACGGCGGAGATGAGGTTGGCATCGTAGTCATAAACAAGCTGGTCGGCCTCCAGGGCCATCTGGTCGGTTTGCGCCCGCGCCGGTAGAATCGACGCAGAAATGGCCACGCAAAGCGCGGCCAGCAACAAAACGCCCCGCCGAAGGCCTCGCGAGCCGGGCCGACGAAGGATGGGGGCCGATGTCATCCATCCTCCTCACGCAACAGAACCGAGACGCTGACGAGCACCGCCAACAGCACGGGAGCCCATGCCGCGATTGTCGGTGAGACGACCCCGCCCCGTCCCAGATCCCTAGAAACCACCAAAACCACGTAAAGCACGAAGCCGCTACCTACGCCAGTGACAATAAGGCGTCCGAGGTTAAGAGTCCTTGAGAAACGGAGCGATACGGCGGCCGCAATCAGGATCATCGCGACCAGTAGGAGCGGCAGCGACAGGAGATTTTGGAACTGCAGGCGCAGATCATTCGCCGGCAACGAGGTGGCGCTCGCAATGTTGATAAGGCCGGGAAGACGCCAAAACGGCACGGTTTCCGGGTCGGCCAGCGATTCGCGAATCTGCGGCAAGGTCAGGTTGGTGTTGAGCGTGAAAGTCTCAACCGGGGCGGGCGCCTGGCCGACCGTGGTGACAACCGGGTCCACGAAGACCCATTCGTGGTCCTCAAGATGCGCCGTCGCCGCATCGACGCGCTGCCGGAATGTGCCGTCCTCGTTGAAGATGAAGGCCGTCACGCCGGCCAGAACCGTGCCGTCCTGGGCCGTCCGGGTCGCGCCGAGGATGGACGGCCCATCGTCGCCATTCTGCCGGAGCCACACCGGTCCCTGCCCGGAGAAGCCGACATTGCCGCCACCGACGCCGCCGATCGTGACCGACAGTTCGCGCAGGGCCGCCGCCCCCGGATTATAGACGGTGACCGCCAGCACGCCGACAGCGAAGGCGACGGCACAGGCCGGCAGCAGGATCTGCCAGGCGGAGACGCCGGCCGCCCGCGTAACCGTCAGCTCGAGCCGCCGGTTGAGCTGCACGAAAGTCACCATAGCGGCGAACAGCACCGCGAAGGGCAGAACCGACTCGGTAAGCCCTGGCCCACGCAGCATCGACGCCAGGATTGCGCCGCGGAAATCCAGTTCGGTGCGCCCGATCCACCGCGCCAATTGGGAGAAGTCCACCACGATCATCAGGATCAGGAAGACGAGGAACATCAGTAGGATCCACTTGGCGAGGCTCCAGCCGACATGCCGGGAAAGGGTGAGGCCGATGATCAAAAGCCGGCCTCCAAACGCCGCCGGCGACCAATGCCGATGGCGCGCAGCATGCCGCGCAGGCTGATTGTCGGCGGGCGCCGGCCCGAAAGGACGAAGAGGATCGACAGCGCAATCACGCCAAGAGGCAGGCCATAGACCACCGGCAGCAGCGCCGAGTTCGTTTCGAGCGCGCCGGAGAGATAAAGGCCCGTGCCCATCGCCAGCGCCCCAATGGTCGCGGCAATGGTCGTGATCCGGCCGCGGCCCTGCCGTGCGGTTTGCACCTGGCCGAGAAGAGCGAGGGGCAGCAAGGCCAGGACCAGAACGTAAAGCGGGACCGTCGCGCGATTGTGGAATTCCGCCGCATAGCGGAAGGGATTGGCCTGATAGACGGGGTCGCTAGGGTCGGGGTTGAGGAGGTAGCCGACCGGCCGTTGATTGGGCTGAGCGGTTCCAGCCTGCGTTTGGCTCGAAAGCGTCGACAGGTTGAAGGCGTAGGAATCGAAAACGAGGACCGATACGGCGCCGCCGTCCCTCGGCCGGCGCTGGATGACGCCGCCCTGCATCTGGAGCCAGCGGCTTGAGTCCAGCGTGAGCGTGCTGCCGCGGCGCGCCAGATAGGCGACCGTCTCGTTCGGGTCGCGGTTGTCGAACAGGAAGAGCCCCTCAAGCGTTCCGTCGGGATGAACGGCATCGATCTCGATCGTCACATCGTCGCCGAGCGTGCGGAACTGGCCGGGCCGGATGACCGAAGTGATCAGGTCGGCGTTGACGTTCTCGATCAGGCTTGATGTCGCTTTCGCCGACAGCGGGTTGAGCACCACCGAGCACAGCGCCGACAGAAGCGCCAGCGGCAATGCCAGCACCAGAACCGGCTTCAGCATCACGCTGGGCGAGGCCCCGCTGGCGCCGAGGCTGATGAGTTCCGAATTGGCGTTGAGCGTGTTGATGGTGGAGATCACGACGATGAGCATCGTCACCGGGCCGATAATGACGATCAGGCCCGGGATCAGGAGCACCGACGCCTGAAGGAAAACGGCGAGATCCTGGCCCCGGTCGGTGACGAGGTTGAGCTGGCGCAGCGCCTGGCTGAGCCAGATGCTGATCGACAGCGCCGGAAAGGCAACGATGAAGCCGGAGAAGAGCCGCCTGAAGATGTAGCGCTGAACGACATTCATCGGGTCATCGCACTCACAGGGGCCACACAAGTGCGCGATTCGGCACGCCAGCATAGGAGCAGGCGCGAACTGCCCTTGCCATATGCGGCGTCCTCGGCATGATTGTCCTGCGTCATGCAACGGCCTCCGGCCGAGTCCCCCTGCCAACGAGTAGCCCAGATGAGCGCAGTCCCGAAGTTAACATTCGCCGGCCCGGGCGGAAGCCACCGGCGCGTTGTTGTCGTCTTCGCCGACAACAAATTGCGCCTTGGTCCTCAGGCGACCGCACTGAAGGCAGGCAAGCTTGTCGAGCGTGCCGCCAAGACCGCTGACTTCAAGGGCAAGATGCGCACGACGCTGAGCCTGCTCGCGCCTGCCATTGACGGCGTTGACCGTCTCTTGGTCGTCGGAATAGGCGCCGCCGCCGAGGCGACGCAAGAGGATTGGCGCCGGCTTGGCGGCGTCGTCGCAGCCGCGATTGGCAGCGGTCCGGATGTGACGGTCTTCCTGGAGCGCCCAGACGGCGCACCGGTTGCTGAGGCGGCGGAGTTTTGTCTTGGCCTCGTGCTCAGGGCCTATCGTTTCGACAAGTACAAGGCGAAGAAGGATGACGAGGGCGCCGCAAAGCCGCCCGCCATTGCCATCGCCATCGACGAGGCCGCCAAGGTTCGTCGGGCGTGGGCCGCCCGCGCCGCGATCGGTGAAGGGGTCTATCTCGCCCGCGATCTCGTCAACGAGCCTGCCAACATCCTTGGACCGGTGGAGTTCGCCGGCCGAATCAAGGAGCTTGAGGCGGACGGCGTCGCCGTCGAGATCCTCGACGAACGGACCCTCAAACGCCTCAAGATGGGCGCGCTGCTCGGCGTGGCCCAGGGCGCTTCGCGGCCGCCGCGCGTGGTCATCCTGCGCTGGAATGGAGGCGACGCCAAAGCCAAGCCGCTTGTTCTCGTCGGCAAGGGCGTCGTCTTCGATACCGGCGGCATCTCGATCAAGCCGGCGGTTGGCATGGAAGACATGAAGGGCGACATGGGCGGCGCGGCCGCCGTCGTCGGCACCATCGCCGCGCTCGCCAAACGCAAGGCCAAGGCCAATGTCGTCGGCATCGTCGGGCTGGTCGAGAACATGCCGGACGCCGAGGCGCAGCGGCCGGGTGACATCGTCACCTCAATGTCGGGCAAGACGATCGAAGTGATCAACACCGATGCGGAGGGCCGCCTCGTCCTCGCCGACTTGATCCACTATGCGCAGAAGAACCTGTCGCCGGCGGCAATGATCGACCTGGCCACGCTCACCGGCGCGATCATCATTGCTCTCGGGCACCATCACGCCGGTCTCTTCTCGAGCGATGATGCGTTGGCGGATGGACTACTGGCGGCCGGCGGACAAAGCGGCGAGCGCCTGTGGCGGATGCCGCTCGACGAACTCTACGACAAGATGCTGGATTCCCGCTTCGCCGACATGAAGAATATCGGCGGCCGCGATGCCGGCTCGATCACGGCTGCCCAGTTCATCAAGCGTTTCGTCGTCGATGTGCCTTGGGCGCATCTCGATATCGCCGGCACCGCCATGTCGTCGCCGAACTCCGATATCAACCGTTCCTGGGGCTCCGGCTTCGGCGTCAGGCTTCTGGAGAAGTTCGTCGCCGACCGGTATGAAAGCTGAGGCGTGACGGAGGTTCTGTTCTACCATTTGCAGAGCCAGCCGTTGGAGGCGGTGTTGCCCGGTCTGCTCGAAAGGTGCGTCGAGCGCGGCTGGCGCGCGGTTGTTCAGACCTCCTCCGAGGAGCGTGCCGAAGCGCTCGATGCCCATTTGTGGACCTATCGGGACGATTCGTTCCTGCCGCACGGCCTGCCGAGCGGCGACTTCGTTCGCCGCCAGCCGATTCTGCTCACCACGGATGAGGGAAACGCCAACGGCGCGCACGTCCGTTTTCTCGTCGATGGCGCGGCGCCGGGCGTGATCGATCCGTATGAGCGCGTCGTCCTCGTCTTCGACGGGACCGACAATGAGTCGGTCCAGGCGGCGCGGGGTTGGTGGAAGGAAGTACGCGATGGCGGCCACAAAGCGACATATTGGCAACAGGGCGCCAACGGCCGCTGGGAAGAAAAAGGCTGAGTGGAGAAAGAGTTAGGCAGATTTTCTGCAGGTGAGGTTGATTTCATTATGCAACCGGTGTTGCAGGCCCGCTATAGACCACTATCTGTTGGGAATGGTACCGTTCCTAGCAATATTGGCTAGCTCTGCCCAGCGGCGGACAAGGGCGTGATGAAGAGAATTCTCCTGGCAACTGCGGCCCTTGTGGCCCTTGCGGGTCCGGCCTTCGCCGCCGATGTGGTGGTGACGCCGGCGCCGGTGGTTCCCGCGCAGCCGCCATCGCCGCCAATGTTCACCTGGACCGGGCCCTATATCGGTGTGTTCGGCGGCTATGGCTTTGGCCACTCCTCGGCGGCCAACGATCCGCTGGCCGGAAATGGTGATGGCTTCGATGAAGGCAACGCCGCCGTGACCCTCGGCCTCGCGCCGCGCGGGCTCCTTGGTGGCGTTACACTCGGCTACAATCAGCAGGTCGGCGCGTTTGTCGTCGGCGCCGAGGCGACGGGCGGCTATCTCGCCATGGCAGACGCCTTCTCGCTGTTCGTCGCCGATGGGCCGAACGGCACACTGGACGATGACGAAGGCACGGTCGGCTATGGCTGGTACGCCACACTGGCTGGCCGCGTCGGCGTCGCCCTTGATCGGACGCTGCTCTTCGCCACCGCCGGCGGCATCATCACGCAATATACCGGCACCTATGGCGATCTCGATGCCGGCGTCACGGACCCGACCGACATGACGACGCTGGGCGGGCCGCAATATGGCTACCTCGTCGGTGGCGGTGCGGAATTCGCCTTCGACGCCAATTGGACGGCGAAGCTGGAGTACAATTACTTCAACCTGGGCACTGACACGACGACGAACACGGACGGGGACGTCTTCGTTCATCACAACAGCGCGCATCTGATCCGCTTCGGCCTGAACTTCCTGCTCCCGAACTAGGTCGTGCGGTTGCCTTCGGGCGCCTTAGTATTCCTGCGATTCCGTCATCAACGCATCGAGCTTGGCCGACAGATCGAGCCAGCGTGTTTCCGCGCGCTCCAGTGACGTCAGGGCATCGGCGCGGTTCTTGGCTTGAACGGCCATCGCCGCGCTGTCGCCGCGATAGAGTTCGGGCCCGGCAAGAACAGCATCGATCCGGCGGACCTCGCCCTGGAGTTTGCTGATCTCAAGCTCGGCATCCTTGATCTGCTTGCGCAGCGGGGCGACCGCGTCGCGCTTCCGCGCCGCCTCGCGTCGGCGGTCCTTGGCCGGGGCCGAAGGTCCCTTGTTCCGTTCGCTCGGACCGCCAATGACCATCCGGCGATAGTCGCCAAGATCGCCGTCATAGGAGCGCACCGTTCCATCCGCGACCAGCCACAACCGGTCCACCGTCGCTTCCAGCAGGTGGCGGTCATGGGAAACGATAATCAGCGCGCCATTGTAGTCGTTAAGCGCCCGGATCAGCGCGGCGCGGCTGTCGATGTCGAGATGGTTGGTCGGCTCATCGAGGATCAGTAGATCGACGCCGCCGAAGGCAGCGAGGCCAAGCAGCAAACGCGCCTTCTCGCCGCCGGACAAATCGCCTGTCGGCGTGTCCATCTTCTTGCCGGGAAAGCCGAGCGCGCCGGTGCGCGCCCTGACCGAAGCCTCACTGCCATCGGGAAGCCGATCGCGCACATGGTCGAACGCCGATCGCTTCGGATTCAGTTCGTCGAGCTGATGCTGCGCGAAGAAGCCAACCTTCAGCTTGCCGCTGCGGCGGAGCGTGCCGTCCAGCGGCGCGAGCCGCGCCGACAGCAGCTTGGCAAGCGTCGACTTGCCGTTGCCGTTCTTGCCGAGAAGGCCGATCCGGTCGTCATTGCCAAGGGCGATATCGAGGTGCCGCAGCACCGGCGACGCCGCGTCGTAGCCGACCGCGACGTCGTCCATGGCGATGATCGGTGGCGCGGCGAGGCGGTCGGGGCTCGGGATCGCGAAAGGGAAGACGTGCTCGTCGATCATCTCGGTGATCGGGCCCATCCGCTCCAGGGCCTTGACGCGCGATTGCGCCTGCTTGGCCTTGGATGCCTTGGCGCGGAACCGCTCGACGAAGGCCTCGAGATGCTGCCGCTGCTCCTGCTGTTTCTTGCGCAGCTTCACCTGCAGCGCTTGCCGCTCGGCGCGCTGGCGCTCGAATTGGCTGTAGCCGCCGCGATAGGTGACGAGCTTGGTCTGGTCGAGATGGACGATCGTATCGACCGCTTCGTCGAGCAGGTCGCGATCATGCGAGATGACGATGACCGTGCTGCGATAGCGGGCGAGGAAGCCGTTGAGCCAGAGCGCGCCTTCGAGGTCGAGATAGTTGGTCGGCTCGTCGAGCAGGAGCAGGTCCGGCTCGGCGAAGAGGACGGCGGCGAGGGCGACGCGCATCCGCCAGCCGCCGGAGAAGGCGGAGCAGGGACGCCGCTGCGCCTCGGCGTCGAAGCCGAGGCCGGCCAGGATCGACGCCGCGCGCGCCTCCGCCGAATGCGCATCGATATCCGCCAGCCGCATATGCAGCTCGGCGATCTTGTGCGGATCGGTTTCCGTGTCTGCCGCAGCGAGGAGGGAGGCGCGCTCACGGTCGGCGGCAAGCACGACATCGATCAGCGGCGTCTCGCCGGAGGGGGCTTCCTGCGCCACCTGTCCGATCCGCGCATTGCGCGGCATGGCGACCGAGCCGCTCTCGCTCTCGATTTCGCCGGTGATGATGCGGAACAGCGTAGACTTGCCCGCGCCGTTGCGGCCGACCAGTCCGGCGCGCGCGCCGTCAGGCAGGCTGAGGCTTGCTTTGTCGAGAAGCGTCCGCGCCCCGATCCGATAGGTGATGTCGTTCAGTTGCAGCATGGGGGGCTTGTCCCGCGGCGCGGCGATGGATGCAAGCCGTTGACGGAGATGGCAGCCACGCGTATCGCGTTGGGCCTGCGATCAACCGGGCCGGGGGAGGTGCATGGTGACTGTCGAAGCATCCAACGGGCTGATCGCGGGATCGCGCGCCGCCTGAGGCGGCACCTTCACTCCCATTCGATCAGTCTTTTCGCCAGACTGCCACTGCCGCCGAAGCGGTGGTCCAACGAGGCCTGCGCGTTCCTGAGGGCGCCGCACTGATCGAGCGAGACATGAACGCAAACCCCTCCGACCTTGCCGCCTATGGCTGGTCGCCATTCTTTCAATCGCAGTTGACAGAGGCAGAGATCGCCTCCGGCGTTCCCGCCCGCGTCACCGTGGTTCATCGCGACGAGATTGTCGTCGTGCCACCGGGTCACCGGGAAAGGCGGGTGCTCCAGCGCTATGATCTCGGCGGGGAAACCGGGCAGGCCACGGTCGGCGACTGGGTCATGCTCACGGAGGATGGCACCGCCATGACCCGCCTCCTCGAACGCAAGAGCCTGTTCAAGCGCCGGGCCGCGGGCCGGGAGAACCGCGTTCAATTGCTGGCAGCCAATGTCGACACGCTGCTGGTCGTTTCCTCCTGCAATGACGACTTCAACCTGGCGAGGCTCGAACGCTATCTGGCGCTCGCCAATGAAGCCGGCGTCGAGCCGATCCTGCTGCTCACCAAGGGCGACCTCGCCGAGGATCCCGGCACCTACGCCGCCGCCGCCCGCGGGCTCGACCCGCAGCTATTGGTGCTGATCTGCGACGCTCGCAACGCCGAGGTTGAAGCGTTGCTTGGCCCCTGGCTCGGCAATAGCCAGACCATTGCGCTGATGGGGTCGTCCGGCGTTGGCAAATCCACGCTGATCAACACGCTCACCGGCGGGGCCGAAGCCACCGCGCCGATTCGCGAGGATGATGCCAAAGGCCGTCACACCACGTCGCACCGATCGCTGCACAAGCTACCGTCCGGCGCTTGGCTGATCGATACGCCGGGGATGCGCGAACTGCAGCTCTCGGACGCCAAGGAAGGCGTCGAGGGCGTGTTCGAGGATATCGTCGCGCTGGCGGCCGAGTGTCGCTTCACCAATTGCCGTCATGAAACCGAACCCGGGTGTGCCGTGCTGGCCGCGATCGAGGACGGATCGCTCGATCCCGACCGCCTGGAGCGGTTTCGCAAATTGCAGCGCGAGGACGAGCACAACACCCGTTCGATCGCCGAACGCCACGCGCATTTTCGTACGCAGGGCAAACTCTACAAGGCGATCAAGCGCCAGAAGCGCGGCCGACCCGCCGAGGAATAGGCAGACGCCCTCCCTCCGGTTGGGGAGGAAGGGCGCCAGTGACGGCCGGGAGGAAAGGGGGGAGGTCTCGGCCGGGGACCTGCTATTCGGCCGCCTCATCGGCGTCGGGCCTGATTTGCTGCTGGGCCGTCTCGGCTGCCTGTTGCCGCGTCACATGCGACAGCGCGGCGCGGACGCCGGCGCCATAGTCCGGATGCACCTTGTCGAAATGCGCGAGCTGCCGGTCGATGATTTCCTGTGGCACGCCCCACATCGCCTCGGCGAGGTTCAGGAACAGACGCCCGCGCTGGCCCTCGTCGAACAGGGCGAACAACGCCGCCACCTGCCGGTAGTCGTCATTGCCGTCGCGGTGATTGTAGCGGTCCGCTGCGCCGGTGAGCGTCAGCGGTGGCTCCTTGGCCGACGGCTTCTCAACCGGGCCGCCAAACGAGTTCGGCTCGTAATAGGCATCGGGATTGGTGCCATTGGCGAAGAACCGCATCGGCCCATCCTTGTGATAGTCGACGGCGCCGGATTTCGGCGCGTTGACAGGCAGCGCTTCGTAATGCGTGCCGAGCCGGTAGCGGTGCGCGTCGGCATAGGAGAAAACGCGCGCCTGCAGCATCTTGTCCGGCGAATAGCCGATGCCCGGCACCTTGTTCGACGGGGCGAACGCGGCCTGCTCGATCTCGGCGTAGTAGTTTTCCGGATTTCGGTTGAGCTCCATCACGCCGATGTCGATCGGCGGATAGTCGCCATGCGGCCATACCTTGGTTAGGTCGAACGGGTTGTACCAATGCTTGCCGACGTCGAACTCCGGCATGATCTGGACCTGGACCTTCCACTTCGGGAAGTGGCCGTTCTCGATGGCGCTGAAGAGGTCTTCCTGCGTCAATTCACGCGTGCGGCCGACGATCTCGGTAGCCTCGTGATTGGTCCAGTGCTTGTGGCCCTGCATCGTCTTGAAGTGGAACTTCACCCAGACGCGTTCATTCTTGTCGTTGATCAGAGAATAGGTGTGCGATCCGTAGCCGTTCATGTTGCGCACGCCGACCGGCAGGCCGCGATCGGAGAACAGGATCGTCACCTGATGCAGGCTCTCCGGCGATAGGGACCAGAAATCCCACATCGCCGTCGGCGAACGGAGATTGGTCTTGGGGTGGCGCTTCTGCGTGTGGATGAAGTCCGGGAATTTGTACGCGTCGCGGACGAAGAACACCGGTGTGTTGTTGCCGACGAGATCCCAGTTGCCTTCCTCGGTATAGAATTTCAGCGCGAAGCCGCGGACGTCGCGTTCCGCATCGGCGGCGCCGGCCTCGCCTGCCACGGTCGAGAAGCGCGCCAGCATCGGCGTGACCGCACCCGGCTGCAGCGCCTTCGCCTTGGTGTATTGCGAGATGTCGCCGGTGATCGTCAGCGTCCCGTAAGCGCCCCAGCCCTTGGCGTGGACCGGCCGCTCGGGAATGCGCTCGCGGTTCTGATGCGCCAGCTTCTCGATCAGCTGATAGTCCTCAAGCAGCAGCGGCCCCATTGGGCCCGCCGTCAGCGAGTTCTGGTTGTCCGGCACCGGCGCGCCGGCAGTCGTGGTGAGCGTTGGCTTGTCAGCCATGGACGTGACCTCTCATTTCGTTTGCGTGGCGACGGACTTGCCTGTGGCACGGCGGGCCGCGCCCAGTCCTTGATTTGCAGCAATGGCAAATCCGGGCGATAAATACCAATCGTATCGATTGCATCATTCGATCAGAAATACTGATGATAACGGCGCGTCAGCTTCGCTACTTCCATGCCTTGGCCAAGACCGGCCATTTTGGCCGGGCGGCCGAGGCGGTTGGGGTAACTCAACCGGCGCTGTCGATGCAGATCCGGGAACTGGAAACCACGCTCGGCGGGCCGTTGCTGGAACGAGGGCATGGCTCGCCGCATCTCACGCCGCTTGGCGCCGAAGTGGCCGAGCGGGCGGATGCGATCCTGTCTGGCATGCGCGATCTGGAAGAACTGGCATTTGCTGGCGGCGATGTTCTGTCGGGGCCGCTACGGTTGGGCATCATCCCCTCGGTCGCGCCTTACCTCCTGCCGCGCCTGTTGCCGGCCCTGGCCAACCGCTATCCGCAACTGCGCCTGACTTTGCGCGAGGCGATCACCGAGACGATCGTGGACGAGTTGAAGGAGGGCATTCTGGATGCGGTCGTCGTCAGCCTACCGTTGGACGATCCGGCATTGGCCGAGGCAGAGGCTCTGACCGACCGGTTCATGCTCGCCGTTCCGGCGCGCTCGCCGCTCGCCGGGAAGAACCGGATAGAGGCGAGCGATGTTCCGAGCGACGAATTGCTGCTGCTGGCGGATGGTCATTGCCTGCGGGATCAGGCCTTGGCGGTCTGCCATATGATCGACCCGCGGCGGCTGAAGAGCTTTGGCGCGACCAGCCTGACGACGATCCTGGAGTTGGTAGCGGCCGGGCAGGGCGTCACGCTTCTTCCCGAACTGGCCGCTGACACGGCCATCCGCGCCGATCCGAGGTTGCGGCTCATCCCCTTCGAGGAGCCGCAGCCCGGACGCATGCTTGGGCTCGCTTGGCGCAGGGGCTCCCCTCGCACGGCGGACTTTCTAGCCCTGGCAGAAACAGTCGGTGCGGCGAGGGTCTAGGCCCGGCCGCGCTTTCCGGGCACGCGTCCCGGTATGTTCTCCGACGCCATCGAATTCAGGTCGAGGCAAACCACATCAAGCAAATAGGACGTGAGGCCAAGTTTCAGCCTGGTGGCTTCGTCGCGGGCCCTCGCGACATTGTTAAGCAAATCCTCGAATTCCGAAGCGTCACGGCTCTCCAGTGAAACACTGGTCCCTGGAGCAGGTCGCATCGTAGGCTCCTTCGCAGGTTCTATGTTTCGCCCATGTGCCCTCGTGTCACGAATCATAGCACGATTTGCCTCTCCCGCCGATTGAAGGGCCGGCCCATCTTCGACTAGAAAGCCTTCGCTCAGCAGTCACAGTCCCCTTGTCGGGCGGCGCTATGGCCACCCGATGGCAGGACAACTCTCAACCGACGGAAGCATCTGATGGCCATGGAACGTACTTTTTCGATGATCAAACCGGACGCCACGCGGCGCAATCTGACCGGCGCGATCACCGCCAAGCTTGAGGCGGCGGGCCTTCGCATCATCGCCTCCAAGCGTGTGTGGATGAGCCGTCGCCAGGCGGAGGGCTTCTACGCCGTGCACCGCGAACGGCCCTTCTTCGACGAACTCTGCGAATTCATGAGCTCGGCGCCGACCGTGGTTCAGGTCCTCGAGGGTGAGAACGCGATCGCCAAGAACCGCGAAGTGATGGGCGCCACCGATCCGGCCAAGGCCGACCCCGGCACCATCCGCAAGGAATTCGCCAATTCGATCGGCGAGAATTCCGTGCATGGTTCCGATGCGGCGGAAACGGCGGCGCAGGAGATTGCATACTGGTTCTCGGAAACCGAGATCGTCGGCTAACGCACGATGAGCCCCGAAGTCGAGATCATCGAGGTCCGCGCGCAGCCGATCGCGGTGATCGCGCTTCGCGCCCGGCAAGGGGAACTTTCCCGTGTGGTGCCCGCCGGCTGCGGTGAGGTGTGGAACTACTTTCATGCCTCCGGATTTAAGGGCGGTGGCAGGAACATTGCCGTCTACCTGGATGGCAAGATCAACCTCGAAGTCGGGGCGGAAGTGACGTTGCCCTTCGCGGGCAACGAAAGGATCCGGCTTTCCTCGACGCCGGCCGGTGTCGCTGCGCACGCGGTCCACCTCGGCCCTTATGACCGGTTGCACGAGGCCCACGAAGCAATTCTATCGTGGTGCCGGACGCGTGATCGGTCGAGTGCCGCACCAAGCTGGGAGGTCTACGGTCACTGGACCGATGACGTGACCAAGCTTCGGACGGACGTCTATTATCTGGTCGGCGGCGAAACAGAGGCCATGACGGTCGGCTAGTCCGGCTCAGGTGGGGGGCGCCAGCGCTCGGCCGCCGCGTTGTCCGAGGCGCGCGCCTCAACCCAGCGCGGCGCCGAACCATCGGCGGCGTGCTCCTTTTTCCAGAAGGGCGCGTCCGTCTTCAGATAGTCGATGACGAACTCGGCAGCGCGGAAGGCGGCGTCGCGATGCGGCGAGGCAGCGCCGACGAAAACAATGACGTCGCCCGGCTTAAGGCGGCCGCTGCGATGGACGACCGTCAGCCCCGCCAGACCCCAGCGCGCCAGTGCCTGGTTCGCGATCTCCGCGATCTTCGACTCGGCCATGCCGGGATAGTGCTCAAGCTCAAGCGCCGCGACGCGGCCAGCCTCGTCGCGGCAAATGCCGACAAAGCTCGCCACCGCGCCGATACCGCCGAGTTGTGACAGGCGGGCCAGTTCGCCGGCGACATCGATCGCCGCTGTTTGCACGGCGATGCGGGCGAGCGAGGTGCTCATGCCAGCGGGCTCTAGCCGCCGGTCATCGGCGGAAAGAGGGCCGCTTCGCGCACACCGGCCAGCGGCGCATCGGGCTGCGCGTGCTCGCGGTCAAGCGCCACGCGGATCGCCGGATCGGTGAGGGCGGCGTCATAGTCGGGGCCGCGCGAGCGGAGCCAGCGGACGAGATCGGCCGCACTGCGCAACTCCGCCGGCAGCGCGACTTCTTCTTCGGCGACGCCGATACGCTCGCGGACTCCTGCGAAATAGAGAAGCTTCACGAAATCCTGGCCCAGCAGATGACGGAACCCAGCGCGGAAATAATCATAGCCGGTGTAGAGCGTGACGATCGCGGCGATCCACAACAGCGTCAGCCCGATCTCGGCCGTGTAGGGGACGATCGCTTCCTCGGCCGGACTGACGAGCAGAAAGGCGATCGCCACCATTTGCACGGTGGTCTTCCATTTCGCCAGCCGCGTCACCGGAACGCTGACCCGAACTTCGGCCAATGATTCGCGAAGGCCGGAGACGAGAATCTCGCGCGACAGGATGACGAGCGCCGCCCAGATCGACCAGTCGCGTATGGTGCCTTCGGCGACGAGGATGAGCAGCGCCGCTGCGACCAGCAGCTTGTCGGCGATCGGGTCAAGCATGCGCCCGAGTGCCGACTGCTGCCCCCAGGCGCGGGCGAGATAACCGTCGAAGAAGTCGGTGATTGCCGCCAGGATGAAGATGCCGAGCGCGGTGAACCGGCCCGCGGCGCCCGGTATATAGAAGCTCGCCACCACCGCCGGAACGGCGACGATGCGGGCATAGGTGAGCAGATTGGGTATCGCCACCGGGCTCACCCGCGGCGTATCTGCGACCCGTTCGGAAGGCTGAACCATGTCTCGCGGCTTGCCCGATCTGGTGGCCAGCACCTTATGGCAAGGCGATGAGAACGCGCGAGGGCCCTGGGGTCAAGCGCATTCCGCCTCAGCCGCCGCCTTGCGCGTTGAAGTGATCGTAGATGATTTGGGCCATTTGTTCGGAAATCCCGTCAACGGCGGCGAGATCACGCAGGCTGGCCCGGCTCAGCGCCTTGGCCGTACCGAAATGACGCAGAAGGGCGCGCTTGCGCGTTGGGCCGATGCCCGAAATGTCGTCGAGCGGGTTCTTCGACATCTGCGCCTTGCGCTTGGCGCGGTGCGTGCCGATCGCGAAGCGATGCGCCTCGTCGCGCAGCCTCTGCACAAAATAGAGAACCGGGTCGCGCGGCTGCAGCATGAATGGCTCGCGGCCTTGGACGTGGAATTTCTCCAGGCCCGCGTCGCGGTCCTTTCCCTTGGCGATCCCGACGATGGGGAGCGATTCCAGGCCGAGATCGGCGAGCACCGACCGCGCCGCCGCGACCTGTCCGACGCCGCCGTCGATCAACACCAAATCCGGCCAGGGTGATGCTTCGGTGATGTCGGCATCGGCGTCCTCGTCCTTCGCGGCCTCCTTCAGAAGGCGCGTGAATTGGCGCTGCAGCACTTCGCGCATCATGCCGAAATCGTCGCCGGGCGTGATCGTTGTCGAGCGGATATTGAACTTCCGGTACTGGTTCTTCTCGAAACCGAGGGGCCCGGCAACGATCATCGCCCCGACCGCGTCCGTCCCCATGATGTGGCTGTTGTCATAGACCTCGATCCGGCGCGGCGGATCGGGCAGCCCGAACGCGCCGGCAAGACCTTCCATCAGCTTCGCCTGGGATGACGTTTCCGCCAGGCGCTGTCCGAGCGACTTGCGGGCATTGGCGAGCGCGTGCGAGACGAGGTCGCGGCGCTCGCCGCGGCTCGGTGTCGAAACGTCGATCTTGCGGCCGGCTTTCTCGGAAAGGGCGTCCGCCAGAAGCTGTTGTTGCTCGATCTTGTGCGACAAGAGGATCAGCTTCGGCGGCGGCTTGTCGTCATAGAACTGCGCCAGAAATGACTCCAACACGGTCGCGCTGTCGAGGCTGTGATCGGCGCGCGGGAAATAGGGGCGGTTGCCCCAGTTCTGGCCGGTGCGGAAGAAGAACACCTGGATCGCCGTCTGCCCGCCTTCCTGGTAGCAGGCGAAGACGTCGGCCTCGGTGACGTTGCGCGGGTTGATGCCCTGGTGGCTCTGCACATGCGACAGCGCTCCGAGGCGGTCGCGATAGGTGGCAGCTTGCTCGAAGTCGAGCCGCTCGGCGGCGCTTTCCATCGCCTTGGCGAGGTCGCGGCGGATCGCCTGGCTCTTGCCGGCGAGGAAGGCGTTCGCCTCGGCCACCAGCTCCGCATAGTCCCCGGGCGCGATCTCGCCGGTGCAGGGCGCGGAGCAGCGCTTGATTTGATAGAGGAGGCAGGGGCGCGTCCGGCTCTCATAGACGCCATCGCTGCACGAGCGCAGCAGGAACGCGCGCTCCATCGCGTTGATCGTCCGGTCGACCGCGCCGGCAGAGGCGAACGGACCGAAATACTCCCCCTTCCGTCGGTGCGGACCGCGGTGTTTGACGATCTGCGGCGCCTCGTGATCGGCGGTGATGAGAATGTAGGGGAACGACTTGTCGTCGCGCAGCAGCACGTTATAGCGGGGCCTGAGGCGCTTGATGAGGTTTGCCTCAAGCAGCAGCGCCTCCGTCTCCGTACGGGTGACGATGGCCTCCAAATGCACCGTCGCCTGGATCATCCGCATCAGCCGTCCCGGCTGGCCGGGGCGCGTGTAGTTGGCGACGCGCTTCCTGAGGCTGCGCGCCTTGCCGACATAAAGGACGGCCCCGTCCTTGCCGATCATGCGATAGACGCCCGGCCGATCGGGCAGGCGCTTCACCGCCGCCGCGATGGTGTCGGCGCCGTCGCGCAGGCTGACGACGAAGTCCCCCTTCGTCTCGAAGACCTCGGGATTAGTCGTTGAAGCGGGTGGCATCAGGCGTCTTCCAGGCGAGATGCTGGCCGCCGTCAAGGGCGATCATCTGGCCCGTCACCGACGGCGTCTCGACGAAGAACTTGATGGCCCGGCCGAATTCGTCCAGCGCCGCATTGCGACCGAGCGGCAGCGTCGCAATCAGTCCGTCGAAATCGGCGTCGGACTGGCGGGCATTCGCCAAGGTCGGGCCGGGGCCGATGGCGTTGACGCGGATACGCGGCGCCAGCGCCTGAGCGAGCGAGACCGTCGCCGCCCAAAGCCCGGATTTGCTGATCTGATAGGACAAGAACGCCGGCACCGGCTTCCACACCCGCTGATCGATAATGTTGACGATATTGCCGGACATATCCTCCGGCAGCGCCGCGGCGAAAGCCTTCGACAGGAACAGAGGCGCGGCGAGATTGATGTTCATCTGGCGCTGCCACAGCTCCGGTTCAAGGCTCGCCAGCCCATCCGGTTCGTAGATCGCGGCGTTGTTGACCAGCAGCGTGACCGCGCCGAGCGCCGCCGTCGCCGCGGCCATGATGACCGCGGCGGAACCGAGATCGGCGAGATCGCCGGCAACGACTGTGGCCTCGCCACCACGATCCCTGATGCCGGCGGCGACAGCGTCTGCCTCGGTTCGTGAGCTATTGTAGTGGATGGCCACTGCCCAGCCATCGGCGGCAAGGCTCTCGGCGATGGCGCGGCCGATGCGGATTCCGGCGCCGGTGACGAGCGCTGCCGGCCGCCGTGTCATCTACGACCCCGTCATGTCCGGAAAGACGAGGCTGGCCGGGCCTGCGTCCGGCATATCGTCAATCGCCACCTTGGACCCGACGACGCGGGCGCGGCCTGAGGCCACGAGGCTAAGAGCCATCGGATAGACGTGGTGTTCGACCGGGAGGAGACGATCCGAAAGGGTCGCCACGGTGTCGTTGGCAAGGACCGGGATCGCCGCTTGGACCACGATCGGTCCGGCATCGACGTCGGCGCGGACGAAGTGAACAGTGCAGCCATGCAGCCTCACGCCGGCGTCGAGCGCGCGCTGATGCGTGTTGATGCCGCGGAAGGCAGGGATCAGTGACGGATGAACATTGAGCATCCGGTCGAACCAGGCCTCGACGAAGGAATCGGACAGGACGCGCATGAAGCCGGCGAGACACACCAGTTCTGCGCCCGCCACATGGAGCTCCTTCTGCATCGCCGTTTCGAAATCCGAGCGGTTGGAATGGGCGGCGCGGTCGACCACAGCGACCGGCAGGCCCATTTCCCGCGCCTTCTCGATGCCGCCGGCATTGGGGTCATCGGACATGACGAGCACAATCTCGGCCGGATAGGCGGGGTCGGCGGCGGCGCGCGCCAACGCAAGCATGTTGCTGCCGCGGCCGGAAATCAGAATTGCGGTCCGCCTCCGGCTCATTGCGCCGAAACTCTAGAGCTGGCCTGCATAACGCACTGCTTCCCCTTCTCGATTGGTCACGATGCCGATCTTCACCGCCGTCTCGCCGCACCCGCCGAAGGCCCGCGTGATTTCAGCCGCATGCTCGGGCGCCACGATCACCGCCATGCCGACGCCGCAGTTGAAAGTGCGCAGCATTTCGGCTGCCTCGATCTCGCCAATTCCCCGCAGCCACGAGAACACCGGCGGTAGGGGAATAGCGCGGAGATCGATCTGGGCGCCCAGGCCGTTCGGCAGAACCCGCGGCAGATTCTCCGTGATCCCACCGCCGGTGATATGGGCCAGCGCTTTGATCGCGGTCGATCGCCTCAACACCTTGAGGGCCGCCGGCACATAGATCCGCGTCGGCGTCAGCAGCGCGTCGCCAAGGCGCACTCCCGGAGCGAAGGGAGCCTCGTCTTGCCAGCTGAGACCGGAGTGGGCGACCAGGTTGCGCACCAGCGAATAGCCGTTGGAATGAACGCCCGACGAGGCGAGGCCGAGAATCACATCGCCCGCGACGATGTCCTTGCGGGGCAAGAGCCGGTCGCGTTCGACAGCGCCGACCGAGAAGCCGGCAAGATCGAAATCCTCGTCCTGATAGAGCCCCGGCATTTCGGCGGTTTCCCCGCCGATCAGCGCCGCGCCCGCGATCCGGCAACCTTCGGCGATCCCGCCGACCACAGTGGCCGCGTGGCTGGGTTTCAGCCGCGCCGTCGCGAAATAGTCGAGGAAGAACAGGGGCTCGGCGCCTTGCACCACGAGGTCGTTGACGCACATCGCGACCAGATCGATGCCGATCGTGTCATAGATGCCCGTCTCGATCGCGACCTTCAACTTGGTGCCGACGCCGTCGGTGGCGGCGACAAGCAGCGGATCCTTGTATCCGGTGGCCTTGAGGTCAAACACGCCGCCGAAGCCGCCAATCGTGCCGTCGGCGCCGGCGCGCTTGGTCGCTTCCACCATTGGCTTGATCAGTTCGACAAGGCGGTTCCCAGCCGCGATATCGACGCCGGCATCGGCATAATGTGCCGGTCCGCGCCGGGTGGGAGCTTTCGTCACGTATTTCCGCCCTTATCCACGCGTCACCCTGCCTTGCCCGGCGCCCCATTTTCCGCGACGCCGCAATGCGCTATCCCAACCGCACTCATCACCCCGAAAGGCTCGTTCCTTGACCCTGCCCAACCTGATCACGGTCGGCCGGCTATTTCTGGTCCCTGCGATCATCTGGTTCATCAGCGACGGCTCGTTCATCGCCGCCTTTATTGTCTTCGTCATCGCCGGAATCAGCGACGCTGTCGATGGCTTCATTGCACGGCAATACAATCTTCGCTCAAAGCTCGGAACCTACCTCGATCCGATTGCCGACAAGGCGCTGCTGGTATCCATCTACCTGTCGTTGACGTTCATCGATCAACTCGCCGGCTGGTTGGCAGTCCTCGTTGCCAGCCGGGACATATTCATCATCGGCGGCGTGATCTTGGCGTGGATTCTCGACCGGCCGATTGAGGTCAAGCCGCTGGTGATCAGCAAGATCAACACCGCCGCTCAGATCATGTTCGCTGCCCTGGTGCTGGGCGATCTGGCTTTTCACACCGGTCTCGGCGACGTCCGCGCGGCTCTTGTCTGGGTTGTCGGCGTGTTGACCGTCGCTTCCGCGACAGCCTATCTCATGGATTGGGCGCGCCACATGGCCGAGGACTGAGGAAAGCCGAGCTTGACTGCCGGGAACCAGCCGCAGCCACAACCGCAGCAGTCGCTGCAACGCCAGCTCCTTTTCTGGCTTGGCGCGCTTGTGCTGCTGGTGGTGTTTCTCAGCCTCTTTTCATCCATTCTGCTTCCCTTCGTCGCCGGCATGGCGCTCGCCTATCTGCTCGACCCGCTCGCTGACTGGATGCAGCGGAGGGGCCTCAGCCGGCTTGCGGCGACGCTGATTATCCTCCTGTTCTTCCTGATTATTTTCGTCGCCTTCCTGCTCCTCCTGATTCCCGTCCTGGTGGATCAGATGACCCGCCTGATCGAGCGCCTGCCGTCATTGATCGTCGATCTGCAGCAAATGCTTCAGCCGCTCCTCGATAGCGACCTTGCGCGCTATCTCGGTATCGACGCCGCGGCCTTGCCGGATCAGATCGCCGGCTTTGTTGGCAACGGTACCGATTGGATAGCGGGGATTCTGGGGTCGCTTTGGAGTGGCGGCCAGGCCGTCATTGCGATCCTGTCGCTCCTCGTGATCACACCGGTGGTGGCGTTCTACCTGCTTTATGACTGGGACCGGATGATCGCGACTGTCGATTCCCTTCTGCCTCGGCAGCATGCCGACACGATCCGCGACCTTGGCCACCAGATGAGCCGCACCATCGCCGGCTTCGTCCGCGGGCAGGGGCTGGTGGTGCTCATCCTCGGCGCGTTCTACGCCATCGCCCTGATGGTCATCGGCCTCAATTTCGGCCTCGTCATCGGCGTCGTCGCCGGCCTGTTGAGCTTCGTGCCTTTCGTCGGCACCGCGGTGGGCTTCGTCGCCTCGGTCGGTGTTGCCCTGGCGCAATGGGCCCCCGGGGGGGAGTGGGTCTGGGTCATTGTCACGATTGCGATCTTCGTTGCCGGTCAGGTGCTTGAGGGCAACTATTTGCAGCCCAAGATCATCGGCAACAGCATCGGCCTTCACGCGGTCTGGCTGATCTTCGCCCTGTTCGCCTTCACCGCCCTGTTCGGCTTCGTCGGCACGCTGATCGCCGTGCCGGTATCGGCGATAATCGGCGTCCTCGTCCGCTTCGGCATCAAGCAATACCGCGCCAGCGCCTTCTACGGCGGCGGCGTCCCCGCTCCGCCGCCGGGCGGCGAGGACGGCGCGTGATCCGCTCGGACAGCCAGCTGGCGCTGGAACTCGGCCATTCGCCCGCGCTCAGCCGCGCCGATTTCGTCGTCGGCGCCGGTAACCGGCACGCCCTGGCGGTGATCGAAGCGTGGCCCGACTGGCCGGAGCAGCCGGTGCTGCTGACCGGGCCGGAGGGCGCCGGTAAGACACACCTCGCGCGTATTTGGGCCGAACTCAGCGGCGCCGACACGATCGCCGCCGCCGATCTCGCGGAGGAGGATGTCTCGGGCGATGGGCGGCCACTGGTGGTCGAGAATATCGACCGGGCGGGCGAGCATGAGGCCGACCTGTTTCACCTGCTCAACCGCGCCCGTGAACGCGCCGTCCCCATCTTGTTGACGGCTCGCGACGATGCCATCGCCGCCCACACGAAATTGCCCGATCTTGCCTCGCGCCTTCGCGCTGCCAGGCCGGTTCGCTTGCTGCCACCTGATGACGCCTTCCTCACCCAAGTCTTGGTCAAGCTCTTCTCCGACCGCCAACTATTTGTTTCGCAATCGCTATTGGAGTATTTGTTGAGGCGGATGGAGCGGACATTCGCGGCCGCTTCGCTGCTTGTCGCCAAGATGGACGACGCCGCGCTGGCCAGCGGCAGGCCGTTGAACCGGCAATTGGCGGCAACGGTCTTGACCGACCTCCAAGGCAGCGAGCCCGGCGTCATGGACGCAACGGAAGCGAAATAGTCACAATCCATGATGTAGACTGGGCCGAAAGAGGCGTCATGGATCAGGAAAACGCAGGGACCATCGTCCCCGAACAGGAAGCAACTGCCCCGGCAGCGGAGGCGGGCCTGTCGCTGCGGCGCAGCCCGGAGCGGTTCATCAACCGCGAAATCTCCTGGCTTCACTTCAATCGGCGGGTGCTCGAAGAGGCGGCGAGCACCAAGCATCCGCTGCTTGAGCGGGTTCGCTTCCTGTCGATCTCGGCCAACAATCTCGACGAATTCTTCATGGTGCGCGTCGCCGGCCTGCAGGGCCAGTTGCGCGAGGGGGTGGCCAATGTCAGCGATGACGGCCGCACGCCCAGCGAGCAGCTGCGCCTGATCGGTGAGGCGGTCGCCGCGCTTGCTTCGGACCAGCAGGGCGTATGGGCGGCCCTGCGCCGTGACCTGGTTCAAGCCGGGATTGTCCTGGTTGAGGCCGACGCGCTTCTGCCGGCCGAGGTCGAATGGCTGCGCACCTACTTCTTCGACACCATTTTCCCGGTGCTGACGCCGCTCGCGATCGATCCGGCGCATCCATTCCCCTTCATTCCCAATCTCGGCTTTTCGCTGGCGCTGCAATTGGTGCGCGTCGCCACCGGCGCGAAGATGCGGGCGCTGCTGCGCGTGCCGCTGACGCTGCCCCGCTTCATCCAGCTGCCGGCCACCAGCGACGGGACGGATCGGTTCATCAGCCTGGAGCAGACCATTGCGCTCTTCACCGATGCCGTTTTCCCCGGGTCTCGCGTAGAGGGCGGCGGCGTCTTCCGCGTCATCCGTGATTCCGACATCGAGGTCGAGGAAGAGGCGGAGGATCTCGTTCGCCTATTCGAGAGCGCGTTGAAGCGCCGCCGGCGCGGGTCGGTGATCCGCCTTGAGATCGATGCGTCGATGCCGGAGGCGCTGCGCAAGCAGGTCTGCCGGGACACCGGCATTTCCAGCGACGACATGTTTCTCGTCGATGGACTGCTCGCCCTCAATGATCTGTCCCAGTTCGTGGCGCTGGAGCGGCCAGCGCTGAAATTCGCCCCGTTCAGCGCGCGCTTTCCCGAGCGCATTCGCGATCATGGCGGCGATTGCTTCGCGGCCATCAGCCAGAAGGACCTTATCGTCCATCATCCCTATGAGTCCTTCGACGTCGTGCTGCAGTTCCTGCGCCAGGCCGCGGCCGATCCCGACGTCATCGCGATCAAGCAGACGCTCTACCGAACCTCCAACGATTCGCCGATCGTTCGCGCGCTGATCGAAGCGGCCGAAGCCGGCAAGACGGTCACGGCCCTCGTGGAGCTGAAGGCCCGCTTTGACGAAGAGGCCAATATCCGCTGGGCGCGCGACCTGGAGCGCGCCGGCGTGCAGGTGGTCTATGGCTTCCTCGAACTCAAGACGCACGCCAAGCTATCGCTTATCGTCAGGCGCGAGGCCGGCAAGCTCGCCACCTACGTCCACATCGGCACCGGCAATTATCACCCGGTCACCGCGCGCATTTACACCGACCTTTCCTATTTCTCCGCCGATCCGGCGATCGGTCGCGATGTCGGACGGGTGTTCAACTACATCACTGGCTATTCCGAGCCGGGTCAGCTGACGCGGCTGTCGATTTCGCCGATCACACTGCGCGGCCGCATGCTGGAGCTGATTGCGGCCGAGGCAGCGCATGCGAAAGCCGGCCGGATCGGCCGCATCTGGATGAAGATGAATGCCCTTGTCGATGACGAGATCATTGACGCGCTCTATGACGCCAGCGCGGCGGGCGTGGAAATCGACCTCGTTGTCCGCGGCATCTGCTGCCTGCGCCCGGGGATTGAAGGCCTCTCCGACCATATCCGCGTCCGTTCGATCGTCGGCCGGTTCCTCGAGCACGCGCGCATCTACTGTTTCGGCAATGGCAATGGCCTGCCGTCGCCGGAGGCCATCGTCTATATCGGCTCGCCCGATATGATGCCCCGCAATCTCGACCGACGGGTCGAGGTAGTGGTTCAATTGCTCAATCCGACCGTACACCAGCAGGTGCTCGACCAGATCATGGTCGCCAACCTTGCGGATAACCAGCAAACATGGCGGCTGCTTCCGGATGGAACGTCGGTGCGTCTCTTGCCGCGCAAGGGCGAAAGGCGCTTTAACGCGCATCAGTACTTCATGACAAACCCAAGCCTGTCGGGTCGTGGCAAATCTCTCAAGCTTAATCCTCCCAAGGCGATCAAGCGCTAGCCCGGGTCCCGGCGAATGGGACGAACCTGAGGGCGCGCCGGGGAGGATTGCGAACTCGACGCCGATCGCGGTGATCGACATTGGTTCGAACTCGGTGCGTCTGGTGGTGTTCGAACGCCTCGCTCGGGCGCCGACGCAGCTTTTCAACGAGAAGGCATTGTGCGGTCTTGGCCGCGGCGTCTCCGCCACCGGCCGCCTCGATCAAGGCGCCATCGATTCGGCGCTGGCCTCAATCCGCCGCTTCGCCGCGATCAACAGCCAGCTGCGCGTCGGCCGCGTCGACATCCTGGCCACGGCCGCCGTACGCGACGCCGAGAACGGCATCCAGTTCATCAGCGCGGTGGAAGAGATTTGCGGTACGTCCGTGACGACCTTGAGCGGGCGCGAGGAAGCGCGGCTCTCGGCGCTGGGGATTCTCTCCAGCATTCAGAATCCGGACGGCATCAGCGGTGACCTCGGCGGCGGCAGTCTAGAACTGGTCGAGGTCGCCGGCAGCGAGTTCGGCTTGGGCGAGACGTTTCCGCTCGGCGGGCTGGCGCTGGAACAGGCTTCGGGCGGCGATCGGGGAAAGGCGCAGAAGATCGCGGCCAAAGCGCTCGCCGAATCCAAGGTGCTGTCGCGCGGCAAGCGGCGAACCTTCTACGCCATCGGCGGCACATGGCGTTCCCTGGCGCGGCTGCACATGCAGCAGACCGGCTACCCGCTCCGCGTCATGCACCACTACACGATCAGTGCCGACGAAGCCGTCGAGTTCTGCCGCATGGTCGGCCGGCATGATGTTGAATTGCTCGATTCCATCGAGGCAGTGTCGAAGAACCGCCGGCCCTTGCTGCCGACGGGCGCTATCGTTCTTGGCGAGATACTTGAAGCGATGAAGCCCGCCAACGTGGTGATGTCGGCGCTCGGCCTGCGCGAAGGGCATCTCTACGATCTGCTCGACCCTGGCCAGCAGGCCGAGGATCCGCTTCTGGTCGCGGCGGAGGAACTGGCGATCCTGCGCTCGCGTTCGCCGCGCCATTCGCGCGAACTGGTTGGCTGGACCGAAGGCGTCTTCGCCGCGATGAAGATTGATGAGAACGCGGAAGAGGTGAGGCTGCGCAAGGCCGCCTGTCTATTGGCCGATATCGGTTGGCGCGCCCATGCGGAATATCGCGGGTTGCAGAGCCTCAACATGATCGCCAATGCGGCGCTGATCGGCATCGATCATCCCGGCCGCGCCTTCCTGGCGCTCGCGGTCTATTACCGTCACGAGGGCGTCGGCGCCGAGTTTGCCTCGCCGCGGCTGCGCGAACTGGCGTCACCGCGCCTGATCGAGCGCGCCCGCGTGCTCGGCGGAACGATCCGCGTTGCCCACATGCTTTCCGCCTCGACGCCCGGCATCATCGGCCGGACCCATGTGGAACTGCGCGGAGGCACGTTGACGCTGGTCCTACCGACCGATCTGGCTCCGCTGAACGGCGACCGCGTCATGCGGCGCCTTCGTCAATTGGCGAAGATCGGCGGCTGGGATCCGGCGATCGTGGTCGAGGACTAGGACTACTCGGCAGCTTCCGCGGACGCGCTGCCGCTGGTGTCGACTGTGCGCACGCGGCTGCCGTCGACGCGAAGCGCCAGTTCGCCGCGCTTCAGCCGCAGCGCCGCCTCGCCGAACAGCTTGCGCCGCCAACCGGAAAGGGCCGGGACATCGGCATTGTTGTCCGCGGCGATGGCCTCGAGGTCATCAACCGTGGCGATCACCTTCGGCGCCACGCCGTGGTTTTCCGACGTCATCTTGAGCAGGACCTTGAGGAGATCGACCGCCGCGCCATTGCCGTCGCCGCGCCGCGGCGCCTTGGGCAGCTTCGGCAGCTTCTCGCGTGGAATGGCCGCGACCTCGTTCATCAGCTCGAGAATCTGCGCCCCGGAACGGGACCGCTCGAAACCATTGCCGATCGTCCTCAGCGCACCCAGCGCCTCGCGATCGGTCGGCACCTGCGCCGCGATCTCATACAGGGCGTCATCGCGGATGACGCGGCCGCGGGGCAGGTTGCGCGTCTGGGCCTCGCGCTCACGCCACGCGGCGAGCGACTGCAGCGCCGCCAGCTCGATCGGCCGCCGCGCTTTCATCTTGAGCCGCCGCCAGGCTTCCTCCGGCTCCACCTGGTAGGTCGCCGGCGAGGTGAGGATATCCATCTCGGTCTCCACCCAATGGGCGCGGCCCTGGGTTTCGATCCGTTTCGCCAGCGCCTGATAGACGTCGCGCAGATGCGTCACATCGGCGATCGCATAAGCCAGCTGCCGGTCCGAAAGCGGCCGGCGCGTCCAATCGGTGAAGCGGGAGGACTTGTCGATTTCGCCGCCGGTCGTCCGGGCGACCAACTGCTCATAGCTGATCGAATTGCCGAAGCCGCAGACCATTGCCGCGACCTGAGTGTCGAACACCGGATGCGGAATAAGGCCGCCGCCATGGAACACGATCTCGATGTCCTGCCGGCCGGAATGGAAGACTTTGAGGACCGATTCGTCGGCCATTAGGCGATAGAAGGGAGCAAGATCGATGTCGGGCGCGAGCGCGTCGACGGCGACGGCTAAGTCGGGGCCGGCGAGCTGAATGACGCAGAGAAGCGGCCAATAGGTCGTCTCGCGCATGAACTCGGTATCGACGGTGACGAAATCCGCTTCGGCCAGACGCTCGCAGGCCGCAGCCAGATCCTCGTTTTTGGTGATAAGCTGCATGAGCCAGATATAGGGGTTCCGAGGCCGATTGTCGCCCCTTGGCTGTTAACGCCGCCACCTGTGATCGCCTTGACAAAGCTGAGGCGGCATGTGCTTTTTCCGCCGCCCGCGGCCTAGGGTGGCCGCGGTAAGAACCCAGCGAAAACCCCGGGAAAATCGTCGCATGCACCCATATCGCAGCCACACTTGCGGCGCTCTGCGCGCGCCCGACGTTGGCGCAACGGTGCGCCTTTCCGGCTGGGTCCACCGCGTCCGCGACCATGGCGGGCTGCTGTTCATCGATTTGCGCGACCATTACGGCCTGACACAGATCGTTGCCGATCCGGATTCACCGGCTTTCGCCGTGGCCGAGACCGTTCGCTCCGAATGGGTCATCAGGGTCGACGGAACGGTGAAGGCGCGGTCGCCCGACACGGTGAACGCCAATTTGCCGACCGGCGAAATTGAGGTTTTCGCCACCTCCATCGAGGTTCTGTCCAAGGCCGCCGAGCTGCCGCTGCCGGTCTTCGGCGACCAGGAATACCCGGAGGAGACGCGGCTGCGCTACCGTTTCCTGGATCTCCGCCGCGACCGCATCCATCGCAATATCTTGAAGCGCGCCGCGATCATTTCGTCGGTGCGGCGACGTATGGTCGAGGCGGGCTTCTTCGAGTTTCAGACCCCGATCCTGACAGCATCCTCGCCGGAAGGCGCGCGCGACTTCCTCGTCCCCTCGCGTCTTCATCCGGGCAAGTTCTACGCGCTGCCGCAGGCGCCGCAGCAGTTCAAGCAGCTGATTATGGTCGCCGGCTTCGACCGCTATTTCCAGATCGCCCCGTGCTTCCGCGACGAAGATGCGCGAGCCGACCGTTCACCGGGCGAGTTCTATCAGCTCGATATCGAGATGAGCTTCGTCGAGCAGGAGGATGTCTTCGCCGCCGTCGAGCCCGTGCTGCGGGGCCTCTTCGAGGAGTTCGCCGACGGCAAGCGGGTGACGCAGGATTTCCCGCGCATCGCCTATGCCGATGCCATCCGCAAATATGGCAGCGACAAGCCGGACCTGCGCAATCCGATCGTGATGCGCAATGTCACCGAGCAGTTCCGCGATTCCGGCTTCCGCGTCTTTGCCGGCCAGATCGCAGCCGACGACAAGGTTGAGGTCTGGGCGATCCCGGCGCCGACCGGAGGCAATCGCTCCTTCTGCGACCGCATGAACGGCTGGGCGCAACATGAGGGGCAACCCGGCCTCGGCTACATCTTCTTCCGCGACGATGGCGAGGGGGCTGGTCCCATCGCCAAGAATATCGGTCCCGAACGAACGCAGGCGATCCGCGAGATGCTCGGGCTGGGCGATGGCGATGCCGTGTTCTTTGTTTGCGGCCGTCCGCAGAAGATGGCGGCTTTCGCCGGCAGCGCGCGGCAGAAGGTCGGCGACGATCTCGGCCTCAGCGACAAGGATCAGTTCGCCTTCTGCTGGATCGTCGACTTCCCGATGTTCGAGTGGAACGAGGACGAGAAGAAGGTCGATTTCTCGCACAACCCATTCTCAATGCCGCAGGGCGGGCTTGAGGCGCTGGAGACGAAAGACCCGCTCGAGATCAATGCCTTCCAGTACGACATCGTCTGCAACGGCATCGAGCTCTCGTCGGGCGCAATTCGGAACCATCTGCCCGACATCATGCGCAAGGCGTTCGCCATCGCCGGCTATGGCGAGTATGTGCTGGAAGCGAAGTTCGGCGGCATGATGCGGGCGCTGCAATATGGGGCGCCGCCGCATGGTGGCATCGCCCCGGGCATCGACCGCATCGTCATGCTCCTCTGCGGTGAGGAAAATCTCCGCGAGGTGACGATGTTCCCGATGAATCAGCAGGCCGAAGACCTGATGATGAGCGCGCCGTCGGACGTAACAACGGCGCAGCTGCGCGAGTTGCACATCCGGCTCAACCTGCCGCAGGACTGAGCGACGCCGCTATTGCAGCGTCGTCGCTGTCAGCTCGACGCCCAGCAGGCCGATCAGCGAGTAGGGCGAGCCGCCCAGCGCAGTGATCACTTCGGTGAGCGGCACCGGCTCATTCGGATGGATCGTCGCCACCAGGGATGACGAACCGCGCAGGAAGGCCTGGATCGGTGGTGCGATCTGCGCTGCCAGCGTCCGGTCGACGGTCAGACCGAGGACCACCGGCAGGCCGCGAATGAACTGCTCCTTATATTCGTCGGCAGGCTGATTGGTGCCTTCCGCGGTCCAGCGGAACAGACGGTCGGCAACCGATTTGTCCGTGATGCTGATATCGGCCGAATTGAAGGTGAGCTGCAGCGCCTGATCCGCGCTGAGATTGTCGATATTTTCGAAGATCTCGCGGGTAACGCCGCCAAACACGAAGGACGCGTCGATCGACCCGACATCGGCAATCTGCAGATGGAGCCCGTCGATATGGAGCGTCTCGGTCGCTTCGTCCCAACTCATCGCGACACCGAAGTCCATGGTGAACTGGGTGTAGCCCATCTGGTTGAGGATGCGCCTGAAGTCTCCGCCGATCAGCGATAGCGGCACCGATAGGCCGGTAAGTTCGATACGCCCTTCGGTGGGTGCCGGCCCGATCTGGCCCTCGTCAGTGATCTGGAACCGGTCGATCGTCACCGGCAGCGTGCCGCTGGTGCCGAAGGCGAAGCCGGCGAGTTCGATATAGCCGATCGTCGGGACGAGACCTGCAATGCTTGGCGTGTCACCGGAAGCGATGGTCCCGATCACTTGCCGCAGCAGTTTCTCGTCCGGCATTTTTATGCCGCCGATGGCGAACGAACCGAGGCGCAGATAGCCGTCGCCGGGAATGACGACGTCGAGGTCGGAGACGCCGATCTCGCCGAGGCCGTCAAGCGACAGGTCATTGATATGCACGTCGCCGATATGGAAGCGGTCGATCTCGTTGGCATAGATGTCGAGGCCTCGGATGCTGAAACTGCCCAGTCCCCAGGGCGAGATCAAATCGACGAGGATCTGTTGCGTCAGTGCGTCGGTGTCGCGGGACGTCAGGCTTGCGTCCGTCATCAGCCGTTCCAGCACCGGCGTGAACGGCTCGGCCGCCTGGCGCATCCGGAAGTCGTCGATGGCGATCGCCGCGATGCGCAGTTGCAGGCCCGGCGCCTCGACGAGGATGTTGTCATATTCGGCATGGCCGAGAACCGAGCGCCAGCCGCGGTCGCCCCCGGCATAGGCGGCCGGGTCGAACACCCGGGCGATCGCGTTGAAATCCATGTCGCTGGACTGGATGTGGTCGACCGTCATGACGAACATCGGGTCTTCGGCCGGCGAATTCATCACCAGCGGCCCGGCGCTGGTCGAGGCGATCCGTCCGTCGGCCCAGCCGCGAATAACGTAGTTGTGGTAGGAAACGAGGCTGTCGAGACCGCCATAATACTGGGCGATGTCGATGCGGCCGAAGTCGATCTGCTCGATGGCGATCTGGCTGGCCTGACCCCAGATGTCGAGGATGGACGTAATCGGCTGGGACGGGTCGAAGACGAAGCCGGTTTCGGGGACTTCGATATTGTCGACGGACAGGTCGACGACATTCACTTCAACCGTCGGCGTCCGGCTCTGGACATGGGCGACGTGGAACGAACCGAAGGCGAAGCCGTTCGATCCCATCGTGCGGTAGCCGCGGACTTCGATCGGATCGAACACGATGAGGAGGCCCGAACCCTGGATCGTCAGGCCGGTAAGCACCGCTGAATTGCCGCGGCCGGTGAGCGTCTCATAACTTGCGTCAACCTCCGGCAGTGCGTCGATCTGCTGAACCCAGGCATCGAGCGCCGCCGCCGCCGGTCCGGTTTCCTGGGCGGCGGCAAGAGAGGCGGAGAAGGCAAGAACGCCGCCGCAAATGAGAGCGGCGAAACCGTGACGAACACTACGGTGCATGATTGGCTCCATCGGTCGTCACGGGCGCGGGCGACCCACCGTCGTCGTTCGCTGTGACGCTGACATCGAGAAGGGTGGGAAGCCCGTTTGGATTTCCCAGAATGAGGGGGATGATCGCCAGCAACGGCACCGGGTCGGCGGGCAGGGCGTCGATGGTGATGTTCTGCGGATCGCGCAGGAACGCCCCGACGGTGACGCCGATTTGCGGATCGAGATCAGGTAGCTCGACCTGAAGGAACAGCTGGAACGCAATCGCCAGCCCATAGGCGGCATCCTCCGGCGCGACGCCCATGAGATCGGCCTGGATGGCGAGGAAGGCCTGCATGGCGCCGGCATTGTCGAAGCGGATATGCAGCGTATTGACCATCGCCGATGCGAGGATTGCATCGACGCCGCCGGGCTCCTGCAACATGCTCAGCGGCAGGCCGGAGAACACGCCGGAAATCTGCAGCTCTCCGAAGTTATGGATGTTGATGCTGACGGAATTGGCAGTGAGCGTGTCGGTGTCGGAATTGAATGAGCCGGCGACGGTGAAGTCCATCACCAAGGAATCGAACCCCATCGATTTCAGGATGTCGATGGCGGTCGAATTGTCGGCGATCTCCGTCGGCAGCTGCATGTTGGTGACGGTGACCGAGATCGAATAGGGCACGCCCTCGATGACGTCGCCGAGCTGAACGTTGACGCCTTCTATGACGACGTCGTTCGCCTGCGGCGGACGCAGGATCAGATTCGCAACCGTCGCCGCCGTGACCGGGATCTGCGGCGGACCTGCCGCGGCGAGATCGACGCTGAACGGGACGGAGACATTCGACAGGTCGACGCGGTCCCAGTTCAGCGTGTTCGCCTGATCGGTGATCTCGCCGTTGAGCAAGGTGATGGTCTCGGCAATGAAGCCGCCTTCGTCCCGCGCCACCGGATTGACGATGTCGATTTCTCCGACATTGGCGAAGGTGTGGTTGGGGTCATCCGTCACGACGAAATTCGTGATGGTGACGACGCCGTTCGTTTCAGTGGCGGTGTCGTAGGTTGCAACACGCGTCGCATCATTGACGGCGGCAACGAGTTCGTCGGCGATGGCGACGGGGTCGGCGGCGAAAGCCGGTCCGTTTAGAAAGAAGGCCGATCCCACGACGACGAGTCCAAATGCGCCCAGCGCCGTGCGACCCATAAACATCCTCCCAAGACTATTTTGGTCGAGCCGAAAGCATGCGCCAGCGCCCGAGTTGACGGCATCTTGGCGGCACTTTAAGACGCTGGCAAGGCAGCCGAGAAGCAAGGGTTGGCACCGTTTCGGTCGGCGGCCGGCGCAGGCCGCGCAAAGAAAAACCCGCCCGGACCATGGGGTCGAGGCGGGTTTTCAGAAAGGCATGTCCGGCGACCAGGTCGCCGGGCATCGGATTACTTCTTCGCGACGGTGGCCTTCTTCGCAGCAGGCTTACGAGCCGCCGGCTTCCTGGCGGTCGTCGTTTTCTTCGCGGTGCTTGCCTTGGCCGCAGTCTTTGCGACAGCGGCCTTCGCCGCCGGCTTCTTGGCCACGGCCCTCTTGGCAGCAGGCTTCGCCGCAGCCTTCTTGGCAGCAGGCTTCGCCGCAACCTTCTTCGCTGCGGGCTTCGCAGCCGTCTTACGAGCGGCCGGCTTTGCGGCTGTCTTCGCCGCGGTCTTCTTCACGCCGGTCTTTGCCTTCGCCGCCGTCTTGGCAGCGCCGGCCTTCACAGCCCGCGTCGCCGTCTTAGCGGCGCTGGCCGGCTTGCTCGCAGTCCGAGCTGTCGTCGTGCGGGCTTTCGTCGTGCGCGACGTGGCACTCTTACGAGCGACGGTCGCTTTCTTTACACCAGCCATGAGTCCTCTCCGCATGGTGATAGGGGACGGATCGGTGACATGCGAATCATGCACGATCTGCACAGACATCGCCTGACACACAAGCGGTGTCTATACCAGCATCTGTGACTGAAAGGTTATGATTGCGTCAAGCTTATCCGCAGCAATGGACGCGCTGCGGAGTTGATTTCTTCACGGCCTGCACTTCGTGCCTCAGCTGCAGCCCGTCGTGCCGCCGCATGTATCGCACTTCAAACATGTGCCGTTGCGCACCAGCGTGAAGTTCCCGCACTCGGGACATGCCTCGCCGACATAGCCCTTCATGCGCGCTTCGACGATGCGTGACTGGTCGTCTCTGCGTGCGGAATTTTCATCGCGCGTTTCGCGCTTCACCTCCGGCAGCGGCGTCTCGACGACCTCCTCGAAGAGGAAGGTTTGCGTCTCCACTTCCATCACCGAATTGGGCGCTGCGTCTTCTGGATCGACACGGCGCGCAACGGCGGCGCTGCCGCTCTTGCTGGTGGCGCGGCTGCCGCCGATCGCCGTAACGCTGGCCGAGCGCGCAGCGGTCGGACCTTTGCCACCGCCTGCTTCAACGAGCCCGAGACGAACCGGACGACCGCGCATAAGTCCATGACTTACAATGGCTTCCGGCGGCGCCTTCTGCTTGTTCTCGCCGCTGCCAATCGTCGTCGAGCCGATCTCTTCCGGGTTGATATGGGCGAGATCGTTGCGGTCGAGATAGGAGATCGCGAGCTCGCGGAAGACGTAGTCGAGGATCGATGTTGCGTTCTTGATGTGGTCGTTGCCCATCACCATTCCGGCCGGCTCGAAGCGGGTGAAGGTGAAGGCGTCGACATACTCTTCCAGCGGCACGCCATATTGCAGGCCGAGCGAAATCGCGATGGCGAAGTTGTTCATCATCGCGCGGAAGGCGGCGCCCTCCTTGTGCATGTCGATGAAGATCTCGCCGAGCTTGCCGTCGGCATATTCGCCGGTGTGCAGATACACCTTGTGGCCGCCGACGATCGCCTTCTGCGTATAGCCGGTACGGCGGTCGGGCATCTTCTCGCGCTTGCGCACTTCGATGACGCGCTCGATGTGCTTCTCGACGATCCGCTCGGCGATTGCCTCGGCGCGTTTCAACATCGGCTTCGCAGCGAGATCGGCGACCGCGTCCTCGTCGTCATCATCCTCGTCGGCGATGAGTTGCGCATTCAACGGCTGCGACAGCTTCGAGCCGTCGCGATAAAGGGCGTTGGCCTTGAGGGCGAGTTTCCAGGACAGCATGTAGGCGTCCTTGGCGTCCTCGACCGTCGCGCCGTTCGGCATGTTGATGGTCTTGGAGATCGCGCCCGAGACGAAGGGCTGCGACGCGGCCATCATGCGGATGTGGCTCTCGACGGAGAGGGCGCGCTTGCCGATGCGGCCGCAGGGTGAAGCACAGTCGAACACCGGCAGATGCTCGTCCTTGAGGCCCGGCGCACCCTCCAGCGTCATCGCTCCGCAGCAGTAGATATTCGCCGCATCGACATCGGCCTTGGCGAAGCCGAGCGATTCCAGAACGTTGAAATTGGGATCGACCAGTTGTTCGGCCGTGAAGCCGAGCACGTCCAGGCAGAAGCCCTCGCCAAGCGTCCATTTGTTGAAGGCGAACTTGATGTCGAAGGCCTGCTTGAGGCCGGCCTCGAGCGCCGCCAGCTTCTCTTCGGTGAAGCCCTTCGCCGCCAGCGTCTCGTGATTGACGCCCGGCGCGCCCCTCAGCGTGCCGTGACCGACGGCGTAATCCTCCATCGCCTTGATGGCGTCGGCGTCATAGCCGAGCGCCGTCAACGCCGCGGGGACCGCGCGGTTGATGATCTTGAAGTAACCCCCGCCGGCGAGCTTCTTGAACTTCACCAAGGCGAAGTCCGGCTCGATGCCGGTGGTGTCGCAATCCATCACGAGGCCGATCGTGCCGGTCGGCGCGATCACCGAGGCCTGCGCGTTGCGGTAGCCATGCTCCTCGCCGAGGCGAAGCGCATCGTCCCATGCCGCGACGGCAGCCTCGACCAGACGCGGATCGGGGCAGGAGGCGTGATCGAGCGGAACGGGCAGGATGGCGAGAGCGTCGTAGCCGTCCTTCGTCCCATGCGCCGCACGGCGATGATTGGCGATGACGCGCAGCATCGACTTTTTGTTGATCTCATAGCCGCGGAACGGGCCGAGCTCGCCGGCCATCTCCGCCGAGGTCGCGTAGGAGGTGCCGGTCATCAGCGCCGTGATGGCGCCGCAGATGGCGCGACCCTCCGGCGAGTCATAAGGAATGCCCGATGACATCAGGAGCCCGCCGATATTGGCGAAGCCGAGACCGAGCGTCCGGTAGCGGTAGGAGAGTTCGGCGATCTTCTTCGACGGGAACTGCGCCATCATCACCGAGATTTCGAGGACGAGGGTCCACAGCCGCGAGGCATGGGCGAAATTTTCGACGTCGAACGTGCCGTCGGCCAGCTGGAACTGCATCAGATTGAGCGAGGCGAGATTGCAGGCCGTGTCGTCGAGGAACATGTATTCCGAACACGGGTTCGACGCCCGGATCGGACCCGACTCGGCGCAGGTGTGCCAGTCATTGACCGTCGTGTGATACTGGATGCCCGGATCGGCCGAGGCCCAGGCGGCATAGCCGATCTGCTCCCACAGCTCGCGCGCCTTCAGCGTCTTGGTCGGCTTGCCCGTGCGGCGGGCGATCAGATCCCAGTCGCCGTCGGTTTCGACCGCGCGCAGGAAGTCGTCCGTGACGCGCACCGAGTTGTTCGAGTTCTGGCCCGAGACGGTGAGATAGGCTTCCGAATCCCAGTCCGTGTTGAACACCGGGAAGGTCATGTCGGTGTAACCTTGGCGCGCAAACTGGATGACGCGCTGAATATAGCTTTCCGGAACCTGCGACCGCTTCGCCGCCTTGATTTCGCGCTTCAGCGCCGGGTTCTTGGCCGGGTCGAAACAGGCGTCGTTCTCGCCGTCGCAATTGACGCAAGCCTTCAGGATCGCCTTGAGGTGCTGCGAGACGATCTTGGAGCCGGTGACGAGGGCGGCGACCTTCTGCTCCTCCTTCACCTTCCAATTGATGTAGGCCTCGATGTCCGGGTGGTCGATGTCGACCACGACCATCTTCGCCGCACGGCGCGTCGTGCCGCCCGATTTGATCGCGCCCGCTGCGCGGTCGCCGATCTTCAGGAAGCTCATCAGCCCCGACGACTTGCCGCCGCCGGACAGGCGTCTCGCCCTCGCCGCGGAGCGACGAGAAGTTCGAGCCGGTGCCCGAGCCGTATTTGAACAGGCGCGCCTCGCGGACCCACAGGTCCATGATGCCGCCTTCGTTCACCAGATCGTCGGCGATCGACTGGATGAAGCAGGCATGCGGCTGCGGCCGCTCATACGCCGAGGTCGAGGCGGACAGCGGCCGGTCTCGTGATCGACATAGAAATGGCCTTGGCTCGGCCCGTCGATGCCATAGGCCCAGTGCAGGCCGGTGTTGAACCATTGCGGTGAGTTCGGCGCCGCCTTCTGCGTCGCCAGCATGAAACGGATCTCGTCGAAGAAGGCGAGGGCGTCGGCCTCCTTCGTGAAATAGCCGCCCTTCCAGCCCCAATAGGTCCAGGCGCCGGCAAGCCGGTCGAACACCTGGCGCGCATCGATCTCGGAGCCGGTGCGTTCGTCCTCCGGCAGCTTGGCCAGCGCTGCTTCGTCGGGGACCGAGCGCCACAGCCAGGCCGGGACGCTGTTCTCTTCGACGCGCTTCAGCTTCGCTGGAACGCCTGCCTTGCGGAAATATTTCTGCGCGATGATGTCGGCAGCAACCTGGCTCCAGCTCTCGGGCACAACGATGTTGTCGAGCCGGAAGACCACCGAACCGTCCGGGTTCCTGATCTCGCTCTTGGTCGTGCGGAAGGCCACGCCGTCATAGGGAGTGGCCTGGTCCTTCGTGTAACGCCGTTCAATCCGCATAAGTCGCGCTTTGCCCCCAAAGATGGGCGTGTCAGCTTACCGCCGCCGGACACGCATATGAACCGATCACCCAATCGGTAGCCGCAAGAACAAGCTACCAGATATAGTGTTTATGACGCCTTAACGCCACTACCTGTGGCCTACCAACAGACAAATTTTTGGCGCCGCCCGACAGCCCTCGGGAGGCTATAACGCAAACGATTTCAAGGGATTGCGGGCGAAAGCGCCCACTACTCAAGACCGATCGTCAGCCTAAGCCGAGTCGCCTGTTAGTCAACCGCGCTTTTTTTGTCATTTTGTTGTCATCACCGGGATTCACCGGCGCGCGCGATTCGTGCCGGAAACTACTTGCGTTCGGCTGCGGCGGGATTCCAGGGATCATAGTCGCCGGTGACGCGCGGCCGGTGCTCCGGCGTCACGATCGAGCCGGGCGGCCGATACGCTAGGGCGGTGCCGGTCATGTTCGGCACATGCGGTTTTTCCCAATCGCGCGGGTGGTAGGCTTCATCCGCAGGCGCGGTGTCGGCCGTGTGGTGCAGCCAGGCGTTCCAGCCGGGCGGTACGTTCGAGGCTTCGACGATGTCGGCATATACCACCCAGCGGCGGTCGTTCTTGCGGTCCACATAGTAGCGGTTGCCCGCCTCGTCCGTGCCGACGAGCCGGCCGCGCTTCCACGTATAGAAGCGCGTGCCGAGGGTTTCCCCGTGCCACCAAGTGAAAATCTGAAGCAGAAACCGTTTCATCGGCGCCGAAGCTAGCCGCTCCGGCGCCGATCGCCAACCAGGAATCAGAAGAAGCTGCGCCGCTGCCACCAGCCGCCACGCGCCTTGGCCGGCGGCTCCGCGCTGGCCTCGGTGGTTTCAGGCGGCTGAGGTGCCGGTTCCGGCGTCGATTCGTCGCTAGGCGCAGGCGCGGCCGCGCGGCTGCGGCGGGGCCGTTTCTCCGGTTGCGGCGCGACCTCGATGGTCTCAGCCTCCGGCTCTGGCTCGGCCATCGGCGTTTCCATCGCAGGCTGCGCCTCCGATTCGGGAACGCTTTCGGTCAGCTCGGCAGCGATAGCGTCGGCCGGATCGGTAGGCTCGGCGGACTCGGAGGGTTCGACAGGCAACCCTGTGGCCTCATCCATTGCCGGCTGCGCTGCACCGCGCTTCGCGCGGCGGCCGCCGCGGCGGCCACGACGCCGGCGCTTGGGATGATCCTCGGAAGCGTGTTCGCCGTCCGCTTCAACGTCGGAGACGATTTCGCCGGCCACTTCGTCAGCGGCATTCTCTGCCGTCTCGTCGTCGGCTGAAGCGCCGTCAAGCGCCGCCGCGCCCGCCGGACCTTCGCCGCGGCGCCGGCGACGTCTGCGTTTGCGCTTGCGGTCCTGTCCGTCGGACGAATGCTCATCGTCCTCATGCGTTTCCGCCTCGACCTCGATCTCGACTTCTTCGTCGAGTTCGGCATCGGCATCCATCTGGGACGGCTGCACCGAAGTCGGTTGGATGGACGTCGGCAGCACGGGCCGGGCTCCGACCGGGTCGCCGCGCTCAAGGACGAAATGCGTCGCCGTCGCCACCGATTCGTCGGCGACGATGTTGATGAACAGGCCGAAGCGCTGCTCGAGTTCGGAGAGGTTGGCGCGCTTCTGGTTGAGGATATAGAGCGCCACCTTCGTCCGCGTGCGCACATTGAGATTGTGAGTGACGCCCTTGAGGAGGTGATCCTCAAGCGACCGCAGGACATGAAGCGCGACCGACGCCGCCGATCGGATATGACCCGATCCGCCGCAATGCGGGCAAACCTCGCTGGTGCTTTCCAGGACGCCGGTGCGGATGCGCTGCCGCGACATCTCAAGCAGACCGAAATGCGAAATCCGGCCAACCTGGATACGGGCGCGGTCGCCCTTCAGGCTGTCCTTCATCTTGCGCTCGACCGAGCGATTGTTGCGCCGTTCCTCCATGTCGATGAAGTCGACGACAACCAGGCCGGCAAGGTCACGCAGGCGTAGCTGACGGGCCACTTCGTCGGCCGCCTGGAGATTGGTCTGCAGCGCGGTGTCCTCGATCGAGTGCTCGCGCGTCGAACGGCCGGAGTTCACGTCGATAGCGACAAGCGCCTCGGTCTGATTGATGACGAGATAACCGCCCGAGGGGAGGAGAACCTGCGGCGAGAACATCGCATCGAGCTGTGCCTCGACGCCGAAATGCGCGAAGAGCGGCTGGGACTCGCGATAGGGCTGAACGTTCTTGGCATGGCTCGGCATGAGCATGCGCATGAAGTCCTTTGCCTCGCGGTAGCCCTCGTCACCCGCGACGAGGATTTCGCTGACATCGCGGCCGTAGAGATCGCGGATCGACCGCTTGATCAGGCTGCCTTCCTCGTAGACGAGGCTCGGCGCCGTTGACCGCAGTGTCAGTTCGCGCACGCTCTCCCACAGGCGCAGGAGATATTCGAAGTCGCGCTTCACCTCGGCCTTGGTCCGGCTGGCGCCGGCGGTCCTGAGGATTACGCCCATGCCTTGCGGCACTTCGAGATCGGCGGCGACCGACTTGAGGCGCTTGCGGTCGGTGGGGTTGGTAATCTTGCGGGAGATGCCACCGCCGCGCGCCGTGTTCGGCATCAGCACCGAATAGCGGCCGGCGAGCGAGAGATAGGTCGTCAGCGCCGCGCCCTTGTTGCCGCGCTCTTCCTTGACGACCTGCACCAGCAGCACCTGGCGCCGGCGGATGACTTCCTGGATCTTGTATTGCCGCGCCCGCGAACGCCGCCTCTCGGGTAGTTCCTCAAGAGCGTCTTCGGCGCCGACCGACTCGACCGTTTCTTCGTCGTCGCCGTGATCGTCGGATCCGGAATCGTCACCCTCAGAGTGAGCCTCCGCGCCGTCCGCTTCGCCCTCATGGGCGTCGTCGGCGTCTTCGTTTTCGTCCTTGGCGGACGTGCTGTGGTGTTCCTCGACCGTCTCGGAATGGCTGGCGCGATAGGCTTTCGCCTCGGCCTCTTCCGCCTCGATCAGTGCCTGCCGGTCGGCCACCGGAATCTGATAATAGTCCGGATGGATTTCGGAGAAGGCCAAGAACCCGTGGCGGTTACCGCCATATTCGATGAACGCCGCCTGCAGCGACGGCTCGATCCGGGTTACCTTGGCGAGATAGATATTGCCGCGAAGCTGTTTGCGGCTGGCCAATTCATAGTCGAATTCCTCGACCCGGTCGCCGCGCAGCACAACCACCCGGGTTTCTTCCGGGTGGGCTGCGTCGATAAGCATTTTGTTGGACATGGACTGACCTTTCGCGACGGGCCGTGGCGGGGCAGCGGTTGACGCTGGCGTTCCGCGCACCTGCGCCGGCCCGGTCGCTGGATAGACTGTGGAAGGGGGAACTGTTGAAAGCGGTCCGATCGCGTACCGCGGCTGGCTCGAAGCCCGCCGAAACCGGCCGCGACAATCGCGCTTGGAAAAGCGTTTGTGTTGATGCGAGTGCACGCATGATCAAAGCCGCATCGGAGGTCCAGCGGGACCTAACAGAAATAGGGCCGACCCGGCGGCGACTGGCCTTCGTGATCGGATATGGGTGCCGCAATGCACGGCTTCAAGCAACCGGCATCCGCCGGCCAATTCGTATCACGCGCGACCAGGCAAATTCTTTAGCCGTGGCAATGATTTGATGGCGTGAACGGGCTTCGACGTTGAACGGAAGCTTGCGGCGGTCTTGTATGACGAACCGTGCATTGTTGCAAGGCTGGCACATCGGACAGGTTGCATAGAGTGCTGGCGCAATTGGGAGCGCATTCACGCAAGGTTCGGTTAACCATTGGGTCGCCATGGTCTAACCTCCTTCGGCTCGCATCCCGGCGAGAATCGGAAAGTTCGGGGGAGCCTGTGGCCACAAAGCTCCGCGCGGCGGCACGCGGCCTTCTTCTTATTGTCGCCCTGGCCTTGCTGGCTCCGGGCGCGGCGACGCCGGCTATCGCGCAGTCGGAGCCGGCCCTCAACGTCGTCACCGCCATGCGCGTCATTGGCGACGAGAACAGGACGCGCTTCATCGCCGATCTCACCAACGCCGTTGATATCAACGTTTTCTCGCTCGCCGATCCGTACCGCATCGTCATCGATCTCCCCGAGGTGCATTTCCAGGTTGATCCCGGCACGGGCGACACCGGCTTCGCGCTCGTCTCGGAATATCGCTACGGGCTGATTTCGCGCGGCCAGTCGCGCATCGTCCTTGACGTGACGCAGCCCGTGCAGGTGGCCAATTCCTTCATCATCCCTGCCGTCGCGGGGCAGCCGGCGCGTCTGGTTATCGATCTCGTCACCACCACCCCCGAGGCGTTTCAGGCCGCCGCGCTCGACTATCAGCAAAATGGCGGCGATCGGCCGGTCACGCCGCCGCAGCCGACGGACAATTTTGACGATGATCGCCTGGTCGTTGTCATCGATCCCGGCCATGGCGGCATCAACTCCGGCGCCATCAGTCCCAACAATGTGATGGAGAAGGATGTCGTCCTCGCCTTCGCCCACGAACTGGCCGATCAATTGCGGGCGACTGGCCGCTACGAGGTTCTACTGACGCGCGACGACGATACTTTTGTCGGGCTGACGGACCGCGTCGCCTTCGCCAGAGCCGCCGGCGCCGACATCTTCCTGTCGATCCATGCCAACTCGTTCTCCCAGTCGTCGGTCCGCGGCACCACTGTCTTCACGGTTTCCGAGCAGGCATCGAATCAGATGGTGGCGGATATTGCCGCGCGCGAGAACCGCGCCGATATCCTGGCCGGCGTCGATGTGCAGGACACCACGAACGACGTCGTCGACATTCTGCTCGACCTGGCGCGGCGCGAGACCAAGAACTTCTCGATCATCCTGGGGCGCGACATCGTCGACCATCTGCGCGGTGAGACGCGCCTGTCATCTATTCCGCTGCAGGAGGCTGGCTTTGTCGTGCTCAAGGCGCCGGACGTACCCTCGGTCCTTGTCGAACTTGGCTTTCTCACCAACCCGCAGGATACGGAATTGCTCCAATCGGAAGACTGGCGTAGGCAGACGGCCGCCGCGATGGTCGATGCCGTCGGGGAGTTCTTCGCAACCAGGGTCGCAGCGAATGCGCACTAGCCGGCTGTTGCCGAGATGCAACGGTGCTCCGCCGCGTCCATCGTGCCTTCACTCTGCCCAACTTTGCGCCAACACCCATGCTGTCGGCCACCTTGGCCGGCCAAAGGTGATGTGACAAACGGCTGGCGGTGGGAAAGAATTGGATCGAATGCCATGGTGCGCCTTCCGACCTTCCAGCCGTATCGGGTCGGTGCCCAAGCATCTGCGACCGCGTTTGGCGACTTTTGATGGCGGTTGTGGGAGCAGGGCCTGATACAAGATGTTTGTTCGCGCCATCGCCTATTTGTTCGGGATGGGGGCCGTGCTTTTTCTAGGGCTCGCTGCCGCCGCCGCCATGTACATCTCGCAGCTCTCGGCCGACGTGCCGAGTTACGAGGTGCTGGCTGACTATCAGCCCCCGCTGATGACGCGGGTGCATGCCGATGATGGCGAACTGACGGCCGTATTCGCCAGCGAACGGCGCATGTATCTGCCGATCGAAGCGATCCCCGAGCGTTTGAAGAACGCTGTCATCGCGGCCGAAGACAAGAACTTCTATTCGCATTCGGGCCTGGATTATTACGGCATCATCCGCGCCGCGATCCTCAACGTTGAGAGCTTCCTCGGGGGCGGCGGCATTGCCGGCGGCGCCTCGACGATCACCCAGCAGGTCGCGAAGAACTTCCTGCTCACGACGGACCAGACCTGGGACCGCAAGATCAAGGAGGCCATCCTTGCCCTGCGCATCGAGTTCGGCCTTCACCAAGGACCAGATTCTGGAACTCTATCTGAACTCGAATGAGTTCGGGAATCACTCCTTCGGCGTCGCGTCGGCCGCGCTCATCTATTTCAATAAGAGCGTCGATGAGCTTTCGATTTCCGAATGCGCGCTTCTCGCCGCGCTGCTCAAAGGCCCGCCGACCTACAATCCATACCGCTATCCCGACCGCGCCATGGAGCGGCGCAACTACGTCATCGACCGCATGGTCGAGGATGGTTACATCACCACCGCCGAAGGCGACGAGGCGAAGGCCGAACCGCTCGGCGTCGTCGTCCAGGCCGACAACCGCACGGTCTTCAGCGCCGACTATTTCCAGTCGCCCTACGCCGACTATTTCCGCCGCGTCTATGCCGACCAGATTTCCGAATATGGCGGCGTCCCGATCGAAGCCGGCAACTACTTCACCGAGGAAGTGCGCCGCCAGCTGATCGACATGTATGGCGAAGACGAGGTCTATACCGGCGGCCTGTCGGTGCGCACCTCGCTCAATCCCGACATGCAGATCATGGCGCGCAAGGCGCTGATGGACGGGCTCATCTCTTATGACGAGGCGCATGGCTGGCGCGGGCCGGTCGACACGATCGACATCAGCGATGATTGGGGCCCGCCGCTGGGCGCGATCTCGCCGCTCGCCGATCTGTTCGAGTGGCGCCTGGCGGTCGTTCTGTCGACCGACGGCACCGGTGCAACCGTCGGCCTTCAGCCGGGCCGCAATGGCGACGGCAGCATTTCCGACTCGCGCGAAACGGCGGTGATCCCACGCTCCGAATCCAGCTGGGCTGGCAATGACGCACTCCATCCGGGCGACGTCGTCTATGTCGAGCGCGTTTCCGACGGCGTCTACCACCTTCACCAGGTGCCGGAGATCAACGGCTCCATCGTCGCCATGGATCCACAGACCGGGCGCGTGCTGGCGATGGTCGGCGGCTTCAGCTTCTCGGCGAGCCAGTTCAATCGGGCCACGCAGGCCTATCGGCAGCCCGGCTCCTCGTTCAAGCCATTCGTCTATGCTGCCGCGCTCGACAACGGATACACGCTGTCCTCGGTGGTGATGGATGCGCCGATCGAGGTCGTCGACGAGACCACCGGCAATGTCTGGCGGCCGGAGAACTATTCGAACCGCTACTACGGTCCGTCGACGCTGCGGACCGGCATCGAGCAGTCCCGCAACGTCATGACCGTTCGGCTGGCGCAGGATATGGGCATGCCGCTCGTGGTCGAATATGCCCGCCGCTTCGGCGTCTACGACAATCTGCCGCCCTATCTGTCGATGGCCCTCGGCTCCGGCGAGACGACCGTCATGCGCATGGTTGCCGGCTACGCCGTGCTCGACAATGGCGGCCGCGCGATCACGCCGACGCTGATCGACCGGGTGCAGGACCGCAACGGCAACACGATCTACGAAAGCGATCAGCGCGTCTGCAATGAATGCGGCGACACGGCGTGGAACAACCAAGCGGAGCCGGTGATCCAGGACGACCGCGCCCAAGTGCTTGATCCGATGACCGCCTATCAGGTGACGTCGATGCTGCAGGGCGTGGTGCAACGCGGCACCGCCACCACCGTGCAGGCGGTCGGCCGCCCGGTCGCCGGCAAGACCGGCACCACCAACGACTATCATGACGCCTGGTTCGTCGGTTATTCGCCCGACCTCGTGGTCGGCGTCTATATCGGTTACGACACGCCGCGCAATCTCGGCACCGGCAACACCGGTGGTGTTCTCGCCGCACCGGTCTTCACCGAGTTCATGAAGACGGCGCTGGCCGATTCCCCGCCGACCCCCTTCACCATGCCGCCGGGCATGCAGTTGATCCCGATCGACCGGTCGACCGGCCTGCGCGTTTCCGCCGATGATCCGAACGCCTTCCTGGAGGCGTTCAAGCCGGGCACGTCGCCGCCCGACAATTTCGCCATCATCGGCTATGTCGATGCCGCCGGCGCGCCGCTCATCGTCGATCCGAACGCCGACCGCGCTGTCGGTCTCGGTCAAGGCGGTCTCTACTAGACACGGCATTGACTTGGAGAGGCCTGCGGCTATCGTCCCGCGCCCCGGGTGATCGCCCCGCGATCGCAGCAAGAACGGAATGAACATGGGCGCCGAAACCCAGGCCATCGTCGATCAAATCCAAGCAGCCATGTCGCTGCTGAGGAGGCATCTTTGACTGGGATCGCGCCAATGTCCGCCTGGGCGAGCTGAACGCCCAGGCCGAAGACGCCACCCTGTGGGACGATCCGCAGCAGGCCCAGACGGTCATGCGCGAGCGCCAATTGCTTGCCGACCAGATCGAATTGGTCAGCCGTCTTGAACGCGAAGTTGAGGACAGCGTTGAACTGATCGAGCTCGGCGAGGCCGAAGGCGACGAAGCCATCGTGTCCGAGAGCGAGGCGCGTCTGCGCGCGCTGTTGGTCGAAGCCGAGCGCCGCCAGGTCGAGACGATGCTGTCGGGGGAGGCGGACGCCAACGATACCTTTGTCGAAATCCACGCCGGCGCCGGCGGTACGGAAAGCCAGGACTGGGCGCTCATGCTGATGCGCATGTACGCGCGCTGGGCCGAGCAGCATCGCTACAAGGTCGAGATCCTCGAAGAGCACGACGGCGAAGAAGCCGGCATCAAGCGCGCCACCATCCTCGTCAAAGGCGCCAACGCCTATGGCTGGCTGAAGACGGAATCCGGCGTGCACCGGCTGGTGCGCATTTCGCCGTTCGATTCCGCTGCCCGCCGTCATACCTCGTTCGCCAGCGTCGGCGTTTATCCGGCGATCGACGACGCCATCAACATCGACATCGATCCCGCGGAAGTCCGCACCGACACATACCGGGCGTCAGGCAAGGGCGGCCAACATGTCAACACCACCGACTCGGCCGTGCGTCTCACGCACATCCCGACCGGCATCCAGGTCGCCTGCCAGAGCGAGCGGTCGCAGCACAAGAACCGCGACACCGCATGGAAGATGCTCCGTGCCCGCCTCTATGAGCGTGAACTGGAGATGCGCGAAGAAGCGGCGATGGCCGAAGCCTCGTCGAAATCGGAGATCGGCTGGGGCCACCAGATCCGCTCCTATGTGCTGCAGCCCTATCAGCTGGTGAAGGACCTCCGCACCGGTGTGGAGAGCACGAACCCGCCCGGCGTTCTCGACGGCGATCTGGACCCGTTCCTCGAGGCGGCGCTGGCGCAACGGGTTGGCGGCGGCGCTCCGGCCGCCGGCGACGTGGCCGGCTAGCGCGGGCCCGGCCGCTGTCGCCACGCCGGGGCATATCCTAATGTGTGATCGTTTCCGCCGCCGGGTCCGCCGTTCCATGAGCCGTTTCTGGAGTCCAGTCGTCCGCAGCCTGTCGCCCTACGTCCCGGGCGAACAGCCGAAGCTGGACGGCGTTATCAAGCTCAACACCAACGAGAATCCCTACGGGCCTTCGCCGCGCGTCCGGTCTGCAGTCACGGCCGAAATGGATCGCCTGCGTCTCTATCCCGACCCGCGCGCCACCGCTCTGCGCGCGGCAATCGCGGCCCGATACGGCGTGACCCCCGACGAAGTGTTCGCCGGAAACGGCTCCGACGAGGTGCTGGCTCACACCTTCCAGGCGCTGCTGAAACACGACGCGCCGCTCCTGTTCCCGGACATCACTTACAGCTTCTATCCGGTCTATTGCCGCCTCTACGAAATCGGTTACCAGCAGGTGCCGCTCGACGCCGCCATGCGGGTGCAGGTGGCCGACTACCGCCGTCCATGCGGCGGCATCATCCTGCCCAACCCGAACGCTCCGACCGGGATTGCGCTGTCGCGCGGCGACATCGAAACGCTGGTCGCCGAATATCCCGATGCGGTGGTCGTCATAGACGAAGCCTATGTCGATTTCGGCGCGGCAAGCGCTGTGCCGCTCGTTGCCCGCTACGACAATCTTCTGGTCATCCAGACCCTATCCAAGTCGCGCGCACTCGCCGGTATGCGTGTTGGATTCGCCATCGGCCAGCGGCCGCTGATCGAGGCGCTGGAGCGGGTGAAGGATAGCTTCAACTCCTATCCGCTCGACCGGCTCGCCATTGCCGGGGCCGTCGCCGCCCTGGAGGACGAGGCGTGGTTTGAGGAGACGCGCCAACGCATCATGGCGAGCCGGGAGCAGCTAGGCGCAGCACTTGCTGGGCTGGGCTTCGCGGTCTTGCCGTCCGCGGCAAATTTCGTCTTCGCTCGCCATCCCGGCCACGCCGGCGCCGAACTGGCGGCCCGGCTTCGCGAACACGGCGTTCTGGTGCGGAATTTCCCGGCACCCCGCATCGGGGACTTCCTGCGCATAACAATCGGCACGGAAGATCAATGCCAGCGATTAATCGCTGTGCTGCGCAGCTTGGTCTGATCCGGCCCTGGCCTGCGCAGGCTAGAACAATCCGGCGATGGCGGTGCTGGTCTGCAGATGCGGCATCGGATCGAAGGGCTGGTCGTCGCGGCGGATCTCGTAGTGGAGATGCGGCCCGGTGCTGCGGCCCGTGCTGCCGACGCGACCGATAACCGCGCCCGTCTCGACAATGTCGCCGACATGCACGCCGATGCTGGAGAGATGTCCGTAGATCGTCGTCACGCCGTTGCCGTGATCGATCTCGACCTCGTTGCCATAGCCGCCATTGTAGCTCGCCGTGATGATGCGGCCCGGCCCAGTGGCGTGGACCGGCGTGCCGCTGACCGCTGCCAGATCGACGCCGGTGTGCATCGCCATCGTTCCGAGGAATGGGTCGACGCGGCGACCGAAGCCACTGGTGACCTGGATCGTATCGAGCGGCAGCCCGAGCGGCAGCGTCCTCGCATAATCCTGGAGTTCGGTGAAGGCGGTCAGATCTTCGGTGACTGCCCTGAAGTCGGTCGTCGTATCCACCGGGACGAGGGGGCCGCCTTCGCCCGGCATGTCAGTGTAACCCAATCTCTGCAGCGCCTGCGCCAGTTCGTTCGCGCGCTGGGTGATTGCGTCGGCCAGCGTCGCGAGGGCGTCCTGCTGGCTTTCGTCGACCCAATTGGCCGTCGCGTCGATCGCCGCCAAAACTTCTGCGTGGGGCACGTCGGCCTCGGCAGTGGGGCCGACGGCGCCCGTCGTCACTGGATCGATCGGGCCGCCGACGCCCGTCGTCGGCGCCGGTGAATCGTCGCGAAGCGGATTTGCGATCGGCGTCGGCGCCAGCATCGGCAACACGTCGATGCCTGCGGCGAGGGCGTCGTTGGCAAGGCCGGTGAGCAGCTGCTGCCGCTGGAACAATTCGTTTTGCCGATCGGTCAGTTCGGCCACCTGATCGTTCAGGTTCGTCGTCTCGACGATATTGCGGCTGACCACGGCCTCCATCTGCCGATTGAGATCGGCGATCCGCCGCTCATACTGCTGCCGAAGCTGATTCTCCTCAGCGACGGAGGTGACCTGCAGGTCGTCCCTCAGGAAGAAATAGCCGCCCGCCGCCAGCGATCCGCTGACCACCAGGATCGCGGCCAAGGCGCCGAACACAACGCGGCCGGGCCGCAATGCGAATGACCGTACCTTGTCGCCTCGGGCGATGATGACGTGATGAGGGCCCTTGATCCGGGCCCGTCGGCTACCGTTCGGAACGCGTTTTTGTGCTGTACTCATATTGACCGAGTCCGGGGGGGTGGCAGGCGCCGGATGTCAGTCATTAGAAAGGGTTAAGGTTAACGATCTGTTGCGCCGCCCGAGGGAAAGGCGCCGCCTTCAGCCCAGCCGGTTGACCGCTTCGAGAACCTCCGCCGCGTGACCTTCGACCTTCACCTTCCGCCAGATTTCAGCCACCTTGCCGTCCGCGCCGACTAGAAAGGTCGTCCGCTCGACGCCCATATATTCTCGGCCATAGCGGGATTTCATGACCCACACGCCATAGAGATTGGCCACTTCCTTCTCGGCGTCCGCAGCGAGCTGGATCGTCAGTTCATATTTCGACTTGAACCTGTCGTGCGACTTCACCGTGTCGGGCGAGATGCCGACGATCATGGCACCCGCGGCGGCGAACTGATCGGCGAGGCCAGTGAACGCGATCGCCTCAGCGGTGCATCCGGGCGTGTCATCCTTGGGATAGAAATAGAGGACGACCGCCTTGCCCTTGGCGTCAGCCAGATGGAAGGCGCCACCGCCATCGACCGGCAACTCAAAATCCGGCGCATTTTCTCCAAGAGATATCTCGCTCATTTGCGTGCCTTTCGTCTAGACTGCGCTGCGGGGGCAACAGAGTTCATGGTCGGTCGGTCGGTGGCGACATCATATCAGGCGTCTGCGGTCGCCGGTGACATGTATCCTATTGTGTCGCCGGAGCGGCAGCGGATTCTGTCGCACCAGCGTCCGGCGACCAGCATTCGGGCGAGGGCGCCGTAGGTGCTGCACAACCCCGACCTGGCCCAGATTGGCCGCTCCAGCGTTCCGTTGGAAATCGAAGATACCGAGCCGTCCCGCTTCAGGCGCCGGATCAAACGGGTTCTCTTCTGGACCGTCGGCGCCATCGCGCTCCTTGTCCTCCTACTCATCGGCGTTGTCGCCCTCGCCATCACCCAGTCAATCGAGCTTCCTTTCTTGCGCCATCAGGTCGATGCCGCCATCGAACAGGCGCTCGGCGACGGTTACCGGGCGAACGTCGCCAGCGCCGTCCTGGATGTCGATCCGGTGCTTGGCCTCGTCGTCAAGCTGTCGGACATCTCGGTCGTCGATAGTCTTGACCAGGAAGTGGCGCGGGTGCCGTCGGCGATGGTCGCGGTCAGCCCGTCCGGACTGCTGACCTCGCGCGAGCTCGTTCGCTCCATCGAAATCGACAATCCCTGGTTTTCGATTCGCCGAGAAGGCGGTTCGGTCCTTTTCGCCAATTCGGCGACGCTGCCGACCACCGCGGATCCGGCGGCGCCGGTCTCGGCGGGGGTAGCCTTCCCCGCGGGCTTCGGCATTCTTGCCGATCCGATCGAAGCGCTCGACCGGACGCTGGGGGAGGCGATGGGGCTGGCCGATCGCGGCTTCAGCCGGATCGACATCGTCAACGCGACGGTCGACCTGTGGAGCGCCGGCTATGCCGAGCCGCATCGCTTCGAGCGCGCCGACGTCAGCATCCAGGCCGACACCGCCACCCGCCACCTCGCCGCGACCCTCACCGCGTCCGGCTATTCCGGCCGCTGGTCGGTCTCCGCCGAGCGGATGGTCAATTCGGTGACCGGCGCCCATACGCTGTCGCTGCAGTTCTCGCAGCTGACGCTCGCCGACTTCTTCCCCGCGGTCGGCGGCGATCCTTCGCTTATCGTGACCGATATTCCCTTCTACGGTCGGGCCATTGTTACCCTCGATTCCGACGGCAATATCAGCCGCGCCGAATCCCGCCTCGACCTTGGCAACGGCTATTTCGCCTTTGGCCCGCAAGCCACGCCGATCCTTCTCGATGACGCGACGGTGCATCTGCGATGGGACATCGCCAACGACACCATTGTCGTGGAGCCTTCGCAGTTTGTCTTCGGCGATGCCGGCGCGACCATTACGGGCAGCATCCGGCCGGATGGTGCGGGCCGCTATGCCTTCGACCTTCAGTCGAATGATGCGGTGCTCGCTCCCCGCGATTCGCCGGCGCCGCCGCTCGATCTCCAGCTGATGCGGCTGGCGGGTTCGGTCGATCTCAATGCTGGTCTCCTCAATTTCGATCGGGCGGCGATCATCACCGGCCAGGGTTCGCTTGTTGCCGCTGGCAGCATCGGCCTGGAGGCCGGCGGGCCGTCCATCGTGCTGGCGGCGACGTTGAGCGAAATGCCGTTCGATGTGTTCAAGCAGCTCTGGCCGCCGGGTCTCCAGGACGGCGGCCGCAACTGGACGCTGAACGCCATCACCGGCGGAACGGTCTCGGGCACCCTGCAGGCGCAGATCCCTGCGGGTGCATTGGCGCCCGGCGGCGTGCTGACGCCCGACATGCTCGATCTGCAGCTGGATTTGAAGGACGTATCGTTCAAGACGTTTGACGGCTTCCCGAGCGTCACCGACGCGTCGGGCAGGGCCGTCCTGTCGGGGTCGCATTTTGCGGTCGATCTCGACGGCGGCGCGATCGTCGCCCTTTCAGGCGAAGTCTTGCAGGTGACGGCGGCCACTTTCGTCATTGGCGAGACGGCCGCGGCGGTCCCGACCGGCCACGTCGAGTTGCACGCGCTCGGGCCGACCTCTGCCTTCGCGTCGATTGCCGACGCCGATCCGATCGACGCGCTGCACCAGTTCGGCATCCCGCCCTCCGCTGTCCACGGCACGGGCGAGGCGCTCATGTCGGCCAACTGGCCGCTCGTTGACGGCGTGACGATGGACGAGGTCGAGTGGCGCATTGCGCTGACATTGCATGACCTGTCGAGCGATGCGCCGCTGAATGACATGATGATCCGCAATGGCGAGGTGGTCCTCAATATCACGCCGACCGTGGTCAATATTGCCGGCACGGCGAGTGTTGACGGCGTCCCCGCCAATCTTGATCTGGCCTTCCCGCTCGTCCCCGAAGTCGACGGCCGGCAGCAATTGCGCATGGTTCTGGACGAGGCAGCGCGGCAGCAACTCGGCTTCAATCTTGAGGGTTTCCTCGGCGGCACCGTCCGCGCCGTGGTCACCGATCTCGGCGCTGACGGCCCGGGCCAGCACTATGATCTCGACCTGGAACAGGCGCGCGTCATCCTGGCGCCGCTGGGCTGGTCGAAGCCCGTCGGCGTTCCGGCCATGATGTCCTTTGATCTTCTGACGGTTCCGGGCGGCTATCATCTCCGCAATCTCGAACTCGACGGCGACGGCTTCGGTCTCACCGGTGAGGTTGACCTCGATGCCAACTATTCGATCACCAGCGCCCGCATTTCCCATTTCGGCCTGAGCCGGTCGGATTCGCTGAGCTTCACTTTCGATCCCTTTGGCAATGGCTGGGCGGTCGAAGCCACCGGACAATCATTCGACGTGCGCGGCCTGATTTCCGACGGCCTGGGCGATCTCGGGGACACCGGCGAGGCGACCGATCTCAGCATCCATGGCCATTTCGATCAGCTGATCGGCTACAACGGCGAACGGATCATGGATGCCGACGTCACATATGTCTCGGTTGGAGGCGCGATCCGTCAGATCAACATCACCGGCACGATGGGCGGCCAACCGGTGCAGGTCCGCTTCGACCATACGGATAATACCGGCGCGCCGGCATTGTCAGCCTATGTCGGCAATGCCGGCTCGCTGCTGCGGTTCGCCAATATCTACAGCCGCATCCATGACGGCGCGCTTTGGATCAACGGCGCCGAGACGGACGATGGGGCTCTCTACGGCCAGGTCCAGATGACCGGCTTCACCGTGGCTGGCGAGCCGGCGCTGGCGCGGCTGATGACGCCGCAGGGCGGGCAGGCTGACGGCACCGATTCCGTGCCGTTCGATCATCTGACGTTCAGCTACATCCAGCGCGGTTCGGCCCTGACGATCCAGGATATTCTCCTGCGTGGCGGCGACATGGGCGCCACAGGCGCCGGCTGGATCGATTTCGCCGCCGGCCAGATGGCGATCGCCGGGACCTATATCCCGGCCTATGCCGTCAACAATCTCTTCGGCCGCATTCCGATCATCGGCTTGGCGCTCGGTGGCGGCAACAATGAAGGGCTGTTCGGCATCACTTTCCAGGTCGCCGGCCCGCTCGACAACATCGCGATGCAGATCAACCCACTATCGGCGATCGCGCCGGGGATCTTCCGCAAGATCTTCCAGTTCCAGTAAGGCCTAGCTGGGCTTCACCAGCACGTGGTGCTTCTTGCCGAGCGACAGCTTGATCGTGCCGCCCACGATGTCGGCTCCGCTCAGCACCGCGCTCTCGTCGGTCAGTGGCCTGTCATTGACTCGGAGCCCGCCGCCGCGGATCTGCCGCCGCGCTTCGCCGTTGGACTTCACCAGCCCCGCCTCGACGAAGAGCCCGAGAACCGGGATGCCGGCGTCGAGGGCAGTGGCGTCGACCGCGATCGTCGGCAGCGCCGACCCCGTTTCGCCTTCCTCGAAGGTGCGCCTTGCAGTGTCTGCCGCCTCGTCCGCTGCGGCACGGCCATGGAGCATTGCCGTCGCTTCCGTCGCCAACGTCTTCTTTGCCTCGTTGATCTCCGCGCCCGCGAGCGCGGCGAGGCGCGCGATCTCGCCGAGCGGCAGCTCCGTGAACAGCTTGAGGAAACGCTCGACATCGGCGTCTTCGGTGTTCCGCCAGAACTGCCAATATTCGTAGGGCGACAGGAGCTCGGAATTGAGCCAGACAGCGCCCTGCGCCGTCTTGCCCATCTTGGCGCCGGACGCGGTCGTCACCAGCGGCGAGGTGAGGGCGAACAGCTGTGGCGTCCCCATACGGCGGCCGAGGTCGATGCCGTTGACGATGTTGCCCCACTGGTCCGAGCCGCCCAACTGCAGCACGCAGCCGAAGCGCCTGCTCAGCTCGACGAAGTCGTAGGCCTGCAGGATCATGTAGTTGAATTCGAGGAAGGAGAGCTCCTGGTCGCGGTCGAGGCGGAGTTTCACCGATTCCATCGACAGCATGCGGTTGACCGAGAAGTGCCGACCGACGTCGCGCAGGAAGTCGATGTAGTTGAGCGGTCCCAGCCAATCGGCGTTGTCGACCATCACTGCCGAGTTCAGTTCCCCGCCATACTCAAGAAACTGGCGGAACACGCTGAGGAGACTGAGCTTGTTGGCCTCGATGTCTTCGTAGGAGAGAAGCTGGCGCGTCGCGTCCTTGCCAGACGGATCGCCGACGCGGGTCGTGCCGCCGCCCATCAGCGTGATCGGCTTGTGGCCGGTCTTCTGGAACCAGCGCAGCATCATGATCTGCAACAGGCTGCCGACATGCAGGCTGGAAGCGGTGCAGTCGAAGCCGATATAGCCGGTAAGCGAACCGGCCGCAGCCAGCGCGTCGAGCCCGTCATTGTCCGATGTCTGGTGGATGAAGCCGCGCTCCGTCAGCACCTGCATCAGCTCGGATTTGAATGCGCTCATCGCGCTTGTGCTCCCGGCAAACCTTTCCTGGGCGGCTGTTTAGCAGCAGCGTGATGATGTTTCACGGCCCGAATTGAGGAAAGGGCAGGCCCGGCGTTCGCCAAAGCGGGCGATACCGTGTTTTATCGCGAATTGCCTGCCTTCCGCGCCGGAAGGGGGCCGGGGACCCGAGGCTGGCGATGTCCTTCGAGGCGATGAACTTCGCGATCCTTGCGGGCGCCGTCCTGGTGACGGTGGCCATTTTCACGAGCGTGCTCAGCTTTCGCATCGGCGCGCCGCTGCTGCTCGTCTTCCTTATCCTCGGTCTCGGCGCCGGTGAGGATGGAATCGGCATCCAGTTCGACGACGCGCCCGCGGCGTTCTTCATCGGATCGATGGCGCTCGCGTTGATCCTGTTCGACAGCGGCTTCAACACGCGTCTTTCGACCGTCCGCACCGCCGCCTTGCCGGGGCTGTCGCTCGCCAGTCTCGGGGTGATCCTGACGACCGGACTTGTCGGTCTCATTGCCCACCCGCTGCTCGGTATCGGCTGGCCAGAGTCCTTCCTGCTCGGTGCGATCGTCAGTTCCACCGATGCGGCGGCCGTCTTCTTCCTGCTGCGTGCGGGCGGCATCAATTTGCGCGAGCGCGTTCGGGCAACGCTCGAAGTCGAGTCAGGCAGCAATGACCCGATGGCGATCTTCCTCACCTTTGCGCTGGTGGGAATCATCACCAATGAGGGCCAGGCCGGAACGCCGGCGCTCGCTCTGGCAATCGATTTCGTACGACAGATCGGGCTCGGCGGCGCGCTGGGCCTTCTTGGCGGCTACGGCATCAGGCTCATAATCGACCGCACCGATCTCGACAGCGGCCTCTATCCGATCATCTTCCTGTCGCTTGCCCTGGCCGTGTTCGGCGCAACGGCGCTCCTCGGCGGCAGCGGGTTCCTGGCCGTCTACATCGCGGGTCTCTTCGCCGGCAACAGCAAGATGCGGCACGCCATCGGTCTGCGGAAATTCAGCCAAGCGCTGACCTGGCTGGGTCAGATCGCGATGTTCCTGACGCTTGGGCTTCTCGCCAGTCCATCAGAGTTCGGCGCGGTGCTGTGGCCCGCCATCGGCATCGCCGCCTTCCTCATGCTGGTCGCCCGTCCGATCGCGATCTCGCTCACGATCCTGCCCTTCCGCTTCAGCGCCCGCGAAGCGGCCTTCACCAGTTGGGTCGGCCTGCGCGGCGCGGTGTCGATCCTGCTCGGCATCGTGCCGCTGATCTCGGGCGTCGCCGACGGCAAGGTCTTCTTCAACGTCGCCTTTATCGTCGTGATGGTATCGCTGCTGGTCCAGGGCTGGTCGATCCGGCCCGTCGCGCGCTGGCTGAACCTGATCGTCCCGCCCCGCGCCGGCCCGATCGGCAGGACTGAACTGGAACTGCCCGGCGGCGGTGACCACGAGATCGTCGCCTATCTCGTCCATCCGGAGAGCCGAGTGGCTAGAGGCGATCGCATCCCGCGCTGGGCTCGCCCGTCGCTCATCCTCAGAGAAGGCGTGTCGCTGCGCCCGCAAACCGCCGGCCGATTGCGGCCGGGCGATCAAATCTACATCGTCACCGCGACCACCTATGTCCCGCTATTGGATGAGTTGTTCGCCGGCCCCGCCGAGCGGGCCTTCGACCCGCGGCTCTATGGCGATTTCGTCCTTGACCCGGACGTGACGCTCGCCAGCGTCGCAGAGGCCTACGACGTCCGGGTCGATCCCGACGAGGCCGGGCAGACGTTGCGGCAGTTCATCTACGACCGCCTGCACGGCGACATCGAGCCGGGTGATCGCGTCAGCCTCGATCAGTTCGATCTTATCGTGCGCGCGATCGACGACACGCATCACGTCGTCGAGGTTGGCCTCGACGTCGAACCGGGGGCGCCGGAGCGGCTTGCCGCCCGGCGCCAGATGCCGCGATTCCTCGCGCGGCTGTTGCGGCGTCGGCAGGATGCGGCGGGGAGTGAAACCGAGAGCGCCGGTTAGGCTGCGGCGTCCGCCTCAAGCCGGCGGTCGACATAGGCGGCGCAGGTGTCGATCAGCTGTTCGACATGGCCCTCGAAGAAGTGGTTGGCGCCCTTAACGATCACCTGATCGATGACGATGCCCTTCTGCGATTTGAGCTTGTCGACCAGCGCCTGCACGTCCTTCTGCGGCACGACCTTGTCCTGATCGCCATGGATGATCAGGCCTGAAGACGGGCAGGGGGCGAGGAAGGTGAAGTCATGCAGATTGGCCGGCGGTGCAATCGAGATGAAGCCGGCGATCTCTGGCCGGCGCATGAGGAGCTGCATGCCGATCCACGCGCCGAAGGAGAAGCCCGCGACCCAGGCGCCCGCGGCTTCCGGCTGGATCGTCTGCGCCCAGTCGAGGGCGGCGGCGGCGTCCGACAGCTCGCCCGAGCCATGATCGAAGACGCCCTGGCTGCGCCCGACGCCGCGAAAATTGAACCGCAACACCGAGAAGCCGCGCTTCACGAACATGTAAAAGAGCTGATAGGTGATCTGGTTGTTCATCGTCCCGCCAAATTGCGGGTGCGGGTGGAGGACGATGGCGATCGGCGCGTTTCGTTCCTTGGACGGCTGGAACCGTCCTTCGAGCCGCCCCGCGGGGCCGGTGAATACAACTTCAGGCATGGGGGGCCTAGAACTCCGTTTTTGGTCGGGCGGCGACGATAGCCACGCCAGTCCCGCAGCTTGACACCGCTGGCCGGCTGTTAGATTTTTAGAACTATTCCAAGAACCAGCAGATCCGTGCCGGTCGTCCCGACCCGGCTTCATATCAACTAGTCGGCCCCCATTTTCAAGGTTTACGAACATTCCCGGTCATCCATGAGCAGTTCAGGCCGCACCTATCTCGACTACAATGCCGGTGCACCGCTTCGGCCGGAAGCGCGCGCCGCGATGGTCGCCGCGCTGATTGACGCCGGAAACGCTTCATCCGTGCATGCTGAGGGCCGCAACGCGCGGCGGTTGATCGAGCGGGCGCGCTCCGAGGTCGCAGCCTTGGTCGGGGCCGATCCGCGCAACGTCACCTTCACCAGCGGCGGCTCCGAATCCAATGTGACCGTCCTGGCGCCTGACCTGGTCGTCGCGGGCAAGGCTCGTCCGGTTGGGCGGGTGCTCCTCGGGGCGACCGAACATCCGTCCGTGCTATCCGGTGGCCGCTTCGCCAAGGAGCGGGTGACGCTCTTGCCGGTCGACCGCGAGGGCCGGGTGCGGCTTGATGCCCTGGAAAACGCGCTCTCCTCCGCCGACACGCCGGGCGAGACCGTCCTCGTTTCCGTGATGCTCGCCAACAACGAGACCGGCACGATCCAGCCCGCCGTCGAAATCGCGGCAATCGGCCACCGCCACGGCGCCTTCGTGCATACCGACGCGGCCCAGGCGGTCGGCCGCATGCCGGTCGATATCGAGGCGTTGGGCGTCGATTTCCTCACGCTGTCGGGCCACAAGATCGGCGGCCCGCAGGGCAGCGGCGCGATTATCCAGCGCTCCGAGGACGTCGCCTTCACCCCGCTGATCACCGGCGGCGGCCAGGAGCGCCGCCATCGCGCCGGCACGGAGAACGTCGCCGCCATTGCTGGTTTTGGCGCGGCCGCTGCCTCGGCCTCGCGTGATCTTGCTGCTGCCGAGCGCTGGGCGGAATGGCGGGATCGGCTCGCGGCGTCGGTTGCGGATCTGACCGAGATCACCATCTTTTCAGGTGACGCCGAGCGCTTGCCGCAGACGTTATGTGTCGGCATCGCCGGAATCAGCGCCGAAACCCTCGTCATCGGCCTCGACCTTGAGGGTGTGGCCGTTTCGTCCGGTTCTGCGTGCTCCTCGGGCAAGGTCGGCCCCAGCCACGTCCTTGCCGCGATGGGCGTCCCGGCGGAAATCGGCCGCAGTGCTATTCGCGTTAGTTTTGGTTGGGCCACGGACGAAACTGACTTAGATAGGTTTGAAACTGCATTGCGGCGCGTCCTGGAACGCGTCTGGGCAGCTGGAGACGAAAGGGCAGCCTGACGGCCTGAACTTTGAGATGTCGCTCACCCGCGGTCCTTGAAACCGCTGTGGATGGAGTTGTGAATGCCCGCAGTTCGCGAGACGGTCGACCAGGTCCGTGAGATCGATGTCGACCGCTACAAATATGGCTTCTCGACCGAGATAGAGTTGGAACGGGCCCCGAAGGGCCTGACCGAGGACACTGTCCGCTTTATCTCGGCCAAAAAGGGCGAGCCCGACTGGATGCTCGAATGGCGCCTTGGCGCCTTCCGCCGTTGGCTCACCTTGAAGGAGCCGACCTGGGCGCGGGTGCATTACCCGAAGATCGATTTCCAGGACATCTACTATTACTCCGCGCCGAAGTCCGGCTCGTCCTATGCCAGCATCGACGACGTGCCGCCCGAGATCCTGGCGACCTACGAGAAGCTCGGCATCCCTCTGCGCGAGCGCGAGATCCTGCTCGGCATCGAGCCGCCCTCTGGTCCCGACCTGCCGTCGCGTGTCGCCGTCGATGCCGTCTTCGACAGCGTCTCGGTGGCGACCACCTTCCGCGAGGAACTGGCAAAGGCCGGCGTCCTCTTCATGTCGATGTCCGAGGCGATCCGGCAGCACCCGGATATCGTGCGGAAATATCTCGGCACCGTGGTGCCAACGACCGACAATTTCTACGCCACGCTGAACTCGGCCGTCTTCTCCGACGGATCGTTCGTCTATGTTCCGGAGGGCGTCCGCTGCCCGATGGAACTGTCGACCTATTTTCGCATCAACGAGCGCAACACCGGTCAGTTCGAGCGCACGCTGATCATCGCCGAGAAGGGGGCTTACGTCTCCTATCTCGAAGGCTGCACCGCGCCGATGCGCGACGAAAACCAACTCCATGCCGCGGTGGTTGAGCTGGTTGCCCTCGCCGATGCCGAGATCAAATATTCGACCGTGCAGAACTGGTATCCCGGCGACGCCAACGGCAAGGGCGGCGTCTACAATTTCGTCACCAAGCGCGGCGACTGCCGCGGTCCGCGTTCGAAGATTTCCTGGACGCAGGTCGAGACCGGTTCGGCGATCACCTGGAAGTACCCGAGCGTCATCCTGCGCGGCGACGATTCAGTCGGCGAGTTCTTCTCGATCGCCGTTTCGAACGGCTACCAGCAGGTCGATTCCGGCACCAAGATGACCCATCTCGGCAAGAACACGAAGAGCCGCATCGTGTCGAAGGGCATCGCCGCCGGCCATTCGTCCAACACCTATCGCGGCCTCGTTTCGGCGCATCGCAAGGCGACCAATGTGCGCAACCACACGGTCTGCGATTTACTGCTGATCGGCGACAAATCCGGCGCCCACACCATCCCCTATATCGAGGCGAAGAATTCCAGTGTCGTGTTCGAGCATGAGGCGACGACGTCGAAGATCGGCGACGACCAGCTCTTCTATTGCCGGCAGCGGGGCATTTCGGAAGAGGAGGCCGTGGCGCTCATCGTCAACGGCTTCGTCCGCGACGTCATCCAGCAGTTGCCGATGGAGTTTGCCGTCGAGGCGCAGAAGCTGATCGGCGTCAGCCTCGAAGGCAGCGTCGGATAGAGGAGCAACGATGATCGTCACCACCACGCCCGCGATCGAGGGCCATCGCATCGTCGCCTATCACGGCATCGTTTCCGGCGAAGCGATCATGGGTGCCAATATCTTCCGCGATATCTTCGCGGCTGTGCGCGATGTCGTCGGCGGTCGTTCGGCGGCCTATGAGCACAAGCTGAAAGACGCGCGCGAAACGGCTCTCGACGAGATGGAGCAGGATGCCGTCGCCCGCGGTGGCAATGCCGTCATTGGCGTCGACCTAGACTATGAAGTCGTCGGCCAGAACGGCTCGATGCTGATGGTTTCGGCGACCGGTACCGCCGTGACGATCGAGCCGATCTAGCAGAGATCGACGGAGTTTTTATGGCCAAAGGAACGCGCGATGGCGCTACTTGAGATCAAGAACCTTCACGTCAAGGTGGCCGACCGCGACCGCGAGATTCTTCGCGGCGTCAACCTTTCCGTCGAACCCGGCGAGATCCACGCCATCATGGGGCCGAATGGCTCCGGCAAGTCGACGCTTGCGCATGTCCTCGCGGGCAAGGATGGCTACGAAGTCACCGATGGCGAGGTGTTGTTTGCCGGGGCAGATTTGCTGGCGCTGGAGCCTGATCGGCGCGCCGCGGCAGGCGTGTTCCTGGCCTTCCAATATCCCGTCGAAATTCCCGGCGTCAGCGGCATGACCTTCCTGAAGACGGCGGTGAACGCCCAGCGCAAGGCGCGCGGCGAGGGCGAACTGACGACGCCCGATTTCATGCGCCGGGTGAAGGAAGCGACCGAGAAGCTTCAGATGACTCCGGAAATGCTTAGGCGTCCAATCAACACCGGATTCTCCGGCGGCGAGAAAAAGCGGAACGAGATCCTGCAGATGGCGCTGCTTGAGCCGCGCCTCGCGATCCTCGATGAGACTGATTCCGGCCTCGACATCGACGCGCTGCGGATCGTTTCGGCCGGCGTCAATTCGCTGTGGACGCCGGAGCGCTCGATGCTGGTCATCACCCACTATCAGCGGCTGCTCGATCACATCGTGCCGAACCACGTGCACGTCATGTCGGCGGGGCGGATCGTCCGCTCCGGCGGCAAGGAACTTGCGCTCGAACTCGAGGCCCAGGGCTACGCCGAATACGAAGAAGAGGATGCCGCCTGAGGGCGCGAGGCGATGTCGGCTGAACCGCGAACATTGAAGACCGAGGCAGAACAGGGGCTGGCCGAGAATTACCGCGCCGCCCGCGACAGCCTTGCCGGGTCGGCGGCGGTTGCCGAGCGGCGCGACAATGCCTTCGCGGCATTCGAGCGGCTTGGCTTGCCCCACCGCCGCATCGAGGCGTGGAAATATACCGATCTGCGGGCGCTGATGAAGAGCGCCGCTCCTGTCGCGCCGGCGCCCTCCGCCGAAGCCGCGGCCCGGATGCATATTGGGCTGCCGACTTTCGGCAGCCTTGATCGCTATCGCCTGGTGATCGCCGACGGCCATTTCCAGGAAGCCCTGTCCGACCGCGAGGCGCTGCTCGCCGAAGGCGTCGAAGTCGCGACGCTGAAGGAGTTTCTGGGTTTCGACTCCCCGGACGTGCTGACCATTCTCGATGCCCCCGAGGCGGCAGGCGACGATGCGCTCGTCGCGCTCAACGCCGCCTTCGCGTCGGACGGCGTGGTGATCTTCGCGCCGAAAGACTGTGCCCCATCGAAGCCGATCGAACTCGTCCATCTCACCATCGACGGGTCGGCGGTCTCCTGGTTCTCCCGCAGCGTCGCCAAGATCGGCAGCGGTGCGAAACTGAAGCTGCTTGTCAGCCATGTCGGACCGGAAGGCATCGCCTATCAGGACAACAGCTATGTCGGAGTCGAGATCGCCGACAGCGCCGACGTTTCGGTCGTCGATCTGCAGACCGAAGGTCACGACGCGCAGCACATCGCCACCTTCGCCGGCTCAATTGGCGCGAACGCCACGCTCCGCCATCTCGCCCTCGCGGCCGGCGCATCGCTGTCGCGGCTTCAGGCGTTTGCGTCGATCGACGGCGAGGGCGCCTCCCTGATGGCGGCCGGAGCCAACATGCTGTCTGGTGACGAACATGGCGACATCACTTGGCGGATCGATCATCGGGTCCCCGGTGCCACCAGCCGCGTCCTCTACAAGAACGTCGCCAGCGATGCCGCCTTCGGCGCGTTCCAGGGCCTGATCCTCGTCCGCCCCGAGGCGCAGAAGACGGACGGGCAGATGATGACCCGGACGCTTCTGTTGTCCGACGAGGCGCAGTTCGCGGCCAAGCCGGAGCTCGAGATCTACGCCGATGACGTCAAATGCGGCCACGGCGCGACGATCGGCCAGGTCGATGAGGCGGCGCTGTTCTACCTCATGGCGCGTGGCATTCCGCGCGCCGAGGCGGCGGCGCTGCTGGTGCGCGCCTTCCTCGCCGAAGCCGTCGAGACGATCGGCGACGTGGCCATCGCCGAGGCGCTGGACGGCGTGCTGACCGCCTGGCTGAGCGGGAGGGCGGCATGAGCGTCGTCCTCGCGGATCGTGCGGTCGCCGCCTATGACGTGGAGGCGATCCGCCGCGATTTTCCGATCCTGTCGCGGACCGTCCACGGCAAGCCGCTCTCCTATCTCGACAATGGCGCCTCGGCGCAGAAGCCGCGGCAGGTCATCGATCGCATCTCCGCCGCCTATGGCGAGGACTACGCCAACGTCCATCGCGGCCTGCATTTCCTCTCGACCGCGTCGACCGAGGCCTATGAAGCGGCGCGCGGCACCGTGCAGCGCTTCGTCAACGCCGCTTCGCCCGACGAGATCGTCTTCACCCGCTCGTCGACCGAAGCGCTGAATCTCGTTGCATCCTCCCTGGGCGCCGATATCGGCGAGGGCGACGAGATCGTCCTGTCGATCATGGAGCATCACTCCAACATCGTGCCGTGGCACTTCCTGCGCGAGCGGCAGGGCGCGGTTCTGAAATGGGTGCCGGTCGGCGAGGATGGCTCGCTGTCCGTCGAGGACTTCGAGCGGACGCTGACGCCGCGGACCAAGATCGTGGCGATCACGCATATGTCCAACGTTCTCGGCACCGTCGTGCCGGTCAAGGAAATCGCCGCCATCGCGCATGAGCGCGGCATCATCGTCGTCGTTGATGGCAGCCAGGCGGCCGTGCATCTCCCAGTCGACGTGCAGGATCTCGGCTGCGATTTCTATGTCTTCACCGGGCACAAGACCTACGGCCCGACCGCGATCGGCGTCCTCTACGGCCGTGCAGATCAGCTTGCCGCGCTGCGGCCCTATCAAGGTGGCGGCGAGATGATCCGAGAGGTTACTACCGACAACGTGACCTATGAGACGCCGCCGCACCGCTTCGAGGCCGGCACACCGCCGATCGTCCAGGCGATCGGTCTTGGCGCGGCGCTCGACTACATGACCGGCATCGGCCACGATCGCTTCGCAGCGCATGAGGCGGAATTGCTCGCCTATGCGCAGGAGCAGCTGGCCGAAATCGGCGGTATCACCATCTATGGCAAAGCGCCGGACAAGGGGGCGATCCTCTCGTTCAACCTCGACGGCGTCCATCCGCATGACGTGTCGATGATCCTCGACCGGGAGGGTGTTGCGGTGCGGGCGGGCACACATTGTGCCCAGCCCCTGCTGAAGCGTTTCGGTGTGACCGCGACCTGCCGCGCCTCATTCGCGCTCTACAATACGCGTGAGGAGGTGGACCGTCTGGCCGGCGCACTGGTCAAGGCCAAGCGCCTGTTCGCGGACATCTGATCGGGAGGCGGGCTTCAAATGAGCGACACCAAGTCCCAAATGCCGGCAAAGAGCCTGCTGGGCCGCCTGTGGCCCGGCAAGGACAAGGAAGCGGGCGAAGCGATGGAAAGCACGGCCACGGAATCCGCAAGAGCTCCGGAACCCGGTTCGGCTGTCGCGCATGCCAGCGTCGATGCGTCGGCAATCCCGCCCGAGGAATTGGAGCGCTTGTCGAACGACATTATCGCCGCGTTGAAGACGGTCTATGACCCCGAGATTCCGGCGGATATCTACGAACTCGGCCTGATTTACCGCATCGATGTCGACGACGACCGCAACATTGCCATCGACATGACGCTGACGGCGCCGGCCTGTCCGGTTGCCGAACAGATGCCGCGGTGGGTGGAGAACGCCGTCAGCTCGGTTCCGGGCGTCGGCCAGGTCGACGTCAAGATGGTGTTCGATCCTCCCTGGTCGGTGGATCGGATGTCGGACGAGGCCAAAGTTGCGCTGAACTGGTACTGAACTGCCTTAAGGGTGTAGGCTATGACAATGCAGGCGAGACCAAGACCACAGGTAATGTCGGTCACCGACGCGGCGGCAGAGAAGGTCCGGGAGATTCTCGGGCGCTTTGATCCGCCGCTGGCGGGGCTGCGCGTTGGCATCAAGAACGCCGGTTGCGCCGGCATGGCCTATACGCTCGACCCGGTCGAACAGCCGAACCCTGCCGATGATGTGGTCAATGACAAGGGCGTGACGATCTTCGTCGACGCCAAGGCGACGCTGTTCCTGCTGGGCAGCGTCATGGATCACCGCGCAACGAAGTTCAGCGCCGGCTTCGTTTTCGACAATCCCAATCAGGTTGCCGAATGCGGCTGCGGCGAATCCGTCAAGCTCGAGCCGGCCAAGCCGCAGCCCGAACTCGCGCACTAAGCTAGCTTAGGAAGAAGAGATCCGAACCGGCCGGAGCATGAACTCCGGCACGTGATCACCCATGCCGACGACCGGTTTGTCCTGCTCGGCGTGATCTCCATTACGCCGCGGCTGCCGGCCCTTTGGCTTCTCCGCTCTCGGCGGACGCGCCTCGCGGACCGGGGCGGGCTTCTGCTCGATCGGCCGTTCGGCCTTTGCCTCGGGCGGGGCGGCCTGCTGCGCCTCTTCCGCCGGCTTTGCCGCCGGCGCTGGGCGCGACTCGCCACGGCCGCCGCGTGAGCGGCCTTCGCCGCGGGGACGGCGCGATGGTGCGGGCGCTTCGCCTTTGCCGCCCTCAACCGCCAGGGCGCGCTTGCTGCGCGCGACTTCCTCGGCGTTGTCGACGGCGTCGAACTGGGCTTTCTCGCCGGTCAGCTTTTCGATGAACGCCACGTTCTTGCTGTCGGCGGATGTGGCCAGCGTGATCGCTGTGCCAGAGCGGCCGGCGCGGCCGGTGCGGCCGATGCGATGGACATAGTCTTCCGCGTGCGTCGGCACATCGAAATTGAAGATGTGGCTTACCGCCGGGACGTCGAGACCGCGGGCCGCGACATCGCTAGCGACGAGAATCTTGAGCTTGTTGTTGCGGAAGGCGTCGAGCACCGCGGTGCGGGCGCGCTGATCCATGTCGCCATGTAGGGCGTTGGCATCGAAGCCATGCCGCTCCAGCGAGCGGGCGACGATCGCGACGTCGCGCTTGCGATTGCAGAAGATGATCGCGTTGGTGAGGTCCTTGGCGTCGCGGATCACGGCGCGCAGCGTGGCGCGCTTGAGAGCCGGCTCACGATCGGCCCGCACCCAGACCTGCGTCACCGTCTTTGTGACGGACGCCGGCTTGCTCACCTCGACGCGTTCCGGCCGCGTCATGAAGGCCTCGGTCAGCCGCTGGATCTCGGGCGGCATTGTCGCCGAAAACAGCAGCGTCTGACGGGTGAAGGGCAGCATCTTGGTGATGCGCTCGATGTCCGGGATGAAGCCCATATCGAGCATGCGGTCGGCTTCGTCGATGACCAGAATCTCGACCCCGGTCATCAGAAGCTTGCCACGCTCGTAGTGGTCGAGCAGCCGGCCAGGCGTGGCGATCAGCACGTCGGCGCCTCGGTCCAGCTTCTTCAGCTGTTCGTCGAAGGAGACGCCACCGATCAGCAATGCCACGGTCAGCTTGTGATTGCGGCCATAGCGGGTGAAGTTTTCCTCCACCTGCGCCGCCAATTCGCGCGTCGGCTCCAGGATCAGCGTCCGCGGCATGCGCGCCCGGGCCCGGCCCTTCTCAAGCCGGGTCAGCATCGGCAGCACGAAAGACGCCGTCTTGCCGGTGCCGGTCTGGGCTATGCCCAGCACGTCGCGCCCCTCGAGAATGATGGGGATCGCCTTGCTTTGAATGGGGGTTGGCTCGGAGTATCCCGAGGCCTCGACGGCTGCCAAGACCTTGGGGCTCAGTCCAAGATTATCAAACGACATTGAGTGTTGGGTTGGCGGCCTTTGGCCGGTTGCGGAAGCAGACCAAGAATTGCCACCATGCGATTTACTCAGCTGCGATAATCTTTAATCAAGTCAGAAGATAGGCGCCAACCCAGCGGAGTCAACGCACGCCGGCCATTTTCCTCGCGTCAGGGTAAAGGCGCGCCCCTAGACGTCGATCGTTTCGACGAATTCCGCGCGCTCCTGAATGAAACGGAAGCGCTCCTCAGGGCGATTCCCCATCAGGCGGTCGACTGCGTCTTTCGCCGACTCATATTCGCCGATATCGACCCGCAGAAGCGTCCGCTTGGTTGGGTCCATGGTCGTTTCGCGCAGCTGCGCCGGCATCATTTCGCCCAGGCCTTTGAACCGGGAGATGTCGACTTTGCCGCGGCTCTTGAACGCCGTCGCCAGCAGCTCCTCGCGATGGGCGTCGTCGCGGGCATAGAGAACCGTTCCGCCCTGCGACAAGCGGTACAGCGGCGGCACCGCCAGATACAGATGGCCGGTGCGGATCAACTCCGGCATCTCCTCAAGGAAGAAGGTGATCAGCAGCGACGCGATATGGGCGCCATCGACGTCGGCGTCGGTCATCACGATCACCTTGTCGTAGCGGAGTTCGGCAACGCGGAAATGATCGCGCCGCCCGACGCCCAGCGCCTGGATCAGATCGGCCAATTGCTGATTCTGCGCCGCTTTTTCGCGCGTCGCATTGGCGACATTGAGGATCTTGCCACGCAGCGGCAGCACCGCCTGGTTGTTGCGGTTCCGCGCCTGCTTGGCCGAGCCGCCGGCCGAATCGCCCTCGACGATGAAGATCTCGGAGCCGCCCGCCGCCGACTGGCTGCAATCGGCGAGCTTGCCCGGCAGCCGCAGCTTGCGGACGGCCGTCTTGCGATTGACCTCGCGCTCCTGCTTGCGGCGAAGCCGTTCCTCTGCCCGGGCGACAACCCAATCGAGGAGGCGCGTCGCTTCCGCCGGCGACGCGGCAAGCCAGTGGTCGAACGGGTCGCGCATGGCGACATCGACAAGACGCGTCGCCGATACCGACGCCAGCCTGTCTTTTGTCTGCCCGACGAACTCCGGTTCGCGGATGAACACCGACAGCATCGCAGCACATGAGGTCATCACGTCATCGCCGGTGATGATCGAAGCGCGCTTGTAGCCGCTGCGCTGGGCATGGTTCTTGAGCCCGCGCAGAAGCAGCGCCCGCAGCCCTGCCTCATGCGTGCCGCCGTCGCCGGTCGGCACGGTGTTGCAATAGGAACGGATGAAGCCGTCGCCAGCGTGCCAGGCGATCGCCCATTCCGCGGCGCCATGGCCCTTGTGCTCGGTGCGGCCGGCGAAAATGCTGCCGGTGACGGTGTCCGATTCCTTCACTTCGTCGGCTAGGTAGTCACGCAAGCCGCCGGGAAAATGGAACACGGCCTTTGCCGGGACGCCCGCCGCCTCCGCGCGTTTCGCGTCGCATTCCCAGCGGATCTCGACGCCGCTGAAGAGGTAGGCTTTGGACCGCGCCGTAGCGAAGAGCTTCTCCGGGCGGAGTTCCAGATCGGTCCCGAATATCTGCGCGTCCGGGTGAAAGGTGACCTTGGTGCCGCGGCGGTTCTGGACTTCGCCGACTTCCTTCAGCGGTCCGGTGGGGACGCCGCGGCTGAAGCTCTGGCGATAGAGCTTACGGTCGAGCGCCACCTCGACCTCGAGCCGGTCCGACAGCGCGTTCACGACCGAGACGCCCACGCCGTGCAGGCCGCCCGATGTCTCATAGGCCCTTGAGCCAAACTTGGCGCCCGAATGCAGCGTCGTCATGATGACTTCGAGCGCCGACTTGTCCTTGAATTTCGGATGGCGGTCGACGGGGATGCCGCGCCCATTGTCGGTGACGCTGACCGATGCATCGCCGTGGAAGGCGACGTCGATCCAGGACGCGTGGCCGGCCACGGCCTCGTCCATTGCATTGTCGATAACCTCGGCGAAGAGGTGGTGCAGCGCCTTCTCGTCGGTGCCGCCGATATACATGCCTGGCCGCCGGCGCACCGGCTCAAGCCCTTCCAGAACTTCGATGTCCGACGCGTCGTAACGGTCTTTGGCAGGCTGGCTTCGGGCCGCCGACTTTCGCGCCGGCGCGCGGCCTTTGCCGCTATCCGGTTCGTCGTCGCTAGAAAACAGATCGTCAGGGGCCATGTGGTTCCGCCGAATCAGCCAACGTCCATCGCTTACGCAGCCGGAATGCCAGGCGCAAGCAAGGCGTCACAGCGCTTCTCCGGCCATCCGCAATGACATGTCCATCGGTTCGAAAGGACCGAAAAACCGCGGGTCTCTGCGTTATCGTGATCTTTCTGCAACAAGCGGACATTTGATGAAAACGCTGCTCTATCAACGCAATAACTACGCAATGGACGGCGGTTGGGTTCAATTTGAGCCTTGTTTGTCGAAAATTAGCCCAGACCTTTAATCGTCCATTCAGGTGCGACGTTGGAGGATCGCGGTCATGGGAGCGCCAGTCCGATCGGGGAGACATCCGGCAGCTGGCCAGGACAAACGGAGTAAGCAGTGATGGCACGCTTTGACATGACCGGGGCCGCTGAGATCGGCCCCAGCAATCCAATGGACGAGACGCTGTTCCAACTGGGCATCGCCAACTCAACCGGGCAGAACGGCGACCCCGATCTGATCGCCGCGCACAAATGGTTCAATCTGGCTGCGATGCAGGGCAACGACGCCGCAGCGCGTTACCGGCAGGAGATCGCGCTCGAGATGACGACCGGGCAGATCGCCGAGGCGCAGCGCGCGGCTCGCGAATGGATCCACGCCCACTAGGCCGCGTCGGGTTCGGGGCCGCTTAGTCTTTGGCGGCCTCGTCAGGGGAGGGCGCGTCCTCCAGGAGGCCACGGCTCACCGCTTCGCGGCGAATGATTTCCGGCATCTCGCGGCAACTACATGCCTTGGCATGCGCCACATGCCAGGCGAGCCGCTGATCGAGCGTAGGGTTCTTCGCCATCGGGTGGGCGCGATGCCATTCGGCATTGATCTGCATGACGCCTCCGATGGGATCGCGCTGGCCGACGCCGTCAGCGATGGCGGAGAGGAAGGGATTCGAACCCTCGATACGGCTTTACACCGTATACTCGCTTAGCAGGCGAGCGCCTTCGACCACTCGGCCACCTCTCCGCCGCGCAGTTAGCCGGTGGGAGCAAGGGCGATCAAGGGCGCTTCGCGCAATAGGTCGATCTCTGGCGAAAAATTGGTCTCCCGCCAGTCGCGTCTTCGGCCCGGCCGGGGTTGATTCGCCCTCGCAGTGAAAACACGGCGGCCACGGGGCAATTCCGAGACCGGGCGCAGCCGCCTCGTCCGGCACAAAGCATCGCTGGCCGTTCCCGCGAATTCTGCCTAACTAACTGACAAAGCTACGACTCCGGCTCCCAATTCCGGCAGTGGTATATCTGCAACATCGGTCGTGAAAGCGAGCGGAACTGGGCAAAACTGAGGCAATTGGCGTTGCGTGTTCGGAGCCGTCGAGTATGGTTCGTTGGCATTCGCGAGGCGACTCGTGAGGTTTGTTCGGCGGTAGGTGGGCCCTGGGGTGGGGATCAGCGACTTGATCGAACTGTCGTGGGGGACTTGGGATACTTCGCAGGCGCTCTGGTGACCGGAATTCCTCCGGGAGCATTGAGAAGCAAAACCTGCCCCTGATTGGAACCTTTTGGAGGTCAGGACATGAGACTTAAGAAGCTTCTTCTCGGCTCGGCCGCTGCCGTTATGGTGGCGGGCGCCGCGTCGGTCCCCGCTAAGGCGACGGACGTTAACGGCCTGGTTGTTACCATGGCGAACTACCTGGAATCCTGCCACAGCGGCAACGGAATCCAGTTCACCGACTGGTGCTTCTACTTCAGCGGCACCTCGAAGGCCTCGACCACTTTCGGTTCGACGCTCGTGTACGGCGCTGCGCCGAACGCGGCGGTCGAGACGCCGGTTGGCTCGACCTATCCCTGGAGCGGCTTCGCCCTCTCCAACTCGTTGGGCCTGACCGCGACGCGTGAAACGCCGAACGGCAAGACCATCACCATCAAGATGCCGATCGTCGGTTCGGGCACGACGTCGCTCGCGATCTCGCGTGCCGGGGCGTACACGATGACCTTCGACGCTAGTTCGTGGACGTTGGCTCTGCCGACGGACATCGCGACCTTCACCATCAAACTCAGCGAAGACGTGCCGGGCTTCTTCTGGCCGGATCTCGATCTGACCGCCGCCTTCGACATGGGCAACTTCGGCGCCACCGTCAAAGGCGGGCTCGGCTTCGACGACGCCAATGTCAACGGTGGTGCCGTTGCTCCGTTCTTCGCTCCGTCTGCGAGCGTCGCATTGACCTACAGCGATGGCTTCACGTTCGGCGCCGGCGCTAATTTCGCCCGCGTGTGGAACGGCGGTGCCGTGAACGCCTTCGGTGTCAACGCCAATGTCGGCGCCACCTTCGGCATGTTCTCGATCTCCGCTGGTGTCGCTCATTCGGTCAACGCTGACTTCATGAGCGGTGACAAGGACTATGAGTACGACCTCACGCCCGGCGAGAAGATCTGGGAAGCTTGGGGCCAGGTCGTCATCGACGAGAACAGCCAGCACCAGACCACGTTGGCGGCCTACTACGCCGTTGCACCGACCACCGCGGACTCCGGTACGCTGAAGGTCGACCTGCAGCACCGCTTCCGTCCGTACAGCAACAGCATCCTGTCGCTGACCGGCGAAGTTTGGTACCAGCACGCCTTCGCGACCGGTGGCGATCTGAATGCCATCGGTGGTGGCCTGACGATCACCGTTCCGCTCAACTAAGCGGTTCTCACAGCACACATTATCGGGCCCGGCGGATAACTCCGCCGGGCCTTTTCTTTGGCCTAATTTGGCGATGTTCGCCGCCGATGGCCGCGGTGGGCTTTTTCGAGAGAGCGGACTCTGCTATTTCGCGGCGCCTTGGAGCCAGCTAAGGAAGTCCATCAGGGAAATCCTTGTATTTTGGCTTATTTGCCGGGAATAGAAGCGGGCTCTCATGCAGGGTGAGCAAAAGCCCGCCACCGACGGGCGCGACGGGCAGCGAAGACCCCCATTCGTCAGGGGCGTTTTGCGCTGGTTGCTTCCCGCTGTGGTGGTGACCGTCGTTCTCACGGTCGCCGCTATTCTGATCCAATACCCGTCTATTCAGAACGACCTGGAGCAGCGTGTCGCGGCACGTATGGACCAGGCCGGCCTCGCATGGGTGACGGTCGCGGTCGACGGCCGAGACGTGATCCTGACCGGCACGGCGCCGGAAATGCAGATGCAACAACAGGCGCGGGACGCGGCGGCCGCGGTTTGGGGCGTTGCCTCCGTCCGCGATAAAACCGCCCTGATTCCGCTCGCTTCGCCTTTCACCTGGAGCGCGCAGAAGGACGGGAGCTTCGTCATTCTGACGGGCTACATCCCTTCGGACGTTGTGAGGGCCGGCATCCGGGATCTGGTCACGGCGATCTTGCCGCAGGCTGCGATTGATGACCGGACGGAGCTCGCGCGCGGGGCGCCGTCCGATTTTCGCAGCGGCGTCGAATTTGCCCTCCGCGTCCTCGCCAATCTCGACAATGGCGAGGTGGATCTGGCCGGATATGATGTGACGGCGCAGGGACTTGCCATCGACAGCCTGCACTATGAGAACGCGGTTGAGATCGCGCAGTCGGGGCTGCCGCCGGGCTTCACGGTCGCCGCGGCTGATATTCAGCCGCCCCTGGCCTCGCCCTATGTCTGGTCAATTACCATCAGCGATGCCGTGACCGTGCTGTCTGGATCGGTGCCGTCCCGCGCCGTTGCCGACGCGCTGGTGAACGCCGCCGGGGCGGCGTTTGGCGGCGCCGTGATCGACGACCGCATGCAATTGGCGTCGGGCGCGCCGGACAATTTCCAGGTGATGGCCGACCACATGATCGATCTGGCGTCGATGCTCGGCTCCGGCGAATTGGTCCTCACCGACACGAGTCTTTCGGTGTCGGGCCGGGCCCGTTCGCCGCAAGACTATGAGAACATCCTCGCGGCTCTGCAGGCGGAACAGCCCGCCGGGCTCACCATCAGCTATCAGGAGGTCGCTCCATCCGTCGCCGATGCCTATGTGCTTGAGGTTGTTCGTTCCTCGAATGGCGTCGAACTGATCGGCTTCATGCCGTCGGACGACGCGAGGAACGAGGTCTTGGCCGAGGCGCATGATCTGTTCGGCGCGGACCAGACTGACGACCAGCTGCAGATCGCCGACGGGGCGCCGCGGATGGATTGGATCGGCGCGGCAAAATTCGCCCTTCGCCAGGTGGCGCAATTGTCTGGCGGATCCGCGCGGATCAGCGATTTTTCCTATTCGATCACGGGGGCGGCTGCGACCTCGGAGGCCTATGAGTCCCTGCGCGCGGAGCTCGCCGGAACGCTGCCAGCAAGCCTCGTGCTCAACAATGTGCTGCTGAGCGCGCCGGTTGCCTCGCCCTACCGCTTCACCGCCGCCGTCGGACCGGAGACGGTGACCTTGACCGGCGTGGTGCCGTCACCCGAACTCCGCGACCAGCTCACCGACGAGGCCTCACGTCGCTTCGCGACGCTCACCGTGGCCAACGAGGCGCTGCTCGCCAGCGGGGCGCCCGTCGGCTTCGACGCCGCAATCATCGCCGGCCTGCAGGCGATCAGCCGACTTGAGGCCGGGCGGTTCGAGCTGGTTGACCTTACCGTCTCGGTGACCGGCGTCGCGCCCTATGCCGGCGCGGTGCAGCAGATCGAGGATCAGCTCCGCGCGGCTTTGCCCGACAATTTCACACTCACGACAAACCTCACCGCCACGCCGGCGCAGGCGCAGGTTTCGCCTGCGACATGTCAGGAATTGCTCATCGCCGAACTCGGCGAAGGGGGTATCCAGTTCGGGGAAGGGTCTGCCGCGATCGCGCCGGAAAGCGAAGGCAGGCTCGACCGGCTGGTGGCGATTCTCCAGCGCTGCCCGGATGCCCCGGTCGAGATCGGCGGCTACACCGACGCTGGCGGGACGACCGCGCGCAATCAGGCACTTAGTCAAATTCGTGCCCAAGCGGTGGTGGATTATTTGGAGCAGGCCGGGATCGCTGCTGGCCGTCTTTCGGCGGTTGGCTATGGTGAGGCAAATCCGATCGCGAGCAACGACACGGAAGAGGGCAGGGCGCAGAACCGTCGCATTGAATTCAAAATCATCGAGCCCTGATAGAGCTTTGCTTTTCGTACTTGCCCAGTATTGGCCCTACCTCCTTGGCGCGCTGCTCGCCGGGATCGGCGTTGGCTGGTGGGTTGCTTCACCCGCCGGACGAGGCAGACCCGCGCGGCCACCAGCCGGACGAAACGCATGATCGGCCATATTTCCGAAGTCTGGCTCGCGCTGTTCGCTGCTTTCGCGGTGGGCAGCCTGCTCGGTTGGCTGGTCTATCGCTGGGTCGACCGCAGTGACTATGCCTTCGATCAGCGCGAACTGACCGATGCCGTTGGGCGCCGGCTTCGCGGCGAACAGCGGGCACCAAGTCTGACCGCCCCGACGCTGGCAGAATTGCAGGCCGCGCCCAAAGAACGCCCGATGCGTTCGGCCCGCTCGCGCACGGCCGAGAAATTCCGCGCTCGCGTCAGGGGAAGCAGCCTGGCGGCGGCATGGCGGGCCACCCGCGACGGGACCGAAACGCCCGCGCCAAAACCCGAGCCGCGCCAGGCAGCGTCAGCGCCCATCGCGGCGCCAACGCCAGCCCCGGCCAACCGCGTTGCGCCGGCGAGCGTTACGCGCACCGCACCGGCCCGCCCGGTCGCGAACCCAGCAGGGCCCGCAACGGCCGGCGATCCCTGGCCGCTATCCTCGGATCCTTGGCCGGTTCCCGCCGCGGCTTGGCCAACGGCCAATGGCGCCCGACGGTCGACACAGGCCTTGCTGCCGCCGCCGACGCCATCGGGTGCACCGGCGCATCTCTTCGGCCAGAGGCCGGTGCATGACGAGATCTGGGCCAGCGATGATGTCTTCGTTGTCGATTCGCGCGGTTCCGCCGCCAAGAGACCGTCGGGGCCGAGACGGGGCGAAAAGCCGCCAGCGCTCACCAACCGCCCGCCCGTTCTTTCGGCGCCGCCGCAGACGCCGGATAATCTGCAGCTGATAAAGGGGATAGGTCCGGCTTTCGAGCGTAAGCTCTTTCAGCTCGGCATCTATCGCTACCGGCAGATCGCCGCTTGGACGCAGCCGCAGCGCGATTGGATCGCGCAGGAACTCACCGCGCCGCGGATCGAGAAGGATCGGTGGATCGAGCAGGCGGCCGTCCTTGCGCTGGGCAGAGGGGCGAAAGCCGCGGCCGGCGACTAGCGCGTCATGCCGATGTCGTGTCCGAGCCTGATCTCGGGCGACCCGAGCAAGGCCCGATAGACCTGCACATTCTCCAGCACCCGCTGCACATAGTTGCGCGTTTCATCGAACGGGATGCGCTCGATCCAATCGACCGAATCGACATTGGCGCTGCGCGGATCGCCATAGGTTTCGATCCACTGGTCTGCCCGGCTCGGACCGGCGTTGAAGGCGACGAGCGCGAGCAGCAGATTGCCGTTGTAGCGGTCGATCAGCGTCCCGAGAAACGCGCCGCCGAGGACGGCGTTGTATTCCGCATCCGTGGTGAGTTGGCCCTCGGAATAGGGGAGGCCAACATAACGCGCCATCTCGCGCGCCGTTCCAGGCAGGATCTGCAAGAGGCCAAGCGCGCCCGCCGAGCTTTGCGCGGCCATGTCGAAAGCGCTCTCCTGCCGCGCCACCGCATATACCAGCGCCAGGTCGATGTGATCGTTGGCAGCGCTGGGCGGGATGACCGCGGTGGAGAAAGCGACGCTGTCGACCGGGAGGTCGCGGTTGGCCGCGAATTTGCCGATCTGCAGCGCCAGAGTGAAGTCGCCACGCGCTTCGGCAAGCTGGGCCAGCAGCGCCACTTCACCCGGGTCGGTCAGCGAATCGCCGAGGGCGCGGGCAAGGAGATCGGCCTCAGTGCGCCGGCCGAAGCCGTCGAGCCAGATCATCGCCTGCACCATGTCATTGTCGAGAAAGTCGGCTCGCGTCTCGTCGCCGATCGCGGGTTCCGGATCGAGCGGCAAGTCGGTCTCGCCCAGTTTCAGCAGCGCCAGCTGGCCATAGAACGTAGTGTGATAGGCGGCGGCCTCGCTGTATTCCGCCTCGGCCTCGGCGCTTTGCCCCAGCGCGTCATAGCAGCGGCCGAGCCAGTAATGCGCCCGCGACTGGCTGAGCGGCAGGGACGAACTCGCGGCCAGCGCTTCGAAATTCGGGATGGCGGCCGTCGCATCGTTGAGCTTGCGCAGGGCCGTCCAGCCGGCGAGGAACTCAACGTTTGAGACCTCGTTCCGGTTCACCGCCGAATGCCCGTTGAGGATTTCGTATGCGTCGGTGGCGCGGTCACGCTGGTTCAGCGCGCGCGCCAGGGTGCGCCGCTGCGCCGACCAGGCCTCGGGGTCGATCAGCGCGTCGGGATCGGTGGCCACGTTGGCGAGGAGGTTCACCGCATCGGTGTAGTGATAGGTCTGCACGAACTGCTTCAGCTGCGCATATTGGTAGCCAGGGTCGGCTCGCAGCGTGGCGGGCACGGCGGCGAGCAGCGAATTGGCGTTGCTCCGTCCGTCATTGACCGCGGCCCAGGCCGCGGCGAGCGCCTGCATGTCGGGGCTCAGCAGGGCGGCCACGCGCAGCGCCGCATCGTTCTCGCCGTCATAGAGAAGGCGGCTCATGCGGTAGCTCTTGTCGTCAACGGTAATGAAATCGCCGAACTCGGTGAGGAAGGCTTGCTCGGCCTCTTGCGAGAAATCCTCGTCCCGCCAGATGCCGCGGATCAGCGCCGACGCGTCCGCCTCGCGGCCGACCGCCATGTAGGAGCGCGCCAAGAGAAGGATCGTCGGCTCGAGCACCGGCGTCGCGCCGTCCAGGGCTTCAATGGCGGCTTCCGGCGGCGGCGTGTCGCGCCGCACCGCCTGCTCGTAGCGGATCTGCATCAGCGATCGGCCCGGCCAATCGGGCACGGCTGCTGCTGCTTCCGCCATCCGCGCCGCGCCGGCCTGCGGCACGTCACCGATGGCGATCAGCCACTCGATCATCAACGAGACCGCGGGGTCGCGTGACGCGCGCGCGATCTGCACCGCTGCGGTGAGTTGGCCGCTGGTCAGCCGCGCATAGGCGGCATTGGCGAGATAGTCCGGCGATGTGATGTCGGTCGTGGCCGCCTGGTTGTCGTCCGGGATGAGGCCGATCGTGATGGCCGCCTCGCGGAAATTTGCCGCCACCGGCGTCACAACCCGGTTCGGGTTCGGCGTCGGAACCGGCGGTCCGGCCGGTGTCTCGGGCTCTTCCGCCTCGGGACGAGGGGCCGGGGCAGGCGCCTGCGCAAGCAAGGACGAGGGGATCGCTATCGCCATGGCGACAAGGCCGGCGCCGAGAAGGGCACGCCGTCCCAGTCCGCCCACGCGGCGCGGCAATTTCACCTGTTCAGCCAATCGCCCCCCACCGCGCCGCTCGCCGCCTTCGCGAATTCCGCCGCCATCATCACCTTGGCCTAGCCGAAACTATGGCTATGGCCATAAACAAAGGCTTGAACTGCGCGCAAGAGAGCGTGTTGCTCGGCCTCGGTCCACCGACTATGGTCCCGCGCTGCCTTGCCGCGCCATGGAGGCTGCGGTCAGATCCGGTCCAAAGAGAAGATGTTCAAAGGCTCCTTCACCGCCCTGGTGACGCCCATGCGCGACGGCGCAATCGACGAGACCGCCTTTGGCGATTTCGTCGAATGGCAGATCGCAGAAGGCACGCACGGTCTCGTTCCCGTTGGCACCACCGGGGAAAGCCCGACGCTCAGCCATGCCGAGCATCGTCGCGTCATCAAGCTGTGCATTGAAGTCGCCGCCGGCCGCGTTCCGGTGATGGCCGGCACCGGCTCGAACAACACGATCGAAGCGGTCGGCCTCAGCAGCGATGCCGAACAGGCCGGCGCCGACGCCTTGCTCGTCGTCACGCCCTATTACAACAAGCCCAATCAAGCCGGCCTCCTGGCGCACTACACGGCGATCAACAACGCCGTCGGCATCCCCATCTTCATCTACAACATACCGCCGCGTTCGGTGATCGATATGACGCCCGAGACGATGGCCGAGCTGGCACATCTGCCGAATATCGCCGGCGTCAAGGATGCCACCGCCAAGCTCGACCGCGTCAGCTGGCAGCGGCATTTGAGCGGACCGGACTTCATCCAGTTCTCGGGCGAGGACGCCACGGCGCTCGCCTTCATGGCGCATGGCGGTCATGGCTGCATTTCGGTCACGGCCAATGTCGCGCCCCGTCTCGTCTCGGAATTTCAGAACGCCTGCCTTGCCGGCGATTTCGCCGCCGCCCTCGCGCTGCAGGATCGCCTGATGCCGCTGCATCGGGCGCTGTTCCTCGAGCCGAGTCCGGCCGGCGCCAAATATGCGCTGTTCGTCCTCGGCAAGATGAGCGACGAGCTTCGCCTGCCGCTGGTCGGTCCGACCGAGGGCGTGAAACAGGAAATCAGGAACGCGATGCGGCACGCGGGCCTGCTCGACTGAGCCGGCCTCTGCGATGGCAAAGAAGCCAAAGGAACCGCCGCGCCGCACCGCTGCCGTCAATCGCCGCGCTCGCTTCGATTACGAGATAGGTCCGACCTTCGAGGCCGGCATCGCCCTGGTCGGCACCGAGGTGAAATCCCTGCGTGGCGGCAAGGCGACGATCGGCAAATCATACGCCGCCGAGCAAGGCGGCGAGATCTGGCTCTTCAACGCCTATATCCCAGAATATCTTGAGGCCAACCGCTTCAATCACGAGACCAAGCGGCCGCGGAAGCTGCTGCTCAACAAGCGTGAGATCGCCAAGCTCGCCAACGGCGTCAACCGCGAGGGCATGACGATCGTGCCGCTCAAGATCTATTTCAACGATCGGGGCAGGGCGAAGGTCGAGATCGGTCTCGCCCGCGGCAAGAAGCTCCACGACAAGCGCCAGACCGAGAAGGAGCGCAGCTGGGGCCGCGAGAAATCGCGGCTGCTGAAGGAGCGGAGCTAGTCCTGCCGGATTTGGCCGAGACGCTCACGAATCGCCGTGGCGACGTCGACGAACATCGCCTCGGTCAGCCGGCCGGTATTCGTGTTCAGTCGCGAGCAATGGAAGCTGTCGAAGATAAGCTTGTCGCCGGCGTCGTGGATGGCGCCATGCGCGAAGCGATTCGCCGAGGCCTTCAGTCCGAACGCCGCAATCACGCTGTCATGCGCAATCTTGCCCAGGGCCAGCACGGCGGATAGGCGCGGCATCGCCGCGATCGTCGCGGAGAGGAACGGCCGACAAGTCCTGATCTCCGCCGGCAGCGGCTTGTTCTCCGGCGGCACGCAGCGGACGGCGTTGGTGATGGCAGCGTCAACCAGCGTCAGACCGTCGTCGGGGCGGGCGTCGTAGCTGCCCGTGGCGAAGCCGGTCTTCAGCAGCGTGCCGTAGAGGAGCTGGCCGGCATAGTCGCCGGTGAAGGGCCGCCCCGTCCGGTTGGCGCCGCGCAGGCCCGGCGCCAGGCCGACAATGAGCAGCCGCGCATCGAGAGAGCCGAATGTCGCCACGGGCGCATTGTGCCAGCCGGGCTCGCGCGCCCGCCATATATGGCGGAAGTCGGCCAGCCGGGCGCACAGCGGGCAGTCAGCCGGCGGCTCGGTCGCATCGCCGGAAGAGGGCGCATTCACGTCCGCCGCCCTAGATGTCTTCTTCCTCGAGTTCGTCGTCGAATAACGGTCCCGGCTGTTCCGCGCGAGGCGGGGCGGGACGCGCATTTCGATCCGCAGGGTCGCGGCCGATGGCCTGCTTCAATGAGGTGAGTTCGACGAAATGATCGGCCTGACGGCGAAGTTCGTCGGCAATCATCGGCGGCTGCGTTGATAGGGTCGAGATCACGCTGACCTTGCGGCCCTTGCGCTGCACCGCCTCGACCAACGACCGGAAATCGCCGTCGCCCGAGAACAGCACGATATGGTCGATGGTTTCGGCAAGCTCCATGACGTCGATTGCCAGCTCCATATCCATGTTGCCCTTGATCTTGCGGCGGCCGGTGCTGTCGACGAACTCTTTGGTCGGCTTGGTGATGACCGTATAGCCGTTATAGTCCAGCCAATCGATCAGCGGACGGATCGACGAATATTCCTGGTCTTCGGCTAATGCAGTGTAATAATAGGCACGAAGAAGATAGCCGTTCGTTTGAAAATGGCTCAGTAGCTTCTTGTAATCTATATCGAATCCCAGAGCCTTTGCGGCGGCATATAAATTTGCGCCGTCGATAAATAGTGCAATCTTTTCTCGCGGATCGAACATCGGTCCTTCTCTATATTTTAGCGCGCCAGAAGAAATATTTCAGGCAGTTATGTCCATGCAAAAGAATATCGACATCGACAGGAAAAATACCCCCTAAGCAGCATTTGTCACGGAAATATGGCCGGCTCGGTGAACCGATGTTTCGCGTCCGCGAGGCTGCGGCGAAATGAGGCGCGACCTTGCAAAATCCGTCGCCGGCTCTTATTCAACAGAATTGAATTTCCCTACAAGGAGAACCCATGGCCCGCGTCACGGTTGAAGATTGCGTGGACAAGGTCGAGAATCGCTTCGATCTGGTGCTTCTCGCCGCTCATCGCTCGCGGATGATCTCGGCGGGTTCGCCGGCGACTTTGCCCCGCGACAATGACAAGAACCCGGTGATCGCGCTCCGCGAGATTGCCGAGGAGACGGTGGCCCCGGGCGACCTCAAGGAAGACTTCATCCACTCGCTGCAGAAGCATGTCGAGGTCGATGAGCCTGAGGCCGAGCCGACGCCGATGATCACCGCCGATGGCGGCGAGCCCGAAGCCAAGGCGCCGGAAGACGAAGTCCAGCCTGACATTCGATCGAATGTCGGAGGAAGAACTCCTTCGCGGTCTCGAAAGCATGGTTCCGCCGGACAAGTCGGACGATTTCTAAGCCTTCGCGCGGAGATCAGCCGCGCGATAGCGCTGTGGTAACATCGATCGGCCGGTAATGTCCGTCGGCGATCGGGGCGGCGCGTCGGGCGCCGGAGCGGAATGCGCCAATACGAGTTGGTCGAGCGGGTCACACGGTACAATCCGGCCGCCGACGAAGCCCTGCTAAACAAGGCTTACGTCTATGCCATGCAGAAGCATGGCTCGCAGCTTCGCGCCAATGGCGACCCCTATTTCTCCCATCCGCTCGAAGTCGCCGCGATCCTCACGGATCTGAAGCTCGACGACGCCACCATCGCCGTCGGCCTCCTGCACGACACGATCGAGGACACCGACGCCACGCGCAGTGAAATCGACGCGATGTTCGGCGAGGACATCGGTCGGCTGGTCGAGGGCCTCACCAAGATCAAGAAGCTCGACCTTGTGTCGAAGAAGGCGGCCCAGGCGGAGAATTTGCGCAAGCTGCTGCTGGCGATCTCGGCCGACATCCGCGTGCTTCTCGTCAAGCTCGCCGATCGCCTCCACAACATGCGCACGCTGCAATTCATTCCGATCGCGCGGCGCATCCCAATCGCCGAGGAGACGCTTGAGATCTACGCGCCGCTCGCCGGCCGCATGGGCATGCACGACATGCGCGAAGAGCTGGAGGAGCTGGCCTTCCGCGTCGTCAATGCGGAGGCGCATGACACCATTGTCAATCGCCTGGCCGAGCTCGGCGTCAAGCAGGAAGGCCTGATCCAGGAGATTCAGGCCGAACTCCATCGCCGCTTCGAGGAGCGCAGCATCGACGCCCGGATCGTCGGCCGACAGAAGCGGCCCTATTCCATCTTCCGCAAGATGGAGCGCAAGGCCGTCAGCTTCGAGCAGCTTTCCGACATCTTCGGCTTCCGCGTCATCGTTAAGACGCTTGCCGAATGCTACGCCGCGCTCGGCGTCATCCATACCGCTTGGCCGAGCGTTCCCGGCCGCTTCAAGGACTACATCTCAACCCCAAAGCAGAACGAGTATCATTCGATCCATACGACCGTGATCGGTCCGCGCCATCAGCGCGTCGAACTGCAAATCCGGACCGAGGAAATGGATCGGATCGCCGAATATGGCATTGCCGCGCACGCACTCTACAAGGATGGCGTGACACCGGGCAGCAATGCCGCAAGTCCCGCGGCGGCGACGCGTTCGGCAAAAAATGGAAGCAATCTCAAAGGGTTTGACGCTGAAGTCAGTGCCTATGAGTGGCTGCGGCACACCATCGGGATGCTCGCCGAAGGCGACACGCCGGAGGAATTCCTCGAACACACCAAGCTTGAGCTGTTCCAGGATCAGGTCTTCTGCTTCACGCCGAAAGGCCGCCTGATCGCCCTGCCGCGCGGGGCGACGCCAATCGACTTCGCCTATGCCGTCCACACCGATATCGGCAACACGTGCACCGGCTGCCGCATCAATGGTCGCCCAATGCCGCTGACCAGCGAACTGCGCAATGGCGACGAGGTGCAGATTCTCGGTTCGCCCAATCAGGTACCGCAGCCGGCTTGGGAGAATGTCGTCGTTACCGGCAAGGCGCGATCGGCGATCCGCCGCGCCAGCCGGGCCGCGACGCGCCAGCAATATGCCGGGATCGGCAAGGCGATGCTTGAGCGCGCCTTCCTCGATGCCGGCAAGCCGTTGGAGGAATCGGCGCTGGCGGCGGCTCTGCCGCGCCTGGCGCAAACCGACATTGACGATATGCTGGCGGCGGTCGGGCGGGGTGAGATGCCGCCGGGCGATGTCATCAAAGCGATATACCCCGATCATAGTGATGAACCCGCCGAGAAGCCGCAGCCGCCGGCGCGAACTCGGGTTCTGCGCCGCCGCAAGGCGCCGTCCGTGAATGCGCCGGCGATCCCGATTCGCGGCATCGAAGGCGACGTCGTCGTCCGCTATGCGCCGGATGGCGGGGCGGTGCCGGGCGACCGCATTGTCGGCATCATGACGCCGGGGGAGGGCGTGACCATCTACCCGATCCATTCGCCGGCGCTGAAGGCCTTCGATGCCCATCCCGAGCGCTGGCTCGATGTCCGCTGGGATATCGAGCCGGGATCGGACCAGCGCTTTCCGGCGCGAATCGCGGTAAGCGTCCGTAACGAACCGGGGACCCTTGCCCTGGTTGCCCAGATAACAGCGGCTTCACAGGCCAACATCTCCAACATCCGCTTCGTTCGTGCCGCCTCTGATTTCTCGGAGATGATCATCGATCTGGAGGTGGCTGATTTGAAACACCTGACGAAGGTCATTGCCGACCTCAAAGCGCAATCCGTGGTAAGCTCTGCGGCAAGGATCGACGGCTAAGGACGGCATCGTGTGCGGGCAGGCTGCGACCACCGGCGATAGGCGCCAGCGCATCAGCGCTGCGTTGGGCTTTCACATTCACTGCCGGGGTTCGAGGACAACCTAGGTGCTTTTCCGGCGACGCGAAGCCCCGGCGTTCGGCGAACGAATCCGTATTTTCTTCATTCCAAGAAGGAATTACGGGCGTTCGTTCAAATATTATGGCAAGCGCGTTCTGCGTTTGTCGGGCTCGCCCCATGCGATCGCCGCTGGCGTTGCCGCGGGCGCCGCGGCGTCCTGCACGCCGTTCATCGGCTTCCATTTCATCCTGGCCTTCCTCATCGCCTTCCTGATTCGCGGCAACATGTTCGGCGCCGCCCTTGGCACGGCGGTCGGCAATCCGCTCACCTTCCCGGTTATCTGGGTGACGACCTTCAAGATCGGCAGCCGGATTGAATCGCTCTGGCTGCACGGACCGCCCCCGCATTTGCCGCCCCACCTCGCCGAAGCGATCCTGACGCATGGCTGGGAGGCGATCGCGCCGCTGCTGACGCCGATGATTATTGGGGCGATCCCGCTGGCGCTGGTCGTCGGCACAGTATTCTACGTAATCACGCGGTCGGCGCTGAGCTTCTACCAGCGCGGCCGTCGTGAGAGGTTGGCAAGACGGCGAACGCCGGATGACGGTGACGTTGCCGCCCCACAAGCAGAGTGAACGCATGAAGCCTCTCGAACCCCTCCGCCTCGGAGTGAATATCGACCACGTCGCAACGATCCGGAATGCGCGCGGCGGGGATCATCCGGATCCGGTGCGGGCGGCCGAGATTGCAGTGAAGGCCGGCGCCGACGGGATCACGGCGCATCTTCGCGAAGACCGGCGCCACATTTCCGACCGCGACATCGAGCGGTTGAGCCACGAAATTCCGCTGCCGTTGAACCTTGAGATGGCGGCAACCGAGGAGATGGCGGCCATTGCCATTCGCCATCGCCCGCATGCGGCCTGCATCGTGCCCGAGCGCCGCGAGGAGCGGACGACCGAGGGCGGCCTCGATGTGGCGGGCGGTGAGCCACATATTGCGCCGATCGTCGCCGCGCTGGCCTATGCCGGCATCCGCGTGTCGCTGTTCATCGAGCCGGACCGGCGTCAGCTGGAGGCCGCGATCGCCGTCGGCGCTCCCGTGGTCGAACTCCACACCGGCGCTTATTGCGAAGCTTACTTTGCCGGCGCCGAGGCGTTTGAGGCTGAGCGGCTAAGGCTCGAAGACGCGGCCCTCGCCGCCGCCGAACTGGGCCTGGAGGTTCATGCCGGCCACGGGCTCACCTACGATACGGTCGCGCCGGTGGCGCGGATGGCGCCGATCGTCGAGCTCAATATCGGCCACTTCATCATCGGCGAGGCGATCTTCGTCGGCCTCGAAGCGGCGATCCGCGGCATGCGCAAGCGGATGGACGCGGCGCGGACGTCCATCGTGGAGCCTGCTGCGGAATGATCGTCGGGCTGGGGAACGACATCATCGATATCCGCCGCATCGAACAGGCGCTCGAGCGCTTTGGCGATCGCTTCATCGACCGGATTTTCACCGACATCGAGAAGCGCAAATCGGAGGCACGGGCGCAACGCGCCGCTTCCTATGCCAAGCGCTTCGCCGCCAAGGAGGCCTGCTCGAAGGCGCTGGGCACCGGGTTCCGCGCTGGCGTCTTCTGGCGCGATCTGGGCGTCGTGAACCTCCGGTCCGGTCAGCCGACAATGGCTCTCACCGGCGGTGCGGCCTTGCGCCTGGCGACGATGATCCCGCCCGGCCACAGCCCGAACATCCATCTGACGATCACCGACGATTTTCCCCTCGCGCAAGCCTTTGTGATCATCGAAGCCTTGCCGTCGCCGCAGGCCTCGGTCATGGCGCCCGGGCATTGACGCGTTGCACCCCATTGGGCGAGCGGCTATCACCGCCTCGGCGGGGGCGGGCGAAATCGACGGAATGGAGTAAATGAGCGTGGCCGACGAAAAGCCCGAAATCGAAGAAGCCGAAGCAAAGAACAAGAGCGGCGGCGGTCTTTGGGACACCTTCAAGATCGTCATCCAGGCGCTCGTCCTGGCGCTCTTGATCCGGACGTTCCTGTTCCAGCCCTTCAGCATCCCGTCCGGCTCGATGGAGGATACGCTCCTCGTCGGCGATTTCCTCTTCGTCTCGAAATACGCCTATGGCTACAGCCGCTATTCGCTGCCTTTTTCGCCCGACGTCTTCGGCGGTGGCCGCATCTTCGCCTCCGAGCCCAAGCGCGGCGACATCATCGTCTTCAAATGGCCGGGCGACAATTCGACGGACTACATCAAGCGGCTGATCGGCTTGCCCGGCGATCACATCCAGATGATCGACGGCGTCCTCCACATCAATGGCGAGCCGGTGCAGATGGACCTCGTCGACGGCGATCCCAATTCGCCATCGCGTTCGCGCGTCCTGCATTACCGCGAGACGCTGCCGAACGGCGTCAGCTACGAAATCCGCGATTCACTCAATGGCGGTCCGCTCGACAACACGCCCGAATTCGTCGTGCCCGAGGGGCATTACTTCTTCATGGGCGACAACCGCGACAATTCCGCCGACAGCCGCGACCCCAACTCCCATGTCGGCTACGTGCCGTTTGAGAATCTGGTCGGCCGCGCCGAGGTCATCTTCTTCTCGGTCGATGAGGGAGCACAGGCCTGGGAGTTCTGGAGATGGCCGTGGACGGTGCGCGGCGACAGGATATTTACTGGCCTGTGAGCAGCGGCGGCGACCACCGGCGTCAGGATCTCGAACAAAGGCTCGACTACGGATTCCAAAATCCTGACCTCCTCCGTAGAGCGCTGACCCATCCCAGCGCCGTCAGCGATCGGGGCGCGGCGGGTCAGCTCGAAAGCTATCAGCGCCTGGAATTCCTCGGCGACCGCGTTCTCGGACTCGTCATCGCCGACATGCTGGCGGCGGCTTTCCCCGAAGCCGATGAGGGCGGGCTGCACCGGCGCCATGCCGCCATGGTCCGCAAGGAGACCTGCGCCGAAGTCGGCGCCGAGCTTGGGATTGGCGAGGCCCTGTTCCTCGGCGAGGGCGAGGAGAATTCCGGCGGCCGGGCCAAGGAGACGATCCTCGGCGATGCCTGCGAGGCGGTGATCGGCGCCGTTTACACCGATGGCGGGCTCGAGACGGCGCGCGCCGTGATCGAGCGCATGTGGCGTCCGCGCATGGCGCATCGCAATCGCTCGCAGCGCGATGCCAAATCGACCTTGCAGGAATGGGCGCAGGGGCAGGGGCTGTCGGTCCCGCGCTACAATGTCGTCGGTGAGAGCGGGCCGGCGCACGCACCGCATTTCACCGTGCGTGTCGAAATAGATCCCTTCGTCCCTGCCACGGGAGAGGGTTCGTCCAAGCGTGAGGCGGAGCAAAGTGCTGCCGCCACGCTTCTCATCCGCGAGGGTGTTTGGAAGGCCAACATAGAATGAGCGACGCCTTGACCGAACGTCCGCCGCGCTGCGGCTTTGTCGCTCTCATCGGCGCGCCCAATGCCGGCAAGTCGACGCTCCTCAACCAGCTCGTCGGCGCCAAAGTGTCGATCGTGACGCACAAGGTGCAGACGACGCGGTCGACCATCCGCGGCATCGCGCTGCAAGGTCCGGTGCAGATCATCTTCGTCGATACGCCCGGTATCTTCCAGCCGCGGCGCCGGCTCGACCGCGCCATGGTCGATACGGCCTGGGGCGGCGCCAGGGACGCCGATCTCGTGGCCCTGCTGATCGACGCCGGCAAAGGTATCGACGATGAGGTCAGCGCCATCCTTGATCTCGTCGCGGCGCTGAAGCAGCCGAAGATTCTGATCCTCAACAAGATCGACACCGTGGAGCGGTCGAAGCTGTTGGCCCTTGCCAAGGCGGCGACGGACCGGGTCGATTTCGGCGACACCTTCATGATCTCGGCGCTCACCGGCGACGGCTGCAGCGACCTCATGTCGGCCATCACCGCGGCTCTTCCCGAAGGCCCGTGGCTTTATCCCGAAGACCAGATTTCCGATCTGCCGCTGCGCAGCGTCGCCTCCGAGATCACGCGCGAGAAAATGCTGCTGCGGCTGCATGACGAACTGCCCTACACCTCGACGGTCGAGACCACGGCCTGGGAGGATCGCCGCGACGGCTCGGTCAAGATCGACCAGACGATCTTCGTTTCGCGCGAGGCGCACCGCAAGATCGTCCTCGGCAAGGGCGGCCAGACCATCAAGGCGATTTCGCAGGCCGCGCGCATCGAGATCGCGGAGGCGATCGAGAAGAAGGTCCATCTCTTCCTGTTCGTGAAGGTGCGCGAGAAATGGGCCGATGATCCCGAGCGCTACCGCGAGATGGGGATCGAGTTTCCCAAGGACTGAGGCGGGCGGAATCTCCCAGCGATGGGTGCGTTCGTGCTACTGCCACTGACATGCAATGGAGTGACGAAGGCATCATTCTCGGCACGCGCCGCCACGGCGAGACCAGCCTCATCCTTGAGATGATGACGCTGGAGCATGGGCGGCATCTTGGCCTCGTGCGCGGCGGCCGTTCGCGCCGCAGCCAGCCCTTCCTGCAGCCCGGCAATTCGCTGACCGTGACCTGGCGGGCGCGTCTTGACGAGCATCTCGGCCATCTCAGCGTCGAGCCGACGACCGAACGCGCTAGCCACCTCATGCAGGGAGCCACCGGCATTTACGGTCTGCAGGTGCTGGCCGCGCTTCTGCGCCTGCTGCCGGAGCGCGATCCGCATCCGGAGCTTTATGGCGCGCTGGGGCCGATCCTTGACGCTCTCGGCGACACGCGGGACGCGGCGGAGTTGCTCGTCCGCTACGAGCTTGCGATCCTCAACGAGCTTGGCTTCGGCCTCGATCTGTCGCAATGCGCGGCCACCGGCGCGACCGAGGACCTTGCCTATGTCTCGCCGCGCACCGGCCGCGCTGTCAGCCGCGAAGCCGGCGCCGCCTATCAGGACAAGCTGCTGCCTTTGCCGCGCTTCCTGTGGCAACGGGCCAATGCACCGCCCTCGATCGAGGAACTCCGGCAAGCCTTCAGGCTCACCGGCTATTTCTTCGATCGCCATGTCTATGAGCCCCGTGGGGTCGAACCTAGCGCCTCGCGCGAACGGTTTTTGGCGCTGCTCGGCGTTTCAGCGGCGGCCGATTCGTCTGCGCTTGAACCGGCGGGCGGCGGTCGATAGTCCAAGCCCATGGGCACCGAGCTGATTCCCGGCGGTATCGAGGGCATCGATTTCCGCGAGGCGCTGGAAGAGCGCTATCTCGCCTATGCGCTGTCGACCATCATGGATCGCGCGCTGCCGGACGCGCGCGACGGCCTCAAGCCGGTGCATCGCCGGATTCTCTATGCCATGCGCCAACTGCGGCTCGATCCCGGCTCCGGCTTCAAGAAGTCGGCCCGTGTCGTCGGCGACGTCATCGGCAAATACCATCCACATGGCGACCAGTCGGTCTACGACGCGCTCGTGCGCCTCGCGCAGGATTTTGCGGCGCGCTATCCGCTGGTCGACGGTCAGGGCAATTTCGGCAATGTCGACGGCGATAACGCCGCCGCCATGCGCTACACCGAGGCGCGGCTGACGGAGGTTGCCCGGCTCCTCCTCGACGGGATCGAAGAGGATGCAGTCGATTTCCGCGAGACCTATGACGGCGAGGAGTCGGAGCCGGTCGTTCTGCCGGCGGCATTCCCGAACCTCCTCGCCAACGGTTCGGCCGGCATCGCAGTCGGAATGGCGACATCGATCCCGCCGCACAATGCGGCCGAGCTTTGCGATGCGGCGCTGCATCTCATCAAGCACCCCAATGCCAGCATCGAGAAGCTGGTCGAGCTTGTGCCCGGTCCGGATTTTCCGACGGGTGGAATCATCGTCGAGAGCCGCGCCTCGATCCTGGAATCCTACCGCACCGGCAGGGGCGGCTTCCGCGTCCGCGCCCGCTGGCAGACCGAGGACCAGGGCCGCGGCACGTACCTTGTCGTCATCACCGAGATTCCCTATCAGGTCCCGAAATCACGCCTGATCGAGCGCATCGCCGAGCTCCTGCAGGCGAAGAAGCTGCCGCTGCTGGAGGACATCCGCGACGAATCGACGGACGAAATCCGCATCGTGCTCGAGCCGCGTTCGCGGGCGGTCGATGCGGCGCTGCTGATGGAATCGCTCTTCCGACTCACCGACCTTGAGACGCGCGTACCGCTCAACATGAATGTGCTGTCGCGCGGTGTCGTCCCGCAGGTCCTCCCGCTCGGCCGGGTGCTGCGCGAATGGCTGGAACATCGCCGCACCGTTCTGATGCGCCGTTCCGAACATCGGCTCGGCAAGATCCGCGCCCGCCTCGAAGTCCTCGGCGGCTATCTCATCGCCTATCTCAACCTCGACGAGGTGATCCGCATCATCCGCGAGGAGGACGAGCCGAAGGCCGTCCTGATGGCGACCTTCGAACTCAACGACGCCCAGGCGGAAGCGATCCTCAACATGCGCCTACGCAATTTGCGCAAGCTTGAGGAGATCGAGATCCGCAAGGAGCATGACGCGCTCACCGAGGAGCAGGGGCAGATCGAGGGATTGCTCGCTTCGGAGGAACAGCAATGGCAGACGGTCGCTTGGGAAATCCGGGAGGTCCGCAAGACCTTCGGCCCCGAGACGCCGCTGGGCAAACGCCGCACCGATTTCGCCGAAGCCCCGACGCATGATGTGACCGACCTTGAGGCGGCGATGATCGAGCGCGAGCCGATCACGATCGTTGTCTCACGCCTCGGTTGGATCCGGGCGATGAAGGGCCATCTCGCCGATTTCTCCGGCCTGTCCTTCAAGTCGGGCGATGAACTCCGCACCGCCTTCCATGCCGAGACGACGGACAAGTTGCTCGTCTTCTCGACGGCGGGCCGCTTCTACACGCTCGGCGCCGATGCACTGCCGGGCGGCAAGGGGCAGGGCGAGCCGATCCGGCTGATGGCCGACCTCGCCGATGGCGAGGATATCGTCGCCGTCTTCGCTCATGACGCCGAGCGAAAGCTGCTGCTGGTCTCGACCGACGGCCGTGGCTTCGTCGTCGCCGAAGGGGAGCTTCTCGCCAACACCCGCAAGGGCAAGCAGATCATGAATGTTTCGGCGCCGGTCGAGGCGAAGCTCTGCGTCGCCGCCAAGGGCGACCAGGTCGCGATCATCGGCGAGAACCGTAAGATGCTGATCTTCCCGCTGGCCGAGGTGCCCGAGCTACCGCGCGGCAAGGGCGTTCGCCTGCAGCGGTACAAGGACGGCGACGTGTCGGATGCGCGCGTTTTCGCTGCCGCCGGGGGGGTGACCTGGATGGACAGCTCCGGCCGCAGCTTCACGCGGTCGCTGGAGGAATTGAAGGATTGGATCGGCGACCGGGCCCAGGCCGGCCGTTTGCCGCCGGCCGGCTTCCCGCGCAACAACCGTTTCGGCACGCCACCGATCGGCTAGAGCGCCGCCTTCGTCTTTGGCGGCTTGTCGCCGAGCGGGTGCCTTTGGCTCCACGCCTCGAAGGCCTTGATCACAGGCCGCAGCGCCATCCCGGCTTCGCTGAGTTCATAGAGCGTTCGCGGCGGCATTACCGACTGCACGGTCTTCTTCACCAGGCCGACCTGCTCCATGCGGGCAAGCCTCTGGGTCAGCGTGGCCGGGTTCACCGCGCCCGCCGCCCGTCCGATTTCGTTGAAGCCTTCCGGACCCTGCAGCAGCACATAGACGATGGGCAGTGCCCATTTCTCCTGCAGCACCGCAAAGGCAGCACTCAGCCGCTCCGGGACAACGCACGGATCGCGCTCAGCTTCATTGTGGGCCGTCGGACTCATTTCCTCCATGATCCCATATATAGCGTTCCCCGGGGAATTTTGTTAAGTGCTTGACATCGCAAAGCGCTATATTATTTAATACGCTATAGATTGCATATCGATCGGGACGCCAACGCCCCGGCAATGCACGGCTTCAACCTCCAAGGAACGCATCATGCCGAAAGTCGGGATTATCATCAGCAGCACCCGCCCAAACCGGTTCGCCGATCATCCTGCCAAATGGATATTCGAAAAGGCGTCCAAGCGGAATAGCTTCGAGGTTGAGACGCTCGACCTCCGCGATTATCCGATGCCTTTCTTCGAAGAAGCGGCCTCGCCGGCCTGGGCGCCGTCACAGAACCCCGTCGCCCTCGAATGGCAGAAGAAGGTTGACGAGATGGACGGCTTCATCGTCGTCACCGCCGAATACAACCGCGCGCCGACTGCGGTGCTGAAAAACGCCATCGACTACGCCTATCCGCAATGGAACCGGAAGCCGATCGCCTTTGTCGGCTATGGCAGCCTCGGCGCCTCGCGCGCGATTGAGCAGCTGCGCAACATCGCCGTCGAGCTGCAGATGGCGCCGATCCGCGTTGCCGTACACATCCAGATGCAGGCCTACCTTGAGATCGCCCAAGGCAAGAAGACGCTCGACGATTTCGACTTCCTCAACCAGGGCGCCGAGGACATGCTCGACCAGCTGACCTGGTGGCTCGATGCGCTCAAGAACGCGCGCGACAAAGCCGCCTAGCGCGGCGGAGTCTCTACTCCACCCGATCCCAGCCGCGGGGGCCCAGTCGCTCCTGCGGCCTGAACTTCGCCTTGTAGTTCATCTTCGGCGAGCCCGAGACCCAATAGCCGAGATAGACATAGGGCAGGCCCAGCTTCCGGGCGCGCACGATGTGATCGAGGATCATGTACGTGCCGAGGCTGCGGTCGTCATAGTCGGGGTTGAAGAACGAATAGACCATCGACAGGCCGTCGCCGAGGATATCGGTGAGCGCCGTCGCGATCAGCGGGCCTTCACCGCGCCCGTTGATCGCCGTGTCCGGACCGCGGAAGCGGTATTCGATCATCGTCGTCGCGACATGCGTATCCTCGACCATCATGGCGTAATCGAGCACGGACATGTCGGCCATGCCGCCATCCGGGTGGCGGGCGTCGAGATAATAGCGAAACAGCGAATATTGTTCCGAGGACGGGCTCGGCGACACCTCGTTGCCGACGAGGTCCCGGTTGCGCCGCCAGACGCGCGCCATGCTCCCCTTCGCCGCGAAGTCGCCGACCACCACGCGAACGGAAACGCAGGCGCGGCAGGTCTCGCAGGCGGGCCGGTAGGCGATGTTCTGGCTGCGCCGGAAGCCGCCCTGGGTCAGCACGTCATTGAGCGAAGGCGCGCGTTCCCCGACGAGATGCGTGAACACCTTTCGCTCTTCCTGGCCCGGCAGATAGGGGCAGGGGGACGGCGCGGTCAGGTAGAATTGCGGCGCGTCAAGCTGATGTTTCGTCATCACACAGCAACGGCATTGATCGTTGTGACGATAATCCCGAAGCGGTGCCCGGAGAAAGGGGAAATCACGAACTGCGCGCGCGTTCCAACTCGTGCAGCGGCTCAGCGTTGAGCAGGATCGTCCCGAGCAGCATGTCGTGCAGCAGCCGGCGGCGCGTGGACATCAGTCCGACGACCAGCACCAGCGGCGTCAGAAACCCGGTGAGGATCCAGAAGGTGAGGCCCTGAAGGACCGCGAGCAGTGGGTACATCTTGTCGCCGCCGAGCGTACGCATTTCGACGCCGACAAGGCGCATTCCGACCGTCGCCGATTCCGAGCTTCCCAGCGTGTAGGCGAGATAGCCGAGCGCGACGATGGCGAAGACGAAGGGGAAGAGCAGCCAGCCGAGGCCCAGCGTCAGAACGCCAAGGATGGCGACGACGACAAAGGCCGGCACCGTCGCGACGATGATGATGATGGCGTCGATGGCGAAGGCGAGGAGCCGGCGGGGCAGAATCTCGTCGAACAGTTCCGGGTGGATGGTCTCGTCAAACGCGTCGGCGCTGTAGCGCACGCCAGCGGCTCTGCTGTCATCGGCCATGGCATCCCTCACGATTCTGCGCCAGCCAGGGCGCCGATTCCTCTCCGCCAAGATGGGGCCGGGGCGGAGGCCGTGCAAGACGGCTAGCGCTGGCCTTTCAGCATCCGCGCCACCACGGGCGCGAAATAGGTGAGAATGCCGTCGGCGCCGGCGCGCTTGAAGGCGGTGAGGCTTTCCATCATCGCGCGATCGCCGTCGATCCAGCCCTTCTCGGCGGCCGCCCGGATCATCGAATACTCGCCGGACACCTGATAGGCGAAGGTCGGCAGGCCGAACGTCTCTTTCACGCGGGCGACAATATCGAGATAGGGGAGGCCCGGCTTGACCATGACCATATCGGCGCCTTCCTCGATGTCCTTCTCGGTCTCGCGCAGCGCCTCGTCGCTATTTGCCGGGTCCATTTGGTAGGTGCGCTTGTCGCCGACCAAAACGGCCGACGTGCCGATGGCGTCGCGGAAGGGGCCGTAGAAGGCCGAGGCATATTTGGCGCTGTAGGCCAGGATGCAGACATCGGTGAAGCCGGCATCGTCGAGCGCTGTGCGGATGGCGCCGACGCGGCCGTCCATCATGTCCGACGGCGCGATGATGTCCGCTCCGGCGGTCGCCTGCAGCAGCGCCTGCTGAACCAGGATTTCGACGGTCGCGTCGTTGGCGACGTCGACGCCGAGCAGCACGCCGTCATGGCCATGGCTGGTATAGGGGTCGAGCGCCACGTCGGTGATGATGCCGATCTGCGGCACCGCGTCCTTGATCGCCCTGCAGGCGGTGCAGATGAGGTTGCCCGGATCGAGCGCGTTGCTGCCGCCGGCGTCGCGTTTGGCGATCGGCACATGCGGAAAGAGCGCGATTGCCGGTATGCCAAGCGCGACCGCTTCTTCGGCAGCCGCGACCGCGAGATCAACGCTCAGCCTTTCGACGCCCGGCATCGACGCGATCGCTTCTCGCTTGCCCGTTCCCTCGATCAGGAACAGCGGCCAAATCAGATCGTCGGGGCTGAGCGCCAACTCGCGCACCATGCGGCGCAGCCAATCCGTGCGCCGGGTGCGGCGCAGGCGCCGGCCCCCCAGGATCTCGCGGAGATTGGTCTCTGTGCCGCCGCTCGCGCCGAAGCGCCGCTGCTCATTCATTGTGCTTGCAACTCCGTCAGTTCGGCCTTTTCTAGCACTTGGCTCGAAGGCGGCAAAACACGAAGGGCCGCCGCCCGGCCCAGCGGCATCAACGACCCTGTGCGATCGCACAGCTGGCGCAATGTTTGCTTCCTCGCAAATGTGGGGACAGCGGCGAATTGGGTGGCTTTTTGGCAAACGATACGGACAGCGGGCATCATCAAAGCGCGGCGCAATTGTTGTCGCGGCTTGATCTTCGCCAGCGTGCATTGGCCGGCGTGCTCATGCTGTTCGGCCTCTATCAATGGGCGACGATCATTGGTGTGGTCTCGGCCAATCCGACGGCCTTTGCTGATCTGAGTGGCCCCTGGCAGTTCGCCACGATCAATCTCGCCGTCGCCTATATCGTCGCCGCAGTCGGCCTGTGGATGCTCGCCTCATGGGGCGTGGTGATCTGGATCTATGCAACCGCGTCTGCGATCGCCATGCACACCGTCTTCGCCGGAACGTTCGGCTTGGATGTGGTGGCGATCATTCAGCAGTTGGTGGTCATCGCCGCCTATGTCGGCCTGCGCTTGACCTCGCGGGCCGCGCCTTCGACACATCGCGCCATCGCCCTGATGGCACCCGTCGCCAGGGCAATCGGTTCGAGCCGCGCGGCGTCCGGCGCCAAGGCCGGGCTCTCCAAGGCGATCGCGCTTCGTCCGCTTGCTCCCGGCGAACGCCGGGGCCGCGTGAGCGAAACCCCCTGATAAGCGCGGAGGTTGAACCCTCCGTTACGGCTAAAATCGGAAGCGCGGCGGTAAGCCGGCGTTAAGCGTGCCGTTTAAGGTCATCTTCAATTGCGTCGGATAAAAGTGAGCCCAAGCAAGGGAAAGATAATCCCGCGAATAACAGTGAGGCTAACAGATGATCAATTCCAAGCAGGGCGCGGAGGCCGTTTCAGTCGCGCCGTCACAACCCGACCGAGAGGCGTTGAAGCCCCTCTATATGGAAGCCTTGACGCTGGTCGAGCGGCTGCATCGCCGCCTGCTGGATGTCATCAAGGACGAGTTCGACCGCGCCGGCCGTTCCGACGTCAACGCGGTTCAGGCGCTGCTGCTTTTCAATATCGGCGATGCGGAACTTACCGCCGGTGAGCTTCGCACCCGTGGCTACTATCTCGGCTCGAACGTTTCCTACAATCTCAAGAAGCTGGTCGAGATGGGCTACATCCACCATCAGCGTTCGCGCATGGATCGCCGCTCGGTTCGCGTCAGCCTGACCGAGAAGGGCCGCGACGTCGCCACCATCGTCAACCGCCTCTATGAGCGTCACATCCGTTCGATCGACCAGATCGGCGGCATCGGCGCGGAAGACTTCCACGCGCTCAACCGCTCCCTCCAGCGGCTCGAGCGTTTCTGGACCGATCAGATCCTGTATCGCCTGTAGGGCCTTCAAATCTGGGGTCTCCTGAAAAGCCCGGCTCGCCGCCGGGCTTTTTCACATCAGTTTGACTTCTTGCCGGAAACATCAAAGCGCCATATTGCGAAGCGATGGCATTACGCGGCAACCATTGGGCGCGCTCACGCGCGCGGCCATCGATTCTCTGCAAATCCGCACAGCTGTCTGGGGGTAGTCCGTGGTGATTTTCAAGCGAAGCGCAGGCCGTTCCGTTGCCGGCTGGTTATGCGTCGGCGCGATGGCTTTGGCGCAGGTCGCTGCAGGGCCTGCCGCCGCGCAGAGCCTCCTTGACCGGTTCGATACCGGTGGCCCCAACCAGGCCGACGTCATCACCTCGCGCCCGATCCTGTCGCCCGAAATCGTCGCCGCCATGGGGTTGGCGATCGTCACCTATCAGCAGATCGTCGACAATGGCGGCTGGCCGGTCGTTCCAGCAGATCAGCAATTGCAGCTTGGTTCCAACTCGCCGAACGTCGCGGTCCTGCGCCAACGGCTGATTGTTTCCGCCGACCTCGACGCGTCGGCGGGCGTTTCCACTGTGTTCAATTCCTATGTCAATTCTGCCGTTCGCCGTTTCCAGGCTCGGCATGGCCTGCCAGCCGACGGCGTGGTTGGGGCCTCGACATTCGCGGCCCTGAACATTCCCGCTGACGCGCGCCTGCATCAGCTCGAGGTCAACCGCGACCGCCTACGCGATCTCGTATCGACGACGACGGCGCGCTATGTCCTCGTCAATCTGCCGGCCGCCGAGATCGAAGCGGTCGAGAACGGGCAGGTCGTCAGCCGCCACACGGCCGTCGTCGGCAAGGTTGACCGGCCATCTCCGATCCTCACTTCCGAAATCCGCGAGGTCAATTTCAATCCGTTCTGGACGGTGCCGGTCTCGATCATCCGGCGCGACCTCATCCCGTTGATGCAGCAGCACCCGACTTATCTCGCGGAGCAGCACATCCACATCTACACGCAGTCAGGCACGGAGGTTGCCCCCGAGTCCGTCAACTGGAACACCGACGAGGCGACGCGCTACGTCTTCCGGCAGGATCCTGGCGAGTTCAACTCGCTCGGCTCGGTGCGGATCAACTTCCCGAACCCCTATTCGGTCTATCTCCATGACACGCCGAACAAGACCCTGTTCGGCGATGACTATCGCTTCGATTCCTCCGGCTGCGTCCGGGTTCAGAATGTCCGCGAGCTGATCACCTGGCTGCTGCGCGATACGCCCGGCTGGGACCGCAATCATATCGAAGCGGTCTTCAATTCCGGCGAACGCATCAACGCCGAGATCAGCAATCCCCCCAAGCTGTACTGGGCTTACATCACCGCCTGGGCCATGGAGAGCGGGGTCGTCAACTTCCGTGACGACATCTACGGCCTTGACGGCATCGGCACATACGCGATGCAATAGTGGCAGCGGCGCCGTGAAAGGCGTCGCCTTGGCCCGACTCGGCCCATATGCTAAGGCGCAGCGCTTCCGGCGCTGGCTGGCCGCGCGTCTCGTTTTTTGAAGGATTCGCCGATGAATGTGAGGGCAAGCGCCATGAGCGCCGCCTCGTCTGAATCGTTCTTTTCGCAGCCTCTGGCCGAGCGCGACCCCGAGATCGCGGCCGCCATCGCTAGCGAGCTGAACCGTCAGAACGATGAAATCGAGCTCATCGCCTCCGAGAACATCGTCTCGGCTGCGGTGCTGGAAGCACAGGGCTCCGTCCTCACCAACAAATACGCCGAGGGCTATCCTGGCCGCCGTTACTATGGCGGCTGCCAGTTTGTCGATATCGCCGAGAACCTCGCGATCGACCGTGCCAAGCAACTCTTCAACTGCGGCTTCGCCAACGTCCAGCCGAACTCGGGCAGCCAGGCCAATCAGTCGGTGCTGCTTGGCCTTGCCAAGCCGGGCGACACAATCCTCGGCATGAGCCTCGCCGCCGGCGGTCATTTGACCCACGGCGCACCGCCCAACATGTCGGGCAAGTGGTTCAACGCCGTGCAATATGGCGTTCGTCGCCAGGATGGCCGCATCGACCTCGATCAGGTCGAGCAACTCGCCAAGGAGCACAAGCCGCAAATCATCATCGCCGGCGGTTCGGCCTATTCGCGCATCATCGACTTCGCCGCCTTCAAGACGATCGCCGACAGCGTCGGCGCGCTCCTGATGGTGGACATGGCGCATTTCGCCGGCCTCGTCGCCGGCGGCGCCCATCCGAGCCCGTTCCCATATGCCGACATCGTCACGACGACGACGCATAAGACGCTGCGCGGCCCGCGCGGCGGCATGGTTCTCACCAACAGCGAGGACATTTCCAAGAAGATCAACTCGGCCGTTTTCCCGGGTCTCCAAGGCGGTCCGTTGATGCATGTGATCGCCGCCAAGGCGGTCGCCTTCCGCGAGGCATTACAGCCGGAATTCAAGAGCTACATCAGCAATGTCGTCGCCAATGCGGACGCGCTGGCGACCGCGATGTATGCGGCCGGCCTTGAGGTTGTCTCCGGCGGTACCGACACCCATCTGATGCTCGTCGATCTCCGTCCCAAAGGCCTCACCGGCAAAGCGGCGGAGACGGCGCTCGGCCGCGCCAACATCACCTGCAACAAGAACGGCGTTCCCTTCGACCCGGAGAAGCCGATGATCACCTCCGGCATTCGGCTCGGCAGCCCGGCCGGCACGACGCGCGGCTTCGGCGTTGCCGAGTTTCGCGAGATTGGGGACATGATCCGCGAGACTTTGGACGGCCTTGCAGCCAATGGCGACGAGGGCAATGACGCGGTCGAAACCGCAGTGCGTGGCCGCGTGAAGGCCCTGACCGAGAGATTCCCGATCTACGGGCTCGCCTGAACGATTGGCCCTAGCCGGCGGAGGCCGACATGCGGTGCCCCTATTGCGGCAGCGACGACACCCAGGTGAAGGACTCCCGGCCGTCCGGCGACAACACGTCGATCCGGCGGCGGCGGGTTTGCGCCGATTGTGGGGGACGTTTCACGACCTTTGAGCGCATCCAGCTGCGCGAGCTGACGGTCGTGAAGCGCAGCGGCCGGCGGGTACCCTTCGACCGCGACAAGCTGATGCGTTCCGTCCAGGTGGCGCTGCGCAAGCGGCAGGTCGATCCGGATCGCGTCGAGCGCATGCTCAATGGCATCGTCCGCCAGCTTGAGAGCGCCGGCGAGGCGGAGATCCCGGCCGATCAGATCGGCCTCCTGGTGATGGAGGGCCTGAAGCGGCTCGACGATGTCGCCTATGTCCGCTTCGCCTCGGTCTATCGTAACTTCCGCGAGGCCAAGGATTTCGAGACGTTGCTCGGCGAATTGTCGGGCGATGGCGCCGGCCCCGCGCTGGAGATGCCTGAGTTCGATGACAAGCCCAGTTAGCCAGCCCGCCGATCCGGAACTCGACCGCCGCTTGATGGCGGCGGCGTTGCGGCTCGGCCGGCGCAATCTCGGCCGCACCAGCCCCAATCCCGCCGTCGGCGCTCTCATCGTGCGCCCCGACACGGGCGGCCCGCGCGTCGTTGGTCGCGGCTGGACCGCGGTTGGCGGCAGGCCGCATGCGGAAGTCCTAGCGCTGGCGCAGGCAGGCGAGGCGGCGCGCGGCGCCACCGCCTATGTCACGCTCGAACCTTGCAGCCACACCGGCCAGACGCCGCCTTGCGCCAACGCGCTGATCGAGGCGGGCGTGGCCCGTGTCGTCACGACAATGACGGACCCCGACCCCCGCGTGTCCGGCAAGGGCCTCGCCATGCTCAAGACGGCGGGCATCGAGGTGACCACCGGGGTGCTTGAAGCGGAGGCAGCGATTGCGCATGGCGGCCATATCGCGCGCATCACCAAGGGCCGGCCCTGGATCACCCTGAAGCTGGCCATCTCCGCTGACGGCATGATCGGCCGCGGCGACGGCGAGCGCATGATGGTCACGGGCCGCCCGGCCTTCGAGCGCGTTCAGGCCATGCGCGCCGAATATGACGCGATCCTCGTGGGCCTGGGTACGGTCATCGTCGATGATCCGCGTCTGACGATCCGCCGACCACCGCTGCCCGATCCGCAGCCTGTGCGCGTCGTAGTCGATAGCGAGGCACGCATCTCGCTCGATGCCAATCTCGTCAAGACGGCGCGCGAGGTTGCCTTCTGGCTGATGGTTGGGGAGAGCGCCGATGCGGGCCGGGTCGCGGCGCTTGAGGCCGTCGGCGTTGTCGTCAAGCGCGTCGGCGCCGGTTCCGGCGGCATTGACCTCAACGCGGTCTTCGCGCGTCTCGCCGAGGACGGGCGCACCCGCGTCTTGGTGGAGGGCGGGGCCAAGATCGCCGCGGGCCTCGTATCGCTCGATCTTCCCGACGAGGTTCTATTCTTCCGGGCGCCCGTCATTGTCGGGCCTAACGGTGTTCGCGCCCTGTCGGGGCAGGCATTGTCGGCGGTGGAGCGGAGCCCGCGCTATCGCCTGATCGACGATGCAGTGGTCGGCGACGACCGCCTGCGCCGCTATCTCCGGACCCGCTGATGTTCACCGGTATCGTCACGGCTGTCGGCCGTATCGCCTCGATTGAACCGCAGGGCGACGTAACCCGCATCGTGGTTGAAGCGCCCGCCGACGGCGATCTGCCGGAAATCGGCGCTTCGGTCGCCCTCGCCGGTATCTGCCTCACCGTGACCGAGGCGGCGAGGGTGGGCGACCAATTGGGCCTTTCCGCCGATCTCGGGCCGGAAACGCTTCGCCTGACCACGGCCGGCGGCTGGCGCGTGGGCACGCGCGTCAATCTGGAGCGCTCGCTCCGCGTCGGTGACGAGCTCGGCGGCCATTGGGTGAGCGGCCACATTGACGGCCTCGCGACCATTCTGAGCCGGCAGGATTTCGGCGAGACGGTCGCCTTCCGTTTCGAAGCGCCCGCCGATCTCGCCCGTTTCATCGCAACGAAGGGCTCCGTTGCCCTCGACGGCACGTCGCTGACCGTCAACGCGGTCGACGGCGCCGTCTTCGACTGCCACCTGATCCCGCATACGCTGGCCGTGACGACATGGGCTGACCGGCGGCCGGGGGACGCGGTCAATCTCGAAGTCGATCTTGTCGCACGCTACGTCGCCCGCTTGAGCGGCCAAAGCTGAGCGCTGAACTGGACAATCGGGCGGCCGCGTGATTGGTCAGGCCGCATCACTCACGGAAGAGACGAATGGCCGCTCCGCATCTGCTCGTCATCGACGCGCGGTTTTATGACGATCTCGCCGACGAACTCGTTGCCGGCGCAGCGGCGGCGCTTGCGGCTGCCGGCGCGACCCACGACCGGATGTCGGTCCCGGGCGTCCTCGAGCTTCCCGCGGCGCTGGCGATGGCCATTGATGTGCGCCCAGCCGATCACGACGGCTATGTGATGCTCGGCTGCGTCATTCGCGGCGAGACCTCGCATTACGACATCGTCGCCGAACAGTCCGCCAGGGCGATCACGGACCTTGCCGTGGCGCACAAGCTGGCGGTCGGCAACGGTATCCTGACAGTGGAGAACCGGGAGCAGGCTTGGGCGCGGGCCCGCGTGACGGAAAAGGACAAGGGCGGCGGCGCCGCCAAGGCGGCGCTCGCCATGATCGAGTTTCGGCGCACCCTGCAGCAGCGAGGCTAGCGGCGCGTGGCCAGCAAGACCGAAGCAAAAAGTGCGGCGCGGCTTGCCGCCGTTCAAGCGCTCTATCAGATGGATGTCGGCGGCGCGTCGCTGAACGAAGTCGTCGAGGAGTTCGAGACCTGGCGTCTCGGGCAGGAACTCGATGGCGTGCGCTATCGCGATGCCGACCAGCCATTCTTCTCGGCGCTGGTGACCGGCGTCGTCAACGAGCAGCGCGAGCTCGACCCTAAGATTCACATGGCGCTTGTCACCGGCTGGCCCCTGGCCCGCCTCGACGTGACGCTGCGCGCGGTTCTCCGCTCAGCCGCCTGGGAGCTGCTCTCGCGGTCCGACGTGCCGGCCCGCGTCGTCATCAACGAATATGTCGATATCGCCAAGGCCTTCTTCGAGGGCGGTGACGAACCGGGCATGGTCAATGCCGTCCTCGACAATCTGGCGCGGCAATTGCGGCCGGCCGAATTCGTTCAGGCTGCCGCGCGGGGCGGCGCTTAGGCCGGCGAAATGGCTCAGGCGCCCGAGCATGAGCTGATCCATCGCTATTTCCTGCCGCTGGCTGGGCCGCAAGGCCTTGGCCTTGTCGACGATGCCGCGATCCTTGCGCCCGCGCCCGGCCGTGAATTGGTGGTCACCAGCGACATGGTCGCCGAGGGCGTTCATTTTCTCGACGATGCGCCGGAGGCGATTGCCGCCAAGGCGCTGCGCGTCAACCTTTCCGACCTTGCCGCCAAGGGCGCTGAGCCGGTCGGCTACACGCTGGCGCTTGGCCTGAGTGATTCCTGCGACGAGGCCTGGGTTGCCCGGTTCGCGGCCGGGCTTGCCGCCGATCAGGAGCGCTTCGGCATCCGCCTCGTCGGTGGCGACACAACGCGCAGCGGCGGCGGGATCGTCATCGCCGTCACCGCCTTCGGCAGCGTGCCTGCCGGGGCGATGGTGCGGCGCTCCACGGCGCAGGTCGGCGACGTGATCTTCGTAACCGGCACGATCGGCGACGCAGCGCTCGGTCTGCTGGCGCGCAAGGGCAGGACGCTCGGCTCCGCTGCGGACAGCGATTACCTCCGTCAGCGTTACCTCTACCCCGAGCCGCGGCTGGCTCTGGCGCCGGTGCTGCGCCGCCACGCCAGCGCCGCGATGGATGTCTCCGATGGGCTGGCCGGCGATCTCGTCAAGCTGTGCGCGGCGTCTGGCCTAGCCGCTGAGATTGACGTGGCCGCCGTGCCGCTTTCCTCCGCAGCGCGTGCAGCCGTGCAGAGCGACCCCGGTTTGCTCGAGATGGTCCTCACCGGCGGCGACGACTATGAAATCCTCCTGACCGTCCGGGCAGGCACCGCAGCCGGCCTGTTGGCAGCCGCCGTGGAGACGGGTGTAGGCTTGACGGCGATTGGACAGATCACTGTCGGCGCGGGGGCTGCCTTCATCGATAGAATGGGGCGCAGCATGACCTTCAAACAGACAGCCTATGATCATTTCGTTGGGCAAGGTCCGTGAGTGGGGCTGGTTCAACGTCCGTTCCCACCGCCCAAGGCCTCCGCAACACGTGGGTACTTCTGGCGGCGCAGGCGCTGAACGGCTCCGGCACGGTGATGGCGATCACCATCGGCGGCCTTGCTGGTTCCTATCTTCTGGGCGACGACAAGACGTTGGCGACCCTGCCGGTATCCGGCATGGCCGTCGGGCTCGCCATGGGTGCGGTTCCGGCGGCTTTGTTGATGCAGCGCCTGGGACGCCGCAATGGGCTCTTGTCGGGCACCGGCTTTGCCATCGCCGGCGGCCTGTTAGCAGCGGGCGCGATGTGGGCGGGGTCATTCACGCTCCTTATCATCGGTCTGTTGCTGGTCGGGTTCGCCAATTCCTTCGTGCAGCAATATCGCTTCGCCGCGGCCGAATTGGTGCCGCCCGATTTCCGCAGCGTTGCCATCTCGCGCATCATGATTGGTGGCGTGGTCACCGCGCTGCTCGCGCCGCAGATCGTCCTCTACACCCGCGACTTATTCGATCCGGTCCCCTATGCCGGGGCATTCATCGCGCTGGCGATCATCGCGGTGATCGGCTTTGCAATCCTGCGCAGCCTGCGCTTCCCGCCCCGCCCGACGGCTGCGGCGATTGCCGCGGCCGTGGTGCAGAAAGCTGAGGCCGCGCGGCCGCTGCGGGAGATCGCCAGTCAGCCCCGTTTCATGGTGGCCCTTCTGTGCGCGGCGGCGTCCTTCGCCCTCATGTCTTTCGTCATGACGGCGGCGCCGCTGGCTATGGTCGGCAGCCATCACACCCAATCCGAGGCGGTGCTGGGCATCCAGTGGCATGTCATCGCCATGTTCGCGCCAAGCCTCATCACCGGCCGGCTGATCCGCCGTTTCGGCAAGGAGACGATCGTCGCCACGGGGTTGCTTTTGCTCATCGTGTCCGCGCTGGTCGGCATCGCCGGGATTGAGCTTCTGCATTATTGGAGCATGCTCATCCTGCTTGGCGTTGGCTGGAACTTCTCCTTCGTCGGCGCGACGGCGATGCTGACCGACACCTATCGACCGTCCGAACGGGGGCGTGTGGAGGGCTTCAACGACCTCATCGTCTTCGGCACCGTGGCGCTGGCTTCCTTCTTTTCCGGGCAGATTCTGGCGACGTCCGGCTGGCACACGATCAACGTCATCGTCATGCCGGTGGTCGCCATCGTGCTCGCCGCGCTGTTCTGGCTTGTTCTGACCGGCCGCAGACGACTCGTCGCCTGAGCGGTCAGGCGACGAGCGGCGGAATGTTCTGATTCAGCCGGAAGAGATTGGTGGGGTCGTAGCGGCCCTTGATGGCGCGAAGGCGGTCCCATGTTTTCCCGGGATAGGCGGCGCGGATGCGCTCGGCCCCAACGTCGCCGAGGAAGTTCACATAGGCGCCGCCGTCGCTCTGGCGCAGCGCGTCGGCGAAGTCCTGGCACCACGCGTCCTTGTGCAGACGATCATCGGGGCCGTCATAGAAGGCGGCGACATTCACCATGATCTTCCTGGCGCGGTGGGCGTAGGCCGTCGCATCGACGGGGATGCGGGCCGCCGCGCCGCCAAGCACGCGCAACTGCGCAACGCGCAGCTTGGCGTCCGAGGCGTTGAGTTGTTCGAGAATCTCCGTTGCAACGGCATGGTCCACACTGTCGGTGAACATCGTTCGCGAAACCGCGGTCGGGTGGTAGTTCGGGTCCTCTGGCGGATAGAGCTCCGGCAACAGCATCGGGCGCACCATGTCGGCAAGGGGGGTGGCAAGCTGCCTGAACGGTTCGATCGCGCTTTGGCCGGCCACCACGTCACCGGCATAGGCGAACAATCCCATGATGATCGGCTTCCCATGCACCTCGGCGGGCACGAAAGGCATTGGCGGCGCCGGCATGATATTGGCGATGGCCGACAGGTCCTCGGGCGCGGCCTCGGCTGCGGCGATGAAGCCCGCGATCGTCGCTGCCGTCGCCGGCAGTATCAGCATGCCGCCGACGATCTGGCCGACCTCGTGCAGCTGAAACTGCAGGCGCGTCACCACGCCGAAATTCCCGCCGCCGCCGCGGATCGCCCAGAACAGATCCGGATGGCTGTCCGCGTCGACGCTCAGTATATCGCCGTTGGCGACCACGATCTCTGCCGCCAGCAGCGAATCGATCGTCAGTCCGAACTTCCGCACGAGAAAGCCAACGCCGCCGCCGAGCGTGATCCCGCCGATGCCCACCGAGCCGGCGTCGCCGAATCCGACGGCGAGGCCGTGCTTCGCCGTCGCTGCCGTGAACTCGCTCGCGGTCAGGCCGGTTTCGGCCCAGGCCGTGCGCGACCGCTTGTCGATGTCGAGCGCCTTCATCTCACGCAGATCGATGACGATACCGCCTTCCGTCGCGCTGTGCCCGGCGACGCTATGGCCGCCGCTGCGTACGGCAAGCTCGGCGCCCCGGTGGAGGGCGAAGCGAATGGCCGCCGCCACGTCCGCGGCGGTGGCAGCGCGAATGACGGCCGCAGGACGGCGGTCGAAGCCGCCATACATGATCGCGCGAATGTGGTCGTATTCGGCGTCGTCCGCGGTGATCAAACGGCCGGCGATTGCACTGCGAAGGCCGGCGAGGGCGCGTTGGTCTAATGCCGTCTTGGATTGCATCGGGGAACTCCGTCATCGTGATTTCGTCACTACTATGACGATCGGACACGGCCGGAATCGACAGTCGGGGGCGAGAAGAAATCCGGCATCCTTCCGTCGCGGCGCGAACTGGTGCGACACTGAAACGCAGGACGCCGCTCCGTTGGCAAAACCCAAGAAAATACTAGGGGTTAAAGCGCTCTGCGGCCCGGTGCGACATCTTGACGTACCAAACCCCGCGCGTCATACCGGGCGCGCAAATCAATCCGGGCCGCCGGGGACGGCCCATTTCCTCAACACAAAAAACGCCAGCCGGCGTCAGCAAACCGCGCCGCGCGCCTGGTCCAATCGGGGGGTACGAGAAGTGGTTTATGCGATTATTGTCGCCGGCCTAATTGCCGTCGGATATGGCGTCTGGGCATCACGCATGGTTCTGGCAGCTGATGCCGGCAACGCGCGGATGCAGGAGATTGCCGGCTTCATCCAGGAAGGCGCGACAGCCTACCTGACCCGGCAATACACGACGATTGCGATCGTCGGCATTCTGATCTTTGCGCTAGGCGCTTGGCTCCTCGGTTTCGCGGTAGCGGTCGGGTTCCTGATCGGCGCGATCCTGTCCGGCGCCGCCGGCTTCATCGGCATGAACGTCTCGGTCCGCGCCAATGTGCGCACGGCCCAGGCGGCGAGCCGCAGCCTTGCCGCAGGCCTTGAGATCGCCTTCCGCTCCGGCGCCATCACCGGCATGCTGGTCGCCGGCTTGGCCCTTCTCGGCGTCACGGTTTACTACTGGGTTCTCACCCAGATCCTCAATTATGAGCCCGCCAGTCGCGAGGTTGTCGATGCGCTTGTGGCGCTCGGCTTCGGTGCCTCGCTCATCTCGATCTTTGCCCGTCTCGGCGGCGGCATCTTCACCAAGGGTGCGGATGTCGGTGGCGATCTCGTCGGCAAGGTCGAGGCAGGCATTCCCGAGGACGATCCCCGCAACCCGGCCACGATCGCTGATAATGTGGGCGACAATGTCGGCGACTGCGCCGGCATGGCCGCGGACCTCTTCGAGACCTATGCCGTGACCGTTGTCGCGACCATCGTTCTCGCCTCGATCTTCTTCACCGGCGGCGGCGTCATTCTTCCCGACGGCGTCAGCCCGGAAGACCTGATGATCTACCCGCTGGCGATTGCCGCTTCCTCAATCATCACCTCGATCGCCGGCACGTTCTTCGTGCGCCTCGGGCGGTCGGGTTCGATCATGGGAGCGCTTTACAAGGGCTTCCTCGTCACGGCCGTCCTGTCCGTGGGCACGCTGGCGCTGGTCACTGGCGCGATCCTCGGCTTCGGCGACGATATGACGACGCAGGCAGGCGTGACCTTCACCGGTCTCGATCTCTTCCTCTGCGGTCTCACCGGCCTCGCTGTAACCGGCCTCATCATCTGGATCACTGAGTACTACACCGGCACCAATTACCGGCCGGTCCAGTCCATCGCCCGCGCCTCCGCGACCGGGCATGGCACGAACGTGATTCAGGGCCTGGCGATCTCGCTGGAGGCCACCGCACTGCCGGCGCTGGTGATCATCATCGGCATCCTCGTGACATACAATCTGGCGGGCTTGTTTGGCATCGCCATCTCGGTGACCACGATGTTGTCGCTCGCCGGCATGGTCGTCGCGCTCGACGCTTTTGGCCCGGTCACCGACAACGCCGGCGGCATTGCCGAAATGGCGGACCTTCCCGCCGAGGTGCGTAAGACCACCGACGCGCTCGATGCGGTCGGCAACACCACCAAGGCCGTCACCAAGGGCTATGCCATTGGGTCGGCCGGACTGGGCGCGCTCGTACTGTTCGCCGCCTACACCTCGGACCTGACCTACTTCACCGCCAACCCCGCCGAATATCCGTTCTTCGACGGACTTCAGGCGCTGACCTTCTCGCTGTCCAATCCTTATGTCGTGGCCGGCCTCCTGGTTGGTGGCCTCTTGCCGTTCCTGTTCGGCGGCATCGCTATGACGGCGGTTGGGCGCGCGGCCTCGGCAATCGTCGAGGAGGTGCGTCGGCAGTTCAAGGAGAAGCCGGGGATCATGCAGGGCACCGAGAAGCCGGACTACGCCAAGGGCGTTGATCTGCTGACCAAGGCGGCGATCCGCGAAATGATCGTGCCGTCGCTGCTGCCGGTGCTGTCGCCGATCGTGGTCTTCTTCCTGATCTATTGGGTCGCCGGTGGCGGCATCGATGGCAAGACCGCGGCTTTCTCGGCGGTTGGCGCCATGCTGCTCGGCGTCATCGTCACCGGCCTCTTCGTCGCCATTTCGATGACGGCCGGCGGCGGCGCGTGGGACAACGCCAAGAAATACATCGAAGATGGCCATCTCGGCGGCAAGGGATCGGAAGCGCATAAGGCGGCCGTCACCGGTGACACCGTCGGTGATCCCTACAAGGACACCGCAGGCCCGGCCGTGAACCCGATGATCAAGATCACCAATATCGTGGCGTTGCTGCTGCTGGCCGTGCTCGCACACCAATAAGGACGAACGGCGGGGATCGGTTCGGTCCCCGCCGACGTCTTCGGCAGCGGTCTTAGGGCTAGCGGCCGCCGATGCCGGAGACGCCGCGCAGAATCTGCTGGACGAAGGTGATGTCCTCGCCGCCGGTCGGCGTGGTGTTCGTCACGAAGTCGAACACCTGTCCGTCCTGCAGGCCGTAGTCGGCGATGTGGCTGACCCGGTGGCTGCTGTCGAAATAAACCGCCAGAACCTTCTGATCGACGATGTGCGACTGCAGGAAGAGGGCCGCCTGCTTGCGCGTTTGGCTGATGTAGTAGAACACCTCGCCGCCGAACTCGCCGGTCGTTGACGGCGTCCCCAGGGCGATCAGCACTTGGTCCCGGCTCGACCCGACCGACACCTGCTGCAGCGCCACATCCGAAGCGATATAGCCGGAGTGGATGGTTGTGCCGCATCCGGCCAATGCGAAAACCATGGCGCCAGCCAGCAACAAAGTGGCGGGGCGACGAATGGCATTTACGGATCGCGGCATTCTCTGCTCCAGTCGATTCTTGGCATTCTCCCTAGCCTGCGCTAGGGCTCGACGCAACGCTCGGCGCCAGTCTCCATCACGTGCGCCTGGGCAAAGATGAGGAAAGCCATGTTTGCCAAGCTGCTTGGGCGATCACGCGGGGGGAACGAGGCCACGCTGGACCTCTACACCGCTATTGTGGCGCAAGCGCGCCAGCCGGATTTCTATCGGCGCCTCGCCATACCGGACAGCGTCGACGGCCGCTTTGAGATGATTGTCCTCCATTCGGTCATTCTGTTTCATCGCCTTCAGCGCGACGGTGAGGCCGGTCGGGCCCTGGCGCAGAAGGTGTTCGATCTGTTTGTCACCGACATGGACCGGTCCTTGCGCGAGATGGGCGTTGGCGATCTTGGCGTGCCCAAACGCATGAAGGCCATCGGCAAGAGCTTTTACGGACGTCTGGAGGCGTACGGCAAACCCGTGGCGGAAGGCGATCGCGCCGCGTTGTCCGAGGCGCTGCAGCGCAACGTCTTCCCCGACGACGAACCGGCGCCGCTGAAGACCGAGGATCTGGCTGCCTATGCGATCGCGGCGGCGGCCACCCTCGACGGCCAGTCCTTCGACGCCATTGCGGCTGGAAAGCTCGTCTTCCCGGGGCCAAGCGCCGTGCTCGACAGCGAGGCGCTGGCTTGAGCGAACCGGCGATGTTCTCACGCCTTGTTGAGACGGCGTCCGTCGGTCCTGACGGCACCACCCTGACGGTCACTGCAACGGACGCCGAGCGTGCCGCAATTGCGGCTTCTCTTGGCCTGCGCGATCTGTCGGCGCTATCGGCCGATCTCGAGCTGACGCGGACCGGTCGCGATCGGGTTGAAGTCGCCGGGCACATTCATGCCGACCTCGTCCAGTCCTGCGTCGTCACCCTGGAACCGGTTGCGCAAACCATCGATGACGGGATTGACCGCCACTTTGTTTCTGAGCGGGCTGCTGCTGCGCGCGGCGGCCAGCGTCAGGTCGACATTGCTGTTGCGGAGGATGACCCGCCCGACATCTATGATGGGCGCGCCATCGACGTCGGCGAGATCGTGCTGGAACAGTTCATTCTCGGGATCGATCCTTACCCGCGCGCCCCGGGCGCCGAACTCCCGGCTGAGGCCGGCGAGGACGCCGATCGGCCCGAATCTGCGTTTGCCATCCTAAAAACGATTGGGCACAGTGACGGGACATGACTGGACCGTCCTGAGGCGCGGTTGTAAGCCCAATCCAAGGGCTTATCTTAAACGGCTCTCCCGGAGCCTCGATAGCCCGGCGAGCGGACGCCGAGAGCTGCGGCCGGAGTTAGATGACAAGCAATGTAACGATTTCCGTCGACGCTATGGGCGGCGACCATGGTCCGGCAGTCACCATTGCCGGGGCGGATGTGGCCCTGCAGCGGAACCCCGATTCGCGCTTCCTGTTCTTCGGTGATGGCGGCGAGATCGAGCCGGTGCTCAAGGGATTCCCGCATCTGCGGCTGGTTTCCGAGGTGATCCACTGTGACATCGCGGTCAACATGTCCGACAAGCCGAGCCTGGCCTTGCGGCGGGGCCGCTGGAAGTCCGGCATGTGGCGGACCATCGAGGCTGTGAAGAAGGGCGATGCCAACGTCGCTGTTTCGGCCGGCAACACCGGTGCGCTGATGGCGATGTCGCGTCTCTGCCTCAGAACGCTCAGCGGTCTCGATCGGCCGGCGCTTGCCGCGCTGTGGCCGACATTGGTCGGTGAGAGCGTCGTCCTGGACGTTGGGGCAACGATCGGCGCCGATGCCAAGCAACTCGTCGACTACGCCATCATGGGCGGCGCCATGGCGCGGGCGCTGTTCGAGAAGAGCCGGCCGACCGTCGGTCTGCTCAATATCGGCGTCGAGGAAGTCAAGGGCCTCGAGGAAGTGCGGGACGCCGGCAAGATGCTGCGCGAGGCCGATCTGCCGCATCTCCACTATATTGGGTTCATCGAAGGCGACGATCTCGGCAAGGGCATGGTCGATGTGGCGGTAACGGAAGGCTTTGCCGGCAACATCGCGCTGAAGACCGCCGAAGGCACGGCGCGGCAGGTGGCCAGCTATCTGCGGGAAGAGATGGGGCGGACGCTGCGGGCGCGCCTTGGCTATCTGTTGGCCAAGCCGGCGATGACCGCGCTGCGCAGCAAGCTCGACCCGAGCCGCGTCAATGGCGGCGTCCTTCTCGGTCTCAACGGCATCGTCATCAAGAGCCATGGTGGCGCCGACGCCCGCGGCTTCGCTGCTGCCTTGCTGCGCGGCCACGCCATGGTCCGCAACGGCCTGCAGGCGAAGATCCAGCAGGACCATTCCCATTTCTATCCATCGAGCCAGCCGGAAGCGGCCGATTTTGTGCCGCGAGCGGCGGGGGCCCTGTGAGTTCGGCACGAAGCATCGTCCTCGGCTGCGGCAGCTACCTTCCCAAGAAGATCCTCACCAACGACGATCTGGCGAAGATGGTGGACACGTCGGACGACTGGATCGTCCAGCGCACGGGCATCCGGCGACGCCACATTGTTGCCGACGGCGAGTTGACGTCCGATCTGGCGACCAACGCGGCGGAAAGGGCCATCGCCGCCGCCGGTCTGACAGCTGACGACATCGACCTCATCATCACCGCGACCACGACGCCGGACTATACCTTTCCGGCGACGGCCGTTGCCGTGCAGCGGAAGCTCGGCATCACCCGCGGCGCCGCCTTCGATGTCCAGGCCGTTTGCAGCGGTTTCGTCTATGGCCTCACCTTGGCGGACTCGCTCATCAAGACGGGGCAGGCGAAACGGGCGGTCGTGATCGGCGCCGAAAGCATGTCGCGTCTGCTCGATTGGACGGACCGGTCGACCTGCGTGCTCTTCGGCGATGGTGCCGGAGCGGTGGTCGTGACGGCGGATGACGGCGCAGAAGTCGGCCAGCTGCGGGGGATCTTGGCCTCGCGCATCCGCTCGGACGGACGCTACCAGGACAAGCTCTTCGCCGATGGGGGCGTGTCGTCGACCCAGACGATCGGCCATCTGCGCATGGAGGGCCGGGAGGTCTTCCGCTACGCCGTCGGCATGATCACCGACGTGATCGAGGATTGCTTCTCCGCCGTGGGCATTACCGCCGATGACATCGACTGGTTCGTGCCGCATCAGGCCAATATCCGCATCATCGACGGCAGCGCCAAGAAGCTCGGCATTCCGTTGAAGAAGGTCGTGCATACGGTTCAGGACCACGGCAACACTTCTGCCGCATCGATCCCGTTGGCGCTGACCACGGCGGTCAATGACGGGCGCATCAAGCGCGGCGATTTAGTGCTTCTGGAGGCGATGGGCGGTGGCTTCACCTGGGGCGCCATGCTCCTGCGCTGGTAGCCGATTGCCTCTTTTTCTCATGACCTTGCGTCGGTTCAAGTTGACCGGCGAAAGGTGAACCAATAGGGTTCCCCTTCGCTTGGCAGGGCGGCGATCGACGACGGACATCAGGACAATTTGGCGATGAGCGGCAAAACGATAACGCGGGCCGACCTCTCCGAGGCGGTCTACAAGCGTGTCGGCCTTTCCCGGACGGAGTCGGCTGCATTGGTCGAGACCGTTCTCGGCCATATCACCGACTGCGTCGTTCGCGGGGAGCCGGTGAAGCTATCTTCCTTCGGGTCGTTCATCGTGCGCAGCAAGGGCGAGCGCGTCGGCCGCAATCCTAAGACCGGTGAAGAAGTCCCGATTTCGCCGCGGCGCGTGCTTGTGTTCAAGGCAAGCAATGTGTTGAAGCAGAAAATCAACGGGGCGGCGGGCGACGAATAGCCCGGCGTACCGACCATGAGCGATAGCAGATCGAACATGGCAGACAGTCCAGAGGCCGAGAAAGCGCCCGACGCTTTTCGTACCATCAGCGAAGTCGCTGAGGACCTCGATTTGCCGCAACATGTCTTGCGGTTCTGGGAAACCCGTTTCACGCAAATCAAGCCGCTCAAGCGCGGCGGCGGCCGCCGGTACTACCGGCCGCAGGACGTCGAGCTTCTGCGCGGCATCCGGCACCTTCTCTATGGCGAGGGCTACACGATCCGCGGCGTACAGCGCATCCTGCGCGAGCAGGGCCTGCGCTTTGTCATCGCGGCGTCGCAGGGCATGGTCGACATGTCCGATATGCCTCGCGACGAACGCGACGAAGACGAAGCACCGCCCCCGCCGCCTTCACGGCGGCCCGCCCTCGACGATGACGAGGAAGGCGCGAAACGCCTGGCGGAGCGGCTGGTCGGGCCATTGGATGAGCAGCCGGCCGCCGATGGTCGCGCCGCCCTCAATGATGGCCTCGCTCACCTCCGACGAGGCGCGCCGGCTTGAGGCGACGCTTTCCGATCTCCTCGAATGCAAGCGCCTTCTCGACTCGGTCAGATAGCCGCCAGTTGCGATTGCGCGGCCGCAGGCCGGTCCATATAGTCCGCCGCGTCGGAGTGTGGCGCAGCCTGGTAGCGCACTAGTCTGGGGGACTAGGGGTCGTGGGTTCGAATCCCGCCGCTCCGACCATCCGGCCCCGAAAATCGCGAAGCTGTCCTAGGCCGTAGGCGCCCGCGCCAATGCCGCGCGATAGATCGGCACGTCGGCAGGCAGGGCGCTCATCCGCGCCTCCCGGTGCTTGATCAGCCGCTCGGCGGCATAAGCGCCCCACAGAATCCCGTAGAGCAGGTAAAGATGGCGCCAGTGATCGTTGTCGATCACATTGTGAATGATGAGATGGCCGAAATAGGTGGCCACGGCGCAGATGACGATTGGTTGCCAAGGCCGCTTCTTGAACACGAGCGGGAAGGCGATGATCACCGTCCAGATCACCAGCGCGATATAGGCGAAGCCGCCGAGCCAGCCATACTCCATGAAGCCCTTGAGCCACATATTGTGCTCGTCTTCGCCGAATAGCTTGCCGAACACGAACGGCCCGATGCCGAAGGGCTTGTCGAAAATCAGCTGCAGCCCTTCGAGCTGCCGTTCGAAACGGCCGAAAGCGCCGGCATCATAATTTTGCACCAGCTGCGCCCGCTCCGCGAAGAGGCTGGAAGTGCCGGGCAGCGACAGCAGCACGCCGATTGCGACCACCATCAGGATGAAGCCGACGGTGATGTAGAGGATGAGCCGGGCGCGCGAGGTTCCGTTGCGATTGTTGATGAAGGCGACGGTGGCGATGAACAGCAGCGCGAACGCGGCCATGCCCCAGGCAGCGCGCGAGAAGGTCAGGAAGATGCCGATCAGCATGATGAAGGCGCCGACCGCCGGCCAGAACGAGACGCGCAGCGGGCGCGTCAGGATCGAATAGGCAAGGTAGGAGAAGGGCAGGATCAGGAACGGGCCGAGGACGTTGGGATCCTGGAATGTGCCGCGCGCACGGCCGTACAGGGTGAATAGCTCCGAGCCCGTGAAATAGCCGTAGATGCCGACAAGGGCCGCGCAAATTGCCGCCGCGACATAAGCGCGGATGATCAGCTGCAGGCGCCGCTCCGGGTCAACTGTGATCACGGCGGCGAAGAAAATCGCCGATGCCGACAGCAGCGTCGACGTGCCGAGATAGACGATCGGCGTGCCGTGGCTCGGCTCGATATCCATCATCGCCAGCGAGAGCATCCCGCCGATGACGTAAAGCATCAGCAGGACTAGCAGCGGCAGCATATAGCGGCTGATCTTGAGGCCGCTGATGGCCCAGCCGGCAATCAGCCCGACCAGCGCCAGCTCATAGGGCGCCGGCTCGAACAGGACGAAGCCGCCGAGAAAGACGAGGATCGTCAGCGCCCATTCGCCGATCCGCCGCGCCGAAACGGTTCGCCTGACGGAATATCTTGCGGTCGGCGCCGCGGCGGTCGCAACCGCGCTCATGCTCAATATGCGTTCTCCGACCGGAGCAGGCGGAAGGGCGTGAGCAGCAGAATGTAGAGGTCGAATAGGACCGACCAGTTCTCGATGTAGAAGAGGTCGTGCTCGACGCGGCGCTCGATCTTCTCCGGCGTGTCGACTTCACCGCGCCAGCCATTGACCTGCGCCCAGCCTGTCACGCCTGGCTTGACGCGGTGGCGGGCGAAATAGCCGTCCACCACGTCGTTCCACAGCCGGTCGTCCGTATGGGCGTTGACGGCGTGCGGACGCGGTCCGACGAGCGAGAGATGGCCGCGCAGGACGTTGAAGAGCTGTGGCAGCTCGTCGATCGATGTCTTGCGGATGAAGTGCCCCACCCGGGTCACACGGGGATCGTCGCGGGTGACAACCTGCTTCGCTTCGGGGTCGGCAGAATCATGCCTCAACGAGCGAAATTTGAGGACGTCGATGACCTCGTTGTTGAAGCCATACCGCTTCTGGCGGAAGAACACCGGCCCCCGGGAATCGAGCTTGATCGCCAGCGCCGTCAGCAGCATCACCGGTGAAAAGAGCACCAGCAGCAACGCTGAGCAGACCACGTCGAAGGTGCGCTTGATGACCGAATCCCAGTCGGCGATCGGCTTGTCGAAAATGTCGAGGAACGGAACGTTGCCGACATAGGAATAGGCGCGCGGGCGGAAGCGGAGCTTGTTCGAGTGCGCCGACAGGCGCACATCGACCGGCAAGACCCAAAGCTGCTTCAGGATGCTGAGCAGCCGGTTCTCCGCGGTGATCGGCAGCGACACGATCAGCATGTCGATTTGGGCGATGCGCCCGAATGCCAGCAGCTCGGCGATCGTGCCGATCTTCGGATAGCCGGCGACGACGGGGGGCGAACGATCGTCCCCGCGATCGTCGAACACGCCGCAGATGCGAATGTCGTTGTCGCGCTGGGCGGCGAGCGCATTGATGAGATCGGCCGCCGCCTCGCCGCCACCGACGATGACGGCCCGCCGTTCCAGCCGGCGTTCCCGCGTCCAATGGCGCACCAGCGTCGCCAGCGTCAGCCGCATGGCGGCGAAATAGGCGAGGCCAAAGCCGAACCAGGACAGGACGAAGCCGCGCGAGAACTCCTGACCCGTCTTGGTCAGAAAGGCGACGATGGCGAAGACGCCGAAGATCACGCCCCACGACGCCCAGACGCGGCCGATCTGCGCCATATGCGTGCGGAAGGCCGGGACCGAATAGCCGTCGGCGGCCTGAATGAGGATCACCGCCATACCGCTGCAGACCACGAGCGGCAGGGCGTAGAGCGGGACAAACCCATCGACCGGCGCGACGTAGGCGACGTAGACGGCGATGCCGATCAGGGTCACCGCGATGAAGTCGGTGATCCGGACGATGCCGCTTAGCAGCGTTGCCGAGATCGAGTGGTCGGAGAGCGTTGCCGCGATCTGCCGGGCACGTTCGCTGAGCTGGCCTGAGACGGCCATCGGGCGGTCGGACAGCGCGGCGGCGGCAAGCATAGACCGGGGAGTGAACTGGTCCTTATGGAGAAACTCGCTCATCGCCGAGGCCGCACCGCTGCTAGGAATTCGGCCGAACTCCTATTGCCTCTATGCTAACAGCGCCTTGCGGAAACCGAGAGAATTGAATGGGTTAGGGTTAACCCGGCGTTTCTTTGCGATTAGCGTTAACGGGCGGCGTTAGTCCGTTAACGCGCGCCGGTAGACGCTTTCCACCGACGCCGCCATCGCCGCGACGGTATGCACCGATCGCACCGTCGCGCGCAGCTCGGCTGTCGCCTTGGCGATCTGTTCCGGCTTCGCCATGGCCACAGCCATCGCGCCGGCGAGCGCCTCGGCATCGCCCGGCGGCACCAGGCGATCGGCATACGGTCCGAAGATCTCCGGAATACCGCCGACGGCGGTGGCGATCATCGGGACAGCAGCGGCGGCGGCCTCAAGCACGATATACGGCATCGATTCGGCGCGGGATGGCACGACGAGAACCCGGCCGGTGGCAAAGGCCTGCCGTGCTGGGGATGGCTCGTGGAAGGCGATGGCGGCGCCAAGGCCGAGCTCATCGACGAGAGTGTGGTAGCTGGGGGCGTCATCACCTGCGCCATAGATATGGGCCGTCGCGTCGGTGCCTTGCGCGCGCAGTTCGGCGATGGCGCGGATGAGGACATCTGGTCCCTTCAGATCGCGAAGCATGCCGACATAGAGGAAATCCCGGGCATCGGGCGCGGGTGCAACCGGCTCGAATTCTTCCGGCCGCAACCCGTTGGGGATGATTTCCGCCAGAGGGCGTGGACGATGCACCTTGGCTGCGTAGGCGTCGGCTTCGTAGCGGCTGACGAAAATGAAGGCGTCGGTGAACCGCTCAAGCATGCGCTCGGCGCGAAAATAGATCCGGTATTTAAGACGCCGCGCGTCGTAATGCATGCTGCCGCCATGCGGCGTGTAGATGCGCGCGACGCGCTGCCCCGAGCGCCGCAGCAGCGTCCCGCCGAGCCGGGCATAGGCGCCGCCCTTGGCGCCATGACCGTGCAGCACATCCGGGGCGAGGGGCTTGGCGGCCTGATAGACGCGGCGCGCCGCTGCGAGGTCGGAGAGCGCAATTTGCCGGTGCATCGGAACGCGGGTGAGGCCGAGCGACAAGATCGGCATCAGTTCCGCGAACAGCGCCTCCTCGAACGCCCCGCCCGTGGTCGAATCGCAGATGATGCCGACCTCATGGCCGGCGGCAGCCTGCGCGCCGCATAAATCGCGGACATGTCGGAAGAGGCCGCCGATGGGATTGCGGAAGCAATGGAGGATACGCAGCCGTCGCTCGGAGGCGGGCCCGGCGCCGGCGGTGCCCATTGTCAGAACAGGCGTTGGCGCACGGTGATGGTATCGCCGGGCATGATCGGATCGCCGAGATGGAGCTTGAGGGCGACGGCGCCGGTGCCGGCGGGCCGGTTGACATCGATGAGGTTCTGGTTGCCCCGCGCCGTGAAGCCGCCGGCGATTGCCACCGCCTGCTGCACCGTCAGGCCGACGACATAGGGATATTGGCCGGGATTGCCGACTTCGCCCAGGACGAAGATCGGCCGGTACTGCGCGACCTGGACAGTCACGTCGGGGTGGGCGAGATAGCCGTTGCGCAGGGCAGCCTCAATGACGCTGGCAAGGTTCTGCGTCGTCCGTCCGCGCGCCGACACTGACCCGATCAGCGGCATCGCGATCGCGCCGGTCTCGTCGACGGTGAAGGTACCGGTCAAATCGGTTTGGCCGAGGACGGTCACCTGCAATTGGTCGCCGCTGGCAATGAGCAGCTGCCCGGTCGTGGCGGGAGGCTCGCTCACCGTCATGCACGCCGCCAGCAGAAGCAGGGCGAGAAGCGAACAAACAATACGAACCGGCTTCATTCCTGAACTTCCAGCAGAGCGAGCATCTCGCCGCCAATCTTAGCCCTTATGGTTAACGTTCGGTAAATCGGCGCGGCCGGCAAAAACGAAGGCGCTGCAATGGGTTCCGGTGATCCGCCTTTCATCAAATATTAACCACGTTGGCTACGCTGTGGGGGGGTGAGCGAGACCGGTCCAGACAACGCTGCGATACTCGGTCAACCCAGCGGAAATGAGCAAATGAGCGAACAGTTCCGGTCTTCCGAGGATGTCGAGGTTGATCTTCGCGCCGTCTTTGGCGCGGTCGGAAGACGATTGCCGATACTGATTCTCCTCGCAATTCTTGTCGCCGGCGGCGTTTTTGCCGCCCTTCATTTCGTCGATCAAAAATATCGTGCCGAGACGACGATCCTCATAGACACGGGTGAAACCGACCTCACCGGCCAGCAGGATCAGACCCTCACCACGACGTTGCTCGATGCGGAGGGAATCGCCAGCCAGGTCCAGTTGATCAAATCCCGTGACGTTGTACTCGCCGTTATCGACCAGCTCGATCTGACCCATGTGGCTGAGTTTGATCCGTCGCAGGCCAAACCGTCGATCGTCGATCGCGTGCTCGGCTGGGTCGGTCTCGGCAACAGCCCGACCAGTCTGCCGGCGGAGGAGGTGGTGCTTGCGGCCTTCCTGCAGCGGCTCGACGTCCACGCGATCCAGAGCACGCGGGTCATCTCGATCAGCTTCGTCTCTTCCGATCCGCAATTGGCGGCCGACGTCGCCAACGCCGTAGCCCAGCAATATATCAGCCACCAGCGGCAGGTCCGCCTCGAACTCGACGACGGACGCCACCCAATGGCTGCAAACCGAGATCGCGGCCCTGAGCCAGCGCGTCGTCGACGCGGAGGCCGCCGTGGAGACCTACCGCGCCCAGCACAATCTCTTCCTCACTGGTCAGCCGAACACGGGCGACACCGAAATTACGCTCGTCACGCAGAGCCTGTCGGATCTCTCAGCTGAGCTGTCGCGGGTGCAGAACACCCGGACCCAAGCTGAGGCGAAGGCCGACCTCATCCGCACCAATCTCGACAATGGCTCGCCGCTGAGTTCGCTGGACGTCCTCAACTCGCCGGTGATCCAAAATCTGCGCGCGCAGGAAACGCAAATTCAGAGCGATTTGGCCGAGGCGGCGGCGACCTATCTGCCGAACCATCCGCGCATCCAGGCGCTCAATGCGCAGCTCAGCGACATCGAGAATGCGATCCGCGCCGAGGCCAGGAACGTCCTTGCGGGCCTCGAAAACGAGGCGGCGCTGGAGCGTAACTATGAGGCGGAGCTGAACGACCAGCTGACGCAGCTGCGCGCCGCCGCGGCGACTTCCAATCAGGCTGAGGTCCAACTGCGCGCATTGCAGCGGGTTGCCGATTCCGAACGGCAGTTGCTCGATACCTATCAGGGCCTCGCCCGTGATGCGGTGTCCCGCCAGAGCGCCGATTTCATTCCGGTCAACGCCCGCATCATCTCGCTGGCCGCGGCGCCGATCGCAGCCTATTTCCCCAAACCCGTCAGCATGTCGGTGATCGCCTTCATCATCACCATGATGCTCGGCGCCGCGATCCTCTTGGTGCGCGAGCTCGCCAGCGGCCGCACTACGCGTCCCGTGCAACGTCCCGCAACGCCGGTCGTGCCGGGGCAGGTTCCGGTCGATGGCCGCATGCGCTGGGACGATGACAGCGAAGTGCGCCGCATGATGCCGCGGGCGCCTGGCGATCAGTCGGCGCTGGCGGCGCGCATCGAACAGTCGCTCACCGGCATCGCCACCAAGCTGAGCCAGAAAAAGGCCCGCCGGATTCTCATCACCATGGCCGACGGAACCAATGATGGCGGCCGGCCGCTAGCGGCCGTCGCGCTGGCGCGGACGCTCGCGCGCAAAGGCGCGCGCACATTGCTGGTCGACCTTCATTCCGACGACGCCGACCGGGTCGCTATGGGCGAGACGGAGACGCTGCCCGGCTTCGGCGATCTGTTCGCCGGCGAGGCTTCGTTTGCCCAGGTGATCTTCCGCGACCGCAACTCGCCCGCGCATTACATTCCGCGCGGGCGGCAAGTCGCCTTCACCGATCGCGACCGCCTCGCCGAACTCACCGAAGCGCTCGATCAGACCTACGATCACGTCGTTTACGACATCAGCGACGCGCTTGTGCCCTTGCTCGGGCCGTCCGCCGGGGCAGCGGTGCTGCTGACGGAGGTCGAACCGTCCGACCCGCGCACAGTCAAGGCCTATGAGAACATCAAGGGCCTTTCCTCGGCGGAGATATTGCTGCTGGTAACGGCGCCGCTGCCGACCGCCGACATGGCGGGCGCCGCCGCTTAACGCGCAGCACGGCGCGGGAGCATCCTCGCCGTCCACCGCCGCAGACGCTTGGTCATCTTCCAGGCGGTGTCGTTGTGCCGGATGCGATACTTCAGGACATGCATCGTCATCGCGGCAAAGGCGATCACCCGGCCCTTGGCGCTGGCCGGCAGGAACGTCGCAAACTGCGCTTCCAGCACCGGCGACCAAGCGGCCTTGTATCGCTCCTCGCCGACGCCGAGGTCGAGCACCTGAAAGCCGCGTTCGCAGCAATCGCGGATGAGTTGGTAGAGCAGCAACTCGCCGGGGCTGACGCGCTGGTAGGCATCGAGATTGATGCCGCTGAAATAGCCGTAGACGCGGCCCTCATGGGCGCCGACGGCGAAGGTCGCGCGGATCGCGCCGGCGACTTCGAGGCCGTAGAGTTGGATGACCGGATCCGCCTTGTCCGCCGACTGAGCGATCAGGCTGCGGAAGAAATCAGCGGTGCCGCGATCGGCGAAGGTGTTGTCGACACCGAGCTTGGCAAACTGCTGTTCCTTCTGGGCGAGGAATGTGTTGAACACGGCGTTGGCCTGCGCCCGGTCGCCGGCGCGGAAGAAGCGGTATCCGCCGACGCTGGCGAGGGCGTTTTCCTGCCAGCGCAGTTTCTTGCGCTTGCGTGCGTTGACCAGCGCCTCGAAGTCGGGTCGTAGCGGGATCGCCAGCACCGGCTGGTCATCGACGCTGCCGCGCAATTGGCGAAGGGGATTGGCCACGCCGTTCCAGATCTTCGGCTGATTGCCGAGGACGATGAGGTCTGCTGGCTGCAGCGCCTCGGCGATACGTGCGAACAGTTCACGGGTGAGAGGCCGGTCGAGGCTCGCAGCGAACTCAGGTGCGAACAGGCCACAGGCGATGTTGACGTGGCTGCAGCCAAGCCAACTGATCTCGATTCCGAGCCGCGCTCGCCTTCGTCCGAAGGGCAGGAGGAACACTGGCCGGCCGTGACGGCTGCCGAGAACCACCGTCGGCTCTATCTTCAGCGACGGCGCGGCATGGTTGCACCAGGGCAAGACCCAATCGAACCGTTGATAGATGGAGGCGGGCGCCCGGCGTTCGAGTTCGCGCCAGATCTGTTCGAGGGCCGAAACGTTGGTGTGAACCGAAATGACAATGTCATCCACGCGTGCGGCGCCCGACGGCTCTCCGGCAGCGTCGCGCGTCCGCGCGAGCGGCGATTCCAAAGATCGGAACTCCTGCTGCATGGCACCGCGCGGCTAAGGTCAAAGAGCGTCGTTTGTATCAACCGCATGTAAAGATTCCGTGTGTGACGCTTGGCGGCGAGGTAACAGGGGAACGCTATTTTGACCGAACGCCCGATAGAAAAGGCGCTGCTGGAGGCTTTGCGCCTCAGCGGCCTGCGCCGCCTGTTCGGTCGCATTGCCGGTGGCCTCGGCGTCGTCGTGACCTTCCACCGGGTTCGCCCCGCGGTGGAGCCGGACGAATTCGCCCCCAACGCTCATCTCGAGGTTACCCCGGAGTTCCTCGGCGATCTGATCGATTGGGCTCAAAAGAGCGGCATCGATCTGGTCACGCTGGATGAGGCCAAGCGCCGCCTGGGCATGGCGTCGCCGCGCCGCTTCCTCGTCATCACCATGGATGACGGCTATCGCGACAATCTCGAATTCGCGCTGCCGATCCTGAAGGATCGCAATTGCCCCTTCACGATCTATGTCGCCACTGGCTTCGTCGACCGGACTGCCAACCCATGGTGGATGACGCTGGAAGAGGCGATCCTGCGTCGCCAATCAGTTGACCATCCGGACGGCTCGGGCCGGGTTTTTGAAACCGCAACAGAAGCGGAAAAAGCTTCTGCTTATGCGCAGTTGGCGCAATGGCTTCAAGCGGTCTCAGAGCCACGTCAACGCGAAGCGATCGACGAACTCGCCAAGCAGTGCCGGGTCGACGTGACGGCGCTCAACAAGGACGCCTTCATGAGTTGGGACGAGGTGCGGGAGATCGCTTCCGAGCCGCTCGTCACAATCGGCGCCCATACGGATGCCCACTACGCCCTCGCCAAGCTCTCACGCGAGGAAGCCAAGCGCGACATCCTCAAGGGCGTCTCGATCCTCGAGACCCATCTCGGCCGCCGGCCACGCCACTTCGCCTATCCCTACGGCTTCCGTACCGCGGTGGGGCCACGCGACCATCGCCTTGTTGCCGAACTCGGTTTCTCAACGGCGGTGCTGACCAGCCCCGGCGTTCTGCGCACGGAGAACCTTGCCGCGCCGACAGCGTGGCCACGCATTTCCATGAACGGGCATTTCCAGGCGATCCGCTATGCGGACGTCCTGATTTCGGGGGTGCCGTTCTGGCCGGGACACGTGGCCGACCGGCTGTTCGGCCGCAATTTCGCGAGCACGTCTAGGGCACCGGTTTCTGCATCCAGCGGATGATCAGGATCGCCACCGGGACCCACAGCAGACCGGCGACCGCATAATAGGCGAGTTCGACCGCCCAACCGAGCGTCAGCAGTCGCGAAGCCCCGAGCGCCATCACCAGCAGCGAATAGATGCCGAGGAAGACGAGCAGCACGATCATGCCGATCAGCTTGCGCGCACTTTCGCTCAATTTGTCTGCTCCCTTGGCTTCGGGCGGGCCGTGTCGCCAGCCGTTTAAGGTATTCTGTCGCAGCCGTCGATATTGCAGCGGGCGCGTCAGAGTCGTAAGGCGACCGCCATGAGGAAACAGTCATGACCGTCGCCGCGGCCGCGCAGCCGGCAATTGTCGTCCGCGATCGCAACAAAGACCGCCGGGCGATCCGTATTTGGCTTTATTCCATCGCCATTCTGGTATTGGCAATGGTCGTTGTCGGCGGCGCCACGCGCCTCACCGAATCCGGCCTGTCGATCACCGAATGGGAGCCGATCCACGGCGTTATCCCGCCACTCAATGATGCGCAGTGGCAGGACGAATTCACCAAATACCAGCAGATCCCGGAGTATCAGGAACTCAACGTCGGGATGTCGTTGGAGTCGTTCAAGGGCATCTTCTGGTGGGAGTGGAGCCATCGCCTGCTGGCGCGCTTCATCGGCTTCGTCTTCGCCATCCCGTTCCTCTGGTTCTGGCTTAGCGGCCGCATCGAGCGCGCCCTCTGGCCGCGGCTGGTCGGCATCTTCCTGCTTGGCGGCCTACAGGGTGTCATCGGCTGGTGGATGGTGGCGAGCGGTCTCAGCGTTCGAACCGATGTCAGCCAATACCGGCTGGCGATCCATCTCGTCACGGCCTCCTTCATCTTCGCCTATACGATCTGGGTAGCGCGCGGACTGCGCCCAGCGCGCCCGGCCGAGCAATATCCGGCGAGCGGGATCAAACGCTTCGCCACGGTTCTGATTGTCCTGGTATTCCTCCAGCTCTATTTCGGCGCGCTTGTCGCCGGCCTCAATGCCGGCTTCCAGTACAATGACTGGCCGACAATGGGGCAGACCTTCGTTCCTTCGACGGTCTTCGATCAGACGCCCTGGTGGAAGAACTTCTTCGAGAACATCGTCACGGTGCAGTTCCAGCACCGCATGCTCGCCTATCTGATCGCCATTCTGATCGCCGTCCATGCCTTCATGCTGGCGCGCCGCATGCCCGGTTCGCGAACGGCGTTCTCTTCCTACCGGCTCGTGGCCATCGTCGCGGTTCAGATCGTTCTCGGCGTCCTGACCTTGGTCAATGTCGTGCCGATCGACTTGGCGCTCACGCACCAGCTCGTGGCCTTCATCCTCCTGGCAGGCGTTCTGATCCATCGGCGCGGCATGACCGCGCCGATGCCGATCCGGGGCTAGGGGAACAGCGGTAGCTGGAGCAGCCCTTCGGTCTCCGCGATCCCGAACATCAGATTGAAGTTCTGGATCGCCTGGCCGGCCGAGCCCTTCACCAGATTGTCGAGCGTCGAGATGATGATCGCGCGGCCCGGGATGCGGTCGGCGAACACGCCGATCTGCACGTGGTTCGAGCCGCGGACGTTCTGCGTCTTCGGCACAACGCCGGCCTCGGCGACATGGACGAACGGCTCGCCGGCATAGGCCATCGGCGAGAGCGGCGCGCAGATCGTCGGCGTTCGTGCCGGACGTGAGGCGGACGTAGCTGGTGCAGAGTTCGCCGCGGCTCATCGGGATGAGATGCGGCGTGAAGTTGACCGTCAGGTTCGCGCCGGCGGCCTTGCCGAGTTCCTGCTCGATCTCCGGCGCGTGGCGATGCTTGGCGATCGGAGTAGGGCGACAGTCCTTCGCCGGCCTCGGAGAAGAGGATGTTCTGCTTCAGCCCGCGGCCCGCGCCGGTGACACCCGACTTGGCGTCGATGATGATGTCGGCAGCATCGACTACGCCCGCCTTCACCGGCGGTAGCAGCGCCAGCAGCGACGCAGTCGGGTAGCAGCCGGGGCAGGCGACGAGACGCGCCTTGGCGATGGCATCGCGATAGTGCTCGGTGAGGCCGTAGACTGCCTCGGCCTGGAGGCCGAGCGCGCGATGCTCGTGGCCGTACCACTCGGCATAGGTCGCGGGATCTGTCAGCCGGAAATCGGCCGACATGTCGATCAGCTTGATGCCCGGGTTCTTGGCCAGGATCTCAGCGGCGATCTCCTGTGTTGTGCCATGTGGCAGGCCACAGAAGACGGCGTCGACCGACGACCAGTCGGCCTCTTCGACGGTGATGAGGTCCGGCAGATCGCTGAAAGCGAAATGCGGAAACACCTCGGCCATCGGCTTGCCCGCATGGCTGGAGGCGGTGAGGAAAGTGACATCCATCGCCGGATGGCGCAGCGCCAGCCGGACGAGGTCGGCGCCGGTGTAGCCCGACGCACCAATCACTCCGATCCGATAGGTCTTGCTCATCTGAGGACATCCTCAAGCGGCGGGCTGGGTTCGCCTCGCCAGAATACAAAAAGGGCGGACCTTTGGCCCGCCCCGCTTGGTCCGTTCCGGCGCTGACGATTAGCGCTTGGAGAACTGGAAGCTGCGGCGAGCCTTGGCGCGGCCATACTTCTTGCGTTCGACCACACGCGAGTCGCGCGTGAGGAAGCCGCCCTTCTTCAAGACCGATCGTAGCTCCGGCTCAAAGAACGTCAGTGCCTTGGAGACGCCGTGCCGTAGCGCGCCGGCCTGGCCCGACAGCCCGCCGCCGGAAACGGTGGCGCGGATGTCATACTGCCCGGTGCGGCTGGCGGCGACGATCGGCTGCTGCACGATCATCTGCAGCACGGGCCGTGCGAAATATTCGTTGAAGGCCTTGTCGTTGACCAGGATGCGGCCCGAGCCGGGCGAAATCCAGACACGCGCAATGGCGTTCTTGCGCTTGCCGGTGGCATAGGCGCGGCCCTTGGCGTCGAGCTTCTGGACATAAACCGGCGCCGCCGGCTCCGATGGGGCAAGATCCTGCAGGGATTGAAGGTCGGCCATAGGTTACGCGTGCCTCACATTTTTCCGGTTCAGCGAACCGATGTCGACTGCGGTTGGCTGCTGCGCCTCATGCGGGTGCTCGCTGCCGGCATATACTTTGAGATTCTTCAGCTGGCGCCGGCCAAGCGGCCCGCGCGGCAGCATGCGTTCGACCGCCTTCTCGATCACGCGCTCGGGGAACTTCCCGTTGATGATCTGGCCGGCGGTGCGTTCCTTGATGCCGCCCGGATAGCCGGTGTGCCAATAGTAGCGTTTCTTGGCGAGCTTGTTGCCCGTCAGCGCTACCTTCTCGGCGTTGACTATGATGACATTGTCACCGCAATCGACATGCGGCGTGAAATTGGGGCGATGCTTGCCGCGAAGGCGCAGCGCCACCAGTGAAGCAAGGCGGCCGACGACAAGCCCTTCGGCGTCGATCACCACCCAGCTCTTCTCGATTTCGGCAGGTTTCGCCGAGTAGGTTTTTGCAGATGTCACGGAACCGATCCGAATTGCCGCCCGCAAGGATCGCGTGGCGGAAAGAGCGCGCTATATAGGCGGCAGGCGCAACATGGTCAAGCGCGATGCAGCGCCCGATTGGAAACAAAATCAACGCTCTAGCGATTAGGTAAGATGATACCACCAAAGTTTCGGAATGTCGTCCGATGAGTGGGCCGCAGCAATATGTTGGCTATCCCGATGACGATCTCATTCGCTCGATCCTCGGTTCCGTGAAGACCATCGCCGTCGTTGGCGCCAGCCCCAAGCCCGAGCGGCCGAGCTATGGCGTGATGCAGTTCCTGCTCGCCGCGGGCTACCGCGTTATCCCGGTCAATCCGGGGCAGGCAGGCGGCGCGATCCTCGGTCTGCCGGTTTACGCCAGCCTTTCCGACGTTCCCGATCCGATCGATATGGTCGACATCTTCCGCCAGCCATCGGCGCTTCCCGCTATCGTCGATGAGGTTCTGGCGATGACGCCGCGACCGAAGGCGATCTGGACCCAACTCGGTGTCGTCAATCCCGAGGCGACGGACCGCGCCGAGGCGGCAGGGCTGCAGGTGGTTATCGACCGCTGCCCATCTGTCGAATATCCGCGTCTGATTCGCCGCGTGCCGCGACCGGCGGATTGAGTTCCGGGTGCGCGAGCGCAAAGCAAAGCGCACCGACGGCCCACCGCGAAGCACAGCGGCAGGCAGGAAATTGAAGCGGGGCGTGGAAATCTTGGCCTTTCGGCGGCTGCCGCGCAGTCCGCGCACACCGCATCAGCCTATGGTTGGATAATAGGAAAGGTTTCCCTGTTGTGTCCAGAGGGCAATATTTCGTAGCGATCGCCCCCCACAACGCAACGGCATGAATATTTCGGCGCGATTTCTATGGCGCCCACTTGCAACCTCGTCCGCTGCGTTTATGTTAGATATATCGTACGATAGGATGGGTTGATGGACCAACCACTGGACAGCAGCGTCAATAGCGTTGAGGTGGTGAACCTCTACAAGTCGTTCGGCGACGTGAAGGCCGTCGACGACATTTCCTTCGCGGTGAAGCGAGGGGAGATCTTTGCCTTCCTCGGACCGAACGGCGCCGGCAAGTCGACGACGATCAAGATGCTGACGACGCTCTTGCAGCCGACCGGCGGCACGATACGCATCAACGGGCACGATCCGGTGACGCAGGCCGATCAAGTGCGGCTTTCATTCGGCATCGTCTTCCAGGATCCGAGCCTCGACGAGGAACTCACCGCCTGGGAGAACATGGAATTTCACGGCCTGCTTTATGGCGTGCCGCGCAAGCTGCGCCATGAGCGGATCGATGATCTCCTCAAATTCGTCGAGCTCGACGATCGCCGGAACAGCCAAGTGAAGGAATTCTCGGGCGGCATGCGCCGGCGGCTGGAGATCGCGCGTGGCCTCCTGCATCTGCCGCAGATCATCTTCCTCGACGAGCCGACCCTCGGCCTCGACCCGCAGACGCGGAACCACATGTGGTCTTACCTGCGGCACCTCAACGAACAGGACGGCACGACCGTCTTCTTCACCACGCATTACATGGAAGAGGCCGAGCGCATCGCCCAGCGGATCGCCGTCATCGACCACGGCAAGATCATAGCTTCCGGCACGGCCGACGAACTCAAGGCGCAGACGAGTTCTGCTTCGCTGGAAGACGCCTTCCTGGCGCTCACCGGCAAGGTGATCCGCGAAGAGGGGGCCAACCCCGCCGACCGGATGCGCATGATCAGATCGGCAAGGGGGCGCAGATGAGCACAGCAGTCACCACAGTTCAGGCGCCGAACCGCACCGGCGCTTTCACGCGCGCCGTCGTCGTCATGTGGCGGCGGCAGCTCATCCGCTTCTGGCGTTCGCGCAGCCGCGTCGTCGCCGCGCTGGCCCAGCCGATCCTCTTTCTGCTCGCCTTCGGTTTCGGCTTCAGCGCCGTGTTCCAGCAGGCCGGGCAGGGCAGCTACATCCAGTTCGTCGCCCCCGGCATCATCGGCATGAGCATCATCTTCTCCTCGGTGTTTTCCGGGATGGAGGTGCTGTGGGACCGCCAGTTCGGCTTCCTGAAGGAGACGCTGGTGGCGCCCGTGCCGCGCTCGGCGATCATGATCGGCCGCACGCTTGGCGGCGCGACGGTCTCGGTGGCGCAAGGAATCCTCGTCCTGGTCATCACGCTGATCGTCGGTTTCCGGCCGGAGAACTGGGCGCTGTTGCCGGTCGCCATCATCGTCATGATCCTGATCTCGGTGATCTTCACCGCCTTCGGTACGGCCGTGGCGTCGCGGCTGAAGGACTTCCAGGGCTTCCAGATGATCATGAACTTCATCGTCATGCCGCTCTTCTTTCTGTCGGGGGCGTTGTTCCCGATCGAGGGATTGCCGGCGGTGATGAAAGGCCTGATCCACGCCAACCCGCTCGCCTATGGCATCGACGCCATGCGCGACCTCCTGATCGGCACCGGCTATCTCGGGCTCACCCTCGATTTCGCTGTGCTGATTGTCTTCGCCACCGCCCTTGTCGCTATCGGCGCGCTTGCCTTCCGCCGCATCGAAGCCTGAGCGGCCGCGAATTTGGCGGGGGCTGGCCGCGCCCCCGCCACATTGGCCAGACAAAAAAGTTACGCTGGGTCTGGCCAATTAGCGTTTCTTTGACCATAAGCCCGCATTCTTACCGGTCTGGCGCCAATCCGGCCCCTGACACACGAGTTGCCGAACGATGAGCGAATTCCATCGCATTCGCCGCCTGCCGCCTTACGTTTTCGAACAGGTCAACCGCCTGAAGGCACGCGCCCGCGCCGGCGGCGCCGACATCATCGATCTCGGCATGGGCAACCCGGATTTGCCGACGCCGCCCCATATCGTCGAGAAGCTGATCGAGACGGCGCAGAAGCCGGACACGCACGGTTACTCCGCTTCGCGCGGCATCAAGGGATTGCGTAGGGCGCAGGCCGCCTATTACGAGCGCCGCTTCGGCGTCAGCCTCGATCCAGAGACGCAGGTCGTCGTCACCATCGGTTCGAAGGAAGGCTTCGCCAATATTGCCCAGGCGATTACCGCGCCGGGTGACGTCGTGCTTTGCCCCAACCCAAGCTACCCGATCCACGCTTTCGGCTTCCTCATGGCGGGCGGCGCGATCCGTTCGCTGCCGGCCGAGCCGGGCGAGGACTATTTCCGCGCCCTTGAGCGCGCCGTCCTGCACTCGATCCCGAAGCCGATCGCGGTCGTCACCTGCTATCCGGCGAACCCGACGGCCTTCACCGCCGACCTCGACTTCTATCGCGAGCTCGTCACCTTCGCGCGGCGGAACGAGCTGATCGTCCTCTCCGATCTCGCTTATGCGGAGATCTATTTCGACGAGCCGCCGCCCTCGATTCTCCAGGTTCCCGGCGCCTTCGACGTCGCCGTCGAGTTCACGTCGATGTCGAAGACCTTCTCGATGGCCGGCTGGCGCATCGGCTTCGCGGTCGGCAATGAACGGCTGATTGCGGCGCTCGCGCGCGTGAAATCCTACCTCGACTACGGCGCCTTCACGCCGATCCAAGTGGCGGCGACGGCGGCGCTCAACGGCCCGCAGGATTGCATCACCGAGGCGCGCGAAGTCTATCGCCATCGCCGCGATGCGCTGGTCGACAGTTTCGGCCGCGCCGGCTGGGAGATTCCGCCGCCCTCGGCCTCGATGTTCGCCTGGGCCCCGATCCCGGAACCGTTCCGCCGTCTTGGCTCGGTCGAGTTCGCCAAGCTCCTCATCGAGAAGGCCGATCTTGCCGTCGCGCCGGGTATCGGCTTCGGCGAATATGGCGACGAGCATGTCCGCATCGCGCTGGTCGAGAACGAACAGCGCATCCGGCAGGCCGGCCGCAATCTCCGCCGCTTCCTTGAAAGCGCTGACAAAACATTGCACAACGTCGTGCCCATGGCCGGCGCTCGCCGCTAGCCGCGGTTAGCCCAGGCGGAAACATCATGTCCGAAGCGCTGCGTTTGGGCCTTGCCGGTCTCGGCACGGTCGGCGCGTCCCTATTGCAGCTTGTCGAGCGCCATGGCGGCGTGATCGCGGAGCGTTGCGGCCGGCCGTTGCTGATCGCCGGCGTTTCTGCGCGCGATCGTGGCAAGCAGCGCGCGGTCGACATCTCGGCCTTCCGCTGGGTCGAAGACCCTGTGGCGCTGGCCACCGATCCCGAAGTCGATGTCTTTGTCGAGCTGATCGGCGGCGCGGGCGGCGTGGCTGAGGCGGCAGTGCGCGCCGCGCTCGGCGCCGGCAAGCATGTCGTCACCGCCAATAAGGCGATGCTTGCGGCCTCCGGTCAGGAGCTCGCTGAACTCGCCGAAGCGAACAATGTTAGCCTCAATTTCGAGGCGGCCGCCGCCGCGGCGATCCCGATCGTCAAGACGCTGCGCGAAGCGCTCGCCGGCAACTCGGTGGACCGCATCTACGGTATCCTCAACGGCACCTGCAATTACATCCTCACCCGCATGGAGCGGGAAGGGCTCGACTTCGCCACCTGCCTCGCCGAGGCGCAGCGGCTGGGCTACGCCGAGGCCGATCCTAGCTTCGACGTCGACGGCCATGACAGCGCCCACAAGCTGGCGATCCTCGCCGCCATCGCGTTCGGCACGCAGATCGACGCCGACGCCATCTACGTCGAGGGCATCTCGTCGATCACGCTCGCCGACCTCGAAGCCGCGGACGAGCTTGGCTACAAGCTGAAGCTGCTCGGCATCGCCATGCGCACCGAGACCGGCATCGAGCAGCGCGTCCATCCGGCGATGGTGCCGAAGGCCTCGGCGATCGCCGCCATTGACGGCGTCACCAACGCGGTCGCCATCGAGGCCGACTATGCCGCCGAGCTGGTGCTGTCGGGCCCGGGCGCCGGCGGCGACGCGACCGCCTCGGCCGTGATAGGGGATATCGTCGATATCGCGCGCGGCATAAGGCTGCCGACTTTCGGCATTCCGGCAACCGAGCTGGCGCCGCACAAGCGGGCGGCGATCCGTGCCCATGAGGGCGGCTATTATCTCCGCCTCTCGGTCTATGATCGGCCGGGCGCCTTCGCCGCCATCGCGACCCGCATGGCCGAGCAGGGCATTTCGCTTGAATCCATCGTGCAGCGCCGACGCACGCCACATTCGGGCGCGCCCGGCCATCTCGCCCCGGCGGCACCGCAGCCGGTGATTCTGATCACCTACGAGACCAACGAATCCGCCATCCGTGCAGCCCTCGACGAGATCCACGCCGATGGCCACATCGCCGCCGAGCCGCAGCTCATCCGCATCGAGCCGCTGGGGTAGGGCGACGTTTCGGCCCTTGATCGCGAATCGCTTATCATCCCAAATTCGGCGATGACCGCCGGACCACGGCCACCTGACATGTTCGCAACCGAACTCGAAGAAGCGATGGGCCGCCACGCGGCGGCGCCGATCCGCTCCTTTCTCGGTGTCGAGAGCTCGGTGACGGGTCGCCGTTGGGTCGATCGGCTAGATGCCCGGGGCAGCGCCTTGGCGCTCGATATCGCCCAGCGCAATGATTTGCCTGAGCTACTCGCGCGCATTCTCGCCGGGCGCGGCGTCTCCGCCGAGGAGGCGACGGCGTTCCTCGATCCGACGGTGCGCCACCTCATGCCGGACCCGGCGACGCTGACCGCCATGGACGTCGGTGCGGCGCGCATCGCCGATGCCGTCGAGGCCGAGGAGGAGATCGCCATCTTCGGCGATTACGATGTCGATGGCGCGACTTCGTCGGCTTTGCTGAATCGATATCTGAAAAGCCTTGGCCTCCAGCCGACCGTCTACATTCCCGATCGCCTGTTCGAAGGCTACGGCCCCAATGTCGAGGCGATCGACAAGCTGGCGGACGCCGGCGCAACGCTGATTGTGACGGTCGACTGCGGCACGACCAGCGTCGATGCTCTTGAACACGCCCGGCGGCGCGGTATCGACGTGGTGGTGATCGACCATCATCTGGCGTCCGCGGCCCTGCCGCCGGCGGTCGCCATCATCAACCCGAACCGCCAGGACGATCTCTCCGGGCTCGGCCATCTCGCCGCCGTCGGGCTTGTCTTCATGGCGGTTGTCGCGGTCAACCGCGAGCTGCGCCAGCGCGGCTTCTTCGCCGTGACGAAGGAGCCTGATCTGTTGAAGTGGCTGGACCTCGTCGCGCTGGGCACGGTTTGCGATGTGGTCGGGCTGACCGGGCTCAACCGCGCCTTTGTCGTGAAGGGCATTCTCGCGATGCGCCGGCAGGAGAATATCGGCCTTGCTGCTCTGGCGCGGCTGGCGCGCCTCACGGGTCCGATCGAAGCTGGGCATCTCGGCTTCCTCATCGGCCCTCGCATCAATGCCGGCGGCCGCATCGGCAACGCCGCGCTGGGAGCGGCGCTGCTCGCTTCCGACGATCCGGCCGAAGCCGAACGGATCGCTCTGGAGCTGGATCGCCTCAACACCGAGCGGCAAACGCTGGAGGCGGCGATGGTCGCCGAGGCCATGGCGGCGACCGAGCCCGTCTTCGATGGCGGCGGCGATCCGCCGGTGGTCATCACGCATGATCCCGGCTGGCACCCCGGCGTCGTCGGTCTAATCGCGGCGCGCCTGAAAGAGCGCTTCGGCCGGCCGGCCTTCGCTATCGCCGATGGTCCGTCCGGCTTTGGCGTCGGCTCAGGCCGCTCGATCCCGGGCGTGGATCTCGGCCGGGCGGTCAAGGCGGCCGTCGATCGCGGCATCCTCGTCAAGGGCGGCGGTCATCCGATGGCGGCCGGAGTGACAGTGGCCATGAACCAACTGCATGCCTTCGAGGAATTCATGGCCACAGCCTTGGCCGGCGAAGTCGCCAGGGCCGCCACGGCAGAGCGTGATCTGAAGATCGACGCCGTGACGACCGCCGGTGGCGCCACTGCCGAGACGATCGAATTGCTGGAGCGGGCCGGGCCGTTCGGTGCCGGCCACCCGCCGCCGATGCTCGCTTTCCCGGCGCACCGCGTCACCTATTCCGAAACGGTCGGCAACGGCCATGTCCGTGTCGGCATCGCGGGCGCCGGCGGCGCAACGCTCAAGGCGATGGCCTTTCGCGCCGGGGAGACGCCGCTTGGCCAGAGGCTTCTCGACCGCGGCGGCGGGCCGCTGCACATCGCCGGAACGCTATCGCTCGACCATTGGCAAGGGCAAGCGCGGCCGACGCTCAAGATCGCCGATGTCGCCGAGGTCGAGGCCGGCGACCGCTGACGGTTCGCCTATTGCTGCTGGGCTCGGCATTCCGCGATCATATCGGCGATCCCGTTCCAGACCGCGCCGGTCGGCACGATCCAGGTCTTCCTTCTGAGCCAGTATTGCAGGTCGCCGCTCTCCGGGGAGAAGACGTAGTCCATCACCACGGTCCAAAGAGACGATGCGGTGGTGGCCGTTCCGCGATCGGAGCCGGCCTCGGAATAGATGGTTCCCTGCCGCGTTTGGCTGGTCTCCTTCACACAAGCGAACACGGCAGGCGTCACGTCGGCATAGGTGTGGCTGTCGAGGGCAAGCGCCGACGACGCCGGCACGGCGAACACAAGCACGAGCAACGGGACGTGACGGGCCTTCATCTGCGAGCCTCACCTCATCGCTATCTGGACGCCGATCGCTGCGTCTGCGTGATCCATTTTGCCTCGTAAATGGGAATTGGCATTGTGGCGGCAACATCCGCCGGCCCAGCCGCACCGGGTCTAATTAGTCGGTGGCTTTGCCGAATCTCGCGGATCCGATGGATTTCGTCGGGACAGAAGGTGTTGGTTTCCCGCTTATCGCATAGCTGATGCGCTGATTCTGTCACACTACCGCGAGCGAAAAGGCGTAAAAGGGCCGGCTCGCGCGACCCCAAATTGCGTCGCGCACGCTCCATTCTCCGCAAAAAGCACGGGTTACCAAATGACCGTTTCCGAAGCCGCAATGCCGCCCGGCGCTGGGGCGCCTGCGCTCCGCAAGGGCCTCATCCTTTTCATCCTGGGCATTAGCCAGTTGATGATCATTCTCGACGGCACGATCGTGAACGTCGCGCTGAACAGCATCAGAAATGATCTGGTGATCAGCAGTCTGACCAGCCTGCAGTGGATTGTCACCGGCTATGCGCTGACCTTTGGCGGCTTCCTCCTGCTCGGCGGCAAGCTTGCCGACCGCATCGGTCGCCGGACTATCTTCATGGCCGGCCTGGTCCTGTTTGGCATCGCCTCGCTCGCGGGCGGCCTCGCCAATAGTCTGGGTGTGTTGATCACGGCTCGTGCCGTTCAAGGCGCGGGCGGCGCGATGATGGCGCCGGCGGCGCTGTCGATCCTGACCGTCGTCTTCGCCGAGGGCAAAGAACGGGACCGCGCGTTTGGCGTTTGGGCGGCCATTTCGGCCGGCGGCGCTGCGCTGGGTCTCATCCTTGGCGGCGTACTGACCGAGTATGCCAACTGGCGCTGGGTGTTTTTCGTCAACGTCCCGATCGCGGCCTTTGCCATCTTCGGCGCTATGCGCTTCGTCCCGGAGAGCCGGCATGAAGAGGCCAAGGGCTTCGATGTATTCGGCGCTGTGCTGGTGACGGCCGGTCTCTCGACGCTGGTCTACGCTCTGGTCAATCTCAACAACGCCGATTGGGCAACCGGGACCAAGATCGGCGTCGTTGCCGCGGCGTTGGTGCTGCTCGTCAGCTTCGTCGTCATCCAGGCGCGGATCAGATGGCCGCTCCTGCCTTTGGGGCTGTTCCGCTACCGCAATCTGAGCGGAGCAAATCTCGGCGGCATCCTCGTCGGTGCGGGCCTCTTCTCAGTGTTCCTGTACCTCGTTCTGTGGATGCAGCAGGTCAATGGCTGGACGCCATTGCAGAGCGGCTTCGCTTTCCTCCCGTTCACTGTCGGCATCATTATCGGCGCCGGCTTCTCGACGGTGATGATGAGCCGCGTCGGACCGCGTCCGTTGCTCACGATCGGCCCGATCCTGACCGGACTTGGCATGCTCGCTCTGTCGTTCTGGCTGAAGCCCGACTTGTCCTACGTGGCGCTGCTGCTGCCGACACAGCTGATCATGTCGATCGGTCTGGGCATCACGTTCCCGGCCTTGGTCAGCTCGGCCGTTGCGGGCGTCCCGCAAGAGCATTCGGGTATCGCCTCCGGCCTCCTCAACGCCGCCCAGCAGGTTGGCGGTGCCGTCGGCCTGGCGCTACTCACCGCGGTTTCGACGGGGCGGACGAATACGCTCACCGAGGGCATGGCCCTCGGGCCGAACGGATTCCCGGTCAATCCAGCCGAGTTTCCGGTATTTCTCTCCGCCACTGTGGATGGCTGGACGAAGGCGCTTCTCGTCGGGGCGATCCTGATCTTCTCCGCGGCGGTGATCATGACGTCGATCGTGCGCGCCACCAAAGATGACGTGCAGCCCGGAATGGGCATGGGCTAGCGCTTTCCGGCGGGCCGCCCCGATAGGTGGCCCGCCGGCCTTCGATTGCCGTGCCCGGCATCTGTGTCGCGGTCGCCGTTGCGGACACCGGCTTGAGCCAGCCTCGCGGGGGCGGTACCAAAGCACTCAGTCCCTGAATTAGCTCGATCGTGCGTTGGCCGACCGTCCGCTTCCCAAGAACCTGATCCTCCTCGTCGTCGGCATCGGTCAGCTGATGATCGTGCTCGACCTGACGATCGTGAATGTCGCGCTCGAGAACATCCGGGCCACGCTCCGCGTGGAGAGCCAAGCCGATCTGCAATGGGTCGTGACGGGCTATGCCGTCGTCTTCGGGGGCTTCCTTCTCCTTGGCGGCAAGCTTGCCGACCGCTTCGGGCGGCGCCGCATCTTCGTCACCGGCGCCGTCATCTTCGCCATTGCCTCCCTGCTCGGCGGGTTCTCCACCAGCCTGGGCATGCTGATCGGGGCGCGCGTGCTGCAGGGCTTCGGCGCCGCGATGATGTCGCCCTCGGCGCTCGCGATCCTTGCCGTGGTGTTTTCCGAGGGGCGGGAGCGCGATCGCGCCTTCGGCATCTGGGCCGCGATTTCGGCGGGCGGTGCTGCGCTCGGCCTGCTGCTCGGCGGCTTCCTGACCGAATATGCTGACTGGCGCTGGGTGCTCTTCGTCAACGTGCCCATCGCCATTTTTGCCATCGTCGCCGCCTTCCGGATCGTTCCGGAAAGCCGGGACAAGGACACACGCCAGTTCGATGCGATTGGCGCCGTCATGGTCACCGCCGGCCTGATGACGCTTGTCTATGGCTTGGTCACGGGCAACCGGTCGAACTGGAGCGGGGCAACCCTGGCCGCGCTGATCTGCTCGGCCGTTCTCATCGTCGGGTTCATCTTCCGCGTGGCCTACGCGCGTGCGCCGCTGATATCGCGCGATTTGCTCCGCCATCGGAGCCTCGTCGGCGCAGTGACGGCCGGGCTCTTCACCGCCAGCGGTCTGTTCGCCGTGTTCTTTTTCCTGGTGCTTTGGATCCGCCAGATCCGGCTCTGGGAACCCTTGGACGCGGGATTCGCCTTCCTGCCGGTGACGGTGTTCGTCATTGTCGGTGCGGCGATCGCCTCGGCCACCATCGGCCGCGCCGGCCCGCGCCGCATTGGCATCATCGGGCCGCTGCTCGCGGCCGTGGGTCTCGTCTATGTGGGGCTGCGCCTGACCCCGGATGCCAGCTATGCCGGCGTCATTCTCCCCGGAGCCGTGCTCCTCGGCATCGGCATGGGCCTCGCCTTCGTTGCCCTCACCACATCGGCGCTCGCCCGCGTGCCCGCGCAGCAGACCGGCGTTGCTTCTGCGATGTTGAACGCCAGCCAGCAGGTGGGCGGGGCGCTGGGCCTCGGCATATTGACGGCGATCTCCGATTGGCGGACGGACGCGCTGGCGCCGTCGGGGCCGCCCGTGCTCGGCCCTGACGGGCTTGCCCTCGACCCGGCGGCAGCGGCGGCCTACGCCCCGTTCCTGGTCCAAGGCTGGGCGACCGCTCTGACGGTTGCGGCCGGTTTCCTCCTTGCCGCGGCGCTGGCCATGGCGCTGCTCAACAATCTGAAGCCGGGCGAAGCGTCGGGACCGGGCTTCCGCCGCTAGCGTTCGAAAGAAGGGCTCGCGTCGCGCGGCGTTGCCGATTGGCCACAAGCCACAAGAACGTGTTCGAAGGGTTGCGATCACCTCTGGCGAATCAAAACGCGTCGGCTTATAGCCGCCTCGTCCTATCAACCCCGCAAGAAAAAGGGGGCGTTCATGACGGTAACGTTTCGCTCCCATCGTGTGGGGATGTTTGGCCGACTCATGTGCCGAAAGACTTGGCGCAATATTTAGCGGCCTCCCGCTGGCCCCCTACAGGCCGGCACCGGACATCTTCATCACTCAAACGCCATAGGGACTTTTGACCGCCGCGGACGATTCCGTTCCGCTCAGGTCTCAGGTCCTATTCCTAGCTTCCAACAGAGGCCGACTGCGCCGAAACGCAGCGGGAAACCTATGTCTATCGCAAGGACCACGGATGGCGGATTAACAACCGCCAGTAAGGAAACACCGTCGGCACTGCCGCGAATTGGCGTCGTCAGCATTGTGGTGGCGGGGCTCTATGCCGTCATCCGCCTCCGCGACCGGCGCCGGAACGAGATCCACGACCGGATGGAGGTGCCGAACCTCCTTCGCGAGGATGTCGGCCTGCCGCCACGCGAGAAGTCGCGCGGCTGGTGGGAGTGGCGGTAAATGTTGACCGCGGAGAACTCGGGCGGCGGGGCGCGGCCCCGCCGTTCCATCTCTCAAGTCCAATTCTGGACCGACACCGCGACACCCGCTGCCATCACGGCAGCGGCGAAGATGATGGTCAGCAGGCGGCGCCGCGTCGCCATCCGGCGCGCCACATAGACACCGCCGAAGCCGCCGACCACGCCGCCGGCGAGGAGCGTCGCGGCAAGGCCCCAATCGACAAGGCCACTGACCGCGTAGTTGGCCGCCGTCGCCGCGCCAAGTGCGGCAATAGCAATCAAGGATGAGCCGACCGCGTTGATCATCGGCATGCCGGTCGCCAGCATCAGCGCCGGCACGATCAGAAAACCGCCGCCGATGCCGAACAGGCCGGCAACCAGGCCGACGAGCAGCGCCGCGGCGGCAAGTCGGGGAACCAGGACGCCGGCCGTATTGCGGTCGAGCCGCACTTCCGGTTTGTCGCTGCTGGGCCTGCGAAACAGCATCCCGATGGCGACGGCGATCATGACGAGGCCAAACCAGCCGACCAGCTGATGTCCATCGATCGCCTTGCCGATCGTCGACCCGATCAGCGCGCCGACAATGCCGAACCCGGCAAAAACAAAGGCGCAGCGAAACTTGATCGTTCCACTGCGCCAGTGCGGGATGACATTGGCTGCGGCGTTGGCGGCGACGGCCAGGGCGCTGGTGCCGATCGCGACATGAGGGAGGGGGACGCCCACAACATAGACCAGCAGGGGCACGGCCAGCACCGAGCCACCGCCGCCAACGAGAGCCAGCGAGAACCCGACAAAAACGCCCGAGAGGACTGAGAGCCCGTATTGGGCGAGGGTCAGATCCATCGCATGAGGATCAATTAGTCACGCGTGACTGGCAAGCCGGCGCCTTTCCAGGCCTGCATGCCGCCGCGCAGAACATAGGCGGGGCGGCCGGCGGTCTGGGCCAGACGGGCCGCGTTCATCGCCGTCCGCGCGCCGCTGAGGCAGCAGAAGATGAGCGGTCGCTCCGCATCGGGCGCCTCGCCGTTCAATCGCGACAGAGGCAAGTTGCGCGCGCCTTCGACGTGGCCGCTGGCGAATTCGGCGGGCTCGCGGACATCGCACATCAACGCGCCGGACTGGAGCATGGAGCGGGCTTCGATCGGAGAAATCGGGGTAAGCATCGTCAGTGTTTCCTTTTCTTGGGGGGGCAGTAGAGGTTCTTCAAAGTGCGCATCAGGCTGTCCGCGATGGGGTCGGCGATGCGGTAAAGCATGGTAACCCCATCGCGGCGGCAGGCGACCAGACCATCTTCCCGCATCAGGGCAAGATGCTGCGACAGCGCCGACTGGCCAAGGCCCACAAGGGTGCCGAGGTCGCCGACATTCAGTTCGCCGCCGGCAGCCAGATGGCACAGCACGAGCAGGCGCCGTTCATTGGCCAGCAGCTTGAGCAACCGCGCCGCGTCACCGGCCCTGGTCGCCAGCTCGGTGAAGCCTTGATCCTGCATTGGTGTCGTCATGCCAATCTCCATTAGCATTGACTAAATTAGATATCGCTAATATATGTGTCAAGAGCCGATACGGGCAGGACGCCAAAAGGGCGGTAGCCCCCGCAAGACTCGCTTCAAATTGAAGGAGCAGAGACATGAATACGATTGCTACGACACATCTGGGCAGGCCGGTCCGGTCAGCGACCTCCGGCGTTGCCGTTCAACATCCGCCGTTGAGCCGGTTGCATCCGGCAACTGTCGGCATCACCGCCGGCGGCTATGTGGCGATGATCCTGGTGCTTTGGGTCGGATTTGCCACGCCAACGGACCACTATTTGCCGCTCGTCATCTTCACGCTGGTCTTGGCCGCCTTCATCGGCGTACCGTGGCTGATGGCCCGCACGGCCCAGACATTCTGGCGCCGCCATGACGGCCCCGCCACGCCTCGCGCCCAAAGCTTCAGGCAGTTCCTGGGAAGCAAGGTGGAGACCGGCGGCGGAACGGTGTCGGGACCGGCCGCGCTCGTCCTGATGGCGCTGATTCCGATCTCCCTCACTTTCGCACTGGTCGCGATGGCTGTGATCATGCACGCGGTCTAATGAGGCCAAATGGGAACTTCTTATCGGAATGGTTGCCGCAAGCGGCCATTCCGATAGGCGCCCAATCCGCTGAGGAACACGACAATGAACGAACAAGCAAAGATCCAGGCGTTTTTCGACGAGCCCACCAATACGGTGAGCTACCTGGTCTGGGATCATGACGGCGGCGCCGGCGTCATCATCGATCCGGTTCTCGACTTCGACGCCGCGTCCGGCACGGTGTCGATCGATTCCGTCGAAGTGATCCTCAAGGCGGCGGAAGAGAAAAGTCTCACGATCGCCTATGCGCTTGAGACGCATGCGCATGCCGACCACCTTTCCGGCGCGCCTTACGTGAAGGCGAAGACGGGCGCGTCAATCGGCATCGGCGAGCACATCAAGGACGTGCAGCGCATCTTCCGCCCAGTGTTCAACGCCGATGACCTCAAGACCGACGGCAGCGATTTCGATCGCCTCTTCGCTGACGGCGACAGCTTCACCGTTGGCGATCTCACCTTCACCGTGATGCACACGCCCGGTCACACGCCGGCCTGCGTTTCCTACAAGGTCGGCGACGACGTCTTCGTCGGTGACACGCTGTTCATGCCCGACTACGGCACCGCGCGGGCTGACTTCCCCGGCGGCGACGCGCATGCGCTGTTCAATTCAATCCACAAGCTGCTCGCCCTGCCGCCGCAGACGCGGCTCCATCTTTGCCACGACTACAAAGCCCCGGGGCGCGACGACTATCGCTGGGACACCACGGTTGGCGACGAGCGCAAACACAATGTCCATGTTCATGAAGGGGTGACCGAAGCGGAGTTCGTCGCGATGCGCACCAGCCGCGACGCAACGCTGTCGACGCCCCGGTTGCTCCTGCCGTCGATCCAGACCAACATCCGAGCCGGCAAGTTGCCGCCCGCCGAAGACAATGGCGTCGCCTATCTCAAGATCCCGGTGAAGACGGTAACCGGGCCGTTGCCCGGCTCCGCGCACGGACACTAACTACGAAGCCGCCGCAGGCGGCTCAGCGTCTTAACCTCACCCTTACCCGGCCGCCGCATAAGGGACACGCGCTTCTCTCGAGAGAAACGGGAGTGACCCAAGAATGTCGGTCAGGCCGCTGATTGCCACGAGCCATTCGGTTCCGATACCGGCATTGCTGCCGGTATTCGCCGCGGCGGCGATCTTCGTCGTGCTGCTCGTCGCCGCGCCGGCATTGCTCAACGACGCCGACATCTACTGGCACATCACCGTCGGCGAATGGATCATCGACAACGGCGCCGTGCCGCATGCTGATGTGTTCTCCTCGACAATGGCGGGCGAACCCTGGGTCGCCCAGGAATGGCTGTCGCAGCTTCTCTATGCGCTCGCCTATCGCGCCGGCAGTTGGACCGCCGTTGTGCTGCTGGCGGCCACGGCGGCAGCCACAGCGTTCGGTCTGCTGACCTGGGTTCTCCGGCGCAATCTGTCGCTGGTCGCGGCGCTTGTCCTCGTCATCGTCGCCTTCGTTCTCGCTGCGCCGCATATCGTCGCCCGGCCGCATGTGCTGGCCTTCCCCTTCATGGTCGCCTGGGTGGGTGGCATCGCCACCGCTGCCGACTCCCGCCGTGCGCCGTCATTCTGGCTGCTGCCCTTGATGGTGGTGTGGGCCAATCTGCATGGCGGCTTCACGCTCGGCCTGCTGCTGACGGCGTCCTTCGGGCTCGACGCTTTCGTCGCGGCGGACAAGCGTGATCGTCTGACCGTGGCGCTCCGCTGGGGCGCTTTCCTGGTGGCGGCCATCGCCGCTGCCTGCGTCACGCCTTACGGCGCCGAGCCTATTCTCACCACCGTCCGCATTCTCGGCCTTGGTTCCGCCTTGTCGATTATCGGCGAATGGCAACCGCAGAACTTCGGCTCCGTCGGAGCGTTCGAGGTCGTGCTGCTCCTCGGCATCGGTCTGGCGCTCGCCCGCGGCTTCCGCCTGCCATGGGTGCGTATCCTGATCGTCCTGGGCCTCACGCATCTTGCGCTGTCCGCGACACGTAATGGCGAACTGCTTGGGCTTCTCGCGCCGCTCGCCTTGGCGCTACCCTTGGCGCAGCAATATCCGCCTTTGGCGCGCAGTGAACCGCTACAGGGGAGGGCGGCGCTACCTTGGGCCGCGGGCTCGCTTGCGGTCGTCCTGGTCGCTGGCATCGCCTTCGCCGGGACGCAAGATTGGACGCCGGATTCGCGCAACACGCCCGCCGCCGCGATCGCTGCGATACGCAGCGCCAATGCCGAGCCGGTGCTCAATGACTATGGCTTCGGCGCCTACCTGATCTTCGACGGCATGGCGCCGTTCATCGACGGACGCACCGAACTCTACGGCACCGATTTCGTCCTGCGCCATCACCGGGCCGTCACGCTCGCCGATCTAACCGACTTCGTGCGGATGCTGGACGAATATGGCATCCAGTCGACGCTGCTGTCGCCGCAGACGCCCGCCGTCGCATTCCTCGACCAGGACCCGCATTGGCGGCGGATCTATGCCGACGGCGTCGCCGTCGTGCATGTGCGGGTCACTGACTAGCGGCAAGCGGACAGCTAGGCATCAGGTCGCACCGCATTTCAGCGAAGGTTGAGGACGTAGGCCTTGCCCGCTCGGCCGTGGTCGCGTTTGGCGACGGACTGGTTGAGCGGTTCGATCGGAAACAGGAAATCATCGCCGCGCAACTTCTTCTCCTGGTTGATCCTGATATACGCGGCGGACGCATTCCCGGTCGAGCAACGGTTCAAGTCATCAAGGAAGTAGTCCCAATCAGCCTCTCCCCATTGGGAATAGAAGTTCGGATGCCAGATCGTGAAGTCGTCGAACGACCGATCAGCGATCGGCAGCGGAACGCGCGGCGTGATCCGGTGCTCGATGATTTGCGCGCCATACCAGTCGGCCATCAAATAGTTCAGCTCCAGATACTCGCTCTTCCGTGAGGCTCTTGGCAGGTCCAGGCCATTGGCCTGAAAGCCGAGCGCATCGCAGACGAACACGAACGCGCCGGAGCCGCTGCCGATATCCAGCACGCGCCTCGGCATGTTCATCTTCTCCCGGAACATGAAGAAGATACGGACGCCTTTGTAGACGTAGTGGCGAAAGTCCAAATACGAGTTGTGCCGGCTCGGTTCCGGAAACAGCGCCTTCGTCGAACTCTGAATTTCCTCAAACCTGACCGGATCCAGACGGTCCACCGCCGCCACCACCCGAACCGCGATTTGCGGGTCGACCTTTCGGTTGATGCAGAGCGAAGCCAAATCAGTCGCGAGTTTGTCGCGCTGCATCGCGAAACTGGCGAAGCGACTATCGTCTTGTTTCAACGGCGGCGACCCTGATTCTCGTTGGCTGCAGCCCGTTAGTGGCCGCCGACCGGTTCTGCGTACAGCAGACAAGAGGCATTCGTGTCAAATCGAGCGCAGTATCGCGCGGTTTCGCTCTTCTTTCTTCCCTTGTCACCGGTCCCCGCGTCGCTCTTGGCGGATCAGTCGGAGCGGACCTATAGTGCCCGGCGTCAGCGGACTGCGTCGAGGGGAACACGGGACGGAAGCTCGCAATGAGAAGCGGGCTGGGGAGGTACGAATGCGCTTTCGCACCGCGTTTGCCGCGTGGCTGGTTCTAACGTTTGCCGCCGGTTCGGCCTCGGCCCAGCCGAGCATCGCGCTCAACTACGATGCTTTCACGCTCGATAACGGGCTGAAAGTGATCCTCGTTGAGGATCACTCCGCGCCGGTCGTCGCGGTGGACATCTGGTACCATGTCGGCGGCGCCAACGACCCCGATCAGCGCAGCGGCTTCGCCCATCTCTTCGAGCACATGATGTTCCAGGGCACGGCGAACCTGACCAAGGACGCGCTGCTCCGCCTCGTCGACGATGCCGGCGGCAGCTACAATGCGTACACCGCACTCGACCAGACCGCCTTCCACGAGACGCTGCCCGCTCATCAGCTTCCGCTCGGCCTCTGGCTCGAGGCAGACCGCATGGCCTCGCTCGCGGTGACGCAGACCAATCTCGACAATCAGCGTGCGGTGGTCATTCAGGAATACCAGCAGAACTACGGCGGCGCGCCCTATGGCCTGGCTCTGCGAGACTTCTATGCGCAGACCTACAGCTACGGCCCGTATCGCCGCGAGCCGATCGGCGCGGTCGACGACCTCAACGCCGCGACCGTGGACGAGATCGCGAGTTTCCACGCGACCTACTACGTGCCGAACAACGCCACGCTCGTCGTCGCCGGCGATTTCGATCCGGCCACGGCGCGCGATCTCGTCACCCAATATTTCGCTCCGATCCCGCGCGGCGAAGACCCGCCCCAGCTTCCCGAATGGGTGCCGACGAGGCAGACCGCGGAGCAGGTCTTCACCATCGAGGACAGCCTGATCCGCATCCCCGCGACGCTGATTGGCTACGAGATACCAACGCCACGCGACGCTGATTCGCCGGCGCTGGAAGTGCTTGCTGCGATCCTCGGCACCGGCGACAGCAGCCGACTGTCTCGCGATTTCGTCGACACCGGCGCGGCCCTGGTCGCCGACGCATTCGTTCAGACGAATGCCGGCCCGGGTCTGTTCGGCGTCATTCTCCTGCCGGGGTCGGTGACGAGAGACGAATTGGAACAGCGCTTCCAGGGCGAACTCGATCAGATCGTCGCCGAAGGCGTGACGCAGGACGAGATCGACAAGGCCGTGGCCCTGATCCGCAGCCAGCGTATCGCCAGCATGGAAACGGCGCTCGGCGTTGCCGAGGAAGTGCAGCAGGGCAACGGCTTCTACGGCGATCCCGCCGCGGCGGTCAGCGAACTCGACCGCATCGCCGCCGTCACGATTGAGGATATCCAGCGTGTCGCTGCGGCCTATCTCGCGCCGCCGGAGCGTCACATCTTCCGCGTAAATGTCGGCGATCCGCAGCCCTTCGTCGAACCGGTGCCCTTTGTCGGCGCCACCGGAACGGCGGCCGACGACGCGTTCAACGTCGACTTCGCCTTGCCGTTTGCCGATCCGCCGGCCCCGCTTCCGGTCACGACGCTGGGCTTCCCGCCGATCACCGAAATGACGCTCGACAACGGCCTGCAAGTGGTCGTGATCGAGATGCCGGAGCTTCCAGTTCTGTCCCTCGATCTGGTGTTCCGGGGCGGGCACAGCCTCGTCGAAGGCGAGAGCCCGGCGGTTGCCGATATCGCAGCGCAGCTTCTGACCCGGGGAACGACGTCAAAATCGGCGCAAGAAATCGCCACCGCTATCGAGTTGCGCGGCGGCGTCACCGGAGCCTATTCGGGTGACGATATGATCGGCTTCGGCATCTTCTCGCTGATCGAGGACCGCAATCTGTCCTTCGATCTCCTCGCCGATATGGCCTTCAATCCGGTGTTCTCGCAGGATGAACTCAACGTCCAACTCGGCCAGTTGCAGGGTGGCCTCCAGGCCGCGCTCGGCGACCCCGGCCAGCAGGTGACGCGCGCCTTCTATCCCGCCGTCTACGGTGATCATCCCTATGGCCGCATCACCACGCTCGACGATGTCAGCACGATCACGCGCGATCAGATCGTCGCCTATTATCAACGCGTCGCCCGGCCCGATAACGCACTGCTGGTGATCACCGGGAGGATCTCGACTGAGGATGCCTTGGCGCTCGCCGAGTCCCATTTCTCGGATTGGCATGTCGCCGGCGATCCGCCCGAGATCGCCCTGCCGGCCGTGACGGCGCCCGAGACGCCGCAGCCGATCCTTCTGGTCGACGTGCCCGGCGCGCAGCAGGCCTCGGTCATGATCGGCAATCTCGCCGTCCGCGGCAATGATCCGGATCGCTATGATCTCGCCGTCGCCAACGCCGTTCTCGGTCAGGGTCTGTCGTCGCGGCTGAACCGGATCATCCGCGAGCAATATGGCTATACTTATGGCGTCCGCTCCAGCCTCTCTTTCCCGGCCGGGGTCGGCACCTTTCAGGTCGTGGCGAATGTCCAGGTAAGCACGGTGGCCGAGGCGGTGGAGGCGATCATCGCGCAGGTGCAGCGGCTGCGAACGGAGCCGATCGGCGACGATGAACTCGCGCCGGTGCGCGACGGCATGATCGGGCGTTTCGCGCTTGGCCTCGAAACCTACCAGGACTTCGTCAACAACATCTCGGCCTACTGGATCCGAGGGCTGCCGCTGAGCGACATCGCCCTGTACCCGGAGCTGATCGGGGCGGTCACGCCGCAGACCGCTCTTGAGGCGGCGGCGCGCCTGTTGCCGGCGAATTTGCAGGTGGTGGTGGCGGGCGATGCGCAGGTGCTCGAGCCGCTGCTCGAAGCGGCCGGCCCGGTCACTGTCATCGAGGCCCGGTAACGGGAACCGAGGCACGGCGAGGGAAGTCGTGGGGGTTGCTGCTGGTACGCCCTACGGGAATCGAACCCGTGTTTTCGCCGTGAAAGGGCGACGTCCTGGACCGCTAGACGAAGGGCGCAAGCAAGGCGCTTATAGAGAGCCGCCGCTGAGGTGCCAAGCGGCGCTTGCTGCTACCAGCTGCCGCTGTTGGCCATCGACAGCCACGGCTCCCTCGGCGGCAGGGCTCCACCGGCCTGGAGGAGTTCTACCGAGATGCCGTCCGGCGACCGAACGAAGGCCATACGTCCGTCGCGCGGCGGCCGGCTGATCGTGACGCCGCCATCCATCAGCCGCTGACAGGCGGCATAGATGTCATCGACGGCATAGGCGAGGTGGCCGAAATTCCGTCCGCCGCTATAGACCTCGGGATCCCAATTGAAGGTCAATTCGATCTGCGCATCATCGTCGCTGGGGGCGGCGAGGAAGATCAGCGTGTAGCGGCCCGCTTCGCTGTCGTGCCGGCGCAGTTCGCGCAGCCCGAGCAGATCGCAATAGAAGCGAAGCGACGCGGCAACGTCGCTGACCCGCACCATCGTGTGTAGATATTTCATGTCGGTGTCCCATTTGCGCAACGCTTTTTGCGGTGCTTTTCGCTGCAAAAAGGAGCGCTTCGCGCACTCCCCACAGGCCAGAGTTTTGAATCCAAAGCAACAATCATCGCACCCTTAGCCGGCTTGGCGTTTTGACTCGCTAGTGTCCCCCCGAGTGCTATTCTGAAACACGATTCGGACTACGGCGATCCACTCGGAATCAATACTTGCGGTGCAAACGGGGGCGCGTATGGGGGCCAATCTCTCGCAAGAGGGACCTCATCTCGACGAGTTCGTAGATGAGGCGCCAGCGGACCTGATCGAGGTTTCAGGCGTCATTAAATGGTTCGATGTTGCAAAGGGTTACGGCTTCATCATTCCGGATAATGGCATGCCGGATGTGTTGATTCACGTCTCGTGTCTGCGCCAGGGCGGGTATCAGACCGCCTATGAAGGCGCGCAGATTAGCTGCGAAGTATCCGACCGTCCGAAGGGCCTGCAGGCCGTGCGCGTCCTCAGCATGGACGAGGGGGCGGCGGTTCATCCTTCACAGCTGGGTCCGGCCCGGACGCACACCACGGTTGTCCCGTCGAGTGGGCTCGAGCGCGTCGTCGTCAAATGGTTCAATCGCGTCCGCGGCTACGGCTTCGTCACGCGCGGCGAGGGCACCGACGACATCTTCATCCACATGGAAACGCTGCGCCGCTTCGGCTTGACGGAGCTGCGTCCCGGACAGACGGTGCTGGTGCGCTTCGGCGACGGGCCCAAGGGTCTCATGGTGGCCGAGATCCGTCCCGATGGCGGCGGCGGAGCACCGTCCTCCCACTAACGCGAGCATCACATGGCGACGCCTAACCCTCGGCAGCAACCCGGTGTGGCTTCGCGCGCGCTGGCCATCATCGTTCTCATCGCGGCCCTGGCCGGGGTCGGTGGCATGCTCGCCTACGCCCTGGCTGCACCCGCCCCGGCCGAGAAAACGGACGCCGCCTCCTGTCCCGCCAATGCCGAATGCATCACCATCCACTCCGACACGGGCGATCACCTCTTCACCGTCGAATGGGCGATGAATTCCGCCGAACAGGCTTGTGGGTTGATGTTCCGCGACGAGATGCCGGCGGACCACGGCATGGTGTTCGATTTCGGCGTCGAGCGGCTGGTGGCGTTCTGGATGCACAACACGCTCATTCCGCTCGATATGGTCTTCATCCGTGACGGCGGCGAAGTGCTCAACATCCATGAGAATGCAACGCCTTTGTCGGACCAGAGCATCCCCGGTGACGGGCCGGTGCGCTATGTCCTCGAACTCAATGGCGGCATCGCCGGGCAGATCGATCTGAAGCCCGGCGACATGATCGACCTCGAGCGTGCGCCCGGCATGACCGCCGGCACAGCCGTCTGCTACCCCGCCCCGAACTGACGCGGGCTACTCGATCACCAGGACCGAGAAGTAGGTCGCGTCCGGTTGCTCAAAGCCGTGCATGTCGGCATCGATGATGAAAAGCGCGTCGCCGTCGACAAAGGCGAGGCCTGCATAGTTGCCGAAGTTGGGGTTAACGGCGTTGTCGGGATTGTCCCGATCGTAAGCGCGCTCGGGCTGATCGTCGATGAATGTTCGGCCGATCGCCAAAGCGTATCCGCCCCCCGCCGGAACGATGTCCGCCCGCAGCATTTCGCCGGTCAGCTTGGTGACGGTCAGGCCTTCGTCCGTAAGCTCAATCCGGCACTGGTGCTCACCGACCACCTGACCGCCATTTTCCAGAAACCCGTACCAATAGACGGTGCAGTTCCGCTCGCCCGTGGTGACGGCGGCCAGATCACCGCCGGGTTGGAGATCCCTGACGCGATTGAGGACTTCGCGCGCCTCCGGCGCCCATGCGTCCGCCGGCAGCGCCTCGGTTGCCGCGATCGTCTGCTCAACGCGGTCGGCGAGGCCCTGGATGACATCGGCGTCGTTCGCCGTTAGCCCTGCAAGGACAGTTTCGCAAGCGGCGTCGCAACTCGTGAAAGCGTAGGTCCAGGCCAATTCGGTGAACGTGGCGATGTCGGGCAGCTCGCCGCCAATCTCCGCCGTCTGGGTGGCCTTGTCGTAGACGCAGATCGCCATGATCGTCACGTTGGCTCCGCGTGCCTTGCCTCGCAGCAGCGCCATGCCATAGCTCGGCGATCCGAACGGATCGACGATGATGTCGACCGTTTCGAAGAGTTCGGCGCCTGCCGCGAGGCACTGGGCACTGACATCGGCGCGAAAGGCCTCCCAGGCGTCTTCGGTGGCAGCGGACGCGGTGGAGGCGTTCATGACGCCGGCGAGCATGAAGGCCGACGCGATCACGCTTGCCGTGATCCGGCGCGAGGGTGAATTGGCGTTCATTGAGAATCACTCCCTGGAGGCGGCGGGCGCGTGCGACCCGGTCATAACACGCTGCAGGCACCGTTCGTTCCCTGGCCGTGCCGCGACCCGCGCTTGCCAGCGCGGTGAAAACTGCCTAACTCCGGCGCTCGGAGACTTGCCGTCGGGGCATAGCGCAGTCTGGTAGCGCACCTGCTTTGGGAGCAGGGGGTCGCAGGTTCGAATCCTGCTGCCCCGACCATGAAGGCTTCGCACGAACGAAGGGACTGTTGCGAGTAATGGCAGCGCGCATATTCCGGCCGTCCAAGACGGCGATGCAATCCGGTCACGCCAAAGCCGGACATTGGGTTCTCGTGTGGGACGCCGAGGAGCCAAATACGGTGGAGCCGCTGATGGGCTACACCTCGTCGGCCGACATGAAACAGGAACTCCGGCTCACCTTCGCCACGCGTGAAGAAGCCGTCGCCTATGCGGAGCGCAACGGCATTCCCTATGAGGTCGATGCCGAGCACGACCTGCAGAGACGGTCGATTTCCTATTCGGACAATTTCGCCCCGGGCCGCCGTTCTCCCTGGACACATTGATCCGCGGCCGCGTTCGGCCGAAACTCCGATTCCCTGGCCCCGTAGCTCAGTGGATAGAGCAGCAGCCTTCTAAGCTGTTGGTCGGTGGTTCGAATCCACCCGGGGTCACCAACCCACGGCGCGCGCAAACAGTCTGGTTGTTCCATCCCTGGGGAGGTCCAAAAGTGAATCCGGCCACTACGATCGAAACATGGGGAGAGCAGCCCGACCCCGACCTCAAGAACTGGCGCGATACCGTCCCCGGAATAGGCCACGAAACGCCGAAGCGGGCCGCGGATGACATTCTTGAGTACTGCCTCAGGGAGAAGCACCACCAGTCCTACGGGCGACCCTGGTGCGACGGCAGATCAAACGTTGATCACCTGATCGAATTGGGCCTGAGCCCCGCCGACACCGTTCTCGACTTCGGATGCGGCGTTGGCCGAAACGGCATTTGGCTGATCGGATACTTGAATTGCGGTAGCTATTTCGGCGTGGATTCACACCGACGCAGTCTGGATGCGTTTGCCCAATACGAAATCCCGCTGCATGGACTGGCACCGAAGGCCCCGCGTCTCGTCCACGACGCATGGCAACAGTTCGAGAAATTCGGCGTGACGTTCGACTGGATTTTGGACTTTGCCGCATCCATCCATATGGCGCCCGAATATCTGCCCACCTACTACCAGCGGGCGATCAGGGTGCTTAAGCCAAATGGCCGCCTCGTCATGACCATGCCCCATGAAACGCCGCCTCCCGCTGCACTGTCTCTGGAAGGGGTACATTCCCGCCCCTCGTCTTTCGTGAAAGGGGAGGTCCAGGACTTTCACATATTCAGAAGAGCCTAGCGGCAGCCAGCCGGTCCTCAGCGCGGTTGGAAACGGCCGAGCGCCTGTTCCAGATCGGCGACGAGGTCGGCCGGATCTTCCAGACCGATATGTAGGCGAATGAGCGGGCCGTCCGCCTCGAACGGCCGCACCGTGCGCGTCAGGCCGTGGCTGCCGATCGTGGCGAGGCTCTCAAAGCCGCCCCAGGAATAGCCGAGCCCGAACAGGTCCAGCGCATCGAGCACCTTGGCGGCGTCAGCTTCGCTGCCGCCCTTGAGCACGACGGAGAACAGGCCGGACGAGCCGGTCATGTCGCGTTGCCACAAGGTGTGGCCGGGACTGTCGGCAAGGCCCGGATGCAGCACGCGCGCGACTTCGGGCCGCTCGCGGAGCCACCGCGCCACCATCAGCGCCGATTCCTGATGGCGCAGCAGACGCACCTCCATCGTGTGCAGTCCCCGGAGTGCGAGATAGGCGTCGTCCGGACCGACGCAAAGGCCGCTATTGCCGTGGAAGCGCTTGAGCGCCGGCCAGAACTCGGGCAGGGCGCCGACGCTGCCCATCATCAGATCAGCGTGGCCGCCAACATACTTTGTCGCCGCCAGGACGACGACGTCCGCGCCGAGCTCCAGCGGTCGGCAGAAGAGGGGGGTCGCCCAAGTATTGTCGGCAATGACGAGGGCGCCGGCATGATGGGCCGCCTCGGCAATCGCGGGCAGGTCCTGCATTTCCATCGTGTTGGAGCCCGGGCTTTCGACATAGACGATCCGGGTTGCCGCTCGCAGATGCGAGGCGATGCCGCCGCCGATCGTCGGGTCGTAATAGGTGACATCGACACCGAGCCGCGTCAGCACCTCGTCGGCGAAGGCGCGCCCCGGATGGTAGATGCTGTCGGGCAAGAGGACATGATCGCCAGCGGCAGCGAATGCGAGGAATGCGGTGGAAATCGCGTTCAGTCCCGAGGGGCACAGCACCGTGCCGGCGGCGCCATCGAGTTCGCTCAACGCATCGGCGAGTGCGTTCAGCGTCGGGGTGCCACGCCGGCCATAGACGTATTTGCCTGCGCCCGACTGCATGTCCGCGACGCTGTCGAACAGCACCGTTGAGGCATGCACGACCGGCGGATTGACGAACGGTCCGGTGATGTCCTTGGCGCGCCCGGCCGCGACGAGGCGGGTGCCGCGACCGCCCTTGGCGGTTTTCGCCATGCTCAGACCTCGACGAAAGGAACGGCGATGTCGGGGCCCGCTTCCATCCACGACGGCACAGGCAGGCCCTTTCCCCGCAGGAAGGTCGGATTGAACAGCTTCGACTGGTAGCGCGTGCCGTAGTCGCACAGGATCGTGACGATCGTGCGGCCCGGGCCGAGTTCCTTCGCCAGCCGGATGGCGCCGGCGACATTGACGCCGGTCGAGGCGCCGACGCACAGGCCCTCATGGATAAGAAGGTCATAGACGATCGGCAGTGCTTCCTCGTCCGGGATTTGGAACGCGCAGTCGACGGGTGCGCCTTCCAAATTGCCGGTGATGCGGCCCTGGCCGATCCCCTCTGCGATCGATGACCCTTCCGATTTCAGCTCGCCGGTCGTGTAGTAGCTGTAGAGCGCCGCACCCATCGGGTCGGCGAGGCCGATAACGGTATCCTCGTCGAAGCTCTTCAACGATGTCCCGATGCCGGCAAGGGTGCCGCCGGTGCCGACGGCGCAGATGAAGCCGTCGATCTTGCCGCCCGTCTGCTCCCAGATCTCCGGTCCCGTGGTTTCGATATGGGCACGCCGGTTGGCGGTGTTGTCGAACTGGTTCGCCCACATCGCGCCGCCCGGCTCGGTCTTGGCCAATTGCTCGGCGAGCCTGCCGGATATCTTCACGTAGTTGTTGGGGTTGGCGTAGGGGACGGCCGGCACCTCGATCAGCTGAGCGCCCATCACGCGAAGGGCGTCCTTCTTCTCCTGGCTCTGCGTTTCGGGAATGACGATGACCGAACGCAGGCCGAGCGCATTGCCGACCAGCGCCAAGCCGATGCCGGTATTGCCGGCGGTCCCTTCGACGATAACGCCGCCGGCCTCGATCTCGCCGCGCTCCATCGCATCGCGCACGATCGACAGTGCCGCCCGGTCCTTCACCGATTGACCCGGATTCATGAACTCGGCCTTGGCGTAGATATCGCAGCCGGTTTCCGCCGAGGCCTTTTTCAGCTTGATCAGGGGCGTGTGACCGATGGCGTCGAGGACAGAGCCGGCGATTTGCATGAGGCGCTCCGGGCCGCTGGGCGATGTCGGGATTGCGGCCAAAGGCTTAGCCGCTGCCCCCTGAGGCATCAAGAACGGCGTCCCGGCCATAGGCCGATGTGCACAGACTGCCTTTGCGCGAAGCGCAGATTTTCGAGGCTTTTTTGCCGTTACTCGGCCGGAGCGAGGCGGCTCGGCCGACCGTAGATGTAGGCCCAGGCCGGACGTTCGAACAGGAAGCGCGCCCGGTTGTTGCGCACGGCCCAATAGAGGACCACCGGCACAATGCAGGCGATGAGCCAAACGATCAGCGACACGACGCTGACATCGGAGATGATGCCGAGTTTGACGAACAGCTCCCGCGACGCCGCCATCGGGATGAAGAAGGCGAGATACACGACGATCGAATGGGCGCCGACATAGCGGATCGGCTCGGTGATCTTCAGGCGCGAGAAGAGAACCCCGATCGTGATGATCGCCCCGGCGCCGATGAAGCCAAGCACCAACGAGACCCCCGGCAGCGGCGCTATGCCGGTACGGACGAGCACCTCATTGACAACCGCCCAGACGGCGACACCCACGGCCGAAAGCAAGGGCCGCTCGCCGGCAAAGGCGGCGTAGCGGAAGATCTGCGGCGCGAAGACGTAGCCCGAATAGAAGAACACGAAGCGTGAGGCGAACTCGTCGATTACCGTCCAGCCGGTGCTGATCGGCGCCAGATGAAGCGCTGCCCCGACAAGCCAGATGCTCCACCAGGGCAGGCGACGCGTCAGTTTGGCAACGACGAAGAAGATCGCCAGCAGGTAGATGAACCACAGCGTCGAGAACGGCTCGATGAAGGACAGAAGGAACTGCCGCCCGACCTCGCTCCAGCCTTCGTCGGCGGCAAAGCTCGCCCCCTTGAAGGCGAAATTGACGATGAGCCACAGGACGTAGAAATAGGCGTAGTGGACGACTTTCTTGTCGAGATAGTGCCGCCAGTCGCGGTCGATCACGCGCGCCAGGAAAAGGCCCGCGATGAGGAAGAAGTCGGGCATCCGGAATGGTCGGGCGAAATCGACGATGGGATGCAGCCATCCGGTTTCGCCCATGGCGTCTTCAACGCCGAGCACCGAATGCAGCATCACAATGAGGATGATGCAGATACCCTTGGAGTAGTCGACCCAGGCGACGCGGCTGCTGGCGGTATTCATGACCCGTTCCACCGACAATTCTGCCGGAGGATACGCGTGGTGGGGCAACTTTAAGTCGGATTCTCGCTAGTAACCTTAAGACGACCCATGGCGATCCGGCGATCGGTTTCCGGTCAATGTGATAGGGCTCGGGCGGAGGTCGGCCTCGGCAAACAGTTTGGCGACTGTGTTCCCGCTGCAATAGGAGACTCGGCCGATATGGAGGAAAGTGGAACTGAGAAAAAGCGGAGCTTTTGTCCGCTCGGGAATGGGCAACCAAATTCATGAAACATATCGTTCTCGCCGCCGCTTTGATCGGTCTGGGAAGCACGGCCGCGGCGGCGCAGACGGCGACGTCGCCTTGGGATGGGTTCTATGTCGGCGTCCATGATGGCGGCGGTTACGGCTGGGCGAGTTGGGACGTAAGCCAAGTCGCCGGCGGTGTTTTTGGTACCTACCCGTTCGATCGATCCGGGCTCAGCCAAGGCGTCTTCGGCGGCGTTCAGGTCGGCTACGGCCATCAAGTCGGTCCGGCGGTTCTGGGCATTGAGGCCAATCTGAGCGTCGGCAATGTCGACGGCCAGGTCGATTGCGGCGACGACGGTTTGGTCGGCTATGGCTATATCTGCAATACCCGGCTCGGTGTGCTCGGGACGCTCACCGGACGGGTCGGCGTGGTTGCCGGCGACACTCAATTCTACGTGACCGGCGGCGCCGCCTGGGCGCGCCACAGCTACTCGATTACCGAGCCTTTCTACGCCTTGGTGGGTTCCTGTCCGCCCTGTCTGACTTGGGGCGCGGGCACCGACACGACTTTCGGCTGGACCGTCGGCGCCGGCGTCGAGCATTTGCTGTCGCACGGGCTGTCGTTCCGCTTCGACTATTCCTATGTCCACTTCGCGCAACGTAGCGTCACGCTGACGAGTCCGACTTGGCCGGACACCACGGCGATGGTCGGCCAGTCCTACCATTTCATTTCAGCCGGGCTGAACTACCGGTTCGGCGGCGCTAACGACATGATGGCCGGTGCCGGCGATACGGGCGGCTCGGATTGGAGCGTCGAATTCGGCAAGCGGGCCTGGCTCGATGTTGGCCAGTATCAATATCATCTGTTCTATGCGCCTGCCCCCACAAACGAGGTGTCGCGGTTGACCTATGGTCCCACGATCGGTGTTGGCGGGGAGACCTTCCTCAACGCCACCAGCCCGGGGGGATATTTCGTCACCGCCATCTATGGCACCGGCGTTACGGGCGGCGGCGTCCTCATCGATCAGGACTTCCCGCCCTATACCGTTCCCGAGTCGGCGACGACCTCTGACTTGCACAATGGGCGCTTGAGCTATGCCGGCGTTGATCTCGGCTACAATTTCTTCAACGGTCCGCGCGGATCGATCGGCGGCTTCGCCGGCGTCACCGGCATGATGGAGCGGTTCGAGGCGTTCGGTTGCACCCAGTTGATGACGAGCCCGATTTGCGACCCGTCGGTTCCGTCGGACTATGAGATCATCAGCCAGACGAGTGGTTGGGCCGGTGTGCGCCTCGGCGTAACCGGCGAGGTCGCGGCGACGGCGAAGCTGACGGTCCACGGTCAGGCCGCGTTCCTGCCGCTGGTTCTCTTCGCCGGTACTGACAATCACTGGCTCCGTCCCGACGCCAATCCGATCATCTCCTATGGCCGTGGCTTCGGCTTCCAACTGGAAGGTGGCATCGACTATGCCGTGAACAGCCATCTGAGCATTGGTGTTGGTGGTCGCTACTGGCAGGTCTGGGAAGCCGGCGCGTCGGTCTTCCCGCCGGCAGTCAGCGTCCCGCAATCCGCCGGAAGCCGCCACTACGGCGCCTTCCTGCAGGCGACCTACGCCATCGGGCAATAGCGCCTAATCGCTGATCGGCCGGCACGGCTGGCCGGTCAGCAAACGCGACACCGTCACCAATTGATATCCGCGCGCCCGCAGCGCGCGGATGATCTGCCGGATGGCGATGATCGTGTTGCTGTGTGTGTCATGCATGCCGACGATCGATCCGGAGTGCGTGGCGCCGAGCACCGCGGCGACGACCTGATCCGGCGAATGGTGCGACCAGTCGCCCAAATCGACATCCCAGAAGATCACCGGCCGATCCATGAGCGCGAGAACCCGCGCGTCATTGTCGCCGAAGGGGAAGCGGATGAGGGTTGGGGCCCGGCCGGTTGCCGACAAGACGGCCGCGTCCGTCGCGGCGATCTCGCGTCGCACTCCGTCTGAGGACAGCGTCGTCAGCTGCGGATGGCTCCAGGAGTGGTTGCCGATCTCATTGCCGCCGGCCCGGATCGCCGCGGCCAGATCCGGTCTTTCTGCGACCCAACGGCCGACCAGGAAGAACGTCCCGACCGCGTCCTCTTCGGCGAGAATGGCGAGCAACTGAGGCGTCCAGATCGCGTTGGGGCCGTCGTCGAAGGTGAGGGCCACGCACCCGGTCGCCGAAGGAACCCGGCGAACCATGCCGTGGTAATATTCGACAATGGGTACGACACTCGGGACCAGGGATGGTCCGGCCTCAACTTCGCTTGTCGCACAGCCGGCTAGGAAGGGCATCAAAAGGAAGGCAACGAACATCCCGCTCGCAACGACGCGATACCGAGTAGTGCGCGGCCTTGCCGAAGAAGATGCCATCGAAGATGCCATTGTCTACTTCGTTCCAGACGATGCGCGTCGACATCTACTATTTTAGTCCACCGATCGGTAAAACCTGATAAGTTAAGGTTACCTCCCAGCATGAAATGGCGGCCGTCGGCCGCAGCCGTCTTTCTGTCCAACGAATTTAGACTTTTTCGCATGGGCTTAAGACCTTCCGCACGGCGTGGTCCTAAGGTGCCCAACCGACATGTGGGGCGCCGGACTCTCTAGAAGGGGCGCCCCAACAGCGCCGGGCGGATGGAGGAAGCATTATGCGTAGGTTTGCTAGGATCAGCGTGGTTTCGGCGGGTTTGGTGCTGGGCGCGGCATCGCTTTCGACCACGGCCTTGGCCGTCACCGCCGACGAGGTCTCTCAACACTATACCGACCTTGGTTACACCGTGACCGAGATCGCCATATCCGGCAATGGCGCGATATTCGAGGTGCACGCAGTGATGAACGGTGCCGCGTTTGAGTTCACTGTCGACGCCGTCACCGGCGAGCTCATTGCCGTGGAAACTGTCGCGTCCGCGCCGGATCCCGCGAGCGGCCCCGGCGGTCCCGCTTCGGCCAGCGGCTCCAGTGATGGCCCTGCCGCAGTTGCGGCTGATGTGGGTGGCTCGTCGGCAAGCGGGTCGGGCAGCGCCTCCAAGAGCGGATCAGTCGGCGAAACGCCGCCGGCCGATAGTACCTCCGCGAGCGGATCGGGAAGCGGTTCGGCCGCATCCGACAGCGCTGCAACGGACAGCTCGGCAACCGGATCGGGCGAGGCGTCGAAGGAAGATAGCCACGCGTCTGCCTCCGCCAGCGGCTCAGGCAGCGGATCCGGCAGCAAATCCGACTAGGGCGGGCGCGCGGTCGATCGCGGTTTCGGAGCAGGCGCCGGAAGCATCAGGCTGATGGTGCGCTAGCAGTCGTTGTTTCTGATGGTGCCGTCTGTCCACGTGGTGTTGCAGAAGATCGCCCCGCCGCAACCGACAGGTCCGCAGTTGTCAGGTCCGCGCCGGTCAGGTCGCAACTCACGCAGACGTTTGTCGTGACATTTGGACACGCGCCGCGTCGAAGGCAACCGAGGGCGTTGCCGCCATGATCACGGCAAGCAGCAGCACGGCTGCCGCAGGATTCTTCGTCATCGTCGGGTTTCCTGGGTTCGAGGAAGGTCCGACGAGCTGTCTGTGAACAAGCCGGGAACGTTTTGGCAGCGCTAGGTGTGCGCCATAAAAAGCACTCTGTCTCAAACGAAGAGGGTGCGTTCTGGAGCGCTCGGCAGCTCTGGGACGAAACCGACGCCATGCCATGGCTCCCTTACCGGAGGCCACCAATGCACTACCTTTAAGAGCGTCACTCTTTCTGGGACCGGTGATGGCGCGCCGATTCTGCGAACGGTCAACTGGAGCCTGCAATGAGTAGACAGATGACAGTCGCGCTTTTTCTCGTTGCGATGGTCGCCGTCATAGTCGGAGTTGATTTCGCGTTCTTCAGGCACCAGTTCTGGGAACGGCTTGCAGCCAACGTTGGAATTGTTCTGGTCTTCGTGGCTTTCTACTTCTCGGTGCTCAGGCGTCCGTAAACGGGGCGCTGCCGCGGGCCGGCCAGCGACGTGATCGCGGGGTGTTGGGCTTGGTGCGTCGTGGCAATTGTCTTGGTCTGGAGCGGCGGCGGCTCGACGAAGATCAGCCCTTCCCGCCCTCTCACGGCGAGCCATTGGTCCCGGGGCGTAATTTGGCGTGCGGGCGAGAGCTTGTAGCGCTTTGGTTTCTGCGCCTTCCTGATGGAAGGTGGCTCCCCGGGCCGGACTCGAACCAGCGACCCAGCGGTTAACAGCCGCTTGCTCTACCAACTGAGCTACCGGGGACCATCGGCGTGACGCCGCCGCGTGGCTATAGCAAAGCGATGAATTAATTGCCAAGCATTGATCTCGCGACGCGGCATTGTCGTAAACGGGCGCGGAGGACCTTGCTTTGCGCCGATCCGGGCCCCACTCTCGGAGCCAGCATGACAGCGGGCGGTCTGATACCGCCGATGATGGAGCCTCGCCACCGATGCCGTCCATCCGCATCTTCAAGCGCCGCGTCAAAGTGCCCGCCAATCGCGCCACGCGTACGGCGCTTGGCGGCGGTCTCGTTGCCGGCGGCATCTTCGGCTTCCTTCCCGTACTCGGTTTCTGGATGGTTCCCGCCGGGCTTATCGTCCTTGCCGTCGATAGCGCCCGTGTGCGGCGCTTCAACAGGCGGGCCACGGTTCGCGTCGTCCGCGCCTGGAACAGCTACCGCAACAAGCAGGCGCCCATGCCCGCCGACCCCGAGGCCTAGGGTGTAACGCGTGCCAATTCGCTCGCCAGCCGGCGCAGCGCCTCGGGCAGCGAAGGCCCGCCGCAATAGGTGAGGCGGTCCGGCAGGAGGATGCGCTGTTCCGGCGGAAACAAGGCCGCAAGCGCCGGATGATCGAGCATGGCAAGGCCGCCGGCGATCGGATTGGCGTTTTCCTCCGGCACGACGAGATAGTCTGGCGGGGAGGCGATCAGCACCTCTAGCGGCACGCGCCCGTCGCCTTCGCTGAGCGCATCGCCGACATTGTTAAGCCCGATCACCGAAAGCAGGTCCGACATCAGCGTGTCGTTGCCGGGCACGAGGCCGCCACGCCGAAAGCTCACGACGGTGTCGCCCCAATTGGTGCGTTCCGCCTGCCGCCGCGCCGCTTCGATCAAATCCGCGAGATCATTGCCTTCATCGCCGCGGCCCAGCAACGCCGCCACCTCATGCACTTCGCTGATCGCCTCGTCGATCGTGCCAACGCGCGCCAGCACCACGACGCGGTAGCCCAGGTGCTGCAGCGTCGCCAGCGTCGCCGGCGACGTCGTCTCGTCGGCCAGCACCAGATCGGGCGCGTAGCCGACCAGCGCTTCGACGCCCCCGGCGCCGTGCGGATAGCGGTCGGCGATGTCGGAAAGATAGGAAATGGCCGCATTCGTCGCGTCACGCGACAACGAGACGATCTGGAGCGGGTCGGCGAGCGTGAGGAGCAACTGGTCGGCGCAGACGCCAACGGAGGCCACCCGATGCGCCGGACTATTGCTTTCCTGTGCGGCGCCCCCCCTCGGCGCGGTTATGGCGGCCAGCACCAAAAGACAGAGCGCCGCCCACCGCCTCATTCCTGCCCTCCGGGCGAACGCGGCGTCCGACTTCCTGCCGATTGCGTTGTCGCTCAATGCGCTACTCTGTATTGCTAAAGCCGCCGCGCGACGGCGATCATGCCACTGGCGGGCTTTACCCGGAAGAGTAGCGGAGTCTGAACTTGACTGGCGTCCTCAGATTTAGCCTCTTCAGGCGTGGTCGCAGCGGGTAGAATTGGGCCGGCACGATGACGGACCAGGGGGACAGGGAAGGCGGACCGGCGGTGCGGTTAGGCGGCGCGACGACCCGGCTGTCGCTCCAGCTGGCCGGGCTCGTGCTCATTCTCGCCGGTATTTCGCTGGCGATCGGTCCGGTCGGTCTGTCGGCGGGAGACATCCTCAGCGGGCTTTTCGGCGGCGGCGATCCGACGGCAAACATCATCATCGGTGAAATCCGGTTGCCGCGGACCCTCTTGGCCATCCTGATCGGTGGCACTTTGGGCCTCGCGGGGGCCTCGCTGCAGGGCCTGCTGCGCAGTCCGCTGGCTTCGCCCTCCTTGCTTGGCGCGCCTTCAGCGGCGGCGTTTGTGGCTGTCGCAACCGTGGCCCTCGGCCTTGTTGGCGTGTTGTCCACGGCCTTGCCGATCGCGGCTATCGCCGGCGCCGCCGGATCTGTCGGGCTCTTGCTGCTCGTCGCCGGGCCGCGGGCCAGCCTTCTGGTGCTGATCCTTGCCGGGCTCGCCATCTCGGCTTTGGCGGCGGCGGGAACGGCATTGGCGCTCAACCTTGCGCCCGGCCGGTTCGACGATGCGGAGATCACCTTCTGGCTGCTCGGTTCGCTTGAGAACCGCAGCATGCAACATGTCTGGATCGCGCTGCCCTTCATGGCCGTCAGCTGGGTGTTGCTGACCTGGGACCGTGCCGCCTTTCGTGCGCTGACGCTCGGTGAGGAGGCGGCCGAGGGCCTCGGCGTCAATATGCGCAATGTGCGCCTACGGGTCGTCGCCGGAGTTGCCGCGGGTGTCGGCGCCGCGGTCGCGGTCGCCGGCTCGATCGGCTTCATCGGCCTTGTCGCACCGCAGATCATGCGGCCTTTCGTCAATTACGATCCGGCGCGGCTGCTGATCCCCGCGGCGCTGGCAGGGGCGGCACTGCTTCTCACCGCCGACATCATCGTGCGCCTCGTCCCCAGCGCCAGCGAGATCAATATCGGCATCGTCACCGCGCTGATCGGCGCGCCGTTCTTCATCGTGCTGATCATGCAGCAGCGGCGGAAGCTGGTCGGAGCGCCGATGTGAACGCGTTCCTGCCGGCCCTCGAGACACGCGGTCTCGCCGTCAGTCTCGATGGTCGCTGGGTCGTGAAGGATCTGGATCTCACCCTGGCGCGCGGCGAGTTCACCGCCATTGTCGGTCCCAATGGCGCGGGCAAGACGTCGCTCCTGCGCGCACTCGCCGGGCTTGAGCCCTGCTGGGGCGAGGTCGAGATCGGCGGTGTTCCGGTCGCCCAGCTGGACCTGCGCACCCGAGCGCGCGCCATCGCCTATCTGCCGCAGGGGCATGTCTTTCACTGGCCGATGCCGGTGGCCGACATCGTCGCGCTCGGCCGCATGCCGCATGGATCGGGCCTGCGCGGCCTCTCCGAGGCAGACCGCATGGCGATCAGCGACGCCATGAGCGACACCGAGACAATCGATCTGGCCGACCGGCCGGTCACCAGCCTGTCCGGCGGCGAGCGCGCCCGCGTCGCGCTGGCCCGCGCGCTTGCCGTTTCGGCGCCGGTCCTCCTGGCCGACGAGCCTGGCGCCTCGCTCGACCCGCGCTACCAGCTGCGCATGTTGGAGACGCTCCGCCATCAGGCCGATGACGGGGTCGCCGTCATCGTTGTGCTGCAGGATCTGTCGCAGGCCGCGCGCTTCGCCGACCGCGTCCTAGTGATGGACGATGGCGGCATCGCCGCGGACGGGCCGCCGGCGAAGGTGCTCGACGAGGAACTCCTCCGCCGCGTCTTCGGGGTCACCACGGCGATGGTCGAACGCAACGGCGCCAGCATCGCCGTGCCATGGTCGACCATCGGCCGCTCTTCGCCGCGCCCCGACGAATAGCGGCGGCCTAGTCTTCCGCGAGCTCCAGCAGGAAGGCCTCGATGTCGGCAGGCCGGGTCACGGCGATCAACCGGCCCAGTTCGTCATAGCCGTGAAAGGCGATCATTTGGCTGCGCACCGCGGCGCCGATCAGGCGCATGATGTTTTTCTGGTGGTCGTAGTCGATGTGATAGATCGTGATGTCGGCGAAACGCGGATCGTTCGCCAGCGCATCGAGCACGGCGATCTGTGATTGACAGGTCGCGCACCACGTGGCCCAGATGCCGAGAATGATGCGCTTGCCGGCGAACTGCGCCGCTCCCACGGCGTCCATGTCATAGGGGACGCGGTCCATCGCCGCCGCGCCCGAGGGCGCCAGCGAAACCGCCCCCATAACAGCTGCCGCGGCAGCCAGCATTCGCATCGGTCGCATCGAAGGGCCTCCCTCGGTCAGATGCTTTCACGCGACCTCCAAGCACCCCGATGGGTGTCGCATGGCTGAGATGGTGTCGGCATGGTTGCCTCACCACTGCGACCGGGTGGCACAGAGGGGAGGACCCGGCATACGAACGAAGACAGGCTCGTGGATTGAATTGGGGCGAGCAGCTGGCATGCATCGAACTTGCCCAAGGATAGGCCGTTCCAAAATGGCTGAGGGGAACGGAGCGACCGTCACCAAGGCCCGCATTACCCCAGAGGAGTTAGCGCCGTGACCCTGACACGCAAGCAAGAAGAGCGGCTCTTGTCCGCCGATGAGCGCGAGCTCGTCACGCGGACCCATCAGCCCGAACTTCGGGATCTCCCGGATGTCGAGCTGGCGACACTACGCAAACTACTGCGTGATCACCGCGACCGGGCAAAGGACATTGCTCGGCAACAGCGTCGGGAGATGCGGGGCAAGTCTGCGCCAAGGGGAGCCAGCCCGGCGACGGCCAATGCGGGCTCCAGAATGAAGGCGTCCCTGCTTGCCCAGGCGGTGAAGCGCTTGAACAAGGAGACCGCGCGCCGGGGCCCCAATTGACCGGAAGAAGGTCGCCTGATCTGTCGCCGAGGTCCAGACCCGTGCCGTACCCTCGCGAGGGCTGCGAACTCATCATTCGGACGATGCACGTCCTGACACGACTCCTCAGCTTTGAGGTTACGCAACCTGATGCGTCGGCATACATGCAGTCTCGAGCCGTCGGGACCACATCAGCTCAGCTACAAGATGCCATGCCCGGTTCCGCAGAAAGTTATCGCGCGTTGACCAATTAGTTTATCATCGTCAAACTCATCCTTCGTTACAATATCCCCGAACAATTGGACGCCGCCCTTTCGGGGATCACAGTCGCAACACAATGGGTCGCGACTCGGCGGGGTCAAATGGCCACTACTTCTGGCGGTTCTGTGCCGTCGGCATCGCAATCCAACGTCGCTCGATTGAACCTGGCAGAGGGCACCTACGCCGATGAAGAAGCCTGCACCATCGAATCTGGCACGCGGTATCGAGCAATTCGACCCGGCGTCGTTTTTAGAAACCGCAGCGAAGGGTCGGGTCGTCGCCACCTATCCCAAGAAGGAAACGCTGTTTGCGCAGGGTGACCTGGCTGACTCGGTCTTCTACATCAGAAAGGGGAAAGTGAAAGTCACGGTCGTGTCTAGCCAGGGCAAAGAGGCCGTGGTCGCCATTTTGGGCGTCGATGAATTCGTCGGTGAAGGTTGCCTGATCGGGCAGCCAAGGCGCCTCGCGACGGCGACAGCGTTCACGGACTGCACAGCGATGCGGGTAGACAAGGTGGAGATCGGCCGAGTACTTCAAGATGAGCCGACGTTTTCCAAGATGTTTGTAACGCACATCTTGAAACGGAACGCCCGCGTCGAAGAAGACCTTGTCGATCAACTCTTCAATTCGACGGAAAAGCGCCTTGCGCGGGTGCTTTTGCTTCTGGCCAATTTCGGCAAGGAGGGGCGCCCGGAACCCATCACAGCCAAGATCACCCAAGAGACTCTTGCGGAAATGATCGGAACCACCCGGTCGAGAGTCAGCCATTTCATGAACAAATTCCGAGATTTGGGCTTCATCGACTACAATGGCCATCTTGAAGTGAACAGCTCTCTGCTCAGCGTTCTCCTCAATGATCCGCCCGACAGCGGCGTCTCACGATAGCCTTGTTCTCAGCGTCGGCGGCGAAATACTGGTGCCGTCGCATGTATTTGTGAGCAATACGGAACAGTATGCCTCGCTCGGCCGTGCAAAGGTCGGTTCGCCTGTTTGGGGGGACTGTCACGTCCCTACCGCGAGGCACGGATTCCCCTCCAATCCGTCTTCGGTGCCCGCTGGGATTTGGTCCTCCCCCACAGTTCTGGCGGGCGCCGCACTATCGCTGCAATTCCGCCGGAGCAGTTGGCCGAGGCGCGAGAATTCAGTTTTCAGAGTTTCTAGCGCCCGCGATCAGGGTCTGTTTCGGGCGGTCATGGAAGGCAGAACGGCATGTCGACTCTCGGCCTGATTTTGTTGGTCGTCCTGGTGCTGCTCCTACTGGGCGCAGTGCCCGCCTGGCCTCATTCCCGCAGTTGGGGTTACGGACCATCGGGAGTGCTCGGCTTGGCCCTCATTGTTGTCATCATTCTGGCGATCACCGGGACGTTCTCAATTGTCACCTGACAACACTGCGCCCAGCTTTCTCCAGCCGATGCCGCAGAGCCCCAGGCTACGCCGCCCGCTGAAGTGCGACCGAAAAGATGACCGCGGAACGAGGCCATGAGTAAGACCGTGATCATCGGGCTGTTGGTGGTTGCGCTTGTGGTGGTGATCCTGCTGGTCACCGTCAACGTCACCAAGTGCGATAACTACACCGGCCCCTTTGGCTTCCTGAGGTTCTCCGCCTGCACGCAGGCACCAATCATCAATCCCTCCGGCTGACGGCGCCGCTCGCCGCAAGAACGACACAACGATGGACGCAGACTAACGATCCAAGTGCGGACCGGCCGGCCTGGCTCGTCCGCTGACGTCAAGATCGAACAGGCGCCGATGCGCGCCCAGGAGGAATAAATGATCGACAAAGACCGCATCGCGGGATCCGCGAAACAGGTTAAGGGCGCAGTGGAGCAGACCGTCGGCAAGGTCATTGGCGACGCGAAGCTGAAGGCGGAAGGCAAGTCAGACAAGGCGCTGGGCAAGGCCCAAAATGCCGTCGGCAGTCTCAAGGACACGCTGAAAAAGAAATAGAAAACTCGCTGCGACGCGGCGCGGAAAGGCGCGGCGTCGCGCGACTGTCACACAGGGTTCAGAGACTGGCCGCCTCCGTGACCGACACACTCGGATCGGGGCCAGGCTCGCGATCTTCGCCGACGTCGAGGAACATCAGACCCAGTTCATCGTCTCGCTGCCACCGCTTCTCCACCGGGCGGCGGCGATCACTATCAGGGATGAAGAGCTCCATTCTGTCGGGGACCAAGAACTGGCCCTCGACAGCAACGCGAGCGCCGCCGATCGACACATCGCGGATGACACAATCGACGGTGCTGCGTCCATCGCTGACGACGAGTTGGCCGCGTTTCAGGGTCCGGTGTCGCAAATCCCGCCGCCTGTTCGCGATCCGAGTGGTCGGCGCGGGTGTTCCCGCAGGCGGCTTGTCCGAAGGAGTTGGATCCTTTTCGCCGTTCCGCGCCCTGCCAAATGCTTTGCTTCGCGGGGCGTTCGGGGCGGCCCGTCGTTGTTGTGAACCTTGCCCGCGCGCGGTCTCCGATGTCGCCTTGGTTGCCGTGTCGATACCGTCACCGGGAAGCTCGGCCGCACTGAGATTAGCGCCCCAATCCCCACTGAGTTTCAATTCGGCCGCTTCGATCAGCTCGATCACCGTTGCCCCATCGCGAGGGAAGAGGGCCGGGCCGATCGCGGCGGAGATCGATAGGCCCACATCATCGAGATTCAGCGAAAAGGACATCGTTCGGCTCAGCCGGCGACATGCTCCGGTGATCCCATCCGGCGTGACATCTCGATCCACCAAATAGATGAACGTGTCGCGGGTCAGGCGAGCGAGCGTGTTGGCAGCCCGCGAGTTGTTGGCCAGCCTCTTGGCAAAGGCCAGCAGGGCGTGATCACCGATGTGGTATCCGAAGCCGCCGCAGATTTGCTCGTACTCGTTGAAGCGGATGAGGATGATGGCAAACGGGCTGCCGTAACGCGCCTTGATGCGCGTGAGCTGCTCGAGCCGCTCTTCGATCGAATGTCGGTTTGCCAGGCCGGTCAGACTGTCCCGCTGCGCAAGTAGCTCAAGCAGCTCGGTCTTGGATCGTTCCTGCCGCCGCGCGTGGACGGATTTTGCGGCGCGTGTGACCGCGTCGCGGATCACTTGGCCAACTCTGGCTTCTTCGGTCAAATAGTCCGCAACGCCGCAACGATACGCCTTGATCGCCGCGCGTACGTCACTGGGACCGAGAAGGATCGTCGCGGGCGGATCGCGAAAGAAGGATCTAACGAGGTTGTTGGTCTCGATGCCCGACCGGTCCGACAGCGTATCGGCGAGCAGCACGACATCGAAGTCGAAATCGTCGAGCAACGCCTTGAGGGCGTCCCAACTCGCCGCCTCGTCGACCGTCAGGGCGCGGTCTTTGCCCAGCTCGCGAACGAGCGCGGATCGTTGGGCGGGATCGTCAATCGCAATGACGACGCGCCCATATCCTTCGGGCGGAATGTCTGGTTGCAGGGCGGGCCTGTGATCCGGGGCCACCACATCCTCCAGGATGCGGTGGGCAGCCGGCTCCGTCGCCCGAGCCCCACGAAGCGCCGATGGGCTCAGCTCACGCATTGGCGTTGGCGGCGCGCGCGCGAGGAGCGGAGTCAATTCCCTCGTCCTGCAATTGCCGGCGTCGGGCAGCGACGAGATAGGTCGCCAAATCGTCGGCCGGAAGTGGCCGGCAAAAATAGTATCCCTGGCCCTCGTCGCAGCCCAGTTCGCGGAGGACCTTGAGCTGACTCTCAGTCTCGATGCCCTCGGCGACCACCGCCTTGCCAAGGCTTTTGCCCATGCTGATCACCGCCGCGACCAGCGCCCTGTCGGACGCGTCACTTGCAATTTGCTGCACGAAGGAACGGTCGATCTTCAAGCCGCTGAACGGAAAGCGCCTCAGGTAGCTCAAACTCGAAAACCCAGTCCCGAAGTCATCGAGCGTCAGCACAACGCCGAGATCGGTCAGGGTCCGAAACGATGCGCCGACGACCTCTGTGTCTTCGAGAAGGACACTCTCGGTCAACTCCATCTCGAGTGTTCCGATGGGATATTTGGCGAAGAGTTTGGTGACGCCTTCCAAGAAGCCGGTGCTGCGGAGTTCGACGGCCGAGACATTGACCGCGACCGGTACGATTCCCGCCCCGCTGGCACGCCATTTCATTGCCTGCCGACACGCCTCCTGCAAGACCCATCGCCCGATCGGGACGATCAATCCGGATTCCTCGGCGATCGGCACGAACTCCTCCGGAGGGATGAGGCCGCGCTCGGGATGTTTCCAACGAATGAGCGCTTCGACGCCGCCGATCGCTCCTGTCTCAAGGCTCACCCGTGGTTGGTAATAGAGACAGAACTCTTCCCGCTCCAAGGCACCCAGAAGGCTGCCCTCGACCGATTGCCGCCTGGTCGCGCGGGCCGTCAAACTCGGGCGGTATGACCGACAATTGTTGCCGCCTCTTGCCTTGGCGTCGTAGAGGGCCAAGTCGGCACACTTAACCAGCGCTTCGGGATTGCGGGCGTCGGTCGGATAGACAGCGAGGCCAATGCTCGCCGTCAACTGCAGTTGGTTCTGCCCAATGCGGTGCGGCGTGGCGAGCGCGCGCAGAACCTTTCGGGCGCATAGCGCGGCGTCTTTGACGCTCTCCAATTCCGACAGAAGGATGACGAACTCGTCGCCGCCCACGCGGCTGACCGTGTCCGAGCTGCGTACCGCCGACACGAGCCGCTTGGCGACCGACTGCAGCAAGAAATCACCGACGTTGTGGCCGAGGGTGTCGTTGATCCGCTTGAAGTTGTCGCAGTCGAGGAACAGGACGGCGAGCTGCCGTTGATGACGTCGGGCGAGAGCAATTGCTTGCGAGACACGATCGCCGAACAGCATCCGATTGGGCAGATCCGTGAGATAGTCGTACTGAGCCAAGTGAGACATTTTCAGCGCCACGGCGCGCGCTTCGCTCACGTCGTGGAAGACCACAACCGCGCCCGTCACCTTTCCGCTGCGGTCGTGAATGGGGGCGACTGAATCCTCGATCGCCGACTCGAAACCGTCGGCGCGGATCAGGATGGATTGGGCCGCCAGTCCCATCGGCTCATTGTCGCGGATGGCGAGTTCAAGGGGGTCGCGAATTCGCTCTCGCGTTTCACCGTCGATGACGTGGAATATTTCGCTGGCCAGGTGGCCAGCCGCGTCTTCGCGCGACCAGCCGGTCATCCTTTCGGCGACCAGATTGAGATAGGTGACGCGCCCCGTATTGTCGGTGCACAACACCGCATCGCCGATCGAGTTCAGAGTAACTTCGGCCCGCTCCTTTTCAGCGAACAATGTTTCATCCATCGATTTTCGCTCGATGATTTGCTCCAGTGCGTGCGCCAGGGGGCGCGTCTCAAGCCGTCCTTTGATCAGGTAGTCGCAGGCACCGCCCTTGAGCGCAGCTTTCGCCACGGATTCGGATTCCGCGTCAGCGATGACCAGGATGGGGGCGCTCGGCGCCGCCGCCTGAACGGCCTCAAGGATGTCGAGCCCCCGCCCATCCGGCGGGGACACATCCAGAAGGATTGCGTCGAAGCGCTTCTTCCCGATGGCCAGCAGCGCCGCCGGGAGCGTATACTCCCAATGCGTATGGGCAACGGTCGGCCTCTCCCGCGACAGGCGAAGCGCGATGGCATCGAAATCAGCGCGAGCGGGACCGATGAAAAGAATTTCACGGGCTTGGGCGTGACGATGGCCGGTCAAGGTAAGAGCCTGCGTGTGGAACATGAAGGTGCACAATCAATGCAATTGAACGCTCCGGTGGAGTGGTCAATATTGAACAATCTTGATTTGAATCGAGTTCGCATGGTTAAATTTGTCACTAGCGGAGATGGACCGTTCATTCAAAGAAGTGGCCGCCATGTAGTGCGCCCGAGGCGGGCGCCTAAACGTGCAATGCAGTCACTGGCGATTGATGCGGATACTAAGGCGAGGCTAACGCCATGGTGCAAAAAAGTAGAACACCGCCGTTTAGTATACGGGACTTTCTCTTGGAAGGGACCGTCGGAAGAACGGTAGCAAAATATGACAGAAATGCAGTCGTCTATCATCAGGGCGATCAGGCGGTAACAGTATTTTTTGTTTTGGCCGGGCAGGTCAAGCTTACCGTGACTTCCGAAAGCGGCAAGGATGCAGTGGTCGCTATTCTTGGCACCGAAGACTTCTTTGGAGAGAGATGCGCAGACGGCGAAACGCTGCGGTTGTCAACCGCAACGGCCTTGACGGACTGTTCGGTGGTGCAAGTAAACAAGGCAGAGTTTAAAAGGATAATTCACACCGAGCCGATTTTTGCTGAGTTTTTTATTGGATATCTTTTGGCGCGCAGCGGTCACATTCAGGCCGACTTAGTCGATCAGTTGTTCAACTCGAGTGAGAAACGCTTGGCACGGGCGCTCCTGCTTCTTGCAAATTACGGCAAAGAAAGCGAGCCGGAACCGGTCTTGGCGAAGATCAGCCAGGAGACGTTGGCAGAGTTGGTCGGCACGACGCGATCGCGCATCAACTTCTTCATGAACAAATTTCGTCGGCTCGGTCTGATTAATTACAACGGCAAGATTGAGGTCCACCGTTCCTTGTTGAACTTGGTTCTCCATGAAGCGCCGCTGCTCAGGATGGACCAAGAGTAGCTTCGCCATCGCGCACGCGTGGCGGCCTCCTTGCCTGACCCGCGTCTGGCGCTTCTTTCAATGCCGAGATCCTACCAGGAGAAGCTCATCCGCGCCGTCACGGCGTAGGAACGGGCACCGCGTGCGAGCTCGCCATCAAACGAGGCGCCGATGGCGAAGCCTCCGGCGAAGTTGATCGAGGCGCCGACCGAATAGAGCAGGGCGTTGGCCGGAGGGGCCGCGCCTTCCACAGTGAAAGTCGATCCGGGTATGGTCGCGAACGCGGCCGTCATCGCGGTGTTCGACCAAGCTTCATGAACCCAGGCCAGGCCACCGCGAAGGGTAAGATCAGTGCCGCCGGCCATGCTGAAGGTGCGTTCCGTTCGGGCGCCAAGTTCTGTCCGGACCGCGATCGTCGTGCGTGCATCATAGGTTAGCGCGAACGCCTGAGCGCCGCTGACGGCCGTCTCGGTATAGGTCGGGGTGAAAAACGCCTGGACGCCCACGGCCGCATAGGGAGTGACCGACGCACGGTCGCCGCCGAGCCGGTAACCGGCCTCGATCTGACCGCCGACATTGTGGGCCGAGTACTGCCCGATCAGTCGGGTGGTGCCGATACCGGTGATGGTGCGGTCGGTGGTCACCGCGTGCCAAGCATAGGCGATCCCGGCCGCCAGATAGGCCTGGCCGAATTCCAGCCGGGTATGCGCCGCCGCCTGCAATGTGCGGCTCTGGCCGCCACCGAGGTCGTCTGACAGATGGAAGCCGGTGGCGCCAAGACCGATGGCCAACCCGACCGTGGCATTGGGCGAAAGCACATCGTCGATGCCGATCGCGAAGCCATAGGTCTGGGCGAAGCGGTCATGCGATCCGGCCGAGGGACTGCCCCCGGCATTGGTGATCCCGCCATAACCCTCTGCCCAGATGTAGAGGCCGCGCGGATCGGGGGCCGTGCGGTCCATCTGTTCGACCGCAGCAATTGCCGCCGGCGTTCCGGGGACCGCCGCATATCCCATCGTCGTAACGGTGTTGTCGTTCGGCGCAGGCTGCGTCAGCGGCGTTGGCGAAGAGCCGCGGTCGTAGCGATAGGGGTTCATGACCAGGCCGAGGAAGCGATCCATCGCGGCCATGCCCGCGGGAGCGACCGTGGTCCCGGCCTCGCCGGTCAACTGCGTTGCGACAAACGCCAGTTGCTCGGGCGTGAGGAAGGCGAGCAATACCTGGAACTCAATCGGCAGCGTTCCGCCCTCGATGATGGCATCGATCGCGTCGGCGACCTCGGTCTGGTTCTCAGTGAGATCCGGTCCCAGCACATCGCTGATTGTCGCAGTGATGAGCGGACAGACCGTGATCGTATTGGTGTCCAGTGTCACCGCGCCATTGCGCGCCCAGGCGGCGCCGCATGTGATGTCAGCGCCCGTGGTGAGCGTGATGCTGGTGAGTGCGACAATGGTCCCGTTGAAGGTCGTATTGGTGCCAAGGGTCGCGGAGCTGCCGACGCGGAAGAAGACGTTGCCGGCCTGCGCCCCATTGACCAGCACCACATTGGCGCCGCTGGCGGTGGTCAGCGTGCTCCCGATATCGATGACGAAGACGGCATTCGGATTGCCCTGCGCGTCCAAGGTCAACGTTCCGGTCAGACCGGCCGAGGAGTTGAAATGGTACACCCCCGCGTTCAGCACCAAGCCGCCAAGATCCTGACCGGTCAGGTCGATGGTCGCCGGTAGGCCCGCCAGATACTGATAGGCGATCACCAGATCCGACTTGGCCTGGATGGCGACGGCGTCCGCCGCATGCACCTCCCCGATCACCAAGCCCGGGCCGGGAGGGCCGGAAAAGGTGAAGCCGGTGATGGCCGTTCCGGGGTTGAGACCGACATTGCCGGTGATGACGGTGGCGCCGGTGTTGGTGATGGTGGTTCCGGCCAGAATAGCGTACCCGTCGGCCGTGCCGACCGGCACCTCCTCCGCCCCGGCTCCGGTCATTGAACACATGAGTGCAAGCGTACTGACCGCTGACAAGGCCGTGCGCGGCAGCATGGATTTCATAAGGTCCGCCTTTCACGCCGATAGCGTGTCACGAGGGTCCGCAGACGATGCAACTAAACCTGCCGCCGAAGGGTCCGGTTCGGGTGATTCGCGGCGTTGCAATGAAGATCAGCGCACTCGGCCCGGTTGACTGTGCAAAACAGCACACATCCGGGCGGCGGTTCGGCCAGAATAAATGTTATGCTCGATTATTCAAAATAACTTTACAATATCAAATGGTAACCAATCGAACTGGATGCTGATAATCAGTTCACCTTACTACATCTGCGCATGCGTAGAAAAATTCTCTGGAGCGCCGCAAGGATCGTAGCAACTACAATCGCGCTGCTTTCGTTTGCTCAGGTGTCGGCCGCCGCCGGATCGCTCGTCTCTTACGACGGTGGCTATCCCCCTGGCACCATTGTGGTTCATACGCAGGAACGGCGACTATATCTGGTTCTCAGCGCCGACCTGTCCCTGAGCTACACAGTCGGCGTTGGCCGAACTGGATGGCAATGGGCGGGGACTACTTATATCGACGGAAAATACGTTCGCCCGAACTGGGCGCCTCCGCCCGAAATTCGGCTAGAGCAGCCTAACCTGCCGGCCGTGATACCGGCCGGGTCGCCGGCCAATCCAATGGGAGCGGCGGCGATGACGCTTGCCGGCGGCGCGTTCGCCATTCACGGAACGAATGCGCCGGAGTTGATAGGCGGATTTGTGTCACACGGCTGCATCCGCATGTTCAATGATGACATCATCGATCTGTTTGGCAGGGTGGCGGTCGGCACGACTGTAGTTGTTACGCCGTAATCCATTGGCCCAACGCATTGCGCCTGCCGCGGCCCAGAGGCCGGCGCGCGACTGACGCAAGATCTGCTGAATGGGGCGTGACGGATGGCGGCATCGCCGCGTCAGCCGCGTTCTAGCCATTGCCCTGGCCGAGCCAGGAAGGGCATTCTCAATCCGCCGGGCGCAGGGACGGCAGCAATCGAAACGCGGGTCGAATGCTACCCAGGATAATCCACCAATATTGGGACCGCCCAGAACCGCCGCGGGACGTCCTCAAGCGGATGCGGTCTTGGCGGGATCGCCATTGCGATTGGCAATACCGACGATGGGACGACGCCAATACCGGCGCGTTCATCGCGCGTGAGTTCGGAGTCGACGCCGCTCGCTGCTTCCACGCATGCATTCACCCCGCGATGCGGTCGGACTTGTTGCGGGCATCCGTCCTCCTGACCTTCGGAGGCATCTATGCCGACGCCGACATCAAATGCCTGCAGCCGGTAGACGACTTCGTCTCGGGCGCGAGCACCCTCATGTATGTTGTCAGGAACGACGAAGTGAGGACCGACGAGGTTCGCCTGGTCAACGACTTCATCGCTATCGAGCCAGGCCACCCCTTCATGGCAAGGGCGTGGCAGGCGATGCTGGCCAATGTACGGAACCCGATCGGGCTGAACATCTCCTATGTGACCGGGCCGCGGTTCTTGCATCGCATCTGGTTCGACGAACTCTCGGACCGGGACCGGGCAGGCGTGCGGTTCGTGAACCGCAATACGTCCGAACCGTTTTTTCGCGAATCGCGGGACCTCAGCTACCACCGCGAGGAAGGTCACTGGAAGGAGGGAAAGGGGAGGGTGCCGATCGTGGATTTCGACCGGGCGGACTCAATCCTCGCCGGGCTGGCGCCCTGATCGACGACAGGTTTGAGGCGGTCGGGCGTTGATGCCAGGACGCTTCCAGTCGTCGTAAGCGCGAAATGTCTTGAGCTCAGCGATGGTTGAGAATGGGCGTTGGTTTTCGTCCACCTCCTGGCCAAGGCGCGCCAGGATCGCAGATAGCTTTGCGAGGTAAGGAGTACGCTCCCTCCGGCCGGCCCCTACTTGCTGCAACGGGCTGCAAGTTGTTGGAGGCCTCGCCCGGAATCGAACCGGGGTGCAAGGATTTGCAGTCCTCTGCGTGACCACTCCGCCACGAGGCCATCCGGAAGCGGGGTGTACAGAGCCACAGGCGGCGGGACAAGCCCGCAAGGCAACTCGGCCGTGATGCTTGTCAGCACCGGCCATGAAAGGCTAATCCATGCGGCCCGACAGGCTGCAAGGGGTTGCACATGACGGACTATGCCGAGGCGCGGCGGACGATGGTCGATCGCCAGATCAGGACCGCCGACGTCACTGACCGTGCAATTCTCAACGCTCTGGGCGAGATTCCGCGAGAATTGTTTGTGCCCCGGGCGGTGCGGTCACTCGCTTATAGCGACGCCGATCTGCCGGTGACGGTGGCCAAGCCGGGCGTGAGACCACGCTACCTGGTCGAGCCGGCGGTGCTGGCGCGGCTGACCCAGCTGGCGGAGATCGGCCCAGACGACATCGTGCTCGATGTCGGCTGTGGCACCGGCTATTCGGCCGCGTTCCTCTCGCTTCTTGCCAATTCGGTCGTGGCGCTGGAATCCGACCCTGAACTGGCGGCCTCCGCCACGGAGACGCTGATCGACCTCGACATCGTCAATGTCGCCGTCGTCACCGGACCGCTGGAGGCGGGCTATCCGTCTGAAGGCCCGTACGATGTCGTGCTCATGGCCGGCTCGGTCGACGAAGTACCGGCAGCGCTCCTGGGTCAATTGAAGGAGGGCGGAAGGCTGGTGACCGTGATCGGCACCGGGCCCGCGGGCATGGCGACGATCTTCAGCCGCACCGATGGCGACATTTCGCGGCGCGCCGCCTTCAACGCGCCGGTGCCGCCGCTGCCCGGCTTCGCCAGGCCGAAGACCTTCACGTTCTGACCGAACGGCCGGCCTGCCGCAATTGCGACTTGGATTGATCGAGAAATTCCGGCTCGCGGGCTTTGAAAAGCCGGCCGGTGGGGTTCTGCTGTCACTTCGTCGGTGAACTGATTCGCGGCGTGTCCGCCGCTTGGCGGTGCCGCGGCAGCAGGAGAAGTAAGCATGGCCCAGCCCGAGGAAGCCCACGACCCTTCGATGGAGGAGATTCTCGCTTCCATCAGGAGGATCATCGCCGAAGACACCGGTGAGGCTTCCGCGCGTCCGCCACATCTCTCCGTCGTGCCGAGCCCAGCCGAAGAACCGGAGTCGCCGCCCATGGCCAAGAAGGCAACCGTCAGGACCGCGAAAGCGGAGGTCGCGGAACCGGTGACGGAAGTCGCCGAACCGCCGGCCGACGAGGACAACGCCAGTGCTGGCATGGAGACCACGGCGCCCGAACTTGATGCCGCGTCCGAGGCCGACGAGGCCGTTGCCGAGGCGTGGTCGCAAGAGCTGGATGATTTTGATGCCGATCCTCAATTCACCGAGGAACCCGAGGCGGCCGTGGAGGCAGCTGCGGATGACGAAGACGATTCACCGCCCGCGCCCGCGAAAGGGTCCGCCGATCTCGATGCCATCACCGCTGCCATGACCGCGGGGAAGGAAGAAGGCGGTTATGACAGCGCCGCCGCGCGCTTGCTGTCGCCTCAGGCCGACCGCGCCGTTCACACCGCCTTCGATCAACTCGCCAGCACGATCCTGAGCAATCAGGCGCGCACGCTCGAAGACCTCGTCAAAGACATGATGCGGCCGATGCTGAAGCACTGGCTGGACGACAATTTGCCGGTACTCGTCGAGCGCCTCGTGCGGGAAGAGATCGAGCGCGTCTCCCGCGGCCGCCGCTAGGTCAGTCGGCCGAGACGATCTCCGCCACCAGCCCGACGCCTTCGGCCGTCGTAATCCGCGACAGCTTGATGCTCTGGCCCTCTGCAAGCGTGCCGAGATCGACGTCGCGGTCGGGCAGAACCGCGACTACCTGCCGGCCGACCTTGACGACAATCTGCAGCCCCTCGGCGAGCCCGCGTGCCGCCCAGGTCCGGAGCGTCTCGTGAAACGGGGCCTGCTTCCACGCATTCGGATGGCCCTGATCGACAGTGACGATCATCTGGGCCAGCGGCGCGTCGAGATGGAGAACGAAGTGGCAGCGCTTGGGCTGCCACTCAGGGCCGAGCTCGGTCTGGGTCAGCCACAGGCACCGGAACGTCGCGCAGGCCGAGGGACGGGTATCGTAGATCGCACAGCCCAGGCGGGGCTCGAAATGCGCGCACCATTGGTGCGCGGGTTTGCCGATCTCGTCGACGGCGAGAAGCTTGCAGCACAGGCCGCAGTCGCCGCAGCCACGGCTCGTCGCGTCTGCGCTATTTCTTTCGGCAGAAATGCTCATTGTTCCTTCGGCCCGTTGCCTAATTGAACCTAACCCGACGGGCGCACATTTCGCTATCACGCGATCTTGCTGCTGCGGCCGCCGATCTTGACGACGACCGACATACCTCTCGGTCCGCCGGCCCGCGCCCAGCCGATGATTGCTGTGTGGTAGGGCTCTCGACGCCAGGCGTTCGGATGGGCGGGGTCGACATCAACGATGAGCTGGTCGCCGTCACCGATGAAGTAGAGGACGAAGTGAGCCCGTTTCGGCCGCCATGCCTCGCCGAGATTGGGCTGCAGCATCCACAGACACCAGAAGTCGCGGCATTCATGCGGGTGCTCGCCGTGGATGGCGCAGCCGGTCCCGGGGGCGAAGTGCGAACACCAACGATGCGACGGCTTGGCGAGTTCCTCGACCGCCAACAGTTTGCAGCAGAGGCTGCAATCGCCACAATTTCGAGCGCGAACCGACTGGATTTCCTTGACAGCCATGCGACCTCCATCCGCGGAGGGCGGGCGCGATCTGCATGCGCCGCCAAGTTCCTAATTATATCATAGAGCATTGGGGTGGGCCAAGCCGACCGGGCGCCGGTGTGTTGACTTGTCATCGCGCGTCCGACTACGACCAAGCCCCTATCGATAGCGGTAACACCCGGAAAATGCTGGACAAGACCTATGACGCGGCAAGCGTCGAGCCGCGCGTAAGCGCGCTGTGGGAAGAGGCGGGCGCCTTCAAGGCCGGCGCTGGCGCCAAGCCGGGCGCTGCGGCGTTCTCGATTGCCATCCCGCCGCCGAACGTCACCGGCTCGCTGCATATGGGCCACGCGCTCAACGATACCCTGCAGGACATCCTTGTCCGCCAACATCGCATGCGCGGCTTCGACGTCTTGTGGCAGCCGGGCACCGACCATGCCGGCATCGCCACACAGATGGTGGTCGAGCGCCAGATGATGGAGCGGCAGGAGCCGGGCCGCCGCGACATCGGCCGTGACGCCTTCATTGAGAAGGTGTGGAAATGGAAGGCCGAATCCGGCGGCCTCATCGTCAATCAGCTGAAACGGCTGGGCGCCTCCTGCGATTGGTCGCGCGAGCGCTTCACCATGGACGAGGGCCTGTCTAAGGCCGTGCTCAAGGTCTTCGTCCAACTCTACACCGAGGGCCTGATCTACCGCGACAAGCGGCTGGTCAATTGGGACCCGAAGCTGCAGACGGCGATCTCCGATCTTGAGGTGCAGCAGATCGAACTGCCGGGGTATCTCTGGCATTTCCGCTATCCGATTGAAGGCACGGACCGCTTCATAACGGTCGCCACCACGCGGCCCGAGACCATGCTTGGCGACACCGGCGTTGCCGTTCATCCCGACGACGAGCGCTACAAGGATCTCGTCGGCAAGCATGTCATCCTGCCGCTGGTCGGTCGCCGCATCCCGATCGTCGCCGACGAATATGCCGACCCGGAAGCGGGGTCCGGCGCCGTGAAGATCACCCCGGCGCATGATTTCAACGACTTCGAGGTCGGCCGCCGCCACGGCCTTGACCAGATCAACATCTTCGACGTCGAGGCGAATGTCGTCCTCGCCGACAGTGAGGCGTTCCTCGCCGACGTTCCGCCGAGCGACGAACTGACCGCCACCATCGCCGCGCTGAACGGCCTAGATCGCTTCGCGGCGCGCGAACGCATCGTCGCGATGATGGAGGAGAGGGGCCTACTCGAGCAGGTCGAGGACCATGTCCATTCCGTGCCCCATGGCGACCGTTCGGGGGTGCCGATCGAACCGTTCCTCACCGACCAATGGTATGTCGACGCCAAGACGTTGGCTGCGCCGGCAATCGACGCGGTGCGCCTTGGCGGCACGAAGATCGTCCCGAAGAACTGGGAGAAGACCTATTTCGACTGGATGGAGAACATCCAGCCCTGGTGCATCTCGCGGCAGCTTTGGTGGGGCCATCAGATCCCGGCATGGTACGGACCGGACGGCAAGGTCTTCGTCGCCGAGACGGAGGAAGAGGCCGTCGGCGAAGCGCTTGGCCACTATGTCGTCGAGGGCGCCATCACGGACGAAGAGGCGCGCCGCATGGCCGCCGATCCCGAGGCCCGCGCCGATTTTCTGATGCGCGATCCCGACGTTCTCGATACCTGGTTCTCGTCGGCGCTGTGGCCGTTCTCCACGCTCGGCTGGCCGGAGAAGACGCCCGAGCTTGAGCGCTATTACCCGACCAGCGTCCTCGTCACCGGCTTCGACATCATTTTCTTCTGGGTCGCCCGCATGATGATGATGGGCCTCCATTTCACCGACATCGAACCGTTCCCTGTCGTCTACATCCACGGCATCGTTCGTGACGAGAAGGGCGCGAAGATGTCGAAGTCGAAGGGCAACGTTGTCGATCCGCTGGAGTTGATCGACGCCTTCGGCGCCGACGCGGTGCGCTTCACCATGGCGGCGCTGGCGACCCCCGGCCGCGACGTGAAGCCGGCGCGTTCGCGCATCGAAGGCTACCGCAATTTCTCGACCAAGTTGTGGAATGCGTCGCGCTTCGCCGAGATGAATGGCTGCGAATTGCCGGCGGATTTCGATCCGGCCTCCGTCACCGAAACCGTCAACCGCTGGATCCTCACCGAAGCGGCGCGGGCGCAGACGGCGATCGATACCGCGCTCGCGGAGTTCCGCTTCGCCGACGCAGCCGCCGCAATCTACCGCTTCACCTGGAACACCTATTGCGATTGGTATGTCGAACTGATCAAGCCGCTCCTCACCGGCGAGGACGGCGCGGCAAAGGCCGAGACGCGGGCCGTCGCCGCCTTCGTCCGCGATCACATCCTGAAGCTGCTACATCCCTTCATGCCCTTCGTCACCGAAGAGCTGTGGGAGCGCACCGCGCCGGAGGGCACGCCGCGCGACAAGCTTCTCGTCGTCAGCGAATGGCCGACCCTCGACTTCGAGGACGCCGCCGCGGCGGACGAGATGAACTGGGTCGTCGAGTTGGTCAGCCAGGTCCGCTCGGTCCGCACCGAGATGAACGTGCCGGTCGCGGCTCAGGTGCCGCTGACCATCGTCGGCACGGGGGGCGTTGCCGCGCGCGTCGAACCGCATCGCGCCGCCATCGCCCGGCTCGCCCGCACCGAGGACATTGCCTTCGCTGCCGTGCCTGTGCCGGAGACGGTTCAGATCGTCGTCGGCGATGCGACCGCCTGCTTGCAGCTTTCCAGCGTCATCGACATGGCCGCCGAGAAGGGACGCCTGGGCAAGGAACTAGAGAAGGTCGGCAAGGAGATCGCCAAGTTCAACGCCAAGCTCGAGAACGAGCAGTTCCTCGAAAAGGCGCCGATGGAGATCATCGAGGAGCAGCGCGAGAAGCGCGACGAGGCGGTCGCCCACCGCGACAAGCTCAGCGCCGCGGTGGAGCGGCTGGGCTAGGCCTCAAACGCAAAAGCGCCGCCCGAAGGCGGCGCCCGTTGCCTCGAGAATCCGGTCCGTTCAGACCGAATAGTACATGTCGAATTCGACCGGATGCGGGGTCATTTCGTACCGCATCACATCTTCCATCTTCAGCTCGATATAGCTGTCGATGAGGTCGTCGGTGAAGACGCCGCCGGCCTTGAGGAAGGCGCGGTCCTTGTCGAGGCTCGACAGAGCTTCGCGCAGCGAGCCGCACACCGTCGGGATCTTCTTCAGTTCTTTCGGCGGCAGATCGTAGAGGTTCTTGTCCATCGGCTGGCCGGGGTGGATCTTGTTCTGGATGCCGTCGAGGCCGGCCATCAGCATCGCCGAGAAGGCGAGATACGGGTTCGCACCCGGATCGGGGAAACGCACCTCGACCCGCTTCGCCTTGGGCGAAGAGGTGAACGGGATGCGGCACGAGGCCGAGCGGTTGCGCGCCGAATAGGCGAGAAGCACCGGCGCTTCGTAACCTGGCACCAGGCGCTTGTACGAATTGGTGGTCGGGTTGGTGAAGGCATTGAGCGCCTTGGCGTGCTTGATGATGCCGCCGATGTAGAAGAGGCAGGTCTCCGACAGGTCGGAATACTGGTTGCCGGCGAAGACCGGCTTGCCGCCCTTCCAGATCGACTGATGCACATGCATGCCGGAGCCGTTGTCGCCAAACACCGGCTTCGGCATGAAGGTCGCCGTCTTGCCGTAGGACTGGGCGACATTGTGGATGCAGTATTTGTAGACCTGCAGATGGTCGGCCATCGTCACCAGCGTGCCGAATTTCATGCCGAGTTCGTGCTGGGCGGAGGCAACCTCGTGATGGTGCTTCTCGACCTTGACGCCCATGCCTTCCATCGCGGCCAGCATGTCGGAGCGCATGTCCTGCGCCGAGTCCATCGGCGGCACCGGGAAATAGCCGCCCTTGGTCTTGATGCGGTGACCGAGATTGCCGCCTTCCATCGCCGTGTAGGAATTGGTCGGCAGCTCGACGTCGTCGATCAGGAAGCCGGTGTTGTAGGGCGTCACCGAGTAGCGGACATCGTCGAAGACAAAGAACTCGGCTTCCGGGCCGAAGAAGGCAGTGTCGCCGATCTTGGTTTGCTTCAGATAGGCCTCGGCCTTGACGGCGATGCTGCGCGGATCGCGTCCATAGGGTTCGCCGGTCAGCGGCTCCATCACATTGCAGACGATCGACAGCGTCGAATGCGCAAAGAACGGATCGAGCGTCGCAGTCGAGACGTCGGGAAGGAGGTTCATGTCCGACTCGTTGATCGCCTTCCAGCCGGCGATCGAGGAGCCGTCGAACATGATGCCCTCGGTCAGAGCCTCCTCATCGACCAGTGACCGGTCGAAGGTTACGTGCTGCCATTTGCCGCGCGGGTCCGTGAAGCGGAAATCGACATATTTGATGTCCTCCGCCTTGATGCGCTGCAGTATTTCTTTCGCTGTCATCTCCATCCCTCGATTGTTTTTGGCACAGCCAACCATGCGCCGGAGCGCACGGCAGGCAGCGTATGGCGTTGTCTATATCAGATCGCGTCGGTGCCGGTCTCGCCGGTACGGATGCGCACGACCTCTTCGACTGTGGATACGAATATTTTTCCGTCGCCGATGCGGCCCGTCTGGGCCGCCTTGCGGATCGCATCGACGGCGCGCTCGACCATCTCGTCGTTCAGAACGATTTCGATTTTGACCTTGGGCAGGAAGTCGACGACATATTCGGCGCCGCGATAGAGCTCGGTGTGGCCCTTCTGGCGGCCAAATCCCTTGGCCTCGGTAACTGTGATGCCTTGCAGGCCAACGTCTTGCAGCGCCTCTTTGACCTCGTCGAGTTTGAACGGCTTAATAATCGCCTCGATTTTCTTCATGTCTCCGCTTTCAGAAAGGGTGATTCCACTTACGCGACGGCCCGAGGCCTGGTGGTGCCACCAAAGCAGAAGGCGTGCCATTGACGGGGGCCCGAACCGGGCCAAACCGGTGAGCGGAATTTGGGCAGTGGCGCCCTCATTGAATATGATAGCGGCCCAATAAGGCAGCCCAAGGTCTAGGCAAATGCCTAATTTGCAATCAAAACGACGCGGCATATCCGCCCCCGCAGGGTTAGAACTGCTGACGCCGGCCGAAATGGCTGCCGCCGATCGCATCACAATTGAGGGCGGAACGCCGGGCGTTTGGCTCATGGAGCGCGCCGGTGCGGCGATCGCCGAGGCTGCAGCGCGCCGCTGGCGCGGCCGGCCTATCGTCGTCCTTGCCGGTCCGGGCAACAATGGCGGCGACGGCTGGGTGGCGGCGCGCCTGCTCCGCGAGGCGGGTTATCGTGTGACGCTCGCCCTCCACGGCGCGCGCGCCCGGCTCAAGGGCGACGCGGCGATCGCGGCGAGCCGGTTTGCCGGTGTCGTCGTCCGCGCGACGCCGGAGGCGATTACTGGAGCGGGCCTCGTCGTCGATGCCCTCTATGGCGCCGGCATCCGCCTCCCGCTCGACGACGAGGCGATCGCGCTGATTGGGGCGGTCAATCGATCGGGCGCACAAATCGTCGCGGTCGATTTGCCCAGCGGCGTCGAAGGCGCGGGCGGCACGGTTGGGGAAACCGCGGTCGAGGCCGACGAAACGGTCACCTTCTTTCGCCTCAAACCGGGCCACGTCCTGCTCCCCGGGCGGCTCCGCTGTGGAGCGGTGACGGTTGCAGACATTGGCATCAAGGCGGCGACGCTCGAGGCGATCGAACCGGCGGCCTTTCTCAATCGGCCGCCGCTCTGGCTGCCAGCCCTGCCGCGACCGCAATCCGGCGGCCACAAATATGGCCGTGGCCATGCGTTGGTCGTTTCCGGACCATCCTATCGGACAGGCGCCGCCCGCCTCGCCGCCGCCGGCGCGCTGCGTATCGGCGCCGGACTGGTGACGGTGGCGTCATCGCCAGAGGCGCTTGCCGCCAATGCCGCGCACCTGACCGGAATCATGTTGCGGCCGATGGACGGCCACGAGGGACTGCGCGCCATCCTCGACGACAAGCGTTTCAATGCGGTCATCCTCGGCCCCGGCCTCGGCGTCGGAGAGGAGACGCGGCAATTGGTCGAAACGGTGCTCGCGGCGGGCCGTGCGACAGTGCTCGACGCCGACGCGCTGACTAGCTTTGCCGGGGAAATACGCCGCCTCCTGGCTGCCATAGAGCGCGCGTCTGGCCCCGTTATCATCACGCCGCATGACGGCGAGTTCGCGCGCCTTGTGCCGGATATTACCGGCTCGCGTCTGGACCGCGCTCGCGTCGCCGCACAACGCTCCGGCGCCACCGTTCTTCTCAAAGGGCCGGATACGGTCGTTGCCTCGCCGGACGGCAGCGCCATCATCAGCGACAATGCCCCGCCGACCCTGGCGACGGCGGGTTCCGGCGACGTTTTGGCGGGGTTCGTGGGCGGCCTCTTGGCGCAGGGTATGCTGCCGCTCGATGCCGCCGCCGCGGCAGTATGGATCCACGGTGAGGCGGCGGCCCGGTGCGGCCCCGGCCTGATCGCCGAGGATTTGCCGGAGGCGGTGCCGGCCGTGCTCGCCGGACTGTCCGAGCGCTCCTAGAGGGGAACGTTGTCGATCAGCCGCGTCCGCCCCAGCCGGGCCGCGACGAGAATACGCATCGTTTCGCTAGCACGATCCGTCACCTCGGCAAGCGTCTCGGCGTCGCGCAACGCCACATAATCGACGTCGAAGCCGGCTGCCATAAGGCCTGCCCGAGCTTCCTCGATTGCGGTCGCGGCCAGTTCGCCACGCCGGATCGCTGCTGCCGCCGCCGCGATATGCTGATGCAGTTGAGGGGCGAGACGCCGCTCGCCTGCGCTCAGATAGGCATTGCGTGACGAGAGGGCGAGACCGTCGGCTTCGCGGACCGTGGGATGCCCGACGATCTCTACGGGCAGGCGGAGATCGGCGACGAGGCGCTTCACCACCAGCAATTGCTGATAGTCCTTTTCGCCGAACAGGGCGGCATCCGGGCCGACGGCCAGCAGCAGCTTGGCGACGACGGTCGCGACCCCTGCGAAATGGGTGGGCCGGAAATCGCTTTCCAGCCCGATCGCGGGACCAGCGACACTCACCGTCGTGGCAAAACCGGCCGGGTACATCTCATCCTTGCCGGGCGCGAAGACCGCATCGGCGGCCGGACTCAATTTGCCAAGGTCGCCGTCCAAGTCTCTGGGATAGGCTGAGAAATCCTCATTGGCGCCGAATTGCGTCGGGTTTACGAAGATCGAAACCACGACGCGATCCGCACGCCCACGCGCCGCCTCAGCCAGCGCCAGATGGCCGGCATGGAGCGCGCCCATGGTCGGTACCAAGGCGATCGTTTCGCCGACACGGCGCCAGTCGGCGGCGCGTTGGCGAATTGCGGTGACGGTTTCGTCGACTGGAATCATGATAGCGACCTGCTGCGATGCCAAGAATGCGAATGCGCGGGCATTGCGCGCGAACGGCAAAGTGCCATCTTACTCTTGGCAAGGCCCCGCAAGTGCCGCCACCTTAGGGCTGCGATGAGCAAGATATCGCCAACGGAACCCGAGACCCGCCCCGCGACCAGGGCCAAGACCGAGGTCCAGTCGACCAGCGGTGAGATAGAGGCGTTTCTGGCCCAGGCCAAGGCCGTGACGCCGACGCCGGGCCGGCGCGGCCGCCTGATCTTCGCCCTCGACGCCACGATGAGCCGCCAGCCGACTTGGGATTCCGCGGTCCAGATCCAGAGCGAGATGTTCCAGGAGGCCGGCAAGGTCGGCGGCCTCGATGTCCAACTCCTCTATTATCGCGGCCTCAGCGAATGCCGGGCGAGCCGCTGGATCAGCGATACCCGCGCGCTGGCCGAGCTGATGAGCGGCATCCTTGTGCGCGGCGGCTACACCCAGATCGGCAAAGTTCTGGCCCACGCGCGCCGCGAGACGCAGAAGCAGCGCGTTCAGGCGATGGTCTTCGTCGGCGATGCTATGGAGGAAGACGTCGATGCGGTCTGCGCCAAGGCGGGGGAACTCGGCCTTCTCGGCGTTCCGGTGTTCATCTTTCAAGAAGGGCGTAACGCCAAGGTTGAGGCCGCCTTCCGCGAAATCGCGCGGCTGACCCGCGGCGCTTATGCGCGGTTCGATCACAGCGCCGTCGGCGAATTGGCCGCGCTTCTTCGCGCTGTCGCCGCCTACGCGGCCGGGGGACGCAAGGCCCTGACGGATCAGGGCGGAGCGAAGGCCAAGCTCCTGCTCGAACAGCTTCGCTAGCCGATGCAGTATCTCATCCTGGGAGGGCTGGGCCTGGCGATCCTGTACGGGATTGGCCAATTGGTGGTGAATCTCGACCCGCGCACATTGGTTCGCGTCGCCCGTTATGTCGGCGGCGTGCTGCTCATTCTCATCGGCGCCGGTCTGTCGGTGGCGCGGCAGGTCGGCATCGGCCTGCCCGCAATCTTCTTCGGCGCCGCGCTGCTCTTTCGCGGCCGCATCGGATCGCTCGATTTCGGCGGCGGCAAACGGCACCAGGGCGGGGCGTCGTCGGTAAAGGCCCGTTATGTCGAGGCGAGCCTCGACCACGACACGGGTGCTCTGTCGGGAACCGTCCGCGAAGGGCGCTTCACCGGCCGTGATCTTGACGATCTGACTGAAGAGGAACTGCTGGAACTCTACCGCGAGGCCGCGCGCGACCCGGACTCTGCTGCCCTAGTCGAGGCTTATCTCGACCGCCGGATCCCCGGATGGCGTGAGGACCGAGAGGAGAATGGTCACGCGGGGGCGGGCGCTGCGGCGGATTCGGGCGCCATGACTGATAAGGAGGCCTATGAGATCCTTGGCCTTTCGCCCGGCGCCAGTGATGCCGACATCAGCGCGGCCCATCGGCGCCTGCTGAAGGGCGTTCACCCGGACCAGGGCGGGTCGACCTTCCTGGCGGCCCGTATCAATCAGGCGAAAGACTGGCTTCTCGGCGATCATCGCTAACACCACTAGCCTTTTTTGCTGAATATTTTGTCAACGGGCCTCAGAGCGCCGGGACGTAACAGTCGATTCCGTGCAGCTCGATTTGTGCGCAGGCGGCGACCGCCGCGTCGCGGGATGCGAAGCCGACGAAACGCGCGCGATAGAGAACGGCGCCGTTTGCGGCTACGGATTCAGTGTAGGGCGACATGCCGGCCAGCACCGTCGGCGCGGCATTCAGCGCGTCGTTGAGGCGGCCTTCGGCCAGGCTCGCCGAATTGAGTGCGCCGACCTGGATCGCCCAAGGCGTGGCCGGCATTGGCGGCGGCGGTTGTGCCGGGTCGAAATCGCCTTCGGCGGTGCCTTGCGGAACCGGCGCCGGCGGCAGCACACCGGCGGTCATGATCGGGTCGGTGCGTATCGGATTGACGCGCGGCATCGGCACGGGGATGAGGTCGAGGGGGCTCGCCACGACCAATGGAGCCGTGCGGGGCCCTGATGAAGCGTGCGGTACATATTGGGCGAGCAGCTCGCGCATGGTCTGGTCGCGCCCCGCGGCGGTGTCGCCGCCCATGACCACGCCAACCACATAGCGGCCATTCAGCTGATACGAGGTGACGAGATTGTATCCCGACGCGCTGGTGTAGCCGGTCTTGAGACCGTCGATACCCGCCTCGCCGAGCAGGTTGTCATGATTGGCGATCGTCACGCCGTGCCAGGTGAAGGAGGGCGTCGAGAAGTAGTGGTAATATTGCGGGAACCGGTCATGCAGCGCGCGCGCAAGGGTGGCCATGTCGCGCGCCGTCGTGACCTGGCCCGAGTCCGGAAGGCCATGCGGATTGCGGAATGTGGTGGCGTTCATGCCGAGCGAGCGGGCGGTTTGCGTCATCCGCTGGGCGAAGGCATCCTCGCTCGCCGACAGGTTCTCGGCGATCACCATCGCAACGTCGTTGGCCGACTTGGTGACGAGGGCGAGGATCGCGTCCTCGACGCTGATCGTATCGCCCGGCGCAAGGCCGAGCTTCGTCGGCGCCTGATTGGCCGCATTTCGCGAGGTCATCAGCCGGGAATTGAGGCTCACCTTGCCGCGCTCAAGATCCTCGAACAGGAGGTAGAGCGTCATCATTTTGGTGAGTGAGGCGGGATAGCGCGTGGCGTCGGCGTTACGCGAATAGAGCACCGAGCCGGTATTTCCGTCGATGATGAACGCAGCGTTATTGCTGGCGGCGGCCACGCTCGGCGCGGCGGATGCGAAAATGAAGGCGCCGAGAAGGGCGACCGTCGTGACACATCGAAGCAACGCTTTGCCCAACGACGGCATTCTGCTCGAGCACTCCAGACATCCGCCCGCAGGCGATCGACGCGCAGGTCCGACAACCTGCATCTGCTCTGACCGCGGACACACGCCGATTGACCGCAGCCGAGACAAATTTGCAGCCGGGCGGGCGCTCGCATCAGAAGATTGGCTGCCGACGTCGCTCTCGCCCGAACCCCGACCGACCCGACACCGACGCTTCGGAAGGTAGGTGGACGCCGTTACGAAACGGTAAATTGCGCTGACTCACACGCGCCATGCTGCAATTGCCGGAAGGGGTTGCGCTAGTCCGCCTTCGCGGACACTCTTGGCGTGTATCGGAGGCAAGCATGCAGGAGGTGTCGCCGAACCGCTCTGGAAAACGGCCCGTGCCGCGCCCATATCAGCGGCTGTCAGCTGCCGGGTTCGGGGGCTCGCACATATGGTCTTGGTTGGAATGGCGCGATAATCTGGTGACCCCGGATTGCAGGGAAGGCCGATTCCTTGCAGGATTCGAAGCTGGAATGAAATCTGGGTGAAGGGCACCATGCGTCGGTCTGATGACGATGATCTAAACGTCGGCATTGCCACCAAGACCAAGCCGAAGGTCAAGCGGCCCAGTCTTTATCGCGTGCTTCTGCTCAACGACGACTACACGCCGATGGAGTTCGTGGTTCACGTCCTGGAGCGGTTCTTTCAAAAGAGCCGCGAAGACGCCACAAGAGTCATGCTGCATGTTCATCAGCATGGCGTCGGCGAGTGCGGGGTGTACACGTTCGAAGTGGCGGAGACCAAAGTCACGCAGGTGATGGATTTCGCGCGTAAGCACCAACACCCGCTACAATGCGTAATGGAAAAGAAATGAGGTCCGTCAGTGCCGTCATTTTCCCGTAGCCTCGAAAAGGCCCTGCATCAGGCCCTGGCGCTGGCCAATGAGCGCCACCAGGAATATGCGACGCTGGAGCACCTGCTCCTGGCGCTGACCGACGATCAGGACGCCGCCGCCGTGATGCGCGCCTGCAACGTCGATATCGACGTCCTCCGCCGCAGCCTCACCGATTACATCGACACCGAGCTCGCCAATCTGGCCGCCGACGGAGACGAGGATTCCAAGCCGACGGCTGGTTTCCAGCGCGTGATCCAGCGCGCTGTGATCCACGTGCAGTCGTCCGGCCGCGAGGAGGTCACCGGCGCCAATGTGCTCGTTGCGATCTTTGCCGAGCGCGAGAGCCACGCCGCCTATTTCCTGCAGGAGCAGGACATGACCCGCTACGACGCGGTCAATTACATCAGCCATGGCATCGCCAAGCGGGCAGGGATGTCGGAGTCCCGCCCGGTGCGCGGCGTCGATGAGGACGCAGCGACGGTCGATGGTCGCGGCGACACCAAGAAGAAGGCGGACGCGCTCGACACCTATTGCGTCAATCTGAACGAGAAGGCGAAGGCCGGGCGGATCGATCCGCTGATCGGCCGCGACGCCGAGCTGCAGCGGACGATTCAGGTCCTCTGCCGCCGGCAGAAGAACAATCCGCTCTTCGTCGGCGACCCCGGCGTCGGCAAGACCGCGATCGCCGAAGGGCTCGCCAAGCGGATCGTCGAGGAAGACGTCCCCGATGTCCTTAAGGACGCCACCATCTTCTCGCTCGACATGGGCGCACTGCTGGCCGGCACGCGTTATCGCGGCGATTTCGAGGAACGCCTGAAGCAGGTCATGAAGGAGATCGAGGAATATCCCGGCGCGATCATGTTCATCGACGAGATCCACACGGTCATCGGCGCCGGCGCGACATCGGGCGGCGCGATGGACGCGTCGAATCTCTTGAAGCCGGCGCTTGCTGGTGGCGCGATCCGCTGCATCGGCTCGACCACCTACAAGGAATACCGCCAGTTCTTCGAGAAGGATCGGGCGCTTGTCCGCCGCTTCCAGAAGATCGACGTCAACGAACCGTCGGTGCCCGATACGATCGACATTCTGAAGGGGCTGAAGCCCTATTTCGAAGACTTCCACAAGGTCCGCTTCACCAACGACGCCATCAAGTCGGCGGTTGAGCTGTCGGCCCGCTACATCAACGACCGCAAGCTGCCGGACAAGGCGATCGACGTGATCGACGAGAGCGGCGCTTCGCAGATGCTGCTGCCTGAATCGCGGCGGCGCAAGACGATCGGCGTCAAGGAGATCGAGACGACGATCGCCACCATGGCCCGCATCCCGCCGAAGAGCGTGTCGAAGAACGATGCCGAGGTTCTGAAGCATCTCGACGAGACGCTGAAGCGCATGGTCTACGGCCAGGACAAGGCCATCGACCGGTTGGCATCGGCCATCAAGCTCGCCCGGGCGGGCCTGCGCGAACCGGAAAAGCCGATCGGCAGCTATTTGTTCTCGGGTCCGACGGGCGTCGGCAAGACCGAGGTTGCGCGCCAGCTGGCGTCGTCGCTCGGCGTCGAGCTGATCCGCTTCGACATGTCGGAATATATGGAGCGCCATACCGTCTCGCGCCTGATCGGGGCGCCTCCCGGCTATGTCGGCTTCGACCAGGGCGGTCTACTGACCGACGGTGTCGATCAGCATCCGTATTGCGTGCTGCTGCTGGACGAGATCGAGAAGGCCCATCCGGACCTGTTCAACATCCTGTTGCAGGTGATGGATCACGGCAAGCTCACCGATCACAACGGCAAGCAGGTCGATTTCCGCAACGTCATCCTGATCATGACAACCAATGCCGGCGCCGCTGATATGGCCAAGTCGGCCATGGGCTTCACCCATTCGAAGCGGACGGGCGACGACATGGAGGCGATCGAACGGCTGTTCGCGCCGGAGTTCCGCAATCGCCTCGACGCGATTGTTCCGTTCGGCGATCTGCCGCCCGAGGTCGTGCATCAAGTGGTTCGGAAGTTCGTTCTCCAACTCGAGGCGCAGCTGTCCGACCGCAACGTCCTGTTCGACCTTTCCGACGAGGCCGTCGAATGGCTGTCCGAGAAGGGCTATGACAGCCGCATGGGCGCCCGGCCGCTCGCCCGCATCATCCAGGAATACATCAAGCAGCCGCTCGCCGAGGAAGTGTTGTTCGGTAAGCTGAAGAGCGGCGGCACCGTGCGTGTCACCGTGGCCGGCACCGGCAAGGACAAGGCGCTGAAGCTCGAGATACTGGACGAAGCGCCTATCCGGCCGAAGCCGGAGCCGCTGCCGCGCAAGAAGCGGGCGCGCCCGCGCCGACGTGTCGCCAAGAAGCCAACCAAGCCGACGGCGGCCGGTCCCGCCACAGGCAAGCGCAGTGGTCTTGTTCCGAAGGTGCCGCTGAAGGCCGAGTGAAACCGTTCGCCGTCGCCCGCTTCGCCGCGGGCGTACTGGCCCCTTTCGTCCGTAATGGACCAACCGGAGCTGAAGATGGACGGCATCACCGCCGAGGCAGGCGCACCAGGGTCGTCGCCACTTGCCGTTCGCGGCCTGACCAAGAGCTTCGGCGCCAAGGCCGCCGTGGATGGGCTCGACCTTACCATCCGGCCGGGCGAACTGTACGCGCTGCTCGGGCCGAACGGCGCCGGCAAGACAACGACAATGCGCATGGTCGCCGGCCTGCTTGAGCCGTCTGCGGGCGAGATCAGCATCTATGGTGTTGATGCGCTGAAACAGCCGCTTCGCGCCAAGCAGATGGTCGCCTGGCTACCGGACGAGCCGCTTCTCTATGACAAGCTAACGCCGCTCGAATATCTCGAATTTGTTGCCGCGCTCTGGTCGGTGCCGGCCGATGTCGCGACGAAACGGGCTGAGGATCTCCTCAAGGGCCTCGAACTTTGGGACAATCGCGCCGACCGCTGTGAGACCTTCTCGCGCGGGATGAAGCAAAAGGCGGTGCTCGCCGGCGCGCTCATCCACGACCCCAAGCTGATGCTGCTCGACGAGCCGCTGACCGGGCTCGACGCGTCGATCGCGCGGCACGTGAAGGACCTCCTCACCGAGCGCGCCCGCGCCGGCTACGCCATCATCCTCACCACCCACATTCTCGAAGTCGCCGAGCGGCTCGCCGACCGCATAGGTATTATCGCCAATGGCAAGCTGCTGGCCGAGGGTACCTTGGACGAATTGCGCTCGCGGGCAGGCGACGACAGCCGCTCAAGCCTCGAGGATGTCTTCCTGCAGCTGGTTTCCGAACCCAGCCTCGCCACCACCTGATGTTTCGCCGCGGTTCGACCCTCTGGTTCATTGCCCACGACCTTCGGGTCACCTGGCGCACCTGGTTCCAGCGTCGGCCGCGCCGGGCGCAGAAGCGCAGGCGATTCGTACCCCTGCCGCTCGTCATCGTCGGCGTCCTGCTCATCGGCAGTCTGGCGGCCGGCATCCCGGTCGCCAACGCCCTTCGCGACCAGGACCTCATCGCAACGCCGCTGGTCGCGTTTATCGTCGACGCCGCGCTGCTCCTCATTTTCACGCTGATGCTGTCGCAAACGCTCGTGGCGGCCGTGGATGCCTTCTACGATCGCGGCGACCTGGATCTGCTTCTATCCTCGCCCATACCGCCGACCCGCATTCTGGTCATGCGTGCCGTGGCGATGGCGCTCAATCCGGCGCTGCTCTTCTCGGGGCTCGTAACCCCGTTCGTCGTGCCGATCGCAGTTCTCGGCCATCCACAGATCCTCGCCGTCTACATCGTCGTCGCATCGCTGGCGTTCCTGTCGACAGCCGTTGGGCTCGCCATCGCCATCGGTTTGTTCTCGACGATCGGTCCGCGCCGCACACGCACGATCGCGCAGGTGCTGGCCGCTCTTGTCGGCGCCGCCTTCGTCATCGTTGCGCAGATCCCCAATTTGATGGGCGTCAACAAAGACACGACGCTGGAGGCGACCTGGCTCGGCAACCTCGTCACCGGCGGCGACTTTCCGAACTTCGCGTTGTGGCCGGCGCAGGCATTCCTCGGCGCTCCGGTGCCACTTCTGGCGTTCCTCGCAGTCGCCCTGGGCGGTTTCGCGATTATTGCCGGCTGGGTCGGGCGCCGCTTCGCGCGCGATGCCGCCGCCGCCGCTGGTGCCGACACGGTGCGCCGCCGCAAAGGACGCCAAGATGCGCGCTTCGGCGCGGGCCTCCGGCGCGCCATCATGGGCAAGGAATGGCGGCTGATGATCCGCGATCCGGGTCTGATCTCGCAGGTTCTGCTGCGGATGATCTACCTCATCCCGCTGGCGATCGTGATCCTCACTGATCGGAACGGTTCCGCCGGCGACACCGTCTCGCTGGTCGGCCCGATCGTTGCCGCCGGCTCGGCGCTTCTCGCCGGGCAGCTCTCCGGCAGCGTCGCCTGGATCGTCATTTCCGCCGAGGATGCGCCGCAGCTGCTGGCCTCCGCACCAGTGCCGATCCGCGGTTTTTGGCGCGCCAAGCTCTCCGTTGCTCTCATCATCCCGGCCGTCCTGCTGACGCCGCTGCTGCTGCTCTTCGCCGTCTTTGAGCCGCTCGCCGCGCTGGTCGCCCTGCCGACGGCCGCCGCTGCGGCATGGTCGGCGGCGATGATCAATCTGTGGCTGCAGAAGCCGACCAAGCGTTCTGAATTCCGCCGCGCCTGGTCGGCGACCTTCGGCGCCAACATGCTGGAGCTGATCAGCAGCATGAGCCTCGCCGCCTTCGCCGGCATGCTGGTCGGCGGCGTCGTGACCTATTCGCTGATCCCGCTGGCCGTAGCGGCGCTGGTCGTTTTGCTAGCCCGCCGGTCGGAAGAGGCGATCACCGAACGGATCACCGAGGCGATCTAGATCTGCCGGAACGGGGCGAGGCGCGAAAGCTCCGCCACCTCCTGCGCTGCTAGTGCGCGCTCCTCGTCGAGATAGCGCGCGACCGCATCGCGAAAACCGGGGTCGGTGATCCAATGCGCCGAATAGGTTGGCGTCGGCCCATAGCCGCGCGCCAGCTTGTGTTCGCCCTGCGCTCCCGCTTCGACCCGCTTCAACCCGTGCGCAATCGCCCAGTCGATCGCCTGGTAGTAGCAAAGCTCGAAATGCAGGAAGGGGTGATACTCGGCCGTGCCCCAATAACGGCCATAGAGCGTGTCCGAGCCGATGAAGTTGAGCGCCCCCGCGACATAGCGCGAGCCAGAGCGGGCGAGGGCGAGAAGGACCCGGTCCGGCATCCGCTCGCCGATCATCGAGAAGAAGCGGCGGTTGAGATAAGGCCGCCCCCATTTGCGTCCGCCCGTGTCCATGTAGAAGGCAAAGAACGCGTCCCACGCCGCCTCGGTGAGGTCGGAGCCGGTGAGGAGGTCGATCGTCAGCCCGTCCGCCAGCGCATCGCGCCGCTCGCGCTTCAGGGCCTTCCGCTTCCGCGACACGAGGCTATCGAGGAAATCGTCGAAGTCGCGATAGCCGGCATTGACGAAATGGAACTGCTGGTCGGTGCGCTGCAGATAGCCGAGCTCGGCGCAGAGCTGCCACTCGTCCTCGGGCATGAAGGTGATGTGGACCGACGACAGCCGCTCTCGCGCTGCCAATTGGGCCGCGGCGGCGGCGAGGGCGCGCTGGTTCTCAATGGCATCCTTGCCCGGCGCCGTCAGCAGCCGCCGTCCGGTCGCCGGGGTGAACGGCACCGAGCCCTGCAGCTTCGGATAGTACCGGCCGCCGGCCCGCTGATAGGCTTCGGCCCAGCCATGGTCGAAGACATATTCGCCCATCGAATGGCTCTTGAGATAGAGCGGCAACGCCCCGGCGACGCCACCCGACCCGTCGTCGAGAATGAGGTGCTGCGGCGCCCAGCCGGTGCGCTTGGTGGCCGAACCGGACTGCTCCAGGCAGTCGAGAAAATCAAAGCTGACAAAGGGGTTATAGGCAGGACCTTCGCTGTCGCGGTCGGCGGCGAGCGGCTTGTCGCTCGGCCAGCCCGGATTGGCGACGCTGTCCCAGACCGCGCGTCCGATCTCCGCGATAGAGGACGCGACGCGGACCGTGACGGTTCGCTCCGCAGCGGAGCCTTCCATGGGCGGTTCAGTCGACTTCGATGATCGCATCGATCAATGTCGCCGCGTTCATTGGCAGATTTGCGGCAACGAGCACCGTCCGCGAATGCCGGCCGCGCTCGCCCAGCACCTCCACCAGCAAGTCCGATGCTCCGTTGAGCACCAGATGCGGCTCGGCGAAATCCTCCGTCGCGTTGACGAAGCCGGTAAGGCGGGCGATGCGGCGGATGCGGTCGAGCTCGCCGAGGGCGCCTTTCGCCTGCGCCAGAATGTTGATCGCCGACAGCCGCGCCGCCTGCTGGCCGGCCGCCATGTCGAATTCGCGTCCGACCTTGCCGGCAAAGGCGAGCCCCTCTGGGCCAAGCGGCATCTGCCCGGAGACGAACAGGAATCCGCCGCTGACCGTGGAGGGAACATAGTTCGCCACCGCGGCGCTGGGCGACGGTAGCTCGATGCCGAGCTCGGCGAGCCTCGCCTCGGTTTCACCGGCCATCATCGGCCTCCTCGCTTTTACGGCGGCGCAATCCGCTGCCGAGCATTAGTCCGAGCTCGACGGCGCTCGGCCCGAAACGGTCGCGGATGGCATCCATTGTCCGCTCGGCGGTAGCACGCCGCCCGCCGGCGACATCAACCAGATCCGGCGGGTCGGCGAGGTCGACGGCTTCCATTTCCGACACGCCGATTCCGATGAGGCGGAGCTTGGCGAAGTTCTCCTTCGCCAGCATCTCCGTTCCGGCGCGCCAGATGCGGTCAGCCAATTGGGTCGGGCTTGGCAGCGTATGGCTGCGCGAGCGGATACGGAAGTCGGGCGTCCGAAGCTTCAGCGTCACCGTCCGTCCGGCGAGGCCCTTCTCCTTCAGGCCTGCCGAAACCCGTTCGGCCAGGCCACGGAGAAGGGCGATCAGCCGTTCGCGGTCGCCGATGTCCTTGTCGAAGGTCGTCTCCGCGCTGACGCTCTTCGCTTCGCCGCGCGGATTGACCGGCCTGTTGTCGTCGGCGCGCGCCAGCCGGGCGAGGCGCTGGCCCATGACGCCATAGGCGCGGATGAGGTCCGTCTCCTCCATCCGCTGCAACTGCCCGATTGTCTCGATTCCGTCCTTCTTCAGCCGCGCCTGTAGCATCTTGCCGACACCCCACACTTTGCCGACCGACATGGGCGCCAAAGTCGTTACCGCGTCGACGCGGCCGATTACCGAGAAGCCGCGCGGCTTGTTGAGGTCGGAGGCAAGCTTGGCGAGGAACTTGTTGAAGCTGAGGCCGACGGAAACGGTGATGCCAAGCTCGGCTTCGATCCGCGCCGCGAGGCGCGAGAGGAGGGCGGCCGGCGAGGCGTGGTGCAGCCGCTCGGTTCCGCGCAGATCGAGGAAGGCTTCGTCAATCGACAGCGGCTCGACCGCGGGCGTCAGCTCCAGCATCATGTCGCGGACGGCGCGGCCCACGGCGGCATATTTCGCCATATTGGGCCGGATCACCACGGCATCGGGGCATTTCTGCAGCGCCTGATACATCGGCATCGCCGAATGGACGCCGTAGATACGCGCCACATAGCAGGCGGTGGAAACGACGCCGCGATTGCCGCCGCCGACGATCACCGGCCTGTCGGCGAGGTCCGGATTGTCCCGCTTCTCCACAGCTGCGAAGAAGGCGTCGCAATCGATGTGGGCGATCGACAGCTCGTGCAATTCGGGATGGGCGAGCACGCGGGCGCTGCCACAGCTCGGGCAACGCTGCGCCTTTGGCGGGACCGGCGCCTGGCAGTTGCGGCAAAGGCCGCCCGCGGAACTTGGTGAGGGCTGTGTGAGCATCGCCGGCAGCATTGACTAGGCCGACAGTAACCTAGCCGGGAAGGCGCGCCAATCGGTCGGTTGCCGCCCGCTTGGCGACGGTGCTATAGGCGGCCCAACCCCCGGCTTTTTGCTAAGGTCCGCCGATGTCCGTCGACACCGCCACCGTCAAGCGCGTCGCCCATCTTGCCCGAATTGCCGTCACCGAGGCCGAGGCCGAGGCGATGCGTGGCTCGCTGAACGAGATCCTCGGCTTCGTCGAACAGCTAGATGAGGTCGATGTCACCGGCGTCGAGCCGATGACGTCGGTCAGGCCCATGCCGATGCGGCAGCGCGAGGACGTCGTGAATGAGGGCTTCCGCCCCGAGGACATCATCGCCAATGCGCCCGAGAGCGAAGACGAGTTCTTCGTCGTTCCGAGGGTGGTGGAGTGATCGTGACCGAGGCGGAACGCACCGCCGCCCCGCAGACGCCGCCCTTCGTGATCGCGGCCGAGAGCCCTCTGCAGGACGATATCCGCGCCCTCATTGACGCGCTGAACGACTACCTCCTGCCGCTGTCGCCGCTGGAGTTCCAGTTCAAGCTGACGGTCGAGCAGATGGCTGGCCCCGAGACGACGGTCTTCATCGCCCGCAACGCGGCCGGGCAGGCGATCGCCTGTGGTGCACTGCGTATCCATTCGCCGGAACTGGGCGAGGTCAAGCGCATGTTCACCCGCCCGGAGCATCGCGGTCGGCATGTCGGTTCGGCGATCCTCGCCGCGATCGAGGAACACGCGCGCCGCGAAGGTCTCGCAATGCTGATGCTGGAGACGGGCGACACCGCCGGCTTCGAGGCGGCCTGCCGCCTTTATGACCGGAACGGCTTCACGCGCCGCGGGGCCTTCCTGGACTATCCCGACAGCGCCTGGTCGCGTTTCTACGAAAAGGCCCTTGGCCCCCGGCCGGAATTGCTCGCATGACCGAACTGACCCAACTGACCATCGCCGAAGCCCGCAGCGGGCTCGCCGCCAAGGAATTCTCGGCGGTCGAGTTGACGGACGCCTATCTTGGCGCGATCGACGCCGCGAAGGACCTCAACGCCTATATCGAAGTGACCGTCGACAAGGCGCGCGCCATGGCCGCGAAATCCGATGAGCGCATCGCCGCCGGCGAGGCAGGGCCGCTCGAGGGCATCCCGCTCGGTATCAAGGATCTGTTCTGCACCGAGGGCGTGCATAGCCAGGCGGCGAGCCACATCCTCGACGGCTTCAAGCCGCACTATGAATTGACCGTCACCGCCAATCTTTGGGGCGATGGCGCGGTGATGCTCGGCAAGCTCAACATGGACGAGTTCGCTATGGGCTCGTCGAACGAGACCTCTTACTACGGCCCGGTCGTTAACCCGTGGCGCGCAACGGACAGAGGCAATGGCACGCTCGTTCCAGGCGGCTCGTCCGGTGGTTCGGCCACAGCGGTTGCCGCGATGCTTTGCGCTGGCGCAACGGCGACTGACACCGGCGGCTCGATCCGCCAGCCGGCCGCATTCACCGGCACCGTCGGCATCAAGCCGACCTATGGCCGCTGCTCACGGTGGGGCGTCGTCGCCTTCGCTTCGTCGCTCGATCAGGCCGGCCCGATCGCGCGCAGTGTGCGCGACTCGGCCATTCTGCTGCGCTCGATGGCAAGCCACGATCCGAAGGACACGACGTCGGTGGACGTGCCTGTGCCGGATTTTGAAGCGGCGGTCGGACGTGGCGTCAAAGGCCTGAAGATCGGCATTCCCGCCGAGTACCGCGTCGACGGCATGCCGGCGGAGATCGAGGCGCTGTGGCGGCGGGGCCAGGAATGGCTGAAGGACGCGGGGGCCGAGATCGTCGACATCTCGCTGCCGCACACCAAATACGCGCTGCCGGCCTATTACATCGTGGCGCCTGCCGAAGCGTCGTCGAACCTCGCCCGCTATGACGGCGTTCGCTACGGCCTGCGCGTCCGGGGCGACGATGTCATCTCGATGTATGAGAACACGCGCTCCGCCGGCTTCGGCGCCGAAGTGAAGCGCCGCATTCTCATCGGCACCTACGTGCTCTCGGCGGGCTATTATGACGCCTACTATCTCCGCGCTCAGAAGGTGCGGACGCTGATTAAGCGGGACTTTGAGACGGTGTTCGAGTCCGGAGTTGACGCCGTATTGGCGCCGACGACGCCGAGCGCCGCCTTCGAAATCGGCTCGAAGACCGACGCTTCGCCGATCGAAATGTATCTCAACGACATCTTCACCGTGACCGCCAACATGGCTGGCCTGCCGGGCATTTCCGTTCCGGCCGGCAAGGACGGCCGCGGCCTGCCGCTTGGCCTGCAGCTGATCGGGCCGGCCTTCCAGGAGGAAACGCTGTTCGCTGCTGGGCAGGTGATCGAAGATGCGGCGGGCACCTTCACGCCCGACCGATGGTGGTGACGCGTCATGCCCGCGCCCGCACAGAGCCGGACGAAGGAAGAGGTGAGGGCCGAAATCGACCGCCTCGACCGGGAGCTTGTTCGGCTGCTCGGCGAGCGCTTCGCCTATGTCCGTCGTATGGCCGAACTGAAGCAGGACCCGACCGATGCCGACGACCCGGCGCGCGTTGAGGCGGTGCTGGCGAAGGTGGCGGCGGAGGCCAAGGCGGCCGGGGTCGATCCCGAGTTGGTCCGCTCGCTGTGGCAGCGCCTCATCGACTGGAACATCGATTGGGAGCGGAAGGCGATCGAGGCCGGTCCGTCCGGGCAAACCATGAGCGCAGAAGAATTTCTCGCCACGCTGGATCAGGCCGAACCGCCCGCCGGGCTGAGTGTTGCCCTGCGCGGCCTGTGGTGGAGCGCAAAGGGCGACTGGGACAAGGCCCACGTCACTGTTCAGGACGATCCGAGCCGGGAGGCGGCCTGGGTCCACGCCCATCTCCACCGCATCGAGGGTGACCTCGACAACGCCGGCTATTGGTATGAGCGGGCCAACCGCAATCCGAGCGGCGACAAGATCGAAGACGAGCGCGAGGAGATCGCGCGCATGCTGCTGAGGGGCGGGGCGAAATGAACGTGATCACCTCGCGCGAAGCGCATCCGGGCCAGTATCTCAAGGGCGCCACCGGCAAGTGGGAGATCGTCATCGGCATGGAGGTCCACGCCCAGGTGATCTCCAACGCCAAGCTCTTCTCCGGCGCCTCGACCGAATATGGCGGCGCGCCCAATTCGCATGTCAGCTTCGTCGATGCGGCGATGCCGGGCATGCTGCCGGTGATCAACGCCGAATGCGTCGCCCAGGCGGTCCGCACCGGGCTCGGCCTCAAGGCGCAGATCAACCTCACCAGCGTCTTCGACCGGAAGAACTATTTCTATCCCGACCTGCCCCAGGGCTATCAGATCTCGCAGTTCAAGCAGCCGATCGTCGGCGAAGGCGAGGTCATCGTCGATCTGCTGGACGGCACCTCTTTCACGGTCGGTATCGAGCGACTGCATCTGGAGCAGGACGCCGGCAAGTCGATCCACGACCAGCATCCGAGCCACAGCCTCGTCGATCTCAACCGGTCGGGCGTCGCGCTGATGGAGATCGTCTCCAGGCCGGATCTGCGCTCGGCCGAGGAGGCGCGCGCCTATCTCACCAAGCTGCGCACCATCCTGCGCTATCTCGGCACCTGTGACGGCAATATGGAAGAGGGTTCGCTGCGGGCCGACGTCAACGTGTCGGTGCGCAAGCCCGGCGCCGAACTCGGCACGCGCTGCGAGATCAAGAACGTCAACTCGATCCGCTTCGTCGGCCAGGCGATCGAGAAGGAAGCGCGCCGCCAGATCGAGATCATCGAGGACGGCGGCACCATCGATCAGGAGACGCGGCTGTTCGATCCGGTGAAGGGCGAGACCCGTTCGATGCGCTCCAAGGAAGAGGCGCATGACTACCGCTACTTCCCTGATCCGGACCTCCTGCCGCTGACCTTCACCCAGGCTTGGGTGGATGAATTGGCGGCGCACCTGCCGGAACTGCCCGACGCGAAGAAGGCGCGCTTCATCGCGGACTACGGCCTGTCGCCCTACGACGCCGGCGTGCTCATCGCCGAGCAGGCTTCGGCCGATTATTTCGAACTGCTGGCCAAGGGCCGCGATGCGAAAGCCGCCGCGAACTGGGTCACCAACGAACTCGCCGGCCGTCTCAACAAGGAAGGCAAGTCGATCGAGGAAAGCCCGATCGCAGCCGGTCAGCTCGGCGGATTGCTCGACCTTCTCAGCGAGGGGACAATCTCCGGCAAGATCGCCAAGGACCTCTTCGAGATCCTCTGGACCGAAGGTGGCGACCCGCGCGAGATCGTCGAGAGCCGCGGCATGAAGCAGGTCACCGACAGCTCGGCCATCGAAAAAGTGATCGACGAAGTGATCGCCGGCAACCCAGATAAGGTCGAGCAGGTGAAGGCGAAGCCGACCATGCTGGGCTGGTTTGTCGGTCAGGTGATGAAGGCCTCGGGCGGCAAGGCCAACCCGCAGGCGGTCAACGATATCCTGAAGGCGCGCCTCGGCATCGAGTAGCCGGGCAACACTGTTGCGGATGCGCAACAGGTATGCAGGGAAGTGGCTTCCCGCCTTCCATCTCAACCAATACGCCGCCATTCAGCCATAAACAGGGGCGACCACGGCCGCTCCTGATTGGGCGAGCCGAAAACCCACGCGCCGAACCGCTTTGGCCCAAGCCGCGGCGCACCCGAAGACACAGGACTCGAGAGCCTCAGGAATCCAGATGGACGTTCGCGCAATACAAAAAGACCGGCTTCCCAGCCGTCATGTCACTGAGGGACCGGAGCGCGCTCCGCATCGCTCCTACTATTATGCGATGGGTCTCAGCGGCGAGCAGATCCATCAGCCCTTCGTCGGGGTCGCGTCGTGCTGGAACGAGGCCGCTCCCTGCAACATTTCGCTGATGCGTCAGGCGCAGGCGGTGAAGCTCGGCGTCGCCGCCGCCAATGGCACCCCGCGCGAATTCTGCACCATCACCGTCACGGACGGCATCGCCATGGGGCACGAGGGCATGAAGTCCTCGCTGCCCTCGCGCGAGATCATCGCCGACTCCGTCGAACTCACCATGCGCGGCCATGGCTATGACGCGCTGGTCGGCCTCGCCGGCTGCGACAAGTCGTTGCCCGGAATGATGATGGCGATGGTCCGCCTCAACGTTCCGTCGGTCTTCGTCTATGGCGGCTCGATCCTGCCCGGTACCTTCAAGGGCAAGGACGTCACGGTCGTCGACGTGTTCGAGGCCGTTGGCCTTCACTCGGTCGGTAAGATGTCGACCGAGGACCTTGAGGCGCTGGAGCAGGTGGCCTGCCCCTCGGCCGGCGCCTGTGGCGGCCAGTTCACGGCCAACACCATGGCCTGCGTCTCCGAGGCGATCGGCCTCGCGCTGCCCTATTCCTCAGGCGCTCCCGCGCCATACGAGCTTCGCGACCGCTTCTGCATGGCGGCCGGCGAGAAGGTGATGGAGCTCATCGCCCTGAACCTTCGGCCGCGCGATATCGTCACACGCAAGTCCCTGGAAAACGCCGCCACCGTTGTCGCCGCTTCCGGCGGTTCCACCAATGCCGCCCTGCATTTGCCGGCGATCGCGCATGAATGCGGCATCGAGTTCGACCTGTTCGACGTCGCCGAAATCTTCAAGCGCACGCCCTATATCGCCGATTTGAAGCCGGGCGGCCGTTATGTCGCCAAAGATATGTACGAAGCAGGCGGCGTGCCGATGCTGATGAAGACGCTGCTCGACCATGGCTACCTCCATGGCGATTGCATCACCGTCACCGGCCGCACCATGGCTGAGAACCTCGCCAAGGTTGCCTGGAACGACGAGCAAGACGTCATGCGCCCCGCGAACAACCCGATCACGCCCACCGGCGGCGTCGTCGGCCTTTCCGGCAATCTCGCGCCGGACGGGGCCATCGTGAAGGTTGCCGGCCTGAAGCATCAGCAATTCTCCGGCCCGGCGCGCTGCTTCGATTCCGAGGAAGAGTGCTTCGCCGCCGTCCGCGAGCGCACCTACAAGGAAGGCGAGGTCCTCGTGATCCGCTATGTCGGGCCGCGCGGCGGCCCGGGCATGCCGGAGATGCTGTCGACCACGGCGGCGCTCTACGGCCAAGGCATGGGCGAGAAGGTCGCGCTCATCACCGACGGCCGCTTCTCCGGCGGCACCCGCGGCTTCTGCATCGGCCATGTTGGCCCGGAAGCGGCGGTTGGCGGCCCGATCGCCATGCTGCAGGACGGCGACATCATCGATATCGACGCCGTTGCCGGAACGCTCGGCGTCCGGCTGTCGGACGAGGAACTGGCCGCGCGCGGCGCCAAATGGCAGCCGCGCGAGACCAACTATCGCAGCGGCGCGATCTGGAAATTTGCGCAGGGTGTCGGGCCGGCCCGCAAGGGCGCGGTCACCCATCCTGGGGGCGGGGCGGAAAAAGTGAGCTATGCGGACATGTAGCGCCCTCCGTCTGGGCGTCATCCTTGCTGCGTTGAGTTTGGCCATTCCGGCCAATGCGTTTGAACCGACGCCGGAGTTCGACACCCCGGCGAAGGTCTTCCGCTACGGCTACGCGGCCTATCGCGATGGCGATCTGGCGACGGCTTTGGATGCGATCCAATACGCTGCCGCGCAGGGCTATACGCGCGCACAGTGGCTGTTGGCCCGCATGTACGCCAGGGGCGAAGGCGTCGCCCATGACGACACGCAAGCCTTCGCCATGTTCGAGGAAATCGTCACCGATCATGCCGACGACCGGCGAATAAGCCCGGACGACACGCCTTTCGTGGCGGACGCCTATGTCGCGCTGGGTGACTATTATCGCGACGGGCTGGCCGGCGACGCCGACACCAATGCGGCGTTCCAGATGTACTGGCACGCCGCGACCTACCTCAACGACCCGCAGGCGCAGTACAATCTCGCCGACATGTTCTATCGCGGCGCCGTCGGGCCTCCCGATCCGGCACAGGCGGTGCGCTGGGCGCATCTGTCGGCGGAAGCCGGCAACGCATCCGGCCAGGCTCTTCTCGGCTATCTCTTGTTCCAGGGCGAAGGCGTTGCCCGGCAGGCCGTGTTTGGTCTGGCCTATCTGCAGATCGCGCTCATCCGCACGGGCGGCAATGATCCCGACATCCGCCGCATGCATGAGCAGGCGCTTGCGCTGGCAACGGAAACGGAGCGGCGCACCGCATTTGAGCTGGCCAATAACTGGCTCGTCGCCAATCCCGCCAACGCGGATGACGGCGGCATGGTGGCTGGTCCGGCGACAACGGTCGTTGACGCGACAGTGGCGACGACCGCCACCCCGGCGGCGGCCGATGCCGCCGCCATCGCGCCCTAGCGGGCTGCCTCAGACGTCGATTTCCACCACCAGCGGCACGTGATCTGACGGCTTGTCCCAGCCGCGCGTGCGCTTCTCAATGGCGACGGAACGCAGCCGATCCGCGGCCTGCGGCGACATCAGGAAGTGGTCGATGCGGATGCCGTTGTTCTTTTGCCAGGCGCCAGCCTGATAGTCCCAGAAGGTGAATTGCCCAGCCGCATCGCTGGCCGCCCGCAGCGCGTCGGTAAGCCCGAGATTGACGAGCCGGCGCCAGGCGGCCCGGCTCTCCGGCTGGTAGAGCGCGTCGCCGGCCCAGTTCTCCGGGAAGCGCGCGTCGCGCGGCTCGGGAATGATGTTGAAGTCACCGCCGAGCAGGAACATCTCCTCGGCTTCCAGGCGCTCCGCGATCCAGGCCTGCAGCCGTTCGATCCAGGCGAGCTTGTAGGCAAACTTGTCGCTGCCCAGCGGATTGCCGTTCGGCAGGTAGAGCGAAGCGATGCGCACCGCGCCGCCCTCGACGGAGATCACGCCCTCGACGAAACGCGCCTGCGTGTCACTCTCGTCGCCGGCCAGAGCGAAATGCACTTCTTCGATTGGGAACTTGGAGAAGAGGGCAACGCCGTTGAAGCCCTTCTGGCCGTGCTGGGCGATGTTGTAGCCAAGGTCTTCGAACGGTGCGGTTGGAAAGCTCTCGTCCTCGGACTTCGTTTCCTGCAGGCAAACGACGTCGGGCTTCGCCGTCGCCAGCCATTTGACGGCGGTGTCGAGGCGGGCCTTGACCCCGTTGATGTTCCAGGTGGCTATCCGCAATGAACAAGGCTCCGGCGGCGAAGGATGGGCAATGAACTACCTTTATCTCGCAGCGGCGATCATGAGTGAAGTCGCGGCCACCAGTTCTCTCAAGCTGTCCAACGGCATGACGCGGCTGACGCCTTCTGTGGTGACGGTCCTTGGCTATGTGCTAGCGTTCTACCTCCTGTCGTTGACGCTGCGCACGATTCCGGTCGGTGTCGCCTACGCGATTTGGAGCGGGGTCGGCATCGTTCTCATTTCGATCATCGGGATCGTATGGTTCAAGCAGACGCTCGATTTTGCCGCCATTGCCGGAATGCTCTTGATCCTCAGCGGCGTTGCCGTGATCTATCTGTTTTCAAGCGCTTCCGGCCACTGAACTCAGGAGAGATGAATGCCAGTCCGTCACGCTAATGCCGTCTGGGAGGGAAACCTGAAAGAAGGCCGCGGCGAAATGCAGTTCGCTGACTACAGCGGCGCCTTTACCGATGCCTCCCGCTTCGGCGAGGGAGCCGGCACCAACCCGGAAGAAATGATTGCCGCCGCCATTGCCGGCTGCTTCTCCATGGCCCTGTCGGCCGATCTCGACGCGGCCGGCTTCAAGCCCGAGCATGTCGACAGCGAAGCCACCGTCGAGGTCCATCCGCAGGTCGGCGGCGGCTTCGCGATCACCCGCATCCACCTCAAGGCGCGCGCCAAGGTGCAGGGGATCGACGACACAGACTTCCAGCGGATCGCCGATTTGACCCGGCAGAACTGCCCGGTGGCCAAGGCGCTTAGCCTACCGGTCACGCTTGAGGCGACGTTCTCGAGCTAGCGTGACACCACTTCGCCCGGAGATGGTTGGGTCGATGGCCGAAAACAGTACGAGCGGCGACGTCAGTTGGTCACTTGGCCAGACCACAGTCGATGGCACCGTAGTGTATCCCAACGGCAAGGGGCCGTATCCGGCGGTCGTCATGATTGCCGGCAGCGGTCCGACTGACCGCGACTGGAACTCGCCGCTCCTGCCCGGCAGCAACGGAAGTGCCCGGCTGCTTGCCGGGGCGCTTGCCGGGTCGGGCTTCGCTTCGTTCCGCTACGACAAACGCGCTTCGGGGCCGCGCGCCATGGAGAACATGCGGGTCCTTGCCGGCAAGCTCAGCATGCAGAGCCACCTCGACGAGTTGGCTGGCGCAATTCACACCCTCATCGAACAAGGCAAGGTGCGCGCCGACCGTATCTTCGCGATCGGCAATAGCGAGGGGACGCTGCACGCCCTCAACTATCAGGCCTCCAAACCAACCATTCCCCTTGCCGGCCTTGTTCTGATCGGTCCGCCGGGCCGGGCGGTCGGCGTCGTCGCCCGCGCCCAACTCGCGGCGGCCGCTACTGCGTTCCCGAACGGCGATGCGCTCATGGCGCTCTACGACCAGGCCATCGCTCGCTTCCTTGCGGGCGAGCCGGCGGCGCCCGACCCGGCCCTACCGGAAGGGGCCCGCAATCTCATCCTCAGCGTTGCCTCGCCGATGAACCAACCCTTTGCGCGTGAGCTTTGGATGGCTGATTCGGCCAGTCTCCTGCCGGAGGTTCACGTGCCGGTGCTCTGCGTGATCGGCAAGAAGGACGTGCAGGTCGACTGGCAGGCCGACGGAGAGCCAATGGAAGAGGCGACCGCGGGTCGTGACGACGTCACGTTCCTTTTCCCCCAGAACGCCGACCATGTGCTCAAATACGAACCTAAGCCACGCGCCGAGCTCATCGGTGCTGCGGCGCTCGAATACAACGCCTCCGACAAGCGCCTCGATCCAGAGGCGCTCGCCGCGATTCTCGATTGGCTGAGACGGCACGTTTAGACGGCGGGCAACCGGCGTTCGGCGATCACGATGAGGTTGCCCGCCGGATCCTCAAGGAACAGCATCCATTCTTCTTCGCCGGCGGCGCCGAACTGACCGGCATCGTCGCGGTGTACCATCACGGGGTCGCCCTTGAAGACGGCCCCGCGTTCACTCAGCGCCCGTGCTGCAGCGGCGATGTCGTCGATGCGGAAATAGAGCTGCGCCTTGGGCGCCTCGGCCGAGAGGAGCAGCCTGACGCCGTCGGCATCGAAAAAGGCGAGGCCGGGCGGATCGAACCGGCCAAGAAACGGCAACTGCAGTACGTCGGTATAGAAGGCGACCATGGCGTCCAGATCGTCGCCGGCCGCGAGCGCGATTTGATGGAGTGGGCCGAGCTGCATGCGGGCGGACGGCCGACGTCCGTCAGATCAGATGGCGAAGCTGGTGCCGCAGCCGCAGGACGAGGTCGCCAGCGGATTGTGCACCTCAAGCCCTTCGCCCATTAGATTGGCGACGAGGTCGATCTCCGAGCCGAGCATATAAGGCAGGGAGATGGGGTCGATCGCAACGACGGCATCGCCATTGCGGACGACAATGTCATCCGCTTCGGTCGCCGGCACCAGATCGAACTTGTACTGGAACCCGGAGCAGCCGCCGCCTTCGACGCTGATACGGAGCGCAATGCTCTCGCGGTCGCCGGCAATCAGACCGGCGATCTTCGTGGCGGCGCGGTCGCTCACCTTGACAGGAGCGGCGGTGGCGGTGTCATCGGCAACAATGTTCATCGAGATTGTCCCTGGCTTCAGGCCAAGCGTGATGAAGGTTAGGTGGGGGCCCGATTTGTGTCAATCAACCGCCAGGGCAGCAGCATTGCCGCCGTTCACGGCGTGACGGTCCCGGCTTCGCCTTTCGCCTCCGACCCCGCGGCGAGCCGCGGCCGGTTCTATGCCGAGGCGCCATCGCCTTGGCGTAGCGCCTTTCAGCGCGACCGGGACAGGATTGTCCACGCCACCAGTTTCCGTCGGCTCAAGGGGAAAACCCAGGTCTTCTTTGCCGGGGAGGGCGACCACTACCGGACCCGGCTCACGCACACTCTGGAAGTCGCCCAGATCGCCCGGTCGCTGGCGCGGGCGCTTGGCCTCAACGAGGACCTCACTGAGGCCATCGCTCTCGCCCATGATCTCGGCCATCCGCCCTTCGGCCATTCCGGCGAGAGGGGGCTGGCGCGTGCCGCCGCGGCCTTCGGCGGCTTCGACCACAATATCCAGAGCCTCCGCGTCGTCACCCGGCTGGAGCACCGCTATCCGCGCTTCGACGGGCTGAACCTCTCATGGGAGGTCCTTGAGGGGCTCGCCAAGCACAATGGTCCGATCACCGATGCGGCGGGCACGCCTTTGCGCGGCGCCGGGATCCCGCCGACGATCGCCGTGCTCAGTGATTGGCGCGATCTGATGCTGTCGACCTTCGCCGGTGGCGAGGCGCAGTGTGCGGCCATCGCCGACGATATCGCCTATGACGCGCATGATATCGACGACGGCCTCCGCTCGGGGCTGCTCGACCTCGAAGGCCTTGCTCAAGTCCCCGCGCTCGGGGCGCTGCTGGCCGGCATCGAGCAGGACTATCCGGGCCTGCCGCGCGAAAGAATGGTGCCGGAGCTCGTCCGCCGCTGATTAACTGGCTGGTGGAGGATGTGCTGGCCGAGGCGCGCCGCCGCATGATGTCTGTGCCGCCCTCCGCCGACGGCATCCGGCGCGCCGGGCACGTCACCATCGCTTTTTCCGCGCAAACCGGTGAGGCCGAGCAGACGATCAAGCGCTACCTCAAGGCCGAGCTCTATCAGAGCGCGCAGGTGATGGAGGTGATGGATCGGGCCGAGGATTTGGTCGCCGCTTTGTTCGCTCGCTATTGGCCGGACCCGGAGGCGCTGCCGCCGGATTGGCGCAGGGGCGCCGATGACGACCAACGGCGGGGCCGGCGCATCGCCGATTTCCTCGCCGGCATGACTGACCAATTCGCGCTGGCCGAATATCGCCGCCTGTTTGACCAGGTGCCGGATTTCGGCTAGGCGCGGCGGCTGAACAACCCGCCGGAATTTGCCGCCAGATGAACGTTTTCGAGGTCTTCACGAAGCGGATCGACGCCGTGGTCCGCCGTGTGGCTGAGGCCGGATTTGGCGCTGCCGACCCGGACCTGTCCAAAATCGTGGTCGAGCCGCCGCGGGACCCGACGCATGGCGAACTTTCGACCAACGCTGCGATGGTCCTGGCCAAGCCGCTTAGGACGAAACCGCGGGATCTGGCCGAGGCATTTGCGGAGGGCCTGCGCGGCGATCCGGATATCGAGCGTATCGATATCGCCGGCCCGGGCTTCATCAATCTGACCCTGACGGCCGACTTCTGGCGCCGTTTTCTGGCAGACCTCATCCGCTCCGGCGCCGATTATGGCCGTAGCAACCGGGGTCGCGGCGAGGCGGTCAATGTCGAATTCGTCTCGGCCAATCCGACCGGCCCGCTCCATGTCGGCCATTGCCGCGGCGCCGTCCTCGGCGACACGATCGCCAGCCTCCTCGATACGGCCGGCTATGCCGTCACCCGCGAATTCTACATCAACGACGCTGGCGCGCAGGTGGATGTGCTGGCCCGTTCGGCATTCCTCCGATACCGCGAAGCGCTTGGCGAGACGGTGGGTGACATTCCCGACGGGCTCTATCCGGGCGACTACCTGAAGCCGGTGGGCGCCGCGTTGGCCGATCTGCACGGCAATGCGCTTCTCTCAATGCCGGAAGACGAGTGGTTGCCGCTCGTTCGCGCCGTGGCCATCGACGAGATGATGGCGATGATCCGCGACGACCTTGACGCGCTCAAGATCGGCCACGACGTCTTCTTTTCCGAGCGGTCGCTCCGCGACGGCAAGGACCGGATCGCTGAGGCGATCCAGTCGCTGGAGGCTCAGGGGCTGATCTATGTCGGCCGGCTGCCGCCGCCGAAGGGCCAGTTGCCGGAGGACTGGGAGGACCGCGACCAGACCCTGTTCCGCTCGACCCAGTTTGGCGACGATCTCGACAGGCCGCTGATGAAATCCGACGGCAGCTACACCTATTTCGCCGGCGACATCGCCTACCACTACGACAAATATCTCCGTGGTTTCAGAAGCATGGTCGATGTCCTCGGCGCCGATCATGGCGGCTATGTGAAGCGCATCCAGGCGGCCGTGGTGGGGATGTCGGGCGGCAAGGCGTCGCTCGACGTCAAGATCTGTCAGCTGGTCAAGCTCTTCCGCGGCGGCGAGCCGGTGAAGATGTCGAAGCGGTCGGGAGACTTCGTCACCCTGCGCGACGTCGTCGATGAGGTTGGGCCCGATCCGGTGCGCTTCATGATGGTCTATCGCAAGAGCGACGCACCGCTTGATTTCGACTTCCAGAAGGTCACCGAGCAGTCGAAGGACAACCCGGTCTTCTACGTCCAATATGCCCACGCCCGGACGTGCTCGGTTTTTCGCCAGGCCGCCGAAGCGGGCATCGATGTGACCGCGTTTCGCACCGCCCTCGACCAGGGCCGTGTTGACGCTGCCTATGTCGAGCCGCTAAGCGATTCAGGCGAGTTCGCACTGATGCGGCGGCTTGCCGACTATCCACGGATTGTCGACGCCGCCGTGACGGCGCATGAGCCGCACCGAATCGCCTTTTATCTGTATGAGTTGGCTGCAGACTTTCATGCGCAATGGAATCGCGGCAAGGAAGAGCCGGACTTACGATTCATTAACCACGAGCGCGCAAGCTTGACCAATGCGAGGCTGGCTCTCGTTCATGCCGCGAATTTGGTGTTGCGCTCGGGACTGGCTATTCTTGGCGTTCAAGCGCCTGAGGAAATGCGGTAAAGTATTGCTCGAACCGCAAGGGAAGGGCGAGGGGGCCTGGAACAGGGAGCATCGGCTCCAGCAGGATGGATGAGCGTACGCCCATGACCGCAATGGCTCGCCCGAGAACAGGCCGCGAGGCACAGCCGGAGTCCGTTGAGGACGATCCGCTGGTCGAATTGGCGCGTATCGTTTCCGGCCGCTCGACCTTCGATGAGCCGCGCCGCCGCAGCGTCTTCGAAGATGAATCAGGCATTTCCGAAGCGGACCTCGCGCGCGACCTTGAGGCCGAGCTGCTCAGCGATCTGCAGGCGACCTTTGCCGCCGCCGGCGAGCCTGACGAGGAGCCGCCCTTCTACGCCGAAGAAGAGATGGCCGGCGAAGAGGAACCGGTTGAATACGCGGCCGAGGAAGACGGCGACGAGCCGTATGATGAGGCCGTGTATCAAGCCTATGACGACGGCGCCGAAGCGTTCGCCGATGAACTGAACGACCCGGAGCCGGATCCTGAACCGGCGCCCGCCGCGCCGCCACCCGCGCCCTCGGGCTTCCGTTCTGCCTTCAGCGGTTTCAGCCTGCGCAGCAATCGCGGCGGGCCGGCCTTCAACCCGAATGCGCTATCGACTGAGGCTGCCGCCGCGCCAGTGCCGGCGCCCGTTCCTCGCTCTGGCTGGGCCGCAACAACCGACGAACCGGTTGAGGATCTGGAGCCATTGGCACCGCTCTCGGGCTTCGACGATCAGGAAGATTGGGGCCTCGACGCCGAGCCGGAATCGATCGATCCCGTGTACCAGGAATCTCTGGCTGCCGCCGAGGCATTCGTCGACGAGACCGCGCACGTCCCGCCGCCCGCGCCGCAGCCCCGCCATCGTGATCACAGGCTCGATGCCGACCCGTATGGCGAGACGCATTACCGTTCGCGCCGTCGCGGCCGGCGCTACTATTCCGTCTTCGGCATCTTGCTCGTCGTGGCGATCGGCACGGCCGCGGTTCTGGTGTTGCGCGGCGGAGCGGGGACCACCGGTGAACCGCCGCTGATTACCGCCGATGACAGCCCGACCCGGATATTCCCCGACGAGACCACGACCACGGACCCGGCCAATGTCGTGTTCGACCGTGTCGATCCCGACGGCGCAGCCGCACCGAACGAGACGCTCCTCGACGGCGCCGAGCCGGTTACCAATGTCGGCAACGCGGCGCCGGCCGACGACGGCATAGCCGCGATCCTCGCGCCCGAGGCGGACGATACCGGGAATGCCGCCGACCTGCCGCGTATGGTCCGGACCGTAACCGTGCTGCCGGACGGCACGATCGTGAACAACAACACGACGCCCGCCAACGGAGCCGCGCCCGCAGCCGACACGCCAGCCGAGCCCGCGATTGAGACGGCCGCCAACACCCCGGCGCCGACGGCCGAAACGCCGGTTGCCGCGACGCCGGTAGTCGAAACACCGGCGGCCGAAACGGCGCCGGCACAGACGCCCGCCGCCGAGACGCCGGCGACGCCCGCCGCTGAAACGCCCGCAGCCACCACGACAACAACGGCGCCGGCTCAGGTGGCCAACACACCGACCACCGCCACGGCGATTGCCGCCGGTATCTATGTTCAGGTGTCGGCGCAGGGCACTGAGGCGGCGGCGCAGTCGACGCTGCAGGATCTCGTGACCCGTGCACCATCAGTGCTCACCGGCCAGCCGACCGCCATTGACCGAGCCGAGCTGCCGCAGGGCACCTATTACCGCGTTCTGTTCGGGCCGTATTCCGCGGCCGACGCCGACGCGCTCCGCCAGCGCCTCGCCGCCGTCGGGATCGACTCGTTCATCCAACGCTATTAGCGGACAGACCTGGCCCGGGGTCGCGTTCGCCCCATCACGCCGCCATAATCGCGGCGTGATTCGCTTGGCGAGGCAGTCGTTCGGAATGGGTTCATGACCTCCGCTCCGCAGCACGATTTGTGGGAAGACGATCCGCGTCAGCAGGCGGAGATGCTGGTTGTCGACGTCGACGGCTTCGAAGGACCGCTCGACCTGCTCCTCGATCTTGCCCGGACGCAGAAGGTCGACCTCGCCAAGATTTCCGTTCTCGCCTTGGCCGAACAGTATTTGCAGTTCATCGAGCGCAGCAAAGCGCTGAAGCTTGAGCTGGCCGGCGATTACCTCGTGATGGCCGCGTGGCTCGCCTACCTCAAATCGCGGCTGCTTCTCCCCGATCCCGTCGAGGACGACGAGCCGACCGGCGAGGAACTGGCGGCGGCGCTGGCGCTGCGCCTGCAGCGGCTTGAGGCGATGCGGAAAGCGGCGAGCCTCTTGATGAGCCGTGACCGCCTTGGCCGCAACGTTTTCGCCCGCGGCGAGCCTGAGATCCGGATCGAACGGAAGAGCGCCTACTCGGCAACGTTGTACGATCTTCTGTCGGCCTATGGCCGCATTCGCCGGCGTCAGGTGCAGAACACGGTCGTCCATTTGCCCAAGCGGGTGGTCTGGTCGCTCGTCGACGCCCGTGAGGCGCTGTCGCGGATTATCGGCGAGATCGCCGAATGGACGCCGCTGACGGTCTTCATGTCGCCCTATCTCGTCGCCGAGGCGACGCGGCGGACGGTGATGGCCAGCAGCTTCGGCGCGAGTCTGGAACTGGCGCGCGAGGGCAAATTGCAGCTGCGGCAGGCGGCCACTTTCGCGCCGCTGATGATCAGGACGCCCCGCACGGAGCGCCCGCAAGGAGTGAGCAATGGCTGACCAAAGCGTAGTCCGGCTGTTTCCCGAGCCTGAGGCCGAAGTGCCCGCGATCGAGCCCGAGCACATCCGCGCCCTGGAAGCGATCCTCTTCGCCTCGGCCGAGCCGGTGCCGGAGGACGAATTGCGGCGTCGGTTGCCATCCGAGGCGGACCTTGCCGTTCTGCTGGACGAATTGCAGCGCACCTACGCGGAGCGTGGCGTGAACCTTGCCCGCATCGCCAAGGGCTGGGCCTTCCGCACCGCGCCGGACCTTGCCCATCTGATGGCGCGCGAAGTGATCGAGCAGCGCCGGCTGTCGCGCCCCGCATTGGAGATGCTGGCGATCATCGCCTACCATCAGCCGGTCACGCGCAGCGAAATCGAGGAAATCCGGGGCGTCACCACCAGCAGGGGTACACTCGATCTGCTGATCGAAATCGGCTGGGTGCGCATCTCCGGCCGCCGCGATGTGCCCGGCCGTCCGGTCACTTACGGCACCAGCGACGCCTTCCTGCAGCATTTCAGTCTCGATCGGGTCACGGACCTGCCGGGCGTCGAAGAACTCGCCGCTGCGGGTCTGCTTGAGAAAAGCGCCGTCGCCATGCCAGTAGGGGAGGAACTCTCCGACCTTTCCGACGACGAGGCCGATGAAGAAGCGCTCGACCGCACCTATCTGGACAACGACCCTGAGGCGGAAGCCGAGGACTAGGCCGCAGCGCGGCCGCAGCACCGGTCGTTCCAGTTGAGCGTCAGCGCACCGTCCGCATCAGCATTGCCGCGCCCTTGGCGGCGGCGGAACCGCACTGGCGCCAGCATCGCCGCGCGCGTATCGCTAGAGGCGATCCACCATTCCTTCGACGGCGTGCCCGCGATCAAAGGCGTCGACCTCACGGTCGAACCGGGCGAGATCGTCTGCCTCCTCGGCGAATCGGGCTGTGGCAAGACGACGCTTCTACGGATCGCGGCGGGGCTTGAGCGACCGACCGGCGGCCGTGTCCTCCTCAACGACCGCGAGGTCGCGGGGCCGAACGTGTTCCGCCCGCCCGAAAAGCGCGGCGTGGGTCTGATGTTCCAGGACTACGCCCTGTTTCCGCAGATGACGATCCTCGCCAATGTCATGTTCGGCCTGCGCGCCTTGTCGCGTCCCGACGCCGAGAAGGAAGCGCTGCGTGTCCTCGAGCGTGTCGGTCTCGACCGCTACGCCAAGGACTACCCGCACATCCTCTCCGGCGGCGAACAGCAGCGGGTGGCGCTGGCGCGGGCGATCGCGCCGCGTCCGGCCGTTCTGCTGATGGACGAGCCTTTCTCCGGCCTCGACCGGCGCCTCCGAGAGAGCATCCGCGAGGAGACGCTGACAATTCTCCGTGAAACGCGGGTGACGACGATCCTTGTGACGCACGACCCGGAAGAGGCGATGGAACTGTCGGACAGGATCGCCCTGATGCGCGACGGCCGCATCGTCCAGAATGGGCCGCCGGAAGAACTCTACCGCCGTCCGATCGATCTGCCTGCTGCTAGATTCTTCAGCAATGTCAATGAGGTGGAAGGCAGAGTTGAATCCGGTTCTGTCGTCACGCCGCTCGGGCGTTTCGCCGCCGCTGGCTTTGCCGAAGGGGCGGAGGCCGTTGCCGCGATCCGTCCGCAAGGGATCGAACTGGGCGAAGGCGAGGGCAGCGTCACCGGCCGGATCATGGAGCGCCACTTCCTCGGTGAGGTCGATCTCCTCGAGGTCATGGTCGAGGGGCTGGAAGCGCCGATTACGGCCAGAATGCGCGGGAACGGGACGGCGGCGCCGGTCGGGTCGGAGGTCGGACTGAGGGTAAATCCCGCCGATGTCCTGATATTTGCCAAGACTTAGGATTAGTCCTACATCAATAGTAAGCAATTCTGCGAACCCGTGCGGCGACGACTCCCCGCGCTGCGCGACGGATTTCGGAGGACGACATGGGATTTGGTAGCATTTGGCCGTGGGTCATCGTTCTGGCGGTTGTCCTGCTGCTGTTCGGCAGCGGACGCGTGTCCACCCTGATGGGTGACATCGCCAAGGGCATGAAGAGCTTCAAGAAGGGCCTTGCCGAGGACGACCAGCCGGCACGCCCGATCGAGCACGCAACTGCCGAGCCGGTCAACGTCCGCAGCACGGACGAACGTACCAACGCCCGCTAAGGCGGCGCCAACGTCATTTGAAGCGGCCAGGAGCGGGTAGCGATGTTCGGCCTAGGTTGGACAGAGATTCTCGTGGTCGGAGCCATCGCGGTGCTTGTGGTGCCGCCCAAGGATTTGCCGGGCCTGATGCGGACCTTCGGCCGCGCCGTCGGCAAGGTCCGCCGGATGGCCAATGACTTCCAGCGCCAGGTCGAGGACGCAGTCCGCGACGACGAACTCGACCAACTGCGCAAGCAGGTCACTGACCTCAATCGCGACACCAAAGCAGATCTCAATCGCGGCCTTGCCCCATATCAGCGGCGGGTCAGCGTGCAGACCGCACCGTCGCCGGAAGGCCCCGTGATGACGCCGTTGCCCGCGCCAGAGACGCCCGATCCGGCACCGGCTGCCGAGGCGCTTCCCGCTGCCGAACCGGCGCCGGCCACGGCCAAGTCATGAGCGAGGCCAGCTCCGGAGCCGAGGCGCCGAAGACGGAGCCCGAGGACGAGGGGTCGAATTCGAGCCGCGCCCCGCTGCTTTCGCATCTGGTCGAATTGCGCAGCCGGCTGATGAAGTCGGTGTTCTTCTTTCTCATCGCCTTCGTTGCCTGCTTCGCCGTCTCCGACAAGATCTTCAACATCCTCTTGATCCCGTTCCAATGGGCGAGCGGGTCGAACAGCGACATCCATCTGATCTACACGGCGCCGCAGGAATATCTCATCACGCGGATCAAGCTCGCCTTCTTCGGCGCGCTCTTCCTGGCCTTCCCGATCATCGCCACCCAGGTCTACAAATTCGCCGCGCCGGGGCTCTACAAGAACGAACGCAAGGCTTTCCGGCCGTTCCTGATCGCGACGCCCATCCTGTTCCTGGTCGGCGCGATGGTGGTCTTCTTCGCCATCATGCCGCTGGCCCTCAACTATTTCCTCGGCATGCAGCAGACCGGCGTCGGAGGCGAGGCCACGATCCAGCTCCTGCCGCGGGTCAGCGAATATCTCGGCCTGATCATGATCCTGATCTTCGCCTTCGGCCTCTGCTTCCAGCTGCCGGTGGTGCTGGTGCTGTTGGCGCGGGCTGGGCTGGTGAGCGCCAAATGGCTGCGCTCGAAGCGGCGCTACGCCATCGTCGCGGCCTTCGCGGCCGCGGCCGTCCTGACGCCGCCTGACATTCCGAGCCAGATCGGCCTCGCTGTTCCGACGATCTTCCTCTACGAGGCCTCGATCTGGGCTGTGCGCATCGTCGAGCGCCGCCGTGCCGAGGCTCAGGCCGCCAAGGAAGCGGCCGAAGGGGCGCAGGCCTAGCTTCGGGCTGACGTAGCGGCGCGCTTTGCGTATAAGGCGCGCGAAACGAACCCCTCGGATTCGCTTAAATGCTCGACATCAAATGGATTCGGGAAAACCCCGACGCCCTCGACCGGGCATTGGCCAACCGCCGCGCCGCGCCTGCGGCGGCGGGGCTGATCAAGCTCGACGAGGATCGGCGCGCCCATATCGCCCGGCTGCAGGAAGCGCAGGAACAGCGGAACGCCGCCTCGAAGGAGATCGGCAAGGCTAAGGCCGCGAAGGACGAGGCGCGGGCGCAGGCGCTGATCGACGAGGTCGCCAAACTGAAGGCCGTGCTTCAGGCGAGCGAGGAAGTTGAGCGCAAGCTCGACAAGGACCTGCGCGACGCGCTCGCCATCATCCCGAACGTGCCGGCCGATGACGTCCCGGTCGGGCCGGATGAGACCGCCAATATCGAGCTGAAGAAGGTCGGCGCGCCGCGCGCGTTCTCCGATTTCGAGCCGAAGGAGCATTTCGAGATCGGCGAGGCGATAGGCTCGATGGATTTCGCGACGGCCGCCAAGCTGTCAGGCACGCGTTTTGTGGTGCTCAAGGGCCACATGGCCCGGCTTGAGCGCGCGCTCGGCCAGTTCATGCTCGACCTCCACACCGGCGAGCATGGCTACACCGAAGTCCAGCCGCCGCTATTGGTGCGCGACGAGGCGCTGTTCGGAACGGGGCAACTGCCGAAATTCGCAGCCGATCTGTTCTACGCCAGGGCCGAGGAAGAGATCGGCCCCGATGAGGCCGAGTTCCGCATCGGCCCTGAACCCGGACGCCTGACGCCGATCTTCAAGGGTCCTCGGGCCGAGTACCTCACCGAGGTATTCCGGAACAAGGTGAGGCTTGAGAATCCACATGTCGGCAAGGACCGGATCGCCGGCGTAATTCCGATTGTGGAGATGTCGAGGGGTCTCATCCCCACCGCCGAAGTGCCGCTCACCAACCTTGTCCGCGAATCAATCCAAAGCGAAGAAGCGCTGCCGCTGCGCTTCACGGCGCTGACGCCGTGCTTCCGCTCTGAGGCCGGCGCCGCCGGCCAGGACACGCGCGGCATGATGCGCCAGCACCAGTTCGATAAGGTCGAGCTCGTCTCGATCACGACGCCGGAGAAATCGACGGAAGAGCACGAGCGCATGCTCGCCTGCGCCGAGGAGGTGCTGAAGCGTCTCGACCTCCACTACCGCGTCATGACGCTGTCGACCGGCGATATGGGCTTTTCGGCCGAGAAGACCTGGGACATCGAGGTTTGGCTGCCGGGGCAGGGGCGCTACCGGGAGATTTCCTCCGTTTCGCGCTGCGGTGATTTCCAAGCCCGGCGGATGGACGCCCGCTATCGTGATGGCAGCGGCAAAATCCGCCATCTGCATACGCTCAACGGCTCGGGCGTCGCCGTCGGCCGGGCGCTGATCGCCGTCTTGGAGACGTATCAGAACGCTGACGGTTCGGTCACCGTTCCGTCGGCATTGGCCCCCTATATGGCCGCCATCGAACGGATCGGGCCGTGACGGGCGAATTGCCATTCGCCGCGATGCCCCTACATTGAACGGACGCCATGCGAATCCTCATCACCAATGACGATGGCATCAACGCTCCGGGCCTCGCGGTCCTGGAGCGCGTGGCGCGCGCCATAAGCGACGATGTCTGGGTGGTCGCGCCGGAGACCGATCAGAGCGGCTTGTCGCATTCGTTGACGCTCAACGATCCGCTGCGCCTGCGCGATCTCGGCGCGCAGCGCTTTGCCCTGCGCGGTACGCCGAGCGACTGCATCATCATGGCGATGCGCCGGATCATCGGCGATAAGCCCGATCTCGTCCTGTCGGGCGTCAATGCTGGGCAGAACACAGCCGACGACGTCACCTATTCCGGCACCGTCGCGGGCGCCATCGAGGGGACGCTGATCGGCGTCCCCTCGATCGCCTTCAGTCTCGCCTTCGACCCCGAGGGCGAGAATGACGAGCCGCAATGGGACACCGCCGAGGCCTGGGCGCCCAAGGTGATCGAGCATTTGCTCGCCTTCGGCTTCGCCGAGAATGTCCTCTTCAACGTCAACTTCCCCGATCTTCCCGCCGACCAGGTGCGTGGCATTGAGGGCACCAATCAGGGCCGCCTGCTGCACAGCCTCTTCACCGAAGAGCGGACCGATCCGCGCGGCATGAAATATTACTGGCTCGGCTATCGCCGGCAGCAGAGCGAGCGCGTGCCCGGCACCGACCTGTTCGCGATCGATGCGGGAGCCGTCTCCGTCACGCCGCTCCGGCTTGATCTCACTGACCATACCTTGGCGCAGCGCCTCGCCAACCATTTCGAGACAGCGGCGAGCCCGGCTTCGGCCAGGGCGGGATGACGAGACCCGGCGAAGCGGATATCGGCGCCGCCGAGCTCGAGCGCGACCGTATTGCGGTTGCCGGCTTCCTGCTCAAGCTGCGCCAACGCGGCATCACCGACCGGCGTGTTCTCTCCGCTTTCGAAGCGGTACCGCGGCGCATGTTCGTGCCGCATGAGGCGCGCGACAGCGCCTATCTGGAACGGGCATTGCCGATCGAATGCGGCCAGACGGTAAGCGCGCCGGAGTTGGTGGCGCGGATGATTGTGGCGCTCGATTGCGCCCCTGAGCATCAGGTGCTCGAGATCGGTACCGGCAGCGGTTATCAGGCCGCGGTGCTGTCGCATCTCGCCCGGCATGTTTACACGATCGACCGCTTCCGCACGCTGGTGGAACTGGCCGAGCTTCGCTTCCGGACGCTGCGCATCGGCAACATCACCACCATTGTTGGCGATGGGGCGCTCGGCTGGCCCGCAAATGCCACATTTGACCGCATTGTTGTCACCGCCGCCACCGAAGCAGTGCCCGAAGCACTCTTCGGTCAGTTGAAGCCGGGCGGCGTTCTCGTCGCGCCGGTCGGGCCGGCAGATAATGTTCAGAAGCTCAAACGATACCAGAAGAGCGGCAGGAAGCTTGAGGAAACGACCCTCGGCGAGGTCCGCTTCGTTCCACTTATTCCAGGCAAAGCTGAGCGCCTTTAAGCCTTTCTCAACGTTACCGTATCATTTTCAGCGGCAGTTGAGTGCGTATGACGCGAGTTGCCGAATGCTCAGTTCCGCCACCGTTTCTTCCTGGCTTCGTTCTGCTTACCCGGTCGCCGCGGTGGCGGTCCTGGCAGCCCTTGTCACCGGTTGTGCCAGTTCCCGCTTCGATCAGTCGGTCACCGGAGCAACCGGCGGCGCCACGACGGGCGCCTATGAGCAGCCCATGCCTCCGGCACTTATCGGCACCAATCCGATTCGGGGCGGCCAGGCGAACGGCACCACAGCGACAGGCGACCAGATCGCCACCGGCGCGCTGCCGCCCGCAACGGCCACCTACACGCCGTCGGCCACGGCAACCTATCCGACCACCACGGTTGCCGCGGTGACGACCGTTCCGGCCGCCGAGAGCACCGTGCATGTCGTCACCTCCGGCGAGACGCTGTACAGCCTCTCCCGCAATTACGGCGTTTCCGTCGCCGCAATTGCCGGCGCTAACGGTCTGACGCAGACCTCGACGCTCACCATCGGCCAGCACATCGTCATCCCGAATCCGGGCACCACGGCCGCCCTCGGCGCGCCGCCCGCGCCGCTCGGTGTGATGACCGCCGCCGGCACGACACCGACGGCCACCACGCCGACCGCTGCCGCGCCGACCGCGACGCCGGCGCCGACCACCATTGCCGCTGGCGGGACGTATGTCGTCCAGACCGGCGACACGCTCTACTCGATCGCGCGCCAGACGGGTGTTTCAGTAAGCACCCTCGCAACGGCGAACGGCTTGACCACCAACGATCTGGTCCGCATCGGCCAGCAGCTGACGATCCCGGCCGGCGGCACCACACCCGCCCCGACCACGACGGTTGCCGCGACCGCCACGCCCGCGCCGACGCCAACACCGGCCGCACCGCCCGCGCAGGTCGCCAACACGACGACAGCCGCCCCGACGAATACGGCAACCGATGCGGCTCCGGCCCAGGTCGCCAACGTGCAGCCGGCGGCGCCGACGCCCCAGGCATCGACCACGGGAACCGACTTCCGTTGGCCGGCCGAAGGACGCGTCATCTCCGATTTTGGTGTGAAGCCGGGCGGAGAGCGCAATGACGGCATCAACATCTCGGTCCCGCTCGGGACGGCCGTTCACGCCTCAGAAGCCGGCACCGTCATCTACTCGGGCAATGGCATCGCCGGCTACGGCAACCTGATCCTGATCCAGCATGCCGATAACTGGGTCACCGCCTATGCCCATCTCAGCGTGATGAATGTCGATCGCGGCGCGGTTGTGACCCGCGGTCAGGTCATCGGCGAGGCTGGCAACACCGGTGCAGTGACGGCCGCCCAGCTCCACTTCGAGCTTCGCCGTGGCACCACACCGGTCAATCCGCTGGACTATTTGACCAACTGATCCGCACCGTCCAGCCGGACGCCGAGGCGTCCGGCGAGATCGAGAATGAATTGCCAGGCCACGCGGCCTGAGCGAGCGCCCCTTGTGGCGGCCCATTCCAGCGCTTCCATCCGTAGCTTTTCGGCATCGGTCGCAAGGCCAAGCCGGTCGGCATAGCCGCGCACCATCGCGAGATAATCGTCCTGGCTGCAGGCATGAAAGCCGAGCCAAAGACCGAATCGGTCGCTGAGGGACACCTTCTCCTCGACCGCCTCATGCGGCGTGATTGCGGTCTGCCGCTCATTGTCGACCATCTCCCGCGGCATCAGATGGCGGCGGTTCGACGTGGCGTAGAGCAAGGTGTTGGCGGGCCGGCCGTCGATGCCGCCTTCCAGCGCCGCCTTGAGCGATTTGTACGCGGTGTCGGCAGATTCGAAGGAAAGGTCGTCGCAGAACAAGATGAAGCGGTGGGTGTCGCCGCGCAGCAGTTCCATCAGCTGCGGCAGCGAATGGACGTCTTCGCGATGGATCTCGATCAGCTTCAGACCGCTGGTTTCCGCGTTCACCGTCGCATGGGCGGCCTTGACCAGGGAGCTCTTGCCCATGCCGCGGGCGCCCCAGAGCAGCGCGTTGTTGGCCGGCAGACCGGCGGCAAAGCGCCGCGTATTGCCGAGAAGCAGGTCACGCACCTGATCGATGCCCCGCAGCAGACCAAGACCGACACGGTTGACGTTGGTCACCGGCGTCAGGCGCTGGCGCTCTACCTCCCAAAGGAACGCATCGGCGGCGGCAAAATCGGGAAGGGGGGCGGCGGCGGGCGCCATCCGTTCAAGGGCTGCGAGCAGCCGATCGAGGCGGTCGGCGATGCTGGAAAGGTCAGTCATTGTGTCGCTCGGTAGCTGGGGTTGGCCTGTGCGGAACCTTGTCGCAGAATCACTGCATTAGCGGTTTGCCAGCCATAGGTCGCATCGCTATAGTCCGCGCCAATTTCCCGGCCGCTGCGGTTCAGATGCCCCCGGTTCGAGAAATGATATCCGCAGAATTCGGAGCCCAAGGAGCCTTTAATGTTGGTGACACCTGCCTTTGCCCAGGACGCCGCGACTACGACGGATCCGAGCGGGCTTCTGTCCATCGTGCCGCTTCTGCTCATTTTCGGCATCATGTTCTATTTCATGATCTTCCGGCCGCAGCAGACCCGCATGAAGGCGCACCGGGAGATGATGTCCAAGGTTCGTCGTGGTGACACGGTTGTGACCAGCGGCGGCCTTATTGGCAAGATATCGAAGGTCGTTGCTGAGGGAGACGACGAGCTTCAGGTCGAAATCGCTGAGGGTACGCGGGTGCGAATCTCCCGCGCGGCGGTTACGGAAGTTCGGTCCAAGGGCGAGCCCGTGAAGGAAGACAGTTGAAGCTAAGGCCATCGGAGTAGCGCGATGCTGCATCTCAGCCGTTGGTCGATGGCGTTTATCATCGCCGTGATCCTGGCCGCCATTGTTGTTGTCATTCCCAACTTCTTCTCGAAGGAGACGGTGGCCAATTGGCCGAGTTGGATGCCGAGGCAGCAGGTCGTCCTCGGCCTCGACCTGCAGGGCGGCTCCTCGCTGCTCTATCAGCTCGATCGGCAGGGCTTCGTCGCCGATCAGCTCGGGACCTTGTCGGGCGAAGTGCGGGGCATCCTCCGACAGGACCCGGCCGTTTCCTACTCCGGCCTCAGCACCCGCGATCAGATCGCCAACAACTGCGCCACGGAAGGGTCGCCGAACTGCTACGTGCAGGTTCGCATCGACGACGCCACGCAGTTGCAGGAGGCGCGGGAGCGGCTGGCGACGCTGCGCAATCCGCTGAGCAACGCGGTCACCGGCCAGGCGAGCACCTACGAATTTGATCTCACTGAAGTCGAGACCGGTCTGTTCCGCTTCACCTACAATGACAGCGGCCTGACCGAGCGCATGCGCAGCCTCGTCGCGCAGTCGATCCAGGTCATCAGCACCCGCGTCAACGAACTCGGCACGACCGAGCCAAGCATTCAGCGCGAGGGCGCCGACCGCATCCTCGTCGAGGTTCCGGGTCTGGACGATCCGCAGCGCCTCAAGGACATCATCGGCCGCACGGCGCAGATGACCTTCAACATGGTTGTCAGCAACGGACTGGTAAGCCAGGCGACCGCTCAGGCGAACGTGGACGCGACGAATGGCGAACTCATCTACCCGGACGCCAACAATCCTGGCGGCTACTACATTGTTGGCCCGGCCCAGGTGCGTGGCCAAAACCTGATCGATGCCCAGACGCGGCTCGATCAGACGACGGGTCAATGGGTCGTCAGCTTCCGCCTCGACACCGCGGGTGCACAGGCCTTCGCGCAGGTGACGCAGAACAATATCGGCCGGCAGTTCGCGATCATTCTAGACGATCAGGTGATTTCGGCGCCGGTGATCAACAGCGCGATCCTCGGCGGCAGCGGTCAGATTGAGGGCAATTTCACCGCCGCGACGGCGAATGATCTCGCCATCCTGCTGCGCGCTGGCGCTCTCCCGGTCGGGCTGACGATCGTCGAGGAGCGAACCGTCAGCGCCGGCCTCGGCGCCGATTCGATCCGCGCCGGCGAGATCGCCGCGGTCGTCGCCACGGTCGTCGTCGTCGCGTTCATGATGCTCGTCTATGGCTTCCTTGGCGTTCTCGCCAATATCGCGGTGATCCTCAATCTCGTGATGATCTTCGCCGTGATGACGCTGCTCGGGGCGACGCTGACCCTGCCGGGCATCGCCGGCATCGTCTTGATCGTCGGCACGGCCGTCGATGCCAACGTGCTGATCTACGAGCGCATACGCGAGGAATTTCGATCGGGGAGGTCGGCGATCCAGGCGATCGATCTCGGCTTCCAGCGAGCGCTCAATACGATTCTCGACGCCAACATCACGACGCTGATCGCCGCCGCCGTCCTGTTCTATTTCGGCTCCGGCCCGATCAAGGGCTTCGCCGTCACGCTCGGCATCGGCATCATGACGACGCTGTTCACCGCCTTCCTGGTGACCCGCATGATGGTTTCAATCTGGGTGCGCCGCCGGCGCCCCGTCGCGATCACGATTTGAGAGGCGGAGCGTAAGCCATGTCCATCCGCCTTATCCCCGATGGTACCACCATCAAATTCATGCGGCTGCGCCGCATCGTCTTCCCGGTGTCGCTGGTCCTCAGCATCGTTGCGGCGATCCTGTTCGTCACCGTCGGCCCCAACTACGGCATCGATTTCAAGGGCGGGACGGTTCTCACCATCCAGCCCGAGGACAACACCGTCACCATCGATGACATCGCCGAGGTCCGGTCGCGCATGGGGGCGATCGGCATTGGCGGCGTTGACGTTCAGGCCGTCACCAATTCGCTGAATGGCGGTCAGAGCATTTCGGTTCGCATCGGCCTTCCGGCGGGCGGCGAACAGGAGCAGCAACAGGTCCTGTCCGCGGCGCGCGATGCCCTCTCGGATATGGGGCAGATCAGCCAGGAGGTCGTCGGCCCGCGCGTCTCGAGCGAACTCGCGCGCGACGGCGTCATCTCCGCCGTGATCGCGATGCTGGCGATCATGATCTATGTCTGGTTCCGCTTCGAATGGCAGTTCGCCGTCGGCGCCATCATCGCCACGCTGCACGATGTCATCATGACGCTCGGCTTCTTCGCCGTCGTCAAACTCAACTTCGACCTCACGAGCATCGCGGCCATTCTGACCATCGTCGGCTATTCGCTCAACGATACCGTCGTCGTCTATGACCGCATCCGTGAGACGCTGCGCAAATACAAGCGCGTGCCCGTTGGCGAACTGATCGACCGCGCCATCAACGAGACGCTGACGCGCACCACCGTCACCTCGCTGACGACGTGGCTGGCGCTTTGGGCGCTGTTCATTTTCGGCGGCGATGTCATTCGCTCGTTCGTTGCCGCGATGATCTTCGGCGTCGCCATCGGCACCTATTCGTCGATCTTCATCGCCGCCCCGGTCCTCATCTTCATGAAGCTCCGCGGCGACCAGCTGGACAAGGACGACAAGGCCGAGGCAGGGCAGGCGAGCACCAAGCCCGCCGGCGAATAATGGCGGACCCGACCGACGCCGGGTACGATCATCCGGCAGGCGCATTTTCCCGGCCGCGCTCCGATTGATGCCTATGGCAATGGCGGCTTCCGTTTTGCGCAGATGTCGCATCGCGGTTCCATCCTGTGTCTGCCGAGCGGGATCTATGGCTGGCCGCCCGCAGCCTTTGACGCCATCGACGCGGCGTCTTTGGTGCGCGTGTTTGAGGAGGCGGCCGATATCGACATCCTGCTCATCGGCGCCGGCGCCGGACCGCGCCGGGTGCCGCCGGACTTGGCCGAACGCCTGCGCGATGCGTCCATCTCCACGGATGCGATGTCGACCGGCGCGGCCGTGCGCACCTTCAACGTGCTCCTCGCCGAAGACCGGCGGGTCGCCGCGGCGTTGATCGCGGTGGACTGACCGGCCGATTTGCACCATCTCGATAGGATGGATGCCTTTCAGCAAGCCGCCGACATTGTGCGTGACCGCGATCCCGACCGGTTCATCGCCGACCTGTTCGCGCCTGAAGCGGCGCGGAGGCATCTCTTCGCGCTGCATGCTTTCGACGCCGAGATAACGCGCATCCGCTTTGCCGTGACCGAACCGGCGCTCGGCGAGATTCGCATGCAATGGTGGCGCGACGCGGTCGCCAACAACGAGGCCGGCGGCAATCCGCTCGCCGAAGCGTTGCTGCAAACCATCACCGCCTTCCGTCTGCCGCGCCCGGCATTCGACGCACTGCTGACGGCGCGCATCTTCGACCTCTACAACGACCCGATGCCGGGCATGGCCGACTTCGAAGGCTATGCCGGCGAGACCGCGTCGGCTCTGGTGCAACTGGGCGCTTTGGTGCTCGCCAGCGGCAACGACGTAGGATCCGCCGATGCCGCCGGCCATGCGGGCGTGGCACTGGCTCTGCGCGACGGACTTCGCCGCTTAGGTATTGATGCGAAGCGGCGGCAGCTCTTCCTGCCGCGCGATCGCTTTGTGGCGGAGGGCGTCGATGTCGAAGATATTTTCGCGGCCCGTGCGTCGTCCGAATTGAAGTGGGCGCTAACCGGACTTCGTGATGTGGCGCGCAATCATCTGGCCAAGGCCGTCGCCGCCAGCCAGGTGCTGCCGCCCGCAACGGCGCCGGCGTTTCTGCCGCTCGCGCTTGTCGGGCAGGACCTTGCTCGCCTCGATTTCGCCCGGCCGTTCGATCCGCAGGCGATGCTGCCGCGCTGGCGGCGTCAGTTGCGCCTGCGGCGTGCGGCGCGAAAAGGCCTTCGTTAGCTACTCCGCCGCAACGCGTTCGCTGTCGCCGAGCCAGGTGCCGAGATCGGCAAGGGCGCGGGCAGCCAGCGCGCGCTTGCGTGCCGCACCGCGCTCGGCCCGCTTGGCTTTCGGCATCTCGATCGGCGGAAAGAGCCCGAAATTGACGTTCATCGGCTGGAACGAGCGCTTGCCCGGTTCGTCCGAGTAGAGGTGACCGCCGGTGATGTGGGCGAGCAGCGCACCGAAAGCGGTCGTGACAGGCGGCGGTGACGACGCAACGCCCAGCCGTTCGGCGGCGGCGAAGCGTCCGGCAAGAAGGCCGATCGCCGCCGATTCGACATAGCCCTCGCAGCCGGTGATCTGTCCGGCGAAGCGCAGGCGTGGCATCGCCTTTAGCCGCAGTGTGGCGTCGAGGAGGTTCGGCGAATCGAGATAGGTGTTGCGGTGCAGCCCGCCGAGGCGCGCGAACTCGGCATTCTCCAGGCCCGGGATCATGCGGAAGATGCGCAGTTGCTCACGGTAGCGCAGCTTGGTCTGGAAGCCGACCATGTTCCACAGCGTGCCCAGCGCATTGTCTTGGCGCAGCTGCACGACGGCGTAGGCCTTCTCGTCCGGCCTGTGCGCATTGGTCAGCCCGACCGGCTTCATCGGTCCATAGCGCAGCGTCTCGCGTCCGCGCGCCGCCATCACTTCGATCGGCAGGCAGCCCTCGAAATAGGGCGTGCCTTCCCATTCGTGGAACGCGGTCTTTTCGCCGGCGATCACCGCGTCGACGAACGCCTCATATTGGTCGCGGTCGAGCGGGCAGTTGAGATAGTCGCGTCCGGTACCGCCGGGGCCCTGCTTATCGTAGCGCGACTGGAACCAGGCGACGCTCTGGTCGATCGTGTCGAACTGCACAATCGGCGCGATTGCATCGAAGAAGGCGAGGGCATCTTCGCCGGTGAGATCGGTGATCGCCTTGGCCAGATCCGGCGAGGTCAATGGCCCGGTGGCGATGACGACGCTGTCCCATTCGGCCGGCGGCAGACCGGCGACTTCGCCGCGGGCGATACTGATCAGCGGCTCGGCCATCAGCGCCGCGCTCACTGCCGCCGAGAAGCCGTTACGATCGACGGCGAGGGCGCTGCCCGCGGGCAGGCGATGCATATCGCCCATGCGCATGATGAGGGAGCCCGCCCGGCGCATCTCTTCGTGGATGAGCCCGACCGCGCTGGTTTCGGCATCGTCGGAGCGGAAGGAGTTGGAGCAGACGAGCTCGGCGAAGCCGTCGGTCCGATGCGCTGGCGTCGCGCGCTCGGGTCGCATCTCGTGCAGCACGACGGGGACGCCGGAACGCGCGATCTGCCACGCGGCCTCGGAGCCGGCGAGCCCGCCGCCGATGACATGAATAGGAGCAAAGGTCATTGCGAAAGCCTAGACTGGCGGGGAGCGGCGCTCAACCGCAAGGGCTCCCAAGGCAGCAAAAAAGCCCCGCCGAGCGGGGCTTTTCGTCAGGTTCGTTGTGTCGGCGACTAGCCGCCGAAATGCCAGTTCAGGCCAACCTCGACCCGTGGGAAGACAATCGGAAGGACCGGCCACTCGCCCTTCGCTTCGGCGAAGATCGACAGGTGTCGGCCAAGCGCGACTTCAATGCCGCCGCCAAAATCAACGTAGAGATTGCCGGGCGGATAAGCCCCGACACCGACCTCTGCATAGACGAGCGCGCGACCGAAAATGTAGCCGGCGCGGGCGTTGGCCTGGATCATCAGATCGGAAAACGATTCGAGCCCAATCAGACCCTCGGCGCCGAAAAGGATGTTGCCCCGGACGAAGTTGTAGCCGGCTTGCAGCGACACCAAACTCCAGCAGACGCCGCCGCAGAACAGCGCGCCTCCCGAAACACCGGCGTACGGCCCGGCCCAGTTGAGCGTCGGAGCTGCAGTCGTCGTGACCGGCGTTGCCTGCATCGTCGGCATGATTGGCGTCAGGTCCGCCGCCAATGTGTTGGTCGCTATGATCGCCGCACCGGCGGCGCCCAGCATCAGTACCCTCAACCCCTTGTGGAATTTCATCACAGCCCCCTTGCTGGCAGCGCCGACCACTCCGTTTCAGGCAATCTCTACCATAATTTGGGCGATCGACGAGCGACATTGCTTGATGTCGACCAACCTCCAAGATGTGGCAAGGTTGCGGACAATAAGAATATCTTGCGTGCCGGCAATGTAGCAACAAAAAAGCCCCGCCGAAGCGGGGCTTTTCGCAAGATAGTGGTTTCGGGGGCTTAGCCGCCGAAATGCCAGTTCACGCCCATCTCGACGCGCGGGTACCAAATGGCCCCGCCGAACGCACGCTCGACGCCGCCTTCGGCGAACAGGGACAGCGCGTTGCCGATGCCGAACTCGGCGCCGGCCGTAAGGGTGTAGTAATTCGTCCAGAGCCAGCGGCCCGTAACCGATGTAACCGACCTTTGCGTAACCCAGCACATTGCCGAAGATGTAGCCGGCGCGGGCGCTGGCGCCGATCAACCAGCCGTCGTTTTGCCTCCCCACCAATAACCGACGGTGGCTTGCGCGCCGACGAGGAAGTTGCCGCCGACGACGAAGTTGTAGCCAGCGTTGGCATTGATGTTCAGCCAGCACCAGCCGGTACAGAAATCGACGGAGGTAGAGATGCCGGCATACGGGCCGGCCCATTTGAACGCCGGCGGCGTGGTCGGCGTGTATGTCGGCGTCGTCGGAGGCATGATCGGGGTCAGGTCGGCAGCCATGGCGCCCGTCGCGATCAGCGTCGAGCCAGCGGCCGCGAGCATCAAGCCCTTCAAAGAATTAGCGATTTTCATTATCCTGTTGCTCTCTGTTGCTCGGCTAGTCATCGCCGGGAATCTGGATTGGTTCATCGCGACGCCGCATCGACGGCTACGATTCGACTGCAAGATACCATAGGGGGGCGGGGGTTAACGAGGTTTCACCCGCGGCCCTTCATGATTTCCCGGCGACGTTGCAAAGCAGCATCGGTCGTTTGGTGGGGGAGCTGAAAAGTGAAAACGCCCCACCGGGGAGGAGATCGGTGGGGCGCTCTCAATAGAGCGTCGACCGGGGAGGATCGACGCCGCCTGCGCAGGGGGAGGGAGGGAGAGCCCCGGCGCTGGGTGCCTGGAAAACGGGGTTGGCCACCGCTTTCGTTTGCTGGACCGAATATAAGCGCGTCACGCATGAGGGGGACCCCCTCGGATGCATAGCTGGCTTGCGGGCTATGCAAACCATTCGACGTCAAATGGTCATTTTTCGCCGCTCAGCGACCGCTCACGAAATGTGCATGCCTGTTTGATGTGCGTGAGCGTTTGATGGGCAGAGGCCGAACCTTCGAATCCGCCGCCTTGCGGAAGCGATTCTACTCCGCCGCCTGGATCCGGCGGCGTTCCAGCACCGGCTTGAGGAACTGCCCGGTGTAGCTGGCGGCCACTTCGGCGATCTGTTCCGGCGTGCCGGCGGCCACGACTTCGCCACCGCGGTCACCACCATCGGGGCCGAGATCGATGATCCAATCGGCCGTCTTGATGACTTCGAGATTGTGCTCGATGACGACGACGGTATTCCCCTGCGCGACCAGCTCATGCAGCACTTCGAGAAGCTTGGCGACGTCGTGGAAATGCAGGCCCGTGGTCGGCTCGTCGAGGATGTAGAGCGTCCGCCCCGTCGCCCGGCGCGATAGTTCCTTCGACAGCTTCACGCGTTGCGCCTCGCCGCCTGACAGCGTGTTCGCCTGCTGACCGACCTTGATGTAGCCGAGGCCGACGCGCTGCAGCGTTTCCATCTTCTCGCGGATCGACGGCACGGCGGTGAAGAAGCCGGCGGCTTCCTCGACCGTCATGTCGAGCACGTCGGCGATCGACTTGCCCTTGAACTTCACCTCAAGCGTCTCGCGATTGTAGCGCGCGCCCTTGCAGACGTCGCAGGTGACAAAGACGTCCGGCAGGAAGTGCATTTCGATCTTGATCAGGCCGTCGCCCTGACAGGCCTCGCAGCGCCCGCCCTTGACGTTGAACGAGAAGCGGCCCGGCTTGTAGCCGCGCGCCTTCGCCTCGGGCAGGCCGGCAAACCATTCGCGGATCGGCGTGAAGGCGCCGGTGTAGGTCGCCGGATTCGAACGCGGCGTTCGTCCGATCGGCGACTGGTCGATGTCGATGACCTTGTCGAGATGCTCCAGCCCCTCCAGCGTCTCATAGGGGGCAGGGGCCTCGCGCGCGCCGTTGAGCCGTCGCGCCGCCGCCTTGTAGAGCGTATCGATCAGGAAGGTTGACTTGCCGCCGCCGGAGACGCCGGTCACCGCCGTGAACGCCCCGAGCGGGATCGTCGCCGTGATCGATTTGAGGTTGTTGCCGCTCGCCCCGGTGATCTTCAGCAAACGCGCCTTGACGGTCTTCCGCCGCTTCTCCGGCACTTCGATCGCCAGGACGCCGGTGAGATATTTGCCGGTAAGCGATTTCGGATTGGCCATCACCTCCGCCGGCGTACCTTCGGCAATCACTTCGCCGCCATGGATGCCGGCCGCCGGGCCGATATCGACGACGTAGTCGGCGGTGCGGATCGCGTCCTCGTCATGCTCGACGACAAGCACGGTGTTGCCGAGATCGCGCAGATGCCGGAGCGTCGCCAGCAGCCGCTCATTGTCGCGCTGATGCAGGCCGATCGACGGCTCGTCGAGAACGTAGAGGACGCCCGTCAGCCCCGAGCCGATCTGCGAGGCGAGGCGGATGCGCTGGCCTTCGCCGCCCGACAGAGTGCCGGCCTTCCGGGCCATCGTCAGGTAATCGAGGCCGACATCGACGAGGAACTGCAGCCGCTCGCGGATCTCCTTGAGGATGCGGCCGGCGATCTCGTTCTGCTTCGCGGTGAGATGCTGCGGCAGAGTCTCGGCCCAATGCGCCGCACTGCGGATCGGCAGATCGCTCACCTCGCCGATATGCTTGCCGTCGATCTTCACCGCCAGCGCTTCGGGTTTCAGGCGATAACCGGCGCAGGCCGCGCAGGGAACGGCGCTGAAAAAGCGCTCGATCTCTTCCCGCATCCAGGAGGATTCGGTTTCCTTCCAGCGCCGCTCGAGATTGGGGATCACGCCCTCGAATGGCTTCTTCGTGTCGTAACGGCGCAGCCCGTCCTCATAGGTGAAGGTCACGGACTCCTTGCCGGAACCGTAGAGGATGACGTTGCGCGCCCCTTCGGGCAGATCCTTCCACGGCTTCGACAGCGGGAACTTGAACTGTCGCCCGAGGGCTTCCAGCGTCTGCAGGTAATAGGGTGAGGTCGATTTCGCCCAGGGCGCGATCGCGCCGCCGCGCAGCGTCAAATCCTCGTCCGGCACGATCAGCGCCGCGTCGACCGTCTGTTCGACGCCGAGGCCGTCGCAGACCGGGCAGGCGCCGGCCGGATTGTTGAACGAGAAGAGCCGCGGTTCGATCTCGGCGATGGTGAAGCCTGACACGGGGCAGGCGAACTTCTCAGAGAAGGTGATGCGTTCGGCGTCGCCCTTCTTCGGCGCTTCCGCCATCTCGGCGATGGCGATGCCGTCAGCGAGCTCCAGCGCCGTCTGGAACGAATCCGCCAGCCGGGCAGCGATATCCGGCCGGACAACGATGCGGTCCACCACGACGTCGATCGAGTGTTTCAGCTTCTTGTCGAGGGCCGGCGCCTCGCCGATCTCGTGGAACGTCCCGTCGATCTTGACCCGCTGGAAGCCGCGCTTCTGCAACTCGGCGAGTTCCTTGCGATACTCGCCCTTGCGGTCCCGCACGATCGGCGCCAGCAGGTAGAGCCGCGTTCCTTCCGGCAGTGCCAGCACGCGGTCGACCATCTGGCTCACCGTCTGGCTCTCGATCGGCAGACCCGTCGCCGGCGAATAGGGGATGCCGACGCGCGCAAAGAGCAGGCGGAGATAGTCGTAGATCTCGGTGACTGTGCCGACCGTCGAGCGCGGATTGCGCGAGGTCGTCTTCTGTTCGATCGAGATCGCGGGCGACAGGCCGTCGATCTGGTCGACGTCCGGCTTCTGCATCATCTCCAGGAACTGCCGGGCATAGGCCGACAGGCTCTCGACATAGCGGCGCTGGCCTTCGGCATAGATCGTATCGAAGGCGAGCGACGACTTGCCGGAGCCCGACAGGCCGGTGAACACGATCAGACGGTCGCGCGGCAGGTCGAGATCGACATTCTTGAGGTTGTGTTCGCGGGCGCCGCGAATGGAAATGAACTTGTGCGGATCGGCCATCGGACCTTCGCTCGGGGCCGGAAAAACGAATGCCTCATATAGGGCCGACTCGCCCCGAAGCAAAAGAACAATTTGTGAACATCAACGGCCGGTACGTTAGGCACCGGCCGCGGTGGGTAACGCTAGTCGCCCGTAACGAAGCGATAGCTTCCATCAAACGCGCCCCAAATGTCTGAGGTCACACCATTTCGCGTGGAGCCGCTATAGCCCTTCTGGCCGGCGACGATTTCAATGGTCACCGCCCCGCCGCTGGTCGTGATGATTCCGGCATGGACAGCCGCCGTGCAAATCGCGGAATCGTCCGTGTACGTGTCGGTTCCCCAGATGCCGCCCATATAGTCTCCGCCGACGAGGGCGGGGCAGGTGAAGTCAAAGGACGCGCCGTTCTGCCCGCGATATTGCGTGGCGTTGTCCTGCCAGGTGATCTGCTGCGGGGCGCCCGGACACGCGCCGCCCATGCAGGCAAACAGATAGTCGCGCAGGTTCTCGCCGATATCGGACCGGCCGCTATTGACGCTGACCACTGCCAACACACGCTGGGCGGTGGCGTCGATGAGCGTGTCGTCATCGGCGACGCAGAAGACCCAGAAGTTGAGATCGCTGCCGCTGGCAACAATGCTCCAGCCGGACGTCTGCGTCGTGACGTTTTGAATCGGAAACGCGGTGAGCGCCTGATTGATGGCGCTTTGTCCGCGATCGAGGCACGTCGCCTGCGAGTAGTTGAACCAGTTGAAGTTGACCCAGGCTTCGACGTTGACTTGCGCCCGTGCGGCACCCGTGGTCCCCGCTACAAACGCCGCCATCGCGACAGCAGTCCAGACACGCTTCATTGCAGTCCTCCCCGGGCGGCAACCTCTTCAGCCGCTGCATCCAACAGAATCTGCCGGACGCAGCAACACGTCAATGAACATCTGATTCACCTTACTTCCACTCCGGTCGCGCGTTAAACTGGAGTGGAACCGCTTGACATTAAGCCAATGCCGGAAGCGAATCGGCAAGCCCCGGCAGCCGTTGTTTGCGCGGTGGGTTGTTACGAGTTGATGGAGGCAGAAATGCCGGCGCGTGCGTATTGGTCGGGACAGATCAGACTGGCCCTGGTGTCCATCCCGGTACAGGTATTTTCGGCGACGAAGACCGCGGCCCGGGTCTCGTTCAATCAGATCCACAAGCCGACCGGCAAGCGGATCCGCTACGAGAAGGTCGTCCCCGGTGTCGGCGCTGTCGACGCCGAAGACATCGTGCGCGGCTACGAAGTCGAGAAGGGCAAATATGTCCTGTTCGAGGACAACGAGATTGACGACGTCAAGCTTGAGGCGAAGCGGACGATCGACCTCGTCCAGTTCGTTGACGAGGGCGAGATCGACCCGGTCTATTTCGAGAAGCCGCTCTACGTCGCGCCCGACGAGGACGAGGTCGCCGGTGAGGCCTATGTCGTCCTTCGCGATGCGCTGAGGGAGACCGGTAAGGTCGGCCTCGGCCAGCTTGTCGTGCGTGGCAAGTCGAGCATCGTCTGCCTGCGGCCGCATGGCAAAGGCCTCGCCATCGAGACGCTCCGCTACGCCGACGAGATCAACAAGGCCGATCAGTTCTACGCCGAGGTGCCCGACATCGAGCCCGAGGAAGAGCTGAAGTCGATGGCGGAAGAGCTCATCAAGCGCAAGACCAAGCCGCTCGACATGAAGGCCTTCAAGGACCCGTACAATTCTGCGCTGCGCGAGTTGATCGAGGCCAAGCTCGAGGATCGACCGCCGGAAGAGATCGACATGCCCGAGGTCGGCGCGCAAGTCATCAATCTGATGGACGCGCTGAAGAAATCCATGGCGGCCGCCGGCGAAAGCAAATCGGGCGGCAAGTCGCGGACGGCCAAGAAGACCGCCGCGAAATCCGCTTCAACTCCGTCGAAATCGTCCGCGCCGAAGAGTGCAAAGTCGAAACCGGACGAGAAGAAAACTGGCACCCGCAGCCGCAAAGCCGCCTAACCGGCATTGGCACTTTGACGGATATCCAAGAGGCCGCTGGGGCTCGCGTCCTTGTGCTCGACGCGAACGGCCCTCCGATTGTCGATCGTGCCCGCGTCCTCGACCTGATTGGCGAGGCGGCGGGCCAGAAGGCTGACTTCGTCGCCATTCCGGTCGAGCGGCAAGGGGCCGACTTCTTCGACCTCAAGACGCGCCTGGCGGGTGAGATGCTGCAGGTCTGCGTCACCTACGGCCTGCGCGTTGCCTTTGTCGGCGACTTGTCGGCCAGCACCGAGCGAAGCGGCGCCCTGCGCGATTTCATTCGCGAATCCAACAAGGGCGGGCAGGTCTGGTTTGTTGAAGATATTGCCGCCTTGGGGGCTAGGCTCTCCGCCTAGGTGATAGTCTGTCCACAGCGGCGGGCCAGCGTTAGCGATATCTCTCGACTGCCAACGCCGTTTGCGTAAATTCCGCCTCGATGCGGTCGAGGGAATCTTGATGAAGTCACCGAAGAACGAGCGGCAGATGCAGCGCGATCACCGGATCGAGGTTCGCGATCGCCTCAAGGACGTTACCGATCGGCTGAAGGAAGTGAATCTTCAGCGCCAGCAGTTGCGAGAGCAGGCGCAGGCGCTCCGCGAAGAGCTCAAGGGCCTGCGGGCCGGATAGGCCTCACAATCCGTAGCGTTCGCACCAGGCGATGGCCGGCCCGCCGAACATCGCGCGGCAGCGCACGAGTTCCTCTGCAAACATTTCAGCCAGCACGGCGCGCGTCGAAGATGTCAGTTCGAGCTTGAGCTTGCCCGCCTTGGCGTTGGCCTCGGCGGCAACATTGGCTTCGCCTTGCGCAGGCGCGAGGTAGGACAGAATGCCGGCGCGCGCCGCAGTCGGATCGGCCGCGATATCGTCGAAGAAGAACACGCGGAAGCGCTCGCCGCCGAAGGCATCGCGCCAGCGTTCCGCGATCGTGGTCGGAAACGACCGCTTCGCCACCCTCGGCAGGGCGAGGAAGGCGCGCAGCTGCCCGGCGTCGTCAAGCGCCTGCCGGTCGAATTCTCCGCGCCGCCACAGCATGCACAGTGCGGACCAGAACCGCTCGACCGGGTCACGTACCAGAAGCACGATCTTCACTTGCGGAAACCAATTGGCGAGCATCGCAATCTTGGTCGGGGGGAGGGTCGAATAGCCGGGTGTGACGTCGCCCGTCAGGAGATTGCCCGCGGGACCGAACATCGCGGCATAGGGCGTCCGAGCCGTCGGCTCGGTGAAGGCCTCGAACGCGGCACCAAGGAACGCACTGCCTTTGTCGTCGGGGTCGCCCCGTCTCGCGGCCCGCCGTTTCAGTCTGGCAACTTTGCCCGCGTTGCCGAGGTCGGGATACGGCCGGTCGAAATAGTGCAGTTCCTTGATGGGCGGCATCCAGAAGCCGGTGTGCCCGTGCAACTGGTCGTAGAGCCAGCCGGTCGCCGCCTTCTGCATGCCGATACAGATGAAATCGGGACCGTCGGAACGAAACTCTTCGGCATGCAATGGCGGGTCCTTTCGCGCGTCGGGGGCACCTTTGCCGCTGCGCTTCGCGGCGGCAAGTGGTTGCTCGCCGCATCGTGCAACCAATCCCGGCATAAGTTATTGCTCTTGCGATGCCGGCCAAGGACCGCCTCAGCACCTATCGCGAGAAGCGCGATTTCCGCCGCACCGCCGAGCCCTCCGGCGGCGAGGCGCCGCCGCGCGCCAAGCCGGGCCGGCGCTATCTCATCCAGAAGCATGACGCCACGCGCCTGCATTTCGATTTCCGCCTCGAGATCGACGGCGTGCTCGCGAGCTGGGCGGTGACGCGCGGTCCGAGCTTCGACCCCGACGACAAGCGCCTTGCCGTCCATGTCGAGGATCACCCGCTCGACTATGGCGAGTTCGAGGGCACGATCCCCAAGGGCGAATATGGCGGCGGCACGGTGATGCTGTGGGACGAGGGAACGTGGGAGCCGTTGCAGGGCGAGCCGGACGATATCGCCGAGGGCAAGCTGAAATTCCGCCTCTTCGGCAAGCGGCTGAAGGGCGCCTGGATGCTCGTCCGCATCAAGAACAACCGCGACAGGAAATCGAAGGCCGACAACTGGCTCCTCTTCAAGGAGCGCGACGACTACGCCAAGGTCGAGAAGGTGCCGATCATCGATCGCGCGCTGACCTCGGTCCGCACCGGGCGGACGATGGAGGAGATCGCCGAGGGCCATGTCGAATGGTCGAAGGCCGGCCCGCGTATCCGCGGCGAGGGCGGAGAGGCGACGCCGGCCTAAGCGCGCGCCGCGCAAATCAAGCGTCGGCGAGCGCCTGCCGCTGCCGAAATTCGTCGCGCCGCAATTGGCGACCCTGACCGAGGCGCCGCCCAAGGGCGACGACTGGCTGCACGAGATCAAATATGACGGCTACCGCGCCATCGCTGCGATGGCCGGCGGCCAGGTCGCGATCTACACCCGCACCGGCCTCGACTGGACCGATCGCTTCGCCGGCCTCGTCCAGCCGATCGCCGATCTGCCCTGCAAGGCGGCGCTGCTCGATGGCGAGATCTGCGTGCTGGACAAGGACGGCCGCTCCGATTTCGGCGCGCTGCAGGAGGCGCTGTCCAAGGGCAATGGCCCGCTCGTCTACTACGTCTTCGATCTCCTCGCGCTTGACGGCACGGACCTGAAGAAGGAGCCGCAGCTGCAGCGCAAGGAGGCGCTGGCGACACTTCTGCAGGACAGTCCGACAGCCGGGCCGCTCCTCTATTCCGATCACATCGTCGGGCACGGGCCGGAGTTCTTCGCCAAGGCCGAGGAGCTGCAGCTTGAAGGCATCGTCTCCAAGCGCGCCGACGCGCCCTATCGCTCTACGCGCTCGAAGGCGTGGCTGAAGGTGAAGACCGGCTTCGGCCAGGAATTCATCGTCATCGGCTGGGACGCTTCGCCGGTGAAGGGCAAGCGCTTCGCCTCGCTGCTTCTCGCCGTGCGCGAGAGCGACCGCCTCGTCTATCGCGGCAAGATCGGCTCCGGCTTTGCCGAGAAGGACCAGGAGGCGCTGTGGCCGAAGCTGAAGGAGCGCGCCGTGAAGGAAGCGCCGGCCGAGGAGATCCCCGCCGACGTCGCCAGGAAGGCGCATTTCGTCAGGCCCGAGCTTGTCGTTGAGGCCGCCTTCCGCGGCTGGTCTTCGGAAGGTCTCGTGCGCCAGGGCAGCTACAAGGGCCTTCGCTCCGACAAGCCGGCGCGCGAGATCGTCGCCGAAATCCCTTCACACCCCGTTGATTTATCTGATCGCTCCCCCCTTGAGGGGGAGCCGGTTTCGCCTGCGAAACCGGAGGGGGGCAAGCGCCCAGGCCCCCACCCGAACCCGTCCCGCGCCGCGGGCCGCGTTCGACCTCCCCTCAAGGGGGAGGTGGAAAATGATCCCCCGGCTCGGAAGCGCGGCAACGTCCTCGACATCGCCGACGACAAGGACGGCAACGCCATCGAGATCGCTGGCGTGAAGGTGACCAACCCCGACCGCGTCATGTTTCCCGGCCGCAACATCACCAAGCGCAACCTCATCGACTATCAGCTTGCCGTCGCCGATCTCATCCTGCCGCATATCGCCAACCGGCCGCTCAGCCTCGTGCGCTGCCCGCGCGGGCAGGAGGGCGATTGCTTCTTCCAGAAGCACGCCTCGAAGGGCTTCCCCTCCGAGTTCAAGGGCATCGACATCCAGGAGAAGGAAGACCGCGGCACCTACCTCTATATCGAGGACGAGCGCGGCCTCGTCGCCGCCGTGCAGATGGGCGCGCTGGAGCTGCACATCTGGGGCTCGCACAACAAGACGCTTGAAAAGCCCGACCGCATCGTCTTCGATTTCGACCCCGACGAGGAGATCGATTTCGCCTGGGTGAAGCTTGGCGCGGAGGAGATGCGCGACCGGCTGAAATCGATCGGCGTCGAGAGCTTCTGCATGACGACCGGCGGCAAGGGCCTCCATGTCGTCGCGCCGCTGAAGCCGAAGCATGGCTGGGACGACATCAAGGCCTTCGCCGAGGCGATGGCGCGGATGATGGCCGCCGACGATCCCGACCGCTATCTCGCCGTCATGTCGAAGGCGAAGCGGAAGGGCCGCATCTTCATCGACTATCTGCGCAACGGCCGCGGCGCGACGGCGATCGCCCCCTTCTCGACGCGGGCGCGGGCCGGCGCTCCGGTCGCCTGGCCGGTGAGCTGGCGGAACTTGAAGCAGCTGAAGAGCGCCCACCCGGTGACGATCGAGACCTATGCGGAGGCGCTGAAGCAGCTGAAGCGCTCCGACCCGTGGAAGGGCTATTTCGACGTCGATCAGGTCCTGCCGCTGGACGGGCTGACGGGCGGGTGAGTAGGGGCGGCTCTTAGGAGCGGGGAACAAAGCACAGGCAAACGTTCTCTGTCCTTCGTCATTGCCGGGCTTGACCCGGCAATCCATTGGCTTCTCCGGCCTCCTGCAGCGATCAGTGGACCACCGGGTCGAGCCCGGCGGTGACGAGTTGGGGCGGGTAGGGGCGGGGACGCTCGCCGCCTTCTTGTTCTCCCTCCCCCTTGTGGGGAGGGAAGGCGCGAAGCGCCAGGGTGGGGTTTTCCTTCGGGCGCTGTCACCCCACCCGGCCCGAATGGGCCACCCTCCCCATCGAGGGGAGGGAGTGACCCGTGGAAGGGCTATTTCGAAATCGACCAGGTCCTGCCGCTGGAGAAGCTAAGGGGCGGGTGAGGAGAGGGAAAAACTGAAGTCAGTCGAAGGACGGGGTTTGCCGGAACCGGTCTGGAATAAGACTTTCGTCAACCTCGAACGTAGTGGGCACTTCTACATACGCACCTTCGCTCATTCGCTCGTAGAGACGCGCCCCGCGCGCGCCGGCAAACACAACCGCGTGGTACAGACGAAGTGCATCCCGGACCGTATCCGACACCGATCGGTGGGTTATGTCGCTGAGTTCCTTCAGAGCGTCGTATGATTCGCTCCGCATGATCACGTTCAGGCGCTTTGCAGGCATGCTCACCTCAATAGCAGTTGGACAACGGCAACTATGGCTAGGACCACCGCCGCTATTGCGGCAACCCAGTTGGGATCGACCTTCCAATTCCAACGCATCATCTGCTTCAAGGAAAACCGAGCGAATGAGTAGGAATAGGCCGTCAGGGTTAATTTCAGATTAACGCCATTCATGAAAGGTGGATGGCGCTCGCGTTGGGCCGCGTTTGCCAGACCCTGCCACCGGAGAAGCTACGGGGCGGGGTGAGCACTTGTGGGCGTTCGGCCCGTCCCGCCGGCCGCATACCAACCTCACATCCGTCGAGTGCGAAGGTAGCACTTGCGGGCTCTGCGTCAGACCTAGTCCGGGTCCGCCAATGGCAACGTCAACGTCTTGTCGTAGCGGGGTTTCACTCGGTCCAGCTTCTCGATGAAGCCGTCGTAGTCCTTGTCGTCGGACAACTTCATCACGGTTATGACCGAGTCGAGATGCGCAGCCAGCTTAGGATGGCCGACGTCTCCCGTTAGGCGACGATGAAGCTGGTGTTTGTGCCTACCTGACTTCCCCTTTGGTGTGACCTTCTTGAGTTCTGCCAGTACGCCCGGTGCCAGGCGTTTGTAGATGATGTCATTTGTTATGTGACCGAAGTAGCTCGGCTTTTTGACGGTGTCGGCCGGAAATTCTAGCCCGCGCAGTCGATAGAGTTCGCGATAGAATTCGTCCGGAAATGTCCGTACCCAAGGCCGCAATTCCTTGGCGATGAACTTCTCAAGAATCTCGGCGAGCGCGTTGACCGCACGTTCTTGCTGATAGCCAGTTGCCTCGTCGATAAGAGCAATAATGCCGACCGTGGCAAGGCCGCGCATTATGATGTCGGCTTGAGCGGCCATCGGAACCTGCCGCGGGTGCAACGCGTCAACATCCCGGGTCTTCAAAAACACGTTGCAAACCTCGGGCAGAAGACCTGCGTCGACACCATTGGCGACTGCCCCAGACCGCGTCTTGTACCGAATTGGCGCAGACAACGCTGTCGCGACATCTTCGGTTATGAATGGCAAAAAGTTCCTCGCCGACAGATAGACGGGAAGAGTTCGCGCCGCTCTTGGTTCTCTGCCAGTGCGATCCACCGCGCTTGCCACCAAAAGCGCGCGTCATTGCTCGCTCAGAGATCACTCGACGTCCGTCTTCGAGAACGGCGCATTCGATTTCAAGGTCGCCTAACTTGATCGAGCCATCGTGGGTCGCCCGAGGGATATCGCCGGCCCATCTTGATTGCGCGGCCTTGCGTGCGATAGCGCTCCGCTTGGTGGCAGACAGAGCTTTGGCTCGGGCTATCCCGCCGGCGATCTTCTTTTCATCTTTGATGTCGTTCATGGTCGCGTCCAACTGCTTGCAGGTGATTCGCTGCAAGCATATGCGTGCAGTGAAACGTGCGCAAGCATGGTAGGAACCGGCGGACCTTAGCGCGTCTCCACCACGGTCTTGCGCCTAACGCGCTTCGTTTCGAGATGGGCGAAGGCCGCCGGGGTTTCGGCGAGGGGGGTAGGTGCGGTCGATGACCGGCTTCACCCCACCTCCACCACGATCTTCCCCCGGACGTGCCCGGTCTCAAGCTGCGCGATCGCGGCGGGGAGTTCGGCGAGCGGGTAGCTCCGCTCGATCGCGGGGCGGAGCTTGCCGGCCTCGATCAGCTCGGTGAGCGCGTCGAGGTCCTTGGTACTGCCGAGCGTGGCCAGCCGCTTGACGTTCTTGCCGCCGAACAGGCCCGTGCCGATGAGCTTGCCCAGCGTTGAGAAGCCGATGACGGACGCCTCGCCGTCCGGGGCGAGGGCACGGCGAAGATCGGCGACGGACTTGTTGCCGATCGTGTCGGCGACGAGGTCCCAACTCTTGCCGCTGCGCGTGAAATCCTCCTTCGTGTAGTCGATGACATGATCGGCGCCGAGGGAGCGCACGAAGTCGGCGTTCTTCGTGCTCGTGACGCCCGTCACCTCCGCGCCCATCGCCTTGGCGATCTGCACCGCCAGATGGCCGATGCCGCCCGATGCGCCGTTGACCAGCACTGTCGCGCCCGGCCGGATCGGACCGAAGAGGAGGAGGCCCTGCAGCGCTGTGATCCCCGCCATCGGCATCGCCGCCGCTTCCGCGAAGGAGAGGTTCTTCGGCTTCGCCGCCGTCTTCGCCTCCTGCGCGACGACAAATTCGGCAAAGCCGCCGAGACCCTTGGACGTGCCGAAATAGAGGTCGGCATAGACCTCGTCGCCCGGCTTGAAATCGCGTGACGCCGGGCCCGAGCGCCTCGACCGTTCCAGCCACATCGGTGCCGAGGATCGTCAGCCTCGGCCGGAAGAGGCCGAGCGCCAGGCGGGCGAAGGCGGGCGAGGCGCGCATCGAATGCCAGTCGGCGGGGTTGACGCAGGTCGCCGCGACCTTGATCAGCACCTCGCCTTCGCCCGGCGTGGGTTTGGGCACGTCGCGGAGGCGCAATACCTCGGGTCCGCCATATCTGTCGGAAACCATCGCCTTCATCGTTGCTTGCCTCCTTGTTTTTTCCGCGCGCAGGATGAAGGCAAACGGCGATATCGCCAAACCGTCGCGGCGGATTGATCATGACGCCGCCGCTGCGTAAGGTGTCTGCCATGTCCCGCGTTGCCGCCATCGTCGCTGCGTTTGTCCTGATGCTGGGTGCGGGCGCGGCGCAGGCGCAGCAGGCCACCTGGGTGGCCAGCCCCACCATCGATCCGCTCGGCGGCCCCGCCGGGGTCCTGCATTACGGCGTTCCCGAAACCGACGACAGCGTCATCGACGCCTTCTGCTATGCGTCGCTCGGCACTCAGATCGACGTCTATCTGTACATCAACACCGGCAATTACGGTCTCGGCCAGGACGTGCCGGTGGTCTTTTCGACGACGTCGCAGGGGGCGCAGACGCGCACCGGCACGGTGCTGACGAGCGACTATTTCGGCCTCTATGTCGAGGTGTTGCTCGCCGAGGATGACAGCGTGTGGCGCGCGATGGCCTTTGACGGCCACATGAATATCGGCGTCCAGGGTTTCTCGGCCGCCTATATCGATCTGCGCGGCAGTTCGGCGGCGATGCAGCAATTCGCCAGTCTCTGCAACAGTGCCCTCGGCCTCGCGCCGGCCGCCGGCACCGCGCCCATTGGCCAGCCGGCCTATGGCGGCGTGCCCGCCGGGCAGCCGGTTTACAGCGCCGGTCCGAGCCGCCAGCCCAGTTATGGCGGCGGCCCCATCAAGCAAAAATAGCGGGCGCCGGCGCGGCCCGCTTCCTTGTGATGTGACCCAACTCGCCGTCCCGTGATAGTCTCCGCCGGCGCTGGAGAAGACGAACAAGCGCGGGGAGGGACATGCTGAGACTGGTCGCAGCCGCCGCGCTGCTCGCAGCATTGACGGCGTTCGCCGCCCCGGCCACCGCCCAAGTGACCGACGATCAGCGCGCCTGCAATATCGGCCGCGATCTCACCCGCGCTGATCGCATCGAGGCCTGCACGCGGCTGATCGATGCCGGCGCCGGCAACATCGCCTCCTTCCGCCAGCGCCGCGGCGAGCTCCTCACCGCCGACGGCAACTACGACGCCGCGCTCGCCGATTTCGACGCCGTCATCGCCGACAATGCCAGCAATTGGGGCGCCCGCCAGTCGCGCGCCATCGTCTACCTCTATCTGGACCGGCCGGAGGATGCGCTCGCCGATCTCGCTCCGGCGCTCGAGGCGCTGCCGCGTCTCGGCTATGACTATTATCTGCGCGGCCTGGCCGAAGCGGCGTTAGGCGATCTCGATACGGCAGTCACCGATTTCGACACGGCCATGCACGTCGATTTCGCCCTCGGCTGGATCGCGATCCAGCGCGGCGTCCTCTATCTGCAGCAGGGACGGCCGGACGATGCGCGCGCCGAATTCGATGCGGCGATCGCTGCCGATCCGATCGATGGCCGCGCCTATGACGGCCTCGGCCGCATCGCCGACGCCGCGGGCGATACGGCAGAGGCGATCCGCGGCTACCGCCTGGCGCAGTTGCTCAACCCAAACCTCGCAACACCCGCCACCCGCCTGCCCGAACTCGTGCCGCCGCAGACCGCCGCCGATCAGGGGCCGCTGGTCTTTGCGCCGCCGGTGGAAGGGCTGCAGATCGAGTACATGGCGGTCGAATATCCGACCGTGCCGACGGGTGAGGCGCCCGCCGCCGATGTCGGCGATGTCATCAACTGGTTCGGCGGCCCGCCGACGCAGCCCGTGCCGAGCGCCGCGCTTTCGACGCTATGGGTTCTGGGCGCGACGCGCACCACCAGCACCCCCACCGCCGTCACGACGCTTTCCAGCAACGCCGCTTTGGTGGGCGCGCCCGGCGCCTATGACCATGCGCTGCTGCCCATCCGCGCGCCTGCCGAAGAGCCGGAAGGCTGGTCCTATGTCTATCGCGGCCTCGATGATCTTTGGCAGCTCGCGCCGGGCGGGACCGCCTCCGGCACCGGTCGCCTCATGCTCGATTGTCCGCAGGGAACGGACCCCGTCTGGGCGACACTCGGCTGCGAACCCAACGTGCCCAACATCCGTGGCGGCACGTTCGAATGGACGGCAACCTTCGTCGGCTGGGAATATGTGCTGGTGCCTGCCGGCTACCGGCTGACGGCGCGCATCCAGTATGACGCCGTCACGCATTATGGCTTCGGCGCCGATATCACCGATGGCGAGGAGCACATGACGATCTGGTACGACCCGGATATCCATTGGTGGGTGAAGCGCGAGCGCACGCGCGACGATGTCGTTGAGACCACCGAAGCGGTGCGGATCACCCTGCCGGAATAGACCTGCCCATCATTTCGGCAAATCCGCGGGGAAGCTCGCCGCTTGTTGAATTGACCTGTTTGTGTCGCCCCCTTAGATACTTGCGAATGCATCGCATGTTCATCCGCGTCGGACTTGTTGTGGCAGCGCTCCTGTTCGGCGCAGCAGCCGCTCAAGCTCAGGCCGTCTGGACGGCGAACCAGTTCACGGACCAGTCCGGCGGCGGCATTGGCGTCCTTGATTATGGCGTGCCGGAAACCGACAATTCCACGGTCGACATCATCTGCCGGGCCAACAATCCGGGCGTCGCCGAGGTGAACCTCTATATCAACGCCGGCGCCTATCAACCGGGCCAGCAGGCGAACGTCTATTTCAGTTCCACCACGCTGCAGGCGACCAGCCGCACGGCCACGATCGTCGACAGCGGCCTGTTCGGTCCCTATCCGCAGCTGACGCTCGGGTCGAATGACCCGTTGTGGCAGAACCTGATCCACGACAGGTCGATCAACATCGCTGTCGAAGGGCAGCCCTGGTTCACCCTCAACCTCGCCGGCAGCTCGGCGGCGATCTATCGCTGGGCCCAGATCTGCGATTCGATCGCCGGCATCGTCGCCGCGCCCGCAAGTGGCAATGCACCGGTGGCCGCCGCATCGGGCGGACCGCTGATCGGGCCGCTCTTTGTGGTCGGCCAGTCACCGGCCCGCGCTTTCTCCTCGCCCAATGGCGGCCAGGAACTGGCGCCGTTTCAGCCGGGCACCGAGCTGATGAGCCTCAATTCCACCGGCAGCGCCTTCGGCATGGAATTGGTCGAGGTCGCGACCTTCCGCGGCATGGGGATCACCGCCTGGGTGCCCCGCGCCCAAATCGTGCCGATCAGCGGCGGCGCCAGCGAATATCAAAACCTCAACAGCGCCGCCAATCTGGTTATCCGGGCGCAGCCGGCCGCCGGGGCCGCGGTGCTCGCCTCCGTTCCGCCCCAGGCGCGCGGCATCTTCGATCAGGGCCAGATCAGCGGCAATTGGGTGCGGGTGCGCTACGGCTCGGTCACCGGCTGGGCCTCGCATGACTATCTCCTGCCGATCCTTCCGGTCGAGGCAGTCGCGCCGCCGGTTGCGGTAGCGCCGCCGGTCGCAGGACCCGTGTCGCCGGGCGGCAAGGGCAACGGCAATGGCGGGCAGCTCTTTGCCGGCACCTGGCAATTGCTGCCGGCGAAAGGCGCTTGCACGGCGAACTGCACGGTCCAGATCAATGATCACCCGACATCGCTGACCGTCTATGCCGATGCCGGCTGGTCGGCGGACCTTACCTGGGGCGCCGACGGGGATCCGCTCTGGGCGACCGGGCAGGGCAGCTGGAGTTCCGGTCCCAATGCCGGCGCGGTCTTCGACATCGACATCATCTTGAGCGCCGACGGCTATTCGCTGCAGATCACCCTGTCACCGATCGGCGGTGCTCCGGTGGTGTACAACTACGCCCGCTACGGCATGGAAAATTCGCCCTAGCCGTCGAAGGCGCGCTTCATCTCGGCGACGTCGATCTTCCGCATCTTGAACATCGCCTGCATGGCCCGGTTTGCAGCGTCCCGGTTAGCGGCGCCGAACATCTCCATCATTGCCTTCGGGATGATCTGCCACGACAGGCCAAACCTGTCCTTCAGCCAGCCGCACATCGATTCGGAACCGCCATCCGCCGTGAGCGTCGCCCACAGATGGTCGACCTCAGCCTGGTCTTCGCATGAGACGAGGAGCGAAAACGCTTCGGTGAATTGCTGCGTTTCCGGCCGTCCGTTGAGGACGCTGATCCGCTGTCCGGCAAGTTCGACCGTACCGGTCAGCAGCGACCCGTCCGGCAGGCGGCTCTCGTCTAGGATCTTCGCGTCGGCAAAGAGGGACACATAGAACTCCATGGCCTCTTCGGCCTCTTTCTCAAACCACAGGAACGGCGTGATCTTCGGCATGGTCAGTTTCCTCGAGAAATTATGGGGGAGTAGCGGGCGCTCTTTCAGCCGAGCGCCTGCCCATCACATGGCGGCCAGATATTCCTCCAGCCGCTGATAGGTCTCGTTAGCGCCGTAGGACATGCCGCTGTTGACCATGCCTTTGCGCGCCGCGAAGGCCGCGTCGTCGGGCATCCCTTCGAACAGCGAGACGACCTTGAGCAAGGTCTTGCCATTGCCGAGATCGGTCAACGTCATCGTCTCGACGATCGTCTGATCCTCAAACATGCCCTCCATGCCGAAGGTTTGCACGACCTTCTCCGGCGGGACGACCTCGCGGATCTCGCCATGGAACTTGAAGATCGAACCCTTCGGCGCGCCGCCGGGCGACTGCTCGGCGTCAACGCGCTGATGGACCCGCCATTTGCCACCGGGCCGAGCGTCGATCTCGCAAAGAATGTTGGTCATCGCCCGCGGTCCCCACCAGTGTTGCAAATGGTTGGCGTCCGTCATGGCCGTCCACATCAGTTCGCGCGGCGCGTCGAAAAGCCGGGTGATGATGGAGATGGGTCGGTCTTCCGGCAGCGCCAGGGTGAGGCTGCCGAGACGACCGCCGAGCCGCTCGAGGCTCTGACCCCATGGGCCTTCGCCGCCAGTAAACGGACCTTTGGCCTTCGCGCCGGCGGCCAGCACATGACCGTTCAACGTGAGGATCGTCTGAGTGCCACGCTCCGACAGATCGAAGATCATTCGGACACGGAAATAGTCGTCGGCCGAGGGATCGCGCCCCCCGCTCGTCTCCAGGACGAGCCGATTGATGGGAGCAATTTCGGTGATTGTATAGGCCGCCTTGCGTTCGAAGCCCCCCGGACCCTTCATCACGGTCGAGTATTCGCCGCCCTCTCGCAATTCGACAACGGCGTTTGCGTTGGTGACGCCGTGCGGACCGAACCATTCGGCCAGATGTTTCGGATTGGTGATCGCTTCCCACACCAGCGCGCGCGGCGCTTCGAAGATGCGGGTGAGGGCGATCTCCGGTTCTCCAATCGAACCGGCCTCAGCCATTGCTGTCTTCATCGGACGCTCCTCTTTGCAGCCTCTTGAGATAGTCGCCGAGCCGGTCGAGGCGTTCCTCCCAGTGCTGGCGATAGATTTCGATCCAGTCGGCGATCTCGCGCATCGGCCCCGCCTCCAGCTTGCACGGCCGCCATTGCGCCTCGCGGCCGCGGCTGATCAGGCCGGCGCGCTCGAGCACTTTCAGGTGTTTCGACACGGCCGGAAGGCTCATCTCGAATGGTTCGGCAAGTTCGGTGACCGACGTCTCGCCAAGCGACAGACGGGCAAGGATCGCGCGGCGCGTCGGGTCGGCGAGGGCGGAGAAGGTCTGGCTCAAATGGTCGGTGGGCATCTGTATTAAACCAACTGGATAACTAACCGATCGGTTTAGTACAGGGGAAAGCGCCTGCCGTCAACGTGAAAACGATCGATTGGACACCGTCCCGGTGCCTCGGCTAAATGCCGCCTTCCGGGAAGGAGAAATACGCAATGAAAATCGGTGAAGAGCAGGCGATCACGGAGTTCGGCGGCGAGGGGTTCTCGAAGGACGCGGTGGCGTTCTCCTTCGTCACGCTCGACGGACGGCGGCATGAGTTTGCCATGAAGGTCGATGACGTGCCGTTCTTCATCGCCGGCATGGTGACGCTTACCCGGCAGAGCAAAGAGCTGAACGAGCCCTTGGGCGGGCCGGAAGTGAACGACGAACTGCGGACGCTCCGCAGCGTCCAGACAACCGGGGTGATTGCGATCGAAGGGCAGGCGGACGATGAACTGTCCCTTGTCGTGCATACCGGTGGCTTTCCGATCAAATTCGCGACGACGCCTGAAGCGATGGCATCGCTGGTCGCCGACCTCGAACGGCTCGGCAGCACCGGCCGGGCGTGACGGCCCAGCCCTCGGCGCAACGGGAATGGAATTGACAATGCCCAACGGGCGCCGCTAGAACATAAGAAGAACATCGGTGGATAAACGCCTTTCGCCGCGACGCGGGCGCCGCGGACGCGATAGGCTCATCTGAAGCAATCATTGAAAATGGAGACGGAGCGATGGCCGGTAGCGTCAACAAGGTCATTCTTATCGGCAATCTTGGTGCCGACCCGGAAATCCGGCGGACGCAGGATGGGCGGCCGATCGTCAATCTGCGCGTCGCAACGACCGACAGCTGGCGTGACAAGAACAGCGGCGAGCGTCGGGAAAAGACGGAATGGCACCGCGTCGTGATCTTCTCCGAGGGCCTCGCCAAAATCGCCGAGCAATACCTGAAGAAGGGCTCGAAGATTTACCTCGAAGGCCAACTACAAACTCGCAAATGGGAGGATCAGTCAGGGCAGGAGCGCTACACCACTGAAGTGGTGCTGCAGGGCTTCAACTCCACCCTGACCATGCTTGACGGCCGGCCCGGCGCCAGCGACTTCAGCGACACCGGGTCCGATTTCGGACAGGCAAGCCCCATGGGCGGAAGTCGCGCTCCCGCCCGCCAGAACTCAATGTCCGAGGAGATCGACGACGAGATTCCGTTCTAGGCCACGGCCTAGGCGGCGGACTGTGACTTAGGTTCGTCGTCCTCGTTCTCGTCGACCTCACGCACGATCTCAACCTTCACCTTGGCCACGACCGCGGCGAGAGCGCCGATTGCGGCCAGCCAAGGCGCTGCCAGCAGGAGGACGCCGCCGCCGACCACGCCACCGGTCATCGGCAGCTCCAGAAACGGCTGACGACCGTCGGCGGTTTTCAGCCTGATCGTGCGAATGTTCCCCTCCGCCACGAGTTCCTTGATCCGCTCGATCAATTGTGTACCGGCGAGTTCGATTTCCTCGGTGAATGTGCGGCGTTTGCCTTGGTCGTCATCCATGGTTCCATCTCCTGTTGTCCGGGCCGAGCCCGTCGATGAGGAGAATATGGGAACGCGGCGACGGTGCTGCGATATAGATCAAAAAGGTCGCGGGCCGGGTCGCCCGAATTCTGCGGAGAACGCGCGCGCGCGCCTTGTGATAAACCCACAGAATAACTACATTTCTCGCATCCCCAACCGACTCACGGACGCCTAGAGATTTGGCCGATCTGACCCCGCCTCGTGGCCCGGACGAACCGGGCGACGCCACCCCCGGAATCTCCACCATCTCCATCAGCGAGGAGATGCGGCGTTCTTATCTCGACTATGCGATGAGCGTCATCGTCAGCCGGGCGCTGCCTGACGCGCGCGACGGGCTGAAGCCGGTGCATCGCCGCATCCTCTACGCGATGCAGGAATCCGGCTACGACTGGAACAAGTCCTACAAGAAATCGTCCCGCGTCGTCGGCGATGTCATGGGTAAATATCACCCGCATGGCGACCTTGCGATCTATGACGCGTTAGTGCGCATGGCGCAGCCCTTCTCGCTGCGCGCGCCGCTGATCGACGGGCAGGGCAATTTCGGCTCGGTGGACGGCGATCCGCCCGCCGCCATGCGCTACACCGAAGTCCGTCTGGAGAAGCTGGCGCATTCGCTGCTCGACGACATCGACAAGGACACCGTCGACTTCCAGGACAATTACGACGCCTCGGAACGCGAGCCGGTCGTCCTGCCGGCGAAGTTCCCCAATCTTCTCGTCAACGGCGCCGGCGGCATCGCTGTCGGCATGGCGACCAACATCCCGCCGCACAATCTCGGCGAGGTCATCGACGCCTGCATTGCGCTGATCGACGATCCGGCGATCGACATCGAGCGACTGCTCGAGATCGTGCCTGGTCCCGATTTCCCGACCGGCGGCCTCATCCTCGGCCGCGGCGGCATCCGCTCGGCCTATACGACCGGCCGCGGCTCGGTTCTGATGCGTGGCAAAGTCACGACGGAGATCATCCGCAAGGAGCGCGAGGCGCTCATCGTCACCGAGATTCCGTATCAGGTGAACAAAGCGACCATGATCGAGAAGATCGCCGATCTGGTGCGCGACAAACGCATCGAGGGCATCTCCGACATCCGCGACGAATCCGACCGCGATGGCATGCGCGTCGTCATCGAGCTGAAACGCGATGCGGTGGCCGACGTCATTCTCAACCAACTCTATCGCTTCTCGCCGCTGCAGACGTCGTTCGGCGCCAATCTCGTTGCGCTGAATTACGGCCGTCCCGAAACGATGATGTTGAAAGACATGCTGCGCATCTTCGTCGCGTTCCGCGAGGAGGTCGTCAGCCGCCGCACGAAGTTCCTGCTACGCCGCGCCCGCGACCGCGCCCATGTCTTGGTCGGCCTGGCGATCGCGGTGGCGAATATCGACGAGGTCATCCGCCTCATCCGCGCCGCGCCCGACCCGGCGACGGCGCGCGAGCAGTTGATGTCGCGCGACTGGCCGGCGCTGGACGTCGAGCCGCTAGTCGCGCTGATTGCCGATCCCCGGCACATGATCAGCGACGGCAAGACGATCCGCATGTCGGAGGAGCAGGCGCGCGCCATCCTCGAATTGCGGCTGCAGCGCCTGACCGCGCTCGGGCGCGACGAAATCGGCGACGAGCTCAACGGCCTAGCCGCCTCGATCCAGGATTATCTCGACATCCTCGGATCGCGCCGGCGCATCTATGAGATCGTCAAGGACGAACTCCTCGCCATCAGGGCCGAGTTCGCTACGCCGCGCCGCACCGAACTGGTCGAGGGCGGCCCCGATATCGAAGACGAAGACCTGATCCAGCGCGAGGATATGGTCGTCACCGTTACCCATGCCGGCTACATCAAGCGCGTGCCGCTGGCGACCTACCGGGCGCAGCGCCGCGGCGGCAAGGGCCGCACCGGCATGGCGACGCGTGACGAAGATTTCGTCGCCCGCCTCTTCGTCGCCAACACGCATACGCCTGTCCTGTTCTTCTCGTCGCGCGGCATCGCCTACAAGACGAAGGTGTGGCGGCTGCCGCTGGCAGCGCCGCAGGCGCGTGGCAAGGCCCTGGTCAATCTCCTCCCATTGGAGGCCGATGAGCGCATGTCGACCATCATGCCACTGACCGAGGACGAGGACAGCTGGGCCAGCCTCGACGTGATGTTCGCCACAACCGGCGGCACCGTCCGCCGCAACCGCCTGTCGGATTTCGTCGACGTCCGTTCCAACGGCAAGATCGCCATGAAGCTCGCCGAGGGCGAGGCCATCGTCGGCGTGGAGACCTGCACCGAGGACAACGACATCGTTCTCACCACCGCCAACGGTCAGTGCATCCGCTTCCCGGTCACCGATGTGCGCGTCTTCAAGGGCCGCGATTCCACAGGTGTTCGCGGCATCAATCTCGCCGAGGGCGATCGCGTGATCTCGATGGCCGTCGTCCGGCATTTCGACGCCTCGGCGCCCGAGCGTCAGGCCTATCTGAAGATGAGTTCGCGCGGTGCGGGGCGAAGCCGACGAGACTGGCGCCGCCATCGAGGCGGATGAATTGGCGGAAGGCAATGGTGACGCCGAGGTCTCGCAGGAGCGCTACGTCCAGATGAGCGAGGCAGAGGAATTCCTGCTCACCGTCGCCGAGCGCGGTTTTGGCAAGCGGACCTCGACCTTCGAATATCGTCTGACCGGACGTGGCGGCAAAGGCATCACGGCAATGGTCGTCAATGACCGCAACGGGCAGCTGGTCGGATCCTTCCCGGTCGATGACGCCGACCAGATCATGCTGGTCTCGGACGGCGGGCAGGTGATCCGCTTGCCGGTCGAGGGCATCCGCATTGTCGGCCGCGCCTCATTGGGCGTCACCCTGTTCGATCTCGCCGAGGACGAGAAGGTGGTTTCGGTCGAACGCCTAGCCGAGCCCGAGGAAGATCTTGAAGAAGGCGCCGAGGACGAACCGCCTGCGGACGCATAAAAAGGGCGCCGGACAAGCCGGCGCCCAAGGTGTCGCGGGGGAGGAGGGAGAAAAGGCTCAGGGGTAAACGCGGGTCATGATCGTGAGTTCCGCGTTCGGGGTGGTGATCGTCAGATAGCCCGACGACGCAACGGGGCCGGCAAGCCGGTTGCCTTTGGCGACAATTGCGCTGTCGTTGTTCATCGCACTTGCGGCGACTGCCACGGCAACCGAAGCGGTCACGATCACGGCAGCGAGAATTCCTTGAAACGTCGTGGTCATCGCTCGAACCTCTCGATTCATCTGACGTGACCCTAGTCCGGCGTTCCTGAACGGCCGAGTTAGCTTCCGTTCATCTGGCGTTCATCTCGATTTCTTGCCCGGGGCGTTCGATCGGCCTATTCGATTGCCGCGCCCGCCGACCGAAACGTTCCGAAGAACCCGACCGCCCATGGCCAACACTGCCTTCTTTCCCGGATCGTTCGATCCGCTCACCAACGGCCATGTCGATATCCTGCGCGGCGCCCTGGCGCTCGCCGACAAGGTCGTGGTCGGCATCGGCATCAATCCGCGCAAGAAGCCGCTGTTCACGCCGGAACAGCGCGTGGAGATGCTGCGCGAGGTGGTTGCCACACTGGGCGATGCGGCCTCGCGCACGACGATCGTCCATTATGAGGGCCTGCTGATCGAGGCGGCGCGGGCCGCCGGCGCGGCGATCATCATCCGCGGCCTCAGGGATGCGGCCGATGTCAGCGGCGAGCTCTCGATGGCCGCGATGAATTTTGACCTGGCGCCGGACCTGCAGACCGTGCTGCTACCGGCCGCCCCGGTCCATCGGCACATTTCCGCCACGCTCGTGCGGCAGGTCGCCGAAATGGGCGGCGACGTCTCTGCTTTCGTGCCACACGCCGTCGCGCGGCGGCTGGCGGAGTTGCGTTAGCCGGGCCAAGGCCGGTATCTAGCCGTCAAAACCGCGGAGAGCGGAACGAACTCAAGGGGTCTCAAATGAAGCCATTGCTGACTGTTGCTGCCGTTTTGATGCTGACATTCGGTGTTGCCGCCTGCTCGTCCGGTGACGACAATGCGAGCGATACGACGGCCACGACGACGATTTCGTCTGCCTCAACTGCCAGCGATGGGACGCTTGGCGGCGCCGCCGTGACGCCTGCTTCGACCGAAGGCGCTGCGGCAGCATCTGAGACCCCGGCGACCGCAGAGACGCCCGCTACGGAGGGAACACCGGCCGGCGAGGAGACCCCCGTCGTCGCGTCAACGGGCGACGGCGTGGCCGCGCCCGCCAATCCCGGCGATCTCTTCGCCGCCCGTGATCTTGAGAACACCCTTTACATGGAGCTCAAATGCGGCCGCGTCGTCATTGAGATGCGACCCGATCTCGCGCCTCAGACGGTGGCCCAGATCAAGACGCTCACCCGTGCCGGCTTCTATGACGGCCTCACCTTCCACCGCGTCATTGAGGGTTTCATGGCGCAGGGCGGCGATCCGACCGGCACCGGCACCGGGCATTCGGACCTCCCGAACCTGCCGCCCGAATTCAGCAACACGCCCTTCGATCGCGGCGCTGTTGGCATGGCGCGCGGTCCGGCGCCGAATTCCGGCAATTCCCAGTTCTTCATCATGTTTGCGCGCTGGGCGTCGCTTGACGGTCAATACACGCTGTGGGGTCAGGTGACGGAAGGCATGGATTGCGTCGATCAGATCAACCGCGGCGAGCCGCCGACGACTCCGGACGTAATCCTATCGCTCCGCGTCGCCGCCGACGTCGAATAGACCGGCGGAGCGGTCCATTTGCGCCATGCGCGCTTCACCGGTTGGCTTGCAGCCTCCGTTGTTGCGTGTCTGGTGTTGGTATCCGAAGGCTCGGCGGAAGAAGCGGTGCGTCGGGCCATCGGCAGCACACGACCGATCGATCTCGAGAACAGTCTCTATATGGAACTCGCCTGTGGCCGCGTCGTGATTGAGATGTTACCGGGCGTGGCGCCGATGCACGTCGATCGGATCAAGACCCTGGCCCGCCAGCACTTCTACGATGGCATCGTGTTCCATCGGGTTGTTCCAGGCTTCATGGCGCAAGGGGGCGATCCCACGGGCACCGGCCGAGGCGGCTCCAAGCTGCCGGACGTTCCTGCCGAATTCTCGAACGTGCCCTTCGATCGCGGCATTGTCGGGATGGCCCGCGCCGCCGATCCCAATTCCGCCAACTCGCAATTCTTCATCATGTTCGATCGATGGGCGTATCTCGACGGTCAATACACAGTCTGGGGCCGTGTTGTCTCCGGGATGGACTGCGTTGACCAGATGGCGACGGGAGAACCGCCCGCACATCCGACCATGATCCTGTCGCTGCGGATCGCCGCTGACACTCACTAGCCAAGGAGGCCATAATGGCTGAGCCAATCAAGCTGAAGCTGGAGACGACCAAGGGGCCGGTCATCATCCGCACCCGTCCCGATCTCGCCCCCAACCATGTCGCCCGCATCGTCGAACTGGCCGGCGAGGGCTTCTATGACGGCGTGCCCTTCCATCGCGTCATCGAGGGCTTCATGGCGCAGACCGGCGACCCGACCGGGACCGGCATGGGCGGCTCCGGCAAGAAGCTGAAAGCCGAGTTCAATGCCGGCAAGCATGTGCGCGGCACCTGCTCGATGGCCCGTTCGTCCGACCCGAATTCCGGCGACAGCCAGTTCTTCATCTGCTTCGACGATGCCTCCTTTCTCAACGGCCAGTACACGATCTGGGGCGAGGTGATCGAGGGCATGGAGAATATCGATCAGATCAAGCGCGGCGAGCCCGTCTCCGATCCGGATCGCATCACGTCGATGACGGTCGTCGAGGCCGATTGAGCCACGGCCCCACCGGCGGCTCGATGCGGGTCGACCAATTCGATTTTGACCTGCCTGCCGAACTGATCGCCCTGCGCCCGGTTCGGCCGCGCGACGCGTCGCGGCTGATGGTGGTTGCGCCGGATGAAGCCAATCGGCATCTCCACGTCCGCGACCTGCCGGATCTCCTGCGGCCAGGCGACCTCCTGGTCGTCAACGACACCAAGGTGATCCCGGCTGTTCTGCAGGGCATCCGTCGCCGTGGCGAGACCACGGCGAAGATATCGCTGACGCTGTACCGCCGCGCCGATCCGGCCACCTGGTGGGCCTTCGCCAAACCGGCGAAACGCCTCGCTGTCGGCGAAATTATCGCCATCGACGCTTCCGACCTCGAGGCGACTGTCGTCGAAAAGACTGAGGATGGCCGCGTCGAATTGCGCTTCAACCGGTCAGGTCTCGCGATGGACGAAGCGTTGGCGCAGCATGGGCATATGCCGCTGCCTTCCTACATCGCCACCCGCCGGCCCGAGGATGCGGCCGACCGCGCCGACTATCAGACCGTCTATGCGCGCGAAGAGGGCGCGGTGGCGTCGCCCACCGCCGGCCTCCATTTCACCCCCGAACTGCTGGAACGCCTGCGCGACAGGGGGATCGGCAAGGAAGCCGTCACGCTTCATGTCGGCCCTGGCACCTTCCTGCCGGTGAAGGCGGAGACGGTCGCCGGGCACGCCATGCATTCGGAATGGGGTACGATCACGCCCGCGACGGCTACCGCCATCAACGCCGCCCGCGCAGCAGGCGGCCGCATCGTCGCCATCGGTACGACGTCGTTGCGGCTCCTGGAGAGCGCCGCCGCCGAGGACGGCACGGTGCGTCCTTTCGCCGGAGAGACCGACATCTTCATCACCCCCGGCTATCGCTTCCGGGCCGTCGACGTGCTGATGACCAATTTCCATTTGCCGCGCTCGACCCTGTTCATGCTGGTCTCGGCCTTCGCCGGCTATGAGCGCATGCTTGCCGCTTACCGTGAAGCGATCGCGGACGGCTACCGCTTCTATTCCTATGGCGATGCGTCGCTGTTGTTCCGGGCTCCGTTATGAACCCGGACGTCTTTAGCTTCACCGTCCGCGCGTCTGACGGCGCCGCCCGTATCGGTGAGATCGCGACGCCGCGCGGCCTGGTGCAGACCCCGGCCTTCATGCCGGTCGGCACCGCCGGCACCGTGAAGGCGATGTACCCCGAGCAACTCCGCGAGCTCGGCACCGACATCATCCTCGGCAACACCTATCACCTCATGCTCAGGCCGGGCGCCGAGCGTGTCGCCGCCCTGGGCGGTCTGCACACATTCGCCAATTGGCCGGGGCCGATCCTCACTGATTCCGGCGGTTTTCAGGTGATGTCGCTGGCCAAGCTTCGCCGCATCGATGAACACGGCGTCACCTTCCAGTCGCATATCGACGGCGCTCGCTATGAGCTGACGCCCGAGCGTGCGGTCGAGATCCAGGAACTGCTGGACTCCGATATTCAGATGCAGCTCGACGAATGCATCGCGCTGCCCGCGGAACGCGGCGAGATGGAACGGGCGATGCGCCTCTCCCTGCGCTGGGCCGAGCGCTCGCTGGCGGCGTTCAGCGGCAAGCCGGGAAGGGCGCTGTTCGGGATCGTCCAGGGCGGCGACGACAAAGACCTGCGCATCGCGTCGGCGGAAGCGTTGGCCGCGCTGCCGTTGCAAGGCTACGCCATCGGCGGCCTGGCTGTCGGCGAACCGCAGGGGACGATGCTGGAGATGATAGCGGTCGCGAACGCCGTCCTGTCGGAGGGCAAGCCGCGCTATTTGATGGGCGTCGGCACGCCGGACGATATTGTCGAAGCGGTGGGGCAGGGGATCGACATGTTCGATTGCGTCCTGCCGACGCGCGCCGGGCGACATGGCCTTGCCTATACACGCTTCGGCAAGATCAACTTGAAGAACGCAGTTCACGCCGACGATCCGGCACCGCTCGACCCCGAATCGGATTGCCCGGCGGCGCGGGACTATTCGCGCGCCTACCTGCATCACCTCGTGAAATCGGGCGAGTTTCTGGGCGCCATGCTGCTCAGCTGGAACAATCTTGCCTATTACCAGTCGCTGATGGCGGGGCTGCGCCATGCGATCGGCGAGGGGCGCTACGCCGATTTCCGTGCCGAAACGCGCCAGGGCTGGGGCGCCAAGGGCGACGACGCCGATTGAGAGACCCAGGACAATACTGCGACGGTTCCGCGATCGATTTCTTTTCGCTAGGCTAGCCTCCGAGTCCGCCATGCCTTCGTCAGGGATTTCCGACCTTCATGCTGTCTTTTGCCGCTCGACATGTGTCGCGCTCATTCCCCGTGACATGAGAACCGGCGGTTGAGAAAGACGGTTTGGACCTGTTGGTTCCAGGGGCGAGACCAGGCTCCCGCAGTCGTTCGCGAGTGTCTTGATAGTTGGGAAGAACGAAATCAGGGTTGGGAGCTACGTTGTCTCGACGCGTCAACCGCACTTCGCTACGCGCCGGCCTTGGCCGATTTTGATCTGTCCTCTCGGGCGATAACGGCGGCCTCCCTTTCGGATATTCTGCGCGTCTTCCTGCTCTACGAGTTCGGCGGCGTTTGGGCGGATGCGACGCTCTACTGCAATCGACCACTCGATGATTGGCTGCCGGAAGTTATGGCCGAAGGCTTCTTCGCGTTTGAACGGCCCGGACCGGACCGCCCGTTGTCCAGTTGGTTCCTCGCCAGCGAACCGCGGCACGCTCTGCTCGCTGCGTGGGCGCTCGCGACACGAGACTACTGGGCCGAACGCGCACAGGCCGACCACTACTTCTGGTTTCACCGGTTGTTTCAAGGCATCTGCGACGGCGATTCGCGGCTCGCCGAGGAATGGCGCCGGGTACCGAAGGTTTTGGCGGATGGTCCCAGCCGCATCTATCGGCTTGGGATGCTAAGTTCGGCAACCAAAAACGCCGGGTCGGTCGACTGGTCCGTTCCGGTCTTCAAGCTGACCCATCGCTACGATCCCGCCGCTATCGGGCCCGACACTCTGTTGGGACGCCTCGTCGGAAACAAAAAGTTGGGGAAGGCGGAGACCGGCTCGACGACCCCGTCTAAAGAAGCCGCGTTTGCGCCATCGCGTATCGCGTCACTCAGTGTCTCGACCGAGAATCTCGGCGACCACGTGCAAATCCTCGCCAATCTGGACCTCCTGTCCCGTTTTGGGCTTCGGCCGCGGACTTATCTGGACCGCGATTTCGAGTTGGGGAGCGCGCCTGGGCTTGAAGGGACGGCCGACTATCTGATCTTGCTGAATGGCTGGTTCAAGCGAGGGAGCGCCGAATGGCCGCCAAACAAGCGAACTCCATCCGCTATTCTATGGCTTCCACGTACGGCCTCATCAATCGCCAGCACTATTGTCGGCGGAGAGCCTTGCCTACTTTCGGCAGCAGCAGCCGATCGGGTGCCGCGACAGTTACACCGCGAACCTCCTGCGCTCACACGGAATTGAGGCCTATGTCAGCCATTGCCTCACTCTCGCCCTGCCTCAAAGGCTTTCCGACGCCGCACAGAATGAGATCTTGGTCGTGTCACGGGATACGCGGCTTGCACACCATGTTCCACCCTCGCTCGGCCCGTTCACCTCGATCTTGCAGTATTCTGGAGACACCGACTTCAATCGCAACATGTCGGCCGCTCGCGATCTTTTGGAAACCTATCGGACTCGGGCAAAGCTCATCATCACCTCGCAGCTCCACTGCGCACTGCCGGCCTTGGCGATGGGTATTCCCGTGGTCCTCTTCTATCCGCTGAAATCCTCCGGGCAACCCCGTGTCGGACCGAGAGCAATTCTCGGCGGTGGAGGGAATACTCCCCGTTTGGCGGATCGATCACATGGATGAAGTCGACTGGTCTCCAGTCGCCCCAGATATTGGCGCGCTCAAGCTCGGCTTGATTGATAGGATTTCCGGCCACCTCGATCGCCTCGGCGTGGGTCGGACCGGCGCCCTTGGTCCAATTGCGCCGGCCTCGGTTCTGCCGCCTTCAGGCTGGCAGCCCAGCCGATGAGCTCGACAGCGGGGTGCTGACCGGCGGAAGAAACCAGTCGCCGCTGGTTTTCGCCCGGGTTCCGACTTTCGGGAGTAGATTTGGGGGCTCGATGCGATTGACCGCAATCGCTGTCATGCCTACCGTTCCGCCCGACGCCGCCAATCAGCGTCAGAGCGCGTAGCTCAGCTGGTAGAGCAGCTGACTTTTAATCAGCGGGTCATGGGTTCGAGTCCCATCGCGCTCACCAATCCAACGTGCTGGGCTATTGAGGCCTATTAGCGCAACGTCTGAGGCAGAAGGGCAGCCCGCCGGTAACGCTTGGGGTGACAGAAGATCCCCATGACCCCCAGGCCGATTTGCTTTGCCGCGAACGAGCCGCGGCGCCCGGTTACGAATTTGGCCGGTTGGCTAATGGGGGCGGCCCCCATCCAGACCGCCGCCGGGGTGGCACAACAACTGAGGTGATTGGTGGACCATCGGCCGTTGGATTTGACTGGCGGTGCGACCAGAACCCGGTCTGCGGGTGAAGCGTTGTGGTGGCAAAACGGCACCATCTACCAGATCTATCCGCGATCGTTTCAAGACACGAATGGCGACGGCATCGGCGATCTCGCCGGGATCCTTCGGCGCATTCCGTACCTTGATTGGCTGGGCGTCGATGCCCTGTGGATCTCCCCCGTCTATCCGTCGCCCATGGCGGATTTCGGATATGACGTTGCCGATTACTGCGGCGTGGACCCGATCTTCGGTAGCCTGGACGATTTCGATCGACTGATCGAGGCCGCCCACACCGCCGGAACTCAAGGTGATCCTGGACTTTGTTCCCAACCACACGTCCGACCGGCATCCGTGGTTTTCCGACAGCAGAAGCTCGCGGGAGAGTGCCCGCCGAGACTGGTACATTTGGCGCGATCCGGCGCCGGGCGGCGGGCCGCCGAACAACTGGCTATCCAACTTCGGCGGCAGCGCCTGGGAGTTCGACGAGAAAACCGGCCAATATTATCTGCACGGTTTTCTCAAGGAACAGCCTGACCTCAACTGGCGCAACGCTGCGGTGCGGCAGGCCATGCACGACGTGCTGCGCTTCTGGCTGGACCGCGGGGTCGATGGATTCCGCGTCGATGTCATCGCCCATCTGATCAAGGACGAGCAGTTCCGCGACGATCCGCCGAACCCCGCCTACCGGCAGGGCCAGCCGGAAATGGAGCGGCACCATCAGCTCTATTCGATCAACCAGCCGGAGGTTCATGATGCGGTGGCCGGATTGCGCTCGGTCCTCGATGAATACGACGACCGCGTCATGATCGGCGAGGTCTATCTGCCGCTGCCGCAACTCGTCGCGTACTATGGCAAGGACCTGCGGGGCGCGCATATGCCCTTCAATTTCCAGCTCATTCAGGCCAAGTGGGACGCCCGGCATATCAGTGCGATCATCGCCGAATATGAGGCGCTCCTGCCGCCGGGTGGTTGGCCCAATTGGGTGCTCGGCAATCATGACCGGGCTCGGATCGCCGGCCGGGTCGGCCCAGCCCAAGCGCGGGTGGCGGCGATGATGCTGCTCACGCTGCGGGGCACGCCGACGCTCTATTACGGCGACGAGCTGGGTATGGAGCAGGTGCCGATCCCGCCGGAGTTGGTTCAAGATCCCTGGGAGCGCCGCGAGCCCGATCTTGGCTTCGGCCGCGATCCCGTGCGCACGCCGATGCAATGGGACCGCTCGCCGAGCGCCGGCTTCAGCACCGGAACGCCCTGGCTGCCGCTCGAGAAAAGTTGGGCCACGCGCAACGTGGAGACGGAGCGCGACGACCCCACCTCGATGCTGTCTTTGTACAGGCGCCTCATCGCGTTGCGGCGCAAACATCCGGCCCTGTCGATCGGGACCTACCGCGAGGTCCAGGCGGGCGACGGCGCGCTCGTCTACGAGCGTGCGCATGAGGGAGAGGTTCTGCTGGTCGCCCTCAATCTCGGCGGGCAGCCGGTTCGCGTCGAATTGCCTGGCGAGCTGATGGGCCGGATCGTCCTGTCATGCCTCGGCGGGAAAGAGGACGACGAATTATCCGGGTCGCTCCAACTCGCCGGCAATGACGGCATAATACTCCGTCGCTCCGCCTAGCTTTGCCGGACGAATTCGTGGAGCGGGGTCGACGGCGGCCGGATGCACCCCTGCGGCGCGACGCAGCATTATTCCGTGGAGCGGCCGAGTTGCGGCCTTGCCAAAGCGGAACCGGCGGCCCCAGGGTTGAAGTTCTGTAAGGGCTCGTCTGGGGGATGTAGGTCAAATGCGACTCGCGCGCTTGTTGGCGGCGGCCTTTGTCTCCTTGGCGGCGACGGCCGCGACCGCCGCCGATTTGAGCCCGATTATGAGTTCGGCGCCGACCCCGCTCAGCGCCCCGGCGTCCGGGCCCGGATTCGACTGGGGCGCCTATGTCGGCACTTACGGCACGACGGAAATTCCGCTGCCGTCGCCGTTCGGCGCCATCGCAGGCGTCATCGTCGGCTACGACTTTGCGCGGAATCATTTCTTGGCGGGCGTATCGCTGGTCGCACATGTCGGCCTTGGCACGTTCGACCGGCGCGATGTTCAGATCAACGGCCGCCTCGGATTCCTGATCTCCGACCGTATCCTCGCCTACACGCGTTTCGGCGTCGGCGTGGGAACCCATTTCGTGCCGATTTCGCGCGTCTATCTCTACGCGGCCGGCGGCCTGGAATTTGGGCTAGGGGAGCGCGTTTCCATGTTTTCGGAGATCGGCTATCCTTTCGGGTTCGATTTCGCCAATCAGCTCTATCGAGGGCCGCTGGTGGCGACGATCGGGATCAACTGGCACCCTGGCCACTGACATCCCGCGATGCCGGGACCATTCAGTTCGCGATCCGCGCACGGCCTAGCTTCTGTGGCGAGGCCGCCGGTTTCTGTCCGCAGGTCCTGGGTTCGAGCCCCATCGCTCTCACCACCGCTTCCTTGCAGTTGTCGGCCGGGGTAAGTCTTCGGACCTCGGCTTCCCGGCAATAGAGACAGCGCGTCGTGACCGTCCTCGTTACTGGTGCCACCGGCTTCGTCGGCGCGAACCTCGTGCGCCTCCTTCTGGCGCGCGGCACTCAGGTGCGCGCCTTGGTGCACGAAGAACTTGCCGGCCCTGGCTGGGCTGGCGGTCGAATTGGTTCGCGGCGATGTTCGCGACCCAGTATCGGTCCGTCAGGCGCTGGGCGATATCGACACCGTGTTTCACCTCGCGGCGATGATCTCGATTGACGGAGCGCATCGCGGTCTGGTGCGCGCCACGAATGTCGAGGGCACGCGGAACGTAGCCGAAGCGGCACTTTCAGCCGGCGTCCGTCGCTTCGTTCATGTCAGCTCCGTGCATGCGTTCGAGCAAGAGCCGCTTGACCAGCCGCTCGACGAAAGCCGCGCCAAGGTGAGCGGCGCCGGCCACCCGGCCTATGATCTGTCCAAGGCGGCCGGCGAGGCCGTCATTCGCGAGGCCATCGGCCACGGGCTGAACGCGGTGATCGTCAATCCCACCGGCATTATCGGGCCTTTTGACTACGGGCCGTCGGCTATGGGGCGCGTGTTCCTCGACCTCTATCGCCGCAAGGTTCCGGCCCTTGTCGATGGCGGCTTCACCTGGGTGGACGTTCGCGATGTCGTCGCCGGCTGCGTCGCTGCGGCCGAGCGCGGCCGCACGGGTGAGAACTATCTCCTGCCCGGACATTGGCTCTCCGTGCGCGGCATCGCCGAATTGGCGGCGACCGTGACCGGCATCGCTCCACCCCGGATGGTGATGCCGATGACATTGGCAAGGATCGCTGCGCCCTTTGCCCTCGCTTATGCGCGGCTGGGCCGCCAATCACCGCGGTTCACCGGCGAGAGTCTCGCGGCCCTTCGCGGCAACCGCGACGTTCGGGGCGACAAGGCCGAAGCCGAGCTTGGCTACCGCCCGCGGCCGATCGCCGAAACCGTGACCGATATCTATCGCTGGTTTGGCGAAGCTGGATTTCTACCGAACGGAGCCGCGGCCAACGCGGCTCGTGATCGCTGACCGATGGGCCAACCGTTCGGGCGCGATACCGATTGACGCGCTCGCGCACGGTCAAGACCACGCCGCCAGCGAGGCGGCTCTGTCCGTTCCGAACCTCCGTCCGGGCAGGCGTGCTCAGTAAACGCGGACGGTGGTGCTTATGAAGCCGCCGGGCGCGAAGGTTCCGACCCAGATATCGTATTGGCCGTTGACCGGGCTGGTGATGTGGAGCGCCGGGTTGAAGCCCGAGGCGTCGTCATTACACAGCCATGCGCCGCCGGGCGTGTGCACGAGCAGGGTCGTGTCACCGCCTGCCGCGGTCACGGCGATGTCCAGCGCGATGAGGCCGGCCAGCGTCGAGTTGTCGATGCTGATATCGGGCGCCTCGGCGACGAAGCCGTTGCAGCTGGAATTGACCACAGAAGCGTTGATGTTGCCGCCGGCCGCGACCGAGAAGTTCTGTGACTGGGCCGGCACATGTGACGCCGTGGCGGCAGTCGCCGGAAGATTGGGATTAGGTATCGCCGCGATCGGGATCACCACGCAACCGGCAAGAAATGCCGGTAAAAGGATTATGCTCTTCCGCATCTTGTCACTCCACCATTGCCGCAAAACCATTTCTGCCAACACCATAGAACATCTTTGGGTCATCGGCAAAGTAATCGCCGGAGCCCGACAAGTCTGCGTTAATGACAGATGGCGGGATTTCATTCGAAGCGCAGCATGCCGTCCTGGCGGCGCCGGGTTTCGCATAGCGGGGCGGCGCTTGCGCCTAACCGAGCTCGAAGCTGGTGATACCGAAGGTCTGCGCCAGCGGAAGGTCCGGAGCGCGACCGCGATACATGCGCGCTGTCTCGAACTGCACGGTGAGGCCGTGGCGCTCGGCGAGACGGATGCCGGCGCGGTTCGGCTCAGGCACGTCAAGGAACATCGGCCCCGCAGGGCGAAGCGCCACGAGGGCGGCGAAAAGCGCGTCCGCGTCGGCCGCGGATGCGGCGAAAAGCGGACCGATCTTCGCACCCTCCCGGCAATCGCGGATCACGCCATAGCCGGTGACCGAGCCGCCTTCCACAAGCGCGAGGCCGATGCGGCTGTCGCATCGCGCGAGCCAGGCCTTGAGGAAGGCTCGCCGCGGCGCTTGGAAGAAGTGCCCGTCGGCAGCAGTCACCGCCGGCAGCAATTCCGCGCCGATCGGCCGAATACGCGGATCGCCTGATGTTTCGATCTGCGGCTTGCCGCCGAAGCGCAGATTGCGGTGCGCCAGTGTGAAGCCGAGCCGGGCGTAATTGTCGATGCGGGCCATCACGCCATCGAGGCCGGCGGTCCGGTCGGCGACGCGGTCCAATGCGGCGCGCGCCAGCATCGCGCCCAGGGCGTGGCCGCGCCTTTCGGGCTTGCAGATATAGAGGCCGATAAAGGCGAAGGACGGTCCGTAGGCGACAGCGGAAATGGAGACGATCGGCTCTTCGTCCACCGTCCCCATGAGGAAGCCGCCGGGGTCGGCGGCAAGGAAAGGCCCGGCGTCGTCGAGACCGGGGTTCCAGCCCTCGGCCGCCGCCCAGTTGAGGGCGAGCCGCAAATCGCCGGTCGACATCGGCCTGATATCGAGAGCCATCGGACCTCTCGTCCTGCGCCGCCCAAGCGCCGCAATCCTCCGGGACAATCCTGCCATATTCCGGCTATCCCGGCGTTCTGATACGATAGGTGCCGATGATCTCCAATGCGATAAGGGCCGGGTGGGCATGACCGCGAATAGCAATCGTCCACCGCTCGGTCGGGTTCAGCGCCTGGCCCTTATGTTCGCAATCATGTTCGCCGCGGCCGTGCCCGGCATCCATCCGGCTTCCGCCACCGACTATGCGTTCACCGCGCGCTTCGATTGGCGCAGCGAAGGGGACATCTTCCAGGTCTGGCTGCACCGGCGTTTCGAAGGCATCCTGGTCCAGACCGAGCCGATCCAGATCGATGCCGGCCCGCAGCTCGCGTCTCTTTTGTCGGGGCTCACCGTGCAATGCACGGCGACGACGGATATCGGCCTGCCGAACTGGTCGGTAACCACCGGGAGCTGCACACTGAGCCGGCCGGACGGACAGGTGACGATGGACGTCGAGGAATGCGCCGGCACGCAGAAGCTCTGCGAGGGCCATTGGCGCATCACCAGCGGCACCGGCCCCTATTCGGAGATGACCGGCGAGGGGACCGTGCACGGCCATCTCGTCTACCCCGATCCCTTGCCCTGGCTCTGGACCGGCGAGACGCGCGGCTACAACGAGCTGGAAGGAACGATCGCGCTTCCCTGACGCCGGGCCGTCTATTCGGCCGCCTGAAGCGCGTCCTTCGCGGCGGCACCGCCGAGGAACCCGCCGGACTGGCGATGCCAAAGCTGGGCATAGATGCCGCCGAGCTCCAGCAGTTCTTGATGCGTCCCGGTCTCGACGATGCGGCCCTGATCCATCACCACCAGCCGGTCGAGCATGGCGATCGTCGACAGGCGATGCGCGATGGCGATGACGGTCTTGCCTGCCATCAGCGTCAGGAGATGTTCCTGGATCGCCGCCTCGACCTCCGAATCCAGCGACGACGTGGCCTCGTCCAGGATGAGGATCGGCGCGTTCTTGAGGAACACCCGGGCGATGGCGATGCGCTGTCGCTGACCGCCGGAGAGCTTGACGCCCGCGCTCGCCGACATGGGCGTCATAGCCGCCATGCCCATCGGGGTCCGCAACGCTGCGGATGAACTCATCGGCATGGGCGCGCTGCGCCGCCTCGATAATGTCCGCCTCGCTGGCTTCGGGGCTGCCATAGAGGATGTTGTCACGGATTGAACGATGCAGGAGCGAAGTGTCCTGCGTCACCAGACCGATGCGGCGGCGCAGGCTCTCCTGCGTTACGTCGGCGACGTCCTGTCCGTCGATGAGGATGCGTCCGCCTTCCAGATCGAAGAAGCGGAGAAGGAGGTTGACCAGCGTCGACTTGCCGGCTCCGGAGCGGCCGACCAGGCCGACCTTCTCGCCCGGCGCGATGGTGAGCGACAAATCCTCGATCACGCCGGCGTCCCGTCCGTAGTGGAAGCGGATGTTCTCGAAGCGGATTTCGCCGCGCGTGACCTCAAGGTCCCTGGCGTCCGGCTTGTCGGTGACGGCCAGCGGCTGGGCGATCGTGTGCAGGCCGTCCTGGACGACGCCGATCTCCTCGAACAGGCCCGAGACTTCCCAGACGATCCACTGCGATGTCGAGCGGATCCGTAAGGCCAGCGCCGCTCCGACCGCGATGGCGCCCAGCGACACGGCGCCAAGCGTCCAGGCGTAGATCGCGACGCCGGCGATCGAGGCAAGCAGGAGCGCGTTGAGGACCTCAAGGGACACGTTGAGGCGCGTCGTCAGGCGGAACATCGGATAGACCGTGCCCATGAAGTCGACCATCGCCGATCGCGCGTAGTTCTCCTCTCGCCGGGCATGCGCGAAGAGCTTCACGGTCTGGATGTTCGTGTAGCTGTCGACGACGCGGCCGGTGAGCACTGCGCGGGCGTTCGCCTGTGCCTCGGAGACCTTCCGCATGCGCGGCACGAAATAGCTGACGATGCCGACATAGCCGACGAGCCACAGCACCAGCGGGATGATGAGGAGCGTATCGGCCTTCGCCACGAGGATGATGGCGCCGATGAAATAGACGATGACGTAGACGAACACCTCGACGATCTTATCGAGCACATCGCGGACCGCTTGCGCGGTCTGCATCACCTTCGTGGCGACGCGCCCGGCGAACTCGTTCTGGAAGAAGCTGAGGCTCTGCTTCAGCACGTAGCGGTGCATCAGCCAGCGGGCGAGCATCGGCTGATTGCCGAACACGGTCTGATAGTGAATGAGCGACTGGAGGAGCACCAGCGTCGGATAGCCGACGACCACCAGCGCTGCCATCGCGGCCAGCTCGCCGCCACGGTCGGGGAGGAAGGTCGCTTGGTCGGCTGAGGTCAGCCAGTCGACGATGCCGCCAAGGAAGGCGATGAAGGTCAACTCGGCGATCGACCGGAGGGCCGTCAACACCGCGACGGCGCCGATCCATGGCAGTAGCGGCCGAGAGAAATGCAGCAGGAATCGCAGCAAAGTCCGCGGCGGCGTCGCCGGAGCGGACTCGGGAAAGATATCAATGCGCGATTCAAAGAACTTGAACATTTCGAGCGCCTTCAGGGGAGCAGCGGTTTAGACCCAGCGCCCTGCGGGGTCCATGCCCGCCGGTAAAACGCATGAAAGCCGCGGGTTCTGGCGGCTTTCTGTCTCCGGCTGTCACTACCGAGCCCTCGGATACGCATTGATACAATTAAGGCGGCCGGTTCCGGCAACTCGCCCTTTACTCGCCAAGTTCGAGAAAGAAGGCTGACGGGTGAGATCACCGCACGTCAAAGGGAGCGACGAGCATGATCGGACTTGCCGGCGGCTTTCAACGCTTCGGCCTCGGGCCGCGGCCCGGCGACCTCGCCGCCTACACCGATATTCGCGATGCAGTCCGTGACGAGGCTGATGCGCCGGACGTCGCGCTCTTGGCGGGCCCCGATTTGCTTGACGCCGGCGGCGCCTTCCTTGAGCTGATCCAGTATCGCCAAATGCTGCAAGGCGGCCAGCAAGCCGCCGCGCCGCCTGCGCGCAATCCCGACACCCCGGCGCCGCAGGCCATCTTCCTAGGCGAGATAGCCGCACGCCTGACCCGCTATCAGGATGTCCGCCTCGGTTTCGCCGAACGGCTTGTAGCCTTCTGGACCAACCACTTCGCCGTCGCCGCAGGGGCCGGAATCATCGAGCGATCGCTCGTCGGCTGTTTCGAACGCGAGGCGATCCGGCCCTTCGTCTTCGGCAATTTCCGCGACATGCTGGGCGCCGTGACCAAACACCCGGCAATGCTCACCTATCTCAACAACGCCGACTCGGTCGGCCCCAATTCGCTGGCCGGGCGGCGCAACGGCACGGGCCTCAACGAGAACCACGCCCGCGAATTGATGGAACTCCACACGATCGGCGTCGATGCCGGCTATACGCAGGCCGACGTCATTGCCATGGCGAATATCCTGACCGGCTGGTCCTATGTCGGCCGGCCGGGACAGGCCGATCTGGTCGGTGCGTTCGTGTTTCGCGATGTAGCGCATGAGCCTGGAGCACAGGTCATAATGGGGACCACCTATCCGGCCGGCGGGCAGGATCAGGGCGAAGCCGTGCTCGACATGCTGGCCGAGCACCCGGCCACGGCCCGCCATATCGCCTTCAAGCTCGTCCGCCATTTCGTGGCCGACGACCCGCCCGCCGCATTGGTCGATACGCTTGCCGAGGTCTTCACGCGCAGCGGCGGCGACCTGAAGGCCGTCGCCCTCGCCATGGTCGACTCCGAGGAAGCAAATGCGAACGCCACGAAACTCAAGCCGCCGCAGCTCTTCGTCTGGTCGGCGATCCGCGCCATCGCATACGCGCCTGAGCCGCGCGTCGTCGTCGGCATCCTGCAAACCCTCGGCGAGCCGATGTGGGATCCGCCCTCGCCGGAGGGCTTCTCGGATGAATCGGCCACTTGGCTGGCACCCGACGCGATCACTAACCGCATAGATCTCGCTGAGCTCGTCGGGCAGGGCGCCAATCCCCGCTACCAGCCTAGCGAACTGATTGATCTGGTTCTCGGGCCGGATGTCTCGGACGACACCCGCACCGAGATCCTCCAGGCGGAATCGCGCAATCAGGCAATTGCTCTGCTGCTGATGTGCCCAGAGTTTCAAAGGACGTAGGAAGATGACCAGCGACCTTCTGCGGAATTCGCTTTTCCGTCCCACCCGTCGCAGTTTCCTGACCTCTGCCGGGGCGCTCGTCGCTTGGGCGCAGATGCCTCGGCTCGCCTTCGCCGCGAGCGACGATCCACGGCTGGTGGTGGTGATCCTGCGCGGCGCCCTTGACGGCCTGGCGGCCGTGCCCCCGATCGGCGATCCCGGATATGCAGCGCTCCGTGGCGACATGGCCATCGGTGCTGCCGGCCATGAGGCGACGCTGTCGCTTGACGGCTTCTTCGGCCTCAACGACGCGCTGCCCAATTTCCACCGGCGCTATCTCGACGGCGACGCGTTGGTCGTTCACGCCGCCGCCACGCCCTATCGCGACCGCTCGCATTTTGACGGGCAGGATGTGCTGGAAAACGGCATGCCCGGACCGCAGGCGGTGAGCACCGGCTGGCTCAACCGGGCCGTTGGCATCCTGCCTGTGGCGGGGCGGATTGCACCGGTGACCGGCCTTGCCGTCAGCCCGACCGTGCCGCTCATCCTGCGCGGCCCGGCGCCGGTTCTCAGTTGGACGCCGCAGGCCTTCCGCCAGGCGGGCACAGACACGACCGAACGCCTGATGGACCTCTATCGTCATCAGGACCCGGAACTCGCGCGTGTGCTCGAAGCTGGTGTCGAACTCGAGATGATGACGATGGGAGGCATGACCGGGCCGGCGGGTGGCGACCTGCGTGCCGGCTACACGGCCATCGCGCAAGGAACCGCCAATCTTCTGCTTGAGCCGGAAGGGCCGCGTATCGCCGTCCTGAGCTTCGATGGCTGGGATACGCATGTCGCTGAGGGTGCCGAAAACGGCCGCCTCGCAGGCCTTCTTGCGGCGCTGGACGCCGGCCTCGAAACACTCAGCGCCGGCATCGCCTCAATCTGGAGCGAGACGGCGATCGTCGTCGTCACCGAGTTTGGCCGAACCGCGCGCGGCAATGGCAACGAAGGGACCGATCATGGGACAGGAACCGTTGCGCTCCTCATGGGCGGGGCCATCGCCGGGGGCCGTGTCATCTCCGATTGGCCCGGCCTGCAGGCATCGCAACTTCTGGACGGTCGCGATCTCAACCCGACGACCGATCTCCGCGCCGTGCTCAAAGGCGTCCTCGCCGACCATCTCGGCATTTCCGCTCAAGCCCTGGCGGAAGTCGTCTTCCCTGACAGCAGCGGCGTCACACCGATCAACGGACTGATCGTCTGAGCGCCGTTCCCGCGGCAGGGCGCAATTGTTCCAGGCGGCGTCCAGCGCTTCGTCCGACCGCCGGATAGGGCCCGGCCGCGATGCGCCGGGCCCGATGCCGTGACGGCCTAGGGCGCGATCTGCTGCGGCACGAAGCCGGGCAGATCCTCGTCCGTGAAGCCGAGTACGTAGAAGAGATTCGGACCAGCTTCATCAGGCAGGAAGTCGTTGTCATTGGCGACGTAGAGCGTGTGATAGGTTACGCCGTCCATCGTCACATCCTGGCCGAAGGCGAGGCCTTCGATCTTCGACGGCACTTGATCCGGAGTGACGCCGTTGTCGCCAAGGACGGCGACCAGATCAATGAACAACGTCTTCTCGACCGCGGCGGCGGCAAGATCGGCGCCCGTCTGGTCGGTGACTTCCGTGGCGCCATCAATGTCGATAATGAAGAACTGCTTGACCACGGCGTTGCTGCCGTCGCCGAGGCCCTTGCCGTCGCGCTCGTCGACCAGGAACTGATGGTCGTTGATGGCGACGATGTCGCTGACGCCCGAGCCGGTGGTCAACTGGTAGGCGTATTCGTGCGTCTCGCCGCTCGCGATGTCGATCGTCACGATGCGCACGACCTTCTTCGAGGCATCGTCTGCGGCATCCTGCACGAGCGCCGCCTGCATGACGCCGACCAGCATCGTGCCGTCCGGCGTGATCGCGATTGATTCCATGCCCTTATTGGCGGTCCGGCCGACCGTGGCGTTGTCGATCTCATAGGCGCCATCCTGCGAGACCACATCGGAATAGAGGTTTGCCGGAAGCTCAAAGGAGCGGACGCGTTCGCCGGTCGCGCGGTCGAACTGGTAGAGATACGGGCCGTATTCGTCGCTGATGAAGATGCTCCGGCCATCATTGGAGACGCGGATGGATTCGGGATCGAACCGGGCGTCGGCAGCGTTGCCCGAATTGGTGGCCGGGTCGAAATTGTCGGAGCGGCCGGTGAGATAGTAATGGTCGGCGGTGTTTTCCGCCGGCGCGCCATTGGGAACGCCGAAGGCGGCGCCGTCGCCATAAACGAGCGGCGTCGGGCTCCACAGGAGCACCGTCTCGTCAAGGACCGGTGTCAGGACAAACGGCAGGTCGGATCCCGCCGGCGCCGGCGAAAGTGTGATCGTCATAGCGTCGATGCGGTCGATGAACGACACCGTGTCGTTGATGCCGTCGTTATAGGCGGTGGCGTTGGGCCCGCGATCCGGGACGCCCAGAAACACATTGCCGCCGGCATAGGCAAAGCCTGAGCCGATGCCGCCGAGAATGTTCGCCGGGAGGCCGTTTTCCAGCGTGCCGGTGAGGTGGGAAAGATCTGCGTTCGGACCGGCCGAGCTGCCCGTCAGCGTGCCGCTGGCCAGCATGACGACTTCGGCGTGGGCGGTCGATGCCACCAGAGCGACGGTCGAGAAGAGGTAGAGAAGCTTTCTGCTCCGCATGGTCTGCGTTCCCTTGGATTGGAAGGGGGCCAAGAAGAGAATCTCGGCCCTTGGATGGGCGCAGGACCTTCCGGAAAAGCCGTGACAGTTGGATGTCGCGCGGGATGGCAAAGAATGCGGGCCTGGCGCACAAACGACCCGCGCGCGAATCGCCGGGATCGGGCGTAGGGCTTGGCTGCCACGAAAACGGGGCCATATGGCGCACATGGAACCAGCGACCGAACTTGCCGCCGATAAGGCCAGCGAGCGCGAACGCGAGATTGGCTGGCTGTTTCGCATCAGCCTGTGGCTGAAGGCCATCGACAGCGCCATCGAGTTGATCGCCGGCGGGGCGCTCTTCTTCGGCGCGGGGGATGTCGTTCTGCGCCTCGTGCGCGGGCTAACGCAGCATGAGTTGTTGGAAGACCCGAACGACGTTGTCGCGGCAACGCTGGTCCGTTGGGCCGAAGCCTTGTCGTTGAGCCCAAAGACGAGCGTGGCGCTCTATCTTTTCAGCCACGGCGCGGTGAAGCTCTTCCTCGTGGTGATGGTGCTCCTGGGTAAGATGTGGGCGTATCCGGTCTTCATGGCCGCGCTGGCCCTATTGATCGTCTACCAGACCTATCAGCTCACGCTCGGCTTCTCGGTCTGGTTGGTCGGCCTGACGGTTCTCGACGCCGTCGTGCTCGCGCTCACCTGGCACGAATACCGCCTTCATCGAAAGTCGAACTGACCTCTGCATCGGACGCTGCGTCTGACGGCTTTCCGTTGATGGCCGGCCAGATCGCGCCCCTTCTCGCACAGCGAGGGGAGGCGATGGCAATTATACAGTCGTCAAAGTACCATCGCCCAATGTTCACAAGCTTCCGGACGACGCTAATGCTTCCGCCGCGGATGCACAAAAATGTGATATGCGAAAACGCGGGTTACGTTCCTCCATTATGTGCTACAGTCCAGCTAAAGGCCCCGTAGGAAATGCCGTCGTTGGCATGAGAGGCCGTTGTTTGGGGATGGGAGACAGCGCTTGCGAGATTGGTCGGTCCTCGCGCCGGCTTTTCACAACATTCCTGGTTCCTAGCTGCCCGCCATTAAGGCCAGGGCGCCAGGGTTTTCAACTCAGCAAGAAGTCAAAAACCAGCGTGAATTCAGGGGAAGGCAGGATTTCGGCAACCACGTGAACGGCCTCTGGAGGCTTCGCTTCCGTGGGCGAGATCGCCCTTGAGGCGCGTCTTTGTCCGTGAACCGCGGTGGGTTTTAGTCGACCCGAAGTCCGGTGTCACCGAAAACCACAAGGGAGGAATGATCAACCGGAGAGTAAACTGAAAATACCCGAATACTTATTCGTACCTAAGTTAAACGCGGTTCCAGCAAGGGGCCGCTAGGAGGGAATAATGACTAGCAGAACTATGTTGAAAGCCACCACCTCGGTGGTTGCTCTTGCAGCGGGTTGCGGTCTCGCAACCAGCGCCTTCGCCGAACCCAACGCGGACGTGATGGCGCATATCGCCGCCGGTGATATCGTTCAGCCGAACATCACCTATGACGGCCACAACTTCTCATCGTTCGATCAGATCAACACCAGCAACGTCGCCGACCTGACCATTGCCTGGACGATGCAGCTCGGCGTTCTCGACCAGTATGAGGCATCGCCTCTCGTGGTCGGCAACACCATGTACATCGTCTCGCCGGTCAACCAGTCGGAAGGCTCAGGCCAAGCCCCGAACGAAGTGCTGGCGCTCGACCTCAACAACAACGGCAACATCCTGTGGGAGTTCCGCCCGGACGTTGACCGTGAGCATGGCCTCCAGGCCTGCTGCGGCGCCCAGACCCGTGGTCTGCAATACGCCGAAGGCAACATCTACTACCACACCATCGACGGTCAGGTTTTCGCCCTCGACGGGCAGACCGGCGAGGCGCTGTGGCGGTCGGTTGGTGCTGACGTCACCATCCGCGAGCATACGCCGGGCAACGGCATCATCATCGGCGACCTCTACATCATCGGCATCGAGGGTGGTGAATTGGGCGTCCGCGGCCATGTCTCGGCCTTCGACATCCACACCGGCCAGACCCAGTGGGTCATGTACAATATGGGTCCGGACAACGAAGTCGGCATCGGCCCGCGCTTCAACCCGTATTACGCTGACGACAAGAAGGGCTCGCTCTCCACGTGGTATGGCGATTCCTGGCGTCGTGGCGGTGGCACCGTTTGGGGCTACTTCACCTACGATCCGACCAGCAACCAGTTCTTCTATTCGACCGGCAACTGCGGTCCGTGGAACCCGGACTATCGCCGCGAATGGGGTGTTGTCGATCTCGATGCCAACAACGGCATCCAGAGCTACAAGAATAACTGGTGCGCCTCCATGATGTCCCGTGACGCCACCACCGGTGAGCTGATCTGGGCCTACAACATGGATCCGCAGGAATCGTGGGACTATGACGAGCCGCTGAACACGCCGCTGGTCGATGTCGACATGAATGGCGATGGTTCGGTCGAGCACACCGCCATGAAGGCAGCCCGTACCGGCTGGTTCTATGTCTGGGACCGGTCCAACGGCCAGCTCCTCAACGACCCGTGGCCGTTCGTTTACACGAACTTCATGACGGGCGTGAACCTCGACACCGGTCGTCCGAGCTACAATATCGAGACGCTCGAGTTCACCAATGCCTCTGACCGCGCCAACTACACCACCGGTCAGGACATCTTCACGGCCGACCAGCGCGCCGACCCGGACTTCACCGGTACCGAAGTCTATGTCTGCCCGTTCATTCAGGCCCGCAACTGGCAGAACGAATCCTATTCTGACCAGACCGGCCTCTACTATGTCGCGACCACCAATGGCTGCGGCGGTCTGCGTGCCACCGAGGGCGAGTATGTCGCCGGCGAGGGCTATGTCCTCGAGGCGTTCAACCCGCTCGGCCCGATCTTCGGTCCGTTCGGCACCGACGGCAATCCGACGACGGTTGCCGGACAACTCCAGGCGATCGATCCGGTTGCGGGTCAGACTGCTTGGAAGGTCGAGTACACACCGAACAACAACACTCCGGTGTTCTCGACGGCTGGCGGCCTGGTGTTCCAGGGCGGTTCCAACGACGGTGCGATGCACGCCTACAACGCCGAGACCGGCGCTCCGGTTTGGTCGTTCCCGACGGGCTCGCAGTTCAACCAGTCGGCGATCGCCTACATGCATGATGGCAAGGAATATATCGCCATCATCGCGTCGGGCTCCAACACCTCCGCTGTTAACGTCAACGACGCGGCCAATGACGCCGACCGTTACCGCCGTGCGGGTTCGACACTCTATGTGTTCGCTCTGCCGGAGGCAGTTGCCGGCGGCATGTAAGCCGCAACACAACAAGGGGTTCCGGGCTCGTCCCGGGACCTCGCAACCTTCGAGGCCATGCCTCGAGACACGGGGCGTCCCTCAAACGAGTGGACGCCCTTTTTTCTTTGGCCTCACCGCCGACAGTCCGCGCTCCCCGCGAGAGCCGCGGTCGGCCAGATCACAACGAGAGAGTGCCGATGGAAAAGAAGGGGCGTCGATCAGCCGAGCTCGATCGACGCCCAAGGTCAACAGCCAAGATCGCAAGGAGGTTCGATCCTGGCAACGGACGGCCGGCCTCTGCGTGTGCATCGACCGAGCCATCACAACTAAGACCTGACCGCACCTCCAAGTTGGGGGTGGCAGCTTCGGCCCCGGAAGAAACGGATAAGCCGCCGTTCACCGGGTAATCGGTCCGCCCCGGCAACGTTCCATCACCGGGACAGCCCCCGCGGGGCGCAGAGAAATCGCCAGTCTGCTCGGCAAGCGATGGGCCGCGCGGGATTGGATCAACGACCGCCGCGTAGCCACGCCAAAGTCGCCAAACCTGCGGCATCATGCGCCAACCAGTACTTGCTGTCCAGAGTTATCCCACAGTGCTCATGCGCCAAAAACGAGATCACGACTTCGCGAGCGTGGCCGAAAACAGCTACAATAAGAACAGCGCTCTCGCATCACCTTTTGCAGATATGTTGCAATCGCGACGCAAAGGTAATCGATCAACTATGGTCGCTCAGGAATGGCGCGCAAGGCAGGATGGAGCGGCTGGTTTGGCATCCGCCAGCCGGCGTGACCCCGACGGCATTCGACGCGACAGGCTGGCGGCGGGTGTGCCGCCAATCGATCCGGGAAAGCGGCCAATTAGGCGGGAACCCTTTCCAATTCCTGTGCGGAGTGGCGCGTGCGTGCGGGTAGGCCTCAGGCCGGCCAGGTTGACCCGGGACCGACCGAGAATTGCGCATATCCCAAGGTGTCCGTCGAAGCGCGGTTAAAGCAATACAACGAGGGCAATACATGGAACTACGGTCGCGTCGAGTGCCCATGTCGCCAACTCGTGGATGCTCTCCCTTCCTTGCGGGCGGTCCCGAGTGCCGCGTTCGCCTCCGTCGATGTCCGGAAGGGCGGGCGCCGTGGCGGACCTTCGAGCAACGGCAGAAAAGTCCACTAGGGCGGTTGGTAGGCGCGACAGTGCTCGGAAGAGCTTAGCGGCACGAACGCCTTGCTATGTTTAGTATAGTGGCGGACCCGAAGAAAAAGGTGTCAACGACACTGGCCCATGCTACGCTAGCAGCTGGGAGACTAGTAAGATGCGGCCGAAGGCGGGCCACATCTGAATTCGGGAGGCCTGCGTCCGCCGGTGCGCCCGACAGAAAATGTCGGCGAGGTGTGGTTGGCGTCGGGTGATGGTCCGGCCTTAGGCCGGGGTCGGGAGGGTTTAGGCGGTCGCCCGGGAAGGGCACTGTTTTCAAAGCAAATATTGGGATTTGCGACGCCGCTGAGAGCGCAGGGATCATGCGCTCTATGGCGGAGTTGCTGTCAAGAAACGCTGCTCGAGGACTGAGCCGGCGAGAGAGAATGTCGTCCTGAAAACAGGTCGATTGTGCTGGAAGGGAGGCAAGTAAAAATAAGAAAAACGAAATAGCGAATACAAGTGGCGATTTAAAAAAAACGCCTACGCCTCGGAAATCGGGGCTTTATCGGAGGGAACATAGAAATGACTGGAAGGACTCTTTTGAAAGTGACGGCTTCGACCGTCGCCATCGTGGCCGGTTGTGGTTTTGCCACCTCGGCCTTTGCGAACCAGGACGTCATGGATCATATCGCCGCCGGCGATATCGTGACACCAAACTACACATACAACGGCCACAACTTCTCGCCGCTCGATCAGATCAATCTGTCGAACGTCGCTGATCTGACCGTCGCCTGGACGCTACAGCTCGGCGTCCTGGACGAATACGAATCCGCGCCGCTAGTCGTCGGCAACACCATGTACATTGTCTCGCCGGTCAACCAGTCGGAAGGCTCGGGCCAGGCCCCGAACGAAGTCCTGGCGCTCGATCTCAGCAACAACGGCAACATCCTGTGGGAGTTCCGCCCGGACGTTGACCGTGAGCATGGCCTTCAGGCCTGCTGCGGCGCCCAGACCCGTGGCATGCAATACGCCGAAGGCAACATCTACTACACCACCATCGACGGTCAGGTTTTCGCTCTCGACGGGCAGACCGGCGAAGCGCTGTGGCGGTCGGTTGCCACGGACGTCACCATCCGCGAAGAGAACGCCGGCAACGGCATCATCATCGGTGACCTCTACATCACCGGCAATCAGGGCGGCGAGTACGGCGTCCGCGGCAAGGTGTCGGCCTTCGACATCCACACCGGCCAGACCCAGTGGGTCATGTATTCGATGGGTCCGGACAACGAAGTCGGTATCGGCCCGCGCTTCAACCCGTACTATGACGACGACAAGCAGGGTTCGCTCTCCACGTGGTTCGGCGATTCCTGGCGTCGTGGCGGTGGCACCGTTTGGGGCTACTTCACCTACGCCCCCGACTTCGAACCAGTTCTTCTATTCGACCGGCAACTGCGGTCCGTGGAACCCGGACTATCGCCGCGAATGGGGCGTGATCAATCTCGACGCGAATGGCGGTCTTATCGACTACCGCAACAACTGGTGCGCCTCGATGATGTCCCGTGACGCCACCACCGGTGAGCTGATCTGGGCCTACAACATCACCCCGGCAGACCCGTGGGATATCGATGAGCCGATCAACACGCCGCTCGCCGACATGGACGTCAATGGCGACGGCTCGGTCGACCACGTGGCAATGAAGGCCTCGCGCGCTGGCTGGTTCTATATCTGGGATCGCAGCAACGGCGAGCTTCTCAGCCAGCCTTTCCCGTTCGTCTATACCGACGCCATCACCGGCGTTGATATGGCCACCGGCCGTGCCGAGTACGACATCGCCCGGTGGACCTTCACCGACGCGACCGATCGTGCCCGCTACACCGACTATCAGATGCCCGGCGCCGCCGGTCGCGACGACTTCACAGGCACCGAAGTTGATGCATGCCCGGGCAACTCCGCCCGCAACTGGGAGAACGACACGTTCTCCGACCAGACGGGCCTGTTCTACGTCTCGACCGACAACACCTGCTTCACCGAAGTGGTGTTCGAGGGCGAGTATGTGGCCGGTGAAGGCTACACGCTGCGTCGTACGGCCGGCACTGATCCGAATGGCGCCGCCCGTGCGCTCGACGGCTCGGTGACCAACGTGCTCGGAGCGACTGTCGCGATCAACCCCGTCACCAGCACCATCGCTTGGTCCGTACCGTTCCCGGTGAGCACGCGTACCCCGGTGTCCAGCACCGGTGGCGGCCTCGTGCTGCAGGGCAACCCGTACAACGGTACGGCCGACGCCTACAACGCGATGACGGGCGAGCTGGCCTGGTCGTTCCAGATCGGCTCGGGCGTGTACGCTTCGCCGATCACCTACATGCATGACGGCAAGCAGTACATCGCCTTCCTCGCCAGCGCCTCGAACACTGGCCAGGTCAACGTCGCCGACGACGCGAACGATGTCGACCGCTATCGCCGCGCAGGTTCGACACTCTATGTGTTCGCCCTGCCGGAGGCAGTTGCCGGCGGCATGTAAGCCGGACTTCAATCAGGATCCCGGCGTTCGCGCCGGGATCCATTCCCCGTGCAAATCAGCGCCCAGGCTACCGGGCGTGCTCCTCGGTCGGCGCCTCCAGGATCGCCCGCAGAGCCGCGATATCGCCGGCAACCCTGTCCCACTCCTCCCGCGGTCTGATGAAAGACCGCGATATCAACGTGCCGGACGCGCCAAGCCGGCGAAGCTGCCGGTAGACGAGATCAGGAGCGATGGGGAGCGATCGGTCGTCCGCACGCGCCACCCCGGCTATCGCATAGCCCAGACCAACGCCGCGAGCGGCCGTGACCGCAGCTTCAAACGCGGGCTCGTCGAACACTTCCACGAAACGTGCAAGGCCCATTCTTAGACGAAGGTCATTGAGGCCGAAGTGAATATCGGCAACTCCGATGCCCGCCATGTCATCGATCACCGCAAGGGCCTCCGGGGTCTCCACCAGCGGAACGAAAGTCGCTCTCCCGTCGATCATCCGGGCGACCGCGCTGAGTTCATCGGCCACTGTGAAATAGGGCAGCATGATCACCTCAGCGCCGAAATCGAGCACTCGTTCGATTTCATCCGCGGTGCCGCCATTGGGCGGATTGATCCGAGCCAGCAGCCGTGCGTTTTTCAGGCGTGGCCTTAGAACGCGCAGGTCGGCAATCTGGTGATCTGAGATACGCGAATTGGTACCGGCCTGACGCTCCGCCTTACCAAGCCTTTCCAGATCGACACCGATCCGGTCCACACCGGCGGCATCCAGTACCGCTGCCAGCTCGGGATCGTCCGTGAAGGCGGTGAGGCAGAAGGCCATTGGTATGGTTGCCGCTATTTCGCGTTGACGATGTCGAATGGAATCTCCGGACAGTCGGGCGCGACGCGCCATTCATCTGGCGCCGCATAGTCGAAGGGGTGGGTGATCATATTGAGGAATGACATCGGTCCATTGAGCCCCTTGATGCCATGCCAGACCAACGGCGGGATCGTTACCAGCGTCGGATCGGAGGCGTCGAGGCGCAGGACCATCAGCCGGCCCTTGGTCGCGGAAGCGTCGCGATCGTCAAAGAGGACCACCAGGCCGCGGCCGGCGACCACGAATATTCCGTCCGTCTGCGTCTGGTGGCAGTGCCAGGCCGAGACCGCCCCGTCGTCAAACGACACATGGATGACGTGCCCGATCTGCCGGCCGGTTTCGCTCCAGTCCGAACGGAATGTCTCAGTCGTGAGTTCCGCTCCGGGTGACGAGCGGTCGGGTCTGCTTGAGCGTCACGCCGTCGATCATCGGCATGATGCGCTGCCAATCCGGCGTTCGTGTCGGTTGGTCCTTCTTTGCGCCTTTGAGCATGCTCAGATTCCTGTCGTTTCCACGGGAGGGCGCTTTTCCTTCTTCTCCCGCCACCACCGCCGCTTCGGGTGGCTGTTCCACGGCTGGAGGTTAGGGTTGGTCACGTCAACGAGACGGCCCTCGCGGCGAGACCAGTTTTCGCTGAATTCGTCTTCCGACCAGAGGTAGTGGGTACCCCAGCCCGACTCCAAATCCTTCGCGCCGAGCCCTGTCTTCAACTCCTGAAGGCGATCATAGGCATAGTCGCGCCCGAGATATTTGTAGTGGAGCAGAAGCAATTCGTCGCGGTCCGGGTACTTCCGCACGCCCTTCGGTTTGGCAAGATGTCGCCCCACGCTATAGTTCACATGCTTAAGCGCGTTGGGATCGAAGAGCGACAGCTTGTTCAAGCTGCCCCAAGGCGCACCGAGCGTGACGTCGCGGCAGAGGACCGCGTCTTCGGCGGGAAAAGTGTGCGACAGCATCTGATAGCCAAGGGCAGGGATGTAGGTGACGCCGTGGTCCTTGGAGATCTGCAAATAACTAAGTAAATCAGGGTGATAGAGGTGTTCGTCGATGTTGGTCACGATCACCCAATCCGCCTCGCCGCGGCTCGCCTTCCACCCTTCATTGTAATATTGGCGGAGCGACTTGACCAGCGAGTCCGGATCGACATGCTCGAGCGGAGCGACCTCCACCCGAGGGTGAGCCCGAAGCCGTTCCAGCGAGCCGTCGGTTGAGCCGTCGTCTCGGATGAAGTAGCGCTCCACGAACGGGTCGTAGTGGCGGAAAAAGAAGTCGAGCATGCGCCGCTCGTTCCAACAGGCGGCATAAAGATGTATCCGCATGTCGTGAGCCGCCTGCCCCTTGCTTGCCGGCCGGGACTAAGGCAATTGGCCGAGCCGCCGCGCCGATCCCTGTATTAGCAAATCACTGGTGACATTCAATGAGATGGCTTCTGCGTTCCAAGATTTATAGGGCGACGGTCACCGACGCCAATCTGGATTATATCGGCAGCATCACGATCGACGAGGCGCTGGTCGACACCGTCGGCCTCATGGAAGGCGAAAAGGTGCTGGTCGTCGACAACACGAACGGCGCGCGGCTGGAGACCTATGTCATTCTCGGCGAGCGGGACTCCGGCGTCATCTGCATGAACGGCGCCGCGGCGCACCTCATCAAGAAGGGCGACAACATCACCATCCTCGGTTTCGAGCTCGCCGATGCGCCGATTGCGCCGCGCAAGATACTGGTCGATGGGGACAACAAGGTCGCGCGTCAGCTATAGTCCCGGCTCGCCTCAGGGCAGCAGCACGGTCGATCCGGTTGTCGCGCGGCTCTCCATCGCGCGATGGGCATTCGCAGCATCCCGCAGCGCGAAGGTCGATCCGACCGTGACCTTGATGTCGCCGGCGGCAATCGCCGCGAACAGTGCCGCCGCCGCCGTTTCATATTCGGCGTGGTCGGCGATGTAGTGGCCGAGCTTCGGTCTGCTCATGAACAGCGAGCCCTTGTTCATCAGCAGCAATGGACTGAAGTCCGGCACCACTCCAGACGACTGACCGAACGGAACCCACCAGCCGCGGCAGCGCAACGCGTCGAGCGAGGCGGGGAACGTATCCTTGCCGACTGAATCATAGACGACATCGACGCCGCAGCCGTCCGTGATTTCGTGCACGCGCTCGACGAAGTTCTCCGTTCGATAGTTGATGACATGGGCGCAGCCATTTGCGCGCGCCAGCGCCGCCTTCTCTTCGGACCCCACTGTGCCGATCACCGTCGCGCCCAGCGCCTCCGCCCACTGACAGGCGATGAGGCCGACGCCGCCGGCAGCCGCGTGGAAGAGGACGATGTGTCCTTCGCGGATGGGGAAGACGCGGCGGAGGAGATACTCGGCGGTGAGGCCCTTGAGCATGATGGCCGCCGCCACCCGGTCATCGATTCCATCGGGGACGCGCACCAGCTTGTCCGGGTCGATCAGACGCCGCTCGCAATAGGCGCCCAGCGCATCGCCATAGGCGACGCGGTCTCCCGCCTTGAATCCGGTCACCGCCGTACCGACGGCCTCGACGATGCCGGCGCCTTCGCTACCGGGGGTGAAGGGCAGATCGATCTTGTAGAGGCCGCGCCGTTGATAGGCATCGATGAAATTGACGCCTATCGCTGTGTGGCGGAGCAGGACCTCGTGCGGACCCGGATCACCGATCGGCGCCTCTTTCCACACCATCGCTTCCGGATCGCCGGGCGCATGGACCCGCAAGGTCCCCGTCGTTTCGGTCAAGGCTCACTCCAATCGAATTGGGCGATAGAAGACGAACTGATGATCGTCGAGCAGGCCCGGATGGAAGATTTCGATGAGGTCGCGGACGACCAGATCCGGCCTTAGCACAGCGAGTTCGAAGAAGCCGACCCCGCCGGCATCGGTGCGGATCAAATCATAGTTCCATACCTGGCCGGATTGCGCGACGGGGAGGGCGGCGAGGCGCGGCTCGTCTGCGACGATGTCGCCCAGCGTCTGATAGCTGACGGCTGAGTTGATCCAGATGTCGGCGTCGGCCGCGACGTCGAGGACCTGTTCCAGATCAGGGAAGGCAAGGCTCGCCGTTCCCGTGTCGTCCGCGAACACGTAACGGCCACCCGCGGCCGCGATCGCCTGCGCGACATAGGACCGTCCGCCCGGCGCATAGAAGATGCCCTGGAAGGCGGAACCGGCCAGCACCAGCGGCCGATCGGAATCGGGAAGATTGGCGACCAAGGCCGCGGCGTCGTCGTACGACGTCTCGATCGAAGCGAAGACGCTGTCGGCCAACTGCTCGCGATCGAGGAACAGTGAGAAATACTTGATCCACTCGGAGCGTCCAAGGAGGCTCGGCTCCAGCCACTCGGCGACGGCGACGATGGGAACGCCGGCGCGGCGCAATGTGTCATAGGCTGGGTCGTCGCCACCATCGGTGAAAAGCACGTCGGGGTTGGCGTCGATGACGATCTCGGCGTCAATCGCGCCGGTGGCTGCGAATTGCGTCAACCGGTCGGCGGCATCGAGGAATGACTGGCTGGTGGTGTAGGCGAGCGTGGCAACGCCAGTTACGCGGTCGACGGCATCCAGGGCGTCGAAATCGGGGTTGTGTGTCGTGCTACCCGAGAACACCGACGTCACCGGTATCTGGATCACCAGCGCGTCGGCGAGATCGCCGGTGAGTTCCGGCGCCGGCGCACCGCATTGCACCAGCACGTAGGTCTGCGGCGCGCCGCCGACATAGGGCTGCTCCACCGTCACGACCTTGTAGCTGTCATGATAGGTGACGGAGAAATTCTCCGCATGTTCGGTTTCGATCTTGTCTGGAAAATAGTCGACGCCGGGCTGGTAGGTCGTGATGCAGGCTTCCTGTCCGGCGGCGGCCGATTGAGCCAGGGCAGGGACGGCGAAGGGCATGACCAAGGCCAGCGCCAGCGTTAGGGCGGCGGGGCGGTTTCGTCTCGGCAAGTGCATGGTCATCCTCTCGATTGGCTTGGCTGATTCTTCTTCGTTGCGACCGGCCGCAGCGAGCCGGTGAAAGCGTGGCGCGCGAAGGCGGCAAGGGCGGCGAAGCTGGGGCCTGACACGTCGCCATCGGCATCGGTGGCGCGCCAGCGCGAGCCGTCGCCGGTGAGGTCGACGGAAATCTCGCTGTCCTCGCCATCGGCCGCGATACGAAAGCCTTCGCGTTCAAGGACGGTCGCGGCGAGCCGGCGCGCTGCCGCCGGGCCGTGAACAGTCGCCGTCGGGGCGTTGTCGAGGCGGGCGTGGAAGCGGAGTCCGTCGGATTCGAACTGCGCGGCATCGGACGAGAAAGCCGCGCCGAACGCGTCCTGCAGGATGAGATCTTCGGGCGCGCCGCTGCGTAGCTGGCGGTCGCGATCGGCGAGCCAGATCATGTCGGCATTACGCAGCGCGAGGTCGAGATCGTGCGTTGAGGCGACGACGGCGACGTCGCGAGACCGCGTAAGCCCTCGCAGCAACGTGACGAGATCGACGCGCGCGGTCACGTCGAGGAAGGCCGTCGGTTCGTCGAGGATGATGAGCGCGGGCTCCTGCGCCAGCGCGCGCGCCAGATTGAGCTTCTGCAATTCGCCGTCCGAGAGTTCGCGGCAATCGCGATCCGCGAGATGGCTGGCGCCGACCGAAGCGAGTGCCGTGTCAACGACCGCCAGGTCACGCTCGGACAGGCGGCCGTTCCAGCCGCCATGGGCGTAGCGGCCGAGGCCGACCATTTGCCGGGCGCGCAGCGCGCCCACCGAAATCCGTTCCGACAGCACGACGCCGATCAACTGCGCCCGGTCGAATGGCCGAACATTGTTGATGTCGACGCCGCCCAGTTCGACACGGCCGGCGAGGGGAGCCTGCAGGCCGGCCAAAGTCCGCAGCAGTGTCGATTTGCCGATGCCGTTGGGGCCGAGCAGGCAGATGAATTCACCGCGCGCGACGGTCAAATTGAGTCCGCTCAGGACAGGCTGCCGCTTCTGCCGGCGGCGGTAACCCACCGCGAGACTGCGTGTCTGGAGAAGCGCTGGCGCGGTCATGCGACGAACGCCCCACGCCTTGTGCGCAGCACGACCATCACGACGATCGGTGCGCCGATGATCGATGTTACGGCGTTCAGCGGCAACATGCCGTCGCGGCCGACGAGCAGGGCAACGATCTGCGCGATCAGCGCCAGGCTCGCGCCCGCCAGCACCACCGCGGGCACCAGCACGCGATGGTCCGATGTCCCCGTGAGGGCGCGCGCAATATGCGGCACGGCGATGCCGAGAAAGGCGATCGGCCCGCAGAACGCGGTGACGACGCCGGCAAGGATCGACGCGCCGGTGAGAATGAAGAGGCGCATTCGGCGGGCGTTGAGGCCCATCGATTGGGCATAGGTCTCGCCGAGAAGGAGCACGTTCAGTTGCTTGGTCGAAAGTGCCGCGAGCACGATACCGACCGACAACAGCGGCACGAACAGCGCCAATTGGGGCCACGTCACTCCGGTGAACGAGCCGAAGCCCCAGGAGATCCAGCGCTGCAATTGCTCGAGCGACGTGCCGACCACCAGGAAGGTCACAAAGGCCTGGATGGCATAGCCGAACATCAGCCCGACGATCAGCACCGTCGCCGGGTTGTTGACCCGCGCCGATATCGCCAGCACCGGCGCCAGCGCGAGAAGCGCGCCGACGATCGCCGCCAGCGCGATGGCCGCATCGCCGGCGAGTTCGATGCCGATGCCGAAGATCGTCGTTGCGGTGGCGCCGATGCCGAGGACGACGACAGCGACGCCAAGGCTTGCGCCGGACGTGATGCCGAGGGCGAACGGATCGGCGAGGGGGTTCCGCAGCAGCGTCTGCATTTGCAGGCCCGCGACGCCGAGGGCGGCCCCGGCAAAGAGCGCCGTGATCGCACGGGGCAGCCGGACGTCGTGAACGATGACGGCCCAACTCAGGCGATCGGGATCATGCCCGGTCAGGATCGCGACGACTTGCTCGAGCGGGATGGAGACGCTGCCAAGGACGATGCTGAGCAGGAACGCTGCGACCGTCACGGCGGCGAGACCGACGAGCACGACTGCCGCGCGCCGGCTCGTGCGGCGCGGCCGTTCGATCGAATCGCGATCCGGCGACTGCCTGTCGCCCGTCGCCTCCACCGCGGCCAAGCCGAACGGCGCGAGCGCTTGAGCGCGCTCAAGCCCTTGTGATCGAGTCACCGACAACTCCCCGTTGCCGAGGGGGAGTGTCGATCAGGCGCTGCCGTGAATGGGTTGCGACCCGTGGCCAGCGACCAACCGGGACACCCCGCCCCGCGTTTAGCTCCGTGTCGAGGCAGGTCTCCTGGCTCGCGGGTCCTAGCTTTTCGCTGGCCTTCCCGGCGCCTCAGGCGCCAGTGGCAAGTTCAGCGAGCAGCTCACCGCTCACAGTTGCGGGGGCAGCTTCGGCTTGGTCCGGAGACCCTCCGAATTCCCTCTTAGCTCGCCCTTCCGATTGGAATTGGCGAGAACCACGACGCCGCCAAAAAGCGTTCCGAAGGCCGTCTCTGTCAAGTGCCAAGTCGGGCGCCGTCCGCAAACGCATCTGCAAACCGGGACGGATTGCGAACGCAAAAATGTCATATCCGCATGACATGTCTCGCCGGCTTGAGCGTCCAGCGGTTGCTTGACACCGGCTCATTTAGGAGCGACGGCGGTGACCGGGTGGCGGAGGAACGGCACGCCGGAATCGGCGGGCCCAAGTGCAATTTCAGTGCGGCGGCACCGCCAGGTGCTCACTCCCAGCCGCGCTGCCAACCACAGAGGATCGTGATGAAGCTCAATCGAAAAACAAGCGCACTTCTTTCCGCCGCAGCTATTTCAGGTGTCGTCTTCTTGGCCACCGGGGCCGTGGGTCAAGACGCCGAAACGCTGGCGCCGCAGGGCGACTTTGCGCTGACCTTTTCCTTCGTCGATGCCTACAACGCGCCGCCGGTGATGATCGGCGAGAACCAGATGGCGCAGGCCGTCAACTACGTCGCCCATGTCTTCAACGACGCTGGGACCGGCAGCTTCCTCAACTACGCCGTCGGCAATTGCGCCACCTTCCAGACCATCGACGTTGCGGCGAACACGATCGAGATTTCCGGCTATTGCAGCTACCGAGACGCGGATGGCGATCGGGCGTTTGAGCATTTCGCCAGCGATGGCGCCGTTGCCCTCGACGGGATGACGATGTCGAGCGAGTGGGTTGGCGGCACCGGCAAATATGCCGACCTCGGCGGCAGCTTCACCACGGAGGCCTTCGCCGCCGTGCAGAACGGCGAAGCAACGCTCGTGGGCGGCCGCAAGACTGGCAGTTACACAATCGCCGGCGGCGCGGCGCCAGCCTCTGCGCCCGCGACGCCCGCGGCTTCCGCGCCGGCAACACCAGCTGCTTCCGCACCCGCGACTCCCGCCACTTCTGCTCCAGCAACCCCCGCGGCCTCTGCGCCCGCGACCCCCGCCGCTTCTGCTCCCGCAACGCCCGCGGCTTCCGCGCCCGCGACGCCGGCGGCATCGGCCGGTACCCCTGCAGCACCGGCGGAGCCTGACATGGCAACGCTGATCGCCGAGGGCGGTCCGCTGTTCAACCGCAACTGCTCGGGTTGCCATGGCACCGACGGCACGGGCGATGAGAATGGCCTTCCGGGTCCGAAGCTCGTCGGCAACAGCTTCCTGGCTTCGGCCGGAGCAATCATCGGCCAGATCATGGTCGGCAACCCCAACCACGGCATGCCGCCATTCGCCGATCGCCTCAGCGACCGTGAAATCGCGGCGATCGGAACCTATGTCCGCAATTCCTGGGGCAACAGCTACGGTATTGTTCCGGTCCGTTCGGTCACCATCCGGCGGCCGCAATAGGCTGAGCCAGCGAGGACGCCGGACTTGCTCCGGCGTCCTCGTTTTCGCCGCCTGGGATTTGCAGTGCCTCGCGGTTTCTTGATTGGTACGGCGCTAAATATTACTCCGCGGGTCATCTTTTAACTGGACAAATGCACCCCTGCTGAGGATCATTCGCGCAGCGTAGAGCGCGAAATGCGCCACCTGGCCGTGAACGGCGGATGTCGTCCGGCCGCATCAGAGGAAGCCCGTAATGCCAGCCCAATTGTTTCGCCGCGTTGTCACCCTCATCGTCGCAATGATCGGGTTGGGCGTTCTATCGGCGCCGGCGGCCGCGCAATTCGGACCGTCCGGTCCGATGCGTGTGGGTTTCATCCTGCCCCAGCCGCCCAGCGCGGATGCGCCGGATTGGCAGAAGGAGTTCTACAATCAACTCCAACACGGCGCGATTTGGGGCCAGGAGATCTCCCAATTCAACGCTGAACTGATGGGGCTCGATTTCGACGTCCTCTACGAGAACGCGAGCGGGACGGCCGCCGTTACGGCCGCGGCTGATCGGCTGCTCGCCCAGGGCGTCTATGCCGTCATTGGCGGAACCACCGTCAACGAGGCCTTGGCGCTCAGCCAATGGGGCCAGGCGCACGGCGTTCCCTATTTCAATATCGCCGTGCAGAGCGACCTGCTGCGCAACGACATGTGCGCCTCGACCACCTTCCACATTGAGGCGAGCGCCGCGATGTATCTGGACGCGCTGGCCGGCTGGTATGTCCGCGATGGCTTCCGCAGCTGGTACGTCATTCGCGACGGAAACGACGAGGGCCAACGTCTGTACAACCGCCTGGATTGGGCGATCAACAACCGCCATTTCGGCGTGCAGGAAGTGGGTAACGCCGTCCTGTCGCCTGACATGGACGCAGCGGCCATCATGGCCGCCTACAATAGTTCTCACGCCGATTTGCTCGTCTTGCTGGTCGATCCGGCCGAGCAGATAAAACTCTACGGCGATTTGGAAGCAGCCGGCTTTCGGGGCGAGGTGGCCGGATACCCATATCCGGCGGCTCAGACGCGCGCCTTCTACGCCGCGCTTGGCGAAGTGGCGCCCGATATCGACATCTACCGCGCCGAATTGTGGGAGCCGACGCTGGACACGTCCGGTGCCATCGAATTCAACGCCGCCTTTAGCAATCGCTGGGACGGCGAGCCGATGGACGGGCCTGCCTCGGCGGCGTTCCACGCGATCAAGATTTCTGGCCGATGCCGCTACGTTCGGCGGTTCGATTGATCCCGCCGCGGTCGCTGCCTATCTCACCGCGCCAGGTTCGGTCTTCGACTTGCACAAGCTTATCGGCGTCACGTTCCGCCCTTGGGACCATCAACTGCGTCAGCCCCTCTATCTCGTGAGCATTGACCCAACAGTCGATTCTTTGGCCGGGATGGGACTTCTGGTCGGCGAACTTCCAGCGCTCTACCTGCCGGGTACGGACCCCGCCGAGCGCCTCGATCAGATCGGCGATCTGGCCAACCAGAGCACCTGCAGATTCTAGAAAAATGAGCGTGGGAAAGCGCTTTCTCACTGGCTCATAAAAGATGAGTATGATAGTCATCTTTATACGATGGATCAGTCACAGGGAAGGGGAGGACTGCAATGCCAAAGGTGCACACGCCGCAGGATCGGGCCGGGTTGGGCGGGCCTTCCCGTCGTCCGGCCTAGACGAAAATCATCGCCGCTGGCGGGCGAAGCCACAACGCCACCGTGGCGACCCCGCAGAGGACCTTCAGAGCTGACCCACCCGGCGAACGGCGTCCAGCAGCCCTCCTGCTGAGGCGTCGACATACGGCGAAGGTACTGAAGTCTGGTGGGCCGCCGCGCCGAGCGGTGGCGCATCCGGCAAGGTCTTCAAGCCTCATTTTGGCGGCGATGAACCGGAGCCGGGCGACCCTCCCGTCCGGCTCCGGCTCCCCAACCGGTAGCCAGAAGTTGATCGCGGAAAAGATAACTCCGCGTATCAACTTTTCACTGGACAAAGGCAAAGTAAGCCCGGAAGATGTATGAAGGGTATAAAAGCATGGAGCACGCACCCCAATGAATTTACAAAACAAATTGGCCGCCGGGAGGCGCCGTCCGAGGCGCTGGCTAACGGCCTTGGGAAGTTCGCTTGTGCTGGCGGCCGGTCTGCTGACCTCGTCGTCTGCCCCGGCCCAGAGCCCGTCCCAATACCGGATCTACGTGTCCAACGAATATAGCGCGGACATCACCGTCATCGATCCGGCCACCAACCAGGTCATCGGCACGATTCCAATCTCGGGGCGCCCGGGTGATGTCCGCCCCCGCGGCATGGCTGTGAGCCCGGACGGGCACACGATCTATGTCGCCGTCAGCGACTTCAATCCGCAATTTGAGTCTCCGGAAGACAAGATTATCGGCATTCCCGTCGGGACGGGTCAGGGCGATATCGCCATAGAACTCCGCGCCGGCGGTAACCCGGAACGGCTCGCGCTGACCCCGGACGGAACGGAGATTTGGGCGAGCCTTGAGGCAACGGCGCGCGGGGCCGGATACAATCTCGTGACCGGCGAGCAATTCGCCTCCTTCGTCGTCGGCGTGGAAGCTGAAGGCGTCGCCATCAGTCCGGACGGGCATTGGGTCTATGTGACTTCAGAGGCGACGCACGTCGTGACGATCATCGACCGCGAGACGCTGACGGTTGCCACCCGGCTGCTTGTCGGCAATCGCCCGAGGGTTGTCGAGTTCTCGCCGGACGGTGCCCTCGCTTTCGTTTCGGCCGAAATCGGCGGCACGATTTCAGTGATCGACACCGCCTCGCAAACCGTCATCTCGACCGTCAATCTCGGCCTTGATGCAAGGCCCGTGGAGATCGCTGTGGACCCGACGCAGCCGCGGATCTTCGTCGCCGGAGGTGGCACCAACGCCGTCTACGTCATCGACACAAATACGTTTCAGGTGACGGACATCATCCGCGCCCAGATGGGCCGGCGGCCTTGGGGCATCGCCATCACGCCGGACGGCAAGACCGTCTACACGGCCAATGGTCTGTCCGACAGCATCTCGATCATCGACACGGATTGCCTGTGTGTCGTCAACAACATCACGGCCGGCCGCGGTCCGCACTCGGTCGAACTGGGAGTTGTTCCCCAATGACAATCCATCGCTTGCGTACCACCGTCGCCGTTGGGGCGCTCACCACTGCCCTGATGGGCGCGCCCATGGCGTCCGCTCAATACACCGGCGATCCTTTGTTCGAAATCGACCGTGGCGCAGAGCCAAGCAATCGGCTTCGAACTGATCTCCAACGCCCTGCGCATTATCGAAGCCGTCGACGTTGTCGATTATGGCGAGATCGGCGAGCAGGTCGATATGATGACCGGTGCCGATATGCAGCGGTTCATCGGAACGCTCGATGCGACGGATCCTGACCTCGCCGCCGAACTCAGACAGCAACTCGGAGGCATCGCCGATGCCGTCGACGCCGGTCACAATCCCGAGAGCCTGATACCGGTTGCGCGTCAGCTGCTGGCCGAGGCCTATGACACCGTGATCCCGCCTGAGATCCACAACCAGCCTGGTTTCATCGGCGCAGTCATGGCCCAGTTGCTGCTCGCCGAAGGCGGCGTCAGCGAGGGAATGGACGAAGCCTTCGATGAGCCCTGGGAGTGGGCCAATGCCTGGTCCGCGCTTCAGCGGGTCAAAGAACTCTGGGGTCAGGTCGAAAACCTTGCGACGCCGGAACTCGTCGCCAGTGTTCAGGAAATGATCACGGCACTCGACGGCATCTTCACCCAGGTCGCGCCGCCCGCGAGTTTCGACGGTATGGTGGGGGAAGAGGCCGAGCCATATGCGCAGGGCATGGTGGGCTATCTGGAATCGGTCGTCGACGCCCAGCTCTACGCGGGACGTGATCCCGTCCTTCTCGTCAGACACCTCACCGACCTTGCCGGTCCCGCCTGCCAAAGCTATGAAGCGGGTAACGACGAGATCGGGAGGGAGACGATCTACGCGATCTTCGACAACTACGGAGATACGACCGGCCTCGGCAACATGGTCGGCCTTTTCGACCCTGAAGTTGGGGCTCGGATCGACGCCACATTTGGTGGCCTGATACCGTTGGCTGTCGCAGAAGACCAAGACGATGACGATCAAGACAGCGGGAGCAGTTCTTCCGGCAGCGGTTCGAGCGGCAGCAATGCCGCCACGTTGACGGGAGCTCCCGCGTGCAACGCACTAGTGGAAGCGCTGGAGGAGGCAAGGAGTGTCCTTGGGGGCTAAGCCTCCGACGTCGAAGAACGATAGCGCCATTGAGGCAATCAACATCGGCCGCCGCTATGGAGACATGGCGGCGGTCGATGGCGTGTCGTTCACAGTGAAGAAGGGCGAGTTCTTCGCCATTCTGGGTCCCAACGGCGCCGGTAAATCAACGCTCGTCCATATGCTGACCACCATCCTGCCGCCGAGCTCCGGTACGGCGCGGGTGATGGGGAAGGACGTCATCAAGCAGCCCGGCGCAGTCCGCTGGGAACTTGGCATGGTGTTCCAGGATCCGGCCCTGGACGACCGCCTGACGGCTGTCGAAAACCTGAAGATCCACGCGGTTCTCTATGGCATTCCGAGAAACGAGCACGCGAGCGCCATCGAGCAGGCGGTCGAATGGGCTTCGTTGCAGGAAGCGCGGAAGCGCCGCGTCGGCACCTTCTCCGGCGGAATGAAGCGGCGCCTCGAATTGGCGCGCGCCCTGATGCACGATCCAAGCGTCCTCTTCCTCGACGAGCCGACCATCGGTCTCGATCCGCAAGGCCGGCGCAATCTGTGGGAGCGGATCGACGGACTGCGCCAACAGGGCATGACGGTCTTCATGAACACACACAATTTACCTGAGGCCGAAGCCTGCGATCGCGTGGGCATTATCGACCATGGCAAACTGATCGAGATCGGGCCGCCCGCCGAACTGGTGGCCAATCATGGCGGCCGAGACGGCGCCGACCTGGAGGATGTCTTCATCAATCTCACCGGCCGGCAATTGCGTGACGAGATCGCCACCGCACGCGACCGCCTGGTGAGCTTCGCCAAGAGGGGCGGGGAACACACGCGATGAAAGATGTCTCAGTGTCGGCCAGGTCGCAGCTCGACCGCCTGCGTGTGTTCGCCCTGGCGCTCGGCGGTGCCGGCGGGCTAGTTGGTTTCGCGGTTGGTCTGACGGCATCTCGTGCCGGCATGTCCGAGCAGGCGGCTTTCAGCATTCCGGCCGGTTCGTCCTGGGCCTTCGTCGCCATCGTCGCGGCCGGCATCGGCTTGGCCTATCCGACACTGGCCGCCCTTGGCCTGCTCGCGGCCGCCGCCGGCATGTTCCTGTCGCTGGATTTCGACCTGCTCACGCTGCTCGCAGGTGGGCTCATGCTCATCGGGGCAATCGCGTTCGCCCTTTCCGACAAGGCGACGACTGCGTCTCGCACCGGCACGGCCCTCGAACGGGCGGCGATATCGTCGGGCGTTCCGTTGGCGATCGGCGCGGTGGGCGTCCTGCTCGCAATCGCTGGTGGCTTCGGCCCATATCTCGAGGACGATGTTGGCACGCTGTCATTGTTGCTGACGCTGCCCCTTGTAGCCCTTGTTGGCGTCGGCCTTCTCGCGGTGAGCGGTCTTGGCGGGGCGGTGATACTGGGCGCGGCGGCGATTGCAATCGGCGTTCTCTTCGACATGAACGCCATGACGATCGCTGCAGTTTCCTTGATGGGCGTGGCTGCAATCGTCGGAGCTTACGGTGCGGTCCGGCGCGCGCAATCCGCACCCATCCGGATGGAGAATCCGATCGTTCCGTCCGTTATCTTCATCATGTGGAAGCGGGAGCTTCTGCGTTTTTCGCGCGACCGCTCGCAGATCTTCGGGGCGTTGTCGCGAACCATCCTCTGGCTGCTGATCTTGGGCTATGGCCTCGGTGTCGCCCTCCGCGAAATCGAGGGCTATCCCTATTCGCACTACGTGTTGCCGGGCGTCGTCGTTCTCAACGTCCTTTATGCCTCGCTGCAATCCTCTATTGCCCTGGTGTGGGACAAGAATGTCGGCCTGCTGCGCGAAGTTCTCGTTTCGCCGGCGCCAACGCTTTCTGTGACGCTGGGCAAGCTCTTCGGCGGTGCCACGGTCGCGACGATCCAGGGCACGGTGCCGCTTCTGTTCATGCCAATCATCGGCCTCGACATCGCGCCGATACAGGTGATTGAGGCCTGGGGCGTGATGTTCGTCATCGGCGTGTTCGCCACCTCGCTCGGCGTCATTATCGCCTCGCGCATGCGCACCTTCGAAGGATTCGGCGCCATCTCGAACGGCGTCATCCAGCCGCTCTATTTCCTTTCGGGCTCGATCTTCCCGTTGAAGGGCGTCGTCGGCGGCGTCGGCTTCTCACAGATTTCCGACGACCTCAGGCGGGCGATGCGGCGCGAGGGCTTGGTCGTTACCGGCGCCACGTGGAACGTGCTGCTGCCATTGTGGCTGCGCATCTTCGTCTACGCCAACCCGATCACCTACAGCCTCGATACGCTGCGTTACATCATCTTGACGCCGCACTTCCACCAGATGCCGCTCTCTATCGATTTCCTGGTGACATTCCTGCTGCCGCTGCTGACGATCGTCGGCGCTGCCTTCGCCATGCGAAGGATGCTACGGCCGCGCTAGCCGGCTCTTCAATTCGAGCTAGGCGTTCATGTCGCCGAAACCGCACTCCCGGTTCGGGGCACGGCTTCCCACACCACATACGCGCAGTTCTATTTAGTCGGTGAGTTGAAGTGGTCGGAGCGCGTGGCCCCGACGCCAAGACGAACCGCCGCTAGAGCTGGCAGGCGCTATCCTCGGGGCCGTCGCCATAGCGATCGAGCCAAGCGACCGGGTCGTCGGTCGGACCGCCGGGCGGCAACTCGCTCTCCAGACTGGCCACGGCAATTCGCGTCGCAAGTTGCGCCCGGTCGACAACCGCATTGAAATCGACCTGCACCAAATAGAGCGGCTGACGAAGCTGGTGATCCCATGGCCGGAACGATGTGCCCGGGCCCTTCATCACGTCCAGTTCCCTGGCCGGATCCGTCAGATAGGCGATCACGCCATCGACTGCTTTGCTGCCGGTCGCCTGAACCGCGTCGTAATAGACCTTGACCGCATTATAGGCGGCCCAGCCCGACGGATCGGCCGCTTCGCTGAAGCGGGTGGTGTAGCGCTGGTTGAAATCGGCGGCGCCGTTGGCCTCGAGGGTCGTTTCCCAAAGCTGGATGCGGTGCGGCGGCGTGTATTCCGGCGAGGACTGCCGGATCGCCAGCACATAGTCGCGCGTCTGTGCGACCGGCTCGGGGAAGGGGACAACGCCGACATCGATTTGCGCGATCTCGACCTGGCCAAGAAAGGCGAACTGGTCGACCGCACTCAGAAGGACAAGAATAGCATCCGCCCCGGCGCGGCGGGCCCGGTCGATCTCGCCGAGATAGGTCGGCTGCTCAATCTGAGTGGCAGCAGCGCCAACGGCCTCGCCGCCATTGCCCAGCTTCGTAATTGCCTTGACGGCTCGCGCCTGCATGGCGAACCCGCGGTCATTGTCCTCATGGACGACGAACCATTTGGTGTGGCCCTGCGCCACCGACCACTCGATCATTGCATCGAGATACATCGCGTCGCTGGCTTCCATGTGGAAGAGGTAGCGGCTGCACGATGCCTGCCGGAAAGCATCGGTCGTCGTCCCGATATTGAAGAACGGGATACCGGCCTGTTCGGCGATCGGCGCCAGAACGTCCATCTGGCCTTCGCCGACGCCGCCAAGCATGACGTCGATATTTTCGGCTTCGACCAGACGCTCACCGGCGCGCCTTGCGGCCTCCGGCGTCGGCGAACTGGCTTGCAGTACCTTGAGATCAATCCCCGCGCTTGCGGCTTCCTCGCCGATACGTTGCTCAGCCAGCAAAGATCCGTTGCGGCCGCCGGAGCCGATATACTCATTGAGCGAGGTGAGGACGCGACTGAGGCCGCTTCGGGACGGAAACACCGCGCCGATCCGAATTGTCTCGACACTCGCCTGCGCGCGCGCCAGCGAAGGAAGCATCCCCACGGACGCCGCGGCGCCGCTGTAGGCCATCAATTGACGTCTAGTCGGCTGCCAAGTCACTGCGGCAACTCCAAGGTAAGCGTCGGCTTCGGTAGCGGCATGGTCGGAATATTGTACTCCGCGAGGATGGCGTTGATTTCGTCCCAGCGATTAACCAAGGCGGTGTTGAGAAGATCACGCAGCTCTTCGTCTCCCTGGCGGACCCCGATCGAAATGTTGACATACATCGGGATGAAGGGCGGCTCGAAGGGCGGCACGGCCTGGACGACAAGCGGCACCGTCGAACGGGCGGCGTAGTAACCGGCCGCCGGTCCCCAGATCGCCGCCACGTCGATATCGCCATTGGCCACGGCATTGACCGCCGGCGCCAAAGGATCGTTCGTGTCGCCGCCGAGATAGTCGAATTCCTGAAGGATATTGTCGCCGAGACCGCGCGTCATGAACGCCTGCTCGGTCGGGCCGAGATAGGGTTCAACACCAAGACGAAGGGTGGCGAGGACCGGGTCGTCGAAGGTGGTGATGTCGTAGCCGGCATCGGCCCGATAGACGAAGACGAACGGTGCCCGGTAATAGGCGAGGGTGGTCAGCACGCCGGCCTGGCCTTCGGACGCGCCGATGACCACGTCGCAATCGCCGGGGCGCAGGGCATTGTTGACCATGACGTCGCGCTGCGGCCACCATTCAAAGGCCAACGTTGCGCCCATCTCGTCCGCCAGAACTTGCGCGATCCGATTCTCGAAACCCGCCGCGTCGCGGTTCGAGAAGGGCATTCGGTTGAAGTCGGCGCAGACGCGCATTTCCCACGCTTGGGCTGGCACGGTGCCTGCGAAAGAGGCAGCGGAAACCGCCAGCGCGGAAACGAGGGCCGTTCTAAAAACTAGGGTTTTCATTGGGGCACGAATGAGGAGGCTACGCATTGGTCACACAGTACACCAGGAAGGCATTTCCGGCCACACCTTGAGACGCAGATTTCCGCGCAGCTAGTACCAATTTCGTGATCCGCTATCTGGCGCCCGCCGAAGGGGTAGTCGGGGACCGCCGCTGATCGGCGCTCAAGGCAAAAAAAAGGCCCCGGCGCAAGCGCGCCGGGGCCTCTCTCTTTGTACGTACGGCTTACATGCCGCCGGCAACTGCCTCCGGCAGGGCGAACACGAAGAGTGTCGAACCTGCACGGCGGTAGCGATCGGCGTCGTTGGCCGCGTCGTTGACGTTGACAGCGCCGGTGTTGGAGCCAGACGCGATGATGGCGATATACTGCTTGCCATCATGCATGTAGGCGATCGCCGACTGGTTGAACTGCGAGCCCGTCGGGAACGACCAGACCGGCTCACCGGTCGCGGCGTTGTAGGCGTGCATCGCACCATCGTTGGAACCGCCCTGGAACACCAGGCCGCCAGCCGTCGAGAACACCGGAGTGTTGTTGTTCGGGCTCATCTCAACTGCCCAAGCACGAGTTCCGGCGACCGGATCGAGCGCCTGCAGCATGCCGGCATAGGTCGGTCCGGATTGCCGTTGACGTCGAACGGACCGAAGATCGGGCCGAGCGGGTTGAACGCCTGGAGGACATAGCCCTCGCCGGCGACATACTCGCCCTCGGTGGCGCGAAGGCCGCCGCAGCCCGAGGTCGTGGCGACGTAGTAGAGGCCGGTCTGGTCAGAGAACGATTCATTCTGCCAGTTACGGGCCTGAATGAACGGGCAGACATAGACTTCGGTACCGGTGAAGTCCGGGTCGGCGCGCTGGTCGGCCGTGAAGATGTCCTGACCGGTGGTGTAGTTGGCACGGTCAGCGGCATTGGTGAACTCGAGGGTCTCGAGGTTGTAGCTCGGACGACCGGTCTCGAGGTTCACGCCCGTCATGAAGTTCGTGTAGACGAACGGCCACGGGTCGTTGAGGAGCTGGCCATCGGCCCGATCCCAAACATAGAACCAGCCGGTACGGGCTGCCTTCATGGCGGTGTGCTCGACCGAACCATCGCCATTCATGTCGACATCGACCAGCGGCGTGTTCAGCGGCTCGTCATAGTCCCAGGCTTCCTGGGGCGACATGTTGTAGGCCCAGATCAGCTCACCGGTGGTGGCGTCACGGGACATCATGGAGGCGCACCAGTTGTTCTTGTAGCTCTGCACGCCATTGTTGGCGTCGAGATCAATCACACCCCATTCGCGGCGATAGTCCGGGTTCCACGGACCGCAGTTGCCGGTCGAATAGAAGAACTGGTTCGTATCGACGTCAACGGTGAAGTAGCCCCAAACGGTGCCACCGCCACGACGCCAGGAATCGCCATACCACGTGGAGAGCGAGCCCTTCTTGTCGTCTTCGTAATACGGGTTGAAGCGCGGGCCGATACCGACTTCGTTGTCCGGACCCATATTGTACATGACCCACTGGGTCTGGCCGGTGTGGATGTCGAAGGCCGAGACATGGCCGCGGACGCCTGAACTCACCACCCTCGATGCCGATGATGTAGAGGTCACCGATGACGATGCCGTTGCCCGGCGAATGTTCGCGGATGGTGACGTCAGCGCCGATCGACCGCCACAGCGCCTCGCCGGTCTGCCCGTCGAGGGCGAAAACCTGACCGTCGATGGTGTGGTAGTAGATGTTGCCTTCGGCGTATTGCAGACCACGGGTCTGGGCGCCGCAGCAGGCCTGAAGGCCATGCTCACGGTCAACGTCCGGGCGGAACTCCCACAGGATGTTGCCGTTGTTGTTGAGGTCGAGCGCCAGCACTTCGTTCGGCGCCTGGCCCGAGCCTTCCGACTGGTTGACCGGCGAGACGATGTACATGGTGTTGCCGACCACGAGAGGCGAGGCCTCATACTGGTCGAGAACGCCGAGCTGCATCGTCCAGGCAATGGTCAGATCAGCGACGTTGCTGAGATTGATCTGGTCAAACAATGAGAAGTTATGGCCGTCATAGGTGATGTTCGGCTGAACGACGTCACCGGCGGCGATGTGATCCAGGGTGTCCTGGTTCGCGAAGGCTGACGTCGCCAGCCCGCAACCCGCTGCCATAGCAATAGCAGAGGTCGATACCTTCAAAGCTTTCCGAGTAAACACTTACTCGCCCTCCTTGTTTTTTAGCGATTAAGTTAGTTTCGGTATCTCTTACGAAGACCGAAGTCTTCTATGATCGTATCTACTACTCTTCTATTCCGTCTCCTTTCGAATCGATTTCGTCTGCATGGGTGGGTGGCTATCCCAACCGGCGATTAATCACCAGCCGGGATAGCCTTGTCTCAGGCGGCAGGCCGGCGGATCGTGACCGAATGGACCGGGACGATGCCGTAGGCATTGCCCCAGGCATTGCGCACATAGGTCGCGATGGCCGCGATCTCGCGATCGTTCAGCACATCAATGAAGGGCGGCATGCCGTGGTTCGTATTGCCTTCCATAATCTGGCCGATGATGGCGCCAGCGGAGGCGAGGAACTCATTGCCAACGAGCTTCGGACCGACAAGGCCCATGCCATCCGTCTGATGACAGCCCGCGCAATTGTGATTGAAGAGGACTTCGCCCTCGGCCATCAGCGTGGCCAAATCTTCAGGCGCGGCCGGATCCGCCTGGGCAACTTGAATCGGCGCGGCAGAGGCGGTGGTAACGATCTGACTGGCGGCGAGAAGGCAGGCAGCGCCAGCTGCTCCAACGAGAGCGGTAAGTGACAGTTTTTGCATGTGAATTAGATTTCCCTCATTGCGATCGTTCCCACTCCCGCCCAGCTTCCATCACGCCACGATGGGGACGGCAACGAACTCATTTCCTTACCGCAATCGACCATTTCGCGCGGCTACAAGACCGGCTTTAGCATAAGTCTCAAGCCCGGCGCAAATACACGTCCACCGCGATGAGCGGCTCCTCCCGACAACGTTACAACGCTGGAAGTCGGCCATTTGCAGCCCCTGACGGCAGCGTCCCGATGTGGGGCGCGCGGCGAGCGCGCATCAATCACAATCATGGGCATTGCGCTTCAACTTGATGACAAGTATTTCACGAAGAACCATATGACGGTGATCCCGCGGGGAGGGGTCGCTTTGGTGAACTAGGCGAAGAACAGCAATCGCAGACTCGCCGGGGAGTGGAAATAATGACAGCCGAAACGCATGGCGCGGTTCCAGCCGGGCCACGCGAGGGTGTGTATGACGGCCGCGTAGCTGACCTAGTCGAAAGCCTCGTTCGGGCGCGCCGTCGGTCGGAACTGCGGACATTCATAGATGGCGCTCTGACGAGCATTGCCGTCGGCTTGGCGCTTTTCATCCTTCTTGAACTGCTCAACAGCGTTCTTGGAAGTCTGTCGCCGATTCTCTCTTTTAGCTGGCTGTCGGTTCCCGTCTGGCTTTCCGACTGGCGACCGGCGCCGCTGCCCCAACACATGATCGTTGCCCTCATCGCGGCGGTTGCGGCGATGATTGTGGCGGTCGTCACAGCCGCCTCACACCGTCCGGGAATTGGCCGGATGGCGCGCGCAGCCGACCGCCAATTTGCGATGCAGGAACGTTTGAGCACGGCGCTGGAATTGGCGCAGTCGCCGGCCAAGTCGCCGGGCGTTATCCGTGAGGCCCTGCTGCAGGACGTCGCCCGCCGGGCGCCATCCGTTGACGTGCGCAGCCTCACGCCGCTGCGGTTGAGCTGGCGCGCGGTCGCCGTGCCGGTTCTCGCCGTGATCGCGGCTCTGATCGTCATCACTCCGCCCGCCCCGATCGCGGTTGGCGGTCCTGCCGGGCGCACCGAAATCAACAACGTTGCGGGCGCCGCGGGGACGACTACTCTGACGGCCGACGAGCGGACGCAGACCGCTGGCCAGCTCCGCGCGATCGCCGCCATCGTGGCGCAGGATGGGCAGGCGCGCTCCGACCCGACGCTGCAGGCGGTTGCCAATGAACTGCTGGCGCTCGGCAATGAGGTTGAGGCCAATCCGGCGCTGACGCGGGGTGACATCGGGGACCTACTGCAGCGCTTGGCCGACGCCACTGACGCTGCCTACGCCGCCGCCGGCCTTCAGCCCGGCGACGCTGGCAACCGCACCCAACTCCTCAACGACACGCTGCGCGCGGTGGATCCCGGCCGGTATCAGGTGGCCAACACGGACCCGCGTCCGCGAACGGACCCCAATGGTCTCGACACGCCGCGTGAACACACCGGCCTCGCTGGGGCCAATGTTCCGACCGACGGACCGATCACGCTGCCCACGGCCACCGGGGACGTGCCCGCCGCCAATGTGAATGTCGTCGAGGGCGCGAACGTTCCGGACGAGCTCAACCACCATCTCGCCCCCGAGCCGGACAATCCCTACGCCGGCGACGACCTCAATCCTGACGACATGCCGACCGACATCGCGGTCAATCCGGATGTCGCGGTCGTCGGCTTCGGTGAGGGAGCGGGTGGCGATTTGGCCGGCGCCGGCACCGCGGAGCTCTTCGACGCTGCTGGCAGGCCGATCAATCCGGGCGCCACCGATGGCGAGATCATGCTGATCGATCCTGATCCGGGCAATGGCCGGATGATCACGCTCAACCTTCCGCCGGTGACGCAATTGCTGCCCGTCACCACGGACGGCCTTACGACCGGTGTTTGGCAGGCGCTGAACGAACATGAGGTGACGCGCACCCAAGTGCCCGCCGCCGTGCTCGAAGCCGCAGGCCGATACTTCCAGACGCTTCAGGCGGAGAATCCGGAGTGACGTTTCTTGCGCCGGTCTGGCTGATTCTGGGCGGGCTAGTATTTGCGATCCTGGTTCTGCATATGCGCCGGCGGCGGCAGGTCGACATCCCGAGCGTCTTGCTGTGGCGCCTGATCGACAATACGGGCTCACCACGCCGTTCGCTGCGCTGGCCGCCGCCCAGCGTCCTTCTGGCCCTGCAATTGCTGATCGTCCTTCTCGCCGCCATCGCCTTGGCGCAGCCGATGTTGGGCGCCAATCGGGGCAGCAACGAACACACCATCTATGTGCTCGATTCCTCGGCGAGCATGCGCGCGACTGACGTCGCGCCGAGCCGGTTCGACGAAGCGCTTTCTTCGCTTGTCGACCGCATCAACTCGACCGATCCGGAATCGGGCAACCGCTTTTCTATCGTCACCGCAGGCCCCAATCCGCGCATTGAAGTTGCCCGCCAGTCGGACCCGGCAGGCATCGTCTCAATTCTCGCCTCCCTGACGGCAACCGACGGTCCGGCCGATTGGCAGGGGGCTGCCGATCTCATCGCGTCGCTCGTGGTCGGCGACGAGACGCCCAACATCGTCGTCCTGACGGACGGCGCCGATCCCGGTGAATCAGTGCTCGCCGACGCGTTCCCGAATATCGATGTCGAGCGTGTCGTCTTCGGCGAAGACAACACCGTGAATCTGGGCATGACCGCCACCCTGTCGGCGGTGGACGCGGCGGCAGGTCAATGGCGGGCGTTCGGCACGGTGACCTTCACCGGCGTCAGGCCGCCGGCCAACGTGACTGTCCGCGTGATGTTCCAGCCAGCCGGCGCGGACGGGTTCGTTCAGCTGAGTGAATTCGACGTCTCCCGCCCCGGCGCCACGAATGACGAAGCAACCAAGCCGATCGAGCCGCAGCAGCAGCGCTTCGTCGAGGACCTCGATCTGCCTGGCCCCGGCATCGTGGTGCTGGCACTGCCGCGCGATGCCGGTCCGGGCGACAACCAGTTCCGCTTTGAAGTGCGGCCGCAGCCGCGCGTTGCCCGCATCCTCTATCTCGGCGAGCACACGCTGCCGCTGATTGCCGCGCTCCAGTCCTTCGACAACATCGAGCTCGATGAGGCCGACGGACTGCCGGCGGACGACAGCCAGTTCGATCTCGTCATTGTCGACAATGTCACCGTGCCGCGCCAGCCGGCAACAAACGTGCTCTGGCTGGGTTCGGGCCGCGTCGCCGGACAGCCGGTCCCCAACGGTGTTGCGACGCCTTCGATCACCGGATGGGATGCCGAGCATCCGCTTTCGGCCAACATCACTTGGGACGGCCTTGCGCTACAACTTGGCTACGCCGTGCAGCGCATGCAGGGCGCGACGGTGCTTCTGGAGTCGGGCGGCACGCCGCTGATCCAGGCGCGCTCGACGCCCGCCGGCCGCGAGGTGCGCATCGCCTTCGACATTGCCAGTTCGAATTGGCCCGAACGGACGAGCTTCCCGATCTTCATCTCCGACCTCGTCAATTGGCTCGGTGTCGACCTTGCGTCGGTTGCACCGGCGCCATGCCAGGTTGGCGTGCCCTGTCCGATTGAGGCGCGCCTGGTGTCGGGCACAGTGGTCGACGAAAGCGGCGCTGTTGTCTGGTCGACGAATACGGCCGGCGCTGCGTATTTGCTGCCGGGCATCGAAAACACCTTCGTGCCCAGCCGCGCCGGCATTTACACGTTGCAGGCCGGCAACCAGATCCGCCAACTCGTCGTCAATCCGGTCAGCGCCAACGAAATCAATCTGGCGCCGCAAGAGGAATCAACCGGCACGCATTTGCTGAGCAGCCCGCCACGGGTGTGGTGGTGGCTCCTCCTGGTCGCGCTCATTCTGCTTGCCATGGAGACTTTGCTGGCGGGCCGCGGCTCCGAACAGTTCCTGCGGCGGTCGGCGCTGCAGCGAACAAACCCGCTGCATGCGAGGCGGCGATGGATGCTGGGTGTTCGGGTTGCTTCGCTGGTGTTTCTCGTCGCCGCGGTGGTGGGTCTGCCTTGGCTTGCCCGCCAACCGTCGGAGGACGTGGTGGTCGTCGTTGGTTCCAATCTTGGCCCGGAGGATCAGAACGCCGCACGGCAGGCTGTTCTCGGCCAGGTCGCCGATCTGACCGATGCGGGCGGAACGCGCGGCGGCGTCATCACCGCCGGCGACACGACGCAGATCGCAACGGATCTCGGCGGCGAGCAGGCGGGCGCGGCGACCGAACAGACGCCGGGGACCAACCTCGAGCAGGCGGCACTGCTGGCGGCCGCGATGACGCCCGCCGACGGCCGGCCCGGCCATGTGGTGCTTGTCACCGACGGCAACGAAACGGACGGCGATATCGCCAATGCCGTCGCGACGCTGGCCGCCCGCGGCCTCACGGTCGACATCCAGCCGATCAATGAGATGCCGCGCGGCGAGGTGCTGGTCGAGCAGATCACGGCACCGCCGCGAGTCTTCGCCGGCGACAATTTCCACCTTCAGGCCATCCTCTTCAGCCAGGGGGGCGGTCCCGCCCATGTCACGATCAACCGGGCGGACGAGGTCGTCTACGACGCCGATGTCGAATTGCAGCCTGGCCGGAACATGATCCAGACGACGCCGATCCCGGCGGGCGACGAGGGGAATCTTGCTGGTCACCGTCACCGTCACGGCCGACGGCGACACCTATGCGCAGAACAACACGAACGGCCTGTTGATCCCGGTCGAAGCCGTGCCGAAGATCGCGATCATTACGCCGCAGCCGCCGCTGGGCGACTACTTCGCGCAGGCCCTGTCGGTGCAGGGACTCGACGCCGAGATCATCACGCCGCAGGACGCGCCGACGACATTGGAGGGCTGGCTGCAATATGACAGCGTCGTCCTGCTCAATGTCCCAGCCATCGATTTCGACACGGAAAACCAAGGCTATCTTGAGCAGATGGTCCGGGTCTATGGCCGCGGCTTGTTGATCCTTGGCGGCGAAAATTCATTCGGCCCCGGCGGCTACTATCAGACCGCGCTCGAAGACCTTTCGCCCTTGTCGGCGCGCATCGAGCAGCAGGCGCCGCAAGTCGCAATCATTTTCGTCATCGACCGGTCCAGCAGCATGAACGGCATGATCGGCGACAAGACGCGTCTGGATATCGCCAAGGAGGCGGTCGTGACCGCCATCAGCCTTCTCGATCCGTCGGCGCAGGTCGGCATCATCGCCTTCGATTCCGAGGCATATGATCTTGTGCCGCTCGCCGGACCGCGCGACGACGCTTATATTCAGCAGCAACTGCTGCCGCTGCTCGCGGCCCGCGGCGGAACGAACATGTATCCGGGTCTCGCCGCCGCCGTCGACGAGCTTGCCGCGGCCGACGCCGCCACCAAGCACATTGTCGTCCTGACCGACGGCGCCACCAACGCCGGCGATTTCGATACGATCATGCGCGCCGCGGCCGCCGCCAACATTTCGATCTCGGCCGTCGGTATCGGCGCCGGCGAGGATCGACGGCTCACCGATATCGCCAACTTCACCGGCGGAACATTCCATTCGACCGACGATTTCCGGGCGCTGCCGGCCATTCTCTCGCAAGAAGCTTTGATGCTGGCGAACTCACCCTACGAGGAGCAGATCGCGCAGGTTCAATGGGCCGACCGTAGCCCGGATTTCCTTGCCGGACTGCCAGATCAGCTGCCGCCGGTCTATGCGTTCGTCCGCACCACCGCCAAGCCGGGCGCCGACCTGCACATGACCCTCACCGACAATGAGGGCAAGACCGTGCCGCTGATGGCGTCATGGCAATATGGCAACGGACACGTTCTCGCATTCGCCACGCACGGCGCTGGCGCCGGTACGGCGGACTGGATCCAGATGCCGGAATACCCGCTCATGTGGTCGCAGATCATCCGCCACTTCCTCCCCAATGCGGAAGGGACGGGTCTGAACGTTCAGCTTGAACGCGTCGGCGACGTGGTCCGCGTCACAGTGGATGCGGTTGCGCCGGATGGCACGCCGTTGATCGGACAGACGATCCAGACCACCATCGATCAGGCCGCGACGCCACAAGGAGCGCTCGTCGAAATAGCGCCCGGCCGGTATCAGGGCGACTTCCCCGTCGGGACTGGCGCGCATCAGGTTGATGTTGCTGCCGGCGATCTCACGGGCACCGCTTCGATGTATGTGGCTTACCCGGCGCGGTATAATTTCGGACGCGCCGACGTCGACAAACTGTATGCCCTGGCCGCCGCTACGGGGGGAGAGGTGCTCCTCGGCGGCGATCAGATCGCCAGCGGCCAGCGCGTGTGGGTCGCCCAGCCAGGGTGGCGTATCTGGACTCTGGCGGCGTTGATACTATTCATGCTTGATCTCACCATCCGGCACGCGCCAGCGTTGTTTGGGTTGAGGCGGCGTTTTGCCAGCAGGAACAATGCGGCGCTGGCGATGCCGGCGGAATGACGGGGAAGCGGGAATAACAACGCGAGTAGTAAGAGGAGCGGAATGATGGGGGTTGAGCCAGCAGCGGCAGCCAATGCCGATGGCAAGAGGGTGACGAAGCCGAAAGCCGTGGCGGCAAAGGCCGTGGAAACGATCGACACCGCTGCGCTGGAGCGTCTGCTCGGCGCCTTGCGCAAAACCAGGAATGAAGTTGCCAAGTCGGTCGTCGGCCAGGGAGACGTCGTCGACCAACTGCTGATTGCGTTGATCTGCGGCGGCCATGTGCTCCTCGAAGGCGCGCCGGGTGTCGGCAAGACCTTGCTGGTGCGCACGCTCGGCACGGCGACCGGGCTCAGCTTCGCCCGTATCCAGTTCACGCCCGACCTGATGCCGGCGGACGTCACCGGCAGCTTGGCGTTGATGCCGGATGAGAGCGGTCGCAGCCGGCTGGAATTCCAGCCCGGCCCGATCTTCACGCAGTTGCTCCTCGCCGACGAGATCAACCGCGCAACGCCGAAGACGCAATCATCGCTGCTTGAGGCGATGCAGGAGCACACCGTGACGGCGGCAGGGCGCACAATGTCGCTGCCAGCGCCGTTCTTCGTGCTCGCGACCCAGAACCCGATCGAGATGGAGGGCACCTACCGGCTGCCTGAAGCCCAGATCGATCGCTTCCTGTTCAAGAGCATCGTGAACTATCCGTCGGAGGGCGAACTCGACGCAATTCTCGACCTCACCACCGGCGTCGAACACGCGCTGCCGGAGCGCGTTCTCGATCCAGAGGACATCCTCCTGCTGCAGAAGCTGGTGCGCCAGGTGCCGATCGCCGACCATGTGCGGCTGGCGATCGCCCGCTTCGCGCTGTCGACCCAGCCCGATCAGCCGAGTGCGCCGGAGCAGGTGCGGCGCTATTTCCGCTTCGGTCTCAGCCCGCGCGGCGCCCAGTCGCTGGTTCTGGCCGCCAAGGGCAACGCGCTGCTCGCCGGGCGTTATAATGTCAGCTTCGAGGATGTGCGGGCCGTGCTTGGGCCGGTCCTGCGGCATCGCTTCCAGCTCAACTATGAGGGCGAAGCGGAAGGGATCAGCCCGGATGCTGTCCTTGCCACATTGCTCGACAGTGAAGTGCGGAAGGCGGCGTGACGACGCCTTCGCCATCAATTCTCGGCAAGCTCGCGCGTGCAAAGCTGCTGACCCGATGGGCGACGGCGTCCACCGGTGTCGGCGAGCGGCGTTCGCGGGAGAAGGGCTCGGGCATGGAATTCGCGGACCATCGCGAATACCAGCAGGGCGACGACATCCGTCACCTTGATCCGTACCTCTATGCGCGGTTCGGCGAGAACTACATCCGTCAGTACGAAGTTTACAAACAGCTGCCCATCACCATCCTGGTCGATGCCAGCCGGTCGATGGATTTCGGCGAGCCGAACAAATTCCAATATGCAATCGGACTCGCCGCCTTGTTCGGTTTCGTTGGCCTCGCCGGCGGTGACCTGGTGCAATATGCCGTCGGCACGGGCGAGAAGATCCATCGCTCGCCGCGCTATCACGGCGCGACCCGCGCCCAGCAGATGTTCAATTGGCTCGGCGCTCAGCGCGGCGCGCCAAGCGGCGATTTCGGCGTGGCCCTGCGGGCGGCAACGCGCGACCTTGTTGGCCGCGGCTTGCTCATCATCATCAGCGATTGGTGGGAAGAAGACATCAACGACGAACTCGGCATCCTCGCCGCCACCGGCCAGGAGGTTTGGGCAATCCAGGTTGTCGCGCCCGAGGAATTGGAGCCGGGCCTTCTCGGCGAAGGCGAAATCCGCTTCGTCGATATCGAGAGCGGTCACGAAGTGGAACTCGCCGTCGATCGCGAGACGCTCGAACGCTATCGCCGAAGCTTTGCCGCATGGCGCGACCAGATACAGCGCGTGCTGACCCGCACGCATGGCCGCTACATCCTGGTCCCCACCAACAAGGATCCGGAGCGTCTGTTCCAGGAGGAATGGCGGCGGACCGGGTTGATCGGCTGAGGCGCCTCAGCCGCCGGTGACGCTCATATGCCGGCTGACCGAAGGACGCCCGATCCGGTCCGCCACGAAGTCGTGGCTCGTCGGTTTGACGGCGAGGGCCTGGTCGATGGCGGCGTTGAGCAGATCGTCGGCATTTGAGCTGCGCAGCGGCGCCCGCAAGTCGACGGCATCTTCCTGTCCCAGACACATGAACAGTGTACCCGTGCAGGTGACCCGCACGCGGTTGCACCCGGCGCAGAAATTATGCGTCAGCGGCGTGATGAAGCCGACCTTGCCACCGGTCTCGGCAATCCGGACATAACGCGACGGTCCGCCCGTGCGTTCGTCGAGTTCCGCCAGTGTCCAACGTTCCGCCAGCCGTTCACGCACGACGGACAGCGACAGGAACTGCGCCGTCCGGTCGACCGAGACTTCGCCGAGCGGCATCGTCTCGATGAGAGTGACGTCGATGCCGCGACCATGCGCCCAGAGGATGATGTCTTCGATCTCGCCCTCATTGATGGCGGCAAGCGCCACGACGTTGATCTTGACCCTGATACCGGCGGCCTGCGCGGCCTGGATGCCCGATAGGACCGTCGCCACTTTGCCGCCACGGGTGATCGCCGCGTAGCGGTCGGGATCCAGCGAATTCGAGCGAGACGTTGACGCGGCGAACGCCGGCCTGGGCGAGCGCCACGGCGAACTCGGCAAGCCGCGTGCCGTTGGTCGTCAACGTCAGTTCGCCCAACGCGCGACTTTCGAGATGGCGAGATAGGCCACGAAACAGGTCGATGACGTCGCGGCGGACGAGGGGTTCGCCGCCCGTGATGCGCAGCTTCCGGACGCCCCGCGCGATGAATGCCGTCGCCAGGCGGTCAAGTTCCTCCAGCGAAAGCAGCTCAGTACGCGGCACGAAGCGCATGGCTTCCGTCATGCAGTATTGGCATCGGAGATCGCAGCGGTCGGTGACCGAGAGGCGGAGATAGGTGATCGCGCGGCCCACACGGTCGACAAGCCCCGCCGGCGCTGCGGCGGGGCCGAAGCCGGTCGGCGGATCAGATCGCATCGACCCGCTCCGGCGCAGGCTCGACGCCCGCCTCCTGCCCAGCGCCGGTTGGCAGGCCGGCCAGCGCCGCTGGCTTCGGACCGCCGGTCGCCCAATCGATAAGCTCGACGGTGTGCACGATTGGAAGGCTCATGCCGCGCTCCTGCGCTCCACGCCCGATCTGCACCATACATCCGATATTGCCGGTGGCGACGACGTCGGCGCGGGTGAGGGCGATGTTGTCGACCTTGCGGTCGCGCAATTGCGTTGCGATCTCCGGCTGCAGGATGTTGTAGGTGCCCGCCGAGCCGCAGCAGATATGCCCTTCCGGCACGTCCTTGACGCGGAAGCCGGCCGCCGCGAGGAGCCGCTTCGGCCCGTCCTTCAACTGCTGGCCGTGCTGCATGGAGCAGGCCGAATGGTAGGCCACGGTCAGGCCCTGCGGTTGCGCCGGGCGGAGGTCCAGCATCTCCAGCACCTCCGAAATGTCCTTCGCCAGGGAAGACACGCGCGCCGCTTTCTCGGCGTAGGCAGGGTCGTTGCGGAACATGTGACCGTAGTCCTTGATCGTCGTGCCGCAGCCTGACGCGGTGATCACGATCGCGTCCAGCCCCTCGCCATCAATCTCGCGCGACCACACGTCGATATTGGCGGCGGCCGCCGCATGGCTCGCTTCCTCGCGGCCCATATGATGGACGAGGGCGCCGCAGCAGCCTTCGCCGGCGGCCATCACCACTTCGACGCCGTGCCGATTGAGCAGGCGGATTGCAGCCTCGTTGATGCCAGGGTCGAGGACGGGTTGGGCGCAATTGCGCAGCAGGACGACACGCATACGACGCTCGCCGGTCGCTCGGAAAACCCTGCCCGCAGTCGCCGTGTCTTTCTTTGGCAGGTTGCGCGGCGCGAGATCGAGCATGGCCTTGAGGCGTGGCCCGACGGCGGGAAGGGCGCCGATGATCCCCTTGAACGGGCGACCGAGCCGGGCTGCGACGAGTGCCACACGGAAGCGGCGCGGATAGGGCAGAACGAACGCCAGCACCGAGCGCACCAAGCGATCGTGCCAGGGGCGTTTGTATGTCTCCTGGATTCGCGCCCGGGCGTGATCGACGAGATGCATGTAGTGGACGCCGGACGGGCAGGTGCTCATGCAGGAGAGGCACGAGAGGCAGCGGTCGACATGCGTGACCACTTCCTCGGAGGCCGGCTTGTCCTCCTCCAGCATGTCCTTGATCAGGTAGATGCGCCCGCGCGGCCCGTCGAGCTCATCGCCGAGCAGGAGGTAGGTCGGGCACGTCGCGTTGCAGAAACCGCAATGGACGCAGGTATGGAGAATCTTCTCCGACGTCGCGAGCTGCGGGTCGGCGGCGAGTCGTTCCGGGGCGAATTCAGTCTTCATGGTCTAGAACTCAGCATACATCCGTCCGCGGCCAAAAACGCCATCCCGGTCGATACTCCGTTTCACGCCGGCGGTCAGCGCCATCGCCGGTCCGGCGAGAGGCTGGAACACAGGCACCGCGCTGCGTATCGCGTCGGGCGCGCGAATGAGCGTCGCGTGGCCCGTTTCTGGCGCGAGCACCGACCGGATCGCTGCCGCGCCCGCGTCATTTGCGGCATCGACTGACAGCCAGATCAGCCCGCCGCCCCAGTCGTAGAACCAGCGCGCGTCGGGAAGCGCCGCGGCGATCGCCGCGGTGACCGCCGGCGCCTTCCCCGCCACCGTGGATATCCGCCAGATCGCGCGATCGCTTGGCTCGGCGAGAAACGCCGCGTCACGAATCTTCGCCCACACATCCGCCGACTCGTCGACGCCGATCGCATCGCCTGCGCCGTGCCGGCTCAGGAGTTGGCGCAGCGCCGCGACGCGATAGCTGACCGACTCCGAAAAGCCCTCGATACGAATGAGCGTGCGGGCGGCATCGCCGTCGATGCCTGCCGGGAGATGCGCCGCACCGGTCGGCTCGAAAGGCGATCCGAGCGCGGCCGCCATCACGGTGACTGCATCAGCGTCGTTCAATCCGGCGACGGCAAGCGTGGCGCTCCGCTCCGGCTTCGGCAGAACCTTGAAGACAACCTCCGTCAGGAAGCCGAGCGTCCCGTGCGAGCCGCATAGCAGCTTCACAAGATCGAGGCCGGTGACGTTCTTCATCACGCGGCCACCTGATTTGATGATCTCGCCGCTTCCATTGACGAAGCGAACGCCGAGCAGCGCGTCGCGCGCCGCGCCGACACGAATACGCCGAGGCCCCGACGCATTCACCGCCGCAATGCCGCCCATGGTTGGTTCACCACTGGTGCGATAGAGCGGTCGATGATCCATTGGCTCGAACGCCAGCATCTGGCCGCTTTCGGCCAGCACGGCCTCGACCTCACGAACGGGCGTCCCGGCGCCGGCGCCGATCACCAATTCCGCAGGTTCGTAGAAGTGAACGCCCGAAAGGCTGGTCGCGCTGAGTTCCCCGGTTGACTGGACGGGCCGTCCGAGGCCGCTCCGCGTATCGCTGCCTGAGATGCGCAGCGACCGCTGCGCGGCGAGCGCCTCGGCGACCATGACGGCCGCCTCGTCTTCGCTTTCGGGTGTCAGCGCTGGCGCCACGGCAGCGTCGCTCACGCGACCGCCGCGATGGGAGCGCCCGCCTCGCGCGCTTCAAGCGGGAAGACCTTGGCCGGATTGAGCAGCCAGGCGGGATCGAACACGGCGCGCACGCGCATCTGCTGCCGAAGGTCGGCGTCGTTGAATTGAACGCCCATCAGGTCGCGCTTCTCCAGGCCGACCCCATGCTCGCCGGTGAGGCAGCCGCCGGCCTCGACGCAGAGGCGAAGGATCTCGTTGCCGGCGAGTTCGGCGTTGCGGAACTCGTCCTCGTCATTGGCGTTGTGCAGGATCAGCGGGTGGAGATTGCCGTCGCCGGCGTGGAAGACATTGGCGACCCGAAGCCCGTGCTCGGCGATGATCTCGCCGATCCGTTTCAGCACGCGCGGCAGCTGGCCGGTCGGGATCGTGCCGTCCATACAGATGTAATCGGCGACGCGGCCGGTCGCTCCGAAGGCGGCCTTCCGGCCTTTCCAGATCGCCGCCGTTTCCATCGCGGATCTGCTTTCTTTCACAATGCGAACATTGTGTTGCTCGGCAATCTTGATGATCCGCTTGAGCTCGGCATCCATTTCCGCTTCTGAACCTTCGACCTCGATGATCAGCATCGCGGCGGCCCCCACTGGGTAGCCGGCTTTGGCGAATGCCTCGCAAATCTCGATCGCCTGGCGGTCCATGAATTCGAGCGCCACCGGGATGATCCCGGCGCCGATGACGGCGGCCACCGCTGCGCCTGCTTCCTCGCTGCTGTCGAAGCTGAGAAGCACTGGCCGCGCGCCCTCCGCCTTCGGCATGATCCGAACCGTGGCTTCGGTGACGATCCCGAGTTGGCCCTCGGAGCCACAGACGAGCCCGAGCAGGTCATACCCGTCGGCATCGAGATAGCCACCGCCGATGTCGACGACAGTACCGTCGATCAGAACCATTTTGACGCCCAGGAGATTGTTGGTGGTGACGCCGTGCTTCAGGCAATGCGCCCCGCCGGAGTTCATCGCGATATTGCCGGCGATGGTGCAGGCAAGCTGCGAGGAGGGGTCCGGGGCGTAGAAGAAGCCATCCGGGCCGACGGCGCCGCTGATCGCGAGATTGGTGACGCCCGCCTGGACGCGGGCGAAGCGATTGGCAAGGTCGATTTCGAGGATGCGGTTCATCCGGCCCAGCCCGACGACAACCGCGTCCTCCTGCGGGATGGCGCCGCCGGCCAGCGACGTGCCGGCCCCACGCGCCACGACGGGCACGGCATTGTCGCTGCAGAAGCGGAGCACGGCGGCAACTTCCTCCGTCGTGCGTGGCAGAACGACCGCCAACGGAAGGCGGCGATAGGCGGTGTAGGCGTCGGTCTCATAGGCCCGCCGTTCTTCCTCGGCTTCGACCAAGGCGTCAGCCGGAACGAGTTTGGAGAGGCCCGAGACGATGGCCGAACGTCGGCCCAGAATGGCGGCGTTCGGAACGGGAAAGGCAATCAACGGTTCCATGGCCCGAGTCTGAACCGAGGCGCGGGTGGGATCAATCCCGCTCAACCAGCGTCACCCGGAAGTCATTGACATTGGTGAAGGTCGGGCCGCTGACGAGCAGATCGCCGGCGGCCTCGAAAACCGAATAGGCGTCGTGTGATTCGAGCCGCCCTGCCGGGTCGAGTCCGGCGGCCCGGGCTTTGGCTAGGGTGTCCGGCGTCAGGAAGGCCCCGGCGTTGTCTTCGCTGCCGTCGATGCCGTCCGTGTCTGCTGCGAGGGCGGCGTAGCGCGGGTCGCCGTCGAGGCCGAGACCCAGCGCCAGCAGATATTCGCTGTTGCGACCGCCGCGCCCGCCATCGGAACGGATCGTCACCGTCGTCTCGCCACCGGAGATGAGCGCCAGCGGCGCATCGTCGGCGGGCACCGCTTCGGCGAAGCTGGCATGCGCCGCGCCGACCGCGCGGGCCTCGCCCTCGATCGCGTCGCTGAGGATGCGCGTCGCAAAGCCGGCCTTTGCGGCAACGGCGGCCCCAGCCTGCAGCGAAGCCATCGCCGAGGCGACAACCACGTTCTGCACCCTGACGAACGCCGGGTCCCCCGGTTTCGGCGTTTCCGACGCCGAACTCGCCAGATGCTGCAACACCGCGTCCGAGATGGCGATGTCATAGCGCTGTAGAATCGCGAGCGCGTCCGCCGATGTCGTGGGGTCGGGCACTGTCGGGCCGGAAGCGATCACGGCTGGGTCGTCCCCGGGAACATCGGAGATGATCAGCGACACGACATGCGCCGGCGCGGCGGCTGCCGCCAAGCGTCCGCCCTTGATGGCCGAGAGATGCTTCCGGACGCAGTTCATTTCGCTGATGGTGGCACCCGAACGGAGGAGAGCGCGGTTGATGTCCTGCTTGTCCTCCAGTGTCAGCCCGTCCGGCGGCAGTGCAAGGAGCGCTGACCCGCCGCCGGAGATGAGGCAGAGCAGCAGATCATCCGGCCCAAGGCTTTGCGCCAGCGCCAAGATCCGCGCGGCGGCGGCGCGTCCCGCCTCGTCCGGCACGGGATGTGATGCCTCAACCACTTCGATCCGCGCGCAAGGGACCGCATGCCCATAACGGGTGACGACGAGGCCCTGGATCGGCCCCGGCCAATTCGCCTCAACCGCCGCGGCCATTGATGCCGCGGCCTTGCCCGCGCCGACTATAACGGCGCGCCCTTTCGGCGGCACCGGCAGGTACGGCGGCACGCACAGCGCCGGCGATGCGGCGGCAACCGCGGCATCGAACATGGCGCGAAGGAGGGGGCGGCGATCCGGCATCAGGCGGCCTCGATGAATTGCTCGACCCTGCGGCGGCCATCGCTGCTGCCGAAGCGCTTTGCGGCGTCGGCTGACTTCCCGCGTAAGACTGCGATGTTCTCGGCGGCCTTGCCGATCGCCGCGGCAATCGCATCGGGTTCCCGCTCGGCGAACGTCACGTAGCCGGCATCGTAATCCGCGGCCAACCGCGCCATCGTGCTCCCCTCGGGCACGACCATGACGATGCCAAAGCTAAGGCATTCCGGCGGGAGGCCGGACGAACGGAGCTGGTACGCGGAATCGAACGGCATCACCATGATATCGATCGACTCAAGCAGTTCGGCATATTCTGTGGCGTCGAGCCGGCGAGGTATGAAATCGACCGCGCCGTCCGCGATCTCTTGCTCGAGCGCAGCACCTACGGCGTCGGTTTGCGGGTCGGGCGACCGGCGTGGGTTGAGTTGGATTCGCCATCCGATGTCCGGCCGGTCGGCCAAGGTTCGTTTCGCGATCTCCGGCAGCAGCCGCACGCCGCGGTCTGTCGTGCCTCGGCCGACAAATCCGGCGACGATGTCTCCCCGCTCCCGAAGTGCCCGTTCACTGGCGAGACGGCGGGTACCGGCGACGACCGGCCCGGCAACGACTTCCCAATCATCGCCGAACATGTTGCGAAACCCCTCGGCGATGGGGGGCGACTCGGTAACGACCAGGAGCCGCAATTCAGGCACGTTGCGCAGTCTGTCGAAAGCTGCTCGGAAGGTCTCGCGCATGGCGTCCTGCGGTCCAGGCTCGCTCCCGAAGGGTTCGTGAATGCACAGGAGGAGGGCCGGCGGTTTTTGCAGTGCGGCGACAAACATCGCGAGACCTTCGATGAAGGTGAGGAACGCGGTGGGGACAATGATGAGGCGCGCTGCCGCGACGGGCAGCGAGCGCTGAAACATGACCTCGACGAGGCGATTCAGCGCGGACAATTCCGGCGTTCCCAAGGCCGCCGGGAACAGCCGCTTCAGCGGCAAATGAGTCAGCGAACCGAGGTCGATCACCCCGGCCGGCAGCACGCTCGCGGGAGCCGGGGGATGGACCCACGCTGCCGAAAGCCCAGCCTTTGTGACCAGATCGAGATAGAAGCGGTCGTGCGGATCGTGATGTCCGTCGGGCCGCGTAAATTGCGGATCGAGAACGATCGCCTCAACCGGTGGCTGCGCCGCCGATCCGTTCTCGGGCAGCAGGAGTTTCACCGCGGCATCGATCAGATCGAAGCGCAAGCAGACGCCGGCGAGGCGTAACCGCAGTTTTGGCGTGAGATCTGACGCAATCTCGAAGGCCTCCGTGCGCCAATCGCCGGGCACCGCTTCCAAGATACGCTTCGCCTCCGCGTTATCCGCGGTGAGAGCGGCGTCCTTGATGGCGTGCCGCAGCTTGAAGGTCATCGCCGTCGACCCGAGGCGCTGGCTAGTCTGGCATCACCGTATGATTGGCCATGATCTCGAGCGCCTTGACCATCGCGGAGTGATCCCAAGCTGCGCCGCCATGGGCCGCGCAGGTGTTGAAGAGTTGCTGCGCCAGCGCCGTGCTCGGCAGGGCCATCTTCAGGCTGCGCGCCGATTCCAGCGCCAGGTTGAGATCCTTCTGGTGCAGAGCGATGCGGAAGCCGGGATTGAAGGTCCGCTTGACCATGCGCTCGCCGTGAACTTCGAGGATCTTCGACGAGGCGAAGCCGCCCATCAGCGCCTCGCGCACCTTGGCCGGATCGGCGCCGGCCTTGGACGCAAACAGCAGCGCTTCGCCCACCGCCTCGATGTTCAGGGCGACGATGATCTGGTTGGCGACCTTGGCGGTCTGCCCGTCGCCGTTGCCGCCGACCAGCGTGATGTTCTTGCCCATCAGCTCGAACAGCGGCTTCACGCGGGCGAAGGATTCCTCCGTGCCGCCGACCATGATCGTCAGCGTCGCGTTCTTGGCGCCGACTTCGCCGCCAGAAACCGGCGCATCGAGATATTCGCAGCCCAGCGCCTTGATCTTCTCGGCGAAAACCTTGGTCGCGATCGGCGAGATCGAGCTCATGTCGATGACTGTCTTGCCGGCCGACAGGCCCTCGGCAACGCCGTCCGCAGCGAACAGCGCTGCCTCGACGTGCGGCGTGTCGGGGACCATGACGACGATAACATCGCTCTGTTCCGCGACCGCCTTGGCCGAAGCGCAGGCGACACCGCCAGCGTCGAGAATGTCCTGCGCCACCGGCTTGATGTCATAAGCGGCGAGCTCATGACCGCCGGCGAGTAGGTGGCCGGCCATCGGCCGCCCCATGATGCCAAGTCCTATGAATCCGACCTTCATCTGCCACGTCTCCCGTATGTTTTGTGTAGTGGTCCGGCGCTAAGCCGACTGCGCCATCCAGCCGAGGCCGGCGACGGTGCCCGCTGCAGGCTTGTATTCGCAACCGACCCAGCCGGTGTAGCCGATCTTGTCCAAATGCTTGAAAAGGAACGGGTAGTTGATTTCGCCGGTGCCCGGCTCGTTGCGGCCCGGATTGTCCGCAAGCTGCACATGCGCGATGTGCGGAAGGTTCCGCTCGATCGTTGCGGCCAATTCTCCTTCCATTCGCTGCATATGGTAGATGTCATATTGCAGGAAGAGGTTGTCGCTGCCGACTTCGGCGATGATCTCAAGCGCCTGATTGGTGTGGTTGAGATAGAAGCCCGGAATATCGAACACGTTGATCGGTTCGATCAGGAGCTTGATCCCCGCCGCCTGCAGCTTGGCCACCGCGTAGCGCAGATTGCTGATGAAGGTCTGCCGGAGCTCAGGACCGGACGCCCCCACCGGCGCGATGCCGGCCAGTGTGTTCACCTGCTTGCAGCCGAGCGCCTCGGCATATTCGATCGCCTTGTCGACGCCCGCCTTGAATTCATCGACGCGATCGGGAAGGCAGGTGATGCCGCGATCGCCCGCATCCCAATTGCCGGCCGGCAGGTTGAACAGCACCTGCGTCAGGCCGTTGTCTTTCAGTCGCGCGGCTATCTCGGATGCCGGGAAGGCATAGGGGAAGAGATACTCAACGCCCTTGAAGCCCGCCGCGGCGGCCGCGGCAAAGCGGTCGAGGAAATCGTTCTCGGTGAACAGCATCGACAGATTAGCCGCGAATTTGGGCATCAGCAAAATTCCTCAAGCAATTGAATGTTCGCGCGAATTTACTCGGCGGGCTCGTGCTGGGCCGCCGTGGCTGGTACCCAGCCATTTTCCTTGGTCAGACTGGGGTCGAGGTCGAGGATCTCTTCGAACTCGTTGACCGCATCAAGGTCCGGCCCCATGGCGATGTTGGTCACGCGCTCGGTGATGAACTCGATCACGACCGGCACCTGATGCTCGTTCATCAGTGCCTCGGCTTTGGCGAAGGCCTCGCCGAATTCGTTCGGGCTCTTCACCCGCACCGCCTTGCAGCCAAGCCCTTCGGCGACCGCAACATGGTCAACGCCATAACCCGGCACCGCGTCGCCATCGGGCGCCGCGTTGATGTTGTCGAATGCCAGGCTGACCTGGAAGTCCATGTCGAAGGCGCGCTGCGACTGCCGGATCAGGCCGAGATAGGAGTTGTTCAGCAGGACATGGATGTAGGGCAGCTTGTGTTGCGCGCCGACGGCGAGCTCCTCGATGAGGAACTGGAAGTCATAGTCGCCCGACAGAGCCACGATCTTGCGCTTCGGATCGGCGGCGCGGACGCCGAGCGCCGCGGGGAGGGTCCAGCCCAGCGGTCCCGCCTGGCCGCAATTGATCCAATGGCGGGGCTTCTGCACCCGCAGGAACTGCGCCCCGGCGATCTGCGACAGGCCAATCGCGGTGACGTAACAAACGTCGTCGCCGAACTGCGAAATCATCTCCTCATAGACCCGCTGCGGCTTCAGCGGCACATTGTCGAAATGCGACTTCCGCAGCATCTTTTCCTTGCGGTAGGCGCCTTCGGCTGCCCATGCACTGCGGTCCTTCAGCTTGCCAGCAGCCTTCATTTCCTTGGCTGCCTCGACGAACAGCGCGAGCGCCGCCTTGGCGTCCGAGGTGATGCCGTAGTCCGGCATGAACACCCGGCCGATCTGGGTCGGCTCAATGTCGACATGCACGAACTTGCGGCCCTTGGTGTAGGTGTCTAGGCCGCCCGTATGCCGGTTCGCCCAGCGATTGCCGACGCCAAGGATGAAGTCCGACCGGAGGAATGTGGCATTGCCATAGCGGTGGCTGGTCTGGATGCCGACCATGCCGGCCATCAGCGGATGGCTGTCCGGGATCGAGCCCCAGCCCATCAGGGTCGGCACCACAGGAATACCGGTGATTTCGGCGAACTCCACCAGGAGGTCCGAAGCGTCGGCATTGATGATTCCGCCGCCGGCGATGATCAGCGGGCGCTCCGCCGCGTTCATCATGGCGAGCGCCTTGTCGATCTGCTTGCGTGTCGCAGAGGGCTTGTAGACCGGCAGCGGCTCGTAGGTGTCGGGATCGAACTCGATCTCGCCCATCTGCACGTCGATCGGCAGGTCGAGCAGCACCGGGCCAGGGCGACCGGAGCGCATCAGGTGAAAGGCCTTCTGGATTGCCTGCGGAACCAGCGCCGGCTCCATGATCGTTTCGGCCCACTTGGTGACCGGCTTGGCGATCGAAGGGATGTCGACGGCCTGGAAGTCTTCCTTGTTCAGCTTCGCCCGCGGCGCCTGGCCGGTAATGCACAGGATCGGGATCGAATCCGCCCAGGCGGAATAGAGGCCCGTAATCATGTCGGTACCCGCCGGACCGGAAGTGCCGAGGCAAACGCCGATATTGCCGGCGATGGCGCGGGTGTAGCCCTCGGCCATATGCGAGGCGCCTTCGACATGGCGCGCGAGGACATGCTGGATAGAGCCGGCCTTGCGCAGCGCCGCGTAGAGCGGATTGATGGCCGCGCCCGGTACGCCGAAAGCGTGCTTCACGCCCTCCTTTTCCAGGACGTGGACGGCAGCTTCGGTTGCTCTCATACGGGCCATGGGAATCCTTCGCGATCACGGCCGCCCGGCTTGGACAGGCGGCGTTGGCACCCTCACTAGCAATCTTAGCGGGGCTGCATCAATCTTACCGGCCGAGAATTGGCCGCTGAATATCACAATCGACGGTTTTGCGGGGGTGAGTTGCGTCCCGCGCATAGGAGCCACAACTTGCATCGGCGATAAAAGATAGGCAATTCAGCGTGCTTCCGGCCGGGTCGCCGTCGCCATATTGCGCCACGCCCGGCTCGATTATTGCTGGCCAAAACCGTTGGCCGGCCAAGGACTGGGGTCAGTTTCTGTTGAAAGACATCAAGCGCCTCCTCGTCGCCAATCGATCCGAAATCGCAATCCGCATTTTCCGGGCTGCTACCGAACTCGGTATCGAGAACGTCGCGATCTACGCCGAAGAGGACAAGCTGTCCTTGCATCGTTTCAAGGCCGACGAGGCCTATCGCGTCGGTGAGGGAAAGGGTCCGATCGAGGCCTATCTCGACATCGACGAGATCATCCGGGTCGCCAAGGAGACCCGCGTCGATGCCATTCACCCCGGCTATGGATTCCTTTCCGAAAGCCCTGAATTTGCTGAAGCCTGCGCCGAAGCTGGGATCACCTTCGTTGGCCCCCAGCCTGAAACGATGCGCAGCCTGGGCAACAAGGTCTCCGCCCGTAATCTTGCCGTTTCCGTAGGCGTGCCGGTGGTGCCGGCAACCGAACCGCTGCCAACCGACCCGAGATCAGCTCGAGCGCCTTGCCGAAGGGATCGGCTATCCGGTCATGCTGAAGGCCTCATGGGGCGGCGGTGGCCGCGGCATGCGGCCGATCGAAAGCGGCGACAAGCTGATCGAAACCGTCCGCTCGGCGCGCCGCGAGGCCGCTGCGGCCTTCGGCAAGGACGAAGTCTATTTCGAGAAGCTCGTGCGCCGGGCCCGCCACATCGAGGTGCAGATCCTCGGCGACACCCACGGCAATCTGGTCCACCTGTTCGAGCGCGATTGCTCCGTGCAGCGCCGCCATCAGAAAGTGATCGAGCGCGCGCCGGCTGCCTATCTCGACAACGAAACCCGCGAGGCGATGGCCGAGGCCGCGCTGAAGATCGGCCGGGCGACCGACTATATTGGCGCCGGCACCGTCGAGTTCCTGCTCGATGCCGACACGGGCGCCTTCTATTTCATCGAGGTCAATCCGCGCATCCAGGTCGAGCACACGGTCACCGAGGTCGTGACCGGCATCGACATCGTCAAGGCCCAGATCCGCATCGCCGAGGGCGGCCATATCGGCAGGGTCGAGGAGACCGGCGTCCCGACGCAAGACAAGATCATCCTCGACGGCAATGCCTTGCAGTGCCGGATCACCACCGAGAACCCGGAAAACAACTTCATCCCGGACTATGGCCGCATCACCGCCTATCGCGGCGCCTTCGGCTTTGGCATCCGCGTCGATGGCGGCACGGCCTATTCGGGCGCGGTCGTCACACGCTTCTACGATCCGTTGCTCGAGAAGATCACGGCCTGGGCGCCGACGCCGGAAGAGGCGATCTCGCGCATGCTGCGGGCGGTGCGCGAATATCGCATCCGCGGCGTCGCCACCAATCTGCCGTTCCTCGAGGCCGTGATGGAGCATCCGCGCTTCCGCGCCAATGAGGTGACGACGCGGTTCATCGACGAAACGCCCGAACTCTTCCGCTATCCGCCGCGTGTCGACCGCGCCTCGCTCATCGCCACCTACATCGCGGACGTGACCGTCAACGGCCATCCGGAAGTCCGCGGCCGTGCCGAGCCGATGCCGGGATCGGCCAAGCCCGCGCCGCCGCGCTTCGACGGTCCGCCGAGGGAGGGTACCAAGCAGCTCTTCGACCGGCTCGGACCGAAAGGCTTCGCCGATTGGATGCTGGAGCAGAAGCGGCCGTTGGTCACCGATACGACGATGCGCGATGCGCATCAGTCGCTGTTGGCGACTCGGTTCCGCAGCTACGACATTATCCACGCCGCCGAAGGCTATGCGACCGGTCTGCCGGAGCTGCTGTCGCTCGAGTGCTGGGGCGGCGCCACGTTCGATGTCGCGATGCGCTTCGTCACGGAGGATCCGTGGGAACGCTTGGCGCAGCTCCGCCAGCGCGTCCCGAACATCCTGCTGCAGATGCTGTTCCGGGGCGCCAACGCCGTCGGCTACAAGAACTATCCGGACAACGTCGTTCGCTATTTCGTCAAGCAGGCGGCGAGCGCGGGGATGGATATCTTCCGCATCTTCGACTGCCTCAATTGGGTCGAGAACATGCGCGTCGCGATCGACGCCGTGAATGAGGAGGGCATGATCGCCGAGGGCGCGATCTGCTACACCGGCGACATCCTCGATCCGAACCGATCGAAATATTCGCTCAGCTATTACGTCAAGCTTGCCAAGGAGTTGGAGGCCGCCGGCTGCCACATCCTCGGCATCAAGGATATGGCGGGGCTGCTTCGGGCGCCGGCCGCGACGGTGCTGCTCAAGGCGCTGAAGGAGGAGGTGGGCCTGCCGATCCATCTCCACACCCACGATACGTCCGGCGTTTCCGGCGCCACCGTGCTTGCCGCGGTGGAAGCCGGCGTCGACGCCTTCGATGCCGCGATCGACTCCATGTCGGGAACCGTGTCGCAGCCCTGCCTGGGCTCACTGGTCGCCGCGCTTGAGAGCACCGAATATTCGACCGGTCTTTCGATGGAAACGATCCGCGAACTCAGCTTCTATTGGGAAGCCGTGCGTGGCCAGTATGCGTCGTTCGAGAGCGACCTCAAATCTGGCGCGTCGGAGGTCTATCTCCACGAGATGCCGGGCGGTCAATATACCAATCTGCGCGAACAGGCGCGCGGCCTCGGGCTCACCGGCAAGTGGCACAAGGTCGCCAAGGCCTATCATGCCGCCAACCAGCTCTTCGGCGACATCGTCAAGGTGACGCCGTCGTCGAAGGTCGTCGGCGACATGGCGTTGATGATGGTGTCGCAGGATCTGACGCCGGATGACGTCGTCGATCCGGACGTCGAGATTGCCTTCCCGCAATCGGTCGTCGAGATGATGCATGGCGATCTCGGTCAGCCGCCGGGCGGCTGGCCGAAGGCGCTGCAGGAGAAGGTGCTGAAGGGCGAGGCGGCGATCACCGTGCGGCCGGGCTCGCTGCTTCCCGACGCCGATCTCGAGGCGGAGCGGAAGGAGGCCGAGGGGCTCGTCGGCCGCGAGATCAGCGACACCGAGTTCGCCTCCTATCTCATGTACCCGAAGGTCTTCGTCGAGTTCGCGGCGGCGATCAGCAAATACGGCCCGGTCACCTATCTGCCGACGCCGGTCTATTTCTACGGCATGGCCAGCGGCGACGAGATCTCGATCGACTTCGAGCCGGGCAAGACGCTGGTCGTTCGTCTCCAGGTCGTCGGTGATGTCGACGAGGAGGGCCAGGCCCGCGTCTTCTTCGAGCTCAACGGCCAGCCGCGCATGATCCGCGTCCCCGATCGCGACGCCGCCGCTAACATCCCGGTACGCCGCAAGGCGTCAGAGAACGAGCCCGGCCACGTCGCGGCCCCGATGCCGGGCGTCGTCGCTACAATCGCCGTCAAGGTCGGCCAGCCGGTCAAGGCCGGCGATCCGCTCTTCACCATCGAGGCGATGAAGATGGAGACATCCCAGCACGCCGCGATCGACGGTGTGGTCGAGGAAATCCTCATCCATCCGGGTGGTGCCGTCGAGGCGAAGGACCTCATCATTGTCCTCGCGCCGAAGGAAGCGGGCGCTTAGCAAAATGCGATGGGGCCGCGGAAAAGATCTGACGCAAATGTCGATCCGGCCGCGTTTCGCTCGTCATGCAGTTGACGGCGTCCAATGGCGGACGCCGCTGACAATGGGAGCACAATCATGCGCAAATTGACCGCCGGCCTTTTCCACTCCATCGACGGCGTCGTCGAGGCGCCCAATCTCTGGCAGTTCGACGCATTCGACGACGAGTTGGGCGCGGCCCTGGGTCAGGTCATGGCCAAGACCGACACCGTCCTTCTTGGCCGCGTCGGCTATCAGGAATGGTCCGGCTTCTGGCCGGATGCCGGGGCCGACATGGATTTTGCGGGCTTCATCAATAACGTACCGAAATTCGTCGCTTCGCGGACCCTGAAGGGACCGCTGTCCTGGCAGAACGCCTCCCTGATCGAGGACGAATTGCACGGCTTCGTGCGGGCGCTCAAAGACAAGCCCGGCGGAGAAATCGCGGCCATGGCCGGCATCACGATCGTCCGCGAACTCCTCTTTGCCGGTCTTCTCGATGAACTCACCCTCATCAGCCACCCGGTGATTGCCGGCAGTGGCCTGAGGCATCTATTCGCGCCGGACGATCCGGTCACGCGTCTGACGCTCGTCGACACCTTCCGCACCAGCAAGGGCAACGTCGTCTCGACCTACGCCCGCGCGTAAGGCCAATTGGGGGGCCGGGGGCGCTCCGGCCCGCCGATCCCTCAGATCAGGCCGAGTGCCTTGAAGCTGGCATGGCCGCCGCTGCCGACGATAATGTGATCATGGATGACAATGCCAAGCGGCTTGGCGATATCGACGATCCTTGCGGTCATGTCGATGTCCGCGCGCGAGGGCTGCGGGTCTCCCGAGGGATGGTTGTGCACCAGGATCAGCGCGGTCGCTGAAAGTTCCAAGGCGCGCTTGACGACCTCACGCGGATAGACCGGCGTGTGATCGACCGTGCCGGTCTGTTGCACCTCGTCGGCGATGAGGCCGTTCTTCTTGTCGAGGAAGAGGATGCGGAATTGCTCGCGCTCGGCATAGGCCATCGCCGCGCGACAATAGTCGATGACCGCCTGCCAGGATGAGAGCAGCGGCCGGTCCCGCACAGCGTCACGCGCGTAGCGCGCCGCCGCCGCCTGGATCAGCTTGAGGTGGAGTGCCACCTTGTCACCGACGCCTTCGACTTCACGCAACCGCTCTTCCGGCGCGGCGAGGACGGCGGAGAAACTACCGAAGCGCTTGAGGAGTTCCTTGGCCAGCGGCTTGGTGTCCCGCCGCGGCAGCGCCTGGAACAGGATCAACTCGAGGAGCTCATAGTCCGGCAGCGTTTCGCCACCGCCCGCACGGAAACGTTCCGTGAGCCGGGCGCGGTGACCCAGATAGTGCGGCTCAGGATCGGAATCCCGGCCGTCTGACGGCATCAGGCGAGATCGTATGGGGGGCGATCGAGGCCGGCAGGCGACAGCGTGAAGATCTCGACGCCGTCCTCGGTGACGCCGACCGAGTGCTCGAACTGCGCCGATAGCGAGCGGTCGCGGGTGACCGCGGTCCAGCCGTCCGGCAACACCTTCACCTGCGGCCGGCCGAGATTGATCATCGGCTCGACCGTGAAAATCATCCCTGACTTCAACTCGGCCCCGTCACCGCGATGCCCGTAATGCAGGATGTTCGGCTCGTCGTGGAACAGGCGGCCGACGCCATGGCCGCAGAAGTCGCGGACGACGCTGCAACGCTCCGCCTCGGCGTAGTCCTGGATGGCGGCGCCGATATCGCCTATCGTGGCGCCCGGCTTGATCTCGGCAATGCCGCGCATCATCGCCTCATAGGTCACGTCCATCAGCCGCTGCGCAGCGCGCTTCACTTCGCCGACCGGATACATGCGGCTCGAATCGCCGTGCCAGCCGTCGACGATCAGCGTTACGTCGATATTGACGATATCGCCGTCACGCATTGGTTTGGGGCCGGGAATCCCGTGACAGACAACGTGATTGACCGAAGTGCAGGTGGACTTCCAATAGCCGCGATAGCCGAGCGTCGCGGGCAAGGCGCCATGATCGAGAGCGAACTGATAGACAAATTCGTCGATCAGGTCGGTGGTGACGCCGGGACGGATCAGGGACGTCACCGCATCCAGGCATTCGGCCGTGAGCCGCCCGGCGCGATGCATCGCGACGAAGTCGTCCTTCGAGTGAAGCTTGATCTGGCCGCTGTTCCGGCTTGGAGCGCTGTCGGCCTCGACGTAACTGACCATCTGAGAGTCCCGATTTGCGCCAAGACTAACCCATTGGCGTGGACGAAGCGAGGGTGGATAAGGCTTTCATATGGTCTTTGAACGCGGTTCGGCAAAGAGTTACCTATGAACGAAGGCATCATCACAGCCGGCCTGGTCGTTATCGGCGACGAAATTCTCTCCGGTCGCACGAAGGATACCAATACCGGCACAATCGCCGACTTCCTGACCGAACGCGGCATCGACCTTTGCGAGGTGCGCGTCGTGTCCGACCGGCGGGAGGCAATCGTCGCAGCGGTCAATGCCCTGCGGGCGGCATACGCCCTTGTCTTCACCACCGGCGGCATCGGGCCGACCCATGACGACATCACCGCAGAGGGCATCGCCGGCGCCTTCGCCGTGCCGCTGATCGAGGACCCGCGTGCGGTCGCAATGCTGCGCGACCGTTATGGCGAGATCGCGCTGACGCCGCCGCGTCTGCGGATGGCGCGGATCCCCGAAGGTGCGGCGCTGATCGCCAACCCGGTTTCCGCGGCGCCCGGCTTCATCATCGGCAATGTGCATGTGCTGGCCGGCGTCCCGGCGATCATGAAGGCGATGCTTGGCGAGCTCGCTCAAATCCTGCCGACGGGGAGCAAGGTCGCGTCCCGGACGATACCGGTTCTGGCAGGCGAGGGCGCCTTCGCCGCACCACTTGGCGAGGTTCAGCGGCGCTTCCCCGAGGTCACCATCGGCAGCTATCCCAAGGTCAGCCCCAGCGGCTTTCGCGCCGACATCGTCCTTCGCTCGCGCGATGGGGCCAAGCTCGCCGCGGCGGCCGACGCGGTGGAAGCGATGCTGGCAGGTCTTGCACTCGCGATAGAAACCGATCCCGACGCCGCGCCCTAGCTTGATCTCATGCCGGGCGCGGCCTAGGCCAAACGGCGTGCGGGCGTGGCGGAACTGGTAGACGCAAGGGACTTAAAATCCCTCGGGCTTCGTCCCGTGTGGGTTCGACCCCCACCGCCCGCACCATTAAGCGCGACGAATTGGTTGTCTTTCCGAGCCAAGCGCAATAACCCAGCCGACGGCCATGTGGTCGCAGAGGTTGGCGCATGTCGGTCGCTGAGCCGAAGATTCGCATCGAGACCCGCGAAGAGCTCGTCTACATGCTCGCCGAGGCAGCGGCGATCGAGCACAATCTGATGGCCTGCTACCTCTACGCCGCCTGGGGGTTGAAGCGCGGCGAGCGCGACGGGCTGACCGCCCAGCAGGCGGCAACCGTGGTGCGCTGGCGCCAGGCGATCAACTCGGTTGCGATCGAGGAAATGGCCCACTTGGCCTTGGCCTGCAACCTCGCGACGGCGATCGGCGCCGGGCCCCATCTATCGCGGCCGAACTTTCCAATCCCGCCCGGCTATCACCCATCCGGGGTGGTGCTGGAACTAGCCGGATTCTCGCGGGCGACGCTGGACCACTTCATCTATCTCGAGCGTCCTGAAGGTCGTGAACTCATCGACAGCGCTGAGTTTGTCCATCCGGCCGAATATCATCGCACCCAACGCAAAGGGCGGCTGATGCCCAGCGCCCAGGACTACGCGACTGTTGGACATCTTTACCGCGGCATCCGTCACGGGCTCGTTGTGCTGTGCCACCACCATGGCGAGGAATTGGTTTTCTGCGGCGACCCCGCCTCGCAGATCGGCCCCTCTGACGCTTCGCTCCCGGGGCTCACCGTCATCTCAGATCTTTCGGGCGCCGAGGCTGCGATCGCGACCATAATCGAACAGGGCGAAGGCGGACCGCGCCACAACGACAATAGTCACTACAACCGCTTCCTCAAGGTGCGGGAGGAATACGATTCCTTCATTGCTGAAGACGCTTCCTTCGAGCCCTCTTTCCCTGTGGCGCGCAATCCGACGACCAGCGGGTTTCACGGCGAGCACCGAATGTTGGTTGATGCGCCGGAAGCGTCGCTCGTCCTGGACCTTGCCAACTCCGTCTACGGCCATGTCCTACGCTGTCTCGTGCAGGCCTTTGGGCGCGGCGCGGATAGTGCCGGCAAACGCCTGTTTGTCGATGCGGCGATCGATCTGATGGAAGTGCTGCCTGTCGTCGCCTCTCACTTGGCCTCGCTGCCAGCGGGCGCAGCGCTGCCGGGCGTGAATGCCGGCATGACCTTCACGATGCTACGCGACGTTGCCAGGATCCCGCTGGGCCCGGGGGAGATGCGAGTGATGGCCGAGCGCGTCGCTGAAATGGCCGGTCACGCGCGGCACATCTTCCCGGCCGGACACGAATTGGCCCGTGTCGCCGACAGCCTCGACAGGATATTGGCGACTTTCAACGTCCCGGAACTCAAGGAGCTGGCGAGCGGCGTCGGCGCCTGACGGCGACCCGGTCGGCGATGATAGTTGGCGGAGGCACGCCTGCGGCGCGCATCATAACCGCGGAGGCAGTCCGATGGCGTCGCAGCCCTGGATCAGATTGGCCGGCATTGTCCTGCTCACTGGGTTTGCCACCGTCGCTCTTGCCCAGACGACGAACGGCCCGGCGACGGTGGTCGTGACCGATTTTGGGCGCGTCCTGGCCGGCCCGGACGGCCTGTCGCTCTACACCTATGATGGCGATGTGGACGGCGTTCCCGCCTGCTACGACAATTGCGCCGTCCTCTGGCCGCCCTTCGCCGCCGGGGAGGGTGCGTCACCATCTGGCGACTGGACCATCGTCCTGCGCCGCGATGGCGCCACGCAGTGGGCCTACAAGGGCCGGCCGCTCTACTATTGGCATGCCGACCATCTGACCGGCGAAGCCTATGGCCGCGGCATTGAGGGTTGGCATCTCGTACCGGCGGGCGATCCGCCCGACGCCGGAATGGATGCCTATGGCATGGGCCTTTAGCGCCCGCTTGACTCATCCATAGCTCTTCGGCTATTGATCTCTAACAGATAGCCAACGGGGTATGGATGTCCGAGGTGCAAGACGTAATCTTCCGGTCTTTAGCCGATCCCACGAGACGGGCGCTCTTCGAGCGGCTTTGTCGGGAAGGCGAGAAGACCGTGGCCGCGCTCACTGGCGGGGCGGGCGTCTCGCAGCCCGTGGTCTCCAAACATCTCGCGGTGCTGAAGGAGGCCGGGCTGGTGCGTGGCCGCCATGAAGGCAGGCAGACGCATTACAGCGCGCAGCTTGATGCTCTGGCGCCGTTGGTCGACTGGACGACTGAAATGGCCGGGTTCTGGCAGAGCCGGTTCGATAATCTTGAAAACCTGCTCAAAAGGATGGACCAGTGACAGATACTGAAACCGAGACACGCTCCGTCGTCGTCGAGCGGGAACTGGCCTTTCCGCCGGAGAAGATCTGGCGCGCCCTGACGCAACCGCATCTGATCGACGAATGGCTGATGAAGAACGACTTCAAGCCCGTCGAAGGTCATCGCTTCAACCTCCAGCGGCAGCCCCAGCCGGACGTCGATATCATCATCGACTGCGAGGTCGTGACCGTCGAGCCGGAGAAGACGCTCACCTACACATGGGATGCCTATGGCCTCGAAAGCGTCGTCACCTGGACGCTGACCCCGACGAGCACGGGCACCCGGCTGCGCATGGAGCAGTCAGGGTTCCACCCCGATCAGCAGCAGGCCCTCAAGGGTGCGACGGCCGGATGGCGGACCTTCATCGCCTCATTGGAAGAACTGCTGACCAAGATCGACTGACGCGTCCTGATGGATGCCCAACCCAAAATGACACCCGGAGAAAACGATGAAGATCAAGCTCACCAGCATCTATGTTGACGACCAGGAGAAGGCGCTGCGCTTCTATACGGAGGTGCTGGGTCTGAATAAGAAGGCCGACTTCAGCAACGGGCCCTACCGCTGGCTCACCGTCGCCTCGCCCGACGAGCCGGACGGTACCGAGCTGCAGCTGGCGCTCAACGACAACCCGGCAGGCAAGGCCTATCAGGAAGCCATCTTCAAGCAGGGCCAGCCGGCGGTCATGTTCTTCACCGACGATGTGAAGGGCGATTATGAGCGGATCAACGGAAAAGGCGGTACCTTCACCATGCCGCCGACGGAAGTGACCGGCTCAACCATCGCCCAGCTCCATGACGGCTGCGGCAATCTCGTGCAGATCACCCAGCTGGCGCGCTGGCAGGGCTGAGCCCCGAGGGAGACCAGGATGGCGGAGAGGACGAAGACGCCGAAAGGCGACGCCGCGTCGGGCGGCTTCACCGAGGACGAACGCGCAGCGATGAAGGAACGCGCCGCCGAGCTGAAGGCTCAGAAGCGGCGCAGCTCCAAAAAGAGCAAGGCTGGGGGCGAAGGCGACGTCCTCGCCAAGATCGCCGAACTGCCCGAACCCGACCGGACGATGGCCACCCGGATTCACGCACTCATCAAGGCGAGTGCGCCGAACCTGTCGCCGCAGACCTGGTACGGGATGCCGGCCTACGCGCGGGACGGGAAGGCCGTGTGCTTCTTTCAGAGCGCCCAGAAGTTCAAGACGCGCTACGCGACGCTTGGCTTCAACGAAGGCGCGAGGCTCGATGACGGCGATATTTGGCCCGTGGCCTTCGCGCTGTTGAAGCTCACGCCGGCGGCCGAGGCGCGTATCGTTGCGCTGGTGAAGCAGGCGGCGGGCTGATGCGCGCTGCCAAAGGACCACGATGACCCCACCCGAGCAAATCGACCGGCTGATCGAAGGCCTGACCGACTGGCGCGGCGAAATGCTGGCGAAGGTGAGGAAGACGCTTCTCTCTGCTGATTCTCAGATCGTCGAGACCTGGAAATGGATGGGAAGCCCGGTCTGGGAACGCGACGGCATTATTGCCGTTGCCACCGTCCTCAAGCAGAAGATCAAGCTGACCTTTTCGCATGGGGCGCAGCTAGATGACCCCCACGGGCTCTTCAACAACGGCTTCGGCGGCAGCCAGTGGCGGGCGATCAATTCCGCCAAAGGGCACGAGATCGACGCCCACGCCTTGAAGGCGCTCGTCCGCGCCGCGATCGCTTTCAATCAGGCGGCGTTGAAAAAGAAGGCCACCGCGAAAACGATCGAGGCCAAGACGCCAAGCGGCGGCTGAACAGCCGGCCCCCCATTTCGCCAGCCTTCGCCGGCCCCTTGGAAGAGGCCGGCGGAGTGGGACTAGTGCTCCTGGGCCTTGCCGAGGATTTCGTCCGCCGCCCGTTGGAGGACTTCGGCGACCTTCCTCTGGTCGGCCTCGGTGCCCTCCGTGGCGGCGACGATCAGCGCCCGCAAGCGCCGACGCGCCTGATCGAGCTCCTTCATCGTTTCGCTCTGGGCTTCGTCCGGGCTGTCATGTGCGCCGCCTTCGGCCCAGTCGAACCATTTGCGGGCGCGTTGGAGCTTGCCGGCTAGTGTTTCCATCTGGTCCAACGCCGCCTCCACGGTCTCGCGGTTTTCGTCGAGATGCGCCTTTCCGGCCTCGGCGATCGTGTAGACCTTCTTGTTGCCTTCGGCGTTGGCGGTCACGTAGCCCGCTTCTTCGAGGAAGGTCAGCGTTGGATAGATGACGCCAGGGCTGGGGCTGTAGAACCCGCCCGAGCGCTCCTCCAAAGCCTTGATGATGTCGTAGCCGTGGCGCGGTTCCTGTTCGATCAGGGCGAGCGCGATCAGGCGCAGATCACCATCGCGCAACATTCTGCCGAAACGGAAGCCGCCGCCCCCGGGGCCGCCATGGCCGCCAAACTCAAAGCCGAACGGGCCGCCCCTCGGGCCATGGCGGCCGGCGAAGTGGAATCCACTTGGGCCGCATCCATATCGATAGTTCATGAGAGACACTCCTATATCTTACGATATATCGAAAATAGGACTGGCCGACAGCGGACACAAGACCCGCCAACGACAAATATGGTACGCCCCGCGCGGAGCCCCATCGCCATGATTCCCGTGACCAACACCATTGCCATCGACGAAGCCGAGCTGACGGAGAGCTTCATCCGTTCATCCGGACCGGGCGGCCAGAACGTCAACAAAGTCTCGACCGCGGTGCAATTGCGGTTCGACGTTCGCCACTCGCCGTCGCTGCCCGAGGGCATGAAGCCGCGCTTGGAGAAGCTGGCGGGATCGCGGCTCACCCTGGACGGCGAGATCGTTATTCACGCGCAGCGGTTCCGCACCCTCGAACGCAACCGCGCCGACGCGCTGGAGCGGCTCCTCGATCTCATCCGCCGCGCGGCGGAAACGCCGAAACCGCGCCGTCCGACCCGGCCGACGCTCGCCGCCAAACGGGAACGGCTGGCCGCCAAGACACGGCGTTCCGAGACGAAGACCCATCGGGGCAGGCCCGCAATCGAGGACTGAAGTCCCCGGCGAAACGCTGACAATTGACTCGGACCGCGAAAAATCGTGACCTCCGCCCCAAGCGCCCGCATCAGTCGGGCTGCGTTACGGGAGAAAAACACATGCGTAAGCTTGCATTTGCGTTGGTCGGCGCGGTGATTGCCGGCCCTGCCTTCGCCCAGACCATCACAGTTGACGTGACCGCGATCGTGGAGCACCCCGCGCTCGACGCGACCCGCGACGGCGTTCGCGACGCGCTCGCTGCCGCCGGCTTCTGCGCTCAGGATCTGCCGGCTGGCACCACCTGCACCGGGACCCCGATCACCTTCACCTATGAGACCGCGCAGGGCGATCCGACCATCGCCGCACAAATCGCCAACACTTTCGTCGGTAATGGCGCAACGGTCATCGTCCCGATCTCGACGCCATCGGCTCAAGCGGCCGCAGCCGCCACATCAACGATCCCGATCGTTTTTGCGGCCGTTACCGATCCGCTTGGCGCTGGCCTCGTCACCGACCTTGGCCACCCGGGAGGTAACGTCACGGGCACATCCGACCTGACGCCGATCGACAAGCAGGTCGAGCTGATGCTCGAGATCACACCCGACATCCACACGATCGGTGTGCTCTACAACCCGTCCGAGGCAAACTCGGTTACGTTGGTTGCGCTCCTGCACCAAGTCGCCGAAGCGGCGGGCCTGACCGTTGTCGAGGCGACTGCCAATAACTCTTCCGAGGTGCAGGCCGCAGCTGCCTCGCTGGTCGGTCATGTCGATGCGATCTATGTGCCGACCGACAACACGATCGTCAGCGCCCTTGATGCGGTGATCGGCGTCGCCGAGGAAGCCAAGCTGCCGCTCTACACAGGCGACACCGACAGCGTCGCCAACGGGGCAATGGCCGCCTTTGGCTTCAACTACTACATCCATGGCATGCAGGCCGGCGCCATTGTCGCTCGCGTCCTCAACGGCGAGAACCCCGGCGATATCCCGGTCGAGTTCGCCACCGGCGGCGATCTCTTCGTCAATCCGGGCGCGGCCGAACGGATGGGCGTAACCATCCCGCAGGCGGTGATCGACCGTGCGACGACAGTGGTGGCGGAGTAATCCGTCGTCAAAAAAACGTTGCGCCTCGCCCTATGACGAGGCGGAAATAATGGGCCGCTGGATTTTCCGGGCTTCCCCGGCCGATCCAGCGGCCTCATTGTGTAGGCGTGTAGTCAAGCGCGGGGCAGGCGGTGACGCAGATCCTGAACCTTAGTCCGATCGCCTTTTGGGGCGCGATCGAACTCGGGCTCATCTACGCCCTCGTCGGCATCGCGATCTTCCTGTCTTTCCGTATCCTCGATTTTCCCGATCTCACGGTCGATGGTTCGTTTCCGCTGGGCGGCGCTATCGTCGCCTCGTTGATCGTTGCCGGCGTCAATCCGTGGCTGGCGACGCTCATCGCCATCGGCGGCGGCATGTGCGCCGGGCTCGCCACCGCCTTCCTCAATGTCTGGGGCAAGATCCTCAATCTCTTGGCGTCGATCCTGACGATGATCGCGCTGTTCTCCATCAACATCCGGGTGATGGGGCGGTCGAACGTCTCGCTGCTGCGCCGGGATACGATCCTGACGCCCTTCGAGAATCTCGGCATCAGCCCGACCTATGTCGGGCCGATCTTCCTGGCAGTCATCGTCCTCATCGTCGGCCTCGCTTTGGTGTGGTTCCTGTCGAGCAATTTCGGCCTCGGCATGCGGGCGACCGGCGCCAATCCGCGCATGGCGCGCTCGCAGGGGATCAACACCGGCCTCAACATCTATGTCGGCATGGCCGTGTCCAACGGCCTCGTGGCGCTTGCCGGCGCGCTGTTCGCGCAGACCAATGGCTTCGGCGACGTCACCACCGGCAGCGGCACGATCGTCGTCGGCCTCGCCGCGCTGATCATCGGCGAGACGCTGTTCCCGGTGCGCCGCATCTGGGGCGCCTTGATCGGCTGCGTCATCGGTTCGCTGTTCTATCGCCTCGCTCTGCAGGAAGCGCTGGAGATCAAGCTCTTCGACGCGTCCGACCTGAAGCTCATCACCGCGTTGCTGGTCGCCGCCGCGCTGATCCTGCCGCGTCTGGCGAAGGGGTGGCGCGGATGATCCGGGTGACCGACCTTGCCGTCACTTTCGGCCGCGGCACGCCGCTGGAGAAGCTGGCGCTCAACGGCATCGACCTGTCGATCGAACGCGGCGAATTCGTCGCCGTCATCGGTTCCAACGGCGCCGGCAAGTCGACGCTGCTCAACGCCGTCGCCGGCGACTTCCTGCCGACGCGCGGCAAGATCGAAATCGACGAGCGCGACGTTTCGCGCTGGACGACGGCGCGCCGCGCCGAACTGGTGGCGCGCGTTTTTCAGGACCCGCTCGCCGGCAGCTGCGGCAACCTCTCGATCGAGGAGAACTTTGCGCTGGCGACGGCACGCGGGCAGAAGCGGGGGCTCGGCCATGCGCTGACGCAGGACCGCCGCCGCATGTTCCGCGAGCGCGTCGCCGAGCTGGGTCTCGGCCTCGAGAACCGTCTGCGGGACAAGATGGCGCTGTTGTCCGGCGGACAGCGTCAGGCCGCCTCGCTGTTGATGGCGACGCTTGCCCATTCCAGCGTCTTGCTGCTCGATGAGCACACGGCCGCGCTCGACCCTGGTATGGCCGAGTTCGTCATCGAGCTGACGCAGAAGATCGTCGCCGAACATCGGCAGACGACATTGATGGTGACGCATTCGATGGGGCAGGCGCTCTCGGTCGGCACACGGACCGTCATGCTGCATGAGGGTCGCGTTGTGCTCGACGTCAGTGGAGCGGAGCGGGCGACGCTTACCGTCGAAGATCTCGTCGCGAAATTCCGCCGTATCCGAGGTGGAAAAGCAATCGACGACGATAGTCTGCTCATCGATTGACGATCACGGATCGGTGTTTGTTTCTCACGACCAAGTGTATGAACGGCGGCACTTTCCCGTCCTTGTGATTCACCTTCACGCGTTTCGCTTCCTACATTAGAACCACCGGAGGCACAAAGGCTTGAAGCCGCCTCCATGGCACTCGTTTGAAGGAGCGGAACGAATGCATGCTTTGAGACAAGTGACTGAGACGAGAACGCGTAGTCGTTTCTCTCTCGCCATTGGCGCAGCCCTCGCAGCCGCCATCGGCGTTGCCGTCATCGGCGGCAGCGCCAGTGCCGCAAACCCCGGCGACTATTGGGTGCTGCCCCATGCGGCGCTTGACCCGGTATCGACTTCCAGCCGCGAGACCGTCGTCATAGCGGGCGGGTGCTTCTGGGGTGTCCAGGCCGTGTTCCAGCACATCAACGGCGTCGAGTCGGCCATAGCCGGCTATTCGGGCGGAGCGGCGGATACCGCGACCTATATGGTGGTTGGAACGGGTAATACCGGCCACGCTGAATCCGTCCAGATCACCTACAACCCGGAGGTCATCTCCTTTGGTGAATTGTTGCGTGTGTTCTTCTCCGTCGCGACGGACCCGACCCAGCTCAACCGGCAGGGCGTCGACGTCGGCACGCAATACCGCTCAGAGATCTTCACCACGACACCGGAACAGGCGGTGGTTGCACAAGCGTACATCGCCCAGCTGGACGAAGCCGGAATCTACAGCGGCCCGATCGTGACCACCGTGTCGACGCTCAACGCCTTCTATCCGGCCGAGGCCTATCATCAGGACTACCTCGTCCATAACGGCGCCGGTGACCCGCATGGGGCTAACGTGAGCTATCTGAACTATTGGGACGTGCCCAAGGTCGAGCACACTCAGGCGCTGTTCCCGGAATATTGGCGCGACGCTCCGCTGCTGGTGGCCACCACCAATCCCGACCTCGTCAACTGACGGCGTCATCTTTCGCTGCTTGCCGCGCCGCCTCCGGGCGGCGCGTCTTTGTTGGCGGTCGCCAGCGATAGATCCACGAATAGCGCCAGGCGAGGCCGCTGCCGCCAAGGACGCGCATCACCAGATTGCGCAGGGCGCCGGTCAACGCGCCCATGTGATAGAGGTCCGCCGTACTGCGCGCGGCGCGCCAAACTCGCCGAACGCGCGGTCGCCGCAGGGCGGCATAGCGGGCCAGCGCGCCGGGAATGTCGCCCGGCTGGTCGGCGAGGCAGCGCGCGAGCACGGCGGCGTCCTCGATCGCCATTGCGCCGCCTTGCGCGAGATAGGGCGCCATGGCATGGGCCGCGTCGCCCAGCAGTGCCACCGGTCCGGAGGCCCACACGCCCGACGGCGCCACCGTCGCAATTGGCCAACGCTGCCAATCCGCCTCGACATTTATCAACGCCAGAACCGGGGCAGCCCATCGGCGCATCCGCCGGCGGATGTCGGCAAAGTCGGCAGGCGTCCCATCCCGGGGGTCATTGCTGACGACAACGACGTTGAACTCGGCGCCGCCGCGAACGGGATAGTGCACGACATGCGCGCCATGTCCGAGCCACAGCCCGGTGCAGTCGCGCGCCAGCGAGCCCGGCGCGTCCTCCGCCTTGACCAGCGCTCGCCAGGCCGAGCGGCCAGTCGGCTTCCGCGCGGGCGCATTCGGCATGACGGAGCGCACGAACGAGCCGATGCCGTCGGCCCCGATCAAGGCGTCGGCGGCGAACTCGCAATGAGCGCCGGCATTCTCGGCCATCACCGTCAGGCCATGCGGATGCAAGGCGAACTCGACGGCTTCGCAACCGAATATGAGTTCGATGCGCGGATCAGGCGTCGGCCGCCTCCACCAGCGCTTGCAGGAGATCGGCGCGGTGGATGGTCCGATAGGCAAGACCGTAGCGTTTGGCAAAGCGCGGCCCGAGCTGCAAGCGGACGATGCGCCTGCCGCGCCAGCCATGAATGTCGATGCTCAACGGTTCCGCGGCGGCGGCGGCGATCGCCGGTTCAAGGCCAAGGTCCGCGAGCACTCGGCCGGCATTCGGCGTGATCTGGATGCCCGCGCCGGCGGTCGCCAGATTGGTCGACCGCTCCAGAACGCGAACGTGAAAACCTTCGGCAGCGCAGGCGAGGGCGGCTGTCAGCCCGCCAATGCCGCCGCCGGCGATAATGATCGCGGGCGTTTGTTCCAACGCCTCCTCGTCAGCGGCGGTTCAATGAACCAACGCCTCGGCAACCAAATGGCCGGGCGGCAGCGTCTCCGTCGGCGCGAGCCTCGGATTGTACCGGTAAACGGTCGAGCAATAGCTGCAGACTGCCTCGTCGGAATCGCCGAGATCGATGAAGATGTGCGGATGGTCGAACGGCGGGTTGGCCCCGATGCACATGAACTCGCGTACGCCGATCTCGACGCGCTCGACGCCGCTGTCATTCTGAAAATGCGGCACAACATGTTCGGCCATGATTCCCCCGGAAATCCGCTGTCTTGCTGGCAGCACAATAACACTCCGAGGCCGCCGACTGCCAGCCAAGCTGGACTTTGCCGTCTGCGGTTCATAGATGCGGGGGGTTCGCGTTCTTTAAGCGATTTGTGCTATTGCGCCTCGCGGAAACGCCAGAGACCCTGAAATGACGATCCAAATGCGTCCAGTTGCGACCGAAGGTGTCGCCGGCCTCGATCCGGTATGGCAGCAAATTCGTGCCGAAGCGGAAGCGATCGCTGTCGCCGAGCCCGAACTGGCGAGTTTCGTGTATGGCAACGTCCTCAACCATCATTCGCTTGAGGCCGCTGTTGCGCATCGTATTGCCAACCGGCTCGATCATCATGACGTGCCGGGCGATCTGATCCGGCAGGCCTTCGCGGAAGTTTTGGCTGCCGAACCTGAATTGGCCGAAATATTCCGCGTCGACATCATGGCCGTTTTCGAACGCGATCCGGCCTGCACCCGGATGATCGAGCCGCTGCTGTATTTCAAAGGCTTTCACGCCATCGAGGCGCATCGGCTGGCGCATTGGCTCTACCGTCAGGGGCGGCACGATTTCGCGTACTATCTGCAGAGCACGGCATCGCTCGTGTTTCAGGCCGACATCCACCCCGCAGTGCCGATGGGACGCGGCGTCTTTCTCGATCACGCGACGGCGCTGGTGGTCGGCGGCACGGCGGTCATTGAAGACGACGTGTCGATCTTGCAGGACGTGACGCTCGGCGGCACCGGCAAGGAGTCCGGCGATCGCCATCCGAAGATCCGGCGCGGCGTCCTGATCGGAGCGGGCGCAAAGATCCTCGGCAACATCGAAATCGGGGAAGGTTCCCATGTCGGCGCCGGATCGGTTGTGTTGAAGCCGGTTCCGCCGCATACGACCGTTGCCGGCGTTCCTGCGCGGGTGATCGGCAGCACGGGCAAGGAGTCCCCGTCACAGACGATGGATCACAGCCTCTAGTTCGTTCTAGAGGCGATTGACCGCCGCCGGCTCGACCGGCCGCTAGGGAGCAATACATTGACAGGCGCCGAAATCAGCAAGCTCGAAGCCTTCTTTCAGCGGAAGTTCAAGCTGCCCACCATCGAGATTCGCCAGCGTCCGCGGAAGGATGATTCCGCTGAGCTCTTCATCGGCGACGAGTTCATCGGCGTCCTCTATCGCGACGACGAAGACGGCGAGGTCTCCTATAATTTCTCGATGGCGATTCTCGACATCGACCTCGAAGGCTGATGCTCCCGACTGTGCCGCAATGGTACTGGTCCGGCTTTCGTTCTGTCGCTTAACGAAACGTCAACTATAACAACTCGGCGAGCATGGCGGCGCAAGGTGTTGACTTTGCGTCGTAATCCGCTTCGAGCGGATTTGGGTATGGCAGTTGCTCCCCTTCTCAATCGGACAGGCCGTTCCGATTGGAAATGGGGGCAACGTGCTCGAATCAGTTCTCTTTGCGTTTGCTGCCGCATTCGGCTTCGCCGCGTCGGGCACGGCGTCGGCCGCATTCCAATTGGTGACCAAGCGGCCGGTTGCCTTTGCCCTGCCGAGCGGCGGCACGGCGCGCTACGCGCTCACCTTGATCGGCTTCGCCGTCACTGGCCCGTACATCATGGCCAAGGCCGCTTTCCGCGCCCGCTTCATCGACCATCGTTCTTGGGCGATGCTTGGGGTCGGAATGAGCATCGCCGTGATGTGGAGCATCTGCTCCGGTATTCTCGTCCTGGATTTGATGGTGAGGGTTGGCGCGATAGGCTAGGGGGACCCAAATCTCGCCGCGCCTATCGAGGAGACCCCTTGTGCCGATCTACACATTCGACGGCATCGCGCCGAATCTGCCCGCTCACGGCACCTATTGGATTGCGCCGGACGCCGACCTCATCGGTAGGGTGAATATCGCCGAAGAGGTCTCGATCTGGTTCGGAGCCGTCCTGCGCGGCGATATCGAGGCAATCAGCATCGGCTATCGCTCCAATGTCCAGGACCTCACCGTGATGCACACGGACGGCGATTGGCCTCTCACCGTCGGTCGTGACTGCACGATCGGCCACCGCGCCATCCTCCACGGCTGCACCATCGGCGACAACACGCTGATCGGTATGGGCGCGGTTGTGATGACGGGCGCGAAGATCGGTGCGAATTGCCTGATTGCGGCCCATGCGCTGGTGCCCGAGCACAAGGAGATCCCGGACGGGTCGCTGGTGATGGGCGTCCCGGGCAAGATCGTGCGGCAGCTGAGCGAGGATGACATCGCCAGCAACGCCGCCGCCGCCGAGCGCTATGTCAGGCGTTGGCGAAAATACACGGGCGCTGGCTTCGATATCGTTTCTCGGCACGGAGGATAAGGGGGCCGACTCGCGGGGCGAGCCGGCCCGATGGGCACGATCCAGGGGCAGGACGGATCGGCCCAGTGGCGAATAGGTCGGTTGCGTGCCTATTCGCCGATGTAACCGACGAGCGTGTCACGCCCGTCTTGGATCGACACCCAGCGTCCGGTGTTCGTCTCCGACTGCCGCTTGACGAACAGATACGGCGTGTCGCTCCACAGCCGGACCGCGGGGTCCAGATTGTCCAATACAAAGTCGCCGCGATCGGTGCGGACGGTCAGCACCGCATGACCTTCGCCGTCCGGCCGGATCACGACGGTGATCAGCAGATCGGTGACGGGCCAGCCCTGCTCGGCGAGAATGCGACGCTTCAACAGGACATAGTCCTCGCAATCGCCGCGGGTGCCCGGATACGCCCAGACTTCCTCCTGGCCGTAGATCTCAAGGTCCGTTGCCGGTACGACGGCCGAATTGACGAGGCTGTTCACCTGGAGCAACTGCCCCCAAGCGGCCTCGGTCAGAACGACGGGGTCCGTATTGGTGCTGCGGATGTTGCACTCGGCAGCATGTTCAAGACAAAACTGATAATGACCGATCGGCTGAGATGTTTCATTGCCGACGGACATGAATGCGACAGTCGTTCCCGTCGCAGCAACCGCTGAAGACGAAAGTATCGACAGTAACAAGACTGACAAGACTGTGAAAGCCGATGTATTCGGCATTGATGCCCCCACTGCATGAGGGAGACATCATGACAAAGACGATTTGATTTGGAGATAAGTCCAGTATTCAAATTGTCTGCAGGTACTTAGGCTTTGGGAAACCATACGCAGACGGCGCGGCAAGGCGGGCACAGCCGACGCGGGGATGGGCAATCGTCTCGGCAAATGCCAATTGCAGGCTGCGGCCGCTTGGCCCAATGCATGCTGCGCGCCCGCCATTAGCAGGCCCGGCGGCGGTTAGGGCTGGGGCGGGGAAGCGACCAGGCCGTCCTCGAGCGAGTCGGGCGTTTGCAGCACGGCGAACTCGATGGCGATGCCGTCATCGGTCTGGCGCACGACGGTCGAGCGAATGGCGCCGAGGCGCAGCGGCGACCCCATCGGCGGCTTGAAGTCCAGTCCGAGGGCGGCGCCGGAAAGCGACAGGTCCAGGATGCGAGCGTCGAAAATGCGGCCGTCAGGCAACGTCACGCGCGCAATTGAACTGGCGGGCGTGATGCGTTCATGCCGGCGATCCTCGGCAAGATTGAGATGGTAGCGGTTGGCGAGCCAGGTCAGCTTGGCGGCCAGCTTGTCCTTCTTGCGTTCTGTGCTCTCGATCGACATGGCGAAGCCGCCGTCGAACAGGCGGGCGACATGCCCTTCGATTCGCCCGATATGATCGACATAGGCGATCACATGCTCGCCAAGCGCGCCGAGAACAGGCGCGATAAGGGCACAGCTGCCGGGCGACATATCAATGGTCTGACAGGGATATTCCCGCCGATTCTCAAGCATAAACCTGCCAAGCAGGCTCAACCTGACACGGGAAAAGCGCCTCCGATTGACGTCGGAGGCAGCATCTTCCGTCACTAGCGGCTCTGTTGCCATCCAAGATCTCGCCGAAGAAGAGACGTTCGCGACTTTACGTTGTCTCGGACAATAGCGAAATCGCGGTTAACAAGCCGTAACCCGATGCCGGGGAGATGGCCGCTTCTATCCTGATTTGCCGCCTTCGAGAACGACGAAGCTATTCCGCCTCCGATCCGCCTCAAGCGCAGCGCTGGGGAGTGGTTCTAACACAGGTTGTACCTTTGTTAGGCGTACGGCCCTCTCGTTGCCGATCGGCCACAGCAGACGATCGCTGGTTATCGCCAGTTGTGCCAACGGCTCCAGTCCCAGCCAATAGGGAAGGCGCATCGGCGCCATCACACCGAGGATCCGGTCAAAATTGGGGCCTGACTGGATCAGCGGCAGCAGCAGCAATTCGAGATCAATCTCCTCGCCGCGCCGTCCCGGAGCGCTGACGCCAAGGACCGCGCCATGGCCTTCCTCGGCAACCGCGCTGAGAAGCGCGTGCGTTTGCTGCCGGTCTTCGACCGCCCAAAGATCGAGGAAGGAAGCGCCCTTCAGCTCGCGGCCGAAAATGGCGCACAACCGCGTGCCGGCAAGCCTGAACGGGTAGGCGCCGGGCGAGGATTGCAGAATGAAGGTGTCACGCAAATGCTCGCTAATCTCGGCCGGTTCGATAGCCGTGCGGGCAGGGGCGGCTCCGCCGGCCCGAAGCGTGTCCCAATAGCGATACAGCGACCTGCAGCTTTCGTGCTTCATCCCGTCCCCGCAATGTTTCAGCCTGGGTCGTTCGTCCTGTGGCGACACGCCGATGCTCAAGACGCCGTGCGCTATTGGCACAGAACGAACGCGACAACTTTCCCGCGACTCCACAACTGCAGACGGGGTGCCAGAGCAGGCGGCGCCGCCGCCCAGATCGGCCCTCGGGCCTCCAGAAGTAAGGTTAACCCGGACATTCGATTGCCGGCCCGGAGGGTTTATGGGACGGTAACGATAGATTTTTTGGCCCGAACAGCTTGGCCCGAGAGGTCCACTATCAACTGGAGCCGCCGACCCCGCGTCGGCGGCTCTTTTCTTTGCCGCGCTTGCCACTGCCGCGCCGCCCGCCTAACTGACGCGTCATGAGTTTTCCGCAGCAGCGCCGTGGCGCCGATCGCCAGCCGATCTTCAATGTGCCGCGCGTAATCATCGTGCTGCTCGTCGCGCTGGCGGCAATCCAGTTGATCCGGACGGCGCTGCTCGATCAGGCGCAGGACGACTGGGTCGTGCTCAATTTCGCGTTCTTTCCCGTCACGCCTGACGGTTCAATGGGCCTTGGCGGCGACCGGCTGCCGGGCGCCGCGGTGTGGTCGTTCGTCACCTACGGCCTGCTGCACGCCAACTGGACGCATCTCGCCTTTAACGCACTCTGGCTGGCGGCCTTTGGCAGTCCGCTCGCCTGGCGGTTCGGCGCGTGGCGGTTCGTGATCTTCAGCGCCGTTGCCGTCGCGGCTGGTGCGCTCGTCCATTTGCTGGTGCATGGCGGCGAGCAGGTCGCCTTGATCGGCGCTTCTGCAGGTGTGTCGGCCTATATGGCCGGTGCGGCGCGGTTCCTCTTCATCAACCGTCCGGGCGTGCCACGTTCCTATTGGGCGCCTTCCGCCTCGCTGGGAGAAGTGTTTAGCGACCCGCGCACGCTGGTGTTCCTCGGCGCGTGGCTCGGCATCAACATTATTTTCGGCTTGGTGGGTGGGGCGAGCCTTGGCGGCCAGATCGCCTGGGAAGCGCATATAGGCGGCTTCCTGGTGGGTCTGTTGCTGTTCTCGGTCTTTGATCCTGCGTCCCCGCGTGGCCCGGCGGGCGAAGCCGCGGAGGAAGAACCGGACGTGGCTTAGGCCACGTCGTTGAACACCAGAGACCAGGCGCCGTCTGCGCCGTCCACCCGCCGGTAGAAACAACTGTAGGCCCCGGTGTGGCAGTTGACGCCGTCGCCGGCGGTCTCGACCGCCAGCCACAAAGCATCCTGATCGCAGTCGATTCGGAGTTCCTTGACGCTCTGGATGTTGCCGCTGGTCTCGCCCTTGAGCCACAGCTCCTGCCGCGAGCGGCTCCAATAATGCGCCTTGCCGGTGGCTAGCGTCTTGTCGAGCGCCTCGGCATTCATCCAGGCGAACATCACCACTTCGCGGGTAGCGGCGTCCGTGACGATGGCGGGTATCAGCCCGTCCGCGCCGAAGCGCGGCCGGAACTCCGACGTGGTCTCAAGGTTGCCATCCGTGTGCCCGGCGGCGGCGCTCATCTTGGCGCCGCTTAGCCGCCGCGAACCAGCGACAGGAAGCGCGCCTGCTCGGCCGGGTCGTCGCGGAAGACGCCGGTGAACTGCGTGGTGATAGTCAGCGAGCCGTGCTTGTGGGCGCCGCGGATGGTCATGCACAGATGCTCCGACTCGATCATCACGGCCGCGCCTTGCGCCTTCAGCTGCTCGGTCACGGCATTGACGATCAGCGCCGTCATCGTTTCTTGGGTCTGCAGCCGTTTGGCGTAAACGTCGACCAAGCGGCCGAGCTTGGACAGGCCGACCACGGTCTCGCCCGGCAGATAGGCGATGTGCGCCTTGCCGATGAAAGGGACCATGTGATGTTCGCAATGCGAGGCGAACGGGATGTCCTTGACCAAGACGATGTCGTCATAACCGCCGACCTCGTCGAAGGTCCGTTCCAGCGCCGAGGTGGCGTTGTCGCGATAGCCGGCGAAGAATTCCTCATAGGCGCGGGCGACGCGGGCGGGCGTATCGACGAGGCCCGGCCGGTCCGGATTGTCCCCCGCCCATCGGATGAGGGTGACGACAGCAGCTTCGGCCTCGGCCCGGGTGGGGCGGTCGGCGTCCGTGGCAGGCTCAACGGCAGCCGGCTCGGCCGGCTTCACGCGTGCGTCCAATCTTCTATCTCCGAATAGGAAGGCGCGGGAGCACGCCGTTTCCGTAACAATAGCGCCGCAAACGACGACACGCCAATTGGATGGCAGGTCACATTGCGGCGAAGTGCAAACTCGAATCCTATATGAGTAACATGCTCAACTCTGGCAAGGTCGGGCCATGACCGGCGACGACATCTATAGCCGCGACATCCTTTCATTGGTCGCGAACATCCCGCGGATCGGCCGGCTGGCGGCGCCGGACGCCACGGTGTCGGCCAGTTCGCGCCTCTGTGGCTCGACCCTCATTGTCGACCTGGCCATCGACGGGGAAGCCGTCACCGACTTCGCTATGGACATTCATGCCTGCGCCCTCGGCCAGGCAGCCGCTTCTGTGGTTGCCGCCAATATCGTCGGCAGCAACGCCGCCGAATTGCGCGATCTCCGCCAGACCATGCAGCGGATGCTCACGGAGGACGGGCCGCCGCCGGCTGGCCGCTTCGCGCAGTTGGCCCTGCTGGAGCCCGTTCGCGACTACAAGGCCCGCCATCCGGCGATAATGCTCATTTTCGATGCCGTCGTTGCGGCCTTGGAGAAGGCGGGGGCCCTTCGGCCGGAAGCTGCCGAAACGATGCCGGCCTGAGAATGTCTCGCCTCGAAGAACCTCAGCATTTCAAGCCGGCGGAGATTGCCTGGCGGGTGCCGCGCGTCGCCGGCATCGGTTTGATTAAGGCCTACCGCGTGACCCTGTCGCCGATCATGGGCGGCCAGTGCCGCTACCTGCCGACCTGCTCGCATTACACAGAGGACGCCATCCGCAAGCATGGCCTTTGGGCCGGCTTCTGGATGGGGCTGGCGCGGTTCCAACGCTGCGGCCCCAACGGCGCTTCGGGCTACGACCCCGTGCCGGACGAGAAGCGGGAAGGCGCCCGCTGGTTCACGCCCTGGCGCTACGGCTATTGGACCGGGGCGCATATCGATCCCGCGACCCGGCTGGACTTGAAGGACTGAAGCAATTATCTCGCGGCATGGCGCCCGGCGCCGCCCCGCAACCGCTTACCTGCGCTCGTGTGCAGGATTGAGCCGGAGACAGACATGACGATCAATCTCACCTTCCCCGACGATTCCGTTCGCGCTTTCGAGGCTGGAATTACCGGCCGCGATGTCGCTGAAGGCATCTCGAAATCTCTGGCGAAGAAGGCCGTCGCGGTAGCGCTGGACGGCAAGCTCGCCGACCTGTCGGCCGCCATCGACAAAGATACGTCCATCGAAATCGTCATCCGCGATGATCCGCGGGCGCTCGAGCTGATCCGTCACGACGCCGCCCATGTGATGGCCGAGGCCGTGCAGGAGCTTTGGCCCGGCACCCAGGTCACCATTGGCCCGGTGATCGACAATGGCTTCTATTACGACTTCGCCCGCAACGAGCCTTTCACCACGGAGGATCTGCCGAAGATCGAGGCCAAGATGCGCGAGATCATCCGGCGCAACGACCCGTTCACCTGCGAGGTCAGGGGCCGGGACGAGGTGCGCGAGATCTTTCGCGAGAAGGGCGAGTATTTCAAGGTCGAGCTGGTCGATGCGATCCCCGCCGACCAGCAGATCAAGCTCTACCATCAAGGCCACTGGTTCGATCTTTGCCGCGGTCCGCACATGGCGTCGACCGGACAGATCGGGGACGCCTTCAAGCTGATGCGGGTGGCCGGCGCCTATTGGCGAGGCGATTCCAACAATCCGATGCTGACCCGCATCTACGGCACCGCCTGGCACAACAAGGAAGAGCTCGACGCCTATCTCCACCAGATCGAGGAGGCTGAGAAGCGCGACCATCGCCGCCTCGGCCGGGAGATGGATCTGTTCCATTTCCAGGAAGAGGGGCCGGGCACCGTCTTCTGGCACCCGAAGGGCTGGGCGATCTTCCAGGAACTCATCGCCTATATGCGCCGCCGTCTGCGTGGCGACTACGCGGAGGTCAACGCGCCGCAGCTGCTCGACAAGGTGCTGTGGGAGACGTCAGGTCATTGGAACTGGTTCCGTGAGAATATGTTCATGGCGCGGCCTGCCGGCGAGGAGGCGGAGGGCGAGGATGAGCGCATCTACGCCATCAAGCCGATGAACTGCCCTGGCCACATCATGATCTTCAAGCACGGGCTGAAGAGCTACCGCGACCTGCCGATCCGCATGGCCGAATTCGGCGCCGTGCATCGCTTCGAGCCGTCGGGCGCACTGCATGGCCTGCTGCGCGTGCGCGCCTTCACCCAGGATGATGCGCACATCTTCTGCACCGAGGAGCAGATGGCGGAAGAGTGTATCAAGATCAATGAGTTGATCCTCTCCACCTATGCCGATTTCGATTTCGAGCACATCACCGTCAAGCTCTCCACCCGCCCCGAAAAGCGGGTCGGTTCCGACGCCGCCTGGGACCAGGCCGAGGGGATGATGATGGAGGTGCTGGAGCAGATCAAAGAGCGCTCCGGCGGCCGCATCACGACCGGCATCAACCCGGGCGAGGGGGCCTTCTACGGCCCGAAATTCGAATATGTCCTGCGCGACGCCATCGGCCGCGATTGGCAGTGCGGCACCACTCAGGTCGACCTCAATCTGCCCGGTCGCTTCGGCGCCTTTTACATCGATTCGATCGGCGACAAGGTCACGCCGATCATGATCCATCGCGCCATCTGCGGTTCGATGGAGCGCTTCCTCGGCATCCTCATCGAGAACTATGCCGGCCATTTCCCGCTGTGGCTGGCGCCGGTGCAAGTGGTGGTCGCCACCATCACCTCTGACGCCGACGATTATGCCCGGGACGTGCACGCCAAGCTGATGGCCGCTGGGATGCGCGTTGAGCTCGATCTGCGCAACGAGAAGATCAACTACAAGGTCCGCGAGCATTCCCTGGCGAAGGTTCCTGTCATCCTTGTCTGCGGCAAGCGGGAGGCGGAGGAGAGCACAGTGAACATCCGCCGGCTCGGTTCGCGCGATCAGGAATCGCTGCGGCTCAGTTCAGCCATTGATCTGCTGAAGCACGAGGCGATCCCGCCGGACGTTGCCCGCGCGGCCGAACATCAGGGTTCGACCAGAACCTGACCGGTATTGTCGGTGAGGACCTCGACGTCGCGATTGGCGCCCGGATCGACGGTGAAGTCGGCCTGATAGACGATGCCATTGTGGGTCGCCACGGCTATGTATTCGCCGGCGGCCAGCACTAGGCTCGGGAACGCACCGGCCGTGTTGAAGATCACCGTTCCGTCTGGTGTGACCACACGCCACTCGGTATTGGCGATCGCCTCGCCGCCATGTTGAGCGACCAGCTTGAGCGTCAGCTGCGCCGCCTCATGATACAGTGCGAGGTCGGTCAACTGACCGGCCTGGACATCGATTTCGGCGCGAACGACAGCGTTGATGTCCCCGTAATAGCTGATGACGTTGTACCGCCCGGCGCTGAGCCGCAGGATCTCGTCGGGCTGCGCCGCATCGGTGATCAGGACCCGCTCGCCCGTGGTCGCATCGACGCCATAGACCTCGAAGTGGAGCTGCGCCGCCGGCAAAGGCTGGTCATCGCCGATCAGGGCCCGTAAGCGGAGGCCCCCGGCATTGAGGACGACGGTCTGCGCCGTGTGGTCGGGCGTGACGGCAATCTCCGCCGTGGCGCTCGCCCAGCCATACATCGCATGCAGGAAATACCGGCCAGGCGAGAGCGGCACATGCATGGTGCCGCCCTGGATGTCTGCGACGAGATCGGCGGGCAGGCCGCCATCCTCGCTGAACACCCGCCAATTGACGCCGTCGGCGACGGGATCGCCGCCGTCCATCAACACCGGCACGAGTGTGAAATCGACGGGAGGCAATGGATTGCCGTTGGCGTCGACCGTCGGAATTTCCAGCGTCGCTGGCGGGATGGCGGCCGGTCCGCCGACGCTCGTGCTCTCGTCCGCGGGAAGGGTTGCCGGCGGCACGTAGGGGACCCTGTCGGGATTTGGAATCGGTACGGGCGGCGCGCTGGCCGCGGCCGGGGCATCCTGCGCCACGGCCGGCCCCGGGAGGGCGGCCGCACCCGCGCAAGCGAAGATCAATGCGGCGAAGAGGCCGAGCTTCATGGCCCCCAGGCGACGGACAATCCCTGACAAATACTTCTCCACCGTCGAGGCCGCAGGTGGCGCTCTTCCGTCCGTTTTCCGCTAGACAGTCATCACGCGACGGTGGCGTAGCAGCGTCCGCCCGCCATGCCCAGCCGGTAGCTCAGATTTCACCATGTCCACGCCAATAGAATTCCTCACCACGCGGCGCTCGATTCCCGCCTTGTTTCTGGGGCCGCCCGCACCTGATGCCGCACAACTGCGGCAAATCCTTGCCGCCGCTGTCCGCGTCCCCGATCACGGTAAGCTGGCCCCCTGGCGCTTCGTCCTCCTGCAGGGCGACCGCCGAGCCGAGGCGGGCGAGGCCCTGCTGCAACTGCGGCTAGGACGGGGCGACAGCCTGAGCGACGAACAGCGCGCGGCCGAGCGCGCCCGCTTCACGCGCGCCCCGATGGTGATCGCCCTCGTCAGTCGGCCGCAGCCGAGCGCCAAGGCGCCCGAATGGGAGCAGCAGCTCTCGGCTGGAGCTGTCGGCATGAACCTGCTGAACGGCGCGCACGCTCTCGGCTTCGCCGCACAATGGCTGACCGATTGGCCTGTGTATGATGCCGAGGCGCGGGCGCTTCTGGGTCTCCAAGACACCGAACGACTGGCCGGATTCATCCATATCGGGACGCCCAAGACGCCGCCTCAGGAACGGCCGCGTGCGAACCCGGAAGACCTGCTGACCGAGTGGACGCCGCCTTCTGGGGTCTGACCGCCTCCTTATGGTTAACCAGACCTTTACCTCCGTGAGCCGATCCTCAATCGATCGGGCCAGGAATTAGCTTTCCGGCCCTGAGGTGACGATTGAATAAGGGTCGGTAAGCATATGAATGCGAGGGAGTTCCTGGTCTGGACCCGGGAAGCTTCGCCGTCACGCCGGGCCGAAGCGGCCGCTGCTTTGGTCAAGGCGTATCTGTACGGCGAAGTGCCCGAGGAGATGCGCGCGGATTTCGAGACCGCGATGACCGTTCTCCTCGACGATACCGCGCCCACGGTTCGCTTTGCGCTTGCCGACGCCTTGGCCAATAGCCGCGACGCGCCACGCCATTTGGTTCTCACGCTCGCCGCCGACCAGACGGAGATCGCGGCGACCGTTCTATCGCGCTCGCCTGTCTTCATGGACAGCGAGTTGGTGGACTTGGTTGGCGCGATGAACGAGCCGCTTCAGATTGCCATTGCCACTCGGCCGCGCCTGTCCGCCGGCGTTTCCGCTGCTATCAGCGAACTCGGCACGGCCAAGGCCTGCATGGCGCTGCTCGACAATTCCGGCGCGGAGATCGCTCGAATCAGCTTGAACAGATTGGCGCAGCGTTATGGCGACAAGCCGGAAATTCGCTCCGCCTTGCTTGGAAGGGATGATCTTCCCATCGGCACGAGACATGATCTGATTCGCGACCTCAGCGACGCTCTCAGCAACCTCGTGCGGCTCAAGGATTGGCTCGATGCCGATCGCGCCGACCTGGTGGCCCGCGAGGCCTGCGACCAGGCGGCGGTGGCGATCGCGGCCGAAAGCGCGACGGAAGATCTCGGGGCGCTCGCCGAACATCTGCGGATCACGGAACAACTGACGACATCGCTGCTCCTGCGCGTTCTCTGCGCCGGCAATGTCGATTTCTTCGCGGCAGCGCTGTCTGTCCTCGCCCGCCGGCCCGAGCGGCGCGTGCGCGCCATCGTCATCGATCGGCGCCTGACGGCCTTTGGCGCCATCTACCGCCGCGCGGGACTACCGGAGAGCGCCTTCGCGGCCTTCGCAACTGCCATTCGCATTTGCCGGCACCATGCCGGTGAAACGATCGATCCGACGCGCCGCTATCGCTTCACGCGGCGCGTTGTCGACGAAGTACTCGCCCGCTACGAATCGATCAGCGAGGGCGAGATGAACGAACTGATGGCCATGCTCAGGCGCTTTGCCGCTGAGGCCAGCCGCGCCGCAGCCCGCGAATTTGTCGAGATCGAGGTGAGGGCCGCCTGAGGTTCAGGCGCTTTTTGCTCTATGCCGACGAACGCCTCTACGGAGCGGCGCGGGCCGCGGTGACTTGCGCCGTCGTGATCATCGGCGTGTAGCTATTGCCCCAGGAACTGCGGATGTAGTTGGCGACAGCGGCAATCTGGTCATCCGACAATGTGGCGGCGAAAGGCGGCATCGCCCCGCTGCCCTTCAGGATCTGGTTGATGACGTGGTTCACGTCGCTAAGGTTGCCATTGCCGGCGAGCGCGGGGGCGTCGCCGCCAAGGCTGCCCGTGCCGGCCGGGTTGTGGCATCCGGAGCAGCCCACGGTGGTGAAGACCTGCTCGCCGCTGGCGGCCTGTGCGTGTGCATCTTTAATTATGAACAGTGTCGCCGCGACGCCGAGCAGACCGAGCGCCAAGCCGGTCGACCATTTCACAAGCGATCCGTCTTCGCGGACTTTCGCCGCCACTTTAACTTGTCTCATTATTATCTCCGGTTGCACGATGACACCGCTGACAATCAAAAAGCTAAGTCGACACTGTGAAGAAACTGTGGCCCCTGATCTTGCTCCGTTCGATCGGCGTGTGTTTGTGACCATGCCCGCAACGAAATACGGGAGCGGCTTGTGATTGCGACTAGAGCAGTTGGAAGGCCCGCCTTCAAGAGACGCGCTTCAGCCTTCGCCCTCGCGCTGATCGCCGCGATGCCTTTCGCACTGAGAGCTTCTGCCGACGAAACCGCCAACGGCGACGCCGGAGTCGATGCGCGCATCTACTTCATTGCCGGGTTTGCCAGCGCCTTCGACAATCTCGACAAGTTGACCGCGTTATTCGCCCTGAGTGGCGTGCCGACCAGCACCTATCCGCCCGCCTTCTGGCATGCGGTTGTGCGCGACGCGACAAGGGCCTATCGGGCGAGTGGGGGCCAAACGGACATCGTGCTGGTCGGCCACTCACTGGGCGCCATCCATGTTTATGAGGTCGCTCAGGCGCTGGAGCGCCGGGGTATTCCGGTGGCCCTCATTATCGGTTTCGATCCGACGCGCGAGGCGGAGGTCACCGGCAATGTCGCCGTCGCCCTCAACTTCTTCCTCACGCCCGACGTCGAGCCCGTTGTTGCCGCGCCTGATTTCGCTGGCACGCTGACGAACGAAATTGTCGGTGACATTGCGGTCCTGCCGCACCACGACATCATCTACGACGAAACGCTGCGGCAGAGGGCGTTGGGCGCGATTCGGCGCGCGATCGAATAGGGGTTCGCAGAACCGCGTCTTGCGTGTGATAAAACTGCCGAATGATCCAGCCGTCGGGGGGAGCGATGCTGAAGCCAATCGCAGTCTGTCTTGTGGTCGCGTTTTGCGCCGCTGCGGCGCCAGCCTGGGCGCAGACCGACGCCAACGTCGAAACATGCGCCTCGGGAACCAATCCTGAGATCAGGATCAAGGCCTGCACCGACGTCATCCGTGGCGACGCCAGCGCGGCCTGGGCCTACAACAACCGCGGCGCCGGCCACCACGTGCTGGGGAACAGCGAGCAGGCGCTCGCGGACTACACCCAGGCCATTGCGCTCGCCCCGGACTATGGGTTGGCCTACCGGAATCGCGGGCTGCTGTGGGAGGCGTTGGGTGACGCGGACGCGGCTTACGCCGACTATACCGCGGCGATCGAACGCGACCCGGCCGACGCAAACGCCCTACGCAATCGCGGCGGCATCAATTTGAACCGGGATGATTTTGCCGCCGCTGTCGCCGACTACGACGCGGCATTCGCGGCCGATCCCACCATCGGAAACGCCTCGTTCTTCAACGACCGCGGGCTCGCACAAGCCCTGCAAGGCGCCTTCGAGGACGCCGTCCGGGATTTCGAGCGCGCCATCGAGATCGATCCCGAATTCGTCGACGCCTACATAAATCGCGCGTTCGCCTATGACGACATGGGCGATTTGCCGGCAGCGCTCGCCGATCACGAACGCGCCATGGCGCTTGCGCCGGACGACACGCGCGAGCTCAACAACCTTGCCTGGACCTACTACCGGGCGGGCCGCCCCGAGGACGGCCTTCCGCTGGCACGCCGGGCGGTCGACGCGGGCGCCGATGAATACAACACCGACACGCTGGCCCACATCCTGGCGTCGCTCGGCATGGCCGCGGAAGCGCAGGCGGCATTTGAACAGGCCATGACGCTGGGCGGTCCGGACATCGTGGCGGCCTACCGCCAGGCGCTGATCGACCACGGCTATCTCAGCGGCAAAGGGGCCGCAGGCGTCTATGATGCGGCGATGCAGCAAGCGCTTCGCGAATGCCTTGCCGCGGCTTGCCGTCTGGTCGAGTAGCGCTAGTAGCGGAACTGTTCGGAGAGAATCCGTTCGTCCCAGGAGTGATCGGGATCGAACGTGATCAGGCTGCTGCTGTCGCGGTTCTGCACGATCTCGACGGCGACCACCGACTTGATCTCCGTATGATCGGCCACGGCGTTCACCGGCCGCTTCTCCGCGTCGAGTACTTCAACCCGAACGCGTGACCGGTCTGGCAACAGGGCGCCCCGCCAAGAGCGCGGCCGGAACGGGCTGATCGGCGTCAGCGCCAGCAGAGGCGCGTTGATGGGCAGGATCGGGCCGTGGGCCGACAGATTGTAGGCGGTGCTGCCGGCGGCGGTGGCCACCAGCACGCCGTCGCAGATCAGCTCGGACAGCCGGATCCGCTCATCGATCAGGATCTTCAGCTGCGCCGCCTGATAGGACTGGCGCAACAGTGAAACCTCGTTGAACGCATAGCCGGTGTGCGTTGCGCCGCCGATGTCCCACGCAGTCATCACCAGCGGATGGATTGGCGAGACAATCGCTGCTTCGAGCCGTTCGATTAGTTCGTCGTCGCGATACTCGTTCATGAGGAAACCGATCGTGCCGCAATTCATGCCGTAGATCGGTTTGCCGGTGTCCATAAATCGATGCAGCACATGCAGCATGAATCCGTCGCCGCCGAGCGCGACGACATGCGTCGCGTCGGCAGGATCGGTGTTGCCGTAAAGAGCCGCGAGACGGGGCAACGCGGCCTGCGCCTCGTCCGCATTGCTGGCGATGAAGGCAATGGCTCCGGCCTTGGGGCGGGTCACGGCGATTGCTCGAACCTTGAATTCGTCGACAGATCTGCGCCTAGCATGGCCGAGGCGGCACAAACAATGAGGCGCCGATGGATGCCGAACCAGATGCGGCGATAGCCGTATATGCGACTTTTCCCAATTTCGCGACCGCGGAGGCGATCGGCAGGCAGATCGTCGGAGGGGCTTGGCCGCCTGCGTCAACCTCTTCCCGTCAATGCGTTCGATCTACCGCTGGCAGGCCGCGATCTTCAAGTCGCGGGCGTGACGCGCCGATGCGTTGATCGCTGCGCTCGAGGCCGCGCATCCCTGTGGGACCCCGGCGATAGTCGTCCTGCCGATCGAGGCGGGCAGCGCGCGCTATCTCGATTGGATACGGGCAGAAACCGCCGAGTGATCAGGCAACAAGCCGCCTCACGAAGAACACCGAGTCGGAATAGTCGGGCCGCGTCCGGTAATGTGCCGCAGCCTCGACGGGCCCGAGGAGCGAGCGGGTGAATCCGGCGCCGGCATAGGCAGCGCAGGCGATCGGGTTGCGCGCGGACGGCTGCAGGAACACCTCGCGCACCCCGAAATCGCGGGCGACCAGCGCGCACATTTCCTCAATCGCCCTTCGTCCATACCCCTTGCCCATGAAGGCCGGCCCCGCGAGCCAAAGATCGAGTTCGGTGGCCGACACGCCGCCTGCCGTCACCACGATTTCGTTGTGAATGATACAGCCGACCTTCAGACCGTCGGCCATGATGAGGAACAGCCGCCCGAGTTCGGGGCTGCTGTGCAGCCAGATGGGATCGGGATAGTCGGCGCAAAATTCGGCGAAGGTCGGCAGCGAAAGTTCCGGGAACGTCGGAGGCCCCATCATGCGGTCACCGATGCCGGGTATGTTCAGCCAATCATGCACCAGCCAACGATCGGCCAGAGCCGGCCGTTCCAGGGTCATCCGCCCCACCTCCATATGCCTTTGCCATTGTCGTCCGACGCGTGATTGTCGACAAGCCTTGGCCCGGGTTGCGGGCGGGCGAGGGGGCGGCTAACTCTCGCGCTCCGCCACGACAGAGTTTCCGCCATGAACGACGCCACCGACGGTCGCATCATCGACGGCAGCGCGATCGCCGCCGAACTCACCCTCCGCATCGGATCCGCCGCGAGCGATCTGCGCGAGGCAGGATTGCAGCCGGGTCTTGCGGTGGTGCTTGTCGGCAGCGATCCCGGCAGCGAGGTCTATGTCCGCAACAAGAGCCGCACTGCCGAACGGCTCGGGTTCCATTCGGTGCAGCACAGCCTGCCGGCGGAGACGTCGGAGGCAGACTTGCTGGCGCTGGTTGCCAGGCTCAACGACGACCCCGCCATCCACGGCATTCTCGTGCAGATGCCGCTGCCGGCGCAGATCGACCCGCGCGCCATCATCGACGCGATCCGGCCCGAGAAAGATGTCGACGGGCTGAACCCGGTCAATGTCGGGCGTCTCGCCAGCGGCGACGCCGCTGCGGCGCTGATCCCGTGCACGCCCGCCGGCTGCATGATTCTCCTGCGGCATGCTTTGGGCGACACGCTGAGCGGGCTCGAAGCAGTTGTTGTCGGCCGCTCCAATCTTGTCGGCCGGCCGGTGGCGCAACTGCTCCTCGAGGCGAATTGCACCGTCACCATCGCGCACAGCCGGACGCGGGACCTGCCGAGCGTCGTCCGCCGGGCCGATATCGTCGTTGCCGCGGTCGGACGTCCGCGCATGGTCCGTGGCGACTGGATCAAACCGGGCGCGACGGTGATCGACGTCGGCATCAACCGGATCGACGCGCCGGAGCTGGGCGAGGGCAAGACGCGCCTCGTCGGCGACGTCGCCTTCGATGAGGCGCTGCCCATCGCTGCGCATATCACGCCGGTGCCCAAAGGCGTCGGCCCGATGACCATCGCCATGCTGATGGCCAACACGCTGATCGCCGCCTGCCGCCAATCGGGACGACAGGTCCCGGCGCTCTGAGCGCAACGACCGGGTAACCAAGGCGGCGCGAAACCGCCTCGCGCCGCGAATCAGAATTCCCGCGTCAAGCCAGTCGTTTCGGCCAGCGCCGGGCTGGTCTGCGCGCCGGTTCGCCGGCTGTTCACGTTGACGCTTCCGCGCACCCGTGAGAGCATCCGCCCGTACTCCAGAAACGCGATATTTGAGACGTTCCCGGCCAAAGGCGGCGGCGCGATCGGGCGTCTGCGCGCCAATGGTTCGATGGAAAATCGGAGGTGGATCATGGAACAGGAACGGCTTGAGACCTTCGTCCGCACTGCCCTCCGTGACAGGCGCATTCGGTTCGGCGATGTGAGACGGTTGCAGCGGCAGTTGCCCGACGGCATCGCGTCCCGCGCCGAGGTCGAGACACTGCTCGCGCTGGACCGCTCGGTGCCGAAGCCAGATCCCCTGTGGACCGCCTTCTTGGTCGATGCCGTGCGTCGCTTCGTCGTGGAGCGGATGGAGCCGATCGGCATGATCGACGCGCCGAAAGCCGAGTGGCTGCTCACGTCGCTCCGCGCCCCGACGCCCAAGACGGCCGCCGCCATCGCGCGCGAAGTCGCTATCGAGGCGAGGGAAGGCGACGAGGCGGCAGGCGCGTTCGCAGCGGCCACCTTGCAGCCCGCCGACGAGCCCTCGGGTATTGCCAGCCAAAGCGAAGTCGCCCCGGAGACCTAGGTTGGTGCCGGCAGCAGGAATCGAACCCGCGACCTACCGCTTACAAGGCGGTTGCTCTACCAACTGAGCTATGCCGGCCCCAATGGCGAGGGGCTAGACCGCGCCAGGAGTCCGGTCAAGTTCGCGCCGCCGCCTTCTGGCTGCGGTGCGCCAAATAGAGCGCCAGCGCCGCCGCGTTGGAGACGTTGAGGCTGCGCAGATCGCCCGGCAGATCGAGCCGCGCGACCCGGTCGCAGGTCTGCCGCGTCTTCTGCCGCAGGCCTTTGCCCTCCGCACCGAGCACCAGCGCCAGCCGATCCTGCACCAGCGCGTCTTCGAGGATCTCGGGCCCGCTCGAAATCGAGGCCGACGCGGAAGAAACCAGCGTCGCTCACTTCTTCCAAGGCGCGCGAAAGATTGGTGACGGCGATCATGGGGAGAAGGTCGAGGGCGCCCGAGGCCGCTTTGGCGAGGACACCGGTCTCCGCCGGCGAATAGCGCGCCGTCACGATCACCGCGTCGGCCGCCATGGCCGCCGCCGAGCGAAGGATCGCACCGACATTGTGGGGGTCGGTGATTTGATCGAGGAACAGCAGCAGCCTGGCCTCGGCCGGCAGCGCATCCAAAGTCAGGGCGGGCAGGGGTTCGACTTCGGCCGCGACGCCTTGATGCACCGCCTCGGCGCCGAGAAGGCGGGAGAGCTCCCTCGGCGTGGTGGCTTCAAAGGTGTGGCTATGCCGGACATCCTCAAGCCGTTGGCGCGCATTGTCGGTCGCTAGCAGGCGCAGGACAGTGCGCCGCGGATTGCCGAGCGCCGCGGCGACCGGGTGGATGCCGTAGAGCCAGAGGCGGTCCGGCTGCCGTTCCGCCTTGGAGCGGGGCGGAAAGCGCCGCCCGTGCCGGTTGTCGGGAGAGCTGCGCGTCTTGGATGGGTGAGCCATTGTTTGGCTTATAGGGTCGGTGATGGTTGCCGACAATTGCCGTTCCGCACCGCGTTGACAGCGATTGGGCGCGTGGCCATAAGACGGGCCAAGCGAAGCGCCGTCCGGCGGACGTCTTCTGTTTCGCCGACCTGACGTTCTGCCCGAGGCAGACCCGATGGGGGAGTGTCCCGAGTGGCAAAGGGGGCGGACTGTAAATCCGCTGGCGAACGCCTTCGTAGGTTCGAGTCCTACCTCCCCCACCAATCGTCCGGACGCCGGCGGGTGTAGCTCAATGGTAGAGCAACAGCCTTCCAAGCTGATGACGAGGGTTCGATTCCCTTCACCCGCTCCAATTCAAATCGCCCGACCAATTCGAAGCGATTCTCGCGAAACGAGCACCCGAGCAGAGATAATAAGTGAATTTCGGCAACCTACGGGTGAATTCGCGCAGGGACATAAGGATCGCTCGGTCACATTTGGGCGTTTCGAGGCGAATTCAGGGCGTTTCGTCTGTGGAGTTGCAAACGCGCCACGGCACAGGCGCTATTGCGATGCTACCGATGCCCAACGTGGGAACGGCGCTCCGGCCAGCTTTAAGCCGGAGACCATAATGTGGGGTCGAAATGAATTGTAGTTTGAAACACGGAATTATGGCCGCGAGTTTGCTGCTGGGGACGTCAACCCTGGCGCTGTCCGCGCACGCGGCAGATCTTACGGGCCTTGGGGCGACGGGCACCGAGATAGCCACTCCTCCGGCCGCGCAACAATATAGCTGGACCGCCTTCCATCTCGGTTTGAGCGGCGGCTATGGCGTCGCCAATCACAATGCCGGCTTCCAGGTCTATGAATATATGGAGCTGCCCTACGAGTATCTCACGCCGGGCCGCGACGTCATTTCGCCCGGTGCGAGCATTGATTTCGGCGGGCGCGGTGCGATCGCCGCCATTGAAGGCGGTTTCGACTATCAGATTGGGCGGCACTTCGTCGTCGGCCTGCTGGGCGACTACACCCTCTCTCGCATCAACACCGTCGGCAAAATCTACGGCGACGTCTGCTACGAACTGGCCGGACCCGACGATTGCGATACCGCCACGGTGAGCGACACGCCGACAGCGGCGCTTACGCTGCGCACGGGCAACAGCTGGTCGATCGGCGGCCGCGTCGGCGTCTTGGCCAATCCCCGCACGCTGTTCTACGGGTTGCTGGCCTACACCCGCACGCAGGTCTCGCTGACCGGTTCGCTCACCTCCGAGCCGGGCGGCACGTCGGCCACCGCGTTCGATCCCGTGATCGTACCGGGCCTCACCTACGGCTTCGGTGTCGAGACGCTGCTGACGTCGAATATTTCTGCCAAGCTCGAATATCGCGTCTCGCCGGTGAACATCGACCGGGCCGATGGCGATACATCGTTCGGATGGGCGCTGTGGGATCACGCCCTGGTCCAGACCGTCCGCGGCACGATTTCGTACCGATTCCCGGTCGGCCAGCACACCTATGCCGATGAACCGATGAGCACGGAAGACGTCTCCTGGACCGGGTTCCATCTCGGTGCGGAAGGCGGCTACGGCGGCGTCAACCACAATGTTGGCATCGAGGTCTATGACCGGACGCTGGGCGGCCTCCTGCAGATCGGCGGCTTCCCGGGCACGATCGAAGGCTTTGACCTCTTCAGCCTCGGCACGAGCATCGATCTCGGCGGTCACGGTCCGATCGAATCCCTGAGCGCCGGCTATGACTTCCAGATCGGCAACCGCTTCGTGTTCGGTCTGCTGGGCGACTACACGTTCTCCAACGTCACCGCCACAGCGTCCGCCTTCGCGGCCGTTTGCTTCGACATTCCGGCAGTCTGCAACGCGCCGCAGGATCCGTTGATGCCCGATCCGAACTACCGGATCGACTTCAACCTGGTCACCGGCAACAGCTGGACGGTTGGCGCGCGCGCCGGCTTCCTCGCCGGCCAGCGGACGTTGATCTACGGCTTGGCCGCTTACAGCGACATGAGCATGGACGCCAATATCACGGTGACCACGCCGGGCGGCACGAGCGTGCTGGTCGACCATCCGTTCAGCCGGAACGCGTTCACTTTCGGCGCCGGTATCGAAGCGATGGTGACGTCGCATATCACCGCCAAGCTGGAATATCGTGGGACCGTCTGGTCGAACGAGAACATCCTGCTGGGCGACACCACCACCGGGGTGCGCGTGTTCAGCAGCGGCTACGAGCAGACCGTTCGGGCCGGGCTGAGCTGGCGCTTCGGCGGCTAGTCTGCAACACATTCTACGCCCGCGGCGATGCCGCGGGCGTAGAACCGGGCAACTAAGGAAAGCCCAAGGGGAGGGCGCCGATGAACGTTCCGTTGTTCATCCCCATGGCCGTCACGTTGGTCGTCGCGGCCATCGGCTTTTTAGGCAATCGAGGCAACACCTATTGGTGGCGCGGCATGGCAGCGATCGCCGTTGCCATTGCCATGGCTGTTCTTGGCGCGGGCGGCGGCACGCTGGAAGATCCCTCGGGTGACGGACTGATCACGCGCTGGATTCGCTCCGCAACGGACAATGGCGCGGGTCGGCATCTGGGGGATCGGCATGTTGTCGATCGGCTACGGCGCGATCATCTATTTCATCGCCTCGGGGGTCCGTAAGGACAAGAAGGCCCGCGGCGGTCAAACATCGGCCACCTAGCCTCTTTGCACCCGGACCGTCGCAGGCTATCAGTGCGCGGCGAGCGCATTGTCGTCACGCCACAGGGGTGTAGCTCAGTTGGTAGAGCACCGGTCTCCAAAACCGGTGGCCGTGGGTTCGAAGTCCCTCCGCCCCTGCCATTCTTCCCTATCGGTCCCGCATATCAGCCCGCCTGACGGCTCAGCGCCGAGGGCGCTCAGACCGCCTTTCGCGGGCGGCCAAATAGCCGCCACAGGTAGTCGAGTGGCCTGGCGCCGGCCTTCGGCAGCGTCTCGAGGAAGCGGCCGAGGATGGCTGCGACCTGAGGAATGTCACTGCGATAGTCCACATGTCTCCCGTTCGACCCCTCGATTTGCGATGGCCGATATTCGAACAATTGACTCCCGGCGATCACCGTCCGGGCGTGATCGGCGAGCGCCAGGGGGATGCCAACCGTCATAGCGCGGCAGGATAGCGACCGGCACTTTGATGGCGCTCAGTTCAAGGTCGCTGAAGCCGATCACCGGGCTTGCCGTCTTCTGGCTGAATTGGTCTCTCCAGATGCGCAGGGCTGACGAGAAGGCCGCCGGGTCGACCTTGCGCAGACGCTCGGCCGCTGCAGGATCCGCCTCGGCGAGGTCGGCAAAGCTTCCCTGGGCGCAGACGCCCTCCATTCCACGGCGCTCGGCCGCGCGAAGATACTGCCCATAGTAGTATTTCGACAGGGACCGGGCCGTGACCTCCCCGCCGCTGAGACCCCGCAGCCCGATACCCGACGTCCGCTCGGGCCAGGCCAAGGCGTGTCGGATCGCCACGCGGGCGCCGCGCGACATGCCGATAACGAATGTCCGGCGGGCGTTGATATGCCTCAGCAAGCCGGAGAGGTCGTTTGCCTCGACATCCTCTTCCGGGGCGAGGGTGTCGAAATCCAGCGAAGATCGCCCGCTATTGCGGCGGTCATAGACGACAACGCGATAGCCCATGTCGGCGATGGCCAGCGCTAAGTCCTTCAGTTCCCAGTGCGAATTTCGGCCGCCGGAAACCGCGGCGACCCAAGGCCCGCGGCGTCCATAGGTCTCGTAGTAAATTCGCGCGCCATTGACTGACGCTAGGGGCATTGACTGGACCTCCCCGCAACAGCAATGCAAACCGTGCCGTCCGGTGAGAAGAGGTAGCAGGCCGCGCGCCTGTGCGCTGGGGCGGACTGCCCGCCGCCCGACAGATATCACCTGGATTTCGCCCGGTCCGCCGCGTGAGACGGGAGCGGGCGCACGGCGCTACCGTTCGGGGAAAGGCGGCCGCGCCTGTCAAAAGATTGAAGTTAGGGGCTTGAGTCCCCGAGCCGACCTCCTTATGTAGATCAACCCGGCAAGGCGCGTGGACCGATCGTGTTCGCGCGCCTTCTATGGCTTGAGCGCGCGAAGTGGCCACGAGAACAAATCCATTCACCTTCCTGCAGCAGGTGCGGGCGGAGGCCTCCAAAGTCGTGTGGCCAACGCGGCGGGAGACCGTCATCAGCACCATTATGGTGTTCGTCTTTGCCGCATTTGCAGCGGTGTTTTTCCTGGCGGTTGACGGCGGGCTCAGTTGGGCCGTCAGCAAGCTGCTCGGCATCAGCGTCTGATCGGAGCCTCTAACTTAGAATGACAAAGCGCTGGTACATCGTGCACGCCTACTCGAATTTCGAGAAGAAGGTCGCCGAAATCGATCCGCGAGAAGGCGCAGGCCACCGGTCTGACGGACTTGTTCGAAGAGATCCTCGTGCCGACCGAAAAGGTGGTCGAGGTTCGCCGCGGCCGCAAGGTGGACGCCGAGCGGAAATTCTTCCCGGGCTACGTGCTGGTGAAGATGGACATGACCGATGAGGCTTATCACCTCATCAAGAATACGCCGAAGGTCACCGGATTTCTGGGAGCCGATTCGCGCCCGGTGCCGATCTCCGAAACCGAGGCGCAGCACATCCTGCAGCAGGTGCAGGAAGGGGTCGAGCGGCCCAAGCCGTCGATCAGCTTCGATGTGGGCGAGCAGGTGCGGGTGGCCGATGGGCCCTTCGCATCCTTCAACGGCCTCGTGGAAGAGATCGATGAGGAGCGCGCCCGCCTCAAAGTCGCCGTGTCGATCTTCGGCCGGGCGACACCTGTCGAACTTGAATACGGTCAGGTCGAAAAGCTCTGATCGCCGAGCGGTTGTGGGAGGCCTCGGCATCGCCAAATGCCGGTTCCGTACCACACCATTCCAACACCCGCCGGCCCAGCTGGCGAGCCAAGGAACGAGATAAATGGCAAAGAAAATTCAGGGCTATCTGAAGCTTCAGGTGCCCGCAGGAGCCGCCAATCCGTCGCCGCCCATCGGGCCGGCGCTCGGCCAGCGCGGTATCAACATTATGGAGTTCTGCAAGGCGTTCAACGCTCAGACGCAGGAATTGGAGAAGGGTTCACCGATTCCGGTCGTCATCACCTACTACCAGGACAAGTCCTTCACCTTCGCGATGAAGGCGCCGCCGGTGTCTTACTTTCTGAAGAAGGCGGCGGGCCTGAAGAAGGGCGGTACCGCCCCCGGTCGTGACGTTGCCGGCCGCGTGACCCGCGGCCAGGTGCGCGAGATTGCGGCGAGCAAGATGGTTGACCTCAATGCCAATAGCGTTGAGGCGGCGATGCTCATGGTTGAGGGTTCGGCCCGTTCCATGGGCCTGCAGGTAGTGGACTAGAGCGATGACGATCGGCAAGAAACAACGTACTGCCCGTGAAGGCCTTGATCGCGTCAAGCTTTATGCGCTGAACGAGGCGATCGCGATGCTCCGCCAGCGGGCAACAGCAAAGTTCGACGAGACCGTCGAATTGGCGCTCAATCTCGGCGTCGACCCACGTCATGCGGATCAGATGGTTCGCGGCGTCTGCCAACTGCCGAACGGCTCCGGCCGATCGGTCCGCGTCGCGGTTTTCGCCCGCGGCGACAAGGCCGAGGAGGCCAAGGCCGCCGGCGCCGATGTCGTGGGCGCGGAGGATCTCGTCGAGCAGGTGCAGGGCGGCACGATCGATTTCGACCGCTGCATCGCCACGCCGGACATGATGCCGCTGGTCGGCCGTCTGGGTAAGGTTCTGGGCCCGCGCGGTCTGATGCCGAACCCGAAGGTCGGCACGGTGACGCCAGACGTTGCCACCGCCGTCAAGGCGGCCAAGGGCGGCGCCGTCGAGTTCCGCGTCGAGAAGGCGGGGATCATCCATGCCGGCATCGGCAAGGTGAGCTTCACCGAGGACGCGCTCGCGGAAAACATCAAGGCGTTCACCGATGCGGTGCAGAAGGCCAAGCCCGCAGGGGCCAAGGGCACCTTCCTCAAGAAGGTGGCAATTTCATCGACGATGGGTCCTGGCATCCATGTCGATCCGGCGACCGTTTTGGGCGCCTGAACAAGAGCTTGCCGTCTGGTCGCAAGACCGGGCGGTGGACTGGCCCCGATCGGCTTGCCGCGTCGGGGTCGTCCTGTCCGAGACTGCAGGTGCCGGGTAACCGGCCTAAGCGCCTTCGGGAGCCTGCATGAGACGGGGAGACCGGTTTTTCCGAGCGATCGGGCGGATCGGTTCGAACTGGCCTTGCGACCTGTCGGTCGCGGGCGGACAGGCTGAGCGGTTGGCTCCGTTGGGGCCAGCCAAATCAACCGGCGTCCGGTCGCGTGAGACCTGTCGCTAGAATTGGAGAAGGCCGTGGACAGAACGGAAAAGAGCGAATTCGTCGGAATGCTCAACGCCGTCTTCACGTCGGCCGGTACCGTGGTCGTAGCCCATAATACCGGTCTTAATGTCGCTGACATGACGAGCCTTCGCAGCCGCGTTCGGGACGCTGGCGCCGGCACCAAGGTGGTGAAGAACCGCCTGGCCAAGCTGGCGCTTCAAGGAACCGACGCGGAGCCGATCGCCGACCTTTTCGTAGGCCCCACCTTGATCGCCTATTCCAGCGATCCAGTGGCCGCCGCAAAGGTCGTCGTGGAGTTCGCCAAAACCAACGAGAAACTCGTTGTCGTCGGCGGTGCGATGGGGAAGACCGCGCTCGACGCGGATGGTGTGAAGGCACTGGCCGAGCTTCCGTCGCTCGATGAACTGCGTGCCAAGCTGGTCGGCATGATCAGCACCCCGGCGACTCGCGTCGCTCAGGTGTTGTCGGCTCCGGCAGGGCAGGTGGCTCGGGTGATTGGGGCTTACGCCGCCAAAGACGAAGCAGCTTAGACCTGACCAAGGTTCGAATTGATCAAAAGGAACAAGTAGATGGCAGACCTTTCTAAGATTGTAGACGAGCTATCCGGCCTCACCGTTCTGGAAGCCGCCGAGCTCTCCAAGCTTCTCGAAGAGAAGTGGGGCGTTTCGGCAGCGGCTCCCGTAGCGGTGGCTGCGGTCGGCGCGGCGGCCGCCGCTCCGGTCGAAGAGAAGACCGAATTTGACGTCATTCTCGCCGATGTCGGCGCGCAGAAGATCAACGTGATCAAGGAAGTCCGGGCGATCACCGGACTCGGCCTGAAAGAGGCCAAGGATCTCGTTGAGGCGGCGCCGAAGGCGGTGAAGGAAGCCGTGAACAAGGACGAGGCCGACAAGCTGAAGGCTCAGCTTGAGGGCGCCGGCGCCAAGGTTGAGTTGAAGTAGCAGGCGCTACACACGACATGGCGGATCTCCGGACATAGGAGATCCGCCGCAAACAGGCGGTGGGCAGGAAATTGAGGCGGGTTTGGCGTTAACGCCGAACGGAAATCACGGGCCGGCGTCATGGGCGCCGGCGAAGCGTAGGCGGGTGCCCGTGGCGCCCGCGCTTGCGTTCGTAACAAAGGATCAACCTCCGGACTCTGCGCGTGTTCCACGCCGGTGACCGGGAACGGTTCTCCAAATTTGAGGAGCTGACATTGGCCGAGACATTCACTGGTCGCAAGCGCGTTCGCAAATTTTTCGGTTCGATCAAGGAAGTCGCCGAGATGCCGAACCTCATCGAGGTTCAGAAGGCATCCTACGATCAGTTCCTCATGGTTGAAGAGCCGGAGGGCGGCCGTGGAGACGAGGGCCTGCAGGCCGTCTTCAAGTCCGTATTTCCGATTTCCGACTTCTCCGGCACGGCGATGCTGGAGTTCGTCCGCTATGATTTCGAGCCGCCGAAATATGACGTCGACGAGTGCCGCCAGCGTGGCATGACCTATTCGGCGCCGCTGAAGGTCACGCTCCGCCTCATCGTGTTCGATATCGACGAGGATACGCAGGCCAAGTCCGTCAAGGACATCAAGGAGCAGGAAGTCTACATGGGCGAGATGCCGCTCATGACGATGAACGGCACTTTCATCGTCAACGGCACCGAGCGCGTCATCGTCTCACAGATGCACCGTTCGCCGGGCGTCTTCTTCGATCACGACAAGGGCAAGTCGCACTCGTCGGGCAAGCTCCTCTTCGCCGCCCGCATCATCCCGTATCGCGGCTCCTGGCTCGATATCGAGTTCGACGCCAAGGATATCGTGCATGCCCGCATCGACCGCCGCCGCAAGATTCCGGTGACGTCGCTGCTGATGGCGCTCGGCCTTGATGGCGAGGAGATCCTCGACACCTTCTACAAGAAGATTCCGTACAAGAAGATGGAAGGCGGCTGGCGCCTGCCGTTCGATGCCGCCCGTATGCGCGGCATGCAGGCGACGAGCGATCTGGTCGACGCCGACAGCGGCGAGATCGTGCTCGAGGCCGGCAAGAAGATGACCGTGCGCTCGGCCCGGCAACTGGCCGAGAAGGGCCTGAAAGCGCTCAAGGTCGCCGACGAGGATCTCTACGGCCACTATCTGGCGAGCGACATGGTCGATGCCGCCAGCGGCGAGATTCATGCCGAGGCTGGCGAGGAGATTACGCCGAAGGTGCTCGAGGCCCTGTCTGAGGCCGGCTATGACGAGATCGAAATTCTCGACATCGACCACGTCACGACGGGCGGCTACATCCGCAACACGCTCGCGGTCGACAAGCATGAGAGCCGCGAAGAGGCGCTCTTCGACATCTATCGCGTGATGCGTCCTGGCGAGCCACCGACGATCGACACCGCGGAAGCGATGTTCAATTCGCTGTTCTTCGATTCGGAGCGCTACGACCTCTCGGCCGTTGGCCGCGTGAAGATGAACATGCGCCTCGACCTCGATGCGCCCGATACGCACCGGACCCTCCGCAAGGAGGACATCCTCGCCGTGGTCCAGACGCTTGTGCATCTGCGCGATGGCCGGGGTGAGATCGACGATATCGACAATCTCGGCAACCGCCGCGTCCGTTCGGTTGGCGAGTTGATGGAGAACCAGTACCGCATCGGCCTCTTGCGCATGGAACGCGCCATCAAGGAGCGCATGAGCTCGGTCGAGATCGGCCATGTCATGCCGCAGGACCTGATCAACGCCAAGCCCGCCGCCGCCGCCGTGCGCGAGTTCTTCGGCTCCTCGCAGCTGTCGCAGTTCATGGATCAGACCAACCCGCTGTCGGAGATCACCCACAAGCGCCGCCTGTCGGCGCTTGGCCCGGGTGGTCTGACCCGCGAGCGCGCCGGCTTCGAGGTGCGCGACGTGCATCCGACGCATTACGGCCGCATCTGCCCGATCGAGACCCCGGAAGGCCCGAATATCGGTCTGATCAACTCGCTCGCCACCTTTGCGCGCGTCAACAAATACGGCTTCATCGAAAGCCCGTATCGCCGCGTCATCGACAACAAGGTGACCGACGAGGTCGTTTATCTGTCGGCGATGGAAGAGGCGAAATACACGATCGCCCAGGCGAACGCCCCGATCGACAAGAAGGGCAAGCTTATTGAGGATCTGATCGTCTGCCGGCACGCTGGCGAGACCGTGATGGTCCCCGCCGAACGCGTTGACTTCATGGACGTGTCGCCGAAACAGCTCGTTTCGGTCGCCGCGGCGCTCATTCCGTTCCTTGAGAACGATGACGCCAACCGCGCTTTGATGGGCTCGAACATGCAGCGTCAAGCCGTGCCTCTGGTTCGGTCCGAGGCGCCGCTCGTCGGCACCGGTATGGAATCGGTCGTCGCCCGCGACTCCGGCGCCGCCATCGGCGCTCGCCGGGCCGGCATCGTCGACCAGGTCGATTCGACCCGTATCGTCGTGCGCGCCACCGAGGATCTCGAATCCTCGCAGTCGGGCGTCGATATCTACCGGCTGATGAAGTTCCAGCGCTCGAACCAGAACACCTGCATCAACCAGCGTCCGCTGGTGCGTGTCGGTGACGTGGTCGACAAGGGTGACATCATCGCCGACGGTCCTTCGACTGACCTCGGCGATCTTGCCCTCGGGCGCAACGTGCTCGTCGCGTTCATGCCGTGGAATGGCTACAATTTCGAGGACTCGATCCTGCTCTCCGAACGCATCGTGAAGGATGACGTATTCACGTCGATCCATATCGAAGAGTTCGAGATCATGGCCCGCGATACGAAGCTTGGGCCGGAGGAAATAACGCGCGACATTCCGAACGTTTCGGAAGAGGCGCTGAAGAATCTCGACGAGGCCGGCATCATCTATATCGGTGCTGAAGTGGCCGCGAGCGACATCCTTGTCGGCAAGATCACGCCGAAGGGCGAGAGCCCGATGACGCCGGAAGAAAAGCTGCTCCGCGCCATCTTCGGCGAGAAGGCGTCCGACGTTCGCGACACCTCGCTGCGCGTCCCGCCAGGCGTTACCGGCACGGTCGTCGAAGTGCGGGTCTTCAATCGGCATGGCGTCGAGAAGGACGAGCGCGCGATGGCGATCGAGCGCGAGGAGATCGAGCGTCTCGCCAAGGACCGCGACGACGAACAGGCGATCCTCGACCGCAACGTCTATGGCCGTCTGGCCGAAATGCTGAAGGGCAAGGTCGGCGTTGCCGGACCGAAGGGCTTCAAGAAGGACACCAAGCTCTCCAAGGAAGTCATGGATGACTATCCGCGGGCGCAGTGGTGGAATTTCGCCGTCGGCACCGACAAGACGATGAAGCAGATCGAGGCGCTGCGCACGCAGTATGACGAGAGCCGCAAGCGGCTTGAGCAGCGCTTCATCGACAAGGTCGAGAAGCTGCAGCGCGGCGACGAACTGCCGCCCGGCGTGATGAAGATGGTCAAGGTCTTCGTCGCGGTGAAGCGGAAGATTCAGCCGGGCGACAAGATGGCCGGCCGTCACGGCAACAAGGGAGTGGTGTCGAAGATCGTTCCGGTCGAGGACATGCCGCATCTTGAAGACGGGACGCCCGTCGACATCGTGCTCAATCCGCTCGGCGTGCCGAGCCGGATGAATGTCGGTCAGATTCTCGAGACCCATCTCGGCCGCGCCTGCGCCGGCCTGGGCCTGAAGATCGGCAAGATGGTCGAGCTCTACAAGAGCGAGGGCAAGGGCGACACCAAGCCGCTCCGCGCGATGTTGAAGGACATCTACGCCGACACGGCCGAAGGCGCGGAGATCAGCGCCTATGACGACAATTCGGTCATCAAATTGAGCGAGCAGCTCAAGACCGGTGTGCCGATCGCCACGCCCGTTTTCGACGGCGCGCGCGAGCCCGACATCGTCGAACTGCTGGAGAAGGCCGACCTCAATTCGTCGGGCCAGTCGACGCTCTATGACGGCCGCACAGGCGAGGCTTTCGATCGTCAGGTCACCGTCGGCTACATCTACATGCTGAAGCTGCATCACCTTGTCGATGACAAGATCCATGCCCGCTCGATCGGCCCTTACAGCCTCGTCACTCAGCAGCCGCTGGGCGGCAAGGCGCAGTTCGGTGGTCAGCGCTTCGGCGAGATGGAGGTGTGGGCGCTCGAGGCCTATGGCGCCGCCTACACGCTTTCAGGAAATGCTGACGGTCAAATCGGACGACGTCGCCGGCCGCACCAAGGTCTACGAAGCGATCGTCCGTGGCGACGATACTTTCGAGGCGGGCATTCCCGAGAGCTTCAACGTGCTCGTTAAGGAGATGCGTTCGCTCGGCCTCGATGTTGAGTTTGAAAACCTCAATCGCCTGACCGGCCCGGACGGTCATCCCGAGGCTGCCGAATAGCAGCGCGGGCAGGGAACGGTTTGAGGATCACGACTAAGCGACACAGCGGCGGCGGGTTCGGCGCCCGCCGCGCGGTGTTGAAGGAGAAGAAAACGGCATAAATCAAGAGCTCGCGAACATCTTCGGTCCGGCGCAAACGCAGCCGGCGCAGGTTTTCGATCAAATCCGGATCTCGATCGCGAGTCCGGAGAAGATCAAGTCCTGGTCCTACGGCGAGATCAAGAAGCCGGAAACGATCAACTACCGCACGTTCAAGCCGGAACGTGACGGTCTTTTCTGCGCCCGCATCTTCGGCCCGATCAAGGACTATGAGTGCTTGTGCGGCAAGTACAAGCGTATGAAATATAAGGGCATTATCTGCGAGAAATGCGGCGTCGAGGTCACCCTCGCGCGCGTTCGGCGCGAACGTATGGGCCATATCGAGCTGGCCGCTCCGGTTGCTCACATCTGGTTCCTGAAGTCGCTGCCCTCGCGCATCGGCATGCTTCTCGACATGACGCTCAAGGACCTTGAGCGCATCCTCTATTTCGAGAGCTATGTCGTGCTCGAGCCGGGGCTGACCCCGCTCAAGGAGCGTCAGCTCCTGTCGGAGGACGATTACCTCCACGCCCAGGACGAATACGGCCAGGATTCCTTCACCGCCAAGATCGGCGCCGAGGCCATCCGCGACATGATGATGTCGATGGATCTGGAGAAGATCGCCGTCGACCTGCGCCATGAGATCTCGGTTTCGACCTCGGAGCTGAAGCCGAAGAAGCTCGGCAAGCGGCTGAAGCTGATCGAGGCCTTCATGGAATCGGGCAATCGCCCGGAGTGGATGATCCTCACCGTCGTGCCGGTCATCCCGCCGGATCTGCGTCCGCTCGTTCCGCTCGACGGCGGCCGCTTTGCGACGTCCGACCTCAACGACCTCTATCGCCGGGTCATCAATCGGAACAACCGCTTGAAGCGGCTGATCGAGTTGCGCGCCCCGGACATCATCATCCGAAATGAGAAGCGGATGCTGCAGGAGGCCGTCGACGCTTTGTTCGACAATGGCCGCCGCGGCCGCGTCATCACCGGCGCCAATAAGCGTCCGCTGAAGTCGCTGTCCGACATGCTGAAGGGCAAGCAGGGCCGTTTCCGCCAGAACCTGCTCGGCAAGCGCGTCGACTATTCCGGCCGCTCGGTCATCGTGGTTGGTCCGGAGCTGAAGCTGCACCAGTGCGGTCTGCCGAAGAAGATGGCGCTCGAGCTGTTCAAGCCGTTCATCTATTCCAGGCTGGACGCCAAGGGCTTCTCGGCCACCGTGAAGCAGGCGAAGAAGCTGGTCGAGAAGGAGCGTCCGGAGGTTTGGGATATCCTCGACGAGGTTATCCGCGAGCACCCGATCATGCTCAACCGCGCCCCGACGCTCCATCGCCTCGGCATCCAGGCGTTTGAGCCGGTCCTGATCGAGGGCAAGGCGATCCAGCTGCATCCGCTGGTCTGCGCTGCTTTCAACGCGGACTTCGACGGCGATCAGATGGCCGTGCACATTCCGCTGAGCCTTGAGGCCCAGCTGGAAGCGCGCGTACTGATGATGTCGACCAACAACATCCTGCACCCGGCGAACGGTTCGCCGATCATCGTGCCGTCTCAGGATATCGTTCTCGGCCTCTATTACCTGTCGATCATGGCCGAAGGTGAGCCGGGCGAGGGCATGGCCTTCGCCAAGCTCGGCGAGATCGAGCATGCGCTCGCCGCCGGCGTCATCACCGTCCACACCAAGATCAAGGGCCGCTACAAGACCGTCGACGCGGAAGGCAACCAGGTTACCAAGATCTACGAGACCACCCCGGGCCGGATGATGCTGGGTGATCTTCTGCCGCGCGATCCGAACCTGTCCTACGACCTCATCAACAAGCTGATGACGAAGAAGGAAATCTCGTCGGTCATCGACGTCGTCTACCGCTATTGCGGGCAGAAGGAGACGGTTCTCTTCTGCGACCGCATCATGCAGCTCGGATTCACCAACGCGTTCAAGGCCGGCATTTCCTTCGGCAAGGACGACATGGTCATCCCGGAAGGCAAGGCCAAGATCGTCGACCGTACCGCTCAGCTCGTGAAGGATTACGAGCAGCAGTACAATGACGGCCTCATCACTCAGGGCGAGAAGTACAACAAGGTTGTCGACGCCTGGGCAAAGGCCACCGACGAAGTCGCGGGCGAGATGATGAAGGGCATTCAAGCCGTCCAGCACGACGAGAATGGCCGCCAGAAGCAGATGAACTCGATCTACATGATGAGCCATTCCGGCGCGCGTGGTTCACCCGCGCAGATGAAGCAGCTTGCCGGCATGCGCGGCCTGATGGCCAAGCCGTCGGGCGAGATCATCGAGAGCCCGATCATCTCGAACTTCAAAGAGGGCCTCTCGGTTCTCGAATACTTCAACTCGACCCATGGCGCTCGTAAGGGCCTCGCGGACACCGCGTTGAAGACGGCGAACTCCGGCTACCTGACGCGTCGTCTGGTCGACGTCGCGCAGGACGCGATCATCTCGACCGTCGACTGCGGCACCAGCAACGGCCTGAAAATGCAGGCCGTCGTCGAGTCCGGTCAGGTCGTGGCGACGCTCGGCATGCGCATTCTCGGCCGCACCGCGGCAGAGGACATCAAGGACGCTCAGACAGGCGAGGTGCTGGTCAAGGCCGGCACGCTCATCGAGGAGCAGGATGTCGAGCGTGTCGAGAATGCCCGCGTGCAGGAAGCGAAGATCCGCTCGGTCCTCACCTGTGAGACCAAGATCGGCGTCTGCGCCAAATGCTACGGCCGCGACCTGGCGCGTGGCACGCCCGTCAATATGGGCGAGGCCGTCGGTGTCATCGCGGCTCAGTCGATCGGCGAACCGGGTACCCAGCTGACGATGCGGACCTTCCACATCGGCGGCGCGGCAAACGTCGTCGATCAGTCGTTCCTGGAGTCCAACTTCGAGGGCACCGTTCAGGTCAAGAACCGCAACGTCGTTAAGGATTCCTCGGGCAAGCTGATCGCGATGGGCCGGAACATGGCCATCGCCATCCTCGACAAGGACGGCACGGAACGGGCCAGTCACCGGATTGCCTACGGCTCACGCCTGATGGTCGACGAGGGTGACCACGTCCAGCGCGCCCAGCGTCTCGCCGAGTGGGATCCGTACACCCGTCCGATCCTCACCGAAGTCGGTGGAACCGTCGAGCTGGAGGATTTGGTCGACGGCGTGTCCGTCGCCGAGTCTGCCGACGAATCGACCGGCATCACCAAGCGGGTCATCACCGACTGGCGCGCTCATCCGCGCGGCGGCGATTTGAAGCCGGCGATGGTGATCAAGGACGGCAAAGGCCATCCCAAGAAGCTGGCCCGAGGCGGCGATGCGACTTACGCCCTGATGACGGACGCCATTCTGTCCGTTGAAGACGGCGCCAAGGTTGCCGCTGGCGACGTGCTCGCCCGCGTCCCGACCGAGGCCGCGAAGACCCGCGACATCACCGGCGGTCTGCCGCGCGTCGCCGAGTTGTTCGAGGCCCGCCGTCCGAAGGATCACGCCATCATCGCCGAAGTCGACGGCATGATCCGCTTTGGCCGGGACTACAAGAACAAGCGGCGCGTCATCATCGAGCCGACCGATACCACGCTGGAGCCCGTCGAATATCTGATCGCCAAGAACAAGCAGATGCATCTGCAGGAGGGCGATACGGTTGAGAAGGGCGACTATGTGGTGGACGGGAATCCGGCACCGCATGACATCCTAGCGATCAAGGGCGTCGAGGCTCTTGCAGCCTTCCTCGTCAACGAGATCCAGGAGGTCTATCGGCTGCAGGGCGTTGTCATCAACGACAAGCATATCGAGGTGATCGTCCGGCAGATGCTGCAGAAGGTCGAGGTTACCGACCCCGGCGAGACAGAGCTCTTTACGGGCGAGCAAGTCGATCAGATCGACTTCGAGGCCGCCAATCTAAAGGCGAAGGAAGAGAAGAAGAAGCCGGCGACGGCCAATCCTGTCCTCCTCGGCATCACCAAGGCGAGCTTGCAGACCCGCTCCTTCTTCTCGGCCGCGTCCTTCCAGGAGACCACCCGCGTCCTCACCGAGGCGGCGGTCAACGGCAAGGTCGATCCGCTTGAGGGCCTGAAGGAAAACATCATCGTCGGCCGGCTGATTCCGGCCGGCACGGGTGGGGCGGTCAAGGAGATTCGCCAAGTCGCCCGGCACCGGGATTCGCTGATTATCGAAGAGCGGCGCCGCATCGCCGAGGCGGAAGCGGCCGCGGCGCACAGCGCGGCGGCGGAAGCGCTGATCCCGACCGAGGCCGGCGAGTAACGAAAAACGAGCAGGCGCGGGGGCCCACCGCCTCCGCGCCTTGGGAGTGCGACAAGACGGGAGGCCGTCCGTCGCGTTTTGTCGCAAAATCGGGGCCCTGAGGGGTTGACCGGTCAGCGGCGAAAAAGTAGGTTCCGCGCGCTTTCGACAGGCTGTAGGTCTTCAAGCTTCCGTCGGCGTCCAAGCCGGGAACGACGAAGCCTAAACGCTGGCGGATCACAAGAGACGGTGAATTGGGTCGCATGATCGCGGCGAAAGCTGTGGTCCTCTGCTGTTTCGAAGCGCCCGCCGATTCGGTGCAGGCGCTGATTGTTTTGATCTAATGCATGGCGCCGCGCATCTGGCGGGCCGTGGGTGAAGGGTGCGAATGCCGACGATCAACCAGCTGGTTCGCAAGCCGCGACAGGCACCGGTGAAACGCAACAAGGTTCCGGCTCTGCAGGGTAATCCGCAGAAGCGCGGCGTCTGCACGCGCGTCTACACCACCACGCCGAAGAAGCCGAACTCGGCCCTCCGCAAGGTCGCCAAGGTGCGCCTGCAGAATGGCTTCGAAGTCATCGGCTACATCCCGGGCGAAGGCCACAATCTGCAGGAACACTCGGTCGTCATGATCCGCGGCGGCCGCGTGAAGGACCTTCCGGGCGTTCGCTATCACATCATTCGTGGCGTCCTCGATACGCAGGGCGTCAAGGACCGCAAGCAGCGCCGTTCAAAATACGGCGCGAAGCGGCCGAAATAGGCGAGGGGAGAGCAAAGCATGTCTCGTCGCCATGGCGCCGAAAAACGCGAAATCATTCCGGACCCGAAATTCGGGGACGTGATCGTATCCAAATTCATGAATTCGGTCATGCGGGCCGGAAACAAGTCGGTTGCCGAGAACATCGTTTACGGCGCTTTCGACCTGATCCAGACCCGCGCCAAGCAGGACCCGCTCGGCGTCTTCAAGCAGGCGCTTGATAACGTCATGCCCCAGATCGAAGTGCGCTCGCGCCGCGTCGGCGGTGCCACCTACCAGGTGCCGGTTGAGGTGCGTCCGTCGCGCCGCCAGGCGCTCGCCATTCGCTGGTTGCTGACCGCTGCCCGCGGCCGCAACGAGAAGACGATGGTCGATCGCCTGTCCGGCGAACTTCTCGATGCCGCCAACAATCGCGGCAACGCCGTCAAGAAGCGCGAAGACACGCACCGGATGGCGGAAGCCAACCGCGCCTTCTCGCATTATCGCTGGTAGCCCTCAAAGGTTCACGGATATGGCCCGCGCATACAAGATCGAGGACTATCGCAATTTCGGCATCATGGCCCACATTGATGCCGGTAAGACGACGACCACTGAGCGGATTCTGTTCTACACCGGCCGCAGCCATAAGATCGGCGAAGTCCATGACGGCGCTGCCACCATGGATTGGATGGAGCAGGAGCAGGAGCGCGGCATCACCATTACGTCGGCCGCGACGACCGCGTACTGGAACGGCAAGCGCCTCAACATCATCGACACGCCCGGCCATGTCGACTTCACCATTGAGGTCGAGCGTTCGCTGCGCGTCCTCGACGGCGCTGTAGCGCTGCTGGACGCCAACGCCGGCGTCGAGCCGCAGACCGAGACGGTCTGGCGTCAGGCCGACAAATATCACGTGCCGCGCATGATCTTCGTCAACAAGATGGACAAGATCGGCGCTGACTTCTTCCGCTCCGTCGAGATGATCAAGTCCCGCCTTGGAGCGAAGCCGCTGGTGATCCAGCTGCCTTACGGCGCCGAGTCCGATTTCAAGGGCGTCATCGACCTCATCAAGATGAAGGCGATCACCTGGCACGACGAGACGCTCGGTGCGGACTTCGATTATGTCGACATCCCGGCCGACCTTCTTGCGCAGGCGGAAACCTATCGCGAGCAGCTGATCGAGATGGCCGTCGAGATCGATGAGCCGGCGATGGAGGCTTATCTCGAGGGCAACATGCCGGACGAGGCGACGCTGAAGAAGCTGATCCGCCGCGGCACCTGCAAGAACATGTTCGTCCCGATCCTGTGTGGCTCCGCCTTCAAGAACAAGGGCGTGCAGCCGCTTCTCGACGCCGTCGTCGATTATCTGCCGTCGCCGGTGGAAGTTGCCGACATCAAGGGCATCGATCCGAAGACCGGTGATGAGGTGAAGCGCGCTTCGTCTGACGAAGAGGCGCTGTCCATGCTGGCCTTTAAGGTGATGAACAACTCTTTCGTCGGCTCGCTCACCTTCTGTCGCATCTACTCCGGCAAGCTCGAGACGGGCGTCACGCTTTTCAATACGGTCAAGGAAAAGCGCGAGCGGGTAGGCCGAATGCTGCAGATGCATTCGAACCACCGCGAAGACATCAAGGAAGCATTCGCCGGCGACATCGTCGCTCTCGCCGGTCTTAAGGAAACCACCACCGGTGACACTCTATGTGATCCCGCCAAGCCGGTGATCCTGGAGCGGATGGAATTCCCCGAACCGGTCATCGAAATCGCAATCGAGCCGAAGACCAAGGGCGACCAGGAGAAGATGGGCCTCGCGCTCAATCGTCTCGCTCAGGAAGATCCTTCGTTCCGCGTGAAGACCGACGAAGAATCGGGGCAGACCATCATCGCCGGCATGGGCGAGCTTCACCTCGACATCCTCGTCGACCGCATGCGCCGCGAGTACAAGGTCGAGGCGAATATCGGCGCACCGCAGGTTGCCTATCGCGAGACGCTGACCCGCAGGACCGAAGTCGATTACACGCACAAGAAGCAGACCGGCGGTTCGGGCCAGTTCGCCCGCATCAAGCTTGTCATCGAGCCGAACGAGGCGGGCGCCGGATTCCTGTTCGAGAGCAAGGTCGTCGGCGGCAATGTGCCGAAGGAATACATCCCGGGCGTCCAGAAGGGTGTCTCGGCGGTCATGGGCGGCGGCGTCATCGCCGGCTTCCCGCTGGTCGATGTCAAGGTGACGCTGGTGGACGGTGCCTATCATGACGTCGATTCCAGCGTTCTCGCCTTCGAGATCGCCGGTCGCGCCGCCTTCCGCGAAGGGGCGCAGAAGGCTGGCCCGAAGCTTCTCGAGCCGATCATGAAAGTGGAAGTCGTGACTCCCGAAGACTATATGGGGGATGTCATCGGCGACCTGAACTCGCGCCGTGGCCAAATCATCGGCACCGAGATCCGAGGCGTAGCCACCGTCGTCAACGCGATGGTGCCGCTGGCCAATATGTTCGGCTACGTCAACACCCTGCGTTCGATGAGCCAGGGGCGGGCGCAGTACACAATGCAATTCGATCATTACGAGCAAGTACCGCAGGCCGTGGCTGAAGAGGTTCAGGCGAAATTCGCCTGATTCAGCACGGTTCGAGGACAGGAAACGGAGAGCCCTTATGGCGAAAGAGAAATTCGAGCGCACCAAGCCGCACGTCAACATCGGCACAATCGGCCATGTCGACCACGGCAAGACGACGCTAACCGCGGCGATCACCAAGGTGCTGGCCGAGACCGGCGGGGCGACCTTCAAGGACTACGCTTCGATCGACGCCGCTCCTGAGGAGCGCGCCCGCGGCATCACGATCAATACGGCGCATGTCGAGTACGAGACCGCCGCGCGCCATTACGCGCATGTCGACTGCCCCGGCCACGCTGACTATGTGAAGAACATGATCACGGGTGCCGCGCAGATGGATGGTGCCATCCTGGTGGTCAGTGCCGCTGACGGCCCGATGCCGCAGACCCGCGAGCACATCCTGCTCGCCTATAATGTCGGCGTCCCGGCGCTCGTCGTCTATCTCAACAAGGTCGATCAGGTCGACGATCCGGAGCTTCTCGAACTGGTCGAGCTCGAGGTTCGCGAGCTGCTGACGAAGTACAATTTCCCCGGCGACGAGATCCCGATCGTCAAGGGTTCGGCGCTTGCCGCCCTCGAAGGTCGCGACCCCGAGATCGGCCATGATTCGATCATTGCTCTGATGAAGGCCGTGGATGACTACATCCCGACGCCGGAGCGCCCGGTCGACAAGCCGTTCCTGCTGGCCATCGAAGACGTGTTCTCGATCTCCGGCCGCGGCACCGTCGTGACCGGCCGTGTCGAGCGCGGCATCGTCAAGGTTGGCGAGGAAGTCGAGATCGTCGGCATCCGCGACACCAAGAAGACGACCGTCACCGGCGTCGAGATGTTCCGCAAGCTGCTCGATCAGGGCCAGGCTGGCGACAACATCGGCGCGCTGCTGCGCGGCATCGACCGCGAGGACGTCGAGCGTGGTCAGGTTCTGTGCAAGCCGGGTTCGGTTACGCCGCACACCAACTTCAAGGCTGAGGCTTACATTCTCACCAAGGAAGAGGGTGGCCGTCACACGCCGTTCTTCACCAACTACCGCCCGCAGTTCTACTTCCGCACCACGGACGTCACCGGCATCGTGCATTTGCCGGAGGGCACCGAGATGGTGATGCCGGGCGACAATGCGTCGATGACGGTCGAGTTGATCGTGCCGATCGCGCTGGAGGAGCGTCAGCGCTTCGCTATCCGCGAGGGCGGCAGGACTGTGGGTTCGGGCGTCATCACCGAGATCCTGAAGTAAAGATCGTTCCGCTAAAACCTGAATTGGACGCCGAAGCATGAACGGTCAGAACATCCGAATTAGGCTGAAAGCCTTCGATCATCGCGTGCTCGATTCATCGACGCGCGAGATCGTCTCGACGGCAAAGCGGACCGGGGCGCGCGTGCGCGGCCCGATCCCGCTGCCGACTCGGATCGAGAAATTCACCGTTAACCGCTCGCCGCATGTCGACAAGAAGAGCCGCGAGCAGTTCGAAATGCGGACGCACAAACGCTTGCTCGACATCGTCGACCCGACGCCGCAGACCGTGGACGCGCTGATGAAGCTCGACCTCGCTGCCGGCGTCGACGTCGAGATCAAGCTTTAAGGACGAGGGACTGGCAACGGCCATGCGCGCAGGCGTCATCACTCAGAAACTGGGCATGACTTCGGATCTTCACCGAGACTGGCGATCAAGTGCCGGTCACGGTGCTGAAGCTCGACAAATGTCAGGTCGTTGCCCACCGCACGGTGGAGAAGAACGGCTACACCGCGCTCCAGCTCGGCGCCGGCTTGGCGAAGGTCAAGCGGACGACGAAGGCTCAACGTGGCCATTTCGCGCGGGCTCAGGTTGAGCCCAAGCGTGAGATTGCGGAGTTTCGCGTGTCTCCCGACAACCTCATCGATATCGGTGCGGAATTGACTGCCGACCATTTCGTCGTCGGCCAGTTCGTCGATGTCACCGGCACTTCGATCGGCAAAGGCTTTGCCGGTTCGATGAAGCGGCACAATTTCGCCGGCGGCCGTGCGACCCACGGCGCCTCGGTGACGCACCGTTCGCATGGTTCGACCGGCCAGCGCCAGGACCCGGGCAAGGTGTTCAAGGGCAAGAAGATGGCGGGCCATATGGGTGACGAGCGCGTCACCACGCAGAACCTCAAGGTCGTCAAGACCGATGTGGATCGCGGCCTGATCATGGTCGAGGGGTCGGTGCCCGGCGCCTCGGGTGGCTGGATCCTGGTCCGCGACGCGGTGAAGCGCGCCTTGCCGGAAGGTGTTCCGACCCCGGGCGCTTTCCGTAAGGCCGGCGACGCCGAGTCCGAAACGGCCGCGTCTGAAATCGTCGCCGAGGCAGAGGCTCCGGTCGAGACGGCGCTCGAAGCGCCGGCAAGCGAAGCCGCCAATACCGACGGGGATAAGGCGTGATGGACCTCAAGGTAACCACGCTCGACGGCGAGTTGGCTGGCTCGATTTCCGTACCGGACGAGATTTTTGGTCTCGAACCGCGTTCGGATATTCTTGCCCGCACCGTGCGCTGGCAGCTCGCCAAGCGGCAGGCCGGCACTCACAAGACCAAGACGCGCGGCGAGATTTCGCTCACTGGCGCCAAGTTCGGCAAGCAGAAGGGCGGCGGCCGCGCTCGCCACGGCGCCAAGTCGGCGCCGCAGTTCCGCGGCGGCGGCAAGGCTCATGGTCCGGTGGTCCATAGCCATGCGCATGATCTGCCGAAGAAGGTGCGGGCGCTGGCGCTGAAGCATGCGCTGTCGGCGAAGGCCAAGGACTCCGCGCTGATCATCGTTGACGCGCTGTCGGTCGAAGGCCCGAAGACGAAGTCGCTGCGGTCTCAGTTTGAGAAGCTCGGCATCGCCAATGCGCTGTTCATTGGTGGCGAGGCGATCGAAGACAATTTCCGCCTCGCGGCACGCAATATCGGCAATATCGATGTCCTGCCGGTGAAAGGCATCAACGTCTATGACGTACTGCGCCGTCACACCCTGGTGCTGACAACGGACGCGGTGAACGCACTGCAGGAGCGGCTGAAATGATCAAGCTCAGCCACTACGACATAATCCGCAGCCCGGTCATCACCGAGAAGGCAACCATGTCCTCCGAGCAGGACAAGGTCGTGTTCATCGTCTCCGACACGGCGACCAAGCCGCAGATCAAGGCGGCGGTCGAGGCGCTGTTCGAAGTGAAAGTGAAGGCCGTCAACACGCTGAACCGCAAGGGAAAGACCAAGCGGTTCCGCAATATTCTCGGCAAACAGTCCGATACCAAGCGGGCGATCGTGACGCTGGTCGAAGGCCAGTCGATCGACGTCACGACCGGGCTGTAGGGGCAGGGCGAAGCGCATGGCACTCAAGACCTACAACCCGATCACGCCGAGCCAGCGTCAGCTGGTGACGGTGTCGCGTGAAGGCCTGCATAAGGGCAAGCCCGTCAAGGGCCTGACCGAAGGCCTGACCGGATCCGGTGGCCGTAACAATCGTGGCCGCATGACCGCCCGCCGGCGTGGCGGCGGGCATAAGCGGACCTATCGCATCGTCGATTTCAAGCGTGGCAAGCTTGACGTTGAAGGCATCATCGAGCGGCTGGAATACGATCCGAACCGCTCGGCTTTCATCGCGCTGGTGAACTATGCCGATGGCGAGCAGGCCTACATCCTGGCGCCGCAGCGCGTGGCGGCTGGCGACAAGATCGTCTCGGCCAAGCGCGCCGATGTACGGCCGGGCAACGCCATGCCGCTGCAGGCGATGCCGATTGGCACCATCGTGCACAACATCGAGATGAAGCCTGGGAAGGGCGGTCAGATTGCTCGTGCCGCCGGCGCCTATGCGCAATATGTCGGCCGCGAGCAGGGCTACGCCATCTTGAAGCTGAACTCCGGCGAGCAGCGCCTGGTGCACCAGAGCTGCATGGCGACCGTTGGCGCGGTTTCGAACCCGGACCATTCGAATATCAATATCGGCAAGGCCGGTCGGAGCCGTTGGCTCGGACGCCGGCCGAGCGTGCGCGGCGTCGCCATGAACCCGATCGACCATCCGCATGGTGGCGGCGAAGGCCGCACCTCCGGCGGGCGTCATCCAGTGACGCCGTGGGGCAAGCCGACCAAGGGCAAGAAGACCCGCAGCAACAAGTCGACGGACAAGTTCATCGCGCGCAGCCGTCATGCGCGCAAGAAAGGCAAGTAGAGGACCAAGGCGTGGCACGTTCGATTTGGAAAGGCCCCTTCGTCGACGGCTACCTTCTTAAGAAGGCGGACAAGTCGCGCGAATCCGGGCGCAGCGAAGTCATCAAGATGTGGAGCCGTCGGTCGACGATCCTGCCGCAATTCGTGGGCCTGACTTTCGGCGTCCACAACGGGCAGAAACACATTCCGGTCCTCGTCAATGAGGACATGGTCGGACACAAATTCGGCGAGTTCGCGCCGAGCCGCACCTATCATGGCCATTCGGCCGACAAGAAGGCGAAGAGGAAATAGCGATGGGCAAGCCAAAGCGTCCGCGCGCCCTCAGTGACAGCGAAGCCAAGGCCGTGCTGCGCATGGCTCGGATTTCGCCGCAGAAGCTCAACCTGGTTGCCGCCTCGATCCGCGGCAAGAAGGTGGGCGTTGCGCTGGCGGACCTTGCCTTCAGCCGCAAGCGCATCGCCGGTCAGGTACGGAAATTGTTGGAGTCAGCAGTGGCCAATGCCGAAAACAATCATGGTCTCGACGTCGACTCGCTTGTCGTCACCCAGGCCCATGTCGGTAAGGCGCTGGTCATGAAGCGCTGGACGCCGCGTGCCCGTGGCCGCGTCGGTCGCGTCGAGCGTCCGTTCTCCAACCTCACCATTGTTGTTCGCGAAGTCGAGGAGACCGCCTGATGGGCCAGAAAGTAAATCCCATCGGCCTCCGGCTCGGCATCAACCGAACCTGGGATTCCCGCTGGTTCGCCAACAAGGGCGAATACGGTCAGCTGTTGCTCGAGGATATGAAGGTCCGCGAGTTGTTGATGAAGGACCTGAAGCAGGCGGCGGTCTCGAAGATCGTGATCGAACGCCCGCACAAGAAGTGCCGCGTCACCATTCATTCGGCGCGGCCGGGCATCGTCATCGGCAAGAAGGGCGCCGACATCGAGAAATTGCGCAAGAAAGTCAGCGCAATGACCGACTTGGAAGTGCACATCAACATCGTTGAAGTGCGCAAGCCGGAGCTCGACGCCAACTTGGTGGCGCAGGGCATCGCCCAGCAGCTCGAACGCCGTGTTGCGTTTCGCCGTGCCATGAAGCGCGCCGTTCAGTCGGCAATGCGCCTGGGCGCCGGCGGTATCCGCATCACCTGCGGCGGCCGTCTTGGCGGCGCCGAAATCGCGCGCACCGAGTGGTACCGCGAGGGCCGCGTGCCTCTGCACACGCTCCGCGCCGATATCGATTACGGCCATGCCACCGCCCACACGGCCTATGGCGCCTGCGGCGTGAAGGTCTGGATCTTCAAGGGCGAAATCATGGAGCACGACCCGATGGCTTCCGAACGGAAGCTCACCGAGGGCGAGCAGCCATCCGGCCGCCGGCGCGACGCGGCGGCCTGAGGATTAAGAAATGCTGCAACCGAAACGGACCAAATACCGCAAGCAATTCAAGGGCCGCATTCACGGCACCGCGAAGGGTGGCACGCGCCTGAGCTTCGGCGCCTTCGGCCTCAAGTCGATGGAGCCTGAGCGCGTCACTGCGCGCCAGATCGAGGCCGCGCGGCGGGCTATCACGCGCCACATGAAACGCGCCGGCCGCGTCTGGATTCTTATCTTCCCGGATGTTCCGGTGTCGAAGAAGCCGACCGAAGTGCGCATGGGTAAGGGCAAGGGCACGCCGGAATTCTGGGCTGCCCGCGTCAAGCCGGGCCGCATCATGTTCGAGATTGACGGCGTCAAGGAAGACGTTGCCCGTGAGGCGCTGAGGCTTGGTGCCTCCAAGCTGCCGGTGCGGACGCGCTTCGTTCAGCGCGAGACGGAGTAGGGTAGATGAAGGCGAGCGAAATCAAGCGGATGACGCCCGACGAGCGGGAGGACCAGCTGACGTCCTTGAAGAAGGAACAGTTCAACCTCCGCTTCCAGCGCGCCAGTGGACAGCTCGCGAATACCGCGCGCGTTCGCGAAGTGCGGCGCGATATTGCCCGGCTCATGACAGTCGAGCAGCAGGTCAAGACCGCTGCGAAGAAGGCGGAAGGATAAGGCGATGCCGAAGCGTATTCTCAGAGGTGTCGTCGTCAGCGACAAACAGGACAAGACCGTCGTCGTGCGTGTTGAGCGGCGCTTCGCCGACCCTGTGATGTCGAAGACCGTGCGCCGGTCGAAGAAGTATCAGGCCCACGATGCCGACAACCAATGCAAGGTCGGCGATCAGGTGATGATCCAGGAATCGGTTCCGATTTCGAAGAATAAGCGCTGGGTGGTGATCACCGCCGGCGCCGCCGAAACGGCATAGGGAAGGGCGGTCTATTATGATCCAGATGCAGACCAACCTCGACGTTGCCGACAATTCCGGTGCGCGCCGTCTTCAATGCATCAAGGTGCTCGGTGGCTCGAAGCGGAAATATGCCTCGATCGGCGACGTCATCGTCGTTTCGGTCAAGGAAGCGATTCCGCGCGGCCGCGTGAAGAAGGGCGACGTGATGAAGGCGATCGTCGTTCGCACCGCCAAGGACATCCGCCGTTCCGACGGCAGCGTCATCCGCTTCGATCGCAATGCGGCCGTTCTGATCAACAATCAGATGGAGCCGATCGGCACCCGCATCTTCGGCCCGGTGCCGCGCGAGCTTCGCGCCCGCAACCACATGAAGATCATCTCGCTCGCTCCGGAGGTTCTCTGATCATGGCCGCGAAGATCCGCAAGGGTGATCGCGTCGTCGTTCTGTCCGGCCGCGACAAGGGCCGCACGGGCGAAGTCCTCGGCGTTCAGCCGAAGGAGGAGCGCGCGATCGTTCAGGGCATCAACATGGTGAGCCGCCATCAGCGCCAGACGGCGTCGCAGCAGGGCGGCATCGTCAGCAAGGAAATGCCGATCCACGTGTCCAACCTCGCCCACATCGATCCGAAGGACGACAAGGCGACGCGTGTCGGGTTCAAGTTTATCGGTGAAGGCGATGACCGCAAGAAGGTCCGCTTCGCCAAGCGCTCGGGGGAAGTCATCGATGGCTGAAGCCGCTTATCAGCCGCGCCTGCAGGCGCGCTACGAAACCGAGATCCGGGCCGCTCTGACGAAGGAGTTCGGCTACACCAATCCGATGCAAGTGCCGCGGGTTGATAAGATCGTCGTCAATATGGGCGTCGGCGAAGCCGTCAACGATTCGAAGAAGGTCCAGGCGGCTCTTGGCGATCTTGCCATGATCGCCGGTCAGCGGCCGGCCGTCTCGCGCGCCCGCAAGTCCATCGCGACCTTCAAGGTCCGCGAGGGGATGCCGATTGGCGGCCGCGTCACGCTGCGCCGGACGCGCATGTATGAGTTCATGGATCGGCTGGTGCACATTGCCCTGCCGCGGGTTCGTGACTTTCGCGGCCTTAATCCGAAGAGCTTCGACGGCCGTGGCAACTTCGCCATGGGCGTCAAGGAGCACATCATTTTTCCGGAGATCAATTATGACCAGGTCGATGAGGTCTGGGGCATGGATGTGATCGTCTGCACCACCGCGAGGACCGATGACGAAGCGCGCGCGCTTCTCAAGGCCTTCGATTTCCCGTTCCGGCAGCCGACGGCGCGGGACTGATTGGAGCACCAATGGCTAAGAAGAGCTCAATCGAAAAGAACCTGCGGCGGCGCCGCCTCGTCGCCCGCTATCAAGAGCGGCGTCAGAAGCTGAAGGCGATCGCGCAGGATGAGAAGCTGTCGCTGGAAGAGCGCTTCCAGGCACAGCTGAAGCTTGCCGAGCTGCCGCGCAATTCCGCGCCGAGCCGCGTCGTCAATCGCTGTGAGATCACCGGCCGCCCGCGCGCCTATTACCGCAAGCTGCGCATGTCGCGCTTGGCGCTGCGCGAGCTAAGTTCGGCCGGCATGATCCCCGGCATGGTCAAGTCGAGCTGGTAGGAGCGACCCAATGGTCTTGAGTGATCCTCTCGGCGATATGCTGACCCGCATCCGCAACGCGCAGATGCGCAACAAATCCAAGGTGTCGACGCCGGCTTCGGGCCTGCGCCAGCGCGTCCTGGATGTGTTGCAGTCGGAAGGCTATATCCGCGGCTATTCCTCGATCGAACTCTCCGGTCACGCCGAGTTCGAGATCGAGTTGAAATATTACGACGGCGAACCGGTGATCCGCGAGATCAAACGCATTTCGCGACCCGGCCGGCGTGTCTATGCCTCTGTGCGCAATCTGCCGCGGATTTCCGATGGCCTTGGTGTCGCGATCTTGTCGACGCCAAAGGGTGTGATGTCGGACAACTCGGCGCGCGAAAACAATGTCGGCGGCGAAGTTCTCTGCCAGGTCTTCTAGTCGACGAAACGAGTGGAAATAGTCTGATGTCTCGTATTGGCAAAAAAGCAGTGCCGCTCCCAAGTGGGGTGACTGCAACGATCGACGGCCAGACGGTGTCGGTGAAGGGGCCGAAGGGCGTCCTTGACTTCACCGCGACCGACCACGTTGCCATCGCAATGCAGGATGGCACGATCAAGGTCGCGCCGGCTGATTCCAGCAACGAGGCGCGGGCCGCGTGGGGCATGTCCCGTACGCGCATCGCCAATCTGGTCAAGGGCGTCAGCACCGGCTTCGAAAGGCGCTTGGAGATCAACGGCGTCGGCTACCGCGCAGCGATCCAGGGCAAGGACCTGCAGCTCGCGCTTGGCTTCAGTCACGACGTTCGCTATCCGATCCCTGAGGGCATCAAGATCGAATGTCCGAAGCCGACCGAGATTGTCGTTTCGGGCATCAACGCCCAGCAGGTCGGTCAGGTCGCCGCCGAGATTCGCCGCTATCGGCCGCCGGAGCCATATAAGGGCAAGGGCGTCAAATACGCCGAAGAGCGCATCATTCGCAAAGAAGGCAAGAAGAAGTAGCCATGGCCAATACGTTAGGCATCCGGCGGGCCAATCGGGTCCGCAAGACGCTTCGCAGCGTCGGTGGTGGTCGCCCGCGGCTGAGCGTGTTCCGCTCGTCGCAGCACATCTACGCGCAGATCATCGACGATAAGCTGGGCCAGACCTTGGCCGCCGCTTCCTCGCTCGACAAGGATCTCCGCGCATCGGGCAAGACAGGGGCCGACAAGGCCGCTGCCACCGCTGTTGGAGAATTGATCGCCGCCAGGGCACAAAAGGCGGGCGTGAAGGATGTAGTCTTCGATCGCGGCCCCTATCTGTATCACGGTCGAATCAAGGCCCTTGCCGAAGGCGCGCGCGAAGGCGGACTGAATTTCTAGGACGCCTGCGAGGCGTCGTCACTCGGGATTGGAACTGAAGGCAACATGGCACGAGAGCGAGATCGGGACGACCGCGACGGCGAATTCGTCGATAAGCTGGTCCATATCAACCGCGTCGCCAAAGTGGTGAAGGGCGGACGCCGCTTCGGCTTCGCCGCGCTGGTGGTTGTCGGTGATCAAAAAGGCCGCGTCGGCTTTGGTCACGGCAAGGCGCGCGAGGTTCCTGAAGCCATCCGCAAGGCCACCGAGGCCGCCAAGCACGCGATGATCCGTGTTCCGCTGCGCGAAGGCCGCACGCTGCATCACGATGTCGATGGCCGCCATGGCGCTGGCCGCGTGCATGTTCGCGCCGCGCCTCCCGGCACCGGCATCATCGCCGGCGGTCCGATGCGCGCCGTGTTCGAAACGCTTGGCGTCCAGGACGTCGTGGCGAAGTCGCTGGGTTCCAGCAACCCGTACAACATGGTGCGGGCGACGTTTGATGCTCTGAAGCAGGAAGACAGCCCGCGCAGCGTCGCGGCCCGCCGGGGTCTCAAGGTGTCGACGCTGCAAGCGCGCCGCCGCGATGCCGAAGACGCGACCGCAGCTGAAGCTTAGGACGGCAGACGATCATGGCAAAAAAGCAATCTACGGCCGCGAAGACGCTCGTCGTCGAGCAGATCGGTAGCCCGCTCCGTCGGCCGGCCGATCAGCGGCAGACCCTCGTCGGTCTCGGCCTCAACAAGATTCGCCGCCGTTCGACCCTTCCCGACACGCTGGCAACGCGCGGCATGATCGCCAAGGTCCAACACCTCGTTCGCATCGTCGAAGAATAGAGCGCCCAATGAAACTCAACGAAATCACCGACAAGGCCGGCGCCACCAAGACGCACAAGCGTTTGGGCCGCGGTATCGGTTCAGGCAAGGGCAAGACGGCCGGTCGCGGCGGCAAGGGCCAGACGGCGCGCTCCGGTGTCGCCATCAACGGTTTCGAGGGCGGCCAGATGCCGCTCCATCGGCGTCTGCCGAAGCGCGGGTTCACGAACATATTTGCCAAGAAATTCAACGAGCTTGGTCTCGACCGCATTCAGAAGGCGATTGACGACGGCAAGCTCGACGCCAAGCAGCCGGTGACGGCCGCTGCTCTGAAAGAGGCAGGCGTCATCCGCCGGGTGAAGGACGGCGTTCGGATCCTCGGCAATGGCGAGCTGAAGGCGGCGGTCAAGTTTGAAGTGGCCGGCGCGTCCAAGCCGGCGCTTGCAGCAATTGAAAAGGCCGGCGGATCGCTCACCGCGGTCTGATCGGCGCCGGGCAACCGGACGAACTGGGGTAGAGCATGGCTTCAGCGGCCGAACAACTCGCAGCCAATCTGAATTTCAAGGCTTTCGCCAAGGCCGAGGCACTGAAGAAGCGCCTTTGGTTTACGCTGGGCGCGCTCATTCTCTATCGCCTCGGCACCTATATCCCGATGCCGGGCATCAATCCGGCCGCGTTCGACCAGGCCTTCTCCAATCTCTCCGGCGGTGTCGTCGGTATTTTCAACATGTTCTCCGGCGGCGCCGTGAAGCGCATGGCCATCCTGGCGCTGGGCATCATGCCCTACATCTCCGCCTCGATCGTCATTCAGCTAGCCACCGCGCTCGTTCCACGCCTGGAAGCCATCAAGAAGGAAGGCGAGGCGGGCCGGAAGATCATCAACCAATACACCCGATACGGCACCGTGATTCTGGCGGCTCTGCAGGCTTTTGCCATCGCGGCGGGGCTTGAGAGCGGGCAGAACATCGTCACCGATCCGGGTTGGTTCTTCCGCTTCTCGACCGTCATCACGCTGACGGGCGGCACCATTTTCCTGATGTGGCTGGGCGAGCAGATCACCGCCCGCGGCGTCGGTAACGGCATCTCGCTGATCATCTTCACCGGCATTGTCGCCGGTTTCCCCTCGGCCATCGCCGGAACGCTGGAACTCGGCCAGCAGGGCGCCGTCTCAACCGGCGTGATCTTCGCCATCATCGTCCTTGCCGTCGCCATCATCACCTTCATCGTCTTCATGGAGCGCGCCCAGAGGCGGCTGCTGATCCAGTATCCGAAGCGACAGGTCGGAAACCGGATGTTCCAGGGCGAATCCTCGCATCTGCCGCTGAAGCTGAATACCGCCGGCGTCATCCCGCCGATCTTCGCCTCGTCGCTGCTGTTGCTACCGGCGACCGTGGCGGGCTTCACCACCTCCGACAGCCCGACATGGATGACAACGCTGACCACCGTGCTCGGGCACGGGCAGCCGCTGTACATGGTCCTCTATGCCGGGATGATCATTTTCTTCGCCTTTTTCTATACGGCGATCGTCTTCAGCCCTGCCGACACCGCCGACAATCTGAAGCGCCATGGGGGCTTCATTCCGGGCATCAGACCAGGGCAGCGCACGGCCGACCACATCGACTATGTGCTGACGCGGATAACCGTTCTCGGCGCGCTCTATCTGGTGATCGTCTGTCTTGTGCCTGAGTTCGTCATTTCGGGTACCGGCATACCATTCTACCTGGGCGGCACGTCGCTGCTGATCGTGGTCAACGTGACCATGGACACGGTGTCGCAAATCCAGGGCCATCTCCTTGCGCACCAATATGAGGGCTTGGTCAAGAAGGCCAAGCTGCGCGGAGGCCGCAGGCGATGAGGCTGGTCCTTCTCGGACCGCCGGGCTCCGGTAAGGGGACGCAGGCTGTTCGTTTGACCGAACGCCTCAACGTCGCGCATCTCTCCACCGGCGACATGCTGCGCGCCGCCGTTGCCGCGCAGACGCCGGTTGGCCTTCGTGCTGCGGCGATCATGGAACGCGGCGATCTCGTGCCCGATGAAGTCGTCATCGGCGTTATCGCCGACCGAATCGCCGAGCCGGATTGCACCAATGGCTTCATTCTCGACGGATTCCCGCGCACGGTCGCGCAGGCCGAGAGCCTGGACCGTTTGCTGAAGGAACGTAACCTGGCCCTCGACGCCGTGATTGAGCTGTCGGTCGACGAGGGGGCGCTTCTCGCGCGAATCGAACAGCGCGCCCGGGAGACCGGTGGCGCGCGCTCCGATGACAATCCCGAGACGCTGAAGCGGCGGCTGGACGTCTATCGGGAACAGACCGCGCCCGTTTCGGCGCATTATGAAGGGAGCGGTCTTCTGCGCCGAATCGACGGCATGCAGCGGATCGACGAAGTCACGGAGGGCATCGCTGCCCTCCTGGAAAACCATGAAATAGCGGGCCGTTTGCGCTAGGGCGGTTGACGGCGAGAGGCCGGATCGCTATCTACGCGAACAATCTGCTATCGAACTCCATCGGCGCCGTCGCCTTCCGGGCGGGACGCCGATTTAGTGCGTTAAGCAACGAAGCAGACGATTTCCGGGAGACGATCCGAGTGGCACGCATTGCAGGCGTCAATATTCCGACGAACAAGCGCGTGGTTATCGCGCTTCAGTACATTCACGGCATCGGTGCGACCAAGGCCAAGGAGATCACCACGAAGGTGAACATTCCGGCCGAGAGGCGCGTCAACGAGCTGTCCGACGCCGAGATCATTCAGATCCGCGAAATGATCGATCGCGACTTTGTGGTTGAGGGCGACCTGCGCCGCGAAGTGGCTATGAATATCAAGCGGTTGATGGACCTTGGCTGCTACCGCGGCCTGCGCCATCGTCGCGGCCTTCCGGTTCGTGGTCAGCGCACGCATACCAATGCGCGTACGCGCAAGGGCCCGGCGAAAGCGATCGCCGGAAAGAAGAAGTAACCCGCAACAAACGCGGGACTGGTGGAGCCGCTGGCATTACGGCGGCGCTGATATCACGGACAGGAAACAGGAATGGCCAAAGATACCACTCGCGTTAAGCGTCGCGAGAGAAAGAACATCGCTACGGGTGTGGCGCATGTGAATTCGACCTTCAACAACACCATGATCACCATCACCGACGCGCAGGGAAATGCGATTTCCTGGTCCTCGGCCGGAACCATGGGTTTCAAAGGGTCGCGTAAGTCAACGCCTTATGCCGCTCAGATGGCCGCCGAAGATGCGGCACGCAAGGCCTCCGAGCACGGCATGAAGACGCTCGAAGTTGAAGTGTCCGGTCCGGGTTCGGGCCGCGAGTTCGGCGCTCCGGGCGCTGCAATCAGCAGGCTTCATGATCACGTCGATCCGCGACGTGACGCCAATACCGCACAATGGCTGCCGCCCACGGAAGCGGCGCCGGGTTTAGGAAACTTCAGCACATGGATTCCACCGATACCCTGTCGCCTGCCGCCGGCGGCGGCCACAACGGGACGGCTTCTGAGCGAAAGGACACACGCAAGGTGATCCGCAGAAACTGGCAAGAACTGATCAAACCGAATGCGCTCGAGGTCACGCCGGGCGCTGATCCGCAGCGTTTGGCGACGATTGTCGCCGAGCCGCTTGAGCGGGGCTTCGGCCTGACGCTCGGCAACGCGCTTCGGCGCGTTTTGCTGTCCTCGCTCCAGGGCGCGGCGGTAACCTCGGCGCAGATCGACGGTGTGTTGCACGAGTTCTCGTCGATCGCCGGTGTCCGGGAAGATGTCACTGACATCGTCCTCAACATCAAGGAAATCGCCGTCAAGATGGACGGCGAGGGCCCGAAGCGCATCGTTCTGCGCAAGTCCGGTCCGGGCGTGGTGACGGCGGGTGATATCCAGACCACCGGCGACATCCAGATCCTCAACCCCGAGCTGGTGCTTTGCACCCTGGACGAGGGCGCCGAGATCCGCATGGAATTCACGGTCGATAACGGCAAGGGCTACGTCCCGGCCGATCTCAACCGCCCCGAGGACGCGCCGATCGGTCTGATCCCGATCGACAGCCTGTTCTCGCCGATCCGCAAGGTTTCCTACAAGGTCGAGAACACCCGCGAGGGCCAGGTTCTCGATTATGACAAGCTCACGCTTTCCGTCGAGACCGACGGCTCGATCAAGCCCGATGATGCGATCGCCTATGCGGCGCGCATCCTCCAGGATCAGCTTTCGATCTTCATCAGCTTCGAGGAGCCGGAGAAGGAAGTCGTTACGGAAGAGATTCCGGAACTCGCCTTCAACCCGGCGCTTCTAAAGAAGGTCGACGAGCTCGAGTTGTCTGTCCGTTCGGCCAACTGCCTGAAGAACGACAACATCGTCTATATCGGCGATCTCATTCAGAAGACCGAGACCGAGATGCTGCGAACACCGAATTTCGGCCGCAAGTCGCTCAACGAGATCAAGGAAGTTCTGGCGCAGATGGGCCTCCATCTTGGTATGGAAGTCGCCAACTGGCCGCCGGAGAACATCGAAGATCTGGCCAAGCGGTACGAAGACCACTATTGAGTTCGCGCCCGCTTGGCGGGCCAGAATTGGGAGTAGGCCATGCGCCACGGCAAATCCGGCCGTAAGTTAAACCGGACGTCGAGCCACCGGAAAGCGATGTTCGCCAACATGGCGGCGTCGCTGATCGTGCACGAGCAGATCACCACGACGCTGCCGAAGGCGAAGGAACTGAAGCCGATCGTCGATCGGCTGGTGAGCCTCGGCAAGCGTGGCGATCTTCATGCCCGCCGGCTGGCCATCGCCCGCATCCGGGACGAGGACGCCGTCAACAAACTGTTCGCTACCTTGGCGCCTCGCTATGGCGATCGCCCCGGCGGATACACCCGCGTGCTCAAGGCGGGCTTTCGCTTTGGCGACAGCGCACCGATGGCGGTGATCGAACTGGTCGACCGTGACCCGGAGGCCAAGGGCGCCGCCGACAAGGCACGCTTCGAGGCCGAGGGTGGCCGCCGCGACGCCGAAGCAGCCTAGCGGCTCGTCAGGCGAGTCACTAATTCAGAAGGGCGGCTAAGCCGCCCTTTTTCGTATCCGCCCCGGCGCAGCCTGGAGGGTCCGATGCCGACGAGCAAAGACACAGTCCTGGTCACTGGCGTGCGCGGCTTTATCGGCAAGCACGTCGCGGCCGCCTTGCTGGCCGGCGGCTATCGCGTTGTCGGCACGGTGCGCTCCAACGCCGCCGCCGAGGAAACCCGGCGTGCCGTGGCGACCGTGATCGATCCGGGAGATCACCTTCGCTTCGTTGAGGCCGACCTCCTGTCCGACGCGGGGTGGGCGGAGGCGGCCAAGGGCTGCCGCTACGTGATGCACGTCGCCTCGCCCTATCCCATGACCATGCCGAAAGACGCCAACGAACTGATCCACCCCGCCCGCGAGGGAACGCTGCGCGTCCTCCGGGCAGCGGCCGACGCCGGTGTCGAGCGCGTTGTTCTCACATCGTCTGTGGCGGCTGTCGCCAGCGGCCGGCGAGACAAGACCAACTTCGACGAATCCGACTGGAGCGACGTCGATGCACCGGCGACCAGCGCCTACGCGAAATCGAAGACGCTGGCCGAACGTGCCGCCTGGGACTTCGTCGCCAGGGACGGCGCGCTCCAACTCACGACCGTCAATCCGTCCGTCGTTTTCGGTCCGCCGCTCGACGCGGCCAAGGCGACATCGACCGAACTCGTTGCCATGTTCCTCAACCACTGGATACCCGCGGCCGTGCGCTTCGGTTTCAATGTGGTCGACGTTCGTGATGTCGCGGCCCTTCATGTGGCGGCGATGGAAAAACCCGGCGCGGCCGGGCAACGCTTCATCGCCGCCGCGGAATTCATCTGGCTCATCGACATGACGCGCATCCTCGCCCGACGCTTCCCCGAGCGCGCCCGCCGCCTGCCAAAATGGGAACTGCCCAACGGGATCACGCGCCTCGCTGGTATTGTCCGCCCCGACATCAAGGCGACGCTGGGCGACCTTGGCCGCGTTTGGCATGTCTCCGGCGCCAAGGCGCAGGAGACCTTCGGCATCGCATTCCGCCCCGCGCAGGAGGCAATTGTCGCGATGGCGGAAAAGCTTATAGCCTTGGGCGTGGTCAAATGAGGAAGCGCCACGCTTTGGAGCCCTGAGTGGCGACACTGTTCGAAGCCGCGAAGATGGAAGAGCCGGGGCCGGCAAGGCCTCTGGCGGATCGTTTGCGCCCAACGAAGCTTGCCGATGTTCTCGGCCAGCCGCATCTCGTCGGCCCCGAGGGCGCGCTGACGCGGATACTCGCCTCCGGGACCCTTGGTTCGCTGATCTTCTGGGGGCCGCCGGGCACCGGCAAGACCACCGTGGCTAGGCTGCTCGCCAATGAGACCGACCTCCATCTAGAGCAGCTCTCGGCGGTCTTCTCCGGCGTCGCCGATCTGAAGAAGGCCTTCGCCGCCGCCCGCGCGCGGCGCGAACACGGTCAGGGTAGCCTGCTATTTGTCGACGAAATCCACCGTTTCAACCGCGCCCAGCAGGACAGCTTCCTGCCGGTGATGGAGGATGGAACGGTCTGCCTTGTCGGCGCGACGACGGAAAACCCGTCCTTCGAACTCAACGCCGCTCTTCTGTCGCGGGCGCGGGTGCTGGTCTTCAAGCCGCTCGACGAGGACGCGCTTAGCCAGTTGATGACCCGCGCCGAGGTGTCGGAGGAGAAACCTCTGCCGCTGTCGGACGAGGCGAGGCAGTTGCTTGTCCGCCTTGCCGACCGCGACGGCCGCGCCTTGCTGACCCTCGTGGAGGAAGTCTGGCGCGCCGCTCGCCCTGGCGAAGTCTTTGATTCCGCTCAGTTGCTCGAAATCGTCCAGAAGCGGGCGCCGATCTACGACAAGGGTCAGGACGGCCACTACAATCTCATCTCGGCTCTGCACAAGGCGGTGCGCGGTTCCGATCCGGACGCCGCTCTCTACTATCTCGCGCGCATGCTGGAGGCCGGAGAAACCCCCCTCTATCTCGGCCGGCGCATGGTCCGCATGGCGATCGAGGACATCGGCCTTGCCGATCCGCAAGCGCTCGTCGTCGCCCTTGCCGCCAAAGACGCCTTTGACTTTCTCGGCAGTCCAGAAGGCGAGCTCGCCTTGGCCGAAGCCTGCGTCTATTTGGCGACCGCCCCGAAATCCAACGCCGTCTATCGCGCCTTCGGCGCGGCGACGCGGGGTGCCAAGGAGAGCGGTTCGCTCTTGCCGCCGAAGCACATTCTCAACGCCCCAACGCGATTGATGCGCAATGAGGGCTATGGCGCAGGCTATGACTATGACCATGATGCACCGGACGCCTTCTCCGGGCAGGACTATTTCCCGGAGGAAATGGGGCGGCAGCGCTACTACGATCCACCCGACCGCGGCTTCGAGCGGGAGATCCGTAAGCGCTTGGATTACTGGGCAAAGCTGAGACGCGCGAGGGGCAGCGGCGGGGTTGAGTAACGGGACTGACCGGGGCGGCGACACCGCCTATTGGCAAAACGTTTTTGCTGGGACCGATCGCGGGATCAATCGCTCGCGCCGGCTATGGGGGCGTTTTCCCGCCCCGCCGCGCTGCAAGATTTGCTGCGCCCCGTTCGGCAGCGTCGGCCGGGCATTGACCCGGTTTTCGCGGCATCGCCGATCGGCGGCCAATCCGCTGCTTTGCGCCGCCTGCTTCGACATTCTGGGCAAACATCCCGGTGGCGCTGACATCGACGTCAGCGTGCTGTTCGCCGACATACGCGGCGCGGTCGCCATGGCCGACGGAAGCTCCGCCTCGGACTTCCGCCGGCTGCTCGAGCGCTTCTACCGCGTCGCTGCGGAAGTGATCGACGACAATGGCGGCGTTCTCGACAAATTCCTCGGCGACAGTGTCATGGCGCTGTTCACCCCGCTGACGGCCGGTGCCGCCCATGCCGAGCGCTCCGTCGCGGCCGTCAGGGCCTTGTTCGCGGCAGCCCGGGGCGAGGGCCTCGGTGATGCCGGCGTGCAGCTCGGCGCCGGCCTGAACAGCGGTATGGCCTTTGTCGGGGCGATCGGCGAAGGCGACAATCTCGATTTCAGCGCGATCGGCGACACGGTCAGCATCGCGGCCAAGCTTGGCGCCGCCGCGACGGCCGGCGAGGCACTGATTTCGATTGCCACCTGGAAGCGCATTGGCGGGCCCATTGCCAAGAGCCGCCTGCGCACCGTGCCTATTCCGGGGAAACTGCATCCGGTGGAGGCGGTTATCATTCGCGCCGATATCGAGGCGGCGATATGACACCCGTCGGCTCAAGAAAAGGTGAGGCGGGCTAGGGGCTTCGCCGCCTATAACCGGGCCGCGCGGGCTCCCTCAATCGCGACAGGCAAACTGGGTCACATGGGTGGGATCGAAATCAGCGCGGCCCTCTGGGCCGGATTCGTCTCCTTCGTGTCGCCCTGCGTCCTGCCGCTGGTGCCGCCCTATCTGACCTTCATCGCCGGCGTCACGCTCGACGACCTCACCGACAACATGAAGTCGCCGGTCGTTTTTCGGCGGGTGATGATCGCGGCGCTGGCCTTCGTCCTCGGCTTCTCGACCGTCTTCATCGCGCTCGGCGCCAGCGCCAGCGCCATCGGCCAGGGCATCCAGCAGCTCAACCGCAGCATCCAGATCTTCGGTCAGCCGATCTTCCCGGTTCTGGCCGGTGTCATCATCATCGGCATGGGGCTGCATTTCCTCGGCGTCTACCGCATCGGCTTCCTCGACCGCGAGGCGCGTATTCAGGTGCGTGAGAAGCGAGCCGGGCTGGTCGGACCGTTCCTCATCGGCATGGCCTTCGCCTTCGGCTGGACGCCCTGCATCGGCCCGCTGCTGGGCACCATGCTGGCCCTGGCCGGTAGCGAGGACACCGTCGGGCAGGGCGCCGCCCTCCTTGCGATCTATTCGCTGGGACTTGCCGTCCCGTTCTTGATCGCCGCCGCCTTCGCCGGTCCGTTCATGACCCTCTTCCGCCGATTTAAGCGCCATCTCGGCAAGGTCGAGAAGGCGATGGGGGCTTTTCTCGTCGTCATCGGTCTCCTGTTCATCTTCGGCCAGATGACGATGCTTTCGACTTGGCTGCTGCAGACCTTCCCGGGCCTTGCCGAGGAGACGGTGCTGTAGCCGTTCACCGCGCTGCGAGCCTTGCCTTGATCCCGGCCTAAGGCCGGTGCACACCCAACTTCAATGATCGATTCTCCTCGGAGCCAGCCATGACCGACCGCTCGTGTCAGGTGGTCGTCCTCGCCGCGGGCGAGGGGACCCGGATGAACTCGTCCCTTTCCAAAGTGATGCACAAGGTCGCCGGGCTGCCGATGCTGGGCCACGTCATGAAGGCGGCGACCGCCGCCGGTGCCGGTCCCATTGCCGTGGTGACCGGGCCTACCGCCGCCGATGTCGAGAGCCTCGTCGCCACGGAAGACCCTGGCGCGACGCTGTTCGTGCAAGCCGAAAGGCTGGGCACGGCGCACGCCGTCCTCGCTGCGCGCGCCGCGTTGACAAATCCTGCCGACGACGTGCTGGTGCTTTATGGCGATACGCCGCTCCTCACCGCCGACACGCTGGCGCGGATGCGCCGATCATTACGCAACGGCGCTTCGGTCGTCGTCCTCGGTTTCACGGCCAGCGACCCGAAGGGTTACGGGCGGCTGATCATTGAGAACGGGACGCTGCGCGCCATCCGCGAGGAGAAGGAAGCCTCCGCCGCCGAGCGGCGGATCAGGCTGTGCAACGCCGGGGTGATGGCGTTCCGCGGTGACAAATTGCTGTCACTCCTCGATCGCATCGGGTCGGACAACGCCAAGGGCGAATACTACCTCACTGATGCCGTCGAGATCGCCAACGCCGAGGGGCTGATGGTGGTCGCGGTCGAAGCCGACGAGGACGAGGTCAGGGGCGTCAACACCCGGGCCGAGCTCGCCGCCGTCGAGCATCTCTGGCAGCAGCGCCGTCGCGAGGCGGCGATGCTGGACGGTGCGGGCCTCATTGCTCCGGAAACGGTCTTCTTCGCCTATGACACAATTATCGAACGGGACGCCCTCATCGAGCCCAATGTCGTCTTTGGCCCGGGCGTTGTCGTCGAGGAGAGCGCGGTGATTCACGCCTTCTGCCATCTCGAGGGGGCGCGCGTTGCCGCCGGCGCCTCGATTGGGCCGTTCGCCCGCCTGCGCCCCGGCGCGGATATCGGCGAGCACGCGAAAGTCGGCAATTTCTGCGAGGTGAAGAACGCCGTGATCGGCGAGGGCGCCAAGGTCAACCATCTCAGCTATATCGGCGACGCGACCGTCGGCGCGGCCACCAATATCGGCGCCGGGACCATCACCTGCAATTATGACGGCCAGGCCAAATACCGGACGCAGATCGGTGCTTCGACTTTCGTGGGATCGAACAGCGCGCTCGTCGCCCCCGTCACCATCGGCGACAATGCCTATATAGCCTCCGGCAGCGTCATCACCGACGATGTCCAGGATGGCGCTTTGGCGGTGGGACGCGGGCGCCAGGTGAACAAGCCAGGCTGGGTCGAACGCTTCAAGGCGCGTCAATAGCTTGGACACGGATTCACCTTAGGCTGGCCCCGTTTTCGCCCAGCGGATGCGGTCAATCGCCGTCGGTCGACTAAGGCGGGAGAGCGGATAGGATATGTGCGGGATAGTCGGGATTTTGGGAACGTCGGAAGTAGCCCCGCGGCTCCTCGATGCGCTGCGCCGGCTCGAATATCGCGGCTATGATTCCGCCGGCATCGCCACCCTCAATGACGGCCATCTCCATCGCCGCCGCGCCGAGGGCAAGCTCTACCATCTCGCCGACCGCCTCGCCGCCGAACCGCTGACCGGCCGCACCGGCATTGGCCACACGCGCTGGGCGACGCATGGCGCTCCGACCGAAGGCAACGCGCACCCGCACGCGACCGAACGGGTGGCGCTGGTGCACAACGGCATCATCGAGAATTTCCGCGAGCTCAAGAAGGAGGTCGAGGCAGCCGGCCGGACGCTGGCGACCGAAACCGATACCGAGATCATTGCGCACCTCATCACCATCGAAATGGACCACGGCGCGAGCCCGGTCGATGCGATGAAGAACACGCTGGCGAAGCTGCAAGGCGCGTTCGCCCTCGCGGCGATCTTCGATGGCGACGAGGATCTGATGATCGTCGCCCGCCGCGGCAGTCCGCTCGCCGTCGGCCTCGGCAAGGGCGAGATGTTCGCCGGCTCGGACGCAATTGCCCTCGCACCCTTCACCAACCGCATCATCTATCTCGAGGACGGCGACTGGGCGGTGCTAACGCACGAAAAGGTCACGATCTACGACGAGGCAAACCGAGAGGTGACCCGCCCGATTGTTGTGGCCCCCGCGACCGGCCTGCTCGTCGACAAGGGCAATCATCGCCATTTCATGGCCAAGGAGATCGCAGAACAGCCGGAGGTCGTCGGTCACACGCTGGCACACTATCTCGACTTCGCCGCCAGCAAGGTGCGCCTGCCGGAGCCGGGCGCCATTGATTTCGCCGGTCTGGAGCGCCTGTCGATCACCGCCTGCGGCACGGCCTACTACGCCGGCCTGGTCGCCAAATATTGGTTCGAGCGGCTGGCGCGCCTCCCGGTCGACGTCGATATCGCCTCCGAATTTCGCTACCGCGAGATGCCCCTGAAGCCGCACGGCGTCTCGATCGTCATCTCGCAATCGGGCGAAACCGCCGACACGCTGGCCTCGCTCCGCTATGCCAAGGAGGCCGGGCAGACAATCGGCGCCATCGTCAACGTCCATCAATCGACCATTGCCCGCGAATCCGACGTGCTCCTGCCGACGCTGGCCGGCCCCGAGATCGGCGTCGCTTCGACCAAGGCCTTCACCTGCCAGCTGGCCGTGCTCGCCTCGCTTGCCGTTGCTGCGGGCCGTGCACGCGGCGTCCTATCCGAACGCGATGAGGATCGCCTCGTTCAGGCGCTCGCCGAGGTCCCGCGCATGATGGCGGCGGCGCTGAAGCTTGAGCCGCAATTGGAGGCCCTCGCGCCGCAGCTCGGCGTCGTCCACCACGTTCTCTATCTCGGCCGCGGCACCAACTATCCGCTCGCCCTCGAAGGCGCGCTGAAGCTGAAGGAAATTTCCTATATCCACGCCGAGGGCTACGCCGCCGGCGAGCTGAAGCACGGGCCGATCGCGTTGGTCGATTCCGAGATGCCGGTAATCGTCATCGCCCCCTATGACCGCATCTTCGACAAGACCGTCTCCAACATGCAGGAAGTCGCGGCACGCGGCGGCCGCATCATCCTGATGACCGACGAGAAGGGCCTCGAGGCCGCGCCGAAGGGAACGATGGGGACGATCGTCCTGCCCGAAATGCCGGCGACCATCACGCCGCTTGTCTATGCCATCCCGGTGCAGCTGCTCGCCTATCACACCGCCGTCTTCATGGGCACGGATGTCGACCAGCCGCGCAATCTCGCCAAATCGGTGACCGTGGAGTAGGGCGCCCTCGGCTTCTTTCGGGCGGCGTCGTATGAGACGCCGCGATGGTCGACCTCACCGATCCAGACGATTCTGCTGCTCGCGTCGCCGGCTTCGTCGCCGGCTTCATCGATTCGATCGCTGGCGGCGGGGGCCTGATTACCGTTCCGGCGCTGCTGCTGGCGGGCCTCGGACCGGTCGAGGCGCTCGGCACCAACAAGCTGCAGGCGCTGTTCGGCAGCGGGGCGGCGACATACGCCTATGCCCGCAAGGGCCTCGTCGATCCCAAACGGCAGCTCCCGGCGGCGGCGCTGTCTTTCGTCGGCTCGGCCATCGGCGCCGGCCTCGCCAGCATCGCGCCCGGCGAGATCCTGCAGGCGATCCTGCCGGTCCTTCTGATCGCGATAGCGATCTATTTCGCTATCAAACCCAGAGTCAGCGACATCGACCGTGCGCAGCGTATCGGTCCGACTGTCTTCCTCGTCACCATCCCGCCGCTCATCGGCTTTTATGATGGCCTGTTCGGACCAGGCACCGGCTCGTTCTTCATGCTCGCCTATGTCGGCCTCGCCGGCTTCGGCATCCTGAAAGCAACGGCCCACACCAAGCTCCTCAATTTCGGCTCGAATGTCGGCGCGTTCCTCATCTTCGCCGCCGTCGGAGCAGTGGTCTGGAAGGTCGGATTGATCATGGGCGTGATGCAGCTCCTCGGCGCGCGGCTTGGCTCTGCCGTGGCCATCCGGATCGGTTCGCGCTTGATCAAGCCGCTGCTCATTATCGTCTGCATCGCGCTCGCCATCCGGCTGCTGCTCGACCCGGCAAACCCTGTTCGGGTTTGGCTCGGATTCTGACTCGGACGCTTGACTTCCTCTGCCGCTGCATTCGCCGAGCCGGCGATAGCGCTTTTGCGACAATGACGCCTAAGCGGCCCTGGGCGACCTTATCCGGCCCGCAGCAGCTTGATCGCCGCGTCCCGGCCGAAGAGATAGAGGAGGGTGCGGATGGAGTCGCCGCGCGGCCCCTCCAGTTCGGCGTTGGAGTTGATCAGCGCCCGTGCATCGGCGCGCGCCATCTCCATGATCGGTTGATGAAATTCGAGATTGGCGAGACGAAAGCCGGGCAGGCCGGACTGCTTGGTGCCGAGCAGTTCGCCGCCGCCGCGCAGGCGCAGATCTTCCTCCGCGATCAGGAAGCCATCGTCGCTCTCCCGCATGATGTTCAGGCGCGCCCGCGCCGCGTCGCTCAGCGGTGGCTTGAAGAGGAGGAGGCAGGTGGACTGTTGATCGCCCCGGCCGACGCGGCCGCGCAGCTGATGCAACTGGGCGAGGCCGAACCGCTCTGCATGCTCGATGACCATGATCGACGCGTCCGGCACGTCGACGCCGACCTCGATCACTGTCGTCGCCACAAGGAGCGGCACCTCACCAGAGCGAAACCGCTCCATGACCCGGTCCTTTTCGACGCCGGCCATGCGGCCATGCACAAGGCCGACCGCGATGCCGAGCGCCTTCGCCAGCATTGCGGCCCGACTTTCCGCCGAGGTGAGATTGGATTCCTCCGAATCCTCGACCAGCGGGCAGACCCAGAACACCTTGCCGCCCCCGGTGATTGCCGCTTTCAGCCGATCCACGACCTCGTCGAGGCGCTCTGTCGAAACCGCCCGCGTCTCGACGCGCTTCCGCCCGGCCGGCTTTTCCCGCAGTTGCGAGACGTCCATGTCGCCAAACGCGGTCAGCACCAGCGAGCGCGGGATCGGCGTCGCCGTCATCACCAGAATGTCCGTGGCCTCGCCCTTGGCGGCCAGAGCCAGCCTCTGTTCCACGCCGAACCGGTGCTGCTCGTCGATCACCGCGAGGCCAAGGTCGCGGAAACGCACGCTTTCCTGGAACAGGGCGTGCGTGCCGATGAGGATATCGATGCCGCGTTCGTCGCCGAGAAGATCGGTGTCCGCGGCAGCGAGGTCGGCAAGCACGCGCTCGCGGTCGCGCCGCGGTTCCCGCCCGGTGAGGATCGCCACCCGCAGCCCCGCCTTTTCGGCGATGGGCCGGATCGTCGCCTCATGCTGCCGGGCCAGGATTTCGGTCGGCGCCATCAGCGCTGCCTGACTGCCGGCCTCGATGGCCGTCGCCATCGCCATAAGCGCAACGACCGTCTTGCCGGAGCCGACGTCGCCCTGCAGCAGCCGGAGCATGCGCTGCGGCTTCGCCAGGTCGGCATTGACCTCGACGATGGCCTGCTCCTGGTCGTCAGTCAGTTTGAATGGCAAGGCCGCGCGGAGGGCATACGCCACCAGATGGGTCGGGGCGCGGGCTTTGCCCGGGCTCCGGCGCATATGCGCGCGCGTCAGGGCGAGAGCCAATTGGTCGGCAAGGAGCTCGTCATAGGCGAGGCGGGTCCGCGCCGGATCACTGGGCTCCACATCCTTCGCGGTCTCTGGGTGATGCACCTTTGTCAGAGCCGTCGCGAAGGTCGGCCACCCCGTCTCTTCGATCCGTTCTGGCGCAATCCATTCCGGCAGCGGCGGGACAGCCTCCAGACCGCCGGCGATGGCTTTGAGCAGCGTCTTCTTCGCCAGCCCGGCCGTCAGGGGATAGACCGGCTCGAACAATGGCAGTTCGTCGATATCCCGTTCGGAAACCGCATAGTCCGGATGGACGATCTGCGGCCGGCCGTTGAACCATTCCACCTCGCCGCTGACATAGATCGTCTCGCCGACTGGCAGCGTTCGTTCGAGCCAAGACCGATTGGCATGGAAATAGACCAACGCCATCTCGCCGCTGTCGTCATGAACCAGCACCCGATAGGGCGCGCGCGAGTTTCGCGGCGGGTTCGGCTGATGCCGGTCGACCCGCACCTTGAGCGTGGCGATCGCTCCGTTCGGCGCCTCGGCGATCAGCCGCCGCTTGCTGCGGTCGATCACCGCCACGGGAAGGTGGAACAAGAGGTCGATGACGCGGGGCGGTTCGTCGCTGTTGGTCAGGAGCCGGCCGAGCAGCGCCGCGATCTTTGGGCCGACCGCGTCGAGCACGGTCACGTCGGCGAAGAGGGGATTGAGAACGGACGGGCGCATAGCAGGACCTTCTTACCGCCCGGAATTGATATCCGCGACCTGTTGGCATTCCGCCGACCTGATGCTGACAGATCAGCACCGGAGCGCTATATCGGCGGCTTCCGCAAAATGTCGTAGACCTCTTCTTCAATCGAGAGCGGCTCGTGCCGATAGGCTCCTTTGAACCGTATCGCCTCCAAGCCTGACCTGACGCAAATCTTCGACCGCGAGCTCACCCAGCTTGCCGGCGTTCCGGACGGTTTCGACGCCAAGGTCATCGCCGACCTTGCCCATTTGGCGGCGGCCGAGGGTAGGGGCCGCGTTGCCGTCCTGGCTCGCGATGGCAACCGCTCCGCCGAGCTTGAAACCGCCATCCGCTATTTCGCGCCGGACCTCGACATTGTCTCGTTCCCGGCCTGGGATTGCATGCCCTATGACCGCGTCTCGCCGCACCCGACGATCGTGGCGCGGCGTATGGCCGCCTTGTCGCGCTTGGCGGCCCCCGCCGAAACGGCATCGCCCGGCGTCGTCATCGCCACAGTGAATGCCGCGCTGCAGCGCGTTCCCACCCGCGAGCGCGTCGAGTTAGGATCGCTGCAGATTGCCGCCGGCAACAGCATCGATATGGACCGCATCATCCTCTGGCTCGAGGCGCGTGGCTTCTTCCGTTCCTCGACGGTGCGCGAGGCCGGCGAATATGCGGTCCGCGGCGGCATTCTCGACCTCTATCCGGCGGGCCAGCCGGCGCCGCTTCGTCTCGATTTCTTCGGCGACACGCTGGAATCGATCCGCCGCTTCGACCCCGAAACGCAGCGCTCGACCGGCCAACAGGGCCGCCTCGATCTCGTGGCGACCAGCGAACTGGTCCTCGACGAGGCCTCGATCGCCCGCTTCCGCACGCATTATGTCGAGCTGTTCGGTGCGGCTGATCGCAATGACATCCTCTATCAGGCGGTCACCGAGGGGCGGCGTAGCCCCGGCATGGAGCATTGGCTGCCGCTTTTCGGCGACGAAATGGCAACGTTCTTCGATTTCGTCGGCAAGGCGCCGCTGGTGCTGGATCATCTTGTCGACGACGCCGCCGCCGAACGACGGAGCGAAATCGATGACCATTACCGCGCTCGCGTCGAGGCGCTCGCAGAACCGAACACCGGCCAGACCGTACCCTACAAGCCCGTCCCGCCGGCGCTCCTCTATCTCAGCGCCGAGGAATGGACCGCCCGCCTGGAAGCCGCGCACCGAGTCACCCTGTCGCCGTTCGTCAGCCCCGACGCCGGAGTGATCGATCTCGGCGGCCGGCACGGCCGCTCCTTTGCCGCCGAGCGGAACGCCGAGGGCACCAATGTCTTCGACGCTCTGATCGAACACGCCACCGCGCTCCTCAAGGCCGGCAAGCGGGTCGCCATCGCTTGCTGGAGCGAAGGGTCGAGTGACCGCATGGGGCAGGTCCTTGTCGATCGCGGCCTCACTAAGCTGAAGGCAGCCCCGACCTGGCCGGACGTGCTGGCCCTGCCGAAAGGCATTATTGCCCTCACGACGCTGCCCGTGGAAAGCGGCTTCGAAACCGAGGATATTGCCGTCATCGGCGAGCAGGACGTGCTGGGCGATCGCCTGGTGCGGCCGCGCCGAAAGAGCCGCGGCGCCGATTACCTCCGTGAAATCAGCAGCCTGAACCAGGGCGACCTCGTCGTTCATGTCGATCACGGCATCGGCCGCTTCGTCGGTCTGGCCACGATCCAGGCCGCCGGCGCGCCGCATGATTGCCTGGAGCTCCGCTACGCGGGCGGCGACCGGCTTTACCTGCCGGTCGAGAATATCGATCTCTTGTCCCGCTACGGCTCCGATGACAGCGACGCGCAGCTCGATCGGCTGGGCGGTGCGGGCTGGCAGAATCGCCGTGCCCGGATGAAGAAGCGCATCCGCGAGATGGCCGATCAACTGATCAAAGTGGCTGCCGCGCGCATGCTGCGAAAGGCACCGGTCATGGCGCCGCCGGAAGGCCTGTATGACGAGTTTGCGGCGCATTTCCCCTATGAGGAGACCGACGACCAGCAAGGCGCTATCGAGGCGGTTCTGGAAGATCTCGGCTCAGGCCGGCCGATGGATCGCCTCATCTGTGGCGACGTCGGCTTCGGCAAGACCGAGGTGGCGCTAAGGGCGGCCTTCGTCACGGCGCTCAGCGGGTATCAGGTGGCGGTTGTCGTTCCCACGACGCTGCTCGCCCGCCAGCACGCCAAGACCTTCACCGAGCGATTCTCCCAGCTTCCCGTCCGCATCGGCCACGCTTCGCGGTTGGCGACGCCCAAGGAGGTCGATTCGGTCAAAGCCGGTATCAGGGATGGCTTAGTCGATATCGTCGTCGGCACGCACGCCCTGCTCGGCAAGGGCATCGAATTCAAGAATCTCGGCCTGCTGATTGTCGACGAAGAGCAGCATTTCGGCGTGAAGCATAAAGAACGGCTCAAGGAGATTCGCGCCGACGTCCATGTCTTAACGCTGTCGGCGACGCCGATCCCGCGCACGCTGCAACTGGCGCTCACCGGCGTCCGCGAGCTGTCGATGATTACGACGCCGCCGATCGATCGGCTGGCGGTGCGCACCTTCGTTTCGCCCTTCGATCCGCTCGTGGTTCGCGAGGCGCTGCTGCGGGAGCGCTATCGCGGCGGCCAGGCCTTCTATGTCTGCCCGCGTATCTCGGATCTCGGCGAGGCCAAGCAGTTCCTCGATGAGCATGTGCCGGAGGTGAAGGTGGCCGTCGCCCATGGGCAGATGAGCCCGGCCAACTCGACGACATCATGAGCGCCTTCTACGAAGGGGCTTACGACGTGCTTCTGTCGACCACGATCGTGGAGTTGGGTCTCGATATTCCGACCGCCAACACGCTGATCGTCCATCGGGCCGATATGTTCGGGCTCGGTCAGCTTTACCAGCTGCGTGGCCGCGTCGGTCGTTCCAAGTCACGCGCCTATGCGCTGTTCACCGTGCCGGCCGATCGGACGCTGACAGCGGGGGCCGAACGCCGCCTCAAGGTCCTGCAATCGCTCGATTCGCTGGGCGCCGGCTTCCAGCTCGCCAGCCACGATCTCGATATCCGCGGCGCCGGCAATCTGCTCGGCGAAGAGCAATCGGGTCACATCCAGGAAGTGGGTTACGAGCTATACCAGCAGATGCTGGAGGAGGCGGTGGCGTCACTGCGCGATGGCGGCGACGAAGCCGAGGAGGGACATTGGTCGCCGCAGATCGCAATCGGCGCGCCGGTCATGATTCCAGAGAGTTACGTCCAAGACTTGCAACTTCGCATGACGTTGTATCGTCGCCTTGCCGAGTTGGACAACGCGACCGACATCGATGCGTTCGGCGCCGAACTGATCGATCGCTTCGGCCCCCTACCACTCGAGGTCGAACATCTGCTCAAGGTTCTGCTCATCAAGGCGCTTTGCCGCACCGCCAATGTCGAAAAGATCGACGCGGGACCGCGGGGCGCGGTCATCACCTTGAGAAACAACACATTTCCGGATCCCGCCGGCCTCGTCTCGTGGATCGGCGAGCAGGGCAGCCTGGCGAAGCTGCGCCCCGACCAAAAAATCGTCATCATCCGCGACTGGGAAAACCCGGAGGCGAGGCTCGCCGGAAGCGCCGTCATGATGGCCCAACTTGCCCGGCTCGCCAGCAAGGCCGAAAAGGCGGCGGCATGAGCGAGCGAAATCACCTAGAAACTGATCCCGTTTCGCACTAAGCATGCCGCGGGGGGCTACCAAACAATCGCTGCATTCGGGGTGCGCTGTTGCGACCGGCCGGATGTCGACACGACCGCAACGAACCTTCCGAGGGATGTCTCCGACAATGATCGATCGAATGGCAAAACGGTTTAGCTGGTGCGCACTGACTCTCGTCGCCGGCCTGATAATGGCACCGGCAGCGTCGCTGGCGCAGACTCCGGCGGCGGACACTCCGACGACCGACCAGAATCTCGAGGACCTTCAACAATGGTCGAAGGTCTGCAATCCCGACCCGACCACGAATGAACAGGGCTGCGCCGTCTTCTATCGGCTCTTCGCCAACGCGACGACGGTCATCGCCCAAGTGTCCCTTAGCTATCTGCTGAGCGATCCGAGCACGATCGTCCTCAGCATATGGATCCCGACCGGCGTTTTCGTCGACCAGGGCCTACAGGTGAAGATCGATACGCATGATCCGTCCGTCTTGCCGTTCCGCCTCTGCGACGCGCAGATCTGCATCGCCGAGGACAATGTAACCCCGGCTTTCATCAATCAGCTCAAGGCCGGCGGTCAGCTGTTCCTTGATATTGTCGTTCCTGACCAGAACACCGGCGCCCAGGTTGTCGAACTGCCGATCTCGCTCATTGGCTTCACCGCCACCTATGACGGTCCCGGCATGACCCCGGACGAGGCGCAGGCGGCCCAGGACACGCTCAACCAGGCGCTTCGAGAATCAGGTCGACGCGGCCCGCCAGGCGTTGATCGACCAGCAGAACCAGCTCACCACCACGCCAACACCCGCGGCGCCCTAGAGGGCGCCGCTTCGGCGGCTAATTGACGTCAAGGTCGCGGGCGCGGAACACCGGTCCGTCACGTCCGGCGAAGAACTCGCTGATCTGCGGATGGCGAAGCGGTTCGTCGGATGTGTCGGGCAGGAGGTTTTGCTCCGACACATAGGCGATGTATTCGCTGTCGTCGTTCTCGGCGAAGAGGTGGTAGTAGGGCTGGTCCTTGGACGGCCGTATGGCCTCCGGGATGGCCAGCCACCACTCCTCGGTATTGTCGAATTCGGGATCGACATCAAAGACGACGCCGCGAAACGGAAAAACCCGGTGGCGCACGACTTGGCCGATCTGGTATTTCGCGGCACGTATGCGTGTCATGCGCAGGCTCCCAAGGCGTTGCCGCCCCCACGCCGCAAAAAGACAACGACCCGAGGCCGCCTGTCAATCTGAGCAAACGTAATACGTCCGCCGCGCATTAAAGCGGCGGGCGCGCAAGATCCCTCCCGGCGTCGCACCCGCCGCCGCAAAGGACCCGATGACCGAGATCGCGACCCTCGTGATACCGCTGTTCGGCCTCATCGTGCTGGGCGCCGTGGCGGGGTTGTCGCCGATCATGGCGAAGTCCGGGCGGCAAATCGTCGATTGGCTCCTCTTCCGCCTCGCCTTGCCCGCGCTGCTCTTTCGCATCGTGGCAACGGCGCCCGTCGCCGATGTTACTAATTTGTCGTACTATTTCACCGTAGCGTTCGGAACTTATTGCGCTTTTGCCATTGGTTTCACGCTGTCCGCTTTGCGCAATCACGGTGACATTCGCGCCGCCAGTCTGGCCGGCGCCCTGGGATCGCATGGATCGCTCGCCCATCTCGGGCCGGCTCTCGTCCTGCCGGCCTTCGGCCCCGTCGCGGGGATCCCGCTGGCGCTCATCTATTTCTGGGATGGGATCATCGTCCGGATCTTGCTGCCGGTCCTCTGGGCCATCGGTGGTGGCGAACGGCCCATGCTGGGACAAGCGGCGCGCGAAATCGCCCGAACGATCGTCCGCCGGCCCACTTTCTTGGCGGTGATTCTGGGCGCCATCGTCGCTTCCTTTTCGGTCGAGCTCCCCGCTGGCATCGATGACGCCTTCGCTATGCTCGGGGCGGCGGCAGCGCCATTGGGCCTGATCGCCATCGGCCTCGCATTGATGGCCTATAGGCAGGCCGAGGAGCCTCGCGCCAAACTGCAGTTCTCGCCCGCCCTTGCCGCGAAGCTCTTCCTGCACCCGGTGATCGTGTATTTGCTGCTCGGTTGGGTCGGCGATTTCGACCCGGTGTGGATGTTTACCGCGGTGTTCCTGTCTGCCTTGCCGCCGGCATCGGGCGTGTCGGCGATCGCAAGGGGCGAGTCGGTGCCGGACGCCATGGACCCGGCCGCGGCAACGGGCCTCATCATTTCACTGCTGACGATCACCGCTTTGATCGCGCTGACGGTTCAGGGGGTCATTCCAGCCGATCCGTTCGTCGACGCCGGCTAGCTGCCGAGACCGGCGCCCATCACAAGGCGTCGGAGCGGCGCCGATTGTGCCAGCGCGAACAGCCCGGCGCCGCGCGCTATCTGGGCTGGCAGGATGTCCGACAGCAGCGAACGATTGATGAGATCGACCGTGCGCAGGCGTAACTCGATATCGCCGCGACGAAGCCGATCGAAGGCGTCCGTTACGCTTCCGACGCCGCAATCTTCCGGATGGTCCGTGACGAGTTCCACCAAAGCGTCGATATCACGGACCGTGAGATTGAAACCCTGCGCCGCGATCGGCGGCAGGACATGCGCTGCCTCGCCGATAAGGATCAGGCGGTGCGCTGAGAGCCGCTCGGCGACGCCGCTTTTCAGCGGGAAAAGCTGAGCCGCGCCGAGCACTTCCACATTGCCCAGGAGGGCGTGGGATTGCCGCTCGATCGCTTCGGCGAGCCCTGCGGGGGACAGCCGCACGAGCAGTTGCGCATCGGCGGCGCTGGTCACCCAGACAAGAGCCGACCGGTCCTTGGCCAGCGGCACCAGCGTGAAGGGCCCGTTTTCCGTGTGGAACTCGGTGGATATGTCGTCATGTGGCGCACTGTGGCGGAAGTTGCAGACAAGAGCCGTTTGTCCGACTTCACTGACCGCCATGCCAATTCCCGCGCCGTTCCGCGCCGGCGAGTTCTGGCCATCCGCGGCGACGAGCAGGCGGGCTTTGATGATATCGCCGCCATCCGTCTCGACCATTGCGCAGTCGGCCTGGCGCCGGATCGCCTCTGCCTTGGCCGCGATCCTGGCGACGCCCGCCCGATCGGCCGCATCTTCCAGCGCCGCCAGCATCGGCTCATTCGGGACATTGTAGCCGAAGGCCTCGCGATCGATCTCGGCCGCGTCGAAACGTACTTCGGGCGCGCGCACGAGGCGGCTTGTGGCATCGACGATGCGGATGGATCGGAGTGGTTGGGACATTTCCGCGATCGCGCTCCAAGCGCCGGTCGTGCGGAGCGCCTCGATCGAGGCCCCGAGCAGCGCGGTGGTGCGCCGGTCGGGGCCGCGCGGCGGCGCCAGAAGCACAACCGAGCGGCCGGTATCGGCGAGGCGGCAGGCGGCCAGGAGCCCGGCGAGGCCGCCTCCGACGACGATGATGTCGGCACTCCGAGGTGCAATCGTCACGCCGTGTTCCTTATTTTCGGCTGAAACGCAGCGGGCCGCGCTCACAACGACGATCCCGCCATCGAGGCTCGCGCGGCGCGATTGTTGAGGATGGCCGACATCGTCCACGAACCCACAAGCATCGCCAATACGAACACCGCAATCTGATCCGGTGCCAGTCCGAGAACGGCGATCGCCGGACCGGGGCAGAGGCCCGAAAGGCCCCAGCCGACACCGAATAGCGCCGACCCGATGACCAGTGGGCGGTCGATATAGATCTTGTTCGGCCGGGAGAAGGCCGGGGTGATGAGCGGTTTCGGCATCGGCCGCGCCAGACGGAAGAGCAGCATCGCCACGAGGAGGCCGCCGCCCATTACGAAGGCCAGGCTGGGGTCCCAGTTGCCGTCGCCGATCGCGGCGACGTCGAGGAAGCTCTTCACCTTCTCCGGGTCGGTCATGCGCGAGACGGCGAGGCCGACGCCGAAGATCAGACCGGAACCCGCCGCCGCTGCCAGAGTCCAAAAATCGCGGCGCTTCATAGCACGTGCCTCACAACGAAGACGGTGACCATCGCCACCACCATGAACGTCACGACGCCGACCGCCGAGCGCTTCGAGAAACGGGCGAGGCCGCAGATTCCGTGACCTGAGGTGCAGCCCCCCCCGAGCCGCGTTCCGGCGCCGACCAGCAGCCCCGCCGCGATAGCGAGCGCCGGGCCGATCGACAGCACGGGCGGCGCATCGCTGATCTCCGACAGAAGCTTCGGGCCAAGCCATGAACCAAGGATCGCCCCGATCGGCAGGGCGACAAGGAAAGCAAGCCGCCAGTCGAAGTCGGCCCGGCGGAACGGCAAGACCCCACCGAAGATGCCGGAAACGCCTGCCGTTCGGCCATTGGTGATCCACAAAAGACCGGCCGACAGGCCGATCAGAACGCCGCCGATCGTGGCGGAGATGGGCGTGAATTCAGTCATCTGGAACGTCCCCCTACAACGCAGCCTTTGCCACGTTCTATCGCGGGCCCTTGTTCCAGGCCACTCAGGCCTTCACTGCACCTTGTCTGCTGGCCGGTCGCAACGGACACTGGGACTTCACGATCCACGCGATTCGAGAGGACCTTCATGGGCTTTGAGTGGATTTCTGACCCGGCCATCTGGGCGAGCCTGGCGACACTTACGATCCTCGAGATCGTCCTCGGCATCGACAATGTCGTGTTCATTTCGGTGATCGTCGGCCGCCTGCCGGCAGAACAGTCAAAGCGCGCCCGCCAGATCGGCCTGGCCCTGGCGCTCGTTTTCCGCATTCTGTTCCTGATCCTGTTGAGTTGGCTGATCGGCCTGACCGCGCCGCTCTTCTCCGCCTTTGGCCACGATTTCTCCTGGCGGGATCTCATCCTGCTCGCCGGAGGGTTGTTCCTGCTGGTCAAGGCGACGCTTGAGATTCACAAGGATGTCGAGGGTGGGGAGGAGTCCGGGCAGGCCGGCGCCGTCGTCGCCTTCAGCGCCATCGTCGCGCAGATCGTCGTCTTCGATCTGGTCTTCTCGATCGATTCAATCATCACCGCCATCGGCATTGCCGAACAGGTCGGCGTCATGATCGCGGCAGTCATCATCGCCATGGCCGTGATGTATTTGGCGTCGGGCCCGATAGCCGCGTTCATCCATGCCCACCCGACCACTAAAATGCTGGCGCTCGCCTTCCTGTTCATGATCGGCGCGGCGCTCATCGCCGACGCGCTGGGCTTCCATATTCCGCGAGCCTATCTCTACAGCGCGATGGTCTTTTCCGCCGGCGTCGAGGTCCTCAACATCATCGCCAAGCGGAACCGGAGCCGGCGGCGGGAACGCAAGGCCTGACGCACCGGACCATCCGCGTGTGGACCTGGAATGCTTTTTGCCGTTGATCGCCGGGCCGGCCTTATTCATTGTGTGCTGATCGGCCGGTCGGCCCGTTCCTCACCTTTTCGCCGAGAGTAGGCCGCCGTTCTCAACCGTTGCCGCGGAGGAATGTCTCGTGTCTCGTGGTACACGCCATCGCTTGCAGAGCACCCAACCCGGCCGGCGCGCTTCGCCGGGCGCCTGAATGCGGAACAAGATCCGCTTCGTCCGCAACGGCCGGCTTGTCGAACTGAGCGATATCAGGCCAGGACTCCTGCTTCTCGACTATCTCCGGCTCGTCGAGCGGGCGACGGGCACCAAGGCCAGCTGCGAGCAAGGCGCCTGCGGCGCCTGCACCGTGGTTCTCGGGCGGCTGCGCGACGGCCGGCTGATCTACGAGGCGGTAAACGCCTGTACGCTGCTCGTGGCTCAGGCCGATGGCTGCGAGGTGATCACGGTCGAAGACATCGCGGAAGATGACGGCACGCTGCATCCGGTCCAGGAGGCGCTGGTCGAGCAGCATGCGACGCAGTGCGGCTTCTGCACGCCCGGCATGGCCATGAGCCTCTTCGCGATGTTCCACGCCCATGACGGAGATGTCGGCGAGGAAACCGCGCGCGCCGCGATCCAGGGCAATCTTTGTCGCTGCACGGGTTACCGCGCCATCTTCAATGCCGGCATGCGCGCCGCTTCGGAACGGCGGTCGACGCGGCACGAGCGCGCCCGTGAGGAGACGACGCGGCTTCTGGCCAGCTTGGCTGACAGCGAAGACATCGTCATCGGCGACGATGCCAATTTCCTGGCAGCCCCTGCCAGCCTCGACAGCGCCGTGGCGCATTGCGCCAAGGACGAGGATGCGCAGTTGATCGCCGGGGCGACCGTACGAGCGCATTCGCGGCCGGAGGCCGCCAAGATCATTCTTCTCTCGCGCGTCGCCGAGCTTCGTCGGATCGAGGACGACGAGGCGGATTTGACGCTTGGCGGCGCGGTGACGCTGGCTGAGGCCGCGCCGCTATTGGCAGCTATCGACCCGGACCTCGGCACCCTTGTCCGCAGGATCGGCGGATCGCAATTGCGCGCGACCGCCACCATCGCCGGCAGCCTGATGGCGGAAGACGACAATGGCGATCTGGCCACCGCACTGATCGCCCTGGGCGCGTCGCTGACCTTCAGGCGCGGTGATGAAGACCGCACGATCGACGCGGGTGCCCTTTATCGCGACGACGGCGTGATCGACGCGGAACGCGGCGACATCCTCGTCGACATCGTCATTCGGCGGCCGAAAGCCCAATACGGTCTTCCGCGCCTACAAGGTCGGCCAGCGCTCGGACTTCGCCGCCTCGATCGTAAGCGCGGCCTTTCTGATCGCGCTTGACGGCGAGAGAAATATCGAAGACGCGCGACTGGTCTTCGCCGGACTTGCGGCGCGACCGCGCCGCGCGAAGGGGGCCGAGGCAGCATTGAAGGGCGCCAGCGCCCTCGACCGGTCCGTCTGGCCGAAGGCCTTTGCTGCGCTTCGTGAGGACCTCGCCGTCAATCCCACCCATCGCGGCCGATACCGCGCCGAGACGGCGCAGGCCCTGCTCGGCAAGGCGCTGATTGAGGCGGGCGGCACAACCGATCGCCGGACACGGCTCGCGCATTTCAGACAGCTGGACGTCAATGCTGCAGGATGAAGTCCAGCGCTTGGCGCAACGGCATCAGTCCATCCGTATCTCTGCGTCCGACGAGGCGGCCATCCACCATGCGGCCGGGCAGGCGACCTTCGTCGATGACATTCCCGACATGGCCGGCACGCTGCACATCGGTCTGGGACTCGCGCCCGCGGCGACCGGGGACGTGACGCGGCTGGAGCTCGACGCGGTGACCGCGGCGCGTGACGTCGTCTTCGTCCTGACCGCCGCCGACATCCCCGGCGCCAACGATTGCAGCCCCGAGCGGACGCAGGACCAGCCGATCATCGCCACCGGTGAGATCGAGTTCCATCGCCAGGTGCTGTTCGCCGTCGCGGCGCGAAGCCGCAGAGCCGCCCGCGATGCTGTCCGCCATGCCCGCATCGGCACCGCCTCATCGCTGCCGACCATCGAGCTCGACGACGCGCTGGCCGCCAACGCCACGCTGCTCGGCGACTACGGCCTGCTTCGGGGCGAACCCGATGAGGAGATCAAGCGCTGCGATCGCAAGCTGATGGGCCAGTTGCGGGCGGGCGGGCAGGACCATTTCTTCCTCGAACCGCACACAACGCTGGCAATGCCGGCGGAAGGCGGCGGTCTCAGTATCATCACCTCGGCCGAAGATCTGGCGCTGATCCAGCGCATCGTCGCCGACATGCTGGAACTTCCGCTCAATGCCGTCACCGTCGAGGCGCGACGCGTCGGAGGCGGGTTCGGCGGCAAGCGATCGGGCGCCGCGCAATGGGCGGCGATCGCTGCTTTGGCGGCGTGGCGTTCGGCGCGGCCGTGCAAGATCCGGCTCGATCATGCCGAAGGCATCGCCGTCTCTGGCAAGCGGCAGGGCCTGAAGATCGATTACACGGCCGGCATCACCAATACCGGCGTGCTCAACGCCGTCAGCGTTACCTTTGCCGCCCGGACTGGTTCCGGCGTCGACTTCTCCGTCGAGACCAACGACCGGATCGTCCTGTCCGCCGACAACGCCTATTACTATCCGGCGCTCAGCATCCTCTCGCGGCGCATGCGCTCGCACACTCCGCCGGGGACGATGATCCGCGGCGCCGGCATTGCCGAGGGCGCGCTCTTCGCCGAACGGTTGATGGACCACATCGCTGTCAGCCTCGGCCGTGATCCGCTCGATGTCCGCAAGGCAAATCTCTACGCCGCTGGACGTGACCGGACGCCCTACAGCATGGTCGTCGACGACAACGTCCTGACGCCGCTCGTCAATGAGCTTGAGCGGACATCGGAATATCGCCGTCGCCGCCGCGAGATAATCCGCTTCAACCAGACAAGTCCGATCCTCAAGAAGGGGCTCGCATTGATCCCGGTGAAAGCGGGCATCCGCTCGGCATCGCAACTCGGCACCCAGGCCGCCGCGTCGCTGCAGATACTGCCGGACGGGACGATGCGCTTGGCGCTCAGCGCCGTCGAGGAAGGGCAGGGGCTGAGCACCAAGGCGGCCCAGATCGTCGCCGAGGAGTTCGGCATCCGCCACCAGGACATACGGGTCTCCTACGCATCGACCGCGCTGACCGGCGCCGCCCGCGCGGCCACGATCGATCCTGTTCTAATGGCCGTCATCGACGCCTGCCAGTCGATCAAGGACCGCCTCTACGATTTCTTCGAGGAGGCGATGCAGGTCGATCGCGAACGCGTCGAATTCCGGGATGGCCGCATCCGGCTCGGCGTACGGGCGGTGGATTTCGGCGAGACCATGGGACTTGCCGTCGACGCCAATGTGCCGCTCGCCGCGACCGGTTCCTACGCCGTCCGCGATATCGATTGGGACAGGGCACGCGCTGTCGGACGGCCGTTCCACTATTTCGCTTTCGGCGCATCCTGCGCCGAGGTGACCGTCGACATCATGACGGGCGAGAAGCGCATCGACCGCGTCGATATCCTCCAGGATGCCGGCCGGTCGCTGAACCCGGCGCTTGATCTGGGGCTGATCGAGGGCGGCTTCACGCTCGGTCTCGGCTGGCTCACCAGCGAGGAGTTGAACTGGGATTCGACGGGCCGGCTCACCACCAATGGCGCCGCCGACTACGCCATTCCAACGGTCGCCGACATCCCGCCCGATTTCCGCGTCGGCTTCTATCACACGGCCGGCGCCCGCGAAGGAACGCCGCATCGATCCAAGGATATCGAGGATGCCGCAGTGCCCCTGGCGCTGTCGGTCTTCTGCGCCATCAGCGACGCCATCGCCAGCCTGAAGCCCGGAACCATGCCGCGCCTCAACGTCCCGGCAACGCCCGAAGCGACCATGCGCGCCGTCCGCGCGTTCGGCGACGGTGAGTAGGGAACGCTCCATCGAACCGGAACGCCTGCAGTCGCGTCGGAACAAGCGCTGCCCGGTGTCAATCGTTGACTTGCAAGTCCTCCTCGCGGACCGGCGCCTACCGCGATATGCTGATTGAATTCGAAGTAGGAGGCAAACATGATCAAGCTGAAGAAATGGGTGCCGTGGGTAACGCTGGCGACCTTGCCGTTCCTGATGGGTATGGGATGCGTGCCCGTTGCGCCTTCCGATCGGAGACTCAAGCGTGATGTCACCAAGGTCGGGCAACTCAGTGCCGATATCGATTTGTATCGCTACCGCTATTTGTGGAGCGATCGGGAGTATGTCGGCGTCATGGCACAGGAACTGCGGGAGGTCAGACCGGAGGCCGTGATCGAAGGTGCGGATGGATTCCTTCGCGTCGACTATGCGGCACTAGGCTCTCGCCTGCAGACCTGGGACGGTTGGCGCCAGACCAACGCATAGCCGGCCCGGCCGACCGAGCGGAATCACAGCCGTTAAGAGCAGCGGCCATACCGGCATTTGTGGTGTGCGAGTCACCTGAATTGGGGCGACGATCGGACAAACAAATGGAGCGGCGGCGCCCTTCGCTGCGCGCCCCAATTCACCAGCCTCACCGATGTTGGTGTGATTGCCCGGCCGTTGCCCTGGGCCCTGCAGGCGGCAACCGCAGGCCGCGGTCCAGATGCACCGATCCAGCAGCGCTTAGAAGGGAAATCCTGGCGTTGAGGCGTCTTACAGTGGACCAGAAAGTGTCACGAACTCCGCTGAGCATGCTCTGTCGGAGAATGTTGCGGTCGGGTTGAGATGGCGGAGGGAGAGGAACTGGGATCCGACATTCTCTGTTGCGGAGCGGATGTTCAGGCGGGCAGAATTTGACCAAGTCGCGACTTTCAATCTGGTACCGCGGCGGCTTCGCTGCCGATTTCTCACGGCGCCTGTCAGGACGCCGCCTTGCTGGGTCTCAACTGGGATTGAAAGCGAATACTGCGCAGAAGATCACCGCCAGCAGGTTGATCATAGCCACTGCGCCGATCTTTGGCGCGCGCTTGGCCGCGGCGATGTCACCCTTTTCCGCTTTGTTGGCGTTCAGTCCCGCATAAACGACAACGATAATTAGGGTCGCGACCAGCACCATCTTGGCCCAAAACCACCAAGTGAACCCCGCCACACCATGGAATTTGAGCCACACGAGCAGCAGGCCAGTTATGATGAGGCCTGCGAGGCCGAAGCGGCTGACCGTAGACAGCCCATGTGCGACCCTGAACAGCATCGGTCGGGTCTCCGCGCTGGCACCGGGCATTATGGCACCCACCACCGGAATGCCGAACGTAGCGGCGCCACCCAGAGCTAGCGAAGTAAGGTGAACCCATAAGAGGACGTTATTGACGACTGCCATATCTCGGCCCAGAGCCCAGCAGCAAGCCTTTGGCAAAGATAGGCCAAACTTACTCCGAGCCGAATACCTCCCGACAAAGGCGGCCTCGGCGGATGGCGCGCCGCCTCGTCCTCTTCGCGCCGCGATTCTATCGCTGAGCGAGCCAGAGCGGCACGCTCCCCAAACTCATTAGTCTACACCACCAAGGATTGATTATCCCCGATGACCCAGACTCCGGCCTACGCGGGCGGGCTCAGTCGCCGGCAACTCCCTTATTGTGCAGTCGACTAAGGATCCGCTGTAAGGGTGACAACACCGTTTTCAAATTGCAGGAGAAGTGCCTGCGTGAACGGCGGAACGTCAATTGCATTCCCGTCAACTGTCACTGTGCCATTGACGTATCGGATGACCGTGCCATCCACGTCGAACTCATAGCCGCCTTCGATGGCCGTGGCCGACTGGCTGTTCCCGCCCTCCAAAGTCAGATTGCGTCCGTCCTCGAGGCTGACTGTAGTGGTTTGCTTCTCCGGATTGCAGGCCTGTACGGCGTCGCCGATACCGGGATGCGCCTGTTCCAGCTGTGCTTTCTGCTCGTCGGTCGGGTTTATTCCTTCGTCGGCCACCATGCGGCGTTCATCGGGTGTCAGAGGCTCGAATGCGGCGAGCAGACACGCAATCGTCGCCTCCACTTGATCCCGAGACGCGTCGGCGCCCAGACCCGTAGTGATCACCGTCCTCACTACCGCTTCGAGTGATGGAGCATTTCCGGTCTGAGGCTGCCCTGCTGCGGCAGGGGGTGCGGGATTGGAAGGCGGCGGTGCCTGCGCTGCGTTTGACGGCACCGGCAGGGCCGATGGAGGAGGCGCTGCTCCGGAAGTTGGCGGCGGCAGCGGCGGAGGATTCGATGCCGGCGGAAGAGGTGGTGGCAGCGGCGGAAAAGCGTCCGCCAATTCTGGCAGGGTCCCTGCTGCGGCCCAGTCAGACAGACCGGAATGCCAGACCAGTTGATCTCGCGTTAGGGTACCTGCCTGTATCTGGCCCAACACTTCATCAAGAGTAAGCGGCCCGGCCTGCTGGCCATTGACCGCAACATACCAAGCCACTTGTGGCTGTCCGGGTGGCGTTGGAGTCGTTGCAGCGCCGCCTTCCGTGATCATCAAAACGGCGTTGGCGGCCTGGGGATCATATGTCCCGACCCAAATGTCATATTGTCCAGATGCTACGGGGGCGAGGAAGGTAAGCGCCGGGTTGACGCCGCCGCCAGAATCGTCATCGCAATACCAGTTACCGTCCGGCGCATTCACGATGAGTGTCGTGTCCGATTGGGACGTCACTTGAATGATCAGCGATCCGGACCCTGGCGTCAGTTGAATTCTGTAGTCGGGCGCATCGGCGATATAGCCGACGCAGTTGGTCCCGTCCGCGGCGGCGCCAATCGCCGTTGCGTCGAGCTTACCGCCCGCGACCAAATTGACGGATTGAGGCGAAAAACCTCCCGTCAGTGATACAGTCCCAAAAGTCGGATCGAGATGCCAGTCTTGCGCGGCCGCCGCGCCCGCCCCGATGAAAACACTCAGGGCGGCCAGGGCCAACTGTCTCACAGCCATTGTCGAACTCCCGCGACGTGGTCGATGCCGCGGCGGAGGGCCCAAGCCGGCCAGCTTCGTGGCGGTCAATGGCAATCTAAAATGACCGCCCGGTGCCAGCCAACTAACAAAGAGGTAATGTTGCCCGGATCGGGGGCATCAGACAATCCTCGATTGCTCGGAACCGAGAAGGCCGTGAGGGTCGGGTCCGGGGTGCGCGGACCGCTAGGCGTTGATCACGACCCTTGCTTCGGCGCCTAGGTCAGTAGCCCTCGAGACTGCGGCGGTGGCTGCTTCCAGTGCGGCGTCCTTGTTCGAGAACGGACCGAACTCGCGGCCGTTGAACGCAACCCGCCATGCGCCATCATGAACGACTTCAAGGTCGTATGACCGTTTCAAGGCTTTGCACTCCATTGCGAAGAGTGGAAGGGCGACGCCGGGAGGTTGCGCCTCGATGGTTAATAAGATCTTGCTGGCGACCGACCGTGGACTGAAACGCACCTTAGTTGCAGTCGCCAAAGCAAAGGAGCCGATCGGCAAAGTGCGACCGGCTCCTCGCGGGGTGTTTTGAGGCTGGGGCGATCACGCCAACTGCAGTTTGGTCGGTGTCCGCCTCCCTGTTTGCCGAAAACGCCTGCCACCCCTGCAGGCCCGGCAGAAGAGACTCCGCGCCCAATCAACCGTACGAGTTCAACTGCGCACCGGAGCGGCGGTGAACAAGTAGAAGACCCGACTGCGACAACGAACACTGGCTGACGGCAAAGGAGATCGCGCGGGGTAGCCATCACCGAAGTGTGGGTGCGAACCAAGGCCTCCATCGTCTGTTTCATCCCGGGAATTGATCATTCAGACCGGCTATCCGCCGGACCGATCGTCGGATCTGGACCTGCGAGATGCGACCGCTGCCAGTGGCATCGAGGACCGTTCGACCTTCTGCCCGGGGCGCGGCTGGAGCCGCCCGAGGAAGAAGGCCCGACCGGGGATTTGTATCTCGGCGCGTCTCGCGCCGCCGATCCAAACAGAATTGTTGGCGCGCTCCGCATTTCTCGAACAACTTGTTGAACGTCCGCAGCTTCCTTGGCGCGTGTCCTGAACGGCAGCTCCGTTTGGGCGCTTGCCTAGGCCTGCCGCAACGACTGCCGGGGGAATGATCCCGCCGGCAGTTGGTTTGGTCTTAGCCGCACGCCTACGTGACCACGACCTAGGGCCCGGGTCTGGCTGGGCCGGCCACCAGATGGACGGCGCCGGAGGCGCCAAAATACCAGTTGCTGAACGTTTGCTGGAAGGTTTGCCCATCGATCAACACCGACTGCCAACGCTCATTGGTGGCGGCCGTGTGAAGGCCCACCGCTGGACTGAAAAGCCCAGGCACCTGGGCGACGCCCTGGCGAAGCACCATGCCGTACTGAGCGACGAAGCTGCGTTGTGCCGGGGTATTGACGGGGGGAAGGATCCCGAAAGTCCCCAAATGATTGGCGTCGCGTTGATCGGCATAGATAAAAACCGGCGTCGACAAATAGGGAAAGACGAAGCTTGCTGCCATGCAGGCGCCCGGGTCGGCCGGATTGGCGTCGACGCAGGACTGATCATCGACGGCGTTGAAGTAGGCGTGGGCCTGCGGGGCGTCGGGCCGTACGTCGACGGTACCTGGCCCGAATGGCGCTATGTCGGGAACCCAAGCGCTGTCGGCCAATCCGACCACCCGCGCCCAGCTCAGCTCGTCGGCGATACGGTCGATATTGGCAACGACTCCCATTCCGCCAGCTGAGCTGCCGGCAAAAATCACGTCGGTGGCGAGGGCGAGGGAATGCGCTCCGACAATTGAGGGATCCTCAAGATCCTGCAAAATCGCCTCAAGAATATTGTGGCCCCGGAACTGCCAGACCTCGCCATTGATCGTGTGTTGGGTGTCACCCGTCCATATGTCCGAACTGCAATAGTGAGCCCACACATGCGCATAGTTGGCGAAGTCTGGGTTGACTGCCGCTGAGGTCGAGAGCAGGCCGTCGTAAACGCGCGTGTTGGGCAGGCCCCGCGAGGTGATCAGTTCGGGATCCGTCTGCTGCCGCAACGCACAGGCGGCATCTGTGGCGCAGCCGACGCCACCCTGGAGGAAGATCACCCACTTGTCGGCATCGGCGCCCGTGCCAGGCGTCAGGTAGTACGTCCCTGGCGAGCCGTCATTGCACACCGCTCCGCGCGCCGCGGCGTCGACGATGTCGTGCTTGATCATCGTGCCGACGCTTTGCGCTATCGACACCCCGCCGCTTATGGCAATCGCCACCACAATAACAACCCCGGCTGTTGCCAGGTTCGGCCATCGCCTCTGATCCGCAAGCGTTCGTCGCATAGTAGGTCGGCTCGCTTTTTCTGCCGGCCAGGCGCCGTGACGCGAAATAGCCGAAGGGCCGCGGTCGAAGCATACGCGCGTTCTTGCAGAATTTCATGCAGGTGATTAGTGCCGAAAGCTTTTGTGGGCCTCCTGTAGCTTGTCGTCAGTCATGATCGATCATCGGAGGCGGCCGATGGAATCAATATGCGCATGGCCAAGGATCCCGATCGCGGCGCCGAATGGCACTGTTCCGGTTGTGGCGTCGCCGTCGTTGGCGAGGTCGCCGGGCAGCAAGTCCGGCAGCAACTTCTTCCTGCTCCTGGCGCGGTACCTAGATTGAAGCCCCATCACGCCGCAGGATTACTATCTGGACGCAACCGCGTTTGAGTCACTGCGACCACGCGTCGATGCATCTCGGCCGAGGAAGATGCTCACCAGCTCGAGCGCCCAGAAACCCGCCGTCAGCCTTGATTCGAGGGTTATTCGCCGCTGCAGACAGTCCTCAGGTCCAGAGAATATTGACCAAACAGAGAACGCCTACTGGCGATGCCAGCGCTAACAAATGCGCCGGTCGCCATCCGAACGCGGCGGGATTCCAAGCCGTTCCGGGCTGACCGCCTCTGGTTTCGCGATCACATCTGCGGAGGTGTTGGATCTCGGCGGCGTCGGGAAATTTGTCTCCGGGACGGCAGAGCCACGCAGGTCACAGCGGCGATCATCGTTCCAACTGAGTTCTTCGCGGCTTAGGTATATCGCGGACGTGGTTGAAGGGTCTGGCAGATTAAATCAGTAGTAGTTGCCTTGAGATCGGATTGGTGTACTTCTCTTCTCGCCAGCACATGGAGCTCGAACAAGTGTTCTCTTTGGGAGGAAATCACAATGAACGTTCGGAAGAATGTGGCAGGCATCATCATAGCCGGGACCGCTTTGTTTGCAGTCATCAGCGGGGCGGTCGCGCAACAACAGTCGGGACAGCTTCGCGCCGGTCCGCCCGAGGACATCTTCATGATTCTCGCAATGGACGCGAACGATAGCCTCAGCATAAACCAGACCGAGTTCCATCTCGCCTGGGGCGGCTACTACCGCTTCAACATGGTGTGTCCCGAGGGAGGGCCGGGGAACGAACACTCGATCCAGTTCACGGCGCCGGACCTGTGGGAGAACTCGCACCTGCGGATCGCCAGCGTCAGCGAACGCAGCACGGACCCCACGTTCCAGGCGCTCGACGAGATCAACTTCCACGTCCAAGGCCTGCAGATCCGGAACATGGAATGCGAGGGGTTGCCTTTGAACGTGCGGTTCAGCTTCTACCCGATGAAGAAGGGCAACTATACGTTCACGGTTACCAACTCCTCCATCAATCCTGCGGTCGAGTATACCGGTACGTTCATCGTGGAATGAGGGCGATACCCGGAGGCGGTGTCTGAGATGTCTGAATCGCATCCAGCGTAGCGACGCCGGGTTGGCAAATGACGGGCCGTGGCCATCCAGGCCGCGGTCCTTTTGTTGCGGCGCTGGTGGTTACTTGTCAGTAGGACTACGAACAGGATGGCGATCGTCTGCTAAGGCTCAGAACCGGACGTAACCCGTGAGTGGTCCAGAGGGCCGCTAGGCGCCAGGAGCAGTCGTTCCAAGAGCAAAGCCTTCGCGGTCGATCCCGGTCCATTCCTGTTTCTGGCGTCCATGCCCGTTTGACAAGAAGCCGGCTGCCGGTTGGAGTGAAAGACGGTCGCGTCGTGTGGGAGTGCTGAGGCGACCAGCGATGTTTCGGGACAACTTCGTCGTAAGCCCGAATGGTTTAGGCGTCGTGGCCCGGCCACCATGCGGAGCAACCTTGCCACGCGGGGAACGCCTCAGGACAGCAGAGATAGTCGCCTGCCTGTCTTTGGCCGATCTCGGGTATGGGCTTCGCTCTGGAGCCCGGGCTGAAGGCGACCCTTCGCATCTACGCCCATTTGTTCCAGGAGGGTGATGGCAGGGCAGCCGAGGCGATCAACGCGGCGATGGCGACGGTCTAGGTGCCAATCGGGTACTAACTTCGTGCTTTGTTCGCTGAACAAGTGCGGCTAACACACTGGAGCAACAGGTAAGGACGGGTGGCCGAGTGGTTGAAGGCAGCGGTCTTGAAAACCGCCAGGCGGGGAACCGTCTCGTGGGTTCGAATCCCACCCCGTCCGCCACCGGGATAGTTATCTGGGTTGTTGCGTTGTCGTTCCCGTAAACGACCCGCCCTCATTCAGCCTCATATCCGATGCCGGGCGGCTCGGCTGGGCGACGACGCGGCGTAGGTCGGCCACGGGCGCGGCGCGATCACGAACCGCGCTGCAAGAGCGACACCCTTGCCGCGCGGTCAGGCGCTGCAGCAACCCGCAGCCGGACCGCTTACCAACGCTGATCGACGTGGGGACGAATGCGCCGGTCGTAGATTTCGGCAATCGCCGCCATCGCCTCGTCGGAAAGGGGAGGCAAGTCTGAGGCGCTCGCATTGCGGCCGGCCTGGTCGGCGTTCTTGGCGCCCGGAATCACCGTTGTCACCGCGTCGTGCATCAGGATCCATCGGAGGGCGAAGGCGGCCATTGCGACGCCGGCGGGAACCAGGGAGCGCAACTCCTCGACCGCCTGAAGCCCGACTTCGAACGGCACGCCCGCAAAGGTCTCGCCGATGTCGAAGGCTTCGCCGCGCCGGTTGAATGTGCGGTGATCATCTGCAGCGAAGATCGAGTTCGGTTTGAGCCGACCGGAGAGAAGGCCGCTCGCCAAAGGCACGCGGGCAATGACGGCAACGCCTGCGGCCTTTGCTTGGTGCAAGAACAGCTCCGCCGGCCTCTGCCGGAACATGTTGAAGATGATCTGGACGCTGGCGACGCCGGGGAAGCGGATGGCCTTAATGGCTTCCTCGACCTTCTCGACGCTGACCCCGTAACGCGCGATCTTGCCAGCTGTCTTCAGCCGATCGAGCGCCGCGAACACATCGGGACGGTAATAGACCTCGGTCGGCGGGCAGTGGAGTTGCACGAGGTCGAGGGTTTCCACTCCGAGATTCTGCAGGCTCCGGTCGACGAAGGTCTCAAGGTTGAGAGCGCTGTAACCGTCCGCAACATGCGGCCGTAGGCGGCGTCCGGCCTTCGTGGCTACGAAAGGCCTTGGGCCAGCGTAGCTTTCCAGCGTCTTGGCGATACGCCTTTCGGAGCGGCCGTCGCCATAAACGTCTGCCGTATCAATGAACGTTACGCCGGCGGCGAGGGATGCCTCGATCGTAGCGCGCGCATCGCCTTCGCCCACATTGCCCCAGTCACCGCCGAGCGCCCAGGCGCCGAGGCCGATCTCCGAAACCGGGACGCCAATTCGTTCCGCCAAACGTTGTTTCATCAGTTCCCCTCCTTCGATGCGCGCCGGTCAGCAGCGCCGGCATCGCCCCGTCCAACACGATCGGATGGACGCAGCAACCATTCCGTGCGACTTGCGCTGATGGCTATGGGCCATGATACCTTCATTTTGAGGTCTGTCAGTCACAGAATAAAGAGCGATAAAACAAGAGCCTAGACCATAGTGGTCCGCCCGGTCGAAATCTTTGGACATCATTATCCTGATGGTGTCAGGCATATCCTGATTGACGTACCTCAGGCGAGATCGCTATAGCATGGCTGGAGGGGTGGGGTTTTGACCAAAGTCACTGTGCATCAGTTGGCGAGGGAGGCGGGCGTCAGCATCGCCACTGTCGACCGGGTCCTCAACGGGCGGGCCGGGGTCAGACCCGCGACCATTGAGCGGGTCGAAGCGGCCGTGCACAGGCTCGACTTTCACCGCGACCTTGGCGCGGCAAACCTCGCCAAGAAGCGCACCTACCCAATCCGTTTCATTCTGCCGGACGGGCCTGGCACGTTCATGCGTGGGCTCGAGGCCGAGGTCCGCACCCTAGCGGCGCACCCCGGAGCAAACCGCGTGCGCGCCGATGTGAAGCTGGTGCCGGCGTTTGACGGAACGAAGCTCGCGGCAGCCTTGGCCGAGGTCGATCCGGCGGAGACGATCGGGGTCGTGGTCGTGGCGACGGATGCCCCGCTCGTTCGCGTCGCCATCAATGATCTGACCGACCGCGGGGTCCACGTCGTGACGCTCGTGTCGGATGTCCCGACAGCGCGCCGCATCCACTACTCCGGCATCGACAACACGGCGGCGGGCAGAACGGCGGGCACGCTGATGAGCCGCTTTGTTCACCGGCCAGGAAAGATTGCGATCGTGGCCGGCTCGATGCTGCTGCGCGATCACGTTGAGCGCCGGATGGGCTTTGAACAGGTCATCCGCGGATCTTCCTCCGATTTGCAGGTCCTCCCCCCAATCGAGGGCCGTGACGAAGCCGCCTCCGTCGATGCTGGCCTGACGAGGCTACTCTCCGAGCATCCCGACATCGTAGGCCTCTACAGCCTCGGTGGCGGCACGCGCGGTGTCGTCGCGGCCCTCGAGCGGGCGGGGCTGGCCGGCAACGTCGTTGCCATCGCCCACGAACTGACGCCTGTCTCGCGTCGCGCCCTGTTGTCGGGAACGCTCGACGCGCTGATCAGCCAGGACGCCGGCCACGAGGTGAGAAGCGCCATTCGGGTGATCCAGGCGCAGGTCGACGGGCAGCCATTGTTGCCGGGGCAGGACCGGATACGGATCGACGTCTTCTTCCGGGACAATCTGCCATGACCCCGGCCGCCTCCAACAGACCGTGAGACTGAGGCGCGGCATGTATATCGGCCTCGACATTGGAACCTCTGCCGTGAAAGCCGTCCTGGTTGATGAGGCCGGCGCAACCATCTCGCAGCGCGTCGGCTCCGCTTGCGATTTCCCGGCCGCAGCCGGGTTGGTCGGAACAGGATCCTCAGGACTGGCTGGCCGCCACCGAACAAGCGTTGCTGGTCTTGAGGGCGAAGGCGCCGCGATCGGTATCGCGCGCCGTATCGGGGATCGGCCTTTCCGGGCAGATGCACGGCGCCACTGTTCTGGACCGCAGCGGCGTTCCTCTGGCGCCCGCAATTCTCTGGAACGACACGAGGTCGATCCGCGAAGCGGCGGAGTTGGACGCCAAGCCGGTCTTTCGCGAGCGCACCGGCAACATCGTCTTCCCCGGGTTTCACCGCCCCGAAGCTTGTCTGGCTGCAGCGCAATCGGCCCGGAGATCTTCGCGTCGGTGCGGAAGGTCCTGCTACCCAAGGATTACGTCCGCCTTTGGCTGACCGGCGAAACGATCAGCGATATGTCCGACGCGTCCGGCACGGCGTGGCTCGACGTCGGGCGCCGCGACTGGTCGGACGAACTTCTCGCCGAGACAAGTCTCAGCGAAGAACAACATGCCGTCGCTCGTCGAGGGCACCGAGCCCGGCGGAAGGCTGCGGCTGGAGATCGCCGAAAGATTGGGTTTGCGCCCAGGCGTCGTCGTGGCCGGGGGCGGCGGCGACAACGCCGCCTCGGCCTGTGGCATCGGCGCCGTATCGCCGGGCACTGCCTTTGTTTCGCTCGGCACCTCCGGCGTCGTGTTCGTCGTGACCGATCGTTTCGCGCCCAATCCCGACAGCGCCATCCATGCGTTCTGTCACGCACTGCCTGCGACCTGGCACCAAATGGGCGTCATTTTGTCGGCGACCGCATCGCTGGAATGGCTCGGCGGCGTCACCGGGCGCTCGCCGTCCGATCTTACCGAAGCGCTGGGGGGCTCGCTCGCGCCGCCATCGTCGGTCAGGTTCCTTCCATACCTCTCAGGGTGAGCGGACGCCCGCACAATGATGCCGCGATCCGGGGCGCCTTCGTCGGTCTCGACCACGCCAGCGGCGCGCCGGCGCTGACGCAGGCCGTGCTCGAAGGCGTGGCCTTTGCCCTGCGCGATAACATGGATTCGCTCGAGGCAACGGGGATGCGGCCCGCCCGGCTGATCGCCGTCGGCGGTGGAGCGCGCTCCCGCTACTGGGTGCAGCTCATCGCAACGACGCTCGGCGTTCCGGTTGACGTTCCGGCGGAGGGCGATTTCGGCGCGGCCTTTGGAGCGGCCCGGCTCGGCATCATCGCTTCGACGGGCGCCGATCCCATGGCGGTGTGCCTCCCGCCCACGATCGTCGAGACGATCGATCCGGAACCGACATTGGCGCCGGCCTTCCTGGAGGCGCACGCCAGTTGGCGTGCCCTTTACCCCGCAATCAAGGGAGCCACTGAGTGAATCCGCGCAGCTATTTCGGCGTCACCGACCCGATCCCCTTTGCCGGCCCGGCTGCGACCGATCCGTTCGCCTATCGGCACTATGACCGCGACGAGATCGTGCTGGGCAAGCGGATGGAGGATCTTCTTCGCCCGGCGGTTTGCTACTGGCACACCTTGGGGTTCGACGGCCTCGACCCGTTCGGCGGTCGCGACGATTTCTCGGCCCTGGCACGGCAGCACGCATCGCCGACTATCGCGTCAAGGCTGACGCGATGTTCGAGTCTGCTCGACCATCCTCGGTGTGCCGTTCCTGACCTTTCACGACCGCGATATCGCGCCTGAGGGAGCCAGCCTTGGCGAGTATGAGCGCAACGTCCGCGAGATGGCGGACTACATCCAGACCAAGATGGCGGCCCAGTCCGTCCAGTTGCTTTGGGGCACGGCCAACCTCTTCTTCGACAAGCGGTTCATGTCGGGCGCGGCGACCAATCCGGATCCGCCAGATCTTCGCTTACGCCGCGGCGCAGGTGAAGACGGCGCTCGACGTCACGCATCAGCTGAACGGCCACAACTACGTCGTCTGGGGCGGCAGAGAGGGCTACGAAACCCTTCTCAACACCGACCTTCGGCAGGAGCTCGACCAGCTCGGCCGCTTCATTTCGCTCATCGTCGATCACAAGCACCGGATCGGCTTCAAGGGTCCGATCCTCATCGAGCCGAAGCCGCAGGAGCCGACCAAGCACCAATATGATTACGACGTCGCGACCGTATATGCCTTCCTCCGCAGGTACGACCTGCAGGACGACGTCAAGGTCAACATCGAAGCCGCGCACGCGGTCCTTGCCGGCCACAGCTTCGAGCACGAAGTGGCAATGGCGATCGCGCTCGGAATCTTCGGCTCGATCGACATCAATCGCAATGACTACCAGTCGGGCTGGGACACCGACCAGTTTCCGACCAACCCGGAAGAGCTGACCGTCGCATTTTATCACCTTATGCGCGCAGGCGGATTCGCGACCGGAGGCCTCAATTTCGATGCCCGGATTCGCCGCCAATCGATCAACCCGGAGGACGTTCTTCACGCCCATATCGGCGGCCTGGATGGCTGTGCTCGAGCGATCAAGTCCGCAGCGGCCTTGATCGAGGACGGGACAATGCAGGCCGTCGTCGAAGAACGCTATTCCGGCTGGAACTCCGACGAAGGCCGCAAATTGCTTTCTGGAGAAATGAGCTTGGAGGCCATCGCCGACAAGCTGGCCAAAGACCCAATAGAGCCAAAACCGAGATCCGGGCAGCAGGAATATCTAGAAAATCTGCTGCATCGGTACGTGTGACTGGAAGCGGGAAGTAACACTAAGAACATCTTGTAGGGAGAAACGGAACATGAAGAAGCTACTAATCGCAGGCTTTGCAGCCTGCCTGGCAGCGGTCGGACTGATCGCAAGTGCCAGTAACGCACAGGAGCCTGTCATCGTTGGCGTTTCCTGGGCCAACTTCCAGGAAGAACGTTGGAAGACCGATGAGGCGGCAATCGTCTCCGTCCTCGACGCGGCTGGCGCAACCTATATCTCCGCCGACGCGCAATCATCGGCGGCGAAGCAATTGTCGGACGTCGAAAACCTGATCGCTCAGGGAGCCGACGTTATCATCATCGTCGCCTGGGACACGGATGCTATCGGCCCCGCGGTCGAGTTGGCCGCGTCGGAAGGTATCCCGGTCATCGCCTATGACCGCCTGATCGAGAATCCGAACGCCTTCTACATCACCTTCGACAACGTCGAAGTTGGCCGTATGCAGGCCCGGGCTATTCTCGCAGCGTCGCCGACCGGCAACTACGTCTTCATCAAGGGCAATGCTGCCGACCCGAACGCCGACTTCCTCTTCGGAGGTCAGATGGAGGTGCTGCAGGCCGCACTTGACCGCGGCGACATTCACAATGTCGGCGAGGCCTATACCGACGGTTGGCTGCCCGCGAATGCACAGCGCAACATGGAGCAGTTCCTGACGGCCAATAACAACAACATCCAGGCGGTCGTTGCCTCCAACGACGGCACCGCGGGTGGTGTCATTGCCGCTCTTGAGGCCCAGGGCCTTGCCGGCACCGTGTTCGTGTCGGGTCAGGACGGCGATCATGCCGCGTTGAACCGGATCGCGCTCGGCACACAGACCGTGTCGGTGTGGAAGGACGCGCGTGACCTCGGCCGCACAGCGGCAGATGTCGCCCTGCAGTTGGCCGCCGGAACGCCCATGGCCGACATTCCCAACGCCGTCACCTTCTCGGACGGTCCGCATGGTGTCGACATGACGTCGATCCTGCTCGCGCCGATTCCGATCACTCGCGACAACCTCGATGTCGTGATCGACGCGGGTTGGGTCACGCGCGATGTGGTCTGCCAGGGAGTCACAGCCGGCACCGTCGCCGCCTGCCCATAGGCCAAGTCTGCCGAGATCCGGCGCCATCATGGCGCCGGATCACCTTTTGGGGGGAGGGTGGACGTGGCGACTCCGGACCGTGTTGAGGAGATCAAGCCTATGAGCGACGCCCCGCGGGGCGCCAGGCTCCCCCGTGCGCTTAGGTCATTCATTTCCGCGACGGAAATCGATGGCCGGCTGCTGGGGATGGTCACTGCTCTCATCGTGATCTGGATAGCGTTTCATCTGTTGTCCGCATGGCGGCTCGGCGGCAATCCATTCGACTGGAGCGCCGGCGTGTTTCTGACGCCGCGAAACATGTGGAACCTGTCGGTCCAGGCATCGTCCATCGCCGTCATGGCGACCGGGATGGTGCTCGTCATCGTCACGCGCAACATCGATCTGTCGGTCGGATCCGTGCTCGGATTCCTCGGCATGCTGATGGCGTTCGCGCAAGTCCAGTGGCTGGCCGATTGGCTGGGCCTCGGACACTGGGCGATCTGGATCCTCGCCGTGGCCATCGGCATCTTCGTCGGCGCCCTCATCGGCGGCCTGCACGGCTACATCATCGCCTATCTCGGCGTCCCTGCCTTCATAACGACGCTCGGTGGTTACCTCGTTTGGCGCGGCGGCGCTTGGTGGGTGACGAGTGGGCGCACGATCGCCCCAATGGATTCGACATACAAACTGCTTGGCGGGGGACCCCACGGTGCCTTGGGGGCCAGTCTCACTTGGTTGGTCGGACTGCTCGCCTGCGGATTGATCATAGGCGCCATCTTGATGGCGCGCCGACAGCGACGTCGGTTCAAATTTCCGCTCAAGCCCGTCTGGGCGGAAGTGACGTTGGCATCGGTCGGCTGCGCTATCGTCATCGCTGTCGTGCTGGTCGTGAACGCCTATCCCTGGCCGGTCGGGATCGCGCGGCAATATGCCGAAGAGCACAATATCGACTGGCCTGATGGCGGACTGTTCATTTCGCACGGCCTCGCCATCCCGGTTCTGATCGCTCTTGGCGTCGCCGTGGTGATGACCTTCATCGCAGGACGGACGAGATTTGGTCGCTACGTCTTCGCCATCGGCGGCAACCCGGAAGCGGCCGAACTCGCCGGTGTCAACACGCGCTGGGTCACGATGAAAGTCTTCATGCTGATGGGGGCGCTCACCGGCATCTCCTCGACGATTGCCACGGCGCGCCTCAACGCAGCGACGAACAACACCGGCACCCTGGACGAACTCTACACGATCGCCGCCGCAGTCATCGGCGGCACGTCCCTTGGCGGCGGTATCGGCACGATCGCCGGCGCGATGCTCGGCGCGCTCCTGATGCAGTCGCTGCAGTCGGGCATGGTGCTGATGGGGCTGGAGACGCCGCTCCAGCAGATCGTCGTCGGCGTCGTGCTCGTGATCAGCGTGATGCTGGATTCATACTATCGGCGGAGGTCGAAATGATAGCGAACGGAACCGCGCCGCAGGGCATTGCTCCGCCGCTCGTCGAGCTGCGCCACATCAGCGTCTCGTTCGGCGGTCTCCACGCCGTGGACGACATGTCGATCTCGCTGGCGCAAGGGGAAGTGCTCGGCCTTGTCGGACATAATGGTGCCGGCAAGTCGACCCTGATCAAGGTCCTGTCCGGAGCGAACCGGCGCAACTCGGGCGAAATCCTGGTCAACGGCGAAGTAGTTCAGATCAACAATCCGCGCGATGCCAAGCACTATGGCATCGAGACGATCTACCAAACGCTGGCGTTGGCCGACAATATCGACGCGGCATCCAATCTCTTCCTCGGGCGCGAGTTGATGACCCGCCGCGGCACGCTGGACGATGCCGCGATGGAGGCCGCCACGCGTGAGGTGATGGGGCGGCTCAACCCGCATTTCCGCCGCTTCAAGGAACCGGTGAAAGCGTTGTCTGGCGGTCAACGCCAATCCGTTGCGATCGCGCGCGCCATCCACTTCAACGCCCGCATACTCATCATGGACGAGCCGACGGCCGCGCTTGGACCGGCCGAGACGGCGCAAGTCGGCGAGCTCATCAAGCAGCTCAAGAGGGAAGGCATCGGCATCTTCCTCATCAGCCACGACATCCATGACGTGTTCGATCTCGCCGATCGCGTCGCGGTGATGAAGAACGGCCGGCTTGTCGGTACCGCGATGACGAGCGACGTCACGACCGACGACGTTTTGGGCATGATCATTTCCGGGGCGCTGCCTAAAGGCGCCCAAGCGCCGGGAGCACCAGCATCATGAGATGGCTTTGGCGATCAGCGGCTATCGCGGCAATCGGGGCAGCGGTCCTTGCGACGCTCAGCTCGGCTTCGGCGCAGGGCGACCCGGCGACCTGGTCGGAGCGGGCGATTGCCCAGCATATCGACTTCAACGCTGTGGCTGGAACGCTGACGGGCGACGCGCTCGACAAGCTTGTTCTGGCCGGGCAGGTGCTCTTCACCGCCCGCTTCACGGCGGAAGACGGCGCTGGCAGACCGCTGGCGACACAGGCAATCATCCCCACCCTGCGCCCGATGCCGGCGCCATTCGACTTCCTGAGGACAGCGGGGCCGGACTCGAATGGATGCAGCTCCTGTCATCGCGATCCGGCGCCCGGCGGCGCCGGCGATTTCACCGTCAACGTCTTCGTCTCCGAAGGGTTCGAGAGCGTCAACTTCAACAATCTCGATCCGTCCTTCTCAAGCGAGCGGGGGACCAACGCCTTGTTCGGTGATGGCCTGATCGAACTGCTTGCGCGCGAGATGACCGCCGACCTGCAGGGCCTCCGCGCCGATGTCCTTGCCCAGGCGCGCGCCGCCGGGCAGCCAGCCACCATTGAACTCGTCACCAAGGGCGTCTCCTTCGGCTCGCTGACCGCGTACCCCGACGGCCTCGTCGATCTGTCGCAAATCGAAGGCGTCGACACGGACCTGATCGTTCGACCGTTCGGCCAAAAAGGCGTCTTCGGTTCGCTTCGTCAGTTCACCATCAACGCGGCAAACGCTCACCACGGCATGGAAGCGGACGAGCGATTTGGCGCGAGGTGGACCGGGCGGATCGACTTCGACGGCGACGGCTACGCGAACGAGTTAACCACCGGCGACATCACCGCGCTTGTTGCCTTCCAGGCGACGTTGCCGTCGCCAACGCAGGTGATCCCCGACGATCCCGATTGGCAGGCGGCCGCGGCGCTGGGCGAGGATTTGTTCAATTCCTTCGACTGCACCGCGTGCCATCGAACCTCGCTGCCGCTCTCGTCATCGCTATTCATCGACCCGTCGCCGCTGGATCAGGCGGGAACCCTGCGTCTTGGCGAAGTAGCCTCGCCGGTTGTGATCGACCTGGCGAGGCTGGCTTGGATGGCCGGCCTCGACCGCGACGAGAATGGCAACATCCTCGTTCCGCTCTTTGGCGATCTCAAGCGCCACCGGATCGCCGACAGCGAAGTCGGCGTGCTTGGCAATGAGCTTCTCTCGCAGCGCTTCGTCGAGCCCGACGTGTTCATAACCGCAGAACTATGGGGCGTCGGATCGACCGCGCCCTACGGTCACCGCAACGATCTCACCACATTGGATGCAGTGATCCGCGCCCATGGCGGGGAGGGCCGAACGGCGCGCGACCTCTATGTCGGCGCAAGCGAGGCCGAGCAGTCCGCAATTATTGCGTTCCTGCGAACGCTGGTGATCGTGCCATGATGCGCCGCCGGGCTGCTCTGTTGCTCTTTGCGCTGCTCGCCGCTCCGTCAATCACGACGGCGCAGGAGGCGCAGATCGACGCCGACATTGTGCCGGCGTTCGTCGAAGAGGCCGCGACTGCCGGCATAGACCATGTTTACGGTGGACCCTGGGAATTCTTCGTCGGCGGCGGCGTCGCGGCTTTCGATTGCGATCAGGACCGCCGGCCGGATCTGTTCCTCGCGGGCGGCGCCGAGCCGTCGCACCTCTACCGCAACGTCAGTCCCACCGGTGGCGCGCTGCGGTTCGAGTCAGTCGACCTCACCGAGATCGGGCCCTGGGCCACCGACGTGCTGGGTGCCTATCCGCTCGACATCGACGGCGACGGCCTTCTTGATCTCGTCTTGCTTCGGCTTGGCGAGAACGTCCTGCTCAAGGGCGACGGCGCGTGCGGCTTTCATCCGGCGAACGAGCTTTGGCACTTCGACGGCGGCAATGAATGGACGACAGCATTCAGTGCGACATGGGAGGCTGGATCGGTCTTCCCGACACTCGCCTTCGGCAACTATGTCGATGAGACCGCTCCTGGCGCGCCGTGGGGTACATGCGCTGACAATGTCCTGTATCGGCCGGAGCGGGCGACCGAAGGCCCGGATTATTCCGGCGCAACTATCCTCACGCCCGGCTATTGCGCCCTGTCGATGCTCTTTACCGACTGGAATTCGTCGGGCGCCGCATCGCTCCGCATAGCGAATGACCGGCAATATTATCGCGGCGGTGAGGAGCAGATGTGGCGTCTCGATCCGGGGGCCGCGCCGGTTCTCTACACCGCCGCCGACGGATGGGAGCATCTCAGCATCTGGGGCATGGGCATCGCCGAAGGCGATCTCAACGGTGACGGGTTTCCCGAATATGTGCTGACGTCGATGGGCGATACGAAGTTGCAGATGCTTGTTGCCCCCGGTGCGCGCGGCACGCCGACCTATCAGGACATGGCATTTGAGCGTGGCGCGACGGCGCACCGCCCCTATGTCGGCGACGACCGCCGTCCTTCGACCGGCTGGCACGCGGAGTTTGCCGACGTCAATAATGACGGCCTGCTCGATCTTTTCGTTGCCAAGGGTAACGTCGAGGCCATGCCGGAATTTGCGCAATACGATCCCGACAACCTTCTGCTCGGGCGATGGGACGAGACGTTCGTCGAGGCGGGCGCTGTCGCCGGCATCGCCCTTGATCGCGTCGGCAGGGGGGCGGCATTGGTCGACCTGAACCTCGACGGGATGCTGGATCTCGTCGTCGTCAATCGGAACGGCCCCGCCAGCGTCTTCCGCAATCAGGGTGTCGCCACGGACTGGGGCGGCCATGCGCCGATGGGGAACTGGCTCGAGGTGGAGCTGTTGCAGGACGACGGCAACCCGCTGGCGGTCGGCGCAAGAATCTCGGTGAAGACTGGGACGCGGACGATGAACCGCACAATCGAAGTCGGCGGCGGCCACGCTTCAGGGCACATCGGATTTGTTCACATCGGCATCGGCACGGCGGAGCGCGCAGAAATCCGGGTGCGTTGGCCAGACGGGGAGTGGAGCCACGCCTACCGCGTCTTCGCCAATAATTTCGTCCAGATCGAGCGCGGCGCCGACGCGGCGCGATACTGGTTTCCGCCGCCCGGCTGACCCGACAGCCAAACCGAGCGAGGTGCCTCAGTGGAGCAACCATTGAGATGGGGGATTCTCAGCACGGCAGCGATCGCGCGGAACGCGGTTGCCCCGGCGATCAAGGCCTCGCGAAATGGCGTCCTGGCGGCATGCGCGAGCCGCAATCCGGAATCTGCCCAGCAGTTCGCACGCGATCTCGGGGTCGAGAGGGTCCTGTCCTCATACGAGGATCTGATCGCCGATCCGGAAATCGATGCCATTTACAACCCGCTGCCCAATGTCCTCCATGCCGAATGGAGCCGCCGGGCCGCCCAGGCGGGGAAGGCGGTCCTTTGTGAGAAGCCGCTGGCGCTGGACGCCGGCGAAGCCGCAAGGCTGGTCGCGGATTGCGCCGGCGCCGGCAGGCCCTTGATGGAGGCGTTCATGTATCGGTTCCACCCGCAGCATCGGCGGGTGCGCGAGATGATCGACGACGGCCTGATCGGCGATGTTGTGGAGGTGCGCGCGCATCTCTCGGTCGATCTGATGAACCCGCCCGATCCAGCCAATGTGCGGTTTGACAAGGCGCTGGGCGGCGGCGCCCTTCTCGACATGGGGTGCTATGGCGTCTCGATCTGCCGCATGGTGTTCGGCGAAGAACCGCGCAGTGTGAGAGGCTGGTGGCACATGGACCATCGTTTCGGCGTCAACGTCACCGGCGCCGGTATTCTCGAATTCAGCGGCGGCCGGGTCGGCTTGGCGAGTTGCTCGTTCGTCGGTGGCGGCCAGGGCTTCTATACCGTTATTGGCAGGAACGGCACGATCGAAGTGCCGCGCGCGATCATCCCCGGGCAGGGCGACCGTCTCCCGGAGACGCTCATCGTTCTGGCAGACACCAAGGGCGCCCGTCATGTGGAAGCCATCCTGGCCGTCGACCAATATCAGCTGATGGTCGAGGCCTTTGCCGACGCGGTCCTCAAAGGAGTGCCGGTGCCGCTTTCCAACGACAATTCCGTCGCGAATATGAAGGTCCTTGATGCGTTCGGGCGCTCGGCGTCAACGGGCGCGGCGGAAGCGGTCTAGGCCGCTCAAGGCGCGCTCCTCGTCGTCGCGGCTGCGTCGCTACGATGCCACCGGAACACCAACCAGGTTCTGCGCTCGTCCGCCCCGTCGTCGGCACAACCCTGCATCCGCACGTTGCCATTTTCCCGATCGCAAGATATTGCGAATAAACTGGAAATGGCCCGTAGCCGCCACGCGCCGGCGGCCGTCCGAACCGACGTTGCATCAGGGAAGAAGCAGACTTTGGACGGGGAGCAAGGTCTCTATGTCAGCAAGCCCGCGGAGGAAGTCGCGGCAGTAGAGGGGAGGCGGCAGCTATCGACGGTGTCGATGAAGCCCCTGCGCCCGTTTCCGATCATCAGGGGTGGCGGCGAGATAGAGCGCGCCGACGAGGAAGTTCTCCGCGCAAGCCCCGGCGACGAGCCGGCAAGGCCCTGGGGAACATACCGGATCGCATCGGCAACCTGTCTGTATCCTTCGATGATGCTGGTCACGGACGACAATCAGATCATCCACGAGACCTGGACTTCGCCGAAAAGCCTGAGGCACGTCCAGGAATTCTCTGACATCAAACGCGAAGACATTGACGCTCTGTTCGCTGGTGCCCCGTTCCAGGCGAGACCGCTTGAAGCGCCGAAGCAGTTGCATGGCGCCTATGTGCTGGCCGGCTCGGCCCCACAGGGCTACTTCCACTGGGTCATCGAATATTTGCCGAACGTCGCTCTTCTGAGAAAAACGACCGGCATCCGGAAATACCTACCGGGCGCGGCCCTTCTGCGAAGGGGGCGTGGTCAGCGAAAGTTGCTGATCCCGCCGGTAAGGCACCAATGGCAGAAGGACACCTTGTCCTATCTAGGCCTCGGTCCCGACGAGTTCGTCGAAGTCGACCAGCACGTTCATGTGTCTGGCGAACTGACATTTGCCGATCGGATTGTGCCGAGGGAATCCCATATTTCCAAATCGACAGTGCCGTTTTTCCGAAAGCTGCGCAACAAGGTGCGCAGGACGGGGAGGCGCAGGCTCTTTGTCTCGCGCGCCGCCGCAGGCGCGCGACATCTCACCAATGAAGAAGCCGTTCTCAGCCAATTGGAACGATTGGGGTTCGAGCGCGTCGAGTTCGGAATCGCTAAGCTTCGCGGAACAGGTTCGATTGTTCGCCAACGCGGAGATTGTCGTTGGACCACACGGCGCCGGGCTGACCAACATCGTTTTTTGCTTCCCCGGCACCGTGGTCGTGGAACTCAACTATTCAACGTTCCGATCCGATGGGGTTACGTCCTACGCCGCCCTGTCGGAACTGTTCGGCCTGCGATACGGGCTGGTGTTGGGCGATGCCGTCAGTACCCCTTGGCGCGGGTATAAGCGGACCCTGCCAGATAGGCGTGACCGTATGTGCGATTTCGAAGTCGATTCGCATGCGGTGGTTCGCATGCTTGAAGCGCTTCAGAGAAGCTGATCTCTGGTTCGCCAGGAGCGGGGCCGGCCTTTTCGGCGCCGGCTACAGCACCTTCCACATCTTGAAGTGCGGAACCGCGTCGGCGGTAAACAGGTCGCCGTCGGCCGCGAAGCCGGCTTTTTCGTAAAACCCACGCGCCGTCACGCGCGCATTTGTGTCGACCCGGCGGAAGCCGGCGTCCCGCGCCAGCCGCTCGGCGAAGGCCAGAATCTCGCGACCTAATCCGCGACCCTGGAAATCGCTATGTACGGCCATCGCCCGCAGCAGTACCGCGCCATCTTCCGCGGGCCGCAGCAGCACGCAGCCGACGATCGCGTCACCTTCGGAGGCGGCGATAATGTAGTCGTCCCGGTCGCCGGCCGTATCGTGTTCCGTCAGGCGCCGTCCCAGCGGTTTGCGCAGGATCTCGTCGCGCAATTCCAGCACAGCCTCATAGGGCTGCGATCCGTAGGGGATGACTCGGATGGTCGCCATTACCGGTGAATATCATCGGCGCGGCGGGCTGGGGAGGGGATGCCGCAGCGCACCAACAGGATTGGTAATGCAAAACCCCGCCGTCCCAGTCGGGTCGGCGGGGCTTTTGCCTGCGTGACGGGCGGTGCTACTGCGTGTCCGTGATCCGCCAAGTCTGATTATTGTTGTTGTCGAGCGGGCGCGTGACGGCGGTCGTGCCGTCGAGGTCGAGATAGCGACCCGTGCTCGCCTGCTGGATTTGGTAGAAACCGCCGCCATAGGAGATCAGGTGCCAATACTGGCCATTGTCTCCATTGCCGAAGTTCTGGCGGTTGCGGGTGATGACCGCGAAGTTCAGCGAGGCGATCTCATGGGCGTCCAGATACTGGCCGCTGCTGATCTGCATGATCGTGTAGTTGCCATTGCCGACATCCGTCAGCAGCCAGCGCTCGGTCGCCGTGTTGCCGGCATAGGTGTCGACGACGACTGTGTAGCCGAGATTGTACTGGTCGCGCTGCTGGGCATCGAGGAACAGCAGGCCGCCGCCCTGAATGGTGACAGTGCGGGTCGTGACCGGGTTCTGCTGGAGAACGGCGCCGCCATTGAGGAGACCCGGATTGATTGCGCCGCCGAGAACGCCTTGGGCCGAAGCGGAAGCGATGGTCGCGACACCGAGCGCGGCCGCAACGGCTGCAGTAGCGAAGCGGCGTTTGATGCGAAGCGAGAAACGATTGGTCATCGGAGTGATCCCTTGTGAGAGTTGTCTCAGATTTCCGTCGCGTCGCCCGATGGCCGGTCGCCGTGACTGTGTCCGTTTAGTGACCACCAACTGAACTCATCCTGACGTGGCTGTTGCCTTCTGTTCAGCCTTCGCCGAACTGGAGGCACCGAGCGGCTGATGCCGGCCCCGGTCAGGTCCCCTGATTTCCCGAATTTCACTGCGCATGGAATCGCCGTGAAGCACGCCGACGCGCTTAGTCGAAGCGCGCCGCGTTGCTCCATGCACCCCGCAGACTATCACGCCGCCGGCCTAACGGGGAGCCGGTCAGCGCGGCATCCGCTAGCGGCCCATCCCGGCCCGGACTATGTTTGCTCACGCAATGGAGGAAGATGCGTGACGCACTCAGGTGACCACCACGACCACAGCCACGGCCACAGCCACGGCCATCATCACCACCACCATGCCGCCGCCTCCGGCGACCGCAAGGTGGTGTGGGCTGTTGTGGTCAATGTCGGCCTGACGGTCGCACAGATCGCGGGCGGCATCGTTGGGGGCAGCCTGGCGCTGGTCGCCGATGCGATCCACAATCTGTCGGACGCGGTGGCCTTGGGCCTTGCCTATTTCGCCCGGCGCGTCGCCCGCCGTCCGGTCGATCACGCGATGACCTTTGGCTATGGCCGGGCCGAAATCGTCGCCGCTCTCGTCAACTACACCGCGCTTGTTCTGATCGCCGTCTATCTCGCCTATGAGGCCATCTGGCGCCTGGTCGAGCCGCAGCCGGTCGATGGCTGGATCGTCGTCATCATCGCCGCCATCGCGCTGGTCGTCGATGTCGCCACCGCAATGCTGACGTTCCGTCTGTCGAAGGAGAGCGTGAACATCCGCGCCGCCTTCCTCCACAATGTCGCCGACGCGCTCGGGTCGCTTGGCGTCATCGTCGCCGGCACGCTCATCATCCTCTTCGACTGGAACATCGCCGACGCGCTGATCACCCTCGCGATCGCCGGCTACATCATGTGGCACGTCGTGGCCGAGATCGGCGATGTCATCCGGATCCTGATGATGGGCACGCCGCCCCATCTCTCGCCGGAGGCCGTCCTGTCGGCACTTCGCGATCTGCGCGGCGTTGGCGATGTCCATCACCTCCACATCTGGCAATTCGACGAACGCCAGAACGCGCTGGAAGCGCATTTGGTGATCGCCGAAGGCGACGCCGTTTCCACCAGCGAACTGAAGCGGTCCGCCAAGGAGATGCTGGCCGGCAGCTTCGCCATCGCGCACGCCACGCTCGAAATCGAGCTTGAGGATGAAGAATGCCCGGACACGGTCATCGTCCGGGAGGGCGACTGCGGGGTCTCCTGAAGATCGTGGCGCAGAACCGAATCGGCGGCTGACACGTCGATTGCGCCTTGACCAGTGATCGGTGGTGGATTTTATTCACAGCCACGCGATCGATTCAGGCCGTGGGGACTTTCCGCCCTGCAGCCTGACCGGGCGGGGGTCGTGTTTCGATCCACGCAAATCGGTGATCGGTGACACTGTCGGACAGCTGCGTCAGTTGGCTGCCGGCGGGGGGCGGAGTGTGGACATATGTTGTGCAGTCGGTCGACCGTGTCCGGCCCGTTCTGTTGTGCTTTGGCGCCGTCCCGCGGTCTGACGGGCTGAGATGCGATTCCGCCGGCGCCTCGCAGCCATCACACCTCGCCGGGCCGGCATGGCCGCTACTGTCATTCTCGCCGCCAGCATGTTGGGAGGCTGCGCCTCGCTGCCTTTCGCCGATGCGGGCAATGATATCGGCGCCACCGGGACGACGCCGACCGGCGGCGGCTATGACTTCGTCGGGCGTCCCTATGTGGTCGGCGGCCAGACCTATGTTCCGCAGGAAGATCCGAACTACTCGCAGCGCGGCCTGGCCTCCTGGTATGGCCCCGGCTTCAATGGCGCGTTGACGGCAAACGGCGAAGTCTATGACATGAACCGGCTCACGGCAGCTCACACGACGCTGCCGCTGCCGAGCTATGTCCGTGTCACCAATCTCGAAAACGGCGCGTCGATCGTCGTCCGCGTCAACGACCGCGGCCCGTTCCACAGCGACCGCATCATCGATCTTTCCGCCCGCGCCGCCGATCTCCTCGGCATGCAGCAGGCGGGGGTCGCCGAAGTTCAGGTCGATTATATCGGCCGTGCCTCGCTCGACGGCAATGACGACCGCATGCTGATGGCCACCTATCAGCCGCCGAATACCACCACCACGGTCAACGTCGCCTATGATCCGGCGACCCGTACGGTGACAACCGCAGCCGGCGGCACGGGCCTGTTCGACCGCTTCGCCAACCGCGCCGCGGCGGCCGTCTATCAGCCCGCCGCGCTGACCACAAACCAGGACCCGACGGCCGGCCTCGGCGACACGCAGGCCTTTGCGGCCGCGCCATTGTTGACCCCCGCCGAAAGGGCCGCCGAGATGGTGGCGAACGGAACGCTCCCGGCGGCCAACCCGGCGGTCCTCGTCCAGGTCGGCATCTTCGATTCGAAAACAGCCGCCGATAGTATCGCCATTTCGCTGACCGCGTTCGGCACGGTGACCGTCTCCGAGATCGACAGTGCCGACGGCGTCCGATGGTCCGTGCGCGTTACCACCGACGCCTCGCAAAGGCAGGCCGTGATTACCGCCGCCGCCGGATATGGCGTTGCCGGCGCATACGCGCTCGCCAACTGATCCGCCCAGGCCGATTGGACGGTCGCAGGGCCGCTTGCTAGCCTCGGCGGACGAGAGGCTCCGCCAGCAGAATGGCCACTCCCAAGATTGCCTGTGCCGCAGCTCAAGCCAAGCGCCGCCTAAGGCCGCTCGCGCTGGCGTTCCTTGCCGCGTTGGCGATTACCGGTAGTGCCCGGGCGCAGACGTTCGAGGCCGGCGTCGACTATGCGATCCTCGTTGACTACGACACCGGCTCCGTTCTCTACCAGCGCAACGCCGACGCCCCGATGCAGCCGGCGAGCATGGCCAAGCTGATGACAATGCTTCTCGTTTTCGAGGCGCTACGTGACGGAGCGCTCACCTTGGACACCGAATTCGTCATCTCGGAGAACGCCTGGCGGAAGGGTGGTGCGCCTTCGCGGACGTCGACCATGTTCGCCGACGTCGGCTCGTCCGTGGCCATCCGCGATCTGATGCGCGGGGTCATCGTCCAGTCTGGCAATGACGCTGCGATCGCCATCGCCGAAGGCGTGGCGGGCAGCGAAGACGCCTTCGTCGTCCTGATGAACCAGGAGGCGGAGCGCCTCGGCTTGACCGGAACGCTGTTCACAAATCCGACCGGCCTGCCGGACCCCGCCCAGCATGTCACAGCGCGCGACCTTGCAACCTTGGCCGCCACCATCATCCGCGAATTTCCCGACGAATACGCGATCTACAGTGAGCGTTCGTTTACCTGGAACGACATTACCCAGCCGAACCGCAATCCGCTTCTGGGTCTCGACATCGGCGCCGACGGCATGGCCACGGGCTACACCGACGAATCCGGCTATGGCCTTGTCGCATCGGCGGAACGCGACGGCCGGCGGCTGATCGCGGTGGTCAACGGCGCATCGACCGACGAAGACCGCAGTAGCGAGGCAGAGGCCATGCTTGACTGGGGCTTCGAGGCTTTCACCAATGTGTCGCTGCTTGAACCGGGCGCCGTCATCGCCGAAGCGAACGTGTATGGCGGGGCGACAGCGACGGTCGGCCTCCGCGTCGATGCTCCGTTGAAGGTGCTCATACCGCGCGAAGTGGCGGGTCGCGTCACGGCAGAGATCGTGTATCAAGGTCCCTTGCAGGCGCCGATCACCGAGGGAGAAGCCGTGGGAACGCTCCGTATTCTGCTCGACGGTGAGGAACTGGCGACCGCGCCCGTGGTGACCGCGGCGAATGTGGGGCCGGGGAACATGCCGCAGCGCGCCCGCGACGCGTTGAAGGACCTTCTGTTCGGCTGGCAATGAGCGTGACCTTGTCCAACTCCGACGACCAAGCAGCCATGAAGGCGGCGAAGCCGGTCGAGAAAGGCCGCCTGATTACCTTCGAAGGCGGCGAGGGCGGCGGCAAGACGAGCCAGCTCCTTCGCCTTGCCGGTCGGCTCACTGCCGCCGGCATCAAGGTCACGACGACGCGCGAACCCGGCGGCACGCCGAACGCCGAGGCGATCCGCCGTTTCCTCCTCTCGGGTGCCGCGCAGTCGCTGGGGCCGGAAGGGGAGGCCGTCCTCTTCGCGGCGGCGCGCGCCGATCACGTGGACAAGCTGATCCGCCCGGCCCTGAAGCGCGGCGAGTGGGTCCTGTGCGACCGCTTCACCGATTCGACGCGCGCCTATCAGGGCGCCGCCGGGGTCGACACGACATTGATCGACGCCCTGGAGCGCATCACCGTCTGGCCGACGGAACCGGCGCTGACCGTCATCCTCGACGTCCCGGTCGAACTCGGATTGGTCCGCGCCAATGCCCGGGCCGCCGAGCAGAAGGACGCGCCCGATCGCTTCGAGCGCGACGATCTGAGCGAGCAGCAGAAGCGACGCGGCATCTTCCTGAAGATCGCCCAGGAAGAGCCTGAACGCTGCGTCGTCGTCGACGCCTCACGGCCGGAACGCGAGGTGGCGGACGCAATCTGGAGGGCTGTCACGGGTCGCTTCGACATCCCGGCGGCGGACGACAATGGCTGACCCGTCGGACATCCCACCGCTCGACGAACTGCCCGGCTGGCCGCTACCCGAGGCGGCGGCCGAATGGCTGGGCGCGCCCGAAGCCGAGGCAACGCTTCTGCGCGCCTATCAAAGCCAGCGGCTGCACCATGCCTGGCTCCTCACCGGCATCAAGGGCATCGGCAAGGCGACGCTCGCCTTCCGCTTCGCGCGCTTCATTCTCGCCCATCCGGGCGCCGACGCGGCCGCATCCGCCGCCAATCTTGAGGTTTCGCCCGACAGCCGGACATTTCACCAGGTCGCCGCCGGCGCGCACCCGAACCTCCTCGTGCTTCGCCGACCGTGGGATGACCAGACGAAGCGCTATCGCACTGAGCTGACCGTCGGCGAAGTCCGCCGCATCCAGTCCTTCTTCGGCACGACGGCCGGCGAGAAGGGTTGGCGCATCTGCATTGTCGACTGCGCCGACGAGCTCAATATCAGCGCCGAAAATGCCCTCCTGAAGATGCTCGAGGAACCACCGGAGAACGGGCTATTCCTGCTCATCGCCAACCGGCCCGGGCAACTCCTGCCGACGATTCGCTCGCGCTGCCACCGCCTCGACCTCAAACCGCTGACCGAGGCAACGATCCGCGCCGCCCTCGCTGAGCATGAGCCGGATGCCGACGAGGCCGATATCCGCCTGGCGGCGGCCCTTTCCGGCGGCAGCCTGCGGCGGGCGATCCAGTTCCTCAACGGCGAGGGGACGGCCACCTATCGCGCCTTCGCCGGTTTGGCCGGGGCGTTGCCGCAGCTGGACTATGAACGCGTCCACCAGCTCGCGGACAGTATCGCCGGTCGCGGCCGCGAAGATGCCTTCGACGGCTTCGTTGGGCTGGTCGATGACTGGTTGTCGCGCCGTGTCACGCAACGGCCGGAACCGGCAGGCGCTCTCTCGCCCGCCGTGGAGGCGGCCTCGCTTGCCAGTTGGGCGGTCGTATGGGAGAAGCTGCGCGACGCGTCGCTGCAGGCTGAAACGCTCAATCTCGACCGAAAACAGGTTGTTTTGCAGGTGTTTATGGCTCTCGCCGACGCCACTCGAATGTGATGCCTCCGCGCCGCCGCCCGACCCGGCGACACGATGTTGCGTAAGACAGCCAAACCCGGCGAAAAGAAACGATGACGCCGCGCAAATTCTACATCACCACAGCGATTTCCTATCCCAACGGCGTGCCCCATATCGGCCATGCCTATGAAGCGATGGCGACGGATGCCCTTGCGCGATTCAAACGGCTCGACGGCTTCGACGTCTATTTCCTGACCGGCACCGACGAGCACGGCATCAAGATGGTGCAGACAGCGGCAAAGGATGGGATCACCCCCCAGGAACTCGCCGACCGCAACGTGGCACGCTTCCAGGACATGGTGGCGGCCCTCGGCTGTTCGAATGACGATTTCGTTCGCACGACGGAAGAGCGCCACATCCGTTCGAACTCAGGAGCTTTGGCGGCGGATGGCCGCCAAAGGCGACATCTACAAAGACGCCTATGCCGGCTGGTATTCGGTGCGGGACGAGGCCTACTACGCCGAGGGCGAGACGCAGCTTCGCACCGATGGCGTCCGCTACGGGCCGCAGGGAACGCCGGTGGAGTGGGTGGAGGAGGAGAGCTACTTCTTCCGCCTCAGCGCCTACCAACAGCCGCTGCTCGACTACTATCGCAACAACCCGCGCTTCATCGGACCGGAGGAGCGGCGGAACGAGGTGGTCAGTTTCGTCGAGAGCGGCCTTCGCGATCTGTCGGTTTCGCGCACGACCTTCACTTGGGGGATCCCGGTACCGGACGATCCGAAGCACGTGATGTATGTCTGGGTGGACGCGCTCACCAACTACATCACCGGCCTCGGCTTTCCGGACGAGGGCGGCCTCTTCGCGCGCTACTGGCCGGCCGACATTCACGTCATCGGCAAGGATATCGTCCGCTTTCACGCGGTCTATTGGCCAGCCTTTCTGATGTCGGCCGGTATCGCGCTGCCCGAGCGCGTCTTCGCGCATGGCTTCCTGTTCAACCGCGGGGAGAAGATGTCGAAATCGGTCGGCAACGTCATCGACCCGTTCGACCTCATCAACACCTATGGCCGCGACCAGGTTCGCTATTTCTTCCTGCGCGAAGTGCCCTTCGGACAGGATGGCAGCTACGGCATCGAAGCGATCGTCAACCGGATCAACGCCGATCTTGCTAACGACCTCGGCAATCTGGCGCAGCGCTCGCTGACGATGATCGCCAAGAATTGCGAGGGAAGGGTGCCGATGCCCGACGGCTTCACTGCCGAGGATGACGTCCTCCTGGCGTCTGCAGATGAGCTCCTCGCGAAATGTCGAGCAGCGATGGACGAACAGCAGATCCACCAGGCGCTGACGGCGATCTGGGCCGTGATCGGCGACGCCAATCGCTATTTCGCATCGTCCGCGCCTTGGGGCCTGAGGAAGACGGATCCGACTCGGATGAACACCGTGCTGTACGTCACGGCGGAAGTCGTTCGCATAGCCGCCATCCTGGTACAGCCGGTCATGCCCGACGCCGGCGCCAAACTGCTGGACCTTCTCGGCGTGCCGGAGGATGCCCGCAGTTTTGCAGCGCTGGATCCCGCCAGCAGGCTTGCCGCCGGCACGGCCTTGCCGCAGCCTGCGCCTCTCTTTCCGCGCGTCGACAAGCCTGCCGACGCCACGGCCAACTAGCGCGATCCGACTCCGCAATGCTCGTCGACAGCCACTGCCACCTCGACTTCCCGGATTATGATGACGACCGTACGGATGTCATCGCCCGCGCCCGCGCCGCCGGCATTGGCCGCATGGTTTCAATCTCGACGCGCGTCAGCGAAATCGGCAAGCTGCTCGCCATCGCCGAGCCCTATCGCGATATCTTCTGTTCGGTCGGTACGCATCCGCAAAACGCCGCCGAAGAACCCGACGTGACAACCGACATGCTGGTCGAACTCGCCGAGCATCCGAAGATCGTCGCTTTCGGCGAAGCAGGCCTCGACTATCACTACGACGTCAGCCACCGCGAGGCGCAGGCCACCAGCTTCCGGCGCCACATCGCGGCCGCTCGCGAGACAGGGCTGCCGCTGGTCATCCATGCGCGCGACGCCGATGCGGACATGGCGTCGATTTTGACCGAGGAAATGGGGAAGGGCGCCTTCCCCGCGATCCTGCACTGCTTCTCCTCTGGCCGCGCCCTGGCGATGACCGGCGTCGCATTGGGCCTCACCGTCTCTTTCTCCGGCATCATCACTTTCAAAAAGACGGACGAGCTGAAAGCCATCGCCGCCGACATTCCGGCGGCGCAGTTGCTCGTTGAAACCGATGCGCCCTTCCTTGCCCCGGTTCCGCATCGCGGCGGCCGCAACGAGCCGTCCTATGTCGTTGAAACCGCGAAGGTTCTGGCGGAGGTGAGGGGCGTCTCCGAGGATGAGATCGCCGAGCAGACCACGGCCAATTTCTTTCGCCTTTTCACCAAAGTCCCAGCCGTCTGATCGCCCGCATGGCCCGCCTTCGCTTCACCATCCTCGGCTGCGGGGCATCACCCGGCGTTCCCCGAATTACCGGCGATTGGGGCGCGTGCGACCCCAGCGAGCCGCGCAACCGACGTTCGCGGTCGGCGGCGATGATTGAGCGGTTCGGCGACGGGTCCGTCGCGACGCGCATCCTCATCGACACGGGACCCGACCTGCGGACGCAGCTGATCGCCGCTGGCGTCACGGCGATCGACGCCGTGGTCTACACGCATGCCCATGCCGATCATGTGCACGGCATCGACGATTTGCGGACGTTCTGGATGACAATGCGCCATCCAATCCCGATCTATTCCGACGACGCGACGCAGCATCGGCTGAACGAAGGCTTCGGCTACTGCTTCCGCGCGCCGGTCGGCAGTTCCTATCCGCCGTTTCTCACGCGCCATCGCGTCGAGCCCGGAGCGCCGATCGTGATCGACGGTGCCGGTGGCGCCGTTACACTGACGCCGTTCGCGCAGATCCATGGCGACATCGGGTCGATCGGCTACCGCGTCGGCGGCGTCGCATATTCGTGCGACTTCAACGACATGCCGGCAGCAAGTCTGCCGATGCTCGAGGGACTCGATCTCTGGGTGCTCGACGCGCTTCGCGAACGGCCGCATCCGAGCCATTGTTCGCTCGGCGAGGCGCTCCAGTGGATCGAGCGCATGCACCCCAGACACGCGGCGTTGACGCATATGACCAACGAGCTCGACTATCGTACGCTGCACCGCGATCTGCCGGCGACGGTGGAACCGGCCTATGACGGCCTCACATTCGAGTTCGAGCTTTCGGAACCGGGCGTTTCCTAGCCTTCGCTCACATCCGACAGTTCCATAATATACATTATGCGAATCGGAGATATCGGCATGCAGCCGTCTCGAAACGTCGATCGCCTCATTGAGATCATGGCGGCCCTGCGCAATCGCGACGACGGCTGCCCGTGGGATTTGCAGCAGAGCTTCGCCACCATCGCGCCGTACACGATCGAGGAAGCATACGAGGTCGCCGACGCGATCGAACGCGACGACATGGCCGATCTTCGCGACGAGCTCGGCGACCTTCTCCTTCAGGTCGCCTATCACGCATGTCTGGCCGAAGAGCGCGGCGTCTTCGCGTTCGGCGATGTCGTCGAGGCGGTCACGACGAAGATGATCCGCCGGCATCCGCATGTGTTCGGCGACAAGGCCGCCACGGATGCCGAAGCCGTTTCCGAGAGCTGGGACGCCATCAAAGCCACCGAACGGAAGGAAAAGGCGGGGGATGGAGCGGAGCGGGCGCGGGTTCTCGACGATGTGCCCTTTGCCCTTCCCGCGCTGTCGCGAGCGGCGAAGCTGCAGCGCCGGGCCGCATCGGTTGGCTTTGACTGGCCGGATCGCGCGCCCGTTCTGGCAAAGATCCGTGAGGAACTGGCCGAGGTCGAAGCGGAACTCGAAGTGGATAGGCCGGCCGCCGATCGCCTCGAGGATGAGATCGGCGATCTCCTGTTTTCCGTCGTCAATCTGGCGCGCCATCTGAAGATCGATCCGGAGCGCGCATTGCAGCGTGGCAACGCCAAATTCCGCCGCCAATTCAATGCCGTTGAAGACGCTATCGAAAGCTCCGGAACAAGCCTTGGCGACGCCGGCCTCGACCGGATGGAAGCCGCCTGGGATGCTGCCAAAGCCGAAGAACGGAGCGTGGAAGCCGGCTAGGCGACGTCGAGTAGGTGACCCTCCGAGGTCGCGTCGGGAAACGCCCTGCGGAAAGCCACCAAGGCCTTCTCGGCCAGCCGGATACGGATGTCGGTTGAGCCGTCGCCCTGCTCCTCGCGGGCAAGGACCTCGCCCATTTCGTACAGCCGGTGCAGTTGCCCCAGGCCATCGCCCTCAAGATGCACGCGGAACACCGGACGCTGCGCGTGGAGGGCATCCTCGATCACCTGGAGCAGCCGATCGATCCCCTCTCCCGTCAAAGCCGAGATCGCAATTGTGCGGGAGCGCCCGGGCGGCGCGACGAAACCCGGGGCGGCGTCGATCTTGTTCCACACCTCGATTACGTGTTCGGTTTCGTCGGGGTCGATGCCGAGCTGTGACAGCACCGATTTGACGTCGCCGGCCTGCGCCTCGGCATCCGGGTGCGAGGCATCGCGGACGTGGAGCACGAGATCGGCTTCGACCACCTCTTCCAGCGTCGCACGGAAGGCGGCGACGAGATGCGTCGGCAGATCTGAAATGAAACCGACCGTGTCCGAGATGATGATCTCGGTCCCATGCGGCAACGTCGTACGCCGCAGTGTCGGGTCGAGCGTCGCGAACAGGAGGTCTTCGGCCTGCTGCGTCGATTGCGTCAGCGCGTTGAACAGCGTCGTCTTGCCGGCATTGGTGTAGCCCACGAGCGCCACGATCGGATGCGGCACACGCCGCCGGTTGCTGCGCTGCAGACGCCGGGTCCGCACGACGCCTTCCAGGTCGTGCTCGATCCGCGCGATCCGTTCCTGGATGTGCCGGCGGTCGGCTTCGATCTGCGTCTCACCCGGTCCGCCGAGAAAGCCGAAGCCGCCGCGCTGCCGCTCCAGATGGGTCCACGACCGAACCAGCCGGCCCTTCTGGTAGTTGAGATGAGCGAGCTCGACTTGCAGGCGTCCTTCCCGCGTCTGCGCTCTCTCGCCGAAGATCTCCAGGATCAAACCCGTGCGGTCGATGACCTTCGTCTCCCATGCCCGCTCGAGATTACGCTGCTGGACCGGCGATAGCGGGTGATCGATCACCACCAGATCGATCGATCCGGCCCGCACTTGGCCCGCGATTTCATCGACCTTGCCCGAGCCCAGCAGCGTCGCCGGGCGCATTGCGCTCATCGGCACGGCGAAAGCCTCGATGACGTCGAGCGCGATCGCACGCGCCAAGCCGGCGGTCTCGCCCACCCTGGCGGCCAATGTCCGCTTCGGCAGACCGACGCCCTCGCCCACGCTTTCGCTGCCGCGCAGGTACGGCACGAGCACGATCGCCCGGACGGCCGGTGCTTCGCTAGAGGCCAACACCACGATCTGTCACCGCAAATTACCTACTCGCCGGCGGAATCGTCATCGCCGGGCTCGAACAGCTGCAGCGGCACGCCCGGCATGATGGTCGAGATGGCGTGCTTGTAGACGAGCTGCGAATGGCCGTCCCGCCGCAGCAGAACGCAAAAATTGTCGAACCAAGTCACGACGCCTTGAAGTTTCACGCCGTTGACCAGAAACACTGTCAGCGGAGTCTTGTTCTTACGGACGTGATTGAGAAAAGTGTCTTGGAGATTCTGTGTGCGTTCGGGCATCGTTTCTTCTCTTGCGTTTGTTTTTAAAGGCTTATGCCACGCGACGGTTTTCAGGTCGGCGCACAACCACAACTAATGTCTTCCTTTTATCCCCCCTCAGGCGGCTAGTTCTCTATCGCATCGACGCATTGGGCGCCACTGATCCGTTGACCGGGCTGTCGGCCCGATCCCGTAGAGCCGCGCGCAGCGACGACGCCATGGGCCCCGGGCGGCCATCGCCGATCGCCTTGCCGTCAAGCCGCACGACGGGAGCCACATGCGACGTCGCCGAGGTGATGAACGCCTCGCGCGCCGCCAGTGCTTCCGCCACGGTGAACTGCCTTTCCTCAAATCGCAAATTGCGGCTCCGGGCCGCCTCCAGAACCACGGCCCGCGTGATCCCTTCCAAGATCTGTGCCGTTGTCGGCGCCGTCACCAGAACCCCTTCCGCAGTCACGATCCAAGCGTTGCTTGATGCCCCCTCATGCACGAACCCGTCCGCGCCGACGAACCACGCCTCCGACGCTCCGCCTTCAACCGCCGCCTGCTTGGCGAGCACGTTCGGCAACAGCGCAATCGACTTGATGTCGACATGCGCCCAGCGGCTCTCCGGCACCGTGACGACAGCAAGACCCTGCTCGGCCTTTCGCAGCGACGCCGGATCAATCCGCCGCGCCGTGACCACGAATGTCGGGCGGATCGACTGGACCGGAAAGGCGTGTCCGCGCGGCGCCGCTCCCCGCGTCACCTGCAGATAGAGCAGCCCCGCATCGATGCGGTTGCGCCTGACCACCTCCCTGACAACGACCCTCAGCGAAGCTATCGTCATCGGCGCAGCAATCCGCAGCTTTCCAAGCGACCGCAGCAAGCGGGCCCAGTGCCGGTCCTCGTCGATCAGGCGGCAGTTCCGGATTTCACAGACCTCGTAGACACCGTCCGCGAGTTGGAAGCCGCGGTCCTCGACCCGGACGGCCGCCGATCCGAGCGGAATATACCGGCCGTCGACATAGGCGATCCGGCCCATCGTCAGGTCTTCCACACGACCAAGCTGACCGCGACGACGATCGCGATGATCTCCAATCGGCCGACGATCATGACGCCGGCGAGCAGCAATTGGACGGGCACCGGCATCGCGGCAAAGGTCGGCCAGTTTGCGGCCTCGGCCCAACCCGAATGGTAGACGGCGCCGTTGTTGGAGAAGGCCGAGACGGTCGCCGCCAGCGCGCCGCTGAAATCAATACCCGATAGCGCCACGCCCGCGGCGGCCAGAGCAAGCAGCGCCAGCGTCGCCGTGAACAGGCTCCAGATCGCCTTCATCGCCACGACGTCGAATTCCCGCGCCCCGAAGATCTTCGGCCGGATGCCATGCGGGTAGATCAGGCGCCGTGTCTCCTTGATCGACTCCACCAGCATGCCGCCGACACGGAAGAAGCGGAGGCCGCCGGCGGTTGAGAACGCGCCGCCGCCGACCAGCGCCACGACCAGGACCAGCGGGATCGGCAATGCGGAAAAGCCACCGCTCTCCACTTGCATTCCGGTTGTGGAAACGAGGGACGCGCCGGTAGTCAGCCCGCGATGCAAGGCCGTCCAGAGGCCCTCGCTCTCGCCATTCATGAAGGCGCCGGTGTAGGCCAGTCCGACGGTGACGGCGGCCGCGATCAGCCAGTAGCTTTCGCGATGATCGCGGAGCGCCTGCCATCGGCCGGTAACCAGCATCCGGTGCCACAACACGCTGGTCGCGCCGATCAACATCGCAATCGCCAGGATGATCTCGGCGAGCGGATTGCCATAGGCGGCAAGCCCGCCATCGACCGGCAGAAACCCGCCGGTCGAAACCGCCGACATGGCCAGGCAGAACGCGTCGAAGCCGGGAACGCGCGCCGCGATCAAGGCCGCGACGGTGACCAAGGTGATCGTCGTGTAACCGACCAGAAGGTCGCGGATCAGCAACCAGCGGCGCGTCCCTTCCCCCGAAACCGCTCGCCGCGCGATCGCCGCGTCCCGCGTCCGCATGTCCCCCATACCGGTCGGCGCCAGCACGCTGACGATCAGCACCAACGTCAGGAATCCGCCGAGCCAATGCAATTCGGCGCGCCACAGCAGCACCGTTTTCGGCAGTGCGGCGACGCTCGTGAAGACCGACGCCCCTGTCGTCGTCACGCCCGACACGGCCTCGAAGAGCGCCGCGCTGAAGCTGCCATCGAGCTGCGCCATCAGCGGAATTGCCGCAAAGAACGGCGGCACTGTCCAGGCGAGGATGACGAACAAATATCGGCTCGCCCTCTTGCCCCGGCCGGCGCCGATCCGCGATGCGAAGAAGACACCGCCCGCGACGAAGCCGGTCAGGACGGCTATCGCCAGGAACGTCTGCGCGGTCGCGTCTTCGCCATACCCGAATCCGGCGAGCGCCGTCGTCGCCATCGCGGCAGCAACCGCCGCCAGCACGATGGCGAGGCTGTGGATTGCAGCGAGCATGCCTCGCCTAGAAGAACTCGAGGCTAACGCGGAACATCTGCTCGACCTGCCTCACGCGATCGGCCAATGCGAAGATGATGACGCGGTCGTGGGCGGCAATCTTGGTGTCGCCATTGGGAATGATGAGATCGCCGCCACGGTAGATCGCCCCGATCCGAATGCCCTCCGGCAGATCGAGGTCGCGCAGCGGCTTGCCCACCAGCGGCGAGGTATCCAGCGCCTCCGCTTCGATCGCTTCGGCATCGCCATTCTGGATCGAGTACACCGCCCGGATGCGTCCGCGGCGCACATGCTGCAGCACCTTTGACACCGTTACCGAGCGCGGCGACACAACAGCATCGATCGACAGGTCCGACGCGAGACCGGCGAAGGTCGGGCTGTTGATCAAAGTCATTGTGCGCTGCGCCCCCAGGCGCTTTGCCATGACGCAGGATAGGAGATTGATCTGGTCCTCATTGGTCAGCGCAACCAACGTATCGGTGTCCTCGATGTCGGCTTCCTGGAGGATCGCCGGATCGAGCGAACTGCCATTGAGGACGACCGTGCTGTTCAGCTGGTCGGCGATGATGCGCGCCCTCTCCTCGTTGAATTCGATCACCTTGGCGCGCGTCCGCGTGTTCCGCGCTTCAAGCATGCGCGCGACGTAGAAGCCGATATTGCCGCCGCCGGCGATGACGACGCGCGTCGCCTCCTTCTCATCATGGCCGAAGACACCGAGCGTCCGCTGCAACTGATCCTGGACGACAACGACATAGGCGACGTCGCCGATGAGCAGCGAGTCTTCCGAATGCGGCACGAAGGGTTTGCCGTTCCGGAAGATACCCACCACCACCGCTTTCAGATCGGGGAAGAGCTCCGTCAGCTGAGCCAGCGGCGTATCGACAACGGGGCAGTTTTCGTCGCACTCGATGCCGATGACGGCGATCTTTTCGTCGGCGAAGCGCACCACGTCGATCGCACCGGGCAATTGCAGGCGGCGCAGCACTGTCTCGCCGACCTCTACCTCCGGCGAAATGATCACGTCGATCGGCATGTGGTCGGCCGAGAACAGGTCGCTCCAATGCGGCTGGCGATAGCTCTGCGCCCTCACGCGGGCGATCTTCGTCGGCACCTGGAATAGGGAATGCGCCACCTGGCAGGCGACCATGTTCACTTCGTCATAAAGCGTGACGGCAATGATCATGTCGGCGCCCTCGGCGCCGGCCTGCGCCAGCACGTCCGGGTGCGAGCCGTGACCCACCAGGCCGCGCACATCGAGGGAATCGCGGATCACCTGGATGAGCTGAGGCGAGGTGTCGATGACGGACACGTCGTTCTGTTCGGCGGCCAAGCGCTCGGCAATACCGTACCCGACCTGGCCCGCGCCGCAGATCACCACCCGCATGATGCGATTGTCCCGTCGCTAGCCGACACCGAGCGACTTCAGCTTGCGATGCAAGGCTGACCGCTCCATTCCGACGAATTCGGCCGTTCGCGAGATGTTGCCGCCGAATCGCGCCACCTGAGCGGAAAGATACTCCCGTTCGAACACTTCGCGGGCATCGCGCAGCGGCATCGCCATCAGATGTTCACCGCCTTCCCTGCCCGGCGTCGCCGGCAGCATCTTGCCGATTTCCGACGGCAAGAGGTCCGCCGTGATCTGCTCCGACGCCTCGCCATGCGCCATGATCAGCAAGCGTTCGATGTTGTTGCGCAACTGCCGGATATTGCCCGGCCAGTCATGTGCCTGCAGCACGGCCATCGCATCGGATGCCACGACCCGGGCGGGAAGCCCGGTCTGCCGCGAGATGCGGGTGATGAAATGCTCGACAAGGAGCGGCACGTCCTCCCGGCGCTCCGACAGCGCCGGAACGCGGAGCGGCACCACGGCAAGCCGGTGAAAGAGATCTTCCCGGAACTGCCCCTCGGCTATCTCCGACTCGAGATCGCGCGCCGTCGATGAGATGATGCGCACGTCAACCTTCACCCGCTGCACGCCGCCGACCCGGAGGAAGCTTTGTTCGACAAGAACGCGCAGAATCTTGTTCTGCGTCTCGCGCGGCATATCGGCGATCTCGTCGATATATAGCGTGCCGTTATGCGCCTCCTCCAGCGATCCGATCTTCCGCTGCCTTGACCCATTCGCCTCGGTGCCGAACAGCTCCTCTTCCATTCGCTCCGGGACGATCGTCGCGGCGTTGAGGACGACAAAAGGCCCGCTGTGCCGTGCCGATTGCGCATGGATGACGCGCGCTGTCAGTTCCTTGCCGGCGCCGGATGGGCCCGAAATCAGAATGCGGCTGTTGGTCTTGGCGACCTTCTCGACCTGCTGACGCAGCTGATTGATCGCCGGCGAGGCGCCAACCAACGCGAACGATTCGCCCGAGCGCTCCTGCAGATCGCGAACCTCGCGCCGCAGGCGATAGGCCTCAAGCGCGCGCTCCGCGATGAGGACCAGACGATCGGCCTTGAACGGCTTCTCGATGTAGTCATAGGCGCCGCGCTTGATGGCTGAAACCGCGGTCTCGATATTGCCGTGGCCGGAGATCATCACCACGGGCACATCGCCAAAATGGCGCTTGATCTCGTCGAGCAGTGCCAAGCCGTCGAGCCGGCTCCCCTGCAGCCAGATATCGAGGAAGATGAGCGATGGCCGGCGCTGCGCGATCTCCCCCAGTGCCGCGTCGGCGTCGCCGGCGGAGCGTGCACTATGGCCCTCATCCTCCAGGATCCCGGCCACCAGGTCCCGAATATCCGCCTCGTCGTCAACGATGAGTATGTCAGACGCCATTGATCACTCTGAAACCGATACCAGATCGCTCTGCTTTGTCGTTTCGTCCGATGCCGCTCCGGTACGCGCCGCTGCCGCAGAAGCGTCGTCATCCGTCTCGGCCGCTTTCGGGAAAGTCAGTCTCACCATAGCACCGCGCCGGCCATCGATGACCTCCGGCGAATCCATCAACTCGATCGTGCCAGCGTGTTCCTCCACGATCTTGCGCACGATTGCCAGTCCCAGGCCCGTGCCTTTTTCGCGCGTCGTCATATAGGGCTCGAGCAGCATCTGCCGGTTTTCGCGCGGCAGCCCGATGCCATCGTCGATGACATCGATAATCAGCGCATCCTTCGTCACCGAGCCCCGAACTTCGACGTGTCCCTTCTGCGGTTTGGGCGCGACCGCATCGATCGCCTCAACCCCGTTCTTGATGAGATTGGTGATCACCTGGGAAATCAGCCGAACGTCGAAACGGCCGATCATCGCCTTGTCGGGCAGAACGACGCTGATGGCAACCGAGGGATGCCCAACCTGCATTAGGAAGACCGCATCGCGCAGGCCGTGCCGAAGGTCGACGCGCTCCAGCGTCGGTTTCGGCATGCGGGCAAAAGACGAGAATTCGTCGACCATCCGCCCGATATCGCCGACCTGGCGGATAATCGTGTCGACGCATTGGTCGAAGATGGCGCGGTCTTCCTCGATCACCGAGCCGAACTTCCGCCGCAGGCGCTCCGCGGACAGCTAAATCGGCGTCAGTGGGTTCTTGATCTCATGCGCGATCCGGCGCGCGACATCGGCCCACACTGACGTCCGCTGCGCCGTCAGAAGATCAGTGATGTCGTCAAGCGTGACGACATAGCCCGAATCCTCTTCGCCCGTTCGCTCGGTTGTGACGCGGACATTGATGGTGCGTGAACGGCCGTCCCTGGTCAACGTGATCTGGGTCCGGTGTTCGATCCGGTGGTCCTTCGCCGCCGCGTCGATGACCGCGCCGAGCTCGGGGATGATACCGCCGATCGGTTTGCCGATGATCTCCGTGCCGGCATCCTCGATCAGTCCGAAGGCCGAGCGATTGACCACCGTGACATTGCCCTCGCCATCGACGCCAACGACCCCTGCCGTCACCCCGGACAGGACGGCTTCGATGAAGCGGCGACGGCTGTCGATCTGCTCGCTGGCGGCCAGAAGCTCAGCCCGCTGCCCGGACAGCTGGTGCGTCATCTTGTTGAAGGAGGAACTCAGCGTCGACAGCTCGCCGTCCGACAGGTTCACCGGTACCTCGACCGCCAGATCGCCACCGGCGACGTCATCGGCCGCCTTGATCAGACGCCCGATCGGCGACACCAGCCGGCTTGCCACCGCAAGGCCCATCCAGATCGCGGCCGCCAGCACCATCAGCGCAACGCCGAAATAGATGAGACCGAACACCACCTGCATGCCGGTGCGAATATCGAGCAGTTCCTGATAATCGGCGGCGTTTTGGTTGGCGCCCTGAATATAGGCAACCGCTCGCTGATCGAACTCGGCGACGACGTAGAGGATGAGACCGCCATAATTGTCGAGAACAACCGCGCCCGCGGCAAAGGCCCTAACCGTCCCGCCATCGTCGGTGACGGTCTGCGGCGGCACGACGGCCACCTCCGGCGCATTGGCGACGGCTTCGGACAGCAGCAGCGGCGGTGGCGGCGGCAAGCCGGCCGTCACGCTGCTTGCCGCGACTGCCACGGGTGTGCCGTCCGCTTGCACAAGGTAGACGCCCGGCACGAGATAGAAGTCGGGAATCTCGTTGAGGAACGACTGAAACTCTGGTGCGCCCGCGGCGTACTGCCCTTGGCGCGTTTCGAACTCTGTCTTCAGATAGGTCACCACGCCGACCAGCGATGACATCTGCGTTTGAATGTAGAGGTCCAGAACACCCGTCGAGGCGTTCACGGTTTTCTGGGTCGGTTCCGAGAACCAGTGATCGGCGCCCTGAGCGAAGGTGATGTTGGCGACGATCGCGACGAGGATTGCCGGAATCACCGCGACGATGGCGAAAAGCGCCACGATCCGCGCATGGAGCCGCGCCCCGGCTTCGCCACGCCGCCGCGCCCGCCACAGGCGAGCGATCTCCCACGCTACCGCCGCCGTCACCGCCAGGAAGAGGACGCCATTGACGACGAGCGTCCAGGTGATGACCTGCTGCGAGGGCGAGATCGACGTCAGGCCGAGCAGAATGAAGAACGTCACCGACGCCGAGATCAGCGCCAGAATCGTGGCGGCATAGCCGGCCCGGCGAATCCATCGCTGCCGTCTATTACGATGCTCGGAGAGGCTGGCCCCTGCCCCGGCGTTCATTTCCGTCGAAGTGGCCGTCCCCGTCACATCGCTTCCTGGTCAACCCGCCGGTCGCCGCCGCGGCCGATCGCTATCGATAGACTAGGCAGGATTGCAACAGCATTGTGGCTGAAAAGCAACAATTTCTGTTGTGACTGGCCCTACCGGCTGCTGCGAATGACCTGGATGTCGAGATCCTGGATCTTCTTGCGCAGGGTGTTGCGGTTTACGCCGAGAAGCGCTGCAGCCTTGATCTGGTTACCGCGGGTGGCCGCCAAGGCGGCGCTGATCAACGGATATTCCACTTCCCGCAGAACGCGATGGTAGAGCCCCGGCGGCGGCAGGGCGTCGTTGAAGCCGGCGAAATAATCGGAGAGGTGCCGCTCCACCGAGCGTCCGAGCCCCTCTTCGTCCCCGCTCGGCTCCGACCGCACCATTGCCGGCGCCTGATCGAGTTCCGCTTCGATGATGCTCTCGGTGATCACCTCTTGCGGATAGAGCGCCGCCAAACGCCGGATCAAATTTTCCAGTTCGCGGACATTGCCCGGCCAACGATAGCGGCGGAGGCGATCGATCGCTGCCGATTCGATCTGCTTCGACGGCAGCCCTTCCTTCTCCACCAGAGCGAAGAAGTGGCGCATCAAATCGGGGATATCTTCCGTCCGCTCGCGCAGCGCCGGCAGCCGGATCGGAACGACGTTCAGACGGTAGAACAGATCCTCCCGAAACAATCCTTGATTGATGAGGATACGCAAATCCTTGTTGGTCGCAGCGACAATGCGCACGTCGGCCTTGATCGGCGTCCGTCCGCCGACGGTGGTGTATTCGCCCTGCTGCAGGACGCGCAGCAGTCTCGTCTGCGCCTCCATCGGCATATCGCCGATTTCATCGAGGAACAGCGTGCCGCCGTCGGCTTGTTCAAACCGCCCGGCGCTCCGCGCCGCCGCGCCGGTGAAGGCGCCCTTCTCATGGCCGAACAGCTCGGCCTCGATCAGGTCCCGCGGGATGGCCGCCATATTGATCGCCACGAACTGGCCCTTGCGCCGCTTGCCATAGTCATGGAGAGCGCGGGCGACGAGCTCCTTGCCGGTGCCGGACTCGCCGGTGATCATCACCGTAAGGTCGGTCTGCATCAGGCGGGCGAGAACGCGGTAAATCTCCTGCATTGCCGGCGACCGGCCGACCAGCGGGATATTGTCATTGGCGTCTGGATCCGGCTCCAGCCGCCGCGACTTCGGCACGGACATCGCCCGCCCGACAATGGCGATCAGTTCCTTCAGATCGAAGGGTTTCGGCAAATAGTCATAGGCACCGCGTTCGGACGCCTTGATCGCCGTCATGAACGTGTTCTGCGCGCTCATGACGATAATCGGCAGATCGGGCCGTGCCCGCTTGATGCGCGGCAGCAGGTCGAACGCGTTCTCGTCCGGCATCACCACATCGGTGATGACAAGGTCGCCATCGCCGCGGCTGACCCAGCGCCAAAGCGTTGCCGCATTGGATGTCAGCCGGACCTCGTAGCCGGCCCGCGACAGGGCTTGATTCAGGACGGTTCGAATCGCCGCGTCGTCATCGGCAACGACTATGGTGCCGAGCGCCATTCGCCTTATACCTCCTCGAAATCGATGTCCGGCCCGCCATAGGCGGGCAACAGGACACGAAAGACCGTTCGGCCGGGCTGAGCATCACACTCGATGACGCCGCCATGATTGCCGATTATCTTGGCAACCAAAGCAAGACCCAAGCCAGTTCCGTTGGGCTTCGTCGTCACAAACGGGTCAAACAGGTGCGGCAGCATATCCTGCGGCACGCCCGGCCCGTTGTCGCGAATGCTGAACTCAAGTGGCAGGGAAACCTTGTCGGTGCTGCCCTGCACGGAAAGCCTCACGCCCGGCCGGTAGGCGGTGGCGAGCTGGATTTCGCCGTCGCCGACATCGCCCAGCGCTTCTGCCGCGTTCTTGACCAGGTTGAGCACCACTTGGACCAATTGATCGCGATTGGCATAGACCGGGGGCAAGGACGGATCGTAGTCCTCGTGAAAGGTGACGCCGCGCGCGAAGCCAGATTGCGCCAGGCGCTTCACATGTTCCAGCACGCCATGGATGTTGACCGGCGCACGCTCGATCGGCCGGTCGTCCGAGAACACCTCCATGCGGTCGACCAGCTTCACGATCCGATCCGCTTCGTCGCAAATCAGCCGCGTCAGCGCCCGGTCTTCGTCGTCGACCGAGGATTCCAGCAACTGCGCCGCTCCTCTGATGCCGGACAGCGGATTCTTAATCTCATGCGCCAACATCGCTGCGAGCCCGGTCACGGTGCGCGCCGCGCCGCGATGGGTGAGCTGGCGGTCGATCTTTTCCGCCATCGTCCGTTCCTGAAGCATGAGCACGACCGAGCGCCCCTCGCTGGGCGAAGCATAGATATCGACCACCCGTTCGCCGCCGGTACGCGGCGTGCCGATATCTACACGGTACTCGGTTACAGCTGAATCACGGCTGCGGACCTGTTCGATCAAGGCCAGCAGCGGGCTGCCGAACGGCACAAATTGCGCCACCGAGGCCCGCCGCAGCATCGGCGCCGAGGTCTTGAAGAACGTCTCAGCGGCCGAGTTCGCCTCGGCAATGCTGTTGTCTTCCGCGATCAGCACAACCGGATGCGGCAGCGCATCAAGCATCGCGGCGGGGCCACTCGTCTCCGCGAGATTATCCAACGCTTCCGTGCTCATGCCGCCATACCCCGCTCAGCTGTGGCCAAGGCCGCCGACCAAATCAGGCCGACGACAATTTCAGGATCGGTAGCGCGCATCGCCGCCGCGCGCATGGGACGCGCCGTGCCACCCATTTGCTCCAGATACCAGCCGAGGTGCTTGCGCGCGGCGCGAATCCCGACCGGCGTTCCGTAGTGCTCGATGATGGCGCGGTAGTGTCGTTCGGCGATTTCGGCCGTCTCGAGCGGGCTCGGCGCGCGCAGCTCGTCGCCCGAGGCGATCGCCGCGGCGATGGCTCCGGGCAGCCACGGCCTGCCATAGGCCGCCCGTCCGATCATGATTCCGTCAGCACCCGAGCGTTCCAGCGCCGCAGCCCCGTCGTTGGGCGTTGCGATATCGCCATTGACGATGACCGGGATGCTAACGCCGTTCTTGATTGCCGCGATAGCCGACCAATCGGCCGCGCCGTCGTAGAACTGGCAGCGGGTCCGCCCATGCACGGTGATCATCTGAACACCGGCACTCTCGGCGCGGCGGGCCAATTCCGGCGCATTGATCGATTTTTCGTCCCAGCCGAGGCGCATCTTCAGCGTCACCGGACGCGTCGTCGCCGCCACGGTCGCTTCGATCAGCCGGAGGGCATGATCGAGGTCGCGCATCAGCGCCGAACCGGAATAGCCGGATGTCACCTTCTTGGCCGGGCAGCCCATATTGATATCAATGATTTCGGCCCCCGCGGCCTCGGCCGCCCGCGCCCCTTCCGCCATCCAATGCTCTTCGCGGCCTGCCAATTGGACGACATGCGGCCCAGCCCCTGTCGCTTGCGCCCGCATCAGCGCTTCGCTATTGCCGATCGCCAATTGCTCGCCGGCGATCATCTCCGAAAAGACCAGACCGGCACCAGCCTCGACCGCCAAACGGCGAAACGGCAGGTCGCTCACGCCGGACATCGGCGCGAGCAGGACCCGAATTCGGCAGCAAGACGGGCCCAATCTGCAAGGGCTCGTTCAGCGACGCGAGCGAGGCTCGCTGATACCCGCGGTTGTTGTCTATCATTTAGGCACAATTCCTTCTGCCTACACATTAGCCACGGCTGCATGCCGAGCAAGCGAAAACCGTTGACCGCAAAGCATGTCTGCTATTCGCTGCCGCTATCGCACAATCGGCGCCCCCAAACTTATGGCCCCTGCTCCCTCCAATATCGTCGCTGCGCTGGTTGTCGCCGGGGGCCGCGGTGTCCGCGCCGGCGGCGGTATCCCGAAACAATACCGCCTGATCGGTGGTCACAGCGTCCTGGCGCGAAGCCTCAGACCGTTTCTTGATCATCCGGCGATCAACAAAGTGGCGGTCGTCATCAACCCGGACGACCGCCCGATCTACGATGCGACCATCGGCGCCGAGGCAAAGCTCGCCCCGCCGATCGACGGCGGCCCAGAACGGCAGCAAAGCGTCAGGCTCGGTCTCGAGGCTCTCGCGGCGGATACTCCGGATTTCGTCCTTATCCACGACGCCGCCCGCCCCTTCGTCACCGCCGCCCTGATCGATCGCGTTATCGCCGGTCTCGCCGGCGATCCGGCGATCCTGCCCGCCATGCCGGTATCGGACACGCTGAAGCGGGCCAATGCGGACCATATCGTCCAGGCCACTGTCACTCGCGACGGGCTCTACGCCGCCCAGACGCCGCAGGGATTCCGCTTCCCCGCCATTCTTGAGGCGCATCGCAGCGCCGCCAATGACGCAGCCTTCACCGATGACGCGGCGATCGCGGAGCAGGCCGGAATCCTTGTCCGGCTTGTCGCCGGCGAAGCCGCCAACCGCAAGATCACCAGCCTGGAGGATATCCTGATCGCCGACCGCCTTTTCGCATCAGCCGCTGAAACAAGGGTCGGCAGCGGCTACGACATCCACATCACTGGCCCCGGCGATCACGTGATGCTGGGCGGCGTCCGTATCCCGCATGACCGCGCGCTCGTCGGCCACTCCGACGCGGACGTTGTGCTTCACGCCCTGACGGACGCTCTGCTCGGCACCCTCGCCGACGGCGATATCGGCAGTCATTTCCCCCCCTCCGACGCCGAGTTGAAGGGCGCCTCGTCAGACCGTTTCCTTGCTGCGGCGGTGAAGGCCCTCGAAGAACAGGGCGGCACGATCACCCATCTCGACGCGACGATTATCGCCGAGGCCCCGAAGATCGGCCCGCATCGCGACGCCATGCGCGCCCGGATTGCTGAGATCTGCCGTATCCCCGTCGGCGCAGTCTCTATCAAGGCAACGACCAATGAGGGCATTGGCTCGATCGGGCGGGGCGAAGGCATCGCCACTCTCGCCACCGCAACGGTCCGCCTACCGGTGAGGGCATGACCGATCTGTCGCCCCTCGATGACGAAGTCTCGGCGCTCATCGAGCGATGCCGCAGCGAACGCCTGACGCTGGCGACCGCCGAATCCTGCACTGGCGGGCTGATTGCCGGAGCGATCACCGAAATGCCGGGCGCCAGCGACGTCTTCGGGTGGGGCGTCGTCACCTATTCGAACGACGCGAAGACCCGCTTGCTGGGCGTGCCGGCGGCTCTGATTGAGACGCATGGCGCCGTCAGCGACGAGGTCGCGATCGCCATGGTCGAAGGGGCGCTGGAGCGGTCGGGCGCCGATATCGCCGTGGCGGTAACCGGGATCGCAGGCCCGGGCGGCGGCAGCGCCGAAAAGCCTGTCGGCCTCGTCCATTTGGCGGCGAGCCGCAAAGGCCGGCCGACCATCAGCGCTCGCCATCACTTCATGGATCTCGGCCGCGACGCGACGCGCTTCGCCGCCGTGGAACAGGCGATCCGGATGTTGATGCAGCAGGCCGCCGCTACGCCAACAGCGTGAAGGCGAGCACCGCCACCCACTGCAGACCGATGGCAATCGTCAGTCGCTCCAGAAGGCCCATCAGGCGCCACCGCCGCGCCGCGCTGATTGCCGCAAAGCCCCCTGTCACCAGGATCATGGCGAAGGTCGCATAGGAGTAGGTGGCAAAGTCCTTCCAGCCGGCCATCGCACCGGCTCCGATCGCGAAGCTGAGAACCGCGCCCATCGTGCCGACTGAACAGATGCCAGCCAGAATGATATGGCCAATGCCGGTGGCAGTCGCGGGCCTGCCAATCGGGTCCATCGGGAAGCCCCACATCAGCGCTCCGGCAAGCCCCGTCACGCCGAGGAACCACGCCGCTAGCGTCACCGTGAACGGTGCGTCAGCGATTGCCCCGAGAATGGCGAAGGCGAACGCAACCACCAAAAGATTGTAGATCAGGAAGGCCATATTGAGCGGCAGCCGATGCGGCGCGTCCGCCTCAAGCAACTCGCTGATCGCGTTGCCGGCATGCGAGTAGCTGGGTCGGAGGACGGCGCCGACCGCAACGGTAACGGCGTATAGGAGCGGCGCTGCCGCGCCCGCCCAGATCAGAAGGGTTGTGCTTGGTGAAAGATCCATGGCGACCTCAAGGGTTTTGGTTCCCCTGGGCCGTACGCCCGCACCGCCGCTCCGCCCATGATCTTCGTCAAATCGCGCGCTACGCGTCGAGGCCGGCTTCGCCATAGACCGCGTCGGCGCGTTGTTCAAAGGCCGCGGAGAACCGCCGAAACGCGCGGTCGAACACCGTGCCGAACACCATCCCGAGCGGCCGCGAGCGAAACTCGTAGTCGATGCCAAAATGGATACGGCAGGACTTCTCGCCGGTCGGCTCGAAGCGCCACCGATTGTCCAGGCGGCGGAACGGTCCGTCGAGCGCCTTCACGTCGATACTGAGTGCCTCGCGCTCCAGAACGACACGGCTGGAATAAGATTCGTGCAAGAGGCTGTAGGCGACCGTCATACGCGCCACGAGCACCTCGCGCCCCTCCTCTTCATTGCGCGACTTCAGAACCATCGCCGTGCAGAGCGGCACGAACTGCGGATAGGACTCCACATCGGCGACGAGCTTGAACATATCGTCCGCAGAATGCCTGACGTCGTGGGTCGTAGAGAAGCTGGGCACGCGTCAGCGATCAGCGGCCGGAGCGGGCCGCACGGGCGGCCTTCAGCCGGGCGAAGTCTTCCCCGGCGTGATGCGATGAGCGTGTCAGCGGGCTTGAGGCGACCATCAGGAAACCCTTGGCCTCAGCGATCGTCTTGTAGGATTCGAACTCCGCCGGCGTCACGAAGCGGGCGACGGGATGATGTTTTACCGTCGGCTGGAGATATTGGCCGATGGTGAGGAAATCGACATCGGCGCTGCGCAAATCGTCCATGACTTGCAGGATTTCGTCGCGTGTTTCGCGAAGGCCAACCATGACGCCCGATTTGGTGAACATCGACGGCGTCTGTTCCTTCACGCGCTGCAACAGGCGCAGCGAATGGAAATACCGCGCGCCGGGGCGAACGGAGAGATAGTGCGAAGGCACGGTTTCGAGGTTGTGGTTGAAGACGTCCGGCGCCGCCTCGACCACCATCTCAAGCGCACCGTTCTTGCGCAGGAAGTCCGGCGTCAGCACTTCGATCGTGGCGTTGGGACAGGCCGCGCGGATCGCCCTGATGACTGCCGCGAAATGCGCCGCTCCGCCATCGGCGAGGTCGTCCCGGTCCACCGATGTGATGACGACGTGGCGCAACTGCAACTCCGCCACCGCCGAGGCGATCTTGGCCGGCTCCCCGGCGTCGAGCGGTCCTGGCAGGCCGGTGCGCACATTGCAGAAGGCGCAGGCGCGCGTACACACCTCCCCCATGATCATGAAGGTGGCGTGCTTTTCCGACCAGCATTCGCCGATATTCGGGCAGGAGGCCTCCTCGCAGACCGTCACCAGCCCGTGCGAACGGACGATATCGCGGGTCTCGCGAAACACCGCTGAGCCCGGCGCGCGGACGCGGATCCAGGTTGGCTTCCGTTGAATTGGCGAGTCCGGCCGATGCGCCTTCTCCGGGTGGCGCGGCCGTTCCGTCAGGGTGTCGACGAGGGTAACCATCACAAGGGCTTGGCCGATGACTCTCCGGGCGTCAAGCCGGTGCGAAGTCGCGCCGGCTAGAGGATGCGGAAGATCACCAGCACGATGATCGCACCGACAACGGAGATGATCATCTGCTCGATGAAGACGCTGCCGACTCTGAGCTTCACGTTGAGGACGCGGGCGAGGAACCCGCCGACGAACGAGCCGAGAAGGCCGGCGATGAGATCGGTGAAGAGGTTGCCGTGGCCAGGCACGAAGAGATCGGCGATGAGGCCGGCCAGGAGGCCCATCACCAGCCAGACGATGACGTCTCGTGAATCGATCCTGTTCACCGCCCAGCCCTCCGTGGCGCATAGCCGTCCGTGCTCAAACTAGGCGGAGTCGGGCCTCACCGCCAGTCCGGGTCAGATATGGATGACGCGGCCATAGGCAGACAGAACGCTCTCATGCATCGCCTCCGACAAGGTCGGGTGCGGAAAGATTGTCTCGATCAGCTCCGCCTCGGTGGTTTCGAGGTTCATCGCGATGACGAAACCCTGGATCAGTTCTGTGACTTCGGGACCGATGAGATGAGCGCCGATAAGGCGGCCGGTGGCGGCATCGAAGATTGTCTTGATGAAGCCGTCCGTTTCGCCGAGCGCGACCGCCTTACCGTTGCCGATGAAGGGGAAGCGGCCGACCTTCACTTCGATCCCAGCTTCTGATGCGGCCTTCTCTGTCATGCCGACGGAAGCAATTTGCGGATGGCAATAGGTGCAGGCCGGAATGCGGTCCTTGTCCATCGCCACGGGCGAGCCGCCGGCAATTGCCTCGACGCAGAGGATGCCCTGATGCGAGGCCTTGTGCGCCAGCATTGGCGCGCCAGCAACGTCGCCGATCGCATAGATTCCGGCGACATTGGTCCGGCCCAGCTCGTCGGTGACGACGATTCCGCGTTCGACCGTGACGCCGACCTGCTCCAACCCGAAGCCGTCCGAGATGCCTTCGACGCCCACGGCGGAGATGACCTTGTCGGCGGTGGTCTCCTCCTCCCCCGCCTCGCCGGAGAGCGTGACCGTGAGGGCGTGCCCGGACTTCTTGGCCGCTATCACCTTGGTTCCGGTCCTAATCGAAATGCCGCGTTTCTTAAATAACTTCAGAGCCATTGACGCAATTTCCTCATCTTCTGAGGGAAGGATGCGCGGCAGCGCTTCGACCAGGGTCACCTCCGAGCCCATCGACCGGTAGAAGGAGGCGAACTCAACACCGATAGCGCCCGAACCAACGATGACAAGCGACGCCGGAATCTCCTTCGGCACCATCGCTTCGAAGTATGTCCAGATGTTCTCGCCGTCAGGCTCGAGCCCCTTGAGCACGCGCGGTCGCGCACCGGTGGCGATGATGATGTGCTTTGCCGTGTAGTCGCCGGGACCCTTCGCCCCGCGCGGCGGCGGTCCCTCGGTGGCGCTGACGCTGATCTTCCCCGGCGCGGTGATCTTCGCCTCGCCCCAGATGACGGGCACTTTGTTCTTCTTGAGCAATCCGTCGACGCCCTTCGAGAGCTGCGCCGCCGACTTTCGCGAATGCTCGACCACCTTGGCAGGGTCAAAAGCGATGCCGGTGGCGGTGATGCCGAAGCGCTCCCCGTCCCGCATCTGGTCGTACAGCTCGGCCGATCGCAGCAGCGCCTTGGTCGGGATGCAGCCCCAATTGAGGCAGATGCCGCCCAGATGCCGCCGTTCGACGACGGCGGTCTTCAGGCCAAGTTGCGCGGCGCGGATCGCGGCGACATAGCCGCCCGGCCCGGCCCCGATGATGATCACGTCAAACTCTTCGTCCGCCATCGTGCAAATCCAATGTCACTTGTGTGCCTTCGTCAGGAGCAGCCATTCCTGCCGCGTTCGCCCGCCTGGATAATCCGGGGCGCGCCGCCGACGGAATAAACGATAGCCCTGCCGTTCATAGAGCCGATGTGCCGCAATGTTGCCCGAGGCAACGATGATGGCCATGCCGCGCGTATCGGACTGCCGACCAATTTCATCGGCATATTCGAGGAGCCGGGTACCGAGGCCCAGGCGCTGAAACTCCGGATAGATGGCCAGCACATTGACGTACCAGAAGCCTGGCACTTCAAGTTCCAGTTCGATCAGCCCGCGCACCAATCTCGGCACGTCCGACAGATCATGATCGAGGTCGGTCAACGGATAGCCGACCATCGTCCCGGCAATTTCACCACCCACCTCCGCCATATGGGCATTGCGGTAGCTGAACCCACCGTCGTCGCGCTGCGCCCTCGCCCGGCCCGCAGCGGCCGGGGACTCGGCAATTCCCGTCGTCTGGCGCCACATAAAGCTCGCCATGCCTTCCGCCGCGATATCGACGAGGATCGCCAGATGCGCGGCATCGCCCGGGCGACCGGCGCGAATGCGGAGATCTGTGGCCTTTGCCGGCATTGCCAGCCCAACTCGTTATCGCTGAACGCAAACCTCGTCGTCTGGTATCCGTAACGGTCGGCAAAATCGACCCCGAGTCGGAAGGGCATGTCGAAACCAGCAGCTCTGATCTCGCTCGCCCTGACGCAGGTTGCAGTGTTGTCGCTGTGGTTTGCGACGTCCGCCGCGGCCCCCGGGCTTGCTGCGGAGTTCAATCTGAGCCCCAGCCGCCTCGCCCTGCTCGTCAGCGCCGTGCAGGGCGGCTTCGTCATCGGCAGCGTCGGCAGCGCCTTTCTCGGCCTCGCCGACCGCATCGATCCGCGTCGCTTCTACGCCATCGCCGCCGTTGTCGGCGCGGCCGCCAACGCCGTCTTCATCATCACCGATCCGGGCTCGGTCGCGGCGCTGCTGCTCCGCGCTGTCACCGGTGCGGCTATGGCCGGCGTCTACCCGATCGGTATGAAGATCGCCGTCAGTTGGGCCGACAAGGATCGCGGCCTCCTGGTCGGATTGCTCGTCGGCGCCCTCACCGTCGGCTCGGCCTCGCCGCATCTCTTCGCCTTCCTTGGCGGTGTCGACTGGCGCCTCATCATTGGGCATTGCCAGCGCTGCGGCCTTGCTTGGCAGCGTCGTCATCCTTCGGGTGCCGATCGGTCCGAACATGGCCGCGAGTGGCAAGTTCAGACCCGCGATGGCCTTGACCGCGCTCCGCGACCGTCCGCTTCGGCTCGCCAATCTCGGCTATCTCGGCCACATGTGGGAGCTCTATGCGATGTGGGCTTCGGTCGCCGCCTTCTTCGCCGCGAGCTTCACGGCGTCTGGCTCGCGCGAGCCGGGGCACGGTGCCTCGCTCGCCGCCTTCGCCACAATCGCCGTCGGCTTCATCGGCGCGCTGGGCGGCGGCTTCCTTGCCGATCGCATCGGGCGCACGACGCTGACCATGGTGGCGATGCTCACCAGCGCCTCCTGCTGCCTGTTGGCCGGCACGGTATTCGGCGCTGCGCCAGCGCTTGTGCTGGCGCTCTGCGTCATCTGGGGCATCACGGTCATCGCCAACTCGGCGCAGTTCTCCGCCTGTGTCAGCGAGCTGTCGCCGCCCGGCCTCACCGGCACCATGCTGACGACCCAAACCGCGGCGGGCTTCGCTCTGACGCTGGTGACGATCCAGTTGATGCCGGTCTGGGTCGATTGGGTCGGCTGGCACTGGGCCTTCGCGCCGCTGGCGATCGGCCCGATCCTCGGCACGCTCGCGATGGCCCGGCTTCGCCGCGATCCGGCCTCGGTCAAGCTCGCGCACGGGCGGCGCTAGACCAGCATCCCCGCCGGCTTCTCGATGTAGTGGCCGAAAGCCTTCAGCAGTTCCGCGCCGGTGACCCCGTCAACGGCGCGATGGTCGGTCGACAGCGTCACGGTCATGACCGTCGCGATTTCGACCTTGCCCTTGCGCACCACCGGACGCTGGGTCCCGGCGCCTATTGCCAGGATCGAGGATTGCGGCGGGTTGATCACCGCCGCGAATTCGCGAACCGCATACATGCCAAGATTGGAGATGGCGGTGACGCCACCGCGATATTCCTCCGGCGCGAGTTTCCGTTCGCGGCCTCGGCGCTCCAAGTCCTTCATTTCATTCGACAGGACGGATAGCGGCTTGGTCTCAGCCGAACGCATCACCGGCGTTATCAACCCGCCGCCAGGGATCGCCACGGCAACGCCGATGTCGGCCGTCTTGTGCCGCAGCATCCCCGACTCCGTCCAGGTGACATTGGCGGCCGGCACGTCGATCAGCGCCCGCGCCATCGCCTTGATGATGAGGTCCGTCAGCGAGACATGGTAGGCGGGCAAGCCGCCCTCACCCTGGACCGTCGAGGCATTGATCTCATGCCGCAGCGCCACCAGCGCGTCGATCTCATAGTCAGCCGTCAAGTAGAAGTGCGGGATCGTCTGTTTCGCCTCCGTGAGGCGCTTGGCGATGATCCGGCGCATCTTGTCATGCGGCACGAGTTCGTAGCTGCCGGCCGCGTAGAGGGAAAAGATCTCCTGATCCGACAGCGCCGGCGCGGCCACGGTGGGCTTGGATACGCCGCCGGCTTTGGCGGCTTCGATATCGGCTTCGATGATACGGCCATGCGGGCCTGAGCCGTGCAGAGCAGCGAGGCTAAGACCGGCCTCGTCCGCAAGGCGCTTGGCCAGAGGCGAGGCAAAAATGCGTCCGCCCGCATCACCATTGGCCGCTATGGCCGTCGGCATCGCCGTGGCAGGCTTCGGCCTGGCAGGCTCGGCGGCGGCAGCGACGGGCTGTTCCTTTGCTTCGGTCGCCGTGGGCGGGGCTTTGGCGGACAAATTGGCCGCGCCCATGGTTTCGCCTTCGCCGAGAAGAACCGCGATCACCGCGTTGACTTTGACGCCCTCCGTTCCCTCGGGAACCAAAATCTTGCCAATCTTCCCATCTTCATAGGCTTCGACTTCCATCGTCGCCTTGTCGGTCTCGATCTCGGCAATGACGTCGCCGGCGTGAACTTCGTCGCCTTCTTTCACCAGCCACTTGCTGAGGCCGCCCTCTTCCATCGTCGGCGACAGCGCGGGCATGAGGATGTTGGTCGGCATGCCGTCAGTTGTCCGATCGTCCGGCGGTCGTCCCGCTGTCGGTTACCGCGTCAAGTTCGGCGTTGAGCATGTCTCGGATCACCACGAGCGCCTGCTCCGCCGACACGACGCCCTCCTGCTCGAAGGACCGCGCCGCGTGGCGGGCAATGTCAGCCAGCAGCATTCCCCACATCGCCGGATCGTCGAAGGCGCGCATGAAGGCGATCGACAGCCCGCCATCGATGACGAACGCGCGCAGGACCTCGACGGCGTCTTCGCGGCCGACAGCATCGGGTGGGATCGGCTGTTCCTTCGGGGCGCCCGCCATCTCGCTCATCTGTAGGTCACCGCTTTGACCGCCGCGACCACGTCGGCCGTCGACGGCAGGGCCAGTTTCTCAAGATTGGCGGCATAAGGCATCAGCACATCCTTCCCGGTCACGCGGGTGACGGGCGCGTCGAGCCAATCGAGCGCCTTCTCCATCAACTCCGCCGCGATTTCGGAACCGATCGAGCCGATCGGCCAACCTTCTTCAACCGTGACGCAGCGATGCGTCTTCTGCACGGAAGCGATGACCGCCTCCATGTCCAGCGGCCGCAACGTGCGCAGGTCGATCACCTCAGCCGAGATGCCCTCGCCGTCCAGTACTTCTAGCGCCGCCTCGACATGGGTCATGCCGATGCCGAACGAGACGATGGTGACGTCCGTTCCTTCACGTGCGATCCGCGCCTTGCCGATCGGCACCAGCCATTCCGCTGCGGTCGGCACCGGGAACTTCTTGCCGTAGAGGATCTCGCTTTCGAGGAAGATCACCGGATTTGGGTCGCGGATGGCCGACTTCAGCAGGCCTTTCGCGTCGGCCGCCGTGTAGGGCTGGATCACCTTCAGACCCGGGATATGCGCGTACCAGGCGGCATAGTCCTGGCTGTGCTGCGCAGCGACCCGCGCGGCGGCGCCATTCGGGCCGCGGAAGACGATCGGCACATGCATTTGACCGCCCGACATGTAGCGTGTTTTGGCCGCGGAATTGACGATCTGGTCGGTCGCCTGCATGGCGAAATTCCAGGTCATGAACTCGACGATCGGGCGAAGCCCGGCGAGCGCGGCGCCGACCCCGAGACCGGCAAAGCCATGTTCGGTGATCGGCGAATCATAGACCCGCTCGGGGCCGAACTCCTCGAGCAGACCCTGCGTCACCTTGTAGGCGCCGTGGTACTGCGCCACTTCTTCGCCGAGGATGAAAACCTCGGGGTCGCGCCGCATCTCTTCCGCCATGGCGTCGCGCAGCGCCTCGCGGACGGTCATCTCCACCATGTCGTTCGCGGCCGTTGGAATGTCTCCGTCCATCACCTCATCCCTAGGCCAAGATGTCCGTCCACAGCGCCGCCGGATCCGGCTCCGGGCTGGCTTCGGCGAACGCCACGGCTTCATCGATCGTTTTGCGGATCTCGGCATCGACCGCCTTCAATTCGACCGCGCCACCCTTCGACGCCGCAAGGCGCTGCCGCACATGCTCGATAGGATCATGCTCTTTCCGCATCGTCTCAACCTCCTCCCGGCTGCGATACTGCGCCGGATCGGACATCGAGTGGCCGCGATAGCGATAGGTCATCACCTCCAGGATGAACGGCCCTTTTCCGGCACGGGACCAGGCCACCGCCTCGCGGCCCGCCTCGCGGACCGTGTGGACGTCCATGCCGTCCACCTTCAGGCCGGGCAGGTCGAACGAAGCGCCGCGCCGGGAGAAATCCGCCTGCGCCGAAGTCCGGTGCGATTCGGTGCCCATCGCATAGCGATTGTTTTCGATCACATAGATGACCGGCAGCTTCCACAGGCCGGCCATGTTGAAGCTCTCATAGACCTGACCCTGATTGGCCGCCCCTTCGCCGAAATAGGTGAAACAGATGCGCCCGTTCTTGCGGTAGCGGTTGGCGAAGGCGAGGCCCGTGCCGATCGGCACCTGCGCTCCGACGATGCCATGGCCACCGTAGAAATTCCGCTCCAGGCTGAACATGTGCATCGAGCCGCCCTTGCCGCCGGAATAGCCGTCACGCCGGCCCATCAATTCGGCCATCACGCGCCGCGGCTCCATGCCGGCGGCGAGCATGTGCCCATGATCCCTGTAGCTGGTGACGACCTGGTCGCCCTCCTCGACCAGCGCCTGCAGCCCGACCACAACGGCTTCCTGGCCGATATAGAGGTGCAGAAATCCGCCGATCAGGCCTTGCCCGTAAAGCTGCGCCGCCCGCTCCTCGAAACGGCGGATGAGCAGCATCTCACGATAGGCCTGCCAATCATCGGCGACGGTGAACGTGCCACCATGCGCCGCCTTCGTTCGTAGTGCCGCCTTTGGCATATTCGTTCCCGTCGGAGCGCATGAAGATCGTCGGTCTAGGCTTCGCCCTCCTTGAGGCGAAGCAGCACGATCTGCCGGATCAAGTCATACGGTACCGGCTTGTTCATCGGAAATCGAACCGTTCCCTTGCCTGCAATATAGGGCGCAATCACCCTTCGAAACGCCTCGGTTCCTTCAGGGATCGGATATACGGCGATATGCGTCTGCCAGGCCGCGACATAGATCAAAGCCCTGCCTTCTATCTTGAACGTCGGAATCTGGTAGCTGATCGTCTCGACCGTGCCCGGCACAGCTTTGTGCACTGTCTGGCGAATCGCTTCGAGCCGGGCGCGAACGTCGTCAGGGAACGACGCAACATAGGCGTCGACAGACGCGAAATTGTTGTTTGTGCCTGTCATTCTGGAGGCCCCACTTCAAGCGTGGAAACTAGGGAATGAGCACAAATTCGTTCGGCGCGATTTCGTTGAGGTTCCGCCGCGCCCATTCGTCGACCATATCCGGGTCGAGATTCTCCGGCCGCAGCAGCGCCGCATGTGCCTCCAGCGCGTCATGCTCGCCTCGCAGCTCCGCAAGGCGCACCTCGAGGTCGGCTGCCTGCGCTTCGAACTGCGTCCGGGCGAGCAGGCCATAGGAGCCGTTGATGGCGTGGAAGCCGAAATAGCCGAGATAGGCGGCCGTCAAGGCCGGCAGGATGAGGCGGCGTAACGGGCGGGCGACTGGATGAGCGTACATGCCTTACCGGGCGAGCGAAGGGTTCCCTTCTTCTTGCACCCGATATGCTTAATCGAAGACTAAACCGCCCGGCCCGACCCGGCCTTTTTCAGCCACGAAGCACCGACCGCGCGGCATAGCGGCCGGCCGGCCCCAGCTCTTCCCCGATGCGCAGAAGCTGATTGTATTTGGCGAGACGATCCGACCGCGACAGCGACCCGGCTTTGATCTGGCCGCAATTGGTCGCGACCGCGAGGTCGGCGATCGTCGCGTCCTCAGTCTCGCCTGAACGGTGCGAAACGACCGCCGTATAGGCGGCGCGCTGGGCCATCGAGACGGCCTCGAAGGTTTCCGTCAGCGTCCCGATCTGGTTGACCTTGATGAGGATCGAATTGGCCACGCCGCGGCGGATGCCATCCGCGAGGCGTTCGGTGTTGGTGACGAAGAGATCGTCGCCGACCAATTGGCAACGGTCGCCAATCGCAACCGTCAGCGCCTTCCAGCCATCCCAATCGTCTTCGCTCATCCCGTCCTCGACCGAGACGATCGGATAGCGCGAGACGAGATCGGCAAGATATTTCGCCATCGCGTCGCCGTCGCGTTCGACGCCCTCACCGGGGAAACGGTAGATGCCGTCCGAGAAGAGCTCGGTGGCGGCGCAGTCCATCGCCAAATAGGCGTCTTCGCCCGGGCGGTAGCCGGCGGCCTCGATCGCCTTCAATGCGAAACCGAGAGCCTCATCGGCCGAGGCAAGATTTGGGGCGAAGCCGCCTTCGTCGCCGACCGCGGTATTGTGGCCCGCGTCGGCAAGGCCGCGCTTCAGGGCGTGGAATATCTCCGAGCCCATACGGAGGGCCTCGGCGAAACTCGGCGCACCGATTGGCATGATCATGAATTCCTGGAAGTCGAGGCGGTTGTCGGCGTGCGCGCCGCCATTGATGATGTTCATCATCGGCACCGGCAGCGTCCGTGCGTTCGGCCCGCCAAGATAGCGAAACAGCGGCATACCGGCCGACTGCGCCTCGGCCTTCGCGATCGCCAGCGATACGCCCAGAATGGCGTTGGCGCCCAGGCGCGCCTTGTTCGGCGTGCCGTCGAGGTCAATCAGGATTTCGTCGATTGTCGCTTGGTTCGCCGCGTCCATGCCGCCAATGGCGTCGAAAATCTCGCCGTTAACCGCATCGACCGCCTTGAGCACGCCGAGACCGCGATAGCGCCCCTTGTCGCCGTCGCGCAGCTCGATCGCCTCATGCGCCCCGGTGGAAGCGCCAGAAGGAACGCCCGCGCGGCCCTCGGCGCCGTCCTCAAGGGTGACGTCGACTTCAACGGTCGGATTGCCGCGGCTATCGAGGATTTCACGCGCGGTTATGTCGACGATCGCGGTCATGGCCTACCTGGGGTTTGGAATCGGGCTCGCCCCTTGCACGAAGGGGACGCGGGGCTTCTAACCGACAGAGCGCCGCTTCGGAAGGGGTAAGCCCCGCCGGTGGTGCATGACAGCGATGCTTGAGGCCGTGAATTGACCGAACTGATCATCACCAATGGCGATGCAGCGGCGTCGGTTCTGACCGCCGCCGGGGTAACCGCGCGCATCGTGCCCTGGCGTGACGTGTTGCATGAGGGGCCGCTCATCCCCGCGCCCGACCTCGAATCGCTGTCCGATGTCCGCGCCGGCTTCCTGTCCGAACGGTTCGATATCCCCTTCGCCGAGGCCCGCGCCGATTTCCTGGCGCGCGACGCCGTGGTGAAGGCGCACGGCCTCTTCACCCAGGTCTCGATCTGGCTGGAACACGATCTCTACGATCAGCTGCAACTGTTGCAGATCCTGAATTTCTTCGAAGGCGAAGGCCGCACGATGGGACTTCGTCTCGTCCAGGCGGACGATTTCCTGGCGACGCAGGATCCCGAGGCCGTTCTCCGCTTCGAAGACCGGGCCGTGGAGGTAACCCCGCCGATGCTGGCCAGTGCCGGCGCCCTGTGGCGCGCGCTCACCAGTCCGTCGCCCGAACCCTTGGTCAACCAACTGCGCTCACCGACCGGCACGTTTCGCTTCATGCGGCCGGCGCTGGGTCGCTTCATCGAGGAACTCCCGGCCCTGCAGGGCGGCCTTTCTCGGTCAGAACGCATCATCGCCGGCACTGTCGCCACCGGCCATGTCACCCCGCGTGACGTGTTCCAGCGGCTGCTCGCCAGCGAGGACGCGCCGTTCATGGGCGATTGGAGCGGCTTCCGCGCGCTCGACGACCTAGCGGGCGCCGGCGAACCTTTGATCGAGGGCCTCGAAAGCAAGTACCCCTGCCAGGGGACCGTTGAGGAAATCGAAGATTATCTGACGACGCCGCTCGCCTTGACGCGCTTCGGCAGATCGGTTCTTGCCGGGGAAGCCGATATGGTCGCCATCAACGGCATTGACCGCTGGTGGGCCGGCACCCACCTCACCGGCCATGATTGCTGGCGATGGGACAGCATCGCGCGCCACATCGTACCGCCCGGCGGCAACGCGCCGTCGGGTCCAGGAGCCTGAGAATGAGCGAGACCAAACCACAACTCGGCCGGCCGGTGACGATCCCGGCGAGCCCGGACGAAGCGACGCTTGACCGCGTCCCCAACCCGCATCCGGACGCCGACTACGTCGCCCGTTTCACCGCTCCGGAGTTCACCTCGCTCTGTCCGGTCACCGGCCAGCCCGATTTCGGCATCCTCGTAATCGACTATGTGCCGGGTGAATGGCTGCTCGAATCGAAGTCGCTGAAGCTCTTCCTCGCCAGCTTCCGCAATCATGGCGCCTTCCACGAGGATTGCACCGTCGGCATCGGTAAGCAGATCGCGGCGCTACTGGAGCCGAAATGGCTGCGCATCGGCGGCTATTGGAACCCCCGCGGCGGCATCCCGATCGACGTCTTCTGGCAAACTGGCAAGCCGCCGGAGGGCATCTGGCTGCCCGATACCGGCATCCAGACCTACACCGGGCGAGGCTAGACCAGCCGGCTCTGCTCGACCGCGGCCTCAATGAACGAGGCGAAGAGCGGGTGTGGTGCGAAGGGGCGCGACTTCAGCTCCGGGTGATACTGCACGCCGATGAACCAGGGATGGTCGGCGAGTTCGATGGTTTCCGGCAGCACGCCATCGGGCGACATGCCTGAAAACACCATGCCATGCGCTTCGAGCCGGGCGCGGTAGTCGACGTTGACCTCGTAGCGATGCCGGTGTCGTTCCGAAATCTCTGTGGTCCCGTAGATTTCCGCGATCTTGCTGCCCTTGGCGAGGACGGCCGGATAGGCGCCGAGGCGCATCGTACCGCCGAGATCGCCGGCCGCGATGCGCTTCTCCAGCATGTTGCCCTTGAGCCATTCGGTCATCAAGCCGACGACCGGATCGGCAGTGGGCCCAAACTCGGTCGAGCTCGCACCGCTAATGCCGGCAAGGCTCCGCGCCGCTTCGATCACTGCCATCTGCATGCCGAAGCAGATGCCGAAATACGGCACATTGTGCTTCCGGGCGAAGCTGGCCGCCGCGATCTTGCCTTCCGAGCCGCGCTCGCCGAAGCCGCCCGGGACGAGAATACCATGCACCTCCTCAAGCCGCGGCGCCGGGTCTTCCGCCTCGAACACCTCCGACTCGATCCAGTCGAGCTTGACCCTCACCCGATTGGCGATGCCGCCGTGATTGAGGGCCTCCACCAATGACTTATAGGCATCCTTGAGGACGGTATATTTGCCGATCAGGGCGATCGTCACCTCGCCCTCTGGCTGATGCAGGGCGTGTCCGATCGCCTCCCAGCGGGCGAGATTGGGCGGCGGTGCTTCGTCCATGCCGAAGGCTGAAAGCACTTCCGCATCAAGGCCTTCCGCGTGGTAGGTGGCAGGGACGTCGTAGATATTCTCGACATCCAGCGCCTGAATGACGGCGGACGGCCGCACATTGCAAAACAGCGACAGCTTCCGCCGCTCCTCGGCCGGGATCGGCCGGTCCGACCGCACCAGAAGGATATGCGGCTGGATGCCGATCGAGCGCAGCTCTTTCACGGAGTGCTGCGTCGGCTTGGTCTTCAACTCGCCCGCCGAGGCGATGTAGGGCACCAGCGTCAGGTGGATGAAGACGGCGTGACCCTGCGGCAGCTCGTTGCCGAACTGGCGGATCGCTTCGAAGAAAGGCAGACCCTCGATGTCGCCGACCGTGCCGCCGATCTCGCACAGGACGAAATCGAAGCCCTCATTGCCTTCGCCGATGAAGGCTTTGATCGCGTCCGTAACGTGCGGGATCACCTGCACGGTGCCGCCCAGATAATCGCCCCGGCGCTCGCGGGTGATGATCTCCTGATAGATGCGGCCGGTGGTGATGTTGTCCATCCGGTTGGCCGGCCTGCCGGTGAACCGTTCGTAATGGCCGAGATCGAGATCCGTCTCGGCGCCGTCGTCGGTCACGAAGACCTCGCCGTGCTGATAGGGACTCATCGTTCCCGGATCGACGTTGAGGTAGGGGTCGAGCTTTCGCAGACGGACCTTGTAGCCTCGCGCCTCCAGCAGCGCGCCCAGCGCTGCTGAAGCGATTCCCTTGCCGAGTGAGGAGACCACGCCGCCGGTGATGAAGATGTACCGCGCCATGGGCCTCAAGATTAAACAATTCCCTCGGCGGCGCGCGACCGCAAAATCAGCATTGCTGCTGCTGTGGGAAAGTGGGGGCTTTTCCGGCTCGTTTTGCCGCTAGGGCGTCGTTGCCGGGGCTGCGCTTCCGGCGTCTGCCGGAACCACAGGCGTCGTCGTGCCGCTCGCCGCAGGCGCCCCAGCGCCGGCATCGGCAGGCACCGGCGGCGCCGTCGTGCCGGTATCGGTGGCCGCCGCCGGCGTACCGCCGGCATCCGCCGGAACTACCGCGCCGTCTGCCGGTGCTACCGCGCCGCCGGCATCGGCCGGAACCGTCGCCGCACCACCGCCGAGAAGATTGAGGACACCGCCAGCCGGCTCGCCAGTGGCGTCGGCCGGCAGCGTGTCCGTCGGCAGATTCTGGAACACACCACCCGCCTCATTGTTCGTCCGCGCCAGCAGCGTGAGGCCGATCGAGGTAATGAAGAACAAGGCCGCCAGGATCGTGGTCGCCCGGGTCAGCGCATTGCCGGTGCCGCGCGTCGACATGAAATTGCCGCCGCCGCCAATACCGAGGGCGCCGCCCTCCGAGCGCTGAACGAGAACGACCCCAATCAGGGCTGTGACCAGCAAAAGGTGAATGACGAGGACGACGGTTTCCATGGCTGCTTCGGCAAGAGTGTGGTGACTGTGGCGGCTTCTACACGAACGACTGGCGGCTTTCCACCGGTCCGTCGCCGTGTTGTCTCCCTAGTGTGTCTTCGCGGCGGCGATGATCGCCAGAAAATCACCCGCTTTCAGGCTGGCGCCCCCGACCAGAGCGCCGTTGACGCCCTCGATCGCGAATATCTCGGCGGCATTGTCGGGCTTCACCGAACCTCCGTAAATCACGCGAATCTGCGCCCCATCGCCCGGAAACCGGGCAGCCAGCAGGTTCCTTACATGGGCGTGCATTTCAGCAATGTCATCCCCCGTGGGCGTCAGCCCCGTGCCGATAGCCCAGACGGGCTCATAAGCGATGACGAGATTGCCAGCAGTGGCGCCATCCGGCACCGAACCGGCCAGTTGATCCGCGACGACGTCAAGCGCATCGCCGGCCCTGCGTTCCGCCTCGGTCTCGCCGACGCACAGGATCGCCGTCAGCCCGGCGCGCCAGGCGGCTTCCGCCTTCGCCCGCACCGTCGTGTCGTCCTCGGCATGATCGGCGCGCCGCTCCGAGTGGCCGACAATGACCATCGTCGCGCCGGCATCGGCCAGCATTTCTGCCGCAAGGTCACCGGTATGCGCGCCGCTGGCCTTGGCGTGGCAATCCTGCCCGCCGATCTGGATCGGCGAGGTGCCCGCCAATGTCGCCGCGCGCGAAATCAAGGTCGCGGGCGGACAAATGGCAACATCGACCGATGGTTCGCCGCCGACCGCAGCCTTGATGGCTTCGATTTCAATGAGGCTCCCCTTACCGCCATTCATCTTCCAATTGCCCGCGATTAGCGGCCTGATCCCTGCCATTCATCCTCTCCCGATGAGCCCGGCGCGCTGGCTGCGCAAATGTGGGCCGCGCGGAGGGGTACCAAAAAAACCGGACGGCACAAGGTTTCTTTCTGCATTTTCATTTTGGTTGGCGGGCCGCTTGGCGCTATGAGGACGGCCAACTGCTCCTTGCCGGCTTGAAACGGGATTCTTATGATCCCGCCGGTTTTCAACGGGGCCCACCCGCCGAGAGCCGTTCGCGAGGACCAATGCTCAACAGGCTTAGATCGTTTGCCGGCTCTCCCTTCGGAGCGGTTGTCTTCATCGCGTTGATTTTGGCGCTGCTCTTTTTCGGGCTGCGCGGCTTCGGCGCGACGTCATCGGTGGCCACGGTCGGCAGCCAGACGATCTCGCAGACGGAATTTCTCAACGCCTACAATAAGCAGATCCAGAATATGGGCGTTTACATCACGCCGTCCCGAGCGATGGACGCGCAAATCCCGCAAGGCGTCCTCAACAACCTGATCCAGCTGGCCCTGCTGCGCCACGCCCAGGATGCCTTCGGATTGGGCTTGAGCGACACGGCGGTCGCCGCAGCCGTCGCCGCTGATCCCTATTTCCAGCAAAGTGGCCAATTCCAGCTGTCGCGGCTCAATGCCTATCTCAGCAGCAGCGGGCAGACCGAAGCCCAACTGCTCGCCACGTATCGCGACAACCTCCTGCGCAACCAGATCTTCACCGCCGTCAGGGGCATCAATCCACCGCTGCCGCTCGCCTATCAGCGTATTCTCGGCGAGTACTACGGTGAGCAGCGCACGTTCGACTATGCGGTCCTGACGCCGGATATCCTCGAACCTGGTCCCGATCCGACCGAGGATGATATCCAGACCTATTACGACGCCAACCCCGACAAATATCAGATCGGCGAAACGCGGAATGTCGTCCTGCTGGAGCTTTCGCCACGCGTCCTGGCCGATCCGGCCGCCGTCACCGACGATGAGATCGCCGCCGCCTACGAGCAGCAACGGCTCCAGGCCGAGCGCCGCGATGTCTGGCAGCAAGTGTTTTCGACGCGCGATGCGGCAGACGCCGTGCAGGCCCAACTCGATGCCGGCCAGACATTCGATGATCTCGTCGCCGCCGGCGCGATCACGCCGATCGATTTGGGTCCGGTGTCATCGACCGGCCTGTTCGATCCGGCCGTCGCCGCAGCGGCCTTTGCCATGGACGAAGGCGGCACGCAGATTATCACCGGTAGATCGGGCCAAACCCTGGTCCATGTCGCTTCCATCAGCGACGGCGACTTGCCGCCGCTTGAGGACATGGCCGACGCGCTGCGGCAACAGATCGCCGAGAGCAAGGTCCTCGACCGCCTGTCCAGCGTCGCTAACAACATCGACGAAGCGCGTGATGGCGGCGCCACGCTTGTGGAAGTGGGACAATCGCTGGGTATCCCGACGCGGACGCTGACCCTGGACGCCAATGGCAACGACCAACTCGGCTTACCGATCGCCGATCTCCCCGGCGGAACCGCCCTCACCACCAACATCTTCGACGCCGACATCGGCACGGCGCCGAGCCCCGTCCCGCTGACCACGCCGGGCGCCGCCGTCTGGTACGAAGTGCTCTCCGCTACCCCGGCACACGAACTGGCGCTGGAGGATATTCACGACAGGGTCGCCGCAGATTGGCGCGCCGACGCCGATCATCAGCGGCTGCAGGATTTGGCCCAGTCGGTCTCCGACATGCTGACGGCAGGCCTGCCGACATCCATGATCGCGGAGCAGCTTGGCGTTACCTTCCAGCGTTCCGATCCGTTGCCCCGCAACGGGACACCGCCCGATATGCTGACCGACGCCTCGCTCCAGGCAGCGTTCAACGGCCCCGTGGGGTCGGTCGCCACCATTGCCGATGCAGCCGGCGACGGCCAGGTCGTGCAGCGGGTCGCCGAAATCATCACGCCCGACTTCGATCCGGCCGCCACTCCGCCGGACGAAACCACCACGGCCACGACGGATATCGCCGACCAAGCGGCGCTCGACTATATCTTGGACCTCGAAGGCCGTATCCCGATCACCGACAATATGGACTTGGTGCGCCAGCTCATCGGCGCTCCGGCCCAATAGCCCTGTGTTGATCGAGCCACAGCGATCCGAGTTCGATCGGCTTTACCAAACGGGGCAAAGCCAGGTCGTGTGGACTCGGCTTGTCGCAGACCTCGAGACGCCCGTCTCCGCAATGCTGAAACTGTCGGCGGGTCGTACCAACTGTTTCCTGCTGGAATCGGTAGAAGACGGCGCGGTCCGCGGCCGGCATTCGATGATCGGCATCGACCCGGACGTCATCTTTCGCGTCAACGGGAGAGTTGCCGAGATCAACCGCAACCCGTCGGCCGACCCCGCCCGCTTCGAGCCCACCGACGCGCCGCCGCTCGAAGCCCTGCGCGCCCTTATCCAGGAATCCCGCATCGAATTGCCGCCGGTCCTGCCGACAATGTCGGCGGGCGTGTTTGGCTATCTCGGCTACGATACGATCCGCCTCATCGAGGAATTGGGGCCGCCTAAATCCGACCCGATCGGTATCCCCGATTCGATCATGATCCGCCCGACCGTGATCGTCGTATTCGATAGCGTCCGCGACGACATCGCCATCGTCACACCGGTCCGGCCGTCCGCCAACGTCGATGCGGCGACGGCGTATGCCAAGGCCGTCGAGCGCATTACCGCCGTCGTCGATGCGCTCGACCGCCATGTCGATAAGAGCGCCGACAGCATCAACGCCGACGCCGAACTGCCGATCCGCTCCAACACGCCGCCGGAGCGCTATCGCGAGATGGTCGACAAGGCCAAGGAATACATCACCGCCGGCGACATCTTTCAGGTGGTGCTGTCGCAACGCTTTGAGGCGCCGTTCACCCTGCCCCCCTTCGCGCTCTACCGCGCCCTCCGCCGTACCAATCCGTCGCCCTATCTCTATTATCTCGACTTCGGCTCGTTCGCGGTCGCCGGTTCGAGCCCCGAGATTCTGGTTCGCGTGAGCAATGGCGAAGTCGTCATTCGTCCGATTGCCGGCACGCGGCCCCGCGGCGCGACGCCGGAAGAAGACAAGCGCCTGGCGGAGGAACTCCTCGCCGATCCGAAAGAGCGCGCAGAGCATCTGATGCTGCTGGACCTCGGCCGCAACGATGTCGGCCGCGTCTCGCAGATCGGCACCGTGAAGGTCACCGACCAATTCTATCTCGAATATTACAGCCAAGTGATGCACATCGTTTCGAACGTCGTCGGCAAGCTATCGCCGGACCACGACGCCCTCAGCGCGCTCACCGCCGGCTTTCCCGCCGGCACCGTTTCCGGCGCACCGAAGGTCCGGGCGATGGAGATCATCGACGAATTGGAGCTGGAGAAGCGGAGCCTCTACGCCGGCTGCGTCGGCTATTTCTCCGCCAATGGCGACATGGATACCTGCATCGCCCTGCGCACATCGCTGATCAAGGACAACACGATGTATGCCCAGGCGGGAGCCGGGATCGTCGCCGATTCGGTGCCGGAGAACGAGCAGGCCGAATGCGTCGCCAAGGCGCGCGCGCTTTTCCGCGCCGCCGAAGAGGCGGTAAGATACGCATCATCGGTCGGACGGGGGCAGTGATGGCAAGGCTAAACGGTTTGGGGTCACTTTCATGACCCACCTCGTCATCGATAACTATGACAGCTTCACCTACAACCTCGTCCACTATCTCGGCGAGTTGGGGGCGGAGATGGAGGTCTATCGCAACGACAAGATCTCCGTGGGCGAAGCCATCGCCATGAACCCGGAATCGATCGTCCTGTCACCCGGCCCCTGCACCCCCAACGAAGCCGGCATTTGCCTCGACGTCATCGCCAGCGCCGCCGTCGCCGGAATCCCGCTTTTTGGCGTCTGTCTTGGCCATCAGGCGATCGGCCAGGCCTTTGGCGGCAAGGTCACTGGCGCGCCAACCCTCATGCATGGCAAACTCTCCGAGATCAGCAATACCGGCCGGGGGGTGTTTGCCGGGCTGCCGCCGCGCTTCCAGGCGACGCGGTATCATTCGCTGACGATCGATCCAGCAACCGTGCCCTCGTCATTGGAGGTCACGGCAAAGACCGAGGATGGCGTGATCATGGGGCTGATGCACCGCAGTCTGCCGATCCACGGCGTCCAGTTTCATCCAGAATCGATCGCGTCCGAGCACGGGCACCAAATTCTCCGCAATTTCCTCGACATCGCCTCCGCGTGGAACGCGCGGAACCGCAGGCAGCGCTCGGTCGCCTGATGGCGGATCTGAAGCCGCTCATTGCCAAGGCCGCCAACGGAACGCCCCTGACGCGTGACGAGGCCCGCCAGGCGTTCGAAATCCTGATGTCCGGGGACGCGACCCCGTCGCAGATCGGCGCGCTGCTGATGGCGCTCCGCGTGCGCGGCGAAACGGTCGACGAGATTGCCGGCGCAGTGAGCGTCATGCGCGCCATGATGGTGCCGGTGAAGGCGCCCGAGGGCGCTATGGACATTGTCGGCACTGGCGGTGACGCCAAGGGCACGCAGAACGTGTCGACCTGCACCGCCTTCGTGGTCGCGGGCGCGGGTGTCCCGGTTGCCAAGCACGGCAACCGCGCTCTCTCGTCGAAATCCGGCGCAGCCGATGTGCTGGCCGCGCTTGGCGTCAAGCTCGACCTGACGCCGGACCAGATTTCCCGCGCCATCGACGAGGCCGGTATCGGCTTCATGTTCGCGCCGATGCACCATTCGGCGATGAGGCATGTCGGCCCGACACGGGTCGAACTCGGCACGCGGACGATTTTCAATCTCCTTGGCCCGCTGTCGAACCCGGCTGGCGTCAAGCGCCAGTTGCTCGGCGTCTTCTCGGCCGATTGGGTGGAGCCTCTCGCCTATGTCCTCCGCGATCTCGGCACCGAGCGCGCCTGGGTCGTCCACGGCGCCGGCGGCACCGACGAGATCACGCTCGCCGGACCGGCCAAGATCGCCGAACTCAAGGACGGCACGGTCCGCCTATTCGACCTTTCCCCCGACGATGTCGGCCTGCCGCTGACGCCGCTCGACGCCATCAAGGGTGGTGATGCCGACAGCAATGCGGCCGCCCTCCGCGCCGTGCTTGCCGGCGAATCGGGTCCCTACCGTGATGTCGTGCTGGTGAATGCGGCCGCCGCACTGGTCATCGCCGGCCTCGCCGAGGACCTCGCCGAAGGCCTCGACCTTGCCCGCACCTCAATCGATTCCGGTGCGGCCGCCGAGCGGCTTGCGCGCCTTGTCGCCGTCTCCAATGCTATGGAGACGGCATGACCGACATTCTGAAACAGATTGAGGAATCCAAGCGCGCCGAAATCGCGGCGGCGAAGGCCATCATTTCCGAGGCGGAGATCCGCCGCCGCGCCGAAGGCGCCCAGCCTGCCCGGGGATTCTACGCCTCGTTACGCAGCCGCATCGACGCCGGCAAACCCGGCCTCATCGCCGAGATCAAGAAGGCGAGCCCGTCGAAAGGCTTGATCCGCGAGGCCTTCGATCCCGGCGAAATCGCCAGGGCCTATGCCGAAGGCGGCGCCGCGTGCCTCTCGGTCCTCACCGATGCGCCATTCTTCCAGGGCGGACGTAACGACCTTCTCGCCGCCCGCGCCGCTGTCGACCTGCCGGTGCTGCGCAAGGACTTTCTGTTCGAGGCCTATCAGGTCTGGGAGGCGCGCGCCTGGGGCGCCGACTGCGTTCTCATTATCATGGCCGCGGTCAGCGACGAATGCGCCGCCGACCTCGAAGCAACGGCCCACAGCCTGGGCATGGACGTCCTCATCGAGGTCCATGACGAGGCGGAGTTGGACCGCGCCCTTGCCCTCACCTCGCCGCTGATCGGCATCAACAACCGCGACCTCCACACCTTCGAGACGACGCTGGCGACCTGCGAGCGTCTGGCCCCGCGGGTGCCGGCGGAGCGCACGATGGTCGGCGAAAGTGGCATCTTCGCCCCGGCCGATATCCGCCGCCTCGGCAAGGTCGGCATCCATGCCTTCCTCGTTGGTGAAAGCCTGATGCGCCAGGCGGACGTTGCCGCCGCGACGTCCACGCTGATCGGCGGTTCGGCGCTCGCCGCCGAATAGCATGGCCGACCTCAGCCATCTCGATCGCTCCGGCGTCGCGCGGATGGTCGATGTGAGCGACAAACCCGAGACCGAACGGATCGCCACCGCCGCTGGGGCCATTTCCATGTCCGCCGGCGCTCTGGCGACGATCCTCGCCGGCAACGCCAAGAAGGGCGATGTCGTCGGCACGGCGCGCATTGCCGGCATCATGGCGGCCAAACGCACCGCCGAGCTGATCCCGCTCTGCCATCCCCTGCCGATCGCCAGGATCGACATCGACATCGCCGCTGATGATGCGCTGCCCGGCTTGCGCGTCACCGCCACGGTGAAGACAACCGGCAGGACCGGCGTCGAGATGGAGGCGCTGACGGCCGTCTCCGTCGCCTGCCTCACCATCTACGACATGGCCAAGGCGCTCGACCGCGGCATGGTGATCGGCGACATCCGCCTCATCGAGAAATCGGGCGGCCGCTCCGGCCATTGGCACGCCGATGACTCTGCTGCCGGTTGAGGAAGCCCTCGCCCGCATTGTGGCCGGCGTCGTCCCGGATGAAGCTGAAGCCATCCCGCTGGCTGAAGCCACAGGCCGTTTCCTCGCCGCACCGCTGATCGCCACGCGCGACCAACCGCCCTTCGACGCCTCGTCAATGGATGGCTTCGCCGTCCGCGCCGCTGGCGCAATGGAAGGCGCGACGCTGCGCATCATCGGCGAATCCGCCGCCGGCAAGCGCTTCGCCGGCGCGCTTGGGCCGGGCGAGGCGATCATCGTCAACACCGGCGCACCGATGCCGCCGGACGCCGACGCAGTGCTCATCAAGGAGAAGGCCGCGGTCGAGGGCGACAGCGTCATCGTCCAGGGCTCCGTCGAGCGCGGCCGCTATATCCGTCCCGCCGGTCTCGATTTCCGCGCCGGCGACACGCTGCTCCGGCCGGGCGCGAGCTCGGTCCACGTCGAGCTCGCCCTCACGGCCGCCGCCGGCTTCGGCAGCGTATCCGCGCGCCGCCGTCCGCGTGTGGCATTCCTCTCGATCGGCGACGAGTTGGTGTCCCCCGGCGCCCTCCCCGGCCCCGACCAGATCACTGCCGCCAGCGCCGTCGCCCTCGCCGCCATGGCGCGCAAAGCAGGGGCCGAAGCCGTCGATCTCGGCATCGTCCGCGACGACGCCCGAGCCGTCGCGCAAGCCATCATCTCGGCCCGCGGCACGGACGTCTTCGTCACCATCGGCGGCGCTTCGGTCGGTGCGCATGACGTCGTTCATGACGCGCTTGCGGCCGTCGGTGCGACGCGGGAGTTCTGGCGCATTGCCATGCGCCCCGGCCGGCCGATGCTGTTCGGAGGGCTCGGCGCCATGCGCATCTTCGGCCTGCCGGGCAATCCCGTTTCGAGCCTCGTCTGTTCGCTCATGTTCCTCATGCCGCTGATCCGGGCTCTCCTCGGCGCACCGCCGATCGACCCGACCGAACCGGCGATCATCGGCGCGGACGTCGCAGCCAATGACGACCGGCAGGATTACCTCCGCGCTGCCCTCGACCAGCCCGCCGAATCGCTGCTCATAGCGACGCCATTCGCCCGGCAGGACTCCGCGATGCTGCGCACCCTCGCCGCCGCAGACTGTCTCATCGTCCGCCCGCCGAACGCGCCGGCGGCCAAAGCCGGCCAATCCTGCCGCATCATCCGCCTCCCCTGACAACTGCCTGCGGCGAAACCGCTTCCAGGTTTACGTCTTGTTCAGGGCTTGTCGAACACAACTAGAACAGATACATTCGTTCGCGTTTTGTACCGAGCGAGTCTCGGACGGCTGGAGCCCAAAATATGTTGACGCGCAAGCAGCATGAATTGCTGATGTTCATTCATGAGCGCCTGAAGGAATCGGGCATTCCCCCGTCCTTCGACGAGATGAAGGACGCGCTCGACCTCAAGTCGAAATCGGGCATCCACCGGCTCATCAAGGCGCTGGAAGAACGCGGCTTCATCCGCCGCCTGCCCAACCGGGCGCGGGCGCTGGAAGTTCTCCGCATGCCGGAATCGGCAATCGCCGGGGCGGCCTCGCGCAATCGCGGCTTCTCGCCGGCCGTCATAGAGGGCGATCTTGGGCGCCTGCGCGCCGCTTCTTCGCCGGGCGCCGACAATGACGCAGTCTCGATCCCCGTTATGGGCCGCATCGCCGCCGGCACGCCGATCGAGGCGATCCAAACTCACAGCCACACCATCGCCGTGCCGCCTGAGATGCTGGGCGCCGGCGAGCATTTCGCCCTCGAAGTCCGCGGCGATTCGATGATCGACGCCGGCATCTTTGACGGTGATACGGTCCTCATCCGCAAATCCGAGAACGCCGACAGCGGCGACATCGTCGTTGCCCTCATCGACGAGGAGGAGGCAACGCTCAAGCGCCTCCGCCGCAAGGGCGCCTCGATCGCCCTCGAAGCCGCTAACCCGGCTTATGAGACGCGCATCTTCGGCCCCGACCGCGTGCGCATCCAGGGCCGCCTCATCGGCCTCATGCGGCGGTACTGAACGCGGAGCAGAGCCTAAGCCGCCGCCGTAATCACATGCGCCTGAATCTTGGCGGCGACTTCGCCAAGCCCGTATTTCTCCGTCAGCGCTGAGGTGACGTAGTCGGTGGCGGCGTCGAGGTCTCCCCTCGCCGCAATCTCGGCGCTCACAGGGGTACCCTGGCAGTAGGCGAGCGCGACGATGCGCGCCGACGGACCGCGGCTTTCCTTGGCAAGCGTGTCGATGTCGATGCTTTCGAAGCCTGCCTGCTCAAGATCCCGGCGGATCAGGGCGGTGTCGTAATAGCCGTGCGGCGTGCGCGCCATCATGCGCGGCGGGTCGTCGGGGAAGAACGCGGCAAGCGCGTTCGTGACGTCGTCGGCGAAGACGTTTTCCTCGATGCGATCCCAGACGTTGAAGAGGAAATGCCCGCCCGGGCGAAGGACGCGCCTTCGCCTCGCGATAGCCGGCGACACGGTCGGGGAAGAACATAGCGCCGAACTGGCAGATGACGAGATCGAAGCTCGCGTCTTCGAAAGGCAACGCCAAGGCGTCGGCCTGACGCCACTCGACGGGGCTGCCGGCCGGTTGCTTCGCGGCCGCATAGTCGAGCATCGGCTGGTTGAGATCGGTGGCGATGTAGCGCGCGCCCTTCGCCAGCTTCGGCGCCAGGGTGCGTGTGACGACGCCGGTGCCCGCGGCGGTCTCCAGAACGGCCTTCGGCACAAGGGCGACGGCGCGGCGCACGATGTCGGCGGCGTAGGGCTCGAAGATAAGCGGGACGAAATAGCGGTCGTAGTTTTCCGGGACCGAGCCGGCGAACACTTTGTCGGTTTCCAGCATGGCGATCCGCCCTCCGTTTCCCTGCCACGAAAGGGAACCCGATCAGTGTCCCTTTAGAGGGCAGGCGGCAAGCGCTATTGGACGAGCGGCGGCATCCAGGGCCGCCGCGCGGCCGGCCGCGTTGGCACGACCCGGAACGTCAACGGGCCCTCCCCGGTGAAATCAGCATAGATCGCCTGCGCCCCGCCCTCCGCCAACATCCGGCGGTCGATGACCACGGCCGCGCCGCAGTCGGCCGGAACGTCCTCGGCGGTGATGATGACCGCCGCCATGCGGCAATCCTCGGCGAGGCCGATCGCCTCCAACGACAGGGCAACGCGCAGGCCGCTGTCGCCGATGAGCATTGTACAGCCGAGCGGATCGCAGGTGACGCCTTCGTCCAGCGACGGATCGTTTGTGGCGCGCGGGTCGGCGTCGGCGCGCAGCCAAGTCTCGACCTCGAAATCGGCATTGGCGCCGGCGACATGATAACGCCCGTCGGGTCCGCGAACGGCGATTGTCCCGCCCGTCTCCTCCACGAGAATGTCTGGGCGTAACCCGGTCGCCGCGACGAGAACGCTTGAGGCCAGGATCGGCAGCCCCGCCAGCCGCCAGCGCTGCCGCCAAAGGCAAAGCCAGATGAGACCCAGCGCGGCCAGTAGCAGCGCTGCCGCAGGCGCGGACGCGACGAGCCCGGCATTTCCGGTCCACGCCGCGACCTCCTCCGCGACGCCGACGATATAGCGGAGGCCGATATCCACGATCGACAGCGGCGGCCCTTCGAGCCCGAAGGGCATCAGCACCACGGCCGCCAGCGCCATCGGCATGACCAGGAATGACAGAACCGGCACCGCTGCCAAATTGGCGAGCAGAGACAGCGGCGCCGTCCGGTTGAACTGAAACGCCGCGAAGGGCGCCGTGGCAAGGCCGGCAAGGATTGAGGTCAGCATCAGCCCGCCGACCCAGTAGATCGCCGTCCGCAGCAAAGTGCGCTCGGCCGGCGGCCCGATCGCCAGCCGCTTTCGCCGTCGTTCGGAGACGACTTCAAAGCCGGCGATGAGTGCCAGCGTCGCTGCGAAAGACATCTGGAACGACGCGGTGAGCAATGCTTCCGGCGTCAGCACGAGGACGATTGTCGCCGCGACCGCAACATTGCGGACACTGAAGGCGCGCCGATCCAGGAGCACGGCGATAAGCATGACGGCGAGCATGATGAAGGAGCGCTGGGTCGAAATGCTGGCGCCCGACAGGACGAGGTAGAAGGTCGCCGCGCCGAAAGCACCAAGTGCCGCCCACTTCTTGATCGGACGTCTGAGGGCAAGCGATGGCGACAGCGCGAAGAGGGCGCGCAGCACGCCAAACACCGCGCCGGCCACCAGCGCCATATGCAGCCCGGAAATCGCCAGAATGTGCCCCAGCCCGGAGAGGCGAAGGGCGTCGGTCGTCGCGTCGGGGATGCCTTGCCGGTCGCCGGTGATCAGTGCATTGGCGATCTGGCCGGTATCGCCCGGCAGCGCCTCCTCGATCCGTGCGCCGACGCTGGCGCGCAGATTGGCGACCGGGATCTTGAGGCGGATGCCGAGCGGGATCGGCCCGAGGTCGACAATGTCGGGCGGCCCGTACGAAAAGCCGGACGCGCCGATGCCTTCGTAGAAGAGCTCGCGGCCGAAATCATAGCCGCCCGGCATCACCGGAGCCGGCGGCGATTGCAGCGCCACGAGCCCGGAAATGCCCGAGCCGACGCGCACCGCGTCAAACTGGCCGCGAACGGTGATGCGGACGCGAAAGGGCGTTTCCTCCGGCGCCATGTCCTCGAGCGAAACGACGCGGACGACAATGCGTCGGACGTTGGTGCTCATGCGCTCGATGCTCTCGACCCAGCCCGTCAGGTCGCCTGTGTAATCGCCGGCGACGATGGGCGCCGCGACCATCTCGGTCCGGAGCTTCATCATCGTCGTCCCCGCAATGACGGCCGCCAGCGCCAGCCACAGCCGGAACAGCGCGGCACGGCGGCGATTGACGATCGTCAGCGCGATCGCCGCCGCGCTTGCGAAGACCAATGCGCCCGCTGACGGCTCACGCGGCAGGCCGAAATATGTGAGAATGCCTGCGCCGAAGAGCACCGGCAGCCACAGGCTTGCACGGCCAAGCTCGACTTCGCGCTCGAAGGTCTCGGCGAGCCACCCGCGCAGACGCAGCCATCGTTCACGCAGACGGAAGCTCAGCCCCGTCTCGCCTGCCCAATTCCGATCGCCCTGGCCAAGCGAGCCGGCGGCTTCGACCGCGCGGTCGCCGAGATCCTGATCGGCCATCGCCTCAACCCCCAGGCGATCTTATGACGGAAGGTAGCGGCTGTCTCCGTCAGCAACAGCAGCAGCCGGACCAAACATACGGTTTACCGCTGCACTTCGGACCTCTGCCAACGCATGCATTTGTTCGTTGGGCAAAGCATTCCTCGGGCGACACCTTGCTCATTGCCGGTTCTTCTCTACTGACCTAAGAATTGTCTACGCCGATTGTTCGCATACGTGAGCGCGGCCTAGAACCCAGGGGGTCGTGACACCATGCGCAGCCGGACTGTTGCTCTCCTTCTCGCGATTAGTGCAGTCGGCGTCACGCTTGGCGCATGCACGCCGGCCGGACCTTCGGTCGCCAGCCTGACAATCCCGCAGGGACGTCTCAACGGGGACTCCGTGCGATTGCTGCTTGTCGGAAGAACGGCCGAATTGATCTTTGCCTATGACATCCGCCTCGACGCCGACGGATCATTTACGGCGCGCCCCAAGCTCGCCCAGATGGACAGCTTCGTCGGCACCTACAGCATCGCGACCGATGGCACCCTCACCTTCCGCCCGACGACCCGTAACACCTTCCAGATCACGGTTCTCCGAGACGGGGACTGCTACCGCACCCGTAATTCCAACGGTGATTTGACGGGACCGGGCTGCATTCTATAACGGCGGCGACGCGGCGCGGCGAAGCTCGACCCGCTCCCATCGGTCTCGCCTCGAGGCCAGCCGATTTCGGGGAGCGATGCGGCTGTCGCAAGGGACGATTTCGCGTCACCGCGCATCGCGCCTTCCCCGTGTCTTATCGGGCGTGCTAGAGCCGCCCGATGTCAGCCCCCGTGATTACCCGTTTCGCCCCCTCGCCCACCGGCTACCTCCATATTGGCGGCGCCCGGACGGCTCTCTTCAATTGGCTCTATGCCCGCCATCATGGTGGCAAGATGCTGCTGCGGATCGAGGACACGGACCGCGAGCGCTCCACTGAGGCCGCCATCGTCGCCATCATCGATGGGCTCGACTGGCTCGGGATCCGCTGGGACGACACGCCGATCTTCCAGTCGGCGCGCGCCGGCCGCCATGCGGAGGTCGCCGAAGCGCTCCTTGCCGCGGGCAAGGCGTATCGCTGCTATGCCTCGCCTGAGGAACTCAACGACATGCGGGCGCTCGCCCGGGCCGAAGGCCGCCCGCCCGTCTATGACGGCCGCTGGCGCGACCGCGATCCGTCCGAGGCGCCGCCCGGCGTCGATCCGGTCATCCGCATCAAGTCGCCGACCGAAGGTTCGACAGTCCTGGCCGACGCTGTTCAGGGCGAGGTCAGCTTCCCGAACAAGGACCTCGACGATTTCATCCTCCTGCGTTCGGACGGCTCGCCGACCTACATGCTCTCGGTCGTTGTCGATGACCACGATATGGGCGTCACCCAGATCATCCGCGGCGATGATCACCTGACCAACGCCGCACGGCAGCAATTCATCTATGACGCCATGGGCTGGACCGCGCCGGCGCTTGCGCACATCCCGCTGATCCATGGCTCGGACGGCGCCAAGCTTTCCAAGCGGCACGGCGCGCTTGGCGTCGATGCCTACCGCGCAATGGGCTACCTGCCGCAGGCGCTGCGCAACTATCTCGTCCGCCTCGGCTGGGGCCATGGCGACGACGAGATCATGTCGATCGAACAGATGATCGAATGGTTCGAGCTCCCCGGTATCGGCCGATCGCCTGCGCGCTTCGACTTCGCCAAGCTGGAGAACCTCAACGGCCACTATATCCGCGCAATGGACGACGCAGCGCTGATGTCGGCGCTCATCAAGGCGTTGCCGCATTTGCCGGGCGGGCCTGATTTTGCCGCAGCTCTCGGCGCCTCCCGCCGCGAGCAGTTGATTCGCGCCCTGCCCGGACTCAAGGCGCGCGCCAAAACGCTGAACGAACTGGTCGAAGGCGCCGGGTTCCTGGTCGCACGCCGTCCGCTGATTCTGGACGAGAAGGCCTCCGCTCTGCTGACCGATGACGCCCGCACGTTGCTGGCCGAGGCCGCCGGCGGCCTGGCTGCCGTCGATCCGTGGACCGAGGAAGGCACCGAGGCAGCCGTCAAGGCGCTGGCCGAGGAGAAGGGCGTGAAGCTTGGCCAATTGGCGCAGCCGCTCCGCGCCGCGCTCACCGGCCGCGCCAGTTCGCCCGGCATCTTTGAAGTCCTCGCCATTCTCGGCAAGGACGAGAGCCTAGGCCGCATCGCAGACCAGACCCGCGTCCCCGGCTAGCACCGTCCACGCTGTCCGCTTCTCATTGTGGCGCAGGGGCGCTACGCTAGCGCCCTCCGACCAAGCCGCGCGGCGCCGTTCGATGATCGGCCGACCGAGGGCGACTGCAACACCAGTCAATCGGGCCAGTACTGCGAAGCCCCTAGCGAAGCCTCCAGGGGACTCGCTTTGGAGAAGGGTGGATCGCATGAGCGACATTAAGGCGACGCTGACAGTGGGCGATCGGTCAACCGAACTCGATATCCTCAAGGGGACGATCGGGCCGGACGTGATCGACATCGGCTCGCTGGGCTCGCAAATGGGCATGTTCACCTACGATCCCGCCTATACGTCGACGGCATCCTGCGACTCGAAGATCACCTATATCGACGGCGAACGCGGCATCCTGCTCTATCGCGGCTACCCGATCGAGCAGCTGGCCGATCGCGGCGACTTCCTCGAGACCTGCTATTTGCTACTCTACGGCGAACTGCCGACGGGCACGCAGAAGGCTGATCTCGCCCGCCGTGTGACCTATCACACGATGATCCACGAGCAGATGATCCGCTTCTTCTCCGGCTTCCGGCGTGACGCGCACCCGATGGCCGTCATGGTCGGCGTCGTCGGCGCGATGTCGGCCTTCTATCACGACACGATCGACATCACCGATCCGCGCCAGCGCATGGTCGCCTCGCTGCGGATGATCGCCAAGATGCCGACGATCGCGGCAATGGCTTACAAATACTATATCGGCCAGCCCTTCGTTTATCCGGTGAACTCGCTCGACTACGCGTCCAACTTCCTGCGCATGTGCTTCGCCGTGCCGACCGAGGACTATGTCGTCAACCCGGTGCTCGCGCGCGCCATCGACCGCATCTTCATCCTCCACGCCGACCACGAGCAGAACGCGTCGACGTCCACGGTCCGCCTAGCCGGTTCGTCCGGAGCCAATCCCTTTGCCTGCATTGCCGCCGGCATCGCCTGTCTGTGGGGGCCGGCGCATGGCGGCGCCAACGAAGCCGCGCTCAACATGCTGGCCGAGATCGGCACGGTGGACCGCATCCCGGAATTCATCGAACGGGCGAAATCGAAGGATGACCCATTCCGCCTGATGGGCTTCGGTCACCGGGTCTATAAGAACTACGATCCGCGCGCGAAGATCATGCAGGACACCTGTCACGAGGTGCTGGACGAACTCGGCATTTCCGACGATCCGCTGCTCGAGGTCGCGCTCGAACTCGAGCGCATCGCCCTCACCGACGACTATTTCATTTCGAAAAGGCTCTACCCGAATATCGACTTCTATTCGGGCATCACCCTGAAGGCGCTCGGCTTTCCGACGACGATGTTCACGGCTCTCTTTGCCGTGGCCCGGACCGTCGGTTGGATCGCCCAGTGGAAGGAGATGGTCGAAGATCCGTCGCAGAGGATCGGACGGCCGCGGCAGCTCTACACCGGCTCGCCGCAACGCAACTACGTCCCGATCTCCGAGCGCGGCTAGGGCGCCCGCCGCTGCGCCGTAAGCTGCAGGATCATTTCGGCCGCGCGAACGCTCGGCAGGCCTTCCTCGAAGGCCATGATGTCGTCGAGCTTGGCGAAGGACGCCAGTTGGTGATCGCGCGCCGGACTCGGACGCAGCAGCGGCAGAAGCGCGCCGCTCAGCCGTTCCGGGGTGCTCTTTGCGTCCAGCAATTCCGGTACGACGCGCTCGCTCAAGACGACGTTGGCGAGCACCACCGACGGCACCCGCAGCATCCATTTGAACGGCCTGACAACCAGTTCGATGCGGTAGGCGACCACGGTAGGAATGCCGGATAGCGCGAGCTCCAGCGATACCGTCCCGGAAGCCGCGAGCGCCGCATGCGCGCTGCGGAACGCCGCGTATTTCGCTTCTTCCCCCTCGACGATCGTCGGCTGAATCGGCCAGCCCTCCGCGCGCCGGCGGATGTCGTCGGCAAGATGCGGCACCGCCGGCAGGATGGCCTCGACCGGGCCGTGACGGTCCGTGATCAGGGCGAGCGTCTCACCGAAAGCGCCCATGAGGTGTTTGATCTCGGCGCGGCGGCTCCCGGGCAGAATCAGTAGGCGGGGCCGCTCAGCCACTTCCAGTGGCTTCCTCTCGCCCGGCGCCGGACGCAGCAGCGGAACCTTCTCGAGCAGCGGATGGCCGACATAGGAACAGGGCGGGCCGCCGAGCCGACGATAGACCGCCGGTTCGAAAGGCAGCAGCGCCAGGACGTGATCGATATACGGCACCATCGCTTTGGCGCGGGCGGCGCGCCAGGCCCACACCGACGGCGACACATAGTTGATGATCGGGATGTTCGGCCTCTCCCGGCGGACGATGCGTGCCACGCGATGGGAGAATTCTGGGCTGTCGACAAGGACCAGAACGTCCGGCTCGGCGGCGATGGCGGCAGCCGCAACCTTGCGAATCTTGCCCACGATCTGCGGAAACCGTGTCACCAGCGTGGTGATGCCGATGAGGTCCACCTCCCCCGGCCGAAGCAGCGGCGACGTGAGCCCTGCCGCTTCCATGCGCGAACCGCCCGTGCCGACGAAGCGGATGTCGCCATTCTTGAGATCGGTAAGCGCCGCCATCAACCGGGACCCCAATTGGTCTCCCAATTCTTCGGCAACGACGATGAAGACGGTAAAAGGCCGCTCGGATTCAGCCCGGCTGGCTGGCGTCAAGCGTCGATCTCGCTCTCTTCATCTTCCTTGGAAAGCAGAAACAGCCCGAGCGCATTGGCGCTTCTGATCGTCTCTTCCCGCTCGGCGATCATCACCCGGCCGGCTTCGACGATGATGCCAGACAGACCGGCCGCGGCGGCCGCAGCGACCGTCTCCGGTCCAACCGTCGGCATGTCGACACGCAGATCCTGATGCGGCTTGGCGCACTTGCTGAGAACGCCCGACCGCCGCTGTGTCGGCACCCTGCCGTTCTGCCGGAGCACGCCAACGCGTTCCAGCATTCCGTCGGTGCCCTCGGCCCCTTCCAGGGCGATGACGCGGCCGTCGATTGCGACGGCGGCCTGCCCGATGTCGAGCGCTCCGATCATCTTGGCCGCAGCAAAAGCCAGCTCGCCGTCCTTGATGTCGCGTCCGGTTCCCTGCGCCCGTGTCAGCCAGCCGGGCGGCACAACGAGCTCGCGTGCCACTTCATGCGCGCCGAGGATGCGAAACCCGCGCGATTCAAAGAGACGAACCGCGCCGCTGAGGACCGAATTGTCGCCGCCGTGGAAGATACCCATGATGGCCTGGCGCGTGAGCACCCCGCCGCGATCAAGGGCGAGGGTCTGGTAATCGGGCCGAGACTTGATGCGGCCGACGAGAACGAGATCCTGTGCGCGGTGCCCACGAAGCGCCGTCAACAAGCGGCCGACATCGCCCCAATCGACCCATTCATGTGTAAACGCGGTGATGCTCAAATCGGCCTCGCCACGGATGCCGATGACCTTCACCGGACGGCCGGCCCTGACCGCCGCCGACGCGACAATCATCGGCAAGGCGCCACCGCCAGCCAGAACCGCCAGCGGATCTGCGCCTTCCAACAGGGGGGCTATCGATCCGTCCACCGCCTCAGATCTCCACATCCCGTGGCGTGCATAAGGGACGCTTACCACCTTTTCGAACGAAATCTATTATGGTCATCACCGGTTCCACGTCCGAAAACCGTTCGGCCGCCCGTTCGACACGTTCATCAAGCGTGCCGCGCCCGAAGAATATCTCCCGGTAGGATGCGCGAAGAGCGTGGATCGTAGGCCGATCGAAACCGCGCCGCTTGAGCCCAACGATATTGAGGCCACCGAGCTCGGCCCGGTCGCCCACGGCGATGGCAAATGGGATGATTTCCGCGTTCACCCCGGTCAAGCCCCCGACGAAGGAATAGGCGCCCACCCTAAGCCTTTGCTGCACCGCTGCAAGCCCACCGAGCGTTGCGTAGTCGCCGATTTCGACATGCCCGCCAATAGTCGCGCCATTCACCATTGTGACGTGCGAACCGAGGACGCAGTCATGGGCGACATGCGATCCGACCATGAGGAAGCAATGGTCGCCGATCTCGGTGCGCATGCGGCCCCTTCTGGTGCCGCGATGGATCGTCACATGTTCCCGGATGATACAATTCTCGCCGACCAGAACGGTGCTCGGTTCATCCGTATAGCTTGTGTCCTGAGGCAGGCCGCCAATGCAGGCAAACGATGAAATCCGCGTGCCGGCGCCGACTTCCGTTTGGCCAAGCAACTGCACATGGCTATCGACCAGCGTGCCCGGACCAAGCACGACGTCCGGACCGACGAGGCTGTAGGGCCCGATTTCGGTCCCGTCGCCCAGTTTCGCCCCGTCTTCGATGATCGCGGTCGAATGGATCCGAACACTCATGAGGCGGCCATAGTCTCGCTCATCACGGCGCTGACCATCGCTTCCGCAACCACAGCTCCATCCACCGTCGCCTCAGCCTGGAACTTCCAGAGATTCATGCGCTGGCGAAGCTTGGTCACGCGGATGCGAAGCACATCGCCAGGAACGACCGGCCGCCGGAACTTGGCGCCATCGATGCTCGTCAGATAGACGACGCCTGGCGCACGTTGCCCCTCCGCCGCGGCAATACAGATCGCGCCGGCAGTCTGCGCCATCGCCTCAAGGATGAGCACCCCCGGCATTACCGGCCGGCCCGGGAAATGCCCCTGAAAATGCGGCTCGTTGACCGTCACGTTCTTGATTCCAATGGCGGAATTGTCGCCGTCGACCTCAACGATGCGATCAACCATCAGGAACGGATAGCGATGCGGAAGCAATTCGAGGACGCGCTGGATGTCCAGGGAGGTCAGCGTCCTTACCGCGGTCTCAGTCACCAGTGCCCTCCGACGAATTGCGCCTGAACGCCTTCTGCGCGTCACTCCGGCTGTACTGAAGATCCCGCGACTGGGCGCGGAGCCAATCGCGTAATGGCCGCGCCGGCGCGCCCCCCCATTTCGCACCCGCCGGCACTTCGCGATAGACGGCACTGACGGCCGCGATCTGCGCCCCGGACCCGATCGTGACGTGCCCATTGATCCCGGCTTGCCCGCCCATCACCACGAAATCCCCGATTGTTGCACTGCCAGCGATACCGACCTGGGCGGCGATCAGACAGCGCCGCCCGATCGTAACGTTGTGCGCGATCTGCACCTGATTGTCGATCTTGCTCCCCTCGCCGATTACCGTGTCGCGGGTAGCGCCGCGGTCGACCGTCGTACCCGAGCCGATCTCCACCTCGTCCTGGATGACAACTCTTCCAACCTGAGGAATCTTCACATGCCCGGCGCCCGATGGGATGAAGCCGAATCCATCCTGACCGATGTGAACGCCGGGATGGAGTATGACCTTGTCGCCGACGAGCGCGTGCAAGACGGTCGTGCCAGGTCCGATCGAGCAATTGCGGCCAATCCGGACCGAGGCGCCGATGACCGCGTTGGGGCCGATCCTCGTTCCCGCGCCGATCTCCGCGCCGGCGCCGATCACCGCGCCCGCCTCAACGACGACGCCGGCTTCTAGGCGAGCCGATTCATGAACCCTGGCGGTGTCGGCAATCCCCTCCTCGGTGATCACGGGCAGCGGCCGCATCGCGGATGGATAGAGCGCGGCGGCAATCACCGCGAGGGCCCAGTGCGGGTCGGCGACGATTAGCGCCACCGTTGACGGCGGGATCTTGGTCTCGCCGCTCGCCTTGACGAGGCAAGCGCCCGCACGCGTTGTCCCCGCCGCTTCGAGATAACGCATGCCGTCTGCATAGCTGATGTCTGACGGCGTTGCCCGCTCGACCGGCGCAATTCCACCGATCAGCCGGTCAAGGTCCGCCCCGTCGGCAACCGCCGCTCCAGTCATCGCGACAATCTCGCGAAGGCTGATCGGCCGAGGCTCAGGGAAGAAGGCAATATCCGCCATTCACTCCCCCGCTCGGTGCAGCGTCGCCTGCGTCGTAGGCTTGCCTAGAACTGCGCCGCCGCGCCGAAGCGGAAGGCTTGCTGAATGTCATAGGACGCGCTGTTGAGCACCCAGGCGTAGTCGAACCGGATCGGCCCGAGCGGCGAGTCCCACAGCAGCGAGACGCCAACCGACGACCGGAGGATCGTGTCGCTGACAAAGGTCGTCGGCCCGGGCAGTCCATCCACACCGAACAGCATGCCGGCATCCGCGAACACACCTGCGCGGAAGCCCAGATCTTCCGGCACCAGAGGCAGCGGGAAGGTCAACTCGGCCGTCGCCGTCCAGTAGTTCTTGCCGCCGAGCGCCAGGCCGGTCCCGTCCGTCGTCCGCGGGCCGTAGCCGGCAGAGGCGAAGCCACGAACATTGTCGCCGCCAAGCATGAACTGGTTGTACGGGCTGACCGGCGAACCCACGCCGCCAATGTGGCCAGCCTGGAACCGCACCATCGCCACCACCGGCGACTGATAGCCGATCGGCCGGTACCAGCGCGTATCCAGCGTTTCGCGGAGATAATGGTCGGTCCCGCCGAGCCCGGCGAATTCGACCACGCCGCGGACAAACACGCCCTGCCGCGGATCGCGCATGTTGTCGATCGTGCTGTAGGCCAGCGTCAGGCTCAGCGACGAGGTGAGCATCGTGCCGTTGACATAGACGTCAGGCCGCGTGCTTCCGGTCACCACCTGCTGCGAGAAGCGATAGGCAAGCTGCGCGGACAATGCATCCGTGATCGGCAGGCCGATCCGGACCTGAGCGCCGGTCGACGCTTCGGCATAGGGACGCGTCCCGCTCGCCGTCGTCGTGCGCCGATAGGCGTCAAAGCCCAATGGCAAACGGCGGCCGAGGAAATAGGGCTCGGTGAACGAAACCGAATAATTGCGGTTCGAGACACCGATGCTGAAGGCGAGATGCAACTGCTGGCCGCGGCCAAGGAAGTTGCTCTCCGAATAGGAGACCTCGCCGATGATGCCGTCCGCAGTCGAATAGCCGGCGCTTCCGCTGATTTCGCCCGTCTGAGCCTCGGACACATGGACAAGCAGGACGACCTGATCCGGCGCCGAACCCTGGACGGCGTCGATGCTGACATTATCAAAAATGCCAAGCGCTTGCAGCCGGCGCTGGACACGATCGACCAGCACGCGGTTGTAGGCATCGCCTTCCGCGACATCGAATTCGCGGCGGATGACGTAGTCGCGCGTCTTCGTGTTCCCGTCGATTTCGATGCGCTCGATGTAGGTCCGCGCGCCGGGGTCAATCCGGAACGTGATGTCGATCTGATTGGTCGAGTAGTTGCGGTTGGCGCGCGTCGTCACGGCGGCAAACGGATAGCCGGCATCGGCGAGCGCCACCGAGATGTCTTCCAGCGACCGCTGCAGGTCGAGCGCATTGAACTCATGCCCGCTGCGGATATGGATCGCATGGCCGAGCGACGCTGCGGTCACGCCATCGATCGTCGAATCGACGCCGACCGCGCCGAACTCGTAATGCGGCCCTTCGCTCACGGTCACATTGATCGTGTAGGCATAGCTCGCCGCGTCATAGGCAACGTTCGACGACACCACCGTGAAGTCGGCATAGCCGTGCTGCAGATAATAGCGGCGCAGCGCGTCCATATCCTGGGCCCATTTGTCCGGATCGTAGACGTCGGCCTTGTTGATGAAGGTCAGAATGCTGCTTTGGTGCGTCTGGATGAGCGACTTCAGCAAGCGGTCCGAGAATGCGTCATTCCCATCGAAATTAATGTTCGCGATCTTGACCCGCTGAGCCTCGTCCACATGGAACACTACGACGGCCAGATTGCCGTCCAGCGGCTGGATTTCGGGCGTGACGACTGCGGCGCCATAACCTTGCTGGTTGTACCGGTCTTCGATCCGCTGCACATCGCCTGCCAAGGTCACCTGGCTGAGAACGCCGCGAATCTCGGTCTGGACCAAAGTCTCCAGCTCGGTATTGCGAAGGTGGCGGTTGCCGTCGAATTGGATGTCAACGACCACCGGGTTCTCGGCCACGACGATATAGATCGTGCCGCCATTGCTGGTGACCTGGACGTTGGCGAAGAAGCCGGTTGCGAACAGGACGGCGAGCGTCTCGCTCAGATCCGCCTGCCCGAAATTCTGGCCGATCGACACGGAGACATAGCTGCGAATCGTTGCGCTATCGATGCGCTGGTTGCCGCTGACCTGAATGCTGGACAGCTGCGCTGCCTCAGCCGTTGAAGCCGTGAGGATTGAGGCGCCGCCAATGGCGACAGGCACACTCAGAATCGTTGCAAGAGCGAGCGTAGCCCTGCGAAGAACGCTTAACGGCGACATATGGCTAGCTGCACCCCCTGGGCAATGTAAGCCGCAATTACGCACGGCCTTAATGCCTGATTCAGTCCTAACGCCCAATTGACGCGGATTTAGACAGGCTTTGCCCTGAGAGGCAAGCGCGCCCAGCCGAATCCTTGGGAAATCGCCGGTGCGTGTCCAAGGCGCAACGCCGCCTACGACAAGCGACTGACATCCAAGGCTAATGCGAACACAATGAGGGCTAGAACCATAGCGAAGCCCACCCGCAATCCGATCTCCTGCGTCCGTTCGGCGAGCGGCTTTTTGCGCACAGCTTCGAAGGCGAAGAAGAGGAGATGGCCTCCATCCAGCATGGGAATCGGCAGGAGGTTCACGAAGCCGACGCTGACCGAAAGATAGGCTGCGAGCCCAAGCAAGGCGACGATGCCGTAGGACGCCGCCTCCCCGGCCGCCCGGGCCACCGTGATTGGTCCGCCCAGTTCATCCGGAGATTCGCGGCCGGCGATGATCTTGCCGATATATTTGACGGTCTCGGACACGACGAACCACGTTTCGCCAAGGCCCTCCCAAATTGCTTGAGGAAATGGCGTGTAACGTATTGGCGCGTTTGCCGTATCATATGCAGACTGCACGCCCATTTGGCCGGTTCGATAGACGCCGCCAAATCCGTCGTCGCGCTCGACCTGCACCGGCGTCACGGTGAAATCCAGGATGGCGCCGTCACGCTGCAATTCGACCTGAACCGGCTCGCCGGCGCGAAGCGACACGATTCGCTGCAGCTCGTCGAACGTATCGATCGGCGTTCCATTGAGCGCGATTACGAGATCGCCCGGCTCGATGCCTGCGGCCGCTGCCGGCGAGTTCAGGCAAGACGCCGTCAATCAACGGCGGCACCGCCGGCCGGCCGACCACGCCGAACCACAGAGCGAAGATGACGGTCGCCAGGATGAAATTGGCGATCGGCCCTGCAGCGACAATGGCCGCACGGCGGCCAACCGGCTGGGTGGCAAAAGCCGTCTTCCGCTCTTCGTCGCTCAGTTCGCTGATGGCCTCGCGGCCAGACGCGCTGGCGACGTTTTCGTCGCCAAGGAAGCGGACATAGCCGCCGAGCGGGATGGCTGAAATCCTCCAGCGCGTTCCCTTGGCATCGGTCCGGCCGAACAGCTCCGGTCCGAACCCGACCGAGAACACCTTGACCGTGACGCCGCTCCAACGCGCCACGAGAAAGTGGCCAAGCTCATGGAAGAACACGATCAGCGTCAGCACGAACAGGAACGGAACGATCGTCCCTATGGTGAAATGACCGAAGCTCTGAAGGAATTGCACGTCAGGTCATCTCCGTTCGCTGCCAATCGGCGGCGAACCGCCCGAGTTGTTCACGCGCCAGCCGGCGCCCTTCAGCGTCGATCGCAAGCGCTTCTTCGAGAGTTTGCGGCGCCGCCGGCAGGCCGAGGCCGGTCGCCTCGGTCAACACATCCTCCGCCAATGCGACAATATCGAGGTAGCCAATCCGGCCATTCAGAAACGCATCGACGGCAATTTCATTGGCAGCGTTGAGGATGTTGGTCGCCGAGCCCCCAGCTTCAAGTGCGCGACGGGCCAGCGGAAGACCAGGGAATCGGTGCCGATCCGGTTCGTCGAAGGTCAATGTGCGCAGGGTCGCCAAATCGAGTCGTTTCGCCGGCGCCTCGCGCCGCTCGGGCCACCAGAGGCAATAGGCAAGCGGCACGCGCATGTCGGTGACACTCATTTGCGCCAGCACCGAACCGTCGCGATAGGCGACGAGGCCATGCACGATGGATTGCGGATGGATCAGCACGTCGATTCGATCGCCCGGCAGATCGAACAGATGGTGCGCTTCGATGAGCTCGAAACCCTTGTTCATCAGGGTCGCCGAATCGACGCTGATCTTCTTGCCCATCGACCAGTTCGGATGCGCGGCCGCCTCATCCGCCGTTGCCCGCTCCAGCTGGTCCTTGCTCCAATTGCGAAACGGTCCACCAGACGCGGTCAGGATGATGCGGTCGACGCCAACGATCCCGCCCGCTCCGAGCGCCTGATAGACCGCGTTGTGCTCCGAATCGACCGGCAGAAGCCGGACGCCGGTCCGGCGCACCGCCGACATGAAAAGATCTCCGGCCGAAACCAGACATTCCTTGTTGGCCAGCGCGATCGTCGAACCAGCTTCGATCGCCGCCATTGTCGGTGCCAGCCCGGCGGCCCCGACAATCGCCGCAACCGTGATATCGACCGGCCGCTGCGCGGCCTCGATCAGCGCATCATGTCCGGCAGCCGTGGCGATGCCGCTGCCCGCCAAAGCCGCCCGCAATGGCAGAAGTGCGGCCGGGTCGGCGACCACGGCGAGCTTAGCGCCAACGTCGAGGGCGGCGCGCGCCAGGCCGTCCGCATCGCGGGCCGCCGCCACGACCTCGACTTCGAACGCGTCCGGATAGCGCCGCAGCAAGCTGATCGTGCTCGCGCCGATCGACCCGGTCGCCCCCAGCAGACTGACACGGCGCGGCTTCTCCACGGCGTCCCCGCTCACCATGACAGCAGCCCCTGGCCGAGATCGCCGCTACCCGAATGCGCCCAGCCGATGAGGCCGGCGGCGATGGCAGCAAAGGTCAGCGCATCAATGCGATCCATGAGACCGCCATGACCCGGGATGAGACGGCTGGCATCCTTGACGCCGAAATGGCGCTTCACTGCCGATTCGAACAGATCGCCACCCTGCGAGACAATCGACAGCGCCAATGCAATGGCGGCGAGCGTCGGCGTGACCGAAAGGCCCATCACCAGGGCGGCCAGCACTGCAAGGACCACGGCGGTGATGGCGCCACCGATCGCACCCGACCATGTCTTGTTCGGCGATACGGCCGGCCACAGCTTAGGCCCGCCGAAGGTGCGGCCCGAGAAATAGGCGGCAACATCGGTGCCCCAGACCGTGGCAAAAACAAAGAACACCGCCTTCATGCCCAGGACGGGATCGGCGCGAAGCGCGACAAGGGCCACGCCCAGGCCGGCGGCGTAGACGACGCCCGTTGCAACCCAGCCGGACCGGCGCCAAAGCCCGAGCCCGACCGCGCCGGCAAGGGCGAGGGCCAAGGCGATCAGAAGCTGGCCGGCGCCCGCGATCAGGACCGCGATCGCCGCAACAGAACCGATGGCCACTTCGGCAGCGCGCCCGACACCGGTTACCGTAGCCCATTCCCACGAAACGATTGCAGCGATCACAGCCAAACCGATAGTCAGCGGCCAGCCGCCGACAGCCGCCCCGGCAATGGCTGCGACGGCCATGATGACGCCCCAGACGAGGCGGGCTTTCAGATCAGGCGAAGCAAGCATCCCGCGCAGCGATGAGGAAGCGCCATTGGTCAAGCGCCCGCACTCGCCGCGAGGCCCCCATATCTGCGCTTGCGGCCCCGAAAATCGTTCAGCGCCTGTTCGAAGGCGGCGCGGTCGAAATCCGGCCAATAGATCGGCAGGAAGATAAGTTCAGAATAGGCCGACTGCCACAGCAGGAAATTGCTGAGCCGCAATTCGCCGCTGGTGCGGATGATGAGATCGGGGTCCGGGATCCCCGCGGTGTCGAGATGACCCGAGATCAGCTCCGGCGTAATGTCGGCCGGGCTGGCAACCCCTTCCTCGAGAATGCGCCGAACGGCCCTGGCGATCTCGTCCCGGCCGCCATAGTTGAATGCCACCTGGAAGCGTAGGCCGCCATTGCCCTCGGTCAGGCGCTCCGCCTCGTCGAGCAGCGCGCAGATGTCAGGCGGCACGCCTTCGCGAGAACCGATGACAGTGATCTTCGCCTGCCGTCGATGCAGTTCCGCAAGATCGCTGCGGATGAAGAAGCGCAGCAGGCTGAACAGCGCCTGCACTTCGGCCCGCGGCCGGGCCCAATTCTCCGACGAGAAGCTGAACAAGGTCAGATAGGCGACGCCGAGTTCGGGCGCCGAACGCACCGCCTCCCGCACCGCCTCCATGCCGCGCCGGTGTCCCTGGAAGCGCGGCAGGCCGCGCTCCGCCGCCCAGCGGCCATTGCCATCCATAATGATGCCGACGTGAAGCGGCGCTTCGACCGGCGCAGACCCGCCGGTCCTCGGCAACGCGCTCTCACTTTTCCACGACGCGCCCATGGGCGGCATCCTTAGACCTGTAGGATTTCTGATTCCTTTGCGGCCAGCATCGCATCGATTTCCGCGATGTGGTCGTCGGTCAGCTTCTGCACCTTATCATTCAGCGTGCGGAGTTCGTCTTGGCTGACATCGCCATCCTTCTCCTCCCGCTTCGCCACTTCCATGCCGTCGCGGCGAACGTGCCGTACTGCAACCCGGGCCTGCTCGGCATATTTGTGCGCTACCTTGACCAATTCGTGGCGGCGCTCCTCGTTAAGCTCCGGGATCGGGATACGCAGCAGCGTTCCTTCCGTCATCGGATTGAGGCCAAGGTCGGATTCCCGGATCGCCCGTTCAACTGCGCCGACCGAACTCTTGTCCCAAACCTGAACCGAAATCATCCGCGCCTCCGGCACATTGACCGTCGCCACCTGATTCAGGGGCATTGAGGTGCCGTAGATCTCCACCATGATCGGATCGAGGAGCGTCATCGAGGCGCGGCCCGTACGTAGCCCCGCGAACTCGCCCGTCAGCACCGAAACCGCCCCGTGCATACGGCGCCGAATATCCTCAAGGTCCATTACTTCCTCCCGCGGCAGCTGCCGGCAATTGGCCCGCCGGGCTACCGATCGGCGACGATCGTCGCCCGGCCCGATCCCTTCAAAATGTCAACGAAGGCGCCGGGCTCATGAATGGAAAAGACGATTAGCGGAATACGGTTGTCACGGGCAAGCGCGACCGCCGCCGCATCCATCACCTGTAGGCCGCGCGCCAGCACTTCGTCGTGAGTAAGCCGATCGAACCGCGTGGCGGTCGGATCCTTCTGCGGATCGGCCGAATACACGCCGTCGACCTGCGTGCCTTTGAACAACGCGTCGCAGCCCATTTCCGCCGCCCGCAGCGCCGCTCCCGAATCGGTGGTGAAAAAGGGATTGCCCGTGCCGCCGGCGAAGATGACCACCCTGCCCCGCTGCATCGCCTGTTCGGCACGCTGCTGGGTGAATGTCTCGCAGATCGTCGGCATCGCGACCGCGGAAAAGATCCGGGCGGGAATGTCCTGACGCTGGAGACCCTCGTGGAACGCAATCGCGTTCATCACCGTCGCGAGCATGCCCATATGGTCGCCAGCGACGCGGTTGCCGCCCTCGGCCGCGAGCTTCATGCCGCGGAAGATGTTGCCACCGCCGATGACGATCCCGACTTCGACGCCAAGCCCGACGGCCTCGCCGACTTCGCCGGCAATCCGGGTAACCACCTTGGTGTCGATGCCGAAAGGCTGGTCGCCGAGCAATGCCTCGCCCGACACCTTCAGGAGCACCCTGCGAAACCGGAGCTCCTCAGCCATCGCCACCTGCCGCCCTGTTGCACCTTCGCGGCTGCGTACACGAGGCCGCCCCGGTTGTCACCGGGACGACACCAGGCCGCACACAGCCAGAGAAGCTATGGTCTTGCGTTCAGCCCCGTCCGGCAGCCGCCGCGGCAACCTCGGCGGCGAAGTCGGTTTCCTCGCGCTCGACGCCTTCGCCAAGCCTGAAGGCGATGAAGCCGGTGATCGTGATCGGTGCACCGGCGTCGGCCTCGGCATTCTTCACCGCGACTTCGACCGAGATCTCCGGATCGACGACGAAGGCCTGCGACAGGAGCACAGTCTCCTCATAGAATTTGCGCAGCCGGCCTTCGACCATCTTGCCGATGATCGCTTCCGGCTTGCCCAATTCGCGCGCCTGATCGGCGAACACAACACGCTCGCGCTCGACGACGCCTGGATTGAGATCGGCGACGGTCAGCGACAGCGGGTTCGCGGCGGCGACATGCATCGCCACCTGTCGGCCGATTTGGGTCACCTTTTCGGGGTCGCCCGCCGATTTCAGCGCAACCAGAACGCCGATCGTGCCGAGCCCCGGCGCCACCTGGCCATGGACATAGCTGGCGATCACGCCCTCGCCCACGGCAAGGCGCGCCGAGCGGCGCAGGTGGATGTTCTCGCCGATCGTTGCGATGGCTTCCTGAATCTCTTCCTCGACCGTCCGCCCCGTACCGGGGAACGGCGCGGCGCGCACCGAAGCCACATCGCCATCGGTTCCCAGGGCAGCACCTGCAACCGCCGTCACCAGCGCCTGGAATTGATCGTTCCGCGCCACGAAGTCCGTCTCGGAATTGACTTCGACCATGATCGCCACATTGCCCTTGACGGCAACGCCGATCAGGCCGTCAGCGGCAACCCGCCCGGCCTTCTTCGCAGCCTTGGCCAAGCCCTTCGCGCGCAGCCAATCGATCGCGGCCTCAACGTCGCCGCCGGTCTCGGTCAGCGCGTTCTTGCAATCCATCATGCCGGCGCCGGTCTTGTCGCGCAGCTCTTTGACAGTCGCAGCACTTATCGTCATCGCCCTAGCCTTCCGTGAAATTTGGCGGGGCCGGCACGTCTCCGCGCCGGCCGCAAAGGAGTTCGATCAGTCCGAAATGCCGGCCAGCGTCTTCGCCTGGCCGATCCAATCGTCGCGGTCGATCCGCCCCTTGAAGTTCAGGAGTTCGTCGATCTTGGCGACGTCCTCTGTCGTGAATGCGGCGACCTGATCGAAGCGCGTAATGCCAAGCGCATTCAGCTTCCGCTCAAGCACTGGGCCGACGCCGCCCAACTTCTTCAGATCGTCCGGATCGCCCGCGGGGCGGGCAAACAGGACCTCGCTGCCTTCCTCCGGCTCGGTTTCGCCGGCCTCTTCGGCCTCGGCCGTTTCCGCCGCTTCCGCAGTGGTCTCAGCCTTCACCTCGATCACCGGCTCAAGCACGCGCGGCTCCACCTTTGGCGCCTCGGCCGCACCGATGTCGATGCCGGCCGAACCCTGTGCCTTGGAGATGCCCTCGATCGCCGCCTTTGCGATGAGATCGCAATAGAGGCTAATCGCCCGGCCTGCGTCGTCATTGCCCGGGATCGGATAGGTAATGTCGTCGGGGTTAGAATTCGAGTCGAGGATCGCAGCGACCGGAATACCCAGGCGTTTGGCCTCGCTCACCGCGATCGATTCCTTGTTGGTGTCGATCACGAAGATGAGGTCCGGAACGCCGCCCATGTCCTTGATGCCGCCAAGCGCGTTCTCAAGCCGGTCGCGCTCGCGCGTCAGCGAAAGCCGTTCCTTCTTGGTCAGGCCATGCGCTTCGCCGCCGAGCAGATCATCCAACTCGCGCAGCCGCGCGATCGAGTGCGAGATCGTCTTCCAGTTGGTGAGCATGCCGCCCAGCCAGCGGGAATTGACGAAATATTGCGCCGAGCGCTGCGCCGCCGCGGCAACGGGCTCGGACGCCTGGCGCTTCGTGCCCACGAACAGGACACGGCCGCCGCCAGCGACCACATCGACCACCGCCTGCAGCGCCCGATGAAAGAGCGGCACTGTCTGTGCGAGGTCGATGATGTGAATGTTGTTGCGGACGCCGTAGATGTACTCCGACATCTTCGGATTCCAGCGGTGCTTCTGGTGACCAAAATGCACGCCAGCTTCCAGTAGCTGGCGCATAGTAAAATCAGGCGTAGCCATACGCTTTCGGCTCCTTTACCGGTTTGACCTCCGCGGGGGCGCGGCTCTCGCCGCTAAGCCATTGGCACCGGAAGGATTATCGTCGGCGGTCGCCCGCCGGCGGGAACCCTTAACCCCGCGTGTGGAATGCGCGCCTTATAGGGCCCGCACGAAAGCGAAGCAAGCCGCAAACTGGCCCGGCTCTTGGCCTCAGACGAGTTCGACCTGATCGACGCCGCGAATGGCGCGCACTGCCCCGGCCAATTCCGGCGACACGGCGAAGCCGCCGCCCAGCCGGATCTCAACCTCACGCCCGCCTTCCGGCGTCAGAAGTACAAGGCTCACCTCGCCCTTGCCGGTCACCGTGGCCAGTTGTTTCTGCAGGCTGGCCAGCGGCTGGTCGTCACGGATGAAGACACGAAGCCGCTGCAGACCATCGGCCGCCTTCTCCAGCGCCTCGACCGCCTCGCCGCGCTCGTGCCGCTCCTGCAGCCGAAGATTGATTCCCTCCGGTCGCTCCTCGGCCGACACCAGAACCACCACCGACCGCCCTACTTCCAGCATGTCTCGATACTGGGCCAGTGCCTCGGAAAAGAGCACCACCTCGAACTGCCCCGACGGGTCGGAAAGCTGGACAACGCCCATGCGTCCACCTGTGCGCGTCCGCCGCTCCTGCTTGCCGGTGACGGTGCCGGCAAGGCGCCCGGCCGTCGCGCCGGCATGCACCGCTTCGGCGAAATCGGCCCAGCGCTGGACCCGCAGGCGCTGCAGCACCGCCTCATATTCGTCGAGCGGATGGGCGCTGAGATAGAAGCCGACCGAAGCATATTCGCGCTGCAGCCGTTCCGCCGGCAGCCAGACGGGCACATCGGGCAGCTCGATCCCTTCCGCCGCCATAGCGCCGAACAACTCGTCCTGCCCGGCCGCCTGATTGTCGGCGGCCCGCGTGGCGCGACCAAGGACGCGGTCGATCCCGGCGAAAAGACGCGCCCGGTTCGGCTCCAATTCGTCGAAGGCACCGGCGGCGACGAGGCTTTCCATCGCCCGCTTGCCGATGATGCGCGGATTAATCCGTTCGGCGAAATCGGCAAGGTCAGCGAACGGCTTGGCTGCGCGCGCCTCGACGAGATGCTCGACAGCCTGGTGCCCGACTGCCTTTATGGCGGCCAGCGAATAGAGGATGCGGCCATCCTCGACCGTGAAGGCGGCGCCCGACCGGTTGACCGAAGGCGCTTCGACCACGATCCCCATCCGCATCGCCTCGCGGCGGAATTCGGCGATCTTGTCGGTGTTGGTCATTTCCAGCGTCATCGACGCTGCCAGGAACTCGGCCGGATAGTTCGCCTTCATATAGGCGGTCTGGTAGGTGACGAGCGCATAGGGCGCGGAATGGGATTTGTTGAACCCATAATCGGCGAACTTGGCGCAGGCCTCGAAAATCTCGCGCGCGTCGTCGTTTGACAGGCCGCGCTCGACCGCGCCGGAAACGAAGCGTACGCGCTGCTTCTCCATCTCCGAACGGATCTTCTTGCCCATGGCGCGGCGCAACAGATCGGCCTCGCCGAGGCTGTAGCCGGCCAGATCCTGCGCGATGCGCATCACCTGCTCCTGATAGGTGATGATGCCGTAAGTCGGCTCCAGGATCGGCTTCAGCCGCGGATGGATATAGGTGACCTCCTCGCGGCCGAGCTTGCGGGCGCAATAGGTGGGAATGTTGGCCATCGGCCCGGGCCGGTAGAGCGCGACCAGAACAACGAGATCCTCGAAGCGGTCCGGCTGCATGTCGATCAGCGCCCGCCGCATGCCCGCACTTTCCAGCTGGAACACGGACACCGCCTCACCGCGCGCCAGCATCTGGAACGTCTTGGTATCGTCCAGCGGGATTTCGGCGAGATCAACACTGATGCCCCGCTTCGCCACGAGCTTCACCGCCGCATCAAGGACCGTCAGCGTCTTGAGGCCCAGGAAGTCGAACTTCACAAGGCCCGCCTGCTCGACCCATTTCATGTTGAACTGGGTCACCGGCATGATCGAGCGCGGGTCGGAATAGAGCGGCACCATCTGCTCGAGCGGCCGGTCGCCGATGACGATGCCCGCCGCGTGGGTCGACGCATGCCGGTAGAGGCCCTCAAGCTTGCGGCCTATGTCGAGCAGCCGCCCGACGATCGGCTCCTCGCGCGCCGCCGCAAGGCGCGGCTCGTCCTTCTCGGCCTGTTCGAGGCTGACCGGATTCGCAGGATTCTGTGGCACCAGCTTGCACAGCCGGTCGACCTGGCCATAAGGCATCTGCAGCACGCGGCCGACATCGCGCAGCACAGCGCGCGCCTGCAGCGTTCCGAAGGTGATGATCTGCGCCACATGATCGGCGCCGTATTTCTGCTGCACATAGCGCAGCACCTCGTCGCGCCGGTCCTGGCAGAAATCGACGTCAAAGTCCGGCATCGACACGCGCTCGGGATTGAGGAAGCGCTCAAAGAGCAGGTCGAAGCGGATCGGGTCGATATCGGTGATCGTCAGCGACCAGGCGACGAGCGAGCCGGCGCCCGAACCGCGGCCCGGTCCGACCGGGATCTTCTGCCCCTTGGCCCATTGGATAAAGTCGGCCACGATCAGGAAATAACCCTGATATTTCATACCGATGATGACCGAGAGCTCATAGTCGAGCCGCTCGTCATAGGCTTGGCGCGTCATCCCCGGGGCGAGGCCGTTGGCGGCGAGGCGCTTGCCAAGCCCCTCCTTGGCCTCGGCGCGCAGCGCCTCGGCTTCGAGCTCGTCGGCCGTCTCGGGGTCGGCGTCCTTGCCGGCAAATCGCGGCAGGATCGGCTTCCGGCTTTTCGGCCGGAAGGTGCAGCGCATGGCGATCTCGACCGTGCTCGCCGTCGCCTCGGGCAGATCGGCGAAGAGCTCGACCATCGCCGCCCGCGGCTTGAACCAGTGTTCCGGCGTCAGATGCCGCCTGCCCTCCTCGGCGATCACAGCGCCTTCCGAGATAGCGATGAGCGCGTCATGCGCCTCGAAATCGTCGGGCATCGGGAAGAAGGGCTCGTTGGTGGCGACGAGCGGGATGCCGTGCCGATAGGCGAGATCAACCAGCGCCGGCTCGGCGACCATTTCCTCCGGCAGGCCATGGCGTTGCAGCTCGACGTAAAGGCGATTGTCGAACATTGCAGCAAGCCGCAACAGGCGTTCGCTCGCGGGCCCCTCATGGCCCGAAAGCAGCGCCTGGTCGACTGGACCGTTGCTGCTGCCGGTGAGTGCGATCAGCCCGTCGGAATGGTCGCCCAGCGCGCCGATGACGATATGCGGCAGGCTGCCGAACTCGGTGTCGATGAAGGAGCGCGAGACGAGATGGACGAGGTTCTGGTAGCCGGTCTCATTGGCGGCGAGGAGAACGAGGTTCGCGGTCTGCGGGCCGCCGAAGCGCCCTCGCCTGCCGACCTCCAACCCGTCGTTGAAATCGACCGCGAGCTGGCAGCCGATGATCGGCTGGACGCCGACGCCGGCCATCTTCTCCGAGAATTCGAGCGCGCCGAAGAGGTTGCCGCTGTCGGTGAGGCCGAGCGCCGGCATCTTGTCGGCGACGGCGAGGCCAGCTAGGCGCGCCAGCGGCAGCGCCCCCTCGAGCAGCGAATAGGCCGAATGCACCCGAAGATGCACGAAGCCGACCTCTTTGATGACAAATTCCATTCAGCGCCTCCGGCGCCCAATGTGGCCCGCGCGGCGGCGATGTCCACCGCCCGGCCGCATCGAGCTGGGGACGATTGTCAGAGCGCCCCGGTGAGAAGGCCGGACCACATGCCGACGGCGGCGAGGAACACAACGAGCGCCGTCAGGCCGGCCACTTCCCGTACGATCACAGTCATTTCCGCATCTCCTGTGTACATGGTGTGGTCCGTCTATATTCACGTTTTGTTCTCATGTCAAATTGACCAAAAGGCTGGTGGTCGCGCGCAATTTCTCGCTGGTCGCCGGCCTCGACGTTGCCGCCCTGTGATATTTCCCGATATCCACCCCGCCCGCTCACCGCGGCGCGGAAGGATTTCTCTGCTCGGCCTCAAGCTCGTCAGCCACGGTCTTGAGCGCCCAAGCATGCTCCATCATGGGGCTGTCGGGCGGCGCCTCCGCCTTGAGCAAGGCCGAACTCTCACGCAGATACGCAATGATGCGCGCGCGTTCTTCGGCGGCTCCGCTCATCTGCATCTCCCATGCGCAGCGCCGAAGGGGACCGGTCGCTTTCGGCGGCTACATTTTTTGGTTGTAGCCCCGCCGCTTTGCACCAAACTGTTCCTTTTTGAACATTTCGGTCAAAGTCCACCTGGAGAATTAGCTGCCTTTCGGTTGACCTTTGCCCGCCTCGTGAAGGACAAGAGATCGCCCGAACGGCGGCGCGAGAGCGCGCTACCTCGCCTCGGCGGCGAGCCTATCCAGTTCGGCGTTGCGCTGGTCGGGCGGCAGCAGCGACAGCGCCTCCACAGCGGCGTGGAAGGCGTCCCAGTCACCGCCATTGTCGTGCAGCAATTGGGTGAAGGCGATTGCGCGCGAATTATACGACGCGATAAGGGCTAGCTTGGCGTTGTTAAGGTCCTGCGCAAAGAAGCCGTCATAGCCGGCATAGCCGCCCCACGATGCCTTCAGCCGCGCGTAGTCGGCCCGGAGCCGGTCGAAAATCGCCGCCTTGCCCGCCAGCATCGCCGCCTCGTCAAGCGATTGGGCATACAGCGCACGAAGCTGATCCTGCGCCCCGAGCAGCAGATTGACGAAGCCCTCCTCGCGGCCACGCTCGCGCCGATAGGCGGCGCGCTGCTCGGCTGTTCCATACTCGGCGAGCCAGAGTTCCGTGCCGGCGCGCTCGACGGCGACGGCGTAGGATTCGTCGAAGGTCGTATCGTCCGGGATATAGACGCGCTGGTGCGTCAGCTCGTGGAAGATGGTGGCGGCAAGATCGTAGTCGGGGTCGAAGAGGATCGTCGACGGCACCGGATCGTGGAACCAACCGAGTGTGGAATAGGCCCGCGTGCCGAGCACCGCGACGTCGAGCCCCTGGCCTTCCAGCGTCGCGGCGAAGGCGTCGGCATCCGCCTCGGCGAAATAGCCGCGATAGGAGACGCAGCCGACGACGGGGAAGCACCAGGTGACCGGATCGAGCGCAGTGGCGGGCGCGGCGACGACGTTCCACGTCACATAGCGCCGGTCCAGCGGCACGAAGGTCTCGTAGCTGCCATTGTCGGGCAGCGCCAGGCGGTCATGCGCGAAGGCGACGAGGCTCTGGATCAGCTCCAGCTGGCGCTTGAGTTCGGGCGCGGTCGTCTCGTCCGCGACCGCCGCGGCGATGTTCTCGCGATGCGTCATCATCTGGAACTGGCCGGCGGCCGCCTGCAGATAATAGCCGTCTCCGGCGCAGCTGGAGAGGAGCGCCGCCGACGCCAGCGCCGCCGCGCTTGCCGCAGCGCGCCAAGAGAAAATCCCGCCCATCAATGCTCCTGAAGCCGAACCGCCACTGGTCCGTCTTCTATCGCATCCGACGCGGCCCGTTAGCCACTCAACCGCCCGGCAAGCGAAGCACCCCACGCTTTCGCGCGCTCGAGCTCGCCGGGGAGAAGCTTGGGATTGCGCCCGTCGATGCGAAACTGCTCCGGCGCGACAATCAGCCGATACCCCTTGCCGGACAATACCTTGCCGATCGCCTTGGCGGCCGATCCGGTCGGAACCCAGCGCGGCGCCTTGGCGGAGGTGTCGAAGACGGCGGCCGCCTTGCCCCCCGCCGAGCCGAGCGTATCGAGCCAGTCGCGCACACCGATTCCCTGCGACACCGGCGTGACGCCGAACTCGGCCGCCTGGGCCTTGGCGTTTGCACGCGTGGCTTCGCGGCTCATGCTGAAAGCGTGCGTCGGCCCGCCGACCACCAGGAGGTCGATATCGCCGGGTGGCTGACCGGCATGGCCCACCTCGGCCGACTCGACGTCGAAAGCGCCCCGGATCCCTTCGGCGATCGCCTCGGCGATCTCATGGGTCGTTCCGAACATCGATTCATAAATGACGAGCGCCTTCATCATCGCCTCCGTTGCAGCGAGGATCTTTCCTTGGTGCGGCGATGAGGCGACCGCATTGCGATGCGTCAACGAATTGCGTCGGCGGGCCTAGACCTGAACGATCTTGCCATCGATAAGCGTCACCACCCGGTCCATCCGCTCGGCGAGGACGTGGTTGTGCGTCGCAATCAGCGCCGCAAGGCCCGAGGCGCGGACAAGCCCGGTGAGCGCGTCGAACACCCGCTCGGCGGTGACCGGATCGAGATTGCCGGTCGGCTCGTCGGCGAGCACGATTTGGGGCGCATTGGCGACGGCACGGGCGATGGCGACGCGCTGCTGCTCGCCGCCGGAAAGCTCGGACGGGCGATGCGAACCACGCTCGCCGACGCCGAGATAGGTGAGCAGTTCCGCGGCCCGGCGCTTCGCCTCAACCGGCGCGATGCCGCGGATCAGCTGCGGCATGACGACATTTTCCAGCGCCGTGAACTCCGGCAGCAGATGATGGAACTGATAGACAAAGCCGATCTCGTTGCGGCGTATCGCGGTCCGCTCCGCGTCGGAAAGGCTGCCGGCGGCGCGGTCGCCGATATGCACTTCGCCGGCGTCCGGCCGTTCGAGCAGTCCGGCCAGATGGAGGAGGGTCGATTTGCCGGCGCCTGACGGGGCGATCAGCGCCACCGTCTCACCCGGGAACAGCTCCATATCGACGCCGTTCAAGACGTCGAGCTGGCGACCCTTGCCCTCGGCGTAGTAGCGCGTCAGCCCGACCATGCGCAGCACAGCCGTCATAGAGCGCCTGTTCGGAGCCTCGGTCATTCGTAACGCAGCGCCTCGACCGGATCGAGCTTGGCCGCCCGCCACGCCGGATAGAGCGTGGCCAGATAGCTGAGCGCTAGCGCCATCAGCACGACCGTGATGACCTCGCTGGGATTGATGTCGGCCGGCAAGACGCTGAGGTAATAGAGATCCGGCGAGAAGATCTCGGTGCCGGTGAGGCGTGAGATGAGGCCGCGCAGCGCCTCGACGTTCCACGTCACGACGATGCCAAGCACGAGGCCGAGCAGCGTCCCGGCGGTGCCGATCGCGGCCCCGGTGATGAAGAACAGACGGAGGATCGCGCCGCGCGTCGCTCCGAGCGTGCGCAAGATGGCAATGTCGCGGCCCTTCTCTTTCACCAGCATCGTGAGGCCGGAGACGATGTTGAGCGCGGCGACGAGGACAATCAGCGCCAGGATCAGGAACATGACGTTCCGCTCGACCTCGAGCGCGGAGAAGAAGGTGGTGTTCCGCTGCTGCCAGTCGACGAGATAGCCGGGCCGGCCCATGGCATCCACGACCAGCGGTTTGATCGCGTCGACATTGTCCGGATTGTCGACATAGATCTCGATCGCCGTGGCTTCGTCGCCGGTGCCGAAGAACGACTGCGCCGTGGCGAAGGGCATGAAGATGAAGGTCGAATCATATTCCGACATGCCGATTTGGAAGATGGCGACGACCTTGAAGGTTCGCTCGGCCGGCACCTGCCCCATCGGTGTGATCGGCCCGTCCGGGCTGATGAGGGTGACATTGTCGCCGACCGTGACGCCGAGCGCCTGCGCGACGCCAGTGCCGAGAGCAATGCCCTCGGCCTCATCGAACGCGGCCAGCGAACCGAACAACACATTGTCGGTGAGGCCCGGAACCGACGGCAAATCCTGCTCGCGCACGCCGCGGATCAGGGCGCCAGTGGAGCCCGCCGGTCCGCTAGCCAGCACCTGCTTCTCGATCAGCGGCAAGACGCCGACAACGCCTGGAACGGCAGCCACCGCAGCCGCAACGGTGTCATAATCATTGAGCGGCGTATCGACTGGCTCGATGACGATGTGACCGTTGATGCCGAGAATGCGGTCGATGAGTTCGGCGCGGAAGCCGTTCATCACCGACATGACGACGATCAGCGTCGCCACGCCCAGCATGATGCCGATCAGCGAGATCAGCGTGATGACGGAGATGAAATCGCTCGCGGCGACGCGCGCGCAGATAGCGGAACGCGACCATCCACTCGAACCGGGCGAACGGCTTGGTGCGGGTCGGCTCCGCTGTCTCGGCCGTTTGTTCGTTCACCGCCAAAGCGCGATCAGCTCCCCAGCAAGCGGTTGACCGCGGCCTCGGGGCTCATCGCCTCGCGCTCGCCGGTCGCGCGATTCTTGAATTCGACCTCACCGCGCGCCAGCCCCTTCGGGCCGACGATCACCTGCCAGGGCAGTCCGATCAAATCCATGGTCGCGAATTTCGCCCCGGCGCTTGCTTCTGCGTCGTCGAGAAGCACGTCGATTCCGGCGGCGGCAAGGCGGTCATGCAGATCACTGGCGGCCGCGTCGGTCACCGCATCGTTCGGCTTGAGATTGACGATGCCGGCGCGGAACGGCGCCACCGCCTCGGGCCAGATGATGCCGGCGTCGTCATGGCTCGCCTCGATGATCGCACCGACCAGACGCGAGACGCCGATGCCATAGGAGCCCATCTGCACCGGCCGCTCGACGCCGTCCGGACCGGCAACGGTCGCTTTCATCGGCTCGGAATATTTGCCGCCGAAATGGAAGATGTGGCCAACCTCGATGCCGCGCGCCGCCATCTGCTCCTCGGCCGGCAACGCCGCGAAAGCCGCCGGATCGTGCTTTTCCTCGGTCGCCGCATAGTGCTCCGTCCAGGCATCGATGATCGGTGACAGATCGCCGAGGAAATCAGTGTCCTCGCCGGGAATCGGCAGGTCGAGAAGCTTCCTGGAGCAGAAGACTGCACTCTCGCCAGTCTGCGCCAGAATCACGAATTCGTGGCTCATATCGCCGCCGATCGGACCGGATTCGGCCCGCATCGGAATCGCCTTCAGGCCGAGCCGCGCAAAGGTGCGCAGATAGGCGACGAACATCCGCTGATAGGCAGCGCGTGAGGCCTCGAAGTCGATGTCGAAGGAATAGGCATCCTTCATCAGGAACTCGCGACCGCGCATGACGCCAAAGCGGGGCCGTACTTCGTCGCGGAACTTCCACTGTATGTTGTAAAGGTTCAGCGGCAGATCGCGGTATGAGCGTACGAAGCTGCGGAAAATGTCGGTGACCACCTCCTCGGCGGTCGGGCCGTAAAGCATTGCCCGCTCATGCCGATCCTCAATCCGCAGCATCTCCTTGCCGTAATCGTCATAGCGTCCGCTCTCGCGCCAGAGCTCCGCCGGCTGGATCGTCGGCATCAGAATCTCAATGGCGCCGGCGCGGTTCTGTTCCTCGCGCACGATGTCCGCAATGCGCGCCAGAACACGCTGGCCGAGCGGCAGCCAGGAATAGATGCCCGCCGCCTGCTGCCGGATCATGCCCGCCCGCAGCATCAAACGATGCGAGACGATTTCGGCCTCTTTCGGAGTCTCGCGCAACGTCGGCAGGAAATATCGGGACAGGCGCATGAAAGACCAGTGCGATTCGAGTGGCTTGGAGTTTTGCCAAACGCCATGGTCGATAGCGTCCGTCAAGCGCAACGCCTGAAACAGCGGCAGGAAGAGATTGCTTTGACGGCAGACGCGACAAAAATTTGGCTTCCGAGGCGATATTGTGATGACACAAAGTCGCACATTGCGCTATTGTCATACTTCCTCGAAAGAAGGAGCTGCGGCAAAGCCGCAGGGGAGAAAAACATCGCGGTCTGAGTCTTGGGAGGAGACCCCTCTGGCGCGGCGCAAGCTGCTGCCACCGGAGTGGCTAAGGACAACAAAAAAAGTTGCCGAAAAGCCTTACGGTAGGAGGGGTTAGGACGCGAAGACTTTGGCAAGGCCCTCGGGCCTTGCTTTTTGTTTCAAGGCCTAGTCGAGCGCGTGACTGACGCTTTCCAGCGTGACGTCGAAGCGATCGAACGCGAAGGCCAATGCCCCCACAATAACCGCCGCTAGAACCGTCGCCGCCAGCGCCTTGCGCGCCAGCATCGGCCGCGCCGGCGCACTGCCAATCGTGCCAAGCGTCGTCTCGCCCTCTTCATCCTGCGTCCGCACGCCGATCGGCAGGACGATGAAGAGGCAAAGCCACCAAGTGACAAAATAGACGGCGGAGATCGTCAGCCAGTTCATTCGGGTCGGGCTTCCTGAAAATTGCTCGCGCCGGTTTACGACCGCCAGCGAAACGAAGCAAATCCCGACGCCCTTCCCGCCTGCGCCCAATCGCCCTAAATCGTGACGACCTGCACGACGCAAACCGGCTTCTTGCCCCACACCGCGGCCACTTCCGCGCGGACGGCGCGGCGCACCGCTTCGGCCACCAACTCGGAGCTGCGCCGGCGCGGCCTCGGGATTCCGGTCAACGCGCCATGCACGGCCTTCGCCACTACGTCCGTCATCGCCCCGCCGTTCGGTGTCGCGATCGGAATGCCGGTCAGGGTTGCCTTCGGTCCGCCTTGTACCTCCCCACGATCGTCGAGAACGATGACGACGGCGATGTGCCCGGCAAAGGCCATGCGCCGCCGCTGGCTGATGCCAAGCGTGTCGAATTCGCCGATTACCGTGCCGTCCCGATAGGTTCGCCCCACCGGCACCGACTCGGCGAAGGATGCCGGGTTGGGCGCCAGACGGACGAGCGAACCGTCCGAAGCGTCGAGGACGGTGCCGATCCCGGCCTCTCGGCCGAGCGCCGTCTGCGCCGCCAGATGCGCGGCCTCGCCATGCACCGGCACAAGGATCTCGGGCCTCAGCCAGCTATAGAGGGACCTCAACTCACCGCGGCGCGGATGCCCGGAGGTGTGAACGAGGCGCTCGCGGTCGGTCACCACGGTGACGCCCGCCTTGGTGAGCTGGTTGACGATGTCGATCACCGGCCGCTCATTGCCCGGGATCGTGCGCGACGAGAACACCATCACATCGCCGGGCCCCAGGCGAACGCGGCGATCCTCGCCGGCGGCAACGCGGGCCAACGCAGCGCGTGCTTCGCCCTGGCTGCCGGAAAGGATCAGGACGACATTGCCCGCCGGCAACCGGTCCAGTTCTTCGACTTCGCGAAATGGCGGGGTTCCTTCGAGGTAGCCAAGTTCGGTAGCGACCTCGATGACCCGCCTGATGGCGCGGCCGGTGGCGACCACTTCACGGCCCGCGGCACGCGCTGCAAGCGCAATCGAGCGCAGACGGGCAACGTTGGATGAGAACAGCGTGAAGGCGACGCGGCCTTTCGCTTCGGCGACGACTGCGGCGATTCCCTCGGCGACAGCGCCCTCGCTGGCGCTTTCCCCCTCGCGCCCGGCATTGGTGGAATCGCACACCAGGGCGAGCACGCCCTCCTCGCCGATTTCGTGCAGGCGCTTCGTATCCGTCTGCCAGCCCACGACCGGATCCGTGTCCAGCTTCCAGTCCCCGGTGTGAACGACGGTCCCGAGCGGCGTGCGAATGACAAGCGACATCGCTTCCGGGATTGAATGCGCGACACCCACGCATTCAAGGTCGAACGGGCCGATCGTCCAGCGACGGCCGGCGCGGACCGGATTGATGCGCATCTCCGAAGCGGCAGCCTCGGCGCCATGCCGCGCCGCCAACAGACCTTCGACAAACGGCGAGGCGTATACCGGCGCGCGGAATTTCGGCCACAGCGTGGCGAGCGCGCCATAGTGATCCTCATGGCCATGCGTGATGACCATGGCCAGCAGGCGCGGACCAAGCTTCTCGAGAAAACTGATGTCCGGATAGATGAGATCGATACCGGGCAGATCCGGTCCCGCGAAGGTGACGCCGCAATCGACGGCGATCCATTTGCGGTCGTTCGCCGGGCCGAATCCGTAGAGGCCCAGATTCATCCCGATTTCGCCGACACCGCCGAGGGCTGCGAAGACGAGTTCGTCTTTGCCGGCCACGATCAGCCCGCCGCTCGCAAAGAAGCGACCGTCCCGAGATGGACTTCACCGGCGGTGATCCGTCGCTCACCGCCAGGCGTCCGCACGACCAGGCAGCCCTCGTCGTCGATCGTCGCAAATCGCCCGCGAACGATCTCGTTGCCGACCTTGACCGCGACCTCCTCGCCAATCCCCGTCGCCCGCTCCATCCACAATTCGCGGATGGCAGGAAGGCCCTCGCTGTTGTCCCAAAGCCGTTCGTAGCGCAGCCAGCTTTCGGCGAGTTCGGTGAATAGTTCCTCGGCGGTGATGCGGCAGCCGAGCGCCGCTAGCGACGTCGCCGGGAAAGGCGTGCCTTCGGGAGCCGCGATCGTGTTGACGCCGATGCCTGCCACGACACCCATCTTGTCGCGTGACAGACGTTCCGCCTGCAGCAGAATGCCGGCGATCTTGGCGCCGCCGCCATTGACCAGATCGTTCGGCCATTTCAACGCCAACTGCGACTTGCGGCCGGTTGCGCCGTCGAGCGCGGTGTCGGCCACCAGCGCCGGCGCCAATTTCGCCAGCGCCTCCATCAGGCTGAGGCCGGCGACGAAGCCAAGCGTTGCGGCGCGGTTGGGCGTAGCGCTGGTTTGCACGAAAACACTAGCGGCGAGATTGCCGCGCGGCGTCTGCCATGGCCTTGCACGCCGCCCGACACCCGCGGTCTGTTCCAGCGCCGCCACCCAGACGCGGCCCGAATCGCCGGCCCGCGCCATCGCCATCGCTTCGGCGCTGGTCGAGCCGATCGTGTCATACGGGAAAAGCCGATAGCCCGCCGCCAGGGCGTTGGGACCCAGGATGAAGGTCATCGACGACTAGAAGAACGTGCCGGCGGCGGTCTGTACGAGATCATTCAGCGGCCCTGCCAAGAGAATGAATGCGACCGCAAATACACCACTTGCGCCAACCACGAGACGATATTCGCCGACCATCGGCTCGAAGCCCTTCATGGCTTCATCGAAGAACATCACCTTGACGACGCGCAGGTAATAGAAGGCGCCGACGACACTGGCGAGAACGCCAATCACCGCTAGCGGATAAAGGCCCGCTTCGATCGCAGCCGAGAACACGTAGAACTTGGCAAAGAAGCCGGCAAGCGGCGGGATGCCCGCGAGCGAGAACATGAGCAGCGCCAGGATCGTCGCCATCACCGGATTGGTGCGCGAAATGCCGGCAAGATCGCTGATATTCTCGACCATGCCGTCCGACGTCCGCATCGCCAGGATGCAGGCGAATGTTCCGACTGTCATCGCCAGATAGATCACCAGATAGATGATGACGCCCTGGACGCCTGCTTCGGTTCCGGCTGCCAGCCCGACCAGCGCGAAGCCGACATGGCCGATCGCTGAATAAGCCATCAGGCGTTTGATGTTGTTCTGACCGATCGCAGCAAAGGCGCCGAGCACCATCGAGCCAATCGCGAGGAAAGCGATAATCTGCTGCCACTGGTCGCCCAGATTGCCGAAGGGCTCGCTGACGACCCGCACCAGCAGCGCCATCGCCGCGAGCTTGGGCGCCGCCGCGAAGAACGCGGTCACCGGCGTCGGCGCACCCTGATAGACGTCCGGCGTCCACATATGGAACGGCACGGCGGCCACCTTGAACGCGAGACCGGCAAGCAAGAAGACGAGGCCAAAAATGAGGCCGGTATCGGCGCCGCCCTGCAGCGCTGCGGCGATACCGTCAAACGAGGTCTGGCCGGTGAAGCCATAGATCAGCGAAGCGCCGTAAAGCAGGAGGCCCGACGACATCGCGCCGAGAACGAAATATTTGATGCCCGCTTCCGTCGCCTTCAGTGAATCGCGCTTGATCGCCGCCAGGACGTAGAGCGACAGCGACTGCAACTCGATGCCGATATAGAGCGCGATCAGATCATGCGCCGAGATCATCACCATCATGCCCAGCGTCGCGGTGACGATAAGGATCGGATATTCAAAGCGCTCGAAGCTCTCCCGCCGCCCAAATCCGACAGCGAGAATAATGGCGATCTCCGACGCGATTAGTGTCGCGATCTTCATGAAGCGCGCAAACGGATCGAGGATGAAGGCGCCGTTGAAGACCGGTCCCGAGAGCGGAATGAAGAACAGCGCGATCGCCGAGCCGCCGACCAGCAGTAGCGCAAGAGCGGTGACGAGCCGGGCCGGATGCTTGGCGATGATCCCGACAACGAGCATCACCAGCGCCCCCGCAGCAAGGGCGATCTCCGGCAGCGCGGTGACGATTTCGTCGATGGTTGGTGCGGCCGAGAGTTCCATCAGTCCTGCCTCACTGCGCCGCCGCGCTGGCGAGTTGCGCCGCCGCGTCAATCGCCGACTGGGTGTGCGTCACGAGGTGGTCGACCGACACGGCCGTAACGTCGAGGATGGGCATCGGATAGACGCCGAAGAACAGGATCAGGACCACCAGCGGCGCCAGGATAAGCTGTTCGCGCCGCGACAGATCCTTGATGCTCTTCAGCGCGTCCTTCACCAGCGGTCCGAAAATGACGCGGCGATAGAGCCACAGAGCATAGGCGGCCGACAGGATGATGCCCGTCGTCGCCAGAACCGCGACCCAGGTATTCACCTGGAAGACGCCCACCAGAACGAGGAACTCGCCGACGAAGCCGCTGGTTCCCGGCAGTCCGACATTGGCGAGCGTGAATACCAGAAACGCCACGGCGTAGAGCGGCATTCGCTGCACTAGGCCGCCATAGGCGCTGATCTCGCGCGTATGCATGCGGTCATAGACGACGCCAACGCAAAGGAAGAGCGCCCCGGAAACGAGACCATGCGACAGCATCAGGAAGACGCTGCCTTGCACGCCCTGCTCCGTCAGCGTGAAAATTCCGATCGTGACGAAGCCCATATGCGCGATCGAAGAATAGGCGATGAGCTTCTTCATGTCCTTCTGCGCCAGCGCCACGAGGGACGTGTAGATCACCGCTACGACGGACAGCGTGTAGATCAGAGGCGCCAGATCACCCGACGCAATCGGGAACATCGGCAGCGAGAAGCGCAGGAAGCCATAGCCGCCCATCTTCAACAGGACACCGGCCAGGATCACCGACCCGGCCGTTGGCGCTTCGACATGCGCGTCCGGCAGCCAGGTGTGCACCGGCCACATCGGCAGCTTCACCGCAAACGATGCGAAGAACGCCAGCCACAGCCAGGTCTGCATCGACTCCGGGAACGGGTAGTTGAGGAGGTCGATGATGTTGGTCGTGCCGGCTTCCCAATACATCGCCAGCACCGCCAGCAGCATGAGAACCGAACCGGCGAGCGTATAGAGGAAGAACTTGAAGCTGGCATAAACGCGCCGCGCGCCGCCCCACACACCGATGATCAGGAACATCGGAATGAGGACGCCTTCGAAGAACACGTAGAACAGCACCAGATCGAGCGAGCAAAAGACGCCGATCATCAGCGTCTCCAGCACCAGAAACGCGATCATGTATTCCTTGAACCGCGTCTTCACCGACCGCTTGGAAGCGATGATACAGATCGGCATCAGGAACGCGGTGAGGACGACGAACAGGATGGAGATGCCGTCGACGCCCATGCGATAATGGATCGTGCCGCCAAGCCAGGCGGCATCCTCCAGCATCTGGAAGTCGGCGACGCCGCTGTCGAAGCGGCCCCAGATCACCAGCGACAAGACAAAGGTGACGGCCGTCGTCCACAGCGCGACATGGTAGATGTTGCGCCGCGAGACGTCGTCGTCGCCGCGGATGGTGAGCACGAACAGCACGCCCACCAGCGGCAGGAACGTCACCGTCGAGAGGATCGGCCAATCACTCAAGCGCCCATCCTCATGATCCGAAAAGCATCCACGTGATCAGCAAAGCGGCGCCGATCAGGATCGCGAATGCATAGTGATAGATGTAGCCTGACTGCAGCCGCACGATGCTGCGCGTCACGTCGAGCACCCGCGCCGACACACCGTCCGGACCGAAGCCGTCGATCAGCCAGCCGTCGCCACGCCGCCACAGGAAGCGGCCAAGCCACTGCGCCGGACGCACGAAGATCGCGTCATAGATCTCGTCGAAATACCACTTGTTGAGCAGGAACCTGTAGGCGACATCCTGCTCCTCAGCGAGACGGCGCGGCACCTGCGGCGAGCGGATGTAGAACCAGTAGGCGACGAGGAAGCCAAGCACCATCGCGATCATTGGCGCCCATGGCACCCAGCCGGCAACGTCATGCATTTCGTGCAGGATGTGATTGTCCTCCGACATGAAGATCGCGTTCTGCCAGAAGGCCTCATGCCCATCGCCGATGAACGAGCCAGCGAAGGCGACGCCGGCGAACAGCGCGCCCGCGGCAAGTACATAGAGCGGCACCATCATCACCTGCGGTGATTTGTGGATGTGGTCCATCACCGCTTTCGGCGCGCGCGGCTTGCCGTGAAACGTCATGAAGATGAGACGCCAGGAATAGAACGCGGTGAAGACGGCGGCGATGATCGTCATCCACAGGCCATAGGCGGCCATGCCGCCCTCGCCCGCAGCAGCCGCCTCGATGATCGCGTCCTTCGAGAAATAGCCCGCGGTGAAGGGAAAGCCGGTGAGCGCCAGCGTCCCGACCAGCATCATCGCGTAAGTGAGCGGGATCTTGTTCCACAGGCCGCCCATCTTCCGCATATCCTGCTCGTCGCCGACGGCATGGATGACCGAACCGGCGCCGAGGAAGAGCAGGGCCTTGAAGAAGGCGTGGGTGAAGAGATGGAAGATGGCGACGGGATAGGCGCCGAGCCCGAGCGCCACGAACATGTAGCCGAGCTGCGAACAGGTCGAATAGGCGATGACACGCTTGATGTCGTTCTGCACCAGCCCGACGGTGGCGGCGAAGAAGGCCGTCGTCGCACCGATGAAGGTAACGAAGATCATCGTGTCATGCGCATGCTCGAACAGCGGCGACATGCGCGCGACCAGGAACACGCCGGCCGTCACCATTGTCGCCGCATGAATCAGCGCCGACACGGGCGTCGGGCCTTCCATCGCGTCCGGCAGCCAGGTGTGCAGCAGAAATTGCGCCGACTTGCCCATCGCGCCGATGAACAGGAGCAGCGTGATGAGGTTCAGCGCGTCAAGATCGAAGCCGAGAAAGTTGACCGTGTGGCCGACCATTTCCTCGGCGCCGCCGAAAATGTCGGAGAGGTTCACCGAGCCGAACAGGAAGAACAGCCCGAAGATGCCGAGGGCGAAGCCGAAATCGCCGACGCGGTTGACGACGAAGGCCTTGATCGCGGCAGCGTTTGCTGCCGGCCGCTTGTACCAGAATCCGATCAACAGATAGGACGCGAGCCCGACGCCCTCCCAGCCGAGGAAAAGTTGGACGAGATTGTTGCCCGTCACCAGCAGCAGCATCGCGAAGGTGAACAGCGACAGATAGGCGAAGAACCGCGACTGATGCGGATCGTGCGCCATGTAGCCGATCGAGTAGATGTGGACGAGCGCAGACACCGTCGTCACCACCACCAGCATCACCGCCGTCAGCGTATCGATGCGCAGGGTCCAATCGGCGATCAGCGCGCCTGACTGAATCCACGGGAAGACGGAGATCTCCTCAAGGCCGCCATCGCCGAACGCCACCTGGAAGAACACGATCCATGACAGCACCGCAGCGAGCACGAGCAGCGCCGAGGTGATCAGCTCCGCCGGCCAGCCGCCGGGCGTCGGCACATCCATCGGATCGTCGTCGCCATGACCGTGATGGTCGTCGGCGGGATGGTCCACATGGCCGCGATGGCGCCCGACCGGGGTCGCACTCTCGCGTTCGAGCAGCGCCCGATGCGATCCGAACAGAGTAATCAGCCCTGCAATCAGTGCCCCGATTGCGGGCAGAAGGACGATGGTCGCGACCATGCGGCGGCTCAGCCCTTCATCGCGTTGATGTCCTCAGTCGCGATCGATCCGCGATTGCGGAAGAAGGCGACGAGGATGGCGAGCCCGATCGCGGCTTCAGCAGCTGCGACCGTCAGCACGAGGAGGGCGAACACCTGCCCGACGAGATCGTTGAGGAACGAGGAGAACGCAACGAGGTTGATGTTGACGGCGAGCAGGATGAGCTCGACCGACATCAGCATGATGATGATGTTTTTGCGGTTCACCATTATGCCGAAGATGCCGACCGTGAACAGGATCGCGGCAACCGTCAGATAATGTCCGAGTCCGACGCCCATCAGGCTCCCCTCCCCGGTTCGACCTTGCGCACTTCGATCGCGGTCGCCGGCGTCCGCGCCACCTGGGCCGCGATCGACTGACGTTTGACGCCCGGCTTGTGGCGCAGCGTCAGCACGATGGCGCCGATCATCGCCACCAGCAGTACGAGGCCGGCGAGCTGGAAGTAGAAGAGGTAGCGCGTGTAAAGCACGTTGCCGATCGCCTCGGTGTTCGAGATGCGCTCGATGTCCGGGATCGGCACCGCCGCCCCGGCAATCTGATCCGGCGAGATGATCGCCCCGCCGATGGTGATGAGAATCTCGGCTACCATGATGCCGGCGATCAGGCCGCCGGTCGGCAGATAGGTGAGGAAGCCCTGCTTGAGCTCGGCGAAGTCGACGTCGAGCATCATCACCACGAACAGGAACAACACCGCGACAGCGCCGACATAGACGATGATGAGGATGAGCGCGAGGAACTCCGCCCCGAGCAGCATGAAGAGCCCGGCCGCATTGGCGAAGGCGAGGATCAGGAACAGCACGGAATGAACCGGATTCTTCGCGGCAACCACCATGATCCCCGAGGCGAGGAGCACCGTGGCAAAAATGTAGAAGAAGAACCCGGGCAGACCCATTACGCCGGCACCCCAACGGACTTTTTCGGCTCAACTTTCCGAAGCTGTGCGGTGCTATGCCAGTCGCGCACGACTGCAAACGCGATCAACGCAACGCCGAGCACGATGGTCACGGCGTTCGCTGCGGCACGGCTCCAGTGCATCAGAACCGCTTGAAGGACGTAGACGGCCGCCATGCCACCAAAGACGATCGGGTAGGTGCTCCAACGAACTAAGATCACATAGGACAACACGTCCCCGGCGTGGAGGTCAGCGAGATTCATCCGCTGGGTTGGGAAGCCAAACGCGGCCACCGCGATTTCGGAGGCACTGTCAGGCATTCGGACCGTTGCCTTCTGACCGGCCCAAAGGCGTATCGCCCGGCGCCCATCCACTTTGACGGAGGCGGGTACCAGCAGGGCCATGAAAGCCTGCGGCCGGACAATCGTTATCTGCACTGTCACGCCCCCCTCCCAAGTCGGCGAAAGCCCCGTGTCTTAGTCACTCACCGCATGAGCGTCCAGCCAATCAGGCCGGGCGCATTGCCTCAGCGGTAGGGTGCATCCCGGGCTATGTTCGCGGCGATCTCTCTCTCCCAGCGATCGCCGTTCGCCAGCAATTTGTCCTTGTCGTAGTAAAGCTCCTCGCGCGTTTCCGTCGCGAACTCGAAATTCGGTCCCTCGACGATGGCGTCGACCGGGCAGGCTTCCTGACAGAAGCCGCAATAGATGCACTTCACCATGTCGATGTCGTAGCGCGTCGTGCGGCGCGTACCGTCGTTCCGTCGCGGCCCGGCCTCGATGGTGATGGCCTGGGCCGGGCAGATCGCCTCGCACAGCTTGCAGGCGATGCAGCGCTCCTCGCCATTGGGATAACGGCGCAGCGCATGCTCTCCGCGAAAGCGCGGGCTGAGCGGACCCTTCTCATACGGATAGTTCAGGGTCGCCTTCTTGCCGAAGAAATAGCGGAGCGACAGGAAAAACGCTCCGACGAACTCGCGCAGGAAAATCGAACGTGCGGCTTGATCGAGCCTCATGGCGCCCATCCCGTGACCTGCAGCACGCCCGCCACCAGGACGACCATGAACAGCGATAGCGGCAGGAACACCTTCCAGCCGAGCCGCATCAGCTGATCATAGCGGTAGCGCGGCACGAACGCCTTCACCATCGCGAAGAGGAAGAAAAGCAGCAGAGCCTTCAGCAGGAACCAGACGAAGCCCGGCACCCAATCGAGCCAGGCCACGTCGATCGGCGGCAGCCAGCCGCCGAGGAAAAGGATCGTGCCGAGCGCGCACATCAGGGCGGTCGCGACATATTCGGCGAGGAAGAACATCACATAGGGCGTCGAGGAATATTCGGTCGCGTAGCCGGCGACGAGTTCCGATTCCGCCTCAGGCAGGTCGAATGGCGGCCGGTTCGTCTCAGCAAGCGCCGAGATGAAGAACACAACGAACATCGGGAAGAGCGACAGCCAGTGCCAGTCGAGGAGGCTCGGGGTCAGGCCGAGCCTTGTGCCGAGGCCGTTCTCCTGCGCCAGCACGATGTCGCTCAGATTGAGCGAGCCGACCAGGAGGAGCACTGCGATCAACACAAAGCCGATCGAGACTTCGTAGGAGACCATCTGCGCCGCAGAGCGGAGCGCGCCAAGGAACGGATATTTCGAGTTTGACGCCCAGCCGCCCATGATCACGCCGTAAACGCCCAGCGACGAGACCGCAAAAATGTAGAGGACGCCGACATTGATGTTGGCGATCACCCAATTCGCGTTGACCGGGATCACCGCCCAGGCGGCGAGCGCCAGGGCAGCCGCCACCAGCGGAGCCAGAAGGAACACGCCCTTGTTGGCGCCGGACGGAACGATCGGCTCCTTCAGCACGAACTTGAACAGATCGGCGAAGGACTGGAACAGACCCCACGGACCAACGACATTCGGCCCACGCCGCATCTGCACCGCCGCCCAGACCTTGCGGTCGGCATAGAGAAGATAGGCGACGATCACCAGCAACACGATCATGGCCGCCGCCGCTTGCAGCGCCAGCACGACTCCGGGCCAGAAATAGACGGTCCAGAAGCTCATCGCCTACTCCGCCGCCTCCGCCAACCGGCCAGCCGCAAGCGCCGAACATTCGGCCATGACCGCCGAGGCCCGTGCGATCGCATTGGTGAAATAGAAATCCGCGACCGCAAGCCCGAACGCCGCCGCACCGAATTCGCCCTTGACGGCGAGCAGAGGCTGCAACGCCTCCGGCCCTTCCATCGCGACGGCATCGACTTTCGCCAGCGCCGGATGCTCTGCGATCATCAGCGCGCGCAGTTCGGCAAGCGTATCGAAAGGCAGCTTGTGCCCAAGCTGATCGGACAGAGCGCGGAGAATCGCCCAATCCTCGCGGGCGTCGCCGGGCGGGAACGCGGCTCGTTTCAGGCGCTGCGCGCGGCCCTCAGTGTTGACCAGAGTGCCGAACTTCTCGGTATATGCGGCGCCCGGCAGAACGACGTCGGCGCGCATTGCCCCGGCATCGCCATGGCTGCCGATATAGACGACGAACGTCTTGCCGAGCGCGCTCATGTCGATCTCGTCGGCGCCGAGCAGGAACATCATGTCGAGCAGTCCTGAGCCGGCCGCATCGAGCATGGCCGCAGTGTCGAGACCACCCTCGCCCGGCACGAAGCCAACATCGAGGCCGCCAACCCGGCCGGCCGCATTGTGCAGAACGGCAAGACCGTTCCAGCCTTCGTCGCGCTCGCCGGCGGTCGCGAGCTTGGCGGCCTCGCGCAGAATCGCCTGGCCGTCGGGGCGCGCGAGCGCGGCCTGCCCGACGATGACGACCGGACGCTTCGCGGCCTTCAGCACTGCGGCGAAGGCGCCCTTCCCGGCCGCAAGGTCGGCAATCGCCGACGGCCCGGTGCCGAGATGGTCATAGACATACGTGAGGTCGACCGGCTCGCCGATGAGCGCGACGGGTAGCGCGCCCATGCGCCAACGCTTGCGGATGCGGGCGTTGATCAACGCCGCTTCGTGCCGCGGATCGGACCCGATGATGAGCACCGCGTCGGCCGCTTCGATGCCGGCGATCGTCGGATTGAAGAGGTAGCTCGCACGCCCAAGCGCGGGGTCAAGCGCCGCGCCGTCCTGGCGGCTATCGATATTCGCCGAGCCGAGCGACGCCATCAGCTGCTTCAGCGCGAACATTTCTTCCGCGGTGGCGAGATCGCCCGCGATCGCACCGATACGCGCACCGCTCTGCGCCGCGACCTTGGCGATCGCGGCGAACGCCGCACTCCAGCTGGCAGCTTCGAGCTTGCCATGGGCGCGCAGATACGGCCGGTCCAGCCGCTGCGTGCGCAGGCCGTCCCAGATGAAGCGCGTCTTGTCGGAGATCCATTCCTCGTTGACGCCTTCATGCAGGCGCGGCAGGACGCGCATCACTTCGCGGCCCCGCGTGTCGACACGGATGTTCGAGCCGACAGCGTCCATCGCGTCGATGCTCTCCGTCTTCACCAGTTCCCACGGCCGGGCCTGAAACGCATAGGGCTTCGAGGTGAGCGCGCCGACCGGGCAAAGGTCGATGACATTGCCCTGCAATTCGGACGACATCGCCTTTTCCAGATACGTCGTGATCTCCATGTCCTCGCCGCGCCCGGTGGCGCCGAGCTCGGTCACGCCGCCGACCTCCGCCGCGAAGCGGACGCACCGCGTGCAATGAATGCAGCGGTTCATCGACGTCTTCACCAGCGGGCCGAGATATTTGTCTTCGACCGCGCGCTTGTTCTCGGCGAAGCGGTTGTGGTCGATGCCATAGGCCATCGCCTGATCCTGCAGATCGCACTCGCCGCCCTGATCGCAGATCGGGCAATCGAGCGGATGGTTGATCAGCAGGAACTCCATCACACCCTCGCGCGCGTTGCGCACGAAGGGGGAGCGGGTGACGACTTCGGGCGGTTCGCCGTTCGGGCCGGGCCGGCAGTCACGCACGGCCCAGGCGCACGACGCCACCGGCTTCGGCGACCCCTTCAGCTCGACCAGGCACATGCGGCAATTGCCGGCGATCGACAGGCGCTCGTGGAAGCAAAAGCGCGGCACTTCGGCGCCGGCCTCCTCGCACGCCTGCAGCAGCGTGTAGTGGGCCGGGACGTCGATCTGGATGCCGTTGACTTTGAGAACGGTCATTCGCCCTTACTCCGCCGCGACCAGCACAGGCTCGGCCGCCGGCCGTGCCGCATATTCGTCGATACGTTCTTCGATCACATCCCGGAAATGCCGGATGAGGCCCTGCACCGGCCAAGCCGCAGCATCGCCAAGCGCGCAGATCGTGTGGCCCTCCACCCGATAGGAAACATCGAGCAGCGTGTCGATCTCCCTCTTATGCGCCTCGCCGCGCGCCATGCGCTCCAGCACCCGCCACATCCAGCCGGTGCCCTCACGGCACGGCGTGCACTGGCCGCAGCTCTCATGCATGTAGAAATAGGAGAGCCGAGAGATAGCCCGGATGACGTCGGTGGACTTGTCCATGACGATCACGGCGGCCGTGCCGAGACCGGACTTCAGCTCCTTGAGGCTGTCGAAATCCATCGGCAGGTCCTCGCATTGATACGCCGGGATGAGCGGCACCGACGCACCGCCGGGGATGACGGCCAGGAGATTGTCCCAGCCGCCGCGCACGCCGCCGGCATGTTTCTCGATCAGATCGCGTAACGGCAGGCCCATCGCCTCTTCGACGGTGCATGGCTGCTCGACGTGACCTGAGATGCAGAACAGTTTGGTGCCGGTGTTGTTGGGGCGGCCGATACCGGCAAACCATTCGCCGCCGCGGCGCATGATCGTCGGCGCCACGGCAACCGATTCCACATTGGCGACGGTCGTCGGGCAACCCCACAGACCGACATTGGCCGGGAATGGCGGCTTCAGCCGCGGCAGGCCCTTCTTGCCCTCCAGCGATTCGAGGAGGCCCGTTTCCTCGCCGCAGATATAGGCGCCTGCGCCGCGGTGGACGTAGATGTCGAAATCCCAGCCATTGACGTTGTTCTTGCCGATCAGGCGCGCGTCATAAGCTTCCTCGATCGCCGCATCGAGGTGCTCAGCCTCGCGGATGAACTCGCCGCGGATGTAGATGTAGCAAGTGTGCGCGGCCATCGAGAAACCGGCGACAAGGCACCCCTCGATGAGGAGGTGCGGATCGTGCCGCATGATCTCGCGATCCTTGCACGTGCCAGGCTCCGACTCGTCGGCGTTGACGACGAGATAGTGCGGCCGCTCGCCGATCGTCTTCGGCATGAACGACCATTTGAGCCCGGTCGGGAAGCCCGCGCCGCCGCGGCCGCGCAGACCGGATTTCTTGAGCTCCTCGATAATGTCTTCACGGCCGCGATCCAGAATCACCTTGGTGCCGTCCCACGCCCCGCGCGAGCGCGCGCCGGCAAGATGCCAATCGTGCCGGCCGTAGAGATTGGTGAAGATGCGGTCCTTGTCGGCGAGCATCCCTCAGTCTCCCTTGCCGCCGGCGGCAAGCGCTTTCGCCTGTCCGACCCAGTTGTCGCGTTCGATACGCCCGTGGAAGCTGAGCTCGTTGTCGAACCGCCCAACGTCGTCAGCGGTCCACGCCGCGATCTGCGCGTAGCGGCGCACGCCCAGCGCATTCAGCTTCTGCTCAAGCTTCGGCCCGACGCCGGAGATCAGCTTAAGATCGTCCGCCGCGTCACCGGCCGGTGCCGGCGCCGGTTCGCGAACCTTCTCGCCGACGGGCGCCTTGCCCTTGATCGTCGGCGTCTTGCTTGCCCGGCCGTTGTAGAGACCCTCATCGGTCAGCGTCGTCGCACCGCCCTCGGGCTCGGCGAACTGCCGATCGATCTGCGGACCGGGATGCACGGGGCGACCGGCGGCGATATCGTCGATGAGCTTGTTGAAGAGGTCGGGGGTCAGATCCTCGAACGTGTCGGCCTCGATCTGCACCATGGGTGCGTTGACGCACGCGCCGGCGCACTCGACCTCGGTCCACGAGAAATCCCCGTCGGCCGAAACGTGGCCCTGATCGTAATGGATGCGCTCGCGGCAGATCTGCTTCAGCGCTTCGGCGCCGCGCAGCATGCAAGGCGTCGTGCCGCAGACCTGGATGTGCGCCTTCCTGCCGACCGGCGACAGGTTGAACATGGTGTAGAAGGTCGCGACTTCGAGCGCCCGGATATGCGGCATCTCGAGGATATCGGCGACGAGGCGGATCGCCGGTTCGGGCAGCCAGCCGCCCTCCTGCTCCTGGGCAATGCGCAGCAAGGCGATGACGGCCGATGCTTGCCGGCCCTTCGGGATATTTTGCGATTTCGCGCTCGGCCAGCGCCCGGCTTTCTGCGGTAAACGCAAAGCTCGGCGGCTGAACTTCCGCGAGGCGGCGGACGGTCAACGGTCGATCTCCCCAAACACGATGTCGATAGAGCCGAGGATCGCCGACACGTCGGCCAGCATGTGGCCCTTGGTCAGCGAGTGCATCGCGGCAAGATGCGGGAATCCCGGCGCCCTGATCTTGCAGCGGTACGGTCGGTTCGAGCCGTCGGACACGAGATAGACGCCGAACTCGCCCTTCGGCGCTTCGACCGCGGCATAGACCTCGCCTTCGGGCACATGGAAGCCCTCGGTATAGAGCTTGAAATGATGGATCAGCGCTTCCATTGACCGCTTCATTTGCGGTCGCTTCGGCGGCACGACCTTGCCGTCGACCGAGCTCACCGGACCGCCACCGCGCGGCGACGACAGCAGTTCGACACATTGCTTCATGATGTGGAGCGACTGGCGCATCTCTTCCAGGCGGATGAGATAGCGGTCGTAGCAGTCGCCGTTCTTGCCGACGGGAATGTCGAAATCGAGGTCCGAATAGCACTCATAGGGCTGCGCCCGGCGCAGGTCCCACGCCGCGCCCGAGCCGCGCACCATCACGCCCGAGAAGCCCCAGCGCCAAGCATCGGCTAACTCGACCACGCCGATATCGACATTGCGCTGCTTGAAGATGCGGTTGCCGGTGAGAAGCGCGTCGATGTCGCCGATCACCTTCAGGCATGGATCGATGAAGGCGCCGATGTCGTCGATCAGTTGCTGCGGCAGATCCTGATGCACGCCGCCCGGACGGAAATACGCCGCATGCATGCGGCTCCCCGATGCGCGCTCATAGAACACCATCAGCTTCTCGCGCTCTTCGAAACCCCAGAGCGGCGGCGTCAGCGCGCCGACATCAAGCGCCTGCGTCGTCACGTTGAGCATGTGCGACAGGACGCGGCCAATCTCGTTGTAGAGGACCCGGATGAGCTGCCCGCGAAACGGCACTTCGATGCCGACGAGCTTCTCAATGGCCAGCGCCCAAGCATGTTCCTGGTTCATCGGCGCGACATAGTCGAGCCGGTCAAAATAGGGCAGCGCCTGCAGATAGGTCTTCGATTCGATCAGCTTCTCAGTGCCGCGATGCAAGAGGCCGATATGCGGATCGACGCGCTCGACCACTTCACCGTCGAGCTCCAGCACGAGCCGCAGCACGCCATGCGCCGCCGGATGCTGCGGGCCGAAATTGATGGTGAAATTGCGGACGTCGGTCTCAGGCATGGCCGCTCACTGCTTTGCCTTTTCGTCGCCGGGAAGGAGATAGTCGGTGCCTTCCCAGGGCGAGAGGAAATCGAAATCGCGATATTCCTGCGGCAGCACAACCTTGTCATAGACGACGCGTCGCTGCTGATCGTCGTAATGAACCTCGACATAGCCGGTCAGCGGGAAGTCCTTGCGCAGCGGATGCCCTTCGAAACCGTAATCCGTGAGGATCCGGCGAAGGTCCGGATGGCCGTCGAAGAACACGCCATAGAGGTCATAGACCTCGCGCTCATACCAATCCGCGGCTGGATAGACGTCGACCAGCGACGGCACGGGCGTCGCCTCATCCGTCTCCACCTTGACCCGGACGCGCATGTTCTGCGTCGGGCTGAGCAGATGATAGACGACGTCGAAACGCTTTTCCCGATTCGGCCAATCGACGCCGCAAATGTCGATCAGGCAGACGAAGGCCAGCTTCGGGTCGTCGCGCAGCGTCCGCATCACAGGCAGCAAATCGGCCGCGCGCATGCGCACCGTCAACTCCTTGCGGACGATGTCGCAGACCGGCGCGACGCTGGGATGCGCTGCCTCCAGCGCCTCGGCAATTTCGAGGAGACTTTCTTCCATCGACCTGCCCTACCTAGCGTTCGATGGTTCCGGTGCGCCGGATCTTACGCTGCAGCAGCAGCACGCCGTAGAGCAGCGCCTCGGCGGTCGGCGGGCAGCCGGGGACATAGATGTCGACCGGAACGATCCGGTCGCACCCGCGCACGACTGAATAGGAATAATGGTAGTAGCCGCCGCCATTGGCGCACGAACCCATCGAGATGACGTAGCGCGGCTCAGGCATCTGGTCGTAGACCTTGCGCAGCGCCGGAGCCATCTTGTTGGTCAGCGTGCCGGCGACGATCATCACATCCGACTGGCGTGGTGAGGCGCGCGGCGCAAAGCCGAAACGCTCCACGTCATAGCGCGGCATCGACAGCTGAATCATCTCGACCGCGCAGCAGGCGAGCCCGAACGTCATCCACATGAGCGAACCGGTGCGCGCCCAATTGATGAGTTCATCCGTGGCCGTGACGAGGAAACCCTTGTCCGCCAGCTCGGAATTGATTTCGCGGAACGTCGCATCGTCCGCGCCCACCGGCTGTCCGGTGCGCGGATCGAGAACCCCCTGCGGGCTCGGTGCGATCAGCGTTCCGCCATTCGTCAATCCCACTCCAGTGCTCCCTTCTTCCACTCATAGGCGAAGCCGATAGTAAGCACGCCCAGGAAGATGACCATCGACACGAAGCCGAACCATCCAAGCGAACCGAAACTCACGGCCCAAGGGAACAGGAACGCCACCTCCAGATCGAAGATGATGAACAGGATGGCGACGAGATAGAACCGGACGTCGAAACGCATGCGAGCATCGTCGAACGCGTTGAACCCGCACTCATAGGCTGAGAGCTTCTCCGGATCCGGATTCTTGTAGGCGACGACGAAAGGCGCCACCAGCAGAGCCAGTCCGATCAACACCGCTACGCCGATGAAGACGACAAGCGGCAGATATGATTCGAGAAGTGCTTCCAACTCCTAGCCGCTCCCCCGGCATTCCAATCCCCAGTCGGTAATCGTGGCATGATCGGAACGCGGCGTCGATACCCCGATTGCCGCAGGGGGCACACCTTTGGAAATCAAGGAAAATAGCGGCGCCCCGCCCCGCTGACCGCACTTTCGGCCGGCAACGGACGATAAACACCGCGGCGCGTCGGGCGGCGGTCCACGATATCGGCGACGGTACGAAGAGATCAGGAGTGGCGGGAGTGACGGGGCTCGAACCCGCGACCTCCGGCGTGACAGGCCGGCGCTCTAACCAACTGAGCTACACCCCCGTGAATGTCCCGGGACACTGAGCGTGAGCGGGTACGGCAGCGCCGAAGGCAAGTCAACTGATGACAGCCGCCTAACGGCAGAAGACGATCCCGCGTCCGAACCTCCAGGCGTTCATCCGCCTGGAGTGCGGCCGATCCGTTGCGATGATTGCTGTGGTTTGCGACGATTGGTCCACGTCGCCTGGTGGGCGGTGAGAGGCTCGAACTCCCGACATCCACGGTGTAAACGTGGCGCTCTACCAACTGAGCTAACCGCCCTTACGCGACACGGCGCAGCGCCCGCCGATCTAGGCGGAACGCCGCACCGTGGCAAGCGGCTCGCCTAGATGGCGGAGCCAGAAGCGGACGCGATCAGTTGACCGCGTCTTTCAGTCCCTTGCCTGCCTTGAACTTCGGAGTTTTTGACGCGGCGATGCGAATTGCAGCGCCGGTCCGCGGATTACGTCCCATGCTGGCCGCACGGGAGGCAACGCTGAAGCTGCCGAAGCCAATGATCTTGACCTCATCGCCGGACTTCAAAGCCGCCGTAATGACGTCAAAGGTCGAATCGACTGCCTGCCCCGCAGCCGCCTTTGACATCCCAGTCTTATCCGCAACCGCGGCGATAACATCGTTCTTGTTCATGAAATCCCCTTTCCCTGTTGGAAATCGCTAACGCACTCGCAAACCACGGCCACCAGCGGCGCCACCCTCGTGCCAAACGTTTCGCCAGGCAAGTAATAAACCCTCGGATATCCGCCATTTTGTGGACAATGCGGCATCCGTGTCACGAAAAAAAACGCCCGCCGAAGCGGGCGTCTTGTTTGATTGCCACCGCTTTAGTGAGCGGTGAGGCCGCTGATCGGCTCCTCGTCTGGGACGATTTGCGCTTCTTTGCCAGAAGGTTGCGGCTCGACCCATTCGATTGGCTCCGGCACCCGCACCAGGGCGTGACGGATGACTTCGTCCATACGACCGACAGGCACGATCTCCATGCCCTTTTTGACCGTGTCCGGGATGTCAGCGAGATCCTTCACGTTCTCTTCCGGAATCAGCACCTTCTTAATGCCGCCGCGCAACGCCGCGAGAAGCTTCTCCTTCAGGCCGCCGATCGGCAGGACGCGCCCGCGCAACGTGATTTCGCCGGTCATGGCGATATCGCCGCGAACCGGGATACCGGTCAGCACCGAGACGATCGCCGTCGCCATGGCGACACCGGCCGACGGACCATCCTTGGGCGTCGCGCCTTCCGGCACATGCACATGGATATCCCGCCGCTCGAACAGAGGCGGCTCGATGCCGTAGGTGATCGCCCTGCTGCGGACATAGGACGCCGCCGCCGAAATCGATTCCTTCATCACGTCTCGGAGGTTGCCGGTGACCGTCATGCGGCCCTTGCCCGGCATCATCACGCCTTCGATCGTCAGCAGTTCGCCGCCGACCTCCGTCCACGCCAGGCCAGTGACCACACCAACCTGGTCCTCATTGTCGATCTCGCCGTAGCGATAGCGCGGCACGCCGAGGAACTCTTCGAGGTTCTTATCCGTGACCTTGATCGACCGCTTCTTGGTGAGAAGCAGCGTCTTGACCGCCTTGCGGGCGACCGTCGCCAATTCGCGCTCGAGGTTACGAACGCCGGCCTCCCGCGTGTAACGGCGGATGATGGTATGCAGCGCCGCCTCGGACAGTGAGAACTCCTTCTCCTCAAGCCCATGCTCGCGCAGGGTTTTCGGCAGGAGGTGGCGCAAAGCGATCTGCACCTTCTCATCCTCCGTGTAGCCGGCGATGCGGATGATCTCCATCCGGTCCATCAGCGGCGGCGGGATGTTCAGCGTGTTGGCAGTGGTGACGAACATCACATCCGACAGGTCGTAATCGACCTCCAGATAATGATCGTTGAAGGCGTGATTCTGCTCAGGGTCCAAGACCTCCAACAGCGCCGATGACGGGTCGCCGCGGAAATCCATACCCATCTTGTCCACCTCGTCGAGGAGGAAGAGCGGGTTGGACTTCTTCGCCTTGCGCATCGACTGGATCACCTTGCCCGGCAACGAGCCGATATAGGTCCGGCGATGGCCGCGTATCTCGGCCTCGTCACGAACGCCGCCCAGCGACATGCGCACGAACTCACGGCCGGTCGCCTTGGCGATCGACTTGCCGAGCGACGTCTTGCCGACGCCGGGCGGGCCGACGAGGCACAGGATCGGCCCCTTCAGCTTGTTCGAACGGCTCTGCACGGCGAGGTACTCGATGATCCGGTCCTTGACCTTCTCCAGGCCGAAGTGATCCGCATCCAGAACCTCCTGGGCGAACGGCAGATCCTTCTTGACGCGCGAACGCCGGCTCCACGGAATCCCGAGCAGCCAATCCAGATAGTTGCGAACGACCGTCGCTTCGGCCGACATCGGGCTCATCTGCTTCAGCTTCTTCAGCTCGGCATTGGCCTTCTCCCGGGCTTCCTTGGTGAAGCGCGTCTTCTCGATCCGGCGCTCCAATTCGGCTAGCTCGTCGGTGCCCTCTTCGGACTCGCCGAGCTCCTTCTGGATCGCCTTCATCTGCTCGTTCAAATAGTACTCGCGCTGCGTCTTCTCCATCTGCCGCTTGACGCGCGAACGGATGCGCCGCTCGACCTGGAGAACGCTCATCTCGCTCTCCATCATTTCGAGCACGCGCTCCAGCCGCTCGGCGACGGTGCCAAGTTCGAGGATGGCTTGCTTGTCGGCGATCTTGATCGCGAGGTGCGATGCGACGGTGTCGGCGAGCTTCGAATAGTCCTCGATCTGGGTGACCGCGCCGATCACCTCAGGCGAGATTTTCTTGTTGAGTTTCACATAGTTGTCGAACTCGGTGACGACCGAACGCGCCAATGCCTCGACCTCGACGTCGCTGCCGGGCTCGTCTTCGAGCGCCACGGCCTCGGCCTCGTAATAGGCGTCATTGTCGGTGAAGCGGCGGATGACTGCGCGGCTCACGCCCTCGACCAGAACCTTGACCGTGCCGTCCGGCAGCTTCAGCAGCTGCAGAACGGTTGCCAGGGTACCGATCTCGAAAATGCCATCGGGCTGCGGATCGTCGTTGCTCGGGTCCTTCTGGGTCGCAAGCAGGATCTGATTGTCGGCCCGCATGACCTCTTCAAGCGCGTGGATCGATTTCTCGCGGCCCACGAAGAGCGGCACGATCATGTGCGGGAAGACGACGATGTCACGAAGCGGCAGCAGCGGATAGACGCTGCCCTTGCTCGTGGATGCGGATGTGCGCTTGGTTTCTGCGGCCATGCCAAACCTTTCAGCCGGTCGCGCATGAGCGACCGGACGCCTCTAGTTTCGCGGCGAAAATCGGAGGCACTGCGCCGTAATAGGCTGCTACCGATGATCGGCGCACGCTACGAAAACGTGACTATTCAGGTGGTCTCGGCACCGGCGTCTGTCAACCCCGCCGGCCGGCCCTGCACAAGCGAACCTAAGCGCTTGTCCCGACGTCTTCGCGCCGCTCGGAATAAATGTAGAGCGGCCTCGCCTTGCCTTCGGCAACATCAGGCGAGATCACGACTTCCTGCACGCCTTCAAGGTCGGGCAGGTCGAACATCGTTTCGAGCAGGATCGCTTCGAGGATCGAGCGCAGGCCACGCGCGCCGGTCTTCCGGTCGATGGCCTTGCGAGCGATTATCGACAGCGCGTCCGGATGGATCGTCAGTTCGACATTCTCCATGTCGAACAGGCGCTGATACTGCTTCACCAGAGCGTTCTTCGGCTCCGACAGAATCTTGATCAGCGCCGGCTCGTCGAGATCCTCGAGCGTCGCGACAACTGGCAGACGGCCGACAAATTCCGGGATGAGGCCGAACTTGAGCAAATCCTCGGGCTCGACCTCGCGGAAGAGCGCTCCGGTCTTGCGGTCCTCGGGCGACTGGACAGCGGCGCCGAAACCGATCGACGTCGACCGGCCGCGGTCGGAAATGATCTTCTCCAGGCCGGCGAAGGCGCCGCCGCAGATGAACAGAATATTCGTCGTGTCGACCTGCAGGAATTCCTGCTGCGGATGCTTGCGGCCACCCTGCGGCGGAACGCTGGCAACCGTGCCTTCCATGATCTTCAGCAGCGCCTGTTGGACGCCCTCGCCCGACACGTCGCGGGTGATCGACGGGTTGTCCGCCTTGCGGCTGATCTTGTCGACCTCGTCGATATAGACGATGCCGCGCTGCGCCCGCTCGACATTGTAGTCGGCCGCCTGCAGCAGCTTCAGGATGATGTTTTCGACGTCCTCGCCGACATAGCCGGCCTCGGTCAGCGTCGTGGCGTCCGCCATGGTGAACGGCACGTCGAGGATGCGCGCCAGGGTCTGCGCCAAGAGCGTCTTGCCGCAGCCCGTCGGGCCGATCAGCAGAATGTTCGATTTCGCCAGTTCCACGTCGTTGTTCTTGGCGGCGTGGTTCAACCGCTTATAGTGGTTGTGCACGGCGACAGACAGGACGCGCTTGGCGTGCATCTGGCCGATGACATAGTCATCCAGGACCTGGCAGATTTCGGTTGGAGTCGGGACGCCGTCGCGAGACTTCACCAGCGCGGACTTCGATTCCTCGCGGATGATGTCCATGCACAGCTCGACGCATTCATCGCAGATGAAAACCGTCGGCCCGGCAATCAGCTTACGGACCTCGTGCTGGCTCTTCCCGCAGAAAGAGCAATACAGGGTGTTCTTGCCGTCGCTGCTGCTGACTTTGCTCATTCACCTAAATCCTGGCTGACGGCCGAAGCCGCACCGCCCACCTGATAAATCTATATCCGGCTACGGTGCTTTTGGCGATTCCAGGAACCGAAGCTCCCTGCGATTTCCTTGCTTCTCCCGAAGAAGCACAATCCAAACATGCTACCGGCGATTTGTTCAAGAGAGACTTAACGCCCCCCACACGTCATGAACAGCCAACCGGTCGCATGGTTACGGCCCGGCCTACTCGGCCGCCACTGCCGCTTCGATGTGCTCGCGGGAAGACAACACCTTGTCGATCAGACCGAAATCCTTGGCTTCTTCGGCCGTCAAGAAATAGTCGCGGTCGAGCGTGCGCTCGATGATTTCGCGGCTCTTGCCGGTGTGCAGCATGTAGATTTCTTCAAGCCGGCGCTTCATCTTCACGATGTCTTCGGCGTGCCGCTCAATGTCTGACGCCTGGCCCTGGAAGCCTCCGGAGGGCTGGTGCAGCATGACGCGGGCATTGGGCAGCGCCGAACGATGCCCAGGCTCGCCACCGGCGAGAAGCAGCGATCCCATCGACGCCGCCTGACCGATGCACAGCGTCGCCACCGGCGGCTTCACAAACTGCATCGTGTCGTAGATCGCCATGCCAGCCGTCACCACCCCGCCCGGCGAGTTGATGTACATGGAGATTTCCTTCTTCGGATTCTCCGCCTCCAGGAACAGGAGCTGCGCCGTAATCAGCGACGCGCCGTAATCCTCGATCGGGCCGGTGACGAAGATCACCCGCTCCTTCAGCAGCCGCGAATAGATGTCGTAGGCCCGCTCGCCGCGATTGGTCTGCTCGACCACCATCGGCACAAGGGTGTTCATCGTATATTCGTGGGGGTCGCGCATGTGGCGGGCGTCCTTTCGTATGGCTGTCCTGAGGCCGATTTGCAGGCACCAGGAAACGAATCCCTCGGTTCGCGTCGGGATTATGTAGGCGCGCCCAGGGCCGACGCAAAGGCCCAGCCATCACTCTGTTGGGAATTGAGTTACCCGTGGGCCGTGTCAGCCCGCGGCGCTGTCCTGATCGTCGGCCTCAACCATCGCCACCAGCTCTTCGCGGGTGACCGTCTTGTCGGCCACCGTGGCAAGCTCGATCAGGAAGTCGACAACCTTCTCCTCGAACAGCGGTGCGCGCAGCCGCTGCAAGGCGCCCGGCGTGTTCTCGTAGAAGTTCGCGACTTCCTTCTCGCGGCCCGGATTGCGCCGGACTTCGTCGCCGAGCGCGCGCTGCAGTTCGTTGTCGCTCACTTCGATGCGGTTGCGCTCGCCGATTTCGGCCAGCACCAGCCCCAGCCGGACACGACGATCGGCGATGCCCCGGTAGTAGGTCTGCGCCTCTTCCTCGGTCGTGTCCTCGTCGGCGAAGCTCTTGTCGGCATTCGCCATCTCGTTGATGACTTCGCCCCAGATTGCGTCGAACTCCTGCTGCACCATGGTCGGCGGCGGGTCGAATTTGTGCATCTTGTCGAGGGCGTCGAGCAATTGCCGCTTGACGCGCTGGCGCACCAGCGGACCGGTCTGGCTTTCCAGCTGCTGCCTGATGGCACCGCGCAGCTTGTCGAGCGTTTCCAGGCCAAGTTTGGCCGCAAGCGCGTCATCGATCGCCACGCTGTCCGGAGCGCTGACTTCCTTCACCTTGATGTCGAAGGTGGCTTCCTTGCCCGCCAGATTCTTGGCGCCATAATCCTCCGGGAAGGTCACGCTGATGGTCTTCTCGTCGCCCGCTGAGGCGCCGATCAGCTGCTCCTCGAAGCCGGGAATGAATTGCTTGGAGCCGAGTGTCAGCGGCGCGCCCTGATCCGAGCCGCCCTCGAAGGGCTCGCCGTCCAGCTTGCCGACATAGTCGATGACGACACGGTCGTTCTCGGCGGCCTTGCCCTCCTTCGGCGAATAGGTAGCGTTGGCTTGCGCCAGACGCAGGAGATTGCGCTCGACCTCCTCCTCCGGCACGTCGACACGTGGCCGTTCGATCGAGATTGACTTGAAGTCGCCGAGTTCGACCTGCGGCAGAACCTCATAGCGCATGGCGAATTCGAGGTCCGCCTTGCCGTCGAGCACTTCGCCCGCCTGCTTCTCGTCCTCGGGAAGGTCGTAGCTCGGCTGCAGCGCCGCGCGCTCGCCGCGCTGGCTCAGGATTTCGCTCGTCTGTTCACGCAGGATGTCGTTGACGATCTCCGACATGGTCTGCCGGCCGACAAGCCGACGCAAATGGCTGACGGGAACCTTACCCGGCCGGAAACCTCGAATCTGGGCCGAGCCCTTCATTTCCTCTAGGCGCGCCACGAGACGCGAATCCAGCTCCGAAGCGGGCACGACAACCTTGAATTCCCGCTTCAAACCCTCCGAAAGGGTCTCCGTCACCTGCATGCTACTCAATTCCTTTTAGGCCGAAGCAACGTTTTCCTGAGGCCCGCCGGCTGGTGCGGGCGGAGGGATTTGAACCCCCACGGCGCAAGCCACTGGAACCTAAATCCAGCGTGTCTACCAGTTCCACCACGCCCGCGGGTGCCCGGCTCCGAGCGCAAATCCCTTGCCAGAAGCGCCGTTCCTATAAACGCCGGTCATTTTCCGGTCAAAGAAAATTCCCGGGGCGCGAAGCCCGCCGCGAATCGCGCTACCCGTCGATCATTGGGAAGGCGATCGATTCCTCTCATGAATATCTCAGAGATCTCCTTCGGCGATGTTGTAGCCCTTTCCGGCTTCCTGGTCGCCTGGTTCGGATATGCGTTGCTGGTCGATCACGGCCCGCTCGCCGCCCGCACGCTATCCACCGCCATGGACCAGCAGCGCCGTCGCTGGGTCGAGATGATCCAGTCTCGCGACGTCCGCATCGCCGACGTCAACATCCTCTCCGGCCTGCAGAACGGCAGCGCCTTCTTCGGATCGGCCTCCATGCTCGGGATCGGCGCCGGCCTGGCGGTTCTCGGCTCATCGGACTCGTCGCGACGGCGATCCAGGACATCGTCCCCGGCAGCGTTACCAACGACCCGCTGTTCGAACTGAAGATGATCGGGCTCATCCTCATCTTCGTGTACGCCTTCTTCAAATTCAGCTGGTCCTACCGGCTCATCAACTACGCCTCGATCCTGGTCGGCGCCCTGCCCCCGGCCGCGAAAGCCGGCAGCGACGAAGCCCGCGTCGCCATGGGCAAGGCCGCCGACTTCCTTCGCCTGAGCGGGCGCAATTTCAATCGCGGCCAGCGGGCCTTCAATTTCGGCCTCGCCTATCTCACCTGGCTGGCGAGTCCCTGGTATCTTCTCGCCGCTTCCGCCTTCGTCTTACTGATCCTGGTGCACCGGCAATTCTGGTCGCAGCCCTCGCGCGCCATCCATCACTGAAGCGTGCGTCGCAATGGCGCGCTGGACAAAGCGGCGGGATCGTGCGACAAAACAAATGCTGAGTTCCCTACTCAGCTTTTTTCCCCGAGGGCCCGCTTACTCCTTGCGGGTTCTAGTTCTGTAACTTGAGGGGCGGCAGGCTCTCCCAGCCTCGTCGCCCCTTTTTTCAGGGGGCGGCCGGGTTCCGTGGTTGTCGCCTCGCACACGCAGTAGCGCAAGCGTCATCCCCTGCGCGGCATCGCCGCACCATTTGCCCTCTCCCATCATCAGGCTAACTTCGTCCGCGCCTCGGGCCAAACGCGGGATCATGGGTAAGCCGAAGCAGTGAGTTCCGACGAACCCAAGCCGAAAAATGGCTATCGCCAGCTACTGGCGCTCGGCATCCCCCGGCGGCTCGCCCTCATGGCGATTCCGGCGGATTTTTCCGATTGGGTCGATTACGCCGCGGTCGTCGCCCTGCTAGTCTTCAGTTGGGGCGAAGGCCCGCTCGTCCTCGCGCTCTTCGCAATCGCCCTTGGCCTCCCCTACGTCCTTGTCGGCCCGCTGCTCGCGGTTGTTGTCGACAGGTCGCCGTTGCGACTGGTGCTGATTTTATCGAATCTCGGCCGCGGACTTGCAACGCTCAGCCTGGCGTTTGCCAATGACACGGCATTGGTTCTCGGCATCGTTTTCATACGCGCCTCGATCGATTCCGCGTTCACCCCGGCGCGGCAGGCGGCGATCCAGGCCACGACGCCCACGCACCTTTTCGGCGTCGCAAACGGTCTCCACCATGCGATCAATCAGACGTCGAAGATCGCCGGCCCGGCCGTTGGCGGCCTGTTGCTCGCGATCATGTCGGCGCGCGGCGTGTTCGGCATCAACGCGGCGCTGTCGCTGGTGGCGGCAGGACTGGCAGCGACCATTCCCATCGGGCGCACCGCCACAACGGGCGACAGCCTCGAAGGATTCCGCAAGAAGGCCCTCGCCGGACTGGCCGAATTCAGCCGCAGCCGCCTGCTGCGCACGGCCCTGATTTTCAGCGCCACGGCCTATTTTGCCTTCTTCCTCTACGACGCCTTCATTGCCCTGCTTGCCGACGATTTCCATCTCGACGCCACCGCCTTTGGTCTGGGCATCAGCGCCTCCGGCGCAGGCGGCCTGATCGGCGCGCTCGTCGCGGGTTCGGCTACCAGGACGCGACCGCTCGGCGTCATGGCGCTCAGCGCCCTGGTCGGCGGCGTCACAGCCATGCTGGCGGGAATTGCGGCGCTCTCGGGCTGGCCGGTACCGCTGGTGCTCTTCCTGCTCGGCCTGGCAGTGGCGGGAGGTTCGACGGCCTTCATGACCGTGCCTTATCGGACAATCGTGCAGTCTGAGACCCCGCCGGATCGTATCGCCCGCGTCTTCGCCGCGGGCGAAGCTGTCACCATGATGGCAATGCTGTTGGCGCCGTTTCTCGGCAGCGCCATCGCCAGCGGCCTGGGCACAGGCGCCGCCTTCGCTGCTGGCGGAGTTGTGCTTCTTGCGCTTGGCGCGATGACTGTGGTCCGCCGCAGCGCTATCGAACGGTCCTAGCGGTATTCTGGATTTTCGTAGCCATAGCGCTCGCCCATGTCCCAGGCGGTGCGCAGATTGCCATAGGCCGGAACGCCACCGGCATCCTTCAGCATCTTGGCGAAGTGCATCAAATTCCACGTCATGAACGTCGTGTTGCGCTGCGTGAACTCGTTCTCGAGCCCACCCAAATCCTTGTCGAGATAGGACGGGCCAGGCCCTGCCTCGCCGATCCAGCCGGCGTCGGCCTGCGGCGGGATGGTGATGCCAAGGTGCTGCAGCGAATAGAGAATCTCCATCGCGCAATGCTTGATGCCGTCTTCATTGCCGGTGATGATGCAGCCGCCGACCTTGCCGTAATAGATGTATTGGCCCTTGTCGTTGGGCTGGCCGGACTGGGCATAGAGCCGCTCGATCAGGAGCTTGCACACACCCGATATCTGGCCGAGCCAGATCGGCGTCCCGACCAGGACAATGTCGGCCGCCTTGACGACCTTCCACAGCTCCGGCCAAGCGTCTTCCTCCCAGCCATGCTCACGCATGTCCGGATAAACGCCCTGCGCCAGCGGATGGTCGACAACGCGGATATGGCTCACCTCGACACCGTGCTCGCGCATGATGTGCTCGGCAACACTCATCAGCCCGGCCGTGTTCGAAACCTCGGGCGAACGCTTTAGTGTGCAGTTGAGGCTGACCGCCTTAAGGCCGGAGAAATCCCACTTTGCCGCTGCTTCATCCGCCATCGCTCGCCCCATTTCCGATTGTGCACTTGGTCGACCCTACGCAACCTCGCGCTACGATTGCCTCAATTCGGCGTGACGCCAAGACAGGCTGCGCGGATGCGGTCCGCCAGCGCCAAGGCCCGCGTCGCCGCGAAACCGTCCACGCCCCCCGCCTCTCTTTCGCCGGCGACCGCGGCGAGGAAGGCATCGATTTCGCCGCGCAGCGCATCGGCGCGGGGCACCTCGTCCTCGCGAACGTCCTTATCCGCTGCGGTAAAGACCGCCAGCGTCCCGGCGCCGAAATCGGCCGTCAGCGTCCGCCCCGTTTCCGCGATGGTCATCACCCGGCTGACCTTCGGGGCGATGCGGCTTGCCGAGATATGCGCCATTGCGCCGCTGGCGAAAGCGACCCGGGCCAGCACGGCGTCGAGGCCGTGCCCCATCATTTCGACGCCTGACGCCGCCACACTCACAGGCTCACTGCCGGCGAGGTTGAGCACGAGATCGATGTCGTGGATCATCATGTCGAGGACGACGTCGACGTCGAGAATCCGTCCGCGCCAGGGCGCGATGCGGTGCACGTCGAACTGCCGGATCGGCGATGCGATCTCATCGCGCAGCCGGCGATAGACCGGCGAAAACCGTTCGATATGCCCGACATTGAGAACGACGCCCTTGGCGGCTGCGAGGGCGGTGACCCGCGCCGCCGCCTCGGCCGTCTGGCATAGCGGCTTCTCGACCAGAACATGCACGCCCGCCTCAATGAAATCCGTGGCGATCGCCTCATGCATCCCGGTCGGCGCCGCAATCGAGACGGCGTCGACCTTGCCGATCAGCTGGCGATAGTCGTCGACATGCCGGCGATTGTAGGCCGCCTGGATCGCCTCGGCCGCGGAAGGCGTCGGATCGGCGATGGCGACCAGTTCCACCTCGTCGTGAGCTTCGTAGTGACGGGCGTGAAACGCCCCGAAATAGCCATGGCCAACGACGCCGACCCTGATCCGTTCAACCATCCACGCCCCCTAGAGCAACCCGAACCAAACGGCCGCCAGACCGAGAAATGCGAAGAAGCCAACCACATCCGTGACCGTCGAAACGAACACGCCCGACGACACGGCCGGGTCGAACTTCCAACGGTTGAGAGTCATCGGGATCAGCACGCCCGCAAGACCCGCCGCCAGCATGTTGATCATCAAGGCCAGAGCGATAACGAATGCGAGCTGCATATTGCCGAACCACAGCCCAGCCCCGACGCCGACGATCAGCGCGACCGCGAGGCCGTTGAGGAGCGCCACCAGCACCTCACGCAAAATGATCCGCCTCGCATTATTGCGGCCGAGGTCGCGCGTCGCGATGGCGCGCACCGTGACCGTCATGGTCTGCACGCCCGTATTGCCACCCACCGAGGCGACGATCGGCATAAGGATCGCCAGCGCCACCATCTGCTCGATCGACGCGCCGAAGAGGCCGATGACCCCTGCCGCGAGGAATGCAGTGGCGGTATTGATAATCAGCCATGGCAGGCGCGAGCGCGAATTGCGCAGGACGCTGTCCGTCAGCTCGGCGTCGCCCAGACCTGCAAGACGGCGAATATCCTCGTCCGTCTCTTCCTCGATGACATCAAGCATGTCGTCGATGGTGAGAACGCCGACGAGGCGATCCGCCTCGTCCACAACCGGCGCCGACACAAGATCATAACGCTGGAAACGCCGCGCCACGTCTTCCTGACCGTCCGTCGCGTGAACCACATTGTCGGTCTCGTCCATGATGTCGACGAGCTGTGTCGGACGCTGTGAGCGGAGCAGGCGGTTGAGCTGCACGACGCCGACCAGCCGATGCGCCGGGTCGACGATGAAGAGCTCATAGAAATCGTCGGGCAGGTCGTCTGCCTCGCGCATATGGTCGATCGCCTGACCGACGGTCCAGAATTGCGGCACGGCGATGAACGCCGATTGCATACGGCGGCCAGCCGATTCTTCCGGATAGTCGAGATTGCGCTTGAGGGCGGCGCGGTCGCTCGCCGGCAGCTGTTCGAGGATCTCCTCGCGCTCTTTCGGCTCGAGGTCCTCAAGGATGTAGACCGCATCGTCTGATTCGAGTTCAGCGACGCCGTCGGCAACTTCCTTTGCCTCGAGGAACTCCAGCACCTGTGCGCGGATGCCTTCATCCACCTCGGTGAGGACGGCGAAGTCGAAATGCTCGCCGAGCAGCCGGACGAAGGGACCGCGGAGGTCTGCCGGCAGCGCCTCGAGAAGATCGGCGACGTCGGCCATATGGAGGTCGCCGACGAGATCCTCGATCTTCGCCGAATTGGCCGCCTCGATGTCATCGACCAGGCGATCCACGAAAGCGCGCGAAAGCGTGCCGTCGGCCTCGCGCAACGCCGGTTCGGCAGCAGTCAGCTCGGTATCGATCCCCGCGTCGGTCATGACGCCTCCTGCCCGGTGGCACACCGGAAGAACGAGAAAGGAAAGGCGTCCGACGGTTAAGTCGCGGGGCCGATGGCTTTAATCTGCCCCGCTCCGCCTAACCGGCAAAAAGATACACCGAGACCCTTTGAGCCACGAAGAGGGGATGGTGCGGTCGAGAAGACTCGAACTTCCACGGGTTGCCCCACAGCGACCTCAACGCTGCGCGTCTACCAGTTCCGCCACGACCGCACACACTTTGGAGAAGGCCGCTAAGCGGTCCCCGACCGCGCGGGCGGACGGGATGTAACAAATCGATTCTGGGGTTACAAGCGCGGCGCTGAAACCCGATCTATATTTGCCCGATGACCGCCGCCGAACGATCCAGCAACGCCTGTCCCAGCTTTCTCAGCCAATCCGGCCAAGCCGTTGAGTGGCGGGTGAGCGGCGGCCTCGTCGAATATCCCGACGCGGTGGCGGCGATGGAGGCGCGGGTCGAGGCAATTCTGGCCGGCGAGGCCTCGGAACTCATCTGGCTGGTTGAGCATCCGCCGCTCTATACCGCCGGCACCAGCGCCAAGCCTGCGGATCTGCTCATCCCGGACCGGTTCCCGGTCTTCCGTTCGGGGCGCGGCGGACAGTACACCTATCACGGCCCCGGCCAGCGGGTTGCCTATGTGATGCTCGATCTCAGCAAACGGGCGCGCGACGTCCGCTGCTACGTCTCATCGCTGGAAACCTGGATCATCGAAACGCTGAAGGCCTTCGGTCTTTCAGGCGAAAGGCGGCAGGACCGCGTCGGTGTCTGGGTTCCGGGCAAGGACGGCGCGCCGGAGGCCAAGATCGCGGCGATCGGCGTCCGCGTCCGTCGCTGGGTGACCTTCCACGGCATCTCGATCAACGTCGCCCCCGACCTCGGCCACTATGCCGGCATCGTCCCCTGCGGCGCGGCCGGCTTCGGTGTCACCAGCCTCGCCGATCGGGGCGTCGGAGCTTCCCTGCATGACGTGGATGAGGCGCTACGGACCGCATTCCAGCCGATCTTCGGCGCGGTCAGCGATCGGGCAAGATCCGAAAGCCCTGCGCCTCCGGCTCCGGTGACGGCTCTCGCGTCACGCTCGTAACGCGGGCTGCCGACGGCCCCGTCTTGCAACGCTCCAGCAGCTGCTCGACCGCGGCCGTCTCGCCCGCAAGCACGGCTTCGACCGTTCCGTCGCTGCGGTTTCGCGCCCAGCCCCGCACGTCCAGCGCCGTTGCCTCGCGGCTCAGCCAATAGCGATAGCCAACGCCCTGAACCGCCCCGGAAATGACGGCACGAACGCTGATCACCGTCCGAGCGTCAGGATGAACGCCGCCGCTTCCATATCGCGCCAACGAGCTTCCCGCCGTGCCCGGGCCTCGGCGACTTCGCCCCATTGGGCGATCTGCCAATCCTCGTCGACATGGGCGGCCGTCCATGCCTCCTCCGCCGCCAATCGGCCACGCGCCACCGCCAGCGCCAATACCGCCGAGCCAGTTAGCGTCGTCGTCAAATGCAGCGCCGTCAGGGGCAGCGGGTCGAAGGCGCGGAGCGCCGCCGCGAGGCGCTCGATCGCCTGTGGCGATTGATCGACCGGCACGATCCCCTCGCCCAGGATCAGCTTCGCGCCGAACGCTTCATCCACCCAGGCGAGCAGCGGGTCCCACAATTCCCCCTGCCGCCTCACCAGTTCCTTTGGGGAATCGGCGCGGTAGCAGAGGAGATCGTTGACGGCGAAAGCGGCGATGTCAGCAGCGGTTTCACTCATCCGCTCGGCGACGCCGTCGATCGCCGAATTGACGATCCGCGTCAGCGGCATCGTCGCCGGGTCGATGAACTCGCCCTGCACGCCCCATTCCGACGCCACGGCCGCCGCCAGCGCCGGCTCGGCGAACGCCACGGCATTGCGCTTCGGCGTCCGCAGCTTCCGCTCGTCAAGCTGCACAGCGTGGAAATCGCCATCACGCGCGACCGTCGCCGCCTTGTAGAAGCGCTTCGGCAAGGGCGCGGCGCGGGCGAGTTTCTTGGCCAGTTCGAGCGGATTTGCCGGTTCGCTTGTCATGCCGTTCAGGCCGCGTCGTTGAGTTCGGCGGCTCCCTTCTGCTCGGCGTCGAAGCCGAGGAGGTTCCAACTCTGCACCATATGGGGCGGGAGCGGCGCCGAGACATCGATGACGCCGCCTGAAGGATGGGGGATGACGATCCGCCGCGCATGGAGATGCAAGCGGTTCTGCATGCCGCCCGGAAGCGTCCAGTCCTTCTTGTCGAAATAGAGCGGATCGCCGACGATCGGATGGCCGATATGGGCGGCCTGCACGCGCAGCTGATGCGTTCGGCCCGTGACCGGGCGCATCGTCAGCCATGCCAGCCCGTCGCCGGCCACGTCGACGACCGAATAGAGTGTCACCGCATGATCGGCGTCGTCGGTGCCATGCGCGACCACCGCCACCCGCTCCATCTCGCCATGCGGCTCCTTGCCGAGCCAAGTCGAGATGCGCCCCTGTTTCGGCTTCGGTACGCCGGCAACCAGCGCCCAATAGACCTTCTTCGTCGTCCGGGCGCGGAAAGCTTCGGCAAGACGTGAGGCGGCTAGCCGTGTCCGCGCCACCACTAGAACGCCCGAGGTTTCCCGGTCGAGCCGGTGCACAAGCCGAGGCTTCTGGCCCCTCTTGTCGCGCCATTCCTCCAGCAGCCCGTCGACATGCCGCGTCAGGCCGGAACCGCCCTGCACCGCCAGACCGGCCGGCTTGTTGAACACCAGAACCGCATCGTCCTCGTAAAGGAGATAGGGGCGCAGTTCCTCCTTGCCCGAACCGGCCGGTGGCCGCGGCCCGGCCTCGGCGGCAACATCGCTGATCGGCGGCACCCGCACCAGCTGGCCGGGCTCCAGTCGGGCATTGGTCCGCGCCCGCTTGCCGTCGACACGCACCTGCCCCGACCGCAGCAGCTTCTGCAGGTGCCCGAAGGACAGCGTCGGGTAATGGCTATGGAACCAGCGATCGAGGCGCATTCCGGCCTCGTCCCGCTCAATTGTCCGTGTCTCGACCTGACCCAATTACGTGATCCTCAGGTAAGCGCCCGCACCAGCCATAGGCCGGCCATCAGGGCCAGCAGCGAAACCAGAACGGAGGCCAGGACATAGCCGATGGCGAGGACCGTGTCGCCGCGCTCCCACAGCACGTTGAAGTCGAGCGAGAAACTGGAAAATGTGGTGAAGCCGCCGAGGAAGCCGGTGGCAACGAACAGGCGGAGCGACTCCGACCCCTGCAGCTTGATCGCGAGGAGGCCGATGAAGATCCCCATCGCCAGCGACCCCGCGATATTGACGATGAATGTCCCTGCCGGGAACGCGCTACCGAAGGTGCGCATGCTGACGACGCCGACGAGATGGCGCATGGACGCGCCGATCGCGCCGCCGGCGGCAACGAGGAGCACTTCGTTCATCCGCGACATCCTCGCCAAGTTGCTACCCGGCCGGCGCGACGCGCACCTTCGTGCCGGCGCGAACTGCCTTCAGAACCGTAACGTCGCCTTCCGCTTTCGCCCAGATATTGGCCGGCGAAGCCAGCCTGATCTCGTCGCCCCGCGACACCGGCGTCGGACCGAAGCCGATGGCGATGGCATCGCCCGGCGGCCAATAGGCGATCTCGCCCGCCGTCACCAGGGCCCGCGCCTCGGGTTCTTCTTCACAGGAAATGCCGCAGTCGAAATAGACCTCGTCGCCCCAGGTCGCGACCGAGGCCTCTACCGGCAGCGCATCCCAGATCGCATCCGCCGTGGGTGTATCGAGGAGTTCGGCCGAAATCTCGGCCCCGGAAAAAGTCAGCGTGATTCGCCGCATAGCCAGTCCTTCCTATCCCAAGCGCCGCCGCGTTTCTGCGTGCGCCCTAGCACAACCTTCGCCGTGAACGAAGGGCCTGGGCGGCTTGTCATTTGAGTTGCACCCCGTCGGCAGCTAAGCCTAGCCGGAAGCAACAGCCAAACAGCATCGATGCCGTCCGTGAGCGACAGCCCCGCCAAGCCGGTTTCCGAATGGAGCACGCGCGACCTGCGTGCCCTGCTGGAATGGTATGCCGCCGTCGGCGTCGATATTGCCATCGGCGAGGAACCGGTCGACCGTACGCAGCGTCCGCCGCCGGTCAGCGCGCCGATATCCGAAGCGATCGCCGAAGCGCCGCAGCCACCTTTCGCCGCAATGTCGGCGGCCACGGTGGGCGAATCGGAGCGCAGCGCCCGAGCGGCAGCCGAAGCGGCGGAGACGATGGACGAACTGCGCCAGGCGCTCTCGCGCTTCGAAGGCTGCAACCTCCGCCATACCGCGACCAATCTCGTCTTTGCCGATGGCAATCCCGCGGCGCGCGTGATGCTGGTCGGTGAAGCGCCGGGCCGCGACGAGGACATCCAGGGCGTTCCCTTCGTCGGCCGCTCCGGTCACCTCCTTGATCGCATGCTGGCCGCGATTGGCCTCAGCCGCGAGAGCGCCTATATCGCCAATGTCGTGCCCTGGCGGCCGCCGGGAAACCGCACGCCGACGCCGCAGGAAACGGCGGCCTGCCGTCCTTTCATCGAGCGCCAGATCGCGCTCTGCGACCCCGATTTCCTGATCTGCCTCGGCAACGCCTCGGCGCGCGAATTGCTGAATACGACCGAAGGCATCCTTCGCTCGCGCGGCCGCTGGCGGCAATATGACGGCGGCAAGCGCACCATCCGGGCGATGGCGATGCTTCACCCCGCCTATCTGCTGCGCCAGCCGCTGCACAAGCGCTTCGCCTGGCGGGACATGCTGGCGCTGGCCGAGGCGCTGGAGGAAAGCCCGTGAAGGCGCTCCGCACAGCCCTGCTCGCGCTAGTCGCTCTGGCCGCGACGAGCGCGCATGCGGAGATCCACATTGCGGTGGCCGGGCCGATGACCGGGACGCTCGCACTGCTCGGCGGTGAGATGCGCGATGGGGCAGAAGCTGCCGTCCGCTTGATCAACGAGGCCGGCGGGCTGCTCGGCCAGCAGGTGACGATCGAGACGGCCAACGACAATTGCGCCGCCGACCGTGCCACAGACGTCGCCAACCAACTCGTCGGCGCCGGTGCCGTCTTCGTCGTCGGCCATCTTTGCTCGGTTGCAGCCATCGCCGGGGCGGACGTTTACGCCGCCGAAGGCATCATCGACATCGCGCCGGGGGCTCCCGATCCGCGCTTCACCGAACAGCGCGCCGGCGCCGGCATCTTCCGGCTCTTCGGCCGCGAGGACGAGCAAGGCCCGACCGCCGCCGCCTTCCTTGTTGCACAGGCGGCCGACAGCAAAGTCGCCGTCATCGACGATTCCTCGCCCTATGGCGGCAGGCTGGCCGACTCGGTGGCGGAGGCGATGGACGCAGCGGGCCGCCCGCCCGATGTCATTGAGTCCTATTCCGTGGCCAACCCCGATTTCCCCGGCCTTGTGGGCCGGCTCAAGGATGCCGGCGTCGATATCGTCTTCGTTGCGGGCACCGCTGAGGACATTGCCGCGCTCCGCCTGGAAATGGTCCGTCAGGACTACACGCCACTACTGATGGGCGGCGACACGCTGGCATCCGATGCCTACGCCGCGGCGGCCGGCGCGGAGGCCGACGGCACATTGTTCACGTTCCAGCCGAACCCCGCCGACAATCCTGCCGCAGCACGCGCCGTTGCGGCCATTACCGCGGACGGCGGCCGCGCCGACGGCTTCGCGCTCTATGCCTTCGCCGCCGTGGAGGTCTGGGCGGACGCCGTCGCCAAGGTCGGCGTTACCGACTATGCGCCCGTGGCCGAGGCGATAGCGGCCGGCAATTTCGATACGGCCATCGGAACCGTCACCTTCGACGATATTGGCGACCTGAACCTGCCCGGTTGGGTGATTTATCGCTGGAATAGTGGTGGATACGAGCGGTTCACGCCATAGATGTCGCATAGAACCGCCGCGGCGGCGGCGCTACGTTGGAAGCGTTATGGACAAGGCCAAACCACCCACTCTCTGCGGTGAGTGCGCCGCCCGGCATCAGGGCATCTGCGGCGCGCTGGCCCCTGCCGAGCTGGAGCAACTGAAGCGCGTTGCCCAGCGGCACAAGGTGCAGCATGGCGAACCGGTCGTGGAGCCAGGCGGACCGGCCTCGACCTTCTCCGTGATCCTCAGCGGCGCGGTGAAGCTTCTGAAACTCCTCCCCGACGGGCGGCAGCAGATCGTTGGCCTGCAATACGCCCCGGACTTCCTGGGCCGGCCCTTCCTCGCCGAATCCGACGTTCTCATCGAAGCCGTGACGGACGCCACGATCTGCACCTTTTCGCGCAGCACGCTCGAGCGGATGATCGCCGACACTCCCGGTCTGGAGCACCGGCTCTATATGCAGGCGCTGTCGGAACTCGAAGACGCCCGCGAATTGCTCCTGACGCTGGGCCGGCGCACGGCGCGTGAGCGCGTTGCGACCTTCCTCCTCTTCGTCGTCCGTCAGGCCCGACGCAACGGGCCGGAGGGCGCCCCCAAAGGTCCCCTCCTCAGCCTCCTTCTCACGCGCGCAGAAATCGCCGATTTTCTGGGTCTGACGATCGAGACCGTGAGCCGCCAGCTCAATCAGCTTCAGTCATTGGGGATCGTCGAGATCGAACATAACAGGTCGATCAAGGTGCTGGATGAGGCGCGGCTGCATCACGAGGCGGGCGAAGCCGGGGTAGCGGCGGCCGGGGGCCAGTCGGACCATGATTCCGCCTCCGGGTCAGGCAAGAACGAACGTCCCGTGACAGCGCAGGGCACCGCGCCTTAGCTTCGCCATTTGCACGGCGCATGGCTGCATGCTACCGGGCGCCAACAATCATTTCCGCGAGGGTACAATGTCGCGTCCAATTCTGATCGCGCCGTCCATTCTTTCCGCCGATTTCGCCAAGCTCGGCGACGAAGTGCAATCCATCGTGCGCGCTGGCGCCGACTGGATTCATGTCGACGTGATGGACGGCCATTATGTGCCCAACATCACCATCGGCCCGGCCGTCGTGAAGGCGCTCCGCCCGCACACCGACAAGGTCATGGACGTTCATCTGATGATCGCGCCGGTCGATCCCTATCTCGCCGCTTTCGCCGAGGCAGGCTCCGACATCATCACCATCCACGCGGAAGCCGGCCCGCATCTTCACCGCTCGCTGCAGGCGATCAGGGCGCTCGGCGTCAAGGCCGGCGTCTCGCTCAACCCGTCGACGCCGGAAAGCGCCCTCACCTATGTCCGCGACCTCGTCGACCTCGTCCTCGTCATGAGCGTCAATCCGGGCTTCGGCGGCCAGGCCTTCATCCCTTCCGCCGTGGATAAGGTCGCCCGCATCCGAGACATGTTTGCCGGCCGCGACGTCCATATCGAGGTTGATGGCGGCGTCACCCCGGACAATGCCGCTTCCCTCGCCCGCGCCGGCGCCGACGTGCTGGTTGCCGGTTCCGCCGTGTTCAAGGGCGGCAATGAGGAAAGCTACCGGAAGAACATCTCGGCCATTCGTACGGCCGCCACAACGATCACCGTCTGACCTCATTACGGGCAGGCGGTCGCAGCGGGAGGTCCGACATGCGCCGTTTGCTCCTCGTCGTCGCCGTCGCTTGTCTTGGCGCCGGCTCCGCCCAGGCCGGCGACTATGCCGACCGGCAAGTTATCGGCTTCTCGCCGCAGGGCGACTATTTCGCCTTCGAGGAATATGGCGTCCAGGACGGCTCCGGCTTTCCCTATGCCAACATCTATATCATCGACACCCGGCTCGACCGCTGGGTCGACGGCACACCGATCCGCGTCCTGATCGAAACTGAAGACGCGACCGTCGCATCGGCGCGCTTCAGGGCCTACGAGCAGGCCGGCGTCCTCCTCAGCCAATACGGCACAAGCGAGATACCTCGCATCCTCGTCACCAACCCGATCACCGAACTCGGCGATCATCACAAGGTCGAGTTCCTGCTCCGTGCCTTCACGCCGCTGCAGACGCAAGGGTGGCATTTGTCGCTGACCGAGCACGAATTGCCGAGCGATTGTCCCGATTTCGGGCAGTCCATTGTCGGCTTCGACCTCGATCTGAAAGGACCGGACGGGCAGATCCGCCAGATCCATCACGACACAAGCGTGCCTGCGAGCCGATCATGCCCGCTCAGCTACAGCGTTTCGGACGTGATCGCCTATGACGATGCGCGGGGAACACATCTCATCGTCCTGCTCAGCGTCTTCACGATCGGCTTTGAAGGGCCTGACCGCCGCTTCCTGGCGATCCCGACTTACGTCACCCAATAGCGGGATGGCGGCGGTCATGGGGGCGGAGCCCGCTCGCGCCCGATGGTCCCGTTCGTTCCTCCACGCCAGCATCTTCGCGGCGCTGTACGGCCTGTGCATCGGCCTCGCCGGCATTCCCGGCGCGCTCTGGCGCTACGGGGCAATCAATCCCCGCCTTACCCTGGCGTTGATCCTCTTCGCTATTGGGGCGGCGTTCGCCGGCTGCTGCACGTTCCTGGCCCTCGCCCGCTGGGGAGCCGGCCTCAGTCCGTCGGCCAGATTCGCGGCGGCAATCGTCCTCCTCATCGTCCTATCGGCCGGCTTCGACGCTGTGCTCTTCTACGGCGACTACATCACCTACTATGTCGAATGGTGGCCTGCCGCGTTCTCGCTGCACTGGTTCTTCGTCGCTCTCGCGACCTTCGCCGGCGTCGGCTACTACTATCTGATGCTCGGCGCGCCGATGCTGATGCCCATCGGCCTGCCGGTCCTGCTCGTCGCCGCGCTTCTACTTTCGCGGCGCGAACCCCCGCCGCGCCGATTGTCGCCCGGTCCTTCGCCTGTTACGACCGCTCCTCAACCACCCAACTATGAAGGCCGACAAGAGTGATTCCGCGTTACAGCCGTCCGGAAATGGCGGCGATTTGGTCGTCAGAGACGAAATACCGAATCTGGTTCGAGATCGAAGCCGCGGCCCTTGAGGCCATGGCCGAACTCGGCCAGGTGCCGAAGGAAGCGGCCGCCGTGGTGCGCCGGAAGGGCGATGCGGCCAATTTCGACATCGACCGCATCGACGCCATCGAAGCTGAGGTCAAACACGACGTCATCGCCTTCCTCACCCATCTCACGGAGATCGTCGGCCCCGAAGCGCGCTTCGTCCATCTCGGCCTCACCTCGTCGGATATCCTCGACACCTGCCTCAGCATCCAGCTTGTCCGCGCCGCGGACATCATGCTGGCCGACATTGACGCGCTCCTCGCCGCCTTGATGCGCCGCGCTTATGAGCACAAGGACAGCGTCACCATCGGCCGCAGCCATGGCGTTCACGCCGAGCCGACGACCTTCGGCATCAAGCTGGCGCAGGCTTACGCCGAGTTCGCCCGCGCCCGCCGCCGCCTGCACAACGCCCGGGAAGAAGTCGCGACCTGCGCCCTCTCCGGCTCCGTCGGGACCTTCGCCAATGTCGATCCGCGGATCGAGGAAATGGTGGCGCACCGGCTCGGTCTCCGCCCCGAGCCGATCTCGACGCAGGTGATCCCGCGTGATCGCCACGCGATGTTCTTCGCCACGCTGGGCGTCGTCGCCTCCTCGATCGAGCGCCTCGCCGGCGAGATCCGCCATCTACAGCGCACCGAAGTCCTTGAGGCCGAAGAATATTTCGCGCCCGGCCAGAAGGGCTCCTCATCGATGCCGCATAAGCGGAACCCGATCCTGTCCGAGAACGTGACGGGTCTTGCCCGCCTCGTCCGCGGCATGGCCCTGCCCGCGATGGAGAATGTCGCGCTTTGGCACGAGCGCGATATCTCGCATTCCTCGGTCGAGCGGATGATCGGGCCGGACGCCACGGTAACGCTGGATTTTGCGCTTGCCAGGCTCACCCGCATCATCGATCAGCTGATCGTCTATCCGGACCGGATGCGCGCCAATCTCGACCGCCTCGGCGGCCTCATCCATTCGCAGCAGGTGCTACTGGCGCTGGCCCAGAAGGGCGCGTCCCGCGAGGCCGCCTACGCGATGGTCCAGCGCAATGCCATGAAGACCTGGAACGGCGAAGGCGCGTTCATCGAGTTTCTGAAGAATGACAGCGACGTGACTGCGCTGCTGTCAGAATCAGAGCTCGAGGGGCTGTTCGATCTCGGCTACCACACCGCCCAGGTCGACACGATCTTCCGCCGCGTTTTCGGCATCAAGGCCGAGGAGCACCGCTGAATTCAGCCGCTCTTCTCGATCTGCTCGGCGGCCGTAATCAGCAGTTCATCCATCTGGCGGCGAATCTGGTGATCGGACTGACTGACGCCCGCTGCGTCGAAATCGCCGCGAATTTCTGCGGAAAACGTCGTCATCCCCGGCCTCTTCGAGGTCCGCCTGAACGACGCTGAGCGCATAGGCGTCAGCCTCCGGGCCGGTTTTGCCCAGCTCCGCCGCGGCCCACTGCCCGAGCAGCCGGTTCCGGCGCGCTTCGGCGCGGAACTTAAGTTCGGCGTCGCGCGCGAATTTGTTTTCGTAGGCGTCCTTACGCTCGTCGAAGGTTGTCATCGATTAGCCCTGTTCGGATCGGCCCGGCGGCCGAGGGAAGGTGCGAAGTCAAATATCGGCCCGCATCCGCCAAATCAATGCGCCTTGGTCGCTCGATTGGTGAACGCGCAGTCGCGCGATTGTACTAGGGTGGCCGATCGAGTACCGTTTTTCTGAGATCGAGCCCCTATATATCCCCCATCAGGCGGCTCGCCCTAGGGCCGAAAAGGGCAGTTTCCGGCGCAGCTTGGGACGTCCTCCAACTATGGATTCCGATATGAATTGCCGCAGGCGAATTTACGAAGGCAAGGCGAAGATTCTTTACGAGGGGCCGGAACCCGGCACTCTCGTGCAGTTCTTCAAGGACGACGCTACCGCCTTCAACAACAAGAAGCAGGAGGTGATCGACGGCAAGGGCGTGCTCAACAACCGCATTTCCGAGCACATCTTCAATCACCTCAACCGGATCGGCATTCCCACCCATTTCATCCGCCGGCTCAACATGCGTGAGCAATTGATCCGCGAAGTGGAGATCATCCCGCTCGAAATCGTCGTGCGGAATATCGCCGCGGGGTCGCTGTCGAAGCGGCTTGGCCTGGAGGAAGGAACCGTCCTCCCTCGGTCGATCATCGAATTCTACTACAAGAATGACGAGCTCGAAGACCCGATGGTCTCTGAGGAGCATGTCACCGCCTTCGGCTGGGCATCGCCACCCGAGATCGACGACATGATGGCGCTGGCGATTTGCGTGAACGACTTCCTCTCCGGCCTGTTTGCCGGCGTCGGCATCCAGCTTGTCGACTTCAAGATGGAATGTGGCCGGCTCTGGGAAGGCGACGTCATGCGCATTGTCGTGGCCGATGAGATTTCGCCCGATTCGTGCCGGCTGTGGGATGCCCAGACCAAGGACAAGCTCGACAAGGACCGCTTCCGCCGTGACATGGGCGGCCTCGTTGAGGCCTATCAGGAAGTGGCCCGCCGCCTCGGCATTCTTGTCGATCAGGAGCGTCCGGTCGCGACCGGGCCGGTCTTGGTCCAGTCCGCATCCGCCAATGATGGCAAGCCGCGATCGCTGGCGTGAAAGCAACGGTCACCGTTACCCTGAAGCAGGGGGTTCTCGACCCCCAGGGGAAGGCGATCGAAGGCGCCCTCGCCTCGCTGGGCTTCGATCACGTCGCGGGTGTGCGCCAGGGCAAATTGTTCGAGATCGAGCTCGATGAAGCCAACGCTGACGCAGCGCGGAAGAGCCTGACCGAAATGTGCGAGCGGCTGCTCGCCAACACGGTCATCGAGACCTATCGCATTGAAATCATCTGAACCGGCGGCGGACCTGCCGGCCCGCCTCCGAAACTGTCGTCGCCGGCCTACGGAACCGGTACCAGCGTGGCGTCGAACTCGCCCGGATCGCCCAAAGTCGGGTCGAAGAGGTAGTTCAGCTTGCCCTCGACAACATAGGCGGCGTGGCCAACCTGCGTGACGCCGGTCGCGCCATTGAAGCCATCCTGCAGCACCTGAACATCGGCCTGCGGCCCGGCCAGTGTGACGAGATCGAGACGGTTGCCCTCGATCAGCAGAAGTCCCTGATCGCTGCGCAGGGCGCGCATGCCGTCCGGTCCTTCCAGCGGCTGGCTCGGCGCAACCTCCCGAATGCTGCCATAGGTGAAGTCGGCCAGGATATCGATAACCAGCAGTTTGTTCGTCGTCACGCTGTTGGCAATCAAATCGCCGTCGAGCAAAGCGAGTCCGTCGACCCCCGCCAACAGATCGTCCTGGACGAATACCGTCAGCTCCGACGCGCCCGGCCGCAGAGCCAGAATTCGGCCCTTGGCGGTGTCTGAAACGAACACCGTACCGTCGCGACCGACGGCGAAATCATTGCAGAACCCGCCGCCCGGCAATTCATAGGCGTTCTTCAGATCTCCGGTGGCCAGATCATAGGCGTTGGCATAGGCGGGCCCGTCGCCGTTGAAGTCAGACGAACTGCACACCCACAGCGTATCGCCGACGGCGAATACGCCCGTCACCATATTCAGGCCGTCGGTGATGAAAGGCTCAACTGTGCCGCCGTTGACGGGGACGCGATAGACCGCCGACTTGCCCAACGAGCCGATGAACAACGTGGTTCCGTCGGGCGACGTCGTGATGCTTTCCGGATGTTCGCCGTCATTGCCGATGACGATCATCGCGGGCTGCGCCCAAGCGACCGCCGACAGCGCCACGAGCCCGGCCATGCTTGCGGCCGAGGTCAACGACGTCTTCCATAGTTGTGCTCTCACGAAACCTATCTCCGATTGTTGACGGGGAATTTTGTGGCCGCGGGCCAACGACTCCGCGCACATGGACTCAAGGCAAATTGCGGCAGGGGTTTGTCGCCCGCCCAACATAACCCAAAACGCGACCGGCCCGGAGATCGCTCTCCGGGCCGGCGCTTATAGTTAGTGCCTGGCGGCAAACCGCCAGGCGACCCGGCAATTAGTTGCCGAGGTCGATCGTGTGAACGTACGTCAGTTCGTTCGGGTCCGCCGCGTTGCCGAACTTGGCGCCGACGACGTAGAGCGTGTTGCCGACCTGGGCCATGCCCGTCGCGGCCGGGAAGCCATTGGCCACCACGGTGACGTTGGCGTTGTCGCCGTCGAACGTCACATGCACGATCTCTTGCGTCGCATTGTCGGCCTGCCACACGCCATCACCATTGTCGGTGGTGCGCATGCCGTCCGGACCGTCCGTAACAGCCGACGTGGTCAGCACGGTGAAGCCGGTCATCGTGGTGCCGTCGAGGTCGACGCGCATCATCTTGTCGGCGCGAACATCGTTGATGTAGAGCGTGCCGTCGACGAAAGCGAGGCCGTCCACACCGCCGAGGCCAGTGCCCTGCACGACGGTCTGGAACACAGGACCGTTGTCGCTGTCGACCAGAGCCAAGACCCGGCCATTGCCGGTGTCGGACACGAACAGCGTGCCGTCCGGGCTGAAGGCAACGTCGTTGCAGAAGCCAGTGCCGCCCGGGAACTCATAGACCGCGCCAGCTTCAGCCGTCGTCCAATCATACGAGCGCAGGACGGCGCCATTGCAGACATAGGCCGTGTTGTCCTTGACGTAGACGCCGAGGACGAAGCCCTCGAGGCCAGAGACGAACACGGACAGTTCGGTCGCGCCGGGCGCGAGCTTGTAGATGGTGCCGGTCGTGGTGCCGATGATGAGGCTGCCGTCCGGCGCCGCCGCGATGCTCTCGGCCTGAGCGCCGACCGCGATCGGGATCACGTTGAGGTTCTGGGCGCCGGCCGAGCCGGCAATGAGGAGAGCCGCCGTGGCAGCGCTTCCCGCGGCGACCAAGCGGCCAATCGATCCATTCATTTTCACGTCTGATTTCCTCCTGGCAGTTTTCTATGGAGCAGGGGCGCACGCCACATCACGCGCCCCGCTGCGAACGGTGCCGCTGCCATATCGGTCGCCTTTCGGGGGCGCACCCTAGGCCAAAAATATCGTGCCCGCCAACCCCGGAACGCCCGGGTTGCGGTGCCATCTTTTCAGCTACCCAAGGGTGCGTGACGCCTCTACTTCAACTTAAAATCGCTGTTGAGGCGTTTCTTCACACCCTCCCCCTTGAGGCGCACATAAGCCGGCAGGCCGTGCTTGTAGGGCGGGTAATCCTCGCCCTTAATCAAGGGCTCCAGATAGGTTCGGCATTTTGCGGTAATCCCGAAGCCGTCCTTCGAGATGAAGTTCTTTGGCATCATCCGCTCGACATTGGCGACCTTCGACAGCGGCGCCATGCCGATCTTCCAGCGGTAGGGCTTGTCCGAGGTCCGCTCGATCGCCGGCATGACGGCGTTATGGCCGGCGAGGGCGAATTCGACCGCCGCCTTGCCGACCGCATAGGCCTGGTCCACGTCGGTCTTGGAGGCGATGTGACGGGCCGCCCGCTGCAGATAGTCGGCAACCGCCCAATGATATTTGAGGCCGAGCCCCTCCATGATCATCGATGCGATCACCGGCGCGACGCCGCCGAGCTGCGCATGGCCGAACGCATCGCGAAGGCCCTGGTCCGACAGAAACTTGCCGTCCGCTCCCTTGACGCCTTCGGAGACGATCACCGAGCAATAGCCGTATTTCTGGTACTTCTCGTCGACCTTGGCGAGGAACTTCGCCTTGTCGAATTCGATCTCTGGAAACAGGATCACGATCGGGATGTCAGTATCTTCGTCCGACGCCAGACCGCCCGCTGCGGCGATCCAGCCGGCGTGACGGCCCATAACCTCCATGACGAACACCTTGGTCGACGTCTTCGCCATCGAGGCAACGTCGAAACTCGCTTCGCGCGCCGACACCGCGACATATTTCGCAACCGAACCGAAACCCGGGCAGGTGTCGGTCAGCGGCAGATCGTTGTCGACGGTCTTCGGCACGTGGATCGCCTGGATCGGATAGCCGAGTTTCTCGGAAATCTGCGAGACTTTGAGGCAGGTGTCGGCGCTGTCGCCGCCGCCATTGTAGAAGAAGTAGCCGATGTCATGCGCCGCGAAGACCTCGATCAGACGCTCATATTCGGCCTTGTTTTCTTCCAGGCCCTTGAGCTTGTAGCGCGCTGAACCGAATGCGCCCGATGGCGTGTAGCGGAGGCCGGCGATGGTCTTGGCCGTTTCCTTGGAGGTGTCGATCATGTCCTCCATCAGAGCGCCGATGATGCCGTTGCGGCCGGCATAGACTTTGCCGATCTTGTGCTTGTTGGCGCGCGCCGTTTCGATCACGCCGCAGGCGCTCGCATTGATTACCGCCGTCACCCCGCCCGACTGGGCGTAAAACGCATTCTTCTTGGCCATTGTGCCTCCCCTGGGAACTCGCTTCGCCGGCGCCGAGTTTCGCCGGTGGTTGGCCTCGGCTCTACCGGTGGCGTCACGGCGTTGCAAGGCTGGCAGCCGAAATCTGTCGATGCGACGCTTCGGGGCTGGCAAGAAGGCCACAGCCGCCTTAATTCAGACCCGTCCTTGCCTCGCACCGCGGACCTGCCATGCGCTCAGCAGTCGTCATCTTCCCCGGCTCCAACCGCGATCGCGACATGATCGCGGCGCTGCAATCGGTCAGCGGCGTCCGGCCCATGACGGTATGGCACGCCGACACCGAACTGCCGGACCTCGATCTCATCGTGCTGCCCGGCGGCTTCTCCTACGGCGACTATCTGCGCAGCGGCGCCATCGCTGCTCGCTCGCCGATCATGCGTGCCGTCATCGCCGCGGCCGAGCGCGGAACGCCGGTCCTCGGCGTTTGCAACGGCTTCCAGATCCTCTGCGAAGTCGGGCTCCTGCCCGGTGTCCTGATGCGCAATGCCGGCCTCAATTTCATCTGCCGCGACGTCCATCTGCGCGTCGACACGGCGGACAGCCTCTTCACCCGCGCCTATGCGCCCGGCGAGGTCTTCGCCTGCCCGGTCGCGCATGGCGATGGCAATTACCGCGCGGACACCGAAACGCTTGCCCGCCTCGAAGGCGAGAACCGCGTCGCGTTCCGCTATGTCGACGCCGCCGGCAACGCGACGCCGGAAGCCAATGCCAATGGCTCGGTGGACAATATCGCCGGCATCCTCAACGAGCGTGGCAATGTCCTCGGCCTGATGCCGCACCCCGAGGATATGATCGATCCGGCGCTCGGCGGCACCGGCGGCCGCAAGATCTTCGCCGGCCTCGTGGAGGCGTCTGGAACCCGCATGAACGCCCCTTTCTCCATCACGCCGCAGCTTGTCGCCGACCACGGGCTGAAGCCCGACGAATATCAGCGCATTCTCGATCTGATCGGCCGCGAGCCGACGCTGACCGAGCTCGGAATCTTCTCGGCGATGTGGAACGAGCACTGCTCCTACAAATCGTCGAAGCGCTGGCTGCGGACGCTGCCGACAACGGGACCACGCGTCCTCATCGGCCCTGGCGAGAATGCCGGCGCCGTCGACATCGGCGACGGCGAGGCGGTCGTCTTCAAGATGGAGTCGCACAACCACCCGTCCTACATTGAGCCCTATCAGGGCGCGGCGACGGGCGTCGGCGGCATTCTGCGCGACGTCTTCACCATGGGCGCGCGGCCGATCGCGGCGCTCAACGCCCTCTTCTTCGGCGAGCCCGACCACCCCAAGACGCGCCATCTCGTTTCCGGTGTCGTCGGCGGCGTCGGCGGCTATGGCAATTCCTTCGGCGTGCCGACCGTCGGCGGCATGACGATGTTCGACAAGCGCTACAACGGCAACATCCTCGTCAACGCTTTCGCCGCCGGCATCGTCGACGCCGACAAGATCTTCACGTCAGAGGCAGAGGGCGTCGGCCGCCCCGTCGTCTATCTCGGCTCCAAGACCGGCCGCGACGGCATTCACGGCGCCACCATGGCCTCGGCCGAATTCGACGCCGATTCCGAAGCCAAACGCCCAACCGTCCAGGTCGGCGACCCGTTCAGCGAGAAGCTGCTGCTCGAGGCGTGCCTCGAATTGATGAAGACCGGAGCAGTCGTCGCGATCCAGGACATGGGCGCGGCGGGCCTCACCTCCTCTGCCGTCGAGATGGGCGCCAAGGGCAATCTCGGCATCCGCCTCGACCTCGACAAGGTGCCGGTCCGCGAAGAGGCGATGACCGCCTATGAGATGATGCTGTCGGAAAGCCAGGAGCGCATGCTCATGGTCCTGCATCCGGAGAAGGAGCCGGAGGCCGAGGCGATCTTCAGGAAATGGGGGCTCGACTTCGCCATCGTCGGCGAGACCACCGACGACCTCCGCTTCCGCGTCAGTCCATCACGGCGTGCAAGTCGCGGACCTCCCGATCAAGGAACTCGGCGACCAGGCGCCGGAATATGACCGGCCACATGCCGACCCAGTTCCAGCCCAAGCCGTTGATCCGGAAATCGATTCCTCCGCCAAGCGATTACGGCGAAGCGTTAATCCAAATTCTGAGCTCGCCCAATATGGCCTCGCGCCGCTGGGTCTGGGAACAATATGACCACCTCGTCCAGGGCCAGACGATCCAACGCCCCGGCGGCGATGCCGGCGTTGTCCGCCTGCCGGACTCGCCGAAGGCGCTCGCCTTCTCGGTGGATGTGACGCCGCGTTACTGCGCAGCCGATCCCTATGAGGGCGGCAAGCAGGCCGTCGCCGAATGCTGGCGCAATCTCTGCGCCGTCGGCGCCGAGCCCTTAGCCGCGAGCGACAATCTCAATTTCGGCAATCCGGAGAAGCCGGACGTCATGGGCCAGTTCGTCGCCGCCATTAGCGGCATCGGCGAGGCGTGCACCGCCCTCTCCTTCCCCATCGTTTCCGGCAATGTCTCGCTCTACAACGAGACCGACGGGGCGGCGATCCCGCCGACGCCGGCCATCGCGGGCGTCGGTCTCATCACCGATTCGGCCAAGATGGCGACCATGGCTTTCAAGAATGAGGGCGACGAGATCCTGCTCATCGGCCGCGCCGGGTCGCATCTCGGCCGTTCGATCTACCTTCAGGAGATCGCCGGCCGTGACGAGGGCGCTCCGCCGCCGGTCGATCTCGCCGCGGAGAAGGTCACCGGCGACCTCATCCGCCATCTCATCGGCAGCCGGTCACGTCACCGCCTGCCATGACATCTCCGATGGCGGTCTCGCGGTTGCGCTGGCCGAGATGGCGCTTGCCGGCAATATCGGCGCCAGCATTGCCGCCCCCAACCCCGACACCCCGCTCGGCTGGCTTTTTGGCGAAGACCAGGCTCGCTACCTGGTCACCTGCCCGTCGGACGGGATCGGAGCGGTCCTGCGGGCGGCAATGTCGACCAAACTGGCCGTTTCGCCGATCGGTACGGTCGGCGGTGATACATTGATTTGCGAGGGAGTGATGGCCGTTCCCCTTGCAAAGCTGCGCCAAGGCTACGAGAATTGGTTCCCAGCTTTCATGTCCCAACGGGCGTGAGAACGACCGTCCGCTGGGCAGGCGGACCGGAGGCCGGCCGATGCCGATGAATGCCCGCGAAATCGAGACGCTCATCAAAGAGGCTCTGCCCGACGCCGTGGTCGTATTGCGCGACCTCGCCGGCGACGGCGATCACTTCGCTGCCGAAGTCGTCTCCGAGCAGTTCCGCGGCAAGAACAGGGTGCAACAACACCAGATGGTCTATGAGGCGCTGCGCGGCCGCATGGGCGGAACGCTCCACGCCCTCGCGCTGCAGACAAGTGTTCCGGAGTGACGGACGCGCAGGATCAGGCCCTCCAGGATACGGGCATCCGGATAATCCCGCCTTTCGTGCTGCTGGCCGCCCTCATCCTGGCATTCGGTCTCGACTGGCTGTCGCCGAGCCGCGTTGGCCTTCCGGACGCCGTCCGCTGGGCGCTGGGCGCGATTCTGATCGTGGCGCCCTTCATCATCCTGCCCTCTGTGCTGGCGTCGTTCCGCCGCGCCGGGCAGCATTATGACGTCCGCCGGGTGCCGCGCAGTCTCGTCACCGAGGGTGCTTTCCGCTTCACACGAAACCCCGGCTATGTGCTCGGCGTCGCCTTCTGCGCCGGCATCGGCCTCATAGCCAACAATCCCTGGGTCTTCCTCGCCCTCGTGCCGGCCCTCGCCATCCTTCACTACACTGTGGTTCTGTCCGAGGAGGCGGTGCTGGAAAAGCAGTTCGGAGAGGACTACCTTGAATACAAACAGCGAGTCCGACGCTGGATCTGAGCAAGGAGTGCTCATCATGTTTGGTTTGAAGGGACGAAAGATGGCTGACACCCAGGCCTGGATCGACAACGAAGTGAAGTCGAACGACATGGTGCTGTTCATGAAAGGCACGCCGGCAATGCCGATGTGCGGTTTCTCAGGCCAGGTCGTGCAGATTCTCGATCACCTCGGCGTGCCCTACAAAGGCGTCAACGTCCTTGAGGACGACGCCATTCGAAACGGCATCAAGGAATATTCCAACTGGCCGACTATCCCGCAGCTCTACCTCAAGGGTGAGTTCGTCGGCGGTTGCGACATCGTCCGCGAAATGTTCCAGGCGGGCGAGTTGCAGGATTTGCTCGCCGAGAAGGGCATCTCCGCCGAGAAGCAGACGGCGTAAGGCCGCGCCAGTTCGCCACCTCGGTCTTCCGGGGCGAGCGACAAACCCTACCGCGCCACGAGCGGTGGGGGCTGTTTGTTCCCAGCTCCGCCGAGGTTTTACGCGGCCCGCATTCGCCATACCGGCAGGCCGCAGGCCTCCTGATAGGAAGAAATCGGTAACCGCGGCGGGTTGCATTCGACTCAAATTCTAACCTCGATCAAAATCCGAATCGAACATCGCTCGGCGTATTGCTCCTTGGTTTTGCATCTTGCCAGTGAGGCCACTGCATGCCGAGCGTGGACAATTCGCATTCGGCTCCGTCGAGACCGGGCGCAACATCTTCTGACGAGTTGGAGGACGCGATCCCCCGGCACGCGGGAAAGACGCGGAAGCCAAACAGGACACACGAAAGCGGCCCTGCAGGGAAGTCCGGGCCGGACAACGGCGATTCAGACGATGCCGGGGGCGGTGAATCGCAGGCGGTCGTGGCAGCAATTCTTGACGCGGTACCGGCACGCGTCTTCTGGAAGGACACGAATCTATTCTATCTCGGCTGTAACGAGCCATTTGCGCGTGATGCCGGGTTCTCAAGCCCAGACGAGATCGTCGGCAAAGACGATTACCAGTTGGGCTGGCGCGAACAGGCGGAACAGTACCGGGCCGACGACCGCGAAGTAATCGAGAGCGGCCGCAGCAAGCTTCTTATCGACGAGCCGCAGACCACCCCGGACGGCAGTGTCATCACGCTGTTGACGAGCAAGGTGCCGCTGCGCGACGCGAACGGCGAGGTTTTCGGCGTGCTTGGCACCTACCTCGACGTGACCGAACGCGCGCATCTGGAGGAACAGTTGGCGACGCGCACCGCTGAGCTGGATGCGGCGTTGAACAACATGGCCCAGGGCCTGCTGATGTTCGATGGCCGTGGCGCGATGATCATGTGCAACAAGCGCTCTTCCGAACTGTTCAACGTCCCTTGGGAGGATTGGAAAGAGGCCGCCATTGGCAGAGACTCTCGAGGAGGCTCTGGGCCTCATCTTCGAGTGGACCGGCGAGACCGTGAAGAATGCGCCGCAAGTGCTTGGCGCGGCTCGGTCGCTGCTCGAGCGTCGCGAAGCCGGACATATCGTGTTCGAGGGGACCGACGGAAGGACTTTCAGCGCTTTGGCCGCGCCGCTCGCAGATGCTGGCTTCGTTGTAACCATTGAGGACATTACCGAAGCTCGCAGGACCGAGGAGAAGATCGCGCACTTGGCGCATTACGATGCGCTTACCGACCTGCCAAATCGGGTGTTGTTCTACGAAAGGCTGGAACAGCTTCTCAAACGTTCACGGCAAAGCGGCAGCTTCGCTATCCTCAGTTTGGACCTCGATCGCTTCAAGAGCGTCAACGATACGCTCGGACATCCAATCGGGGACAAACTATTGCAGTCGGCGGCGAAGCGAATGCAGGCCTGTCTCCGCGACACCGACCTTATCGCCCGGCTCGGCGGCGACGAGTTCGCCGTTGTCCAAGCGACATTCAAGGGCCCGGCCGATACAACCCTGCTCGCAACGCGCCTCATCGACGAGCTAAGCGCCCCTTACGTCATAGATGGTCATCAGGTGGTCGTGGGGGCAAGCATCGGTATCGCCATCGCCCCCAGCGACGGGACGACACCGGACCAGATCATGAGCAATGCCGATTTGGCGCTCTATCGCTGCAAGGCCGATCGCGGAAACGCCTATCGCTTCTTTGAGCAGCAAATGGATGCCCGCATGCAGGAACGCCGGGCGCTGGAACTCGACCTTCGTCGGGCGATGATCAACCGCGAATTCGTCGTCAATTACCAACCGATCGTGAGCCTCAAGACCGGCCGGATCAGCGCCTGCGAAGCGCTTATTCGCTGGCATCACCCGGAGCGCGGTCTGGTGCCGCCGGAGACGTTCATCCCGATCGCGGAAGAGACAGGCCTCATCGTCGCGATCGGCGAATGGGCCCTATACCAAGCCTGCGCCGATGCGGTCGCGTGGCCGGAAGAAATGCGGGTGGCGGTCAATGTCTCGCCCGCCCAGTTCAGATCCGCCGACTTCGCCGAGGTGGTCCGCAACGCCCTTCAAAGGTCCCGCCTCGCCCCATCGCGCTTGGAGCTTGAGATCACCGAACTGGTACTCATGCACGATAATGAAGCAGCGTTGGCGCTGCTCAACCGGCTAAAGGACTTGGGTGTCAGCATCGCGATGGACGATTTCGGGACCGGGTACTCGTCGCTCGGCTATATCCGCAGCTTCCCGTTCAACCGGATCAAGATCGACCAATCCTTCGTCCGCGACTTGCCTGAGAACCGGCAAAGCCTGGCCATTCTCCGCGCGGTGGTCGGCCTCGGCAGAAGCCTCAACATCGTTACCACCGCCGAGGGCGTCGAGACCGCAGTTCAGCTTGAGGTTCTGCGGTCCGAAGGCTGCGACGAAGTTCAGGGCTTCCTGTTCAGCAAGCCTCGGTCAGCGGCCGAATTGACGGATTTTGTTGCCGCGCTGCATGGTCCAATGCAGGCGATTGCCTGACGTGTCCCGGCCGCTCGATGGCCAAGCGGCCGAGAACACCGCCTAGCGCGAATAGAACTCGACGACGAGGTTCGGTTCCATCATCACCGGATAGGGCACATCGCCCGCCGCCGGGACGCGGACGTAGGTCGCCGTCATCTTGCTATGGTCGGTCTCGATATACTCCGGCACGTCGCGCTCGGCGAGATCGACGGCCTCCAGCACCAGCGCGAGCTGCTTCGACTTCTCCCGCACCTCGACGACGTCGCCGGGCTTGCAGCGGTAGCTGCCGATATTGACGCGCTTGCCGTTCACCTTGACGTGGCCATGATTGACGAACTGGCGCGCGGCAAAGACCGTCGGCACGAACTTGGCGCGATAGACGATGGCGTCCAGCCGGCTCTCCAGCAGACCGATCAAATGCTCGGACGTATCGCCCTTCTGGCGCGACGCCTCCTCATAGATCTTGCGGAACTGCTTCTCCGAGAGCTCGCCGTAATATGACTTCAGCTTCTGCTTGGCGCGCAGCTGCACGCCAAAATCCGACAGCTTGGTCTTCCGCCGCTGGCCGTGCTGGCCGGGACCATATTCCCGCTTGTTGACCGGGCTTTTCGGCCGGCCCCAGATATTCTCGCCAAGACGGCGGTCGATCTTGTACTTCGCCTGAATGCGCCTGCTCATCGCATATCCCTTTAACTGGTGGGGTACGCGCCCTCCTCTGCCCCGAACCGGGACCGACAGGAAACGAACGGAGCGTCCGCTGTTTCCTCGGGTGCGTCGAAATACGAGCGAATGCCCGCATGTCGGAAGCCGTGGCTTCTAGCCGCCGCCCCAGGGCCTGTCAAACGATTCAACCGGCAGGGGCGGGTTCCAGGCCAAGCCGCCGCAGCCTTTCGGCCAGCGGTGGGGGCCAGGCCGCGCCGGTTGTCCGGATCGCCAGGCCGCCGCCGCTCCCGACGCCAAGGCCATGGATGACATCGGCGAGCCGGCGGGCGATCGCCGGCGCCGGATCGATCCAGCGCACCGGCCATGGCGCCACGGCCATCAGACGTTCCAGTAGCAGCGGATAGTGCGTGCAGGCGAGGACCACCTGGTCCGTCCGCCGGCCCTCAATCTCGATGAATGCCGGCTCGATTTCGGCCAGAATGGCGGCGTCCGGCACCGCCTCGCCGGCAAGTTCCGCTTCGGCATAGGCCGCCAGTTCGGCCGAGCCGACCAGCCGGACATGGCAGTCGGCAGCGAATTCGCGGATCAGCGCCTTGGTGAAATCGCGCCGGATCGTGCCTTCGGTCGCGAGGACCCCGATCACGCCGGTCTCCGTTTGCTCGGCCGCCGGCTTGATCGCCGGAACGGTGCCGACGATCGGCACGCTGAAGCGCTGCCGCAACGGCCCCAGCACCAGCGTCGAGGCCGTGTGGCAGGCAATGACGACCGCCGCAGGATCGAAGCGCTCGATCAGACCGCCGATCACCTCGACGACGCGGGCGATGATTTCCTCGTCCGGGCGCGGGCCGTAGGGAAACCAGGCGTCGTCGGCGACGAAGCGAAGCGCGAGGTCCGGCAATTGCGCGCGAATGGCGGCCACCACCGTCAGCCCGCCGACGCCCGAATCGAAGATGATGACGGGCTTCAAGAGGGGGCCTTGCCGCGCTGCGTGGTCAGCGTCCCGTCGGCCGCCTGATGCGGCCGCGTCGGCCGCTTTTCCAGCGCCGCGATCATGCCGCGGAAGGTGCGCACCTCCTGGTCCGACAGGCCGGCGCGCTGCAGCATGGCCCGGATCGCCTGCACCATGTGAGGCTTCTTCTCGGGCGGCCGGAAGAAGCCGGTTTCGTCCAGCGCCGCCTCCAGATGATCGAACAAACGTACGAGGTCTGCCTTCTCCGCCGGGACGAGTGTGTTGGCTCCGGCGAAGGGCAGCGCTTCGCCAGCGTCCGCAAGCCGCCATTCATAGGCCACGATCAGTACCGCCTGGGCGATGTTCAGCGACGCATGCGCCGGATCGACCGGCAGCGTCAGGATTTCGTCGGCGAGGGCAATCTCCTCATTGACGAGCCCCCAGCGCTCCCGCCCGAACAGGATGCCGGTGGCGACGCCCTGCCCTTCCCGCCGCCGCAGCATCGCCGCCGCCTCCTCCGGCCCGCGCACCGCCTTGGCGGCTTCACGCGCTCGCGCCGTTGTGGCGAAGACGAATCGAAGGTCGGCAACCGCGGCGGCGACATCGTCAAAAATTTCCGCTGCTTCAATGACATGGTCCGCACCGCTGGCCGCGGCCATTGCCCGCTCGCTCGGCCAGCCTTCGCGCGGCTTGACGAGACGAAGCCGCGACAGGCCAAAATTCGCCATGGCCCGCGCCGCCGCGCCGATATTCTCGCCGAGCTGCGGTTCGACGAGGATGATGCAGGGCTGGGGCGAGGTGGTTTCGTCCTTCATGGCGACAACGCAGTTGCCTTCCGCGGCCGACCTGTCAAACAATCAGTGGCGGCAATGGGGATGTTTCGATGGCCGATAACCCGCTGGCAGATCGGGTCCGCCTCGTTCTGGCGGATGAGGATGTCGCTGAAAAGAAGATGTTCGGCGGCACCTGCTTCCTTCTCAACGGCAACATGATCCTCGGCGCCTCGCCGCGCGGATTGATGGTTCGCGTCGGCAAGGAGAACAACACCGTCGCCTTGGCAAGACCCAATGCCTCGCCGATGATCCACAGCGGCCGGCCGATCGACGGCTTCATCGTCGTCGCCAATGAAGGCGTCAGCAACCCGGCCGACCTCGCCGACTGGGTCGGCCTCGGCCTCGCCCATGTCCGCACCCTGCCGCCGAAATCCGCCAAGCCGGCCCGCAAGCCCCGTCCGCGCAAAAGCGCATAGCTCGGCCCCAGCCCCGCGTGGCGGACAGCTTCCGCCGCCACGCCGCGGATGCTATTCGCTCGCCCATCCCAATAAGAGGTCCTGATGCCCAAGATCAAAATTGCCAATCCGGTCGTCGAGCTCGACGGCGACGAGATGACCCGGATCATCTGGGCGATGATCAAGGAGAAGCTCATCAAGCCCTTTCTCGACATCGACCTGCGCTATTTCGATCTCAGCATCGAGAACCGGGACGCCACCGGCGATCAGGTCACGATCGACGCTGCCAATGCCATCAAGGAGGTTGGTGTCGGCGTCAAATGCGCCACCATCACGCCGGACGAAGCGCGGGTGAAAGAGTTCGGCCTCAAGCAGATGTGGCGGTCGCCGAACGGCACCATCCGCAACATCCTCGGCGGCGTTATCTTCCGTGAGCCGATCATCTGCTCCAATGTGCCCCGCCTAGTGCCGGGCTGGACCAAGCCGATCGTCATCGGCCGTCACGCCTATGGCGACCAGTACCGCGCCACGGATTTCCTGATTCCGGGCAAGGGCAAGCTCAGCCTCCGCTTCGTCGGCGAGGACGGCGAGACCATCGAACGTGAGGTCTTCTCCTTCGACGAGCCCGGCATCGCGATGGGTATGTTCAATCTGGACGATTCGATCCGCGAATTTGCCCGCGCCAGCTTCACCTACGGCCTCGAACGCGGCTACCCGGTCTATCTCTCGACCAAGAACACCATCCTCAAAGTCTATGACGGGCGGTTCAAGGACATCTTCGCCGAGGTGTTCGCTGCCGAGTTCAAGGGCCGCTTCGACGCCGCCGGCCTAACCTATGAGCACCGCCTCATCGACGACATGGTCGCTTCGTCGCTGAAATGGTCGGGCGGCTATGTCTGGGCCTGCAAGAACTATGATGGCGACGTCCAGTCCGACACCGTCGCGCAGGGCTTCGGTTCGCTCGGCCTGATGACCTCGGTGCTGATGACGCCGGACGGAAAGATCGTCGAGGCCGAGGCCGCCCACGGCACGGTCACCCGCCATTATCGTCAGCATCAAGCCGGTAAGGACACATCGACCAATTCGATCGCCTCGATTTTCGCCTGGACCAACGCGCTGAAGCACCGCGCCAAGCTGGACGACAACAAGGCCCTCGCCGCCTTCGCCGCATCCCTCGAGGCCGTGACCATCGGTACCGTCGAGGCGGGCTTCATGACCAAGGACCTTGCCTTGCTCGTCGGCCCGGATCAGCGCTGGCTGACGACGGCTGGCTTCATCGACAAGGTTGCGCAACGCCTCGAGATGGAAGTGGCGGCGGCCGCGTGATCAATGCTGCTCGGGACCGAGGTCCTCGAGCAGAGACCTGCGAACCTGATCGACCGCGTCGATCACCACGCGGTCGGGAAGGCCGATGCCGGTGAGGACATGCGCGCCCAATTGCAGGCTGCCTTCCGCAGCCTCGGGCACCACGTCAGTCGCGCCAAGCCCCATCAGCCGGTGCGCATGCGCTGGGTCCTTGGCCCGGGCGAAAATCTTGGCGTTTGGCCAAGTGTGCCGGATCATCGCCACGGTTTGATCGGTTTCGATCGGCAGGTCCGAGGTGATGACGAAGCCGGAGGCTCTGTCGCCGCCCAGCCGGGCCAGTAATTCCTGCCGCCCGACATCGCCAAAATAGACCGGCCGCCCTTCGGCGCGGGCCGCCGCGACGCGCCTTGCGTCAAGGTCCACCGCGACATAGGGCGTCGACATCGCCTCCAGCAACCGCGCGATCATCTCGCCGACGCGGCCGAACCCGCCGACAATGACGTGTCCCTTGATGCCGCTCATGTCGCCGAGTTCGTGATCGATGACCGCCCGCTCGCGCTTCGCCAGCCGCGCCGCCCAGCCGTGTCCGAGCGCGGCGAGGAGCGGCGTCAGTAGCATCGACAGCGCCGCCACCGTCGTCGCGAAGGACAACGGATCTGATTCGACCAGCGCCTCCCGCCCCGCGAGCGTGAACAGGACAAAGGCGAATTCGCCCGCCCCGGCGAGCAGGAGGGCAGCCTCGACCGCTGTCGCATGCCGGCTGCCGACGAGCCGGGCCACGCCATAAGCGATCAACGCTTTCACCACCACGAGGCCGAGCAGCGCCACCAGCACGCCCGCCAGATGATCCCAAACAAAGGCGACATCGACACTCATCCCGACCGTCATGAAGAAGAGGCCGAGAAGCAGGCCTTTGAACGGATCGATGTCGACTTCGATCTGATGCCGGTACTCGCTCGATGCGAGCAGCAGGCCGGCGAGAAACGCGCCGAGCGCCGTGGACAGGCCGGCGACCGAAGTCGCCGTCGCCGACGCAATCGCCACCAGCAACGCGATTGCGACAACGATTTCCCGGCTGCGTGTCGAGGCCGCCAGCGTCAGCAACGGCCCCAGCACGAACCGCCCGATGATGACGATCGCCGCGACGGCGCCGACGCCGACGCCGACGCCCCGCAGCACCGCGCTCGGGACGGAAAGTTCGGAATTGCCCGCAAGGATCGTCACGAGGATGACGCCGGGCACGACCATCAGATCCTGCATCAGAAGGACGCCGAATGTGGTGCGGCCGACATCGCTGCCGAGCCGCTTCGATTGAATCAGCAGCTGCAGCGAAATCGCCGTCGATGAGAAGGCTAGGCCAAGGCCGAGGATGATTGCGGCGGTGCGATCGACATGAAGCCAAGCGATCGCAATCGCGATCAGCGCCGCCGAGAGAAGAACCTGCGCTATGCCGGCGCCGAACACGATCTTGCGCATCGCCCACAAGCGGCCGATCGACAGCTCAAGCCCGACCGTAAAGAGAAGAAAGAGAACGCCGAGATCGGCGAAGGGCGCCACGCGCTCATCGCTGGCGAAGGTGACATAGCGCAGCCATTCATGATCGCTGGCGAGCGCGCCCAAGCCACCGGGACCGAGCGCCACGCCGGCGAGTAGGAAGCCAAGGACGGTGCCCAGACGCATGCGGCTGAACAGCGGAACGACGATGCCCGCGGTGACCAGGAATATCAGGAGATCGCGGGTCCAGCCGTCAAATGACATGAGCTGGCGTTACGCGGGCCGAACCGCCGCAGAGATGGCCTGCAGCGCCGCCTCGGCCTTGCCGCCGTCCGGTCCGCCCGCCTGTGCCATGTCTGGCCGGCCGCCGCCGCCCTTGCCGCCAAGCTGTTCCGCGCCCGTGCGCACCAGATCGATGGCGCTGTTGGCGGCGGTGAGATCGGGCGTCACACCGACAACGATACTGGCGCGGTTGCCCTCACCGATGGCGATGAATGCCACGACGCCTGAGCCTAGGCTCTTCTTGCCTTCGTCGACGAGCGGCTTCAGATCCTTCGCCGACACATCGTGCAGCACCTTCAGCATCACCGGCACGCCGCTCGCGGAAACCGTCGATTCCGGTTCGCCTCCGCTGCCGCCGCCAAGCGCAAGCGCGCGCCGGGCGTCCGACAATTCGCGCTCAAGGCGCCGCCGGTCCTCGACCAGCGCCGCCACGCGATCGACAACTTCGTCTGGCGTCGACTTCAGCGCCGAGGCAACGGCGCGCAGGCGCTTCTCCCGCCCTTCCAAAAACTGCCGTGCCGTCGTCCCGGTCAGCGCTTCGATGCGCCGGACGCCGGACGCCACTGCGCTCTCGCCGATAATTGTCATCAGCCCGATTTCGCCGGTCCGGCCGACATGCGTGCCGCCGCACAGCTCGACCGAGTAGCGGCCGCCATCGGCGCGCCCCATCGAAACGACACGCACTTCGTCGCCATATTTCTCACCGAACAACGCCATCGCGCCGGTCGTGATCGCTTCGTCGCGGTCCATCAATTTGGTGTCGACGCGCGCGTCCTGTAGAATGACGGCATTGGCGATCGTTTCGATCTTCTCGAGTTCCTCATCGGTCACCGGCTTGGTGTGCGAGAAATCGAATCGTAACCGATCCGGCGCCACCAGCGACCCTCGCTGTGCAACGTGGGTGCCAAGCACGGCACGAAGCGCTGCATGCAGCAGATGGGTGGCCGAATGATTGGCGCGGATCTGATTGCGCCGCTCGCCGTCGATGGCGAGGCTGACGCGGTCGCCGACCTTGAGCGTCCCGCTCTCCACTTTGCCGAAATGAACGAAGAGTCCGTCGGCGCGCTTCTGCGTATCGCCGACCCTGACCTGCGCGCCGGCGTCGCCGACGATCCGTCCGGTGTCCCCGACCTGACCGCCTGATTCCGCGTAGAAAGGCGTCTGATTGACGACGATGCCCACTTCGTCGCCGGCCTCTACGCTGTCGACGGCTTGGCCGCCGACCACCAACGCATTGACCACGGCCTCGGCGCTCTCCGCCGAATAGCCGAGGAATTCGGTAGCGCCGAACTCCTCGCGCAGCTTGAACCACACCGCTTCGGTCTGCGCCTCGCCCGATCCGGACCAGCTCGCCCGCGCCTCCGCCTTCTGTTGTTCCATCGCCGAGGTGAACGCCTTGGTATCGACCGTAATACCGCGCACGCGCAGGGCGTCCTCGGTGAGGTCGAGCGGAAAGCCATATGTGTCGTACAGCTTGAAAGCGGTCGCGCCGGCCAGCACGTCGCCGCTCTCCAGGCCTTCAGTCGCCTCGTCGAGCAGCGACAGGCCGCGCTCAAGCGTGCGGCGGAAGCGGGTCTCCTCAAGCTTCAACGTCTCCGTTACCAGCGCCTCAGCCCGCACCAACTCCGGATAGGCCTGCCCCATCTCGTGGATGAGCGTCGGCACCAGCCGCCATAACAGAGGCTCGGCGGCACCAAGAAGATGCGCATGGCGCATCGCCCGTCGCATGATCCGGCGCAGCACATAGCCGCGGCCGTCATTGGCGGGCAGCACGCCATCGGCAATCAGGAAGGACGACGCGCGCAGATGGTCGGCAATGACGCGATGGCTCGCCTTCTGCGCGCCCTTGGCTGGAACGCCCGTCGCCTCTTCCGACGCGTGGATCAGGGCGCGGAAGAGATCGATGTCATAATTGTCATGCACACCCTGCAGCACTGCCGCGATCCGCTCCAGGCCCATGCCGGTGTCGATCGACGGCCGCGGCAGCAACTCGCGTTGCTCCCGCGTGATCTGGTCGAACTGCATGAAGACGAGATTCCAGATCTCCACGAAGCGATCGCCATCGGCGTCAGCGCTGCCGGGCGGACCACCCGGAATATCCTCGCCATGATCGTAGAATATCTCCGACGACGGCCCGCACGGCCCCGTGTCGCCCATCGCCCAGAAATTGTCGCTGGTGGCAATGCGGATGATCCGCGATTCAGGCAGGCTGGATATCTTCCGCCACAGCCCGAAAGCCTCATCGTCATCGGCATAGACCGTGACCACCAGCCGCTCCTTGGCGAGGCCGAACTCCTCCGTCACCAGCCGCCAGGCCAGATCGATCGCACGCTCCTTGAAATAGTCGCCGAACGAAAAGTTCCCCAGCATCTCAAAGAAGGTGTGATGCCGCGCGGTGTAGCCCACATTGTCGAGGTCATTATGCTTGCCGCCGGCGCGCACACATTTCTGCGAACTTGTCGCCCGCGGATAGGGGCCGACGCCCGCCCGGTGAAATAATCCTTGAACGGGACCATGCCCGCATTGGTGAACATCAGCGTCGGGTCGTTACGGGGAACCAACGGTCCCGACGGGACAACGCTGTGATCGTTCCTTTCGAAGAAACTCAGAAAGGCCGACCGGATGTCGCTGACGCTACTCATCCACCAAACTCATTCGGACATGGAGACACGGGCAAGCCGGGCCTTGTCGAGACCCGCGCGGCCGCATCTTTCCGCGGCCGGCTATTTAGACCGGCGGCGATAAGCTGCGCAATGCGTTCACCTTGCCGCAACAGCCGATTAGCTGCCGAGCCGGACCCGCCCTTCGTCATCGAGAACCCAGAACGGATTGAACGCCACCTCCCAAAGATGGCCGTCCGGATCGCTAAAATAGCCCGAATAGCCGCCCCAGAAGGTCTCTTTGGCCGCCTTAAGCAGCGGCGCCCCCGCTACCGCCGCTTCGGCGAGAACTGCGTCAACCTCCTCGCGTGAACGCGCATTATAGGCGAGCGCAACGCCGGCAAAGCCCGACCCTTCCACCGGCACGCCAGCATCGGCCGCCAAATCGCTTCGCGGCCAAAGAGCGACGATCGATCCCGGCGTCTGAAAGAAGACCACGCCTTCACTGTTCGAGCCCCGGCGCCAGCCGAGACCCTCCTCGTAAAATCGGGCAGCACGGCCGAGGTCCTCGACGCCGAGCGTCACCAGGCTGAGCCGCTGCTCCATCGGATCGGTTGCGCGATCGCTCTAGCCTTCGAGCAGACCTTCGTCGCCTGCCTCACTATCTTCGCCCGTCGGATCCATCAGAATCTTCTCCGAAATCAGCCCGGCATTTTCCCGGATCGACCGTTCGATGATGCCCGCGATCTCCGGATTGTCGCGCAGAAACTGCTTGGCGTTCTCCCGCCCCTGCCCGAGCCGCTGGCTGTCATAAGAGAACCAGGCGCCCGACTTCTCGACGATACCACCGCGAACGCCCAGATCGATGAGCTCGCCGGTTTTCGACACGCCCTCGCCATACATGATGTCGAACTCGATCTGCTTGAACGGCGGCGCCAGCTTGTTCTTCACCACCTTCACGCGGGTCTGATTGCCGACCACCTCGTCGCGGTCCTTGATCGCGCCGATGCGGCGGATATCGAGACGGACCGAAGCATAGAACTTCAGCGCATTACCGCCAGTCGTGGTCTCCGGGCTCCCGAACATGACGCCAATCTTCATGCGGATCTGATTGATGAAGATCACCATGCATTTCGACCGCGAGATCGACGCGGTGAGTTTGCGCAGCGCCTGGCTCATCAGTCGGGCATGCAGGCCGGGAAGCGAATCGCCCATCTCGCCTTCGATCTCGGCCCGCGGCGTCAGCGCCGCCACCGAATCGACCACGAGCACGTCAATGGCGCCGGAGCGCACTAGCGTGTCGGCGATCTCAAGCCCCTGCTCTCCGGTATCGGGCTGCGAAATCAGGAGATCGTCGAGATTGACGCCAAGCTTGCGGGCATAGCCTGGATCGAGCGCGTGTTCGGCGTCGATGAAGGCACAGATACCGCCGGTCCGCTGGGCTTCGGCAATCGTGTGCAGGGCAAGCGTCGTTTTGCCGGACGATTCCGGCCCGAAGATTTCGACGACCCGCCCACGCGGCAATCCGCCAATGCCGAGCGCGATGTCGAGGCCCAGCGACCCCGTCGAAACGACGGCGATATCCGCGATCTTTTCATTGTGACCCAGACGCATGATCGAGCCCTTGCCGAACGCACGCTCGATCTGACTGAGCGCGGCATCCAGCGCCTTCGACTTGTCCATAGTGCCCTCGATCAGGCGAAGAGAATTTGTGGCCATTCCCGCGCTCCTTATTCCACGTTGCCTCAGGCCCGGCAAACGCACTACTTTCGCGTTGCCGATACCAGCTGCGTACTCTATTTGTTCTCATCGCGCAAGGGGCCGTTCAGCTCTGCTTTTTGCCTACAGCGGTCGCCCGGCCAAAATCGATCACCGCACCGCCACCTCCCTTCACCCAGTCCGTCCAGTGACCTTCGGTCTCGCCATAGCTGAGCCGTGGTCCATATTTTACGAACTTGGCGAGTTCCGCGTAGGGCAGCAGGCGATAGGCGCTACGCTCGGCGTCCGACAGCTTCTTGCGCCAAATCGACGTCAGCAGGATCGGCCCGGCGAGCCGCGATATGTTGCGCTCTTCCGGCCGTGTCCTGATGTTCCTCAGCGCCGCTTCCCAAGCGGCGCGGAAGAGGCTGCTGCCCGGCTCGGTGACGATGAATCCGTTCTTGATCTTAACGTCGCCGGTCTTTGTCCCGGTGCCGTGATAAAGCGTGCCGCGGCCGGCCAACAGTTCGTCGACCGGCTGAATGCATCTCATGTCGACATCGGCATAGACGCCGCCGACAACGAGCAGGGCCGCGATCCGCAGCAAATCGGCGCGCATGGCGGGAAGGACCGCCGCCTGAAAGCACTGCGCGGCGTCATCGCCGAACTCTGAGCGGATGAATTCGGACGCGCTGTCGTCGTCCCAGCGGACGTAGCGCCAACCGCGATGCTGATCGCGCCAACTGCGCATTTTCTTGACCGCATCGCTCGGTGGCGTCGGGCGGTCCCAGAACTGATGGATTATTTGCGGGGCAACCATGCGCGCGAGAACCAAGCCATGCGGTGGCCGCAGCATAGCGCCTCGTCCCGGATACCGCGACCTTGGGATGCCTTGCGGCAAACGCTTTAGGCAGCCCGGTCGACCACCTGGGCCGCATGTGCTTAGCTGCCGGCGCTTGACGAACGCCAAGCCCTGCCACTGAAAGGAAGAGGAATGCCCGACCAACGCAGCGATGAAGAGCGCTTGCGCGACAGCGAGATCGCCATCGTTGACGCCCTCAAGCTGATGATGGAGGTCCTGGTTGCGACCGGCACAGTCAAGGCGGATGTCTTCGAACGCATCTTCGCCTTGCAGCGCGACAGCTACATCGCCAAGGAGATGCCGAACGCGGCAGTGATCATGGAAGTCCTGCGCGGCTTCGCGGTGAAACCCGCCGCCAAGGACACCGAAGCGCTGAAGGACAAGGCGCCGCAGGGCTCGGCCTGAGCCCCGCCTTTTCAGAGGTTCAGCGCGGCGGTGACATGGCCGCTGGTCGCCATCTTGAGATAGGGAACGCTGCCCCTGAAATAGGCCGCGTCGATCTCCGGCCCGCTCCAATCCACCAGTTCGTTGAAGCCGAAACCGCGTAGCGATTCGGCGAGGCTCGCCGGATCGAACGATGTGATCCACGGCTCGCCGAGTTCGGCGACCCGGGCGGCGCGGCGTTTATATGAGGCGCGCTGCCATGGGGGCATCTGCTCAGGCGGCTGCGAATAGTCGAACACAACGCCGCTCGGCGCCGGCCAATCGCCGATCAGGGCGAGCGTTTCGAAAATGGCGTCCTGCGTGAGGTAGGGCACCACGCCCAGCCAAGAGAAGAACACCGGCTTGTCGCGCCCGATGCCGTTCGCCGCGAGAACCTCGGCAAGGCGGTCCGTCTCGAAGTTGATCGGCACGTAGGTGACGGAGGGCGGAATGACGATGCCCGCTGCCGCCAGCCTTGCCTGCTTCCAGGCCTGCGTCATCGGGTGATCGATCTCGAAGACCTGCAACCCCTCCGCCGCGAACGGATTGCGGTAGGCGAATGTGTCGAGCCCCGCGCCAAGCACGACGTAGCGCCGGGTTCCCCGGCCGATTGCGGCAGCCAGTTGGTCCTCGGCGAAGCGGCTGCGCGCGGCCATGAAAGCGCGCATGACACGCCGCGCCGGCGGCTGCTCGTCAACGGTCGCGCGGATATGCTGTGCCGCGCTTTCGCCGAGGATCGCGAGCGCAAACGGATCGGCGAAGATAACCGGTTCGCCGCCGACTTGGTGCGCCGCACGGAGCATCGCCGCGCCCATCGCCGTACGGCTCGGTTGTCCAGGTTCCATCGCCGACCCCGAGCCGTCAGCTGCCCAACGTCTCTTTGACCGCCGTCGCCAGTTGCTTCAGCGAGAACGGCTTGGGCAGAAAGGCGAAGGTCTCGCCTTCCGGCAGGTTCTTCTTGAAGGCGTCCTCGGCATAGCCGGAGACGAAAATGATCTTGAGGTCGGGCTGCGTCTTGCGCAGTTCGCGCAGCAATGACGGACCGTCCATCTCCGGCATCACCACATCGGACACGACGAGGTCGACCTGGCCTTCGATCGTCTTCATCACCTCCAGCGCTTCGGTGCCGGAAGCGGCCACGTCGACCGTGTAGCCGCGGCTGGTGAGCGCCCGCGCCGCGAAGGCGCGCACCGCCTCTTCATCCTCGACAAGGAGAATGTGGGCGCTGCCTGTGAGGTCCTTCGGCTCCTCCGCCTTTTCCGGAATCGCCGCCTCAGCGGCGCCTTCCTCAGCCACATGGCGCGGCAGATAGATGCGGAAATTGGTGCCTTTGTTGATCTCGCTGTCGAAGAAGATGTAGCCGCCCGTCTGCTGCACGATGCCATAGACGGTCGAAAGACCTAGGCCGGTGCCCTTGCCGACGTCCTTGGTCGAGAAGAAAGGCTCAAAAATCTTGGCCCGGTGTTCCGGCGGAATTCCGACGCCTGTGTCCTGGAACTCGACCAGCACATAGTCCCCTTCGGGCGGACCGGAATGATCGCGGTCCCTCGCCTCGCCGACCACGGCGTTGGAGGTGCGGATCGTTAGCGTGCCCCCACCGGAAGGCATTGCGTCACGGGCGTTGACTGCAAGGTTGATCGCCACCTGCTCAAACTGGTTGAGGTCGGCCTTCACCGGCCACACATCGCGGCCATGGATGAGTTGCAGTTTGACGTTCTCGCCGAGGAGGCGCTGCAGCAGGATCGAGACATCCGACAGGACGTCGGCGAGCGCCAGAACTTGCGGTCTGAGCGTCTGCCGTCGCGAGAACGCCAGCAGCTGCCGCACCAGACCAGCAGCCCGGTTGGCGTTCTGCTTGATATTCATGATGTCCTGGAACGACGGATCGCTTGGCCGGTGATTGGCGAGCAGCAGATCCGAAAAGCCGATGATCGCCGTCAGCACATTGTTGAAGTCATGTGCGACGCCGCCGGCGAGTTGCCCGACGGCCTGCATCTTCTGGCTCTGGGCGAACTGCATTTCGAGCGCGCGCTGGTCGGTAATGTCGAGCGCATAGACGATGATCCGCTCGGCGTCGTCGCCGGCCTCCGAAACACCGCTGAGGAAGAAGCGCGCGCTGCGTTCCTTAGGCCCGGCGAGAACGAGGTCGAGCGGTGGGATATCGCTCCGCCCCTGGTTCACCGATTCGATTGCGGCCTCCAGGATCGAGCGATCAGAACTCGCCCACAAAATCGGTCAGCTGGCGGGCACCCGTGCCGGATTTCGGCGACCCGAACAAAGTCGCGAAAGGCGCATTGGTGCGCCCGATATGCCCCTTGCCGTCGAGCCCGGCGATGGCGATCGGCGTGTTGTTGAAGAAACGGGTGAAGCGAACCTCCGCGGCTCGGACCGCCTCCGACACGTCCTCACCGGGACTGCGGTTGAGGACGATGGTCCGCGTCGCGCCCGGGGCGCCGTCCCCGGCGCGCGCGATCCGGTGGAGCAGCCGCACTGGTAGCTTCTGGCCGTTCTGCTTGACGAAATCGAGGTCGATGATCTCCGTGCGCTGCTGTTCCGGCCCCAGCTCATTGCCGAGCGGCAACAGGGCGGCCTCGGCGCCGCGGGCAAGATCGGTCAGCGACAGCGAGCCCGGCAGGAAGCGGGCAAGGTCGAGCCCGAGCCATTCGGCGAGCGTGGCGTTGATATAGACGATCTTGCCGTCGGCTTCGGCCGAGAAGAAGCCGACGGGCGCGTGATCGAGATAGTCGATCGCATGCTGCAATTCGAGGAACACCGATTCCTGCTTCTGCCGCTCCTCGGTCACGTCCGAGACGCGCCAGACGGTCAGCTTGCCGAGATTGCCGGGCACCACGATCGGGCTGACCGAAATGCGGTACCAGCGGCCCTGCCCCGCCGACCGGTCGAGCGGCGCCGGCACACGCACTTCTTCCACCGCGTCGGCGCCTTCCCGCACCGCCTGCGACACGCGATAGATCGCCTCGGCAGCGCTCGGTTCCCCGGCGAAGATCCGATCGACGCCACGGATTTCGCGATCCGTCGCCGCGCCGACCAGACGCGAATAGGCGGGGTTGGAGAAGACGATGCGCGCGTCGCGATCGGTAATCACCACGCCTTCTTTGAGCCCATCGAGGAAAGCGCTGGCGATCGGGCTGGCGGCGCTGCGCCCGGCGACGCGGAGAAGACCGATCGCCCAGGCGAAAAGCGAAAAGACGCCGATGACCGCGAGAACGCCGAGAAGACCGAGGACAATCGGGTCGCGGTCCCGCGGCAGAAAAGCGAGCGCGATCGTGCCCCCCAGGACGAGGCAGGCGAGGAAGATCAGCCGCCACGAGCCGCTCACCCGATCGGATCGGTCGATCGCCGGCCCCACCGTCACCGGGTCGCTGGCAGTCTCATTCAACTCGGCGTGGCGGCTCAAGACCTCAACCAATCACAGGCACGAAAGATTCGTTCTGCAATAGTGCACCGAAATGACACGCTGCTGCACCGGTGATTTGAATTATCCTGTCTTGGCTTGAGCCTGCCGCGATGTCCCTCCGATGCCATCGCGCCGACCCCTGCGCCGGCTATTCCGGGGACACCGGGTGCAACGGCTACCGGCTTGCGAATCCAGTGGAATCTTTTGCGGCGGGTTTCTTCGCGCCAAGCGTTGTGTAAATACTGCCGCACTACGTAACCAGCGAAGCTGGGGGAGCATTCATGGATTTCCTCACGCCCGCGATTGGCGAGACCGCGGCCCGGATCGTCATTGTCGCCCTGGTGCTGTTGCTGATCGGGGCGCTGACATTGCTGCTCATCGGATTGGCAATGCGCCTCTATGGCGGCCGCGGCTTCCGTTTTCGTGGCTCCCGCAACCGCGCGCCGCGCCTTTCCGTGCCGGACGTGCTGCCCATTGATTCGCGACGCAAGCTGGTTCTCATCCGGCGCGACAATGTCGAACACCTGCTGCTGATCGGTGGAGGCACCGACGTCGTCATCGAACAATCGATCGAGCGGGCGGTGCAAGCCGTGCCGCGTGGACGGCCACCGCAACCGCCGGCGCGCGAAGCGGGCCAGGCACCGCAAATGCCGGCCCAGATGCCGCCGCCACGCGGTCAGGCCGCACGCCCGCAACGACCGCCTCAACCGGCGCAACAACCGCCGCGCTCGGCCGCGCCACCACGCCCGGCAGTCCAGCCCGCAGCCGCCGCTCCGCCGCCGCGCACCCAGCCGTCACAGCCGGCAGCCCAAGCGCCCGCGGCCCAACCGCCGGCGCCGCAGCAAGCAAGGCCGCAGCCGCAAGCCCAGCCGACTTGGCAGGGCCAGCGCGTGCCAGGGCCTGATCGCAGCACCGTCCCGGCGGGCGTGGCAGTAGCCGCCATCGCCGCCACGGCACCACGCGCCAATCCGCCGCCGCAACCGCAGCAGACCATCGCAGCGCCGGCCCAGGCCGCGCCAACGGCACCAACACCGGCTGCGCCTGCGATGCCGCCACAACCGGCGGAGGCCCCGGCCAATCCGCCGAACATCCCGGCGCCAGCAAACGCAGAAAAAGCCAATCCAGCGAATCCCAAGCCGGCCGAGCCCGCGCCGCCGAGCCCAGTGGCGGCTGAGCCTGAGCCTGCAACGGTCGAACCGGCAGCCAATTCAGCGGAGGAAGGCGCTATCGATAAAGACGCGCCGACCGAGCGCGAAAGCGAGATGGCTGCGTTGCTGGGTGAGATCTTCGGCCAAAAGAAGGACTAGCGGTCCGCCACGGCCCCGCCGTCAGTCGTCGCGATAAACACGCTCGCGGCGTTCGTGCCGTTCCTGAGCTTCGATCGACAGGGTTGCGATCGGGCGCGCATCAAGCCGCTTCAGGCCGATGGGCTCGCCCGTTTCTTCGCAATAGCCATAAGTGCCGACTTCAAGCCGGTGCAGCGCGGCGTCGATCTTGGCAATCAGTTTGCGCTGGCGGTCGCGGGCGCGCAGCTCGACGGCCCGGTCCGTTTCCGACGAAGCACGATCGGCGAGGTCGGGATGATTCTGATTCTCGTCCTGCAGATGCTGCCGCGTCTCCTGCGCCTCGCGCAGAATGTCGTTCTTCCAATCGCGCAGCTTCTGCCGGAAATACTCCTTCTGCCGATCATTCATGAACGGCTCGGATTCACTGGGGCGGTAAAGCTCTAGAGTGTCTGTCGACATCGGCCATCCCTAACCTAGGCCCCCCTCTTGGGCGCGCGGAATATAGTCAGCTGTCTTCGCTCGGACAATGGCGTTCCGATGACGTTTCAGTCACGATTTCATACCGCTTGTGATCGGCTTCAATGCGTCGCTTCATGTCCGAACGCCTTGGTTAATCCGTCTTTAACGGCCCTCGGCGGAGTATTTGCGACCGATGCCGCACCGTGACGAAATGATCACGCTGGCGGCGTCGGACAAGGATCCACGTCCATGCCACACAGACAGTCAAACATGAGTCCGGCGGCAAGCCATCGTTTGCGCACGGCCGCCCAGGAACTTTGCTCCGCCGTGGAGGCGCGCATGGACGAGCTGATTCGTCTGGTCGAACATGAAACCACGATGGTCCGCGAAGGGAAGCTTTTCGCCCTCAAGGAACTCGAGCCGCGCAAGGCGAAGGCCGCGCGTGAATTCATCAACGGGCTCGAAGCGGTGCGCAAGATCCGGCCCTCGCTCGAACACCACGCCCCGGATGCGATCTATCGCCTTCGCCGCCGCCATTCTGAATTCCGCTCGATGCTGCAGCTTTGCCTGGCAGCGCTCGCCACGGCACGCGACGCATCGGACGATATGCTGAACGCGGTCGCCGCCGGCCAGGCCATCAACGACGGCGCGAACCTGGCCTATCCCGATTTTGGCCGCTAGTGGCGACACGCCAGCTTCTCCTTCTGCGCCACGCCAAGGCTGAGCCTGTGATACGGCACGCCGGATTTCGACCGTCCGCTGATCAAGCGCGGGCGCGAAGCGGCCAAGCTCATCGGCAAATACGCCGCGGCCCACGACCTCATCCCCGACCGTGTTCTTTGCTCGCCGTCAGCGCGAACGCGCGAGACGCTGCAACACTTCCTCAAGGCATCCGGCGGTGAGGCGGCGACGCTGTTTCCCGACGCCCTCTACAACGCGCCGACGGACATCTATCTCGAGCAAATTCGCCGGCACGGCAGCAACGTCAAGCGCCTGCTCGTCGTCGGACATAACCCGGCAACGGAGGAAACTCTCGCCCGCCTCCTCGGCCGCGCCTCCGCGCCGCCCCCCTTTGCCACCGCCGCCTTGGCCGTCATCGAGACCGACATTGGCGAATGGGGCGATCTCGCCGAGGGAGCGGGCCGGCTCATCGCCTTCGTCAATCCGCGCGAACTCGCGGCGAAAGACGATCACTAGATCGCCTTCCCTTCCGCCGGTTGATACCTACATGTGGGTTCGACGCCGGACGAGATGCGCGATTTGAAGCTCACCACCTTCGCCGACGAGACGCGGATCGCGCTGGCGAATTTCGCCGAGCGCGCCGTGGGCGGCAACACTGTTCGCCTTGGGGTCACCGGCCTATCGCGTGCCGGCAAGACCGTGTTCATCACCGCCCTGGTGCACAATCTCGTCCATGGCGGCCGCCTGCCGCTCTTCAAGGCCTATGCCTCCGGGCGCGTCTCCGGCGCCGTACTCCAGCCACAGCCGGACGACGACGTGCCGCGCTTCGACTACGAGGCTCACGTCGCCGATATGGTCGACAAGCGGCTCTGGCCCGAATCGACCCGCCGCATCAGCGAATTGCGCCTGACCATCTCCTACGAATCGGCCCGCCTTCTTGGCCGCACCTTCGGGCGCGGCAGGCTCCATATCGACATCGTCGACTATCCCGGCGAATGGCTGCTCGATCTGCCGCTGCTCGCCAAGGACTACGCGACCTGGTCGGCTGAAACGCTCGCCCGCGCCGCGGAACCGCACCGCGCCGATGCCAGCGCCGAATGGCTGGCGCAATTGAGCAAGATCGATCCGGCGGCGCCCGCGGACGAAACGACGGCGCGCGAACTCGCCACGATTTTCACCGACTATCTGCGCATCTGTCGCGAAAGCCGGCGTTCTCTCTCGACGCTGCCGCCCGGCCGCTTTCTGATGCCGGGCGACCTCGAGGGCTCCCCCGCCCTCACCTTCTCACCGCTGATTGCCGCCAATCCCGTCCTCGACCGCGGCTCGCTCTTTCACATGATGGCCCGGCGATACGAGGCCTATAAAACCGCCGTGGTGAAGCCCTTCTTCCGCGACCACTTCACCCGGCTCGATCGGCAGATCGTCCTGGTTGACGCCCTGCAGGCCCTGAACGCCGGCCCCGCCGCCGTCCGCGACCTCGAAACCGCGCTCACTGAAATCCTCGCCTGCTTCCGCCCGGGCCGATCGAACTGGCTGTCGCGCCTGACGTCGCGGCGGATCGACCGCATTCTCCTTGCCGCTACCAAAGCGGACCATCTGCACCACAGCGATCACGACCGTCTCGAAGCAATCCTCGGCCGCATTCTCGCCCGCGCCGTCGAGCGCGCCGAGATCACCGGCGCCGGGCTCGACACATTGGCAATCGCCGCCGTCCGCGCCACGCGCGAGGGGACCATCGTCGAAGGCGGCGACCGCCTGCCGGGCATCATCGGCACGCCAATGCAGGGCGAGACGCTGGGCCGGCAGACCTTTGACGGCGACACTGAAATCGCGCTGTTTCCCGGCGATCTACCGACCGACATCGAATCTCTCTTCCGTGCCGTCGACGCCGGCGCGTCGCGCGCCGAGGCTGACGCGCCGCTCCGTTTCATGCGCTTCAAGCCACCGCCCTTGGAACGGACCGCGGAAGGTCTGACGCTATCGCTGCCGCATATCCGGCTCGACCGCGCCCTCGATTTTCTCCTCGGGGACCGTCTCGCATGACCGACAGGAAGCCGAGGCGACCGACAGCCTACAGGCTGTCTGACGTCAGCTTCGCCGAAGAATCGGACGGCCGGAGCGGCCCCTTCGTCGAGGCGGAAGCCGACATCTTCGCCGAGCCAAGCGAGGGGGCGCTCGTGCCGGTTGTTCGCCCGCCACGCCCGCGCCGCTGGCTACGCCTGTTCTGGGCGAGCGTCGGCGGGCTGGTCACTTTGGCGTTGGGGCTGGCCGTCGACAATCTCGTGCGCCAACTCTTCGACCGCACCGATTGGCTCGGCTGGGTCGGGCTCGCCCTCGTTGCGTTGGGGCTGCTGGCAGTCATCGCGATCGCGATCCGTGAAACGATCGGGCTTGTCCGCTTGCGGCGCATTACGCATGTCCAGCGCATCGCATCGGAAGCCGTCGCCACGGACGATCGGGCCAGCGCCCGGGAGGCCTGCTCCGAGTTGTTGCGCCTCTATCAGGCGCGACCGGAGACGGCGCGCGGCCGCAAGGATCTCGGCGCTCATCTGAACGAGATCATCGATGGCCGCGACCTTGTCGGCCTCGCCGAGACCGAACTCCTGGTCGCCTTCGACAACGAGGCACGGCGGATGGTTCTGGCTTCCGCGAAGCGCGTATCGCTTGTGACCGCTATTTCGCCCCGGGCCCTGATTGACGTGCTCTTCGTCCTCACCGAGAACATGCGCATGATCCGCCGGCTGGCGACGCTCTATGGCGGCCGCCCGGGCACGATTGGCTTCTGGCGGCTGGCCCGCCGGACCATCGGCCATCTCGCCATCACCGGCGGTATGGCCGCCGGCAAATCGCTGTTCCAGCAGGTGCTTGGCCACGGCATCGCGGCCCGTATCTCGACCCGGCTGGGCGAAGGCGTGATCAACGGAATCCTGACGTCGCGGATCGGCCTCGCTGCCATCGATGTCTGCCGGCCCCTGCCCTTCGTCTTCGCCAAAGCGCCCCGCCTCTCCAGCATCGTCACCGAACTGACCCGGCGCGATCCGGATGACCGCGAGGACGGACCGGAGAATCCGGGCTAGTCCGCCGCCGCCTCGACCAAGCGAACATCGGCGCCGATCGGCTCCCACCGATCGCGGAAACGAAGTCCGAGCGTATGGTGCGCCAGGATCACTTCCGCAGTTCGGACCGCAAGCCCGACGGCGAGTTGCACCGATCGCGGCAAGGCCTGCAGCACTGCGCCCTTTTCGTCGGGCACGCTCCGGTGGCGCCGCATCCGGTAGAGCATGTAGGCGACAAAATCGGCCCACACGTCATCGCCATAGTCCGCTCCGCGGTCCGGCTTGAGCGATGTGTGGATGTCCTCGATCACATAGGCCCCACCATCCGCGACATGCGGAGCGAGCGCTTCGAGGCTGGTCAACTGATGTTCGCCGACATGCGAACCGTCATCGATGATCAGGTCGAACGGACCGTGCTGCTCTGCAATCTTGGCAAGAAGCACGGTGTCCGTCTGGTCGCCCTCAAGATAGATGACGCCCTCCTGCCGCACGGCCTTGGACAGCTTGAGGTCGAGGCCGACAATGCGCGCCTGTGGGAAGAGGTTCCGCCACATCGCCAGGCTTCCACCATTCTTCACGCCGATTTCGAAGATCGCCTTTGGCGCCCCGACGCCCGCCAGCAAATGGCGGTAGAAATTCATGATCGGTCCGGTCTTCTGCGAGAAGACGTGCAGATGAAGGAGATCGTCTTCGACCAGCGCCGCCATCGCCGGATGGTCGGTGAGCTTCGCACCGCGGCGGATATAGTCCGCCGCAATCGCCGCAAACTCCCGTTGCGCAACGAAATTGAGAGCGTCCTTCGCCTTGCGGACCCTTCGCCGGCTCTGCTTCAGGATCGTCTCGGGATCGGCGGGGGCGGCCTCAGGCTCTTCCATACTCGGCCTCTTTCGGGTGCCCGGAGCATAACGGCCGGCGGGCCGAAGGCAAAGGAGCGGCGTGACGCCTGATCACGGGGGATTGCACAACACTTCACCGGGATATGAGTGGCGGCACGACAAAAGCCGGCCCGTCTGGTTTAATGTCGCAGCATCATGCATCCGGGGCACGCAGCATGAGCGATATTGCAACGACGCCGTCAACACCGCTGAAGCGGACGATCTATCGCCACAAGGTGATCGTCCGCATCACCCATTGGGTGAACGTCGTTTGCGTTCTCTTTCTCTTGATGAGCGGCCTGCAGATCTTCAACGCCCACCCCAACCTCTATTGGGGCGAGGTGTCGACCTTCGACGTACAGAACCGGCCGATCGACACCTTCCTGTCGATTGGGGCGGTACGCAATTCTGAAGGCGCACTTGAAGGCGTGGTGCAGATCATGGGCGGGCCGCTGATCTACACCACAGGCGTTCTTGGCGTTTCGCAATACGATGGCAACACCGTCCAGCAGGCCTTCCCGTCCTGGATCACGCTGCCGAGCTGGCGCGACCTTGCCGCTGGCCGGCTGTGGCATTTCCTGTTCGCCTGGATCTTCGTCATCAACGGCACGGTCTACATTCTATACGGGCTCGCCGGCCGTCATTTCTGGCGCGATCTCATCCCCACCTGGGCGCAGTGGCGAAGTTTCGGACGCACCGTCTGGGAGCATGTGCGCCTCCGGTTCCCGCATGGCGAAGAGGCGACGCGCTACAACATCCTGCAGAAGCTCGCCTATATCGTCGCGATCCTGGCATTGTGCGTGATGGTGCTGACGGGCCTGTCGATGTCGCCGGGAATCAATTCCGCCTTCCATTGGCTGCCGCAGATGTTCGGCGGCAGACAGTCCGCCCGGACCTTCCACTTCATCTCGGCGTCGATCATCGTCCTGTTTGTACTGGTGCACGTCATCATGGTGCTGATCTCGGGCGTCTGGAACAACCTCCGCTCGATGATCACCGGCCGCTACGCCATCAAAGAAGACAGGCCGCCCGAATGACGCGACGCCTTCACATCAGCCGTCGCAAATTCATCACCATGGCGGGCCTCGGCGCCGGCGGACTGATGCTGGCCGGCTGTGACCGCTGGTCCGAGCCCGGCTCAGACAGCCGGCTCCACGACCTCGAACAGGTCAACAAGCTGACCGAGGCCGCCCAGCGCCTCATCATCCGCGACACCTCCATGGCGCGCGAATACACCGAGGCGGACATCTCGCCCTATTTCCGCGCCAACGGCAGCACCAGCGTCGATACCACCGAATACCGCGAGGTCAGTTTCCGCAGTTTCCTGAATTATCGGCTGGAAGTCTCCGGCCTCGTACAGACGCCGCTCAGCCTCTCGCTCGACGATTTAAGGGCAATGCCGGCACGAACCCAGATCACCCGGCACGATTGCGTCGAAGGCTGGAGCAACATCGGCAAATGGACCGGACCGCAGCTCACGACCGTCCTCGGTATGGCCGGTCTCATGCCGAACGCCCGCTACGTGGTGTTCTACTGTTATGACCAGCTCCATCAATCGCGCCTTGGGCTCATCAACTACTATGAGAGCATCGGCATGCAGGATGCGCTGCACCCGCAGACGATCCTCGCTTACGGCATGAACGATCGCGATCTCAGCCAATCGCACGGCGCGCCGCTGCGCCTCAGGGTCGAGCGGCAGCTTGGCTACAAGATGGCCAAATACATCAAGGCGATCGAAGTCGTCGAAAGCTTCGCCGATATCGGCGAAGGCCGCGGCGGCTACTACGAGGATGGCGACGGCTACGAGTGGTACGCCGGAATCTAATGCCGCGGCCGGCGTCCGCGAGGACTACACCGTCGCCCGCAAGAACGATGCGAAGACGTTCTGCGACCGCTCGACTGAACGCACGCCAAGACCGAGTTCGATCGCGCGGTTGCCGGCGGCGATGATGGTGTTGAGGCGCTCGACGAATTCCGCCTCGTTGATCCGATCGATCGCGTCAGCAATTGCCGGGAAGGTCGGATTGCCCTCGATCAGGATGGTGGCATCGATGAAGGGCAATTGTCTGATGGTGTCGTTGGCGTAGTAGATCGGCAGGCAATGCCCAAAAGCCCCCTCCCACATCTTCTCCGTCACGTAGTAGTCCCAGGAGCAGTTCTCCATACACAGATTGTAGTTGTAGCCGGCCAGGATCTGCTGCTTGAGCACCCTGTGATGCCGCTGAGTGCGATTTTCGCCGCGCGACACCCCCTCCGGCCAACCCGCGCCATAAACGTCGATGCCCCCGGCTTCATATCCATTGAGCACAAGCTCCGCGCGACGGCGCAACAGCGAACGCTCCCTGCCCTGCACAAAGGCCATCTTGTCCTTCCGCGTCATCACGGCGACGACCTGTCTGTTGGCAAAGGGGACGTTCAGCGTGTCACGGTCTATCAGCGTCGCCCCGGTCTTCGGTAGATCAAAATAATTGTCAGTATAGACGTTGTAGTTATACAGATTAAATATATGGATCGTCTGACCGTTTACTTTAATCTCTCTGTTTTCCGCCTTGTCGTCGAACGGTTCCTTCGTCCACACGACATTGAGTCGTCCGAGTGCAAGAATATCGTCCGTGAACTCGCGGGCGCGCCTCGCGATGATAATGTCGGCCAAGTGCGGATCATCGACCAGAGAAAGAGCATTGTCGGCGAGAAAGTCCCTCCGGCCGTAAAAGATGCGGGGCATGGCCTTCGGCAGAACGAAAACCTTCCGGGGCGGTAACGCTGGCCTGTAGGCAGGAGGGACGGAATCATCGGTTCCGCCCTTGTCCTTCGCGACGGGGATTGGCCGCCCCGTCGCCCCAACTGCCAACAGCCTAGCCATTTCGTCCTCGCCTATGCCAGCAATCACCGCATGGCGCGGGGTTTGCACGCCGGGCGGTCATGGATAAGTCGAAGCCGACCCGCAGGCGGTTTGCACTAGAGAACGCCCAGCTTCTTCTGCAGCGACGATGACGATGTCGTGTATTGGAACACCAGCCGCTTGTCCGGATAGACGATGCGATGCACGGCCTGGGACATCAGCGCTGCCTCGTGAAAGCCACAGAGGATCAGCTTGATCTTGCCGGGATAGGTGCTGATGTCACCGATGGCGAAGATGCCCTGCTCCGAGGTTTCGAACTTCGCCGTATCGACGGGGATCAGATTCTCGTCGAGATTGATGCCCCAATTGGCGACCGGACCGAGTTTCATGGTGAGGCCGAAGAACGGCAGGACTTTCGTCGCCGCGACGTCGAGCATCTGACCATCCTTGTCCTTAACCGACGCCGTTGTGACCTGTCCGTTTTCGCCGTGCAGTGTCGTCACCTGTCCGATCACCAGGCGAATCTTGTCCTCGGCCAGTAGCGTCCGCATCTTGTGAACGCTGTCGGGCGCGGCGCGAAACTCGTCGCGGCGATGGATCAGCGTCAGGCTCTTGGCGAGCGGCTGCAGGTTCAGCGTCCAGTCGAGCGCGGAATTGCCGCCGCCGACGATCAACACATCCTGGTCACGGAAATCGTCCATCCGCCGAACGGCGTAATGCACCGAGACGCCCTCGAACTCCTCGATACCGGCGACCGGCGGACGCTTAGGCTGGAAGGAACCGCCGCCGGCGGCGATCACCACCGCCTTGCAGCGGAACGTCGTCCCGGCGTCCGTGGTCAGGCCGAAGCGGCCATCATCGAGGCGCTCGAGCAATTCGACCATCTGGCCGAAATGGAACTCGGGATGGAACGGCGCAATCTGCTTCATCAGATTGTCGACCAGCCCTTGGGCCGTGATCTCCGGCTGGCCGGGAATGTCGTAGATCGGCTTCTCCGGGTAGAGCTCAGCGCACTGGCCACCGGGCCGGTCCAGAATGTCGATGAGTTGGCATTTGATTTCGAGCAGGCCGAGCTCGAAGACCGCAAACAGACCGACAGGCCCGGCGCCAACGATGACGACATCGGTTTCGATTGGTTCGGTCATGATCGGCCTATCTCCCCCCGAATGATTTTGTGCAGCTTTAGCGGCCTAGCCGTGTCTTTGGAAGCAACCCTTTGCGCCAATACGGCCAAACCGGAGCAAAACGTCTTTGCTTGTGCGCGATTGTATTAGCCCTGCCGCTCTGGCACTCGCACGATCATGCCGTCGAGTTCGTCAGTCACGCGGATCTGGCAGGACAGCCGTGAGTTCGAACGGACATCGTAGCCGAAATCCAGCATGTCCTCTTCCATCGGCTCCGGCTCGCCGACGATCGGCATGAAGGATTCCTCGACATAGACATGGCATGTGGCACAGGCGCAGGCGCCGCCGCATTCGGCTTCGATGCCCGGCACCTGATTGTGGATCGCCGCCTCCATCACCGTAACGCCGTTCTCGGCATCGACTTCGTAAACGGTCTCGTCCGGGGTGATGTAAGTAATCTTCGGCATTCCAACCCATCGCAGAAAATGGTTACCCGCGGGCGCCTTAGGCCCGCGGCAGGCCGGCTCACGGCCGGGGTTGGTGGCCCATATAGGAGATTTGTCTGGGGCTAGCCAGCTTCCGATTGCTTGGTCCGGGGTGACATCCGCATTTCGAGGAACGCGATCACCTCCGCCATTGCCCGCGCCAGCTCGCCCACGGCATCCGCGGTCAGCGCCTCGGCTGCCTCGATCCGCTCCGCGGCTTCCGCCAACTCGCCCGCGCCGATCGCGCGAGCTGCCCCGACCAGCCGATGCGCCGCGTCGCTGCGTGCCTGCTTGTCGGCTGCCTGTTCGATGGCGACGAGCGAGGCCGAGGCGTGTTGTCCAAACAGGCCCAAAACGTCCCTCTCAAGGAGGGGATCACCGAACGTGATTTCCGTCAGGTGATTGATGTCGACCGGCCCCCCGGTCGGCTCCGTCACATTCGTTGGCACCGGCATCACGTTATCCACTGTTCCTGTTATCGGTCTCGGCCTAGGAAAATTAGGCCGAATGGGCAAAGCGATGGTTAACCGAATAGCCCTCAGGGCCAAGATTGTTAAAACATCGTTAACGGGCCCATTTGACTGTACCAGGCCGCATTTTAGCCCCGTTTACCCTCCCAACGTGTTCCCCGACGGAATCGTTGCAGGGCAAGAGTTTGTTGTTCGGACCGCGCCAATGTGCGATGACCGTTAACCGTGGCGGCGGGTGTTTTGCCGCCACAGTCCGGCGGCGGCCGGTCCGACGTGAGGGAATGGTGTGGAGGCGGGAATCACCGAGCCCATCCACTCGCGAAAACGAGGGCAAGTCCATCCTCGTCCGGCGGCCGAGTTAGTATTGAGTGCGGGCGCGAGGCAAAGAGTTTATGGCGACGAATCCACGAGCGACTAATCCCGAAGCGGCTGTTTCGGCGGTCGAAGAAGCCCTCCGGGCCGACTTCCGCACCGACGAACCAAGCGGCGCGCCCCGGCCGGCAGCGGCCCGTCCGCGCGCACCGGAGGCCCCGGTCGCAAGGCCTGCCCAGCCGCGTCCCCAAACCGGCGCCGAACGGCCGCGGCCGACGCCGCCGCAGCCCGAAACACGCCGGGCAGCGCGCCAGCAGCCCCCGCCCGCCCAAGCGGCAACGCCCGAGGCCTCACCCGCGAATGAGCAAGAAGAAGCGCCGCGTTCGCGCGCCGCGCCCCGTAGCAGCAGATACGCCGCTAATGACGACCGTCGCGGCCTCGCCGTTACCTATCGCCGGCCATCGCGGTTGATCTACCCGATCGCCGCCGTCCTGACGGCGATCTGGGTTGTCGGCGCCTTCGCCGTGCTGGCCTCTTCCTATGGCAGCGCCATCTTCAATCCGGCCACCCAGGTCGAAGGCGCGCCGAGTTTTGCCAACGCACTCATCATCCTGCTGGTCCCGGTATTGTTGATCTGGACCTTCGCCTCGATCGCGTGGCGGTCGCAGGAACTTCGCATCCTCGGCCGCTCGCTGAACAACGTTGTGAGCCATTTGTCCGAACCTGAGAATATCGCTGTCGATTCCGTCGTCAGCGTCAGTCAGGCGATCCGGCGCGAAATCACCGCCGTCGGTGACGGCATCGAGCGGGCCATCGCCCGGGCCGGCGAACTTGAGCTGGTGGTGCAGAGCGAAGTCTCCGCGCTCGAACGCTCGTATAGCGACAATGAAGTGCGCATGCGCAGCCTGATCGACGATCTGGGCGGGCAACGCGAAGCGATTCTCATCAATTCCGAGCGCGTCCGCACCTCGATCGTCCGCGCCCAGGAATCCCTGTCCGAGGATCTTCGCCTCGCCGCAGACAATATCGCCGAGCATGTCAGCCAGTCTGGCGGCCGGATCACCGAAGCCATGGCAGAGCGCGGCGAGCAGATTTCCGCCGCCCTCAGCGGCGCCGGCGAAGAGATGGTCAGCAAGCTGGCCGCCCGCGGCGAAGATTTGATCGGCCGGCTTGGCTCCACCGTCGCCAATGTCTCCCAGAGCCTGGCGGCGACCAGCGCCGAAGTCACCGACGCCCTGCTGCAGCGCACCACCGACATCACCGAGACGCTCGAGACCTCCGGCCGGTCGATGGCCGACATGGTCGCCGATCGCGGTCGCGACGTGTCGGAGACGCTGACCCGCATTGGCAACGATCTCACCGAGAATCTCGACCAGCGCACGTTGGAGATCACGCAGTCGATCTCCGAAACCGGCAATCAGGTGGCCGAGACGATCTATGTCCACGCCAAAGACGTGAACGCCGCGCTGAAGAACAACGCCGAGACGCTCCTTGTTGACCTTGCCTTGCGCGGCCAGGAGATCACCGAGAAGCTCGACGAGACCAGCACCAACATCGCCCAGACGATCACCTCGGGCGGCGGCGAACTGGCCGAGCGCCTCGCCAAGACTGGCGACCGCATTTTCGAGGCGATCTCCGTCCACGGCTCGCAGCTGACGGACCGGTTGACCTCGACCGGCGAAACCATCGCCGATCTGATCGAGAACCGCACGGCGACCCTGCGCGAGACGATCGACAACGCCGCAGCGGGCGTCAACGAGACGTTCGATTCACGCAGCGCCGAGCTGACCTCGCGCCTCGCCACCGTCGGCGGCGAGGTGGCCAAGGCCATCGCCTCGCGCGGCCTCAAGATCAACGAAGCCATCATCGCTTCTGGCAACGAGATCTCCGAGACCCTCGCCGCGAAGACGATGACGATCAACGAGCTGATCATGGATTCCGGCAACGCGATCGCGACGCGCATCGCCGACACCGGCAATAATGTTCATGCCCGCATCGTCGAATCCACCGCATCGGTCGCCGATACGTTGGAGACGCGCGGCACCGCCCTGCACAACATGATCATCGAATCGACCGGACAACTCGCCGAATCGATCGAAAGCCGAGGCACGGCGATCAACGACAAGATCATCGCGTCCGGCAAAGAGGTCGCCAATTCGATCGAGACGCGTTCCGTCGAGGTCTATGACCGGCTCGTCACCGCTGCCAATGAGATCGCCGAGCGCGAGACCGCCTTCGCCAATCGCCTCGATTCCTTCGGCAGCGGCATCCAGGCGCGCATCGACAGCGTCGGCGAGACTCTGGAGCTCAACGCCGAACGCATCAACGAGGCGCTCGACACCCGGTCGAGCCAGATCAACAAGACGCTCATCGAGCGCACCCGTCAGCTGGCGGACGCCTTCTCGACCGGCCAGCAGCAGATCTCCGAGATCGTCGACGGCCAATTGGGCGACGTCACCGCGCGGCTGGCGGACCGGACGCAGGACCTTGGCAACGTCCTTGAGCAGCGCTTCAACAGCATCAACTACAGCCTCGACGAACAGGCCGCGCAGCTGGCCGAAACCTTCTCGCGGGGCCGCGAGGCTTTCGCCGGATTGGTCGAGAGCCAGATGCGCGATGTCAGCGCCGCTCTCGGCGAGCAGACCGCCGAATTGAACACGGTGCTCGAGTCCCGCCTCGTCGCCATCGATCAGGCGGTCGGTCGCCGCGCCGATCAGCTGGTCGAGCGTACCGAACAGCTTTCCGGCATGCTCAATGAGCGCGTCTCCGTCATCAACGCGACGCTGGGCGCCCGCGCTGCGGAAATCACTGAGACGCTCGACGCCCGCGCCAAGCAGTTTGAGGAAGTTCTGGGCGATCGGATGGGTGCCATCGTCGACACTGCTACCGAGCGCACGAACACCGTCGCCGAATCGATCCGCACCGCGATCGACGAAGCCACGCGCCGCATGGTCGAAGATTCCTCGGTGGTCAACGAATTGCTCCGCGGCGCCGCGTCGGAAGTGAGCGTGACGCTCAACAACGCTACCTCCGACATCAACGAATCGCTGGGCGGCCGAGCCGTTGCCGTGACCGACGCGATCGAGCAGCGGACGCGCGAGTTCAACGACGTCCTGCGCTCGCGCAACATCGAGCTCGCCAACCTGCTCGACAATCAGGGCAACACCCTCCTGCGTACCCTTGAGGAGCGCGGTTCGGAGATCACCACCCGCGTCGTCGATGTCGGCGACACGCTCCTCGACCTTCTGTCGACCAAGTCGGCCAAGATCGTCGAGATGGTGATGAACCGCAGCAACGAGGCCGTCGAAGCGCTCACCGAAAGCGGCGAGCGCGTGTCGTCGTCCTTTGCGGTGACCAACGACAAGCTGAAGAACGACGTCACTGAAATTGTCGGCCATCTCGGCAAATCGAACGACACGCTGCAGAAGCTGCTGTCGGGGACGGCGTCGAACCTGATGCTGATCCAGAACAGCCTCGCCGAGCGCTCGGATGAGTTCCGCGAGACGATCGGCAAGGCGGTCGAAAACACCGACAAATCGTCGACCGCCCTTTCCTATCAGGTCTCGCTGTTGCGCGGCGTCGCCGACGACGTCATGGAGCGCATCGGCTCGATCGCCGACCGCTTCGATACGCACAGCCGCTCGCTGACCGAATCGGCACGCCATGTGTCGGAAGCGAACCGCCAGATCGAGAGCACCATCGGCGAACGCCGTCAGGCGCTGGAACAACTGGCGCAGAGCCTCAACCAGCGCAGCGACGCCATCGAGATCATGATGAAGACCTTCTCCGACACCGTGGAGAAGTCGCTGAAGACTGCGGAAGAGCGCGCCGGTTCCGTCTCCAAGTCGCTTGGCGACAATGCGATCAACGCCTCCACGGCAATCAAAGAGGCGTCCGTGCAATTCGCGCAGACGACCGAGGAAATGCGCGCCATCGCCAAGCAGATGGAGCAAGAGCTTGGCGAAACCCGTGAAGCCATGAAGAAGGGCGTGTTCCAGCTTCCGCAGGAGGCGCGCGACAACGCCGAGGCGATGCGCAAAGTGGTGGCCGAACAGATCGAAGCGCTTGCCGAACTGGCGCAGATCGTCAACCGCAATGGCGGCGCGATCGACGTCGCTCGGCCCGCGAACGCATCAATCGCCGGCCGCCGGGAGACGCTCGCCGTCACAGCGCGCGCGGCGCAGCCGCCGGTCGAGGCGCCTCGCCCGGCAGTCCGAGCCGCACCGCAGCCAGCGGTGGAAGCCCCTGCCGCGGCCCCCGTGGCGCAGCCTCAAGCGAGAAACGGCAACGGCGCCGGGCGCCCCACCGCATCGGCGGAGGTGGCGCCTGCCGAAGCCGACACGCCGACGACCGAAGGCAAGGGCTGGATGTCCAATCTGCTGCGCCGCGCCTCCGACGACACGCCAGCGCCAGCGGAAGCGGCCGCCAAGGGCGCCGCCCCGAAGGCGGCCGAGAGCAACGGCAAGATGTCAAAGGCGCTCGGTTCGCTGTCCGCCGACATCGCCAAGGCGATCGACCACAAGGCCGCAACCGAAGTCTGGGAGCGGTACAATCGCGGCGAAAAGAACGCCTTCACGCGGCGTCTCTACACGCTCCAGGGCCAGCACACCTTCGACGAGATCCGGAAGAAATATCAGAAGAGCCCGGAGTTCCGCAGCGCCGTCGACCGCTATGTGACGGACTTCGAAAGGCTGCTCGCCGAAGCCAACAAGAACGGCAAGGACAGCAAGGCCGGCGACGCCTATCTCGTCTCCGACACCGGCAAGGTCTACACCATGCTTGCGCATGCCAGTGGCCGGTTCGACTAGCGGCGTGAACGCCTAAACCCAATCGCAACTTATTGCTTGCACGATGCTGCAAGACGGCCCGCGGCATTGCTGCGGGCCTCGGTTGTAACCATGGGTTTGTTCATGTCGCGTAGCGCCCCTCCGAGCCGTCCGCAGAACGACGACTATCAGGCCATTGAGGCCGCAGTCATGGAGACGGCGCGCGGGCGCTGGTTCCTGTCCGAATACGCCAAGCGCAATCGCTCGGCCGATACGGCCAGCATCCTTGAGGCACTGACCAAGCTCGAAGAACTGGCCGAACCGCTCGAAGACGCGCCAAGCCCGGCCGACCTTCGCGGTGTCCTGAAGCTCCTCTCCGAAGCACGCCTCGCTCCCTGGCAGGGTGTGGCCGACCGCAGCGGCCGACCGGCCCATCAGCGGCCGCAGCGCGCAGGCGAAAGCGCCGTTTCCGCCGTCCGCCGCGCCGCCGACAAGATCCGTGAGGTCGCCTTTGAACTGCGCGAGACCGCGCGCCTGGAAATCTACGCCAATGCGCTCGAACTCTACTGCACCGATCTCACCAGCGCGGCGGTGCTTGAGGAGAACGCCGTACGTCGGCTCGCCGAACTGTCGCGCCTGTTGGCCGTTCTCGAGTCACGCCTGAGCGTCCTCGTCGGTGACCCTGACCCGATCAAGAATATGGACGACGGCCGCCCACCTGCCAACGGCTCGGGCCCCAACGAAGCGTCGGCCGAGCCCGCTGGCTCCCCGGAGCCAGAACCGGCCGCCGCTGTCCAGGCCGAGATACCCGAGGCCGAGCCGACCACCGTCGCGCCGTCTTCGGCATCGCCCGTTCCTGCGCTTGCCGACCCGGCCCCGCCGACCCAGCCACGGCCCGTTGCGCAGCCATTGGCCGTCGCTCAGCCGGCCGCCGGGACCGAGAACTCGGCGCAGGTGCTGATGTTTGTGAACCCGGCCTAGCCGCGCCTAACCGCTTCGCAAAACTGCGAGGCGCTCGATCAGTCCCTTGGTCGAACCGCTTCCCTGTGCCGGCGCACCGCCGTCACGCACGGAGCCGATCAGCGACGCCGCCAATTGCTTGCCGAGTTCGACGCCCCATTGGTCGAACGAATTGACGTCCCAGATCGCGCCCTGAACGAACACCTTGTGCTCGTAGAGTGCGATCAGCTTGCCCAGCGTCGCCGGGTCCAGCCGCTCATAGAGGATCGTGTTCGACGGCCGGTCGCCGGAAAACGTTTTGTGCGGCGCGAGCGCCGCCGCGTCTTCCGCCGAAGCACCGCCAGCGATCAACTCGGTCGCCGCCTCGGCCGTCGTCTTGCCCCACATCAACGCTTCGGTCTGCGCGAAACAGGCCGCCACGAGCTGATCGTGATGCTCGGGCCAACCTTCATGGCCTTCCGCGGCGACGAGGAAATCGCAGGGCGTCACATCGGTTCCCTGATGCAGAAACTGGTAGAAGGCATGCTGGCCGTTGGTGCCTGGCTCGCCGAATACCAGCGGTCCCGTGGCGATCCCGACCGGTCCGCCGCCGACGCGAACCCGTTTGCCGTTACTCTCCATGTCGAGTTGCTGCAGATAGGCGGCAAACCGCGCAAGCCTTTGATCGTATGGCAGAACCGCGAGCGCAGGATAATTCCAGACGTCGCGGTGCCAGATGCCGATCAGCGCCATGATCATCGGCAGATTGCCTCGCCATGGGCGCTGTCAGGAAATGCTCGTCCATGGCCCGCGCACCGGCGAGAAAATCGCGAAAGGCGGTGCCGCCGATGGCAATCGCGAGCGGCAGGCCAATGACCGACCACAGCGAATAGCGGCCACCGACCCAATCGCCGAAACCGAAGCGGCGGTCCGACGCGATGCCGAAGGCCGCCATCTTCTCCTGCGCCGTCGACATCGCCGCAAAATGAGCGGGCACCGCGCCCTCGCCCAGCGCATCGACGATCCACTGCCGCGCCGTCTTGGCGTTCGTCATCGTCTCGACCGTGGTGAACGTCTTCGACGCGACGAGGAACAGTGTCCGCCCCGGGTCGAGGCCGGCGATCGTATCGGCAAGGTCGGCGCCGTCGACATTCGAGACGAAATGGACGCTTGGCCCGTTGTGATACGGGCGCAGCGCCAGGGTCGCCATCGCCGGGCCGAGATCCGACCCGCCGATACCGATGTTGATGACGTCGGTGAAGCCGCCGCCGACGCCGGCAATCGCCCCGGCGCGCACGCCCTCGGCGAACACCGTCATGCGCTCGAGCTCGTCGCGAATGCCCAGCATGATGTCCGCGCCGCCGACCTTGAACACAGCCTCGGGGCCAGCGCGCAGCGCCACATGCATCACGGCGCGATGCTCGGTGCTGTTGATCGCCTCGCCGGCGAACATCGCCGCCCGCTTCGCCGCAACACCGGACCGCTCCGCCATCCTCACCAATGCAGCCAGGGAGGCCGCGTCTATCTTGTTCTTGGAATAGTCGAGGAACAGGCCTGCCCCTTCGGTCGAAAACCGTTCGAACCGGCCGGCCTCGCTGAAGAGATCGCGCATCGACCGCGGCGCCAGGCGCGCCCGATGTTCGTCCAGGTCCGGCAGGGCCGCTTCCAGCGCCGTCATTTCAGCCATCCTTCCAAACGCTCCATAGCTTCGGCGATTTCCGCTGGCGTTCCCGAGAACGAAAAGCGGATCGTACCGGAGCCGCGCGCCAGGTCGAAATCGAGACCGGGCGTTGCCGCGACGCCTGCCGACTCCAGCATCCGCCGCGCGAAATCGCTTGAATCATTCGAGAGCCGGCCGATCGAGGCATAGACATAAAATGCGCCGTCCACCGGATAAAGATCGGTGAATCCGAGCTTGGGCAGTTCCTCCAGCAGCAAGCCCCGGCTCTCCGCATAGCCAGCCTTGATCGCCTCCAATTCATCGATCGCCTCGAACGCGCCGATCGCGGCCCGCTGCGACAAGTCCGGTGGCGACAGATAGAGGTTCTGCGCCAGCCGTTCCGCCGGCCGCATCAGTTCCAGCGGCAGCACCATCCAGCCGACCCGCCAGCCCGCCATGCAGTAATATTTCGAAAATGAGTTGATGACGATCGCCTCGTCCGAGAAGCGCAGCGCCGTCTCCGCCGTGCCGGAATAGACGAGCCCGTGATAGATTTCGTCCGAGATGAAGCGGATGCCGAGCGCTTCCGCCTCGTTGATCAACTCGCCGAGTTCGCCCGGCGTCAGCATCGAGCCCGTCGGGTTGGCCGGGCTGGCGACGAGTAGCCCAGCCAGCGGCGCCGCGGCGTGGGCCTCGATCACCTGCCTCGGCGTGATGTTCGGGCCGGACTCAGCCGTCAGCGGAATCTCGACCACCTCCAGGCCCAGCGCGTGCAGGATGTTGCGATAGGCCGGATAGCCCGGCGACGCGACGCCGATGCGGTCGCCGGGGTTGAACGCCGCCAGGAAGGCCAGTGTGAAGCCCGCCGACGAGCCGGTCGTCACCGCGACGCGCCGCACGTCGAGCTCGATCTTGTGCGCCTCGGCATAGTAGGCCGCGATGCGATCGCGCAGCGGCGCGATGCCGAGGGCCTCGGTGTAGCGGATGGGCGTGCCGTCGAGCCCGCGCAGAGCCGCCTCCTGCACCGCCTTCGGCGTCGGCGCCGTCGGCTGACCGACCTCCATGCGGATCACGCGCGCACCCGTCGCCTCCAGTCGATTGGCCGCCGTCAGAACGTCCATGGCGACAAAGGGCCGGATATCGCTGCGCCGGGACGGGCTGAAAGGGGCGCGATCGGTTCGTTTCTCGTTCATCGTCTCACGCCATAATCAGGGCCGGAGTGCAGCCGGGCGTCGTTAGCAGGCCACGTCTTCCATGCAAACCGCCATTTCGATGCCTATTGGCTGCCGCATTCATGGGCGAAAGCAGGCAATCAAACAAAGTTGACGCTCGCCTCGGCGTCCTTGATGCCCTTGTAACCTTCGCAAGCGCATAGATTCGCCGAACGGGCCGGGACAGCAGGACAGCAATCGCCGATGCGACGCAGACTCACCGCCACCTTCATTGCCATCATCGCCGTGATCGTCGGCGGTGTGACCTATGCCCTGATCGCCGCCGCCGGTGGCGAAAGCACGGTCGCCGAAGCGGCGGCGCCGGAAACGCCGATCGTGGTGGCACAGGCGACGCCGATCCCGGTGACGGACACCACTGGCGTCTTCACCCCTGAACAGCAGGCCGCGATCAACCAAATGATCGGCGACTACCTGGCGACCAACCCTGGCTTCATCCGCGACTATCTGATCGCCAATCCCGGCATCCTCGAAGACGTTGTCGTCGAACTTGACCGGCAGCGCACCGATCAGCAGGCTCAACAGCAGGCGGCGGCCATCGAAGCCAATCACGACCTCATTTTCAATTCGCCGCGCCAAGTTGTCCTCGGCAATCCGAATGGCGACGTCACCCTGGTCGAGTTCTTTGACTACAACTGCCCCTACTGCAAAGCCGCGCTGGGCGACATGACCCAGCTCGTCGCGGACGACCCGAACCTGCGCATCGTGCTCAAGGAGTTCCCTGTCCTCGGCACCGGCTCGACCGAGGCCGCTCAGGTGGCTGCTGCCGTCGCGATGCTCGCGCCCGAGCGCTACAACGACTTCCATTTGCTCCTGCTGGGCAGCGCCGCGCAGGCCGATGGCGCGTTGGCAATTCAGGCGGCCGTTCAAGTGGGGCTCAACGAGGCCGACATAAGAGCGCTGATGGATACGCCGGAAGTCAGCGCCGTCATCCAGGAATCCTACACCCTCGCGGATGCGCTGGGCCTCACCGGCACACCGTCCTATGTGCTGGGCGACAGCGTCATTGTCGGAGCGGTCGGCTATGATGCTCTTCGCCAGATGATCGATTCGGTCAGGGCGTGCGGGGAAACGACCTGCGCTGGCTGAACCGGGACGGGAGAACGGCGGGCAAGGCTTTTCGCTTTGCGGCGAAATCCTCTATAAGCGCGCAACTCCTCTGACCAAGGCGAGCCCCTGGCTATCGCGGCGCGGAACAATGGCCGACCTCGTATTCATCCTGAACGGACCCAATCTCAACCTGCTCGGCAAGCGCGAGCCGGACGTCTATGGGCATACGACGCTGGCCGAGATCGAGAGTGAGACCCACGAGGCCGCAGCCAATCTCGACCTCGCCGTCGATTTCCGCCAATCCAACAGCGAAGGCCAACTCGTCGATTGGATCCAGGAAGCCGCCGGGATCGCGCGGGGAATCGTCATCAATCCAGGGGCTTACACCCACACGTCAGTCGCGCTTCACGATGTGCTGCTTGCCGTCGGTATCCCCACAATTGAGGTTCACCTCAGCAACATCTTTGCGCGCGAGCCATTTAGACGGCATTCTTATATATCGCCCGCTGCAGCCGGGGTGATCTGTGGTCTCGGCCCGGCCGGGTACCTGCTCGCCCTTGATGCGCTCGCGCGCCTCATTCGTCCGTGAAGTACGCGTTGGAAGCACCGATGTCGCAGAACAAACCCGGGATTGACCACGACCTGATCCGCGAGCTTGCGGCGCTTCTGACTGAGACGAATCTCAGCGAAATCGAAATCGAGCAGGATGATATGCGCATCCGCGTCGCCCGCCATGGCGGCGAGACGCGGACCGTCGTCCACGCCGCTCCGCAGGTCGAGGCGAAACCGGTGCCCGCGCCCGAGCCGGCATCGTCGGTGGGCGTCGTCCCGTCGCCCATGGTCGGCACGGCCTATCGCGGCGCCGATCCGGACGCCAAGCCTTACGTCGAAGTCGGCGACACCGTGAAGGCTGGCCAGACGCTGCTCATCGTTGAGGCGATGAAGACCATGAACCAAATCCCGGCCCCGCGCGCCGGAACGGTGATCCAGATCCTCGTGCAGGACGGCCAGCCAGTTGAGTTCGGCGAACCGCTCATGATCATCGAGTGAACGGCGCGTCGGCAATGTTCGACAAGATTCTCATCGCCAATCGCGGCGAGATTGCGTTGCGCGTTCTGCGCGCTTGCAAGGAGCTCGGCATCCAGACGGTCGCGGTCCATTCCACCGCGGACGCAGACGCCATGCATGTCCGCCTCGCCGATGAGAGCGTTTGCATCGGCCCGCCGCCGGCGCGCGAAAGCTACCTAAACATCCCGCAGATCCTGGCCGCCTGCGAAATCACCGGCGCCGACGCGGTTCATCCCGGCTACGGCTTCCTCTCCGAGAACGCCCGTTTCGCCGAAATCCTCGAGGCCCACGACATCACCTTCATCGGGCCGTCGGCGGAACATATTCGCATCATGGGCGACAAGATCGCCGCCAAGCAGACAGCCGTTCGCTTGGGCCTGCCGGTTGTGCCGGGCTCGCCGGGCGGCGTCGCCGACGCCATGTCGGCCGAACGTATCGCCGAGGAAATCGGTTACCCGGTCCTGATCAAGGCTGCGGCGGGCGGCGGCGGGCGCGGCATGAAGGTAGCGCTCTCGCGCGAAGATCTCGCCAACGCCTTCAATACGGCGCGCTCCGAGGCGAAGGCCGCCTTCGGCGACGGCGCGGTCTATCTCGAGAAATATCTCGACAAGCCGCACCATGTCGAAATCCAGGTCTTCGGCGACGGCAAGGGCAATGCGATCCATCTCGGCGAACGCGACTGCTCGCTGCAGCGGCGGCATCAGAAGGTGTGGGAAGAATCCCCTGCCCCGATTCTGGGACCGGGCGAGCGCGATCGCATTGGGGGCATCGTCGCCAAGGCGATCGGCGAACTTGGCTATGCCGGCGCTGGCACGATCGAGTTCCTCTATCAGGACGGCGAATTCTATTTCATCGAGATGAATACCCGCCTGCAGGTCGAGCATCCGGTGACTGAGGCGCTCACCGACATCGATCTCGTCAACGAGCAAATCCGCGTCGCGGCCGGCCTCGGTCTATCGGTCAAGCAGGAAGATGTCCGCTTCGACGGCTGCGCCATCGAGTGCCGGATCAACGCCGAGAACCCGCACACCTTCGTGCCCTCGCCGGGCACCATCACCTATTTCCACACGCCCGGCGGGCTTGGCGTCCGTGTCGATTCGGCCGCCTATCAGGGCTACAAAATCCCGCCCTATTACGACAGCCTGATCGGCAAGCTGATCGTGCATGGACGCACGCGCGCCGAAACGCTGATGCGGCTCAAGCGCGCCCTCGACGAATTCGTCGTCGATGGCATCGAGACCACGCTACCGCTGTTCCGGCAGTTGCTTGAGGAGCCTGACATCCTCTCGGGCAACTATGACATCCACTGGCTTGAGCATAAGCTGGCTGATTGGTGATGCGTGCCGACACGAATGCCCGGCTGAAGATCACGGCCGAGGTCCTGCTTAAAGCCTACGCCATCGGCGTCTTTCCGATGGCCGAATCCGCAGACGATCCCGGCCTCTTCTGGATCGAACCCGAGCAGCGCGGCCTCCTGCCGCTGGACGATTTCCACCTGCCGCGCCGCCTCGCCCGCACCATTCGCGCCGAGACTTTCGACATCCGCATCGACACCGATTTCGACGGCGTCATCGAGGGCTGCGCCAAGCCCGCCAAAGGCCGTCGCAAGACCTGGATCAACACCCGCATCCGCAGCCTCTATGGCGAGCTATTCGATCTCGGCCGTTGTCATACGGTTGAGGCGTGGCGCGACGGCAAACTGGTCGGCGGCCTTTACGGCATCGAACTCGGTGGCGCTTTCTTCGGCGAGAGCATGTTTTCCTTCGAGCGCGACGCCTCGAAGGTGGCGCTCGTGTATCTCGTTGCGCGGCTAAAATTGGGCGGCTTCACGCTGCTCGACATCCAGTTCACCACCGAGCATCTGAAACGCTTCGGCGCCTACGAAGTCGAGCGTGACGAATATCAGAAGCTGCTCAACGCGGCCCTGCCGCTGAAGGCCAATTTTCACAAATTGGCCGGCGGCGGCACGTCCGAAGTCGTCTTGCAGGCGGTCAGCCAGACGTCATAGACCGGGTGGTCGACAGCGTTGAGCGCCGGGCTCTCGGCGAACATCCAGCTCGAGAAGATCGTATGCAGCGCGCGACCGTCGGCCCCATTGGTGACTTCCTTCACCTCGACAAAGGCATCCGTCTGCGGCGGCTCTTCGGGAGTCCGCATGTAGCAGACACGCGGCGTCACCTGCAGCGTGCCGAACTGCACCGTCTCGCCGATATACACGTCGAAGCTGATGATCCGGCCGGTGATCTTATCGAGGCCGGTAAACTGGGCGATCGGCGTCGAAATCCGATCGGCCATGGCCGGTGACGCCGCCACCAGGACGGCGACAAGGCCAAGCCCCAACGACTTGCCGATGCGGCTTTGCCATGACTGAAGAAACGACATGTGCAGGCGGTTAGCTCCGAATTGTGGCGCAAGCTGGCCGGGAGTGAATGCTAGGCGATCGCTCGCCTGATTTTGGCGGCCTGCTCGGCCAGAATCTCCGGTTTCTCTGCTTCCGTCGCACGCGGCTTCAGGGGCTGTCCATCCCAGCGCGGCAAAACATGAAAATGAAGGTGGAACACGGATTGCCCCGCGGCCGCTTCGTTGAACTGGTGGATGGTCACCCCGTCGCAATCGAAGGCCGCCTTCGCCGCGCGGGCGATCCGCTGCACCGCCACGATCAGCGCCGAAAGATCGGCCGGATCGGCGTCGAGCATGTTGCGCGACGGCGCCTTGGGCAGGACCAGCAAATGCCCCGGAGTCATCGGGTGGATGTCCATGAAGGCGAACGCCGTCTCGTCCTGCCAGACCTCGTGGCACGGAATCTCGCCGCGCAAGATCCGCGCGAAGATGTTGTCATTGTCGTAGGCCGTCATTTCCCCACCTTACGCCGAGATGTCCGAGCGGCCGAGCGTGGCCCGCATTCGCCACGTCGCCAGCCCGATCAGTACCACGGCGAAGCCTGCGATTACGCCAAGCTGGGGCAGGATGTCGACCACCGTCCCGCCATGCCGCTGCAACACCGCGAAGGCATCGAGCGCCCAGTAGTGCGGCGTGAATTTGGCGACCGTCTCCATCGCCGGCGGAAACAGCTCGATCGGCACCATGGCGCCGCCAAGCGCGGCGAGGCCAAGGCCGAGGATAACGCCGATCCCCGTTGCCTGCTGATCGTTGCGGAACAGCGTGCCAAACAGCATCGCCACCCCTGCACCGCACGCGCCGAAGACCAGCAGGATCGCCGCCACGCCAAGCAGATTTCCCCACTCCACCTGAAAGATCAGGACCGTCGCAATGATGATGTAAAGTCCCTGCACCAGCACGACGGCGAGGCGACCCAAGGCCTCGCCGCCCACGACCGTCAGCGCCCCGGTCGGTGTGCTCAGCATGCGGCGGGTAACGCCAAGACGCTTGCTCTGGATCAACGCGGCCGATCCGGTCAGGCCGGTGAGGAACATGAACAGGACGAGTTGGCTGGTCGCCCCGATGTCGAACTGCCCGTTTACGCCGGCGAAAAGCGACACGCCGACCTCGGTCGTATCGACGGTGATCGCCGGGACGGCGTCGCCGATTGCGGCCGCCGCAGCCGTAGCGGCCGGCCGTGTGGCACCCTGGTCGATTGCGAAGCGGATTGCCGCCTCCGTCTCGGTGGTCTGCGCCAGCGCATCGCCGAGCAAGGCCTGATAGCCGCCAAGTAGCTGCCCCGCCGGGCCGACTAGATCGAGCGTCAGATTCTCCCCAGCAACGAGCCGCTGGCTTAGATTGTCCGGCAGATCGAGGCCGACCGCGACCTTGCCGAGCGCCACCGCGTCCCGCAGCGACGCGGCGTCGTCATAGCGCACGATCTCGACCTCGCCGGTGTCCTCCAGATTCTGGACGATGGCTTCCGCAACGGCGCCCGCATTGGCCGGCACCGACACGCCCAATTTCGGAGACATGCCGCCGCCGAACTGCGCTCCGATCAGGATGATGATCCCGAGCGGCAGGACGAAGACGAAGAAGAGATTGCCGCGGTCACGAATGAACCGCTTGAGTGCGACGCCGGCGATGGTGAGGACCTTCACGGCCGCACCATCCTTCGCACCAGCGAAAGGCCGACGCCGCCGAAGACGACGCCGATCGCGAGCAGAACCCCCACCGCAACAAATGCCTCGCTATAGGCGCCGCCCGCCACGTCGCCGAGACCGCGGATATACCAGGAGTTCGGCGTCAGATTGCGTAGCACGCTGAGGACGCCCTCATCGGTGCTGATCGGCACGAACGTGCCGCCGAGCATCGCCATGGTCAGCGCCACGATCGACTGCAGATTGCCGGCCTGCTCCGCCGTGCGCGCCAGCGATCCAACGAACGTCATGAGCCCCGCCGCGGCAACCACCGTCGCGATGATGACGATCCCCGCGATCAGCGGGTTGCCCCAGTCCGCGCCCATGATCAGCGTCGAGGCGACGGCCAGAACCGCCATCGCAATGATGCCGAGAATGACGCTCGCTAGGGCCTTGCCAGCGACGATCGAGGCCGGGCGGATGGGCGCGGCCAGCAGCCGTGACAGCGTGCCGTTGGTCCGCTCTTCCAGCATGCTCGTGACCGACAGGCCGACGATGAAGAACGTGAAGAAGATGCCGAGCCCAGCGATGAAGAAGGTCGTGGTGTCGACCTGACGCGAGCGCACCTCGGTCGTCTCAAGGGCAATCGGCGCCGCGATCTGCGCTGCCGCCTCGGTGGCCGTCGCGATTTCGGCCATGCCGATAACGCCGGCGCCGAAGGCCGTCTGCGCCGCCAGCGACGCCGTCCGCAACCGGCGTGCGAATTCCTGCGCCATCGCCGTCGCCACGGCGCGGCCGACTTGCGCATCGACATTACCGAGGACGCGGATCTCGGCCTGGCCGAGAATCATCGCCGTCGACAGATCGGGCGGCAGGATGAAGACCGCGTCGACGTCGCCATTGTCAACGGCGGCTTGGCCCTCCTCCTCGCTGTCATAGCGCGCGAGGGTGATGACGCCCTCGTCCTCCATGCCCGCCAGCATCTGATTGAAGCCGTCGCCGACCGGGCCGTTGTCTTCGTCAACCAGGCCGAAATCGAAGGTCACATTCGTGTCTGGACCGATGACGCCGCCGAGAACGAGGTTGAAGATGAAGGCGAGGATGAAGGGCGCCGCCAGACCGATGATGAAGAAGCTCCGGTCACGCAGCCGCTGCGCCAGTTCCTTGCGCGCGATGATGATCGCGGCCCGCATGGCTCAGTCCCTGAGCGCTTTGCCGGTCAGATGCAGGAAGACCGTCTCAAGGTCCGGCTTTTCCACCAGGACCGAATCGACGCTCATCCCGTCCTTCGACACGGTCTGCAGAACTTCGGTCAAAACCGCCCCGGCGTCGGGGGCCAGAATCGAGATTTCGTTCCCCGAGGCGGAGGCGTCGGCGACCCCCGGCAGCGCCTTGGCGCGCTCCGCCGCAGCCTTGACCTCTCCGCTTCCGGTGACGCGGATGCGTTCATTCTCGCCGACGAGGCGCACCAGTTCCTGCTGGGTGCCTTCCGCCAGAACCGTGCCGCCATCGACGATGGCAACGCGGTCGCACAAACGCTCCGCTTCCTCCATGTAGTGGGTGGTGTAGAGCACCGCGATACCGGCTTCGGCGAGTTGCTCGATCGCCTCAAGGATCGCATTGCGCGACTGCGGATCGACGCCGACCGTCGGCTCGTCCAGCACCAGCAGCGTCGGCGCATGGATAAGGCCGATGCCGATATTCAGGCGGCGCTTCATGCCGCCCGAATAAGTGCCCGCGCGGTCCTTGGCGCGGTCCGACAACCCGACCACACGCAGCACTTCGTCCACGCGCTTGTGCAGCTCCGCCGGTGCGATGTCGTACAGCCGGCCGAAAAAGAGGAGGTTCTCCCGCGCCGAAAGGTCGGGATAGATGGCCAGTTCCTGCGGCACCAGACCGATCAGCGATTTCGGCTTCAGCGTGCTGGTCGTCATTTCCATGCCGCCGACCGTCACCGTTCCGGCGTCGGCCGGCAGGAGGCCGCAGATCATCGAGATGGTGGTTGTCTTGCCCGAGCCGTTCGGGCCCAGCAGCCCGTATGTTTCGCCTTCATTGATCTGAAGCGACAGCTCCTTGACCGCATGAATACGGCCGAAGCTCTTCGTCAGGCCTCTGGCTTCCAGAATTGGTTGGTCAGACATGGGAGCGCCGCGTCGCCGAAAGAGAACGCCAAATCAGCTTTTAGCTTTCGCGTGTAATTGTCCAGACGAAGACGAGGGGTTTCGAAGCGTTTCCTCGTCTATTCGCGTCTAGTGGAGCACTTGCACACCGCCGCTGCCGGCCGTCGCCTGATCCAGACGCCCCTCGACCGCGCCGAGAACGACCGCGCCCGACCCTGAAACGCGCACCACCGGATCGACGGCGATGCCGGCAAAACGGACGCTCCCCGAACCGGCGATCGTGACCTCGAACGGCGAACCGCGCCCGGCGTCGACGCTGACGCTGCCCGAGCCGGATACGTTCGCCGCGAACGCACCACTGGCCGACGCCGCCGTGACGACGCCCGATCCCTGCACGGACGCGCGAAGGCCGGCGGCCACCGAGCCGAGGCGCGCAACACCGGAACCTGACACGGTCGCCACGACGCTGTCCGCGTCGCCGACGGTCACCTGGCCCGATCCGGCGATGCTGATCGTCAGACTGCCGGCAACATCACCGATCGACATTCGCCCGGACCCGCTCATCGCCAGATCTGCCCGCCCCGCGCCGTTGCCGGTCAACGATCCGGAGCCCGAAATGGCAGCGGTGAGCAACTCGGCAACCGGACCGATCTGCACATCCGCGTCGCCGGAAAGGCCGATTTGCGCCGTCCGGGTTGCCTCGATGGTCCCGGTTCCGCGTTCGGCGCCGAAGGCGAGCGAGCCCTGTCGGTCGCCGACTGTCCAGCGCCCGATCAGTCCGTTGATATCGATGTCGACATCCTCAGGGACGGTCAGCGTCACCGTCGGATATTGGTCGATATCGCGCATCTCGAACATCCAGCGGCCGCGCCAGAATTCGTACCAATGCGGCGCACGGTCAGGCACGCCGTTCCATTCGATGGTCAGGGTGTTTCCGGACAGGCTGATGGGCAGCAGGTCGAGCTGCGCCCGGGTCGCGTCCACATGCAGACCGATCTCCCCGCCGGCCGGAACAGTCTCGATGGCGAGCGTGCCGATGAAGTCGTGAATGACGAGCCGGTCGGCATTGTAGCTGTGGTCGACGGTCGCCGGCCCACCGCCGCCGCCGCATGCCGCCAGCAATGTCAGAACGGCCAAGGCAGCAAAGGCGGCGGAATATCGCCGCGCCAGACGCAGCATGTCTCCCCCAGTCGCGTCCCCGCCGCGAACGGCGGACTATGACTTCGAAACGTGGATTTCGTCGCCTTCCACGCGCACCTCATACACCGGAAGAGGTTCCTCGGCGAGGCCGTCAATTACCTCGCCGGTCTTCACGTCGAACTCCGTGAAGTGCCACGGACAGATGATCGTGCCGCCTTCCAGCTCGCCGTCGATCAAGGGCCCGCCATCATGCGTGCAGATGCCGCCAAAGGCGTAGCAGCGGCCACCGACCTTGGCGACGACAACATCCTCGCCATCGATTTCGACCGCCTTCATCTCGCCCTCCACGAGATCGCTCAGGTTCAGTGTTGCTTCGCCGGCCATCGCCCCCTCCTCGCCGTCAGCCGCCGAGCGGCACCTTGGCGGCCACTCGCTCCAACAGCATACGATGCGCACGTTCGACGATTTCGTCGAGCGACCGCGTCCGCGCCAGCAGCGCCGAAGCGCGCTGCTGAATGTCGGCTCGGCTCGGCAGATGCGGAAGATGGATGGTTGCGAGGAAATCGGCCGCCTTGTCGCGGGCGTTTGTCAGCGCCCTGCCGAACTCGCCCGGCGCGTGCTCGATCGCAGCGCGGATATTGCCGATGATATGTTCGAGGTCGAAACTATCGACCACCTCACGGGCCGCTTTCTCGATCGTCTTGGCGCCGAGGCGCTGCTCGTTGCGCAATACCGTTTTCGGCGGCGTCTTGAGATCCCAGACGAGGCCGGTCCATGACAGCGCTTTCAGGACATAGAAGGTCGGATCCACCTCCCACCAGCGGAAGCCCTGACGAACGCTCGACTGATAGGCGTGGTGATTGTTGTGCCAGCCCTCCCCCATGGTGAAGAAGGCGAGGACCCAGTTGTTCCGCGAATCGTCACCGGTGACGTAGCGCTTGCGCCCGAAGACATGGGCGACCGAATTGATGGCAAAGGTGGCGTGATAGACGCCGACCGTGCTCCAGACGAAACCGACGATCAGCCCCGGCCAGCCGCCGATCAGGAAACAGATCGTGCCAAGGACGAGCGCCGGGAGGAGCTCATATTCGTCGAGCCAACGCAGCCCGGGATATTTCGCCAGATCTTGAACCCTGTCGAGGTCAGGTTCTCGGTGGCGCTCGGTGAATATCCACCCTAGATGCGCGAACCAGAACCCCTTGTGCCGCGGCGAATGCGTGTCCTCCGGCGTGTCCGAATGCAGGTGATGCAGGCGGTGTTTCGACGCCCACCACAGCACGCTCTTCTGCGCGCTGCTCTGCGCCAGGAAGGCGAGCAGGAACTGGAACCAGCGGCTTGTGGAAAAGGAGCGGTGTGAGAAGAGACGGTGATACCCGGCGCCAATCGCGAAGATCCGCAGGAAATAGAGCACCACCATCATCACCAGCGCCTGCACCGTGATGCCGGTCCAGATCGCCCCCAGCGCCGTCACGTGGACAAGCACGAAGGGAATGGCCGACGGGTAGATGATGTCGTCGTGATGGTCGTCGCTGGTCGCTTCAGTCATCCGTTTTCCGTTTCAAGCGCCCCGCCCGCAAACGATGGCAAACGTCACTACAATCCCACTTTCCGCTGATTCCGCGAACGCGTCGAATTGACCGGGCGTTCCCCTTGGCTCTTTCGCCAAACGGCCGCCGGCGGCGCGATTCCTGATTATTGCTCAACCTCTTTCGGTGGCGCCGCCGCAAGCGCCTGGCAGGGACCGCACAGCCCCATCACCTCGACTGCGACGCGCTGGACGGCGAAACTACTCTTCTCCGCAGAACGGCGCAGCTGCGCGATGGCTTCCGAATCGTCGATTTCCTCGACCGCTCCGCAATTCTCGCAAATGGCAAAAATGACGGCTTCGTCTGAATGATGATGCGTATGAGCGCAGGCGACGTAGGCGTTGATCGATTCCACCCGGTGGGCGAGCCCCTCTTCGACCAGCCTGTTCAGCGTCCGGTACACGGTCGGTGGCGCGGTGATGCCGTGGGCGCGCACGGCGTCCAGTACCTGATAGGCCGTCATCGGGCCTTCCGCCGAACGCAGCGCGCCGTAGATCGGTCCCCGCGCCGGTGATCGCTTCGCCTTCGGCATTGGTTCGTCCTTCCCGGCGCACCGCAGCTCTGTTCGCCGCGTCCGATAACTCACGCGAATATCATGCCGAACGGCTGGCGATACAAGCATTTGACGGCCCGTTGAGCGCGCCGACGCGAGGTCAAGATCGCGCCGCTTCACATGGAGGCATTCGGTCTGCGCGCCTATTGGGACGCATTGGCGCGCAACCTTCGGCGCACCGGCGGCTACGCCCGCGGCGGCCTAGCGGCCGCGATACGCGCCCGCCCCAAGGAACCAGCGATAGGTCTCGGCGAGGCCGTCGCGCAGCGTCGTGCGCGGCGTCCAACCAAGATTGCTCAGCTTCGTGTTGTCGAGAAGCTTGCGCGGCGTTCCGTCCGGCTTGGTGCCGTCGAGCGTAATCGCGCCGTCGAAGCCCACGATTTCGGCAATCAGTTCTGCCAGCGCCAGGATCGAAACCTCCTCGCCCGTGCCGACATTGATGTGCTGCGCCGCCGAATAATGCTGCATCAGGAAGACCAGCGCGTCGGCGCAATCATCCACATACATGAACTCGCGCAGCGGCGTTCCGCTGCCCCAGACGACGACCGCGTCGCGGCCCTCGACCTTCGCCGCATGAAATTTCCGCAATAGCGCCGAGGCGACGTGGGCCGCCACCAGATCGAAATTGTCGCCCGGGCCATAGAGATTCGGCGGCATGGCCGAAATGAAATCCGATCCGTATTCCTGCCGGAACGCCTCGGCGAGCTTCAGTCCGGCGATCTTGGCGACCGAATACCATTGGTTGGTCGGCTCGAGCGGACCGCTGAGCAACGCGTCCTCGCGGATCGGCTGCTCGGCATATTTCGGATAGATACAGCTCGAACCGAGAAACAGGAGCTTCTCGGCGCCTGCGCGCCGCGCGCCCTCGATCACATTCGATTCGATGGCGAGGTTGTCGTACAGAAACTGCGCCGACGCACTGTCATTGGCGGCAATGCCGCCAACAAGCGCCGCGGCCAGAAACACCGCGTCCGGCCTGGCGTCCGCCATCCAGCGGAAGACCGCCGCCTGGTCGCGTAGATCGAGTTGATCCCGGCCGACCGTCAGCACGTCGCAGTCCTCGCCGGCGAGCCGCCGAACCAGCGCCGAACCGACCAGGCCACGATGTCCGGTGACCCAGACCTTCTTGCCCGCAAGCGGATAGATCACGTCAGTCATCGCCCGTCACGCACCGCTGGCCGGCGCGAAAGGCGCCAGCGCAGGCCCGTTCTTGCACAGGCGGCGGCGCCGGGGAACAGTGCCGGTGCACCGCGGCGGCGGGTGCCGATGCGCGTCTATTGTTGCTCGAACGGCCGCAGATCCCAGATCAACACATGAGAGTCGGCGGACGATGTCACCACATGCGTGCCATCCGGCGAGAACACGATGCTGGTGATTTCCAGACTGTGGCCGACCATCGGCGCCAGCTGCCGCCCGGTCGCGCCGTCGCGGAGCGCAAGATGGCCGTCGCTGTAGCCGATCACGATCAACGCACCGTCGGGCGACATCGCCACCACCGCCGCGCTGGCATCCGACGTCTCCGAGCCTACCAAACGCATCACCGCAAGCTGTTCGCCGCTGGTCACGTTCCATAAACGGGTCGACCGATCGTCCGATGCCGTCACCATGCGCCTTCCGTCGGCGCTGAGTGCGATGGACCGGATTTCCTCGCTATGGCCGCCGAACTCGGCGACCTCGGCTCCGGTCGCAAGCAACCACAAACGCGTCTTCGCGTCGGCCGATCCGGTCACCAGGAAACGCCCGTCAGCGCTGAATGTGTCCGCGGCGACGATGCTGCCATGCTGCAGGACGGCCAGCTGCTCGCCGGTTTCAGCGTCCCAGATGCGCGCTGTATTGTCGTAGGAAATGGTGACGATCTTGGTGCCGTCGAGCGAGAAGTCGGCGCGCCAGACAAGCGCCTGATGGCCGCTCAGCAGATGCAGCACCTCACCCGTCTCGGCGTCAAATTCCCGGGCGCTGTTGTCGTAGTAGCCCGCAACGATCCGCGTCCCGTCGGGCGAATAGGCGGCGCTGGTGGCAGAGATCGCTCGCCCGCTCGTTCCGGTCACGGTCAGATCCACCAACTCCTCGCCGGTCACCGAATCCCATATTGCGACCGTGCCGTCCCGCGCGGTCGCCAGCACATGCGCGCCGTCCGGAGAGAAATGGGCGCTCCGGATCTCTCCGTGATCGCCCGCGATGATCAGCAGCTGTTTCCGCGTGGCATAGTCCCAAACGCGGGCCGTACCGTCTTGCGACGCCGTGAGGAGGCGCGTCCCGTCGGGCGAGAATTCCACCGAATTGATTAAGCCGGTGTGGCGCCAGAGCAGCCCGTCGACCTCGACCTGTTCCGGCAGGACTGGCTGCGCGACGGCGGTGGCGGGACCCACCAAAAGGCCGAGCCCCACGATCGAACCGGTCAAAATCCGACTTACGGTTTGCATTTTTGTTCCTCCCCGCGAGTTAGCCTCGCTCCGTTCTGCATCTCCTTTTTGCGGTTGGGAGAGAATCCGGCAAGTCAATCCTTCGGCAGGTTGGCTGTGGAGCCTCAGCCGCCTTCTGCCGGCTGGCCGAAAAAGGCGACCGCCGCGGCGACCGCGAACATGCCGCCATAGGCGACGAGGCGCAGCCGCGGACGCGTCACCTTGTCGGCGGAGACGACAACCACGCGGAGAGCGACAAGGCATTGAAGCGCGTAGTAGATCGCGAAGGCTCTGGAGGCATAGCTGATGAGCACCGTCACATCGGTAAGCCAGACGACGATGATGGCCACCGGCACCAGCAGAAGATAGCCGTGCTGTGGCTTCAGCCGGCCGCCGGAGACTTCGGCCAGGAGCCCGGTCGAGGCCAGCGAATCGGCCACCGCCGCGGTGAACTGGCTGGCCGCCGCGCCGATCGTGACCGCCGCCGCAAGGCCGATCGCCAGCTGTTCGGCCACGTCGACCAGCGCCGTGACGCCATCACCTGCGGCGTAGCTGGTGATGAAAGGCGCAACGAGCGCAAAGAAGACGAGATAGATCCCTGCGGCGACCAACTGTGCCCGCCGCATCGTGCGGACACGCAGTGCCGCGTCGAACTCCGAGCCGAGATAGCGGGATGTCTCAAAGCCCTGGCAAACCATCAGCAGCCCAAGCAGGATCGCGACGTCGCGGAGGCCGAACGAAGGCGCCGTCGGCCAGGTGAGCTGGCTATGATCGATGACGAACAGCCCGGCCGCCAGCGCCGCGCACAGCCCGGCGATGACGGCGAGCTTCAGCGCCACCACCGCCGTCTCGACCCGCTCCACCGCCTTGAGGCCGCCCAGCAGCCCGAGCGAGCCGATGAAGACGAGCAGCCCGGTGGTCAGCCAGCGCGCCACGGTTTCGGCGCTGCCGACGCCGATGCCCTTGAGGACGAAGACGCCGAGCAAGGCCAGATAATAGGCGACGGAGATGAAGTAGGCGAAAGCCAGCGCTACATCGGAAAGGCCGTCGAGGCCGATCAGCTGCCGGTCGCGGTGGGCAGCCGAAAAGAGCGGTTCGCCATAGCGGATATTGAACCGGATGACGTGGCCAAGGGCGAAGGCGACGACCAGAAGCGCCGCCATCGCCCAGATGGCGAGGCTGCCGAAGGTGCCGATCAGCAGCGGGGCCGCGACGAGGAAGCCTGACCCGATGATCGAAGCGAGCGGCGTGACGGTCGCACGCCAGCTTTCGCGACCATTGATGCGGATCAGGAGGATAGCAACGACGGCCGCCGCAATGCCGGCGGCGACGAGGATGACCGCTTGATCGCTCACTTCAGGTGCCCCCGACCAATCGGCCCGGCAATGGAACGCCTACCCCTCCGCTCACGCGACCGCCGGGGCAGCACCGGTCCTAGTTCATGATGTCGTTGAGCGCGTCGATGATGACGCTGATGTAGTGCAGTTCCCAAATGTGCCGAAGGGTGGTCACCGGATCGATTCGGAACAGAAGCCCCTTAATATCGCTGGTGTTGGAAAGGAAGCGCTGCGGCACGCCGAGCAATCCCGGCGCCGGAGCCGCCTCGGGGTCGGAATAGAGGTCCCCGTTCACCCGCACCACCAACTGCTTGTCGCCTGGATTAAGCAGGGCCGCATCGGTAAGGACCGGGTTGAAGGTAATCGCCGGTACATCCTCGATTGCACCGACATAGCTTGCAATCCCGCCACCGGCGGAATGGCCCACCACTGTGATCGCGTAGTCTGGATAGAGCGCCTGCACCCGCTCGAAGAGGATCAGCGGGATCGTGCTCTCCCCGCCGGCGATCTGTCGCACGAGGCCGGCGATGTAGTCCCTGACATCGAAGTCCGACAGGCTGCGATAGGCAATGACGATGGAATGACTGCGGCAGTGGATAAAGGTCGCCGCGAAGAAGCCGACCACATCGGCGTGGATCTGATCGATGCCCGTGAGAATCTCGTTCGAGTTGGGTCCGCGATAGTAGCCGTACGGCCCAAGTTCATCGTCACGCCGGCTGCTCGCATCCTGCGCCATGAGGGCAAAGGGCAAGGCGAACCTCGCTATGTCCGCCCGACTGCTCCATGGATGCACGGGCAACTGGTCCGAGACGGGCGCGGCGAAGCCTGACGATGGATAGCTGCCGCAGGATTCCTCGCCTGCCGATGCAGGAGGCGCGCCGGCCAGAAGGGCCGATCCGAGCAGCAGCAAGGCCGCCCCCAGACGTTTCCAACCGCGCATACCGTTCCCCCCGACACACAATTCGGCGGCCGTAACCAAGCCCGAAATCTAGTTCGCCCGCAAGCGGCCTGAGGATCACCCGCGGCCTCACCCGTTTGCCAACCGCGCCTGCCGCGTCCTATCTAGGCGCAGGGAGAAGAAGACCTGTATGCAACGCCCCAGGGTGCGCTCAGCTTTGTTGTCGGCGGGACTATGCGCGGCGCTGGCCGTCGCCTCGTTTCTCGCCAGCGCCCCGGCCTATGCAGCGCCAAGGCAGCATTCCGACTTCAACGGCGACGGCTACGACGACTTGGCCGTCGCGATTCCCGGCTACCAAGTCGGCAATGTCGAGGATGCCGGAGCAATTGTTATCGTTCCCGGCGGTCCGCGCAGCCTTAATCCCGGCGGCGCAACGCAAATCTGGCATCGCGGCAGCGATGGTATTCCCGGCGTCCAGACGGCCAACGAACGCTGGGGCCTAGTGCTGCAGACCGGCGACTTTAACGGCGACGGCTATGACGATCTCGCCGTCGGCTCGCCTGTCGCCACCATCGACAACCAGCCGAACCGCGGCGACGTCGTCATCTTGTTTGGCTCACGCGACGGGCTGCGCACCGAGGGGGTGCAGCAATTGCTGCCCGACCCAGCGCTCGGCGCCGCGCTCTTCGGCGCCTCGTTGACGGTCGGCAATTTCAATGCCGATCCGCTGGCCGATTTGGCGGTCGGCGCGCCTGGCGCCAATAGCGGCAGCGGCGCCGTGATCGTCTATCAGTCGGCTTATATCGGCCCCATGACGCAGAACACACTGCTGACGCCCGACATGGTTGTGATCGACGATCCCGGTCAGCAAAGCGAAGCGCAAGCCTTCGGCGCGGCGATCGCCGCCGGCGCATTCAACCACATTGGGCTCGGTCCGGGCCTCGACGATATCGCCATCGCATCGCGGCAGCGCAACCGGGGTGGTTCGGGCGGCACCGGACCGGGCCGGATCTATATCGCGCATGGCGGTGCCGACCAGACGACGCACGGACCCGGCTTCGGTCCTGTCACGGAGTTCTTCGACCTCGATATGGCATCCGAACTCGTGCCTGACGGATCGCTCTACGCCACTATCCTCCAGGCCGCCGATTTCGACGGCGACGGGCTGGACGACCTCGCCATCGCGATGCCGACCGCCGGTGTTCATGGCGATGAAGGCGACGTCAGCCACGCGGGTGCGCTGATGATCCTCTATGGCGGGTCCAGCGGTTTCGCCACCGAACGGTTGGAGACATTGCTGGAGGACATGGTCGGATTCCGCGACCAGGTCGAAACCGGCGACGAATTCGCTACCGCCGTCGCCACCGGCGACCTGGACCATGACGGCTTCCTCGACCTGGTCATCGGGACGCCGCTTGAGGACGACTTCGGTCAGACGGACCGTGGCACGGTGCACCTCGTCTACGGCACCGATCATGGCCTCGATACGATCCGGCGCGCGACGCTACAACAAGATCTGACTTACTATCCGGTCGATCTGGGGCCGAGCCGCAACGGCGACATGTTCGGCGGCTCGCTGGGCATCGGTGATTTCAACGGCGATGGCTATGCCGACGTGGCAATCGGCATCCTCGGCAAACAGGGGCCCGATGGGATCGCCAATGTCGGCGCGGTGCTGGCGATCCGCGGCAGCACGCAGGGTGCCTTCACCGCGGCAAGCACAATCATTTCTCATCGCACTCTGACCGGCCTCGACCTCCCAGTCCACGCGAATGACTATTTCGGCCTGGCCCTCAGCGACGGCACAGGCACATGCGGTCTGACCGCCTTGTGCATGCGCCTTCGCTAGTTCGGAACGTGCCAAAGGCTGGCGGTGCTGTCCGCGGCCGCCGTCACCACCAGCGTCCCATCCGGCGAGAAGCCGATATCGAGCAGCGGGCCGAGATGACCGCTGATCAGGGCGATCGGCGCGCCGGTGGCGACATCCCAAAGCCGGCCGTTCAGATCGTCGGACGCAGTCGCCAGCATCGTGCCGTCCGGCGAAAACGCAACCTTGGACACCCAATATTCATGCCCGGTGAGAACGGCGAGTTGTTCGCCCGTGGCCGCGTCCCAGATCCGCGCCGTCCCGTCATTGGACGCAGTGGCGACCAATGAGCCGTCCGGCGAGAAGGCGACGCTGCGCACCTCACCGGTGTGGCCGCGAAGAACAACAAGCTCGGCTCCGGTCGACGTGTCCCAGATGCGCGCGGTGCTGTCGGCCGAGCCGGTCACCACCTTGCTGCTATCGGGAGAAAAGGCGGCCGTACTGACCAGACTGTCATGGTGCAGCACGGCGAGTTGCTCGCCTGTCACCGGGTCCCACAGGCGCGCCGTGTTGTCGTAGGACGTGGTCACCACCTTGCTGCCGTCGGGTGAGAAGGAAGCGGTCCAGACCAGAGCGCCATGACCACGCAGAACGTGCTTCTCCTCGCCGGTCGCGGCATCCCAAATTCGCGCGGTGCGATCGAACGCGGCCGCCACGATCAAACTTCCATCAGGCGAGTAGGCGGCGGTGTTGAGCGCCTGCCCCCGGCCGGTTGGGCTGAGCACCTCCATCATTTCGAGCTGTGCGCCGGTCGCGACATCCCAGATCCGCACCGAGCCGTCATTCGACGCCGTGACGACACGCGTTCCATCCGGTGAAAAAGTGGCGGTGTTGACCGTTCCCGTATCGCCCGCGAGCACCATGATCGTTTGGCCGTTGGCGACATTCCATATCCGCGCCGTGTCGTCATTGGAGGCCGTCACCAACAACGTGCCGTCGGCGGAGAATGCGGCCGTGTTGACCGCGTCCTGATGGCCGAAAAGAAGGGCCGCCTCTTCTGCATGCGGAAGCTCGGACGATTGGCCGAGGCTGGCCCGGGCAAGAAGCGCAACCGCCAGGAACGTAAGGCCCGGCAAGGCCATCCTTCGGACGGCTGTCATCATGTCACTTCCTCCCTGCCGCCGCTCACCGCAAGCGGCCCGGCAGCGCATCATTGTTGTCTTTCCTTGGAGCAACTATCCCATGATCGCGAACGCCCAGCAATTGAGCTTTCAGTGATAGGCTACCGGCAGCGGCGGCTTTGCCGGCAGCACAGCCGGCGACCGATGCCGCCAGGGTCGGCCGCGCGTAGCTCAGCGGATCAGAGCATCGGACTTCGAATCCGAGGGTCGCAGGTTCGAATCCTGCCGCGCGGGCCATCCCGGTCAATCGCGCTCATGCGACGCCCGAGCCCGAACGCATTTTGCGGTCCATACCTGCGCCAAAGACGCGTCTTCGCATTAGACCGAGAAACATAATCGTGATATCGTCTGCGACGTTCTTCTGCAGCAAGAACAGATTATTACATGGCTGGCGGCTCGATAATAAACTAAGTAATAGCTTTCAGACGTGTCTTGCCGTAGTGACTACAACGCGGAGGGGCAGATTCACTGAAAAAACCAAAATAATTACTGCGATTACGAGGAAATACGGCGATCGCTCGAAGAAACGGCGCCGCAGAATTACACGAGGAAACGCAGTCCCAACAAAAACGGGATGCAATTCAGTCCCCAGAGATGGGACACAAGGAGGGAACTAATGATTGCCAAGAAGACCTGGAAGGTGACGGCTTCGGCTGTTGCTATTACTGCCGGCTGCGGTTTTGCCAGCTCGGCTTTCGCCAATGACGATGTCATGGCCCATATCGCCGCCGGCGATGTCGTGACGCCGAACTACACCTACAACGGCCACAACTTCTCGACGCTCGACCAGATCAACCTCAGCAACGTCGCTGATCTGACCATTGCCTGGACGCTGCAGCTCGGCGTTCTCGATCAGTATGAGGCCTCGCCTCTCGTGGTCGGCAACACCATGTACATCGTCTCGCCGGTCAACCAGTCGGAAGGTTCAGGTCAGGCCCCGAACGAGGTTCTGGCGCTCGACCTCAGCAACAACGGCAACATCCTATGGGAGTTCCGCCCGGACGTTGACCGCGAGCATGGCCTTCAGGCCTGCTGCGGCGCCCAGACCCGTGGTCTGCAATACGCCGAAGGCAACCTCTACTACCACACCGTCGACGGTCAGGTTTTCGCTCTCGACGGGCAGACCGGCGAGGCGCTGTGGCGCTCGGTTGCCGCTGACGTCACCATCCGCGAAGAGACCGCCGGCAACGGCATCATCATCGGTGACCTGTACATCATCGGTAACGAAGGCGGCGAATATGGCGTCCGCGGCAAGGTGTCGGCCTTCGACATCCACACCGGCCAGACCCAGTGGGTCATGTACTCCATGGGCCCGGACAACGAAGTCGGTATCGGCCCGCGCTTCAACCCGTATTACAACGACGACAAGCAGGGCTCGCTCTCCACGTGGTTCGGCGATTCCTGGCGTCGTGGCGGCGGCACCGTTTGGGGCTACTTCACCTACGATCCCGACCTCAACCAGTTCTTCTATTCGACCGGCAACTGCGGTCCGTGGAACCCGGACTATCGCCGCGAATGGGGCGTGATCAATCTCGACGCCAATGGCGGCATGATCGACTATCGCAACAACTGGTGCGCCTCGCAGTTGTCCCGTGACGCCACCACCGGTGAGCTGATCTGGGCCTACAACATCACCCCGGCAGACCCGTGGGATATCGATGAGCCAATCAATACGCCATTGATCGACCTCGACGTCACCGGCGACGGCGTGATCGATCATGCAGCGATGAAGGCGTCCCGTTCCGGACGGCTCTATCTCTGGGATCGTACCGATGGCCAGCTGTTGGCCGAGCCTTGGCCGTTCGTCTATACCGACGCCATCACCGGCGTTGATATGGCCACCGGCCGTGCCGAGTACGACATCACCCGGTGGACCTTCACCGACCCAGCGGACCGCGCACGCTACACCGACTACCAGATGCCGGGCGCCGCCACGCGCGACGACTACACCGGCACGGAAGTCGACATGTGCCCCGGCAACTCCGCCCGCAACTGGGAGAACGACACGTTCTCCGACCAGACGGGCCTCTTCTACGTCTCGACCGACAACACCTGCTTCACCGAAGTGGTGTTCGAGGGCGAGTACGTGGCGGGTGAGGGCTACACCCTCCGTCGTACGGCCGGCACAAACCCGAACGGCGCCGCTCGTGCGTTGGATGGGTCCGTCACAGACATGTCGGGCGCGTTGCTCGCAATGGATCCGGTCGCCGGCAACATCGCCTGGCGGGTCGACTTCCCGGTCAGCACGCGCATCCCGGTCTCCAGCACCGCTGGCGGCCTTGTGCTGCAGGGCAACCCGTATAACGGGTCGGTCGATGCCTATAACGCCATGACCGGCGAACTGGCCTGGTCGTTCCAGATCGGGTCCGAGGTGCACGCTTCGCCCGTCGCCTACATGCATGACGGCAAGCAGTACATCGCCTTCCTGGCCAGCGGCGCGAATACCGCTCAGGTCAATGTCGACGCCGCTGCAGACGCTGCCGCGCGCTATCGCCGCGCAGGTTCGACACTCTATGTGTTCGCCCTGCCGGAGGCAGTTGCGGGCGGCATGTAGCCGTTCGACCGTAGGCGCCTCGGCGCCGATCGAACCCTCGGGAGGGGCGGTACCCGCCCCTCCCCTTTTTTGCCACGCATCGGCAAACACGCGACTGTGAACCGCATCTCCGCGGAAGGTCTTGGCGCTAGCGGATTGAATAGCGGTCAGCGCGTTGCAACGATTTCATTGGTCGTGCTACGTTTTTGGCGTTCGGTCGTCGGTGATTTCGCTCGGGATCGATCGGACAGTTTGAGGCAGTTCGTTGTCGTCCGCGGGCGCGATGGAAGCTTCGGAGGGAGGGTACGAGTGAAACTGGGAGAAGAACTCAAAATGAAGAAGCTAACTCTTGCCGCCGTGATCGGCAGTATCGGCATCGCTGGGATAGTGGCCCTCAGCAACACTGGTGCGGTGGCGCAGATTCCTCAGCCCACCAATCCTCCCGCCACCGCCACCAATTGCGTCGACGCTGACTGCATCGCGCTGTATCGCGACGGCGGGCCGTTGTTCGAGCGCAACTGCTCCGGTTGTCACGGCCACAACGGCGAGGGCATTGTTGGGCCCGAACTCGCCGGCAACCCATTCGTTGGTTCGAATTCCGCGATCATCAACCAGATTCTGGAAGGAAATACGGACCACGGCATGCCGCCCTTCCGCGGCAACCTGACCGCGCCCCAAATCGCGGCCATCGCAACCTATGTTCGCAACTCTTGGGGAAATGACTTCGGCATCACGAGCGAAGAGACGGTGAACAACAACCTTTAGTGCTGCATTCGGTCGGCGGCGCCAGACGGCCGCCGCCGACCTGCAATTCCCACATCGCCCGACGCCCGCTCAGGCATCCCCATTAGCCTTGACAGGCACCGCTGTTCGCAACCTGTGACAGGAGCGCCTGCAGTGGGTCGAGGGTCCAGGCGTTTGTTACGAACGCATCGTGGTCGACGGCGTTGGTCACGGGCCGAAAGATGACCCGGCCGGCCTCGATGGCCGTCGGCGCCATCATGTAGCCGATCCCTGTTTCCGCCAGCATCGCCTGCAAGGACTGGTTCCAGGATAGCGATGCGATCGAGTAGGCGCTGAAGAAGAAGCCGGCGCCCCGCCCCGAGATCCAGCGCGCGAAATAGTCTTCCTCGCCAAACAGCGAATTGAGCAGGATGATCCCGCAAAGACGCCTGCTCCCGCCCAGCGTCGCGGCGTAGGCAGCCGGGTAGTAGCCGCCGCTATAGGCAACCAAAATCACCGGCAACCGGTCGAACCGAGCAGCGAGACGCTGGTCGCCCATGACAGCCGCGAGTTGGTCGCTCGCCTCCCCCAGATAGGCCGCGAAGGCGCCTGGCTCCCAGAACCGACCCGCGCTCGAATCCAGAGCATCGCGGGCAAATTGCGGCGCAACCAGCACCGCGTTGAGCCCGGAACGCGCCAGTTGCGCCGGCACGTCCTGCCGCAGCGCCACGTCGCGCTCCAGCGTCGCCTCGTTACCGTGGAAGAAGACAACGATCGCCGCTGGCTGGTTCGGATCGAAACCGTTCGGCACGAACAACAGACTGCGATTGTCGCTGTAGGTCTGGTTTTCCCAATAGATGCCGCCGCGCGGCGAGGTATGCCCGCGCACGCCATTCGACACGACGTCGAAGAACGGTTCACCGGTTTCCGGTATGTCGCCGTTGTAAGGGAACGGTGCGTTGGCGAAGGGCACGAGGGCGAGCGTGCCGATCGGCGCCGCCTGCGCCAAGGCTATGGAAGCGGTGAAAGCGAATGACGCCAACGACACACCGCAGGAAAGCAAGCGCTTGGCGACCCGCATCGCACCACCCGCTCCTCTTGGCTCAAGCCGGCGCCGGCCTCAGGGCCGCCCGGAATGGCAGCAGCACCGCGAAGAAAGCCAGCATCGCCACCAGATAGGCGGCGCCAGCGATTTGCAGCACGGCGGTCAGTCCGAACGAGGTCGCGAACACCGGGATCGCCGCCGAGCCGATCACCGAGAAGCCACCATTGATGCCCCAAGCCCATATGAACAAATGGTGCTTTTTGAGGCGACCGAGCCAGGCCATTCCCGTCGCCAGCGGAAAGCCCATGAGATAGGCGGGCGGCGCGACCAGCAGCAGGCAGAGGATGAGGCGCACGCCGTAGGGCAAGCTGCCAATGCGATCGAGCACCGGGTCGAGCAGGAAGCTGTAGCTGATCAGCAGCACAGCAATAGCGACGAACACGACCGGCATGAAGCGGCGGGAGCGGTCGAGGAACCGCTCCGACGTCAGACTGCCGAGGCCGGAGAAGGCCAGCATGCCGGTGATGAGGATGGCGGCCGAAACCGTCGGCGTCGAGAGCGCCAGGGTGAACTTGGCGATCAGCCCGACCTCGACCAGCATGTAGCCGAGCCCCAGACAGGCGAAATAGATCAGCGTCCCGAACTTGCCGGGATAGCGGCTGAAGATCGTCCGCCACCCGGCGACCACGGGGAACAGCATCAAGAGCAGCGCGGCGGCGCCGGCGACGATCAGCGTCGCCCACACGGCGATATAGCCCCAGTCGTCCTGGAAGAGCTCCAGCCGGTCGAGCGTACGCGGCAGATCGCTGGGCCGCACATAGGCGGCGAAATAGGGCCGGTTGTTGGTCAGTTCGTCGACATCGAAAACATAGGCATCGCTGAACGAAGCCCAATCATCGCGGATGAGTGCCTGCCATGCCAGACGTCCGAGTTCGGTTGCGGGCAGGACGGACGGCCCGGGTCCCGAGCCGAGCAGCGGATCGCTATCGCCGAGAAGCGGATCGCTGACGCCCAAAAGCGGATCGCCGCCTGCGCGTTGATCCGTTTCACCGGTGCCCCAAATCTGTTCGCGATAGTCGGTCATCACCGTCGAGTCGGTCGCATCGACGACCATCCCCGGCGCATAGATCTCCTCGAACGACATGGCATAGGTGTTGGCGCTCAGCGTCGCGACCTCGGCCGGCGTGAAGCCGCCGCGCTTGTAGAGCACCGTCGCCGTCGAGAGGTAATTGGCGCTGACATAGAACGAGCCGGAGATATCTTCGCCATTGATGGCACGCGCCGCCGCCGCCATCGTGGCGTAGAGGCGGAGCACCGACTTCGCCGGCTCTTCCTTGTTCCACACAGTGACCGACAGGATGCCGCCATCGGCGAGCGCCCGCATGTAGGTCTCCATCGCCTCCTGCGTGTAGGCGTATTTCTCGACGATCGCGAAGCCGCCGGGGCTCGAGAGGCCGACGGAATTGGCAAGGCTGAGATCGATGATGTCGTAGCGATGGTCGGTGGTGGCGAGATTGAGCCGGCCCTCATAGGGGATCACCGTGATGCGCGGATCGCCGAGGAGGTCGCCCGTGAAGTCGCGGATCACTGGCGCATCCATCGCCCACAGGACCGCGGGGTTCGCCTCCGCAACGGTCACATGCGACGCGCCCGAACGGAGAGCGACAGCGGTCGAAATGCCGCCGCCGAACTGCACTACGAAGGTGTCGGGATCCTGCTTCAAGAGGAACGGATAATAGTGTGGCAGGAAGCGGAAATAGTCGGTCTGATCGTCGGGCAGTTCGCGCATGATCCCGATCGGTCCGTCGCCGTCGATATACATGCCGAGGAACGCGTTGGCCGGCATCTCGGCGATGTTGTAGGCGGCGTTGTCGGACAGCCCTGGCGCGAAATGGAGGTAGGAGCTGGAGTAGATTTCGAGCTCCCCAAAGGGCGAACGGCTTGAATAGACAACGCTCGCATCGGGGAAGCGGCGCGCATAGGAGACGCCCTTGTAGTCCGACACCGCCAGCGTCGTGATGTTGGTCACCGCCGGCAGGACGAACTGGATGCCGAAGGCCACCACGGCCGCCGCGCCAAGGACGAGGAAGATGCGCCCTCCCCCGATCCACTGCAGCCAGAAGAACGCGCCGGCCAGCCAGATAACCAGCGGCACGGCGATGAGGCTCTCGACCGGCAGCAGGAACATGCCGCCGAGAATGACGAGACCCGCCAGGCCGGCGCCTGCGAGGTCGGAGAAATAGACCCGGCCGAACACATCCGCCCGCTTCAGGAACACCGTCCCGATGAAGACAGCGGCCGACAGGAACGGGACGAAATAAAGCAGGAAGTTGGTGATCAGGTGCCATTTCTGCGCCGGATCGGAAGTGAGGAAGATCGGATTGAACGGGTTCTGTTGCGCCAGCAGATGACACGCCGTCATCAGCGGCCCGAACAGCAGGATCATCGTCGCGGTGACGCCGCGCCAATGTCGCTGGAACCATTCTTCCCAAAGGCTCATCACGGCGCTGGCAAGGCCGAAGCCGAGCATCGCCACCGCCACGACGAACGAGCCGAAATGCGTCCAGCTGCCGACGGCAAAGACGCGCATGACGAAGATCTGGAAGGCGATGACCGCGCCGGCCACGAGGCCGACGGCGAGATACAGCGCCGGCGACGGCGCCCGGATCGACGCCCCAGAAGCCGCCGACGGAGCCATGCTCATCGTCGCCACCTCAAGGTCTGACGAACGCCGTCAGCTTGGCTCAATGGACGCCGACGATCTGATCGCCTTCGAGCTTGGTGAAGGGCACGAACGGAACGATACGGCCGTTGTAGATGTCGGTGCGGTCGACCCGGATCGTGCCGTCGGCCGCCTGCGACGAGGTGATCTTCAAGACGTGATGCGCGCCGGGCGGCCCAACCGGGATGACCATGATGCCGCCAACCTTGAGCTGCTGCAGCAGCGGCGGTGGCACGTGATCGATGCCGCAAGTGACGATGATCTTGTCGAACGGGCCGGCCTCTTCCCAGCCATAATAGCCGTCCGCCGATTTCGACGTGATGGCACGATACTCCGTGTAGCCGCGCGCGATGAGACCATCATAGACGCTGCGGGTGCGGGCCGCCAAAGGCGCGATGATCTCGATCGTCCAGACCTGGTCGGTCATGTTGGACAGGAAGGCCGACTGATAACCGGAACCCGTCCCGACCTCGAGAACCTTGTCGCCGCGCTGCACGTCGATCGACTGCGTCATTCGCCCGACCAGATGCGGGCCGGAAATCGTGACGCCATAGCCGATGTCGAGATAGGCGTGGTCATAGGCCCGGGCGAGATTGCGCTCGAGCACAAATTCCTCGCGCGGCGTCATCAGGAAGCCGCGCTTCGTCTTGTCGTCGGTGAGATCGCCATTGTTGACGAGCGCCACATAGCGCGCCCAGTGCGCGGCCAGATAGGTCGGGTTCTCGCCGCGGTTCTCGACCATCCACGCGATATAGGCGTCGCCCTGATCGAGGAGGAAGGGCGGCGTTGCGTTCCAATCATAGGGCCTTGGCACATCGGCCATCGCCAAGCGCGGCAGCACCGCCGTGGCCAACGCCGTCGTGCCCATAACCTGCAGAAATTCTCGTCTATTCACGCTCGTCCCCTCAGCTCCCCAACGATAGACTTGGGGTAACATTCCGTTGAAGGCCTAACAATAGCGACACCTCGTCCGCGCGCTTGTTCGTCGGGCCCGTCCTCAGCATTCCGGATTGGTCACCACACGCTCGCCCGGCTGCAATTGCCGGTCCGTGCCGAGCATGCCCTGCAACGTCTGGAAAATCGTCGCCGCCTCCGGATCGTTGGTCGGCGTCAGGCTTTCCACCCGATGCGGATAGCGATGCACTGTGAAGAGATGATAACGCGCGCCGTTGACCCAGACATGACCCTGCCGGTCCTTGCTGAGGCCAACGAACACCGCCATGCCGATGCGGTTGAACGTCGCTGACTGGTTGCTGACGAAATTGCCGGTCGAATAGACGATCAGCCCTTCCCGGCCGTCGGAGGCGACGTAGCGCTCCCAAGGCTGCACCACATGGACATGCGTACCGATGACCGCGGTCGCGCCGGCTTCGATCAAGGCATGGCCGAGCTCGATGTTGCGCGGGGACGTTGTCTGGCTGTTTTCGACGTCGCCCCAATGCGGCGTCACGATCACCGCGTCGATCGACCGGTCGGCGGCAAGCGCCGACACTTGGCTGAGGAGGAAATCCTCGTCGTCGAAGCAGGTCAGCACCTGATGATGGGGATCGGGCAATCCGTTGGTCATGAAGGTGCAGGCGATGAAGGCGATGCGCCAGCCGTTCTCCTCGATGATCGTATAGAACGGCGTGTCGGTGCCGGTATGGCGGGTGCCGGTGAACGGCAGGCCGGCCGCTTGCAGCGCCTCGATCGTACGGTCGACGCCGAGCGAGCCGCGGTCGAGGGCGTGATTGTTGGCAGTCGAGACGATCGTGAATCCGGAATGCTGCAGGTCGCCGGCGATATGCGGGTTCGTATTGAACAGCGGATAGCCGGTGTAGACATAATCGTCGAAGGTGAAGCCCGGATCGGCCACCGCCTGCTGCGAGCGGTTGACCCCCGCCGCGATCGGCGTCTCCAGATTGGCATAGAGAATGTCCGCCTGATGGAGCAGCGGCATCACGTCCGCCCAGAACGGCTCGTAGGTCCCGGCCGCCGCAGCCTGTGATTGCAGCGGCTGATGCGGCAGCACGTCGCCGACGCCGGCAATGATGATCTGCCGGAACGAGCGCTGACAGGCGTTGGCGAAACGCATGTCGAGCTGCGCGCTCGCCTGCACGGCAAATAGCGTCACGCTTAGGAATGCGGCGAGCCCGGCGCGCAACGCGCGGCCAGCCCATGGCGGCAATCTTGCGGTGATCGGCGTCCTCGTCATCGTCTCTCCCCTCGGCGCCGGGAACGCCGAATCCAAGGTTTGTTAACCTAAATCGTTCAGATTCGCACTGTTGTCGGCTGTTTCCGTTGCGTCCAATCTGAGAAGCGAAGTCGTTTGATGGCTGCGTATCTTAAGCCGGCTTCGCCGTTTGTCCTGGCCGCATTCATTCTTTCCTCGATCGGGAACCAGGCTGGCGCCGCCAACCGTGGCATCGTCATTGCTGCGGTCGGGGACATCATGATGGGCAGCAACTACCCGATGAACGCCCTCCCCGCCGATGGCGGCAACTGGCTCTTTTCGCAGGCCGCGTCGGTTCTGCGCGGCGCCGACATTACCTTCGGCAATCTTGAAGGCACCCTGACGACAGCGCGCAATTCGACCAAAGATGTCAGCGATGGCCGCGCCTTCGCCTTCCGCACGCCGCCCGAATACGCCGCCAATCTTCATGCCGCCGGTTTTGATGTCGTCTCCCTCGCGAACAATCATAGCTGGGACTTCGGCACCGAAGGCCTGGTTGGCACCGAACAGGCCTTGCGTGACAATGGCATCCAATATGCCGGCAAGGACAGCGACGTAGCCACGTTCCGCGTCGACGGCGTCAGCGTCGCCTTCCTCGGCGCCGATACCGCGCCCGGTCCCCGCAATATCAACGTGCCCGGGCCGCTGCTACAGGAGATCGCGACCCTGTCCGCACAATACGACATCCTCGTCGTCTCCATTCACGCTGGGGCCGAAGGCGCGTCGGCACTGCACACCCGCAACGCCACCGAGGTCTTCCTCGGCGAAGACCGGGGCAACATCGTCTCCTTTGCGCGACAGGCAATCGACTATGGCGCCGACCTCGTGCTCGGCCATGGCCCGCACGTTCCGCGCGCGCTCGAGGTCTATAACGGCCGCCTGATCGCCTACAGCCTCGGCAATTTCTGCAACTACGTCTATTTCAATTTGACCGGTCCGATGGGCGTCGCGCCCGTGCTGGAGGTTACGCTCGCCCGCGACGGCGCGCTCATCTCCGGGCAGGTCTTCTCCTTCAAGCAGACACCTCCGGGCGCGCCGCAGGTCGATGGCACCGCTGCCGCCGCCACCTTGATCGCGGATCTGTCGCGCACCGATTTCCCGGATACCGCTCCGATCTTTGACGTAGCCGGCGGCTTTGAACCCCACACCTATCCGACTACGCTGGCGGCGCTCGGACCCGAAGGCACCGGAACCCGCACCAGCCCGCACCGGCGGCCGGACGCCGGTCAGCGGCCAAATTACGGTGCGGCACGCCGGCGCCGCCAAGAAAAGCCGGATTCGCAGTATCCAGTCGGAAGGCCGCGGGGGCGCCGTAACTCGGGGCAAGGGGCCGCTTCGCGCTGACGCAGGGAGTTCCGGTGTTGCCGAGTACGCACGCCAAACAGAAACGCGAAGGACGCCGATGGATACGTTGGGCTTCGGCCCCGCTGTGCGTCGTGCTCTTGCTCGCCGCACAGCCGGCGCTCGCCTACTACATCATTGGCGACAGCATCGGCGTCGGCGTCGGCTGGGCCGCGCCGCATTCCGATAGCCTCGCCGCCAACAGCGTCCGCATCAGCAGCGACGTGATTTTCCAGCAGATCGCCCAGGTGCCGCGCGGCTCGCTTGTGTTCGTCAGTCTCGGCACGAATGATGCCGTGGGCTACGTCGTCAATGTCGAGAACTACGTCCAGCGCATCGTCGACGCCGCCAGCGCACGAAACCTGACGCTGGTCTGGATCGGTCCGCCCTGCGTCTTCAAGGATTGGGACTCCGCCTCGCGGGAACTCGACCAGCATCTGGCCACGCAGCTTGGCAGCCTGGGCATCACCTATGCCAGCATGCGCGACCCGTCGATTTGCGACCGCTCGGTGCGCGGCTCGGACGGCGTCCATTTCAACATGACCGGCTATCAGCGCCTTTGGTCGATCGCGGCGACTGCCGCCGGCCTGGACCCCAGCACCGGCATGGCGGACCTTCCTATCCCGCCGCCAGTGCCGAATCCGATCCGGGTTGCCGGCGTCACGGTGGACCACACGACAACCGCAACGGTCACGCCCCAGGCACCCGCACCGATTGCAGCGATCGAGACGACCGCCTTCGTCGCCGAGCCCGAAGCGCCGGCCTCGATCGCCGCCGCAGTGCTCGACGCCATGGCGGCTCGTCCCCCTCCGGCACCGGAAATGACCGTGCCAATCCCGATGCCACGGCCGCCCTTCGTTCAACAACTCGCGACAGCGCCGCCCATTCCAATCCCTAATCCGATCCGGCAAAATGTAGCCATCGGCTATTAGCTACAAAACGCTCCGCCGGCTTGCCCCGCATTGATTTTGCTCGGGGTTGGCGACGCCAACGGAACGACGCGGATATTTGGGAGGCCCCTCTCTTGGTACGGCGAACACAGTTTTTCGGCGCTGTGGTGCTTTTTTGCATCTGCAGCGTGAGCTCGGCGGCGTCGGCCGGAATCGCCTTCGTCGGCGATTCGATGTCGGACGGACTTTGGGGCGCTTTCGTCCGAATGACCGCCGGGAAGACCTGCCCCACTGGTTTCACCCTGTTGCGAGAGGCTCAGAACGGAACGGGGCTTGCGCGGCCTGACCGACTCGATTGGGCTAGCCACGTGCTTGAGATCAGCAACCAGTACGCCCCGGACATCTTCGTCATGTCGGTGGGCCTGAACGACCAGCAGCCGATCGTGGCGCCAGACGGCACCAGGACCCCGCTCGGCACGGATGCGTGGATCACCGCCTACGCCGAACGCGTCCGCGCCTTCTACGTCGATGCCACCGCCAACGGCGCCATCGCCGTAATCGTCGGCATCCCGGCGCTGCGCGATCAACAGGCCAACGAACACGTGCAGTTGGAGAACCAGATTTACGAAGCGGTCGCCCGCCAGACGCCGCACGTCATGTATGTCAGACCGTGGCAGCTGGAAGGTGCCGACGGCTTCGCGCCTTATGGCGTCGGTCCGCGTGGCACCGTCGTTCAGCTTCGCGCTTCCGATGGCGTCCACTTCACAACGGCCGGATATGATTTGCTGGGCACCTATCTCAAGCCGGTCCTCCTCAGTGCCATGATAACGCAGGGCTATGCCGCCGACACGACGTCAACGTGTCTGGGCGTGTGATCGGCATTGCGACGTCGCTTCCTAGGCTGGATCGGGATTGGGGCGGCGGCAATCGTCTTGATGGCGCTTGCCTACATCTATCTCAGCGCCAACGGGTCTGAGACGCCGGCGCCCGTTGCTTCGGGCACGCAGACCTCCGCACCGGACGCGACCGAGCCGCCCCCGCAGCTGCATGGCGGCTACGTCGTTCTCCACATTGGCGACAGCCACACCGCCGCGGACATCTTCACTGGCCGCGTCCGTGATGTCCTGCAGAGCCGCTTCGGTGAGGGCGGCGTCCTGCTGCCGCCTGGCGTACCGCAGGCCGGCGTCCGCTCCAATGTCTTCCGCATCAATGCATCCTCCGGCTGGAACTACGAACGGGTGCGTTCATCCAGTCCGCGCGGCCGCTTCTGGCTTAGCGGCTACACCGCTGAGGCCGAAGCGACGGGAGAAAGCATCGACTTCACCGCATTCCACCCCATCAGCTTCACCGCCATCGACTTGTCGTTCCTGACGGCGACCGGCGGCGGCGCGGTCGACGTCCTGCTTGACGGCCAGTTGGTTGACACCTTCGACCTTGACGGTGCCGACGACACGCCCCTGATCAAGCGCCTTATCCCGATTGCCGGCACCGGCGCCTTCGAAACGCTGACCATCCGCACCGACGACGCGCGGCCGGTCACCGTCACCGGCGTCATGGTCCATCAGGATCAGTCGGGGGTCTCCTATCTCAGCGTTGGCTATCCGGGCGCCACGGTGAATCTGGTCCTCGACATCGACCAGTCGACGCTGGCGGACGATCTGAAACGTCTCGATCCCGACATGATCGTTATCGCCTTCGGCACCAATGAGGGCTTCGACGACAACCTCAACATCGCCCGCTACGAGGCCAATTATCAGGGCCTGCTTGAGACCATTGCCGCCGACCACCCGACCTCTCAGATCGTCGTCGTGCTGCCGCCGCTCGGTGCGCGCGACGGGCGCTGCACCGGTGGCGATTGTGGCCCCACCGGCTACGAATGCTGGAACATTCCCCCCAATCTCCTCGCCGTGCGCGACGCCCAGCGAGAGGCCGCCGCTGCCGTCGAGGCGGCGGTTTGGGACTGGGCGGCCGCCCTCCCTACGCCCTGCGAAATCGAACGCGGCACACAGGCGATCACCTTCTACGGGTCCGACCGCATCCATCTCACCACGGCGGGCTATCAATACAGCGCCGAGATATTCGCCGATTTCCTGACGACCCTGATTTCTCCAGCGCCGCAGCAATAGATGCTCTTCCCGACCATCGACTTTGCGATCTTCTTCGTCTTCGTGCTCGGCACAACGGCGGTAGCGCGGGCGCTCGGCAATACCGCCAACAAGCTCGTTCTGATTGCTGCGAGCCTGTTGTTCTACAGTTTCTGGAGCATCGCCTTCGCGGCGATCATGGTCGGGGTCGTGGCCCTCGCCTTCGCCGTCGGCTGGTTCAATCAGCGGATCCGGAGCCGGCGAATCCGCATCGCCATTCTGACCATCGCCATCATCATCGTTGTCGGCGACCTCGCCTATTTCAAATATTACAACTACCTGCTGTCGCTGCTGATGAACTCGTCGCTGCTCGACATTCTCGGGCTGCATCTCAACTTCATCGCCGTCGCGACGCCTGTGGCGATTTCATTTTTCACCTTCCACGCCATCTCCTACATGGTCGACACCTTCACGCACCGCTCGGTGCCGTCCCGCTCCTTCATCGACGTCCTCCTCTACATCAGCTTCTTCCCGCACCTCGTCGCCGGTCCGATCGTGCGCGCCGCCTCGTTCATTCCGCAGTTGCAGGAGAAGCCGGACCGCACGGCGATCCCCTATGCCGAGGCGCTGATGCTCATTTTCTCGGGGCTCTGGAAGAAGATGATCGCGGCCAACTATCTTGCCGTCACGATCGTCGAGCCTGTGTTCAACGCCCCGTCGGCATACGGTTCAGGTGATCTGGCGCTCGCCGCCACCGCCTATGCCTTCCAGATCTATTTCGACTTCAGCGCCTATTCGAGCATCGCCATCGGCCTCGCCGCGATCCTCGGCTACCGTTTCCCGGAGAACTTCAATCAGCCCTACCGGTCGCTCTCCGTTCAGGAGTTCTGGCGCCGCTGGCACATCACGTTGTCCACCTGGCTGCGTGACTACGTTTACATTCCGCTCGGCGGCAGCCGGCGAAAGACGCCGCGCATCGTCATCAATCTGATGATCACCATGGTGCTCGGCGGCCTGTGGCACGGCGCCAACACCACCTTCCTGGTCTGGGGCGCCGTTCATGGCCTCGCCCTCGTCTGGGTGCATCTGTGGCACATGACGAAGACCAGCGGCCGCCTCAAGGCGCTCCTCTCCTATCGTGTCCTCGCCTGGCTGCTCACCTTCCTGTTTCTCATCTGCACCTGGATCGTCTTCCGGGCGCCGGACCTCACCACGGCCGGCGAATATTTCAGCGGCATCTTCACGCGGCCGCAGGCGCCGGACATGGCCTCGCTGCTCGTCGTTCTCCTCATCGCCCTCGGCTTCATCGGGCAGTTCATCCCGCCGACATGGCGCGGTTCATGGTCGATCTGGCTCGCTGATCGCGGGCTCGGGGCGCAGATCGGCCTGTTCGGCGCGGCAATGGTGGGGCTGATGCTGATCGCTCCGCCGGAGTCGGCGCCCTTCATCTACTTCCAGTTCTGAGGCTGCCATGGCGTCCCCCTCCGATCACGAACGCATAGGCGGCCCCGTCACCCGCCGCGTCTCGCAGGCGCGGGCGGCGATCGTCGTGGTCGCCGTTCTCGCCTTGCTTCTCGCCATTTTCCCCAATGGGCTTGCCAACTGGCTGGACGAGAAGTGCTACGGCAACAGCGTCTGCGACGGCCTTTCGTCTGGCCTGCGCGGCGTGGAAAGCGCCTGGGATACGATCGGCCTGGCCGATGTCCGTGACGGGCTAAGCAACTGGCTTCGCCAGACATTTGGCATCCCCGACGCGTAGGCCACCGCCACCTGCCGCCAAGATCGCCGAATTCGGCGATCTTGCCGGTTCTCAGAGACAAGGCGCTGAGATACACTTCACAGGTCGGTGATGCGGGGGCATCTCGAAATGAGCAAGGGGACTCTGACAGACATGAAGAAACGTTATCTCGCCGCCCTTGGGGCGGTGATCTTGGCGGCGACCGCCGCGACATCGGCGGAGGCTTGCCCGAACTGGCAGTTGGTGCCGCCATTTGGCGACACGCAAATCAACGCGGGGCAGCTCTTCAACCGTTCCTTCAATCGCTATGTCGGGGCTGGCGGCAGCTACAACCTGTCCCAGTGTTTCCCGGGATATAGCTGGTATGGCTACGCCGCGGCGGCGCCGGACTTTGACTTCTACTATTATGCCGGCGGATACGACCTGACGTTCGAGGTCCAATCGCAATACGACACGATCCTGCTGGTCAACGCGCCGGACGGCCAATTCTACTATGCCGACGACGTGTACGGGATTAACCCGGCCATCACGTTCTTCGGGGCGCAACAGGGCCTCTACGACGTCTGGGTCGGCACCTATGACCCGGGTCACAATCGCCCGTCGACGCTTTACATCTACGAGCAGTAGCAGTCGTTCTGGCAGGGGTGGCGCAAATGCTGCCCCACCAGTTTTGCTTTCCACCCGCGGCCTAGCTGTCAACATTGGCGAAGGCTTTTCGTATTCTGCCGCTGTGACGTCACGCGAATCAGCAGCCGATCGGGACCTTTGCAAATGAGATGGAAGAACGCCGTCGCGGCCGCGACCCTGCTCGCCGCCGCTAGTCTCGCTGGCTGTCTACCCACGGATGGCCCAATCTTCAGCGGTGTGTTCTCCGGACGGACGGGCGCCACCACGCCGATGCAGAGCCTGCAGGATACGCCGCCCCCGCCTGCCACCACGCTTACCGATTGTGGCGGCACGACAGCGCCGGTCTTCACCGGCCATGTCGTCGCCTCCGGGGATTTGCTCGGCCAGGGCCTGATGCAGATCCTCTCCGGGAAATTGACTGAAGCGACCGTCACCAATTTGACGACAAACAGTTCGGGCCTCGCAAGGCCGGACTTCTACGACACCGTCAGTCATTTCAGCGCTGCGGTCGCCGAGACCGCCCATCCCGGCGACATTGCCGTGATCTGGCTCGGCGCCAACGACAATCAGAGCCTCACCAACGCCGACGGCAGCGTCGCCGTTTACATTTCGCATGAGGACGAATGGGAGGCGGCCTACGCCGCCCGCATCAGTTCCATGGCGCAGACCTGCGTGATCTCTGGCATCGACTGCTATTGGCTTGTCCCAACGGCTTCGGATGCGAGCGCCCCGCAGAATGTCGGACACCGCAACCGCATGGGCGTCATCAAGGACCTCATCGAGGCCGTGGCCGACAACCCCTCCTACGTGCGCAATGTCCATGTCGTCGATGTGTGGACGGTCCGCGACGATCATCCCGGCTGGGATTTTGCCCACCCGGGAACGGCGGGCTTCGTGGAAGCGGCGAATGATGTGGCGAGCGACGTATTGCAGACCAAGGGCGTCTGCCTGATGTGACGATGCTAGTTGGGCGCGAGGTGTGCCCCGCTGGCCCCGGCCGCGGCGGCGGCTTCGATCGAGGCCTGCGCTCGGCTTGAGGTCGTATCCAGCCGCACCGAGAACAGCGGCCCGGCGGCCCCGTCCACGGCTTCCATCGTCGGGGTGCCGTAGCCGTCGAGTGCGGCGATCACCCGATTGGCATCTTCTATGTTGGCGAAGACGCCGACCTGCACCATCACCGGATTGTCCGCCGTGATGGCGCCGGTCACCACGGTATCGATGGCCTGCTGCGCCGGCGTTGGCGCCGGCATGTCGGCAAAGCCGAGAAGGCCGGCCAGCGGGTCTTCCCCGGCTCCGATCGCGGTCGGCTGATAGACCGGCTGTTGCGGCTGATTCTGATTCTGCGCGATGCGCGTGAAGAGGCCGCCGGACGATCCGGAAACCGTCCTTGTGTTCGGGTCATAGGCGATCGCCAATTGCCGGTCGCCGGGCGCCGAATAGGTTGTCATCAGCATCCGGTCGTCGTCGCCGTCGAGCGAGGCCGGGCCGACATACTCGACCCGCACCCGCGCAATGCCCTCTGTCTGCATGCCCAGCAGATCGGCGGTGTGGGCGGACAAATCGATGATGCGGCCGGCGGCGAACGGACCGCGATCATTTACCCGGACGACGATCGACGAGCCGTTCTCGAGATTGGTGACGCGGACATAGCTCGGCAGCGGCAACGTCTTGTGGGCCGCGGTAATCCGGTTCATGTCGTAGATCTCGCCATTCGCGGTCGAATGGCCGTGAAAGTCGACGCCATACCAGGAGGCGTAGCCAACTTCATTGTAGTTCGGATCGGCGTGCGGCACGTAGCGAACGCCGTTCACGACGTAGGGCTGGCCGACCATTTCATAGCCGCCGCCTGTCGGCAGATTGTGCGAGCAGGCCGCCAATGCCGCCGTCGCGATCAGAACCGGTGCAAATCGCGACCAAACGCGTCTTATCCGCTGACCCGGCAATGGAGGCAGCTGGCCCCCGACGGTCCGCCCGATACGCAACATGGCTGAATCCCCGCTCGACTGGCCGAGCTACACGCTGACTTCCGGCGGCGAACCGTCCAAAGCAAAACGCTCCGCCCGGCCCGCGCCACACCGGCGCAGATGATCTGTTCCAAGTGGATGACAAAGGGTTAATTCGACCTGCGCCGATCACGAGAAAACAAGGCCGGCTTGGGAGTTGCCGTCGTTGCACCCGGATCGGCACGACGTGAACCTCGAGGTAACGCGTCGATGACAGCATCAGGAAACGGGGTATAGGCGGCCGAGCACTGCCCGGCCGAAGCGTTCCCCTCGGATATTGCCAGCAAAGTGAACCCTAGGTTTTGACCCAACCGATCGAACTGACCTTCCACGGAGCATCGCGCACCGTCACCGGCTCCTGCTTCCTCCTCGACACCGGCAGGACGCGCCTCCTCGTCGATTGCGGCCTGTTCCAGGGGTCGAAATCCGAGAAGGAGCTGAACTACCTCCCCTTCCCGTTCGACCCCGCCGGGATCGACACCGTCCTCCTCACCCATGCCCATATCGACCATTCCGGCATGCTGCCGAAGCTGGCGAAGGCCGGGTTCGCCGGTCCTATCCGGGCGACACAGGCGACCATCGATCTGGCCGCGGTCATGCTGCCGGATTCGGGCCACATCCAGGAAACGGAAGTCGAGCACCTGAACCGCCGCAATTCCCGCCGCGGCCGCGACAAGGTTGAGCCAATCTACACGCAGGCCGACGCGATCGCCTCGCTCCGCCTCTTCCGGCCAGTGGCGTACAGCGCCTGGGAGACGGTCGGGCCTGACGTCCGGGCGCGCTACTGGAACGCCGGCCATCTGCTTGGCTCGGCCTCCATCGAAATGGAAATCGACGCCGGCGGCGATCGTCCGCTCAGCCTCCTTTTCTCCGGCGATGTCGGGCCACAGCAGAAGGTCCTGCAGCCGGACCCCGTTGCGCCTTCAGGGCTCGATTATGTCATTTGCGAATCCACATATGGCGACCGGAGCCGTGGTCACGTCGACGATGACGAGCGTCGCCGGATGCTCCGCGACGAGGTGCTGGCCGCCCGCGAAGCCGGCGGCGCCCTTCTCGTCCCGTCATTCGCGGTCGAACGCACCCAGGAGTTCGTGACCGACCTTGTCGGCCTAATCGAATCCGGCGATGTGCCGCCGATCCCCATCTATATCGACTCGCCGCTCGCCCGCGCCGCCAGCCGGGTGTTCGCCAAGCACGCCGGCGAACTGGAAAACGGCGCGCTTCTCAGCCGGGCCCTCACCTCACCGAACGTGCATTTCACCGAGTCGGTCGAGGAGAGCATCGCCCTCGATACCATCGAGGGCTTTCACGTCGTCATCTCGGCAAGCGGCATGTGCGAGGCAGGCCGCATCCGGTACCGCCTGAAGAACTGGCTGTGGAGCAACCGGGCCACCGTTCTGTTCGTCGGCTACCAGGCGCAGGGAACGCTCGGCCGCATCCTGCTCGACGGGGCCAAGTCAGTGCGCATCCAAGGCGATGAGTTTGTCGTCGGCGCCCGCATCCGCATGCTCGATGTCTATTCCGGCCATGCCGATCGCGAAGGGCTGGAGACCTGGCTGCATGACCGCTTGCCGATCGCCCAGGGCCTCTTCCTCGTCCATGGCGAAAAGACCGCCCTCGACGGTCTCGCCGCGCGGGCGGGCGCTTTCGTCCCGGAGCGAAATATCTTCATTCCGGAAATCGATTCCACCTTTCGCCTGTCGCCGTCCGGCGCCGAGCGGGTTCCGTCCACTGCGCCGCCGCGCATTGCGCCACAGCAGGTCGCCCATCTCGACTGGCACAATGATCTGTCGCGGCTCTTCCTCGACATCAGCGACACGGTCAATAGGGCCGCCGACGAGCGCGCCCGGGGCGTCATCATCCGCTCCCTGCGCCGCACCCTCGAAGACACGCACAACTGAGCGGCAACTGACGCGGCACCGAGGCTACTGTGCCGGCGGCCCGCCAGGCTCCCCGTCGAGGCCACGCCCTTGGCCGATGGCGTGCTGCGTGGCGAGCTTTTCCAGCGACACATAGTCGGTCTTGCCGCTGCCCAGAAGCGGCAGAGCTTCCAGGCTGATGATGCGGTTCGGGATCATCAGATCGCTGGCGCCCAAGCGCCGGGCTCGTGCGCGCAGAATATCCACCGTCAGGCCCGCCGCCGTCGAGGCCGCAACGAGACTTTCGCCTTTGCGCGGGTTTGGAACGGCCACCACGGCATGTTCGCCGTCGGGCCAAACCTCGCGCATCAAGAGCTCGGCAGCGGCCAGCGAGATCATCTCGCCGGCAACCTTGGCGAACCGTTTGGCGCGCCCGACGATGGCGACGGCCCCCGCTTCATCAACGGAAACGATATCGCCGGTATCGTGCCAGCGGTCCTTGGGCGGGTGGAGCACGCCCGGCTGCTGCGGAAAATAATAGCCGGCCATGACGTTCGGCCCGCGCACGAACAGCTTCTGTCCGGCGTCGATCCCCTCGACGGGCTCCAGCCGCGTCTCGATCCCCGGGAGCAGCGGACCGACCGTGCCGATCCGGTTGCGCCCCGGCCGGTTCACCGCGACGACCGGTGCCGCTTCCGTGACGCCATAGCCTTCCAGCACTTCTATCCCGCACCGTTCGGCCCACAGCTTGCGCGTCGCGTCCTTCACCTTCTCGGCGCCCAGAACCATGAGCCTCAGCGTATCGAAATCGCCCGGCTCGGCGGCGCGCGCCCAGCCGGCGGCGAAGGTGTCGATGCCAATCAGGATGGTCGCGCCGCTCTTCCGCGCCTGCTTGGCGACGGCCTCATATTGCAGTGGCGACGGCAGAAGCACGCAGCGAAAACCGATCATCAGCGGCAGAAGCAGCCCCGCCATCAACCCGAATGCGTGAAACACCGGCAGGGCATTCAGCATGACGTCCTGATCGGTGCAGTCGATACAGGCCTGCACCTGCTCAATATTGGCCAGGAAGTTGGCGTGCGTCAGGGCCACCGCCTTTGGCTGCCGCTCCGTCCCGGAGGTGAACAGGATCACGGCGATATCGTCCGGGTCGGATGTCGTCCGGCGCGAAGCCTGCCGCCGCCGCAACGCCAGCAGCCCGCGAAGACGGTCGACCAGTCCGACGCTCTCGCGCACATCCTCAAGATAGATGATGGTGAGCACGGCCTGCAGGGCGGCCAGCTTGTCCTCGAGCTTGGCGTTTTCGATGAAACGCCGGGATGTCACCAGTGTGCGGGCCTCGACACTGGCCGCCGCGGCACGAAGATCGTCGATGCCGGCGGTGAAATTCAGCACGGCCGGAACGCGGCCATAGGCGAGCAACCCAAAGAAGGTAACCGCGGCGGCGTTGACGTTGGGCAACATGACCGCCACCCGCTCGCGGCGGACGGTCGTCTGGGTGAATTTCCGGCCAAGCACGAGGCTCGCCAGGACCAACCGCCGATAAGTCAGCGACACGCCCTCCTGATCCTCGATGGCGACCGCGGCGTGCCGCTCCCTGGAATGCGTCAGCAGCGCATCGAACAGGCTGCGACGCCAGCGTCGCGGATCGAGCGGACGATCCTCGCGTACGGAGCGCTCCCCCTCTTCACTCACTCCGGATAGCGCCTCCCAAGTCGCTCCCATCACCCGCCCGCACCATCCCCCTCACGTCAACGAACTTTGTGTCAAAGCATGGACGCGCCGCGAACCGGGCACAAATTGATACAACAAAAGCGGCGGCGCGGGCTAACGCCGGCCTGCTACGCTCCCTAGATTTTCCGCACGTTCACTATCCGTTACAGGACACAAGGGAAATGAAACCCGTCGGAAAGATCATCGGTTTCGCAGCCGTGCTGGCCGCGACCTTTGGCGCGTGGGCCGCGCTCACTCCAAGCTACGCGCAATATGTCGACGGCTGGGGTCACGCCGTCTGGGGCCATTGGGCCTTTGGCGGCCTTTGGTTCGTCCTCGTCTGGGCCGTGCTGATCGTTGCCGCAATCGCCCTCGTCCGGGCGTTCACGCGGCGCCGCATTGAGCCGGTCGCGGTTCCATCCCCGCCGACGAAGCCCACGCCGCTCGATATCCTGGATGAGCGGTTCGCCCGCGGCGAGATCGACAAGGCCGACTATGAGGAGCGGCGCCGGGTTCTGTCGAACCGGGGCGTTGATCCGCCGAACACGGACGGCAAGACCTGACCGCTCGTCCGCCGGATCAGCTACCTGCGCGGAGCCGGCGGCCGGAGCGCAGAAGGTTTGCGCCGGAGAAGCCCACAGCGCCAGTGGCCGGGACTGTCAGAGCATAGCGCCCCCTGCCACCTCGCCTCTTTAGGCGCGCGAGGCAAACTGTGCAATTCAGCTCGGTCTTGACGAAACACAACGGGCAAGTTCGCCTTTGCCGCCACACGCTGAAACGCTAAGTCCGCGGCTGGCCACAAGCACGGAGGCTGGGACACCAATTGGACATGTCGACCGAAACATTACTCGTTACCCTCTTGATTGGTCTGGTCGCCGGATGGCTGGCCGGTCAGCTGGTGCGCGGCACCGGCTTGGGGATCCTCGGCGATCTCATCGTCGGCATTCTCGGCGCCTTCATCGGCAGCTGGCTGCTCCCTCAGCTAAACATCGAGCTTGGCACGGGACTTCTGGCCGAAATCCTCAATGCCACGATCGGGGCCGTGATCCTGCTGCTGCTTGTCCGCCTAGTCCGCGGCGGCTTTCGTTCGCGATGAGGAGCGACGCCGGCCGATAAGGCTCTGGCCGTCGATTGCCCGAGAGCTTCACTGATGCCGCCTCGCGGGAGCGCAGGTGGCGTCCGGGACGCAAAACGATTCCGGCCGCCGGTGCAGGCTGGCCGGCCCTCCGGCACACGACCCGGCAACGATCCAAGCCTTTGAAATGATTGGTGGGTGTACAAGGGCTCGAACCTTGGACCCGCTGATTAAGAGTTTCTTGCACGAGCCCTAGGCGGGCCCTCTGTTTTCCGCGCCACGTATTCCAAAACAGTCCTATCTCCAGTAGCTTTCAATTGACAAGCTGATGCGGTTCGATGACATTGGCATCGCATCGGATACCGTTCTGCGGTCGGACACCAGCCGGACACGGAGATGGCACGGAAGATCACCGACAAGCTGGTTCGAGACCTTCCACCTCCGGCAGCCGGCAACCGCATTGTTTACGACACCGACATCAAGGGCTTCGGTCTGCGCATTACAGCGAGCGGGCATAAGGCGTTCGTGCTCAACTATTCGTTGGCCGGTCGCGAACGCCGGTACACCATTGGTGACTACGGTCGCGATCAATGGACAGTTGACGCGGCTCGCAAGCGCGCAGGTGAACTCAGGAGACAAGTCGCCGACGGGGAAGACCCTTTGGCCAGCCGCGTTGAAGCGAGGACCGCGCCGACTGTCGCTGATCTTTGCCGCCGGTTCGAAGAGGAACATCTCCCCAAGACCCGGCCGAGCACGCAGCGCAGCTATCGCCAGATCATCGACGCCGACATCCTGCCTGAGCTAGCGCATCGAAAGGTCGCCGCCGTGACCTTCAGCGACATCGACGGACTTCATCGTAAGATCACCCGCCGCGGGGCTTCGTATCGCGCTAATCGAACCGTGGCGGTGTTGTCGAAAATGTTGTCGCTGGCGATCCGATGGGGTTGGCGTCAGGATAACCCCGCCAAGGGCATCGAGCGGAACCAGGAGGAGAAGAGGCATCGCTACCTGTCCGGCGATGAACTTGCTCGCCTGACCGTCGCGCTTTCCGAGCACCGCGACCAGCATGCGGTCAACATAATCCGCCTGCTGCTGCTCACCGGCGCCCGTCGCGGCGAAGTTCAAGCGGCCAGATGGGCCGACATCGATCTTGAGAACGGCGTCTGGACCAAGCCGGGTTCGACGACGAAGCAAAAGACCCTCCACCGGGTGCCCCTCTCCGCCCCTGCCCGCCAGCTTCTGTCCGAGCTCCGCGCCACGGCTGCACCCGATGCTGAGTTCGTCTTTCCTAGCGGAGATGGTCATCGCGTCGAGATCAAACACAACTGGGCTGCGATCTGCCGCGTCGCCGGCATCGCCAACGCCCGCATTCATGATCTCAGGCACACCTATGCCAGTGTTCTCGCGAGCTCGGGGCTCTCCCTGCCGATCATTGGAGCCTTACTAGGCCACAGTCAGCCTGCGACGACCGCGCGCTATGCCCACCTGTTCGACGACCCCCTCAGGGCGGCGACCGAGCGGGTCGGCGCAATTGTCACGGGGAAGCCGATCGCCGAAGTCGTACCGATACCTTCCCGTCGGAGCACTTCATAGATGGCAACAGTCCCGGACATCCGATGGATACACGCCGTATCCGCCGTGGAGTTGATCCGCGAAGTCAGCGGAGACGAGACTGGAAGCTCGGAGGCGCTAGTCGCGGCATTGGTGGATGGAGATATCGTCGGCCGTCGCGATGGCGAGATCAAGATGTCGGCATATTGGAACCGGTATCCGGAGGCCGGTGAAATTCAGTACGACGACGCAGTTGAGATCGATCGTCATTCTGTTTTGGGATGGCTCCGTTCCTTCAAGTCGACCAAGCGACGGCCTGGTCGCGAAGCAAAGTACGATCTAGACGCGCATGTGGATCGAGGTTGTGATCTTGGCGATTGCAGGTGGGCTGCCAGATACGCAGGCGGGCCTTGCTCACAGAATTGCTCATTGGTTCCAGGAAACGCAGAGAAGTGTTCCTTCTGACGCTTGGCTGAAGTCCCATCTGGAGCGCGCTCTATCGGCGTTTGGATAGCAAATAGTTTCAATCATTGCTGGCCGACAGGTCGGCGCAATTTCGGCTCTACTGGCGAACATCGAATGCCCGTAGGAGCCAATCGACATGCTTCAACTCCCCTCCGACGACGTCTTGATCCTCGGCGACTACATCGACGAAGACAGGCTTGCCAGTGAACTCGGCGTTTCGACCCGCACGTTGATACGCTGGCGGCGTCTTCGCGATGCACCAGCGCACACTCGGATCGGCCGGCGGGTCCTCTACCATCGTGACGACGTTTGGCGTGGCTTGCTGACCATCGAGCCGAGGTTGCCTGAGATGAAGCCCGGTCTGCCGATTGATAGGGAGCATCTGCTGGCGCTTCTGGAGGCGCTCGATGCGTCACCATCGCTTCTTCGCCTGGATGAATGCGGCTGGTGGGTAATCAAAGCGAGCCGGGGCTTCATCGGCATTTGGTCGGACCGCCCCGCTGACTACTTGTTGGGTGTCGGCGGCAACTCGAAGAGGCACTGGTCGGGCATCAAACGCCAGCTTTCGTTTTGCGTCGTCACGCAAGACGGGGATGAGGGAGGCGTCCTTCGGCTGATGCGTCTGCCAACACCGGACGAGGCAAAAATCATCCGCGAGGTAGTGGGCGTCCGGAAGCGTCCCACATTCGCACCGGATATCTTGGAGCGCAAACGCGCCTCGATGGCGAGGGCATCTGCGGCCCGTGGATCGGCGAAAACGCCTACAAAGGCACCCGACATTGCACCCGATCCAATCGTCGATCCTGGCGCCCAAGATGCTGTGGCGGTCGATGTCGCGGGCGAGGTAAAATGACCGCGCAGGGTCGTGCCCTTCCCGTTGGCTCGGAGACAGCGGTTCATTCATCGCCACGCAAGGCACATGGCCGCCATGCCGGCTGCATCATGAACCGGCCGCCTCTAAAATGGTCGCTCTGATGGCTAGGCGGCCAAACGGCATAGCAAAGCCGTCCGATGCCGACGCGCCGCGCACTTTTACGAGCAGGAAGCTCGACTGGCTCAACGCGATGGCGTCCGACGCCCGCGTGACAGATCGAGATCACCGAGTAGCATGTCGCGTCGCAGAGGCGCTGAACGAGCTATCGGGCGTGGCGATATTGTCGGACGCGCTCATCCTAGATGACGTGCCGACCGTCTCTGATCGTTGGCAACTCAACGACGCGCGCAAGCGGCTGGAGCACTGCGGCTGGTGGTCGGTCGAGCGCGGCAGTGGCCGACGCGGATCGCGATACCGAATGCTCGAAACGAAGGTCAACGACTTCTTGGGCCAGCGGATCGAAAAGAGGGATGCTAGAAACGAGGCACAAAAAAGGCGCATCGCAAACGAGCCTCACGGCAACAGGGACGTGGTCACACCACCACATAGACATGAGAACGGACGTGGTCAGAGCACCACGTTGGAGGTGGTCGGAACACCACCCATACACCTTCAAACACCTTCACTAGGTTCTCAGGGAAGGAAGAAAGGTATTGAGGTAGTTGAGTTCTCTGCTTGCGCCCGAAGCACCGAGAGAGACGACCGGCCGAACGACGCCGAGGTGGCGCAAGCCGACGTCGACGAACGAGCTGCGATCCTCGAGTTCGACGCCGGGGTGCCGCGAGCTCGAAGCTGAGGCACTCGCCCGTCGTGAGCTAACGCTTCGGAAACGTGAGGTGGAGAACGGCGACCAGAACGCCGGGGAAGGACCGTGGATGCGGGGAGCAGACGGATTTTGGAGATGACCCTGCGCTGGAGGACATGCTCACTTCGGCGATCCCGCCTCGCTCACAGCCGACCCTTGATCAGCCCTTAAAGGCTCCGCCCGGACAGGGAGCGAGGTCACGCCGGCCGTTGAGGAAGGGGCAGCCAGGCGCCAGCTACCAGTGGTGCCCCGACAGTCACCATAGTACCGCGGGCGACAATCATTCACTCGGTTCCTGATCTGGCCTGTCTCTTTGGCCTCTCTAACAGCAGCCATCACGAGCATCGCCAGCCGGCGCACAGCGACCGGGCGCCTGTCGGCATCGAGCTGTGGTCCTCCGGTGTAACCTCCAGCGCCACGATTGCGTTTAGCCGCGGGTGGCAATACGGCGCCGCCATGCGGGCGTAGTCGGCGGCCTTTCGAGATCGACGTTAGCTCGAGTGGCCCTCATGGCCTCGAGCAATACTTCCAGCGGACTGATTCATCACTAACGGCACGCAGCGCGATTTCGGCCGTCTTCTCTGTCCTTGACCCTGGCTTTCGCCCTGCGCCGGGCCTCGCGCCACCGTGCTGAGGCATCGCTGGCTGGCCTGATTAAAATTCAACCCCGGACCATCGCCGAGTTCAGCACGACCTGATCAGGACAGCGCGTCGCTCCTAGTGATCGAAGCCGCGGGATCGAAGAAGACGAACGACTTCCACATCGACCGTCGGATCGGGACGGAGCATCCGGCCGGCATTTCCGGCAATTCTGCGACTAGGTGATAGGCAGTCATCTGCCTGTTCATATGCAGTTTCGGAACGCAACGTTTGCCGCTGCGGACAAGCCTTGCGGCGTCGCACGCTCTATTGAGAACGCCCGCCGATCTCCTCCCCGGTGGGACGTTTTCACTTTTGGCGCCCCCATCAGATCGTTCGTTGTTTCCCTGCAACGTAGCGGGGAAATCCACCTCGGATGGCGTGTGACCGTCGTTGGCGACAGTCCCCTGTGATGCCTCACTATGGAATCGTTTCGCCGCGACGGAGTGGCATGGATGAACGGAGCCGGGAACATGAAGATCACGAGATCCTTGAAAGGCTTGATGCTCGCGTTTGCCGCTCAGCCGTAGCATCGACCGCGCAACGGCGGCCGATCTTACGCCCTCATGCCGACGACGCCCACAGTAACAATGCGCACACCCCTTCTTTGATTGGTCGGGCCCCTATGTCGGCCTGAGTGGCTCCGTCGATTTTTGCGTGACTGATCTGATCACCACCAATGCCAACGCCGGCTATAACTTCATACTCGGCCTTTCCTTTTCAGAGCGGAAGAGCAAAGTTGGCTACTGGTGGAATAGCGTGAGCACCACTTGGCTCATCGGAGCAAGTCGCGCCGGCTATGTTTTCGCGAGCCTTCTCCCTATGCGAAAGTCGAAGTCACTTACGGGGCAACGTTCTCGTCTTTCCGCGTCGGCGGAGGCCTTAAGTTCAGAATCGGGCAGGCGCTATCGGTCCCCGCGGAAGTTACTCGCGAAGCCCCCTCATGGGCGGGATTTTTCCCCTCACATCAATGTTGGTCTGAATTACATTTCAGAAACTAATCGCTAGCAACAGAAAGCAGCACGACAGTGAAAACCACGAAATATTTTAAGGGCTTGATCCTCGCCGCCACTGGCTCGGCGCTGATCGCGACGGGCGCCATGGCGGCCGATATCGCCCGGTCATTGCCGCCTACGGCGCCGACCTACGCCCGACCCCGCCTCCGCCGGCGTTTAAATGGCAGGCCCGTACGCAGGCATCTCCCCTCGGTGGACTTCTCCGGGCTGGTCCCGGTCCGCCGTCAATGCCAATCGGCTACAACTTCGTCGCTGGTGCCGACTTCCTCATCGGCGCTCAGGGCTCCATCGTTTACTGGTACGATGGCGGCGCCACACTGGCTGATCGGCGCCAGCGCCGCGCCGGCTACATTTTCGGGAATGTGCTCGGGTACGCAAAGGTCAGTTACATCGGCTACTCGCCGATGCCTCTGCAGAACTACTACACCCTGACGGGCGGCCTTGAGGTTGGCCTCGGTCACGCATTGTCCCTCTTCGCCGAAGGCGGCGTCGAGCGCCACTTCGGGGGCACGGGTTGGCAGCCGCGCGTCGAGATGGGCGTAAACTGGCATTTCGGCGGCTAATCCCCCGAAACCACTGTCTTGCGAAAAGCCCCGCTTCGGCGGGGCTTTTTCATGTCCGCCGCTGCCACGTCAAAGCATCCGATCAGTCGCGAGGGACGATGGTACGTACGGCTCGGAATGTCCTCACGGGGCCAAGCGCCGAACCCCCAACGCCACCACCTTGTCTGCCCACGGGTTCCCGCCTACTTACGAATCCGGAGGATCCGGACACCCTTTTCCGTCAGCTCACCTTCGCGCGAATTCCTAGGCGGGAATACACAACCCACCTTGTAGTCTGCCGCGCTGAGCCACATTTCTCGACACCGCCCGACCGAGCAGAGACGACCATTCATCAGGGAAGAACCCCTTTTGGCGCTTGGTGGTCCGGCACCGCTGAAAGACGTCCCCTAACCAACCACGTTTCTGTCTTACCCAGGCCCTTCAACTCAACGGTTCCGCGTGGTTCGCAGGCGAACTCGGCCTTGATGATTTCATAGGTGGCGCGCGCCGACCTGTTCGATCCACTTGGCCCATCGGAATCCATCCGACTGGCTGTGTTCACGACGTTACCCCAAAGGTCATAGATAAACTTCTTCCGGCCAATCAATTCCGGCAACCACCAACCCGGAATCGATTCCCACGCGAAACGCCAACTTTCGTCCGCGGAACTCGTGGGAATCCACACATACTCGATCATCTCCAGCGCCATTTGGGTCAGCACCTGCGCGTGGTCGATCCGAGGCCGCGGTAAGCCGGAGGCCGCCATGTAGCAATCGCCAATCGTTTTGATTTTCTCCAGTTCATATCTCTCAGTCAGTTCGTCGAAATACGAAAAACGTCGTCAAGTAGGCCGACCAAGTCGGCAGGCGACATGGTCGCCGACATCGGGATGAAGGTCCATAGATCCGCAAAAAGCACGCTTACTCCCTCAAATTGGTCGGCAATCGGGCGACGGCCGCTTCTTAAATTTTCGCGCGATCTCCTTGGGGAGAATGTTCAGGAGAAGCCCCTCGGACTGCTCTGCGAAAAAGTTCTTTTGACCAACGAAATAGAGGACCAAAAAGAAGATCAACGAGCCAACTCCAATCAAGTTGATAGCGAAGAAGAACGTAATAAATTCTGACGATATGGGTGGATCGATACTCAACCGTGACTGCACACTTGCACAAAGCAGTGTCAGAATTACGAATCCAGCGAACCAACGGGGAGCGTTGCGAGGCTCGTCAAAAAGCATTGCCGCCATCTGGCAGATTAGCGCCCAAAGGATTACGGCGCTGCCATAGAAAAATCCGCCCAAAACCAACATGAGCAAGAACCAGGGGAGAAGGAGGATCAGCGTCAATTGGCTGAAGCCTAAGAAGCGATATCTTCGCGTCAACCCAAAATTGACGAGGCTGAGCAAAGAAACCAAACTATATGAAATTGGAATGATTGAGGCGAGCCGCGCTCCGAGCGCGAAATACATCACACCCCAACAAAGACCTGCTAACGAGAATGAAATGCTGCCGAAGACAAGAAGTGATTTCTTGAGCCTAAGGCCGTCGTCGTCGCTTGGATCGCCGCCTATTTGGGCAACGAACGCCACGACATTCTTCGCTGACGCTTTCAGCTTCCCGAATGCCAGCATTCGCAATCCGGCGGGCCGGAGATGGGCGCGCAGCTTTGCCATTGTGCTTTAGCGCAGGTGGTCCTGTCGGTAGTGTATTCGTCTGACGTGCATGCCCTTGGTCGGCCGGCCAGGACCATTCTAACTGGTGTCCGTCGGTCAACCAATGACATTGGTGGGCGGACTGTTTTGGCTGAGGGAGCACCGACGTGCTGGCGTGTTCGGCGTCGGCGCCTCAGTGACTGAATAGCGGGCATTCCTGCTCCGGCCCGTACTTCGCGGGCGCCTGCACCTGACGGGAGTGCGCGAACGCCTTCTCCGTCCCACGACGGACATTCCGCCCTGGTCGCCATGGTCTCAACGTTGCCCTCGCCGAGGTCAACAACGACACGCTCCTTCTCAGGGCACACTGGCGCCACTTTAGCCGTCCGCACATGGTGGTTTCATCGAGACGCGCTCGAAGGCCAAGGGCGACGTACAGCCTTCAGCGGCTGCGAGTTTCTTGTGTTTCGATGGATGGTAAGTACCGACAGCTAGTGCCCTCGCATGAAAAACAGAAATATGAGGACGCCGGCGAAACCCAATCCGAAACCGACGGCAACATTAACAATTGGCCGCCACCCCGCGGCGGCGCCTCAAAAAGCAAGGCAAACGTCCGTGCGGCCGAGAACCTCTATCGCAAGGCGACGGGCGACGGCCGCGAGGCGGTAACCGCCGCGATCTTCTGGCTGAAGACAAGAGCCGGATGGAATAAGACCTCGGTCCATGAATTGCGGGACGAGTGGCCGTTGTCAGCGTGGAGCGACGAAGAACTCAACCAACGCATCGATGTGCTGCAGAAACTGATCGCCTCGGCGCCAAGCAGCGAAATCCTCGGAGGGGGCATCGCGCGCTCGGCCTGGTCGAGTCGGAAGCCAGTGGTGGTGAGTGACACCCGTTGAGCTCTCCTCACCAAGCGACGTTCGCGGGCAGCCGAGGTGTCTGGAGGGGGTCCTGCCGATCTCCGCGAAATCGAAAAGTGCTCCCCAGGGGGGGGTCGTCTTTAGAGAACACGCGCCAAGGCAGGTTTGGATGTTCAACAAGCTGTTCGAGAAATGCCGCAAGCTGTGGGCGCTCGAGGGCTGCGACTTGTGGATCGGCAGCGAAAGCGGACGAGCGATGCTCCAGGGGGACGCGAGCAATTCTGGTGTCGGTTATCGCAAGGTCATAGAGGCCGCAGGAAAGGCACGCGATGGCGTTTGCCAGGAAAGTCTTGTTCCAATCGTCCAGTTCGAGTTCGAAGACGCACCGGGCAA